>NZ_JBQBFC010000001.1:2362500-2575000 GCF_051919235.1 Aeromonas sp. 95A
GCAACAGTGTGTTGCTGCGGGAGTGGAATTCTACTCAACCGCCTTCTCGAGTCAAGCCTTATTTTCAAAGGCTTTTCGAGGTTACCGACGAGGTTGTTTGCGTTGCCGCTTGCCCTGTCGATGGAGGCGCATTATAGGGATCTGGATCACGCTTGCAAGGGTGTTTTCGAATTAAATTCGCATTTTGGGTTCAACCGTTCACTAATCACCCAAAAAGCGCATTTATCCTGCAACAACACACCCGTTTGGCGAGCTCGCTATCCTCTAGATGGCGTGGCGGTGGTAGCAGATCAAGGTTGTGGCGATTTGGTCTCTCTACATCTATATGCATGGTGATCGAGGTCACGCCTTCGGGTAACATAGCGCCCCTTTGCGATTCACACACTCTTGGGCTTTGGAGAGTTTAATGCCTTTTGCACTTGGCCAGCGTTGGATTAGTGATACAGAGACGGATCTGGGGTTGGGGACTGTCGTTGCTGTTGAAGGACGCATGGTTACCCTGTTGTTTCCGGCTACCGGTGAAAACCGCATGTATGCCAAAGAAGAGGCGCCGGTCACCCGGGTCAGCTTCAATGTGGGCGATCAGATCACCAGTCACGAAGACTGGACCATGACGGTCGAAGAAGTGCAGGAGAAAGACGGCCTGCTTATATATGTAGGTGTGCGCACCGACAATAATGAGCCCGTTGCCCTCAAGGAAGTGTTTCTCAACAACTTTATCAAGTTCAACAAGCCGCAGGATCGCCTGTTCGCCGGTCAGATCGATCGGATGTCCCGCTTCACCCTGCGCTACGAAGCGCTGATCAACCAGCACCAACGTCGTCGCAACCCGACTCGTGGTCTGGCCGGTGGCCGGGTCAGCCTGATCCCGCACCAGCTCTATATTGCCCATGAAGTGGGTCACCGCTACGCTCCGCGCGTACTGCTGGCCGATGAGGTTGGCCTGGGCAAGACCATCGAAGCGGGCATGATCATTCATCAGCAACTGCTCTCCGGCCGCGCCCATCGGGTGCTCATTCTGCTGCCCGAGACGCTCCAGCACCAATGGCTGGTCGAAATGCTGCGCCGTTTCAACCTGCACTTCTCCCTGTTTGACGAGGAGCGCTGCATCGAGGCGTTTGCAGATGCGGAGAACCCCTTCGAGACCGAACAGCTGGTGATCTGCAGCCTCGACTTCCTGCGCAAGAAGCGTCGTCGCTTCGAGCAGGTGCTGGAAGCCGAGTGGGATCTGCTGGTTGTCGACGAAGCCCACCATCTGGAGTGGAGTGAAGAGGCGCCGAGCCGTGCCTATGAAATGGTGGAAGCGCTGGCCGAACAGGTGCCGGGCGTGCTGCTGCTGACTGCGACACCGGATCAGCTGGGCCACCAGAGCCACTTTGCCCGTCTGCGCCTGCTCGATCCCGAACGTTTCTACGACTACGAGGCTTTCCTCGCCGAGGAGCAGGCCTATGGTCAGGTCGCCAGCGCCGCACAAGAGCTGCTGGATGGCGAGACCCTGAGCGATGAAGCCAGACAGATCCTCGCCAGCCAGCTGGAAGGGCTGGACTTGAGCGATGCTGAGGCCCGCCAGCAGGCAGTCGCCAAGCTGCTGGACCAGCACGGCACCGGCCGGGTGCTGTTCCGTAACAGCCGCGCCAATATTCAGGGCTTCCCCGAGCGTCACCTCAACGTCTACCCTATGCCGCTGCCGGAGCAGTACAAGACTGCCATCAAGGTGATGGGCATGATGGGTGGTAACGGTGGCGATCTGCAGACCCGTGCCCTGCGCTACCTCTATCCCGAGAAGATCTTCCAGCAGTTCGAAGGCGACAACGCCACCTGGACCCAGTTCGACCCGCGCGTAGAATGGTTGCTGGAGCTGCTGCTCTCAGCCCGCCAGCAGAAGGTGCTGGTGATCTGCTCCGAAGCGGCGACCGCCATCGCGCTGGAAGAGGCGCTGCGTACCCGTGAAGGGATCCGTGGTGCCGTGTTCCACGAAGGGATGTCGATCCTCGAGCGGGACAAGGCCTCCGCCTATTTCGCCCAGCAAGAGGGTGGCGCCCAAGTGCTGCTCTGCTCCGAGATCGGTTCAGAAGGACGCAACTTCCAGTTTGCCAGTCATCTGGTGCTGTTCGATCTGCCGCTCAATCCGGATCTGCTGGAACAACGTATCGGCCGACTGGATCGTATCGGTCAGCAGAATACCGTCGAGATCCACGTGCCCTATCTGGAAGGGACTGCCCAGCGCGCCCTGCAGCTCTGGTATCACGATGGTCTGGACGCGTTCGAGCAGACCTGCCCGACTGCCCGCCCGGTATTCGAAGCGGTACGTGAAGAGCTGTTCGAGCTGCTGGCCGCCAACACCGGCGATCAGGCAGCTCTCGACGCCCTGCTGATCAAGACCCGCGAACTGCACGAGCCGCTCAAGGCTCGACTGGAGCAGGGTCGCGATCGCCTGCTGGAGATCCACTCCAGCGGTGGCGCAGCCGCCCAGCAACTGGTCGACAAGCTGGCCGCCGAAGATGACGACACCGGCATGATCTCCTTCGCTCTCAAGATGTTCGACGAGATCGGCGTCAATCAGGATGACCGTGGCGAGAACGCGCTGGTGCTGACCCCCGGGGATCACATGCTGGTCTCCAGCTTCCCGGGCCTGCCGCAAGATGGCATGACCATCACCTTCGATCGTAACACCGCCCTGTCGCGGGATGACATGGCGCTGCTCTCCTGGGATCACCCCATGATGCGCGGCGGTATCGACCTGATCCTGGGCTCCGAGATCGGTGCCACCTCGGTCGCACTGCTCAAGAACAAGGCGCTGCCCATCGGCTCCATCCTGCTTGAGCTGATCTTCGTTGCCGAGTCTGCGGCCCATCCCCAGCTCTACCGCTTCATGCCGCCGACGCCGATCCGTCTGCTGATGGACAAGAACGGCCAGAATCTGGGTGAGAAAGTGGCGTTCGATGCCTTCAACCGCCAGCTGACTCCGGTCAATCGCCACCTCGGCAGCAAGCTCGTGACTGCATCCCAACCGGTGATCCACGCTCTGATCGGCAAGGGCCAGGCCATTGCCGAAGAGCTGAAAGCCGGGATTGTCGACAAGGCCCGTGCCCAGATGGCGCAGACCCTGCAGCAGGATCTGGATCGTCTGGAAGCGCTCAAGGCGGTCAACCCGAACGTGCGCGACAGCGAACTGGATTATCTGCGCAATCTGCAGGCAGAATTGCACCACCTGATCGATCAGACCCAACTCAAGCTGGATGCCATCCGCTTTATCGTGGTCACCCATAACTGACAAGGTACCGACCGACAGCGGCCAGACCCAGCTCAAACTGGATACCCAAGGCCGCTTTGTCGTGGTTACCCATAACTGATGGGGGCTTGCCCCCACCTTCTGATGCGAGACATTTATGTTTGAATACTCACCGCCTCTGGAACCCTGGCTCGATATCCTGTTCAAGGACAAGGACATCATGGTGGTCAACAAGCCCACTGGCCTGCTGAGCGTCCCCGGGCGCGGCCCCGAGAATGAAGACAGCGTCCTGCATCGGGTGAAGCAGCAGCACCCCAAGGCGGCGGCGGCTCATCGCCTCGACATGTCCACCACTGGCGTCATTGTCATTCCCCTCAATCCCAACTCTCATCGGGAGCTGAGCCGGCAATTTCGCGAGCGGGAGACCGAGAAGCACTACCTCGCCTGGGTGTGGGGCGAGCCGGAAGCAGAGTCGGGACAGGTTGACCTGCCGCTCTGCGTCGACTGGCCCAACCGCCCGAAGCAGAAGGTGGATCACGAGGAGGGGCGCCACGCCCTGACCCTGTGGGAAAAGCTGAAGGTGGAGAACGGCAACAGCCTGATTAAGCTGACCCCCATCACAGGTCGCTCGCACCAGCTGCGCGTCCATATGCTGGAGCTGGGGCACCCCATCCTCGGCGATAACCTCTACGCCCATCCGGATGCGCTGGCGGCGGCACCGCACCTTTATCTGCATGCGGCCAGTCTGACCATCAGCCACCCCCGCAGCGGCGAGCGGATGACCTTCGAGGCACCAGCCCCCTTCCCGCTCTGAGCGGAAGAGGCTCGCGCCAAATCGCAGAGATAAAAAAGCCCCCATCGCGAGATGGGGGCTTTTTCATTAGGGTCAGACGCGAATATCGATCTTGCTTCCCAGAGAAGCGCTGGCCGATGTCGGTGCAACCGGCGCTGATTGCGCTGCGTTTTGCAGCAGCTTCAGCGCAGCTTCGCCCTCTTGGGTCTGCTGTTTCTTGGCCAGACTGGCCGTCATCAGAGCAGAACCAAACGACGCATTTGCAGAACTTGATATATCCATAGGGTTCCTCCTGCACTCAACAGTATCGGCCAAGCGGCCCCGAACATAAGCACTGAATGCAAAACAATCTGAAAGTCGCTTTTCTATCAATCAGATAGCAATAGTATTCATGGCCCTGTTCACCGCTGGATGACGCCTTCAAGCTCCTGTGCCGTCATCGGCCGAAGCACCTTGCAAGGGTTGCCAGCCGCCACCACGTTGGCTGGCACATCTTTGGTCACCACCGAACCGGCACCGATGACGCTGTTGTCACCAATGGTGACACCGGGACAGATGACGACGCTACCGCCGATCCAGACGTTGTGACCGATCCGTACAGGCTTGCCGAACTCGACACCCTTGATACGTGGCGCCACCGCCACCGGATGAGCGGCGGTGTAGATCTGCACCCCGGGCGCCAGCAGCACGTTGTCGCCGATGTGCACCTCACAGACGTCGAGGATGGTGCAATTGACGTTGGCGTAGAAGTTCTCGCCGACGAAGATATTGGCGCCATAGTCGCAGAAGAACGGCGGATTGATGGCGCACTCATGGCCGCGACCACCGAGCAGCTCGTGCAGCAAAGCATCCCGCGCCGGTTTCTCCTGCCAGCTGGTGTTGAAGGTGTGGTAGAGCTTGCGGCAGCGCTCGCGCGCCGCTTTTAGCTCAGGGTCGCCCGCATCATAAGGCTCCCCCGCCACCATCTTCTGCCACTCGGTACCGCGCACCACTTTCGTCATCGCCTACTCCATCAGCCAGATCAGGGATTCATAAGGGCGCAGCATACCCGATTGCGGTCGGGCCGGGCTATCGGGGTAGTTGCCGAGCAGCAGCCGACCTTGCCCGCTTTGCAGCTCAGCAGGCAAGGCAAACTCCACCGGCTCGCCGTAGAAGTTGCTCACCACCAGCAGGGTCTGACCGTTGGCACGGCGGGCATAGGCCCAGATCTGCGGGTGCCCGGTCAGCAGCTCCTGATAATCCCCCTGAGTGAAGATGGGGTGCACCTTGCGAAGGGCGATGAGATCCCGATAGTGCCAGAACACCGAGTGCTGGTCGGCCAGCGCCGCCTCGGCATTGATCTCGGAATAGTTTGCAGCTGGCTTGAGCCAGGGCGTCCCTTGGGTGAAACCGGCATTGGCCGCAACGCTCCACTGCATCGGGGTGCGCGAGTTGTCGCGGGACTTGGCACCGAGAATCGCGAGGATCTCGGCCTCGCTCATCCCTTCCGCCTGCTTGATGGCGAAGATGTTGCGGCTCTCCACATCCTGATAGTCATCGATGCGCTGATAGCCGGGGTTGGTCATGCCGATCTCCTCCCCCTGATAGATGTAGGGGGTGCCCTGCAAACCGTGCAGCGTGCTGGCCAGCATCTTGGCGGCTACAACTCTATGCTCGCCCTCATCGCCGAAACGGGAGACGATGCGCGGTTGGTCGTGATTGCACCAGAACAGCGCCGACCACCCCTTGCCGTGCATGCCGCTCTGCCAGTGGTTGAAGATGCGCTTGAGTTCGAGGAAGTCGAACGGCGCCTTGGTCCACTTGTCGCCGTTGGGGTAATCCACCTTCAGATGGTGGAAGTTGAACACCATGGAGAGCTCGGAGCCATCCAGCGCACCATAGCGCTGGCAGTGCTCCAGCGAAGTAGAGGACATCTCCCCCACCGTCATGGCGCCCACCGGGGCAAAGACGTCGCGGCTCACATCCTGCAAGAATTCGTGGATGCGCGGCCCGTCGGTGTAGAAGCGGCGGCCATCGCCAATCTCGTCGTCCGGGAACGCCTGATCCTTGGAGATAAGGTTGATGACATCGAGGCGGAACCCGTCCACCCCCTTCTTGGCCCAGAAGTGGATGATCTTTTTCACCTCGGCGCGCACTGTGGGATTTTCCCAGTTGAGATCCGCCTGCTCGCGGGCAAACAGGTGCAGGTAATACTGACCGGTGGCTGCATCCAGCTCCCATGCACTGCCACCAAACTTGGATTGCCAGTTGTTGGGTACGCCGCCGTCCACCGGATCGCGCCAGATGTAGTAGTCGCGGTAAGGGCTGTTTTTATCCCCCAGCGCCGACTTGAACCAGGCGTGCTCGGTGGAAGTGTGGTTGACCACGATATCCATCACGATGCGGATATCGCGCGCGTGGGCGGCGGCCAGCAGCGCCTCGAAATCTGCCATGGTGCCGTAGGCGGGGTCGATGGCAAGGTAGTCGGCGATGTCGTAGCCATTGTCCACCTGCGGCGAGACGTAGACCGGGGTCAGCCAGAGGGCATCGACCCCCAGCGTCTTGAGGTAATCGAGGCGGGCCATGATCCCCTTGAGATCGCCGGTGCCACGGGCGCCGGAATCCTGAAAGCTCTTGGGATAGATCTGGTAAATCACGGCGCTCTGCCACCAGGGTGTTTGGCTCATGGCTCTTTCTCTTGTCACAAATTGAAAAGGGAGAGGGCGACCCGCGGGTCGCCCTGATAATCAGTGTCAGGCGCTAGCTTGGGCCAACTTGCCAGCGGCTTGCTGGCGCTTGTAGACCAGCAGGGTCAGCACCACCGGCACCACGATGGCGACCAGCATGGCGATGGCAAACACCGCCCAGTATTGCGGCTGGATGGAGAGGATGCCCGGCAGGCCGCCTACCCCGATGCCGTTGGCCATCACCCCGGCGAAACCGCAGATGAGGGCCGCAAGGCTGGAGCCCACCATGGCGCACAGCATGGGGAACTTGTACTTGAGGTTGATACCGTACATGGCCGGTTCGGTCACCCCGAGGTAGGCAGAGATGGCGGCAGGTACCGAGATCTCCCGTTCGTTCTCCTTGCGGCTAATCAGAATGATGCCGACGACTGCAGAAGCCTGAGCGATGTTGGAGAGGGCGATCAGCGGCCAGATCGGGGTGCCCCCCATGCTCTGCATCAGCTGCAGATCCACTGCGTTGGTGGTGTGGTGGATACCGGTGATGACCAGCGGTGCGTAGAGGAAACCGAACAGGGCTGCGCCGATGGGAGCAAAGGAGCCGGTCATGGCGGCCTTGGCAGCGAAACCAACGCCATCACCAATCCAGCGACCGAACGGGCCGATAAAGGCGTGAGCCACGATCACTGCCAGCAGCAGCGAGACAAACGGCACAATCACCAGATAGAGATAGGCCGGAATGATCCGCTTGAGGTTGGTCTCAACCCAAGCCAGGAAGACACCTGCCAGCAGCGCCGGAATGACCTGTGCCTGATAGCCCACCTTCTGGATCACGAACAGGCCGAAGTCCCACACCTCGGGAGTCTGCTGACCGATGCCGTAGGCGTTCATCAACTGCGGTGACACCAGCGTCACCCCCAGCACGATACCGAGGATCTCGGAGCCGCCCATCTTCTTCACTGCAGACCAGCAAACACCCACCGGCAGGAAGTGGAAAATCGCCTCGCCCAGCAGCCAGAGGAAGGCGTGTACCTGAGCCCAGAACTGGCTGATCTCGGTGAGGGTGTGAGTGCCATCGTCAAACATCTTGATGTCGCCGATGACGTTGCGAAAGCCCAGGATCAGACCGCCGGTGATGATGGCGGGCAGCAACGGTACGAAGATCTCCGCCAGATGGGAGATGCCCCGCTCCAGCGGGTTCATGTTCTGGCGCGCCGCCTGCTTGGCGGTCTCCTTGCTGCCACCGCTGACGCCGAGCTGTTCGGTCAGCGCCTTGTACCACTGCTCTACCTCGTTACCGATCACCACCTGGAACTGACCGCCCTGGGTGAAGCTTCCCTTAACCGCCGGGATGGTTTCGATAGCCTTGCTGTCGGCCTTGGCCGGATCGTTCAGGACGAAGCGCAACCGGGTCAGGCAGTGGCTGACGGTGGCGATGTTCTCCTTGCCGCCGATCTTGTCGATCAGGGTGGCAAGCTGCTGTGCGTTGATCTTGGACATGGGTCTTCCCTCTGTGACGCCATTGAATAGTGGTCTGTATCGCCCTTTTGAGCCAGTCTGTCGGCCGGAGCGTTTTTGGTATCGTTCCCATTTAGCATGCCGACAATCTGGCCAGGTCGAAATGGGAACGTTCCCAATTCGTGGCCAGCGTCACAAAAAGCACACTTTTTGTTCAGTCGGAAGTGATGGGGCTCACAGGGTTCGGCAGGGGGCGATAGTCACCAGCGGGGGCTGAGCCTGCTCAATCTGGCCGAGCAGCTGACGCGCCGCCTGCTCCCCCGCCCCTTTGTAACCAAGATCGAGACTGAGGGCGTTGGGGAAGAGGAAACTGAGCATGGGATTGTTGCCAAGTCCTGTCACCAGCACCTCGCTACGCCCTTGTTCTTGCAGGTATTTTGCCGCACCGATGGCGAGGGTGTCGCTGGCGCAGACCAGCGCCTGGGTGGAGGGCGTCAACAGCTCGGCCGCCAGCCGGTAGCCGCTCTGCAGGCTGAGATCGCCGAGGGCGCTGCGCGGGCGCAACCCTTGCTCTGCGCAGTAAGCGAGATAGGCGTCGAGGCGGCGCTGGCCGGTGGTGAGATCCGAGGCATCCACCCCCAGATAGGCGATGTCGCGGGCGCCACGGCTTGCCAGCTGCGCCAGCATGGTGCGCACCGCACCGGCGTCGTCAAAGCAGACCGAGGAGAAACCGGGATATTCACGGGCGACCAGCACCAGCTTCTCTTGCAGCGGCGCCATGGCGGCATAGTCCAAGTCATTGAAGGCGAACAGGATAATGCCATCTACCCCGCGCCGCTCCAGCACCGCCAGATGCTCCTGTACCTTGGCGGGGGAGAACTTGCTCTCCATCAGCACGGCATCGTAGCCACGCTGGTAGAGAGTCTCCAGCATGCCGCGCACCGCCTGATTCTCCGAGCTGGAGTCGAGCCGCGAGACAATGATCCCCACCACCTGCTGGCTCTGGCTGCGCATGGCCCGCGCCGACTTGCTCGGCACGAAGCCATGCTCGGCGATGACCTGCTCTACCCGCTCGCGGGTCTCCTGCTTCACCTTGGGATCCTGATTGAGCACCCGGGAGACGGTCGACTTGCCGACGCCACTCAGTCTGGCGATATCGAGGATGGTCAGTTTCTTGTCCATGAATTGGCTCACAGGAGGCTAGGCGGTGGAATTGCCCACATTGTTGTGATTAACCCCTGTGAATACAAGCCCATGGCGTTAGAATGCCCTTTTTGCCCCGCCGTCAGGGTGTGTGGGCACAGCACAGGATGCCCATCATGGATCTGCTGGCCAGTCTGCTCTTCTCCCTCTCCATCACAGGCCCCATCTGCGTGGTGCTGCTGCTCGGCATCTTGCTCAAGCGGTTGGGGCTGCTGCCGGATCCCTTTACCGAATCCGCCTCGCGACTGGTGTTTCAGGTCACCCTGCCCGCTCTGCTCTTTCTCAGTATTCTGGGTACCAACTTCGCCACCATGCCGAGCCTCTGGTTTATCGGCTATGGCCTGCTCGCCACCGTTATCAGCTATCTGGTGCTGGAGCTGCTGGCCGGACGTTTTATCGGGGAGCAGCGGCTGCGCGGCATCTTCGTGCAGGGGAGCTTTCGCGGCAACAGCGCCATTATCGGGCTCGCCTATGTGCAGAACGCCTATGGCCACGAAGGGTTGGGGGCGGCGGCCTTCTATGTCGGCGCGGTGACCGTGCTCTACAACATTCTCGCTGTGATCACCCTCACCCGCAGTCTCGGCGGTGCCACCGGTATCCGCCCCATTCTGCTCGGCATCATCAAGAATCCGTTGATCATCGCCATCGTGGCGGCGCTGCCTTTTACTCTGCTCGGTATCAAGATGCCGCAACTGCTGCTCACCACCGGCAGCTACTTCGCCAACATGACGTTGCCGCTGGCGCTGCTCTGCACCGGCGCCTCTCTCAGCCTCGACGCCCTGCGCGGTGGCGCAGCCATTGCCGGGTGGGCCAGTATCATGCGGCTCTGCCTCATTCCGGCTGCGTTCACTCTGGGGGCTGCTCTGCTCGGCTTCAGCCATCTGGAGCTGGGTATTCTGTTTCTCATCAGCGCCACCCCGACTGCCGCCGCCAGCTATGTGATGACCCGCGCCATGGGGGGCGACAGCGTGCTGGCCGCAAACATCATCGCCACCACCACCCTCGGTTCGCTGGTCACTACCAGCCTCGGGGCAACTCTGATGAATTACCTAGGGTTGATGTACTGACGGCTTGACCTTGCCGGAGGCGGCAGCTTTAGGCTGGCGCTCATCAACAGAGGAGATATCCCATGACCATCGAACTCACCGTGTCCGGCATGTCCTGTGGTGGCTGCGCCGCCAGTCTGCAAAAAGTGCTGCTGGCCCAGCCTGCGGTCACCACCGCAACCGTCGATTTCGCCAGCAGCAAGGCCGTTATCGAGAGCGAGCTGAGCAAGGCCGAGCTGATCGCCCTGATCGAAGCCAAGGGTTTCTCTGCGAGTTAAATTATCTCCATAGAGGTATAAAACAGGTTAAAAATCTGTACTCACCTGTCTTTTGGTGAGTTTTATCACAGACCCGGGTTATTAAACGGGCAAACTTGCTGCGATTATTCCAACCATAAGGATTTGCAGCATGACCCTACCGATCCGCAAGACCCTGCTCGCCGCCGTCGTTGGCCTGACCCTCTCCCCCATGGCGATGGCGCTGCCCAACGTCCATATTCTGGCCACCGGCGGCACCATTGCCGGGGCAGGCCAGTCGGCTACCCAGTCCAACTACGAGGCTGGCAAGGTGGCCATCGAAACCCTGATAGCCGCCGTGCCCGAGATGAAGAACGTGGCCGATGTGCAGGGTGAGCAGGTGGTCAAGATCGGCTCCCAGGACATGAACGACGAGGTGTGGCTCAAGCTGGCCAAGCGGGTCAACGAGCTGCTGGCCAAGGATGACGTGGATGGCATCGTCATTACCCACGGCACCGACACCATGGAAGAGACCGCCTACTTCCTCAACCTGACCGTCAAGAGCGACAAGCCGGTAGTGCTGGTTGGCGCCATGCGCCCCTCCACCGCAATGAGTGCTGATGGCCCGCTCAACCTCTACAACGCCGTGGTGACCGCCTCCGACCCCGCCTCCAAGGGCCGTGGCGTCATGGTGGCGATGAACGACACAGTGCTCGATGCCCGCGACGTCACCAAGACCAACACCACCGGCGTGCAGACCTTTGCTTCCCCCAACTTCGGCCCGCTCGGCTACATCCACAACGGCAAGATCGACTATCAGCGCAGCCCGACCCGTCTACACACCAGCAAGACGCCGTTTGACGTGAGCAAGCTCGACAAGCTGCCGCAAGTGGGCATCGTCTACAGCTACGCCAACGCCACCGACTTGCCAGCCAAGGCGATGGTGGATGCCAAGTTCGACGGCATCGTCAGCGCCGGGGTGGGTAACGGCAACCTCTACCACACCCTGTTCGATACCCTGGCCAAGGCGAGCAAGGATGGCATCCGCGTCGTGCGCTCCGCCCGCGTGCCGACCGGCGCCACCACCCTGGATGCCGAGATCGATGATGCCAAGTACGGCTTCGTGGCCTCCGGCACTCTCAACCCGCAGAAAGCGCGGGTGCTGCTGATGCTCTCCCTGACCCAGAGCAAGGATCCGGCCCAGATCCAGCGCTGGTTCCAGCAGTTCTGATAAGGGTTGTCTGAACCATGACAAGCAAGGGCGGGACTTCCCGCCCTTTTCCATCCAGCAATGCAGCCTCGCCCATTACGCAGTTTGACGGGGTCGACCTTCCCTTTTCCGGCCATTTTTTTCAGCCATCACAAAGCGCTGTCATCAAATTAGCGAGCCGGATCACCCGCTTTCACAAGCGCATCGCCGCCAAATTCATTACACTGCCAGCGATCTTATCCACTCAAGGAGTGCTGTTGCTGTATGGAAATATTGATCCTGCTGGGATTGATTTTGCTTAATGGCGTCTTCGCCATGTCAGAAATCGCCATCGTCACCGCACGCAAGGCTCGCCTCGGCAAGCTTGCCTCTGAAGGCAACCGCTCCGCCGCCATTGCCCTCAAACTGGGCGAAGACCCGACCCATTTTCTCTCTGCCGTCCAAATCGGCATTACCAGCATAGGTCTGCTCAACGGTATCTACGGCGAATCCCTGCTGGCCCAGCCCTTCTCCCTCTGGTTGCAGGAGTGGGGACTCCCGGCCAAGAGCAGTGGCCTGATCGCCACAATCATAGTGGTGGTGGTGGTTACTTATCTCTCCATCGTGGTGGGGGAGCTGGTGCCCAAGCGGCTTGGCCAGCTCAATGCCGAGCGCATCGCCTGTCTGGTGGCCCGCCCCATGCACTGGCTCGCCACCCTGACACGCCCCTTCGTCTGGCTGCTGTCGGCCTCTACCAATGCCAGCCTGCGGCTGCTGCGGGTCAACCAGAACGGCAGCGCCAACGTCACCGAGGAGGAGATCCACGCCATGCTGGTGGAGGGCTCTGAAGCCGGGGTGATCGAGGATCATGAGCACACCATGCTGCGCAACGTCTTCCGTCTCGACGAGCGCAGCCTCTCCTCCCTGATGGTGCCACGCAGCGATATCCGCTATCTGGATCTGGCGCTGCCGCTGGAGACCAACCTGCAGCGACTGGTGGAGTATCGCCACAGCTATTTTCCGGTCTGCGACGGCAACCTGTCAGAATTGGTGGGTATCATCAATGTCAGCAAGGTGCTGCACGCCTATATCAAGGGGGAGCCCATCGATCTGGCTGCCCTGACCCAGGAGGGCAGCCTGCTGCCCGAGACCCTCAACGGCGTAGAGCTGCTCAACCACTTCCGCACCCACAGCGAACAGATGGCGCTGGTGGTGGACGAATATGGCGAGCTGCAGGGACTGGTCACCCAGCAGGATCTGCTGGAGGCGCTGGCGGGGGATTTCCAGCAGGAGGATGGCGAGGACAACTGGGCATTCCGGCGCGCCGACGGCAGCTGGCTGCTCGATGGCCTGATCCCGCTGCCGGAGTTGAAGGACTGTCTGGAGCTGGTTCGTCTGCCAGAAGAAGAAAAACATCACTATCACACCCTCGGAGGGCTTATCATGCTGCTCCTTGGTCGTGTTCCACAAACCGGAGACCTGGTGACACTGGAACAGTGGCAACTGGAAATTGTTGACATGGATGGCCTGCGCATCGACAAGGTGCTCGCCATGCCCTTGACCGATCAACCCAGCTAACCTGCGGAGTTTGCAAGTATGGAGCAGTTTTACCAACTGGCTCACGCCTTTATGAACCACGATCTGAACACACTTTCCGATCCCAAGATGGCCTTCATGATCTGTGGTGTGATTCTGACGTTTCTGGTACTGGAAAACGGATTCATCCCTACCGCCTTTCTACCCGGTGACAGCCTGCTGATCCTCACCGGCGTACTCATCTATCAGGATGTGTTGTCTCTCGGGGTGATCCCGCTATTGATCATGGCAACCTTTGTCGGCACCTGGCTCGGTTACATGCAGGGGCGCTTTCTCGGCCACACCCAGCTCTACCATCGGCTGATGTCCCATGTGGAAGAGCGACACCAGCAGAAGGTCTACCACCTGCTGGACAAGTACGGGATCATCACCCTGATCACCGCGCGCTATATCGCCTTCGTGCGCACCGCCTACCCCTATATCGTGGGTGCCACCGAACTGCCCCAGGGGCGCTTTCTCATCGTCAATCTGATCAGCTCCATCATGTGGATCTGCCCGCTGGTCGGGTTTGGCTACTACCTGAGCCACACCAAGCTGGCCGCCGAATACCAGACCCAGTTCTTCAACATCATCATCTATCTGCCGGTGGCCCTGCTGGTGGGTGGCATGGTGGCGCTGGTCTGGCGCTGGATCAGCAAACGCAGGGCCGCGCAGCCACGGGATTGACCCTTCGCCCAACGCCCGACCCGAAAGCCCTCGCCAGAGGGCTTTTTTGATCGCCAATTTTGCGCAAATAGCAGAAATAGTCCCGCTCGGCCCTTGTAAAGCCGGGGTAAAAATGAGTGAATCTAGCGCCTTTTTTTGGATGGGAATGGAGTCGGTTGTATGTGGTGTCGGATTCGCGCAGCAGCGCTGGTTGTCGGGTTGATGGGAATGCTGGGATTGCCTGCGGTCAGCGCGGCACCCAACCCTGCCAAACTGGAAGTACGCTCGAGCAGCGCCCTGGTCGTGGATGTAAAAACGGGCAAGACGCTCTACCAGAAGAATGCCACCAAGGTGCGTCCTATCGCCTCCCTTACCAAGCTGATGACAGCGCTGGTGGTGCTGGATGCCAAACAGAATCTCAACCAGACCATCACAGTCGACAAGAACGATCTGGATCGGGTCAAACACACTCATTCCCGCATCCGCATGGGCACCAAAGTGACCCGCCGCGACGCCCTGCATCTGGCGCTGATGTCCTCCGAAAACCGGATGGCCTCGGCACTGGCGCGTCACTATCCGGGCGGCCGCAGCGCCTTCGTGCGAGCCATGAACAACAAGGCCAGACAGCTGGGTATGCGTAATACCCACTTCTACGACTCCACCGGCCTCTCCACCCGCAACGTCTCCACCGCCCAGGATCTGGGCAAGCTGGCCGCCGCCGCCTATCGCCAGCCGCTGATCCGTCAGTTCACTCAGGATGAGAACCGGGAGATGCGCTTCAGCGCCCCCGCCTACAGCCTGATGTTCAACAACACCAACCCGCTGGTGAAAAACCCGGATTGGGACGTGCGCCTCTCCAAGACCGGCTTCACTGACGAAGCGGGTCGCTGCCTGGTGATGCGCGCCAAACCGGACAGCCGCGAGCTCGCCATCGTGCTGCTCAACTCGGTGGGCAAACGCACCCCCATCGGCGATGCCAACCGCATTCGCAAATGGCTGAAAAGCTGAGTGGATCTCTTCACAAAAAAGGATGCTGCGGCATCCTTTTTTATTGCCCGCAAAACGCCTTGCAGGCCTTGCAGGCCTTGCAGGATGTTGATAGCCAAACCTTGAGTGATAAGCTGCGCGGAATCAGCCGTTGCAACAGCAGGCATACAAGGCACCTATAGATGAGGCAAAGGGTGGTGATGCGGTGCAACGATCAGAAGAACTGTGCGCAATCACAGAAAGGGGAAGAAATGAGGACAAGAACAGCCAGGTAAACGGGCGATCCACCCGCAACAGCGCACGGGGATCCGCACCAAAAGCTAAATATCGCCCATAAAAAAACAGCCCCGACCGAAGTCGAGGCTGTCTGTATGGTGCGCCCGAGAGGATTCGAACCTCTGACCACCTGGTTCGTAGCCAGGTACTCTATCCAGCTGAGCTACGGGCGCTCATAAACTTTTGGTACTGCTTGAAATATGGTGCGCCCGAGAGGATTCGAACCTCTGACCACCTGGTTCGTAGCCAGGTACTCTATCCAGCTGAGCTACGGGCGCTCACAAACTTTTGTGTACTGCTTGAAAAATGGTGCGCCCGAGAGGATTCGAACCTCTGACCACCTGGTTCGTAGCCAGGTACTCTATCCAGCTGAGCTACGGGCGCTCATAAATCGTTGTGTCGTTTTAAATGGTGCGCCCGAGAGGATTCGAACCTCTGACCACCTGGTTCGTAGCCAGGTACTCTATCCAGCTGAGCTACGGGCGCCCTGTTTTAAAACGATAAAAAAAGCTTACTTATCAGTAAGCCTTTTCCAAAGTGTCGACTTGCTGATGGTCAACACATGACTCTTGCTTGAGTCGTAATATGGTGCGCCCGAGAGGATTCGAACCTCTGACCACCTGGTTCGTAGCCAGGCACTCTATCCAGCTGAGCTACGGGCGCAAATGGCGGAGAAGGGGGGATTCGAACCCCCGATGCGGGTATAAGCCGCATACTCCCTTAGCAGGGGAGCGCCTTCAGCCTCTCGGCCACCTCTCCGTTTGCGGGGCTGATAATACTTCACAGGGATTTTTAGTCAAACACTTTTTTGGAGAAAAAAGTGCGTTCGCTCAGCATTTGGTCAAAGCGTGGAATATTCAAACAATATCGGCACTTATCCCGCAGTTTCGCGCCCTGCAGGGCGATTTCAGGGGCCGAGAAAAAACAAAAGGCGACACATGAGGTGTCGCCTTGTCACAGCCATGAAAGTGGCTTAGAAGCCCGGTTGGCCCGGAACTTTCTCGGCCTGGATGCGCTGGTAGATCTCTTCGCGGTGTACGGAGACCTCTTTCGGCGCGTTAACACCGATACGGACCTGGTTGCCTTTAACGCCCAGTACGGTGACAGTCACTTCATCACCAATCATCAGGGTTTCCCCAACACGACGAGTCAAAATAAGCATTCGCTTGCTCCTGTATCCTGTTTTGTTTTTATATCGATATGCGACATTATCTAACAAAGATACCGATATGGTAAATGGTTGAAACTAAATCAATCAGAGATTGTTAGCCCAAGGGCTGCTCTTGCGGTGCCTGATCCAACCCGAAAGCCGCGTGCAGGGCTCGCACCGCCAGCTCCAGATACTTCTCGTCAATCACCACAGAGATTTTGATTTCAGAGGTCGAGATCAACTGCATGTTGATCCCCTCCTCGCCCAATACCTTGAACATGGTGCGCGCAACACCGGGATGGTTCCACATGCCGACACCGACAATGGAAACCTTGGCAATTTCGCCATTGCCCTGCACGCAGGAGGCGCCAAGTTCGGTGGCTGTCTCCTCCAGCAGTGCCCGGGCGCGGCGATAGTCATCACGATTCACCGTGAAGGTGAAGTCGGCGGTGCCATCTCCCAGGGTGTTCTGCACAATCATGTCGACATCAATGTTGGCGTCGCTGATCGGATTCAGGATCTGCGCGGCAACGGTTGGTCTGTCCGGCACGCCCAGAATGGTCAGGCTGGCCTCGTTGCGGTTAAAAGCGATCCCGGATACCAGGGGAGCTTCCATCCTATCACCTCCATATGTGATTAAGGTTCCCTCTCCATCGATAAAGCTCGACAGCACCCGCAGCGGGACGCGGTACTTGCCCGCAAACTCCACCGAGCGGATCTGCAGCACCTTGGCGCCGAGACTTGCCATCTCCAGCATCTCCTCGAAGGTGATGGTGTCGAGACGACGCGCCTTGGGCTCGATGCGCGGATCCGTGGTGTATACCCCATCCACATCGGTAAAGATCTGGCACTCATCGGCCTTGATGGCCGCCGCCACGGCAACCGCCGTGGTATCCGAACCGCCGCGGCCCAGCGTCGTGATCGCGTTATGCTCGTCACGGCCCTGGAAACCGGCGATCACCACCACCTTGCCCGCAGCCAGTTCGGCCTGAACCAGCTCGGTGTCGATGTGGGTGATGCGCGCCTTGCCATAGGCGGAATCGGTGTGAATCCGTACCTGATCACCGGTCATTGAGACCGCAGGACAACCGCGTTTGTTCAACGCGATGGCCAGCAGCGCTATGGTGACCTGCTCACCGGTGGAGACCAGTACATCCATCTCCCGCCGGTTGGCATCAGGATCCAGCTGCTGGGCCATGCCCAGCAGCCGGTTGGTTTCGCCCGACATGGCGGAGACAACCACCACCACGTCGTGTCCCTGGGCGCGGGTCTGCTCGACCCGCTCAGCTACCGCCTCGATCCGCTCCAGTGTGCCGACCGAGGTGCCGCCGTACTTCTGTACATAGAGTGCCACAGATCACCTCGCCCGATTACAGGCGCTCTTCCAGCCAGGAGTGAACGGATTGCAGCGCTGCCGGCACCGCCTCAGGCTGGGTACCACCCGCCTGTGCCATGTCCGGACGGCCACCGCCCTTGCCACCCACCTGCTGGGCAACCAGATTGACCAGCTCACCGGCCTTGACCTTGCCGGTCAGGTCGTTGGTGACGCCCGCGATCAGGTTGACCTTGCCATCGGCACAGGTTGCCAGCAGCACAACACCGGACTTCATCTGGTTCTTCAGCTCGTCCAGCATGCCGCGCAGGGATTTCGGATCGGCCCCTTCCAGCGCTGCAACCAGCACCTTCTGACCGTTGATCTCGATCACCTGACCCAGCAGATCGTTACCAGCCTGAGCGGCCAGCTTGGCCTTAAGCTGCTCCAGCTCGCGCTCCATCATCTTGGCCTTGTCCAGCATCTGGCGAACCTTGTCGGCGATGCAGAACTGGTCGCCTTTCACCAGGGCGGCAGCCTCTTCAATCTGCTCGCCAACCTGATGCATGAAGTCGATGGCCGCTTTGCCGGTCACCGCTTCGATACGGCGCACGCCAGCAGCGATGCCGCTCTCGGCGATGATCTTGAAGAAGCCGATATCACCGGTGCGCTTGGCGTGAGTACCGCCGCACAGCTCGGTGGAGTAGTCGCCCATGCGCACCACGCGCACGTCGTCTTCATATTTTTCACCAAACAGCGCCATAGCACCGGCGGACTTGGCCGCTTCCAGATCCATCAGCTGGGTGGTGATTTCGTGGTTGGCGCGGATCTGGTTGTTGACCAGCTCCTCGACCCGGCGAATGGTCGCCATGGTCAGCCCCTCGAAGTGGGAGAAGTCGAAACGCATGCGCTCGGCTCCAACCAGAGAACCTTTCTGGGTGACGTGCTCGCCCAGAGCCTGACGCAGAGCTGCATGCAGCAGGTGAGTCACGGAGTGGTTCAGGGCGATGGCCTGACGACGGTCAGCGTCTACCACGGCCTCAACCTCGGCCCCTTTCTCCAGGGTGCCCAGCTCCATGTAGCCCTTGTGGATGATCGCCTTGCCCGCTTTTAGGGTGTCGGTTACGGCAAAGATGCCGTCGTCCACTTTCAGGGTACCGCTGTCGCCAATCTGGCCGCCGGACTCGGCGTAGAAGGGGGTCTCTTCCAGCACGATGACTGCTTCGTCACCGGCGATAAGACCGCTCACCTCTTCCACACCCTTGTAGATGCCAACCACGCGAGTGCGCTCGCTCAGGGTCTTGTAACCGGTGAAGGGGGTCTCGAAGTCGAGCTTGAGCATCTCGTTGTAGTTCACGCCGAAGCTGGAGGCCTCTTTGGCACGAGCACGCTGCTTCTCCATCTCGGCCTTGAAGCCCTCTTCGTCGATACCGATCTCGCGCTCGCGCACCACGTCGGCAGTCAGGTCGGCCGGGAAGCCGTAAGTGTCGTAGAGCTTGAACACCACTTCGCCCGGAATAACCTTGGCATCGCCCAGGTTGGCCAGAGCGTCTTCCAGCAGCAGCAGACCGCGATCCAGAGTGCGGACAAACTGCTCCTCTTCGATGCGCAGCACTCGCTCGACCAGCGGCAGCTGGGCGATCAGCTCGGCAGCGACGTCTTTCATCTGCACCGCCAGCTCGGCAGCCAGTTTGTAGAAGAAGACGTCGGTGGCACCCAGCTTGCGGCCGTGACGCACGGCGCGGCGGATGATGCGGCGCAGCACATAGCCACGACCTTCGTTGGACGGCATCACGCCATCTGCCACCAGGAAGGCGCAGGAGCGGATGTGGTCAGCGATGACGCGCAGGGACTGGTTGCTCAGATCGGTGGTGCCGACAATCTCGGCCGCTTTCTTGATCAGCGCCTGGAAGATGTCGATTTCGTAGTTGGAGTGGACACCCTGCATGATGGCGGAGATCCGCTCCAGTCCCATGCCGGTATCCACGGACGGACGCGGCAGCGGCTCCATGGTGCCGTCAGCCTGACGGTTGAACTGCATGAACACCACGTTCCAGATCTCGATGAAACGGTCGCCATCCTCTTCCGGTGAGCCGGGACGGCCACCCCAGATGTGATCGCCGTGGTCATAGAAGATCTCGGTGCAGGGACCGCACGGGCCGGTATCGCCCATCGCCCAGAAGTTGTCGGAAGCGTAAGGGGCACCCTTGTTGTCACCGATGCGCACGATGCGATCGGCCGGGACACCGACCTCTTTTTCCCAGATGTCGAAAGCTTCATCGTCAGTCGCGTAGACGGTTACCAGCAGGCGATCTTTCGGCAGCTGCAGCACCTCGGTCAGGAAGCCCCATGCAAACTTGATGGCATCCTGCTTGAAGTAGTCACCGAAGCTGAAGTTGCCCAGCATTTCGAAGAAGGTGTGGTGACGAGCGGTATAGCCGACGTTTTCCAGATCGTTGTGCTTACCACCGGCACGCACGCAACGCTGGGAAGTCGTCGCGCGATTGTAGGCACGCTTGTCTGCGCCAAGGAACACGTCCTTGAACTGGTTCATACCCGCGTTGGTAAACAACAGGGTCGGGTCGTTATGCGGTACCAGCGAGCTGGAGGAGACAACCTGGTGCCCCTGGGAACGGAAATACTCGAGAAACGCAGCGCGAATCTCTGACGTGGACATATACATGGAAAATCCTGCTTGATTCGAATACGGACTTTTAACCGCATTAATGTAAGTTTTCTGCGGGGTAAAGTAAAACGGACAGGGCCGCCACGGGCGAAAAAGCGCACATAAACGGGCCAGAAAAGAGCGCCACTGCTCACAGTGGCTTTTTTCACTGTTGAGAGGCAAAAAAGCAGCGCATAAAGAGGGATGAGATGAACAAAAGGCTGCTTTTTCGGGATTGTGCGCGCAAGCTACTGAGCCGGCAGGAAAAACATACAAAAAGGAGAGCTGAAACGACGTTTGCCACGCAGTGGCGTTACTCTTCCCGCTCCTGCAGGGCAGAGATAGCGTAACGTGCCTGATCCTGGGTAAAGCCGCGCCCCAGCAGATATTTGAGCCACTTCATCCGCAGCTTGAAATCGGCCAGATCGACAATTTTTGCCCGTCGCTCCAGCAGTTCGAAGGCAAGCTCGAACCAGTCCAGCTCCGGCTGATCGAAGGCGGCATCAATCTGCATATCGTCGAGCCCCTTGCGGCGCAGATCGAAGCGGATCTTGATGGGGCCATGCCCCTTGGCGGCACCGGCCCGTACTGCCATACCGCCGTAACGTTCGTCATTGACCCAGTTGTAACCGCGGCAGTAGTCGACCACCGCCTCGATCACCTCTTCATTGAAGCCCTGCTGGCGCAGCCGGTTGGCCAGCTCTGACTCGGCACTCTCGCGGCGGGCCAGGCTGCGCATGGCAAAGGCGCGGGCGGCGGTAAACTGCTCGGCAAAGGTCGGTTCGGCAGGCTCGACCGGTTCGGTAACGGATTCATCAACCATCATAAATAACAAGGCCGGGTATCTACCCGGCCTTCCTTTGTTCCTTATTCGAACTCTTGTTCGCTTTCGGCATCGAACTCGTCTACCTCAACCGGTGCAGCCTTGTCATCGACTGGCACGGCGCCGGAGAGCAGCAGCTCGCGCAAGCGGGCTTCCACTTCGCCAGCCATCACTTTGTTCTCGGCGAACAGCTTCATCACGTTGGCCTTGCCTTGGCCGATCTTCTCGCCGTTGTAGCTGTACCAGGCGCCGGCCTTGTCGATCAGCTTGTGCTTGACACCGAGATCCACCAGCTCGCCCTCTTTGGAGATACCGGCACCGTAGAAGATCTGGAATTCAGCCTGCTTGAAGGGTGGGGCCACCTTGTTCTTGACCACTTTGACGCGAGTCTCGTTACCGACCACTTCGTCACCTTCCTTGATGGCGCCGATACGACGGATATCCAGACGCACGGAGGCGTAGAACTTGAGCGCGTTACCACCGGTAGTGGTCTCCGGACTACCGAACATGACGCCGATCTTCATCCGGATCTGGTTGATGAAGATGCACAGGCAGTTGGCGTTCTTGATGTTGGCAGTCAGCTTGCGCAGCGCCTGGGACATCAGACGGGCCTGCAGACCAACGTGGGAGTCACCCATCTCCCCTTCGATTTCCGCTTTCGGGGTCAGGGCCGCCACGGAGTCGACGATGATGACGTCAACCGCGTTGGAGCGAACCAGCATGTCGCAGATCTCCAGCGCCTGTTCGCCGGTATCCGGCTGGGAGATCAGCAGGTCGTCGACGTTGACGCCCAGCTTGGCAGCGTAGATAGGGTCGAGGGCGTGTTCCGCATCGACGAAGGCACAGGTCTTGCCTTTCTTCTGGGCTTCGGCGATCACCTGCAGGGTGAGGGTGGTTTTACCGGAAGATTCCGGGCCGTAGATTTCGACGATACGGCCACACGGCAGACCGCCGATCCCCAGCGCCACGTCCAGCGAGAGGGAACCGGTAGAGATGGCTTCGATATCCATGGTCTTGCTGTCGCCCAGACGCATGATGGAACCTTTGCCGAACTGCTTTTCAATCTGACCCAGCGCAGCCGCCAGTGCCTTCTGTTTGTTCTGATCCATGCCAATCTCCGCTGGAAATCGTGAGTAAGAAGTGAAGTTGGGCTAAGTATACTGTCTATTCATACAGTATCAAGCCCAATTTATCTGAGCAGGGCCAACAGACCCGACAAGGCCTGTCTCACCGCCTGCTGGCGCACCTCCCGGCGATCCCCGTCGAAACGGGCCAGCAGGGAGTGGTGGCGGCCATTGCGGTCGGCCCAGGCGAACCAGACGGTGCCGACCGGCTTGCCCTCGGTGGCACCGCCGGGGCCAGCGATGCCACTGATAGCAACGCTGATGGAGGCAGACGAGTGCGCCAGCGCGCCGCGGGCCATCTCCAGCACCACGGCCTCGCTCACTGCACCGTGCTGATCCAGGCTCTCGCTGCTCACCCCCAACATCTGCTGCTTGGCCTCGTTGGTGTAGGTGACAAATCCGCGATCGAACCAGCCGGAGCTGCCCGCGATGTCGGTGATGGCGCTGGCCACCCCGCCGCCGGTACAGGATTCGGCGGTCGCCGCCAGCCAGCCCCGCTGGCCAAGGGCCCGTCCCAGCTCGATGGCAAGGTGCTCTATCTCTGCATCCAGTTTCATCACGACTCCTTTCTGATCCGCTCAAGAGGCACATTATGCGATCCCGCTAGCGCCGCCCGCAACCACGGCAGACCGCCCTTGCCTGCCGCAAGGTGAGGTGCTGCACCTGTGTCATGCCTTCAATAGTGCAGAACAACCGTGCCCGGAACACCCGCTCCCCCGTCGCGGCGCTTATGTGTAGAATGGCGCCATCAAGCTCAAGGCTCATCACCGCAGACACTGGCCCGCAGAGGCCCCTTCTGGAACAGAACATGACCGCACAACACCAAGCCAGCGGCGCCACAAGCTCCGCTCCCGGCGCAAATCTGAGCGCCCACACGCCCATGATGCAAGGGTGTTTATATGTTGATTTTAATGTGTTTTTTTGAAATTTATTTGTCTGCCTACGCTTTAACCTACGCTATAAACACCCTTCATGATTGAGCCTCTTTTACCAATCCTGCACCCACATCTCCAATGAAGGGCATTGTCCAAACATAACAACCTGTATGCTGCTTAACAGCACACACAAATAAAAACACGACTACATCCTATTCAAAAAACTTTCAAACCTACATCACCTCCATGAGTTAGCAGGCTCCTGCCTGCATTTCACAATTCCTGGAGGAGATATGGCTCATCTGATCGACACCATGGCCTACACGGGCCAAACCCCTTGGCATGGCCTTGGCAATGTTTTGCCCCCGCAACAATCTCTCGATATCTGGCTACAGGCAGCCGGGATGGATTGGACCATCGAGCAGAGCGACGTGATGTTTAACGTCGCCTCCGATGCACTGCATATCCGCCCCTACAGCGACAGCAAGGTGCTGTATCGCTCCGATACCCTCGCCCCCCTATCGGTGGTCTCAAGTCGTTACAACGTGGTACAGCCTCACGAGGTGCTGCACTTCTATCAAGACCTGGTGGAAGCCGGTGGTTTTGAGCTGGAGACCGCGGGCTCGCTCAAAGGGGGCCGCAAGCTGTGGGCACTGGCCAAAACCGGTCAGGATCTCAAGCTAGCAGGCGGTGATTTGGTGAAGTCCTATCTGCTGCTGGCGACCAGCTGCGACGGCACACTCTGCACCACAGCGCAGTTCACCTCGCTGCGGGTGGTCTGCAACAACACCCTGCAGATGGCACTGCGGAGTGCTACCGGTGCCATCAAGGTGCCCCACTCCACTCAGTTCGATGCCGCTGCCGTCAAAGAGTCGCTCGGCCTGGGACTCTCCCATTGGGATGAGTTCAAAGTCCAGACCAAGGCACTGGCACAACGGCCCGTCGCCCCTGAAGAGGCGCTGCGCTTTTTCAGCGACTTGTTGGCGCAACCGCTGGATGAGGAGAACATCATCCTCACCAAGCCGGTGCAACGGCTTCATGAGCTCTATCAAGGCGCAGGCATGGGCTCAGAGCTTGCCAGTTCCCGCAATACCGCCTGGGGGCTGGTCAATGCGGTAACGGAATACGTGGATCACCACCGCCGTGCCCGCAGCCAGGATCACCGGCTCGATTCCGCCTGGTTTGGTCAGGGCGCCCAACTCAAATCCCAAGCCCTGAATCAGGCACTCACTCTGCTGCAGTAATTCCGCTTCCCCATTTAAACCGCATAACGACCTCACCCGGACTGGCGCAAGCCAATCCGGGCGTAGCCATTTATGCCGTCAACAAGGAATAGTCATGAAAGCAAAAGCCAAATATGGCCAAGCCCTACGGCTGGCCTCCACTACCCAGTTAACCCGCGAGCAGTGGCTTGCGATCCGCAAACTCGGCATTGGTTCCTCCGATGCCGCCGTGGCAGTGGGGCTATCCCCCTACAAATGCCCACTCAGCCTGTGGCTGGAGAAAACTGGTCGCAAGGAGCCAGAGGATATCTCCCACAAGGAGGCGGTGCTGTGGGGTATTGAGCTCGAACCTGTGCTGGCGCAGGTCTATGCCAAACGCACCGGCTATAAGGTGCGCCGGGTCAATGCAGTGCTGCAACACCCCGAGCACCCCTTCATGCTCGCCAACCTCGACCGGGAGGTAGTCGGCCATCCCGATGGGCCGGGTATTCTGGAGATCAAGACCGCCAGCTATCACAGTGCCCCCCAGTGGGAGGAAGGGGTGCCGGTGGCGTACCAGTGTCAGGTGCTGCATCAGCTGGCCGTCACCGGCCATGCCTGGGCTGAGGTGGCAGTGCTGATCGGCGGCCAGGACTTTCGGATTTACCGCATCGAGCGCGATGAGGAGAAGCTCCTGGATCTCACCGAACGGGAAGCGCTGTTCTGGCAGATGGTGCAACAAGACCGGCAGCCCGAGCCTGACGGCTCCAGTGATGCCGCCAATGCGCTGAGCTGGCTGTTTCCGCGTGACGATGGCCAGACGGTGGATCTCTCCGATTCCCCCGAGTTCAACCAGCTGTTTGGCGAGCTACTGCGCTTGCGCCAGCAAAAGGAAGCGGTCGAGCTGCAGGAGTCGCAGCTCAAGCAGCGGCTGCAAGCGACCTTGGGTGAAGCGACAGCCGGGTTGTTTGCCGATGGCAAGATCACCTGGAAGCGCAGCAAAGACCGGTTGGCACCGGATCTCGATAAGCTCGGTCAGGATCATCCCGACCTGCTCACCCGTTACGTCAAACCGGTACCCGGCGTGCGCCGTTTCACCATTCAACCCTTGAGGCAAACACCATGATCAAAGGACTGGCGATCACCCCGCCCGTGATTGGGCGGATCTGCATCGGCAAGCTGGTGCAAAAACAGGATAAGTGGGTACCGGAGAAGGACGACAGCTTCACCCTCACCACCCAGATACAGCAAAAGGGGGGATGGTTGCTCCATCCCCTGCATCAACACTACTCATCGCAGAAAAGTGGCCAAGGGCAGGAGCAAACCAAGATCCGCGCCATTCCGGTGCGGGTGTTGTTCAACGACAGCGACTTGAATCTGCGGGCGGAATACAGCGCATTTGACCGGCAAACCGGCAGGCCGCTCTGTGTCGGGAATGGGGAGGTGGCGAGACGTGTGGGGGCGCAAGGCATGGAGGAAGTCAGCTGCCCTGGACCAGAGCGCTGCGCCTTTGCAGGGCAACAGGGCTGCAAGCTGTACGGACGACTGAACCTGTTTGTGGAGGGACAAGGGGATGAGCTGGGTAGCTTTATCTTCCGCACCACCGGCTACAACTCGGTGCGCACTCTGGCGGCTCGACTGAAGTACCTGGAGGCTGTGAGCGGGGGCCATACCCGCTACCTGCCGCTCACCCTGCGATTGCGAGCCAAGAGCACCACCCAGTCCTACCGCACACCGGTCTACTACGTGGATTTAACCTTGCGGGAAGAGACCAACCTGACCGAGGTAGTCAGACAGGCTCAGGAGGAGGCCCAGCGTGACCAAGAGGCGGGGCTCGCCATCGACAATATGGAGCAGGTCGCTCGTGACTTGCTGCGTAATGGCCAGTTTGAGGATATCGATGAAGAGGTGCCGATGTTGCTGGAGGAGTTCTATCCCGAAGCAAACAGCGACGATACGGCGAATGGAAACGTAGGGGCAGTGGAGGTTGCCTCGCATAACGCACCGCAAAGCCAAGTAACCAGAATGCCGCAGAGGCCACAACCAAGAAGGAGTCCACTCACCAACAAATTGGGGAAAGGGAGCCCATCCTCTCCCCAGTGAATGGCGGGCGTTCAGCCGGGACGGGCTAACCGCTCCACCAACCGCTCAACCGTTTCCAGCAACAGGGTCCGGTCGGCATCATCGAGCCGGGCCAGTTGCTGGCTCAGCACTATGCCCTGCTCGGTCGGGCGGTTGCTGGTCTCGCGCAGAAAGTCCGCCAGCTCACAGCCAAACAGCTGAGCCAACTCCGCCAACCGCACCACGGTCGGCACCACAATTCCCCGCTCCATCCGGGAGACGGCTTCCATTCCTATCTCAAGGTGCTCCGCCACCTGCTCTTGCGTGAATCCGGCTTGGATGCGCTTGTGGCTAATCGCCTTGCCGACGCTCTTGGCTAACAGCTCAAGGTTGATGTCTGTCATGGTTCCTCCAGTCAACCTCTATGGTTGACCATAGACCCATTGACGATAAGGACTCAAAAAGGCGAATATCAACCCAGCAGGTTGCACCCAGTCGTAAATCGATGATCGCTACGCTGACCGACCCACCGACAACAAACATCAATTCTCGTTTGTGGGGTCCCCTCCTATCTCGGGTAAAGCGCTTTTACGCGAGCGGTTAGGGCGGCTGCCATTGTTACTATTGCTCTGTTACATAAGGAAAAGTACATGACTCGTTACCCCGTTATTGCCACCCTGTTTTTTCTCGTCGTCACCATTTATTCACTCTGGACCGGTAGCTCTCCGCAGCTCGGGTTCTGGGGCCATATCTGGCACTTTGTCTTTGGCTCGCTTTTCACCTCGCTGGGCCTGATGGGAGGGGAATTGTTCCGCCGCTTTACCCAGCCCGATTTACTGCTGGCTGACGGCGCACAGGAAATGTTCAAGAAAAAGTTGTTTTGGAAAGTTGGTCCCCAGCTCATCGGGGGTGTGGTGGGCTACATCGCGGCAGGTGGCTTTTTACAAAATGTGTTGGGTTACTACGTTGGATAAGGAGAGTTAACCATGAACAAATGTTGGATCACGTTGACGGCCATCCTGCTATGCAACAACGCCCTGGCCTATGGCGAGGCCGGACGCTGGAGCAGCGGCTGGGGTCAGGGTACCAGTGAATATACGGCGGTGGTCAACGAACAGAACCATCTCTATATCGCCTGTAATGACACCCGCAAAGTCAGCATGACGGCTACCGTGCAGGGCAAGGAGTACGGCTCTTATGCTGGGCAGGCTTTCTCCATCATCGTCGATGGCAGCCAATACGATGCGCCCTATGAGACCGAATCCCGTGTCGGTGAGAACAACTTCTTCGACATGTGGGGCAAGCTGCGCAAGGCCAAGTCGATCCGCATTTTGACGGCTGACGGCAAGCAGCTTGCACTGCCGACCCAAGAGGTAGCCTCTGTACTGCCCGCCACCAATACCCCCGAGTTTGACTGCTTGATGTGGGACCAATAGTTCACACCCATTCCCATCCAAGAGGAGGCATTTGCCTCCTCTTTTTATTTCTGCAATTCCCCCCGTGAAGGAGACGCACTATGCCCCCCTGCATTCCCCCTGAATGCGAGCCGTTCGATCACACAGGCTTTTGGCACAAACTCTGGGCCTTTGCCAAACGTGCCGGTCGGCCCTTTATCGAGACCTGCTTGCTGCTCTACTACACCAGCCAGAAGGATGACTTACCGCTCTGGGCCAAACTGCTGATCTACAGTGCGCTGGCCTACTTTATCTCCCCCATCGATGCGATCCCGGACGTGTTGCCGATGGGGCTCACCGATGACATCGCGGTACTGAGTGCAGCACTCGCCAGCATTGCCGCCTTTATTGATGAACAGATCCGTGCCCGTACAGCCAGAAAAATGCGCGAGCTGTTCGGACAAGATTAACCCCCACAAGGAGTACATCATGACTATTCCCTTTTTCCGGGACGGCTTTGCCCTGCCCGTAGCCCAAGCATTGCTAGTTCTGCTCAACCAGGAAATCGCTAAAACCGAGCTCAATATCGATCGCTTAACCCAACTGACCTTCAACTTTCGCAATCCCGGCTACAGCGCCGAGCAAGGCGGCGTACACCCAGTCGAGATCCGCCTGATCCGTGGGCTCGATGGCTGGCTATTCGATTACGTCACCGACTTCAGCTACCAGGGGCAGGGCCATGATGCCGAGCTCTGCAAGGAGCTCGATTTTAACTTCCTCGATGGGGAACACACCATGTTGGGCTGGGGACAGTTGCGGCTGGCCGAAGCGCGGGAATTATTCGACATCTGGCAGAGCAACTTTATTGCCTACTGCCGGTTGGAATGCTTCAGCGTCACGGTCGCAGGAGATTAGGAGGTCACGATGAGCCAAGAATTAGCGCTCTCCCACTACTCTCGCCAGTGGCTGGGACACGTCGCCGCCAACGCCAAGCTGACCCCCACCCGCAGTGGTCAGCGCTGGCTGCTGCACCTGACCCCGGATAGCCCACACGCTCGCACCATCACCCTGCAAGTGCGCTGGTCTGGCATGCAGTGGCAGTTACTCTCCATCACCAATGCCGAGGACTGGCACACAATGAGCCAGCCGAGAGATGAAATCTGTATCGACCCCAAGCGCCGCTGTTTTTGGCATTGCCAAGCAGGGCCCGTGCCACTCATCGAGCAACCCCGCGTGCTGGCAAGCTTTCTTACCGACTTGCAGCGCATCTGCATCCATCGTGGCTATGCCGTGGAGAGTGACCCCATCCCTGACAAGGAGACCGAAGATGATTAACGCCGTGCTCGCCATCGAGCTGGAGGCTTACCTTGAACACGATGGTCAGATTGAAGTGGTGCATGACCAAGGCCAGCCAGTGGACGGTTATGCCCTCTACCTGCGCTATGAAAACGAACAGGGCAAAGCACTGGCTCAATGGCTGTGCGACCACCCGGATCACCGCTGGCTAACCCAGTTCGGCACCCTACTAGCCACCAGTTACCACATTCCGCTGCACGACTACACCCCGCACACCTTGGCAGCCTGAAAACTGCCAACCAAGCCTGCGGTCACACCCCATTCAGTAACTCATTAACCAACTACTTCGCCTACCCTGCCGCACCCCACTCGGTGGGGCGATGGTGTATGGAGCACAATCATGTTGCATCACAAGCTGATCGCCGGGGAGACCCCCGGCACCTACCGGGTGACTGACCTTGTCACCGACGATGACCTGCTCACCATCGCCCAAGCCGTTGCCCGGCAGAAACTGGCCAAGGGAGAAGCTATTACCGATAAACACTTGGCCCATCAGGCCCTGCAAGGGCTGCTGCAAACACGAGACCGCGAAGTTTTTGCAGCACTGTTCCTCGATAACCAACACCGGATCCTGGCCTACGAGGAGCTGTTCCTTGGCACCCTGTCCGCTGCGACCGTCTACCCTCGCGATGTCGTCAAGCGGGCACTGCACCACAATGCTGCCGCCCTGATGTTGGTGCATAACCACCCGTCGGGATACCCGGAACCCAGCCGGGCAGATATCGAGATCACCCTGCGCCTACAGGATGCCCTGGCACTGGTGGATATCCGCACCCTGGACCATCTGGTCGTCGGTACTGAGGGAGTGGTGTCGCTGGCAGAACGAGGGAATTTGTAACTGCCACGCCGGTCAGGAGGCCCGTTCATGGAGGAAGAAGGCATGGCCAGCAGTAAGCTCTACGACGACTTACCATCATTAGGAGTACACAGAAAATGGGAACCATAGGCAGTTGGGGATTACACACCCAAGTTCAACCACGTTTTGGCGCACTGGCATTGTCAACCGAGGCTGACTCCCCCCTGCTGTGCCATATCACGGCTTTTTGTCACATTTACGTAGGCGGTGATTATAAAAATGGTCGGGTTATCCCCGACCATTTTTTTCGTCGCTAATGACTCATTCAGCGACATGGCTATGGTTCTTACTTATATCAACTTGGCAAACATTTTCGAAAGATAACTATTCGCCCCATCCTCCATGAAGAGCACATGTTTCCCCTCCAGTTCCGCTTTCTTCGTTGAGTCTCCTACGTTGAGCAAATTGGCAAACTTTGTGGGTGAAAGAATAAATGCATTCAAGACCAATGGCGGCTCCCCTGGTTGAGCCTGTCCAGCCAGTGTTGCCTCCAAAGTTTTAACTTCCTTGTACAACCCCAACTTAGGATGGGAGAGATCGATATTGCGGAGTCCTTTGGGATCAACAAACGTCAGCCACTGCTTTCCACTCTCATCATCTACCAACCACAACAAGAAATCCGGATAGAAATTGCCTGCTAACGCGAAGCCTAATCCCTTTCCTTCTCTATCGGCATTGCGAAGCAGGTATAGGCTGCGCTTGCCAATAGCCTCCTTACCATTATCCGATTTGTAAAATGCTTCCAGATCACGCACAAACTCAACTTCGCTGGGGGCTCCAAGGCCAAGAGGCTTGAGTTTTAAGGGAACCAGATCCTTGTCACCATCATTCTCAAAGCTGAACAGTGGGTAGAACAGATGACGATCAAAGCTGATGGCAACCATATGTGGTGCATTCCACTTACTCGCCTCACCAATTTTTCCACTAGCTACCAGATTTTTCAGCGCATCCAGCTTAGTGTGATACTGCAAGCCATCATCACTGTTATCGAACTCGAACTGGTACAGCTTAAGCATGGAACCATGATCTTCATCGATATGGATGATGTCGTAGAACTGCCCTTCATAGCCGGTTTTGAGCGCCTTATAAAAGCGATCGGTATAATCCGTCAGCAGCCGGATTAAAATATCTTCCTGCTTGCGAATATCGTTGAAACTGGTCACCTTCAATTCTGCCGCTGGAATAAACAGCGTGTACCAATCTGAGGAACCTTCACAAAAACTGATAAGCCTCTGCCGCTCCAGTCGCAAGTTGCCTTAACCATCCCCTCATATGAGCGAGGCGTGGCGCGGCTTCTGAGGTATGATCGCCATCCTTGACCAGCTAATACCCAACAGACTATCCCCATGTTTAACCACGAACTAATCCTCAACCACATCGACGATATATTTGGACAGGACATGCATGCTAAGCGTGTTCTTTCCCTCGCCAATGCTACCCTCGGGGTTATCGAGTCAGGTTCACTGGCCATCCACGCCATCGGTAGTGGCCTCTCCTTGGCCAACGGTCTCGAACGTAAACATGCGGTTAAACAGGTGGATCGCCTGCTCACTAACACCAAGCTCAATGTCTGGAGCCTCTTTGACGATTGGGTGCCCTATGTGGTCGGTGAACGTACCGAGATCGTAGTCTCCATGGACTGGACCGAATTCGATGCCGATGATCACAGTACCTTGGTTATCAGCCTGCAAACCAACCACGGTCGCAGTACTCCGCTGCTGTGGAAAACCCATCGGAAATCGTTGCTCAAAGGGCAACGCAATGCCCATGAGAAAGAGCTGCTCACCAAGCTCAAGCAGACGTTGCCAGAGGGTATCTTCGTGACGGTAGTAGCTGACCGCGGCTTTGGTTACATGGAGCTGTTCGAACGCCTGGAGCAAGAGCTAGGCTTTGCTTATCTCATTAGATTTAAAGGAAATGTTTTGGTTGGTTACCCTGGTGTAGAGCAGGTTCCAGCTCGGGACTGGCTAACGCCGACCGGGCGCACCCGAACCCTCAAAGCGGTGGAGCTAACTGGGCAGCGACAGCCTGTCGAACGGGTCTATTGTTGTCATAAGAGTGGCATGAAAGACGCGTGGTTTCTGGCCAGTAACCGGACCGACCTGAGCGCCGCCAAGGCGTTGCAACTATACGGCCAGCGCTGGGGTATCGAGACCAGTTTTCGTGATATCAAAGATTACAAATTCGGCATGGGTATGGGAGATGTGCACATCAGTAATCCGGTCCGGCGCGACCGACTGTTTTTATTCAGTGCCCTGGCCATCGTCTTGCTGACGCTGCTGGGTAAGGCTGGAGACAGTGTCGGTCTAGAGAGAACGATCAAGGTCAATACCAGCAAGAGCCGAACCTATTCGTTCTTTCGGCAAGGGGTCATCTATTACCAGTTGTTACCTAAAATGAAAGAAGCCAATGCGGTCTTGTTGATGGATAAATTTATCTACTACCTGAAGCAACACCGCTTATATACCCGCACACTTGGAATTATTTGAGTCTCTAAAAATGAGGGGATCTCTGAGGCAAGTTGCTCCAGCTACGCTGCAACTTATGCTCCTGCAATGCCAAATAGATACGATCCCAGTCAAACGCCGGGAACACCCGCTGATCCAACTTACCTTTGTGCCGTGCCTCCATCGTAGTGGCACTCCCCTTGCTTTGGGTAGACAAGGCTTCGACACGCGGGTACATATCCAACACGACAGGCAATATTTTGATCTTGTCCTTAAATTGCTTAGGGACCTCATACAACCAAGGGAAATGAACTCTTTTGAAGCCCATCTTTTGGTTGTCTTTATAACCATCTTTCAATGACAGCGTCTTGAGTTTTCCCTTGGGTAAATTGGCCCGCGTAGGAAAGTCCAGCTCCAGCACTTCATCGCTGGGAGTAATCCCCTCCTCACGCAAGTACTCCTTGAAGGCAGCCATGTAGCTGGCACGCACACCGAAGATATTGAGTGCCTCCAGCTTATCCAGGTGTGCTCCTGTGGGCCGATCCTGCGGTAAGGTACGCTTGAGCGAAAAACCTTTACCCTTGAGGCGAACACCGCGACCAAACAACTGGATAATCTGCGAGCCTTCCCCCTGACCCATGTTCAACAGACCCATGGTGGAAACACGCCAACTGCTCCAGCCCTCGGTAAATTTGCGCGAACCGACCAGCACATTGAGATGGCTATCCTTATTGTTCAGCGTCCCAAACAGCGCACCACCGAAATCATCGCGCTCGTTATCGAAGGCGGTGACGTCCTCAGCCACAGAGAAAAGCCCCGCATCATCACCGATGTTGATCAGCCCGAAAGGCTCAGCATCACCCACCCGTAATGCCAACTCTCCCTTGCTGCTCTTGATGTTGACCAGCTTCAATCGCTGCTTTGCTGGCGCATTAAACACCCGCTGCAAAATATCGGCATACAGATCATCCACTCGATCAGTGAACCCCATCAACGGCGTAAAACGCCCCATGAAGATGTTGTTGCCCTTAGCATCCAGGATCTGTGCACGATCGGCAATCAAGTCAGCTAGCCAAACTTTGCTCTGTGCCTCGTCATTGAGGAAATCGGCGAGAAACCGCACCACTTCCAGAATGTCTGACTCTTCACCCGATACAGTGTTACCGACGAAGACCCAGAGCGGCTTCTCGATATTGAAGTCCGCCAACTTGTGTTGTTGCGTGCTCCACAACCAAAGCTGCTGGTAGAAAGAGAGCAGACAGGCAGTGAAATACTTACGTGCATTGTCGGCCTGTTCGTAAGCCTCACCGCTCATGTTGAGGATCAGTGACTCCTTGCCGTAGCCATCCTCATAAAAAAACTTGTAGGAGTAATCAAACAGAATGCACTTGGCGTAGATCTCGCGAGTCGCTGTGAGCCGTGCGCGGCGGGTCTCCTCCGGAGTCAACGTAAGCTGCGCAAGTTGCTCTGCATTCAGCTTTCTCAGGCTGGTCGTCTCGAACAACATTTTGGCGCGCTTCTTTTTAATATCCTCTTCTGCTGCAGCAACTGTCATTCCTTTGGCAACGGCCTGTCCAAAGGTAGCCGAGTATTCAAAGGCAAAACCACCACGCACCAAGGCATCTCGTCGCGCCATCCAAGCCCCTGCCGCCGTGCCCGTTCCACGATGGCCTTCATCCACCAACACCAGGTTATTGCCTTCGAAAGCATCCACGGCGACTGTTTTATCGCCCATCTCATCGCCCAGCTTGTTGATGTCGATGATCTCGACCATGCCAGGGAAACGCATAGTCTGATTCTTGTTAAAATGCTGGGCCGAAAATCCAGACAAGTTCAACTCTTCCAGATGCTGACGTGACAATCCTTCGTTGGGTGTCAGTAAGATAATCTTGTCCGGGTAGCTATCGATGTGACCATTCTGGAAATAGTGCAGGTACTGCAGGATGTTAACGTGCAACAACAATGTCTTGCCACTGCCGGTCGCGTTCCAGAAGGCGATCTTGTTAAGATCATCTGCCTCGAAATCGCAGAAAGGCTCTGCACCAACCTCTTTACGGTACTCCTCCAGCTCTTCATTCAGGCCATTCAGCAGAGATTGCCGCTTGTTGAAATACCAGTCCAGATAGATCTCGGAGAACAACAGAGAGAGGTACTGGAAGTACTTCATCTGTAATTCGTGGCCTTCGTGCTGGCTACGTTGGGAGGTGATGGCCTGCCAGTGGTTGACAATACTCAGGTCATAACGACGCAGATCGGATTCTGTCACCCGATTAGGATTAAACAGTCCACGGATCAGCTCATGAAAGAACAGGCTCTGCCCATCCTCGTCGATGCCCTCATGGCGATCATCGCCCAGCCTGAGTTTCAAGGCACTCAAATGTTCGGCATTAAAGAAACGCAGCATCCAGCGATTCAGCACCAGCTCTTGATGAAAGCTACGCTTCTTTGTTTTTTTTGGTTGTTTTGCCATTAGTTACCCCATGCCTCCAACGCACTGAGCCATTGGTTAAATTGCGGACATTGACGCCTGATTTCATCCAGCCCGATGGCCTCGGCGACAAGCGGACCATGCTCTACCTTTGAGTAGTTTTCCTCCCCTAGGATGGCAAGAAGCCGCTTGGAGGGGGCGGTCTGTGGGCTATTGTTAATATCCTCTGGATTGGCATAGGCTGCGCGTACAGCTTGCAGCTTGGCTCTGGACTCCTCACACCAACCATCTTGTACCCATTCAAACTGTTCGATATCGCTAAATAGCAGCGCTTCGAACTCATGCATCTGCACATAGGGCAGAACAAATCGTTCATCAAATCCAGTGGTACAGGCTCGAAGGGCTTCAAGGATGGCATCTTCAAGTTCGGCACGATTGCGACCATCACGATCCTGAAAACCGTAGAAATCCACGAGCGTCGTTAACCGGTCATAGCTTCGGTACTCATGGGATAAATGTTTAACCAGTCGCTCGACCGAGACCCGCCCACCGCGATGGCGCCCGGAAGGCGCTTGCAATATGCGGGCATGGGGGTAGACGCCATGTTCAATCAGATGGGGAACAAGGCACTTGGTAACAAACTCGGTCTCTGTTGGCCCTTCACAGATGATACAGATATTGCGCATCACAGCCCCCCAACAGGGGTGGTAAGCCAGATATCTGAGAGCAGATAATCATCGTCCAGCCAGGATTGATACTGTTCGCGGGGCAAATTGCGCAATGAGGTTTCACCCTGTTTGCTTTCTGCCACGATAATATTTTCCAAGTCAAAACAATCGACCATATAAGGCGATTGGGTCGCCACAAATATTTGGCGGCTTTTGGCAAGGCGCTTGAGCATCTCGGCCACCAGGGTGATGGCATGTGGATGAAGCCCCAATTCTGGCTCATCGAAGAACATCACATCAGGCAGCCGTTCTGGCGGTAAATTTAACAGCGTCAGTAGACAGAACAGGCGCAAGGAGCCATCAGATGTCAAGTGAGCACCAAAAATCTTGTCACTGTGTAATCCCTGCCAGCGCAGCTCGACTTTACCGGCAACGGGTTCCAACACAAAGGTCTTGAACGTGGGCAATACCCGCTGAATCTGCCGGACAATGACCTTGTAACGCAGAGGATCATTAGCCTGTAAATCCAGCAATACAGCCGCAAGGTTGCCACCATCTGAACGCAAGCGGTAAGACTCGCTAATATCCCATCGCAACCGAATTGAGGAATTTACCGATGTATCATGAAACTGATACGTCTGACATTGCCTTAATAGACTACAGATTGTCTTTGCCGTTTTATTTTTTTGTTCCGGTAAACAAGACTCTTTACCCACAGTAGAAAGCTCTGTCCATGACGCCTCACGAGAGAGACGTCGAGGTGCGAAACGATATGCCTCATTCGAAACCATTAGAGTATCGCCCGCAGAGAGATGCATCAGGTCGAAGCGGTAATCGTTCATGCCTGAACCAGTATCCAGACATAACTCAGCATGAATACGCGCTGTCTTACGTGCCCCCATAAAGAACTGATCGTCACCACCGCCATGGCGCAAAACAAACTCTTGTAGGTTCTGTGACTTCAACATCCAGCTGAGCATTTCAAAAAAGCGGATCAGCGTCGATTTGCCAGCCCCGTTGGCACCAATCAATACCGTCAGTTGGGGAAGTTCCAGTCTGTCTATATGACGCAAGCTGCGAAAACCCTCAATGGTCACCGACTGGATACGCGCTGGGACTTTCTTCAATAGGGCTTTGTCTAAGTTAGCCATTACAGATCCTCCACCGAAAACATACGGGCCAAAAATTCCGGTTCAATCTGGCGCAATTTAAATGATTGGGTTGCCCCACCGTCTTCCCCCGTCTGGGTCAGCTTGGTCGGAATATTGTGATCGCCGTTGATATAGACCAGATCAAATTCGTTATCGGCCGGGTTGATCGCCAGCTTGTCGCAGAGCTGATTGATGCCGTCATAGTCCAACACATCGCAGTCACGCCAGAGCACAAGGCAGGTTTCACCACTGGGCAGAGTGCCGGTCACAGTGACGAAACCACGCTCCTGCTGGGCATCAATGTGCTTCACCCGTAGTCCGATCAGGTAGTTGAAGGTCTCCACCAGGTCGATCTTGCGCGGCTCAAACGCCCCCGCCGAATCCACCGCCACGTTCAACATGTAGTCAAATGGCTTCTTGAAATCCTCAACCGACAGCAGCGAACCACGGCTCTCCACATCCAGCATGTAATTGAGCAGGTAGTCATCTTTTACCTCTTGCGGCAGCGTATTGAACAGGTCATCTGTGCCTACCGGTTTACGCAGTTGCAGGTTATTCAAGGTGTCTTCATAGCTTTCGAGCTTAAGAACTTTAAAACAGTGAGATATGCCTGTTTCTGGTGAGGTAGGTTTGCCATCCTTCCAATCGGCTGAATACACGATCTTCTGGATACGTGGCTTGACGACGGTGTCAAAATAGCCTCCTTGCTCAACAAGAATATAACGATGGTTAGCTTTTGTTTCTCGCCCTATCCGAATTACAGCTTCCCCTGTAGTACCTGAGCCAGCAAAGAAATCCAACGTAATGCTTTCAGGTTCTGCTGCACCACATGAACGAACAGCATCCTCGACTAGCTTCTTTGCCTTAGGGAAATCGAATAATTTTTCTCCAAAAAGCTCCTTCAGCTCTGGTGCTCCATAATTCGCAGAGGCGTACTCCCCCTTGTCCCACCAAGTGACTGGTGGGGCTTCATCGTCCATCCTAGTCTTGAAGTCAATGCTAATCTCACCCTGTGCATTTCGACGTACACGATATTCCTCATACTCTCCACTTACCCGAATATGACCACGCTGCCAGTTTTTCTCGACAAGATTTCCGTCTACTTCTCGATTTGGGTAGACAAGGGTTTCATCTACATTAGGCTGCTCCAGCAGATCATATTCTTGCCTTTCTTGGTTCCACTCCATTTTCAAGATTCTTAACTTATTTGAGTCACTAACTGCTATTGGGTAGTAGAGTTTTGGACGATCCGTTCGTAAATCGTTACTTCCTGCTCGAATGAAGTTCATCCATGAATATCTTCCTTGCTCATCTTCTAATGGGTAACGCGCAGCTTTGCTTGCGCTGTATCCAATGGTGTACGGCAAGGACTTCTCACTTTTTCCATAAAAGAACGCGTATTCATGGACAGGAGAAAACTTCCCCTTCGTTTTTCGGCTTTGAGGGTTTGACTTAACCACAGCGACACCAACTTGCTTCTCAAATGTCGAGTTAAGCACTTGTACTAGTGGTGATGCCTCTTGGTCATCAATAGCAACTCCAATCAATGCATCTTCTTGCATAAGACGCTTGGCTGAATCAAGCCGGGTCTGAATCAAAGAGAGCCAAGAGGAGTCTTTGTATCCGTTCTTGTAGATAATGGCGGAAGCATCAGTGTTGTACGGTGGATCAATGTAGATACAATTTACTCGCTCGTGGTACCTCTCCTGCAACAATGAAAGCCCTTGAAAATTATCGCTATTGATAAGCAGGCCACTAACGCTCTCATCAATATCCTCAATATTTGCCACCAGCTTCTGCACGAATTCAACATCGAACAAGCAAGTGTCCACCATCCTATAAAGCCCAGCTTTCAAGTCCGCCATTGTTCCAGACATATTGCCATTCCACACGCCAAGCTGCTTCCACTGCTCCCACTGCCGTTCATTTGCCACGATTTCGGGATAAAGCGTTTCCGGCACTCGATCCAAGGTGATGCAATAGTGGCTGGAGACCACAAATTTCTTCTTGAGCCACAACTTTTTCTGAAAATTTTCCAACTGAGCCAGAAAGGCTATCAGATCCAATGCGATGGCACGCAGGCACTGGATCATCCGAAGGGATTTTTCGATATCCGCGAAGGTGCCAGCAGTTTGCACATCGTCGAGATTCATCACCTCGTTCTTGATGTAGAAATCCAGCTCACGGCGCAGGAAGCCCCCCAGATCCTTGTGGATGAAGTAGTCAGCAGCGTTCTTGGTGGTGTAGTGGGTGAGGTGTTTTTCCAGCAGGGTGCGCTGTGGGTTCTTCTCGGTGGGTGCTCGGCTGCCGAGTGCCAACCAATGCGTTTTGACTACGGTATCGGCAAGCACTGTGCTGGTCGCCTTGCTGATCAACGCTTCTTGTTTGGTGCCCTTGGGCTGCACGGCATATTCGAAGCGGATGATCAACTCGCGACCACTGACGCCATCCACCTCCTCTACCGGCAGGATCTCCTCGTCGACATCATTACCCTCTTCATCCACACGGGTGACAATCTTCTTCTCGATCAGCGCAAAGCGGCGCTCCTTGTCGTTGTCTTTGCGGTTATCTTTGGCGGTGTCGGCGGCAGTCAGGCGAAAATGCACCGTGCGACCCGGCTCACCGTTCTCCTCGGGTAACTTGAAGCTGTAGTTGGAAAAGTTTTCGCCGCTTTTGGTGTAGTACTGATCCTTGTTGGCCCAATGCAGCATTACCTCTTCCCCCGCATAGGGGATGGCGTAGGTATCACCCTTGTAGCGGCGCTGGCTGATAAAATCCCCCTGCTCGTAGTAGCGTGAGAAGAAAGCCAGCAGGTGCGAGAACACGGCATTTTCATGTTCATTGGCACCTGCACCTAATTGCGCGAGCTTCTGGCGCAACTCCAGCACTTTCGGCACTGTATCGGGGTTAATGCCGTCAGCCTGGTACTGCGCCTCCTTCTCTTTCAATTCACGGGTGAGTTGCTCACGCAGGGTATCACTGCCGCTGTTGAGCGCTGCCTGCACCTTGGCAGCCAGTCGGTTATCCAGATAGTCGTTCACTTCCCCGGCACGAGCATTGAGGATTCGATAGATACCGAAATCGAGTTCAGGACGATCAATCTGGAAAATCTCGCGCAACTTGGCGACGAGCGACTGGTATTTGGGATTGTTTTTATTGGTCATGGCTTGCCCTGATCTTGGGAAACGTTATTCGGTGATTACATGACCTGCCAGCGCACGCTGAACAGTGTCTCGTTAAATGTCTTTTCTTGCAGCCGTTGCTGGAGTGAGGCGATCAGCTCATCGCGTTTGGCTATAATCTCATCCTCAACGTTGAAGATCTCTTGCCGAAGGCGACGTTGCTTGCGCTCCAATTCAACTAGCTCATGCTGAATAACCTCCTGCTCTTGCAAGGTGGTGGCCTTGCGGGCGTCACGCTTCAACTGAGCAATACGCGTCTTGGTGTTCTTGAGGGCTTCTTCGGCGGCCAACAGCTTGTCGTCGGCCCAGCGTTCCAGCTTGTCGCGTTCTTCGTTAAATAGCCGTTGATTCGCCTCCAACACTTGGGCGATGGTGGCATCGACTGCTCGTTGGCTGTTAGCAATCAAGGTTGCCGGGATAGTCGTGTTAAGCGCGGTCGGCCTGCTCATGGCAGGCATACTCATCAATTTCTCGCAGGTATTCTGATCCAGTGGCTCCCCATGGTCCGTGAGGCCAGAAAATAGCAGCGCTTCGGTGATCTCGAAGGCATTGACCTCCAACCGCGCCAAGGTCAGCCAACCGGACTGGCCACGTAACCTTTCAACAACGGAGACTCGCATACCGTGCTGTTCGTAATCCAGTGTTAAAACGGCTGGCGGCGTAGGAGCAGAGAGGCTGGCATTGATGCTCCATTCGCCTAGGGGGTGACTCAGACGATAGGCGTGAGACAGCATATCTGTCTGTCGTGGCTGCTCCATGCGGCCCCGAATAAGTTGATAACGACCCGGTTCGATCCCTTGTGGGGGATGGCTCAAAGAGAAGGCATAGGACTGCTCATCAAAATGCGCTGAGTCACTCAGGGCATAGCGAGTCACCCCCCAAAACCAGCGACCAAATTTATCGAGCCGAGCTTCTGCTTCATCCAGACGTAGCTTGAGTCGGTCGTGAACATCCTCATCAAAGTTCTCCAGCAGTTGTGACTGGGTATCTTTAATTCGATCGGCGATCACCTCTTCCAATTCCGCTTGCAAGGTATTAAAGGCTGCTTCTATCTGCTCCGGCTGGCGACAGGTGTCGTAAATCTGGAGGATGCGTTTCTCAAAATCGAGGCCGCCCTCGATGCTCCCGAGCACCTCATCGCTCGCCCCTAACACGCCGGAGAATAAGCTGAACTTCTCAGTGAGAAGTTCCAGCACGCGCTGATCTGCCTGGTTGCGGGTGTTGAGAAAGTTGATGACTACCACGTCAAAGCGCTGACCGTAACGGTGGCATCGACCAATACGCTGCTCGACCCGCTGCGGGTTCCACGGCAGATCGTAGTTGATGATAAGTGCGCAAAACTGAAGGTTGACACCCTCTGCTGCGGCTTCGGTGGCAATCATGATCTCCGCACCACTACCATCGTCCTTACGGAAGTGATCGATAAGTGCAGTGCGGCGATCTACCTGGGGAGAACCGGTAACGCGATCAGTCCCTCTGAACTCCTCCAGCCAGCGTTGGTAAATGGCTGTGGATTCTTCGTGTGAGTTAGCGCCAGAGAACAACACCAACTTGCCCTCGTAACCATTGGCAGAGAGAAAACGATGCAGGTATTCCTGCGTGCGCTTGGACTCGGTGAAAATAATGGCTTTACGCGGCGCGTGCAGCTCTGCCATTTTGCCGAATCCCAGCATAAGCGCCTTAAGCAGTGCTTGTGCCTTGGTGTCGGTTTGTAGTGCACGAGCAGCATCGATAAAGGAGGTTAGCTCGACGATTTCGGCACGAATAGCTTTGCTGTCGAGCGTCCTATCAGCCACCAATGGTTTAACAGGAACCGCTTCATCTTCGTCCTCATTGACCTCCTCCAGATAATCCTGCTCAAGATCGTCTTCGACAATCAGCTGCTCAAGCAGTTGTTCGTCAATATTCCCCGTCAGGTCAGCCAGCAAGCGTTCTAACCGTTCGCGGATGGTGACAAGAGTAGCGGCAACAGCGTGTGAGCTGGAGGCCAGCAGCTTGCGGAGGATCAGTGCGGTAAGATGGCGCTGCTGTTTAGGCAGTGCATAGGAATCCTCGCGCTGCAAGAAGGCCGAGATGCGTTCGTAGAGCGATTGCTCATCGTCGGTCGGCTCAAAGGGCTGAGTCAGCGCCTTTCGTTCGGTATATTTGATGTACTCCAGCACATCACGACGTAACGTGCGTTTGGTGAAACTTGCGAGGCGCTCGCGCAGTTCGTCCATGCTCGAATCGCTGTTCATGAACTGCTTGCGAAACGCGGTTTCGTCGCCGAACAAGTGCTCGTCAATCACCGTGGATAGGCCGTACAGTTCCATCAGCGAGTTTTGAAGCGGTGTTGCAGTAAGCAGTAATTTTTTACGGCCAGCCAATGCACGCTTGAGCGCCTGACCTGTGCGGTTGCTAGCACGATGGGCGTTGCGCAACTTGTGAGCTTCGTCGATCACCACCATGTCCCATGGTACTGCACGCAATTCAGCTTCCAACCTAGCTGCGAACTGATATGACATGATCACGACCGCCTTGCCAGCCAGCCTCTGTAGAGTGGAGAACATGTCACCAGCGGATTGCTTACGAAGTGAGACTGCATCAACCACAGTGGTAGGGACTGCAAACTTGTCATGTAGCTCCTGTGCCCATTGCTTGCGCAGGCTAGCCGGGCAAATCACCAACAGTTTGCGACGGCGTTCAGCCCAGTACTGGCAAACAACTAATGCTGCCTCGATGGTTTTGCCCAAGCCCACTTCGTCGGCCAGCAGCACCCCCTCTTGCAGAGGGTTGCGCAATGCAAATAAGGCTGCCTCGATCTGATGTGGATTCAGATCGACACTTGCATCGAACAAGGATTGAGACAGGCGGTCTACCCCATCGGCAGCATGCCGCCGGATCAGCTCGTGGGCGTAATACTTGGCTTGATACGCAGAGATCAATCTGTTCCCTCCGCCTTTTTCAACTGAGCGGCGATCCAGTTATCAATATCTAAAATACGAAATCGCCAAGAGCCCCCCACTTTGAAAGCGGGTATCTGTTTGCCTGCGGCAAGGCGATAAACCGTCCGTTCAGTGATCTTTAAGTACTCGGCAACTTCCCTAATGGTGAGAATCTCGCCTTCGCGGTTGCTCGGGGTCATGACGTGGGCCAAATCGAGGTAAAGAACGATAGAATAATGCAAAATTTTCAAACTTACGACTTGAGAGGGACCTTGTTGCTCAAATCCAAAGTTGTTCCTATTGATCTTTCGGTAGGGCACACAGATTGTGACTCATACTGACCTCTTTGCCATTTGTTGGCGCCATGGTACGCCATCACTGGCATGCGGGACTTGCGCTGGTTCAAAGGTGGTGCGCTATAATGCCTGTATATAAATACAGGTGTTGTTGCCATGAAGCTGTTAACCCCAGACCCATCACCCGCCGAGGTGACCATCCCGCTGTTCTTGCACCGCGCCTCTTGCGGCTTTCCCAGCCCAGCCAGCGACTATCTGGAAGGGAAGTTGGACCTCAACACCCACTGCGTGTCACACCCTGCTGCAACCTTCTATCTGCGTGCCGAGGGGGAGAGCATGACCGGGGTCGGCATCTTTCCCGGTGACTTGCTGGTGGTCGATAAGAGCCTCACTCCGCGCCATGGTGATGTGGTGATTGCACTACTCGATGGCGGCTTCACGGTAAAGACCTTACAGCTCAAGCCGAGGTTGCGGCTGTTGCCAGCCAATCCGGCGTTCGCGCCTATCGACCCTTGTATGAGCCTCTCCCTGGAGCTATTCGGGGTGGTCACCCATGTGATTGGCAATCTGAGGCAACGTGATGGCCATAGCGCTCGTTGATGTAAACAACTTCTACGCCAGCTGTGAGCGGCTGTTTCGCCCTGAGCTGCGTGGCCGCCCGATCGTGGTGCTCTCCAACAACGATGGGTGTGTGGTGTCGCGCAGCCCCGAGGCCAAGGCGATGGGCATCAAGATGGCCGGGCCCTACTTCAAGATCCGCGAGCAGTTGGAGGCGCATGGCGGTGTGGCGTTCAGCTCCAACTACGCGCTCTATGGAGATATGTCTGGCAGGGTGATGAGCACGTTGGAGACAATGGCCCCCGAGCTGGAGGTCTACTCCATCGATGAAGCATTCCTGTCACTGTCGGAGTCGTTTGCCGGGGACCTGACGGCCTATGGACAACAGATCCGGCAGCGAGTGTGGCAGTGGACCGGCCTAACGGTAGGGGTTGGGATCGGCCCCACCAAGACCCTCGCCAAGCTGGCCAACTATGCAGCCAAGAAGTGGCCTGCCACGGGCGGCGTCGTGGACTTGCGTGACGAGCTGCGCCGTGCCCGGCTGATGGCTATCACCCCGGTGGACGAGGTGTGGGGCATAGGACGGCGCTTGGGAGCCAAGTTGGTGGCACAAGGCATCAACACCGTGGCTGACCTGGTGGTTAGCGACGCCAAAGGGTTACGCGCCCAATACGGCGTGGTGGTCGAGCGGATCGTACAGGAGCAGCGTGGCCTGCCTTGCGCAGAGCTGACCGTTGAACCGGCGGCGAAGCAGCAGATCCTCTCGAGCCGTTCCTTTGGTGAGCGCGTGACTGACCGTGGAGAAATGGCCCAAGCGTTGTCAGGCTTTATGGCTCGTGCAGCCGAGAAGCTGCGGGCCGAGGGGATGTGTTGCCAGCGGGTGCACCTGTTCGTGCGAACCAGCCCCTTTGATGAACGAGCCCCTTACTACCGTGAGCAGGCGGGCATCCGGCTGGTCTGCCCTAGCGATGATACCCGGTTGCTGCTGCAGCAAGTGAACGTGCTGCTACCGCAGATTTGGCGCGACGGTTACCGTTATCAGAAGGGGGGCGTCATGCTGAGTGAGTTCACCCCCAAGGGGCAGCAACAGGCCGACCTGTTTGCCCCATCTTCCGCTCAATCGGACGCGCTGATGGCAGTGATGGACCAGATCAAAGCCAAGGGATTGGGGCGCGTAGGCTTTGCCAGCCAAGGCACGGGGTCGCCTGAGTGGATGATGCGACAAGAGCACCGGAGCCCCTGCTACACCACCCGCTGGGAAGACCTGCCGGTGGCGAGGTAGTCCTGAGTCGGTTAGTTGCGGGGCTGGATGGTTTACGCGTCAGGATCCAGTACCTCCCAACGTCCGCTCTTACGCGGCCCAACAAAACGTAATCGCCCTTCTTTGACCAGCATGGCAACAGCTCTCTCCACTACACTTCATCTGCTATTGCATATGTGCTGAACTAGTTGCTCAAATTTGATGAAGTACTACTGGCTGTGATGTATGAGCGCTTCAGGAGCATAGGTAAAATGAAAGAGCCTCGCAGAAGAGGGAAAGGTGGGAAACCATGCTTTTTGCAGTGAGATCAAGACGGTAGGATAGCGCATACTTATAACATATGCGTCCCCCCCCCCTTGAAATACAGAACCCGCGATATGGTGCGTCGCAGGTTCTGAGTAGCTAGAAGTTAGATAAGAATGTTAAATCCACCTCGGGACTCAAAAGACTCCATTTCAGCTCAGAGTATGTGTGCGGAGGCGGTGTTAGTGGTGCCGCTCGGTACCAGAGCACCGGAGACCATCACAACCACGTCACCTTTCAGACCCATGCCGATTTCCAGCGCGGCTTCTTTACCGATGCGATAGAAATCGTCGGTAGAGGCGATGCTGTCAACCACGTGAGCAACTACACCCTTGGTCAGAACCAGCTGGGCAGCAGTTTTCTTGTTGGTGGTGATAGCCAGGATCCAGGCTTTCGGGAAGTACTTGCGAATGGCCTTGGCAGACTTGCCGCCTTCGGTAGCGACCACGATCAGCGGGGCGTCCAGCTTCTCGGAGGTCTCTACGGCGCCTTTACATACGGCTTCGGTGATGCGCAGCTTGTTGCTGTCGTTGGCAGCAGACAGGTTGGACGGCATCACGGCATCGGTACGCTCGCAGATGGTGGCCATGATGGTCACGGCTTCCAGCGGGTACTTGCCCTTGGCGGACTCACCGGACAGCATCACTGCGTCGGTACCGTCCAGGATGGCGTTGGCCACGTCGCCAGCTTCGGCACGGGTCGGACGCGGGTTCTTGATCATGGAGTCCAGCATCTGGGTGGCGGTGATGACCACTTTGCGGGCTTTGTTGCACTTGGCGATGATCATCTTCTGGGCGAAGATCACTTCTTCTACCGGGATCTCGACACCCATGTCGCCACGGGCAACCATGATGCCGTCGGAGACAGCCAGGATCTCGTCGAAGTTGTCCAGGCCTTCCTGGTTTTCGATCTTGGAGATGATCTGGATGTTCTCGCCACCGTGGGCTTTCAGGTGCTCACGGATTTCCAGAACGTCTTCTTTCTTACGGATGAAAGAAGCAGCAACGAAATCAACGCCTTGCTCGCAACCAAAGATCAGGTCGCGCTTGTCTTTCTCGGCCAGGGCCGGCAGCTTGATGGAGACGCCCGGCAGGTTAACGCCTTTGTTCTCGCCCAGGTCACCGTTGTTCAGTACTTTACAGATAACTTCGCGCTCGGTGATTTCGATAACGTCCAGACCGATCAGGCCGTCATCAACCAGGATGCGGTTGCCGACGCGCAGATCGTTGGCGAAACCTGCATAGGTCACGGCCACTTTGTCTTTGTTGCCAACCACGGTCTGGTCGGTGGTGAAGGTGAAAGTCTGGCCAGCGACCAGCGCGACGTCGTTGCCGCCTTCCAGCTTCATGGTACGGATTTCCGGACCCTTGGTGTCCAGCAGGATAGCTGCGTGCTTGCCGGTCTCGGCCATCACAGCGCGCAGGTTGCTGATGCGGCTGCCGTGCTCGGCGTAGTCACCGTGGGAGAAGTTCAGGCGCATGACGTTCATGCCGGCGTCCAGCATTTTGGCCAGCATTTCTTTGGATTCGGTCTTCGGACCGATGGTGCAGACAATTTTGGTCTTTTTCATGTCAATCTTCATTGTGCTGTTGTCATCTCTTCAATGTGAAATAGTCAGCGGGTCAGGACAAAGGCGGCCAACGCCGGCAGTCCTCTGCCCTCCCGATCAAACAGGGCCTGGTTCTCCCAGCCATTGCCGAGGGGCTCATCTATCCCGAGGAACGCCATGCCAGCGCGACTGGCCCAACTGTCGCCGGGGACCCGGATCCAGCCCGGCTCCCAATAGACAAACCCGAGCCCGAGCTGATCCGGCACTGCGGCAATAGCAGCACGCAGTGCATCGAGAAACGCTAGTTGCCCCTCGGGCGTCGCAGCAAACCCGCCGCGTACGGCCTCCTGCTCACCGAAGGCGTTACGAACCTCGTCCTGGTTGACGGTGTCATGCCCATAGGCGGTCTCAACGACCAGCAGCGGACGCCTGATTTGGGTGGCAAGGCTGTTCATGGTGCGCGAGAGGTCGCCCAGAGATCCGTGCCAATATGGGTAGAAGGAGATACCCACCAGATCGAACGGCACATCGCGTACCTGCATCGCCTTGAACCAGCGTAGGCACTGAGCCTCATCCCCTCCTTCAGCAAGATGTAGCATCAGTCGTGGGGTGATACCCCCCTCGCTGCCAGCACGGATCCCGGCGATGGCCGCCTTGAGCAACTGGGCTAATCGATCGAACCCCTCCTCTTCTTCTTGCCGGTGTAGTTGCCCCTGCGGCCACAGCATGCCGTTATTGAGTTCGTTGCCGACCTGCACCATTTGCGGTGGCACCCCGGCCTCGCGCAGGCGTTGTATCACGGCGGCGCTGTAATCGTGCAGCATTGCCGCCAACTCTGCATCCGACTTGCCTCGCCAGGTCCGTGGCGTGTGCTGCTTGCCAGGGTCGGCCCAGAAGTCGCTGTAATGAAGATCGAGCAACCAGGGCAGGTTGAGGGACCGGCTTCGCTGCGCCAGTGCAATCACCTTTTCCAAGTCATTGTTGCCACCACCAAAGGGTTCCCCCTTGGCCGAACGGGGATCGACCCACAGCCGCAGGCGTACCAGGTTGAGGCCACGCTTGCGCATCAGGGTTAGCAAATCCCCCTGCCGCGTTCCGTCTTGATAGTGAACGCCCAGGCGCTCGAGTTCGGCCAGGGTGGAGACATCCGCCCCTCGGATGGCCAGGTTATGAGGAGCGGCACCAGCCCCTGCACTGATGGCTCCCAGCATGACCAACAGTGGCCAGCTCAGCGGGGGGCGCATCCTAGTGCTGCTCCGGCTCGTGCAGTTCGAACCACTGACCGAGATCACGACGCAGGTTGTCCGAGCGTTTGCCGAAGATGGCCTGCACCTCGTCGCCGATGATGATGACGCCTATGGCGCCGAGACGCTGCAGCGCCTCGCTGTCGACCGGCTGCAAGGCATTGACCCTGACCCGCAGCCGGGTCAGGCAGGCGTCAAAGCCCACGATGTTGTCGCGCCCGCCAAAGGCAGCGATGAGCGCGGTGATGGCCGCTTCGTCCAGCCCGGAGAGCGGTGCCTCGGCCGATTTCTCCTCCTTGTGGCCGAGGGCCGCGGCGAACAGCCGCTTGAAGTCCTGCATCTTGACCATTTGAGTCTCCTAAACGTAAAAAAGAGGGCGAAGCCACTGGCTCCGCCCCGCAATCAACAGGCGCGACGCAGCACCCGGCAGCCGAATGGAGGCAGCACCAGTAAATCGCTCAGCGCCTCACCGCTCACCATGTCACTGTGACCACCCGGCAGAGTGACCAGGCGCTCGGCGTTGGCGAAGTTTTGCACGAATACGAACACCTGCTCACCGTCGGTGCGACACTGGGCGGTGACCCCCTCCGGCAAGGCTGGCAAGGCACGCGGCAGAGCCAGGGTCTCGATGAGATGGCCAAAGAAGTCGCGTTGGAACGCCAGATCATTTCGCGAGGCGACGTAATAGGCGCGACCTGTCCCGTGCTCGTTGACCGTCACCGCCGGATGTCCGGCATAAAAGTCACCGTCATAGCTGGCCAGGGCCCTCGCGCCTTCCAGGTGGATGAGATCGCAAAGGTGAGTGACTTCGTAAGGGCCGCAGAGTCCGGCTTCGTTGCCGGCAAAACCCGAGACGGCGTTACGTTCCTCGTCATAGAGACCGTCTATCTCCTCTGCCCAGATCCCAAGGACCGGGCGCAGCGGCCCTGGGAATCCCCCCAGGTGACAGAGATCGGTCTCGTTGACGATGCCGCTCCAGTAAGTGGTAACGAACTGCCCGCCTCGTTTGACAAAGGCGTCAACCCGTTCGGCAAAGCCATCGCGCACCATGTAGAGCATGGGGGCGATAACCAGGTCATAGCCATCAAGCGCGCAGTCGGCATTGATGACATCCACCGCCACCCCTGCCTCCCAGAATGGGCGGTAGTGCTCGGCTACCGTCTTCTCGTAGAAGAGGCCGGCATTGCGCGGCCCCTGAGCATTGTCCATGGCCCAGCGGCTCTCCCAGTCGAAAATGATGGCCACTTTGGCCTCGACGCGGCTGCCCGCGACCTCTGGCAACTTGGCCAGGATCTCGCCTAGTGCCTGTACCTCGCGGCCCACCCGGGTATCGATGTGACCAACGTGATCGACCACGGCGCCGTGGAACTTCTCGACCGAACCACGACTCTTGCGCCACTGGAAGTACTGCACCGAGTCGGAGCCGTGGGCTACCGCCTGCAAGGAGGATAGGATATGCATTCCAGGCTTCTTGAGCTTGCTGATGGGCTGCCAGTTGGTCAGGCTCGGGGTCGACTCCATCAGGAAGAAAGGTTTGCCTCCCTTGAGAGTGCGCATCAGGTCGTGATACATGGCGGTGTACGCCGCCAGGGTCGAGTCATCGCCACTGTTGTGCCAGAGGGGGTAGCTGTCCCAGGAGATGAAATCGATCTCCTTGGCCAACTGCCAGTAGTCATAGTCGTAGAAGTACTCCATGAAGTTGGTGGTGGCCGGCAGGCTCGGGTTGGCCGCCTTCAAGGGCTTGATCTCCTCGGCACAGAAATCGCTCACCTGGGCGGTATTGAAACGCTTCCAGTCGAGGTTGAGGCCGTGGATCGAGCTCTCGCCGATGGGAGACGGGGATTCGATCTGTGACCAGTCGGTGTAGGTATGGCTCCAGAAGCTGCTCCACCAGGCGTGATTGAGCGCTTCTATGCTGCCATAACGAGCCTTGAGCCAGTCACGAAAGCGCTCCTGACAAAGCTCGCAGTGGCACTCGCCACCGTACTCGTTGGAGATGTGCCAGGCGATGACACCGGGATGATGGCCGTAGCGTTCGGCCAGGGCACCGTTGATAGCTCGCACCTTGTCACGATAGACAGGCGAACTCATGCAGTGATTGTGACGGCCACCGTGCAGTGCCTTCACACGTTCCTTGCTGACCCGCAACACCTCGGGATAACGCTGGGAAAGCCAAGCCGGACGAGCACCACTTGGTGTGGCGAGGAAAACTGACACACCGCTTTCGTGCAGGCGATCGAGCACCGTATCGAGCCAGCCGAATTCATAGCGCCCCTCTTGTGGCTCCAGGGAAGACCAACTGAAGATGCCGACCGACATCACGTTGCAGCGGGTTTGCTTCATCATCTCGAGATCGCGCTCGAACACCTGGGGATCATCCAGCCACTGATCCGGGTTGTAATCAGCACCATGCAGCAGGGCGGGGACCCGTTCACTGAGCGGGGGAAACTTGAACATCACACATCTCCTAAAACGAGGGGGCGCCGGCCATGGCCGGTCGCCCTATCGGTTGAAACCGGGTCAGTTGAATACCTTGATCGAGGGGAGCACATGGCCGGAGCAGTCAAACAGCGCCTGGTTCTCCCGGGCATTGCCCTCTTTCCAGTCGTCGTTGTTGTACTTCATCCCAGCCTTGGTAGCCCAAGTGGCACCAGGGGTTGGCAGCCACGCAGGCTCCCAGTAGAAAACTCCCTTGCCACGCCCGTCCGGTACCGCCACCACGCTCTTGATCAGATCGCGCAGGAAGTCGGCCTGCCCCTGTACGCTGGCCGGGTAACCACCGTCGCTCGCTTCCTTGGCAGTAAAGTTGTTCTCGGCGTTGTCGCAGTTCTCCGTGGTGTAGCCGTAGGCGGCCTCGACCACGATCACATCCTTGCCATAGCGCTTGCTGATGTCATCCATGTTGGCCTTGAGGGCACTGATGGGGCCATTCCAGTAGGTGTAGAAGGAGAGCCCGATGATATCGAAGGGCACCTCGCGCTTGGCTATCTCGTCAAACCACCAGACGAAGGTGTCGTTCTTGGTGCCTTCGGCCAGGTGCAGCATCACCTTGATATCCTTGCCGTGCTCTTTCACCGCACGCACACCGGCCTTGAGCAGGGTGGCCAGGCGATCAAACTCGCCACCGTTCTGGCCCCAGCTCTTACCCTCCGGCCACAGCATGCCGCCGTTGATCTCGTTGCCAACCTGCACCATGTCAGGCATCACGCCGGCCTTGGCCAGGGCGTCCATGCTCTCCTTGGTGTGGGCATAGACCGCATCCGCCAACTGCTCGACCGACATGGTGCGCCACGCCTTGGGCTTGTTCTGGCGACCCGGATCGGTCCAGAAGTCGCTGTAGTGGAAATCGAGCAGGAACTTCATGCCGTGCGCCTTGGCACGCTTGGCCAGTTCGATCGTTGCGGCCAGATCGTTGTTGCCGCCGCCGTAAGGCTTGCCGTCGGCATCCTTGGGGTCCACCCACAGGCGCAGGCGGATGTAGTTGAAGCCGTTCTCCTTGAGGATGGCCATGGCATCCTGCTGCTTGCCGCTGGCATCGAAGAACTTGCCACCAAATTTCTCCACTTCGGCCAGCATGGAGACATCGGCCCCCTTGATGAACTCCTGCGGTACCGCTACTGGTTGCACCACCACACTTTCGGCAGCCACGACGTGGGCCTGCATACCCAACATGCCGGTGGCGAGCAGCGCCGCCATCACCAGCGTCTTCTTGATTTTCATGTCGAACGTCCTGTTTAACGGATTAACCTTTGGTCCCACCTGCGGTAAGACCGGAAACGAAGTACTTCTGCAAGGAGAGGTACAAGATGGCCACCGGCACCGCGATGAGCACAGCTCCCGCTGCATAGGTGGTGTAGCTGGCCCCCATCTTCTGGGCGACCAGGTTGTAGAGACCAATGGGCAGGGTGAACTGATCCGGGGTGCGCAATATGGTGCTGGCCAGGATGAAGTCGCCAAGCGGGCCGGTGAAGGAGAACAGTGCAACCACCGCAATGATGGGCTTGGAGAGCGGCATGATGATCTCGATGAAGATGCGGAAGTTGCCCGCCCCGTCCATGCGCGCCGACTCGTCAAGATCCTTGGGGATGGCATCGAGGTAACCCTTCATCAGATAGGTGTTCATCGGGATCATGCCGCCCACATAGACCAGCACCAGCGCCAGGTGGCTGTTGACCAGACCCAGCATCTGGGCCAGCACGAAGATGGCGATGAGGGCCGAGAACTGGGGCACCATCTGCAACAACAGGAACAACATCAGGCCATTTTGCCGCCCACGGAAACGAAAGCGTGAGAAGGCATAGGCAGTAAAGCTGACACTGATGAGGGTAAACGCCATGGTCAGGAAACTGATCTTCATCGAGTTCCAGTACCAGGCTGCATAGTCGATGCGACCGTCAAACAGCTCCTGATAATGAATAAAGGAGAAGTTTTCCGGGATGATCGACGTATTGAGCAGGCTGCTGCCCGGATTGAGAGAGGCTCCAACCGTCCAGATCAGGGGATAGATGATGATAACCGCGACCATGGCTAGAAGCAGGTAGCTCAGGGTCAGGCGAATGGCATTACGCTTTTTCAGACTGTGTTTGACACTCATGGCAGGGTCTCCTTACACCATGTCGTCTTGTTTGAACGAATTGGTCGCACGGAACTGCCACAGGGCGATGCCGACCACGAAGATAGAGAGCAGGATGGTGATGCTCGCCGCAATCGCATACTGGGACGATGACATGGTCAGCTTATAGATCCAGGAGACCAGGATGTCGGTCCCACCCGCGTTTGAGCCTGCCACAGCAGGGCCACCATTGTTAAACAGGTAGATGATGTTGAAATTGTTGAAGTTGAAGGTGTACTGAGTGATCAGAATCGGGGCGATCGAGTACAACACCAGAGGCAGTGTGATGGTAGTCAGTTTGTGCCATGCGCTGGCGCCGTCGATAGTGGCGGCCTCATAGAGATCATCCGGGATCGCCTGCAGTACCCCGGTGGTCATGGCAAAGACGAACGGGAAACCAAGCCAGGTTTGCATCAGGATTAGGGCCGTCTTTGTCCAGAAGGGATCTGTCATCCATGCCTTGGGCTCAATGCCAAGCGCAGCCAGGATGCCATTGTTGATCACACCAAATGTCTCATTGAACATGCCGGCAAAGACCAGAATGGTGACAAAACCGGGCACTGCCCACGGCAGGATCAGGATAGTGCGAATGAGCGGCTTGAAGCGCAGATCCTTCTGATTGACTAGGATAGCCAGCAGTACCCCGACCGTGCATTGCAGCGTGGTGGCGATCAGCGTCCAAATCACGGTCCACTGCAGCACATCGAGCAGGGTCGAACGCCACAGATCGAGCTTGAAGATGTTGATGAAGTTCTTCATCCCCACCCAGTCCACCAGCTTGGCAGGCGGAGTGTGGTAGAGATCGTAGTTGGTGAAGGCGATGGAGAAACCAAAGATGATGGGGAACACCACCACGAATACCAACAATATAAAGCCCGGGGTGATCATCAGGTAGGGGAAACCTTCGCTCAGCAACAATTGGTATTGCTTACGCACACTGGTCAGCGCTACGCCACGATCCCGGCGATCGCCGTTAACATAAGCATCACGGACGCTCCAGTAATAGATGGCGCAACCAAAGATGGCCACTAGTACGCTGATAACCCCCTTGGCCAAGAGGAAGACGGAATTGTCCCGGGGCAACTCGGTACCGAGGGTAAACAGCCCCCAGAACCCTTGAGATAGAAAATCATGGAATACGCCGAAGAAACAGGCCATGACGATGAAAAACAGGGTGCCCTTGACCCATTGCCGGTTATACCACTGACCGAGTCCCGGGATCAGCGAGAGCAGGGCGGCCACCTTGGCATGATGGGTTCTTGTACCGATCTGGGTAAGCGATCCGGAATCGACAACCACAATGTACCTCCTTTCCATTGAGAGCCCGGGCGGCCACGAACGCCGCCCGGCCCGAATTGGGCCTGTGCCCAACTTGTGTTATTGCTGCGAGTGATTGACTTCGATCTGCATGTTGATGTTCTTGACTGCACCTTCCAGTGCCGCCTTCACATCCTGCTTGCCAGTCACGCCAAGCTGCAGTGCACTGTTGGCAGGGGTCCACACCTCTTGCATCTCGGGCACGCTCGGCATCGGAGTAGCGAAACCGGCCTGAATGGCCACGGCACGGGATTTCTCGTCATTCTTGATGAGCGGATCGTCAATCAGCGCCTTGAGGGGCGGGATCTCGCCGGTCTTCTCGAAGCGGACTTTGGCGTACTCAGGCTGGTTGATGAACTCGATGAACTGCTGTGCCAACTCTTTCTGCTTGGAATAGGTAGAGATGCTGTACCCTTTCACGCCGAGGAAAGAGCGCATATGCTCGCCATTGGGCAATGTCGGCAGCGGGGCAACACCGTAGTTCACTCCCGCATCCTTGTAGGGCTGGAACGACCAGGGTCCAGTGATGACGGCCGCGGCCTTCTTCTCGGTGAACAGGGAATCGATGGCGTTAGCACCGGTCTCACCCACGATACCGGCCGGGAAAAGGCCTTCGCTGTAGAAACGCTTGAGGAGACTCACTGCATCGACCGAGCCCTGGTTGGCTAGGCCCACATCCTTGACGTTGGGCGAACCGTTGGGGTTCTGGCCGAAGATATAACCCCCCATGGCTGCAACTACACCATAGGAGTAATAAATCTCGTCAAACTTGGCGAGCAGACCGTATTTGTCCTCCCCGCGCAGGGTCTGGGAAGCCTTGATCAGCTCGTCAAAGCTCTCAGGAGCCTTGGGTAACAAGTCCTTGTTGTAGACCATGACAATGGTCTCGACCGCCTTGGGTAGGCCATAGAGCTTGCCTTCATAAGTCTGGGCATCCACCGCAGGTTTGGTGAAACCAGCAAGGTAGTCGGCCCCCGGCTTGATCTCGCTGATGAGCCCCTGCACCACGGCAGTACCAACCTGATCATGGGGCAGTACCAGTACATCCGGACCGATACCGGCCGGACCGTCCAAGCGCAGCTTCTCGATCTGCTGGGCATACGGGGTTTCGAGGATCTTCACCTTGACGTTGTGCTTGGCTTCGAACGCCTTGACAGCCTCCTCAATGCCGTTTGATTTCTTGATGTCTTCCCACACCAGAAGTTCACCGTCAGCGGCGCGGGCTAACTGGCCCAACCCCATAACGCCCAAAGACAACAACATTGCAGCAGTCAATTTGTTGATTTTCATATAATTTCCTTGTCCCCAACTCAGGTAAAAGCAGGTCTTGTCAGACCACGTAGGTAAAGTGAGTGTTACGATTCCATCCAGTCGGTGTAACTTCTGAAGATTGTTACCAATTCGGGTGTAAAACAAAGCAAAGCCACATTTCACGCCGGACTGGTCTGGCCTCTACGACACAACCTAACCACCACCTAATGCAATGAAAAATAAATGGTTTAATCCCATACATCAGATCCGGAGCAATACGCTCTATCACTTGATTTTTGCTTGGCACAGGTCTTCGGGTGCACTGGAACAGCAAAAAAGGTAACGATTACACCGAATACCTCTACGGTAAGCGGTGCTTGCTCTGCCTGCCAGCAGCACATATCAAGGCTGTGATCTCATGCACAAAAGAAACAGCATTTTGTGCAACCGATTACACCAGCCTGATATAGTCCCTCTAAAGCCACAGAGTGAAACGGTGTGAAACGCCTTCTCCCTCCTAGGGCAAAAAAGCCGCAGAAGGGGTATGACCGCCCCAGCACTCGCAGCTAATGCATTTATTATCAAGGAGTTAAAGCTCATGGCGAGTATCAGACTGAACAATGTGATCAAGCGTTTTGGCAGCAATGTGACCCTACATAATGTGAATCTGGATGTAGAAGACGGTGAGTTCACCGTCTTTGTCGGTCCTTCCGGTTGTGGTAAATCCACTCTGCTGCGCATGATCGCCGGTCTGGAAGAGATTTCGGACGGCCACATTGCGATTGATGAGCAGGTGGTCAACGATGTAGCCCCAGCTCATCGCGGGGTGGCCATGGTGTTCCAATCCTATGCCCTGTATCCCCACATGACTGTGGCCGAAAATATGGGCTATGGCCTGCGGGTCAATGGTGTGGTGAAAGAGGAGATCGCACATCAGGTCAGCATGGTGGCCAAAACACTGCAACTTTCCCACTTGCTCGACCGTAAACCCAAGCAACTTTCCGGCGGGCAGCGTCAGCGCGTAGCCATCGGCCGAGCTATCGTGCGTAACCCCAAGGTGTTCCTGTTTGACGAGCCACTATCCAACCTTGATGCAGAACTCCGTGTGGAGATGCGTCTACATATCGCCAAGCTGCATCAGGAACTCAAGACCACCATGATTTACGTTACACACGATCAGGTGGAAGCAATGACCCTCGCAGACAAGATCGTGGTCATGAACTACGGCAAGGTAGAGCAGGTGGGCTCTCCGATGGAACTCTACTACAAACCAACCAACAAGTTTGTCGCCGGTTTTATCGGATCCCCCAAGATGAACTTCCTGCCCGGTAAAGTGCTTGCTTGGAGTGAAAATGAGCTGACCGTACAAGTCAGTGAGCAACAGATCCTGACTTTGCCCATAGCCACCTCTCACGTAGCAGAAGGCAGCGAAGTGACACTGGGCCTGCGTCCGGAGCATGTTGTGCCAAACGGCCAAGGCATTCACCTCACTTTTACCTGTGAAGTCGTTGAACGCCTGGGCAACAGTACCTATCTGTTTGGCCAGTGCTGCGGCGTCGATGGATTCAAACTGTTACTTGCCGGCGACAGCGCATTTAGCCCCTACCAGAAGATGGATGTCTTTTTCTCACCCGAACATTGTCTCGTTTTTGATGCAGAAGGATTACGCATCAACCACTGATTTCATCACAAGCCATGCCAGATTTGCCCCCAGCAGAGCCGGGGGCTTTTTTTTATTCATTTGTTATTAAAAGGAAAATGAGAGCTATCTCTCAGCTCCGGTGAGTTGTAATTTCGTCCTGAACTAGGCGGTGTAAAATACTCACTTAATTGTGTAAACGTTACACAAGAAGTTCCTGGCGATCAAAAGACGCGCTATAGACGTGTTGCGACGCATCAGCAACGAGTCGCCGAAGAGGTCTTCGGTCATCAATCAACCGAGTGTCATAACTCTTAATCCGTGTAATTGATTACAATGAAGACATCAAAACGACATTTTTCCATTATTCAGCGCATCGCACTGGGATTTCTTACCATCATCTTATTGCTGATTCTCTCGGTCGGGCTTTCGCTTTATACCGGACAGAGATTGGCAGCCCAAGTCAATGAGCTTACCGGACACACTGCCCCGACGTTGGTACAGAGCCGCGCGGTGACGCGTGACCTTTTCTCTCTCGATAAGAGCCTGCGAGTCGCCTTATTGCAGCCCTCTGTGGAGGATATCGATAAAGCGATAGCCCTCATGCAGCAATGGCAACAAAGCTACCAGCAAGACGCGCAGCGTCTAAAAGAGCAGACCAACAGTGATGCCGATTTACAAGAGAAGGTCTTGACGCTGGACGAGCAGCAGAGCCAGTACTGGGCACTGATAAAGCAACTTGCAACTGACTATGCCACTAATCTCTCCCATCAGCAGACGCTCAGCCGCGATAACAGACTCAATAGTGCTTTTCGAAAATTACGCGGACAACTGGATATATTGGTTGCGCCACTGGGGGCTCATCCTGCCGTGCTTACAAAAAATCAGCTGTTACAAGAGTTGGAGCTACAAACAAGTAGTGTGACAGACTCTCTCAAACAACGTGATCCCCAGCTGATTGCCAGCAAGGTTGAGCAACTCACCGCATCAGCGATGAAACTGGCTGCACTGCGCAAGCAACTCTCAGTGCAATTACGCACGCAGGAAAGTGCCTTTGGTGACTATATTGACCTTGAACAAAGTGCCGGGATCACCCTAGATAGCGTATTTGCCTTGCTCTCCGGCCCCCAAGCACTCTTGGCAAAACACCTGGAACTTTCTATGCGCAGTGAACAATTGCGCAATCAAAGCGAGCAAGCAACCCGCATGGTTGACTCACTGCTCGCAGAACTCTCTGCCATTGATGACATCGTGGACGCCCAGCTCAGTGCGCGGGTTTCACAAAGCCAGGGTATTCTGTTGCAACTGGAAATCGGGCTCTCGGTTGGGCTACTGGTTTCACTGTGTTTGAGCGCTCTTATTTTACTGCATCTGATTCGCGCCATTCGTAAGCCCATGCAACAACTGCTCACAACACTGCTCTCACTAAGTCGTGGTGACATGACACAGCGAGCCATTCTGGATCGTCATGACGAACTGGGGCAAGTAGGCGAAGGGATCAATTCTTTGGCACACGAGATGAGCAATATGCTCAGCCAAGTGGTACATGCCGCCCGTTCACTCGGGGAAATGGCCGAGCTCAACCTGAGCGCACAACAAAGCGCCACCCGCCAGCTTGAGCAGCAGCGAAGTGAAACTAACAGTGTCTGCGCCGCGATGGAGGAGATGGATTATTCGGCGCGAGAAGTGGCAACCAGTGCTGAAATGGCCGAACAGACGCTGGCACAGGTGGCGAAAGAAGCCACTCAGACCAGCATGATGAGTAAGCACACTGCAGAGCGAATGAGTCGATTAGCTGACGACCTGACCAACTCCTGCCACGCCATTGAGTCAGTGCATCACTTGAGTGTCAATATCGGTGGCATTCTTGAGATCATTGAGCGGGTCACAGAGCAAACTAACCTGCTCGCGCTCAATGCGGCAATAGAAGCCGCCAGAGCCGGCGAGCACGGCCGTGGCTTCGCGGTTGTTGCCGACGAGGTACGCCAGCTAGCCCGTCATACCGCAGAGTCAACAACCCAGATCCAGTCGCACATTGCGGCCCTGCAGCAAGGGGTTACCGGAGCGGTCGAGACCATTGTCCGCTGCCACGGAGTAATGCAGGCATGTAGCCAGGACAGTCAACAAACCCGAATGATGCTTGGCGCTCTTTCAGACAGTCTTCACTCAGTGGCCGAACTGAGCAGTCGAATCGCTACAGCGGCCCTACAGCAGCGCCAAACCAGTACAGAAATAGCCAGAAACATCAGCAATATCAGCTCTATTGCCAATGAAAACCAAAAAGTGCTGGGCAATGTGGCTCATACCGGCGGGCAACTGCAAAAGCTCTCATCACAGCAGCAATCTCTGGTACAGCGCTTTGTTCTGCAAAATACCTGACCAAAACGGGAGATATCCCATGACCATGAGGACCTACTAACATGCTCAAACGTACTCTGCTTGTCGCGGCTATGCTCAGTTGCCTGCAACCTGCATTTGCCGATGATGACTCGGCGCAAACCCGTGCTCTGTTTTTACGTGGCGAGATGAACAACTGGGAAGCGTCAGCTGCCGCCAAGATGACGGTTCAGGCGATCGACCTATTGAGCGTAAAGACGCAACTGCAAGCCAGTCACGGCGCTTACAAGTTCAAGATTGCTGATGAAAAATGGAAAAGTGACACGACCTATGGCCAGGTCGATCCCACCAGCAAAGTCGAGTCAGGCAAGCCCGTGGTGGTCAAAGCCGGTTACCAGTGGGGCGATATGAAATTTACACCAGCTGCTGATGGAAGTTACACATTTACGCTTGATCGTCGTGACCCGGCCAAGGTGATCGTCACCGTCAGTAAAGATTAAATATTGCCGCACAGATAATACCGACAAATAATGCCAACCCGTAAAAATTAGCTGGCATTATGTTTCTTAAATAACAACGCCTGCTTAAGCAGGCGTTGTTATTTAAGAAACGTGGCTCGTCTTATTTCTGACTGCGCTTGACCGCCTCGACAAAGGTGGTCTTGGCCTTGGTCGAGCCAGCCCGCTCAGCTTCATCCACCAGTTTCATCGCCTTGTCGATATCACCAGCCTGCACCGCTATCTCAATCTGGGTCAGATAGAAGTTCTCCGTTTCACCCAACATGGTCGGAGTCGCGACGGCTGGCTGATTCTTTATCGCCGTTGCCGCCACAGCGCCAGCACCGGCGCCAAGCGCCATGGCACTGGGTTGCACACCTTGGCTCAATGCCAGTTTGTCGCTGTATTCTGATTTAAACACATTATCGACCCCTTCCAGCTTGGCGCGATCCACCAGCTCAATCTTGACCAATCCCCACGGGGAGTGCGGGATAACCGGATCATTGACCGGCGGCTCCTGAGTGGAGGTCGCTCGGGCAAACGCCTTAGCGGGGTGCAAAATCGTGGTCGAACCCGAGAGCTCGGTGGCCGGTGAATAGATGACCATATACGCCTCTGGCTTGAGTGCATTACGGCTTACGTAAATGGTGCCCTCAATACGGTCATTATCGAGCAGGTGTGCCGGTTTGTAACTAAACAGAGATTTGCCCAATACCCGGGTCACTTCAAAATTGCTGTTGAGCATCAATACCTGCGGCATCAAGACACTCTTGCCCACTTGGGCTGCAACCTTGACCACCATATCACCGGTATTGGTGGGCAACTGGTAGGCAGCCAGGTAACTCAACCCTTCCTGAAATTTATAAACCTGGGAAGCGCCATCAATGGTCAGCAGCGTATCGCCTTCCGCCAGAGGCTGATATTTAAGCGCCGACAGGGAAGCGCAGCAACTCTGGGCTGAAAGCAGCGCCTGTTTAGCTGCATCGGGGGAATTTAACACGGCTTCATGCGGCTGCAGGGGAACCGTCATGCTTGAACAGCCCGACAACACGACTGCCACCGCGGCGGCAAGGAGATAATTGGCCAACTTCATCGTATTTCCCTATCAAATGGTGACACAAACAAGACTGCCCCCAAAAGGGGGCAGCATGTAACAAACCCGAGTAGATATTACCACCACGCTTCAGCTTGGACACCAAAGTTCCACGCATGGTCATCGGTGTTACCATTGAAGGAATCACCTTCACCATCTGTCAGATAACTTGCATAAACACGGATTTCAGGACGAGCCATCATACTAGGGCCAGCAGACCAAGCTTGTGCCAACGTATATTTTTGACCACTTTCTTTGTCTTCAGAACCACTGGTCCAAGTTTTGGTGCGCTCGAAAGTGCCAAGCTCAACCAAGGTCTTAGTAATATCAGTCCAAGCATATGAACCACGAGCTACTGCACTAAAGAGTTCAGTATTGTCGTGCCAAGCTTGGAGTTTTTCACCCTTGCCATAAGTGAAAACATGGTTGATTGAGAAACGCTCACCAACTGGAATATCACCAGTCAAAATGACGCGGTAGCCAGTGGCATCGTCGGTTGTATGCCATACGTCATACCAACCACCACCTTGCGAGATCATATTCTGAGCCAGACCTTTATTGGCATACTGCAGTACCAGCTTTTCATTGATGCCTGAGCCATCAAAATATTGGCTGATTTCACCAGTCACCATTACCCCATTCTTTGGATCATAACTGGAGCCAGCAGATTTTTGCTCATCAGTTGGGTTGGGCATAGCGTAATCAACACCAAACTCAGTCCAAGCACCACTCCAGGGCTTTAATCCTGCATAGCGTACATCAAGGAAGTTGATATTCAGATCATTATTGGTAATGGAATTATCAATATCATTGCCGTCGGAACGGATCCAGGCAAAAGAGAATGCTCCTGGCCCTGCTTTCAGATTTTCCAAGCCTGCGCCTGCACCGGACACGTTCCAATACTTGGTGTCGATAATATGCAGATCATGACGCTGATAATAACGCTTACCAACCCACAGTATTGCATCTGGATCGCTAGCAATGAGGCCTTTAACTTTAGCATTAAACTGACGAAGACCAAATTTTGCATCATCATCTTTGGTACTTTCACCGTCATTAGAACCATCACTTTCCATGCTGACCATACTGTCTACATAGAACGAGACGCCATCTTTTTTAAACAGCTCTTGTCCAAGACCAATTTCGCCATAGGTATCATCTTCATTACCCAGGCGACCTAATAGATCCTTATTCGCTGTCTGCTGTTTACCATCTTGGGAAACACCGACCCCAGAACGGAAATAACCAGTAAAATCAACAGCGTGAGCATTCGCAGCCATCATAGCAACAGCGAGTGCAATCGATGATGTCAAATATTTGGTCTTCATGTGCGTTCCTTCCTCCGTTGTATCTATATATGTATGGCGATGAACGTCAGCATCCAAGAAAACGCTCTCACCGACGGAACGGATTATATGCGCGACGATTGAACTTTTGTCATGACATGCATCACACATTCATGAAACAAGCATCATTGAAATGGTGAAAACACATTACATCAACACAAGACTTAATGTAAGGTATTGATAATCAATAAAAATAAATCACCACTGGAGTGTTATCGATTACACTGTTAATAAAGTGTTTTCGCACAACCAAGGCTGTCAAGCAGACACTGCGGACTGAAAGAGGCCCTAAGCCAACGACTTAGGCAGAGGTCTTAGCTAACAGAGCGGATAGCGAGACGGGCATTAAAGGCAACGTCAAGAAGAAGCAGTGGCCAGATCATTGGATCTTGACCACTTAGAGAGGCGGGAGTCAGATTTACAAGGTTTTGACTGAATGGCGCCGAACCAAGGTCGGGCTAAACAAGTTGGTCGCTGAATTGATGGCCTCACCACGCGACAGAGCCACAGCCAACTCAGCAGCTTGCGTTGCCATAGCCACCACGGGGTATTTAACTGTGGTGAGACGCGGACGCAAGTAGCGAGATATCAGCACATCATCAAAGCCCACCAAAGAGAGGTCTTGAGGAACATCAATCCCGTTATCGCTAAGCACTGACAAGGCCCCCGCCGCCATCGAATCGTTATAGCAAACGACGGCTGTCATCTGCGGTCCCCGACCCAGCAACTCGGTCATCGCAGCCTCCCCCCCCAATTCATCAGGACTACCGCGGGAGATCAGGCGTTCATCAACCGGAATATTGTGCTCTTGCAGAGCATCCAGATAACCCTGCAGACGGTCCTGAGAGTCTGATATCTGATGATTTGAGCATAAAAATCCTATCTTCTTATGGCCTTCCTGAATCAAATGCCGAGTCGCAAGCCAGGAACCATAGCGATCATCTAGCGCAACACAACGGGACTCGAATCCTGGAACAATACGGTTGATTAGTACCATGCCTGGAACATAGCTCATCATCTGGATCAGCTCTTCATCTGGCAGCATTTTGGCATGAACCACCAAGCCAGAGCAGCGATGCCCTATCAACTGCTCTATTACATGCTTCTCTTTGGCTGCGTCGTGGTAACCATTTCCGATAAGCAGAAAATTCCCCGTGGCCTGTGCCACTTGCTCAACAACTTTAACCATGGTGCCAAAGAACGGGTCAGACACATCAGCAACAATCAATCCCAAAGTTTCATTGTTCTGATGGGCCAATGCTCTCGCGTTCGCGTTGGGGTGGTAGTTGAGTTCATGCATCGCCTTGAAGACGGCATCGCGTGATGCCTGACTTGCCTTTGGCGACTTATTGATGACACGTGAGACTGTGGCGACGGATACGCCTGACAGGAGTGCTACATCTTTGATAGTTGCCATGAATTAGTTTTTCCGGTGAACGGGATAAATAAAAACCTGTGCTTTACATGGTAAGGATACTACCGACATTTCCAATGCCTGACACGGCTTTCATACCAAAAGCGGGATCATTCTATCAATACGAGCGCCTCGCCGTGTAATCATCTTACATACACCGCTCTCCAGCATCATGCGTATTGCGAATAAAAACGTGACAAAAATCACATAAAATGGAGGTGAATCTTCCCGGCATACTTCCACAAGCGCAGAATAAGGGTAAGCGGTTACACTAATGAAACCCAATCAAAACGAGCGCCAAGGAGAGATTCATGTTGAAGATACTCGTCACGGGTGGAACTGGTTACATAGGTAGTCATACCTGCTTGCAGCTTATCGCTGCCGGGATGACCCCCATTTTGTTGGACAATTTGGTTAACAGCAGAGAAAGTGTCCTAGAACGTATCCACACTCTCAGCGGACAACGCCCTCTGCACTATCACGGTGATGTGCGAGATGCCGACCTGCTTGATCGAGTTTTTGCCGACCAGCAAATAGATGCCGTAATCCACTTCGCTGGCCTCAAGGCTGTAGGTGAATCAGTACAAAAACCTCTCGAGTACTATGACAACAATGTCAGCGGCACCTTGGTGCTATTGCAGGCTATGCGACGCGCCGGGGTCAAGACCTTGCTATTCAGCTCATCTGCCACCGTTTATGGTGAACCAGAGACTATGCCCATCACCGAGGAATCGCCAACCTTTAGCGCCACCAACCCTTATGGTCAGAGCAAGCTGATGGTGGAGCGTCTCATCAAGGACTTTGCACGATCAGCTCCCGACTGGTCATTAACCCTGTTGCGCTATTTCAATCCGGTAGGAGCCCATCCCAGCGGCCTGATGGGCGAAGATCCCCAGGGCATTCCCAATAACCTGATGCCTTATATTGCCCAGGTGGCAGTGGGCCGCCGTGCCAAACTCGCCATATTTGGTGATGACTACCCGACACCGGATGGTACCGGCGTGCGGGATTACATTCATGTCATGGATCTAGCCGATGGCCATGTTGCAGCCTTGAAACATACTCTTGGGCAAGCTGGCGTCCATGTTTACAACCTGGGCTCTGGGCATGGCTACAGCGTCCTAGACATTCATGCCGCCTTCTCCAAGGCCTGTGGCCGCGAACTGCCTTATGAGATCGTGCCGCGCCGCGCCGGGGACATAGCGCAGTGTTGGGCCGATCCAACACGAGCCTACAACGAGCTGGGGTGGAAGGCTCATCGCACGCTTGATGAGATGACGGCCGATACCTGGCGCTGGCAATCCCAAAATCCGAACGGTTACCCCCTTCCATGAATGTACAGAACGAGACAGGCCTTCCTATGCAATTTGAACCGACCGATCACCCCCACCGTCGTTACAACCCATTGATCCAGCAGTGGGTTCTAGTTTCTCCCCACAGGGCTAAGCGCCCTTGGCAGGGGCAGCAGGATGAACCCGATCGCACCCAGCGATCAGCTCACGATCCGGATTGTTTCCTCTGCGCCAGCAACACTCGCGTCACTGGTGACAAAAATCCGGATTATCAGTCGACCTTCGTCTTTACCAACGACTTTGCAGCCCTGATTGTTGATACTCCGATGGCCCCAACCAGCGAGGATCCCCTCTTCCAGCTAGAGAGTGCGCGCGGCACCAGCAGGGTAATCTGCTTCTCACCGGATCACAGCAAGACCTTACCCGAGTTGTCCGTCCCCTCCCTCACCGCCGTGGTCAACACTTGGTGCGAGCAAACTGCAGAGCTGGGGTGCGACTACCCCTGGATCCAGGTATTCGAAAACAAGGGAACCATGATGGGTTGCTCCAATCCCCACCCACACGGGCAGATCTGGGCCAACGACTTCTTGCCCAACGAAGCCGCGCGGGAAGATGATGCCCAACGGGAGTATTTTGCAAAAAATGGTCGTGCCATGTTGCTCGATTATGTGGAGCGCGAACAGGCTGACGGCCGCCGTACCGTAGTGGAAACGGAGCACTGGCTGGCAGTGGTGCCCTATTGGGCGGCCTGGCCCTTCGAAACCCTGTTGCTTCCCAAGTTTGCGGTAACACGTCTACCGGCCCTGACAACACAACAGCGTGAAGACCTCGCGCTTGCGCTCAAGAAGCTGACCAGCCGCTATGACAACCTGTTTCAGTGCTCCTTCCCCTATTCGATGGGATGGCATGGTGCGCCTTTCAATGGCGAGGAGAATGACCACTGGCAGTTGCATGCCCACTTCTACCCGCCCCTGCTGCGCTCTGCGAGCGTACGCAAATTTATGGTGGGCTATGAAATGCTGGCGGAAACACAGCGTGACCTGACGGCAGAACAGGCGGCCGAACGCCTGCGTTCCGTCAGTGATATCCATTTTCGTGAACAGGTTTGAGGTTGAGATATGAGTATTGAATCGCCACGCAGCGTGACTGAACGCACCTTTTACACCCAGTACGGTTATCCCCCTACCCTCGCCATTCAGGCTCCAGGGCGTGTCAACCTCATCGGGGAACACACGGACTACAACGACGGCTTCGTGCTCCCCTGCGCCATTGACTATCAGACAGTGATCAGTGCGGCCCCCCGCCAAGACAGCCTGATCAGGGTGATCGCTGCCGACTATGACAACCAGCTGGATGAATTTGACTTGCGCCACCCCATAGAGCCGCGCCCGGAATACCTGTGGGCCAACTATGTGCGAGGTGTCGTCAAATATTTGCTATTGCGAGGCTGTCAACTGACCGGGGCTGACCTGGTGCTCAGTGGCAATGTACCGCAGGGAGCCGGTCTGAGCTCTTCCGCCTCTCTGGAAGTGGCGGTAGGACAGATCTTCAAAGAGATGAATCACCTCGACATCAGCCAGGCAGATATCGCCCTGAACGGACAACTGGCGGAAAACAGGTTCGTCGGTTGCAACTGCGGCATCATGGATCAGTTCATCTCCGCCCTGGGTCAGCAGGATCATGCCCTGCTGATCGATTGCCGTAGCCTGAAAACCCGTCCTGTAAGCATGCCGGCCGACATTGATGTGGTCATAATCAACTCGAACGTACGCCGGGGCCTGGTGGATAGCGAATACAATACCCGCAGAGCACAGTGTGAAGAGGCCGCACGGCATTTTGGGGTCAAGGCACTGCGCGACCTGACTATGACCCAGTTCACGGAGCGAGCCAACGAACTGGCTCCTGTCGTCGCGAGCCGTGCACGCCACGTCATCTCCGAGAATGAACGAACGCTGGCAGCGGCCGATGCGCTTGCCAATGAAGACATGGTCATGATGGCCGAATTAATGGCAGCCTCTCATGCCTCGATGCGTGATGATTTTGCCATCACAGTGCCCGCCATTGATGCCCTGGTCGACATAATCAAAGATATCATCGGCAGTCGTGGTGGTGTGAGGATGACAGGTGGCGGGTTTGGTGGTTGTGTGGTTGCATTGGTTCCACAGTCACTGACAGCAGCATTGTGCGAACAGGTTAATATTCGTTATCCCCAAGTAAGCGGTCTGGCCCCGAGCATCTATATCTGTAAGCCCTCAGCCGGAGCCGGCCTATTCTGATATCTTCGCTGACACCTCAATATTGTAGTGGTCAACTATTTCCAAACTGGTCATGGTATAGCCGTATTGCTAAGCGATGAGCATTGGACTTAGTTTAGTTAAACAACGCTCTCAGTAAGCAGCTTTGATTAACATGTGGATAATACAATTGAACCAAATCTCAGATATATGTTATCTCTATGAACCTACCTCAGGGACTGCTCCGGCAGTCCCTTTTTCATGGCGCTTTCCGACCAGGGATCCAATTCGTATCAGTTAAAACTACAGAACAACAAGATATCAAGGCGTTACGTAGTGCTCGCCAGCTCATAGTTGAGCAGCGAACAGCTCTGGCTAACCAACTACATACATTCGCCACTTGGGCACTCAGATGCCGTTTTGGGGAGGGGCGACCATCCCATTAGCTATAGTCCGGTGCGCACAACGGCACATTCATCAACTCGAACAGGGAGTCGAGTAGTCCCTGAGTGGCCCGCAGAGTGAGGTTGAAAATCCCCTTGAGCATCAGGAAGGTGCAGATGGTCTGGTCGGTGTAGAGCTGGTTGCGGCCCCGTCGCCCGTGTTGGTTTTGGTGAAACCAGTTATCCATGGCGCCTGCATCAACCCAGAAGGTGAGAGAGCCACGGCTAATCAGAGACTTGTTGTATTGAGGCCAGTTGGTAATGGGGTGAAGCGACTTGCCCATGATGCAGACTTGAAGAGGATCGTGGTGATCAGCTCACGGTAATGACTCCAATCAGTTGAAATGGTGTCTTTCTATAAAGGCACCAATCACTTTCTCGTGGAGCTCAACGGAACGAGAGAAGCAGATGGTCTTGCGAGCCAATCGCTTGATGCGCGTTCTGAGCGTCAGGTTGTTACGCTCGATACGCTGGGTGAATATCTTCCCGGTCAGATGCATCTCGCTCGGCACCTCTCTGGCATAGCTTCCCCAGTCATCACTGGTGATAAAGCCTATCTGGAACGGAGAAAGCAGGCTCAGCAACCGACGGCATGTCTCATCGTTGCGTGGGCCAAAGGTATATGCCACGACTCGTTTTCTCTTGGTATCAAAGGCATACCAAAGCCAATGTCGATGCAGTTTGTTGCCAACATAGGCCCATTGCTCATCAAGTTCACAGATAAGCGCCACGTCATCGAGCCCCCCCTTTTCGGAGGTTACTTGCCTTGGGGTGAGTTTTTTAGGGTGCGTATGACGGTGTTGATGCCAATCTTGAGGACGCGAGCAGTATCACGAACACCTGAGCCGTTGAACGCCATATCAACAATCTTGTCTTTGACGCCAGGCTTGCGGGCTTCATAGGTGTAGGTGAGCTGAAACACGTGCGGACAGACGGGGCAACGATAGCGAACATGGCCAGCAGGGGTCTTACCATGGCGATATACGTGGTCAGAGTTGCAACGAGGACAGTGAACGGGGATGGATGCCATGAAGCTGTCGGTCTCAAAAGAGTTCATCATATCAACTCAACCGATCGGATGCATCACCCACAAAAGCAAGCAGACCGAGCGATGGTTGAAGAAGAACCCCAAGTTCTGCTTGGTGTTCCAGCCAGTTTACAGCCCTTGGGTTAATCACATAGAACGGCTGTGGCACAAGTTACATGAAACCATCACGCGCAATCATCAATGTAGAGGAATGGCCAGCCTGCTGGCCCGAGTGAAACACTTCATGGATACCGTGTCTCCTTTCGCCGGGAATGGCTATGGCACAGCGAAGGTGTAGCACTATTAGGATCAGTTATTTAGAGCCCATGAATTAAGTGTAAACATTACCTTATCAGTTGACTACGCCCGAAATTACGCTCACCTCGTACTTTCGAACGTAATTTAAATAAATACGCAGTCCTCTCCAAGAATTTATAAAATTTCTCATTGTGTAGGTCAGCATCTCGGCGATCAAATCGATACTCTGCATCATCAGGGAAATGCACCAAAGACGCATAATCAGGGTATGCGAGCCTCAATGCACTACACCAAGCTTTACGGATGCGTGTAGCCATGTTATCCGCATCGAAATTAGAGTAATCCCCAAGATGACCATAATCATCTCGGTTAAATAGTAGCACCACGTGATAATGAGGATACTGGCTTGTTACTTGCTCCTTCACCCAGATAAATCCCAAGAAGAATGGTTTACCAGCCTTACCCTTACGGTGACGTGCCGCCTGTATTTGGCTTTTTAGTGAAGCTATAAAGCGCTTAATCACCCTTTCCTCCTCTACCTCCGGTGGAAAGCTTGTCGGCATGTCCGGATCATCCATAACTGGTATCTGGGGAAAGCGTAGATCAACGCGCACTGCAAACACTCGTGGGTATTTATTCAAGAAGTTAGCGATTACCTCCACGGATGTTTTCAACTGTTCAAAAGATATTGAACCATACTTGGTCTCAGCCACAACTCGTAAGTTTTCTAGCTCGTCGGCTATTAAATGATACCCAACTTCTGATTTCATATAAGCTCCTATAGCTCGCATGGAATACCCATACCTGTTGGTTAGATACTCAGGTGACTTAACTTATCGTCATTAATGAGGATTGCTACGTAAAACTTTACAGCCACCTGATACCTTGCTCTCTTATCAAACCACTAGGTTGATATACCAACCTGCATTTAGCACTCTGTGCTTTGCATATGCTGCGCTATGCCGATGTATACGGCTAATGGCTTGTATCTGACGTACAAGCCTGATGTATATCTGATTGGTATACACTTCGTGTATATATCACATGCTCTCGTTGGTATACCCTGTGATACACTCTGATGGTGTATCACTCTCATCCTCGATATATCTCCTACACCCTCTACCTTGGTATACACCTTGTGTGTATATGTAATACTATTACCGAACTTAGCGACCTCCTAGATCACCGGGGAACACGTGATTATTTTAAATAAAACCCCAGCAGAACCGGATGTTAAGGCAAGAAAGTTACTCTGAACTTAGCTTCAACGTACAAGCAACTACTCCATGCCACGAAATTAACTAGCAAAGAAAGTTGACGACCAACATTTACCTCCCCTAAATAGATAAAATTAAACCACCAAGCTAAAAAAGGCTCCCCAAAGGGGAGCCCAGTAAATTGTTAGTTGTTAGCCTTCTCGCTCCATTATCAATTTGCGAATCCAGTCCTCTATTTCTGATTTTTCCCATGCCACAGTCTTGGGCGATGTTTTGAGTTGTGAAGGGAACTTTCCAGCCTTGATTAGCCGGTAGATTGTAGGGCGAGACAGCTTAGTCATTGCTATCAATTCATTTATTTTAATGAGACCCATCTTACTCTCCTTAGATTTTTTCATACCTAAGGTTCGTTGTGTTCATTTTTACATATCCCAGACGCCATCATCACAGTAGGATCCATTACCCCACAATTTATACTCACTGATCCACAGCAAATACCAAATCACCAACGCCTCACCGATGCTACTACAGGCATTCACATACCAGCTCTCTCTAAAAACGAGTGATGAGCAAGCTCACGCCAACCACGAGAACCACGAGAACCAAAACTCTCCCCCTCCATAAGAAGCTAATGAAAATCAATGAAAAAGCACAAGGAATGGGGGTAACAGTCCAAACGTAGATACTATAACTCGACTACAAAAACTCAATAAAAACCCTATGAGGACACTTGACTAGCACTAGAAAAACCCTAGTATCAAATTTAAATTATTTTTAAATGGAATGGATTTATATGAAAACATCCAGCTATGAACAACCAATAGCAAGTGATTCAAAATACCCATGGGGTGATCGTTTCAATAGATTGAAAGCCACAGAGGAAATGAGAAGATTTGCAGAGTATATTTTGCATCAACTACAATTTGACACCATAAACACTGATTTTGACTCAATTTTATCAATTTTTAATGACCATTTAAAAACCAAGCAAGATTATATTTTCGCAAACTACATTCGAAAGATAGATAGCTCAATCCAGCTAGATAACACCGACGCTATCGCAGAATTTCTATTCAAACAGTTCAGTAGAAACTGCCTAGAGATGGAGCACTTTTATTGGATACAGGTAGCGAACCAAAGAGTGTGTAATTTTGTATTCGCTATAACTAATAATTGGAGTTATTTTTTTGACAAAGACAGTGACCTTTACAAGAAAATCATCCCAAATCTCAGTCAACCAGGGCTAGCTTATTTTAGAAGTAATTCTTTTGAAGACACACTCTCATTAAGCCACATGCGTTTTACCAATAGTCACCCCAGAGCCAAAACTTCTCGTCAAAAAAAAGAAAGGATAATTGAGTATTTTGATCGCTTAGAAGATGGTATCGCTATAAAGTCCAAACAACTTCAGCTTATTGAAATGCTTTGGGGTAAAATAATTAAAAGACAAAAACCTAAAAGCTGGTTGAGCTTTAAAGAATTAGATGATGAAGATGTGCTATGGATAAAAGACCAGATAGATCAAGATGACATTTTTTTAAAAATAATTGACGGCAATAGTAATGAAGATATTTCTGAAGCCATTACAACTTACTTTGATTTACTATTCGTATTTAAAGAAAGTGACTGCATAATCAAAGTTGATAAAATCAAAAAATCCCTAACCCAAAAAAATTACAGAAAAAACAACCCACACAACAAGCAATATAACTTTGTCATGAATATAGATATTGAAAGGAAATTAAAAGCAATAACAAAAGCAAAGGGACTAAAAAGAAATGCAGTCTTAGAAGAACTAATTAACGATGCATACTGCAGCATCAACCCCTATGAGAAATAGCATCAACCGTTAAGAACTAACTATAAAAATAACATGTTACATGGGGGCTATTACGCCCCCAGGAAAACTATATTTAATCGAGAAAAACCATCTATATTGCAGTTAACCTGTCTAAATGATCCGCCCACTTTTGCAACCACTCTTTGCACTCATCATTGTATCTGTGGAGGTTATATGTTCCTTCTATGCCCTTTGGAGCATGACCTAGTATTGCCTCCGCAATATCACTTGGGCATTTCAGCTTTGCAAGTCCTGTTCTAACGGTACGCCTAAGGTCATGTGGTGTCCACGAAGGTATATCAATCATTACATTGTCTTTGCGCAATCGCCACGCAGTTTCAGTTAACAACTTTTGAGGTATCGGCTTTTTAGTCAAAAGAGAGGGGAATAAACAATCACCTGTGATTAATTTCAGTGAATGAAGAAAGTCGATAGCTTGTCTTGGCAGCTGAACATATCGCTCGGTATCAGTTTTCGTTTCTTTTAAATGGAATGTACCATTACTTAGATCAATATCTCGCCAATAAGCACCACAGATTTCTCCGGTTCGACACCCTGTCCATAGCGTCATTCTGAGCACGTTTTTCTGTGGAATAGTAAAACCAGAACTTGGTAACCAGAGAAGAAATTTTTTTAGCTCTTCATCACTAAGAATTCGAGTTCCTTTTTGACATGTTAAACGCACTTTCGCTAATTTTAATCTTTTCTTTGCGTTCGTAACTGGGTTAACAAAGTGCTCATCCAGTTTACCCGTTCCAATTGCATAATCGAAAGCAGCTGATAGCTCACGAAGAACACTACCAGCTTGAACATTCGCTCCCCGCGCAACAATCTCCATGACCAAAGCCACGATATCGTTAGCTAGCACCTCCGTGGCTAACCTCTCTCCGAATACACGCACAGGATCGTTATAGAGAGTCCTTCGAGTTTCTGCTTGCCCTTTGGGTTTACGGGCTCCAGGTAAAATCCCTCCTTCCTTGGCGTGCCGATCTTCGATGTGCTCAGTCAGGTAAAGCTCGATCATGTCAGTGATGGTAAACGGTGCAACGACTTCAGGTTCCTGCTCGAGCTTGACTTTAACTGCGCTCAGCTCTGTAGCCGGACAGACACCTTGATGCCTCATAAGCTTCAATTCCTTGAACTTGGTCCTTGCCTCCTCCAATGACATGGCAGGAAAGACACCTAAGGTGACTTGCTTTTGTTTACGCGGATTCAAAGGGTCATTGTAGCGGTAGTAAAAGCTTTTCTTTCCCGTTTTCCCGCACGCTACTCGCAATCCTCGGTAATCACCGATGTCGACTTTATCTTTGTCTCCTGGCTTCATCGACTCAATTGCCTTGTAAGAAAGCGGTTTGCTATTCTGGGGCGCAGCCATCACTTACATCCTTTCATATCGTTTTTTATGAGAGAAAAGCGTAGGTTTTCATTCTAATCACGTTCATCATCACACAAACCTACGCTTTAGCCTACGCTTAGAAGCAAGATTCAGTGAGCTTAGGTGAGACAAACTGAACCATGCTGAGCTTTAACAAAGAATAAAGACAGTTTAAGAACAGCAACTTAACGGCGAGCAGACATTGATAACAATAGAAAATCTACAACAACACACACCTATGATGCAGCAGTACCTTGACCTCAAGGCCGAGAACCCGGAGATCCTGCTGTTCTACCGGATGGGCGACTTCTACGAGCTGTTCTATGACGATGCCCGCAAGGCCTCCCAACTGCTCGATATCTCCTTGACCAAACGCGGCCAGTCGGCGGGCAGCCCCATCCCGATGGCGGGGGTGCCTTATCACGCTATCGAGGGCTATCTGGCCAAACTGGTACAGCTTGGCGAATCCGCCGCCATCTGCGAACAGGTGGGGGATCCCGCCACCAGCAAGGGACCGGTCGAGCGCAAGGTTATTCGCATCATCACCCCGGGCACCGTCTCCGACGAGGCTTTGCTCAGCGAGCGCCAGGACAACCTGATCGCCGCCGTCTACCACGATGGCCGCCGCTTCGGCTATGGCACAATGGACATCGGCTCCGGCCGCTTCTTCATCAACCAGTTCGAGAAAGAAGAGACCCTGCTGGCAGAGCTGCAGCGCACCAATCCGGCCGAGCTGCTCTATCCCGAATCGTTCGAGTTCCTGCACCATATCGAGGGTCGCCGTGGCCTGCGTCGCCGCCCGGAGTGGGAGTTTGAGCTGGGCACCGCCCGCAAGCTGCTCTGCCAGCAATTCGGCACCCAGGATCTGGTGGGCTTTGGCGTCGAGCAGAGCGAGACTGCCCTGTGCGCCGCTGGCTGCCTGATGCAGTATGTGAAAGATACCCAGCGCACCGCCCTGCCCCACATCCGCAACGTGCGCCTTGAACAGCCGGATCATGCGGTCATCATGGATGCCGCCACCCGCCGCAATCTGGAGCTGACCCAGAATCTGGCAGGTGGCTATGAAAATACCCTGGCCGAGGTGCTGGATCGCACCGCCACCCCCATGGGCAGCCGCCTGCTCAAGCGCTGGATCCACCAGCCGATCCGCGATCGGGTGATCCTGAAAGGTCGCCAGAGCACCATCAAGGAGCTCATTGAGCAGAACCTCTACGACGAGTTGGGCAACCTGCTGCGTCAGGTGGGTGATGTGGAGCGGGTGCTGGCTCGTCTTGCCCTGCGCTCGGCCCGCCCGCGCGACCTCACCCGCCTGCGTCAGGCCTTCGCCCAGTTGCCCGAGCTACAGCGCCTGCTGGCGGACAACGAGCACGAAGCGGTGCAACAGCTGGCCGAGCGCGCCAGCACCTTCCCCGAGCTGCTCGACCTGCTGGAGCGCGCGGTGATGGAGGTGCCGCCGGTGCTGATCCGCGATGGTGGCGTCATCCGTGACGGCTTCAATCAGGAGCTGGACGAGCTACGGGATCTGGCCAACGGTGCCACCGCCAGCCTCGCCCGCATCGAAGAGCGGGAAAAACTGCTGACCGGCATCAACACCCTCAAGGTGGGTTACAACAAGGTGCACGGCTTCTATATAGAGGTGAGCCGCGCCAACAGCCATCTGGTGCCGGCTCACTACATCCGCCGTCAAACCCTCAAGAACAACGAACGCTACATCATCGATGAGCTGAAGAAGTACGAGGACAAGGTACTCACCGCCCAGTCCCAGGCGCTGGCGCTGGAGAAACGGCTCTACGAAGAGCTGCTCGATGCCCTGCTGCCCCATCTCGGCGATCTGCAGGATTCCGCCGCCGCACTGGCGGAGCTGGACGTGCTGGCCAACCTGGCCGAGCGGGCCGAGACCCTCGACTATAGCTGCCCGACCCTCATCGACGAAGATCAGATCATCATCGAGGCGGGCCGCCATCCGGTGGTTGAGCAGGTGATGACAGATCCCTTTATCGCCAACCCCATCCGGCTGGAGCGGGAGCGGCGGATGCTGATCATAACAGGCCCCAACATGGGCGGTAAATCCACCTACATGCGCCAGACCGCGCTGATCGTGCTGCTGGCCCATATCGGCGCCTTCGTGCCGGCCGACAGCGCCCGCATCGGCCCCATCGACCGCATCTTCACCCGCATCGGAGCCTCGGATGATCTCGCCTCCGGCCGCTCCACCTTTATGGTGGAGATGACCGAGACCGCCAATATCCTCAACAACGCCACCGCCCGCAGTCTGGTGCTGATGGACGAGATTGGCCGCGGCACCAGCACCTACGACGGCCTCTCGCTGGCGTGGGCCTGTGCCGAACAGCTGGCGAGCAAGATTGGCGCCTACACCCTGTTTGCCACCCACTACTTCGAGCTGACCCGTCTGCCGGAGCTGATGAGCGGGCTGGCCAACGTCCACCTCGATGCGGTGGAGCACGGCGACACCATCGCCTTTATGCACGCGGTGCAGGAAGGGGCGGCCAGCCGCTCCTACGGTCTGCAAGTGGCAGCGTTGGCCGGGGTGCCGAAATCGGTGATCCAGCAGGCCCGCCACAAGCTGCATGAGCTGGAGAACGCCACTCTGGTCGCCGCCGGTGAAAGCCGCCCGGCTCCGGTGGCCATGGCCCCCCAGAGCCATCCGGTGGTGGAAGAGCTGGAAGCAGTGCGCCCGGACGAATTGACCCCCCGTCAGGCCCTCGACCTGCTCTATCGCCTCAAGCAGATGCTGTAACCAGCGGCTGCCGATCAGGAAGATAAAAGGGGAACCGCAAGGTTCCCCTTTCTATATTCAGCACCCGGCAAACCAGTCAGGCCACCGCTCGCGCCTCTCCACGGGCCCGCAGCAGACTCTGGCGCCCCTGCCAGTAACCCTGCAGATAACCGGACTCCAGCTTGACCGGATCCTGGGTAAAACGGGAGACCATGAAATCGGCCGGTGGCGCGATCACCTCGATCTCGCAATCGGCAGGGGGATTGGCGATGAAATCGAGCGCCCGGTTGTAGGCGCGATCCCGTTCCAGCATGGCTTGCGCCAGCGCTGGCTGGGTTTTCAGCAAGGCTTTGACCATCCAGCAGAAACGGGCCGGCTTCTTGCGATATCCCCAGGGTTCAGACAGCACCACCGTCATCCGCCGCGCCCCGCGACGATAAGCCTCGATCACCGGAATGGAGTCGCTGATGCCGCCATCGGCCATCGGGCGACCATCAACGCAGGGGGTATCGTGTTGCACCACCGGCAGGGCGCAGGTGGCAGTCAGCACCTCATCCATATTGTCGGGCCGCACCGGCAGATAGATGGCCTTGCCGCTCGCCACATCGGTCGCCACCGCGTAGAAGGGAATGTCGCGGGCGCAGAAAGTGTCGAGATCAAGCGGGAAGCGATGGCGACTGGCTTGCCACAGCCAGCCGATGTCCACCAGATCGCCCCCTTTGACGAAACGCAGGGGATCGAGAAACCGGGAGCTGCAAGCCAGCTCGGTGATGATGTGGTGACTGCGGCGCGGCTGCTCGCTCAGATAAGAGACCAGATTGGTGGCACCGGCCGAGACGCCCATGACGAAATCGAACGGGTAGTGGTGACTTTCGACAAACGCATCGAGCACGCCGCTGGCAAAGATGCCGCGCATCGCGCCCCCTTCGACAATCAGGGCGCAAGAGTGGGGATTAAACATAACAAGGCTCCGTCAGCTGTAATACCTGCCGGGATCGATCCCGGCCCAGTGATGGACGCCTTCATGCAGAACATCAAGACGCCGCAGCAGGACGATTCAGGCTCACTCACACAAGCCAGAAGCGGGCAGGAGCAAACCTGAACCGTGAAGCGACCCCCAGTATATGCAGCGCACCAACCTTCAAAAAATGAATTTAAATAATAAAAAACATGCCTTTTTGGCATGACTTAGTACATCAGCAGAGACGGCCCTTTATCCGGGAACAGCCCCATCAGGATCAAGGCAGCCCGGGCCCGAACGTCCCGTCGACGGGGTTGTAGTGGTAGGCCCGATAATCAAAGTCCACCTTATCCAAGCGCGGATTGGCCAACTCGAACAACAGGCGCCTGGGGAGCTGCGCCTGCTCGAGGGAAGGTTTGAAGTGGCGCAGCCAGAGCTGTTGCAACGAGCCATCCCGCCACGCCAGCTTGAGGCCGACCGAGAGGCGGCGGATGGCGGCCTGATTCTCCTTGTGGGTGTAGAAGAGATGGAGGAAGGGATAGTGCAGCGCCACTCGCCGATCCACGGTGAGGCCGGGCAGATCACTGTGCTGCTCCTGCTCGATAAAGAGCTCGTTGGCCCCGCGGCAGAAGAGGTCGATGCGACCGCGCGCCACCAGCTTGAACAGCCGCTCGTAACCGTCGATCTCCTGCACCTTGAAACCGGCCTGACGCAGGATCTCCGCATCCTGCCAGCCACGCCCCTGCCCATGCAGAAATTGCTGCAGCTCGGTCAGGGTATTGACCCTTGCCACCGCATCGGCCTGCTGCGGACTGACAAAACAGATGCGATAACCGAGGATGCCCAGCTCCACCGGAAAACGGACGTAATCCAACGCTCCGCTCTCTGCGGCCGGGCGCAGACTGTCGGCCACAAACAGATTGGGGTATTGCTGAGTCTGCACAATCTGTCGCATCCGGATACGGTTCATCGGCGGCGCGGTTCGCAGCTCGTAGTCACCGAAGCTGTCGCGGGTCTTCTCCAGCGCGAGTTGCAACAGGTCGCGAAAATAGAGGGTACGCAAGTCCCGGTCGCTCTCCGGGCTGATGTGGGTAAAAACGTTGCTCGCCCGTAGGGGAGTGGCAAAGAGGAAGAGACTGCACAGCAGCAAGCAGGAAGCGAGGCGATGAAAGGTCATACTGCTCATCCCGGAAATACACGCTCACTAGAGTGTAGCGCCGGGACGAGCAGCCTTGTAAAGGGAAGCTCGGCCTACCAGAACATCCGGCCCAGCAGGGGCGCCAGCAACACGGTCACCATGCCGGCGATCATCATCACCATGCTGGAGACCACCCCCTCTTCGTTGCCCATCTGATAGGCCCTGGCGGTGCCGGCGCCGTGGGCCGAGGCACCAAAGCCCGCCCCCTTGCCGAGACGACTGCGAATGGCCAGCACGGTGAGCACGCTCTCCCCCACCGCCATGCCGATGACGCCGGTCAGCACCACAAACAGCGCGGTGAGGTCGCTCTGACCACCGATGGCGCGGGTCGCCTCCACCGCAAACGGCGTGGTGATGGAGCGCATCGCCAGACTGCGTTGCAGCATGTCGGAGAGATCCAGCCAGCGAGCCAGCAGCACGGTACTCCCCACTGCCATGATGACCGAGGCGACCACCCCGACCGACAGCGACAGCCAGTGGCGGCGAATGAGCTGGCGGTTCTCGTAGACCGGCACGGCGAAGGCGACGGTCGCTGGGCCCAGCAGCCAGAGCAGCCAGTGGGATTCCGCCATGTAATCCTGATAGGGGATGTGGAACAGCAGCACCACGGCCACCAGCAGGGTTGGCGCCAGCAGCAGCGGCATCAGCGGCAGGATCCGCTTTTTGCCGTAGAGCCATTTGCTGGCGTAGTAGAAGAGCAGGGTGAGGGCGAAACAGATCAGCCCGAGCAGGGTATCAGACATGACGGCGACTCCGGCGGGCCAGTTTCAGTTCGAGGCGGTAGACCCGATCCACCACCAGCGCTGTGGTGCCGAGCACTAGCGTAGTGCTCACCAGCAGCACCACCATGATGCGCCACCCCTCTTGTAACAGCAGATCCTGATAGTTGACCACCGCGACTACGGCGGGCACGAAGAAGAGCAGCATCTCCGCCAGCAGCCAGCGAGCCCCCGCGCTGAACCACTCGGCCTTTACCACCCCGAGCAGGATGCAGGCCAGCAGCAACAGCATGCCGGTGAGGTTGGCGGGCAGCGGCAGATGGAGGGTACGCACCGCGGTATCGGCCAGCAGCCAGATGGCTGCCAGCAACACAATCTGGAAGGGAGTCTGTAACCAGCGCAAGCAGAGGGCTTTCATGATCATCGTCTTTCTGTGAACCGGCTCACAGTATAGAGTTGAGCAAAACCTGCCAGAAATGAATTAAAATTATCAAATTCATGCCGCATAGGCATACTTCATCCTGTACCCGCCAACACGAGTCGAGAGAGTCCATGGATATTCGCGCCCTGCGCTATTTTGTCGAACTGGTGCGGGAAAAAAGCTTCACCCGCGCCTCTGAAAAGCTGTTCGTCACCCAGCCCACCATCAGCAAGATGATCCGCAATATCGAAGAGGAGCTGGGCCAACCCCTGCTCAACCGGGAAGGGCGCCGCTTCACCCTGACCGACAGCGGCCAGGTGCTGTTCAACCGGGCCCAGACCATCTTGGCAGAGATGCAGCAGCTGGAGGCCGAACTGGCGGATCTGCAGAGCCTGCAACATGGTCGCCTCACCCTCGGCATTCCCCCCATGGTGGGTCACGTCTATGCGGATCTGATCCGCGCCTACCGCAGCCGCTATCCCAAGGTGGAGCTGACCCTGGTGGAGTACGGCGGTCGCCGCATCGAACAGGCGGTGCTGGAGGGGGAGCTGGATCTCGCTATCACCATGCTGCCGACCAAAGAGGGGGGCGCCCTCAGCGCGCTGGAGCTGGATCAATACCCGATCCGGGTAGTGCTGCCTGATCAACCCCGCTGGCATGGCGAGGCGCCGCTGCGGCTGGAGTCCCTGCAGGAGGAGCCCTTCCTGCTCTATACCCAGGCGTTTACCCTGAGCGAGCGGCTGGAGCAGGCGTGTCAGGAGGCGGGCTTTGTGCCACAGGTGGCGGCGCGCAGCAGCCAGTGGGATTTTCTCACCGCCATGGTACGCAGCGGCATGGGGGTCGCCTTCTTGCCGGAGCCGGTCTGCAACCGGCTGACCCCGGATGGTCTGGTGCTGCGACCGCTGGAACCAGAACTGAGCTGGCGACTCGGGGTGATCTGGCCGAGCGAACGCTATCTGTCGCGCACCGCCGAGGCCTGGCTGGCCCTCTGCCGCCAGCGGCAGGCGCCTCAGTAATCGCCGAAGCGATCGGTTTGCGGATTGTAGAAGTAGGGGCGGTAATCGAAGCTGATCCCGTCGAGGAAGGGGTTATCCAGACGCAACATTCGGCGCTGGGAGAGCTTGGCAAAGGCGATGGCCGGGCCAAAGCTCTTGCGCCACAGCGCCTGTAGCGAGCCATCCTGCCACGCCAGCTGCAACCCCCGCTCGACCCGCTGCAGAGCCTCGCGATTGTTGGGATTGGTGTAGAAAACCCGGGGCAGCGGGTAGTAGATCAACAGCGCGTCATCCACCAGCAGATCCGTCATCTCCTTGTGGGTCAGCTGCTCGCTGCGCAGCTCGCTCACCCCGCGGCAGAAGAGATCGAAGCGGCCCCGCGCCACCATTTTGAACAGCTTCTCGTACCCCTCCACTTCCACCACCTCCATCCCGGCGTAACGCAGGATATCCACATCCAGCCACTCCTTGCCCTGACCGAAGGTGAACTGCCGCAGCCCCTTGAGGTCGGTCACTTTGCTCACCGCAGCCTTTTGCTGCGGGCTGACAAAACAGATGCGGTAGCTGACGATCCCCAGATGGATGGGAAAACGGACATAGGCGAGCCCCAGATCCTCGCGGGTGCTGCTGTAGCTGTCCATCACAAAGAGGTTGGGATAGCTGTCGAGCTGCATGCTGAGCCGCTCGCGCGCCTTGGTCATGGGCGGCGCAGGCTCCAGAAGATAATCGCCAAACTGGTCGCGGGTCTTGTCGAGGGCGAGCCGCAGCAGCTCCCGATCATAGGTGGTACGCGGATCCCGCTCGCTCTCCGGGCTGATATGGGTAAACCGGGTGGCCGCCTGTCCGGTCAGCGACAACATGCAGAGCAGAGCGGCAGCCAGCAGATGCAGGGGTGACATAAACCGCGCCTTGGTTGAAGGGTTACTTTCAGTGTAGCCCTGAGCGTGGGCCCCCCACCTTGGCGCGGCCTGTGCGAGGATAAGCAACACGACAAACAGGAGGATGCGGGCAGATATCCTCACGAGTCACATCGCCTCCGGGCCACCACAGGCCCGGAGAGCAGGTTCACACCGTGCCCGGCACTACTCTTCGCCGATAGGTGCGGCGATCCACTTCATCAGCGTCAGCATATCCTGCGGCGCCACGCCGACCGAGAGACCGCGCTTGCCGCCGCTCACCAGGATCTCGTCAAACTGCAGCGCCGACTCGTCGAGCACGGTGGGCAGCAATTTCTTCTGGGCTAGCGGGCTGATACCACCCACCTTGTAACCGGTCAGCTTCTCCGCCTCCGCCGGTTTCATCATCTCCACCTTCTTGAGGCCGGTCGCCTTGGCCAGCTGTTTCAGGCTGCACATGCCGGATGAGGGAACGATGGCCACAACTGCTTGCTTGTCGTGATGGGCAACCAGGGTCTTGAACACCTGCGCCTCCGGCAGCCCAAGCTGGGTCGCGGCATGCTTGCCGAAATCGTCGTGGGCTTCGCACTCGTAGGGGTAGAGCTTGTGGGGGATTTTGAGCTTCTTCAGCAGGTTGATGGCAGGAGTCATGATGGTTGCCTTGAATCGAATCGCATAAAAACAAGGCCAAACAGTCTGCGCCTCACTCTGGGGTGATGCAAGGGGGATGGTAGTTGCAAGGGCCATTGACTGGCCGCCATGCCATGCACGCTGGTGGCGAGCGACCAGAGCACTTGACCAAACAGAGTCCAAACGGGTATTGCTTTAACCCTTTGACGCCGCCACAACCCATACCGCAGGAGCCCATATGCAACTAACCCTACCCCAACCGCCGCAGGACGATGATGTTGAAGCGCTGCGCATTGGCCTGACGGGCTACAACGTAAGCCAGGCAGGCCCTCAACTGTACGAACTTCGGCGCGAGCGGATCGCCAGCTTTATCAAGGATGAAGAGGGCAAGGTACACGGCGGCATCATCGCCGACATCAAGTGGGGCTGGCTGCATGTCGACTGGCTCTGGATCGATGAAAGCATCCGCCGCGATGGCTGGGGCGGCCGCCTGCTCGGCGCCATGGAGCTGTACGCCCAAAGCAAGGGCATCAGCAACTACCATCTGGAAACCACCAGTTTTCAGGCTCTCCCCTTCTATCAGAAGCAGGGTTACGAAGTCTTTGGCCAGCTGCCCGATATGCCGCCGGGGCATATCAGTTACTTTCTGAAAAAGCAGTCATAAGCCGATGAGCAGCCGCAACAGCCCTGCAATAGACAAGGCGCCGGGTAGCAGGAGTCTCTCCTTCTACAGACGCCTTGCCTTGCTCTTTGCGCTGCTTGCAACCAGCGCCAGCGCCTTTGCCCTGTCACTACACGATCTGGATCCGGCATTTGAGCGATGTGAAGCGATCAAGTCACAACACAGCGCCATACTGCCCGCAAAAAGCGACCCCTTCTGGTCACTGGAGAAAGCACAGCAGGCGACCGTGCTGATCTATCTGCATGAGAAAAGCATGGAGCGCTGCACCGCAGCAGAAGTCGATGCGCTGGCGCTCAAGGCGTTCCATCAGGCGGTAGAGGGAAACCGCAGTTTTCTCGACACCTTGATCAAGGCGAGAGCCACCACGCTCACTCCCGCCCAGCAAACCCAGTTACAGAAAATTGGTCAGACAGAGCTGGACAGGTTGGCAGGCGCGAATTCAACTTCGAAGTGCAATTCCCGATTAAAAATCAGGCTGCTTTCAGAAGTTCGTCAAAAACCACCTGTGGCTGTTTGAATCCCAAGCATTTGCGCGGCCTGAAGTTCAGCCGCTTTTCGACGGCTGACAGTGCCTCTGCTGTCACCACACTCAAATCACTGCCTTTGGGCACATATTGCCGCAGCAGACCATTGCTATTCTCATTCTGTCCCCGTTCCCATGCACTGTATGGATGCGCAAAGTACACCTGCGCTTCCAGCTCTGCTGCAACACGTTCATGTTCGACAAACTCGCTACCATTGTCAGCTGTGATGGTATGGACATGTGCCTGGTAGGGTTTCAGCATGCTGATAATGGTGTCCGCCACCGCGCTGGCTGTTTTGCTGGGAACGTATTGAACCAGGTAGAGCCGGCTCTTACGCTCCAACAGACTCACTATTGCACCGCTGCCTTGCTTACCCAACACGGTATCGACTTCCCAATCTCCCACACGGCTCCGCTCATTGACTATCGCAGGGCGTTCATCAATCGATACCGGATTGGGAATGACACTGCGTTTGCTGTTCTTACCCTTGCGATAGCGTTTGTGACCCTGACGCAGATGCCGGTATAGCGTGCCACCGTTGGCCTTGTCGCGTGCCACATAGCGGTATATCCACTCGTGGCTAACCGGGCAGTTAATCATGTCTCCAACGCCACTGATTTGCTCGGGACTCCAGTCCGCGACCAGCGCCATGCAAACAAAGTCGATGGTATCAGACGGGACAGTACGCTTCTGACTCGTCAGCCGTCGTGCCGTGGCAAGTTGGTGAGCCTGCTGCGGCTGATAGGCCTGCCCAGCACAATTACGACGAAGCTCACGACTGATAGTCGATGGATGAACCCCGAGCTGTTTGGCAATGCGGGCCTGTGACAGGCCATGGTCACGGAGGCAGGCAATCTGGTATCGTAGCCCCTCGGTCAACTGCTGGTATTTCATGGTGTATCGCTTTGTTTCTTTGGCGAGAAGAAGCGTACCCTAACTGGTAGTTGACCGCCTCTCTCCTATGCACCATGGGCATTGCACTTATTATCTGAATTCACGGGTATGAAGGAATTTGCTCAGCCCTTCTCACTAACCGAATACCTCAAGCAGCTTTGAGTTGGAAAAGATACCCTACGTACTTTGGATATAGGAATATCTGGCAATAGGGGCTAGTAATCCTTTTCATCTCTAAAATAAAACCTTCAAGCTCGAGTATTTAATTGACAGGAAAATTAACACTAAATCAGATTATTACACCGGATAAGCAAAAGACTATTATCTAGAGTAATAGGTTCACTCTAATTTATAAAAATCGTTACACACTTTTTAGATTTAGAGTAGATGTTTTTCACAAAAACTATAAGAAATTATTTTTAAATAAATCATGTACTGTATGTAATGGCCCCTATAGGGGCCATCGATAAAAGTCAGAAGTTGAAAGGAACAACTACATCGTCAAATTCAATCTCATCAACTTCTTCATAGTCAACACCACAGATATCTGCTAACAGTCTTGCATGTACCCCAAGCTTTTTAGCAAGCATATCAAATGATATTCCTAATTCATTCTTAAGTAACGAGATACTCTCCTGTAAAACATGTGGCTCTTCCATAGCCAGCTCATCATCTAATCTTTCTTTCCTTGTTTGCCGTGTCTGACTAAACCAAACATTGGCACCTCTATATTGCTGCGCGTTAATAAAACCCAAAAAATGGGCGCGATATATTATTGCCTTTGCACTAACCTTCCATCTAATCTTGAGATCATATATTTTTTTCCAATTAATAATGCCATCTCTTCCCAAGCAAGATGGAAACTCTCTTGCAAAAGAGCTTCGAGGAAAAAGAAAGGCACTAGCAAAGGCATCCGCTTCACGTTCAGTTTGCTTGCAACCAGTTTCAATCCCATCATGCATAACTAGATGCCCACACTCATGGGCTAGATCAAAACGCATTCTGCATACACTTTCTTTGGCGGAGTTTCGAATTATTATTGGATATTTTCTATTAACTGATAAAGCATCAACCTTTTCAGAAACACCATCAAAGCAAGTAACAATTGCCCCCTGATTTTCAACAACATTGATCATGTTATCGATGGGTGCATCTAACGATAGTCCCCATCTTTCTCTTGCCCCTTCCGCAATCTTTTCAATTATCGGCGAAGTCAATACATCTATTTTACTGTTGTCGATAAGATTAAATTTATTCTCAGGCATATCCAAATGCTCATGCAACTCTGTCACTAATTGCTCGAGGATTGTACTGTATGCCTGAACTCGTTCTTTCACACCCACAGGGGTGGTCTGTCTCTTTCTAAAATGGCATTGTTCTGGTTTCACATCACCAGACAGAGGTCTTTCAAAAAAATCTGGCTGTACTCTTAGATACTCAGCAAGAGCATTCGTGACATCAGACGCAGGAGCGCGAATATCACTTTCATACTGATGTATGCTTTGCCTAGATACAGATACAGCTTCACCCAACTCTTGCAGGGTAAAGCCATTTAATATGCGAGCCAGACGAAGTCGCTCACCATAGAAAGTCATGGACATAATCTACTAACCATTGTCACTATCCTCCACTTTTTTGATTTTTCTCTTGATGGAGATTGATGCTTTATCAGTTTTAATAGGCTCAGGAAGGTCTTCGTTAATAAGACCCATAGCTGTTACACGCTCATCAAGTGCAATTTCCCAACAGGAAACTTGAACACTATTCTGAAAACCGGCAAACGTGACTCGTTCTACATAGCGAAACTCATCTACTTCGATGGCAAAAAACCAAAGCACAGTTGCGGCATCCCCAATCTCTGGGGGCAATAGCGACATTTGTTTCATCGCTTCAACAGAAGGAATTAATCTGCGTTCCTCTGGGGAAGATGGTCTCCCACGATATAGCCGAACGGGAACAGAACCAACAGAGAAGGTAAATTTTCCATCCGGTTTGACAATTCCAAGCCATGGCCATCCCGCATTATCTGCAGCCGCACGAATAATTCTGTTACGCGAGCACTCATACGCTCTCATACCTGTCGCACGGGCAGTATCACCAAGCTCATCATCATGCCTGTCAATAACATCATCTCTGACATCTCGGATAAGAGATGCAAGTCGTTTTAGTCGCTCTTGTGATAATGCCGGATTTAATTCCCACGGTTTTTGCATACTTAGAGATCCTCTAACAAGGAGTTGGTGTAGCCCAGAAGGGTGCTCGGTGAAATGTCCTTGCATGATCTTGCGCTTTCCTTGATTTGTCAAGCTGCCGAGAAAATGTCATCTCATTTTTGATTGTTCAACATCGATGGCCTACAGAGGAACTGGAAGCCCTTTTATGTTCCTAAACCCAGCTCAAAATCGGGCATAGGGTGGATAAGGCAGCCCCTCGCACAGAGTTCCATTCACCCACCGCTATTTTTACGCCAGCAACACAATGCCAACGACCATTGTTACACCAGAGAGATAATCCTGTGGCCGCACACAAAGCAAAACGGCAAGCAGTGGCGAGGAGCTGCCCCTCCGATCTGCTTGCCACAGTCTGTTATCACTGGGGATACGCCTCTTTAGCGACCCAAGAAGGGTTCCCAATCTTTAAACACCGGCTGCAACCCCGCCTGCCGCACGGCGGCGGCCACTTCCCCCACCGGGCGGTCGTCGTGGATGGCGAACTGCTCCAGCTCCTCTGAATCCCCCTCGGCATAGCCACCCGGCTGGGTGCGCGACTCGGCCGACATCTGGGTGATGCCAAGGCGCACCGCACCGTTACGAAAGGTGGCGGACTCGCGGGTGGATAGGGACAAGTCCAGAGTCGGCGAGAAGAGGCGCCAGGCGCTGATAAGCTGGGCCAGCTGGCGATCCGACATGACCACGGCAGGCTCCAGCCCGCCGGTGCAGGGGCGCAGGCGCGGGAAGGAGAGGGAATAGCGGCTCTGCCAGTGGTGGCGCTCAAGCCAGCTCAGGTGCTCGGCGACAAAGTAGCTGTCGGCGCGCCAGTCCGAGGAGAGGCCGATCAGCGCCCCCAATCCGATCTTGTCGATACCGGCACGGCCAAGGCGGTCTGGCGTGGCGAGGCGCCATGCGATGTCCCGCTTGTTGCCACGCAGATGGTGGCGGGCGTAGGTGGGGGCGTGGTAGGTCTCCTGATAGACCATGACGGCGTCGAGGCCGAGGCTCTTCAGCTCGGCATATTCGGCCTGCGAGAGGGGCTGCACCTCCATCCCTACCGTGCTGAAGTGGCGGCGGATGATGGGCATCATCTCGCGAAAATAGGCGAGCCCCACCTTGTGCTCGTGCTCGCCGGTCACCAGCAGCACGCTGTCAAAACCGCGTGCCTTGATGGCCAGACACTCGCGCTCAATCTCCTCTGCATTCAAGGTCTTGCGCTTGAGGCGGTTGCTCATGGAGAAGCCGCAGTAGGTGCAGTCGTTGGCGCAGAGGTTCGACAGATAGAGCGGCACATAGAAGCCGATGGTGTTGCCAAAGCGCTGGCGGGTCAGCCGCTCGGCCTCGACCGCCATCTGCGGCAGATACGCCTCGGCGGCTGGCGAGATCAGCGCCATAAAATCGGCCAGGGTGCGGCGCGGTGCGCTCAGGGCGCGGGCCACATCGGCGGCAGTTTTGGCGCGGATCTGCATGCCGATATCGTCCCACTCCATTTCCTGCCAACGGTCGAGAAAGGAGGGCTCCTTAGCCCTTACACCCAGTGCCCTCACCCCCAGCCCCTCTCCCAGAGGGAGAGGGGGGCTAAACACATCAGCCTCGGGAGAAACCGAGAAAGAGGACATGGCCATTGGCTCTTGCCCCGAGCCAGCATCATGACTCATAACGCCCCCAGAAAATCGGTGAGCGGGCTGGAGGCTTGCGCCTGCAGGGCGCGGGCGCCAAGCCCCGCCTCATAGGCGCTGCGACCAGCAGTGCAGGCCAGCGCAAAGGCGCGGCCCATGGCGACCGGGTCGCCGCTCACCGCGATGGCAGTGTTGACCAGCACGGCATCGGCGCCCAGTTCAAAGGCGGCGGCGGCGTGGCTCGGCGCACCGATGCCCGCATCCACCACCACAGGCACATTGGCCTGCTCGACGATGATGGCGAGAAACTCCCGGGTCACCAGCCCCTGATTGGAACCGATGGGCGCACCGAGCGGCATCACGGCGGCGCAGCCCACCTCTTCGAGCCGTTTGCAGAGCACCGGGTCGGCGCCGCAGTAGGGCAGCACCACAAAGCCCTCTTTCACCAGCTGCTCGGCGGCTTTCAGCGTCTCGATGGGATCGGGCAGCAGATAGCGCGGATCGGGGTGGATCTCCAGCTTCAGCCAGTTCGTCCCCAGCGCCTCGCGGGCGAGGTGGGCGGCAAACACTGCCTCGGCGGCGGTCTTGGCGCCTGAGGTGTTGGGCAGAAGCTTGACCCCGAGTTGCAACAAGGGGCTCAGGATATCGTCGTGGGCCTTGCCGGGTTCAAGCCGCTTGATGGCCATGGTGATCAGTTGGGAGCCGCTCGCCTCGATGGCGGCAGCCATCAGGTCAGGGCGGGCAAACTTGCCGGTGCCGGTAAAGAGGCGCGAAGAGAAAGTGTGATCGGCAATGGTCAGCATGTCAGCCTCCGGCAATGGCGGTAAAGAGGTGAAGTTCGTCCCCGTCATTGAGACGGGTCTCGGCCCAGCGGCCACGGGGCAGCACGGCGCCGTTGAGAGCCACCGCTACGCCCTGTGGATTAACGTCTTGCGCCGCCAGCAGGTCGGCCACGCTCTGCCCTGCCGTCAGAGGCTGCGCTTTATCGTTGAGTCGGATGGTGAGGGTCATGGGGTGATCTCCTTATCGTGTGTCGGGCATCGGCGCTGTCCGCAAACCGGGCAATCGGGATCCGGGGCCAGAGTGAGGGTCTGCCACTGATGGGTCAAAGCATCGAAACGGCGCAATGTGCCGGCGACCGGGCTCGGCATCCCGAGCAGCAGTTTCAGTGCCTCCAGCGCCTGCAAAGAGCCCATCACTCCGACCAGCGGGCCGGTGACGCCGCTGGTCTCGCAGCTCTGGGCGAGCTTGGTATCCAGCGGATAGAGGCAGGCGTAGCAGGCGTGCTCACTGCTGGTTCGCGCCATCAGCTGCCCCTGCCAACCCACTGCGGCGGCAGAGATCCAGGGCTTGCCCTGAGCCACGCAGGCGGCGTTGATGGTCTGGCGGGTGGCGAGGTTGTCGCAGCAGTCGATCACCAGATCTACCTCGGCCACAAACTCCGGCAGGCTGGCGGCATCGAGCCGCTGGTTGATGGCGATCAGCTCCACCAGCGGGTTGTGGGCCGCCAACCGCTCGCGGGCCAGCTCCGCCTTGGAGTGGTTGACCGCCTCGCTATCGAACAGGATCTGGCGCGGCAGATTGCTGGAATCGACGGTATCGCCATCGGCCAGCCACAAGGTGCCCACCCCGGCCCCGGCCAGATAGAGGGCCAGCGGCGAGCCGAGCCCGCCCAAGCCCACGATCAACACGGATTTATCCTTGAGCCGCGCCTGCCCCGCCTCGCCCACTTCCGCCAGCATCAGCTGACGGCCGTATCTCAGATACTCTTGGTCACTAAGAGACGCACCATCAGAGCGCATGTTCAGCCTCCCGTATAACGGTGGCCGAGCGCGGCTCATCACCCGCCCCCACGGCAGCAAGCAGCCGCTCGGTCGCCCCCTGCCAGTCGTCGCTGGCCGTGATGGCCGAGACCAGCGCGATACTGCCCACCCCGCTTGCCTTGACCGCCGCCACCCGCTCCTCGCTGATGCCGCCGATGGCCACCGTCGGCCACTCCGCCATCAGGACGCGGTAGCGGTGCAGCCGCACCAGCCCCTGCGGGCGCGAAGGCATCGCCTTGGTGTTGGTCGGGAAGATATGACCCAGCGCCATATAGGAGGGGGCCAGCTCGCGGGCCCGCATCAGCTCGAAGTAGCCGTGGGTTGAGATGCCAAGGCGCAGCCCGGCCGCCTGAATGGCGGCGAGATCCGCCGTCTCCATGTCCTCCTGCCCCAGATGCACGCCCCAGGCTCCCGCCTCGATGGCCTGCTGCCAGTAGTCGTTGATAAAGAGCCGCGCCCCATAACGGCGACCAAGCTCTACCGCATCACGAATGGCCGGTGCCACCTCTGCGGCAGGCAGATTCTTGATCCGCAGCTGGATTGTCTTGACCCCCTGTCCCAGCAGGCGGCGCAGCCACTTGACCGAATCCACCACCGGATAGAGACCGAGGTTGGGTTCGGTCGACGCGAAGGGGCCCTGCGGCAGGCGGGCGCTGCTTGTCTCATAAAGCCCGAAACGACGGTCGAGGGCAGACCCTGCCAGCACGGCACGGGGGAAGTGAGCAAGATCGGCTGGCCAGCCAAGATGGGCGATGGGCCCAGGGCCTGCGCCCACTCCTTGCGCCGCCGCCAAGCCCTGTTGCAGGTAGGCACGCGCCAGGGTGATTGCGTCCTCCACCGGATAATCCTGCGCCACCACGGCGGCGATGGCGCTGGCGTAGCAGCAACCGGTGCCGTGGCCATGGCGGGTATTCAGGCGCGGCGCGGCGAGCCAGAATTCGCGGGTCTCATCCTGGTAGTAGTCCAGACACAGCTCCCCGCTCCAGCCCAGATGGCCGCCCTTGACCAGCACGGCACGGACGCCGAGTTCGCGCAGCCGCTGGGCGGCGAAGCGCACCAGCACAGGACTGGTCGCGGGAATGCCGGTCAGGGCTTCCAGCTCGGGGCCGTTGGGGGTGATGAGCGACAGACGTGGCAACAGCTGCTCGCGCACCGCCTCCAGCATATTGGGCTCCGCCATCGGGGTGCCGGTGCTGGCGATGGCCACCGGATCGTAGACCACAAAGGGGGCCTCGATGGCCGCCAGTCGGCGGGCCAGCACCTCCACATGGAGCCGGGTCGGCAGCAGGCCGATCTTGATGGCGGCGGGCGGCAGATCGACGCCAAGGGCGTCGATCTGGGCGGTGAAGGTCTGCATCAGCACGGGGTCGACCATCTTCACCGCCACCGAGTTCTGGGCGGTAATGGCGGAGATGACCGAGCAGCCGTGCACGCCGAGGTCGTGCAATGTGTGCAAGTCGGCCTGAATGCCGGCACCGCCGCCGGAGTCGGAACCGGCGATGGTCCAGACCACAGGCAGCGAGTCGGTCACGGGCGACAAGTCGGCGGGGCTGACAGCCCCGCTTGCGCTGCTCACGCCTCCTCCCCTGCGGCCTGTTTGAGTGCCGCCGCCTGATGGTAGATCTCGCCACCGGTCTCCTTGAAGGTCTCAGCCATGCGGGCCATGCCGCTCTCCACCTGAGCCACTACCTGCTCCTGCTGGCCATCCATGCCGACCAGCTTGATCTCCACGGCTTCCAGCTTCGCCGCGTAGTCACGCACGTCCTGGGTGATCTTCATGGAGCAGAACTTGGGCCCGCACATGGAGCAGAAGTGAGCCACCTTGCCGGACTCCTGCGGCAGGGTTTCGTCGTGGTAGGCACGGGCGGTGTCGGGGTCGAGGGCCAGATTGAACTGATCCTCCCAGCGGAACTCGAAGCGCGCCTTGGACATGGCGTTGTCGCGGATCTGGGCGCCCGGGTGACCCTTGGCCAGATCGGCGGCGTGGGCGGCGATCTTGTAGGTAATCAGCCCCTGCTTCACATCCTCCTTGTTGGGCAGCCCCAGATGCTCCTTGGGGGTGACGTAGCAGAGCATGGCGCAGCCGTACCAGCCGATGAGCGCGGCACCGATGCCGGAGGTGAAGTGATCGTAACCCGGCGCGATGTCGGTGGTGAGCGGGCCCAGCGTATAGAAAGGCGCCTCGTGGCAGTGCTCCAGCTGCTCGGTCATGTTGCGCTCGATCATGTGCATCGGCACGTGACCCGGCCCCTCGATCATCACCTGCACGTCGTACTCCCACGCGATCTTGGTCAGCTCACCCAGGGTGCGCAGCTCGGCGAACTGGGCCTCGTCGTTGGCGTCATAGACGGAGCCCGGACGCAGACCGTCGCCCAGCGACAACGCCACGTCATAGGCGGCGCAGATCTCGCAGATCTCGCGGAAGTGCTGGTAGAGGAAGTTCTCCTTGTGGTGCGACAGGCACCACTTGGCCATGATGCTGCCGCCGCGCGACACGATGCCGGTGAGGCGCTTGGCGGTCATCGGCACGAAGCGCAGCAAGACGCCGGCGTGGATGGTGAAGTAGTCCACCCCCTGCTCGGCCTGCTCCAGCAGGGTGTCGCGGAACAGCTCCCAGGTGAGCTCTTCGGCAATGCCGTTGGTCTTCTCCAGCGCCTGATAGATGGGCACGGTACCGATGGGCACCGGGCTGTTGCGCAAGATCCACTCGCGGGTCTCGTGGATGTAGCGGCCGGTGGAGAGATCCATCACAGTGTCGGCGCCCCAGCGGGTCGACCAGACCAGCTTCTCCACCTCCTCTTCGATGCTGGAGGTGACCGCCGAGTTGCCGATGTTGGCGTTGATCTTCACCAGAAAATTGCGGCCGATGATCATGGGCTCCGCTTCCGGGTGGTTGATGTTGCTGGGGATGATGGCGCGACCGGCGGCCACCTCATCGCGCACAAATTCGGGGGTGATGTTCTGGGGCAAACGGGCACCGAAATCGCGGCCCGGATGCTGGGTGCGCAGGAGCTCGGATCGCACCCGCTCGCGGCCCATGTTCTCGCGAATGGCGATAAATTCCATCTCGGGGGTGACGATGCCAGCGCGGGCGTAGTGGAGCTGGGTCACCCGGCGGCCCGGCTTGGCACGGCGCGGCTTTGGCAGATGTTCGAAGCGCAGGTGGTCGAGCCCCTCGTCCGCCAGACGCTCCTGAGTGAAGGTGGAGCTGAGCCCCGGCAGTTCGTCGGTATCATCCCGCTCCAGCACCCAGTTTTCCCGCAGGCGCGGCAGGCCGTGGCGCACGTCGATGGCGACCCCCTCCTCCCCGTAACGGCCCGAGGTGTCGTAGACCGGCACCGGCTCGTTGGGCTCGAACCGGGGATCTTCTTTGGTGCCGCCGACGAAGGTGTCGGCCAGCTGGATCTCCCGCAGGGGAACACGAATATCGGGGCGGGAGCCTTCGATAAAGATGCGACGGGAGTTGGGATGAGCCATCCCTTTGAGGCTGTCGATAAAGGCCTGAGCGCTGGAGCGCTGCTCGCGGCGGCTGGATTTATTGGTATCAGATACAGAAGTAGACATAGCAAAACTCACATTAACTGGTTGAAGTTATGGGTGTTTGCTTGTCTGGAGTTCGAGGAGAAGATGAACTTGCGGCGGGGTGTTTATCTCGGGAGGGAGTGCGCGCGGGATGGATCTCCGCGCTGCTGTTCTGTCGCTTCCCGCTCTCTGCACTCTGTGAGCAAGGCCCCCACGTGCTGGACAACCGGACGGGACAGACTCCCTCCTGTGCGCCCTGACCCATCAGGGTTACCCCTTCGATGAGCGGAAGAGGCTTGTTCCTCCTCCGGCGCGGTAACCCGCAAGTTTACCCTTGTTCCCTTCGCAGGTTTTAACCTGATCAGGTTCCACGGATCCCGAATTAACGGTCTCAGCTTCGCGTCGTTCGACGGTCAGCACTCCGACAAGATGGCGCCAGTATAAGGGGGAAAATCTAAAGCACAAGCCGTTAACAATCTGGCCAACACGCCTCTTTCAACAAATGAGTGAACGATGCCTCGCTCACGGGGCCACCCCAACTACAGGTCAAACCTGCGTAGGCATCACCTTGGCAAGCCATAGCTTCCTGTTGTGATCATTCAGGGACAAGAGGAGAAAAAGAGGGAAAATCGAGGGGCGCAGGGCAAACAGAAACAGGCCCCTATGAAAGGGGCCTGCGAGTGAGGTTATTGAACCGGAACTATGGTCAGGGATACGTTGCCAAAGCCTTCGTTGGCAAGGGCCTCGCTGTCCAGATCCACACCGGTAAGCGCCACCTCATCGGCAGAGGCACTGCGCAACTGGGCAGACTTCGCGGAACGGGTCTGGGGCTGACCGATTTCGATATCACCGGCAAACTGGCTCTCGGCATAGAAGTCACCGGTCACCGCCGAACGGATCGGGCGCAGCACACGACCCAGGTTATTCTGCATGGTCGACAAACCATACTCGCTGATGGTCCAGTTCCAGTCCCACCACTTCACTTCACCCGGGATATAACGCTTGTCCCACTGGTAACGGATGCTGCTCGCCTTGTCGCGGAACGGGCCGACGGCAAAGGTGTGCTCCCAGGTCGGACGATTATCAGGATGGGTATACCAGGCATTGCCGCCCCAACGCAGGAAGCCCTTCATGGTCAGGTCATAATTGACCTCGGCCTTGAACTCGTAGGGGTAGGAGATGTTGGACTTGTAGAGGGCAACCCGCACCGGCAGGCTGGAGTGAGGTGGCACCGTGGGGCGCGCTTCAACCGAGACAGTCTCGGTGGTCGAGCCCCCGTGTTGGGAAGCCCAGCTCTGGCTCGCGGCGATCTCTATGGCCAGTTCGGTTTCCCCCACCAGCGGCCACTGAAACTTGTTCTTGGTGGTCACCTTCTCGCTCAGGCTGTAGGTGTCGGTCTTCGACCAGTTGGTGGCCTTGTCGTACTTCAGGGTCACCACCACCTGCTGGGGCAGATCCGTGTAGTTGGTCGCATTGGCCGTGATGGTCTTGACCAGCTGCTTGCCGCTCTCGGTGACCTGACCATGGCTGAAGGAGTCGGGTTCCAGGGTATATGAGAAGTTGCTTACCTTGATGGAACTCTTCTCCCCACAACGATATCCGGAGCAGCCGCCGTCATTATTTCCCTTTATCAGCCAGCCATCGCCAACCCGGGTAACATCCATATCTTCCCCGACATAGGGGCTATGATTTCCACCCACCCAGGCGTATCCCAAATAATGGGCGAGATAACTGACTGGCTTGATAAAATAATCATTGTCGTGGACAAGCCGCCATTGCACATCGACCTCATCACCCGCCGGAATATTCCAGTCAGAGAGTGTTGGTATTTCTCCGGAAACCGGTGAATTGGGATAGCACCAGGTTTCTCCGGCAGTGCCCTGTTTGATTTCACCATTATATCCCGGCCCCATAATCACCCAGCGATCAGCCAGCCCGGTTATCTGCCACTGCCCCATGCGGCTGACCAGATTACCCTTGATACTCATGGCTTCATCGCGGGTCAGAGGACGGTAACCACTGGCACAGACGCCCGTGCCAAGGCCCGCCCACTTGACCTGATCAGGGTAGACAGGTTCAGCCGCCTGCACCTGAGCGAGCATCAATGAAGACGCCAAAAACGCCAGATTGGCGGTAATTATTCTATTCATCATTTATCCCTCTTTCAGACATACGATAATTGTTATTGTGTAGAAATATCCTTTTTCATTTGACAGGTATGGACTCCGACAAAACCTGACACAAATAAAATAAACCACCAAAAAACATCCATGACAAACAAAATAATGGTGGTATAAGAAAATAATTAGAGTGATGACTTTATTGAGAAATAAATCATAAATATTGTGGCAGCCATTATTTAATGGCTGCCACAATATGGTGAAACCATATTAAATAAGAAGATGCTGAATTACTCTTCCGGATTGATCACTTCAATTCCCTGCAATATTCCATCCGCCGAACGGATCAATACCAGCTCGCTCCCGGCGTGCAGATCGGCGACCGAGCCGTTGACCCAGCGCACCTGCGGATTGAGTAGCACAGTGCCCAGGGTGGCCAGCGTGAGCTGCCGGTCATCGAAGGATTGCAGGCGATCTTGCGCCCGCTGCCAAGGCTGATTGGCCAGCGGAGCTCTGGCGGCCAGCAACTCGATCCGGGTGGCAACGCCATCGGCCACCAGCAGGGCGAGCTGGTCGCCGGGTTTTAGTGGCTGTGGCCAAATCTCCCCCAGTCGCCAGACGGCGGCACTGCCCAGCTCCACTTCGGCCCCCTGAAATTGCAGGCGGATGCCATCGCTGTGCTCCAGCTCCACCAGCCACAATTCGTCGGCTCCCGCCTGCGCCGCCCAGAGCGGCAGACCCAGCATCCATGCACACCACTTTCTCGATTGTTCCATCTTCGTTCGTCCCTGAACAAAAAGCCCATGCTGGACAAGCATGGGCTTCATTCGGGAGCATTTCTAATCGGAACGCAGAGATCGGATCAGTCATCCTCGCGGCAACGGCTCAGGCGCATGCCGTCAAACTTGCACTCCAGCTCCAGCCAGCGCCCTTCAAACGGCGCCAGACTGTTGTCAGAGGTGGTGTAGCCCCAGATCCGCCCCCCTTCCACCGGCCCCTCCAGATCCATCTCGTCCTTGTCATCTTCGTCGAGGGCTTCGACCTTGCGTACATAGCGCACGCCGTTCTCCACCACCCCCTTCATCTCGACCCAGGTACCGCCGAGATCATCCTCGTTGAGCCAATCCTTGAAGCGGGTCTGGTCGTCGATCACGAACGGCATGCCGTTGACCATCAACTGGCCAAGCTGCCAGGTGGTGCGGCCGGTCAGTTTGAATTCGGTCGCCTGTGCGGTGCCAAGTGGCAACAAGATCAGCAACAGGAGGGCGCAGAGAGACTTCTTCATCAGGGATCCTCGGGGTTACACTGGCAAACAGGATGCCGAATCCGGTGTGAAAAGAGCGTGAAACGCTCGCCAACCAGGAGAGCAAAGCATGAAGATTTTGGTAGTGGAAGACAATCCTCAGGTGGCGGAAACCATCATGGATTATCTGGAGCTGGCCGGTCACCGCCTCGATTGTGCCTATCACGGTCAGGCGGCGCTGCAACTGCTGGAGGAGCAGCGTTTCGACGTCATCATCATGGATGTGATGATGCCGCGCCTCGATGGCCTCAGCACAGTAGCGCGCCTGCGCGAGCAGGGGATTGCCACTCCCGTGCTGTTTCTCACCGCCCGCGACAGCCTGGAGGACAAGCTGGCGGGGTTCAAGGCCGGTGGCGACGACTATCTGGTCAAGCCGTTCGCCATGGAGGAGCTGGAGGTACGGCTGCAAGCTCTGAGCCTGCGTGGCCCGCGCGGCGATGTGGGGGCCATCAGCTTTGGCGATCTGACGGTCGATGTCGCCAGCGGCCGCGCCACCCGCGCCGGTGAGCCCCTCAAGCTCGGCAAGATCCCGTTCCGGATCCTCGCCCTGCTGGCCCGCCGCGCCCCTGCCATCGTCAGCCGTCAGGAGGTGCTCGACACCGTCTGGGGGGATGAGGAGCCCGACTCCGATGCCCTGCGCAGCCATATCTACGCCCTGCGCAACGCGCTCGACAAGCCCTTCCCCACTCCCATGCTGGAGACCCTGCACGGCCAGGGCTACCGACTGGTGAACGCATGAACCTGCCGAGCCTGCGCCGCCGCCTGATCATGGCGCTCGGCGGCGCCGGGGTGGTGCTGCTGATCCTGCTCTCCGGCCTGATGCTGGTGGCCGAGGACAAGATGGAGGAGCTGAGCCTGCGCCACTGGCTGGAAGCCGAAGTAACCCGCTACAGCGATGACTGGCTGCGACTCGGCCCGGCCGCCGCTGCCCCGAGCCCCAGACAGTTCTCCAGCTACTGGACCGAAGCGGGCCGCCTGCCGAAATGGCTGAAGCCCTACCAGACCCCCGGCTTTTTCGAGCACCAGCTGGGCAAGGAGGACAAACACTTTCTGGTGGCCCGTCACCCCTCCGGCGAGGGACTGCTCTATCTGGTCTTCAACGACGACGCCGACGACTACCTCGACCCCTACGAAGACAAGCTGCATCTGGCCACCCGACTGATCGGGCTGGCGCTGCTGCTCGCCTGCCTCGGCTTCGGCATCTGGCTGGTGCGCCATATCACAGGGCCGCTGCAACGGCTGCAACAGAGGGTCGCCCACCTCACCCCGGATCAGGCGGATTTCGAGCCCGATGCCCCCTGGCAGGAGCTGCGGGATATCGAGCTGGCGCTGCTGGCCGGCAAGCAGGAGGTTAGCGCAGTGTTCGCTCGCGAGCAGGAGTTCAGCCGCTTCGCCAGCCACGAGCTACGCACCCCCAACATGGTGATCCAGGGCTCGGCGGCCCTGCTCGGCAAGGTGACGGACTTGCCCGCACCGGCCGCCCGCGCCACCACCCGCATCCGCGCCGCCGCCGACGAGATGGCGCTGCTCACCGAGACATTCCTGCTACTGGGCCGCAAGGAGGCTGTGGAGCGACCGCTGCAACAGGTCACCCCGCTGATCCGTCAGGAGCTGGCCCGCCTAGCCCCACTGTTGCAGCGGGAGGCGCTCGATATCCGGCTTAATCTGGACGAGAGCAGCGAAGTAAACGCCCCCCTCTCCCTGCTCGCCATCGCCCTCGGCAACCTGCTGAAAAATGCCCTGAGCTATGCCGAGGGACATATCGACATCGAGCTGTGCGGCCCGGTGCTCACCATCAGCAACCCGACGGCGGCGGCACCGGATCAGATCCTCGGCTACGGCTGTGGCCTCACCATCATCCAGCGCATCTGCGAGAAGCTGGGCTGGCAGATCGACACCCGGCTCGAGGATGGCGTATTTAGCGCCCGGCTGGCGATGATCACTGCCGAACAGTTCCCTCTCCCTTTGGGAGAGGGCAAGGGTGAGGGAACTGCGGCACCAGCCAGATAGCAACAAGGCGCCCGATGGCGCCCTGTTGTTATCTGATAGCTGCAAGCCCGAGGCTCACTCCGCCGGTTTGTTCTTGCGGCTCGCCTTGAGTTCGAGGAACTCGATAATCTTGCCGGCCACATCCTTACCGGAGGCGGCTTCCACCCCTTGCAGGCCGGGGGAGGAGTTGACCTCCAGCACCAGCGGGCCACGGGCGCTACGCAGGATATCCACCCCCGCTACATCCAGCCCCATGATCTTGGCGGCCTGCACGGCAGTCGCGCGCTCTTCCGGGGTGATCTTGATCGCCTCGGCGGTGCCGCCACGGTGCAGGTTGGAGCGAAACTCCCCCGGCTGGGCCTGACGGCGCATGGCGGCAACCACCTTGCCGTTGACCACCAGACAGCGGATGTCGGCGCCATTGGCCTCGCGGATATACTCCTGCACCAGAATGTTGTTGTTGGTCTGGATAAAGGCCTCGATCACGCTCTCGGCGGCTTTCTGGGTCTCGCACAGCACCACGCCAATCCCCTGGGTTCCCTCCAGCAGCTTCACCACCAACGGCGCCCCGCCCACCATGGTGATGAGGTCGGGCACGTCGTGGGTGCTGTGGGCATAGCCGGTGATGGGCAGGCCGATGCCGTGGCGGGAGAGCAGTTGCATCGCCCGCAGCTTGTCGCGGGAACGGCTGATGGCCACCGAGCTGTTGAGGGCCATGGTGTTCATCATCTCGAACTGACGCAGCACGGCGGTGCCGTAGGCGGTAATGCTGGCCCCGATCCGGGGGATCACGGCGTCATAACTTCCCAGCTCCCCACCCTCGTAGTGAATGGAGGGGTTGTGGGAAGCGATATTCATATAGCAGCGCAGGGTGTCGAGCACCTCTACCTGATGACCGCGCGCCTGCGCCACCTCGACCAGACGGCGGGTGGAGTAGTTTTTCGGCTCACGGGATAAAATGGCGATCTTCATGACAATTCCGCTAGAAGGCTATGCCTGGGCAGGATGGGGCGGGAGAGTATAAGGTGCCACAGCGCCAAGACAACGCCAATTGTTTATCCTGACAACAAGACAAACCACACCAAACCGCACGCTACCACATCACTGTGACCAACAGGTTAAACGGCGGCTCTGCGCAGGTTGTTCAACCCGAGCAAGGATGCCGCCGTTTCTCGTTAAAGATCAACCGATGTCACGCGGGAGTCAGTTCAGGTTTGGCCCCAACCAGCGCTCGGCCTCTGCCAGCGTCATCCCCTTGCGAACAGCGTAATCTTCCACCTGATCGTGCTGGATCTGCGCCACCGCGAAGTATTTGCTCTCGGGATGGGAGAAGTACCAACCCGATACCGCCGCCCCCGGCCACATGGCGTAGGATTCGGTCAGCTGCATGCCGATGGCCTGCTCGACATCCAGCAACTCCCAGATGCTCCCCTTCTCGGTGTGCTCCGGGCAGGCCGGATAACCGGGCGCCGGACGGATGCCCTGATAGTTCTCGCGGATCAGCTCCTCGTTGCTGAGGGCCTCGTCGGGAGCATAACCCCAGTGCACCTTGCGCACCTGCTCGTGCAGGTACTCGGCAAAGGCTTCGGCGAGACGGTCGCACACCGCCTGAATAAGGATGGCGTTGTAGTCATCGTGCTGCGCCTTGTAGGCCTTGGCGATGGCCTCCTCACCGATACCGCCGGTCACCGCGAAGGCACCGATCCAGTCGGGTTTGCCGCTCTCTTTCGGCGCCACATAGTCCGCCAGACAGTAGTTGGGGAAGCCCTGCTTCTCGCTCTGCTGGCGCAGGTGATGCAGCACCTTGATGACCTCGGTGCGCGACTCGTCACTGTAAACTTCGATACTGTCTCCTACCGCGTTGGCCGGGAACAGGCCGATCACCCCGGCGCAGCGCACGCTCTGATCCTTTTCCAGCTGGTCCAGCATGGCGTTGGCGTCGGCAAACAGCTTGGTCGCCTCCTCGCCGATGATCTCGTCCTCGAGGATTCGCGGATACTTGCCCGCCAGCTCCCAGCTGAGGAAGAACGGCGTCCAGTCGATGTAGGGGCGCAGCACCGAAATGGCCACATCTTCGAACTTCTTCACCCCGAGCTCGCGGGGCTTGGGGGGGTGGTAGCCAACCCAATCCAGCTGGTGCCGGTTGGCACGGGCATGGGCCAGACTGACCGGGCGGGAGCGCGGCTGCTTGCGGGCATGCTGATCCCGGGCGATCTCGTACTCCTTGTCGATGCGGGCGACAAACGCCTCCTTGAGATCCGGGCTGAGCAGGCTCTGGGCCACCCCGACCGCACGGGAGGCGTTGGAGACATAGACCACGGGCTCCGAGTAGTTCTGTTCGATCTTCACCGCAGTGTGCGCCTTGGAGGTGGTAGCACCGCCGATCAGCAGCGGCAGCTTGAAGCCCTGACGCTCCATCTCCTTGGCCACGTGCACCATCTCGTCCAGCGACGGGGTGATGAGACCCGACAGCCCGATGATATCGGCGCCGACCTCCCGCGCAGTCTTGAGAATCATCTCGCAGGAGACCATGACCCCGAGGTCGACAATCTCGAAGTTGTTGCACTGCAGCACCACCCCGACGATGTTCTTGCCGATGTCGTGCACATCACCCTTGACGGTGGCCAGCACGATTTTGCCATTGCTGGAGCCGCCCGATTTTTCCGCCTCGATATAGGGCTGCAGATAGGCCACAGCCCGCTTCATCACCCGCGCCGATTTCACCACCTGCGGCAGGAACATCTTGCCCGCCCCGAACAGGTCGCCGACCACGTTCATGCCATCCATCAGCGGCCCTTCGATGACGTGCAGCGGCTTCTCGGCGCCAGCGCGTGCCTCTTCGGTATCCTCTTCGATAAAGTCGGTGATCCCCTTGACCAGCGCGTGCTCCAGCCGCTTGCCCACCGGCCAGCTGCGCCACTCCTGATCCCGCGGATCCTCAGCCTGGGCACCGGCACCACGATACTTCTCGGCGATGGCCAGCAGCTCCTCGGTGGCGTTGTCATTGAGGTTGAGCACCACCGCCTCGACCTTCTCTTTCAGCTCCGCCGGAATGTCTTCATAGATGGCGAGCTGACCGGCGTTGACGATCCCCATGTCCATGCCGTTCTTGATGGCGTGGTAGAGGAAGACGGCGTGAATGGCTTCGCGCACCGGCTCGTTGCCGCGAAACGAAAACGAGACGTTGGAGACGCCGCCGGAGATCATGGCGTGGGGCAGGTGCGTTTTGATGTCCTTCACCGCCTCGATGAAGTCCACCGCGTAGTTGTTGTGCTCGTCGATGCCGGTCGCTACCGCGAAGATATTGGGGTCGAAGATGATGTCTTCCGGCGGGAAACCGACCTGATCCACCAGGATCCGGTAGGCACGCTGGCAGATCTCGAACTTGCGGGCGCGGGTATCGGCTTGACCCGCTTCATCGAACGCCATCACGATGACGGCGGCGCCGTAGCGGCGCAGCAGTTTCGCCTGCTGAATGAACTTCTCCTCCCCCTCTTTCATGGAGATGGAGTTGACCACCGGCTTGCCCTGCACGCACTTGAGGCCCGCTTCCAGCACCTCCCACTTGGAGGAGTCGATCATCACGGGCACCCGGGCGATATCCGGCTCACCGGCGATGAGGTTCAGGAAGCGCACCATGGCCGCTTCGGCGTCCAGCATCCCCTCGTCCATGTTGATGTCGATGATCTGGGCGCCGTTCTCTACCTGCTGCTTGGCAACATCGAGCGCCTCGTCGTAGAGCCCCTCCTTGATCAGCCGCTTGAACTTGGCCGAACCGGTAACGTTGGTGCGCTCACCCACGTTCACGAACATGGACTCGGGGGTGATGATAAGGGGCTCGAGACCCGACAGGCGGCAGGCTACCGGCAGCTCGGGCAGCACACGCGGCTTGATGCCCGCCACGGCATCGGCCATGGCGCGGATATGGGTCGGGGTGGTGCCGCAGCAGCCACCGACCATGTTGAGGAAGCCGCTTTGGGCCCACTCGCGGATATGCTCTGCCATCTCACCCGCATCGAGGTCGTACTCACCGAACGCATTGGGCAGACCGGCGTTGGGGTGGGCACTGACATGGGTCTCGCTGATGCGAGACAACTCCTCCACATACTGGCGCAGCTCATCGGGCCCCAACGCACAGTTGAGGCCAAACGATACCGGTTTGACGTGGCGCAGCGAGTGGTAGAAGGCTTCGGTGGTCTGGCCGGAGAGAGTTCGGCCGGAGGCATCGGTAATGGTGCCGGAGATCATCACCGGCAGGCTGTAGCCCAGCGCCTCGAACACCCCTTCCACCGCGAAGGCGGCGGCCTTGGCGTTGAGGGTATCGAAGATGGTCTCGATCAGGATGATGTCGGCGCCGCCCTCGATCAGGGCATGGGTCGATTCGGTGTAGGCGGCCACCAGCTGGTCATAGGTGACGTTGCGCTTGCCGGGATCGTTCACATCCGGCGAGATGGAGGCGGTGCGGTTGGTGGGGCCCAACACCCCTGCCACGAAACGCGGCTTGGCGGGATCTTTTGCCGTCCACTCGTCTGCCACGGCGCGGGCCAGACGGGCGGCTTCCCGGTTGATCTCGGCGGAAAACTCTTCCATCTCGTAATCGGCCATGGCGATGCGAGTGGCGTTGAAGGTGTTGGTCTCGAGAATGTCGGCTCCGGCAGCGCAATACTGCTCGTGGATCTCGCGGATCACCGCCGGACGAGTCAGCACCAGCAGATCGTTGTTACCCTTGATGTCGGTATGCCAGTCAGCAAACCGCTCACCCCGATAATCCGCCTCACCGAGTTTGTAGCCCTGGATCATGGTGCCCATGGCCCCGTCGATGATCAGGATCCGCTCCCTGAGGCAGGCTTCCAGCTTCTTTGTTACGTCCGACTGCTTGCTCGGCTCTCTGCTCGACATTACGTTCGACACCGCGTGTTCCTCTTACATCCATGCAACTGCGTAAACAGCATCCTAACAGCAAACAAATAAAATGGAAATCTAGCCGTCTATCAGTCCAAATGCGTCACCATATACTCATTTATGGGTAATGAGTAACATAGGGCCCGAGAGTAACCTATGCCCGTCCTGCATAGGGATACGTGCTTGCTGTCTACCAACGAGAAAAAAATAACTATGAGCGTCTACTACACACTCTGTTTTCTGGCAGCGTTGGCGATTTTTATCGCCTTTGCCAACCAGTATGTTGTGAAGATCCAGACCACCATCGCCATCACTGCGGGCTCCATGCTGATCTCCGCACTGCTGGTGCTGTTTGGCAAACTGGGTTGGTTCAACCTGGAACCTCTTGCCGTCAAGACCATGGAGAGCATCGACTTCCAGAACTTCCTGCTGAAGGGGATTCTGGGCTTCCTGCTGTTCGCCGGTGGCCTCGGCATCAACCTCAAGGCGCTGCGTAGCCAGAAGTGGGAGATCACCATTCTGGCCATCATTGCCACCCTGCTCTCCACCTTCCTCATCGGCTACGGCTTCTGGTTTATCGCCAAGCTGCTGGGCTGGGAGTTGCCGCTGGTCTACTGCATGCTGTTCGGCGCGCTGATCTCCCCCACTGACCCGATTGCCGTACTGGCCATCGTCAAGAAGATGAAAGCGCCACCCCAGATCGCCATCCAGATCGAAGGGGAATCCCTGTTCAACGACGGTGTTGGCCTCGTCATCTTCGCCACCGTGTTTGCCGTCGCCTTTGGCGGTGTCGAGCCCACCTTCGGTAGCGTAGCCGGTCTGTTCCTGCACGAAGCCCTCGGCGGCATCCTGTTCGGTGCCGTGCTGGGCCTCATCGCCCACGTGATGATCAGCGCCACCGACGATGGTTCATTGGAGCTGCTGCTGACCCTCTGCATCCCGACCGCCGGCTTCGCCTTTGCCAACATGATCGGCGTCTCCGGCGCACTGGCCATGGTGGTCACCGGCATCATGATCGGCAACTGGACCCGTCACTCCGGCTTCTCCGAGCAGAGCAGCCATCACCTGGATCACTTCTGGGAGTTGATGGACCAGTTCCTCAACGCCCTGCTGTTCCTGCTGATCGGTCTGGCGCTGGTACTGCTGGATCTCGCCTGGCGTGACTGGATCCTGCTGGTCATTGCGGTGCCGCTCTGCCTGGGCGCCCGCTTTATCAGCGTGTCGCTGCCCTATGTGGCTTTCCGCCGATTCCGCAATTACAACACCTTCTCGGTGCGGATCCTCACCTGGGGTGGCCTGCGCGGTGGTCTGGCGATGGCGATGGCACTGGCACTCCCCTCCGGCGTCATGATGATCCCGGAACATGGCGTCGACCTGCGTCAGGTCATCCTGGTGATGACCTACTCGGTGGTGATGTTCTCCATCGTGGTGCAAGGCATGACCATCACCCCGATGATCACGGCTGCCAAAAAGGCCTGTGGCGACTACTGAGTCGGTCCACTGTGCTGATTGCAGAATGAGAGAGGGCTCCCGTCGGGAGCCCTCTTTTTATGGCGGATAGTTGCGAATATTTGCTGCTGATAGCACCTTGATTACACAGAGGAAAAGCGTACTGGCTTCAACATCGGCAAATTATTGTTTGCTTTTTATTCATTTCGAGGAGAGAATGCGCGTCGGCTAGTTAATCAGCCCTGTTTATGTTTACCCTGCAATGCTTCACCTCACGATGAATCCTGCCAGTACCCGCATAACCTTCTTCTGATTTACTCGCCTTGAGAACCGTCAGGCTGTCTGCCTGCGTTGCCCGGCTCTCACGGTGCAGACCCGATCTGCCCACCCAATTTGATTTATGCATCAGCATATTCCTTGAAAGTGCAGACGCCCCTTAACCGGGCTGGGTATTCCTGCGCGCTTGTCGTTCACCCAATCGACCGCGCCCATTGACCTGACATTTGCCAATACAAGGAGCAAACACCTAATTTATATAGAGAAATACCATGATGAAAGCAGTACAAACACACAAGCCCCTGCGTCGCAGCAAGCCCATCAACCTGCCTGTGCAAGAGCACGACAATGATGCGTTTCTGATCCAGTTCAGCACCCGCTTCAGCGGCGGTTTCGCCATCTCCTGTGATGGTATCGCTGGCGAGTTCTCCATCGAAGACCTCAACTGACGTTTCACCTCGTCCAAAGAAAACCCGCCTTGCCTCCTAAAGCCCCATGATATATAAGGCCCAGTGAGAATCATCGTCCTATCTTGTGATGGGTTGTGATATCAGTTAGGGATACATGTGTGGGGTTTTTTATGGGGTTTAGTGGGGTTTTGAAATGGCACTAGGGATCACCTCGCTCAGAAAAATGCTTGGCACCAAGCATGATGGCTCCAAGCCAATCCGGAAGGTTGATCGCGGAGATGGGTTAAATGCGTTCTGGCATCCGAGCGGAAAGGTAAGCTTTGTCTTTCGCTATCGCTTCGATGGCAAAAATCTGGAAGTCACCCTGGGGAAGTTCACCAACAACAACGCAGGGATCGACCTTGAAGAAGCTCGTCGAAAGACAGAACAGTGCAAAGGATGGTTAGCCGCTGGCCACAATCCAGCACTGATGCTCAAACTGGCCAAAGAAGAACGGCTAAAACCAGTGACGGTAAAAGATGCGATTTGTTACTGGCTTGATAACTACGCTGCCCAGAACAGGAAGAACGCCCCAAAAATCAGGCAACTGTTCCAAAAGTGGCTCTTTCCCAAGATAGGCGATCTCCCCCTAGTCGATTGTGAAGCCAGACACTGGCTGGTGGTCTTTGATGCATGCAACAAGCAGGCGCCTGTTTCTGCTGGTATGCTCTTCCAGATCTCAAAACAAGCACTGAAGTATTGCCGTGTTCGGCGCTATGCATTCTCTGACGCACTCAATGACCTGACCATTGCGGATGTAGGTAAACGAGGTGGGAAAAAGGATCGTGTTCTAAGCCTCACGGAAATCCACACTCTCATGGAGTGGATAAAAAGCCCCTCCTCCAACTCCTACTATCGTGCACTATCGCTCTTGCTACTGACTTTTGGCGCGAGAACGGGAGAAGTACGGGAATCTCATATCACGGAGTGGGACTTGTCCGCTGGGATATGGACTGTTCCAATCGAACACTCAAAAACAAATCACAAGATTGTTCGCGCCATACCAGAACAGATCAAACCAGTGATAGCCGAACTAATCGCTCAAGCGAAACAGAACAAAACCCACTATCTCCTCGGCTCGCTGAAGAAACTGAATACAGTGTCCACCTATGGCCATAAATTATCCGTGCGGCTTGGTCACACCCCCTTTTGGACCTTTCACGACCTGCGACGCTCTCTAGCCACCCATCTCACTGCAGCAGGCATTGCGCCCCATGTTATCGAGATCATCTCGGGCCATAGCCTTAAAGGTGTAATGAGCCACTACATCCATGATCATCGCCTGTCAGAACAGAAAGTTGCGCTGGAACTATGGCAGTCAATGATCTGGGATTGTCCCACCAGCGATAATGTCACCCCCCTTCGCCATGCAGGTAGACAGTAACTGGCTGTATATAAATTCAACAGCTTTCATCGCGCTATTTATATTAAAGGGCTCATCTATGGCGACAAGAAAAGAACGAACCCGCCGCCCCCCAACGTGGTTCAAACTAGATTCATACGCGGATTTACTAGAAATAACAAACAACCAACTATGTGAAGAAACCTTTTACAGAGCCTATAAGTTGACGCATTTTTGCGATCTATCAAATCTGATTACACGATTAGCCTCTGGTCAGATTCGTTTGCTGCATGAGCCACGAAGCCGAGTTTTTGCAGCACAATCTGATGCTCAGCTGCCATCGTCGCAATCAATCCGTCCCATCTCGATTATGGCGTTAAGCGATCTGCATCAACTGATCGAAAAACAATTTCCTACAACGATTCAGGATGAAAAAGATAGGTTTGCTAACAGGGAGCCCGCGTTGGTTAACCTGCATGCCAGTGTCGCGGCTGCAATGCCACATCATGTAACACAGGTGCTGAATGACATTGATCTCAGCGCAGCAGATGAGGATATTCTTGCCGACCTGAAGGCATTACTCCCCATATGGCGGGAACAACTAGGTTGTCCACAGCCAAATCAATCTAAGCGCAACAGCATCATCAAGAACATCATTGAACAAAGCATCATTCCAATGCTGGATTTGATGCTCTGGGCTCGCCATAACGGCTTCCAGTACACGGATGATCAATTAGCCGACATCCTGTATCCCAGCCACCTGGGCAATCCAGACAATCCGATAACAGCCAAACACATCAGTGATACTCGGCGGCCAAATGCACTTAAATTTGCTGAACATGACTATCAAGCTGCCATCAGAAGATGGTGTGATCAGGGACATGGAACTAAGATTGTCAAACATGAATTGAGTTAAAACAGTAAGTTACAAATCTGCTGCTCACTTTTAAACCAACTTCCCGAAATTTTATCTGTCTGTTTTTCGGAGGTGTAAAAAATCCGTCTCGCTAACATTGCCTCTATCAAATCAAACGAGACGAGGTGAGCAATGATTTCTCAAAAAATCCTATCCATTACAGCAGTTTGTGAACTTGTCGGACGCAATCGCCGAACCCTGTGGGCATGGGTTCGCGATGGCGTGTTCCCTGAACCGATTAAGGTTCACGGTAAAACCGTAGGGTGGCCTGAATCGGTTTACCAGAAATGGGTAGCAGAGCTGATGGAGGGGCAATAATGGCTAGAGCTCCGTTTAGCTATCGCAGTTTAGCCGCAGCAGATAGCGGCACGCTGCAACCAATACTCAAGCATAAAGATCTACAAAGAGTACTGGGATGCTCAAGAACGACGATCTATCGCTGGATCGAATTATCAAAACTTCCCGCACCGCTTAAGCATAACAACGGGCGGATCATGGGATGGACTAGGCAGCAGATTGAAGCTTGGTTAACGGCACACTGAAGCCACAATAGGAGGCAATCGCCTCCTTTATTTGGCACTTAATGTAACGAACTGGAACATTAAAGCCGTTTTTTCTGAATCAGAAAACGCCACAGAAAAGCTGTCCGACCATCAATGACGGGGGGTAGCTGTCTTCGGTATTAACCCGAACCGCTAGGATATTAATAATATATGCCCAATATTAATAATAACTCGTCTTTAACATTGCCCCTCAACTATGAGTATCAAGGCCATGCTTGGGCCGTAATCAATCACATCCATATCAGGCGAGAGATCATGGATGGCATTTTTCGATTACTAGAAAAGTTCTTCAGCAAAACCAGCAAGCTTACCGCCATTCGTATGGAGCTAAAAATGAAGCAAGGGACAATAGACAACCGGCCAATCAGCCATTTCTTCAAACAGCTTAAACCCAAACTGATCCGACATTATGGTCCCTGCTACCACGGCTATATCTGGGTCAGAGAGACAGCAAGGTCAAAAGCCCAGCACTACCACCTGGCACTGCTACTAGATGGGCAAAAGGTTAAACACTCAGACAATGTTTACCGTTTAGCCAAAGCGGAATGGACATATGGTTATCTTTCACTACCTGAAAATCCGTTTTATCACGTTCACCATGACCGTCTAGACGAGCATCGTCTGCTGATCTACCGCTTGAGTTATTTGGCCAAAGCAGAAACCAAAGGAGATCGGCCACCAGCCGTCAAGGATTACCAGATTAGCCGCAGCATCAGGATACAGTAAATAATGAAAAGCCGAATTTATGCACCAAGAATACCAAATCGTATTAGGAAACCGAGAGAAATGGGGTTATGTGAACGCAAGGTATTCTGGCGTTACCATCAAGAGAACTTTGCCACTCTGGTGCTGCTGCAAGGTATTAGTATAAAGACGTATGCCGAACCTTAACCATCCCCTCATATGAGCGAGGCGTGGCGCGGCTTCTGAGGTATGATCGCCATCCTTGACCAGCTAATACCCAACAGACTATCCCCATGTTTAACCACGAACTAATCCTCAACCACATCGACGATATATTTGGACAGGACATGCATGCTAAGCGTGTTCTTTCCCTCGCCAATGCTACCCTCGGGGTTATCGAGTCAGGTTCACTGGCCATCCACGCCATCGGTAGTGGCCTCTCCTTGGCCAACGGTCTCGAACGTAAACATGCGGTTAAACAGGTGGATCGCCTGCTCACTAACACCAAGCTCAATGTCTGGAGCCTCTTTGACGATTGGGTGCCCTATGTGGTCGGTGAACGTACCGAGATCGTAGTCTCCATGGACTGGACCGAATTCGATGCCGATGATCACAGTACCTTGGTTATCAGCCTGCAAACCAACCACGGTCGCAGTACTCCGCTGCTGTGGAAAACCCATCGGAAATCGTTGCTCAAAGGGCAACGCAATGCCCATGAGAAAGAGCTGCTCACCAAGCTCAAGCAGACGTTGCCAGAGGGTATCTTCGTGACGGTAGTAGCTGACCGCGGCTTTGGTTACATGGAGCTGTTCGAACGCCTGGAGCAAGAGCTAGGCTTTGCTTATCTCATTAGATTTAAAGGAAATGTTTTGGTTGGTTACCCTGGTGTAGAGCAGGTTCCAGCTCGGGACTGGCTAACGCCGACCGGGCGCACCCGAACCCTCAAAGCGGTGGAGCTAACTGGGCAGCGACAGCCTGTCGAACGGGTCTATTGTTGTCATAAGAGTGGCATGAAAGACGCGTGGTTTCTGGCCAGTAACCGGACCGACCTGAGCGCCGCCAAGGCGTTGCAACTATACGGCCAGCGCTGGGGTATCGAGACCAGTTTTCGTGATATCAAAGATTACAAATTCGGCATGGGTATGGGAGATGTGCACATCAGTAATCCGGTCCGGCGCGACCGACTGTTTTTATTCAGTGCCCTGGCCATCGTCTTGCTGACGCTGCTGGGTAAGGCTGGAGACAGTGTCGGTCTAGAGAGAACGATCAAGGTCAATACCAGCAAGAGCCGAACCTATTCGTTCTTTCGGCAAGGGGTCATCTATTACCAGTTGTTACCTAAAATGAAAGAAGCCAATGCGGTCTTGTTGATGGATAAATTTATCTACTACCTGAAGCAACACCGCTTATATACCCGCACACTTGGAATTATTTGAGTCTCTAAAAATGAGGGGATCTCTGAGATGCCGAACTATACCGTCTCGACGTACGCCTGACATATGTGAAATTCCAACCGCTGGGGGCCGCCACTCTGAGGCGCAGGTTTTGGGAACAACAACGCCAGCAGTTTCAGGCTGAACGAGCCCAGACTGGCATTACCGTTGAGGCATATATCCAGGCCCATAAACTGCAACATAAGACAGCTAGGCTTGAGTTGAACCGCCAACCGATGGGTGAAAAGTGGGCCATACACTGCCGCCGTTACGAGTGGCAGTACGATAGCAGAGGAATCACCATTGCCCAGTATGCGGTAGAGAACAATTTGAATCCCTCCACCGCCCGGCGCTACATACGAAAAAAACGATCATTTTCAGGCCATCGCAAGGTCTGAAAAACCATGTAAAAAATTACCACTATAAAAAATATTAATATATTTCAAAGTGTTAATAGCGTGCTCAACGATCGCTTTTCAATGCCCCGATCCCTCAGTGATCACTAAAACGATCCTTTCCCTCTCGCACATGCCTTAGCTCTAGCTCTCTCGAGAGAGCCTTTCGCAATGACAGCATAGAGTTCGATATCGCCGTATCTAGTAATGACATATGTGAGACTCGATAGGGTTTTGTTTCCATTGAGGTGATAGCCTAGTCAATATTTATCAATCCGTTAACGACGAGATGGAACAACTTAACCGAGCCCTTGCCTTACACCAGTTACTATTGGACTTCCGTTACCCTGTTCCACGCTCCGTCATACTCGAACGACTTGCGTGCTCAGCCAGCACCTTCAAACGGCTACTGGAATTGTTGAGAGACCGCTATCAGGCTCCGATCATCTGGGATCCGATCGCCCGAGGTTATCGTTACGATACCGATGATGGCCGATTTGCCTTGCCAGGTGTCTGGCTTACCGAATCAGAAGCCTTCGCCCTGTTGATGGCCAATCGCCTGCTACAAGATGTGCAGCCCGGCCTACACCAACAAGGACTAGCCCAACTGCAGGACCGTATCGGTACATTACTTGGTCCCCAGTGGCAGAGTCAGGCAGACCGGCTGCGAGTTGAGAGCATAGGGCGCCAGTATGTAGCACCTGAACTATTCCTGCCGCTGGTGCAGGCCATGTTTGCCAGGCGCCAACTCCAATTCCACTATAGTGCCACCTCGCATCAGGCCGAAATCCGGCACATCTCTCCCCAGCGCCTGTGCTGGTATCGGGACAACTGGTACTTGCTCGCCTGGTGCCACGAACGAAAGGCACTCCGAATCTTCGCTTTGAGCCGCATTGCCGACCCCCTTGAACTTGATGAGGTCGCCTACGACTGCGAAACGCAGGAGCTGGATGCACTCTTCTCCAACGGCTATGGCATCTTCACAGGCAACACCATGCAGCAAGCCGAGTTGCGCTTTGATCCAAGCGCGGCCCCTTGGGTCAGAGATGTGCAGTGGCATCGCGATCAAATCCAGACTCTAGAGCAGAGCGGCCATATTCGCTTGAGCTTCCCCTATGCCGACCAACGCGAACTGGTGCGCGACCTGATGCGCTTTAGCGGTGAGCTCGAAGTACTGGCACCACCGGAACTACGTCACCGCGTGATAGCAGCCATGAACGCGGGATTAAAAAAACATGGAGCAACCACATCAGTAGCCCAGCCGGTGAGCCAGTGAGAGGAAGATAATGGCCAACGTGATGAAACAAAGGGCGGCAGCAATATGATGAACCGAAGACGAAAAACGACGGACACGGAGTCAGAAATCACAGCAGTCCCCTTTGAATTGTGCCCGGCCAAGACCTACCAAGATCGGCAAGGCGAACCCCATTTGGGCCGGAGTGTGTTTAACCACTGTCAGATAGTGGGGGAAACTGCACGGGCTTTGCTGGATCGCATGCCAACGACGATTCGACAGGCCCTCTTTCCACAAGGGAGCGCCCTACAGGCCGCCCTTCACGACATCGGTAAGATCAGCCCCGTATTTTTCCTCAAATTACAGTGTGCGGTGGAGGGGGAGCACTCTTCTTGGCTGCAACGAATGCCTCAGTTCAGAGCAATACAGGAACGTGACTGGGGTGGTCATGCCGGTGTCAGTGAGCTGGCCCTCGCCGCAATCACAGACAACCCGTTTGTTCCTCGAGTCGCCGGGCAGCACCACGGTTTTAATCCGCCTGATACGATGTTAAGCGCCAGTGCCGAGCAGCTTGGTGGGAAATCCTGGCAAGCAGAACGGTGCAGGCTGGTGGAGGAGTTACAACGGGTTATGGGGGAAGAAATCCCCACTATCACGACGCCGGAACAAGCAAGACTATTGGCAGGGCTGACCACTGTGGCAGATTGGATTGGCTCTGGTCATCACTTTGAAGACCCAACAATCCCCTGGCAGCCAAGAATAGAACAAGCATTGGATGATGCTGGGTTTGTCTTGCCCCAGGTGCGTAAAGGGCTGGCCTTTGGTGATATTTTTAGGACTGAGGATGGGACACCTTATCAACCCAATGAACCTCAACAGCTTCTCCACCAGCATATCCAGGGAGTAGGTGTCTATGTGCTTGAGGCGCCAATGGGGCTCGGCAAGACCGAGGCCGCACTCTATGCAGCCTATAAAATGTTGGAAGAAGGCAAGGCCACGGGCATTTATTTTGCTCTACCCACTCAACTGACATCCAACAAGCTGTTAGACCGCTTCAATGACTACCTCAAGCAGATCCTGACCGAAGAGAGTCCACACCGTCACTCCCTACTACTTCATGGCAGTGCCTGGTTGATCAATCAGGCGTTGGGAGAAGAGGGCAAACCCGGCCGTAGCTGGTTTGACAGTGCGAAGCGTGGTTTGCTGGCACCGTTTGCCGTGGGCACCCTCGATCAGGCATTGATGGCCGCCATGAACGTCAAGCACGGTTTTGTCAGGGCTTTTGGCCTAGCGGGTAAGGTGGTGATCCTCGATGAGGTGCACAGTTACGATGCCTACACGAGTGTGATCCTCGACGAGCTGATCCATCTACTTCGAACCCTGCACTGCATCGTAATTATTCTCAGCGCCACTCTGAGTCAGGCTCGCCGCAGCGAGCTGCTCGGGCAGCCGACACAGCAAGACTCCTACCCTCTCATATCCGTATCAACGGGTATCACGCCATCACTGCTGCAAGAGCTGGCGGTAACACCAGAGGAATCCCGCTCAGTTCATCTGCAATGCAAACCCATGGCAGACCAGAGTGTGTTAGAGGAAGCGCTCATGCGAGCGACCCAGGGCCAGCAGGTGCTTTGGATTGAAAATACGGTGGCTGAGGCACAGGAACGTTATCTCGATCTCGCTGCCAGAGCACAGGAAGTGGGAGTGGCCTGTGGTTTACTGCACTCTCGCTTTACCGCACGGCATCGGCAAAACAATGAGACACATTGGGTTAGCTGCTATGGCAAGGCGGGCAGAGCAGCCCGTGAGAAGCAAGGCCGCATCTTGATCGGCACTCAGGTACTGGAGCAATCTCTTGATATCGACGCCGACTTTCTGGTCAGCCGCATGGCGCCCACCGATATGTTGTTTCAGCGTCTTGGCCGTCTCTGGCGTCATGAACAAACCCCCAGACCCACCAATGCCCGCAGAGAAGCCTGGCTCCTTACCCCTGACCTCGATGCTGCGCGCCAAGACCCCTATCAGGCCTTTGGCGCCACAGCCCACGTTTATTCCCCTTATTTGCTCTGCCGCTCTTTGGAGGTTTGGCTTGTCCAGGTAAGGGAGGGGGCAGTCTCCTTACCCGAGCATATCCGCACGCTGGTGGAACTCACCTATCAGGATCGCAGCGAAGATGACGTGATGGCTCGCTGGAAACGAGAGCTCTTTGACGGCTCTCGCCTGCGTAAAGGGGTCAACGGTCTTCGGCAACTTGCACGGCTTACGCTCTCCAAAGGGGGCAAGACCCTACCCGAGGCCAAAGCGCAAACCCGCTATAGCGAGCAGGAGAGTGGTGATTTGCTGCTCCTGTCTGAACTGTCTCTGGACAACCACGACCAGGCCACACTCCTGACTTTTCTCGACGGTGAGCAGGTTGTTATTCCATGGCATACCCATCGCCTTACCCCAACAGAGTGGCGAGGCCGCGCGGCACAGGTGACCCAGCATCTGGTCAGCTGCCGTTTAAGCCAACTGCCTCGGCCACCAGCACGGCTCTGGTGTCAAAAAGCCGGTTTGGGCAATGTGCTCTATCTCGGTCATCCGGATGATGATGACGCCGCTATATCTATTGCCCTGGTCACTACAGATCATCAACTGCATGCCGTCGATGGTTGCTCACTCCCCTTAAGCGATCGCCTCTCTTATCGCTATCGGGATGACATGGGTCTCACCATTACCAAATACAAGGAGTAAGCCTTGGAACATCGCTTCAATCTGATCGACGAACCCTGGATCCCGGTAGCCGACAAGGGACGGGTCGGGCTCAAGGATATCTTCACCCACCCCGAATACCGAACTCTGGGTGGTAATCCGGTGCAAAAGGCCGCCATTCTGAAGCTGCTGCAAGCTATCACCCAAGCCGCTGCTACCCCACAAGATATGGAGGCGTGGCAACAACTAGGTTGGCAAGGAATGGCAGACAGAGCCTGCAGCTATCTGGCCCAGTGGCACGATCGCTTCTATCTCTACGGCCCGGAACCCTTTCTTCAAATGCCTGCCATTGCCAAAGCTGCCATCAAGAGTTTCGGCACCGTGCTGCCCGATGTAGCGACCGGCAATACCACTGTGTTGACCCAAACCCAAGCAGAGCAGCCGCTCGATGATGGCGAGCGGGCCCTGCTACTAATCACCCAGATGGGTTTTGCGCTGGGCGGCAAGAAAGTTGATAACAGCGTGACATTAAGCCCTGGCTATCAGGGGAAGACTAAATCAGGAAAACCAGGCCCTGCTGTTGCCCATATGGGATTACTGCACAACTACTTTCTCGGCCCAACCTTGCTGGAGAGCATCTGGCTAAATCTCTTTACCGAGGCGGAGATCGCCGATCTCACCCTGTATCCGCTTGGCTTAGGTACGCCCCCATGGGAACAGATGCCAGAGGGAGAGGATTGCAACATAGCACAGCAGCTTAAAGGCTCCTTGATGGGGCGGTTGCTACCATTGTGCCGCTTTTGTCTGCTAACCAACGAAGGCTTGCACTACTCCGAGGGGATTGCTCACGGTAATTACAAGGACGGTGTTTTCGACCCCTCAGTGGCTATAGATATCAGCGGCAAGGAACCCAAAGTACGCTGGGCCGATCCCGAGCGCCGCCCTTGGAGGGAACTCACCAGCCTGCTTAGCTTTATCAGACCGGGAGGAAAATCGTTCGACTGTCATCAACTCAGGTTGGCATTTGCCAAAGTCAGACGACAACAGGCACCTTTTGCAGTCTGGTCAGGAGGGTTGAAGGTCAGAAATGATTCAGGTGAACAGAGCCCTAAAGGCTCAGACGATATGGTGGAGTCGCTTTGCTGGTTTTCTCCCAATAATGTTAACGAGCTCTGGTTTAGCCATTTCCAAACCGAAATCGGCAAGTTAGATGAGCTGGCGGATACCCTCGATGACAGCGTGATTAACTACTACAAGACAAAGTCAGCGGCTAATAAAAAGCCCACTAGCTTGGAGAAAGCACTTGCCAAACAGGCAAATAACCTCTTCTGGCAGCTCTGCGAGCGCCAGAGCCAGGCCCTGATCGATGGCTGTGATGAGGTAACAGCTCGCCAACAACTGCGCCGCCAATTTGCCCGCTACACCACCCAGGTATTTGACCAGTTTTGCCCCCATCAAACGGCTCGGCAGATGGATGCCTGGGCCAAAACCAAGCCAAACCTCTCCGCCTATTTGCAACAGGAGCAACCATGAGTACGCAACCGCAAGCGTCACAGAGTCGCGAGGTGGATTTTGTCGCATACCTCTGTCAGCGCTGCCAAAAAGACAAGGGATTTGCCGCCCGGCTGCGCCGTGCCGATAACCCCACCACCGAGTATCAAAGTTGGGACACCCTGGCCGCCTTCGGGATCAATCTGGAGTGGGCCGAAGAGCGCCAGCCATTTGCTCTGATTGCCGCAGCCGTGGCACGCAGTGATCAGGCATGTAATGGTGCCTTGCCACTGGGGCAGGCGATAGCCCTCGCGTTTAGCGAAGGACGCGAGAGCGATCAAGCCAAAGCCAGGCTACGCCGCCTGCTTGCCTGTGACGATACCGAAGAGGTATGCCGCATTTTGCGGCCGTTGTTGACGTTGATCCGTAGCCGGGTCAAGCAACCCCTAGATTACGCGGCACTGCTGGTGGACTTACGCTGGTTTCATCGCAGTGCAGATCGCGCCAAAGCACGTTGGGCTCAACAGTTCTACGGCTGGCAGGAAAAGGAGATAACAGCATGACCCTCTATGCCAGTGTGTTACGCCTAGATCGGGCCACAGTGAGAGCGCTGCGAGTGACCGACCTCTACTCACTGCACCGGGTGGTTTACGGACTGTTTGAGGATGTTCGTTCAGAAGCACAAAAGCAGGCCAGCGTACCAAGCGGAATTCAATGGGTCGATAAAGGAGGTGATCACCTTTGTCGCCAGATCTTGCTGCTTTCGGACCGTCGTCCTCAAACCGGTGAATATGGTGAAGTTGAATCACGCTCTCTGCCTGACGATTTTCTATCGCACCGCCACTACCGCTTTACCGTCACAGTCTCTCCGACCAGACGAGATAACCAGAGCCGTCAACTCAAGCCAGTGAAAGGACGCGAGGCCATTGCCGACTGGTTTATCGAGCGCGCAGCTACAAACTGGGGCTTTTGCATAGACCCTGCACGTCTTCAGATCGATGACGTGAGAGTGGCCCAATTCAAGGGCAAAGCTGAGCGAACCATCACACTGCAGCAGGCAACCCTGAGCGGTTATCTCACCGTGACCGACCCCGAACGTTTCGCCCTGAGCGTGGCCAGCGGGCTGGGCCGTGGCCGCGCCTTTGGCTGTGGCCTGCTGCAAGTCGTTCCCCTTATCGAACAACCCCTCTTCTGACAAGGAATCATCATGAATAACGCGCTGAAAAATACCCGTATCGAGTTTCACATCCTCCAGTCTTTTCCCGTTACGTGTCTGAACCGTGATGATGTAGGAGCCCCCAAAACGGCAGTCGTAGGTGGCGTAACCCGCGCCAGGGTCAGCTCCCAATGCTGGAAGCGTCAGGTGCGTTTGGCCCTGCAAGAGTTTGGCGTCAAGCTGGGTATTCGTACCAAAAAGGTCGCCGAACTTGTCACTGAGCATTGCATCAAACTGGGTGCAGCACAGGAACCTGCCCAGCTGTGTGCAAGTAAGATAGCCGAGCTGCTGGCCGACGATACTTTGCTGTTTATCAGCGACAGTGAGGCCGAAGCCTTTGCTGGCTATGCCAAAGAGCAGCAGTTCGACGCAAGCAAGATCAAAGATAAAGAGCTGGCAAAGCTTGCTAAAAAAAGCCTCAACCCAGCCCTGGATGCGCTCGATATCGCTCTCTTTGGTCGCATGGTCGCCAAGGCAGCAGACATGAATGTCGAAGCAGCCGCCTCTTTCAGCCACGCCATCTCAACCCACAAGGTGGCCAATGAAGTGGAATTCTTCACTGCGCTCGATGATCGGCAAGAAGAACCCGGTTCGGCCCACATGGGGAGCCTGGAATTTAACTCCGCCACCTACTACCGCTATATCAGTCTGGATCTGGGTCAACTCGCCGACACCATGGGTGGGGATGAACTAAATAAAGAACAGTTGAAGCAGGCCATTGCCGCCTTTACCAAGGCGCTGTTTGTCGCGGTTCCCGCTGCTCGTCAGACTACCCAATCCGGAGCCAGTCCATGGGAGTTTGCCAAAGTGTTGGTTCGTAAGGGACAGCGCTTGCAGGTGCCATTTGATGAGCCAGTCAAAGCCGCTGGCCATGGCTTTTTACTCCCCAGCGTGAAAGCCCTCAAAGGCTATATCTCCAAGAAAGAGGCGCTCACCGGCAGCCTGTTTGGCAAGCTGGGAGATTACGAGTGGGGTGAGGACGAGACATTCAGTTTGGATCACCTGATCGCTAAGCTGCAAAGCCATGTGGAGTAAGTCATGAGTCAACCCTACCTGTTGCTATGGCTGGAGGGGCCACTACAAAGCTGGGGGCACGATTCCCGCTTTGGACGACGTGAGACCCTGCACTTTCCGACCAAGTCCGGGGTCCTCGGGATGGTCTGTGCTGCCCTTGGGGCTGGTGGCCCCCAGACATCCCTGCTCGCCCGATTTGCCGATCTCGATATGCAGGTCCACAGCTTTGCTCGTCGTCACAAGAACAGTGAGCTAGTTCCCCGTGAGCCCTTATTGCGCGATTTTCATATGGTGGGCAGTGGCTACGATGACAAGGACCCTTGGCAGAGTCTACTGATCCCAAAAACCAGTGAAGGAAAGAAAGCGGTGGGAGGAGGCACAAAGATGACCTACCGCTACTACCTGCAAGATCAGGCGTTTGCCGTACTGCTCCAGGTCCCTGATGACCTGTTAACCGAGGTCGCCCAGGCTTTGCAAAATCCGGTCTGGGATCTCTCCCTTGGCAGGAAAACCTGCGTACCCACCGAGTTCATCTTTCAGGGACAGTTTGCCAACCGGGGTAACGCACTGGCTGCAGCCCTCAATTTGGCCGAACAGAAGCAACGAACCCGGGACTTTATGGTGATCCAGGGCGCCACTGAAGGGGGTGAGCTACTGACATTAAACGATGTTCCGCTGCAATTTGGTCAGCATAAGCGTTATCGGGATCGGCAGGTGACGCTGATAAACGAGGGCTAAACCATGGGTGGTGGTCAACGTCTATTCGTCAAGATCACCCGGGAGTCCCTGCCGCAGGTCAAGGATAAATACCCCTTTATCTACCTAGAGCGGGGGCGCCTCGAGATTGACGACAGCAGTCTAAAGTGGCTCGATGCCGAAGGCCAGGTCGTACGTCTGCCGGTAGCTACTCTCAATGCCATCTTGCTAGGCCCTGGCACCAGCCTGACTCATGAGGCAGTCAAGACTGCTGCGGCAGCCAACTGTGCTATCTGCTGGGTGGGGGAAGATAGTCTGCTCTTCTACGCGGCAGGTTTTTTACCCACAGCCAATACCCGCAACCTCAATCACCAGATGCGGCTAGCCTGCAATAAAAAGTCATCCCTCGAGGTAGCTCGCCGCATGTTTGCCTATCGCTTTCCCGACGCAGACCTGGCTGGTAAGAGTCTTAAGGAAATGATGGGCATGGAAGGTAGCCGGGTGCGCGCGCTCTATCAGCAAAAGGCCCAACAATATGGGGTCGGTTGGAAAGGGCGTAAGTATACTCCCGGTAAAATGGACCTCAGTGATACCACAAATCGGGTACTGACCTCCGCTAACGCAGCTCTCTATGGCATCCTCTGCTCCGCACTCCATGCCATGGGCTACTCCCCTCATATGGGGTTTATCCACTCGGGCAGTCCGCTGCCCTTTGTTTACGATCTAGCCGATCTCTACAAAGAGAACCTCTGCATCGATCTCGCCTTTTCCCTGACGCGTGAGATGGCGGGGCGTTATGAAAAGGCTCTGGTTTCATCTCGCTTTCGAGAGCGGGTGATCGCGCTGGATCTGCTCGCTATTTTGGCCAGAGATATACCGCCGTTACTTGGAGGGGCAAGCACTGATGCTGATAGTACTGGCTAATGATTTGCCCCCTGCGGTACGAGGACGAATGAAACTCTGGTTTATCGAGCCGAGGCCCAACGTCTTTGTCTCTGGCATTAAAGACTCGGTCGCTGACACAGTGATCGAATACCTCTACCTGCACTGTACACCGGCAGCTGGTGTGGTGATATTCAAGAGCATCGCCAAAACACCGGGCTATCAGATCCGTACCATAGGCTCACCGACCAAGATGCTCTGTGAGATAAACGGCCTGCAGTTGGTGGTAGAAAAGCTACTCGACCAGTAAGACAACCACAATCTGTAGCTGGCTTGGCGCGATCTTTAACAATATATTGGTGTCTTCCCCACGCCCGTGGGGGTGTTTCCTGTCCGTTGTTGGTGCCCATTACTCTCGTCATTGTCTTCCCCACGCCCGTGGGGGTGTTTCCAGGTAGGTAAAGTGATAGCCGTTCTCCTCAGAGTCTTCCCCACGCCCGTGGGGGTGTTTCTGAAACATAACCTGCCGGGCATCATGTCCCGGCGTCTTCCCCACGCCCGTGGGGGTGTTTCTCCTTCTTCCACTTGGTGAGTCGTGCGGAGCGGGTCTTCCCCACGCCCGTGGGGGTGTTTCCGGGCAAGGGCATTGGAGTTTCCTCACGGTTCAGTCTTCCCCACGCCCGTGGGGGTGTTTCTGCAACAGGTTGGATAAGGAGGCCACCGCGAAGGTCTTCCCCACGCCCGTGGGGGTGTTTCATACCAGCTCGGCTCTGGCGGCGGTCTGGTTGCGTCTTCCCCACGCCCGTGGGGGTGTTTCTAAATAGGGAGTTGCCATCACGACCTCACACAGGGTCTTCCCCACGCCCGTGGGGGTGTTTCAGCACTTAACCTCACCAGCTGTAGAACCAACAGGTCTTCCCCACGCCCGTGGGGGTGTTTCCATATCCGGTATCCTTCAGCCGCTCATGAGTTCGTCTTCCCCACGCCCGTGGGGGTGTTTCTTATGAAGAGGTGTGACCATGGCTTACTGGCCTGTCTTCCCCACGCCCGTGGGGGTGTTTCCTGTTTCGTCATCTTCGATAAGGACAGCCTCGGGTCTTCCCCACGCCCGTGGGGGTGTTTCCGGCGTTGGGAAGCCGTCATCGGTTATCCCGCCAGTCTTCCCCACGCCCGTGGGGGTGTTTCCCTTCGCAACAAGAAGACTGCCAAGCTCCTGCAGTCTTCCCCACGCCCGTGGGGGTGTTTCTAGAACGGACTCAGTGAGCGAAGCGAGCGTGGTGTCTTCCCCACGCCCGTGGGGGTGTTTCTTGACGGTGCCACTGTTGCGCCAGCTGAGCACCGTCTTCCCCACGCCCGTGGGGGTGTTTCTGATTGCTGCCTGTTCGTGGCGGATGTCTGTCTGTCTTCCCCACGCCCGTGGGGGTGTTTCCCAGGCGAGCAGGACGAGGGAGAGTTGCTGCATCGTCTTCCCCACGCCCGTGGGGGTGTTTCCTGGGCGCCGGTGTCCTTGTCGCCCATGGCGCGGTCTTCCCCACGCCCGTGGGGGTGTTTCTGATCTGTGGTCAAGCGTGAAAGCCGGTAAGTTGTCTTCCCCACGCCCGTGGGGGTGTTTCTACGACCTGACGAAGACAGGGATGATTATTGCCAGTCTTCCCCACGCCCGTGGGGGTGTTTCCTCGGGGCCGTTGATGCCAAGAGCCGGCAGATAGTCTTCCCCACGCCCGTGGGGGTGTTTCCTCCGAGAGCAGGCGATCGATGCCAGAGAGAAAGTCTTCCCCACGCCCGTGGGGGTGTTTCCTGGATGACCTCTGATGGCCTTGTTCCCTGCGAGTCTTCCCCACGCCCGTGGGGGTGTTTCTCGCGCTGTGCGTGAAGCTATTAGGGCTTTATGGTCTTCCCCACGCCCGTGGGGGTGTTTCTTCGGATATCCCCATGGATCCGAATCGCCTTGAGTCTTCCCCACGCCCGTGGGGGTGTTTCCAAAGATGGGACGTTCGGTCTTACTCTCAGGTGGTCTTCCCCACGCCCGTGGGGGTGTTTCCAGCGGCACCGAGAGCGGCAGCATCAGTACCAGGTCTTCCCCACGCCCGTGGGGGTGTTTCTATTGCCGTTCCGCCGAGCTGGTATGTAATGCCGTCTTCCCCACGCCCGTGGGGGTGTTTCTGGCAATCCCGCCCCTTATTTCACTCGTACTGAGTCTTCCCCACGCCCGTGGGGGTGTTTCTGACCGTTGATGGCGCCAAGGCGGTGCTGGCGGGTCTTCCCCACGCCCGTGGGGGTGTTTCCACCGTGGTACGCATGGAGAATGGCCAAATGGCGTCTTCCCCACGCCCGTGGGGGTGTTTCCGCGTAGTCGCTCCCCTGCCCTTGCTGGCCTGCGTCTTCCCCACGCCCGTGGGGGTGTTTCTGGCCATCTGGCGGAGGGCCTCATACTCTTCGTGTCTTCCCCACGCCCGTGGGGGTGTTTCTTTGTCCGCTTGAGCCTCAGGGCTGAACGGGGTGTCTTCCCCACGCCCGTGGGGGTGTTTCCATCCTGACCGGTTCGCTCTGGTTTATCGATAAGTCTTCCCCACGCCCGTGGGGGTGTTTCCCGCGGCGAAGTATTCGAGTTGGGCTTTGCTTGGTCTTCCCCACGCCCGTGGGGGTGTTTCCCAGCGGGGGAGGGCAACTTGCTGTTGAGGCTGGTCTTCCCCACGCCCGTGGGGGTGTTTCCTGGAGATCTTCTTTGATGAGCTCAACCACCAAGTCTTCCCCACGCCCGTGGGGGTGTTTCTACCGACTTTGCCCCCATCAACCCCAACAACGGGTCTTCCCCACGCCCGTGGGGGTGTTTCCGCCGCAGCGCCGCACCGGCTCTCAAGGTTTGAGTCTTCCCCACGCCCGTGGGGGTGTTTCTGGAACGTAACATAACAAAAAACTTTATATTTCGTCTTCCCCACGCCCGTGGGGGTGTTTCTTGAGCACCAGCGCCAGCTCGCCTTTGCTCGGGGTCTTCCCCACGCCCGTGGGGGTGTTTCTTGAACATATTCACAATCAATCAGGTGGGGGGCGTCTTCCCCACGCCCGTGGGGGTGTTTCCGGACACGAAACCGTGTTCGAGGATATCAACGGGTCTTCCCCACGCCCGTGGGGGTGTTTCTGAGCCTAGATTTGAAAAGCCCGGTTTGCTGATGTCTTCCCCACGCCCGTGGGGGTGTTTCTACGGAACCAGGCCGCTGCTCGAACAACGGGTGGTCTTCCCCACGCCCGTGGGGGTGTTTCCTGGATTGCCCGACCTGACCCGTGGTTCACCGCGTCTTCCCCACGCCCGTGGGGGTGTTTCTTTGTTCTTATGTCAGAGCAGTTACGTGAGTCGGTCTTCCCCACGCCCGTGGGGGTGTTTCCATGAGGCAGCTCATCCTCCACCACCCATTGCCGTCTTCCCCACGCCCGTGGGGGTGTTTCCTTGAGCGAGAGGCGCAACCAGGTGATGCCCTGGTCTTCCCCACGCCCGTGGGGGTGTTTCTAGTCCGTACACATATGACGTCCTGAAGGGTCAGTCTTCCCCACGCCCGTGGAGGTGTTTCTCTGTGAGTTCCTCACCAAGCACCTCCATGTTAGTCTTCCCCACGCCCGTGGGGGTGTTTCCTGGGGATTCAGATACCGAGAGAGGGGGTTTTCGTCTTCCCCACGCCCGTGGGGGTGTTTCCGTATTCGCCACACCAAGGCACGGTTAGACCGGGTCTTCCCCACGCCCGTGGGGGTGTTTCCTACTCGCGGCATTTCGTAGAGCCCTGCCCGAAGTCTTCCCCACGCCCGTGGGGGTGTTTCCAGCCACAGCAGGATCCGTTTCAGGAGCTGCCAGTCTTCCCCACGCCCGTGGGGGTGTTTCTCCAGCCGCGCTTATCGCCGGTACCGTCTGGCAGTCTTCCCCACGCCCGTGGGGGTGTTTCCAAGCGCTATATGCTGGTCGCCCAGGATGACCCGTCTTCCCCACGCCCGTGGGGGTGTTTCCAGCCCGCAGCCAGACATAATAGGTGGTGTCAGGTCTTCCCCACGCCCGTGGGGGTGTTTCCTCCGCATCATCCAGACCATTCAGGCCGCCAGCGTCTTCCCCACGCCCGTGGGGGTGTTTCTGTGCGCGCCTTCCCTCGTTCGCGAGTGACGGCGTCTTCCCCACGCCCGTGGGGGTGTTTCTGACGGGCTATCAGGCTGATACTTTCGACAGTGGTCTTCCCCACGCCCGTGGGGGTGTTTCTTGAATACAATCAAGTCTGGTTGCAGATCACCGGTCTTCCCCACGCCCGTGGGGGTGTTTCTGAGTCCTCAATCCGAGAGGAGGTTGGACTATTGTCTTCCCCACGCCCGTGGGGGTGTTTCCCACTGAACTGAACAAGCCTACCGCGTCAGCTCGTCTTCCCCACGCCCGTGGGGGTGTTTCCCCTATTTCAAGAATCTGAACCTCTACGCGCTGGTCTTCCCCACGCCCGTGGGGGTGTTTCATCGGCGCCGTGCAGCTGTTGCGCCACGGCTTTCGTCTTCCCCACGCCCGTGGGGGTGTTTCCATGTTTGGCTTGGTGAACGGGAACGGCTCACCGTCTTCCCCACGCCCGTGGGGGTGTTTCTCATTTGCAGGTGCAGGCTGTCAGCCACCGCACGTCTTCCCCACGCCCGTGGGGGTGTTTCCGCCCACCAGTCGCGCACGGTGAAGCTCTTGAGGTCTTCCCCACGCCCGTGGGGGTGTTTCCAAGGTGATCATGGATGACGGCGCGGTGGATGAGTCTTCCCCACGCCCGTGGGGGTGTTTCCTGAATACCTGGTGCCGGTCCTTGAGCATGGCCGTCTTCCCCACGCCCGTGGGGGTGTTTCTGGCAAAGACCGACTGGGCACAGCTCAATGCAGGTCTTCCCCACGCCCGTGGGGGTGTTTCTCGCATCGAGCACATGAGCCTGGTGCAGGACGTGTCTTCCCCACGCCCGTGGGGGTGTTTCCTGTTCTTTGGTCATTTCCTCATCCTCTGGATGGGTCTTCCCCACGCCCGTGGGGGTCTGCGCAACAAATATATCTGGGGAGGTTGTATATCTCTGTAGCAGTAATTGACTGACCTTAACTCAAGGCACAACAAACCAATTTCCCAACATCAATAAATAAGAGATATTTCAGATGGTTTTTAACCCTTCGGTTCTAAATAAAAAACGCTCGCGCCGACTGCAGAAAAAACTGCGCGTTGGCGAGTTTCAGGAGTTTGGTTTCACTCTCACCTTCATCATCAACCTCCAACAGAAGGGTTTCGAAGAGGCCCTGGATGACTGGATCGATTACGTTGAATCACAAAGCTGGCGCTTTGGTGGCGGCGGTTCATTATTGGGCAACAGGGCTGAGGGTTACCTCTGCCAATTTAATAATCGAACCATGACCGAATCTGATCGGGAAGAGGCTGGCAAATGGTTAGCAGCTCAACCCTGGGTGCTCTCATATCAGGTAGCCCCGCTAAGCGATGCCTGGTATGGCCCATGGAAAGATGAGTCCACCACCGTGTTATCAGACACCTATCAGAAGGAAACTCCCATGAGCGATGACAAGATCTACTTTCCCAACGAGGTGATAGGGCTGCAATTCGTGCAAGGCCTTTCATTGCTGGCAGCCTGGCGCAACTATCGGGGCCTGAGTCAAACTGATTTGGCTGAGCGGGTGGATATTTCACTGAGTGAGCTGGTGGCCATGGAGCAACCGGACTACCAATTCACCCACCAGCAACTCGTACTGCTGGCGGATGCTCTCGGCATTCAGTACGAACATCTGACCGATTAACTGAGCAGGCTGGTCATGCTCCGCCGAGCCTAAAACTTGCTAGATTTTTTAAATGCGGGGTTTTTCGTGGGGTTAGAAAAACGCAAGAGACAAAAGAAAATACACAAATCCATTGCAATCAATTAGTTAAAACAAACTAACGAGTTCCCCATCGAAGACCTCAACTGATCCTGCCTGCCCTCCGGCAGCGCCCGATGCAGACAGGCCGCAACTCACGGCGGCCTCTTTGCTTCTCTCTCACGCCTTTAGCCAGACCCGGGCTCTTGCTTGTCACTCAGCCTGACAGCCACCTCGCCATTCGCTTTTCAGCTCTCTGACCTTGATCACTGCTCCAGCAGCAGGCATTCGTCAGCATCTTCGCTCAATTTGACCAGTCGACTGCGCACCAACCCCAGTTTGGCCAGCAGGCCGATGGATCGCTCGTTGCCCGGAGTGACGATGGCAACTACCTGCCCGATCCCCAACCGGCTTTTTCCATCGACGAGGACGGCCTGCGCCGCTTCGATGGCGTAGCCCTGACCGCGATATTGCGGCAGGAAGGCATAACCGATATCGACCTGCTCCAGGGTATCGCGCTTGATCAGGCCGCAGATACCGAGGCTGACACCGTCCTCTTTGCGCTCCACCAGATAGAGCCCGTGACCATAGCGGGCATAGCTGACCGCCGGCCCCTGCTGGATATACTCCTGCGCCTGCTCCAGGGTGCGAATGCCCCGATCGCCGATGTAGCGATAAAAGTCGCCGTCATTGAGCAGCTCAAGGATGAAGGGGGCGTCGGTGGCGATCATTTCGCGCAGGATCAGGCGGGAGGAGGTAATCATGGCAAGGGCTCTCAAACGGAAAGTGAAGGGCAAAGAGTGCCCCGTCACTCCCGGGCTGGCAAGCCTGTGGCACCATCGGCCATGAAAAAGGGGCCATATTGGCCCCTGATGAGATGGGATAAACGGGCTCAGGCAGCCAGCAATCCGGCATAGCCATTACCCTGCTCGCGCAGCGCAGTAAATTGGGCAGCGCAATCGGCCCAGCTCAACCCCAGCGCATCTGCCACTTTGTGGGGCCACTCGGGTGGCGCCTCTTCACCCACATCGGATTGCGCAGCCAGCACGATCGCCAGATGGATCAACCCGGCCTCGGGAGAGAACTCCTTGGCCAGCATGGGGTTGTAGTGATACTCCACCGCGTTGCTGATGGTCTCGGGGAACTTCCAGTAGCGTGCCATGGCCGCCCCGACCTGGGCATAGTTGAAGCCGACCACCAGCTCTTCCGCCTTGGCCCGTCCCTTGTGCAACTCCAGATCGTGGATGTGATGGACGGTGTTTTCCGGTAGGCCCACATGCATCACCAGTCGGCCGAGATCGTAGAGCAGGGCGCAGGTAAAGACCTCATCCCCCTTCATCCCCTTCTTCACCGCCAGACGACGCGCCAGCTCAGCCACATTGAAGACGCAACCCCAGAAATGTTTGAGGTCAATGCCGGGCACCGCAGTGACCGATTCGGTGAGCCCGCAGGCCAGCACCATGTTGCGCACCATCGCCAGTCCAAGCCGCACCGCGGCTTCATTGACGGTGCCGATCTGGCGACTACTGCCGAATTTGGCCGAGTTGGCCAACCGCAGCAACTTGGCGGAGATGACAGGGTCCTTGTTGATCAACTTGCTGATCTTGAGCAGATCCGGATCCTTTTCATTGAAGGTCTGGATCAAATCGCGCATCACTTCCGGGATCTGGGGCAGTAGCTTGGGCTCGGCCAGCAGGGAATCTATCGTGGGCATAGGCGTGTCCATCCATGTTATCTGTGTTCCAACCTGTTTGCCTTGGCAAACTCCTCCTAATTATGGGTAACAAATGGCCTCCCCATCGGATTGTTTATTCGCTGGTCATTCAAGGTGTTAGTCACATTCAGGCTATACTGGCCGCCACATTCACTGTTGCGGATATCCCATGAACGACACTCAGGAATTTTTTGACGAAGACGCGCTGCTGGAGATGGTGGAGAACCAGCTCAACGACGGTCACCCGCCCCATGTGAAGGCGACCCTGATGCGGCTGGTGATGAAGGGCACCCCGCGGGAAGAGGCGCTGCAATATATCGCCTGCGCCCTCGGTGCCGAGCTGATGGCAATGGAGGCCGATCAGGGCCCCTTCAATCTGACCCGTTACGGCGAGTTCCTCGACAGTCTGCCCGAGATGCCGTGGGCAGACGACTGACCCGAGCTGGATGACGGATGCAAAAAGGGCGGGTGCCAATGGCCCCGCCCTTGTTGCATGGATCCGCTCCGGATCAGAACTGGGAGTTGATGATCACCTCTTCCCCCAGCGCCCCTGCCAACGGCAGTGGCCGATAGCTGGAGTTGGCGGCCCGCAGCAGACGAATGCCGCGAATGCCGACCTCCTGCGCCGCCTTGATATCCCCGTCGGCGTCGCCGTAGAAGAGCTTCATCTGCTTATCCTTGAGCCACTGCACCTTGGTGTTCTGGCCCGGCTGATCACCGGCGAAGATCACCGGATTGAGCTGGTCGGCCGGAATATTCATGGTCTGCTGCAAGGTCTGGCTCACTGTTTCGGTCTTGGTGGCCGAGCGGCCGGTGACGAAATAGATGTGGTCACCGCGCTTGAGATGCATGGCGATGAGCGCCTTGCCCACCTCTTTCGGCATGCTGAACGCATCCCAGCCGTTATTCATCTTCTCCCAGAAGGCGGGGTTCTTCAGATAGCTCTCGTCGTTGGGCGAGAACTCCTGTTTGCCGCGATAAAAACCCGGGCTGGAGAAGAGCAGGGTATCGTCGATATCAAACCCGACGGCCATCGGGGGCAGGCCATCCAGACTCTTGGCAATCTGCTCCACTGATACCCAGTGGATCGGTGCCTGCTGGGCCAGAGTGACGGTGGTGACACCGGCAGGGATCGGCTGAACGGTAGCGGCTTGACCCGCCACGGCAGGCAGAGAGAGGGCCGCAGCCAGCAAGGAGGCAAGCAGCGCCGGACGAGAGATGTGTTTCATAAGGCAGGTTGTCATCTTCAATCAAAAGAGGGGGCCAATAGTGCCCCCATCCCGCCCTTCAAATCTGTGAATGCTCCTGCAAAAAGGGAGCATTTGACGCCCGACAATTAATCTTTGATTGGCAGCAGATCGGTAAAGACAAAGCCGTCGCGCAGCACTGTTTCACCGACCCGAATGCCGAGCGGACGGGAGAACATGGGGCCATCATAGGCCAGGGTGTGAAACTCGCCGTTCTCGCCGCACGGATCGACCCCCTCCGGCAACGCCGCCAGCAGTGCCTCGTCAAAGTCATGGCCACCCAGGCTGGCATCCAGCTTGTTCGGGTCGAGAGCACTGATCCGCGCCTTCAACCCAGCGGCCACCATCTGCGGCGCCAGTTCACGGGTATTGCTGCCCCAGAGCGGGAATAGTGGTTCGATGCCGGTACCTGCCAGCTGCTTTTCACGGTAGGCGCGCACATCCTCGAGGAACAAGTCGCCAAAGGCCATATGGCGGATCCCCTGTGCCACCACATCAGCGATAAAGCCGGTCATGATGCGGGCGTAATCCTCGTTGCTGCAGGGCCAGGGCAGATCGATGGTGATGAGGGGCAGCCCGACGCAGGCGGCCTGCTCGGTCAACAGCTGCTTGCGCACCCCGTGCATCGCCACCCGCTCGAATGCCTGATTGAGGGTGGTGAACAGCCCCACCACCTCAATGGCGGGATCTTGCCGCAACTGATGCAATGCCCATGCGCAATCCTTGCCGCTGCTCCAGGAGAGCAGTACCCGTTTCTTTTCCATCATTCCTCCGCCAGCGGGGCATTCGGATTGCCCCAAAAAGATGCAAGACAGTGTTGCGAATTGCGCGATTTACACACAAGAGGCAGGCAGCATACTCTCGATCACCTGTATATGCCCCTTGTACGGGGTGACAATAACTAAAAAAACCGATGGGAAACATACGGATATGACCACGACCACACAACAGCACGATCACGCCCGCCCCCTCAATCGACAGGATTACAAAACCCTGAGTCTGGCTGCCCTCGGCGGTGCGCTGGAGTTTTACGACTTCATCATCTTCGTCTTTTTCGCCGTGGTCATCGGCGAGCTGTTCTTCCCGGCAGATATTCCCGAGTGGTTGCGCCAGTTCCAGACCTTCGGCATCTTCGCCGCCGGTTATCTGGCCCGCCCGCTCGGCGGCATCATCATGGCCCACTTTGGCGATCTCATCGGTCGCAAGCGGATGTTCACCCTCAGCATCATCATGATGGCGCTGCCGACCCTGTTGATCGGTCTGCTGCCCACCTATGCAGTGCTCGGCATCGGCGCCCCCATCGCCCTGCTGGGACTGCGGATCCTGCAAGGCGCCGCCATCGGCGGTGAAGTGCCCGGCGCCTGGGTATTTGTCGCCGAGCACGTCCCTGCCCGTCGAGTCGGGGTCGCCTGCGGCACACTCACGGCGGGATTGACGGCAGGCATCCTGCTCGGCTCCCTGATCGCCACTGCGGTCAACAAGAGCCTGACCCCGGCTGAAGTGAGTGACTGGGGCTGGCGAGTGCCCTTCCTGCTCGGCGGTATCTTCGGCATCGTCGCCATGTACCTGCGTCGCTGGTTGCACGAGACCCCGGTCTTCGCCGAGATGAAAGCCAACAAGACCCTGGCTGACGAGCTCCCCCTCAAGTCGGTGCTGCGCAACCACAAGAGCAGCGTGGTGGTCTCCATGCTGCTCACCTGGCTGCTCTCCGCCGGTATCGTGGTGGTGATCCTGATGACCCCCACCTATCTGCAGAAGGTCTATGGCATCAGCCCGGCCGACGCCCTGACCACCAACTCGCTGGCGATCGTGGCCCTGACCCTCGGCTGCATCGTCTATGGCCGACTGATCGACCTGCTGGGCAGCGGTCTCACCTTCATGTTCGGCTCCCTGCTGCTGGCGGGCTCCAGCTACGCCTTCTATCACGGTCTGGCGGCCGGTACGAGCCAGCTGGTGCCGCTCTACATGCTGGCAGGCTTTGCGGTCGGGATTGTCGGCGCCGTGCCTTACGTGATGGTCAATGCCTTCCCGCCGGTGGTGCGCTTCTCCGGTCTGTCGTTCTCCTACAACGTGGCCTACGCCATCTTCGGCGGCCTCACCCCGATGGCGGTGACCCTCTGGATGAAGAGCGACATGCTGGCCCCCTCCCACTATGTGGTGAGTCTGTCGGTGCTGGGTTTCGCCATCGGTCTCTGGCTCTGGTTCCAGCAACGGGCCATCCTGCAGCAGCAAGCGCCGCAAGCGGCCTGACCCGAACAACAAGCCCCGGCATCTGCCGGGGCTTTTTTGTACTGCTTATGTTCAGTTTCACCAGCATAAGATAGCCTCCCTCTGGGGCCTGCCACCCGCATCGCCCCATGACTTCAAACTCTTTATCCGAGGCTCAAGATGTTCTTTCAGGTCGTATTACTCACCTTGCTGGCGCTGCTGCCCATGGTCAACCCGCCCACCACGGCCACCCTGCTGCTGGGGCTGAGCAAGGGGATGTCGCGCGAACACGTGCGCCGTCAGGTCAATCTGGCCGCCATTTATCTGTTCTGCACCCTCTGCATCACCTTCTTTATCGGATCCTCGATCCTGGATCTGTTCGGGATCTCCATTCCGGGCTTGCGCCTGGCCGGTGGCCTCATCATCGGCTTTATCGGCTTTCGCATGCTGTTCCCCGCCCCCAGCCAGCAGAGCGGGGTCGATATAAACCAGAGCATTGCCTTCGTACCGCTCACCATGCCCAGCATGTGCGGGCCAGGTACCATGGCGCTGGTAATAAGCGGGGCAGCCCAGATTGCCGATCTGCCTGACGAGTACAACCGCCTCACCATCTACGCCGGTGTGGTAACGGCGTTTGCCCTGATGAGCCTGATCAGCTGGGGAGTATTGAAGCTGGCGGATCCGGTCTGCAAGATCCTGGGTGCCACCGGCATCGACGCCATGACCCGCATCATGGGCTTCCTGCTGGTCTGCATGGGTATGCAGTTTTGCATCAATGGCATCAAGGAAGTGGCACAGGATCCGGTCTTCCACGGCGGCCAGACCGTGCAAACCGCACCGGCGCTACCAAAGGCTTCCGGCACGTTTGATCAGTTGCCGCAGAAGCCCACCGGCTCTGATTGAAAACGGTATCAAAAAGTCCCTGACGATCTGCACTGATCTTGTCCCTGATCATGTTATTGACACACAAATGAGTTAGTTTGTTTTTCATACAGACTGTATTCAGATGGACGCTGATAGGTTTGTTGATGAATACCCACTCAACTTCAGGAGAGTATGCAGATGGACAAGATGCTGACCGAAATAGGGAGCCATAGCCTGTTTCACGAGTACCTGAACGTGGTTGGGATTGCGAGCCCATCCCTCGCCAAGATTGAGCAACGCTGGGAATATAAAGATCAAGAGCAGCTGGTAGCCAAAATCCAGATCGACAAACAGGGTAACGCTCGCTATTTCATCGACGCCCGCGCCATATCCGTCAACTGATACCGAATAACCCGCCAGCCCCGGTCCAACGACCGGGGCTTTTTGTTGCCTGTGGTTCCCTGAATAGCAAAACCCCGGCAAGAGCCAGGGTTTGAATTCATCGGGTTACGCCGCTGCGCGGCTAACCCAAACCTACGAAGTGCCACCCACGGTGAGCTGATCCAGTTTGAGGGTGGGTTGGCCGACACCGACCGGCACGCTCTGCCCCTCCTTGCCGCAGATGCCAACGCCGCGATCCAGCGCAAGATCGCTGCCCACCATGGAGACCTGGCTCATCGCTTCGGGGCCGTTGCCGATCAGGGTCGCCCCCTTGATGGGAGCGGTGATCTTGCCATCCTCGATGAGGTAGGCCTCGGAGGCAGAGAAGACAAACTTGCCGGAGGTGATGTCCACCTGACCGCCGCCGAAGTTGGGGGCATAAATGCCCTTCTTCACCGAGGCGATGATCTCGGCCGGATCGTACTGACCCGCCAGCATATAGGTGTTGGTCATGCGGGGCATCGGCATGGCGGCGTAGGATTCGCGGCGCCCGTTGCCGGTGAGTGGCACCCCCATCAGACGGGCGTTCTGCTTGTCTTGCAGATAACCCTTGAGAATACCGTTCTCGATCAGCACGTTGTAGCCGCCCGGTGTCCCCTCGTCATCGATGGAGACGGAGCCGCGCCGACCCGGCAGGGTGCCATCATCGACGATGGTGCAATGCTTGGAGGCCACCTGCTCGCCGATGCGGCCAGCAAATGCGGAAGATCCCTTGCGGTTGAAATCCCCCTCCAGACCGTGCCCCACCGCCTCGTGCAGCAGCACGCCGGGCCAGCCGGAGCCCAGCACCACCGGCATGGTGCCTGCTGGCGCGTCGATGGCTTCCAGGTTGACCAGTGCCTGACGCACAGCTTCACGCACATAGCCAAAGGCGCGGCTCTCCAGCCCGTCCAGTTCGAGGAACCAGTCGTAACCAAAGCGCCCGCCGCCACCGGCACTGCCACGCTCGCGGCGATCGCCCTTCTCGGCGATCACGGTCACCGACAGACGCACCAGCGGACGCACATCGGCGGCCAAGGTGCCGTCGGTGGCGGCCACCAGCACCTCTTCGTAGACGCCGCTGATGGAGGCCATCACCTGATTGATGGCGGGATCCAGACTCCTGGCGAACTTGTCCATCTGCTCCAGCAGGGCGATCTTCTGATGCTTGTCGAGGGTCTGCAGCGGATCCATGGCCGGATAGAGCAGGTTCGCTTCGGTGCGGGCCCACGCCTTCACCTTGCCGTGAGCACCGGCTGCGGCGATGCCGCGAGCGGCAGTCACCGACTGTTGCAGCGCCAGCAGGCTCAGCTCGTCCGAGTAGGCGAAGCCAGTCTTCTCGCCGCTGACGGCGCGCACCCCGACCCCCTGATCGATGTTGTAGCTGCCATCCTTGACGATGCCATCTTCCAGCATCCAGGACTCGTGCCAGCTGCGCTGGAAATAGAGATCGCCGAACTCGACCTGATGGCTCATCAGGCTGCCGAGCAACTGCTGCAGGCGCCCTTCGTCGAGGTCGTTCGGGGCCAACAGGGAGGCACTAACCTGGCTCAATAGACTCAATCTTCTTCTCCACTCTCGTAACGAGCTGTTTTAAATCGTCTTGCCGACGGGTGGCGACAAGCCACACCATCACAACAAACGGGCATGCTCCAGCACGGGCAAACGGCTGCCTTTCAATTTTTCACCACACCATCAGAGCAAACGGGCGTGTTGCAGCACTGGCATGGTGAGTTTCAATTCGTCGATAAGCCCGGGCTCCATCTTCGCCAGCACTGTGCCGCGCCCAGACTCTTTGCTCGCCAGCACCCGGCCCCAAGGATCGATCACCATGCTGTGGCCCCAGGTCTGGCGCCCCGTCTCATGAGAGCCACCCTGATTGGCAGCGACTACGTAGCACTGGTTTTCGATGGCGCGGGCCCGCAGCAGCGGCTCCCAGTGCGCCTCGCCGGTCACGGCGGTAAAGGCGGCAGGCACCAGCAGCACACGGGCACCGGCACGGGCCAGCTGGCGGTAGAGCTCGGGAAAGCGCAGATCATAACAGATCGAGAGGCCGAGGGGACCAAAGGGAGAGTCCACCAACACAGGCGCCTCCCCCGGGCTGAAGGTCTCCGACTCACGGTAGCGACCGTGATTGTCCGCCACATCCACGTCGAACAGGTGGATCTTGTGGTAATGGCCCCTGAGCTCACCGCTTGGGTCAAACACCAGCGAACTGGTGTGGATATGGTCGGAATCGGCGATGGTGGTCGGCATTCTTGTCGGCATAGCCCCGGCCACCAGCCAGATGCCGTAATCGCGGGCCCATTCAGCCAGTTGCTGCTGGATTGGGCCCTCACCTATGGCCTCGGCACCATCCAGATAGCCCTGCCGTTCGCCAAACAGGGCGAAGTTCTCCGGCAGCAGCACCAGCAGCGGCCGCTCTTTGGGCAAGGCCGCCAGTTCAGCGGCGATCTGCTCCCGGTTATCCTGCCAGTGACGGCCAGATACCAGCTGTATTGCGGCTAACCACATGACGTTCTCCTTGTCGCTTGGGCCATCAGACGGTGACAGCATCCCCTGCCTGCAGGGTGTAATCCAGCACTATGATGCGCTCCAGCACCGGGCGAAAGATGGCCTTGAGGGCATCGTGATCAGGATGGGGCAGATAGCGCTGGCGGGCCGCTTCGTCGGCGAAGGTCATCAGTACGCTGTGGGTAAAGCCACCATCCCTCCCCTCCGGGCTGTCATTCTCCCCCCACTCCACGGCGGTCACGCCGCTGACCTGATGGGGAATGGCGAGAAAAGCGTTACGCACCGCGTCTATCTGGGCAGGCTGGGTGTCCGGCTTGAAGGCGATCAGCAGGATATGTCGGATCATGGCTCACTCCTTGTGATGGTGCCGGGCCGCTCGTTTAGCGCTGAGCGGGCCCCGCGTGTTTGGGGCTCAGCAGGAAAGGGGTCACCTCTTGCGTCGGCAGGCTGGGAGCAACGGCGTCAACCGCCTCTTTCTGCTGTTGGTTGAGCTTGATGCGCGCGCGATCTCGTCCCGCCTCGATCAGCTTGGGTGCGTCGAGCGGGCCCGAGATGCGAAAATCGATGCGGGTCACCACATCCACCACCGGCTCCAGCAGTTTGGAGAGGGCCAGCACATAGAGCCCCGTGACCGGCGTGATGGAGAAGGCCGCCACCACCGGCAGGGTGCCCCCCAGATTGGGGGAGAAGCTCAGCTCGTAGTCGAGCTGCCAGCGCACCAGATCGGCGCTCCCCTCGCCGCGCAGGTTGCCTGCCGCCCCCTTCATATAGAAATCATCGTTGCTGACCTGCCCCTGCTTGATGGTGGCAGAGGCGGACATGGATTCAAAGTAGAAGCCCTTGTCGAACACATCGCGAAAATCGAGCCGCAGTTTGCGCAGCAGGGAATCGAGGCTGAGCAGGGAGAGCAGTCGCGCCCCCTTGTCGTTGACCTCCCGCAGGGTGCCCCCTTCCAGCTGATAGTTGGCACTTCCCCCCAGAGTCGGTAGGTTCGGACGATAGGGCACATCCTGCCAGTTCAGATCAAAAGCGAGGGAGCCGGGGGCATCGCCGATGGGCGAGGTGTAGCCGAGCCGCTTGAGCAGCAGCTCGCTGTTGTTGCTGGTCAGCTTGCCACGGGCGCGGGTCTCCATCCGGTTGCCATTGGCCAGCCAGTCGACGCTGCCGGTGAGCTGACTCCCAGCCAGCCGCACATCCAGCCCCTTGAGGGTCACCTTGTTGGCGCCGGGCACCAGCTCCCCTTTCACTTCACCAAGAGGCAGCTCGCCAAAGCGGCAATCGACACAGCTCACCTTCAACCAGGGGATGGATGCCATGATGGCGTTGTCCTGCTGCGCATCGGGATCCGGGCTGAGATCCGAACTCTTGCCGGACCAGTAGATACGGGCAAACTTGGCATCCACCGGACGATTGGCTACTGCAGGCAGGCGGATCACCCCCATCACATCGGGACTGTCGATCATCACCTCGGTCGCCTGATTGGTCGGCCCCACGGTGAAACGCGCCGCCTTGAGGGTGGCACTGCCGATATAGGCGCGAGCCAGCTGTCCATCCACCCACCACTCCTGCGGCAGGAAGGCGGGGCCAACCACCGCATTGCCAGTCTGGTTCTGCGCTGGCAACCACTGCTTGAGTCTGGCCAGCCAGCCACCGACATCGGCCTCCTGCTGGTTGATGGCGAGCAGCATGGGGGCATCGCGCAGCACCCGGGCGCCCGGCTGACCCACATCGACCCGCACCCGGCTGAGATAAGGTACCCCTTCGCCGTAGACCAGTCGGGTCTGCATATCCACATCAGCCCCCAGTACGGCACGAATGTCGGCGCTGCCATCCCGGCCACGGGCGATCACCTTGAGCGGCAGTCGACTGGCACTGCTCTTGGCCAGCGGCAGCGGCAGATCCAGCCCCATCCCCTGCAGATTGGAGTCGAGCGCCAGCTGGAAGCTGAACGGCTTACTCTCGGGCAAGGTCAACCCGAGCTTGCCGCCCCAGTTGCTGCGGCCGTTGAGAATGCCGAATGAAGAGATGGCGGCGGGCTGGCGGCGGCTATCCCATTGCCCATTGAAATCGAGGTCGACCTGATAGTGATCCGGATGCTGGCGCCCCTGATAGTCGAGCGTCAGCGGCTGGTTCCACAGGCTCGCCTTGAGGTTGCTGAAACGGGTCTGTTCGTTGTCATATTCGAGGCGCCCCTGCACCTTCTCCAGCGGCAGATCCAGACTGGCGACCCGCACCTTGTTATTGCTGAAGGTGGCATCGCCGCTCGCCTTCACCTCGCTCTCGCCATCGAGAGGAATATCGAGCTTGACCGAACCGGCCATCGGGCCGCGGATCTCGATCTCCCGCAGAGCCTGACCTACCGAACTGCCCAGCGGAGAGTCCTGCAGGTAGTCGCTGATGGCCTTGCCCTCCCCCTGCACCTTGGCATCCACATAGAGGTGGGCGCCGGGGGAGAGATCCGGGATCCAGGCATGCACCGAGTCGGAGCTCGCCTTGCCGAGTTTGGTGGATCGGCTGCGCATATCGAGACCGGCATTCTGGAACAACAGGTCGATCTGCAGGTCGGTGAGCGGTTGCCAACCGGGGAAGAATTCGTAGGTGGCCTGCTCCAGCGGCACCGCCACCTGGAAGATGCCCTTGCCGTTGTCGTAGGGGAAATCCCGAAACTCCCCATACCAGAGCAGGTCGGCCCCCTTGGCCTTGCCCCCCTTGATGGCGCCGCTCAGGTAATCCACCAGCCCCTTGTCCATCGCCTGCAGCGGGAAGTAGCGATCCGCATGGCCCGCGTTCTTCACATTGATGCGACCGGTCAGGGCGAGGAAGGGGTGTTCGAACAGATCGAGGCGGAAACGGCTGGTCAGGGTCAGATCCGGGTTATCCAGCGCGATATCCTGCCCGTAGAGCACCCAGCCCTGTTCCTCGCGCCACCAGTCGAGGCGGGCCGAGAAGTGGTCGACCGGGATTGGCATCTTGAAGTGACGGGCGGGATCCACCTTGTCATTCGCCAGCGCCAATCTGGCGCTACCGCCGGTCGGGGTAAGCCAGAACTCGCCGTTGAGATCCTGCATCCCGGGTATATCCTGCCACGCCTTGAGGCGCACCTTGCTGAAGCGGCCACTGAGGGAGAGATCCTGCCAGTCGGCATTGGCCAGCAGCGTCAGATCCTGCACCGACCCCTGCGGATTGGTCTGGCGCAGGGTCTCGCAGAGTGTGGGGTAGAGCGCCGAGACCAGCTGACTGATCTGAGTGATCTTGTCGAACTCTATGCTGGGCAGATAGCCCTGCACCCGATCCCCAATCCGCTCCAGCTGCAACCGGCTCTGCAACCAGGGTTTGCCGTCCAGCTTGAAGGTGACGTTGTGGCTCGCCAGTTGCCAGTCGGTGCCATCCCGACGCAGCTGGATCTTGCCGCCATCGAGGCCGAAACGGTGCATCTCCCCTTTCTTGGGATCCTTCCAGATCAGGTAGTTGTTGCCAAACGCCAGCAGGGTATTGCCCAGCTTGCCGCTGTCAAACTCGCTCCAGAGCTGGAAGTCGAGCTGACCGGCAACCTTGGGTTCGCCCGCATGGATCTTGGCCAAGGTCGGGGTGATATCGAGCTGGCGGGCCCCCAGATAGAGTTGCCCTTTGAGGCGATCGAGCCGGGCAGTCGGGGCGTCTACATCCAGAATCAGATCGAGGGTGCTCTCGCCCACCCCGTTGATGAGGTAAGCCTTGCCGACCCCCTGATGGCGCTTGCCACGGTTCTGCCAGCGCAGTTGGGCGATGTCGAGGGCGCGCAGATCACCGAGGGAGGTGGTGACGCTGAGGCGGGTGTTGTGCACATCGAAGGTAGAGAGCTGGGTCAGCAGAAAGCGCAGCAGGGCGCCCTGCTGGGGATCGCCGGAGGGGCTGTCGTCAGCCGGTTGGCGCAAGTCGATGGTGATATCGCCATCGCTCAGGATCAGCTCGCCAAACACCGGCTTTAGCTCGTTAATGGTGCGCCAGAAGTCGAGGTGCACCCAGGCTTTGCCGAGCTGTACGGTAAAACGCCCCGAATCCGGGGCGATGGCGAGTTGCTGCAGTTCGAGCGCGGGCCCGGACTGTGTCCAGTCCAGACCCACTTGCTCCACGCTGACCTTGAGTTGTGAATCGCCCAGCAGAGTGTGGATCAGACTCTCCCGGTATTGATTCAGCAAAGGGCCCCCGACCCGTACCAGCGTGACCAGCATGGCCATCAGTACGAACAGGACCCCCAGGGCCAACCAGCCCCGACTCAGCCAGCGATAGACCAATTACATCATCACCACGTCGAACTGCTCCTGACCACAGAGGGGTTCGCTCACTACCCGCACCTGCTTGCCGATGAACACTTCCAGCTCAGCCAGACTGTGGGACTCCTCGCCATGGAGGTAGTCGGCCACGGCCGGGGCTGCGTAGACGGTGAACTGATCCGCATCGTAGGCGCGATTGACCCGGATGATCTCCCGCAGGATCTCGAAACAGACCGACTCCACCGTCTTGACCCGGCCGCGCCCTTTGCACTCGGGGCACTCGGAGCAGAGCACATGCTCCAGACTCTCGCGGGTGCGCTTGCGGGTCATCTCCACCAGACCAAGCTGGGAGAAGCCGTTGACGTTGGTCTTGGCGCGATCCTTTGAGAGCGCCTGCTCCAGGCTGTGCAGCACCCGACGGCGGTGATCTTCCGACTGCATGTCGATGAAGTCGATGATGATGATGCCGCCGAGATTGCGCAGGCGCAGATGACGGGCAATGGCCGCAGTCGCCTCGACGTTGGTGTTGAAGATGGTCTCTTCCAGATTGCGATGGCCGACGAAGGCGCCGGTGTTGATATCCACCGTGGTCATGGCTTCGGTCTGGTCGATGATGAGGTAGCCGCCGGATTTCAGCTCTACCTTGCGCTCCAGCGCCCGCTGGATCTCGTTCTCCACGTCGTAGAGATCGAAGATCGGCGACTCGCCGGGGTAGTACTCCAGCTTGCTGGCCAGCTCCGGCACGTACTCTTCGGTGAAGCGCTTGAGCTGATCGAAGCTCTGGCGGGAATCAACGCGGATCTTGTCGAGCTCGGCACCGACGAAGTCGCGCACCACCCGAAATGCCAGGCTGGGATCCTCGTAGAGGATCTTGCAGGGAGGATACTTCTGCTTGCGCTCGAGGATCTTGCGCCACAGCCGTTTCAGGAAGGCGGCATCCTGCTCCAGCTCCTGCTCCCCCACCCCTTCAGCGGCGGTACGGATGATGTAACCACCCAGCTCGTCCACATAACCGGCTACAGTGCGCTTGAGACGCTCGCGCTCGGCTTCGGACTCGATACGCTGGGAGACACCGACGTGGGCACTGCCCGGCATAAAGACCAGATAGCGGGATGGCAGGGTGATATCGGTAGTGAGACGGGCACCCTTGGTACCCAGCGGATCTTTCACCACCTGCACCATGATGTCCTGCCCCTGACGCACCAGCTCGGCGATGTTACCGACCTGGAACTGCTCCTTCTCCTTCACCGCCACACACTCGGTGTGGGGGACGATATCAGAGGCGTGCAAAAAAGCTGCCTTGTCCATGCCGATATCGACGAAGGCCGCCTGCATACCGGGCAGCACCCGACTGATCTTGCCTTTGTAGATATTGCCGACAATGCCGCGCTTGGCCTGACGTTCTACATGCACTTCCTGCAGCAGACCGTTTTCGACCAGAGCGACCCGGGTTTCGGAGGGGGTAACGTTAACCAGCAGTTCTACCGACATAAGTAACCTTGCCTGTTCCAGTTTTGAATTCTATAGAGCCAATCCGGTACAACGCGCGCAAGGGAGAAACGCAGCAGAGCACAGCTGACGGGAAATTATTTGAGCTGTTCCAGATGATGCTTGATCAGCAGGTCTGTCTCCAGCAGGGGCAGGCCGACCACGGCGCTATAGCTCCCTTCGATGCGGCTGACAAACTTGCCGGCAATACCCTGAATGCCATAAGCCCCGGCCTTGTCACAGGGCTCACCGGTCTGCCAGTAGGCCTCGATCTCGGCCTCGTCCAGCTTGCGAAACGCCACGTTGGTGGTGACCAGACGCACGTCACAACGATCCTTGCTGGCCAGCGCTACCGCCGTCATCACCTGATGCACCTTGCCGGAGAGGGACTCCAGCATATCTTTGGCATCCAGCAGATCGGACGGTTTCTCCAGTACCCGGTCGCCCAGCACCACTATGGTGTCGGCACCCAGCACCGGCAACGCCGTCGGCGCACACGCCACGCCCGCCACCGCCTTGTCACGGGCGAGACGGCAGACGTAATCCTGCGCCTTTTCACCCTCTTCCCGCTGCTCGGGCACATCCAGTTTCAGCACCTCGAAGCGGTAGCCAATCTGGGTCAGCAGTTCACGGCGACGGGGAGAAGCCGAGGCGAGATAGAGTTGTGGTTCGTTGTTTTTGTTCATATTTACCTGATATTGAAGCGGCGCCGCACCTTGCGCAGCACCAGAAACACCCAGGGCCATATTAGCATCGTCGTCAACGTCGACCAAAAGTAGGAGAAGTTGAGACTGGCCTGGCTGAACAGATGCTCGGCCCAGAATACCGTCATTTTACCCACCAGCGAGAGGCCACCGATGATCAGTGCCTGCTGCCAGAGGGAGAAGTTGCGGATCTTCTGGAACTGGAAGGCCGCCAGATAGGTGGTAATGGCCATCGCCATCGCCCGCACGCCGAGGGTGCTGCCAAGCAGCACATCCAGCAGCAGGCCCGCCACCCAGGCGGTGCCGACGTTGGTCCGGTGCGGCAAGGCCAGCGCCCAGTAGATGAGCACCATGGCCAGCCAGTCCGGGCGGAAGGGGTCAAATTCGAAAGGAAGCGGCAGGATCGACAGGCTCAAGGCCAGCAGGATCGAGATCCAGATCCAGATCCTGCCGCTGGCGGGTTCTAGCATTAGCGGGTGGCTCCTGCGGCGGACGCAGCGGGAGCCGCCCGTTCGCCATCCTCATCATGTACTTCAGGCTTCTTGTCGGTCCACAGCAGCAGCAGATAACGCAGTCTGTCCAGCTCCACCAGCGGTTTGGCCTCGACCTGGGCGAAGGGCTTGCCCTCCACATACTCGGAGCGGGTTACGGTCGCCACCGGATAACCTTCCGGGAAGCGGCCACCCAGACCTGAGGTGACCAGCAGATCACCCACCTGAATATCGGTATTGCGCGGCAGGTTACGCAGCTCAAGCTTGTCGAGCTCGCCACTGCCGGAAGCAATAGCACGCAAGTCGTTGCGCAGTACCCGCACCGGAATGCCATGACTGGAGTCGGTGATCAGCAGCACGCGACTGGTGGTGGAGCCCACGTGGAGCACCTGACCAATCACACCCTGATCGTTGATCACCGCCTGACCGTTGTAGACGCCATCCAGCGCCCCCTTGTTGATCAGCACCTGATGGCTGAAGGGGTCGGAATCCACCGACAGCAGCTCGGCCACCATCTTGCGGGACTCCTTGTGCACCGGCGAACCGAGCAGCTCACGCAGCCGCTGGTTCTCGTGTTCCAGCTGATCCATTTTGAGCAGACGGGCACGCAGGGTAAACAGCTGTTGCTCCTGCTGTTTGGTCTGCTCGATGAGATCGGCGCGGGTTTGCACCTGGGTCGACATGGTGTCGAGCAGGGTACCCGGCGCATTGGCCATGTATTGCAGGGGACTGACTAACGAACTGAGGTAGACGCGGACATGGGTAAACACACCGAAGCGGGAATCCGCGACGATGGCAGCGATGGAGATGATGACGGCGAGAAACAACCGTAACTGAAGCGAAGGGCCTCTACCAAAAATGGGTTTCATGGGTCGTCAAAAAAGAGCCGGCACGCTGGCCGGCTTTGGGTCTTATTCGTAGTGGAACAGATCGCCACCGTGCATATCGATCAGCTCCAGCGCCTTGCCGCCGCCACGGGCCACACAGGTGAGGGGATCTTCGGCGACGACGACAGGAATACCGGTCTCTTCCATCAGCAGACGGTCGATATCTTTCAGCAGTGCGCCACCACCGGTCAGCACCATGCCACGCTCGGAGATGTCGGAAGCCAGCTCGGGCGGAGACTGCTCCAGCGCCACCATGACGGCAGCCACGATACCGGACAGCGGCTCTTGCAGCGCTTCCAGGATTTCGTTGGAGTTGAGAGTGAAGCTGCGCGGTACACCTTCAGCCAGGTTGCGACCACGGACTTCAATCTCGCGCACCTCTTCGCCCGGATAGGCGGAGCCGATCTCGTGCTTGATGCGCTCGGCAGTCGCTTCACCGATCAGGCTGCCGTAGTTGCGACGGACGTAGCTGATGATCGCTTCGTCAAACTTGTCGCCACCGATACGGACTGACTGGGAGTAGACCACACCGTTCAGAGAGATGATGGCCACTTCAGTGGTACCACCACCGATATCAACCACCATGGAACCGGTCGCTTCGGATACCGGCAGGCCGGCACCGATGGCAGCAGCCATAGGCTCGTCGATCAGGTAGACCTCACGGGCACCGGCGCCCAGTGCGGACTCCTTGATGGCGCGACGCTCAACCTGGGTTGAACCGCACGGTACACACACCAGCACACGCGGGCTGGGGCGGAAATAGTTGTTGTCGTGAACCTGCTTGATGAAGTGCTGCAGCATCTTCTCGGTCACGTAGAAATCGGCGATCACGCCATCTTTCATCGGGCGGATTGCGGAAATGTTGCCCGGGGTACGGCCCAGCATCTGCTTGGCGGCATGACCGACAGCAGCGACCGATTTGGCGTTCCCGCGCTCTTGGCGAATGGCGACAACTGAGGGTTCGTTAAGGACGATCCCTTGATCTTTTACATAGATCAGGGTGTTGGCAGTTCCCAAATCGATCGACAGATCGTTGGAAAAGACGCCTCTGAGCTTTTTGAACATGGCTACGGGAAATCCTAAGAATTTGGAGGTGCAGAAAACCGGCTAACTTTACCAATGCCCACCCCAATGGGCAAGCGCTCAAACTGTCGCCAATCAATCAGGCGCGACAAAAATGCGAGTCATCACTCACTCGCACACGCTTGCAAACACTAATAAACAAGGATTTAGGGGGATACTGTTGAGGCAACCCCCCTTTCACATCATTCAATGCAATACTTCGCGCCGATAAATAATTCTGTCATTACCCCGGCTGGAGCCGAAAATGGCCTCACCTTGCAGGTTGCCGTCATTGGCACTCGTTGGGTCAGACAACCAGAGTGGCGATGATGGCTGTTTTGCCAAATCGACCTTGTAGGGAATGCGCACCGAGATGTCCGGCTTGGCAAAGTGGAACAGGATCTCCCCGTCCTTCGCCAGTGCAGCATCCCCACCCGGTGCAGAACTACCCAACCCCAGCTTGATCTTGCGACCCGCCCCCAGATTCAGCTCGCGAGTCGCCGCATCAAAGGTGTGGCTCGGATTGAGGAAAGTGAACCCCTGATTGGCCAAAGAGAGCTGGGTACATTGATCTTCCTTGTTTTGCAGCCAGTTGCCCGCTTCGTAATATTGCATCTGCAGTGGAATGGCCAGCGGCGCCGAGGCAAGACCCGCCGCCGTACTAGCCTGCAGGCGGCCATAATAAGCCGTCATGGTGTTATTCACCCGCGTAGGAATCGTCAACTGCTTGGCATTGCAGTTGACCCCTTTGGTACAACCATTCTTGATGCCAGGATGCAGGTCAGCGTCAGCCATGAAGGTGACTGAGGGTGACTCCTCATCAAGCACTTGCAGGCCAAAACGCAGTAACTTAAAGGACTCTTCGGGAGTAGTCAGGCCGGGATCACGCTCAGAAAGCCGGGCGAAGCGGCTCTGGCTGTCAATATTGGCTTCGCCTGATGCCCAGCTGGCCATCATGCTTCCCACTCGATCCGTGCGATCAATCCCATCATGATTATTTCCTGCAACCAGATAGAGCCGCCCCTTCGCGAACTCGCCACCATAGTTTTTGGTCACCCCGGCACTCTTGTTACGAGCCTGTACCGTCATCTTGACCCCGAATGGCTGACTCATATAGCTGAACTGCCCGCAAGCAGGAGTAAGCACCCCGCTCAGCAAATTGAAATCCCAAGGGACAAAACGTCCCACCGGCACGCTGCTGGCGGGAGGGATGGTGTAGCCGAAATAGCCCGTAGATACAGTGCTTCCTTCTGGCGGCTTTGCCACCGGTGGCGTCGCCGTCATCCGGAATACCCCCACCTCGCTCACCGTCTGGCTAATGCTATTGATGCTGTTGAGCGCAGCCACATGGCTATAGGCGGTAGTACCCAGCGTTGCATTGGTGCCCGGATTGGGTGCCACCAGCGTACTGCCCAGAGCAACATTGGGCAGGGCAAAGTTGGGCGTAGTCAGATTCCCTGCGCAGATATCTCCATCATTGGCGGATTCCCAGGCCATCGCCTTGATATCTACCTGGAACGTTTCCCCCGCTTTTTTGAATACCGGACAGCTGCTGTCACCTGCCGCGCAGACCCCTTGCGGGGGCGTGATGCACAGACCGACCGGGCGAGCCACAAACTGATCCGCGCCTAGCATCACCAGACCGGCTTCACTGCCAGTACCATCATAGCGGGCATCCAGTTGCACCTTGCCCGCATCCGGGTACTTAACCGTTATGGTCGACTGCCCCTGCGCATCGAATACGAGGGAGAGCGGCGTTGCTGCCCCCTGACTGGCACCAATCGTACTGCTGTTGACGCTCATCTGGCTGTTATAGGGGTTACTGGTGGGGGTGATATAGCTGCTCCAGAACTTGACGCTCTTGGTCTGGCTGGCAAACCCCGGCACACACTGCTTGGTCACATCGCTCTTTTTGACCGCCTTGATGGTCACCGTCTGCGGCTGATTGGAGTAGGTATCAGGCACATCAAAGAAGAAGCCGCTATCGGCAAAATTCAGGGTACAGGCTGCGGCACTGGGAGTCCCCGCCCCGACCTTGCACAAGGTGGTACTGAATGGCTTGGTCGTCGGAGTCGAGCCGGAAACGCCTATGGTCACCGCGGTCGGCGTATTGTTGCGCAACTGCACCGTGGTCGAACCGCCGCTAAAGGTCACAGTATTGCCGCCAATCCAACCATTGCTGACTGAAGTAGGGGTAAGACTCAGGGTTGCAGTAACCGGGTCTGTGATAAGCGTGGTACAAGCGGCATCGGCGCACGCCTTGACCGTCACCGTCTCGGGGTTGCAGGTCAGTGGCTGACCGGAGTGATCAAGTTGGAAATGATCAATCTGCACCCCAATCGGGTTGGATCGCAGGGCGCAGATCTGCACGTTGTCGATTTCGTGGAAGTTAGTCACCGAGCCGGTGGAGCCGGTCAGGGAGAGCAGGAAATTGGCAGGTACCGCAGCCTGACCGGCCTGATTCGCCATATTGATGGGGCCAACCAGGGTGCTGTAGCCCAAACCAGTATCTCTCTCGACTTTCGCCAGCGAGCTGCCAGCGGCCCGAGAGTCGACGGTAATACGATAGCGGTGGGGGCGATTACTGTTGGTGCCGCTGTCGACGGGCGGGTTCAGGTTGCTGACGGTACCAGCCAGATAGTTGTATCCAGAGGTGCCCGCTCCCGAGCCACGGATGGAAACTGCCTGCCGGCGCGACCCCAAGTTGATGGTCCCCCCTTCATTAGCATAGTTACCGTACTCATCGAGCCCGACCCCGAGCCAACCGCCCGCAAAGCCGCTGATTCCGGTCTTGAAGCCATAGCCTAGCGGGCCACCAAAGGCACCAGGCTGGGGCGTCAGGGTCGCATCCGAGAGCACCACCGCCATCCCGTCCGCCCCGCTAGAGCCAAAAGTTTTGTAGGCATACTGATCGAACTCGACTGTCACCAGGTTGCCGGCTCCTGGGAAGAGACGCTGGAATGTGGCTGACGTGGCCTGGTTGGTAACGTTCTGGGTTAGACGCAGGCGACCATTTTGTACCGACGGCAATGTGCTGTTGTTTCGCTGGGCAACCACCCAACTGTCCGGGTTGATCTGGGCACTTTCAAAGCCGTCAGCAAAGCAGGTCAGCATGGGGGTCAGTACCGCTTCGTTGATGCTGGATTGAGCATCCATCTTCAGATAACCAGCCGTCACCCTCCCATAGACGGTAGCCTTGTTATTCATGGTGAGCAGCCCATCGGTATAGAGGTAACCGTAAAAGGTGGTGCTATTGTCGATCACCATGCTGTTGTAGTTAACCCAAATGAGGCTTCCTTGATTGTTGGCGTTGATATTGACCGTATTGATCAACTTCACGTCCTGATTGACGAAGATCCGGGTGATGCCGCTGCCAGACAGGAGGATGGTGCCGTTGTCCAAGGTCAACTTGTCAATAAAATAGTCCCCCTCACCCAACACCAGAGTCGCATTGTTGCGCACCGTTAGGCTCTTGAGTTGATAGACGCTGCGACTCGGGAAGGTCATGGTGCAGTTTTCTACCATCATGGTGCCATAAGCCGCGCTGGAGGCCGTTTGCGATCCCGACGAACAAGTCTGAGCTCTATTGGAATTGGTGGAGAGAAACGCGTTGTTACCATTCAGGGCAAGACCACGAATATCACTGCCAGTAACCGTGCAGACTTTGTAACCGCCAACACCATCATCGCAACGGGGACTGTTGTTCTGATCGGGCTGGATAGAGCAGAAGTTGAGTGGCAAACCGCCTGTACCATTGATCTTGGGATTGTTAAGCTGGATGAGCTGGTCACCGCTGATCTGGTGGCAAGTATTATTGTTGTTGCCATGATGCCCCTGCACCACAGCAGGGAAAACTGTGCCTATGTCGATGGGATCGAATGCCCAAGCCTGACTACAAAGAAGGGCCAGCCCCCATAGCCATTTCATCATAAACCTCCATCATAGGCTTCAGCCGCCACTGTCCTACTCACGGCATAATCGGGGTTGGTACTGCCCAGATCGGTCGAGCCACAGGAGCCGACACTGAGCAGACGGTAACCATTGGTCACCTCTCCGTTATAGGTCACTGGTTGTTTTACGCAACTGATCCTTGCCTCGCAGCCAGCCAGTCCAGAATTGCCATTAAACACAGGTGATGAGAGTACCCACTCGCAACGATCAAGCGGTGATGGCGATGTAGGTCTATTTGGAAACAGCTGATACAAGGCAATCTCCAGCCCGCTCTGGGCGGCCAGCAGAGCCCGCACGCTGCGCACCTCCACCGTATTTTTCTCACCACTGTCGACCAGAAAACGGCCCATGGCAGCCGCCAGCAGGGCCATCACCACAATCACAAACAGGGCGATCATCAAGGCGCTGCCTCGCATCCGTCCGAAAGCCTGTGGATCAGGGCACATTGAACACCTCTATCTTGTGGTTGAAGGTGACCGACTCCCCCTTGCGTTCGAACACAAAGCGCATGCCAAACTCCCCTTCGGCGTTAAACGCCGAGGTTTCCCGATAGAAGGTGCCATTACGAAGGGAGTCCGCCATCAACACGCCCTGTGCAGGTAAGGGTGCCCCAATGGGAGCGGTAGCGCGGGTCAGCGTGTTTCCTTCCACACAGTAACGTACCTGCTGGTTGGCAAAGTAGACCCGGCTGCCGGGAGAGAGGCCAGTCAGACTCTCGGTGCTGGTATAGCGGATGGTTTGCGCTCCGGATACGGGCGTCAGCACATCGGTAACCCTGGCTACGCAGCGGCCATAATCGCAGCCTGCCGTGAGCGAACCGACATTTTTGTCCGGCACGGGGAAGACGATCAGCTGATCATCTTTTTTGACGGCGGTGGCATCCACATCCAGCGGATTGGCAGCAGAAGCCGGGGTCGCCATCACCAGCTCAAGGGTAGCCGTGCTCCCCGACATGGCGCGGTTAAGTGCCAGATAGCGGCTCGAGGTGCTGATGGGCCAGAACCGCAAACAGGCACCGGTGTCGTCCCATGTCCCGCCAGTCGTCTCGATCCGCTCCGAGCCCGGCACCGCATCACGCAGTTCGCGGTTAAGCCGCTCCATGGCGAAGCGGGCATCGCTCATCAGCTGCTCACGGCTGCTGGCATCACCATAAATCTGGGTACCGATACCGATAAACTGGCTGGTAAAGGTCGCCATTATCCCGAGCAGCAGGATGACCATCACCAGCTCGACCAAGGTAAAGCCACGGTTACCCCGAGGTTTGCGGTAGGTTCGATTAGCCGCCAGGCGTAATCTGGCGCCGGAGTTGGCTAGGGGCGCTGAAATTCTGGTAGACAGGCAACACCTGATAGCGGAGCGATCCATCAGTAATTCCCCCGATAGAAGGAGAAGTCGAGCACGCTCTGATCCGGTAGCTTGATCTGCAGATCAATGCGCTTGCCCACAGAGCAGGGGGCGACACAACTCTTGAAGGTGCCGTCGCTGAAATCGGCTCCACTCACCGCAATTTTCACCTGATAGTTGCGATACTCCTCGCTGCTGACTCCCACCTCAGTTTGGGTCAGCGTGTTGGCATCCACCCAGTTACCTGCGGTATCGAAATCATCCACATCGTTATAGGCATAGGATGCGGGCTCGCCATCCGGACCATAACTGGTGGAGCAGGAAGAGATGGTCACCCCTGCCACCTGCTCGCCACAACGATAACGACCACCGTTATGATCCGAATGTTCATCAAACGACTTTTGCAAGATCTCGCCGGAGAGGCGCTGGGCCAGCTGGGCGGCGCGTACCTGCTGCACCGGGTCTACCGCCTGCGGCGCCTGATTGATAAGCAACCCCAAAATGCCGGTCAAAGCCACCGCCAGCAGCACTATGCCAACGATCAGCTCAATCAGGGTGAAACCGCGTTTAAGGGATCTCATGGATAAACCCCTCAGACTCAATCTGGATACGGCTGGTTTCGCGACCATCGGTGACTTGCAGCTCGCAGCCACCGGCGCAGCTACCAAGCGGGCGGCCCATCTGATCGAAGCGGAGTACGAAGCTTTTGTTGCTGTTCAGGGAAAGAGTGATTCCGTCAGAGGCGGTCACCAACCGACCACGGGTGCGCTGATTAGCATTCCAGCTCGATATGGCCGCAGGATTATCACATGGGGATTCTGTGCTGTGGCCAAATTGGCCAGATTCAACAAGTAGTGAGGTACAACGATTGGCCGGTTCGTGCATATTGACGGTCTGTACCAGCCGCAGCCGGGTCAGCAGTTCGTCACGTACGGTTTGAGTTTCAAAGCCACCTTTGCCCAGCCATTTTGGCACGGCAAAGGCGGCTAGAATCCCGAGTAACAGGATCACCAGTACCAGTTCAATCAGGGTAAAGCCCTTGGTTGCAGGCATGGTTTTTCTCATAGGTGTAAAGAAGAAAGCGAGGCCCAAGCCTCGCTTGTCCAGATATTATTACTTACAGTTCTTCAGCTCGACCTTAAACGGTACAGTTTCCGAAGTAGCTGCTGTATAAGTCACATAGCACTCGTTACCCTTGGTATTATCTGGATAGAAATCCGAGGAAGTAGCTGAAGCGCCAGATACTTTCCAACCATCCAAAGTGACAGCCGCAGAAACGGTATCAGCAGTTGGATAGCCGTAAATTACTTTAACACCCGTCATGCCGGTCAGAGCGGTTCCACCCGCAGCAGATGCTTTTTCCTGGCCTTCCAAAGCAGCCTTGCTATAAACCAAATTGGCTGCACTCTGCAGTGCAGATTGAACACCCTGCGCAGCAGACTTACGAGCATCATCCTGCAGATTCAGGAACTTGGGTGCAGCGGTGACCGCCAGAATACCCAGAATGATGATCACGATAACCAGTTCGATCAGGGTAAAACCCGCCTGTTTTTTCATTTCACTTTCCTCTGTTAATTAATATTTGTGGTCACCTGACCGGACGCCGGACGGTAACTGAAACTCATAAATGCATCAGTCTTGCCTTGCGGATCCTGATACTTGCCATCACTGCCCTTACTCAGACTATTGACCAGATAGTAACGGCAGACCGAATCCAGTCCATTACTGCTTACTGTGGCATAGTATTTCAGGTCATTGCCGCTACCGCGCACTTCATTGAAGCTGGCCGTAGCCTTGGGCGGGTTTTGCAGTAACCCCTCCCAAATATTGAGACAACGTTCGGCGGTCAGATTAGCCGGATCCACATCGGGATTACCGCTTGCGGTGGTATCCATCGGATAGCCGGGCGACAGCTCGCCGTTGCTGATCTGGGTATCGGTCGGAGTGGTCAGATAGAAGCGACTACCGTCATAGAGCACAGTATTGAGGCTGTCCTGTTTGGCGCGACCTTCCGCCTCCCATTGCGCCCGCACCAGTGAAACGCCGGTAGCAAAACCGCCAGAGACTCCCTCCACGCTGGCCTTTTTCGCTTCGTCAGTCACATCGAGAAAGCGCGGCAGTGCAGTCACCGCCAGGATCCCCAGGATCACGATAACGATCACCAGCTCAATGAGGGAGAAGCCGGCAGACAGTCTCCTCATCCCGTTTTCCGGCATTGATGGTGCCATTGGTTTCATTGTCATGCTCCCTCCGTAATGCCCCACATTATTTCATGCAGGCCCAAAAAAATCATGTAGTTGGGTCATATGATTAGTTTCATTCAAGGCTTTTTCATCACCCGCCCGTCAGAAAACTGATAAACCAGCCAATAACCATCCCACCCCATCTCGCAACCACTGCCATCGGGACGGGCCAGAACCTGCAGGGGAGGCATGCCCCCCTTCGTCTCACCCATCAGTGCCAGCCACAACTGACGGCAATTTTCCGAAGGGGATTGCAGCGGCACCAGCCCCAGGGGCCACCCTCGGGCGTCAAACTGCCACCCCTTGCCGGCGACATGCAGTGTCTGCGGGCGCCGCTCATCGAGCCAAATGCCGTGCAAACGCTGTGCCCGCTCGGCAAATTGCTCCCCCAGCAGGGTGAGGGTGAGCTGCTGCGCCTCTTCCCGGTGCCCCTGATAGCTACGCACCAACGTAGCAACAATCACCATCAACAGGATGATCACGGCGATCCGCCGATATCCGGTCAGCCAGCGATCATCCTGCTGCGTCTGTCTGCTCATCCAGCCCTCGACTCCACCGCTCACTTGCCTCTTACGGCTCTCATCATGTCCCACCATTCAAGCGTGAAGATGCCGAGTTACTTGCCGCGAACTGCGCGCATCATGTCCCACATGGGGGTGAAGATACCCAGTGCCAGGATCAGTACCATTACTGCCACGATCCCGATCAGGATCGGCTCGATCCGAGCGGTGAGACTCTTGAGGTCATAATCCACCTCCCGCTCGTAATACTCGGCCGCTTCGTGTAGCAGGTCATCGACCTGACCGGTCTCCTCCCCCACGGCGATCATCTGCATCACCAGCGGGGTGAACAGGCCGCTGCTGCTGGCGGTGCGCAGCAGGCTCTCGCCCCGCTCGATACCGGCGCGCATATCCCGCACTCGCCCCGCCATATAAGCGTTATCCACCGCATCGGCCACCAGGGTCAGCGCCGTGTTTAGCGGCACCCCGGCCTTGAGCATCATGGAAAAACTGCGGGCAAAACGGGCCAGCAGGGAGCGCTCTATGATGGTGCCGACGATCGGCAACTTGAGCTGCCAGCGGTGCCAGGTCAGCTTGCCCTTGATGGTGGCGACCCAGCGGCGCCAGCCGAACACCATCCCCACCAGAATAGCGAGCAGCAGCCACCAGTAGTTGACAAAAAAGTGCGAGGTGGCGAGCAGAATGCGGGTCGCCAGCGGCAACTCCACCCCGAACTTGGCGAACATGCCGGCAAACACAGGGATCACCATGATATTGAGGATCACCATGGCGATGCCGATGGCGATCATCACGAAGCTGGGGTAGCGCATGGCGGTCTTGATGCGCTTGCGGGTCTCCAGCTCCAGCTCGAAATAGTTGGCGAGCTGCAAAAAGGCCTCTTCCAGCTGACCTGTGTTCTCACCCACATGGATGATGGCGACAAACAGGCTGCTGAATACCTTGGGGTGCGCCTGCATCGAGCTCGAAAGCGGGCGACCGTTGCCAAGATCTTCCCCCAGCGAATGAAGCGCCCGCTTGAGCGGCTTGCTGTGAGTGCTCTCCTCCAGCCCGGCAATGGCGCGCAGGATCGGGATCCCGGCCCGGGTCAGGGCATACATCTGGCGGCTGAAGATCACCAGCTCGTCCAGCTTGACGCCACCTTCCAGCAACAGTGACCAGTCGATGGCGGCGGACTTGGCCTTGCCCGGTTTGAGTTCGGTGGGCATCACGCCACGGCGCATCAGCTGTTCGGCGGCCGCCATCTCGTTGGCCGCTTCGACCACGCCACTGGTCGCGTTGCCCTGGCTGTCACGCCCCTTGTAGGCAAAGTTAGCCATCGCTTACCCCAAATCCTCGGCCAGTCGCAGCACCTCATCCACCGAGGTGATCCCCTGACGGGCATAATCGAGGGCGGTGAGGGCAAGCGGCCGGTAGTGTTCGTGTTGACGGGCCGCCTTGGCGAACCCTTCCGCATCGTTGCGGCGCAGGGCATCCATCATCGGCTGATCCAGCTCCAGCAGCTCGTAGACCCCGATCCGGCCGGAATAACCGGTAAAGTTGCAGCTCTGGCAACCCCGGCCCTTGTGATAGTTGTGTTGGCCAGGCACCTCGCCGGAGAGTACGGTGAGCCAGGTGGCCTGCCCTTCGTCGGGCGCCTTCTCCTCGACGCAGTGCTCACATACCCGCCGCACCAACCGCTGGGCGACCACAGCCCGCAGGGCGCTCGCCACCAGATAGCCGGGCGCCCCCATGTCGATAAGGCGCAAGGCACTGGTCACCGCATCGTTGGTGTGCAGGGTGGTCAGCACCAGGTGACCGGTGATGGCGCCACGCAAGCCGATCTCCACCGTCTCGTTGTCCCGCATCTCACCCACCAGCAGGATGTCCGGATCCTGACGCAGGGTGGATCGCAGCACGTTGGAGAAGGTGAGGCCGATCTTGGGGTTGACCTGCACCTGATTGACGCGGGAGAGACGATACTCCACCGGGTCTTCTACCGTGATGATCTTGTTGCTGGACTGGTTGAGCTCGGAGAGGGCGCCATAGAGGGTGGTGGTCTTGCCGCTACCGGTCGGGCCGGTCACCAGGATCATGCCGTGCGGCCGTTTGAGCTGGCGACGGAAACGGGTCAGGATCTCAGGCGGCATGCCAGTCTCGGTCAGCGACAGGATGCCGGAAGACTGATCCAGCAGACGCATCACCACAGACTCGCCATACTGCACCGGCATGGTGGACATCCGCACATCCACATCGCGACCGCGCACCTTCATATTGAAACGGCCATCCTGCGGCAAGCGTTTCTCGGAGATATCGAGCCCCGCCACCAGCTTGAGGCGCAGCACCAGCGCCTGGGCAATGCGCACCTCGTTGAGGATATTCTCGTGGAGGATGCCGTCGATCCGCTGGCGAATGCGCAGCACCTTCTCGTCCGGTTCGATGTGAATATCCGACGCCCCTACCTGCACCGCATCCTCGAACAGGGAGCGCAGCAGCTTGGCCACCGTCGCCTCCCCCTCGTCGTTGGCTCCCAGATTGCTGGAGCCCAGCTCGAAGCCGGAGTCCTGATACTCCTCCTGCAGCTGTTCGGCGAAACTTTCAATCTCGCGGGTGCGGCGATAGAGGCGGTCGAAATACTCCAGCAGCTGCCCTTCCCGCGCCACCGCCAGCACCATGATGCGCGGGCTGAGCAGGGCGGCGATGGCATCCAGTGCGCTCAGATCCGCCGGATCCGACATGGCCACCGTCACCTTGTCGTCGGTAAGGTTGACCGCCAGCGCCCGATAACGGCGCGCCTGCACTTCGGGCAGCAGCGGCACCGCGGCGGCGTCGATGGTGAGGTTGTTGAGATCGAAGAAGGGCACATCCAGCTGGCGAGCGAGGAACTGCAACAGCTGCACCTCGCTGATAAAGCCGAGGTCGATGAGAGTGGTGCCCAGCTTGCGGCCGGTCTGACGCTGCTGCTGCAGGGCAAGCTGCAGCTGATCATCAGAGATGATCTGCTCTTGTACCAGCAGGTCGCCGAGGCGCATTTTCAGTCTGGGTTGTGCCATGTTTGCTCCGATCTCTGTTACTTCACACCCGTTGCCGCATCCGATTAGGCTTTGCTAATCGAACCTGCTGTTTATCAAGGGGTTAGTTGGCCAATTCGTTGTTCCAGCCAGTTGGTCGATGCCTCGCCGAGGTTGCCGTGCAGCAAGGCGTTGCGATAGGCATCGAGCGCCCGCTGGCTGTGACCCTGACCATCCTCGGCCACGCCGAGGCCAAGCCACCAGCGGCCCTGATCCGGCTGCTGACGCAGCAGCTTCACATAGAGCGCCGCCGCATCGGCATTCTGGCCCAGCTCCTGAGTCAGCCCGGCCCAAGTGGCGTAGTAGTCCATGTTACTGGCGAGATCCGGCTGATAGCCGGACAGCCAGCCAAGCGCCTGCTGCTGCTGCCCCTCGCTGATGGCAAGGCGGGCCAGCAGCAGACGAAAATCGGCCTGTTGGGGATCGAGCCGGATCCCCTCTTCCAGCAGCTGACGCGCCTCGGTCAGACGGCCCTCGCCGTAGAGCAGCCCCGCCAGCTGCTCGCGCGCCCCCTGATTGTAGGGATCGTGGGCCAGCACCTGATAGTAGTTGTCCTGCGCATCCCGCAGGCTTCCCTTGGCCATGGCGGTCGCCGCCTTGCGCTCCGCCAGTGCCGCCAGCTCCTTGGCCGACAGCTCCACCGTCTCGATCTTCAATACACTCGGTTTGCGCGGCGCGCTGGCGACTGCCTGCTGCTCTGCCGCCAGTTCGGCGTAAAGCTCGGGCTGCAGCTCTTCATCGGTCGGCTCGGACTCGTCAACATCGCTGGAGGCATCAAAGGGCGCACCGTCGGCCATGCCATCCGAGTCACTCTCGCCGGCCTCATCATTCACCTCATCCTGACTTGGCAACGGCAGCGCCGCCGCCACCTCGACCGGCTCGGGCTGGCTGACGGGCGCGGCGGCCCTTGCCACCACATCGGGAGTCACCGCATCGGGAGCTAGCACTTCACTGGCAGCCGTCACGGTATGGGTCTGCTGCCAGTAGATCCAGGTTCGCCAACCGAGGATCCCCAGTGCCAGACCGCAGATCAGGGTCAGCAGCAACATCCACCATCCCTGCTGGCGCGCAGGGGCAATATAGACGGCAGCACCTTCGGATCCTTGCTGGCGCCGGTCCAGATCTTTCAGCATCTGGTTGATAACGCTCATGGCCAGACTCCATAAGCCAGGGCGCACCCCAGCAACAGTAACAGGGGCCACCAGCGCCGTGGCGCAAAGCGGCGGGCATCGTCGGTATCGCGAATGGCGAGCCGTACCAGACGGCTATCGACCTGACGCACACCCTGACCATAGGCCAGCATCAGGCACTTCTGCGCCAGGATATTGATCAGTCTCGGGATCCCTCGCGATGCGCGCCACAACAGACGCATGGCGCGACCTGCAAACAGCGGTGCCCCGCGGTAACCGGAGACATGCAATCTGTGCTCCAGATAGGCGCGGGTCTCGTCAAAACGCAGCGGCCGCAGGCAGTAGGAGAAGCCAATCCGCTGGCGCAGTTGGCGCAGATGCGGCTTGGCCAGTCTGGCATCCAGCTCCGGCTGACCGAACAGCACGATCTGCAGCAGCTTGCTCGATTCGGTCTCGAGATTGCCGAACAGGCGGATCGCCTCCAGCGTCTCGTCCGGCAGCGCTTGCGCCTCGTCGATCAGCACCACCACCCGACTGCCCTGCTGGTACAGGCTGATCAGGTGACGATGGATACGATCGGTCAGATCCAGTTCGCTCTGATCCCGTACCGCCAACCCCAGCTCCAGCGCCAGCGCGATGCGCAGCTCGGCCGGAGTGAGATGGGGATTGGGCAACCAGGCAAGCCGCACCGGACGCGCTTCCGAACCCAGCTCGCTGAGCAGCTTGCGGCAGAGCAGGGTCTTGCCGGTACCCACCTCGCCGGTCACCTTGATAAAACCCTCCCCCTGCGCCAGCGCCCAGTTGAGCACCTGCTGCGCCTCTTCGTGAGGCGGCAGGCCGTAGTAGAAGCCGGTATTGGGAGTAAGGCTGAACGGTGCCTCCTGCAGGCCGAAGTGGGTCAGGTACATGAGACCTCACCTGCCACGGCAAGCAAGCAGCCTGTGCTGGCAAGGCAGCACAGGCCGTTCGGGATAAGGGTGACCGCATCTGGTGTCATGGGTCAGCCCTTGGCCGGATACCACTTGTCGAGCAGTTCGGAGGAGCGTTGCAGCTCGTTTTGCCAGGTATCTTTCTCCACCACGGTCGGTTTGAGCATGATCACCAGCTCCACCTTCTTGGTGCTCTCGCGGCGGTTGGTAAAGGCTTCACCCACCCAGGGAATATCCCCCAGCAACGGCACCTTGCTGACGATCTCCTGCTTGTCGGTCTTCATCAGGCCGCCGATAACGATGATGTCACCGTTATTGGCCTGCACCACGGTATCCGACTCGCGGATCGAGCTCTTGGCGAGCGGCAGGGTCATCTTGCCTCCCGTGGTGCCCAGATCGATGGTTTTGTTTTGTTCTTCGGTATCAATCACTGACGGATGGATATGAAGCAACACCTTGCCCTCTTCATCGATCTGTGGCGTTACGTCCAGCGCGATACCTGAGAAGAAGGGGGTCAACTCAACATTTGGCGTCCGCTCAGTCCCTGTTGTGGTTGAGGTAATCGTCGTCGTCGCATTGGTGACGAAGTACTCGTCCGTCCCGACCTTGATCACAGCCTTCTGATTGTTTGTCGCAGTGACGCGGGGGCTGGAGAGGGTATTCACATCCCCCTGAGTCTTGAGCAAGTTGACCGCCACGTTAAAGTTGCCGTCAGTAATAGTGAAACCAGCCCCTCCACCAATTGCGTTAAAGATCGGATTTACTGCACCAACCAGACTCTCGCCAAGGGATCCTCCTCCATTCAGCAAGTTGTACTCTGGAGTAGCCCCCGGAGCCACCAGCTTAGGTTGAGCAACCTTGGGAATACCTTTATTTCCATCCCAACTAGCTGTCAAACCGCTCCAATCTACCCCCTGCTCATAACCTTCACTAAGAGCTACTTCCATAATTCGCGCTTCGAGTACGACCTGACGTTTTAAATGGCTTTCGGATTGAGTCAGGAATTCACGGACTGCTTTTAGCTCTTTCGGATAGGCACGAATAGTGACCAAGCCTGCCTGTGGGCTGGTAATGACAGCCCGACCATCACCATTTCCAATCAGTGTTTGCAAAGTGTCACGTAGGTCGGTCCAATAATCACTGTTGGTATCAGTCTCAATCTGGGTACCATTCGATGTGGTTTGAGTATTGGTATTACTCGAAATACCTGTGCCATTCTGGCTAGATGATATTTCGGTATTGCTGTTGGAATTCAACCCGCTGTTGTTTGAGTTGTTCTCACTAGAAGTCACCCCGCCGGTGCTGACCGAGGTGCGGGAGAGGCCACGACGGGACATCATCAGGTAGTTGACCGGGATGGTTTCGGTACGCAGACCCGCCGGATAGATATGGAAGACATTGCCCTTGCGCTGCACGTCGAAGCCGTACATGTCGCCCACCACCGCCAGCACCTCTGGCAGAGTCACATCCTTGAGCTCGACGGAGACCAGCCCGGCCACCCCGGGGTGAACCGCCACGCTGTAGCGGGAGCCCTTGAACAGGGAACCGAAAAACTCCACCGCCTCCACATCGTGAGCCGCGATACGCAGCCGCTTCTCCGGCATGCCGACCGGCATCTGCGGCCGGTTCAGCTGCAGCAATTCACTTTGCACCGATTTGGGCAACGCGGTCAGAGGGGCAGCCTGTTTCTGCTGTTCGTTCATGGCCTGTTTGAGAGCATCCTTCGCCTGGGTCGGCTCGGGGTGCTGATACGTGGTACAGCCTGCAGCCATCATGGCCACGGTGATCAGACAGAGACGGTGTTTTTTCATGTAATTAGGGCACCCTGACTTGCAATTAAACTCGATAAAGCCGATTCACCTCTCGAGAGGCAAGCACGACTCAAACCCGGATCTTGCTGGCAAACAGTGTTACCGCATGGCGTTTTCCCGCCTTTTCCAGCACCACGGCATCGGCATTGATGGCCACCAGCGTATAGCCGTCCACCTGTTGTCCGACCCGATAACTCTTGCCATTGAGTACCGCCAGTGCCGGGCCATTGCCCAGCACCACACTCTGCAGCTTCGGCAAACCGGCGCTGCTCTCGCCGGTCGCACGGGCGCCAACCGCCACATCCACCAGCGGCGCGGTGGGATCCTGCAATACTTCGACCTGCTCCGCCTGTACCAGCAAGCTGAACAGGCAACAGCACAACGCAAACACTCTAGCCACGGATAAACTCCTTGCTGGTACTCAGGGTGTAGATCTCCATCTTCACCACCGCGCCGGGATAGGCTTTGACCTGATAGTCGAACTGCTTCCAGTAGAAGTGACGCGGCAAGGCTTCCAGCGCTTTAAGATATTGATACACATCGAAATAGCCGCCTTCAAGCTGAAGCCGGATACCATGCTTGTAGAGATTGACCTTCTGCTCCCCCGCCATCAGCGGGGTCGGCTCCAGCGAACTGAGGGCCAGCATGTGAAGGTTGGCGGAGCGGGAGAGCAGCGCCTCCAGCACCAGCGGCATCTCGTGCGCCGGGATCAGATCGACGGTCTGGGCCTTGAGCTCATCGTCGATCCGGGCCAGATCCGCCTCGACCTGCACCAGCTGGTCGCGAACTCCCTGATTGGGATCCCGCTTGAGCCGGGCCTGTTTGCCGAGGTTTTCCAGCTCCATGATCTCGAGGTCGCGCTCGGCGGCGCTCAGGGCCATGCGATCCTGCTGCAGGCGAGTATCGGCGCCATCGAGCCAGCCGTAGAGTCCGGCCGCGCCCAGCAGCACCAGACCAGTCAGCAGGATCAACACCCGCTCTCGCTGGCTCAACACGGCGATACGCTGGCCCCATGCCTGCCATTGTGTTTTCAGGTTCATCAGGGTTTCTCCCGCGCAATGCCGCTCAACTGGAAGGTCAGGCGACCCTCCTTGTCACGGCCGAGGGTCAGTTCACCAAACTCCTTGCCTACCAGACTCGGGGTCTGCTTGAAGCGGTTGACCCAAGCCGGCACATCCTGACTGCGTCCGGCAAAGCCGGAGAGGTTGATCCGCCCTTCGTTGATCTCGATGCGCTGCAACGAGAGGTTGCTGTTGCGAATGCGGGAGAGATCCGCCATCACGCTGGCGTAGCCCTGGGATTTTTGCAGGGTCAGGCTGCCCAATTGGCGCATCAGCCCCTGCTTGGCCGTCAGCTCATCCTGCTTGTTGACCAGTTGCTGTTGCAACCGGGGATCAGCCTGATGGCGCGCCAGCTCGGCATCGAGCCGCTGCGCCTCACTGCGTTTGAGTTCCAGCTCGGCAGAGCGCTGCGCCAGCGCCCGGCTGACCTGCTGCTGCTGCCAGCTGTAACCGACCCCCGTCAACAGGATCAGCAGCAGCGCAAAGCCCCATACCAGCGCCATCTGATTGAGGCTGGCCCACTGCCGTTTGGGACGAAACTCGGCGCCATAGAGGTTTATCTGACGTTTCATCACGCATCCTCCCCGATGGCGGCGGCATAGGCCGAGAGGTATTCGACGCCAGCCAGCACCCCCTTGTTGGCCATGGCCGAGACGGCAAAGCCGAAGGTCTGCTCCATGTGGCGCACCAGGGTACCGATAAAGGGCGAGGCGACGGCAAACTGCATCTGCCCCAGCTCGGGCAACTTCAGCTGGCCCGCCAGATAGTCGAGGGAGCGCTGGATCTCCAGCGCCAGCGAATCGAGCAGCATGCTGTCCGGCTCATGTTCGCCAGTCAGGCTGCTAAAACCGCGCAGCTGGCGGGAGAAGCAGAGCCCGCCCTGATGGAAGACCAGCAGTTGCAGATCCTGCCCCTTGGGCTGCCACAGCAGCATGCGCACCGTGTCATCCGCGTCATAGAGAGAGGTGAGCGCCAATTCGTCGCTGATGATGGATTGCAGGGTAGCGATGCCATTGATGGCATCGGCCAGCTGTTGAACCCGGCTCTTGGGCAAGCAAATCACATTGATGCGAGGGCGACCGGCAGGCGGGGTGGGCAAGTCCACATAATCCATCGCCAGTTGCAGCACGGGTTCGCTGACATAATCCTTGATGGCCCAGGGGAGCGCCCCCGCCATCTCGGCGTCAGGCACGGCAGGCTTGTCGATCTGGATCTGTTGATAAAGGCTGGCGGCGAGGGCCACCCGCACCGTAGACTTGGCCAGCCCATGACGGCTGAACAGCTCGTTCATGGCCACTGCCCACTCCTGTGGGCCGTTGATGGTGCGCGTCGCGAAGACGGGGGGATTCCCCACCGCAGCCAGCATGATCCTGTCATTGGCCAGCAAGAGCCCGACCTGGCGGCTTGGCGTCGACCGTCTGAACAGTTGTTTCATGTAAGCCCGCCCATCAATAGTGATTAAATGTATGAAATATTAACATAAACAGCAGATTAGCCTCCAGATTAAAAGACGGACTCACCATTGCAAGCCAGCCTTTCCGCCGAATCAGAGGGTCAAGCCATCCTCCCTTCCCCCCTGCAACGCCTCCACCATCCGTTGCTGACCCGCTATGGTGTCGAGCTGTGGTGCAAGCGGGATGATCTGATCCATCCAGCCATCTCCGGCAACAAGTGGCGCAAGCTCAAGTACCACCTGCTGCATGCCAAAGAGCACGGCAAACGGCATCTGCTCTCGTTTGGCGGCGCCTACTCCAATCATATCCACGCGCTGGCGGCAGCGGGGTGCCAATCTGGTCTTCGTACTACCGGTATCATACGGGGCGAATATGACGCCGTCAGTAACTCTACCCTGCGGGATGCCCGGCGCTGGGGCATGGATCTCGTTTTTGTCGACCGCCAGAGTTACCGGCGACGACAGGATCCCGACTGGCTGGCCCAATTCGATGCCCCCGATACCCTGATCGTGCCGGAAGGAGGTAGCAGCCCGCTGGCCATACCCGGGGTGGCGGAACTGGTCGGCGAAGTGCCCTTCTCGCCGGATCTCTGGGTACTGCCCTGCGCCAGCGGCGGCACTCTGGCAGGCCTGATCGCCGGCAAACGGGATCGGGAGCAGATCCTCGCCATTGCGGTACTGAAAGGAGGCGGCTTTATCGCTGACGAGGTGTGTCGCCTCCATCCCGCGGCGGCCCATATCCCCGGCTGGCGCATCGCGCTCGATCACCACGATGGTGGCTATGCCAAGTTCAGCCCGGCCCTCTGGCAGTGGGTGCAGGATTTCAGCGCCACGACCGATCTGCCCCTTGAGCCTATCTACAGCGGCAAGGCGATGTGGGGTCTGTTTCGCGAGCTGGTGGCGGGCCGTATCGCCCCCGGCAGCAAAATCGTCTTTATCCACACTGGCGGCATGCAAGGGCTCGCCGGGCTGCGGGAGCAGGGGCGACTGTGAGCCCCGCCTGACGGCAACCGCAAACAGCATCGCAAACAACAGAGGGTCGCCCCAAGGCGACCCTCTGTTGTTTATCTCAATCACCAGCCGGTTCCAGCACTAGCCGCTGGGGCTCGGCAAACCAGGGGCCCTGCCCGGCATGCACCCCGAGGTGGCGCAGCATCTTCCACTCGTCGCCACTCTCCACCCCCACTGCCAGCACCCGGGTGCGGGTATTGGCGCAGCCGCCTACCAGACTGCGTACCGCCATCTGGTTGACCTGACGGGCATGGATCTCCCGCACCAGACTTGGGTGCAGCTTGAGGAAGTTGATCTCGAACTCCTTGATGTACTGGGTGCTCACCACATCCTGACCGGCATGATCGATGGCCAGCTGGCAGCCCAGCATCCGCAGGGATCGCAGCGGCCGCTTGAGCGCCTCGAAGTGGCGGGTCACCTGGGATTCGGAGAGTTGCAGGATCAACCGCTCGTTGGTGCTGCGCGGCAGCTGGAACAGGGCGAAGAAGAGCCAGCGCTGGAACTCGCGGTTGAGCAGGCTCTGGGCACTGAGGGTCAGGCTGATGGGGCAGCTCTGCTCGGAGCGCTGGCGCAGCAGGGTGAGGGTCTGCTCCGCCACCAACCGATCCAGTTGCAGCAACAAGCCCACCTTCTCCGCCATCGGCATGAAAATACCCGCCTGCAGGGCACGCCCCTGCTCGTCGTGCAGATAGGTGAGCAACTCCTGCTGCAGCACCACCTGCCCCCGATCCTGCTGGATCGGCTGGGTGTAAAATTCGATGCCGTGCTCTTCGAGACGGCGGCTGATCAGGGTGCGCCAGCGTACCGTGCCCTTGCTGCTCTGCTCCTCATCCAGCTGCTTCTCGTAGAGGAACCAGCCGTTGTGCCCTTGCAGACGGGCGCTCTTGAGGGCCAGCTCCGCCTCCTCCTGCACCTTGAGCAGGCTGTCTTGTGCCTGATAACAGACGGCGCCGAGATAGACCGCAGTCTCCGGGTTGACCTCCTGCGGCCAGTGCAGCCGTTGCAGGCTCTTGAGCAGCTGGCTGGCGCTATCCACCATCTCGCTCTCGGACATATTGGGCAGCAACACCGCAAAAACCTGACCGGCATAGCGGGCCTGCAGGGCACCGTTGTGTTTGCGCACGAAGGCACCTATGGTGGCGCTCGCCTCCATCATCAAATCATGCCCCAGCAGCTCGAACTGATCGGCCTCCAGCTCCTCCAGACAGGCGAGATCGATCAGCAGCACGCCGCCGCTCATCACGCTCGCCTCCATGATGGCGCTCTCCAGCCGGTTGTCGAAAAACAGCCGGTTGCCGATGCCGGTCATCTTGTCGACGAAGGCGTTGCTGCGAATGAAATTGTCGAAGCGGCTGCGCTCCTTGCGGGCATCCGCCAGCTCGGCGAGCAGATGATCGAGGGCCTGACTGGCGGCCACCGGCCACTCTTCGGCGGGGTCATGACTCAGTTTGGAGAGCTTGTCATCGAGGATCTGCTGGGCACGAATGCCCAGCAGCTCGGCCCCGCGCAACTGCTGGCGCAGCCAGCGGATGGAGTACCAGAGACCGAACACCACGATAAAAATGCCTAGCGAGATGCCGGACATCGCCTTGATGGAGTATTCCGCCTCCTTGAAGGGGCGCTCCAGTTTGAAGTTGGCCTGCATGCCGGCCTGATGAGGCAGCGGGTGGCTGTATGGCACCAGCAGCTGCTCGTCGACCGGATTGCGCACATCGCGGAACCAGTAGACCCGCTGGTTATTCTGGCGCACCTCCAGCTCTACCACATGGGCAGCCCGCAGCAGGGTGGGCAGCCAGTGGCTCATATCCTCCATGTCGTGAGCAACATCGAGCTGCTTGTCGATCACTTCGACCAACGCATCGACCTTCTTTTGCTGCAACTCCATGCCCAGCTCGCGAAAGCTGAACACCCCGCCAATCAGCACGGTCGCCATGGCTGCGATCACGCAAAGGGTGATAAATGAGACAAGCTGTGTAGTGAGTTTCATGCGCCTTTCCGTATGCCCAGCATCATCCATGTCGCCTCATGGTAGCAGCGGCGATCGGGCCACAGCTATGGATGAAGATCCCGCTTCTGCAATTTAAGCGGGCAAGCATAACCCAAAGCAGAGGGAGAATACCAAGGATGACGGGCTGCAGACGCGGGAAAGGGCGGGATGACAGACAGAAAAATGGTCCCTCAAAGGGGACCAAAAGGAACACTCATATCAAAACTAACACTCTGTGCTACTGACAAAAAACAGATACAGGAGTATTGAACACACGGTGAGTCAAACCGCAGGGCTACTCTAATGCAGTTCGGATAAGCTGAGCAATTGTCATTTATGACAGGTCAGCGATTGAATCTAGCCAAAGTTAATAATAAACACATTTAAAATCATGTAGTTAAAAAATAAATCAACAAGTGTGACAACTCGGACTCAAATTGATTGCACTAATGCTCTATGATGGCTAAGTCCATTTGTGTCTCATGAAACTGGCAGGTACTTCCTTTGCGTAAATCACCCGTCTGGATCGCTCTGTTGCTGTTCGTCCTGCCTGTCGTGGGCAGCCAGTTTCTCGGCCTGTGGTTTGCCAAGCCGATGGCCTTTCATCTGCTGGAAGAGAAGGTTGCCGAGCTCAAGGGAGCCATGGCCGTACGCCACCGGGAGCTGGATGCCGCCATCAACAAACAACTGGCACAATTTGAGTTCAACTGCGGCGCCAAAGACATGGAGCTGCTGCGCGATCCGCGCTTCTACAGCGCTCATATCCGCCTGCAAGGGCTGGAGCTCGCCTCCGGCAACAGCTGCTCCAGCCTGGGGGTGGAGATCCCGCTGATCAAAGAGCTCCAGAACAGCGGGCAGAAGTTTGGCAAGCTGGGGATCACCGCCACCGTGGCCAAATATAATACCGAGCAGGAGCTGGTGGCCTTTTACCGATCCGGCGGCAACCTCGCCTACTGGGTGCTGGATAACAGCTGGAGCCACGACCTGCTGCAACACCCCTGCAGCCACTGCTTCTATCTGGAGTTCAGCCGACAGGATAACGATGCAAGCACAGTCCACTTTCCCCGTGGCGACAAGGAGATCAAACAGGAAGAGAGCAATATCAGCCTCAGTTTCTTCGATCCCAATGAACTCACCAAACAGACGGTCTGGGCGGGAAAAGCGCTGGAGCAATATGCCCATGACCAACTCAATCACTACGGTCTCTGGTTCGGTATCGCGCTCGGCGCCCTGTTAAGCGTCACATACTGGCTGCTGCGCAGCTATCGGCGCTCCCTCAAGGGACTGCTGCAAACAGGATTGATACGCAGGGAATTTATTCCCCTGTACCAGCCGATAGTGGATGCCCGTACCCACCAAGTGGTGGGATTCGAGGCGCTGCTGCGCTGGCAGCGGGGAAACGAGCTGATCCCCCCGGGCACCTTTATCGAATATGCAGAGGAGCAGGGACTGATCCTGCCGATGACCGAACAGTTGCTGGAGCAGGTGATCACTGGCCTGCCGCAGCTGGCACCGGAGCAGTGGGTCAGCGTCAATCTGGTGGCGGCCCATATCGAGCAGCCCCTGCTGCGCACCTTGCTCGCTCACAGCCAAAACCCCTCACCCACCCGGCTCACCTTCGAGCTGACGGAGCGCAAGCCGATCCTCGACATCAAGGCGGCCACCGAGGAGATCACCCTGCTGCAACAGATGGGGTATCACTTCAAGCTGGATGATTTTGGTACCGGCTACGGCGGCTTTGCCTACCTGCAGAGCCTGGGGATCCGCCAGATCAAGATCGACAAGATGTTCGTCGATACCATAGGCACCAACAACCTCAAGCGCAGCGTACTGGATGCCATCATCGTCTTCGGTCGGGAATCGGGCATGGAGATGATCGCCGAAGGGGTCGAGAGCCAGCTGCAGGTCGACTATCTGAGCCAGCACGGCGTCTATCTGATCCAGGGCTACTTCTTCGGCAAACCCATGCCGCTGAAGACACTGACCCACTGGCAACGGGAGTGGCAGTCGCAACACCAGAAGGCCAGCTAACACAGAGATGGCAGGATCTGGCCGCGAAACAGTTTGGCCTGCGGCTCGACATCATCAGGTTGATGCTGGCGGTAGCGCCGTAACCCAGCCCAGCCCAGCCATCAGGCGGGTAAATCCCCCTGCAGACCCAGGTCCGGCGCCATGGTGAAATCGAAGCGGCTCCTGCCACCCCTTATTTACATTCAGCAACAAAATGATCTGCCCTGACGGGGATAACAACCTTTATCATAAGGAGCCGGTTATTGCGCAACCGATAACCGAGCAACCTGTTTATGTCATCCGGTCGTCAAGACCCCCAATAGAGAACCATTGCCTATGAAGACAGTTATCCGGCAAGAGATTGCCCTGCCCGTTGGCCTGCTGACCCTGCTCTTTTTCAAGACCCTGGGCAGTGACCTGCTGACAGAGACAACTCCGCTCGGAATCTATCTTCCGGTTTCGGCGGCACTGCTAGCCATCGTCACCTGGGCCATCTTCTCGGTCGTGCGCCACTCCGATGCCCTCGCCATCAAGCTGGGCGAGCCCTTCGGCACCCTGATCCTCACCCTCTCGGTCATCTCGCTGGAGGTGGTGATGATCTCCTCGGTGATGCTGACCGGCGAGCCCAACCCCACCATGGCCCGCGATACCATGTTTGCGGTAGTGATGCTGGTGAGTACCGGTCTGGTGGGCTTCACCCTGCTGTTTGGCGGCTGGCGCTACCACACCCAGAGCTTCAATCTGGACGGAGTGAAATCCTATCTGGTGGCCATCATCCCGCTGGCCCTGCTCTGTCTGGTGCTGCCCAACTTCACCGAGGGCGGTGCAATCGGCAGTATGTCGCGCGCCATGTCGTGGATGTTGATCATCATCTCGATCCTGCTCTACGGGGTCTTTCTGCTGATCCAGACCCGCAGCCACAGCCACTTCTTCGTCGACAGCGATCACGAGGATTATGAGGAGCACCACGGCCCGCTGCAGAGCAACGTCTATCACACCATCCTGCTGCTCGCCTACCTGCTGGTAGTGATCCTGCTGGCCAAGACCCTAGCCATCCCCATCAACTACGGGGTGCATGTGATGGAAGCACCCGCCGCACTGGGCGGCTTTATCGTGGCCTGCATCGTGCTGGCCCCCGAAGCAGTCGGCGCCATCAAGGCCGCCTTCAACAACCAGTTGCAGCGAGCAATGAACCTCTACTTCGGCTCGGTGCTGGCCACCATCGCCCTCACCGTGCCTGCCGTGCTCTTTATCGGCTCCATGCTGGATCAGGAGGTGCGCCTCGGCCTCTCCCCCGCCGATATGGTGCTGCTGGTCACGACCTTGATGGTCTGTAAAGTAACCTTCAGCAGCGGCCGCACCAATGTGCTCCATGGTGCGACCCATCTGGTGTTGTTTGTGGTCTATCTGTTCCTGATGTTCGAGCACGAATAACCGCGTTCAACCAACGTCAGAAACGCCAAGACCGCCCGATTGGGCGGTCTTTTGTCATCTGCTCCCGGCTGTCACCGGCGTCTGTGAAGCGGCTTCCCCCTCATCCCCCACCCTTCTCCCGCCAGGAGAGAATGAGGATCAAGGCTTACAGGCTGGGCAGCACCCCGACCGGAATCAGATCGTTGTAGCTGGCACGTCCCAACAGGGCGGCGGCCGCCTCGATATCCGGCGCGAAGTACCTGTCCTTGTCGTAGAAGCTCACCTCTGCCCGCAGTCGTCCCTTGGCCTGCTCGATCAGCTCGGTACTGCGCAGCGGCGCGCGAAAATCGAGCCCCTGTGCCGCCGCCAGCAGTTCGACCGCCAGAATGCCACGGGTGTTCTCGGCCATATCGGCAAGCCGGCGGCCAGCGAAGGTCGCCATGGAGACGTGATCCTCCTGATTGGCCGACGTAGGCAGGCTGTCCACCGAGGCGGGATGGGCCAGGGTCTTGTTCTCGGAGGCCAGCGCCGCCGAGGTGACCTGAGCGATCATAAAGCCCGAATTCACCCCGCCGTTATTGACCAGAAATGCCGGCAGACCGGACATCCGCGAGTCGATCAGCAGTGCCATCCGCCGCTCGGAGAGCGAGCCGATTTCGGCGATGGCCAGCGCCAGATTGTCGGCGGCGAAGGCCACGGGTTCTGCGTGGAAGTTGCCACCGGAGATGATCTCCTCATCATCGGCAAACACCAGCGGGTTGTCGGAGACAGCGTTGGCCTCGCACACCAGCACCTCGGCGGCCTGACGGATCTGGGTCAGGCAGGCCCCCATCACCTGCGGCTGGCAGCGCAATGAGTAGGGATCCTGCACCTTCTCGCAATTGTGGTGGGACATGCCGATCTCGCTGCCATCCACCAGCAGGTGGCGATAGCAGGCGGCCGCGTCGATCTGGCCACGCTGACCACGCACCACGTGGATGCGTGCATCGAACGGCCGGCGGCTGCCGAGCGCAGCCTCCACGCTCATGGCGCCTATGGTGATGGCACCGGCATAGAGATCCTCGGCATGGAACAGCCCTTCCAGCGCGAAGGCGGTGCTCGCCTGAGTGCCGTTGAGCAGCGCCAATCCTTCTTTGGGCGCCAGCGCGATAGGCTCGAGCCCGGCAATTTTCAGCGCAGTAGCGGCGTCGATCAGCTCGCCCTTGTGGCGGGCCTTGCCCTCCCCGATCAGCAGGCAGCTCATATGAGCCAGCGGCGCCAGATCGCCGGAGGCACCGACGGAGCCCTTCTTCGGCACCACCGGATAGACTTCGGCGTTGATGAGGGTCATCAAGGCCTCAAGCACCGTCAGCCGGATACCGGAGAAACCCCGCGCCAACGAGTTGAGCTTGAGCACCATCATCAGCCGTACGGTGGCGTCATCCATGTACTCGCCAATCCCTGCCGCATGGGAAAGCACGATGGAGCGCTGCAGCTCGTCCAGCTGCTCCACCGGAATGCGGGTGTTGGCCAACAGGCCAAAGCCGGTGTTGATGCCATACACCACCCGGTTCTGCTCGATCACCTTGGTAACCACAGCAGCTGAGGCGTGGATCCTCGGCAGCGCGGCCGGATCCAGTGAAACATGTACCGGCTCGCGGCTGACACGGCGCAGGGTGGCAAGATCCAGCTCGCCCGGAGTAATAGTCAATTCAAACATGGTGTTACACCTTTCCTTTGACACCGTTGGCGCCGTCAATCATCGGCAGATCCAGTTTCGCCTCATGGGCACAGTTGATGGCAATCTCGTAGCCCGCATCCGCATGGCGCATCACGCCGGTGGCCGGATCGTTGCGCAGCACCCGACCCACGCGGCGGGCCGCATCATCGGAGCCATCGCAGACGATCACCACGCCGGAGTGCTGGGAGAAGCCCATACCCACCCCGCCGCCGTGGTGCAGCGACACCCAGGTCGCGCCACCGGCAGTGTTGAGCAGGGCGTTGAGCAGCGGCCAGTCGGAGACGGCATCGGAGCCATCCATCATCGACTCGGTCTCGCGGTTCGGGCTCGCCACCGAGCCTGAATCCAGATGGTCGCGGCCAATGACGATGGGGGCTTTCAGCTCGCCGTTTTTCACCATCTCGTTGAAAGCCAGACCGAGACGCACCCGATCCTTGACCCCGACCCAGCAGATCCGCGCCGGCAGGCCCTGAAACGCGATGCGCTCGCGGGCCATGTCGAGCCAGTTGTGCAGGTGAGGATCATCGGGGATCAGCTCTTTCACCTTCTGATCGGTCTTGTAGATATCTTCCGGATCGCCGGAGAGGGCCACCCAGCGGAAGGGGCCGATCCCCTCGCAGAACAGCGGGCGGATATAGGCGGGGACGAAGCCGGGGAAATCGAAAGCGTTCGTCACTCCCTCCTCCAGCGCCATCTGGCGGATGTTGTTGCCGTAATCCAGAGTCGCCGCGCCGCGCTCTTGCAGGGTCAGCATCGCCTCCACCTGACGGGCCATGGAGCGACGAGCAGCCAGATTCACCTCCTGCGGGGCACTCTGCTGCAGCTCGCGCCACTTGGCCACGCTCCAACCTTGCGGCAGGTAGCCGTGGACCGGGTCGTGGGCAGAGGTCTGGTCGGTCACCACGTCCGGGGTGATGCCACGGGCCACCAGCTCGGCAAACACATCGGCGGCGTTGCCGAGCAGGCCGACGGAGACGGCGCTGCCGCTCTGCCTGGCCTCTTCGATCATGGCCAACGCCTCATCCAGAGTGTGAGCCTTCTTGTCCACATAACGGGTGCGCAGACGAAAATCGATGCGGGTCTCGTCGCACTCCACGGCGATCATCGAGAAACCGGCCATGGTCGCAGCCAGCGGCTGGGCACCGCCCATGCCACCGAGACCGCCGGTCAGGATCCAGCGGCCCGCAGGCGAGCCGTTGAAGTGCTGGTTGGCCACCGCGAAGAAGGTCTCGTAGGTGCCCTGCACGATCCCCTGGGTGCCGATGTAGATCCACGAACCCGCAGTCATCTGGCCGTACATCATCAAGCCTTTCTTATCGAGCTCGTTGAAGTGCTCCCAGTTGGCCCAGTGCGGCACCAGATTGGAGTTGGCGATCAGCACCCGCGGCGCATCCTTGTGGGTCTGGAACACCCCGACCGGCTTGCCGGATTGCACCAGCAGGGTCTGATCCTCCTCGAGCCGGGTCAGCACCTCGACGATCTTGTCAAAGCAGGCCCAGTTGCGGGCGGCGCGGCCAATCCCGCCATAGACCACCAGCGACTGGGGATGCTCGGCCACCTCGGGATCCAGGTTGTTCATCAGCATCCGCAGCGGCGCCTCGGTGAGCCAGCTCTTGGCGGTCAGTTCGGTGCCGCGCGGGGCACGGATCACGCGGTTCGGATCATGACGGGGATCCTGCTGTTGCACAGACATATACACTCCTTGTTGTATCAATAGGGTGCCTTCGGCGACGGGCGGCCAAAGGGTTAACGGGTCAACAGATGAACCAGCCGCGCGGCCACGCGGGCACTGCGATTGTCCTGATCCAGCGTCGGGTTGTACTCGGCCAGATCGGCGAGCCTGAGCTTGCCGCTGGCCCGGATATGGGCGATCAGCGGTTCGATCACCGCCAGCTCCACGCCGCGGGCGGCGGGGGCACTCACTCCCGGCATCAGGTTGCCGGGCAGCACGTCGAGATCGATGGTCAGATAGAGGTGATCACAATGGGCGATAAAGGCGTCCAGTCCGCTTAGCAAGGTGGGCAGAGCACGCTCGCTCATGGCTTCATCTTTCACATACCAGACCCCCAACTCGTCGGCCCGTGCAAACAGCGCTTGGGTATTGGCTGTCTCGGCCACCCCTAGGCAGGCGTAGTGAAACGGCGTGCCCTGAGCGGCGCACTGCTCGGCAATCTGGAAGAAGGGGGTGCCGGAGCTCGCCAATTCCTGCTTCATGCGCAGGTCGAAGTGGGCGTCAAAATTGATAATGCCGACTCGCCCCTGACCCGCCAGATGCAGGTTGAGGCCGCTCCAGCTGCCGAAAGCCACCTCGTGACCGCCCCCCAGCACCAGCGGGAAGTGGCCCAGATCAAGCGCGGCGGCGACCCGCTCGGCCAGATAGCCGTGGGCTGCGTCGAGATTGCCATCGGTACAGCTCACATCCCCGCCATCGTAGACGGGGCGACTCAGATGCCAAGCGGTGTTGGCCAGCAGCTTGCGCACCGCCAGCGGCGCACCGGCGGCGCCGACACGCCCCTTGTTGCGGCGAACCCCTTCATCGCAGGCAAAACCGAGCAGCACTACACCTGCTGCCTCTTGTGCCCCGGCAGCCCAGGGCAGCACCTTGTCGTGCCAGCGCAGGGCCAGTTCACCATCTTCCGGATCCTGCCGCCCCTGCCAGAGCGACATGTCGATCGGGTTGAGCTTATCCATGGAGGGTCTCCTCGCTGTTGAAGATGCGGCCTGCCAACTGATCGACGCCGACCATGTAGCTCAGCTCGGCCGGATTGGCGCAGTGCCAGATCAGGAAATCGGCCGCCATGCCCACCCTGAGCTGGCCAAGGCGATCCTGCTCGCCGAGCGCTTTGGCGGCGTGACGGGTCACCCCGACCATGGCCTCCACCGGGGTCAGGCCAAACAGGGTGCAGGCCATGTTCATCGCCATCCGCAGCGAGACAATGGGGGCCGTACCCGGGTTGATGTCGGAAGAGACCGCCATCGCCACCCCCGCCTTGCGCAGAGCTGCAACCGGGGGCAATTTGGTCTCTTTGAGGAAGTAGAAGGCGGTGGGCAGCAGGGTGGCGACCACGCCACGGTGGGCCAGCGCCAGGATCCCTTCCGGATCAAGATACTCCAGATGATCCACCGAGAGGGCGCCAAAGTTGGCTGCGAGGGTGCTGCCACCGAGATTGGAGAGCTGATCCATATGCCCCTTAACCGGCAGGCCATATTGATCTGCCGCCAGATAGACCTGCTCGGTCTGGGCCAACGAGAAGCCGATGTGCTCGCAGAAGACATCCACCGCATCGGCCAGACCCGCCTCGGCGGCGGCCGGGATAATCTCCTGACAAATGGTCTCGACCCAGCTATCGGGATCGTCGCGATATTCAGGCGGCACCGCATGGGCCGCCAGCAGAGTGGTCTTGACCCGGATCGGCAGCGCCTCTCCCAGTCGGCGGGCCACCCGCAGCATCTTGAGTTCATCATCCAGCGTCAGGCCGTAGCCGGACTTGACCTCCACCGTGGTGACCCCTTCGCGGATCAGGGATGCCACCCTCGGCAACGCCAGCTCGAACAGTTGCTCTTCGCTGGCGGCACGGGTGGCACGCACCGTGCTGATGATGCCACCGCCCCGACGGGCGATCTCGGCATAGGGCACTCCCTGCTGACGCAGCTCGAACTCTTCGGCACGGCTGCCGGCGAAGACCAGATGGGTGTGACAATCGATAAGGCCGGGGGTGACCAGCTTGCCCCGCATATCCAGCCAATGGGCGGGATACGGCCCCTTAAGCTCGGCCATCGGCACCAACGCGTGGATCTTGCCATCCTTTACGCCGATGGCGTGGAGCGGCAGCAGGCCGTAGTCGGCCAGCTCATCATTCAGGGTGGCGGGCGTCACGTTGAGCCAGACACGCTCGCAGTTCAACAGTTCCTTGTTCATAGCGACCTCAAATGTATATACATATTCTTATAGTCGATCTCTATGACGAAAGAAAGAGCGGCGTTCACATCCTGATAACAGCATCAAACTTAGAGTTTAAGCACAAAAAAGCCCACCAGGAGGTGGGCTTGAGAAGAATCTATTTGTATAGACAACTAGGGCAGCTGCGCCTTGGAACTCAGCTTGTAGCGGGAACCTGGGGAGAGCAAACGGGCATAGGAGACCAGATGCCCCTCCGACCAGGTACGCCGGTGCAACAACAGGCAGGGGGAATCTACGCGGATTTGCAACAATCCCGCCTCACCGGCGCTGGGCAGCACGGCTTCCACCACGTGCTCCATCTCGGAGAGGGGGCAGACATCCATCAGATAGCGGTTGGGGGTCTGTTGGGTAAAATCCTGCTCGCCATAGCCAGGCAGGCGCCCGGCATCGACGAAGCGCTCCTCCAATTGCAACGGCTCCCCATCGGCCTGATGGACGATCAGGCTGTGAAAGATGGGGGCGCCCACCCGCAGCCCCAGTTGTACCGCCACCTTCTCGTCAGCGGCCAGTCGCTGCAGCCGGATCACCCGGGCGCTGTACTCACCGCCACGCTCGGCGATCTCGTCGGCAATATTGCGAATAGCCAGCAGCGGTGACTCGGTGCGCCTGTCCGCCACGAAGCTACCGGAACCGGCGGTACGCACCAACCACCCTTCCGCCACCAGTTCCCGCAACGCACGGTTGACCGTCATCCGGCTCACGGTGAACTGCTCGCACAGGGCCGCTTCGGTCGGGATCCTGTCCCCCGCCTGATAGTGGCGTTCGCGGATCCCGTCCAGAATATGCTGCTTGATCTGCAGATAGAGGGCTGGCACCACCATGAAGCTCCCTAGCGCCGACGGTGGGGCGGACGCATATCCGGCCAGGCGCGGTAGACGTCGGGGATCTGATCCGGGCCGCTGATGCAGAGATCGAGATCGTGCAGCAGACCATCCTTGATCCCGTAGATCCAGCCATGCACCGCCAGCTCCTGCCCCTTGCGCCAAGCGTTCTGGATGATGGTGGTGTGGCAGACGTTGGCGACCTGCTCGGCCACGTTCAGCTCGCACAGGTAGTCGAAGCGCTCATGCTCATCCTCGATGGCCTCGAGCTCTTCACCATATTTGAAGTAGACATCCTTGATGTTGCGCAGCCAGTTGTCGATGAGACCCAGCTCCTGATTCTGCATCGCGGCCTTGACGCCGCCGCAACCGTAGTGACCGCAGACGATGATGTGCTTCACCTTGAGGACTTCTACCGCGTATTGCAGCACGGAGAGGCAGTTGAAATCGGTATGTACCACCAGATTGGCGACGTTACGGTGGACGAAGACATCCCCCGGCAGCAACCCCATCAGCTGGTTGGCGGGGACCCGGCTGTCGGAACAACCAATCCAGAGGTATTCGGGGGCCTGCTGGGCAGAAAGAGTGGCAAAGAAATTGGGATCTTCGGCTTTGATCCGTTCGGCCCACTCACGGTTGTTGGTAAACAGGTCGTTCAACAGTTTCACTTCTGCTCTCCCTAATGTGGCAGTGGCGGCAACATAACACACTCAAGGGTAACCAAAGCAAGGCCGACCAGATCCCTGCGAAACAAAAACAGGGCCATCAGGCCCTGTTTTTATGAGAGGAAGCATCAGGCTTCCATGGCATCTTTCAGCTTCTTGAGTGCGTTTTTCTCAAGCTGACGCACACGCTCGGCAGAGACACCGTAGGTATCGGCCAGCTCCTGCAGAGTGGTCTTGCTGTCATCATCGAGCCAGCGGGCGCGGATGATGTGCTGGCTGCGCTCATCCAGGGTGGCGAGGGCCGAGCTCAGGCGACGGGTCGCGTGATCATCCCAGTTGTCGTTCTCGATGGCCGCGGCCAGATCGGAGGATTTGTCCTCCAGATAGTGAACCGGAGCGAAACCGCCCTCTTCCTCATCGTCACCCACCAGATCGAACGCCTGATCGTAGTTGGCCATCCGCGCTTCCATTTCGGTCACATCAGCGGCAGAAACGCCGAGATCGGCCGCCACGGCCTGAACCTCTTCGTGGTTCAGCCAGCCCAGACGCTTTTTGGATTTGCGCAGGTTGAAGAAGAGCTTGCGCTGGGCCTTGGTGGTCGCCACCTTGACCATGCGCCAGTTGCGCAGTACATATTCGTGGATTTCGGCCTTGATCCAGTGCACGGCAAAGGAGACCAGACGCACGCCGACCGTCGGGTCGAAGCGCTTGACCGCCTTCATCAGGCCGATGTTGCCTTCCTGAACCAGATCGGCCTGAGGCAGGCCGTAACCGGCATAACTCTTGGCGACATGAACGACAAAGCGCAGGTGCGACATAACCAGCTGACGGGCAGCCTCGAGATCGCCATCCTGCTGCAAACGCTCAGCCAGTTCACGCTCTTCCTCTGCGCTCAGCACAGGAATAGAGTTTACTGCCTGGATATAGCCTTCCAGACTACCTTGCGGAATCAGAGCCATAGTGCGCTGCAATGAAGTTCCCATCTGTTACCTCTTACTTTTCAATCGAATCAGTCTAACACCCTGAGAGGGTCTGTCTACTGACCGGATGCCATTCTGCGGCGTGTATCAAAGAACATGCCCAGTTTTAGACCGGCTTATCTTAAGCCTGCAGGATGAATCATGAATGAACAGTCAAAAAAAGGGGGTCACAATGAAGGACCCCCGAAAAGTAGCATGCTAAGTCCATTGTTGCGGAGCTCGCAACCTTCACATGCTTGCCAAGTCTGACGAGCAAGGCAGAGGGGCCACACCCGTATAAATGCTTCAGCTTTAATAGACTGCTTATAAATCAGAAGGTTCACTGGATCTAGCGAAGATCCGGAAGATCATTGTTATTCAGAATACTCTGACTATGGGGGCCAAGCCAGAAACGGCCCCTCTTTTACTTGATCCGCCTCTCAAAATCCAGCGATTTACTTTGATGACAAAATAATCAGGATGGTTCGATGTCGCGAATGTGGCGATGGACCGAGAACCAGGAGGCAATCAGCCCCAGCAGGGCGCCCAGCAAGATCAGATTGATCCCGTCTACCGCTCCCATGCCAACCAGCCGGAAGTTACTGTTATACAAGCCCGCCAGCTCCTTCACCACCCCTTCGCTCCAGATCACCATCACTTCGGTCAGCCACCAGGCCAGCATGCCGCCGATCACCCCGAACCAGATGCCGGTATAGAGGAAAGGACGATGAATAAAGGAATCGGTCGCCCCCACCAGCTTGAGCACTTCAATCTCGGAACGCTGGTTGAGGATGTTGAGACGCAGGGTATTGCCGACGATCAGCAACACGGCGGAAAGCAGCAGCACCGCGATACCGGTAATGGTGTGGCGCAGCAGGTTCATGATCCCCTGCAACCGGGTCAACCACTGCAGATCCAGTTTGCCCTGTTCGACCCCCACCTCGTTGTTGAGCTTGCTGAGCAGCTCGGCGGCCCCTTCAGGGTTCTGCCAGCGCGGATCCGGGATGACGCTCAGCACCGGCGGTAGCGGGTTGCTGTCCAGATAATCGAGGGCATCGCCGAAGCCGGAGATCTCGCGAAACTCCCGCAACGCATCGTCACGGCTCAGGTAGGTGACCGAGTCCACCTCGGGATAGAGCAGGATCCGGTGCTGCAGATCGAGAATGCTCTGCTCCGGCAGATCCTTGCGCAGGTAAAGGGAGATCTGGGAACTGCTCTGCCAGCTCCCCTCCACCACCTCGGCGTTTTTCAGCAGCACGTGGAAGCAGGATGGCAGTGCCAGACTGACGCCCAGCACCGCCAGCGTCATCAGTGAGGCGAGCGGATTGCGCCACAACTCCCCGAGACTGGCAAACGCCTGCCGCACATGGTCAACCCCGTACATCATCAGACGGCGCAGCGGCGGTTGTTTATGACGAACGATAGCCATCAGAGCTCCTCCCCGGCCGAATACATACGACCCGCCTTGAGGGTCAGGGTGCGATAGCGCATGCGAGCGATCAGCCCCAGATCGTGGGTGGCAATCAGTACCGAGACCCCAAAATTGTTGAACTCCTGAAATAGCCGCATGATATCCATGGAGAGCTGGGGATCCAGGTTGCCGGTCGGTTCATCCGCCAGCAGCAGCGGCGGCTTGTTGACGATGGCACGAGCGATGCCGACCCGCTGCTGCTCACCACCGGAGAGCATGCGCGGCTGGTAACGCTCCTTGCCGAGCAACCCCACCTTGTCCAGCGCCGCCGCCACCCGCTTGTTGATGTCCGCATGGCTGTAGCCATCGATCACCAGCGGCAGCGCCACGTTGTCGAACACGGTTCTGTCCATCAACAGCCGGTGATCCTGAAAGATCATCCCGATCTGACGACGAACATAGGGGATCTGGCTGCGCTGGATATGGCTGACATCATCGCCATGAAAGAAGACGCGACCATCGGTCGGACGCTCCATCACGCTGATCAGTTTGAGGAGGGTACTCTTGCCCGCCCCCGAGTGCCCGGTCAGAAAGGCCATCTCTCCCTTGCGCAGGTGAAAGCTGACCTTTTGCAGCGCCTGATGGCCGCCGCTGTATACCTTGCTGACCTTGTCAAAACGAATCATAACGGTTCCCTGAAATTGACAAACCCCGACCGGAGTCGGGGCATGGAACACTTACTCATCACGGCTGAGCTGACTCATCACGGCCGGACTTATTCATCGCGGCTGAAGAGCGCCTCGATGAAGTCGTTGGCAACGAAGGGACGCAGATCGTCGATCCCCTCGCCCACCCCGATATAGCGGATCGGGATCTGGAACTTGTCGGCCACCGCGAAGATGACGCCGCCCTTGGCCGTGCCATCCAGCTTGGTGAGGGTGATGCCGGTCAGGCCAACCGCCTCGCTGAACAGCTTGGCCTGGCTCAGCGCATTCTGGCCGGTGCCGGCGTCCAGCGTCAGCATGATCTCGTGGGGCGCCTCTTCATCCAGCTTCTTCATCACCCGCACCACCTTCTTGAGCTCTTCCATCAGGTTGCTCTTGTTCTGCAGGCGACCGGCGGTGTCGGCGATCAGCACATCAGCCCCGCGGGAGCGGGCGGCCTCAATGGCGTCATAAATGACGGAAGCGGAGTCGGCACCGGTATGCTGGGCAATCACCGGAATGTTGTTGCGCTGACCCCAAACCTGCAGCTGTTCGACCGCTGCGGCACGGAAGGTGTCACCCGCCGCCAGCATCACGCTCTTGCCTTCAGCCTGGAACTGCTTGGCCAGCTTGCCGATGGTGGTGGTCTTGCCGACGCCGTTTACGCCGACCATCAGGATCACATAAGGCTTCTTGCTGGTGTCGATCACCAGCGGTTGCTCCACCTTGGCCAGCATCTCGCCCATGTCCTGCTTGAGCAAACCGTAGAGCGCCTCGGCATCCTTGAGCTGCTTGCGGTCCGCGTGCTGCACCAGCCCTTCGATGATGCGGGTGGTGGTGTCGACGCCGAGATCGGCGGTCAGCAGCTGGGTTTCCAGCTCTTCAAACAGCTCATCGTCGATCTTCTTGCCACGAAACAGGCCGAAGAAACCGGAACCGATATTCTCCTTGGTACGCACCAGACTGCGCTTGAGGCGAGCAAAGAAGCCCTCCCGCTGCGGTTTGTCCTGGGTGTCGTCGTCCACCTTGGCGGCCAGCGGCAGGGCTGCCAGGGCGGCGGCCTCAGCCTCCATCGCGGCGACCAGGCGCATATCTTCCGCTCGCTGGGCCTCTTTGGCGATACGGGCTTCTTCCGCAGCCTGAGCTTCGGCGGCAATGCGAGCCTCCTCCGCAGCGCGGGCTTCGGCAGCAATACGGGCCTCTTCCGCGGCGCGGACTTCAGCAGCGATACGAGCCTCTTCCGCAGCGCGGGCTTCGGCGGCAATGCGAGCTTCTTCCGCGGCGCGAGCTTCGGCGGCGATGCGGGCCTCTTCTGCGGCGCGGGCTTCGGCGGCAATGCGAGCCTCTTCCGCGGCGCGAGCTTCAGCGGCAATGCGAGCCTCTTCCGCAGCGCGAGCTTCAGCGGCGATGCGAGCTTCTTCCGCGGCGCGAGCTTCGGCGGCGATGCGGGCCTCTTCTGCAGCGCGAGCCTCGGCGGCGATACGAGCATCTTCTGCAGCGCGAGCCTCGGCAGCAATGCGAGCCTCTTCCGCAGCGCGAGCCTCGGCAGCAATACGAGCCTCTTCCGCAGCAAAAGCTTCGGCAGCAATACGAGCCTCTTCGGCTGCCTTGACCTCAGCAGCTTGCGCCTCTGCGGCAGTGCGAGCGGCGTCAGCGGCACGCTCCTCTTCGGCGATCAGCGCTTCGTTGACGATCACCGGCTCCAGATCGGAGGCGCACTCCTCCACCACCAGCGGGCCGTGGTCGTCCAGCTCGGTCGGCAGGCAGCAATCATCTTGCAAAACGGGATTCTGTGCGCTGGCAGGCACTTCGGGGGCAACAGCCGGCGTACTATCGGAAACAGTTATATCGGAAACGGGAGCGGGGGTAGCAGTGACCTCGGGCTCAACGGTAACGGGGGTGGCTTGGGGTGTCTGTGGTTGGACAGCCTCAGCCTCTTCTTTCTTGCGGCCGAAACCCAGCCAGGAAAACAAACCTTTTGCCATCTAAAAATACTCACATCAAAGGCTGACTGCTAAGATAGCCGTCCCTTGGCGGGTCGGCATAAAAATGAACCGCCTTATACTACCACTTTATTTTCTGACGATGAAACGCGATGCCCAGAGTGAAATCCAGCCGTAGCAACCCGAGCAAGAGTCCCGCCCCGCAAGGAAAATCGGGCTTTGTAAGAATCATCAGCGGCCAGTGGCGAGGCCGCAAATTGCCGGTCAAGGATGTGGAGGGGCTCAGACCCACCACGGATCGCGTCAAGGAGACCATCTTCAACTGGCTGGCCCCCCACATTCGTGGCACCCGCTGCCTGGATCTGTTTGCCGGTAGCGGCGGACTCGGGCTGGAGGCGCTGTCGCGCTATGCCGAGCAGGTGACCCTGATCGAGATGGACAAAGGGGCCGCTGACCAGATCAAGAAGAACCTGACCGCCCTCGGCAGCAGTCAGGGTCAGGTGATCCAGTCAGATGCAGTGAGCTGGCTGCAAGGCCCGGCCACGCCGTTTGATCTGGTGTTCCTCGATCCGCCGTTTCGCCGCGAGCTGCTGCCGCAAGTGTGCGAGCTGCTGGAGCAGCGCGGCTGGCTGGCACCGGACGCCCTCATCTATCTGGAGCGGGAAAAAGAGATGGCCGATCTGGCGCTGCCTGCCAGCTGGCAACTACTCAAGGACAAACAGGCAGGTCAGGTCTGTTATCAACTCTATCTACGGGAGGTAAACAATGAAGCGGGTCTTTAATCTGTTGGCGATGGGGCTGATATTGTTCTTCTGGTTTGGCGTACTGGTGAGCCTGATTGCCCCGCTACCCGGCAAACTCAACGGCTTTCTGCCGGTCTGTGGCGTGATCGTCGCCCTGCTGCACTGGCTGCAGGCCAGCATGATCAAGGCAGCTTGCAAACGCTACTTCGCGGTCACCAAAGCCGAATTTGTCACTGTGCTGATCTTTGGTGTGTTTGGCATGGTCGACATTCGTCAGCGCCTGCAAGAGATCGTCAACGCCGCCCAGCGCGGCAATCTCTCGGGCAAACCATAAAAGAAAAGGGGACGGCGGTAGCCGTCCCCTAGAGTCGTGTCGTCCTGTCCGTAGAACTGCAATGCTCCCTGCAATCCCTGACGTTATCCTAATCCTTTGGAATATCCCCTTTCCAATCCGTTGGCGCGTCCTGCGGCGTTCCTGGCCTGGCAATTCATCCTGAACTGCTTCTCTGTCTCCATCCTGGAGGTGTCCATTACCACGTCCTGTGGGGTTCCTTGCGTCTTCCTGACAGATAACCATCCGGGTTATCTCACTTCATCCTGAAGTATTCCTCTCGCATCCGGCGAGGTCCTGTTCATCCTGAAGAACGAGGTTCCGTTCGTTCTGCTCCCATCCCGAGAGTGTCCTGCCGCATCCCGCGGTGTTCCTTTATTCATCCGTGACGATAATCATCCTGATTATCGAGCTCATCCTGAGGTGTCCCTTGTCCACATCCTGCGGACTATTCCATCTTTATGCGCTGTCCTGCATCCTGCCGGACCAGCTCCGTCCTTGTGAGACCCATACTAAGGAAATGCGCCCCCCGAACAAGGGCCATCCGATGATAAAGATCCGATGCAGCTCCCATCTCAAAAAACGAACTTAAAAACTAACCCTTTAATATCAGTTAGTTATTTAGTTTCACTGGAAAGCTCGATCATTCTGGCATGGCTTCGCGTACGGCTCAAAGCGCCAGCCTCTTACAGTCGCTATGGCAGATCTCTTACACGGGTTTCGCCCCCAAAAACGGGGCAGGAAAACGGTTCAATCCTGACGTTAAGACTTAAAAATTAGTTGAATAAATATGCTTAAAAAAACCGCAAAAAAAGAGCCGAGACCAGGCTCGACTCTTCAACATTCCAATTTTTTAATCAGCTCAAGCGGTTGGCCGGATTGAGATAGGCCTTGCGTAGCGATTCAGGTGCCAGCACCTCCAGTTCACCGCCGATGTTGTTCAACCAGCTGCGAAACTCCGGGGTGTCCTGCACTTCGGTCTCCACCACCACACTGCGCTTGTCATAGCGGGTCATGCGCGGATTGTTGCCGGGGATCTGGTTATCCACCAGCGACTGGCTGTTGGCATCGATCCGGCCGACGAAGCGGATCGGGCCGCTCACATCCTGATAGCCCTGATCGCGGATCAGCTTCTGGATATTGAAATCCTTCGGCTGGGTGGCACTGAAGTTGGTCAGCTCCACGTTCTTGATATGGTCAAACGGGATGCCGTAGACCTTGGGATCCAGCTCGGACAGAGTGCAGAGCAGGATCGGACCGTCCGGCTGATTGAGAATGCCGAGCGGGTTGATACGGTCGTAGCAGAGCCATACGGTGCGCTCTTTGATCACGCGCTGGATCTCGGCACTGAACTTGCGACCACGCCAGAGCGCATCGCGGATCAGGGTGCTGCGGCGGATCTCCGGGTTGCCGGCAAACGGACGCGGTGACTGGTGGACACTCTCCAGCCAGCGTTCGGCCAGTTCGCTCTGGCTGTCGCGGATCACCTGGCTCGCCTTGTCGACCAGCGGATTCAATTCGGTCAGTACACTCGCCGGCAACAGTTGGCTCGCCTGATCACTCCAGGTTTTCAGGGCCACCGCCAGCGAGAGCGGCATGATATTGGCAAAGTCGTTGAGGCCGTGGCGCTCGAAGCACCAGCCATGGGGTTTGCTGCGCTCGTCCGAGGTGAGGTCGAACAGTCCCATGCCGGACATCTCCTCCAGGTCCCGTTGCACGGTACGCAGACTGACGTGGATACCTTCCTCTTCCAGTTTTACCTGGAGTTGGCTGGCGGTCAGCTTGTAAGGGCGGTGCGGGATGCAACGCGCCAAGGTCAGTTGTCGTAACAGCTTCTTGCTCATGGTGCTTGCCTTCACTGGTTTAGCGTTGACTGTATGCTAGTCGTGACTTGCGACAGTCTATGTCGCAAGTTTTGCTGCGACAACTGTCGCCATTTTCATACAAAACACACTAACCAATTGATTTACAAAGACAATGCACTCAAAAAAGGAGCCGCTAGAGGCTAAAGTCAGCCCAAAACCCCTCAAATGAAAGTTCTATATTGTGATTTTTTGTCAGCATAAAACACCACCAACAAAATACATGGCAGAATATAACTTCAGGGGAGAGCATAAGCCTCCCCTTTTGCTCACATCAGCCAAGACCAGGCTGACTTGGTGATGGCCGCACCGACCATATAACCAAACACCGCCAGCGCCGCCACACCGGCCACCAGCTTCTGACCGCGGGCCGGGCGCTTGAGCGCCATGACACCCAGACCGATATAGAGCACCAGTGCAATCAGCTTGGCCATCAGCCAGGGCTGCTGGCCCGGGCTCAACTGCAAGGTCACCGCCAGCAGCACACCAAACAGCAGCAGGAAGGTGTCGTTGATATGGGGCAGGATCTTCAGCCACTTCTGCTGCAATCGATCGCTGCCAGCCAACGCCAGACGCCAGCGATAGATAAAGAGCAGCAGGCTGACCAGCGCCAGCGTCATATGCAGGTGTTTGAACATGGGGTAATAGGCAATCATTTTGCTTCCTTGTCGTCGTCGGGTAGCCCGCTGTTCCAGTTGTGGGCATGGATACGCTCCTGCCCCTCCTCGTCGTCTTGCAACAGATCGGAGAGGATCTCCCGGTATTGCAGGCTCTTGTTGATATAAGTGTGTTCGTCGTCCAGATAGTTGACCTGCTCGCGCAACAGCCAGTTATCGTGCTGCTTGAAGGTCTGGCCCGCACGCCAGGCCTGGTTGGCCCGAAAACCGAGCTGGGTCAGGGCTTCCACCCCCAGATCGACCGCCGAGCCCAGAGTTTCCCGGTGCACGCTCTCGACCCCGTGGCGCAGGATCTCGTGGGCATGGGGTCGATCCAGTGCTCGCGCCAGGATCTTCAGGTGCGGGAAGTGCTTCTGCACCATCTCGATCACCGCCAGCGAAGTGGCGGGATCGTTGATGGAGAGCACCAGCAGCTTCGCCTTGTGCGCCCCGGCTGCATGGAGCAGATCGATCCGGCTGGCATCGCCATAAAATACCTGATAGCCATACTTGCGCAGGGTCTCTATCTGGCTGGCATCCTGCTCGAGGATGGTGGTGCCGATACCGTGACCATGTAGCAGGCGCCCCACGATCTGGCCGAAGCGGCCGAAGCCCGCGATGATCACCGGATGCTCCACCAGCTCAGGTTGCTCATGCTGCGGCGCGTCGCTCTGGTTACGGTAATCGAACCAGGGCTGGATCACCCGATCGTTGAGGATCAGCAGCAGCGGGGTCAGCGCCATGGAGAGCGCAACCACCAGCGTCAGCAGCGAGATGGTCTCACCGGGCAGCACCCGATTCTGGGCGGCAAACGAGAAGAGCACGAAGGCAAACTCCCCCCCTTGCGCCAGTGCCAGCCCGAAGGTCCAACGCTGACTCGGCGAGATGCGGATGATGAAGCCGAGCGCCATCAGCACCAGCCATTTGAGCAACATCAGGCCGACCACTAGCGCCGGGATAAGGAAGGGGTGCTCGGCAAACAGCCCGAAGTCGATCCCCGCCCCCACCGACATGAAGAAGAGGCCGAGCAGCAAACCCTTGAACGGCTCAATGTCCGCCTCCAGTTCGTGACGGTATTCGCTGTCGGCCAGCACCACCCCGGCGAGGAAGGAGCCAAGAGCGGGGGAGAGCCCCACCGACTCCATCAGCACCGCGATGGCGATCACCAGCAGCAGGGCGGCGGCGACGAAGATCTCCCGCATATGGGACTGGGCGATGGCACGAAACACCGGCCGCATCAGATAGTGGCCACCCAGCACGATGCCGGAGATGGCCGCGACCACCAGCAGACCATGTTGCCAACCCGCCAACTCGGAGCCACCACTGCTAGCGACCGGCGCCATGGCCAGCAGCGGCAGGATCGCCAGGATCGGAATGACCGCAATATCCTGAAACAGCAGCACCGCAAAGGCGGAGCGACCGCTCTCGCTCTGCATCAGCTTGCGCTCCTGCAGGCTCTGCAGAACGATGGCGGTGGAGGAGAGCGCCAGAATGAGGCCGATGGCCAACCCCTGTTGCAGCGGCAGACCGATCAGGTGCGCCACGCCTGTCAGTGCCGCCGTGGTGAGCAGCACCTGCAGGCCGCCGGTGCCGAGGATCGGCCCCTTCAACTGCCACAAGAGGGCCGGACGCAATTCAAGACCGACCAGAAACAGCATCAGCACCACGCCAAACTCGGCGAAGTGCATCACATCCTTCTGCTCCCCCACCAGCCCCAGCAGGAAGGGGCCTATGATGATCCCCGCCAGCAGGTAGCCGAGCACCGAACCCAGCCCCCAGCGCTTGGCCAGCGGCACCGCGATAACGGCTGCAGAGAGATAGATAAAGGCATCAAACAGGATCCCGTGGCCCATCAGTCAGCCCTCCGTTTGAACGTCTGAGCCGACTCATAAGCACGGCCAACAAGCTGCCCGTGTTTCATCAGAGCACCTCCAGCAAGTCGCGCAGATAAGGGCGCCCGGCCAGTTGCTCCGGGGTCAGCTGATCGTCACGCAGGGCGCAAAGCAGCTGGCGGTAGTCCTGCCCACAGCGGCGCAGGGCGGCGGGATCCTTGATCTTGTGAAAGGAGTGCAGCACGAAAGGGGGCAGCCAGTTCATGCCGCACAAGGTGGCAGCCTGCTGAAATGGCAGCAGAAAATCGAGCAGCGGTCGGCTGTTGTAACCCTCGCTGCAGTAGGACTCCGGCGCCCCGCCAGTGGTGATGGCGCTCAGCCACTGCTTGCCCTTGAGGGCGTGGGCTTCAGGGCCGTAGGCATAGCCATACTCCAGCACCAGATCCATCCACTCCTTCATGATGGCCGGACAGGAGTACCAGTAAAACGGGTGCTGGAAGACGATGATGTCGTGCTCACAGAGCAGCGCCTGCTCCCGCTTCACATCGATAAACATGTCGGGATAGTGCTGATAGAGGTCGTGAACCGTGACCCCCTCCAGCCCCTCAATCGCCTGCAACAGCTGCTTGTTGGCCCGCGAGCTCTGCAGCGCGGGATGGGAAAAAATAACCAGAATGCGTTTCATGACCACATCACCCGAGCAAAGCCTTGCGGTGCAAGGCGAGGTAAACAGAAAAGGGGAGTCTGGGGAGCTGCATCGTAAAGGTGCACCGGAGAGCGACCTTATCAGGAAGCGCCATAGCCTGCCAACTCGGGGATCAGCTCCCGCAGCGCCGGATTGAGGGTCTGGTGAGCGGGATAGCAGATCCCAATCCGGCGAAACATCCGCGGCCCGCTCACCGGCAGGGTACAGAGACCCGCCTCATCCTCGACCAGCCCGTCCGGCAGAAAACTGATGCCGACCCCAGCCAGCACCAGCGCCATCACCAGCCCCTTGCTCTCAGCCTTGGCCACCAGATTGAGGGTAAGGCGGTCACAGGCCAGCAGGCCGATAGTCTGCTGATGGGCTTCGCAGGGCGGGCACTCAATAAAATCATAATGTTGCAGCTCGGCCAGCTCGATCCTTTCGCGACTGGCCAGGGGGTGATCGACCGGTACGCAGAGCACGTAATCCTCCTCCCACAGCGGCAGGAAGATCTCGTCCTCCCGGCGCAAGGCATCCAGCGTCAAGCGGCAGTCGGCGGGGGTGGCGTAGTCGGAGAGGGTGAGATCCAGCTGTGGCAACACGCGCTGTACTTGCTGCAACAGCCCGGCCACCCGATGGCGACTCAAGTCCGGCATGATGGCGATATTGAGCCTCGCACGCGTCGCTTTCTGGCGAAACAGCTCCGGCAGACGGCGCGCCTCCTCCACCAGCTTGACCGCGTGAGGATAGAGATAGTGGGCCGGATCTTTCGCCACCACCCCCTTCTTGCCCCGGACAAACAGGCTGTCACCGAGCGCCTCTTCCAGCTGGCGCAGCCCCGCCGAGAGGGAGGGCTGGCTGACGTGGCAGCGCTCGGCCGCCGCCGTGATGTTCTTCTCTTCATAGATGGCGATGAAGAAACGCAGCAATCTCAAGTCCAGCATAAACAAACCATAGTTTTTTCAGATGATAACCAGCGGAAAACAATATTTATCACTTATAGATGCAGTGACTATAGTGATTGGGTTCCGTGCTGGCCAGCCACCTGTTTGCTCAAACCGACTCTTGAATCAGAAGGAAAGACCCATGTCCAAATCTCTCGTCGTGATCACCGGTGCCTCCGCCGGGATCTGTGCCGCCATCGCCCGTGCCTTCTCTGCCGCCGGTCATCCGCTGCTGCTGCTGGCCCGCCGGGTCGAGCCGATGCAGGCACTGAACCTGCCCGATACCCTCTGCATCGGGGTCGATGTGACCGACACCGCCGCCATGAAAGCCGCCGTCCAGCAGGCAGAAGCCAAATTTGGCCCGGTCGGCTGCATGGTCAACAACGCCGGCGTCATGCTGCTTGGTCAGGCAGATGTGCAGGATCCCGCCGAGTGGCAGCAGATGCTCAACATCAACGTGATGGGGGTACTGAACGGCGTCCACGCAGTGCTGGCAGGCATGAAAGAGCGCCGCAGCGGCACCATCATCAACATCAGCTCCATCGCCGGTCGCAAGACCTTCCCGAACCATGCTGCCTACTGCGCCACCAAGTTCGCCGTGCACGCCCTGACCGAGAACATCCGGGAAGAGGTGGCCGATGTCGGCGTACGTATGGTGACCATTGCCCCGGGTGCGGTCGAGACCGAGCTGCTCAGCCACACCACTGACGAGAGCATCAAGGCCGGTTACCACGACTGGAAAGATCAGATGGGTGGCGTCATTGCGCCGGAAGTGATCGCCGATGCCGTGCTCTACGCCTGGAACCAGCCTGCCAACGTCTGCGTGCGCGAGATCGTGCTGGCGGCGACCCGTCAGCAACCTTAATCCTGGCTGACTGACACCATGGGGAGGGCTTGACCCTCCCCCGGGGCACAGGGTTACCATGTGCCCCTTGTTTTTTCCGAGTCATTCCATGGTTCTCACCCGTCGCCAACTCGCTCACGCCCGTCGCTGGCTCCCCTTGTGGAGTCTGGTGCTGGTGTTGATGTCGTTTGGCAGCCGGGCCGCAACCGACCTCTGTACCCTGACTACCCACTGCAGCCAGAGCGAGCGTACCCTGGAAAAAGCGATGCCCTGCGGCAGCTTTACCACCGCCCTCTCGATGACGCTGGTAGGCAGCGACAGCCTGACGGTCGCCGTGCTGGAACCGGATACCCCCGACTTCGCCTCCCCCTCTCTCTTTATGCCGGACGCTCCGCGCGAGCGGCTCGAACGTCCCCCACGCACCCAGACCTGAAACGCATCCCGTATCGGGCATCTTTTCTTTCAATCTGAGGTGAGTGATGTACAAACCCCTGTTACTGGCCATGCTGGCCGGTACCGTCAGCTTTTCGGCCCTCGCGGCCGAGAAGATGACCGTCTACAAATCCAAATATTGTGGCTGCTGCCAAAGCTGGAACGAGCATATGGAGCAGAATGGCTTCGAACTGGAAGTTATCGAAACCGAACAGCTCGGCGCAGTGAAGCAGCAATACGGTATCGCGCCGGAACTGGCTTCTTGCCATACCGGCATCGTAAATGGCTATGTGATCGAGGGGCATGTACCGGCCGCCGATGTACAGAAGCTGCTCAGGGAAAAACCGGCGATCCGTGGCCTGACCATTCCGGGCATGCCCCAGAGTGCGCCGGGCATGGATATTCCGGGCCATCCCTATGAGGTACTGAGTATCAGCAACGAGGGCGCGACCAACCGCTGGTCGAGCTACCCCGGCTGACGAAAACTGGCCATGAGAGGGCACTCCCATATCATGTGAGGCACACCTGAGCGGACTCTTGCCGCTCATGGCCAGAAAGAGGGCCGCTATCGCGAGATAGCGGCTTTTTTTGATTACATTTCCTGCAATAACAAGGGATTGCTTGCAACCTCCGGCAACAAGGGGCAGATTTAACGCCAATTCATGGAGCCGATGCTCAGGTCTACCAACCCTTTCCAGCGCCAAGGATGCGACATGTTTACCTTTTCCCGAGGAGTTCTGCTGCTAGCCTTTCTGACAGTTCTCCCCCCTACTTATGCCAATGAAGAGCCCGCCATGCTGACAAGCGAACATCCAATCCAGCCGCCCGTGGCCGCCAAACATCCCCGCACTCTGAAAAAACACGGGGATACCCGCATCGACAACTACTACTGGCTGCGTGACGACGAGCGGCAGAAGCCCGAGGTATTGGACTATCTCAAGGCCGAGAACGCCTATACCGAGGCCATGCTCAAGCCGACCCAACCCCTGCGCGAACAGCTTTACAAAGAGATGGTCGCCCGCATCCCCCAGCAGGATGAGTCGGTACCCTATGTGAAGAACGGCTACCGCTACCAGACCCGCTATGAGCCGGGCAAGGAGTACGGGATCTACTCGCGCACCAAGCTCGGTGAAGAGCAGGCGAGCCTGCTGCTCGACAGCAACCTGCGGGCTGAAGGGCACGAGTTCTATGCCCTCGGCGCCCTTGAGGTGAGCCGCAACAACCGCTGGCTGGCGGTGGCGGAAGATTTCCTCTCCCGTCGTCAGTACCAGATCCAGTTCCTCGATCTGGAGAGCGGCCAGTGGGCCACCGACAAACTGGAAAATACCTCCGGCAATCTGGTGTGGGCCAACGACAACAAGACCGTCTTCTATGTGCGCAAGCACCCGCAGACCCTGCTGCCCTATCAGGTCTATCGCCACACGCTCGGGACGGATCCGGCCACGGACAAGCTGGTCTATGAAGAGAAGGATGACTCCTTCTACATCAGCCTCTACGCCACCACCTCGGAAGATTTCATCGTCATCGCCCTCTCCAGCACCACCACAGGCGAAGCGCGGCTGATCGATGCCAACCAGCCGGAGCACGCCCCCCGCCTGTTCCTGCCCCGTCAGGTGGATCACGAATACAGCCTGGATCACTACCGCGGCCGCTTCTATGTGCGCTCCAACAAGGACGGCAAGAACTTCGGCCTCTACGAGACCAGGGAGAGCCCGGTCGATCGCTGGAAGGCGGTGATTGCCCCCAATCCGGAGGTGCTGCTGGAGAGCTACGCCCTGTTCAAGGATTGGCTGGTACTGGAAGAGCGCAACAAGGGGCTGACCCGACTGCGCCAGATCAACTGGCAGAGCGGTGACGAGAAGGAGATCGCCTTCGATGATCCCGCCTATGTCACCTGGCTCGCCTACAACCCGGAGCCGGATACCAGCGCCCTGCGCTATGGCTACTCCTCCATGACCACCCCCGCCTCCACCTATGAGCTGGATATGGCGAGCGGCAAGCGCACCCTGCTCAAGCAGCAGCCGGTGGCCGGCTTCAAGGCCGACCAGTACGCCAGCGAGCGACTCTGGGTGACCGCCCGCGACGGCGTATCGGTGCCGGTGTCGCTGGTCTATCGCAAGGACAAGTTCAAGAAAGAGCAGGCCGATGCGCCCAAGAATCCGCTGCTGGTCTATGGCTACGGCTCCTACGGCGCCAGCATGGATCCCGACTTCAGCAGCTCGCGCCTGAGCCTGCTGGACAGAGGCTTCGTCTACGCCATCGCCCATATCCGGGGGGGCGAAGAGCTGGGCCGTCACTGGTACGAAGATGGCAAACTGCTGAAAAAGCAGAACACCTTCAATGACTTTATCGATGTCACCAAGGCGCTGGTTGAGCAAGGCTACGGCGCCAAAGATCAGGTCTACGCCATGGGCGGCAGCGCCGGCGGCCTCTTGATGGGGGCCGTCATCAATCAGGCGCCCGAACTCTATCGCGGCGTGGTGGCGCAGGTGCCGTTCGTCGATGTGGTCACCACCATGCTGGACGAGTCGATCCCCCTCACCACCGGGGAGTATGACGAGTGGGGCAACCCGAACCAGAAGCGCTACTACGACTACATGAAGAGCTACAGCCCCTACGATCAGGTCAAGGCGCAAGCCTATCCCAACCTGCTGGTCACCACCGGACTGCACGACTCGCAAGTGCAGTATTGGGAGCCCGCCAAGTGGGTCGCCAAGCTGCGCGAACTGAAGACAGATGATAACAAGTTGTTACTGAATACCGACATGGACGCCGGCCACGGCGGCAAGTCGGGCCGCTTCAAAGCCTACGAGGATATCGCGCTGGAATACGCCTTTATCCTGGATCTGGCCACCCCGGCCAACTGATCTCTCATGACTCCGGCCCTTGTCATTCAAGGGCCGCATAAGAATCCTCTCGTAGTTTTTCCCTCTTCCATTTCCCTCCATATCAAATTAATCTTCGGCAAGAAAATGAATGATCGAGGTCATGTTTCTCAAGATTTAACTCCGCTATTTTGCCATTTCGTTTGATTTATGTTGGGTGAATGTGCTTAATCGGAGTGCTTGCAACTTTTTATTTGGCCCCTCAGGGGCCAATTTATCTTCGACCGACAGGAGGTCGGTAGCCTCACCACAGGATGAGGGTGACTGCCGGAAAGGGGGTGATCAACTCCCCCGCTTTCGCGCAACGAGAAGAGCGGGCAAGCCCGGCGCAGAACGGGATTGCCATCAATTTATCCGGGGATCGGATAAACAAAATCAAAGAAAAGGGAGAAAAAATGAAAGGATTAACTTTGGCATGCGCCCTGTCGGCGGCTCTAGTCGGTGTCTCATTCGGTGGTCCGGTACAAGCGCAGGAGCGCTTCGTGACCATAGGCACCGGCGGTCAGACCGGCGTCTACTATGTCGCTGGCCAGTCCATCTGCCGCTTCCTCAATCGCGGCGCCGCCGATCACCAGATCAAGTGCAACGCCCCGGCCAGTGGCGGTGGTGTTGCCAACGTCAACGGCATCCGCAGCGGTGAATTCAACTTCGGCATCATGCAATCCGACCACCAGTTCAAGGCGATGAAGGGGCTGCCACCGTTCCAGGCCGAAGGGGCTATGGACGACATGCGCGCCGTCTTCTCCCTGCAGAGCGAGGTGTTCACCATCCTGGCTCGCCGCGATGCCAAGATCGCCAGCTTCGACGACCTGAAAGGCAAGCGCGTCAACATCGGCAACCCGGGCTCCGGCCAACGTGACACCATGGAAGAGATCATGGCGGTCAAAGGCTGGAAGAAGGGTGACTTCGGTCTGGTCTCCGAGCTGAAGCCGGCCGAACAGGCCTCCGCCCTCGGTGACAACAACATCGACGCCATGAGCTACTTCGTCGGTCACCCGAACGGCGCCATTCAGGAAGCCTCCACCACCACAGATGCAGTACTGGTACCTGTGACCGGCGCCGACATCGACAAGCTGCTGGCCGAGAAGAGCTACTACAGCAAGGCCGAGATCCCGGGCGGCATCTACAAGGGCAGCGACAAGCCGACCCCCTCCATCGGTGGCAAAGCGGTGCTCTCCACCAGCGCCAAAACCGATCCGGAAGTGGTCTATCAGCTGGTCAAGTCGGTGTTCGACAACCTGGATCGCTTCAAGCGCCTGCACCCTGCCTTTGCCGACCTGAAAGAGGCCGACATGATCAAGGTGGGTCTCTCTGCACCGCTGCATGAAGGGGCTGCCCGCTACTACAAAGAGCGCGGCTGGCTCTGATTGAAGGCCCCGGGGCCTTTGTCACTCTCTTCGACACCCGTCTGCCGCCTGATTGCGGGGGCGGGTGTCGCTCTTGTTGTACTCGTTGGCACAAGTTAACCCTATGCAAGATAAACAACTCTCTACCGAGGAACTGATCGCCCAGGATGTGGGCGCTCGCCTGCCGCTGGGCATCATGGGCTGGCTCATCACCGCACTGGCGCTGGCCTGGTCCCTATTCCAGCTCTGGATCGCCTCGCCACTCCCCTTCATGGTGGGGTTTGGCGTACTCAATGACACCGAAACCCGCTCCATTCACCTCACCTTTGCCCTGTTGCTCGCTTTTCTGGTGTTCCCGGCATTTCGCTCCTCGCCGCGGGATCGGGTTCCCCTCGGCGATATCGCCCTCGGCCTGATCGCCGCTGGCGCCGCCTCTTACCTGTTTGTGATGTATGAAGCACTGGCGCTGCGTCCCGGCACCCTCACCACCGCCGATCTGGTGACCGCCTGCATCGGCATTCCGCTGCTGCTGGAAGCGGCGCGCCGCGCCCTGGGGCCGGCACTGGCGGTCATCGCCATCGTCTTTCTGATCTACAGCTTGGCGGGCCCCTGGATGCCGGGACTGCTGGCACACCGCGGAGTAGGCTTTACCGCGCTGGCCAACCACCAGTGGATCACCACCGAAGGGGTGTTCGGCATTGCCCTTGGCGTCTCCACCAGCTTCGTGTTCCTGTTCGTGCTGTTTGGCGCCCTGCTGGAACGGGCCGGTGCCGGTCACTACTTTATCCAGCTCGCCTTCAGCCTGCTCGGCCACCTGCGCGGCGGCCCGGCCAAGGCGGCAGTGGTCGCCTCCGGCCTGACCGGTCTGATTTCCGGCTCGTCGATTGCCAACGTGGTGACCACCGGCACCTTCACCATCCCGATGATGAAGAAGGTGGGCTTCAGTTCAGAGAAAGCGGGGGCGGTGGAAGTGGCCTCCTCGGTCAACGGCCAGATCATGCCACCTGTGATGGGGGCAGCCGCCTTCCTGATGGTGGAGTATGTGGGCATCCCCTATGTGGAGATCATCAAGCACGCCTTCCTGCCTGCCGCCATCTCCTACATAGCGCTGCTCTACATCGTCCATCTGGAGGCGTTGAAACTGGGCATGCAGCCCATCGGCAACCATCAACCCAAGCCCTGGCTGCGCCGCCTGACCGGCTTTGCCTTTGGCGCGGCCCTCATCAGCGGCCTGTCACTGGCGGTCTACTATGGCCTCGGCTGGCTCAAACCTGCTTTGGGTGACTACGCCCTGCCGGGGATCTCGGTACTACTGGCTGCCACCTATGTGGCCCTGTTGAAGATCGCCGCCAGCAATGAACCGCTGCCTGCCGAAGATCCCGACAAGCCGCTCACCGAGCTGCCCAACACCCGCGCCGTGCTGCTCTCCGGCCTGCACTTCCTGCTGCCGGTGGTAGTACTGGTATGGTGCCTGATGGTGGAGCGCCTCTCGCCGGGGCTGTCGGCCTTCTGGGGTACCGTGATGCTGGTGATCATCCTGCTGACTCAGCGCCCGCTGCTCAACTGGCTGCGCAAGGACGGCAAGCACGACTACGGCACCGTCGCTGACGGCGTGGTGGATCTGCGGGAAGGGCTGGTCGCCGGTGCCCGCAACATGATCGGTATCGGCATTGCCACCGCCACAGCGGGAATTATCGTGGGTGCGGTCTCCCAGACCGGGGTTGGTCTGGTGCTGGCTGATCTGGTGGAGTTCCTCTCCATGGGCAACCTGCTGCTGATGCTGCTGCTCACCGCACTGCTGAGCCTGATCCTCGGCATGGGGCTGCCCACCACCGCCAACTACATCGTGGTCTCCAGCCTGCTGGCGCCAGTGGTGGTGACACTGGGGCAGCAAAACGGGCTGATCGTGCCGCTGATCGCGGTGCACCTGTTCGTCTTCTACTTCGGCATCATGGCGGATGTGACGCCACCGGTGGGGCTCGCCTCCTTCGCGGCAGCGGCTGTCTCCAAGGGCGATCCCATCAAGACCGGGATCACGGCGTTTTACTACAGCCTGCGTACCGCGGCGCTGCCGTTCCTGTTTATCTTCAACACCGACCTGCTGCTGATCGACGTGGACTTCGCCCACGGTGTGCTGATCTTCATCGTGGCGACCATCGCCATGCTGATCTTCGCCGCCGCCACTCAGGGCTGGTTCCTGGTGAAGAGCCGCTGGTACGAGAGCGTGCTGCTGTTGCTGGTCGCCTTTACCCTGTTCCGCCCGGGTTTCTGGATGGACATGGTGCACGATCCCTATCGCGAAACCCCGCCTGCCCAGCTGGCCCAAACCATGGGTGAAGTGGAGGCGGAGAGCACCCTGCGGCTGCGGATCCTCGGTGAAGATGCAGTGGGCAAGCCACGCAAGTTCACCCTGCTGGTCGCCGTACCGGATGGGGCAAATGGCGAAGAGCGGCTGGCCAATCTGGGGCTGAGCCTCTATGAACAGGATGGCAAGACACTGATCGACAACGTCGCCTTTGGCAGCCCGGCCGCCACCATGGGACTGGAGTTCGATCAGGAGATCCTCACCGTCAAGGCGCCGACCGAGCGCTGGACCAAGGAGTGGATGTGGATCCCGGGCTTCCTGCTGTTCGGGGCGATCGTCTGGCTGCAGCGTCGCCGCAGCGTCAAGGCAGGTTAATCCACCGGGCAGATGAGACAGAGGGCCGCTATTGCGGCCCTCTTTTTATTGCCTTGCCCTCTGTGGCTCTTGCGATGAGCAACAGTCATGGAAAAGGTAAACGGTGGCGAGCGGCCAAAAAAGTGGGGTGACATGTCCATGTCACCCCCTCGCAAATAGCATGTTCCATATTGGAGTCCGGCCACGCCGGGTCTCTGTTTCACTTTCCGATAGTTCGCGACCCATCTGAAGTGCGCGCCAATTGCAGCAATGCAACCGACCAGCTACCCGTTACAACCTTCGTCCACACGGCAGACAGGCCGCCGTGTTTGTCCTTGCAACTGAAATATTACGCATAAAAACAAAATAAAAAACGTTTTTATGCTAATTCCATTCACATCAGAGTACAAAAAACAGCCTTATCATCACCGCTAAATTGTTATAAAACAGTAAGATAGATTCATGCATGGTTATTCACCCGCAAAGGGCATCAGCAATGGCTTACAAGGCTTTGCGAGATCTCGCACAAAAAATGGCCACCTCATAGCCAACGCCGCAGTGGCAACCAGTCGCTCAGGCGGGCTATCAGCCGCCTTGACCACCCTTCGGGTTTGCGCGGCAATCCACCGGCCTGCTCCTGCCAGCGAGCCAGCCACGTTCGCAGCACCTCGCAGATCGGCGGGCAATGCAAATGCAGCATCAGTTCGGTATTGAGAAACAGCGAGCGGGGATCGAGGTTGAGGCTGCCGAACAGCGCCCGCTCCTCTCCCAGCAGGATCAACTTGGCGTGCAGGCTGCCGTGGCCATGGTCAAACTCGGCGACCCGGATCCCTTGGCGCAGCAACCAGCCGAGATAACGCTGATAGGCACCATAGACCAGTGGCACATCGGTGCTGGCCAGCGAGTTGGTGAGGATGTCGATGGCGATCCCCTGCTGGCGCAGCCGCGCCAGACGGTGCCGGAACCCGCGGGTCAGGATGAGGTAAGGGGTCACCAACCCCAGCGAGCCGGGATTGTCATCCAGCTGGCGCCAGAGCTGACGGGCGGTGGTGGGACGGGAGATAAGCCCCTTGCCGGGACGGTCGAACCACACCTCGGCCCGCCCTTCATGCCACTGCAGCGGCAAATCGCGCTCGTCAAACAGCGCTGCGGGCAGATCGTAGACCGTCGCCACCGCCGGATCCGTCATGGTGAACAGGAAGTCGTTGACCACCTCTATTTCGGCGGGCAGCAGCTCGCGGCGCAGCAGATGGCGGATGGGGTGACTCCAGCGGCTGTGCCAGAACTGCTCGAACCCCTGCGCCATCTGCTGGCACAGTCCCCCCTGACAGGCGAGATCGAGATCCACAAAGGGGGCTTGCGGATCCAGACCGAAGTAGCGATCGCCGATGTTGCGCCCGCCGATCAGCGCCAGCTTGCCATCCACCAGCAGCAGTTTGTTGTGCATCCGGTGGTTGATGCGGCGAAAGCTGAGCAGCCCCTCCAGCAGCAGTGCCAGCGGGCGCCAGCCCCGCAGCCAGAAGGGGTTGAACAGCCGCACCTCGATCCCCGGGTAGTGAGCCACCATCTCCAGAAAGCGGTTGTCACCGGCATAGAGATCATCCACCAGCAGCTGCACCTTGACGCCGCGCCGGGTGGCGTGAAGCAGCTCGCTCAGCAGCAACTTGCCGCTGCTGTCCTCCTCCCAGCTGTAGTACTGCGCCTGGATCTGCTCGCGGGCATGGCGGATCCAGTGGCAGCGCACCTTCAGCGCCAGCTGGGGATCGTCGATCAGGGCAAAGGATCCGGGGATCATGGTGTCATCCTGCTGTCATGGCCGGGTGTCATAACGCTGGCGAGCCTCTTCACATATTCAAAAGGAGTTGCTGATGGAACTGCATGATACCCCGATGTTGCGCTATCTGGGCCAGCTCAGCCAGCCAGATCTCATCCCGGCCACCGGCCCCGCCCACTGGTTTTTGCAACACAGGGACGGTGGCTGGCAATTGCCGACCGTGCAGGCGACCTTGCCGGTCAACCGGCTCAGGGCTGAGCCGCTTCGATAGCGGCAGCCTTGCCCTCGATCTGGGGCAGGCTGAAACGATAGGCCACGTAGTACTTGTAGATGGTGCCGACATAGTTGATCGGCCCCTGTCCGACTTCGTTGGCCACCAGCTGATCCACGTTGCCGAACCAGACGTTGGGATCGAGCCCCAGTTTCTCCGCCTTGCCTCGCAGCGCCTGCACCCGGTTTGGCCCGGCGTTGTAGGCAGCGAGGGCAAACAGGTGGCGGTTGAGCCGATCCAGCTTGGGATCATTGAAGTAGGTATCGAGGATCAACCGCATGTAGCGGCAGGCTGCTTCCACATTTCCCTCCAGCGTGGTGAGTCTGGCGCCGTTGATGCCGACTTCCCGCCCCGTACTGGGCAGCAGCTGCATGAGGCCCACAGCCCCCTTGGGCGAGCGCGCTTTGGGATTGAGGCCGGACTCCTTGTAGCCAAGCGCCGCCAGCATCAGCCAGTCGAGATCGTATTGATTGGCGTACTTCTCCAGCACCTTGCGAATGGTCGCGAGGCGCCCCATAGGATCCGGCGCCAGGATATTGCTCATCTGATCGCTGCGAACCAGCAAGCGACGCAGGGTCATATCGCTGTAGAGGCTGTTGCGGCTGACACTCGCCAGATAGCCATTGACCGCCTTGAGCAGCTCGGGGCTATTCTTGCGCAGCGCCCAGGCGCTGGTGCCATTGCTGCGCAGGGGGATCAGCTTGTGAGCCTTGAGACCGGAGATCATGCCACCCAGCCAGATCCGCCCCTTGTAGCTGTCGGTCACCGTCAGGGGAATAATGCCGGCGGCCACCATCTCCAGCAGATCGCCATCCTGCAGATATTCGGGCACCGTCTCGATATAGACGGGGGGCAGCCCCAGCTCGCGAAACAGCCAGTTGAGCTGGCGCAGACTCTCGTAGTAGCTGGAGCTGGCACGTACCCAGACCCGCCTGCCGGAGAGCTGGGTAATGCGGCTGAAGGCGGGCAGGCTCTGCTGGCTCACCACCCACTCCTCGATGGATGAAATGAGCGGCCGGGAGAAGGCCACCTGTTCACGCCGGGTCGGGGTCACCGTCATGGTTGCCGCCACCAGATCGCCACGCCCCTCGGTCAGATAGTCCAGCAGCTTGTCCTGACGCACCGGGATGTAGACCACCTTGAGTTTGACCTTCTCTTTGGCGAGATAGGTCTTGTTCAGCCAGCGCTCGAACCCTTGCAGCTGATTGACCAGAATGCCGTACTGGGCGCCGCGATCGAGAAAATAGAAGCCGCGCTCATAGACCACCAGAGCCCTGAGTTCGCGCTTTTGCAGAATGCTTTCGAGGTCACCGGGTTGGGGCAGACGCTGTGGCTTGAGTTCAGCCGCCAGCAGGGGAAAACAGCAGAGGGCCAGCAGAGCCCAGATCCAGCGTCGCATCACGATGGCTGCCCCTGTGCTGAGGTCACGCCTGCTGCCTGTTGGCAGCACGGATCACGATAGAGGGTGGGATTGGGAGCAGAGATCCATCGCTGCGTCATGATGTTTGCGCCTTCTGTTGGCCGACTCGCGCCGGGCAAAAACGTCTGTGGGATAGAGTAACTATAGAACGCCGACCCACAGCAGAAGGGTCAACACGGCAGGCAAACCTGCCGCGTTATCAGACAACTCAGATAGAGCGGGCCCGCATTTCGAAAATCAGTTTTTCGGCGGTGCAGGTGAATTGCAGGCGGGCTTTCAGGATCACGCCGTTAGCGCCCTGGGTCAGTTCGCTGCTCACTTGAGCTTCGGCAGTGACCTGTTTGGCCAGAGCTTCATAGGCAGCCAGCTTGGCGCGGGCATCAGCCTCGGCAGCGGCTTCAATCACCAGATCCATCACATCGTCGCCTTCGCCGATGATGGTGCCGATCTCGGCAAAACAGCCGCAGCTGTCACAGGTTTCGTTCAGTTCAACTTTCTCGTCTACAGACATTTTCTACTCCTACTGCTTATTTCGGATGATTTGCGTCGTCACGCATCGCCTTGCGAAAATCTTTGATGGCGGTACCCAGATCCTCACCTGCACTGGCAAGACGCTTGCTGCCGAAGACCAGCACAACAACCAGCAAGAGGATCAGCATATGCCAGATATGAATTCCACCGAGTCCCATAGGGATACTCCCTCACAAAGAGATATCTGTTACTTGTATCAAAATAGAGCGCAGGGATTGTTGGGCAAAATCAAGGCAGGTGCAAGTGAGCAAATAAATCATAGCCAAAAAATAGGGCGACCCTGAGGTCGCCATATTGATTGTGCTACATGTCCCCTCAACCGCTACATCCTGTACCAGTGGTTCATGCGAACCTGAGACCATTCGAGGATAAGATCGCCAAGATATGAAAACAAATGGTATAAATTCATCTTAGAATTGAAGAGGATTCATATCATGCTGCTGGAACAACTGGGTCGCATCGACCTCAATTTGCTGATTATCCTGCAGGTACTGCTGGAAGAGCGCAACGGCAGCAAGGCGGCACGCCGCCTTCATCTGAGCCAGTCCGCGGTCAGTAAAGCCCTCGGCCGTCTGCGCGATACTTTCAATGATCCCCTCTTCATCCGCTCTGCCTACGGGCTGGAACCCACCGGCCGTGCCCTTGCACTGCAGCAGCAGTTGCAACCCATCCTGCTGTCGCTGGACAACCTGATCCAGCCGCCCGAGTTCGACCCCGCCAGCTCGGAGCGGGAGTTCGTCATCGCCAGCATGGACAGCGCCTTTACCCTGTTTGCCCCGCTCTACCTGAGCGAGCTGAAGCGGCAGGCACCAAGGATCCGCTTGCGTTACGAGGAGTGGACCGAGAACAGTCTGACCGAGATGAGTCAGGGACAGGTGGACATCGCCTTCGCGGTGCGGGAGAACTGCATCAGCTCCGATTATCGGCTCGATACCCTGCCCGACAGCATCTGTCAGCGAGTGCTGGCGGTCGATGATCTCACCTGTCTGGTGCAGCAGCACCACCCCGCGCTGCGGGAGCACAACTGGAATCTGGAGCACTACCTCAGCTATCCCCATGTGCAGACTTACTGCGAGGGGCGAGACCGCTGGATGCTGGATCACAAGCTGGCAGAGCAGGATCTCTACCGGCGTATCGAGGCAACCGTGCCCTCCTTCGAGGCGGCGCTGCGGATGGGGATGCACTCCGACATGATAGTGACCCTCTCCAGGCTCTACGCCCGCCACGCTACCCAGGTCTATCCGCTGTTGCAGCTGCCGCTGCCCATCGGGTTGGACAGCATCTCCCATCTGCTCATCTGGCATCAGCGTCACAGCGAGGATCCGGGCCACCGCTGGCTGCGGGAATTGTTGCTCTCCCTCATCATGAGCAAACTGGAACCCGCTGCGACCACTCACGGGTGACGGCACGCCCTCTCGGCAGGAAAAAAAGAACGGGGCTCTGCGTAGCCCCGTTTCATTCACTTCAAGATGTAAACCGCTCAGCCCTGACCGGTCACCGCCAGATAGTGATGTACCCCGTCCAGCAACATCTGAACCGAGATCATCACCAGCAGCATCCCCATCAACCGCTCCACCGCAGTGAGTCCCCGCTCACCCAGCAGCTTGTTGAATACCTCGTAGAACATCAGGATCACCGCGCTGGCGGCCCAGGCCAGAAAGAGTGCCAGCGACCAGTCCACCATCCGGGTCGGCTCCTGATTGGCCAGCAGCATCAAAGAAGCCAAGATAGAAGGACCGGCGATCATCGGGATCGCCATCGGCACCAGGAAGGGCTCCTCGCCCGCCGCCAGCCCGGTCACCCCCCCTTCACTCGGGAAGATCATCTTGATGGCGATCAGGAACAGGATAATCCCCCCCGCAATGCTGACCGCCTCCTGCCGCAGGTTGAGGAAGCCGAGGATCTGCTGACCGACGAACAGGAACAGCATCATGATGGCCAGCGAGAAGAGCAGCTCGCGCACCATCACCTTGCGACGTCGCTTGGGATCGATATGACGCAGGATAGAGAGGAAGACCGGCAGGTTGCCCAGCGGGTCCATGATCAGAAACAGCATGACTGCGGCAGAGAAAGTATCCATACAACGCCCGGGCTACGCCCTGAATAGGGAAAAGAGAGGGGGCGAAATATAGCAAAGGGCGAAGAATTGAGCGAGCGCCATGATGCGCTCGCAGCGGGATTAACCGTGGTTGCAGATCTTGTCGGCGCGGGTCTGGAAACCCTCGGCGGAGTCGATGAATTTGCCGCGGGCAGCCAGAAAGTCGATCAGCGCTTCCGCATCCATCTCGCTGGCGCTGCAGGTATGAAAACGGGCCTCGGCACCGAACCGCTCTGCCATCGCCTGTTTCAGGCTGGCACGGGTAAGTTGCCCCCCTTGCGCCAGCATCATCTCCATCACTTCGTGACCATGAACCGATTGCGACATCTCTCACCTCAATAATGAACATATTTAATGCCAATTAAATATCTCCCCGCCCGGAGGGATCTTGATATAGGCCAATAAATTGCGCATTTCCTGGTCAGGGGAGTGGTCACAGCCACCGCTTTGTCGATAATGTGGCAACCCGCGTCAGGGATCGCTACACTGGCGCCCCTTTTTGGCCATCGCAGACAATGTATAAGGATATTGGCGTCATGCTGTTCCATGGAGAGGCTCTCAAGCCCTGGCAGATCTGGACCCGCCGACCACTCTGGCTCAAGACCCTGATCGGCATGCTGACAGGGGTGGGTCTGGGCGTCGGCTTTGAAGAGCAAGCCCTGTTGCTCAAGCCCCTTGGCGTCCTGTTCGTCAACACCATCCAGATGCTGATGGTGCCCCTCATTTTCTGCTCGGTCATCGCCGGTCTCACCTCGCTGCTCAAGGGCAAGGCCCTCGATCGCATCGGCAGCAAGGCGATCTGCCTCTACTTCTGTTCGACCGCCATCGCCATCTGCATCGGCCTGATGATGGGCTGGCTGCTGGAACCCGGCATGGGTGCCGACATGGGCCCCTATGAGCGGGTCGGTATGTCGGAACCACCCACCCTGGCCAGCGTGCTGAGCCATCTGGTACCGAGCAATCCGGTACAGGCAATGGTGGATGGCAAGATCCTGCAAGTGATCGTCTTTGCGGTGGCGCTGGCGGTCGCCCTCAATGCCAGCGGTCGCCGTGGCCGTCCCGCCATCCTCTTCTTCACCTCGCTGGCCGAGGGGATGTTCAAGCTGACCCAGATGGTGATGGCGCTCGCCCCTTACGGTGTCTGCGCCCTGATGGCCTGGATGACCGGCAAGTACGGCCTCGACCTGCTGCTGCCCCTGCTCAAGGTGATCGGCGCCGTCTACCTCGGCTGCCTGCTGCACGTGCTCGGGGTCTACAGCACCCTGCTGCTCCTGTTGGCACGGCTCAATCCGCTGCACTACTTCAAGAGTATCGTTGATGCCCAGGCGGTTGCGTTTACCAGCAGCTCCAGCCACTCCACCCTGCCCATCAGTCTGGCCTGCGCAGAGAAGCGGCTGGGAGTCTCCCCCGCCATCACCGCCAAGGTGCTGCCCATCGGCGCCACCATCAACATGGATGGCACCGCCCTCTATCAGGGAGTGACTGCGCTGTTCGTAGCTCAGGCATTCGGTGTGGACCTGCACATGGTCGATTACCTGACCATCATCAGCATCGCCACCCTGGCCAGTATCGGCACCGCTGGCACCCCGGGCACCGGGTTGATGCTGCTGACCCTGACCCTGACGGCGGTGGGCTTGCCGCTGGAAGGGGTGGCACTGATTGCAGGCATTGACCGGATCCTCGACATGGCGCGCACCACGGTCAACGTATCGGGGGATATTCTGGTGTCGGTGCTGATCGCCCGCAGCGAAAACGAGCTGGATCTGGCGACCTATCACGATGCCAGCGCAGGGGAAGATATCGAGTTCCCGCCGCGCTAGCGGAAGAAAGCTCAGCTGTCGTGGGGATCGTGGTGACAGCGCCAGCAGACGTCGAAGTTGGCGCCGTTCTCCTCCCCGCACTGGCCGCACAGCCAGCCATTACCCTGACGCTGCTGGTAACGCTCGATGACCCGTCCTGCCTTGCTGCGATCCTCGGCCCGCACCATCAGGGTCACCTGCAACATGTCGACCGGCAGCTCGCCAAGGGCGCCAGACAGCCCCTCGCCATTGAGGCGCACCAGCACCCCTTCCGCCTCCAGCGCCCCTTTCAACGCGTGCGCCTCCAGGGTGTGTGAGGCGCGATAGAGATTGATCCAGTTATCCATAGCTCCCCCTTACAACAACTTGTCGATGCCAAACTCGGCGCCGTTCTCAATCATGAAATCGATGAATGCCCGCAACTTGCGCGGCATCAGTTGCCGCTCCGGAAACAGCAAATAAATCGGCACCCTGGGTTGCTGCCACTCTGGCAGCAGGATCACCAGCTCGCCGCTGGCCAGCTCATCCTGACAGAGCATAGCGGGTAACGAGGCCAACCCCAGCCCCGCCTTTGCCGCCTCCCGGGCACAGGTAATATTATTGACCCGAAAACGGGATGGGGGGTCAACCAGCACCTCTCTGCCATCCAGCTCGAAGCACCAGTGAGAGGCGAGAAACCCGCTGCTCACCGTCACCCGCTCGTGGTTGGCCAGATCCTCCGGCCGCTCGATGACCGGGCTGCGGGCCAGATAGTCCGGGCTGGCACAGAGCAACCGCCCGGTGCTCCAGAGTCGGCGTGCAGCCAGATTGGAGTCGCTCATGTCGCCAATCCGCACCACCGCATCCAACCCTTCACTGATGGGGTCCACCACCCGGTTGGTCAGCTCCAGCTCCACCTGCAGGGCGGGATAGGCCTGCAAAAACTTGGCGACCAAGCGCCCAACCACCAGTTGCCCCGTCTCGATAGGCACCGCCAGTTTGAGGGTGCCGGTCACCTCCTGCTGGCTGGCGCTCAGCATCAGCTCGGCTTCGGTCAGGGCATCGACCGCCTTGCTGCAGTGCAGGTAGTACTTCTCCCCCTCCTCGGTCAGAGTGAGCTGACGGGTGGAGCGATAAAGCAGACGCACTCCGAGCCGCTGTTCAAGCTCGGCGATGCGGCGGCTGACCATCGCCTTGGTCATCCCCAGCTCGCGGGCAGCCCCCGTAAACGAGCCCTTGTCGACGATACGCACCAGAATTAACGCGGCATTGAGATCCATTGTTGCACCAGTGAAACTGTATATCTCGTGAACCAATACTAATCGAAACAGTTGACCAGTGTTAGCCTGCGCCCCTTAAGTTCAGGAATCACAAAAATGAGTCAACACAAAAAAATTCCCCTGCTGGCAGCCATGATATTGGCGCTGCTCGGTCTGCTGTTCGCCGGTTACTGGTATCTTCACGGCCGCTATTTTGAAAGCACCGACAACGCCTATCTGCAAAGTGAAGTGACCGGGATCAGCTCCAAGCTGCCCGGCTATATCCGCGACGTGCTGGTCACCGACAACCAGCCGGTCAAAGCGGGCCAACTGATCGCTCGTCTCGATGATCGCGAATACAAAACCAGGGTCGCGGAGGCCGAAGCCGACCTGCGCCTCAATCAGGCGACGGCCGAAAATCTGGCGGCCACCCGCACCCAACAACTGAGCCTGATCCAGCAGGCCGAGGCCAAGGTCGCCTCTGCCAAGGCCGAACAGCTGCGCGCCAGCCAGCAGGTCAACCGGATCAGTCAGCTCAACCAGCGCCACTACAGCTCGCAAGACAGTCTGGACGAGGTGCGTGCCGGCCTGCAGGTCAATCAGGCGCAAGCCCGGGAGGCCCAAGCCGCCCTGCAGGCGGCCCGTGAGCGACTGCTGGTACTGGATGCCGAGCGCAAACAGAATCTGGCCAAGCTGGCATTGAGCGAAGCACAACTGGAGCAGGCGAAGCTGGAGCTCGGCTACACCGAACTGCGGGCGCCTGCTGACGGCATCATTGGCAAGCGCAGTCTGCGGGAAGGCCTCTACGTCCAGTCCGGTATGCAGGTCGCCAGCCTGGTGCCGCTGCAGCAGGTGTGGGTCGAGGCCAACTTCAAGGAGACCCAGCTCGCCCATATGCAGCCGGGCCAGAAGGTCGAAGTGGTACTCGATGCCTACCCGGATCAACCGGTCGAGGGGATCATCGACAGCCTGGCCCCGGCGACCGGCGCCAAGTTCGCCCTGCTGCCGCCGGAGAATGCCACTGGTAACTTCACCAAAATCGTGCAGCGGGTGCCGGTGAAGATCCGCATCCCCGAGCCGGGACCGCTGGCAGGCAAGCTGCTGCCGGGTCTCTCGACCGAAGTGATCGTGGATACCCGCACTCCTGATCCCGTGGTGGCTGCCAACTGATGGAACCCATTCCACGTCGCAACTGGATCGCGGTCATGGGGGGCCTTATCGGCGCCTTCATGGCCATCCTCGATATCCAGATCACCAATGCCTCTCTGAAGGATATTCAGGGGGCCCTGTCGGCCACCCTGAGCGAGAGCTCCTGGATCTCCACCTCCTATCTGGTGGCGGAGATGATCGCCATCCCCCTGAGCGGCTGGTTGAGCCGGGGGCTGAGTGTGCGCCGCTACCTGCTCTGGACCACCGGCGCCTTTATCGCTGCCTCCGTGCTCTGCTCGTTCAGCTGGAACCTCACCAGTATGATCGTCTTCCGGGCGCTGCAAGGCTTCACCGGCGGGGCGCTGATCCCGATGGCCTTCTCCCTCATCGTCACCCTGCTGCCGCTACAGAAGCGGGCCACCGGCATGGCGCTGTTCGGCCTCTGCGCCACCTTCGCCCCCGCCATCGGCCCAACCCTCGGCGGCTGGCTCACCGAGCAGATGTCGTGGCACTACATCTTCTATCTCAACGTGCCGCCGGGACTGCTGGTGATGGCCATGCTGGCCCACGGGCTGGATAAAAAACCGGTGGACTGGGAGGTGATCAAGCGGGTAGACCTCATCGGGATTGTCACCATGGCGCTCGGCCTCGGCTTGCTGGAGGTGGTGCTGGAAGAGGGCAACCGGGAGGACTGGTTCGGCTCAAGCTTCATCGTGCGACTGGCGGTCATCTCGGCAGTAGCGCTGGTGTTCTTTGTCATCAGCCAGCTGATCCGCCGTCACCCGCTGGTCAATCTGCGGCTGCTGCACAACCCGCGCTTCGCGCTGGCCTGCTTTGCCTATCTGATCCTCGGCATGGCGTTGATGGGATCTATCTATGTGCTGCCGCTCTACATGACCCAGATCCACAACTACAACGCGCTGGAAATCGGCGAAGTCCTGATGTGGATGGGACTACCGCAACTGCTGGTGTTGCCGCTGGTGCCCAAACTGACCCACAAGATAGACCCGCGCTATCTGGTGAGTTTCGGCTTCCTGATCTTCGCCGTCAGCTGCTTTATGAACGTCAACATGAGTGCCGACTACGCCGGGCCGCAGCTGATCCAGTCACTGATCGTGCGGGCGCTGGGGCAGCCCTTCATCATGGTGCCGCTCTCCCTGGTCGCCACCGCCAGCCTGAGCCACGACGAGATCCCCTCCTCCTCGACCCTGCTCAACGTGCTGCGCAACCTCGGTGGTGCGTTCGGTATCGCCATCATCGCGACCATGCTCGACAACGATACCCGCACCCATGTGCTGCAGATTGGCAGCACTCTGGCCGCCAGCAGTATCGAGGGACAAACCTATCTGCTGCAGCTGGCCCAGAGCATGATGGCGCAGGGTTCAGGCCCCGAGATAGCCCAGCAGCAAGCCCACGCCATTCTGGCCAATACCATCAACCGGGAAGCGGCCATCATGGCCTACAACCAGGTGTTCTACATCATGGGGATCTTCCTGCTGATCGCCAGCGCACTGATGCTGTTGCTCAAATCCCCCGCCCCACGGGCTGCGGATGCCGAACCGCTAGAGGCGTGAAAAAACGCCGGGCATAAAACGAAAAACGGGCAAGCGCCCGTTTTTCGTTATCTGTTGCCTGTACTCAACCGCATGGCGTTATCCCGCCAGCGACCCTGCAATCAGGAATTGCGCCGCGAAGTAGCTACTCATCACCCAGGCGCGGGCGTGGGGAAAAGGGCGGCGGAAGCGATCGAGCGCCAGCATGCTGTCGGAGAAGAGGAACATCAGCGCCCCCACCAGAGCGGCGGCCGAACCGGCAGTGAGAGAGGCGTGCCAGGCACCGGCGGCCACCCAGGCCATGCCAATGATCACCAGCATGTAGCAGAAGACCGGGATCCGCATCTCCCCAAGCTTGCCCCACAGCAGGCCAAAGACCATGCCGGCGATCAGCAACAGCAGCAAACCATCCACCAGATTGAGCAGCAATGGCCCTTGGGCAAAACCGACGATATAGCAGAGATGCGCGACAAGAAATGCCGCCAACCCCTGAATGAAGCGATCACTTGGCAGCATCAGCAGCACATCGCCCGCCAGCGAGAGGCAGAGGCCGAGCAGGATCCAGGCGTGGGAACCATCGTGGTCATAACTCTGGTAGCCGAACGCCAACGCAATGATAAGCAGCATGGTCAGCGGCTTGCTGATATAGAACTGGCGGCTGTCTGAACCGTAGGCAGCACGGATGTGCCACCAACCTGAAGCGATGATCAAGAAACTCAATAACATGCCCTGCTCCTCACCTGTTGCTCGCAGTCATACGGCAACCGTTTTTATCATGGTGCAGGGTAACAAATTCCCTCCCCCAGTGGCAGGGGTGCTTATCAAATGGGCAGGCTAAGCCTAAAGTCTAATTGCCGCCCCGAGTAGTTCAGGGCATAAGTGACGGGTCTGGAGGATCACCATGGAAGAAGCTATGAAGAACTATCTGCCCGCCATCGATATCATGATGTGCCATCTGGGGATCAGCTTTGAGCAGGCCTGCGAACAGCTGGGTCTTAGCCAGCAGGAGCAACAGGCGCTGGATCAGTTGCAGCAACAGCAGAGCCAAGCCAACTAAGCCCTCCCGTTATTGGATATCATGATGCGCCATCCGGGGATCAGCTTTGAGCAGGCCTGTGAACAACTGGGTCTTAGCCAGCAGGAGCAACAGGCACTGGATCAGTTGCAGCAACAGCAGAGCCAAGCCAACTAGCTTGAGTTGAATCATAAGAAAGAGAAGACCGCCAGCAGGCGGTCTTCTCCTTTAGTCTCTGTGATAATCGGACGGCATCATGCAATACCTGCCAGCAAACGACTCCAGTTGCGTTTACCTGCGATAAAGCCGTCCCGCAGGGCCCGATACTCCAGTTGCAGCTTGAGGCGGTCATAGCGCGCCAGCGCCTTGCGCTTGCGCAGCTCCAGCAGCCGCTTGCGACTGGCGTAATAGTGTTGCAACTGCTGGCTCAGTTTGTCGTACTCCTCCTGCAGCAGCGCCTGCCACAGTTCGCGATCTTCCTGCTTGCGCAACTTGGCTTGTGCCCGCTTCAGCTGCATCTGCAGCCGGGCTTGTTCGATACGCTCCTCCGGCGAGGATCTGAGATCCCCCGCCAGACCACACCAGGAGGCGAGCCGGATCAACCACTTGGTCGGATCGAACTGCCACCAGTGAATGCCGTTGCGGTAGTCATTCTCGAACAGGTGGTGAAAGTTGTGATACCCCTCGCCAAAGGTGAAAAAGGCCAGGATGCCGTTATCGCGAGCGGTATTGCGGTCGGTATAGGGCTGACTGCCCCAGATATGGGCCAGCGAGTTGATGAAGAAGGTGGTGTGGTGAGTCATCACTATCCGCAGTACGCCCGCCAACAGCAACATGCCGAGCATATCCCCGTGCCACAGGCCAAGCAGCAGCGGCAGCCCCAGATTGGCCGCCAGCGCCAGCGTCAGATAGTGACGGTGCTGAAACGCGACCACCGGGTTGTTCTGCAGGTCACGCACATTGCTGTAATCACCATAGCGATCTCCCTGATGCTCCCGCAACATCCAGCCGATGTGCGAATACCAGAAACCGCGCCCCGCGCTGTAGGGATCTTTATCGTTGTCATCCACATGACGATGGTGACGGCGGTGATCGGCCGACCAGTGCAGGGCAGAATTCTGCAGCGCCAACGCACCGCCGATGGCAAATAACCACTGCAAAGCGGGGTGCGCCTTGTAAGCCTTGTGCGACCAGAGCCGGTGATAGCCTGCGGTGATGGAGAGACCACTCAGGCAGAACAACAGCAGGAAACTGGCCCACTGCCAGAGTTCGTAACCGTGGCTCATGCCGTACCAGGGTACGACAATCAACGCCACTATCCCGGAGAGAGAAAACAGCAGGGTATTGGTCAAAATAATGGGGGGTCTGGCCATCTCATTGCATCCTTTCAGCGAACAGCTGTTAGCCATTTTCTATGGTGATTTCCTCACGGTCAATGGTAAAAAAGTAGGATACAAACCTGACCCTGAGGCGCCTTCGGGTTATCATTTGTCCTCGTTAAGCTGAAGGTGACTGATTTCGTGGGTATTCGCGCTCAACAAAAAGAAAAAACCCGGCGTACATTGATCGATGCTGCATTCAGCCAACTGTGCGCCAATCGGAGTTTCTCCAATCTCAGCCTGCGGGAAGTCGCTCGTGAAGCGGGTATCGCTCCTACCTCTTTCTATCGCCACTTTCGCGATATGGAGGAACTGGGCCTGACCCTGGTTGACGAAGGAGGTCTCACCCTGCGCCAACTGATGCGCCAAGCACGCCAGCGCATTGCCGGTGGTGGCAGTGTCATCAGCACCTCGGTGCAGACCTTTATGGAGTTCGTCGAGAACAACCCCAACATCTTCCGGCTGCTGCTGCGGGAACGCTCCGGCACCTCGGCCGCCTTTCGTCAGGCGGTGGCTCGCGAAATCCAGCACTTCATTGCCGAGCTGACCGATTATCTGGAAGCCACTACAGAAGCACCACGGGAAGATGCCTACATCCAGGCAGAAGCCATGGTCACCATCGTCTTCAGTGCCGGTGCCGATGCGCTCGACATGACCAGCGAAGAGTGCCGGGCACTCTCCGACCGAACAATTCGCCAACTGCGGATGATCGCCATGGGCGCCGAGGTACAAAACCAGAAGCGCCGTGAACCTCACCCATGACCACAGGATGGAGAACGATATGACTGAACAGCTTATGATCCCGAAAAAACCGCTCGCCATGGCCATGCTGATTGGTATCTGTGGCGATGCCTCTCTGGCCGTGCTGACCAACTCGGTTGTGCCTTTCTCCTTCTTCCCACTGATTGCCCTCTGGCTGGCGGCCTATCAGCTGTTCCAGCACTATCGCCATGAACCCATGGTGGGCAACACCCCCATCTGCACCCTGCTCTGCTTCTTTATCGGTGTCTTCGGCCACTCCGCACTGCTCAAGGTGCAATACCCGGAGCTTGGCAGCAACTTCTTCTCCCTGATCATGATGCTGCTGTTACTGGCAGCCCTCTCCATCAAGCTCGGCCTGAGCATTGGCAACAAAGAGAAGCCCTGATAAATAGACCGAGTGATGGTAATCAGCTGATAGATAAAACAAAGAGGCCTTCCCGTCGGGAAGGCCTCTTTGCTTGAACGATACCTGATTAATACGGCAATCTCGGTATTCCCAACCTAGCCAAGCTGCTGGGCTTCAAGATCGATGTGCAGATGGAAGAGGGGGTGGTCAATATGGAACTGCCCTGCAACCAGCAGGCGGCATAAGCCTGATTTGGCCGCCTGTAAACTCGCTCAAATGGCTGATAAGGCTCGGATATAGCCAGAAAATGGTGGAAATAACCGGCTATCTGGCCATTCTTCCGACAGGTAAAAGCCAGACATTGGCGGTTTAACGCACTAAAAATACAAGAGCTCGGTCGTGAGAGCGGGCTTTGTAGTCGCCTGCAAATCTGTGGGTCTTATGGACAAAACTGCCCATAGCAAAAAGGCCTTCCCATTCAGGAAGGCCTTCAAATTAGTGGCGGAGCGGACGGGACTCGAACCCGCGACCCCCGGCGTGACAGGCCGGTATTCTAACCGACTGAACTACCGCTCCGCATTCGGTTAGCTTTCGCTAAATCTTCTGCTGCTTCTTCTGAGGTGTCATCCTCGCAGCCGGCTATGTGTTTTCACATCACCGTTTAATTGGGTGCCTGGCAGTGTCCTACTCTCGCATGGCGAATGCCACACTACCATCGGCGCTACCGCGTTTCACTTCTGAGTTCGGCATGGGATCAGGTGGTTCCACGGCGCTATGGCCGCCAGGCAAATTCTTAATCTAGAAAGCTGACGTGAGTAGTGATGTTGCGCTTGGCTTGTCACTATCACTGAATTAGTAGTTCGCTTAGGTTTGCTACAAGCCTTAGAACACTTCTTGGGTGTTGTATGGTTAAGCCTCACGGGTAATTAGTATGGGTTAGCTCAACACATCACTGCGCTTACACACCCCACCTATCAACGTTGTGGTCTCCAACGGCCCTTTAGGACCCTCAAGGGGTCAGGGATGACTCATCTCAGGGCTCGCTTCCCGCTTAGATGCTTTCAGCGGTTATCGATTCCGAACTTAGCTACCGGGCAGTGCCACTGGCGTGACAACCCGAACACCAGAGGTTCGTTCACTCCGGTCCTCTCGTACTAGGAGCAACTCCCTTCAATCATCCAACGCCCACGGCAGATAGGGACCGAACTGTCTCACGACGTTCTGAACCCAGCTCGCGTACCACTTTAAATGGCGAACAGCCATACCCTTGGGACCGACTTCAGCCCCAGGATGTGATGAGCCGACATCGAGGTGCCAAACACCGCCGTCGATATGAACTCTTGGGCGGTATCAGCCTGTTATCCCCGGAGTACCTTTTATCCGTTGAGCGATGGCCCTTCCATTCAGAACCACCGGATCACTATGACCTACTTTCGTACCTGCTCGACCTGTCCGTCTCGCAGTTAAGCTGGCTTATGCCATTGCACTAACCTCCTGATGTCCGACCAGGATTAGCCAACCTTCGTGCTCCTCCGTTACTCTTTGGGAGGAGACCGCCCCAGTCAAACTACCCACCAGGCACTGTCCGCGAGCCCGATTCAGGGCCCTGCGTTAGAACATCAAACATACAAGGGTGGTATTTCAAGGACGGCTCCAGCGCAACTGGCGTCACGCCTTCAAAGCCTCCCACCTATCCTACACATGTAGGTTCAATGTTCAGTGCCAAGCTGTAGTAAAGGTTCACGGGGTCTTTCCGTCTAGCCGCGGGTACACCGCATCTTCACGGCGAATTCGATTTCACTGAGTCTCGGGTGGAGACAGCATGGCCATGGTTACACCATTCGTGCAGGTCGGAACTTACCCGACAAGGAATTTCGCTACCTTAGGACCGTTATAGTTACGGCCGCCGTTTACCGGGGCTTCGATCAAGA
>NZ_JBQBFC010000001.1:2580000-2750000 GCF_051919235.1 Aeromonas sp. 95A
ACGCTAGCTACAACACCAGCACCTACGGTACGGCCACCTTCACGGATAGCGAAACGCAGGCCGTCGTCCATTGCGATCGGAGCAATCAGGGTAACAACCATTTTGATGTTGTCGCCCGGCATTACCATCTCTACGCCTTCCGGCAGTTCGATGGTACCGGTCACGTCGGTAGTACGGAAGTAGAACTGCGGACGGTAGCCTTTGAAGAACGGGGTATGACGACCACCTTCTTCTTTGGACAGTACGTACACTTCAGATTCGAACTTGGTGTGCGGCTTGATAGAACCCGGCTTGGCCAGTACCTGACCACGCTCTACGTCTTCACGCTTAACACCACGCAGCAGCGCGCCGATGTTCTCGCCTGCACGACCTTCGTCCAGCAGCTTGCGGAACATTTCAACACCGGTACAGGTGGTAGAAACGGTATCTTTGATACCAACGATTTCTACAGTCTCACCTACTTTAACGATACCGCGCTCTACACGACCGGTAACTACGGTACCACGGCCAGCGATAGAGAATACGTCTTCGATAGGCATCAGGAACGGCTGGTCAATCGCGCGCTCCGGCTCCGGGATGTAGGTATCCAGGTGGCCAGCCAGCTCGATGATCTTCTCTTCCCACTGAGCGTCGCCTTCCAGCGCTTTCAGCGCGGAACCACGAACTACCGGCAGGTCATCACCCGGGAAGTCGTACTCGGTCAGCAGTTCACGAACTTCCATCTCAACCAGTTCGAGCAGCTCTTCGTCATCAACCATGTCACACTTGTTCATGAACACGATCATGTACGGGATACCAACCTGACGACCCAGCAGGATGTGCTCACGAGTCTGTGGCATCGGGCCGTCAGTCGCTGCTACTACCAGGATCGCGCCGTCCATCTGGGCAGCACCGGTGATCATGTTTTTAACGTAGTCGGCGTGACCCGGGCAATCTACGTGGGCGTAGTGACGGGTAGCGGTGTCGTATTCTACGTGGGAGGTGTTGATGGTGATACCACGCTCACGCTCTTCCGGTGCCTTGTCGATCTGGTCGAAGGCGAAAGCTTTACCACCGAAGTGCTTGGCCAGCACGTTGGTGATAGCTGCAGTCAGGGTGGTTTTACCGTGGTCAACGTGGCCGATGGTGCCGACGTTTACGTGCGGTTTATTACGCTCAAATTTTTCTTTAGACACGACGTAGTCCTTCTAGGTTAAACCCGCCTACCGTCGTAGGCGGGGAATCTTAAATTACTTGGATTTGCGCTCTTCGATCACGGCTTGTGCAACGTTGGTCGGTGCATCGTGATACTTGGCGAATTCCATGGCGTAGGAAGCACGACCCTGGGTAGCGGAACGCAGTGCAGTTGCATAACCGAACATTTCGGCCAGCGGCACCAGAGCACGTACGATCTTGCCGGACGGGCCATCTTCCATACCTTCGATCAGGCCACGACGACGGTTCAGGTCACCGATAACGTCGCCCATGTAATCTTCCGGAGTTTCAACTTCTACTTTCATGATCGGTTCGAGCAGAACCGGGTTGGCTTTCATGAAGCCAGCCTTAAAGGCCATGGAAGCAGCGATTTTGAACGCCAGTTCGGAAGAGTCGACATCGTGGTAAGAACCGAAGTGCAGACGCACACCCAGATCCATAACCGGGTAACCAGCCAGCGGACCAGATTTGAGCTGCTCACGGATACCTTTATCAACACCCGGGATGAATTCACCAGGAATGACACCACCTTTGATGTCGTTGACGAATTCGTAGGCTTTGCCTTCTTCCAGCGGGTACATGTCGATAACAACATGACCGTACTGACCGCGACCACCAGACTGCTTGGCATGCTTGCCTTCGATGTCTTTAACGGTGGTACGGATGGTTTCACGGTAGGCAACCTGCGGCTTACCTACGTTGGCTTCAACCTTGAACTCGCGACGCATACGGTCAACGATGATGTCCAGGTGCAGCTCACCCATACCAGCGATGATGGTTTGACCTGACTCTTCGTCAGTCCATACGCGGAAGGACGGATCTTCCTGAGCCAGACGGCCCAGTGCCAGACCCATCTTCTCCTGGTCAGCCTTGGTTTTCGGCTCAACCGCGATAGAAATTACCGGCTCCGGGAATTCCATACGCTCGAGGATGATCGGTGCGTTCGGGTCACACAGGGTGTCACCAGTGGTCACGTCTTTCAGACCGATGGCAGCAGCGATGTCACCAGCGCGTACTTCTTTGATCTCTTCACGCTTGTTGGCATGCATCTGAACGATACGGCCAAAACGCTCGCGCTTGTCCTTGACGGAGTTCAGCACGGTGTCACCGGAGTTGATCACGCCAGAGTAGACACGGAAGAAGGTCAGGTTACCAACGAACGGGTCGGTAGCGATCTTGAACGCCAGAGCAGAGAACGGCTCGTCATCAGAAGCGTGACGCTCGTCTTTGGTCTCGCCGTCCATTTTCAGGCCGTCGATAGCAGCAACGTCGGTCGGAGCCGGCAGGTACTCGATCACGGCATCCAGCATGGCCTGTACGCCCTTGTTCTTGAACGCGGAGCCACAGGTTACCAGGATGATTTCGTTGTTCAGCACGCGCTGACGCAGAGCACCTTTGATCTCTTCCTCGGTCAGCTCTTCGCCGCCCAGGTATTTTTCCATCAGGTCTTCAGACGCTTCAGCAGCGGCTTCAACCAGATTCATGCGCATTTCTTGCGCCTGTTCCAGCAACTCAGCCGGGACGTCTTCGTAATCGAAGGATACGCCCTGATCAGCTTCATTCCAGTTGATGGCTTTCATCTTGACCAGGTCAACAACGCCCTTGAAGTTCTCTTCAGAGCCGATGTTCAGCTGAAGGGGAACCGGAGTACCTTTCAGACGGGTCTTGATGTGCTCAACGCAGCGCAGGAAGTTGGCGCCGGTACGGTCCATCTTGTTGACGAACGCGATACGGGGAACCTTGTACTTGTTAGCCTGACGCCATACGGTTTCAGACTGTGGCTGTACGCCACCTACGGCACAGTACACCATCACGGCACCGTCCAGAACACGCATTGAACGCTCTACTTCGATAGTAAAGTCAACGTGGCCCGGGGTATCGATGATGTTGATACGGTGCGGTTGGAACTGTTTACCCATACCGGACCAGAAAGCGGTGGTCGCGGCGGAGGTGATGGTGATACCACGCTCTTGTTCCTGTTCCATCCAGTCCATGGTGGCAGCGCCATCGTGAACTTCACCGATCTTGTGACTTACACCGGTGTAAAACAGTACGCGCTCGGTAGTAGTAGTCTTACCGGCGTCAATGTGAGCGGAGATACCGATGTTACGATAACGCTCAATGGGGGTTGTACGAGCCATTGTCATCCTCTTACTAAGGCGCTTGTCCCTAGATAATTAAAGGTGCGCAGAGTCAAAAGACCCTGCGCAAGCGGATTACCAGCGGAAGTGAGCGAAGGCTTTGTTCGCTTCAGCCATACGGTGAACGTCTTCACGTTTCTTGACAGACGAACCCTTATTGTCAGCGGCATCCAGCAGCTCGCCAGCCAGACGCTGAGCCATTGATTTTTCACCACGTTTACGAGCGGCATCAACCAACCAGCGCATTGCCAGGGCATTGCGACGTACCGGACGAACTTCTACCGGCACCTGATAGGTTGCACCACCGACGCGACGAGATTTAACCTCGACCGCCGGACGAATGTTATCCAGAGCTTCTTCGAATACGGCCAGGTGCTCTTTGCCAGATTTGGTGGCAATGATGTCCAGGGCGCCATAAACAATGGCTTCTGCAACAGATTTCTTACCGTCAACCATTACTACGTTGACAAATTTAGCCAGCAGCTCTGATCCGAACTTGGGATCTGGCAGGATTTTACGCTGACCAACAACACGACGTCTTGGCATTTCAAATTCTCCGTAACTTCAGGGATTACCCAAAACTAGAAAGCTATCTAACTAGAAACGAATTAACGTTTGGCCTTACTTAACGGAGAACCATTAAGCTTTAGGACGCTTCACGCCATACTTGGAGCGAGCCTGCTTACGGTCTTTAACACCGGCACAGTCCAACGCACCACGAACGGTGTGATAACGAACACCTGGCAAGTCTTTTACACGACCGCCACGGATCAGAACAACAGAGTGCTCTTGCAGGTTGTGACCTTCACCACCGATGTAGGAGGTGACTTCGAAGCCGTTGGTCAGACGTACACGGCACACTTTACGCAGTGCAGAGTTAGGCTTCTTCGGGGTGGTGGTATATACACGAGTGCATACGCCACGCTTCTGAGGGCACGCTTCCAGCGCCGGCACGTTGCTTTTCACAACGAGCTTGATGCGTGGCTTGCGAACCAACTGGTTAATAGTTGCCATCAAAAGGCTCCTGATAATGACTTCATAAACGTGTGGAAAATCCTCCCCGCAGATACGGGGACGCGAAATTTTATGCCCTGTTGTCTGGGGAGTCAAGATTTATACAATTTGCGTCACAAAAGGGCAATTCGGATCCGTTTGATTTCACGACATCACCTTGAATTTTCTTGAAAATATACTTCTCAGCCACCCCAGGTGCGCGGGGAACCTTTTTGCGCAATCAGTGCCACCAGACCCGCCATATCGAGCACATTGCCCACCCGATGCTGCAAACCGCGGGCTTGCAGATCTTCCTGCATCACATACAGCGGGATACCCGCCAGCCGCTCGCTCCACTGGGGAGCCGATGCCGCAATCACGGCATCCTGCATCAGTACCAGCTCATCCTCGGGCTGAAGGTATGAGAGCGCCTCTGCCAGAGCCTGACTCTGAAAGGGGGAGTTCAATATCAGATGCAACATGGAGACCTCAAAAGCTGATGTGAGTCGAACATTGTGCCCAGCGCCGAGCCAGTTCCTGGCGCGGCAGACTCTCGACCGGGATCAGCAGATCATCCACGGTCACGCCACGCTCTGCCAGCGAGTCAGCACAAACATAGACCTCTTCGATGTCGTAGAGTTCCAGCATTTTGAAGGTGGGCGCGTAGTGGCGCTGCAAAATGGCGGCAGGCTGCTGCTCCTTGAGCAGTTGCAGCACACCGTCCCCAATCAGGAAGAGGGCCAGCTCATCGGTCATGGCCGAGGTGGCCAACAAGGCATCCAGTCCTTCCCGGCCGGCGGCATGGCCATGGGGGCCACGACTGCAGATAAAGGCGATTTTCTTGCTCATGACTCCCCCTAGAACTGAACCAACCGATCGGCGGTGAGCGCAGCCTCGGCCAACTGGCCCAGACCGCTCAGACAAAATGGCGGTTGCAGATTGAAGTGTACCTGCCCTGCCCCCTTGGCTTCCTGTTCATCGAGCACACCGCGTCGCATGGCAGCGGCGACGCAGACGTCGATACGGATCCCCTGCTCTGCTGCCAGCTCTCGCCACAGACGCACCAGGTCAGTCTCATCGGATGCTGGCAGATGCAGACCGTTGCCGTTGCAGACCCCATCCTGATAGAAGAACAGGTGGGACAAGGTATGCCCCTGTGCCAACAGGGTACGGGCAAAACGATAGGCTGTGCTGGCCGATTGGGTGCCATAGGCAGGCCCCGTGACCAGGATGGCAAAACTCAGACTCATAGCAGGACTCCTGTGCTGACCCGGTCCATTTTACGCCAAAAACAAAAAAGCCCCTGCCAGGAGGGGCTTGATTCGATCTGTTGATCAGAGATGGGCAATCGCCTCGACCTCGACCAGCACATCTTTCGGCAGACGGGCCACCTCCACGCAGGAGCGGGCTGGCGCCGCATCGCCAAAGTAGCGGGCATAGACCTGGTTGAAGGCAACGAAGTTGTTCATGTCGCTCAGGAAGCAGGTGGTTTTGACCACTTTGCTGGCATCGGCACCGGCAGCGTGCAACACGGCAACCAGGTTCTTCATCACCCGTTCGGCCTGCTCTTCAATGCCGCCAGCCACGATTTCCATGGTGGCAGGATCGAGCGGGATCTGCCCGGAGGTGAAGATCATCTCGCCAACCTTGGTAGCCTGAACATACGGACCAATCGCGGCAGGCGCCTTGTCGGTTGCAATCACTTCTTTAGCCATTCATCTATCCCCTTCTGGAATGAGTTACTCGTTCTCGTCTTCACCCTGCTTGCGCTGTCGGATGTAAAGATAAACGGTATGTTTTGAAATATTGAGTTTGTCCGCCACCAGATTGATCGAATCCTTGATGTCGAAAATGCCCTTCTCGAACAGCTGGGTCACGATGAAGCGGTTCTTGGCATTGTTGGCCACGGTGGGATCGCGATTGATCTCGTCGATGGTGTTATCCACCGTCTGGGCAACCAGTTCTTCCACGCTGTTGGCAAAAGTCTCTGGTGACTGGCGTGCCGCCTGCTGGGGCGTCGGGAAAAATTCGGCCACGAACTCGTGGAAAGGCGCATTGATGTGCAGGTTGATGCAGATCAGCCCCACCACTTGCCGCTCGCTGTTGCGAATGGCGATGGTGCTCGACTTCATCAGCGCACCGGTACGGCTGCGAGCGAAATAGCTCTGGGTGTAATCCTGGCCGGTGCTCTCGATATCCTTGAGCATGCGCAGGGCGAGATCGGTGATGGGCGCCCCGAGGGTGCGTCCGGTATTGAAGCCGTTGGCGATCTTGATCACCGACTCGTGCAGATTTTCCAGGGAGTGGAGTACCACTTCACAATGCTTGCCGAACAGCTCGGCCAAGCCATCGATGAGCCCATCGTATGAGCGCAACAATTCCCTGTCTTCATCTGTAAAAGTGCGGCTGATCAGCTGTTCTTCGGGAAGCATGGCTTCCTCGATACCGACAGTCATGTTCTACCCCTGTAATAACCATTCAACTTTCCCGAGTTTTAAATTGCAGGGGAGTAAAGTCAACTTTTTTTGATTTTTTACTCTACAACTTTGCTCTGGATCATCCTGAAACCCGCGCTGCGTCTACCTTTGCCGAGGAATTGGCCAATAAAAAGGGCTCCTTGAAGGAGCCCTTTTTAATCACGGATGACGAGTTACTCTTCGTCGAAGCTACCGGCTGCGTTCAGCAGATCCGCCAGGTTCTGCTCCGCTTCATCAGCGGTCACCTGCGGGGTGCCAACAGCACGAGCTGCGGCAGCACGCTGGTTGATCCGGCTGTGGTGGTAGGCAAAGCCGGTACCAGCCGGGATCAGACGACCCACGATGACGTTCTCTTTCAAACCACGCAGTTCATCACGCTTGCCACCTACGGCGGCTTCGGTCAGAACGCGAGTGGTTTCCTGGAAGGAAGCCGCGGAGATGAAGGACTCGGTGCTCAGAGATGCCTTGGTAATACCCATCAGTACATGACGGTAGGTCGCAGGGGTCTTGCCCTCGGCAACCAGCTTACGGTTGGCAATCTTCACACGAGCAACTTCAACCTGTTCGCCTTCGATCAGATCGGTATCGCCAGCGCTCAGGATCTCGCACTTGCGCAGCATCTGACGAACGATGACTTCGATGTGCTTGTCGTTGATCTTAACGCCTTGCAGACGGTAAACGTCCTGCACTTCGTTGGCGATGTAGTTGGCGACCGGGCTGATACCGCGCAGACGCAGGATGTCGTGAGCAGACTCAGGACCGTCCGCCAGCACTTCACCCTTCTCAACTTTTTCACCTTCGAACACGTTCAGGTTACGCCACTTCGGAATCATCTCTTCGTAGACGTTGCCACCATCGGTCGGGGTGATGACCAGACGGCGTTTGCCCTTGGTCTCTTTCCCGAAGGAGATGGTACCGGAGATCTCGGCCAGAATTGCCGGTTCCTTCGGTTGACGTGCTTCGAACAGATCCGCAACGCGCGGCAGACCACCGGTGATGTCCTTGGTACCGCCGGACTCTTGCGGGATACGCGCTACCGCGTCACCCACGCCCACGTTGGCACCATCTTCCAGGTTCACGATCGCCTTGCCCGGCAGGAAGTACTGGGCGGCTACATCGGTACCCGGGATCATCACGTCTTTGCCGTTCAGGTCGACCAGTTTAACGGTCGGACGCATCTCTTTACCGGCGCTCGGACGCTCGTTGACGTCCAGAACAACGATAGAAGAGAGACCGGTCAGCTCGTCGGTCTGACGAGTGATGGTCACGCCATCGATCATGTGTTCGAACTGCAGGCGACCTGCCACTTCGGTGATGATCGGGTGGGTGTGCGGATCCCAGTTAGCAACGGTCTCGCCAGCACTCACGGCCTGGCCGTCCTTCACTTCCAGCACGGAACCGTAAGGCAGCTTGTGGCTTTCCTTGGTGCGGCCCATGTCGTCCATGATGGTCAGTTCGGTAGAACGTGAGGTGATAACCAGTTTGTCATCGCTGTTGTGAACGAACTTGGCGTTCTGCAGCTTGATGGTACCGGTGTTCTTGACCTGGATGCTGCTTTCAGCAGCGGCACGAGATGCAGCACCACCGATGTGGAAAGTACGCATCGTCAGCTGGGTACCCGGTTCACCGATGGACTGGGCGGCGATAACACCGACAGCCTCACCCTTGTTAACCAGGTGACCACGGGCCAGATCACGGCCGTAGCAGTGAGCACAGTTACCGAAGTCGGTTTCACAGGTGATGGCAGAACGTACCTTCACACGGTCAACGGAGTTGCGTTCCAGCAGGTCACACAGCTGCTCGTCGAGCAGGGTGTTGCGAGCAACCAGGATCTCGTCCTCGGTACCCGGCTTGATGACATCTTCTGCCACCACACGACCCAGCACGCGCTCACGCAGCGGCTCGACCACGTCGCCACCCTCGATCAGCGGAGTCATCCACAGACCGTCGGTAGTGCCGCAATCGTCCTCGGTGATCACCATATCTTGCGCCACGTCTACCAGACGACGAGTCAGGTAACCGGAGTTCGCAGTCTTCAGTGCGGTATCCGCCAGACCCTTACGAGCACCGTGGGTAGAGATAAAGTACTGCAGTACGTTCAGACCTTCGCGGAAGTTCGCGATGATCGGGGTCTCAATGATGGAGCCATCCGGCTTGGCCATCAGGCCACGCATACCGGCCAGCTGACGGATCTGGGCGGCGGAACCACGCGCACCAGAGTCGGCCATCATAAAGATGCTGTTGAACGAGGCCTGCTCTTCTTCTTCACCCAGCGAGTTGACGTTACGCTCTTTGGACAAGTTCTCCATCATGGCCTTGGAAACGCGCTCGTTGGCGCTGGCCCAGATATCGATAACCTTGTTGTAACGCTCGCCCGCAGTTACCAGACCTGACAGGAACTGGTCCTGGATCTCGGCAACTTCAGCTTCGGCTGCTGCGATGATGTCTTTCTTGGCATCCGGGATGACCATGTCATCGATACCAACGGAAGCACCGGACAGAGCCGCGTAGTGGAAACCGGTATACATCAGCTGGTCAGCGAAGATAACGGTGTCCTTCAGGCCCTGCTTGCGATAGCAGGTGTTCAGCAGACGGGAGATGAGCTTTTTGCCCAGCGCCTTGTTGGATACACACTTTATCCAGTTCTGCGGATTGGCATCCAGATCAGCCTGTTCTGCAGCAGTCAGCACCTTCGGCTCGTCGATCAGGGCGTATTCCATGCCTTTCGGCAGGATCAGGCTCAGGATCGCACGACCAACGGTGGTGTTCTTCATCTCGGTGTGTTCACGCAGAGAACCGTCTTCCTGACGCAGGTATTCGGTAATGCGTACTTTCACACGAGCATGCAGATCGGCCAGACCGGCGCGATATACTTTCTCGGCTTCTTTCGGGCCGGCCAGCACCATACCTTCGCCTTTGGCGTTGATACGGGCACGGGTCATGTAGTACAGACCCAAGACCACGTCCTGAGAAGGAACGATGATCGGCTCACCGGAGGCAGGCGACAGGATGTTGTTGGTAGACATCATCAGCGCACGCGCTTCCAGCTGGGCTTCCAGGGTCAGCGGTACGTGGACCGCCATCTGGTCACCATCGAAGTCCGCGTTATACGCAGCACAAACCAGCGGGTGCAGCTGGATTGCCTTGCCTTCGACCAGAGTCGGTTCGAATGCCTGGATACCCAGACGGTGCAGAGTCGGTGCACGGTTCAGCAGAACCGGGTGTTCGCGGATCACTTCGTCCAGGATATCCCAAACGACAGCTTCCTCGCGCTCCACCATCTTCTTGGCGGCCTTGATAGTGGTCGCCAGACCGCGGGTTTCCAGCTTGCCATAGATGAACGGCTTGAACAGTTCCAGAGCCATCTTCTTCGGCAGACCGCACTGATGCAGACGCAGAGTCGGGCCTACGGTGATAACGGAACGACCGGAGTAGTCGACACGCTTACCGAGCAAGTTCTGACGGAAACGACCCTGTTTACCCTTGATCATGTCGGCCAGGGATTTCAGCGGGCGCTTGTTGGAACCGGTGATGGCACGACCGCGACGGCCGTTATCCAGCAGCGCATCGACGGACTCTTGCAGCATACGCTTTTCGTTGCGCACGATGATGTCCGGAGCAGCCAGATCCAGCAGACGCTTCAAGCGGTTGTTACGGTTGATCACGCGACGGTACAGATCGTTCAGATCGGAAGTCGCGAAACGGCCGCCGTCCAGCGGTACCAGCGGACGCAGGTCCGGCGGCAGCACAGGCAGCACTGTCATGATCATCCACTCCGGCTTGTTGCCGGACTGCAGGAAAGCTTCCATCAGCTTCAGACGCTTGGTGGTCTTCTTGCGCTTGGTCTCGGAGTTGGTTTGATCCAGCTCCTCACGCATGGTTTTGACTTCACCTTCCAGATCGATAGCGCGCAGCAATGCCAGGATTGCTTCGGCACCCATCTTGGCGTCAAATTCGTCGCCCCACTCTTCCAGCGCATCCAGGTACTGCTCTTCAGAGAGCATCTGGCTGCGTTCGAGGTTGGTCATGCCCGGCTCGATTACGACGAAAGATTCGAAGTAGAGCACACGCTCGATGTCGCGCAGGGTCATGTCCAGCAGCAGACCGATACGGGACGGCAGGGACTTCAGGAACCAGATGTGGGCAGTCGGGCTGGCCAGCTCGATGTGGCCCATACGCTCACGACGGACCTTGGTCTGGGTCACTTCAACGCCGCACTTCTCACAGATCACACCACGGTGTTTCAGGCGCTTGTACTTGCCGCACAGACACTCGTAGTCCTTCACCGGTCCGAAGATACGGGCGCAGAACAGACCATCACGCTCCGGCTTGAAAGTCCGGTAGTTGATGGTCTCAGGCTTTTTGACCTCACCGAATGACCAGGAGCGGATCATGTCAGGAGAGGCCAGACCGATCTTGATACTGTCAAACTCTTCGGTCTTGGTCTGAGCCTTCAAAAACTTGAGTAAGTCTTTCACGTGTTTCCCCTGTCAGGAGTCTAACCTCGGCGCCCCGGCTGCCAAAACAGCGGGGCGCCCACGTCAATTCTCGAACAATAAGAGCGAGCTCTTACTCTTCGTCCAGCTCGATGTTGATACCCAGAGAGCGGATTTCCTTCAGCAATACGTTGAAGGATTCGGGCATGCCCGGCTCCATACGGTGGTCGCCATCCACGATGTTCTTATACATCTTGGTACGGCCATTCACATCGTCAGACTTGACGGTCAGCATTTCCTGCAGGGTATATGCCGCACCGTAAGCCTCCAGGGCCCACACTTCCATCTCACCGAAACGCTGACCACCGAACTGAGCCTTACCACCCAGCGGCTGCTGGGTAACCAGGCTGTAAGAACCGGTAGAACGCGCGTGCATCTTGTCGTCGACCAAGTGGTTCAGCTTGAGCATGTACATGTAACCAACGGTTACTTTACGCTCGAAGCGGTTACCGGTACGGCCATCGAACAGATCAATCTGACCGGATTCCGGCAGATCGGCCAGCTTCAGCAGGGCTTTGATTTCGCGCTCTTTGGCACCATCAAACACTGGAGTAGCAACCGGCAGACCCTTACGCAGGTTACCCACCAGGGTACGTACGTCGTCATCAGACAGTTCGGCGATGTTCACTTGCTGGGTGTCCTTCTCGCCCAGGTCATAGACCTGTTGCAGGAAGTTGCGCATCTCGTGCAGCTCGCGCTGCTCTTTGACCATGCGATCGATCTTCTCGCCGATACCCTTGGCCGCAAGGCCCAGGTGCACTTCGAGGATCTGACCGATGTTCATACGGGATGGTACGCCCAACGGGTTCAGTACGATGTCGACCGGACGGCCGAACTCGTCATGAGGCATATCCTCGACCGGACAGATCTTGGAGATAACACCCTTGTTACCGTGACGGCCCGCCATCTTGTCACCCGGCTGGATGCGACGCTTGACTGCCAGATAAACCTTGACGATTTTCAGTACGCCCGGTGCCAGATCATCACCCTGGATAATCTTGCGACGCTTGTTCTCGAATTTCTTGTCGAACTCGGCTTTCAGCTCAACGTGCTGTTCAGCGATCTGTTCCAGTTCGGTCTGCTTGCCTTCGTCTTCGATGGCCAGTTCAAACCACTTGGAGCGATCGAGCTTGTTCAGACGATCTTCGCTGTAACCGGCGGCCAGCAGCAGGTTGCGGGAGCGGCCGAAAATGCCGTCTTCCAGGATCTTGAACTCTTCGGTCAAGTCCTTCTTCGCTTCCTTCAGCTGCATCTCTTCGATTTCTTTGGCGCGCTTGTCTTTTTCCACGCCATCGCGGGTAAAGACTTGCACGTCAACCACGGTACCGTACACACCGTTCGGTACACGCAGGGAGGAGTCCTTCACATCGGACGCCTTCTCACCGAAGATGGCGCGCAGCAGCTTCTCTTCCGGCGTCAGCTGGGTTTCACCTTTCGGGGTTACCTTACCGACCAGAATGTCGCCGCCCTTCACTTCGGCACCCACGTAGACGATACCGGACTCGTCCAGTTTGGACAGAGCGGCTTCACCCACGTTCGGGATGTCAGCAGTGATCTCTTCCGGACCCAGTTTGGTGTCACGGGAGATACAGGCCAGTTCCTGGATATGGATGGTGGTCAGGCGATCTTCCTGAACAACACGCTCGTTCACCAGGATCGAGTCTTCGAAGTTGTAACCGTTCCACGGCATGAACGCGACGCGCATGTTCTGACCCAGCGCCAGTTCACCCAGATCGGTGGACGGGCCGTCAGCCAGTACGTCGCCAGCCATGACCGGCTCACCCAACATCACGCAAGGACGCTGGTTGATACAGGTGTTCTGGTTGGAACGGGTGTATTTGGTCAGGTTGTAGATGTCGATACCGGCTTCGCCTGGCATCAGCTCATCTTCATTGACCTTCAGGACGATACGGGAGGCATCGACATAGTCGATTACGCCACCACGCTTGGCCACTACGGTTACACCGGAGTCAACGGCCACAGCGCGTTCCATACCGGTACCTACCAGCGGCTTGTCAGCACGCAGAGTCGGTACAGCCTGACGTTGCATGTTTGAACCCATCAATGCGCGGTTCGCGTCATCGTGTTCCAGGAACGGGATCAGAGCCGCTGCCACAGATACGATCTGCTGCGGGCTCACGTCCATATACTGGATCTGGTCGGCGTTCATAAAGGTGGATTCACCTTTGTGACGGCACGGGATCAATTCATCTTTCAGACGGCCATCTTCGGTGGTCGCGGCGTTAGCCTGTGCGATCACGTACTTGCCTTCTTCAATAGCAGACAGGTAGTCCACTTCGTCGGTGATCACACCGTCAATGACCTTACGGTACGGGGTCTCGAGGAAACCGTACTCGTTGGTACGAGAGTACACGGACAGAGAGTTGATCAGACCGATGTTCGGACCTTCAGGAGTCTCGATAGGGCACAGACGACCGTAGTGGGTCGGGTGTACGTCTCGGACTTCAAAGCCGGCACGCTCACGAGTCAAACCACCCGGGCCCAGCGCGGAGATACGACGCTTGTGGGTCACTTCGGAGAGCGGGTTGTTCTGGTCCATAAACTGGGACAGCTGGCTGGAACCAAAGAACTCTTTGACTGCGGCGGAGATCGGCTTGGCATTGATCAGATCCTGCGGCATCAGGGTGTCCAGGTCGCCCAGGGAGAGACGCTCCTTGACCGCACGCTCGACACGCACCAGACCGACGCGGAACTGGTTTTCAGCCATTTCACCGACAGAACGGATACGACGGTTACCCAAGTGGTCGATATCGTCCACTTCGTCGTTACCGTTACGGATGTCGATCAGGCGCTTCATCACATCGACGATGTCGTCTTTGGTCAGTACACCAGCGCCAGTCTCGTCTTCACGACCCAGACGGCGGTTGAACTTCATCCGACCTACGGTAGACAGGTCGTAACGCTCGGCGGAGAAGAACAGGTTTTCGAACAGCTGTTCTGCAGCTTCGCGAGTAGGCGGCTCGCCCGGACGCATCATGCGATAGATCTCGACCAGCGCTTCCAAACGGTTGGAGCTGGAGTCGACACGCAGGGTCTCGGACATGTAAGCACCGTGATCCAGTTCGTTGGTGAACAGAACCTCGAAATGCTTGAAGCCGGCTTGGGACAGGTTGGCGATCGCTTCCAGGCTCAGCGCCTGGTTGGCGATCACGACCATCTCGCCAGTTTGCGGATGTGCGTAGTCCTTGGCAGCAACTTTGCCAACAACATACTCAACCGGTACCTCAATCTGGGTAACGGCATCTTTTTCCAACTGACGGATGTGACGCGCAGTCACACGACGACCGGTCTCAACCACCACGGCGCCATTGGCCACGATGTCAAAGGTCGCAGTTTCACCACGCAGACGCTCCGGCACCAGATCCATCATCAACTTGCCATCTTTTACTTCAAAACCGATGGTCTCGAAGAAGGTGGCCAGGATTTGTTCGGAAGTGAAGTCCAGGGCGCGCAGAATAATGGATGCTGGCAGTTTGCGACGACGGTCGATACGGACAAACAGGTTGTCTTTCGCATCAAACTCGAAGTCCAGCCAGGAGCCACGGTAGGGGATAACGCGAGCGTTATACAGTACCTTACCGGATGAATGAGTTTTGCCTTTATCGTGGTCGAAGAAGACGCCCGGGCTACGGTGCAGCTGGGAGACGATAACCCGCTCGGTACCATTGATAACAAAGGTGCCGTTCTCGGTCATGAGCGGAATTTCGCCCATGTATACTTCTTGTTCCTTGATGTCTTTGACGGTGCCGGCAGCTGCTTCACGGTCGTACAGAACCATACGAAGCTTGACACGCAGCGGCGCGGAGTAGGTCACTCCACGGATCTGGCATTCTTTTACGTCAAATACCGGCTCACCCAGGCGATAGCTGACATACTGAAGCTCAGCACTACCGGAGTAACTGGTGATCGGGAAAACGCTACGGAAAGCGGCCTCTAGGCCATATTCACCTTCCGGGTCAGCCTCGATGAACTGCTTGAAGGAGTCCAGCTGAATGGACAACAGATAAGGCGTGTCCAGTACCTGGTCTCGCTTACCGAAGTCCTTACGAATGCGTTTTTTTTCGGTATAAGAGTAAACCATAGGGTTCCTCAGCTCGCTGATAAGTGACCCACTCTGTCCCGCGGGACAGCTCTGTCTCAACACCGTTTTGTGTTGGCCCGGACGAAAGAAGACAGTCCGGATTGCTGGTGCACCGAGAGTCGTAAACGGTGTGAAATGCTCTCAGTCTACAGCGCAAAAAGGCTGGTGAACAAAAATTCACCAGCCCTAGCCTGTTTTATCAGGCTAATCTACATAAATGCAGATTATTTGATCTCAACAGAAGCACCGGCAGCTTCCAGCTCTTTCTTCAGAGCTTCAGCTTCGTCCTTGGACACGCCTTCCTTCAGGTTAGCCGGAGCAGCTTCTACCAGATCTTTGGCTTCTTTCAGGCCCAGACCGGTAGCGCCACGAACGGCTTTGATAACGGCAACTTTGTTGGCGCCAGCAGCAGTCAGAACTACGTCGAACTCGGTCTTCTCTTCTACTGCTTCAGCAGCAGCCGGGCCAGCCATTACGGCAGCAGCGGCAGAAACACCGAACTTCTCTTCCATAGCTTCGATCAGCTCAACAACTTCCATTACGGACATGGAAGCAACGGCTTCGATGATTTGGTCTTTAGTGATAGACATGACAAAAATTCCTGATGTTGAATAAACTCAAACAGCCTAGATAGGCGAGAATCAAGCAGCAGCTTGTTTCTGGTCGCGAACAGCAGCGATAGTACGAACCAGCTTGCCAGCAGAGGCTTCTTTCATAGTCGCCATCAACTTCGCAATTGCTTCTTCGTAAGTCGGCAGCGTGGCCAGACGATCAATTTGTGCTGCGGCGATAAACTCACCGTTAAAAGCGCCAGCCTTGATTTCGAACTTTTGGTTCGCTTTGGCAAACTCTTTGAACAGACGAGCAGCAGCGCCCGGGTGTTCGTTAGAGAAAGCAATCAAGGTAGGACCGGTAAATGCGTCGTTCAGGCACTCGTATTCGGTACCTTCTACCGCGCGACGCAGCAGGGTGTTACGCACAACGCGCATGTACACACCGGCTTCACGAGCGGTTTTACGCAGGACGGTCATCTTGTCTACAGTTACACCGCGAGAATCGGCAACAACTGCAGAAAGAGCGCCTTTGGCAGCTTCGTTGACTTCAGCAACAATTGCCTTTTTGTCTTCGAGTCCCAATGCCATTGGCTTAACTCCTGGATTGAATCCGGGTCTATTGACCCAGTACTGACACATCCCCCCTACCTTTACAACAGAGGGGAACGATGCGGTAGCAGGATTCCAGAAGAGAAAGAATCTTTCTCGCTGGGTTTCCGGCACCGTCTACGCAGGAAACATTAAGGCTTTGCAGCCTCCTGCGGTCTTGGACGGAGGTCGAAACCCCCAACCAATCAAGGCGCAAAATTATAGATTAAATTTTGCGCCTTGTAAAACCCATCAATTAGGCCTGAGCTTCCAGAGAAGCTTGGTCTACGGCAACACCGGCACCCATGGTGGTGGAGATGCTGACTTTCTTGATGAATTGACCTTTGGCGGAAGAGGGCTTGCCTTTTTTCAGGGCAACCAGCAGAGCTTCCAAGTTTTCTTTCAGCTGAACTTCGTTGAAAGAAACCTTACCCAGAGTGGTATGGATGATACCATTCTTGTCGTTACGGTAACGAACCTGACCAGCCTTGGCGTTCTTGACAGCTTCGGCAACGTTAGGAGTTACAGTACCAACTTTCGGGTTCGGCATCAGGCCGCGCGGGCCCAGGATTTGACCCAGTTGACCAACAACGCGCATGGCATCCGGGGATGCGATAACTACGTCGAAGTTCATCTCGCCTTTCTTAACCAGATCGGCCAGGTCATCCATACCAACCAGGTCAGCACCGGCAGCTTTAGCTGCTTCGGCGTTGGCACCTTGAGTAAATACGGCAACGCGTACATCACGACCGGTACCGTGCGGCAGTACAGTAGCACCACGTACGTTCTGGTCAGATTTACGAGCGTCGATACCCAGGTTGACAGCAACGTCAACGCTTTCAACGAACTTGGCGGTAGCCAGTTCTTTCAGCAGGGCAATGGCTTCGTTGATGGAGTACTCTTTGGTACCGTCAACTTTTTCGCGAATAACGCGCATACGCTTGGAAAGTTTAGCCATTGTCTTAATCCTCCACTACCAGACCCATGGAACGAGCGGAGCCTGCGATGCAACGTACTTTTGCATCCAGATCGGCACCAGTCATATCCGGCTCTTTGGTCTTGGCGATTTCTTGCAGCTGAGCAACGGTCACCTTACCAACCTTGTCTTTGTTCGGCTTGGAAGAACCAGACTTGATGCCAGCAGCTTTCTTCAGCAGGAAGGAAGCAGGCGGAGTCTTGGTTTCGAAGGTGAAGGAACGGTCGCTGTAAACGGTGATCACGACCGGAGTCGGTGAACCTTTTTCCAGCTTCTCTGTACGAGCATTGAACGCCTTACAGAATTCCATGATGTTAACACCGTGTTGACCCAGTGCAGGACCAACGGGAGGAGACGGGTTGGCTGCACCAGCAGCAACCTGCAGCTTGATATAAGCTGTGACTTTCTTAGCCATTAGGAAAATACCTCAAAAATGGGTTCTAGCGCCTCGGAGACTTGCTCCTGCAAACGGCTCCCCAACTAATAAAGGGGCAGCGAATTATAGAGATATTCGCTGCCCCTGACAACCGTTAAACGTACAGAATTCAATCAGCCTTTTTCGACCTGACCAAAATCCAGTTCAACAGGAGTAGAACGACCGAAGATCAGTACAGAGACCTTCACGCGGCTCTTCTCATAATCGACCTCTTCAACGGTACCGTTGAAGTCGGCAAACGGACCATCGGCAACCCGCACCATTTCACCCGGTTCAAACAGGGTTTTCGGACGCGGCTTGTCGTGGGCATCCTGCAGACGGTTCAGGATGGCATCGGCCTCTTTGTCGGAGATCGGTGCCGGACGGTCGGAAGTACCGCCGATGAAGCCCATGACACGCGGTACGTTACGCACCAGGTGCCATGTGGTTTCATCCATGATCATCTGGACCAAGACATAACCCGGGAAAAACTTGCGCTCACTCTTGCGCTTCTGGCCAGCACGCATCTCGACCACTTCTTCGGTCGGGACCAGTACTTCACCGAACATGTCTTCCATGCCATGCATCTTGATATGTTCGCGCAGGGACTTGGCTACACGGCCTTCATAGCCGGAAAAAGCCTGCACGACATACCATCTCATACGTTGTTCACGTTGTTCAGTCATGGCTTATCCTTACACACCGGTAATCAGGTTGACCAACCAGACCAAGGCACCGTCCAGAACGAACAGCAGCAGCCCCATCACGGCGGTCACCGCCAGCACAATCAGGGTTGTCTGAATGGCTTCCTGACGGGTCGGCCATACGACCTTGCGGACTTCCAGGCGAGACTCACGGGCGAATGCCAGTGTTGCCTTTCCCTTGGTGGTTTGCAGGGCTACTGCACCAGCAGCAGCAATGACAACGACCACACCCAGGGCGCGGACGGCAGCGACAACATCGTTGAGCAGGTAATTACCCACTACAGCGGCCGCCAGGATAATGAAAACCAGGCCCCAAAGCAGGGTATCCTTGCTTCCGCCCTGGCTCTCAGAACTAACACTCATACAACCCACCTGTATCTGACGTAACCAAAGACACAAAAGCCCCGTACGAGACGAGGTATATGGCAGGGGCGGCAGGACTCGAACCCGCAACCATCGGTTTTGGAGACCGCTGTTCTACCAATTCGAACTACGCCCCTACACAAGAAAGCCCCTATTATAGGGGCTTTGCTTTATTTATGTAAGCCAAAGATTAAGCGATAACTTTAGCTACAACACCAGCACCTACGGTACGGCCACCTTCACGGATAGCGAAACGCAGGCCGTCGTCCATCGCGATCGGCGCAATCAGGGTAACAACCATCTTGATGTTGTCGCCCGGCATTACCATCTCTACGCCTTCCGGCAGTTCGATGGTACCGGTCACGTCGGTAGTACGGAAGTAGAACTGCGGACGGTAGCCTTTGAAGAACGGGGTATGACGACCACCTTCTTCTTTGGACAGCACGTACACTTCAGATTCAAACTTGGTGTGCGGCTTGATGGTGCCCGGCTTGGCCAGTACCTGACCACGCTCAACTTCTTCACGCTTCACGCCACGCAGCAGGGCGCCGATGTTCTCGCCTGCACGACCTTCGTCCAGCAGCTTGCGGAACATTTCAACACCAGTACAGGTGGTAGAAACGGTATCTTTGATACCAACGATTTCTACGGTCTCACCTACTTTAACGATACCGCGCTCTACACGACCGGTAACTACGGTACCACGGCCAGCGATAGAGAATACGTCTTCGATCGGCATCAGGAACGGCTGGTCAATCGCACGCTCCGGCTCCGGAATGTAGCTGTCCAGGTGGCCAGCCAGTTCCAGGATCTTCTCTTCCCACTGAGCGTCGCCTTCCAGCGCTTTCAGTGCAGAACCACGAACTACCGGCAGGTCATCACCCGGGAAGTCGTACTCGGACAGCAGTTCACGAACTTCCATCTCGACCAGTTCCAGCAGCTCTTCGTCATCTACCATGTCACACTTGTTCATGAACACGATGATGTACGGAACGCCTACCTGACGACCCAGCAGGATGTGCTCACGAGTCTGCGGCATCGGGCCGTCAGTCGCTGCTACTACCAGGATCGCGCCGTCCATCTGGGCAGCACCGGTGATCATGTTTTTAACGTAGTCGGCGTGACCCGGGCAATCTACGTGGGCGTAGTGACGGGTAGCGGTGTCGTATTCTACGTGGGAGGTGTTGATGGTGATACCACGCTCACGCTCTTCCGGTGCCTTGTCGATCTGGTCGAAGGCGAAAGCTTTACCACCGAAGTGCTTGGCCAGCACGTTGGTGATAGCTGCAGTCAGGGTGGTTTTACCGTGGTCAACGTGGCCGATGGTACCCACGTTAACGTGCGGTTTATTACGCTCAAATTTTTCTTTAGACATGATCGTCCCTCTAAACTAACGCTGAGTACGCGGTGGCAAGCTAACCACAGAACAGTTTATATGATGGATTTGAATCTGGTGGGAAAGAGAGAGGTACTGATGGCTGGTTCGCTTGCCGAACTCACCCTAGGGTGCGGCTCTGCTAACGCCTGAGCCATATCAGCATCTTGGAGCGGGCAGCGGGAATCGAACCCGCATCATCAGCTTGGAAGGCTGAGGTAATAGCCATTATACGATGCCCGCATTTCTCTAACCCAAAGAACTCAAACCGCAGAGAAATATGGTGGAGGGAGAAGGATTCGAACCTTCGAAGGCAGAGCCGTCAGATTTACAGTCTGATCCCTTTGGCCGCTCGGGAACCCCTCCAGACGCCAGATTGTCACAACGGTAATTCTGCTTGCACCCGTTGTGTTTATCGCTTTTGCACGGCAAATAGACGACAGACAGTCAAGCGTCGCGCATTTTATTGTAAGGATTTGGGGGATGCAACCATTGAACCCGGCAAAATATGCTTTATTGCTGGGAAGTTTGCAAAAAAGCGGGGGCAAACAAGCCAATCCTGCTGCGTCCCTTGTCGCTCCCCCACCCTTGGTGTATGGTCGCCGTGCCCAAGAAACAGTGATGACACCATGACGACAGAGCATAACCCCTATCTGCAATTCACCCGCGAACAATGGGCGTTATTGCGCGATTCGGTCCCACTGACCCTGACCGAACACGATCTGCAGACCCTGCGCGGGATCAACGAGAAGGTGTCATTGCGGGAAGTGGAAGAGATCTATCTGCCTCTCTCCCGCCTGCTCAATCTCTATGTCAAAGCCAAACAGCGTCGCAGCCGGGTGCTGGAGCAGTTCCTCGGCCAGTCCCGTGGCAAGGGCACCTATATCATCAGCATTGCCGGCAGTGTGGCGGGGGGCAAAAGCACCACGGCCCGTATTCTGCAGGCCCTACTGGAGCGCTGGCCGGAACACCCGCGGGTAGAACTGGTCACCACCGACGGCTTCCTCTATCCCAACAAGGTACTGGAAGAGCGCGGCCTGATGCGCCGCAAGGGGTTCCCGGAATCCTACGACATCCGCCATCTGGTGGAGTTTGTCGCCAACATCCGCGCTGGTCACGAGAAGGTCGAAGCGCCGGTTTACTCCCACCTTATCTACGACATCATTCCCGATGAGAAGAAGGTGGTGGAGCAGCCGGACATCCTGATCCTGGAAGGGCTCAATGTGCTGCAAAGCGGCATGGATTACCCTCAGGAGCCCCATCGGGTCTTCGTGTCGGACTTCGTCGACTTCTCCATCTATGTGGATGCCGATGCCGAACTACTGCGTACCTGGTATATCGAACGCTTCCTGAAATTCCGCAGCGGCGCCTTCTCGGATCCCGACTCCTACTTCCATAACTACGCCAAGCTGGCGGAGAGTGAGGCGACCCAGATCGCCAGCAACATCTGGCAAGATATCAACTATCTGAATTTGCAAGAAAATATCCTACCAACGCGTGAGCGAGCCAACCTGATCATGACCAAGGGCCATGAGCACGCCATCGAGCAGATCAAACTGCGCAAATGATGACAGCCATTGCCGGATAACGAAGAGGGGGCTCGCAGGCCCCCTCTTCTGTTTGGCATCATGAGCGGCCTTGCTGACCCTCAGTCGCCCCGGCGCAGGGAGAGCTCGCCCCCCAGATAGAATTTGATCCCTTCGCCTGTCTCCAGCCGCAGGGCGCCGCGATCGTCGATGCCACGGGCGATGCCGCGGATCTCCTGATCCCCCATCAACAAGCGCACCGGGCGACCGGCAAAGTGATCGAGCCGGTTCCAGTCATCGACAAAGCTTGCCAGCCCCTGCTGCTCAAAGGTGTGCAGCGCCCGCTGCAGATGGATGATCATCCGGGCCGCCAGTTGATTGCGATCCACCAGTTCCGGATTGATGTGACGCAGCTCGGCCCAGGCCTGATCGATCTTCTCCCCTTCGCGGGCAGGCATCGCCAGATTGAGACCGATGCCGATCACCAGATGACAGCTGGCCCCGGCACTACCGCTCATCTCTACCAAAATGCCCGCCAGCTTGCGGCCCTGATAGTAGAGGTCGTTCGGCCACTTGAGCTCGACCCCCTGATAACCAAGGGACTCCAGCGCTTCAACCACTGCCACGCCGACCGCCAGACTGAGCCCCATGGCCGCCGCCATGCCTTGTTCGAGTCGCCAGTACATGCTGAGGATCAGCTGGCAACCGAACGGCGAAATCCAGGGTTTGCCACGACGACCGCGCCCGGCTGTCTGACACTCGGCCAGACAGCTCTCGCCAGAGCGCAGCTCATTGACCCGATCAAGCAGGTGTTGGTTGGTCGAGCTGATGACCGGAAAACAGTGCACCGGCGCCATCGGGGCCAGTGCCTGCAAGGTGGCCTGATCATAGAGCGCCATCGGTACCGCCAATCGGTAGCCCTTGCCGGTCAGGCTAAAGAGATCCAGCCCCAGCTCCTTGAGCGCAGCCATGTGTTTGCTTACCGCAGCCCGGCTGATGCCGAGCTGCTCACCCAGCTGTTCGCCGGAGTGAAACTGGCCGTCGCTGAGCAGAGTGATCAGGGTCTGTCTGATGGGAGTAAGGGTCATGAGAGCACCTCGTCGAGCCAGGTTTCACCGTGCGCACCCATAAAACGCACCTCGTGCTCCAGCACCACGCCAAACGTCTGCTCCACGCTGTCGCGGACATGAGCCGCCAGCGCGATCAGCTCCATGGCACTGGCGCCCCCCAGATTGACCAGCACCAGCGCCTGCTCCTGATGAACAGCGGCGCGACCAATGGCGAAACCTTTCAGACCACACTGATCGATGAGCCAGCCCGCCGCAAGCTTGGCCTGCCCTTCTCCAGCCGGATAGCAGGGCATCTGCGGGTAGCGCGACTTGAGCGACTCCGCCAGCGCGGCAGGCACCACCGGATTTTTGAAGAAGCTGCCGGCATTGCCGAGTACGGCGGGATCCGGCAGCTTGGCCATGCGGGTGGCACAGACGGTATCGAAGATGACCTGCGCCGAAGGCGCGTCACCGAGCGCTGCCAGCGGGCCATAGCCCAGCACCGGTTGCCACGCCTTGGGCAGTTTGAGCCCGACGGCGGTGATCAGGTGGGAATCCTGATACTCGTGTTTGAAGATGCTGTCGCGATAACCGAAGCGGCACTCTGCCGCCGCGATCCGTTCAATCTCGCCACTCTGCCAGTTGAACGCCTCGACATAGGAACAGAAGTCGGCCAGCTCAACGCCATAGGCACCGATGTTCTGCACCGGCGCCGCACCAACCGTGCCGGGAATGAGCGCCAGATTCTCCAGCCCGAACCAGCCCTGTTGCAAGGTATGGCGCACCAGCTGATGCCAATCTTCACCAGCCGCCACATGGAGCAACCAGTGATCACCACCATCTTCAGCGGTAATCCCCTTGAGCCGGTTGAGCACCACCAGACCGAGAAAATCGGTGGTGAAGAGCATGTTGCTGCCGCCGCCCAGATTGAGGCGAGGCAACTGGTTGAACTGTGGATCAGCACGCAGGGTTGCCAGATCGGCAACCTGCTCTACCTCGGCCAGCCAGAGGCAGTACGCATCGAGGGCAAGGGTGTTGAGCTTCAACAAGGAGGCGTTGGCATTCAGTTTCATCGGTCTATCCCGGCTTGGTGCAAGGGCGCAGTCTACCTCAAGTTGCCCCATGACGAAAAACCCGAGCCCTTTTCGGGGGAATAGCAGTGGTTTAGAGTAGGCGACTTCAACTGCTGAGGAATAACTCATGAACAACCAGTTTGCCGTCATCGGCCTGGGCCTGTTTGGCAGCGCGCTGTGCGAAGAGCTGCAACGGCAAGATGCCGAAGTACTAGCCATCGATATCGACGAGAGCAAGACCCGGCAAATCGCCGCCCTCTGCAATCACGTTATCGTGGCGGATGCCACCGATGAGGCCACCGTGGCCGAGCTGGGACTGGCCAATTTCGATATCGTCTTCGTTGCCATCGGTGACAACCTGGAGACCAGCATCCTCACCACCCTCGTCTTGAAAGAGGCAGGCGTGAAGAAGGTGTGGGTCAAGGCGCGCGACAAGTTCCACGCCAAGATCCTGCAGAAAGTGGGCGCCGACAAGGTGATCAACCCGGAGTGGGACATGGGCCGCCGGGTCGCCCAGAGCATGCTGGACAACCGGCTGTTCGACTATCTGGAGCTGGGCCACGACATGGTGCTGACCGAGTTCGTGATCGGCCTGCAACAGAACGGCCGGGAACTGGGCGACTTCCACCTGCTGCAACAGAGCGATTTCCAGCTGCTCGCCATCAAGCGTGGTGACGTGCTGCACAACGTGCTGACCGGCAAGATGGAGCTGCAACTGGGCGACATCCTGATCCTGGCGGGCAACAAGCACGCCATCGACCACTGGCTCGAAACCCTATGATCAACTGGCGCAGCAGCTACGCCTTCGCCCTCCATCGGGAGCAGGACTCTCGCTGGAGCGAAGCCCGGCTGATCCTCGGCAGCTTTCTGATCATTCTGCTGATTGGCACCATCTTTCTGGTGCAACCCTCCAGCCACAATGGCGAGGTTACCTTCGTCAACGCCCTGTTTACCGCCACCTCGGCCATCAGCGTGACAGGTCTTGGCGTGGTGGATACCGGCACCGCCTTCACCCTGCAGGGGCAGATTTTCCTGTTGATGCTGATGGAGATCGGCGGTCTGGGCCAGATGACCATGACCCTGCTGCTGATCGCCATCTTCAGCAAGCGGGTCGGTCTGCGCCAGCAGGTTCTGGCCAAGGAGGCGCTGGGACAGGAAGGCTCGGTCAACATCATTCAGCTGGTCAAACGGATCGTCCTGTTCGCCTTTATCGCCCAACTGATCGGTACCGGCATCATGGCGATCCGCTGGGTGCCCGAGATGGGGTGGGTGCACGGCCTCTATGTCAGCTTCTTCCACGCAGTATCGGCCTTCAACAACGCCGGGTTTTCGCTGTTTGCCAACAACCTGATGGACTTTAGGGACGACCCCATCATCAGCCTGACCATCGCCGGTCTGCTGATCCTGGGGGGGATCGGCTTTACCGTCATCGTCGATCTGGTGCGCAACCGCCGCTGGCGCAAGCTGAAGCTGCACAGCAAGTTGATGCTGCTGATGACCCCAGCGCTGCTACTGGCCGGTACCCTGATGTTCTGGCTGCTGGAACACAACAACCCCGGCACCCTCGGCAAGGCCGGTGTCGGTGGCCAGTTGCTGGCTGCCTTCTTCCAGTCTGCCAGCGCCCGTACCGCCGGTTTCAATACCATAGATATCGGGCTGATGACCCCGGCGGCATTGCTGTTCCTGATGATGCTGATGTTTATCGGTGCCGGTGCCACCTCCACCGGTGGTGGTATCAAAGTCACCACCTTCGCAGTCGTGCTGCTGGCGACCAAGGCGTTTCTGACCAAACGGCCCCATGTCACCGCTTTTGGCCGCACCCTGTCGCCCCAGATCGTGACCCGCTCGCTGGCCATCATCATCGTCAGCACCATGGTGCTGATGCTGGCGATGTTCCTGCTGATGGTGACCGAGGATCTGCCGTTCGACAAAATCATGTTCGAGACCATCTCGGCATTTGCCACCGTCGGCCTCTCCACCGGCATCACCGCCTCCCTGAGCGAGCCGGGCAAGCTGATCCTGGTGCTGGTGATGATCTGCGGCCGTCTCGGCCCGCTGACCCTGGCCTTTATGCTGGCCCGCCCGGTCGAGACCCGCATCCGTTATCCGGAAGAGAACGTCTATACCGGCTGACCGGTTATGAAAATGGGGCAGCCACTGGCTGCCCCGTTTTTATTCGGCTTGTTGTTGCGCCTTGAGCCAGCGCCCCGGGCTCACCCCCAGCTCCCGCTCGAATGCCCGACCAAAGGCAACACTGCTGCTGTACCCCGCCCCCAACGCCACCTGCACCATGGGCTCCCCCGCCAGCAGTTGCTGGCACGCTAGCGCCATGCGCCAGTGGGTCAGATAACCCAGCGGCGCTTGACCAACCCGCTCCTGAAACCTCGCGGCAAAGCGGGCCCGCGACATGCCAGCCTCCCGCGCCAGCGTGGCCACCGTCCAGGGTTCATCCCCACGCTGATGCATCACCGAGATCGCCTTGGCCAACTGGGGATCGGAAATGCCTGCCAGCATCCCCTGCTGACACACCCCTTGCTCGACCAGATGACGCAGCAGCAGGATCAACAGTACCTCCAGCAAGCGGGAGATCAGCGGATCCTGCCCGTAGCGGGGATGAAATGCCTCGTCAAACAACTGGTTCAGCACCGGCGTCAGGGCAGGCAACTCACGTAGCGGCAGCACCAGCGAGCCCGGTAATGCCAGTTGCAACGGCGATGCGCCCCCCTTGCCGAATGCGACATTGGCGCACACCAAATCACACCCTCCCAGCATTCTGGGTTCAAGCTTGTGAGGACGTCCCCGAGGGAACAGGATCAGGGTCGGCTCCTCGAGCAGCAAGCTGGCACCCCCCTCTTCACGCAACATGACGGCGCCACTGCGCAGCAGATGAAGATGTCCGCCACTCGGGTAATCATCACTGGAGGAGTTCTGGCACAGGTTGCCGGCGAAGAAGATCTTGGCTGCGGGGGAGGCATGAACCAACAGGGCAGAGAGCGGATCCATATTTGAGACGAATAGTATTTATTTGCAGACGATGAGTGATAAACCGTATCACGAATGACGGCACACTGTCTCCCGTACCTTCACTACCACAGGAGAAGATCATGAGCCGTATCCAACCCGTATCCCAACCGCAACCCGCAGCCGCCCAGACCCTGACCACCCTGCACCGCAATCTGGGTATGGTGCCCAATCTCTACGCCACCCTGGCCCACTCACCAGCCCTGCTCAATGGCTTCCTGGCCTTTGCCGAGGCGCTTGGCAAGGGGCGCCTCACTGCCCCACAACGGGAGTTGCTGGCACTGGCCATAGGTCAAGCCAACGCCTGCCAATACTGTTTGTCTGCCCACACACTACTGGCGGGCAAGGCCGGATTCTCGGCTCAGGAGATCCGGGCTGCCCGGCTCGGCCAGGCCTCGGCTCCCCTTGATCACGCCCTGCTGCAACTGGCAACAGCGCTGGTCAGTCAGCGCGGGGTGATCAGTGACGAGCAGCTTGCTAGCGCCCGTGCCGCAGGCGTAGATGACGAGCTGCTGCTGGAGGTGCTCGGCCAGGTGGTGGTCAATACCCTGACCAACTATGGCAACCACCTGGCGGCGACCGAGATCGACTTCCCACCCGTCACTCTGACCCCTTAAACAAGGAGCCCCCATGCAGCAACATGACAAAGGCTTTCTGGTCGCTCTGGCGGGCGTGGTATTGACCCTGCTCTGGATCGGCGTCTTCAAGTTTACCCCGACAGAGGCCGCCGCCATCAAACCACTGGTAGACAGCCACCCCTTGATGAGCTGGCTCTATGGCCCCCTGTCGGAACAGAGCGTATCGAACCTGATCGGGGTGGTCGAGATAGTGATCGCCATCGGACTGGTCGTGGGTCTGTGGCAACCTCGCATCGGTTACTGGTGCAGCATGGGGGCTATCGTCACCTTCCTGGCGACGCTGAGCTTCCTGCTGACCCTGACAGGTGTCTGGAAGATGGTTGACGGCGTGCCAGTCACCGAGTTCTTCCTGTTCAAGGATCTGGTGTTTCTCGGTGTGGTTCTGCACTACCAGCACAGGATCCGTGCCAGCTTGTCCACTCAGGCAGCCTGACAACAATGCCTTTGGCGCCCAGGATGGGCGCCTTTTTTCGTTATGCCGCCCTGGTCTGACGCTTACTGGCCGTCTTGCGCGGTCGGGGCCCGCCAGTCGTGCTGGCCGCCGGACTCTTGCGCTTGGCAAAGCGCCGCTTGCTGGCACCCGGCGCCTCCTTGGGCAGGGCGCTGAAGCTGGCGCCGGAGTCCTGCCGCGCCCCCTCGATCAGGCCGTTGAGCTGCTCGGTGAGCGGGCCCATAAACTGCTGGTAGCTGCCGTGACGCTCGGCGATCTGGCCGAGGCTCTGCTCCCACAGCGCCGTCATATCCGGCGTGGTGGCGGTGGCTGGCAACGCCTGCACCAGCGCCCGCCCGGTCGGGGTCGCCTTGATGCTCTTGCCCTGACGCACCAGAAAGCGGCGCTTGAACAGCAGATCGATGATACCGGCACGGGTCGCTTCTGTGCCGAGGCCATCGGTGTCGCGCAGGGTCTTGCGGATCTCGGGATCCTGCACATAGCGGGCGATGCCGGTCATGGCCGCCAGCAGGGTGGCATCGGTGAACGACTTGGGCGGCTGGGTCATCTTCTCCAGCAGTTCGCCCCGCTCACAGAGCAGTTGCTCTCCCTCCTTCAGTGCGGGTAGCGTGCCCGCCTTCTCTTCGTCGTCATCCTCCTCGACCCCGAGCAGTGCCTTCCAACCCGCTTTCAGAATGCGCCGCGCCTTGGCCTGAAACAGGCCACCGGCGATGCGCAGCAGCACCTTGCTGTCGTTGTATTCGAATGGGGGATAGAACTGCAGCAGATACTGGCGGGCAATCAGGCCATAGAGCTTCGCCTCGTCGGCCCCCAGCGTGGCGGGGTTGCCCTGCTTCTCGGTGGGGATGATGGCGTGGTGGGCATCCACCTTGCTGTCGTTCCACGCCTTGCTGCGGATCTTGCCGTCCGCCTCGGCAACTGCCTTGGCCAGCGCGGGCGCAGTAGCGGCGATGGCGCCGCGCACCTGCTCGGCCCGCTTGAAATGGTCGGTCGGCAGATAGCGGCTATCGGATCGCGGATAGGTGATGAGCTTGTGACGCTCGTAGAGGCTCTGGCAGATATCGAGCACCCGCTTGGCATCCATACCGAATCGCTTGGCGGCATCGATCTGCAGGCTGGAGAGGTTATAGGGCAGCGGCGCAGCCTGCTTGCGGGCCTGCTCCTCCACCGACTCAACTTGTGCGCTCTGGCCGTTGATCCGGCTAACCACCTTGTCGACCAGCGCCCGGTTGAGCACCCGCCCCTCCTCATCCTGCCACGGCAGGCAGGCTTCCGATGGCAGCCACTTGGCGGTGAAACGCTCGTTGCCGTCGGTCAGCAGATGGGCCAACACCTCGTAGAAGGGTTTGGGCACGAAGGCCTCGATCTCGAGATCCCGCCGCACCACCAACCCGAGCAGCGGGGTCTGCACCCGACCGACCGAAAGCAGCTCGCTGCAACCCGCCTTGCGCCCGAGCAGGGTATAGGCGCGAGTCATGTTGATGCCATAGAGCCAGTCGGCCCGACTGCGGGCCAGTGCGGAAACCGCCAGCGGTACGAATTCCTTGTTGTCCCTCAGCTTCTCGAGAGCGCGGCGCACCGCTGGCGGGTTGAGATCGCTGATGAGGCAGCGCTGCACCGGCTTGGATTTCGGGTAGCCGAGAAAGTCGATCACCTCATCCACCAGCAACTGCCCTTCCCGGTCCGGGTCACCGGCATTGACCACGCAGTCCGCCTGCTTGATCAGTCGCTTGATGACGGTGAGCTGGGTTTTGGTCTTGGGCTTGGCCACCAGCTGCCACTGGGCGGGGATGATGGGGAGATGCTCCATCCGCCACTGCTTGAAGGCGGCGTCATAGGCATCGGGCTCGGCCTGCTCCAGCAGATGGCCGATACACCAGGTGACCACATCCCCCTGGGCTGTTTCGATAAAACCGTCGCCCTTCTTGTGGGGCTTGGGCAGGGCATCGGCAATGGCGCGGCCCAGCGTGGGCTTCTCGGCGATAAAGAGTCGCATCGGTGGCTACCTGCAATACTGTATATGCAGACAGTATACAACTGCCACCGCGAAAGCCCAACTGCCCCTACTCGTCGAACGGGTGATCGTGGATGGCGGCAAACAGCCGCGCCTGATTGAGCAGCGGCGCATAGTGGAAGGCATTTTCGCCATCTTCCGCCAGCAGGTAGTCGGTCAGCTGTTCGCGCACCGCCTCTTGCAGGGTCTCCAGCTTCCACGGCTTGGCAAGGTAGTAGTGCAACCCGCCGCGATTGACCGCTTCGACGGTGGCCTCCAGCCCCGCTTGTCCGGTCAGCAGCAATTTGCGACTGGCGCGGGTAGTGGCACGCCGGTTCAGCTCCACCAGAAAATCGACCCCCAGGGTTCCCGGCATGATGTGGTCACAGAGGATCAGCGCCAGCTTGTTGCCGTCGCGCTCCCACTCCTCCACCACCGCACGCGCCTCATCGACGCTCTCAGCCGCCTCCAGCTCGAAGTGGGAACGGAACGGGGCGAGATCATGGATCACCGCATCCAGCACCTCACGCTCATCGTCCACACATAGGATCAGATAGTGTTTGTTCATTGCTCCTCCTTGGCGACATGGTTTGGCACGCCGCGCGATTGATGCTGGCCACGGCTCAGGCCGCATGCTCCTTGTTGTGATGAGGTTCGCCCCCGTAACCGGCCTGCCCCATGCCGTCCAGCGGCAGACAGACCCGCATCCGGGTGTAACGGCCCGGCTCGGAGGCCACCTCAATCCGGCCGTGGTGCTGCTGAACTATCTGCAGCGAAACGCTCAGACCGATACCGAGGCCGAAATGGCCCTCCCGCTTGGTGGTGAAGTTGAGATCGAAGATCCGCTGCCACAGCTCGGGCTCGATGCCGCAACCGCAATCCTCTATCTCCACCATGACCCACTCGGAATCCAGCAATCCGGTACGGATGGTAAGTCGCCCCGGACCGCTCATGGCATCCAGACTGTTGGCGATCAGGTTGGTCCACACCTGCTGCAGGGCGATGGGGTGACAGCGCACCAGCGGCAGCGGCTGGTACTCCTTGCAGAGCTCATGATGCTTGAGGCGGTTTTCGAAAATCATCAGGGTATCTTCCAGCCCCTCGTGCAGGTCCACCAGCGAGGGCTCGGCCCGATCCTGCCGGGCATACTGCTTGAGGCTCTTGACCAGATCGCCGATGCGACGGGCACACACTTCGATATTGCGCAGGAAGCTGCCGGTCTGCTGGAACAGCTCCAGCCGGGAGAGCAGCGCCTCCCGCTCAGCGGCGGTGCGGCTGGCAAACCAGCGCTGCCAGTTCAGCTCGTCATCCAGATTCATCTGCACCGCCAGCCGCGCCTGCTGACGATCGCCAAAGCGCCCCTCCGCCAGCCGGGTCTTGTCACGGATCTCGCTGGTCGAGACCGGCTGGGAGGAGAGCGCCTGACAGAGGGTCTGGTTGCCCAGCCCCTTGATGGGGGCAGGCAGCTCGAGATTGACCAGATCGGGGATGGCGGCCCGCAGAGTCTCGCTGCCACGGATAATGGCTGCCACCGGGTTGTTGAGCTCGTGGGCGACACCGGCCACCAGCTGACCCAGCATCGCCATCTTTTCGCTCTCCACCAGCTGGGCGTGAGCGGCATCGAGTGAGTTGAGGGTCTGTTGCAGCCGCATCTCGGTGCGGATGCTGTTTTGCAGGCGACGGTTGAAGTGGCGCAGCAGCAGGTTGGTAAAGGAGGGGAGCAGTTCGCTGCGCGCCTGCATCACCCGGGAGAATTGCAGCTTGTCGAGCTTGATCACCTCGGCACCGGTCAGGGTCACGCCGGTGGTGAAGGCGGGTTCGCCGGTAACGAAGGACATGCCCCCCACCAGCGAGCCGGTACGGTAGTGCACCACCTCCTGATCGATCCCCTGCTCGTCCCGCTTGCGCAGCACCACCTCCCCCTTGGCGATAAACCATAGGAAGCTGTTGGGCTCCCCCTCGCGGGTCAGCACATGGCCCGGGCTGTAGTGGCGGCAGACCCGCTCCTCGTCATTTCCCTCGAAAAACTGATATAAGCCGTCGATCACCACCCGCGACAACTCTTCATCGCTGCAGTGGGTGTAATCCATAAAGCCCTGCCGATAGGCAGCCAACTGGCGATCGACATGGGCTCGCAGCAGCTTCTGGTTGTCGAGCACAGCGGCATAGCTCAGCAGGTCCGCCTCGGGACGCTGCAATACAAAGTGGCTCGCCTGCTCGATCACCGCCCGGCGCAGGCTGCCATCGCGCCAGGGGCGTTGCAGGTAGTAGTCGAGACGACCGAGGTTGACCGCCTCGATGATCGATTTCATCTCCGGCTGGCTACCCAGCAGGATCTTGCGGCACGCCTCGTGACGGCTGCCGAGGCGGATCAGAAAATCGGCCCCTCGCCCATCCCCCAGCTCGCTGTCACACACCACCACGGCGGGTGGCTGCCCCTTGCGATCCAGCTCGTCCAAGGCCAGCTCCGCCGACCCCTGACCGACCACCACCACCAGCGCGAAATGGCCGAGCAGCGGAGCCAACTCCTGTTCGAATTCGGCCAGCAGTTGCACGTTGGCGGCGACACACAGCAGTGAGAAAGGGCTCATCAGCGACACTCCGTTGAGGCTCACTGCTCACTATATCAGCGAATCTTGTGGGGTTTTGCGAGGGGGCTAACAGCTGTCGCGGAAAGTGCACAAATAGATAAAACAGAAAACAACTGAATTTAATTCGACAAATATATCAATAACAAAATAAAAGACAAAATGTGACAACAATCAAAAATATAAACCATGATGGAGGTCAACGCCTTATCCCTATCATTACTACTACTATTGGACTAGTACTATGTAGGTAATTATTGACCGTAGGAAAACGCCGCCATGATTGGAAAACTGATAAGAAAAACCTGGTTCTGGCTCCTGCTGCTCGGGGCCCTGCTGGGTGTCGCGGCACTGGGTGTCACCGTGACCGTGCTGCACAAGACCAGCTCCACCGAATTCTGCGTCTCCTGCCACTCCATGCAGACTCCGCTCGCCGAGTATCAGGGCAGTGTCCACTTCCAGAACACCAAGGGGATCCGCGCCGAGTGCGCCGACTGCCACATCCCGGGCGACCCCACCTCCTACCTGTGGACCAAGATCCGTGCCGTGAAGGATATCTATCACGAGGCGATCGGCACGCTGGATACCCCGGAAAAGTATGAAGCCCACAAGCTGCGGATGGCTCAGTCCGTCTGGGACGAGCTGAAAGCCAACGACTCCGCTACCTGCCGCAGCTGCCACAGCTACGAGGCGATGGACATTCTGGCCCAGCGCCCCAATGCCCGTGCCGAGCACCCGGTCGCCATCAAGGAAGGCCAGACCTGTATCGACTGCCACCGCGGTGTCGCCCACATCATGCCTGACATGAGCGGCCTGGCTGCCGCCGGTGCCAGCGAGCTGGCGCAGGCTGCGGCCCAGACCCCGGCCAACGTCACCACCCGTTACGCCATCGCCACCACCCCGCTGTTCCTCGATGCCGCCGCCAAGACCGACGAAGGAACCCTGATGCCTTCGACCAAGGTGGAAGTGCTAGCCAACGAAAACGGCCGCGCCAAGGTGCAGATCGAAGGCTGGCAACAGGATGGTGTGAGCGAAGTGTTCTACGCCGCACCGGGCAAACGGATCCTCAGCGTACTGGTCGGCGATGCCGCCAAGAAAGCGCTGGTCACCGGCCAGAGCGAAACCGACAGCGCCACCAACCTCACCTGGCATCAGGTCAAGCTGACCGCCTGGGTCGACCAGAGCCAGCTTATCGGCGATCAGGGCAAGCTGTGGCAATACGCCTCCACCCTGATGTCCAACAACTGCACCGGCTGCCACGGCCTCACCGCGCTGGATCACTTTAATGCCAACCAGTGGATCGGCGTCATCAAGGGGATGGAATCTCGTACCTCCCTGACCCCGGAACAGGCTCGCATGTTGACCCAGTATGTCCAGAAACACGCCAGTGACATGAGCGCGGCCCACTAAGGCTGGCACAGAGGAAAACCGTTATGACTTTTTTCAATGACAAGAAGACCAATCTGTCCCGCCGCAACCTGCTCAAGGGGCTCGGCGCCTGCGCAGCCCTGCCCCTGCTCGGCGGCATTTTTCCCAAGAGTGCGCTGGCGCAAGCCATCAGCACCGCATTGAGTCAGTTCCCGACCCTGGTGCCCGCCCAGAAGGGCATTCTGACCGGCGCCCACTGGGGTGCTTTCGAGGCGATCGTCGAGGATGGCCGCATGGTGCGCGTTCAGCCGGTGGCCGATGATCCGGCGCCAAACGATCTCATCGACATGGCGCCGTTCCAGGTGCACGCCAAGAACCGCATCAAGTACCCCATGGTACGCAAGAGCTGGCTGGAACACGGCCCGGGCGCCAAGCCGGAGCTGCGCGGTGCCGACGAGTGGGTGCGAGTAAGCTGGGACAAGGCGATCGAACTGGTGGCCGGTGAAATCCAGCGCGTGCAGAGTGACTTCGGTCCGCAGGCGATCCACGCCGGTTCCTACGGCTGGAAGAGTGTCGGCATGTTCCACAACAGCCGCACCCTGCTGCACCGCCTGATGAACCTCTCCGGCGGTTTCACCGGTTATGCCGGTGACTACTCCACCGGTGCGGCCCAAGTGATCATGTCCCACGTGATGGGCTCCATCGAGGTGTACGAGCAGCAGACCGCCTGGCCCAACGTGGTGGAGAACGCCGAACTGGTGGTGCTGTGGGGGGTCAACGCCCAGGTCACCCTGAAGAACAGCTGGAACATGCCGGATCACGAAGGTCAGGCCGGCTTCATGGCGCTGAAAGAGAAGGGCACCCGCGTCATCAGCATCGACCCCATCTACAACGAGACCGCCAAGCTGGTCGGTGCCGAGTGGATTGCGCCGAACGCCTACACCGACGTGGCCATGATGCTGGGTGTGGCTCACACCCTCTACAGCGAGAAGAAGCACGATCAGGCTTTCCTAGATCGCTACACCGTCGGCTTCGACAAGTTTCTGGACTATCTGCTCGGCAAGGATGACGGCCAACCGAAGAGCGCCGAATGGGCGAGCACCGTCTGCGGTGTCGATGCCAAGGTGATCCGCCAGCTGGCTCTCGACATGGCCGCCAAGCGCACCATGATCATGGCCGGTTGGGGCATGCAGCGTCAGCAGCACGGCGAACAGCCGAACTGGATGCTGGTCACTCTGGCCTCCATGCTGGGCCAGATCGGCCTGCCGGGCGGCGGCTACGGCTTCAGCTACCACTACTCCTCCGGTGGCAGCCCCACCGCCAAGGGTGGCATTCTGGCGGGTATCTCCGCCGGCAACGCACCGAAGAACAGCCCGGCTCCGATCCCGGTGGCCCGCATCGCCGACTGTCTCGCCAATCCGGGCAAGACCATCGACTTCAACGGCCGCAAGGTGACCTATCCGGACATCAAGCTGGTCTACGTGGCGGGCGGCAACCCCTTCCACCACCATCAGGACACCAACAACCTGCTGCAAGCGTGGCGCAAGCCGCAGACCGTGATCGTTCACGAGCCTTACTGGACCGCTACCGCCAAGCACGCCGATATCGTGCTGCCGGTCACCACCAGCTACGAGCGCAACGATCTGGAGATGGGCGGCGACTACTCCCAGCGCTATGTGTTCCCGATGCACCAGTGCGTCCCGCCCCAGCACGAGTCCCGCAATGACTTCGACATATTCAGCGCCATCGCCGCCAAGCTGGGCGTGCAGGAGCAGTACACAGAAGGGAAGGACGAGATGCTGTGGCTCAAGCAGATGTACGACGGCATGGCGGCGCAGGCCCGCGGCGCCCGCGTCGCGCTGCCGCCGTTCAACATGTTCTGGGAGTCCAACAACTACATCCGCTTCCCGATCCCCGAGGCCAACCGCCAGTGGATCCGTCACGCCGATTTTCGCGAGAATCCGCTGCTCAACCCGCTCGGCACCCCGTCCGGCAAGATCGAGATCTTCTCCAACACGGTGGCGGGGATGGGTTACGCCGACTGTGCCGGCCATCCCAAGTGGTATGAGCCCAAGGAGTGGGTGAAGAGCGAGGTGGCAGGGCGCTATCCGCTGTCGCTCAACACCTCCCACCCGACCCAGCGGCTGCACTCCCAGCTCGACAACACCCCGCTGCGGGACAAGTTCGCCATCGCCGACCGCGAGGCGATCATGATCCATCCCGCCGACGCCAAGGTTCGTGGTATCGCCCAGGGGGATCTGGTGCGTGCCTTCAACGAACGCGGCCAGATCCTGGTGGGCGCCCTGCTCTCCGAAGATGTGCGCCAAGGGGTGGTGCGGATCTGCGAAGGGGCCTGGTATGACCCGGCCAAGCCGGGCGAAACGGGCAGCATCTGCAAGAACGGCAACGTCAACTGCCTCACCTTCGACGAGGGCTCGTCCAGTCTGGCGCAGGGCAACTGCGGCCACATGGCCCAGCTGCAGATCGAGAAGTACACAGGCCCGGTGCTGGCCAACACCGCCCACGCGGTACCGGCCAACGGCTAAGGCGATTGCCACCCAATAAAAACGGCGCCATCAAGGCGCCGTTTCTTTATCTGTCTGCCAAAGCGCAGGCATGGGGATGGGTTTAGAACTCCCCCTCCTCCATATACTCCTGCGCGCACTCAACTAGCTGCGGCCACAGCTCTTCCGGCACCCAGGCGTCCGGGTCATCTTCGTCCCCGTCGTACTGGCTCCAGAAATAGCGGCGCAGGCCGGAGGCAAACTCGTCGCTGATCTCGGCCAGCTCCGAGAGCGGCCCCAACCAGGCGATGCGACGCAGGCCGGAGGCGAGATCGTTGATGGCATCCATCAGGGTGCGATCGTCGAAGCTCTGCTCCACCAGCAGGGCGAAGCGCTCGCGCGCCTGCTCGGTCTGCTCCTCGTCCAGCTCGCCCACATCGGCCAGCAGGTCGACAAAATCTTCCAGAAGGAACGCGATCAGGCCATCCCTGTCTTCAAACCACTGGATCTGGGCGCCCTTGACCCCCAGCACAGAGGCATCAAACGAATCGTCAAGGTGACACAGTGCCCACGGATCGTCGGTCATGCTTCTCTTCCTCAGGCTAAAACAAATGCCATATGTTATGCCTAGCTCTCAACTCTTGCCACCTTGGGCAACGAGAGGGAGGCGGCCAGACCGCCCAGTTCGGCGCGGCCCATGATGAAACTGCCCCGATAGGCTTCCGCCAGATCGGAGACGATATTGAGGCCCAGGCCCGAGCCCGGTACCTTCTCGTCGAGCCGCACCCCGCGCAGCACCGCCTTGGCGATCTGATCCTCGCTCATGCCGGGGCCGTCATCCTCGATACGCAGGGTGATCCAGCCCCCCAGCTCGGCGCTGGAGATGCGCAGCTCGCTGGCAGACCATTTGAAGGCGTTCTCCAGCAAATTGCCCACCATCTCGTCGAAGTCCTGCTCCTCCACCCCGACCGCCAGATTGGCGGGCACTTGCAGATCCACCGTCTTGCCCGGATAGAGGCGGGAGAAGGCGCGGCAGATATACTCCACCCGCGCCCGCACCGGGGTCGAGACCCCGAGGATCTTGGCGGCGCCGGTCACCCGCGCCTTGCCGAGGTGGTAATCGATATGGCGCTGGATCTGGTCGAGCTGCTCGCCGATGGCGGCCTGATCCTCCGGCGGCAATTGAGCCACCTGATTGCGCATGATGCTGAGCGGCGTCTTGAGGGCGTGGGCCAGATTGCCGGTGTGGGAGCGCGCCCGCTGCAGCAGCTCGCCGTAGTGGTGCAGCAGCCGGTTGATATCCTCCACCAGCGGCTGGATCTCCAGCGGATAGCGCAGCCGGAACCCCTCCTGATGACCCTCGTGAACCCGCCCCAATTCGCGGCGCAGCAGGTGCAGCGGCCGCAAGCCGTAGACGATCTGGAACATGAAGCCGAGCACCAGGCCGGCGGCGGCAAAGCCGAGGCCGAGGAAGAGGCTGATGCGGGTCTTGTTGAGGGTCTGGGTCAGGGCACTGCTGTCCTTGGCCATCACCAGAGTGAACACCCGATCCGAACCGGGCAGCAACACGGTGCGGGTCATGATCAGCAGCGGCTCCTTGTTGGGCCCCTTGCCGACGAAGAGGTCGGGATCGCCAAAGGCGGACTTGAGGCCGTCGCTCTTCAGATTAGTATCCCACAGGGAACGGGAGCGCCCCACCACATCGCGGCCCAGTTCCAGCTGCCAGTAGTAGCCGGAGTAGGGTTGATTGAAACGGGGATCGGAGAGGGAGCCGGTGACCACCGGCAGGCCGGTTTTGGCCACTTCCAGCCGGGAGAGCAGATCATAGAGCTGCAGGCGCAGGCCATCGGCCTCCGCCTCCTGCCAGTAGTTGCGCATCATGGTCTGCAGACTGAAACCAGTGGCGAACAGAAACAGCCCGCACCACACCAGCGCGATGGCGACCAGTCGCCCCCGCAGGGTTCTGACCAGCCTCATTCGTTGATCCGGTACCCGAGGCCGCGCACTGTCTCAATCAGATCTGGGTTGGTTTTCTTGCGGATCCGGCCGATGAACACCTCCACGGTGTTGGAGTCACGGTCAAAATCCTGAGCATAGATGTGGTCGATCAGCTCGCTACGCGACACCACCTTGCCCCTGTGCTGCATCAGGTAACCCAGCACCCGGAACTCGTGGGCGGTCAGTTTGATGGGAGTCCCTTCGTACCACACCTGCGACGCAGCCATGTCGAGCCGCACCCCACCAATCTCCAGAATGGAGCTGGCGTTGCCTGCCGCCCGGCGCACCAGCGCATGGACTCGCGCCACCAGCTCGGCCACCTGGAACGGCTTGGTAAGGTAGTCATCGGCACCGGCGTTGAGCCCTTCGATCTTCTCGTGCAGCTGACCACGGGCGGTCAGCACCAGCACAGGGGTATCGATCCCCTTGCTGCGCCACTCTTTCAGCACGCTCAGGCCATCGCGCCCCGGCAGGCCGAGGTCGAGAATGATGGCGTCGTAGGGTTCGGTCTCGCCGAGGAAACCGGCCTCGTTGCCATCGTGACAGAGGTCGGTGACAAAGCCGGAGAGGCGCAGCTGTTCGGCCAGCTGGCCAGCCAGAATTTTTTCGTCTTCAACAATCAGAATTCGCATGAACAGGCTTCCACACAGGGGTTATTCATCATCCTCGACCGGGGGCTTTGGCGGTTCGAACAACCGCTCCAGATGGTGGCCCTTGGCCCACACCAGCTCAAGGTTGTCGGCCCGATAGGCTACCTTGATCACGCTGTTTTCCCGATCGATGACTCGCAGTTCATAGAGCCAGATACCATCCTCTTCCCCCAGATCCACCCGCAACACCCGCACCGGCAATCTGGCCGCCACCTCCATCATTTCATGGAAGGGCCGAACCCGTCCCTCATGGACAGCTTGCTGCAGCATGGCTTCATCAGGCGTGACCGCCTGTGCCAGCAACGGCAGCAATAACCCAAGCAGAGGGAGTGCTCTATTCATGGATGATTCATCTCCAAAAACCTAACATAATGGCGTTTATAGTCTGCCAGCCATGAATCCGGAATGAATATGATCCCGCGCAGTTTCCTGCTGATCCTTTGCCTGTTGAGTGCCACAAGCTGGGCGGCCCAGAGCCGTCTCGACATGGCCGGGCTGGTCAAACTCCTGCTGGCGCAAGGGTATCACGACATTCGGGAAGTGGAGCTGGAAGGGGACAAATTCGAGGTCAAAACCCTCAATCACCAGGATCAGAAGGTGCATCTCATCGTCGATGCCTACACTGGCGAGATCAAACAACGAGAGGCCGATTAGGCCTCTTTTGCATTCCAGCGCCCCCGCATGGGGCGCAGCAGTTTCTCCCGTCTCGGCCAGAGCAGGGCGCAGGCCAGCAGCAGGTAGATGAGGGGCTCCCCCCAACCGCTCTTGAGCGACCACCAGTAATGCACCGGCACCAGCAAGGCGATGGCATAGACCCAGTTGTGCAGCTTCTGCCATGTGGCGCCCATGCGGCGCTGCAATGCGGGCAGCGAAGTGATGCTGAGGGCGGCCAGCAGCAGCAATGCCACCATCCCCACCACTATGTAGCTGCGCTTGACCAGCTCGCCGCCAATCAGACCCCAGTCAAACTGCAGATCCAGCCCCAACCACGCCATGAAGTGGAGCAGCGCCCAGGCAAAACACCAGAGCCCGAGGGGGCGGCGCAGCTTGATGAGTTGCCCCTGCCGCCAGCGCTTGGCCAGCGGCGACACCAGCAGGGTGAGCAGCAGCAGGTGGAGCGCTCCCTTGCCGAGGTAGTGAATAAGCTCGGGCACCGGATCGCCCCCCAGCAGCCCTGCCGGAATGGCAAACCCTAGCCAGAGCAGGAAACCCAAGGAGCCCAGATGCACCAGCGCCCGCAGGCCGCTGATATGGGCCGGTTTCAATCTCAGTACCATTGGCGCAGATCCATCCCCTGATAGAGCGAGGCGACTTCGTCACCATAGCCGTTGAACATCAGGGTCGGCTGACGCTTGGCGCCAAACACCCCGCCCTCGCCGATAAAGCGCTCGCTGGCCTGACTCCAGCGCGGGTGATCCACTTGCGGATTGACGTTGGCGTAGAAGCCATATTCGTTAGGAGCCAGCAGGTTCCAGGTGGTCGGCGGCATCTCCTCCACCAGCCGGATCGAGACGATGCTCTTGATGCTCTTGAATCCGTACTTCCACGGCACCACCAAGCGGATCGGTGCGCCATTCTGGGCGGGCAGGGTCTTGCCATAGAGCCCCATCGCAAGGAAAGAAAGAGGATGCATCGCCTCGTCGATACGCAGCCCCTCCACATAGGGATACTCGATGCCGCCCCCCAGACTGGAGGCCTGCCCCGGCAGCTGTTTCGGATCAAACAGGGTCTCGAAGGCAACAAACTTGGCGCGACTGGTGGGCTCGGCACGGCGGATGATCTCTGCCAGCGAGATGCCGTTCCAGGGCAGTACCATGGACCAGGCTTCAACGCAGCGCAGCCGGTAGATCCGCTCCTCCAGCTCGCTCTTGTTGATGAGATCCCACACATCGAGGGTAAAGGGCTTGGCCACCTCCCCCTCCACCTTGAGGGTCCAGGGTTCGGGCTTGAGGTAATGGCCGTTGCGAGCCGGGTCGGACTTGTCGGTGCCGAGCTCATAGAAGTTGTTGTAACTGGTGGCCTTCTCTTCCGGTGTCAGCACCAGATTGGCCGGGCGCTCGGCAGGCTTGCTGTTGAGCGGTTTGGTGGCTAACTGGGGAGCATCCTCTTTGCCGCGCAGCAGGTCGAGCACTCCGGCCTGAGTGGGAAACGCCAGAGTAGCCGCGCCCAGACCCAACCCTTTGAGAATAAGGCGGCGGTCCTGATAGACGGCTTCCGGGGTGACATCCTGTTCGGTGAGGGGGTGGGCGGTACGACGCTTGATCAACATGAAAAACTCCCGGGGCTGAGTGAGGCAGTATGGATAAGACCCGCCCCGGCAGATTTTTATTTCACACAAATTTACATCATGTGGTGCAGGGGCAGTGCCTTGGCCATGGTGCCGACCAGAAACAGGACTACGAACACCAGCAGGGGAACGATCACATTTGGCGCCATCAGACTCACTCCATGAGCAGGACAGGGCCTCTAACTATGGCCGACTGTCAGGCCGGTCACCAATGAATTTTTTTCGCGAGCGCAAGCGTATTCCTGAGTTGAAAAGGGTGATGAAGATCACACACAATTCGGCCCCCGCTTGCCGCCCCGATTGCCGGGGGTAGGCTGCCCATTTTGCGAAGCCAACTGAAGAGTCGCCCCATGAGCCCACTGATCGCCATCGCCATCACCACTGGAATTCTCTCCGCCGTCTGGGGCTGGATTGCCGTCGCGTTCGGCCTTATCTCCTGGGTCGGCTTTCTCGGCTGCACCAGCTATTTCGCGTCAAGCGGTGGCTACAAGGCGCTGCTGCAGACCATCTTCTGCAACACCAGCGGCATGCTGTGGGCACAGCTGCTGATCCATGGCGACAGTCTGTGGGGAGCGGGTGTGGCGGGTTACGTGATGACGGGGGTGGTCGCAACCCTGATGTGCGTACAGGCCAAGCAGCAGTGGCTCGGCTACATTCCCGGCACCTTTGCCGGTTGCTGTGCCACCTTCGGGGCGGCTGGCGAGTGGCGGTTGATCCTGCCCTCCCTCATCATTGGCGCCTTGTTCGGTTACCTGATGAAGGCGAGCGGCCTCTGGCTCTCCCATAAAACTCAAAAAGCCGATGCCGCTCCGGCGGTGGTTGATCCCGCCTGATTTATCCCTTCGATTTGAAGTTTGCAGCTTCGATACCGTGCCGATTCAATAACTTGTAAAAATCGGTACGGTTTCTGCCCGCCATGTTGGCAGCCAGGGTCACGTTGCCCTCGGTGGTGCGCAGCAAACGGATCAGATACTCCTTCTCGAATTCGGCCCGCGCCTCGTTGAACGAGGGGATGCCGCCGCCGCCGCCACTCAGGGCGGACTCAACCATGGAGACCCCGATCACCGGGCTGCAACAGAGGCTGGCGAGCTGCTCCACCACGTTGCAGAGCTGGCGCACGTTGCCGGGCCAGGCAGCGGCCGCCAGCATCGCCAGCGACTCGGGCGAAAAACCCATGGCGGCGCAGTCGCTGTGGCGGCTACGGTAATCGTCGAGCGCCTGACGGGCCAGCAGGGGGATATCCTCGCTGCGGGCACTGAGAGACGGCAAGGTGATATTGGCAACGTTGAGACGGTAGAAGAGATCTTCCCGAAAACGCCCCTCCTCCATCGCCTTGACCAGATCCTGATGGCTGGAGCTGAGCACCCGCACCTCCGGCGTGCCCTGACCATACTCCTCCATCACCTGCAGCAGCTTGGCCTGCAGGGATTCGGAGAGGCTGCCAATCTCGTCGAGAAACAGGGTCGCCCCCTTGGCCTGCTCGAACAGCCCTGACTGGCCATCTTCACCAAACAGCTGCAAGTCGAGTGACGCCCACGGAATGGCGGCACAGTTGATGGTATGAAGCGGCTTGTCGCGCCGCTGGCTGGCCTGATGCAGCGCCTGCGCCATCGCCCCCTTGCCGGAGCCTGACGGCCCCATGATCAGCACGGGCACCTCCATGGTGGCGATGCTGTGCGCTTGGATCAGCAGCTGCTCCAGCTGGGGATTACGGGTCAGGATCAGCGACTGCCACTCCTGCTGCTGTTTCGGCCGCGTCAGGCTCAACGCATGTTCGATGGTGGCGAACAGCTCATCCTTGTTGATGGGTTTGGTCAGAAAGCTGAAGACCCCGGAGCGGGTCGCCTGAATGGCGTCCGGGATGGTGCCGTGGGCGGTCATGATGATCACCGGCAACCCCAGCCACTGAGCCTGGATCCGCTCGAACAGCGCCAGACCGTCCATGCCGGCCATCCGCAGATCGCTCAGCACCAGATCGGCCCGTTGCTGACGCAACCGGTCGAGGGCCCCTTCCGCGCTGTCGGCGGTATCCACTTCATAACCCTGACTGCGCAGCCGCATGCTCATCAGTTTGAGCAGGCTGACGTCGTCATCCACCAACAGGATCCGGCTCATGGTATTACCTCACGATTCTCGTTCAGCTTGCGCTGGTTGAGCTGGTCGTCGATAGCGGTCAGCTGCTCGATCTGGCGGCGCAGCCGCTGGATCTCCTGACTCTGGTCATCGCGACGGCTGTCGCGGGCCAGCAGCTGCTCGCCGAGGGCGATCCAGCTGCGCAAAAAGGCCTGCGCATCGAGACCCAGTTCGGGCAGCATCTGCTTCAGGCGCGCCAGACCGGCGGTGCGATTGGCCACCGATTCGGCGGGGTGGGAGTCCACCATGGCCAGACTGACCCGGCTCTCCAGATCGTCAGCCCCTTTCAGACGCTGACGCTCCTGCACCCGTTGCTGGGGGTGACTGGCCAGCAGCCAGTCGGAGTATTGCAGACGCACCTGCATCTCCTTGTTGGCAAACTCCATCCGCTTGGCAAAAGCGATATCGGAGGACTCCCGCTCTGCCTGTTGCGGCAGCAAGGAGCAACCCGCGAGCAGCCCTGCCATCAGAGCTGGAAATACGCGTTGTATCTTCATAGTCCTCATTTCAACGTCAACCTGAAACAGACATCCGCCTGTTCATCTTCTACCAGAACCAGTTCCCCCCCCAGGCTGTTGGCAGACTCGCGGGCGATGGAGAGGCCCATGCCCGAGCCTTTCAGGAGGCCTTGCCGCACAGTGCTGCCCTGCTCGAAGGGTTCAAAAATACGTTGCTGATCGGCCACGGGGATCTTGGGCCCCTCGTTGGCCACTTCCAGCCAGCTTATCTGTTCATTCTGCCCCGCCCTGATCCAGATATTGCCCCCGCTGGCGCCGTAACTGACGGCGTTGGAGAAGAGGTTATCGAGGATCAGTCGTAGCCGGTAGGGCTCCGCCCACAGGGTAACCGGCACGGTCGGCAAGTGTACACGGATCTGCTTGGACTCCAATGCCAGCCGGTACTCGGCAGAAAGTTCCGACAACATCGGCAGCAGGGGGACGGGCTCCAGTTCGAAGGCCTCCTGCTGACTGAGCCGGTTGAAGTCGAGCAGCCGCTCGATCAGGGTCTGCAGGCGCCGACTGTTCTCATCGAGCATCTGGCAGATCTCCAGCTGATCCGGCGTCAAAGGCCCGACCAGCTGCTCGCAGAGCAGATCCGTCCCCTCCCGCAGCACCGCCAGCGGGGTCTTGAGCTCGTGGGATACATGGCGCAGGAACTGGTATTTCTGCAGCTCCAGCTCCTTGAGTTTGTCGTGCAGCCAGACGATCCGCTCCCCCAGCAATACCAGCTCGGCAGGGCCGTCAACCGGCTTGGGATCGGGTTCGACCCCGGCACCCAGACTCAAGATGCGCGACTCAATCTGTCGTACCGGGTGGATGATGAGGTAGGTGAAGATAAAGACCATCAGCAGGCTGAGCGCCGCCACCGCACCGCTCACCCACCAGAGCTCGCTGGTCAGTCCGGCGATGGTGAGCTGCACCCGATCCATGTGTTCGTCAACCCGGCTGCGGGTGACTATTTCGAGCTGCTTGTTGGCATCGTTGAACTGCTCGAGCTTGTCCCCCGCTGCCGCAGCCCGGGCCAACGCGGCATCCTGCAGGCTGTCGAGCCAGGCCAGCCCCTGATCGAGCCCGCTGTAGAGCTGGCCGTCGGTGATGGAGTTGCGGTGTTCCGCCAGCAACACCCGATACCCGTCGAGTTGCTGCTGGTAGCTGGTGAGACTGCGGCGATCCCCCAGCACCGCGAAGCGGCGCAAGGTTCGTTCGATATCGATGGCTTGCGCCGTCAGCAGGGTGGCGCGGCGGGTATCCTTGACCGCCCGCTCCATCTCGTCGCTGGTGAGCTGACTGAGGTGGGCAAGGGAGGTGCTGTTGTGCCAGATCATGCCGCCCAGCGGCATCAATACCAGCACAAATCCCATCAATACCACCTGCAGCAGGGAGCGTGGGCGAACCTTGGTCATCATCTCTTCTCTTGCATTCTCACCGGTGCGCCAGCATAGCCGCACCGCCCCAAAAAACAAAACCGGCCAACAGGCCGGTTTGTATTATCTGGATTGTGGTGATTCACGCCAACGCGACAGAGGCCAGACAGATAATCATGATCATCGCCAGCGCGCCCGAGGCGGTCAACAGCGCCCATTTCAGCTCCACACTCATGCAAACCTCCTTTCTGCCAATCAGTGCCGGATCACAATAGATAAGACAATGTTAAGCCATAGTTAATCCGATAACCGTGAGCTGCGTATACATTTCAGATGAGCCCAACCCCGGGAAGGTGAGCATGTTCTATCTGTGTAGCATTGGTTCCAATATTGACCCGCATATCCATGTCAGCCGCGCGCTGGCCGAGCTGTTTGCGAACGTCGGCCCCCTGCGGCTGAGTTCGGTGATCCGCACCAAGCCGGTGGGAATGCACTCCAGCCACGACTTTCTCAACTGCCTGCTGGTGGTGGAGAGCCCGCTCGATGCCGCCCGCCTCAAGCAGCACTTTGTCGCCCTTGAAGTGGCTCACGGCCGGGATCGCAGCGATCCGCTCTGCAAGGTGCACGACCGGCCACTCGACATCGATATTCTGGCCAGCAACAGGAGCGGTGACTTTGCCTCGGCAGAGGTCGATTCCTATCTGGCGGAGCTGCTGGCCGAGCTCTATGGCCATGGCGAAGTGCATGACCCCAAGGTGGCGCTGCAAGTGACGCTTCCTGCCCCGTCGGGCAAGCTCAAACCCGGCAAGGGCTTGCTGACTCGGCAGGTCGGGCTGGGGCCGCTGGTGCTCGGCAACCTATCAGAGGGTGGCCAGCGCGCGCCCGCCATCTACCTTGATGCTGGCCCCCGTCATATAACTGTTCCCCATCAGTAACTGCACCGCCTGCCAGATGGGCTCAAGCCCCCCCTCCCGCGCCAGCGGTGTTTTCGCCAACACCTGCTGGCGCCATGCCTCGTCATGCTCGTCGAGAAACAGGATTGGCCCCGGCTCTATGGTGTTGACTCGCACCGCAGGCGCCAGCTCCCGGGCAAAGCTCATGGCCAGCGAATGGGCTCCCGCCTTGGTGGCCACATAGCTGGCAAAACGGGGGGCCGGGGCATGGATATAGATATCAGTGATATGAATGATGCTGGCGTTGGGATTGCTGGCCAGCTGGGGGGCCAGCGCCCGGTTTAGCTGGAAGGGGGCCGCCATGTGTACCCGGTAGAACTGCTCGAACTGGGCCAGTTGCGCCGCCGGATCAGTTGCCTGCGGCTCGAAGGCCGAAGCGTTGTGGATCACCAGCGCCAGATCCTGATGGGTCGCCAGCACATCGATCAGCTTGCCAACGTCCTCTTCCCGACCAAAATCCGCCTGCACCAGCTCGACCCCCAGTGCCGCCAGCGTGGCCAGCTCCGGCCGCTCGCTGCGATAACTGCCCGTCACCTGCCAGCCCGCCGCCACCAGCTGTTCACAGAGATAAAATCCGAGTCGACGGCCGCAGCCCGTAACCAATGCACGCATACGATCTCCTTTCCCTTTCATGGTCTTGCATGAACGAAGCCCGCCTGCCAGCGGATCACCGCCGATGGCTTGTGCCTATCAATCCCTGCGGCACAAGCCATTGGTCGCGGGCCACCCGCCCGCGTCATAGTGGCGGCCCCCCCCTCTTGCGGAGTCACCACCATGCTGAAAGTACACCACCACATGGGTCGCCTGACCCACTCTCTCACTGCCGGACTCGGCCTGGCCGAGGCGCTGGATCGCCTGCATCAATCGGGTCTTGGCGGCCTGCCGGTGCTGGATGAGCAGAAACGGCTGATCGGCTTTCTTTCCGAACAAGATTGCATCCCCAGCCTGCTCACCGGCAGCTACCACTGCGATACCCGCACCCGGGTGGAGGATCTGATGAACCGTTCGCCCCTCTCGGTCGGGCCGGATGAGAGCATTCTGGAGCTGGCTCGCCAGATGGCCGATGCCAAGCCCAAGATCTACCCGGTGCTGCAACAGGGCAAGGTGATCGGCATAATCAGCCGCCGTCAGGTGATGCAGGCCCTCAACCAGCAGATGAAGGTGTGCCAGCAGACCTAGATCTGGTAACGCCCCTTGTCACCGATATCGAAGTGCAGGGGCATCCGCCACTTGGCCAGCGCCAGCAAGGTCAACAGGGCGCCGCAGACCAGCGCCACCAATGCGGCGGCCCACTCCACCCGCAACCACTCCAGCAGCCATAACGCCGGCAACAAAATGGGCACCAGCTTGATGCCGGGAATGGCGAAGCAAAACTGCTCCTTGAACGCCAGCCCGGAGAGGGTCGCCAACGCCGCCCCCAGCACCAGCGCATCCGGTGCCCCCACCGCTGCCAGGGCCAGTGCGCCCCACCCAAATCCCTGCAGAATCAGGCGAATCCGCTTGTCGTAGATATGCAGCGAGAAGCCGCAGATTGCGCTTGCCACTGCCAGCGACATCAACCATTGTGCCGACGGGAGCAGTGCCATCCCGCTCAGCAGCGCCGCACCGCGGCAAAGCAGCAACAGGGCTGCCGCACTCAAGCCAAGGCGGTAGAGCGAGACGGTCAACTTGTCGATCCCGTCCAGCGGGCTCTCGATTTCAGGATTTGCCATAAACAGTCGCTTCTAACGGATCAGGTGCCATCCAATATACTGGAATCAGGTCTTGGAATATCTTCAAACGGGCTCAGGAGACGTAGTTTGCGTGTGATCCCCCTGTTTTGGTTGCTGTTTCCACTCGGATTGCCAGCCAAAGAGCTGGTGATCTGCGGCACCATGGAGCCCCCGCTCAAGTATCTCGATGCCGATCAGAAACCCCGCGGACTCGATATAGACATAGTCACCACCATCTTCGACAAGCTGGAGACGCCCTTTCGGATCGAGCTGGCCGACTCCGGTGCCCGCCTCACCCGCAATGCCGAAACCGGCGCCTGCGATGTGGTGATGACCCACTCCTACAAGGCAGAGCGGGAGAGTTATCTCATCTATCCCCAACAGGCCCATCTTCGCCACAGCTGGCACTTCTTCGTGCGCAAGGCGGACCTGATGAAGATCCGCTACGAAACGCTGGCCGATCTCAAACCCTGGCGCATCGGCGTGACCAAGGATTTCTCCTATACCCCTGAACTGGCAGCAGCCATGACCGACCCGGCCTATCAGTTTCAGGAGATCACCATGAACCAGCTGCAACTGCGCAAACTGCTGGCCGGACGGATCGATACCGTGCCGATGCCGCTGGTCACCGCCTTCACCCAGATCAATGAAGAGGGGCTGACGGGAAAGATCGATTACCTGCCCAAACCGCTCAAGAGCAGCCCCTACTTCAACACCTGGGCCCGCGCACGAGCGGATGCACAGACCCCAACCCTGATGGCGGCCTACGATGCCGAACTGCTGCGCATGAAGCGAAACGGCAGCCTCAAGGCCCTCTACGACAAGTACGCCATCCCCTATATCGAACCCTGATCAAGGGGTCAAGGTTTCACATCCCGCAGGATCGGATTCTGCAGCGAAATCAGTGTTTCAGTGGACTGGATCTCGTCGATGGTCTGGATCTTGTTGATCAGCACAATCTGCAGCTCGTCGATGGAGCGGGTCATCACCTTCATGAAGATGCTGTAGTGGCCGGTGGTGTAGTAGGCCTCCACCACCTCGTCCAGCGCCTGCAGCTTGGCCAGTGCCGAGGGGTAATCCTTGGCGCTCTTCAGATTGATCCCGATAAAGCAGCAGACGTCGTAACCCAGCTTCTTGGGGTTAACCTGCACCCGTGTCCCCTCGATGATCCCCGCCTGTTTCATCTTCTCCACCCGCACATGGATGGTGCCCGGGCTGACCGCCAGTTGTTTCGCAAGTTCGGCGTAAGGGATCCGCGCATTCTCCATCAGAGCGGTGAGGATGGCCTGATCGAGATTATCGATTCGGTAATTTTCCGGCATTTTTTTGCACTCCCGTTGACGATACCTCATTAAATGACGGCTTATTTTGAAGAAAAAAATACACAAAGCCTATTTCTATTATCGAATATTGAATTTAGTTGGCATTCCGTTGAAGAATCACCACATCCAACGGGGTTTGAAACAGGAATTCAGCATGAAACAGCACTACATTCGCAGCCAACAGCAGATCAGCTTCGTCAAAGAGATGTTTTCCCGCCAACTCGCCCAGCAACTGGGTTTGATGGAGGTGCAAGCCCCCATTCTGAGCCGGGTCGGTGATGGCACTCAGGACAACCTCTCTGGCCACGAGAATGCAGTGCAGGTCAAAGTGAAGACCCTGCCGGAGCACAGCTACGAAGTGGTCCATTCACTGGCCAAATGGAAGCGCCAGACCCTGGGTCGCTTCGGCTTCGGCCCGGGCGAAGGGATCTACACCCACATGAAGGCGCTGCGTCCGGACGAGGATCGCCTCACCCCCATCCACTCCGTCTACGTGGATCAGTGGGACTGGGAGAAGGTGATGCCGAGCGAGCGCCGCGATCTCGCCTATCTGCAAGAAACCGTGCGCGGCATCTGGGCCGCCATCAAGGCTACCGAGCGCGCGGTCTGCGCCGAGCATGAGCTGACCCCCTTCCTGCCGGCCGAGATCCAGTTCCTGCACAGCGAAGAGCTGCTGGCCCGTTACCCGGACCTCGATGCCAAGGGGCGCGAGCGTGCCATCGCCAAAGAGCTGGGCGCCGTGTTCCTGATCGGCATCGGCGGTGCTCTCTCCCACGGCGAACGCCACGATGTGCGCGCCCCGGACTATGACGACTGGAGCAGCCACAGCGAGCTGGGTCTGGCAGGCCTGAACGGTGACATTCTGGTGTGGAACCCGGTACTGCAGGACAGCTTCGAGATCTCCTCCATGGGGATCCGGGTCGATTCCGAGGCGCTGCGCCGCCAGCTGGCCATCACAGGCGACGAGGATCGCCTGCAGTACGACTGGCATCAGGATCTGCTGGCCGCACGGATGCCGCAGACCATCGGCGGCGGCATAGGCCAATCCCGTCTGGCCATGTTGCTGCTGCAAAAAGAGCATATCGGGCAGGTTCAGGTTGGTGTCTGGCCAGCCGAGATGAAAGCTGCCGTGCAAGGCATGCTGTAACGAATGAGGGCCATGCCGGCACCATCACAGTCAGCATGGCAACAGGCAAGTGGCCGTCGGGGTTGAGCGAGCGCATCCCCGGCAGGCTGTAAGACGCAAGGCCGTTAGCGGCTTTGTTTCGAAATCGGGGGCTTGCCCCTGCGACCCGCTCAACCCACGTCAGGTCGCGTCACTACATTCCTCCCGGCAATCTTCGGATTGCCGTTTTTTTTGCGCCCGAATCCCCGCCACCAGATATGACAACGCCAGCCCGAGGGCTGGCGTTGCAAACATCGACACGAGATCGGTTACTGGGTCATGGTGAGGCCGTTGCTGTCGGCTCCCAGCACCAGTTTTTTGCCCGGCACGATGCGGCCGGAGAGCAGCGCCTGCGCCAGCGGGTTCTCCACCTTCTGCTGGATCGCCCGTTTGAGAGGCCGCGCCCCGTAGACGGGGTCGAACCCGGCGTGAACCAGCTTCTCGAGCAGCGCTTCGCTCACCTCCACCTCGTAACCCTGAGCCTCGAGACGGCCCATCAGGCTCTTGAGCTGGATGCGGGCGATGGACTTGATGTGCTCCTCGCCGAGGGGATGGAACACCACGGTCTCGTCGATCCGGTTGATAAATTCCGGCCGGAAACTGCGGGTCAGCACATCCATCAGCATGGCCTTCATCTCGTCGTAATCCTTCTCGGAGTGGTGCTCCTGAATCAGATCCGACCCGAGGTTGGAGGTCATGATCACCACCGAGTTGCGGAAATCGACGGTGCGACCCTGACCATCGGTCAGGCGGCCATCGTCCAGCACCTGCAACAGGATGTTGAATACATCCGGATGTGCCTTCTCCACCTCGTCCAGCAGGATCACCGAGTAGGGACGACGGCGCACCGCCTCGGTCAGATAACCACCCTCTTCATAACCCACGTATCCGGGAGGCGCCCCCACCAGACGGGCCACGCTGTGTTTCTCCATGAACTCCGACATGTCGATCCGCACCATGGCGTCCTGGGTATCGAACAGGAACTCCGCAAGCGCCTTGCACAGCTCGGTCTTGCCCACCCCGGTGGGCCCCAGGAACAGGAAGGAGCCGATGGGGCGGTTCGGATCGGAGAGACCGGCACGGGAGCGACGAATGGCGTTGGAGACCGCATCGACCGCCTCTTCCTGGCCAATCACCCGGCTGTGCAGCTGATCTTCCATCCGCAGCAGCTTGTCGCGCTCCCCTTCCAGCATGCGGGCGACCGGAATACCGGTCCAGCGGGCCAAGACGTCTGCGATCTCCACATCGGTGACCCGATTGCGCAGCAGACTGGTCTCCTGCATCTCGGCTTGAGTGGCGAGATCCAGCTGTTTCTCCAGCTCGGGGATGCGGCCATATTGCAGCTCGGACATCCGACCCAAGTCGCCTGCGCGGCGCGCCACATCGAGATCCTGACGGGCCTGTTCCAGCGCAGCCTTGATATGCTGGGTGCCGGCGAGGGCGGCCTTCTCGGCCTTCCATACCTCGTCCAGCTCGTTGTATTCCCGATCCTTCTCGCCAATCTCCTGATTGATCAGCTCCAGACGCTTGCGGCTGGCGTCATCGTCCTCCTTCATCAGCGCCTGCTGCTCCAGCTTGAGCTGGATGATGCGCCGCTCGAGGCGATCGAGCGCCTCCGGCTTGGAGTCGATCTGTAGCCGGATGCTGGCCGCCGCCTCGTCGATAAGGTCGATGGCCTTGTCCGGCAGCTGACGATCCGCAATGTAGCGGTGCGACAACTGGGCCGCCGCCACGATGGCAGGATCGGTGATCTGCACATGGTGGTGCAGCTCGTAACGCTCTTTCAAGCCACGCAGGATCGCAATGGTGTCCTCCACGCTCGGCTCTTCCACCAGCACCTTCTGGAAGCGACGCTCAAGCGCAGCATCTTTCTCGATGTACTGACGGTACTCATCCAGGGTGGTGGCGCCGACGCAGTGCAGGTCACCACGGGCAAGCGCAGGTTTGAGCATATTGCCCGCGTCCATGGCCCCTTCGCCCTTGCCGGCGCCGACCATGGTGTGCAGCTCGTCGATAAAGAGGATGACATTGCCCTCCTCCTTGGCGAGATCGGTCAGTACAGCCTTGAGCCGCTCTTCAAACTCACCGCGATACTTGGCACCGGCCACTAGCGCCCCCATGTCCAGCGACAGCACCCGCTTGTTTTTGAGCCCTTCCGGCACTTCGCCATTGATGATGCGCTGAGCCAGTCCCTCGACGATGGCGGTTTTACCGACACCGGGGGCACCGATCAGCACGGGGTTGTTCTTGGTGCGGCGTTGCAGCACCTGAATGGTGCGGCGGATCTCGTCATCGCGGCCAATCACCGGGTCGAGCTTGCCGATTTCGGCCCGCTCGGTCAGATCGATGGTGTACTTCTCCAGCGCCTGACGGTTCTCCTCGGCGTTGGCATCTTCCACCTTCTTGCCGCCACGCACCTTGTCGATGGCCGCTTCCAGTTTCTCTTTGGTCAGCCCCTGGGCGCGCAGCAGCTCACCCAGCGTTCCCTTGTCGTCGAGGGCCGCCAGCACGAACAGTTCGGAGGAGATGAACTGATCCTTGCGCTGCTGGGCCAGTTTGTCGCAGACGTTGAGCAGGCGGCCGAGGCCGTTGGAGAGCTGCACGTCCCCTTCTACGCCGCTCACGCGCGGCAGGCGATCCAGCTCCTCACCAAGACGGGAGCGCAGGGCGTTGATATCCATCCCGGTCAGGGTGAGCAACGGACGGATAGAGCCGCCATCCTGATTGACCAGTGCGGTCATCAGGTGAACGGGTTCGATGAATTGGTGGTCACGACCCAGCGCAAGAGACTGGGCATCGGAAATAGCAATCTGGAATTTGCTGGTAAGGCGATCGAGGCGCATTGCACTCCCCCTTCAAACAGGCAGACGCCGCTTGCGCGGCAAACAACATAACTTTCTGAGATGAAAGATGAGGCCCGTACGGGCTATTTCAAGGGCATGGGCTGGTTATTTTTTCTGCAAAGCGGGGAGAGGGCAGGAGCCCCGCCTCTCTCATACGGCTCTGCTCTTGAGAGAGACGGGGTATTACTTGGCGGGTGATTGCTTAGCGGGCCAACCAGATGAGGGAGGCCATCCGGCCGGTCTGGCCGTCGCGACGATAGGAGTAGAACTGCTCGCTATCGCTGAAGGTGCAGTATTCGCCGCCATAGACGGCGGTAACGCCGGCACGGGCGAGGCGCAACCGCGCCAGCTGGTAGATATCCGCCAACCATTTGCCGTCGTTGGACGAAGGGACGAACGCCGCTTCTGCTCCAGCCTGCTCAGCCATAAAGGCCTCGCGCACCTCTCCCCCCACTTCAAATGCAGTGGGGCCAATGGCCGGGCCCATCCAGGCCAGGACCTCGACCGGCTCGCAGCCCATGGCGGCGATGCTCGCCTCCAGCACGCCCTCTTTCAGTCCACGCCAGCCTGCGTGGGCCGCTGCGACCACGGTACCGGCCCGATCGCAAAACAACACCGGCAGACAGTCGGCGGTCATCACGATGCAGGCCTGATCCGCCTCATGGGCGCAGGCGGCATCGGCATCCGGTGCTTGCTGATAATGGCTGCTGACCTGATGAACCACGGTGCCGTGCACCTGATTAAGCCAGTTAAGGGGCCCCGGGATGACGGCCGCCTGCTGCAAGCGGGCGCGATTGGCCTCGACTCGCGCCGGTTCGTCACCCACATGGGCGCCCAGATTGAGACCGGCAAAGACCCCTTCACTGACGCCGCCATCCCGGGTGGTCGACAACGCCCTGACACACGCCGGGGCTGGCCAGTCGGGTTCGATCCATTTCATCTGTGACTCCTTCAATTCACCGATATAAAAACGGGGCTCCTGCAAGGGAACCCCGTTTGGCATCTGTTCGGGCCGGATGACGCCAGAAAACGACGCAGCAGGCCCTATCGCATCAGTTCCAGACTAAATCATCCGGATTGGCGAGAGTATCCGCTCGCAGCACTTCCATCAGCTCCACCATGTCTTGCGGTGTAGCTGAGTGCCACTGCATCACTTCCCCCGTGATGGGGTGAGCCAGTTGCAGCATGGTGGCATGCAGCGCCTGACGGTTGAAGTTACGCAGTGCCTGAGTCAGCTCAGGGGTCGCGTTGCGCAGCGGGCGCAGACGGCCACCGTAAGCGGGATCGCCCACCAGCGGGTGCTTGATGTGGGCCATGTGGACACGGATCTGGTGGGTACGGCCGGTCTCCAGACGCAGACGCAGACGGGTGTGGCCACGGAACTTCTCGTGCACCCGGTAGTGAGTTACGGAAGGACGACCATTGGGCACCACGGCCATGTGGGTACGCTGGGTCGGGTGACGACCGATGGGCGCATCGACGGTACCGCCTGCGGTCATGTGACCGATGGCGATCGCTTCGTACTCACGGGTGATCTGGCGCGCCTGCAACGCTTCCACCAGATGGGTCTGGGCGGGTACGGTTTTGGCAACCACCATCAAACCTGTGGTGTCTTTATCCAGACGGTGCACGATACCGGCACGGGGCACCTCGGCAATGCCGGGGTAGCGGTGCAGCAGGGCGTTGAGGATGGTGCCATCCGGCGTACCTGCGCCCGGGTGAACCACCAGACCGGCCGGTTTGTCGATCACCAGAATGTGTTCATCTTCATAAACGATGTTGAGCTCGATATCCTGGGCATCCCAGCGGGTATCATCTTCCAGCTCGACATTCACATGCACCTGCTGCCCGGCCAGAATCTTCTCGCGCGGGGTGTTGGCAACCTGACCGTCCAGGGTCACTCTGTCCTGTAAAATCCACTCCTTGATGCGGGTGCGGGAGTAGTCTGGAAACAATTCGGCCAGGGCCTGGTCGAGTCGCTGCCCGAATTGGTGATCCTGGAATTCGCCTGTCAGTTCAATATGCTGGCTCATGTATGGTCTCTTGAGCGGGGGGTATCAATTCGAAATAATCCGGGTATTCTAGCTTTTCTTTTAGCCAAGCATAACGGATACTTTGCCAATTTCGTGGAAATGGACCGGATGTTGTTGATGGGAAAGAAGTCTCACCTGCTGATGTCGCTCGCCTTGGTCGCTACCTTGATCACAGGCTGTTCCAGCACCAAACCCAAGGTACCCGACGAACCGCCGGAGACCCTGTACCAGAAAGCACGCCTCAAACTGGACGTTGGCAATTACGTGCAAGCCACTGAATTGCTGGAGGCTTTGGACTCTCGCTACCCGTTCGGTGCCTACTCCAATCAGGTGCAGCTTGACCTCATCTATGCCTACTACAAGCAGGATGATACCGCTCAGGCGATCGCCAATATCGACCGTTTTATCCGCCTCAATCCGGCGCATAAAAATATCGATTACGTCTTCTATATGCGCGGCCTAACCAACATGGCGGCGGATTACAACTTCTTCCAGAGCCTGTTCGGTATCGATCGTGACGACAAAGACCCGGCTTATGCCCGTCAGGCATTCCAGGACTTCAAGACCCTGTTGCAGAACTACCCCAACAGTGTCTATGCCGCCGATGCCCGCGCTCGCATGATTGGCCTGAAGAATCGTCTGGCCCGATATGACCTGAGCGTGGCCGAGTATTATGTGAAGCGTGATGCACTGGTCGCAGCCGCCAACCGGGCCAAGCTGATTGTCGAGACCTACCCCGACACAGCCGAAACCGAGAAGGCACTGGAGATCATGGTCGAGTCTTACGACGCTCTGAAGATGCCGCAGCTGGCCAAGCATGCCCGCGAAGTGCTTGCCAAGAACTACCCGGAGAACCGCCTCGGCCGTGGCTGAGTGATACGGATAAACCGGTAACAAAAAACCGATGCCTTGGCATCGGTTTTTTTATCGCTGCAATTTACCCTCAGCTATTACCCGCAGATTGCTCTGCAGAGCAGAATCCGCGTAACGGCGCCGTCATCGCAACGCTTACTTCGCGACGTTACCCGCCACGTTCAGGGCATCCCAGGTGCGGGAGAAGGGCGGCGCATAGGCAAAGTCCAGCATGCCGAGCTGCTCGGTGGTCACCCCCATGGTGATGGCCACCGCCAGCGCGTCGATGCGGTGTACCGCCCCCTTGCGACCGAGGATCTGGCCGCCCAGCAGCCGCTTGCTGCCCGCCTCATAGACCAGCTTGACGTGGATATCGGACTGACCCGGGCAGTAGTTGGTGTGGCACTTGTCCTTGATCACCACAGTGCGATAGTCGATGCCCATCGCCTTGGCTTCCTGCTCGGAAAGACCGGTACGGCCCGCCTCCAGCCCCAGCACCTTGAGCGCCGCAGAGCCCAAAGTGCCGGGGAACTCCTGCTCGGCACCCGCCAGGTTCTCGCCTACCATGCGCCCCAGCTTGTTGGCGATGGTGGCGAGCGGTACATAAACCTGCTGCTGCTTCACGCTGTGCCAGACGCTGGCACAGTCGCCGGCCGACCAGACGTTGGTCAGCGAACTGCGTCCCTGACGATCCACCTTGATGGCGCCGTTACCGAGCCGCTCGATGCCGGTATCGGCCAGAAACTCGGTGTTGGGCTTGACCCCGGTGCAGACCACCACGATATCAGCCTCGTACTCGCCCTGGCTGGTACGCACGCCGGTCACCCGGCCATCCCCCAGCAGCGCTTCAACTCGCTCACCCGGATGGAGAGAGACCCCCTGCTCGCGCAGTTCGGTTTCGATGTGCTGGGTGATCTCGCCATCAAACGCATCGGGGATGACCCGCTCCGCCAGCTCGATCAGGCGCACCTCTTTACCCTGATGGACCAGCGCCTCGACCACTTCCAGCCCGATAAAGCCGGAACCGATCACCAGGGCGCGGCGATTGTTCTTGTCTTGCACCGCAGCTTTGAGCGCCAGCCCGTCGGCCATCCGGCGCAGACCGAATACCCCTTGCTGCTGCAGACCGGGGATGGGGGGCATCACTTCGCGGGCACCGGTGGCAATCATCAGGCGATCGTAGCGATCGGTGAAGGTGTCGCCGTTGTGCTCCACCACCAGAGTCTGGGCAGCCGCATCGACGCTCAGCACCCGATGGCCAATCTTGACCTCGATCCCCTTGGCGGCGAACTGCTCGGGGGTGAACTCGGCCATGTAACCGGGCTCCTGAAACTCGTCACCGACGAAGTAAGGCAGGCCGCAGGCACCGAAAGAGATCACCTCGGAGGCCTCATACACCACGATGTCGGCATCTTTGGCCAGACGGCGCGCCTTGGCCGCCGCGCTCATACCGGCGGCTTCACCACCGATGATCAGAATTCTCATAGTTTTTCCTCTCAATGGCGCAGGGAGGGCATGCCCTCCCTGCGGTCTATGACGGGAAAGAGTCACCCCTTTCCACGGGCAGATCAACCGACAGCAAATCAGACGGTGGACTCTTCGCCGTCCAAACTCACTTCGTGATCGCTGTTGAACACATGCATGTCGGTCTCGCCCATCAGACGGCTGGTGACCGTCCCTGCGGTGATAGAGCCGGAGACGTTCAGCGCGGTACGGCCCATATCGATCAGCGGCTCGATGGAGATGAGCAGACCGGCCAGCGCCACCGGGAAGTCCAGCGCGGAGAGCACGATCAGCGCGGCAAAGGTGGCGCCACCGCCAATCCCGGCCACCCCGAAGGAGCTGACGGTGATGATGGCGATCAGGGTCATGATGAAGCCGGGATCCATCGGGTTAACCCCGACGGTCGGGGCAATCATCACGGCCAGCATGGCCGGATAGATACCGGCACAGCCGTTCTGACCGATGGTGGAACCGAAGGAGGCGGCGAAGTTGGCGATCCCCTCAGGAATACCCAGCGACTTGGTCTGGGTCTGCACGTTCATCGGGATGGAGCCCGCACTGGTGCGCGAGGTGAAGGCAAACGCCAGCACCGGCGTGATCTTCTTGAGGAAGCGCAGCGGGTTGATGCCGACCATGCTCACCAGCAGCAGGTGCACGACAAACATGATGGCGATGGCGCCGTAAGAGGCCATCACAAAGCTGAGCAGGTTAAGAATATCCGCATAGTTGGAGCCGGAGACCACCTTGGTCATCAGCGCCAGTACGCCGAATGGGGTCAGGCGCAGCACCAGAGTCACCATTCGCATTACGATGGCATGAGCCACGGCCACGAAGTGGCTGAAGCTGGCGAAGATCTCCGGCTTCTTGCGGGCAATGCCGGTGGCAGAGAGGCCGATGAAGATGGAGAAGATCACCACGGCGATGGTGGAGGTCTTGCGCGCCCCGGTCATGTCGAGGAAGGGGTTGGCAGGAATGAACTCAAGCATCATCTTGGCAAAGGACATGCTCTCGACGCTGCCGAGGGTGGTCTGCAGCGCGGCGCCCCGGGCGCTTTCGGCAGCACCGGAGGTGAGTCCTTCAGCGGTCAGGCCAAACAGGTTGGACATCAGGATGCCCGCCCCGGCGGCGATAGCGGTGGTGAAGATCAGCACGCCTATGGTCATGGCGCTGATCTTGCCCAGCGCAGTGCCGCCATTGAGCTTGAGAATGGCGCTGATGATGGAGACCATGATCAGCGGGATGATGATCATCTGCAGCAGCTTCACATAGCCGCTACCCACAATATCCAGATAGTCGATGGTCTGAACAATGACGGACGAACCAGCACCGTAAAGCAGTTGCAACGCGGCGCCGAACAGAATACCGAGCCCCAGACCGGCAAATACCCGGCGGGTGAAGCTCACATGTTTTTCCTGTAACCGGTAGAGAAAGAACAGCAAGATGGCGGCGATGGCCAGATTGCCGATAACGCTAAATGTCATGGTATGACTCCCCAAAAAGTGGGCTTGCGCCCGAGAAACAAGAGCAAGCGCCATGCTTGCCCTGGCAACCGTGTCAGACGGTCTGCGCCGTCGTGACAAGAACAAGGGGGTCTATCGCCCCCTTGTCACAGATTCACTGCTTCTGCTGTTTCGCTCGCATGATGTTGATGATTTCGATGTCGGTATCCAGCATCCCCTCTTTGGAGAGGCGGCCCAGATTGGCGATGGTCTGGTCCACATCATCGGAGACGATCCCCTCGCTCTGGGGGACATGCAGGTTGTTGATAGCCATCAGCGAAGACTTAACCGCCGCCGAGGTGGAAGTGGAGACCTTCATGGAGCAGGCGCTGCCCGCGCCGTCGCAGATGATGCCGGAGACATCGCCAATCATGTTGTTGATGCAGTGGCTGATCTGCTGATACTGGCCGCCCAGCAGCCAAGTGATGGCGGCACCGGCCCCCATGGCGGCGGTACTGGCGGCGCAGAGGGCCGACAGCTTGTTCTGATAGGTCTTGATGTAGATGGCCACCAGATGGCTCATCACCAACGCTCGGGTCAGCTGCTCGTCGCTCGCCTTGAGGAAGCGGGCGGCCGCGACCACAGGCATGGTGGCGGCAATGCCCTGATTGCCGGAACCGGAGTTGGACATGGCGGGCAGCATGGCGCCATCCATCCGCGCATCGGAGGCGGCGGAGGAGAGGCGCATCGCCAGCGTCATCAGGTCATCGGAGAGCAGCTTGCGCTCCACCTGTTCGGTGAGGATCTTGCCGATCTTCAGACCGTAACCCTGTAATCCTTCATCTGCCAGCGCCTGATTCATGGTGGCGGCCTCGCGGATAAAGTCGATCTCCGCCAGCGGCACTTCCAATGCAAAATCGACGATCTCCCGCAGGGTCATGGTCGGTTTGGCGGATTTGGCTGGCTGGATCTGCACGCCGGGGGCACTGGCCTGCTCCATCAGCACCTCGCCATCCTTCTCCATCAGGATGATGCGGGTGTGGTCGGTACAGATCACCACCCGGGCGCTGTGCCCTTCAATTTCAGCCAGCACCTCGGCGTAGAGCACGTCCGGTACATCCTTCACATCCATCTTGATCACCGGCAGCAACGCCTTGGCCGCCTCGACCTGGGCCGGGGTGAGAGTCTTGAGCACCTCCAGCCCGGCATCGGGATTGCCCCCTGTGATGCCGACCGCAGCGGCCACCGGCAGACCGATCATGCCGGTGCCCGGCACCCCGACCCCCATGCCGTTCTTGAACAGATTGCCACTGACCCAGACGCTGATGCGGGTCGGGGTCTCCCCCAGCAGCTTGCGGCAGTTTGCCGCTGCCAGCGCCACCGACATCGGCTCGGTACAGCCCAGGGCCGGCACCACTTCACGCTTGAGCAGGGTAATAAAGTCGGTCCATTGTGCTTTCATCGCAGTGTTTCTCATGTTCAGGGTGCCCGCAGGCAGTTATTGCTTGTTCAGATCCGCTTTGTGATTACGGATATGCAGATAAACAGTATGACGGGAGATGCCGAGCATCCGGGCAACCAGCTGGGCCGCCTCCTTGATCTCGAAGATCCCCATGTCGAAGAGCCGGGTCACTATCTCCTTGTTGCGCACCGTGCAGGAGAGCGAATCGTCCCGATCCACCTTCTCAATCACTTGAGTCACCAGATCATCCACCGAGCTGGCAAAGGTCTCGTTGTTGAGCGGCGCCGGTGCCGCTGGCAGCGCAAAAGTATCGAGCAGGCTGCCAAGGGAGGTATCCAGACTGAAGTTCACGTAGAGCATGCCGATGGGCTTGCCCTGCCGGTTGCTGATGGTGATGGAGGAGGACTTCATCAGCGTCCCGTCGCGGGTACGGCTGAAGTAGCTGCTCCACTGGCTGCCCGCCTCCCCCTGCAAGCGGTTGAGGGCAAAGTCGGTGACCGGCGCCCCCTCCCGACGACCGGTGACATGGCCGTTGGCAATCTTGATGACCGATGCATCCAGCGTATCGAACGCATGCAACACCACCTCGCACCCCGCGCCAAACAGCGCGGCCAGCGCCTCGACTGCGGGCTCGAAACTGGCGATCAGATGACGTTCTTCATCCGTTAACGAATTGATCTGGTCAGTGGTGGCTGCTGTGGACATATATGAGTAACTTTGAGTAAACCGCAGTTGATTCTACTATCAACAAGATCAACTAATGTTGAGCGGCATCCCCTTTTTGTTCGCCATTATGCCCACCTTTTAACAAAGTGCGACAAATTGTGAAGCGGCGCACAGCAGGGCGGCAACTCAGTGGTGATAGCGGGCCAGCAGCTGCTTGTAGGCGGGGGTCTGTTTGAACGCCTTGAGGGCAGAGGAGAAGCGGATAGCCAGCTGGTCGTGGCCGGGCTTGTGGGTAAACGCGAGGAAGTTGCGGTTGTCGTCGGTCAGCAGGCGCGAGCCGTGGTTCACCTGATCCTGCAACCCCTGAGTGTGCAGCAAGTAGCGACCGACCCGCTCGTTGAGCACCACCCCGTCCAGACGACCGGCCATCATCAGATGCAGCTGTTTGATGGCATTCCCCTCCCCCGTCATCGGCATCCGGAGCACCTCGGGATCGGTCAGAAAATCGGGGCTGTAGGCATAATCTTCCTGAATACCTATCCGCAGACCCTTGAGGTCGGAGAGCTGCTTGAAATCCACCGGACGAGCCGTCGGATAGAAGAGCACCTCGCCGCTGTAAGAGAGCGGCTCTTCGGGGTAGTGGAGCCAGTGCTGGCGGGAAGGTTCAAAGAAGACATCGAGCACCGCATCCCCCTGCCTGAGACGGGCCTGCTGCAGAACCCGCTTCCAGGGCAGCACCCTGATTTCAGTGCGATAACCCATCTGGCGCAACACGGCGCAGGCCAGATCGAGATCGGCGCCGGCCAGCTCGCCATTGTCACCACGCATCACATAAGGGGGCCACAGCTCGGTCAGCAGCGTCAGTGTCGGCGGCTCGTCCGCTGCTACGGCCGAACCAGCACCAAACAGGGAGACGAGCAGCCAGCCGTACAACCCGATCCTTCGCCAACCCTGACACCACATCATGGAGATCCCTCATGGTCCGTATGGATTGAGGATATACAAGGGATGAGCAATAAAAAAGGAGGCCGAAGCCTCCTTGATATCCACTCTCTGAATGGCACTTACAGTGCTTTCAGGATGGCCTCGACGCTGGCCTTGGCATCGCCAAACAGCATCTGGGTATTTTCCTTGAAGAACAGCGGGTTCTGGACACCGGCGTAGCCAGTGTTCATGGAGCGTTTGAAGCCGATGACGTTCTGCGCTTTCCACACTTCCAGTACCGGCATACCGGCGATCGGGCTGCCCGGATCTTCCATAGCGGCCGGGTTGACGGTGTCGTTGGCACCAATCACCAGCACGGTATCGGTATCGGCGAAGTCGTCGTTGATCTCGTCCATTTCCAGCACGATGTCATACGGGACTTTCGCCTCCGCCAGCAGCACGTTCATGTGGCCAGGCAGACGACCGGCAACCGGGTGGATACCGAAGCGCACCTTGACGCCACGATCACGCAGCTTCTGGGTGATTTCAGCCACCGGATACTGGGCCTGAGCCACCGCCATGCCGTAGCCCGGGGTGATGATGACGGAGCTGGCGTTCTTCAGCAGGTCAGCAACTTCCTCGGCGCTGGTTTCGCGGTATTCGCCCATCTCCTGATCAGCCGTGGAGGCCACGCCATCGGAGCCGAAGCCACCGGCGATCACGGAGATGAAGGAGCGGTTCATCGCCTTGCACATGATGTAAGAGAGGATCGCACCGGAGGAACCTACCAGAGCACCGGTGACGATCAGCAGGTCGTTGGAGAGCATGAAGCCCGCAGCTGCTGCTGCCCAACCGGAGTAGGAGTTCAGCATGGAGACCACGACCGGCATGTCGGCGCCACCGATGGAGGCAACCAGATGCCAGCCGAAGGCGAAGGCGATCAGGGTCATCACCAGCAGGGCGAAGGTAGAGCCGCCCGCGTTGACAAAGTAGACCATCAGCGCCAGAGAAGCGACCACGGCCAGCAGGTTCAGCTTGTGGCGGTGTGGCAGCATCAGCGGCTTGGAGGAGATCAGACCGCGCAGTTTGCCGAAGGCAACCACGGAACCGGTAAAGGTTACGGCACCGATGAAGACGCCCAGGAAGATCTCGACCAAGTGGATGTTCAGCATGGCGCCGGTCAGGTGCTCGACCTGAGCAACGCTGTTGGCCTGCTCGAACGCCGCACGGGCGGCTGCCAGGGTGGCATCCAGATTGGAACCGACGGAGACGACCACCTCAGCAGGTGCAGAGGGGTGCAGATCGATGAAACTGTTGAAGCCCACCAGCACTGCCGCCATACCCACGAAGCTGTGCAGCACGGCCACCAGCTCGGGCATCTCGGTCATTTCGACCTTGAGTGCCAGACGCACGCCGATGGCACCGCCGATCACCATGGCCAGAATGATCCAGTGAACACCACTGGTCTCCGGGTTGAATACGGTGGCGAGCAGGGCGATAGCCATACCCGCAATACCGAACAAGTTGCCATGCTTGGCCGTTTCTTGCTTCGACAGTCCCGCGAGACTGAGGATGAAGAGCACGGCGGCAACGATATAGGATGCTGTTACCAGTCCTTGAGACACGTTAAACCCCCTTAATCCTTACGGAACATCTTCAGCATGCGCTGAGTGACGGTGAAGCCGCCGAAGATGTTGATACTGGCAATCAGCACGGCGATGAAGGCCAATGCGGTAACCAGAGTCGACCCTTGCCCGATCTGCAGCAGGGCACCGACCACGATAATGCCGGAGATGGCATTGGTGACCGACATCAGCGGCGTGTGCAGGGCGTGCGATACGTTCCACACCACGTAGTAACCGACCACACAGGCCAGGATGAATACGGTGAAGTGGGAGAGGAAGGCTGCCGGGGCAACGGAGGCGATCCAGCCGAAGGCGGCGATGCTGAGGGCACCGAACACGAACTTCTTGTTGGAAGGCTTGGCCTCTTCCTTCTTGGCGGCCGGTTTGGCGGCGGCCGGTTTCTGCGGGGCGGCAGAGACGGAGATGGCGGGCGGCGGGAAGGTCACTTCACCGGCCTGGATCACCGTCATGTTGCGCTGAACCACGTCCTCGAAGTCGATGGCGACGTTGCCGTCCTTCTCCTTGCACATCAGCTTCATCAGGTTGACCAGGTTGGTACCGTAGAGCTGGGAGGACTGGGCAGGCAGACGACCCGGCAGATCGGTGTAACCGATCACCTTGACGCCGTTGGCGGTGACATGCAGTTCACCCGGCACTGTGTATTCACAGTTGCCGCCAGCCTGAGCGGCCATGTCCACGATGACGGAGCCCGGCTTCATGCTGTCGACCATCTCTTTGGTGATCAGCTTGGGAGCCGGCTTGCCCGGGATCAGGGCGGTGGTGATGATGATGTCCACCTCTTTGGCCTGCTGGGCGAACAGCTCCATCTCGGCCTTGATGAACTCATCAGACATGACTTTGGCGTAACCATCACTGGATGCGCCGTCTTCGCCACCGAAGTCCAGCTTGAGGAATTCCCCACCCATGGATTCGATCTGCTCGGCCACTTCCAGACGGGTATCGAACGCACGCACGATGGCACCGAGGGAACCGGCCGTACCGATGGCAGCCAGACCGGCAACACCGGCACCAATCACCAGTACCTTGGCAGGCGGCACTTTACCGGCTGCGGTGATTTGACCGGTGAAGAAGCGACCGAACTGGTGCGCAGCTTCAACCACGGCGCGATAGCCACCGATGTTGGCCATGGAGGAGAGGGCATCGAGGGACTGGGCACGGGAGATCCGCGGCACCATATCCATCGCCATCACATTGATGTTGCGTTCGGACAGCTTCTTGACCAGCTCAGGGTTCTGGGCAGGCCAGATGAAGCTCACCAGAGTGGCGCCATCTTTAATTTGTGCGATCTCGGCATCGGTCGGCGCATTGACCTTGAAGATAAGGTCGGCTTGCCAGACATTCGGCACCACGCTGGCACCGGCAGCCTCGAAGGCGGCATCATCGAAGCTGGCCGACAGGCCTGCGCCGGTCTCGATGGCGACCTCGAAGCCGAGCTTTTTCAGCTGCTCGACGGTAGCCGGGGTCGCTGCGACCCGGGTCTCACCGGCGAGACTCTCTCTCGGTATTCCAATCTGCATGACTATTCCCTGATGGTTAATAAACAATCGCTGCCCAGTGTCTCACTTCTGACGAAACAAGACATGACCAAAGTGCAGGTCCAGGGCTCTTTGTTATGAAAATCAGTAGGCTTTACCTCAACCTCCTGTCATGGTCAGGCCCCCGCTTTTCAGGCGCGAAGGTGATTAGTATCAAATTTTGGAGTTTTATTACAACCGCAGTCCCGACGGCACTCGTACAGAATTCAGCCCATCCCTGGCTACGATTAAAAAAAACAAACCAAATTAGAGGCTTATACCAGTAAAAACGGCTGAAAAAAGTGATCCAACCAGTCAAAAAAAATGTTTTACCGGCCCTCTATCTTAGCGTTTTTTGTTCTTACGAAATCCGCTTTCGTCTCACTTCTCGCAGCGAAACGCCGAAAAGTAACATTTTCCCAACAAAAGCGGGGCCGCTCAGCCGCCAGATGGCGGGAGAGGGCCCCGGCAATTCAATCGTTTCGCCCGTTTGGCACCGATTGGTGGCCCTTACCAGGCCGCTTCATAAATATGCTGGCTCTGCACCAGATCGATGTCGCCGTGCTCGCCGATGGCAGTCATACCGTGCTCACCCAGCTTGCCGATCAGGGTGTCGATACCCAGATCTTTCAGACCGTAGTCGCGCAGTCGGGTCTTGACCCCCATCCGCTCGAAGAAGTCGCGGGTCGCGGCGATGGCATCGTCGATGCGCTCCGCTTCGCTGCCGCTGTGCAGACCCCACACCCGCTCTGCGTATTGCAGCAGCTTGGCATGCTTCTGTTTGCGCTTGGCCTGCAGCAGGGCAGGCAGCACCACCGCCAGAGTCTGGGCGTGGTCGAGGCCGTGCAGGGCAGTCAGCTCGTGGCCCAACATGTGAGTGGCCCAATCCTGTGGTACACCGGCACCGATCAGGCCGTTCAACGCCATGGTGGCGCTCCACATGATGTTGGCGCGTACCTCGTAGTTGTGCGGCTCGGCCAGCGCCTTGGGGCCCTCTTCGATCAGGGTCAGCAGCAAGCCTTCGGCGAAGCGATCCTGCACCTTGGCATTGACCGGATAGGTGAGGTACTGCTCCACGATGTGAACAAAGGCATCCACCACCCCGTTCGCCACCTGACGCTCGGGCAGGGTGTAGGTGAGCACCGGATCCAGCACGGCGAAGCGCGGCATCACGAACGGCGAGAAGAAGTGCACCTTGTCGCCACTGCTGCGACGGGTGATGACGGCGCCCATGTTCATTTCGGAACCGGTCGCCGGCAGGGTCAGCACGGAACCGAGCGGGATGGCGGAACGCACTTCGCTGCCGACGGTTTCGAGAATGTGCCAGGGATCCTTGGCCAGATCGTAGTGCGCAGCAGCGGCGATAAACTTGGTGCCATCGAGCACGGAGCCACCGCCAACGGCGAGCAGGAAGTCGACCCGCTCGGCACGGGCCAGCTCCACGGCGCCCATCAGGGTCTCGTAGGCCGGGTTCGGCTCGATGCCGCCAAATTCAAACAGGGTCATGCCAGCCAGCTCGTTGCGGATCTGTTCCAGCAGGCCGCTGCGCACCACGCTGCCGCCGCCATAGGTGATCATGACGCGGGCATCGCTCGGGAGCTGCTCGCGCAACTGGGCGATCTGCCCTTGGCCGAACAGGATTTTGGTCGGGGTATGGAGAGTAAAGTTGTTCATCGACATTGCCTTCTTCTGATAGTCAGGGCGGCCTGGCCGCGAAATCGTGATTGCATTTTTCTCCAGAACCACCCTACCATCAAGACAACATCCTGCTTGATTCTTGCCTATTTCTACAAAGCAGCGAAAACCGGAACTGTCGAATCAAAGAGTGCCCATGCAAAACCGTTACAGCGACCTCGCCGCCAGATTGACCCGCCACGTCACCGCCCCCGGCATCACCCCATCACCGGTGAAACAGGTCAACCTCATCTATACCACCGAGCACCATGGCCGCACCCCGGTGCTCTACCAACCGCGGATGATCGTTATCCTGCAGGGACACAAGGTGGGTTATCTGGCGGATCAGGTGTTTCGCTACGACCCCAACCACTACCTGCTGATGACCCTGCCGCTGCCCTGCGAGTGCGAGTGCTTCGCCTCCCCCGAGCAGCCGCTTATCGGGTTTACCATCGAGATCGATCTGGTCACCCTGCAAGAGCTGCTGTTGGAGCTGGGCGATGCCCTGCCCGCACCCGCGCCGCAAAAGAGCGGCGTCCACTCGGTCCCCCTGTCGGAAACCATGTTCTGCGCCGCCGAGCGACTGATCGAGCTGATGGACAACCCGCTGCACGCCAGGGTGCTGGGACCGCAGACGGTGCGCGAGATGCTGTTTCACGCCCTCACCGAGGGGGGCGGCCCGGCGCTGCAAGCGCTCGCCAATCGCCACAACCATGTGGGCCAGATCGCACGGGTGCTGCGTATGATAGAGTCTCGTTATGCCGACAACCTCACCATGGAGGAGCTAGCGCGGGAGGTGAACATGAGCGTCTCCGCCTTTCACCACCACTTCAAGGCGGTCACTGCCACCTCGCCGCTGCAGTACATCAAGTCGTTTCGCCTGCACAAGGCGCGGATGATGATGCTGCACGATGGCATCAAGGCGGGCACCGCGGCAGCCAGAGTCGGTTACGAGAGCAACTCCCAGTTCAGTCGGGAGTACAAGCGCTTCTTCGGCAGCACGCCGACGGATCAGGCCTCCCGCTTCCGGGATGGCCAGCTGCGCATCATCGAGGGATAACAAGAGAGGGATTACTTATGCGTTCACTGCTTTGCCTGTTCACCGCTTTACTGCTGACGGCCTGTACCGGGATTGCCGACGGCATTCGCCCCGTCACCGGCTTCCAGCTCGATCGTTATCTTGGCACCTGGTATGAGATTGCCCGCCTCGACCACAGCTTCGAGCGGGGGCTGGAGCAGGTGAGCGCCACCTACAGCCTGCGGGATGATGGCGGCGTCAAGGTGCTCAACCGCGGCAAGCAGAGCGATGGCAGCTGGCGCGAAGCCGAGGGCAAGGCCTACTTCGTCGGCAACCCGGACGAGGCGCGGCTCAAGGTGAGTTTCTTCGGCCCCTTCTACGGCGGCTACAACGTCATCGACCTCGACCCCGATTACCAGCTCTCGCTGGTGACCAGCTACAACCACGACTACCTCTGGATCCTCTCCCGCTCACCCAACCCGCCCAAGGCGAAGGTGGATGCGCTGGTCGCCAAAGCGAAGTCGCTGGGCTTTGCCACCGACCAGCTGATTTGGGTCAAGCAGACCCCTTAAGCCAGCCGTAAAATAACAAAGGGCAGCCCACGGGCTGCCCTTTCTGTTGCTGGCGTGGCGGGATGTCAGAGCCGGAAGCGGCCGATCTCCTGCTCCAGTCGCTCGGTCAGCGACTTGAGTTCGGCCGACTGCGCCGCCTCGCTGCCCGCCTGCTCGGCCAGCTCTTGCGAGACGTGGCGGATATTCTCGGTATTGCGGCTGATCTCGCCGGTCACCGAAGTCTGCTCCTCGGCCGCCGCCGCGATCTGAGTCGCCATGTCGCTGATGGAGCCGATCGCCTCGTTGATCCGGGCAAGGCTCTGGTTGGCCGCTTCCGCATCCTCGACGCTGGTACCCGCCAGCTGACGGCTGGTCTCCATGCCACCCACGGCGCGACGGGTGGTCTGCTGCAGGGTCTCGATCATCTGCTGGATCTCGTCGGTGGAGTCGTGGGTACGACGTGACAGCACCCGCACCTCGTCCGCCACCACCGCAAAACCACGGCCCTGCTCACCGGCCCGGGCCGCCTCGATGGCGGCGTTGAGCGCCAGCAGGTTGGTCTGCTCGGCGATGCCGCTGATGGTCGCCAGAATACCGCTGATCTTCTGGGCATGGCTGTCCAGCTCATTGATGATCTGGCTGGCATCGGCCACTTCGTCCGCCAGACCGGTAATGCTGCGCTGACTCTGGCCAACCTGGGATTGACCGGCGACCGCCAGTGCAACCGCATCGGTGGCGGTAGTGGCGGCAAACTCGGCGTTGCCGGCGATCTCCTGGGTGGCGGAGGCCATCTCGGTCACCGCGGTCGCCACCATCACGATCTCGTCCTGCTGCTGGCGCACCCGCTGACTGCGGGCCTGCGCCCCGGCCGCCTGAGCGCGAGACTGGGCCGCCAGCTCGACGGTCACATCCCGCAACCGGCTGACGATGCCGTGCAGCCGCGCCACGAACTGGTTGAAGTTCTGGGCCAGCTGACCCACCTCATCCTTGCTGTGGGTGTTGATGTGAACGGTGAGATCCCCCTCGCCGTGGGCAATGTCGTGCAGGGCGTGCGCGACCCGACCGAGATCGGCGAACAGGTATTTGAAGGTGGCGGTGAGCAGAGCGCTGAATACCAGCATCAGCACCAGAGTCAGCCCCACCAGCTCCCACAGCAGACTGCTGAGCGGAGCCTCCAGCACATCGCGATACATCACCATGGCCAGCAGCCAGTCGGTGCCCGGTACCGGTTGTACCGCCAGCAGCGCATCCCGCCCGTCGAGAGTGGCGGCGTGCAGCTCGCTGTTTTCGCGGCCCCACTGCTGGAAGGTGGCGGCCGAGAGTCCCGGCGCCAGCTCGGCGATGGGCTTGAGCGCCAGATCCTTCTGCGGATGGCCGACGATGAGGCCGCTGCTGTCGAGCAGCATGGCGTAGCCCTCACCCTGCACCTTCATCGCCAGCACTTCGTCGATAAGCTTGTCGAGCGCCAGGTTGGCCCCCACGGCACCGACCAGCTCGCCCTGATGGCGTACCGGCTCGGAGAGGGTGACCACCAGCTTCTGCATGGTGACGCTGACATAGGGGGCAGTGACGATGAGCTGACCCGCTTTCACCGCATCCTGATACCAGGGGCGCTCGCGCGGGTCATAGTTACCGGTGTTGAGGGAGGGGTCCTGCCGGGTCATCACCCCCTGCGCGGAGCCAAAATAGGTAAGCCCGAATCCACCGGAGGTGTAGGCCTGCTTCAGGTGGGGCACCAGCTCGGCTTGGGGGTTATCGCTGATCAGGTTGACCAGCGCGTGGACTGTGTTCTTGCGATCCGTCATCCATTCGCCGATGGCGACCGAGTAGGCGTGACCATAGTTGACCGCCTCGCTCTGGATGGCGCTCATGGTGCGGGATTTGAGGGTGTGAAAGGCAACGATGCCGAGCAGTGATGCCATCAGCAGCACCACCCCGAGACTGGTTGCCAGCAGCTTGCCGCGCAAAGAGAGGGTCATGACGACAGATCCTTGTTGTTGTGACGAAGCAGGGAAAGACCCTGATGTAATAGAGGCTATCGGCCACTCTCTGAACAGACTTTAGTGAATCTGTATACTTTTACATCTATCAACAACAGAAGCCGCTATCCGTGTGAGCAAGATCGCTATTCCATGCTACTGACCATCACCACAACAAAGCAGCAGGCCGCCCGAAGGCGGCCTGTCACTTACCCCTGATATGCACCGGCGGAGTAGGTCAGCTCATAGCTGTGGCTGTAGATCTCGATGATGTTGCCGAAGGGATCTTCCATGTAGACCATGCGGTAGGGCTTCTCGCCCGGGTAGTACTCGCGCACCGGCATCCGCTGCTTGCCGCCCGCCGCGACGATGCGCGCCGCCAGCCCCTCGACATCCGGATCCTGCACGCTGAAGTGGAACACTCCGGTCTTCCAGAATTCGAAGTTGTTTTCGCGCTGCTCGCTGTTGGGGAACTCGAACAGCTCGATGCCGATCTTGTCGCCGGTGGAGAGGTGAGCGATGCGGAAGGAGCCCCAGCCCGGGCCAAACACGTCGTTGCACATCACGCCGATGGCGGAGTCATCCTCGCTGATGGTGGTCGCCGGCATGATGAGATACCAGCCCATCACCTTGGTATAGAACTCGACCGCCTTGTCGAGGTCAGTCACCGTGATGCCGATGTGGGAGAAGTTGCGCGGGTAAGTCATAAGTCACCTTGAAATTGTGTGTGGGAAACAGGTGACATGATAGGAAGAGGCGCCATAATGAAAAATAAGGTCAAACTAATGGAAGGCATAAATTAAATTTATGGTTAATCCACTCTGGCTCCACACCCTGGTGGTGGTGCATGAAACCGGCAGTTTTACCCGTGCCGCCGATCGGCTGGATCTCACTCAGGCCGCCGTCAGTCAGCATATCTCGCGCCTCGAGGCCGAATTTGGCCCCCTGCTGCTGCGCAAGCCTCGTCTGCTGGAGCTCACCCCGCGCGGGCTGGTGCTGCTCGACTTTGCTCGCCAGCAGGAGCAGGCCGCCGAACAGCTGCGAGCCCGTCTCTCTGACGACGATCCTCACCGCGGCGCCATCACCCTCAGCACCCCCGGCAGCATCGGCCTGCTGCTCTATCCCCTGCTGCTCGACCAGCAACAGGAGCATCCCGGACTCACCATCCAGCACCGCTTTGCCCCCACCCCCGACATAGTGCAGGCGGTACTGGCAGGGCGCAGCGATCTGGGACTGGTGGATCAACCGCCGGAGCACCCCAGCATCGCCGCCGAGCCCTTTGCCCGCGAACCCCTCTGTCTGGTGGTACCCAACGACGGCGAGGAGCAGAGCTGGCAGCACCTCTGTCAGCTCGGCTTTATCGATCACCCGGATGGCCGCAGCATGGCACAACGCCTGCTGGGACGACGCTACCCCGGCCAGCGCGTTGACGAGATCCCCCTGCGCGGCTTTACCAACCAGATCGGCCTGATCCTGGAGCCGGTTGCCCGCGGCCTCGGCTTTACCGTGCTGCCCCGCTTCGCCGTCACCGCCTTTGCCCAGCAGGAGAAGATCCGGGTGATCCAGAGCAGCATTGAAGTGATCGACACCCTCTGGCTGATCTACCGCGCCGAGTGGCCGCTCCCCGCCCGCCACCAGCGGCTGGTCACCGTGCTGAAACAGCGGGTTGCAGCACATTGAACGCTCTTGCGGCAGACATAGAGATCAATGTGGCCACAGTCACCGAGGGCTAGCGGCAAGAAGGAGAAGAGAAAGGAGAGAGGGATAAATTGGCGAACGCCGGAAATGCGAAAGGCCAGCTCAATGAGCTGGCCTTTCTGAAAATGGCAGGGGCGGCAGGACTCGAACCCGCAACCATCGGTTTTGGAGACCGCTGTTCTACCAATTGGAACTACGCCCCTGCAACAAACGAGGCGTAGTATACAAAGTGGAGATCAAAGGTAAAGGCTTTTTTTACGCTTTCGATGCGATTGCACAAATCCCGAACAAGTCGCGGTTGTTTGTGCAGCAAAGCGGGATAACTTGCTGTATTTGCAGCCCTGCCGGGGTAGGAATGGGACATAAATGGGGGTAGGGTGAAATCAGGTACCGGGAGGCCACTTATGCTCAATTACCGATTGCTCCAACAACTGGCGCCCCTCAATTTCAGGGATGAACGCAAGACAGAGTCCCTGCCCGCCTATCTTGAACGGGTCGCGCCGCTGGTGCCCTTTATTCCTGAAAATGTGCTTTCCCAGTGGATTTACCGTCATTGGCGCGGTTTTGAGTCCAACTGGAGCTTTATCGATCTCGCCAGCCATCAGTTCACCTGTGAAAGCTGGCCCACCGCGCAACTGGTGGATCAGGTGGACTCCCGCCATATGGAGGTGATCGAGCGCTGGGGGGAGATGCTGCGCAGCAACCGCTATGTGCGCCGCTCCTGGCTCGGCGAGAAGATGCTGAGCGACGGCACCTGGCCCGAACCTGCCATCGTACTGGCGCCGGAGGAGGGAACCAGCTACCCGAACGGCCATCCCCTGCCCCGCCCCTACTGCCTGCTGGAAGGGCACCACAGACTCGGTTATTTGCGCGCCATGGCCCGCGATGGGGAATCGCTGCAAGAGACGCACAAAGTGTGGATTTGTCGTCATGTTTCCGCTACTTAAACGTTTTTCATGCTGAAATTGGCATCGTAAATAAAATTTTGACAATTAAAAAACCGGCCCTATAATCTGTCCGGTTTTGAAAAAGGTCGGGACGAAACGATGCAGTTTTTGATTCAGAAAACAGCCTTGCAGACGGGTGGTGCGCACCAGAGCGGCCCCGTTGTTTCCGGTTCTCACCCCAAAGATCCCCAGTTATTTTTAAAAAAAGCCCCTGTTTCAGGGGCTTTTTTTTGTGCCCGAAAAACCTCCAATGATGTCAAAGGGAATGCAGACGATGACCAATCCACTCTATAAGAAACATGTCATCTCCATTTCGGACCTGACCCGGTCAGAAATGGAACTGGTAGTCTCAACCGCACAACGGTTGAAGGCTGAACCTGACACCAGCCTGTTGAAAGACAAGCTGGTTGCCAGCTGCTTCTTCGAAGCCTCCACCCGCACCCGCCTCTCGTTCGAGACCGCGGTACAGCGCCTTGGCGGCAACATCATCGGCTTCGCCGACGGTGGCAACACCAGCGCCAAGAAAGGCGAGACGCTGGCTGACTCCATCAAGATCATCGGCTCCTACTCGGATGCGGTGGTGATGCGCCACCCGAAAGAGGGCGCGGCCCGTCTGGCCTCCGAGTTCTCCCGCGTGCCGGTCATCAACGGCGGCGACGGCTCCAACCAGCATCCGAGCCAGACCCTGCTCGACCTGTTCACCATCCATGAGACCCAGGGTCGTCTGGACAACCTCAACGTCGCCTTCGTCGGTGACCTGAAATATGGCCGCACCGTGCACTCGCTGGCCCAGGCCCTCAGCCTGTTCAACTGCCGCTTCTTCTTCATCTCCCCGGAAGCGCTGGCGATGCCGGACTACATCTGCGAAGAGCTGGAAGAGAAGGGTATCCAGTTCAGCGTCCACCAGACCATGGAAGAGGTGATGCCGGAGCTGGACATTCTCTACATGACCCGCGTCCAGAAAGAGCGCTTCGACGAGACCGAATACAAGCACATGGCCGCCAAGTTCATTCTGGAACTGGCGACTCTGGAAGGGGCCAAGCCCACCATGAAGATCCTGCATCCCCTGCCCCGCGTCGACGAGATCGATGTAGCGGTCGACAAGACCCCCCACGCTTGCTACTTCCAGCAGGCGGAGAACGGGGTCTATGCACGCCAGGCACTGCTGGCACTGGTACTGAACGAAACTGTCTGAGCTTAGGGGAATATCATGTCTGACAAGAACCAACTGCAAGTCGAAGCCATCCGTCACGGCTCCGTCATCGATCACATCCCCGCTGGCCAGGGCATCAAGATCCTCAAGCTGTTCCAGCTGGTCGAAACCCAGGAGCGGATCACCGTCGGCTTCAACCTGAAATCCGGCGCGCTGGGCAAGAAGGATCTCATCAAGATTGAGAACACCCGCCTGACCGAGCAACAGGCCAACCAGCTGGCGCTGTTCGCCCCGAAAGCGACCGTCAACATCATCGAAGACTTCAATGTGGTGAAGAAGCACCAGCTGGAGTTGCCGGAGTTCATTGCCGGGGTGTTCCACTGCCCCAACTCCAACTGCATCTCCCACAACGAGCCGGTGGACAGCTACTTCCGGGTGCGCGAAGTGAAAGGCGTGGTACGGATGAAGTGCAAATATTGCGAGAAGTCCTTCACTCAGGACATCGTCAGCGAGCGTTACTGATATCTGATTGGGCCCCGCGGGGCCCATTTTTGAACCCTGTCACATCACCAAATTTCCAGTCAGCTATAATTTGCCATCGCAAGATGGTAATGCCCGTTCATTCCCTGCATATAGGTTGATTATCAGTGTTTTTACCTGATAACTGACTGCCATGGCAGATATCGCGCGTTTACCTCCGGTCATCATCAAAGGAATTCGCCGTGGTCAAAACCCTCAGTCGTCCCGTTGCCCAAGAGCCCGATCTGGCCCAGCTGGATGCCTGTCGCCAGATCATCGGTCAGCACTGCTACAGCACCCAGGAAGAGATCCGCCGCGAGCTGTCGGAGCGCGGCTTTGCCGACATCAGCCAGTCCACCATCTCCCGCCTGCTACGCCGTCTCGGCGTTGCCAAGGCGCAGAATGCCAACGGCAAGAAGGTCTACACCCTGGTCGATGAGCAGCTGGAACCCGCCGGCAGCACCCGCTCGATCCACGACATGGTGCGCGAAGTGGTACACAACCAGCAGATGGTGCTGATCCACACCACTCCGGGAGCCGCCACCGTGGTAGCCCGCCTGCTGGATCGCAACGCCAATCCCGAAATCATGGGCGCTGTCGCGGGCAATGACGTTGTGCTGGTCGCGCCGCGCCATATCAGCCGCACCCGTCAGGCCCACGCCGCCGTAGTGCGCACGCTGGCGCAGGCCCGCTAAGCTCTCTCCCCAAAATGCACTGAGGCGACCCGCGGGTCGCCTTTTTGTTGCCTGCTATTTTGTGTCCATCACTTCTTGCGCCCATAAAAAACGGGAGCCCGCAGGCTCCCGTTTCATCTTGCTTGTTATCCCTCAGGAGAGCACGGCGCCCAGACTCAGGCAGACCACGATCAGCACGGTCAGGATACCGAGCAGCGGAGCCACCCACTTCAGCCAGCGTACATAAGGCACCTTTGCAATGGCCAGGCCACCCATGACCACGGCGGAGGTCGGGGTCACCAGGTTCACCAGACCGGAGGCAGACTGGTAAGCAGTCACCACCAGATCGCGGCCCACGTTGGCGAAGTCGGCCAGCGGCGCCATGATCGGCATGGTCAGTACGGCCAGACCGGAGGAGGACGGCACCAGGAAGGAGAGCACCACCTCCAGCACGAACATCACGTTGATAAAGACGATGGTGGAGAGGCCGGTCACGATCCCTTCTGCACTGTGCAAAATGGTGTGAGTGATCATGCCGTTATCCATCACCACCACGATACCGCGGGCGATACCGATGATCAGCGCCACCCCCAGCAGGTCGCGAGCACCATCGATAAAGTTGGAGGTCAGCTCCTCCTCGCTCATGCGGGAGATAAGACCAACGATGATGGCAGCAGCCAGGAACACGCCGGAGATCTGCGCCATCCACCAGCCCAGCACGGCCACACCGTAGATCATCACGGCAAAGGCGGCGACGAAGATACCCAGCACGATTTTACGGGTCAGGGTGAACTCCAGCATCTGGTCGCTCTTGTTGCCGAGGAAGTGGGCACGGTTCTCTTCCCACTTGTCAGCCACCAGAGATTTGCTCGGATCGCTGCGCACCATCTTGGCGTAACGCATGACGTAGGCAACGCAGAGCAACCAACCAGCCACCAGCATGGCAACGCGCAGCCAGATACCGTCGGTGAAGGAGATACCGGCGGCGTTGGCAGCAATAACGGTCGCAAACGGGTTGATGGTGGAACCGAGAGTACCGATACCGGCGCCCAGCAATACGGTTGCCGCGGCGACCACAGGGTCGAAGCGGGCGGCCATCATCACCGGCACCAGCAGGGTGTAGAAAGGCAGCGACTCTTCGGCCATGCCGTAGATGGTGCCGCCTGCGGCGAACAGCGCCATCAGGATCGGGATCATCCACTCTTCACGGCCACGCAGACGGTCGGTCACACGTTCGATACCGGCATCGATGGCACCTGTCTTGGTCACAATGCCAAGAAAACCACCGATGATCAGGATAAAGAGGGAGACGTCGATGGCACCGGCCTCATAGGTGTCGTGGTTGTAGAGGCCATCGATAGGTGCCAGCAGCACGTCGACGATCCCCTGGGGATTTCCCTCCACCAGTTTGTAGGTACCCGCCACCGGCACTTCTTTGCCGAGGGCTTCGTTCATGGTCATCTCATATTTGCCGGCCGGCACTATCCAGCTCAGGGCGGCCACCAGGGCGATCAGCACAAACAGTATCGTATAGGCTGACGGGAACTTGAATTTGGTCATGGTCCAGCTTCCTTCTGTGGGTGTGGTATCCATGCAGGCTGCGGGTTGTAGGGTTAGAGGTATTATGCCGCTGTCACATGGTCGAAAAGCCGGGGGTCGCCCCCCGGCACCACTACTGCGACCTTAGTCGCCCAGCGTAGCAACCATCACTGCCTTGATGGTGTGCATCCGGTTTTCGGCCTCGTCGAACACGATGCTGTGCTCGGATTCGAACACGTCCTCGGTCACTTCCAGGCCTTTCATGCCATATTTGTCAGCCACTTCCTTGCCCATGGTGGTCTCGTCGTTGTGGAACGCCGGCAGACAGTGCATGAACTTCACATCCGGGTTCTTGGTGGCGTTGATGACATCCATGTTGACCTGATACGGGGTCATCAGTTTGACGCGCTGATCCCAGGCTTCTTTCGCTTCACCCATGGATACCCAGACGTCGGTGTAGAGGAAGTCCGCACCCAGCACACCCTCTTTCACATCTTCGGTCAGGGTGATGCGTGCGCCGGTCTCTTCGGCGATCTGGCGGCACTTGGCAACCAGCTCCTCTTCCGGCCAGAAGGCTTTCGGCGCGACCAGACGGATATCCATGCCCATTTTGGCGGCGCCGACCATCAGGGAGTTGCCCATGTTGTTGCGGGCATCACCCAGGTAGGCGAACTTGATTTGATCCAGACGCTTGCCCTTGCCATGCTCCAGCATGGTCATGAAGTCGGCCAGGATCTGGGTCGGGTGGAATTCGTTGGTCAGGCCGTTCCAGACCGGAACACCGGCGTAGGCGCCCAGCTCTTCCACGATCTCCTGACCGTAGCCGCGGTATTCGATACCGTCATACATGCGACCCAATACACGGGCGGTGTCCTTCATGGACTCCTTGTGACCGATTTGGGAACCGCTCGGGCCAAGGTAGGAGACTTGTGCGCCCTGGTCGAAGGCCGCTACTTCAAACGCACAGCGGGTACGGGTGGAGGTCTTCTCGAAAATCAGGGCGATGTTCTTGCCGACCAGATGCTTGCGCTCGTAGCCACCGTATTTGGCTTTCTTCAGGTCGATGGCCAGGTCGATCATGTATTGGATTTCGCGCGGGGTGAAGTCCAGCAGTTTCAGGAAGTTACGGTTACGCAGATTAAAAGCCATGATGAGTTCTCTCTATATATGTTTCAGACCAGTTCGGGCAGTAGTGTTGACTACGCATTCTCAGTACAGATATCGGTAATTACGCATGTACGGTGCGGGTGGCGACGATATTGGTGCCGGCTTCACCCTTGAGGATGGCGAGGCCATCTTCCAGCGAGCCGATGCCGACCATGCCGCCGGTCGCTTTGACAAATTCACAGGAAGCTTCGACTTTCGGTCCCATGGAACCTGCGTCGAACTTGACCCCGGCCAGCTCGTCCGGGCTGGTGACCCGCAGCGGACGCTGGGTCGGTTTGCCCCAATCCAGATAGACGGCATCGGCATCGGTCAGGATCAGCAGGGCGTCGGCCTTGATCTGCTTGGCCAGGTAGGCGGCAGACATGTCTTTGTCGATGACGGCTTCGATACCGGTCAGGCTCTGGCCATCCCAAGTCACCGGGATACCGCCACCACCGGTACAGATGATGAGATGGCCCTGGGCAATCAGAGTCTCGATAGCGTCGCCTTCGACGATGCGCTGGGGCAGCGGGGATGGCACTACGCGGCGGAAGAACTTGCCGTCAGCCTTGACCACCCAGTGCTTCTCTTCTGCCAGGGTGCGGGCTTCAGCCTCTTCGTAGACGGGGCCGATAAATTTGGTCGGATTGGCAAACGCCGGATCCTTGGGATCGACCTGCACCTGAGTCAGCAGCGCGGTGACGTTGCGGCTCGGCATCAGGTTTTTCAGTTCCTGGATCAGCATGTAGCCGATCATGCCCTGGGACTCGGCCCCCAGCACATCCAGCGGATAGGGGGATACCTTGGTGTAGGCGCTGTTTTGCAGGGCCAGCAGGCCGACTTGCGGGCCGTTGCCATGCACCAGCACCACGTTGTACTCCTGAGCGATCAGGGCGATGGTCTTGGCGGCAGTTGCGATGTTCTTGCGCTGGATATCCGCTTCCAGTGGCTCACCACGACGGAGCAGTGCATTGCCACCCAGAGCGACGACGACAGTTGGTTTTTTCATAGTGGTTAATCTCGAGTTTGGTTCTGTGTGGCGCCAGCATCTGCCGGCGCCACGCCGTCTCATCAGATGCTGTCGCGTTCCATCGGGCAGCTCATGCAGCGGGCGCCGCCGCGGCCACGGCCCAGTTCATCACCCGGGATGGAGAGAACAGTGATACCGGCCTTGTCATATTTCTCGTTGGTGTAGGTATTGCGCTCGTAACCCACCACCACGCCGGGACGTACGGTCAGCACGTTGTTGGCGTCGTTCCACTGCTCGCGTTCGGCTTCGAAGCTATCACCGCCAGTGGTGATGATCTTCAGCTGATCCACGCCCAGTGCTTTCTCGATAGCGGTGACGAAGTAACCCTCTTCCTTGATGTTCATGCCGGTGGCGCCGCCCGGAGTCAGGCTCCAGCACTGCACATCCTTGCGGATCACTTCCGGATAGACGGAGAAGGTGTCGATATCCATGTGGGTCATCACGGTATCCAGGTGCATGCAGCTGCGGTGTTTCGGCAGCTCCATGGCGATGACCTGTTTGGCCTGACCATGTTTGAACAGGCTGCGAGCCAGATGCTCGACACCTTGCGGGGTGGTGCGCTCGGACATCCCGATCAGCACAGCGCCGCGGCCGATCACCAGTACGTCGCCACCCTCGATGGTGGAGTTGTCGTAGTCACGCTCCTCGTCACCGAAGTACTTGATGAAGTCCTGACCGGCAAACATCGGGTGCCAGCGGTAGATGGCCTTCACATGGTTGGTCTCGCGGCGACGAGCCGGCTTGGCCATCGGGTTGATGGAGACGCCACCGTAAACCCAGCAGGAGGTGTCACGGGTAAAGAGGTGGTTGGGCAGCGGCTCGATGATGAAATCGGTCGGAGCGTGCATGCCCACTACCATGTTGATGCCGCTGTAGGGCATCTCGGAGTAAGTCAGGCCGCCGGAGAGAATGCGGGCCAGTTCGCGGTGCGGCATGTCAGCCAGGAAGCAGCGCACGTCATTGGCAAAAGAAGAGCCGAGGCGGTAGTCGGAGACCTGATGTTGCAGCAGCCAGGTTTTGGCTTCCGGCACATCCAGGGTCTCGGCCAGCAGATTGGTCAGCAGGAAAACTTCGACATTCTGATCGCGCAGTACCTGAGCGAATTTGTCGTGCTCCTGACCGGCGCGTTCAACTGACAGGACGTCATCGAACAGCAGATCCTGGCAGTTGGAAGGAGTCAGACGCTTCAGACTGAGGTTGGGGCGGTGCAACATGACACGGCGCAATTGGCCAACTTCAGAACCTACATAAAATTTGCTCATGATTATATTCCGTCTAGCAGTGGTCCCTGCGAGTGATTGAATAGATTCCTTCTATTCATGCTCGTGGCTAAGGCGGGATATTCTTTATGTAGGGTAATCGGCTTATGTTCTATCCTGCCCTTGCCTTTCGAGACCGAGGTTAGCCCTGCGAATCACGACAAACTTAGACATTGATCACATTCACCCAGAACTGAATATATTCACCATCCAATCTATGACTCCGGTAGCAAATTGCGCATTTTCCACACAAAGCGCACCGAATAACCATGCAAAACCACCCTGCTATATTTCAGATTGATTCATTTTTTATTCATGCCAGTTCACTGGAGTGATTAAATGAAAATAACAAAAACCGTTAAAAATCATTATCATAAATAACTTTACAAATAAAATTTGAATATTACTCCCTAGGTATTGAATACATCGCCGTGACGGGAGGAACGCGGGAGAAATAAATATTCACCTCGACCACATTCACTGCATAAATCTTTTCTTGTTCCAGATCATGGCATTGATGCCAACCCCATCAGGCCAGGCCTCATCAGTCATCACCTCTTTGTGCAGTTCAACTTAATATGCACAAAGTCCGCATCAAGGTGGGCAGCCATCCTCGTCGGTCACCACAACGCCTTTTGATACTTTTTTCATTAATTGAATTTATTCGTCTCACCTTGCGCTGGCGCCAACCTCGACTTAACTCAGAAAGTGATCCAGATCACACAGGAATGGCACTACCAAGGAGTTGTTATGAAGATGAAACCCATGCTGTTGCTCGCGACTTTGCTGCTCTCTGCGCTCCCCACCCTCAGTCAGGCTGAAGGAGCTCCTGCCATGCCCATGGTGGTATGCCATGTCGACAAGGCCCCCCAGATGCTGGTGCCTGACTATGTCTGCCGCTGGCAGGGAGGCAGCGTTCATTACTAGTCGAAACAACGAGAGGAGCATCACTCCTCTCGCCTTGTGATGAGACTGGCCCCTCCTATACTGAAATCAGCGGTTTTCTCATGGATAGGGGAACGTCATGATCTTGTTGGTCGGTGGAGAGAAGGGGGGGAGTGGCAAGAGCTGCCTGGCACAAAATCTGGCGGTCTACCTCAGATCCCAATTTCAGGGGGAGGTGTTACTGGTCGACTGCGACCCGCAGCGCACCACCTCTGACTGGATTCAGGAGCGCAACGACAACCCGGAGCTGCCACAAATCAACTGCGTACAGCTCTATGGCAATATTCGCAACGACCTGCTCAGCCTGAAAAACCGCTACGACTATGTCATCGTCGATTGCGGCGGGCAAGATAACCGGGCTCTGCGCTCCACCATGGCTGTCGCCACCCACGCCCTGATCCCCTTGCGTCCGAAACGCCGCGACCTTAAGACCCTGCCCCACATGGAAGATCTCATCACCACCTGCAAGATGGTCAACCCGACCCTCAATGCAGCAGTAGTGCTGACCCAGTGCCCCGCCCTGCCCAATCAGGTAAAACGCATTCTCGAAGCGAAAGAGGTTTGCTCCTCGTTCGGTGTCGACGTCCTGAACGCCATCACCTATGGTCGCAACGTCTATGACGACAGCGAAGAGAAGGGACTGTCGGTGATGGAGATCGAGCCGGATGGCAAATCCGCCGAAGAGATCCGGGCCATCGCCAAAGAGTTCCTGCAAGTAGGGGTGTGAGATGGGTCTGGCCGATCTGAAGAAAAAGCACCAGTTGCATCACCAGAAGAAGTTCACCGTCGACGAATTTATCGAAGATGCGGAGTTCTACGCCAAGGGCAAACCCAAGGTGGTCAGCCTCGAACTGGGCCTGCATCGTGACGAAGCCTTGTCGGCGCTGGCCTTTATCGAGAGCGGCGAGCACCTGAAGCCCAGCTACAAAAAAGCCACCTTCTCCATGAGCACGGTGGCCATCGACGAGCTGGGTAATCTGACCCAGCAAGATGGCATGAACAAGTCCCTGTTGCTGCGCCTCTTTACCCACTACTTCTCTTCGCTCACCCCGGAAGAGCGCCAGACCATCTATGAGCGACTCAACCAGCGCTCATAATTTCTCCATTCAGCCGCTCTTTGTGTGCCTCGCCAACTCACCCCGAATGACCATCATCAGACTGCAAAATCTGTTTCTGAAGCAACCAAAACGCCGTGTAAGATATCTGCCATTCCACATGTAAGCCAACAGCCGAAAAGATCCCCGAGATAATCGGAAGATAAGATCTTAAAACATGAAGATGAGCAACTTAACTAGCTGTTTATAAATGAATAAATCGAAACTCATTACTTTCGAAATAGCTAATGACAAAAACGTTTTCCAATCTGGCGTTGTAGCCGGCTAGAAAATCCTTATAGTTACTCAAGCACGGACGCAATGAAGTCGGTCAGGAAGACTGGCTGCCAGGGTTGGGCAAATGGACTCACCACAGGATGTGGTAAAGGACACCTCCCAGGACGGAGAAAGTGCGACGGGACAGGATGACTCGTCAGGCCAAGATGGCTAAAGGACACCCCAAAGGATTGGGAAGGGGAAACCTAAAGGAAGAGGTAAACAGTCAGGGATTGCAGGGAGCAACTTCGTTCAAGGATCTGAGCGATACGACTACCGGGGGCGACGCAAGTCGCCCCCATCTTTTTATCTGCATTTCACCGTCCCCTTGCTTGGCTCTCAATTGCTTGCCTCAGCGCAGAGACTTCTTACCAGAACCTTTCCGACCCGCTGCTTAAGCAAAAATACAGATGAGAAGGGCGCCACGATGGCGCCCTTTTCTGTTTTCTAATCGGCAAACAAGCTTATATCACGCGAGAGAACTGTTGCTGGCGCGCCTTGTTGCGCAAGTACACGTCGAAACACATGCAGATATTGCGGATCAGCAGCTGCCCCGTGGAGGAGACCTCCAGACCATCCTCCGTCATACGCACCAATCCATCGTTGATGAAGGTCTGCAGCAGCTTGAGATCGTCGGCAAAATACTCTCTGAAATTGAGACCGTGCGCCTGCTCGACAGCGGCAAAGTTCAGGCGGAAATCACAGATGAGCCGCTTGATCACCTCACGGCGGATCAGATCATCCTGATTGAGCGAGCAGCCTTTCCACTGGGCATGACCCAGCTCTGCAACCTGTGCGTAATACGCCTTGAGCTCTTTCTGGTTCTGGGAATAGGCATCACCGATCATGCTGATGGAGGAGACCCCCAGCCCCAGCAGATCACAATCTCCCTGGGTGGTATAGCCCTGGAAGTTGCGGTGCAGCTTGCCCTCGCGCTGCGCGACCGCCAGCTCGTCATCGGGTTTGGCAAAATGGTCCATACCGATGAACTGATAACCCTGGCCAGTGAGGAAGGCAATGGTGTCCTGCAGCATGGCCAGCTTCTCTTGCGGAGCAGGCATGTCGTCTTCTTTCAGCTTGCGCTGGGCGGCAAAGCGACTCGGCAGATGGGCATAGTTGAAGATGGAAAGGCGCGCCGGATCCGTCTTGAGCACCTCTTCCAGCGTATGGTGGAAGCTGGCACGATCCTGATGCGGCAGGCCATAGATAAGGTCGAGGTTGGTCGAGCGGAAACCCAGTTCTCTAGCCCGTTCCAACATGGCTTTAATAAAGTCGTTGTCCTGCTCGCGGTTGACTGCGACCTGTACATCCTTGTTGAAGTCCTGCACCCCGAGGCTGATGCGGTTAAAGCCGACGTCTCGCAGCACATCCAGCATGGTAATGGCAATCTCGCGCGGATCGACCTCGATGCTGAACTCCCCCTCTTCGGCGAAATGGAAGTGCTCACGCAGCATGGCCATCAGGCGGCGCGTTTGCGCTTCATCCAGATAGGTGGGTGTACCGCCACCCCAGTGCAGCTGGGTGACCAGACGGTGCTTGAAGAGCGGGGCTTGCGCCTTGATCTCCTGCTCCAGGTAGTCGAGGTACTCGTCAGCCTTGTGCTGATGGCGGGTAATGACCTTGTTGCAGCCGCAGTAGTAGCAGAGCTTGTGACAGAAAGGGATGTGCACGTAGAGCGACAGATTGCGCTCAGGATACTGGCCGGCAGCGCGGACAAAATCCGGATAGCCGAAGCTCTCGTTGAACTCCAGCGCAGTGGGATAAGAGGTGTATCGCGGGCCACTGTAGTTATATTTTTCGATCAGGGCCTGATCCCACACAATCTGTTCTGCTTGCACGCTCGCTTCCTCTCTTGTTGTTATTGTTGGCTCACCGACCTAACTGAAAATGCTTCAGCTGGGCAACATCCTTGAGGATCTGAGCCTCCAGCTCGGCCTCGTAGCCGCTTCGTTCGAGATCCATCTTCATCACTTCATTGCGCTTGAGGGCGCGTCTGGCCTCATGAGTCGGCATATCTTTCACCTTCTCATACAGCCCGTACAGACCCGGGAACTCGGCAACGAACGCCCGCCCCCCCTTGATCTGCAACGCATCCAGCAGATTGGTCAGCCGAATGGCGCCTTCGGAGTAATCGCACTGCCCCTCCTGCACCGCATGAGCAATGACCCGCACGCTCTCCAGAATTCGTTCATTGCGAGCGGTAATCGCCTGCCACTGCATCGCTTGCTGTCGTCTCAGCCTGGCCAGCAGCATGCCTGCATAGATGGCCAATCCTGACAAAATCAGGCCGCCCAACAGGGCGGCCAGCATCCATCCACTCATCACTTTTTCTTCGGCTCAGGCTTGGGTTCCGGCTTGAAATCGACCTGGTTGAAACGGTCCCACAGCTCCTCTTCGGAAGCTGGTTTCTGCTCGTCGAACTCGGCGTCATCGCCATCATCAAACGGTAGCTCGTCATCTTCATCATCGTCGTTGTCGATGATGCCCAGCTCATCCATCAGCTCCTGATAACGGTCGACGCGCTGATCAACCCAGGCCTGCTCGGCCGCTTCCAAGGTTTCACCGGCATCAAGACGATCCAGCAGATCATTCAAGCGGTCATCGTTTTCGATGGAAGCCAGCTCCTGCTCGGGCGTCATCACCAGCTTCTTCTCTTTCACCGCCTTGGGTGCTGCCGGCTTCTTCTGTTTGTCATCCACCACCAGAACTACCGGCTTGCGGGAACCGATACGCGGATCTTTGGACTGGCTGTTGCCAGACTTGTTCTTCGGCTGCTCAACTTGCTGACGAGAACCAGCCTTCAGGCCCTTGCGCTTGGCAGCCCGTTTACGCTCACGGCCTTCCTGAGCACTGACATCAGATTCTTTGCGCTTGCCAGTAGGCTTGCGAGTGGGTTGTTTGGCAGACATGAATGGCTAACTCCGAAAATAACTGGTTTGACCCGTACCCGGGATGATCTCACCCGGTGGGATACGATGCGAGGAACAGTAAGGCTGGAACAAGAGCAGGATCCCGCACCAATCAGGCCACTGAACACCGCAGGATCGGTATCCTCTGGGCATGTTGCTGGTATTTTGACACAGAATGGCTAATCGGGTTAATGACCCAAAAGAAAAAAGGCAGCCGAAGCTGCCTTGATATGTTCATGCGTGCGCCATCCTGAATGGCAAAACAATCTGTTTCGTCCTCTCCGTGACAACTTGTCGCCGCATCATATCGTTGTGTGGTCATCCTGACCTTATATTGGTCGTTCCTGAATGTGCGTGTGCCTGTTTGACCCGTCTCGACCGCATCCTGCCATCGTGCCGGGGAGTCTGCATCCCGCAACCCCATCCCGCTCCGGAGATGGTCACCATCCTGATCCTTCAATCCTTTGCCAGCTCATCCGAGCCCATGGCATCCCGCCACGCTAGCCATCCTCTGCTCACAACACCCTGTCGTGAAACCGCCACCCAATCCGTGGGTGAATCCATTAAGCCTACTGTACCAACTCTATAAAGCGGCTCAATCCACTCAAAACATTCTCAACATGTCGAAAAATATCAATATTTATATAATTCATTGATAAATAATGATTATTTAATATTTTATGCAATTTTATGAGCCTTGACCTGCCTTGAGAATGGGAGATCTCTTACAGAACGGGGGGATTAAACCGAGAATTATCTGAAAGCGGCGTTGTTTCCCAAATCAGCTAAAAAGTCATGGCTTCCCCAGCCCCAGGTGACCGTTACACTCGGGGCTTTCTGACTGGCAGACCAAGCCTGTTCAGTTTGTTTATCGCACTCACATACGCCATCACTTCCCCTACCTGACCGTTGTATGTTCGCAGACTGATTTTGCCCATCATTAACTGCTTGAACCGATACATCGCCGTCTCTGCCAGCGAGCGACGGTGATACCCCGATATCTTCTTCCAGTTCGCCAGCCCTTCCTTGCGCATCACCAGCACGGCCTCATTTCTTGGATGCCCCTTTTTCCATAGCCCAGCGTTCTTGCGGGGCGGGATACAGGCTGTCGCCCCTTTGCGCGAGATAAGCTGATGGCTGGCGTTGCTGTCATAAGCGCCATCCGCATAAACATGTCCCAGCTTACGCCGCAGAGGGTTGAGTAAGGTGGGCAACACCTCGGCGTCATGGACATTTTCCAACGACACTTCCGCCGCCACGATATCGTGGGTCACAGGGTCTACCGCCAGATGCAACTTGCGCCACACTCGCCGTTTCTCGGCGCCGTGTTTTCTGACCTTCCACTCGCCTTCACCAAATACCTTCAGGCCGGTTGAGTCGATAACCAGGTCGGTGATACGTCTCTTGGCGGGTTGTCGATAGGCCACAGCTACCGTACGGGCCCGCTTACTTACGCAGCTATAGTCCGGTGCACACAGCGGTACGTTCATCAACTCGAACAGGGAGTCGAGTAGTCTCTGTGTTGCTCGCAGAGTGAGGCTGAAAATCCCCTTGAGCATCAGGAAGGTTGCGATGGTCTGGTCAGTGTAAAGCTGGCTGCGGCCCCGCCGCCCATGATGGTCGTGGTGAAACCAGTTGCTCATGGCCTCAGCATCAACCCAGAAAGTGAGTGAACCACGGTTAATCAAAGACTTGTTGTATTGAGGCCAGTTGGTGATGGGATGAAGCGATATGCCCATGATGCAGACTTGAAGAGGATGGTGGTGATCAGATCACCAAGTCCTCAGTTAGTTCCATTCAAGCGGCATCGATTTGGGAAACAACGCCTCTGAAAGCCATAAAAACAACGGGGAGCCCAGGCTCCCCGTTTCAACTCAAATCGACCGTATCGACTATATCAGTGCAGACCCGCCACATATTTGGAGAGGGCTTCGATATCCTGATCAGTCAGTTTCTTGGCAACATCCCGCATCATGCCATTCGGATCGTTGTCACGAGTGCCGGCACGGAATGCGGTGAGCTGAGCTTTGATATAGGCAGGATGCTGGCCGGACAGGTTTGGATACTTCGCCTGTTCGACACCCGAGCCACGGGGACCATGGCAAGCCGTACAAGCTGCCAGACCACGACTCATGTCACCACCCATATAGAGAGCCTTGCCCGCTTCGACCACGTCGTCAGGGACAGCGATAGGGGTAACCTTCAGGCTGGAGAAATAAGCCGCCAGGTCATCCATGTCCTGTTCCGACAAAGGTAACGCCATCGGCCCCATCACTGGCGCAACCCGGCCAATTTGACCAGAAGCGGCAGCCTTCAGTTCAACTAACTGCTTTTTGATATATGATGCGTGCTGACCAGCAATTTTGGGGTACATATCAACCAGGCTGTTTCCGTCCGGTCCATGACAAGCCGCACAAACGGCAGCCTTGGTCTGTCCCGCAGCGGCATCGCCCTTGGCTTGTGCCATCCCCGTTACGCCAACCATCAGAGCAAGAGTAATGACTAGGTTCTTCATGGCGTTCCAACTTTTCGTTATTAGGCTTCCAGATCCCATGCCGCTGAAGGCATGTTAAAATAAACGCGTTTAAGCGACGCTATTTTACACCATTTTACAAAAAAGTAACTCTATAACCCTCTATCTCCATGGGGAATTTACGTTGGATACACAAACTCTGAATTTCAATAAGGTGCATTTTGTGACCAGCGCACCCGACATCCGTCACCTGCCAAATGATGGAGGTGTCGAGATCGCGTTTGCCGGCCGTTCCAACGCCGGTAAGTCATCTGCATTGAACACCTTAACCAAACACAAGAACCTGGCACGCACCAGTAAGACTCCAGGTCGTACCCAGCTGATCAACCTGTTTGAACTGGAACCGGGTAAGCGTCTTGTCGACTTGCCGGGTTATGGTTATGCGCAAGTTCCGCTGGAAATGAAGCTCAAGTGGCAAAAGTCACTGGCAGAGTATCTGCAGCGCCGTGAGTCATTGAAAGGCCTGGTGATCCTGATGGACATCCGCCACCCGCTCAAAGATACCGACATGAACATGCTGGAGTGGAGCTCGCACCGTCAGTTGCCCGTCATGCTGCTGCTGACCAAGGCTGACAAATTGAGCCCCGGCCCGCGCAACAACCAGGTAATCAAGGTGCGCCAGGCCGTTGCCAACCTCGGTTCCCAGATCCAGGTCGAAGCATTCTCCTCTCTCACCAATATCGGTGTGGAGAAGCTGGCGCAAACCCTGACCGAATGGTACGTCAGTGGTGACGATACCGACCTGCTGAACGCTGACAAACAGCAACCTGCCGAGGAGTAATCTACTCCTCGCTCTCCTTGCAATTGGCGGAGCACTCCTCCGCTGATTGAAAGGGTTTCAGATTGCCGCTTTCACCTGCCTCACGACAAACACCCCGCATTCGGCTCCCTTGCTATATCTATTACCGCTTACAGTTCATATAGATAGGCAGTTAATTCACATAAAGAATTAACTTAAGTAGGCGTTGATAGCGTTTTCAAATTCGTTCTTTCAAAACGAACAATAATTACAAAAAGAGACAAAAATGAAATTTAATTACAAGATCTAACCGGAAGGGATAAAAATGAGGCCGGACGACAGTGATGCCATCCAGCCTGAAATAATAAGTTCAAAAAATTGGGAAGAAGCTGAATCTTGAGTACCAGACGACAGGTATTCCTCAAGAAGCAGCCTCATTCTATCAAATGCATCGCCAATTTAAAGCATTTACTCTAAATGGTGCGCATAAAAAAACACCCCGACGAGAACCTCATCGGGGCAGCTATTCAGCCACATTCAATTACGTGAAATAAAAGGTCTGAAAGATAGAACATCTTACCTCTGTACCCTACGCAGTCAACTGTACAGCAAAGCAGCAGAAAGTGAAAGTAATTTATGTAATTTAGTTTCACAACTTTCAGATCAAGAAAAAATCTTTTACTTTCATGCAGATAAAAAAATCCCCAGTACGAATACCGGGGAGTTATAAAGGTGACTAGCTAGCACTTCCTCAACTATCTAGTTAGTCAGCGCCATTTCAAAGTAGTTCCGCTACAAAACAAAAAAACTTTGAAAAATCAGAGGTAGATAGCGCCATCTTCAGCAAACTCTTGTTCTTCAATGAGTTTTTCAGCCATATCTTCAATATCAAAACGTACACTTTCGAAGGCTCTGACGATGTCATCCTCTCTCGTCAGCGCCAGACCTGTCATTCTCTCCAGTCGCCGCTGGCTAATGTAACAATCTATCAGCGCCCCCATCTGCTGGGCAGGAAAATGCACCCGCTGTTGGTCAGCCTGCCACTCCATCAGGTCGGGAAACAGAATACCCTGGTTCATATCACCCCCAAGTTACGCTTCAACTCTCTCAATACCTGTTTAGTCCCGGGACGAATTCCGCGCCACACGGTAAACGCTTCGGCTGCCTGTTCCACCAGCATGCCGAGTCCATCCATGGTTTGACGGGCCCCATGCTGTTTGGCCCAACTGATAAACGCCGTATCCGAGGCGCCATACATCATGTCGTAGATGGCAATATCAGTGTGGATCAGGGCAGGGGCCAACGGCGGCAGCTCTCCTTGCAGGCTGGCAGAAGTCGAATTGATGACGAGATCGAATAGCCCTGCCAACTGCTCATAGGTCTGGGCAGTCACAGGCCCCAGATCGCAGAATTCGGCAGCCAACTGTTGCGCTTTTGTGTGGGTGCGGTTGGCGATCACCAGCTCGCTCGGCAACTCAGCCAGCAGCGGCGCCAATGCACCGCGAGCAGCGCCACCGGCACCCAGCAGCAGGATCCGGCTATCCGCCAGCGTCACACCATGGGACTTGAGATCGGCGACCAATCCAGCGCCATCGGTATTATCCCCCAGCAACACGCCATCATCGGTCAGCTTGATGGTATTGACCGCGCCCGCCCGCTTGGCCCTCGGGCTCAAGCGATCGACCAGAGTGAATGCCTGCTCCTTGAACGGCACAGTGACGTTGCAGCCCTTGCCCCCTTGGTCAAAGAAGGTGCACAGGGCTTGGGCAAACTCGTCGACGGCGGGTTCAGCCAGCCCATACTCCAGCTCTTGCTGGGTTTGTCTGGCAAACAGGGTGTGAATGAAGGGGGACTTGCTGTGGCGCACCGGGTGGCCAAAAACCAGATAACGATCCATCAAAGAGTTCCATCAGAGGGCAATATTCCGATTTAACGGGTTTTCACTCTCGGGAACAAGCCGAATAACGGCCAGTAAAAAGGGACCATCATGGTCCCTCGGGTCACAGCCACTCTCGCGGCGTGAGGTAATCGGTGTAGAGCAAGGCTTCAGGAGTGCCCGCCTCCGGCTGCCAGTCATACTCCCAACGTGCCAGCGGTGGCATCGACATCAGGATTGACTCGGTACGTCCGCCGGTCTGCAGCCCGAACAGGGTGCCACGGTCATACACCAGATTGAACTCCACATAACGGCCGCGACGATAGAGCTGGAACTCCCGCTCCCGCTCGCCATAGGGCAGTGCCTTGCGTCGTTCGATGATCGGCAGGTAGGCGTCGAGATAACCCCGACCTACCGCCCGCATAAAGGCAAAGCAGTCGGCAAAGGGCCAGCGATTCAGATCGTCGAAGAAGAGACCGCCCACCCCCCGCGTCTCGTTGCGGTGTTTGAGGAAGAAGTAGCGATCGCACCAAGATTTGAACTCGGGGTAGATCTCATCACCAAATGGCTGGCAGAGATCACGGGAGACCTGATGCCAGTGCTGGACATCCTCGGCAAACGGGTAGAATGGCGTCAAATCGAAGCCACCGCCAAACCACCAAATGGGCTCTTCACCCTCTTTCTCGGCGATGAAGAAACGGACGTTGGCGTGGCTGGTCGGCACATAGGGGTTGTGCGGATGGATCACCAGCGACACGCCCATCGCCTCGAACTTGCGACCGGCCAACTCGGGCCGATGGGCTGTAGCAGAGGCAGGCATGGCATCGCCATAGACATGGGAGAAGTTGACGCCCCCCTGCTCGATCACCGCGCCGTGGCGCAGCACACGGGTGCGACCACCGCCACCGCCTTCACGGCTCCAGGCATCTTCCACAAAGTGTCCACTGCCATCGGCCTGCTCCAGACCACGGCAGATCTCGTCCTGCAACTGCAACAGGAAGGCCTTGACCTGGGCCACATCCGGTTTGCTCATCTTGTCTCCAGTCAGGCAGGATCGTGAACGCCCTGTCCATTTTTATAGTTAAATCAATCCGATGAGCTCACAGTTCAGCGGATTGATAGCAAATCATGACGTATCCGCCAGCTCAGGAGGGGCGAATAATGGCGCCGGTTCGGGCGTCCTTGATCTCGGATGGGTTAGCTTGACCACCCACTTCACCGGGCAGGATATAGGCTAACTTGCTTGCCAGCCGCTCACCAATATCGGCCACCCGACGGGCAGGCTCCTCACCGGTCAGGTTGGCGCTGGTAGAGACCAGCGGCTTGCCAAAGGCACGGCACAAGGCCTGCACCTGAGGATGAGCCGTCACGCGTACCGCCAGGGTCTCGAACTGCCCGGTCAGCCAGGTCGGCGTCGTTGCACGGGCAGGCATGATCCAGGTAAAGGGGCCGGGCCAGCTGGCTTCAACCCGAGCAAGTTGTTCATCGCTAAGCTGGCTCAGATCGATGTAGTCCTGCAGCTGTGCTATGTCGGCAGCAATCAGGATCAACCCCTTCTCAACCGGACGCTGCTTGATGGCCAGCAGTCGCTGCACCGCAGCTTCGGAGTCGGGATCACACCCCAGACCAAACACGGCCTCGGTCGCATAAGCAATCACCCCTTCCTGCTGGAGGGCGGCAACCGCCTGTTCAAATTCATTTGGCATAGGAAAAATGCGGCAGCCAAGCTGCCGCCTCGTCACTTAGTAGCAAGTTGAATCCGTATGGCGGCGACCATGGCAAAGTGACGTGTTGCTGTTGCACAGGAAAAATACGACACATCCGGATCGCCACCTATTCACTTACTTGAGTTGAGCCTGCAGGGCGGCATCCTTGGCCATCACCTCTTCGGCATTCTTCTGGCGTTCGGCCCGAACCTTGGCCGCCAGTTCATCATCGGCTACTGCCAGCATCTGGGCTGCCAGATAACCTGCGTTCTTGGCACCGGCTTTGCCGATCGCCACGGTCGCCACCGGTACACCACCCGGCATCTGCACGGTGGAGAGTAGCGCATCCAGCCCCTTAAGCGGGCCACCATCGATGGGCACCCCGATCACGGGACGAGTCGTGATGCCGGCTACGGCACCCGCCAAATGCGCCGCCAGACCGGCAGCACAGATAAAGACCTTGCAGCCACGGGCCTCGGCATCGGTCACATACTGATGGGTCGCAGCCGGCGTGCGGTGCGCGGAGGTGACTTTGACTTCCACTGCGATATCAAATGACTTGAGCACCTCGAGGGTGGTTTGCATCACGGGGAAATCAGAATCAGAGCCCATCAATACGGCAACAAAGGGTTTATTCATGGTGGGAATTTCCTTACTCCAAGTGGGGGGTTGAAGTTCACCGAAAACGTTTCAATCCGGTTGCGGCGGCGGGATTATACCTGCTCACTTTGGTGGCCGCATTTCTTTTGCGGACAGACCCAACGCAGAGTTCCCCTCACTTTTTTCTCTACCATGATGCCCCAACCACACGCGGGACAAGGCATGGGGATCGGCTTGTCGTTCACCACATATTTGCAGTGTGGATAGCCATCACAGGAGTAAAACTGCTTGCCGTAGCGGGAGGTGCGGCTCACCAGATGACCCTTGCCGCACTCGGGGCAGAGGATCTGGGTATCATCGCTCTCCTGCAGGGATTCGATGTGCTGACAGGCCGGATACTGGGTACAACCGACAAAGAGACCGTAACGCCCCTTCTTGATCGCCAACGGCTCTCCGCAATCGGGACAGGCCGAGCCTTCGAGCACCTTTTCGATGTCGCGGCCGGATGGCGTCAGGGAGCGAATGTAATCACAGGCAGGATAGGCAGAACAGCCGAGAAAGGGGCCATGTTTGCCCTGGCGGATCACCAGCTCGGCCCCGCACTGCGGGCACGGCTCGCGCTCGAAGGCATGTTCGTGGGCTGAAAAGAGGTGATGATCGATTTTTGACATAGGCCGCGCCTTGAAATCCAGATGGCCTGAATTCTACCAGCGCGGCACCGGACTGTCAGTGAATGACGCCGTCTGACTCATCAAACACCAGCTCTTCCATCTGCTGGTAGGCATTTTCACTGCCCGGTACGTTGAACAGCACCATCATGACGACCCACTTCAGGTCATCCAGCTCGATATCCGGCTTGTCCAGCTCGAGCAGGCGCTCGATACAGATCTCGCGGGTTTCGGCATTCAGCACCTGGGCCTGTTCCAGAAAGAGCAGGAAGCCGCGGCACTCGGTGCTGAGGCGTGCCAGCTCTTGCGGAGCATAGATACGCATCGAGCCTTGCGCGCTGGCGGTAACATAGACCTCCCGCTCGCTGTCGTGCAGATTGGCCAGCCGCTCCAGCCAGTCGAGCGCCTTGTCGATCTCTTCTTTATCGAAACCGGCCCGGCTCAACTCGTCGGTGAGCTCATCCTGCTCGACCATCACATCTGCATCGCTGTGGATGTAGGTCTCGAAAAGGTACATCAATACATCAAACATGATTCGCCCTCCTCGCTCTGACGTATCCACCGGCTACCGCCATCACTGCACCGGCCAGCTCCAGCTCTACCAACCTGCCCAATACCACTTCGACAGGAAGCTGGGCCCGCTCGGCAACGGTATCCACGCTCGTGGTCTCATAATCTACGTTATCCAACAAATCGGCATAAGGCAATTCGCTATTATGCGGTTGCTCAGATGGTATGACCGAGGAATGTGGCCGTGCGACCCACTCTGGCAGCTCTTCCACTATATCGGCCGCACTCAGCACAAGTTTGGCCCCCTGCTGAATTAATCTGTTACACCCTATCGCCTGGGCATTTTGCGGGGCGCCGGGTACCGCAAACACTTCGCGCCCCTGCTCCAATGCATAGCGGGCAGTGATCAGCGAACCGCTCTGCTCGGTCGCCTCCACCACCAGAGTTCCCAGCGACAGACCACTGATAATACGGTTGCGACGAGGAAAATGTTCAGCCAGCGGCCCTTTATCCGGCGCCAGCTCGGAGATAAGCAAACCACCGCTCTCCAGAATCTGGCCTGCCAGCCCCTGATGGCGTTTGGGGTAGAGGCAATCCAGCCCGGAACCCAACACGGCAAGGGTGATACCGCCACCAGCCAGCGCTTGCTGATGGCAGACACCATCGATACCAAGAGCAAGACCCGAGGTGATGGCGAACCCGCATCCAACCAGCTCGCTACAGAGGCGTGACGCATTATCTTTGCCTGCATAGGTAGGATGGCGTGTCCCCACCATTGCCAGCTGGGGTAGCGACAGCGCAGCAAGATCGCCACGACAGTAGAGCAACAGGGGGGCCGCGGGAATTTCCCGCAACAAGGGTGGATAAATCGGGTGATCTTGCGGAATAAGGAGATTGTCAGGCAACGCGGCCCAAGCCAGGCTCAGCTCAACCACCGGCGAGGGCCAGCGCAGTTGCCTGACCTGCTCTGACGACAAACCCATACCATGCAGTTGCGCTTCATCGCTCTGAAACAGGGCCTCAATACTTCCCCCAGCCCGTTCCAACAGACGTGCAGCGGTCACCGGACCGATACCGGTGACCGCATCGAGAGTTAGCCAGAGCGCCAGACGTGCGTCGGGGTAGTTCACGTCAGAAGTGAGTGACCTGATAGCCCGCACTCACCATGTCGTTACTCTGCATGATGAGACCGTAACTCAGCTTGTCATACACCTTGAACAACATGACACGGGCAATCGCTTCAGAGGGCAGTGGTGCCTTCTTGTTGCTGCTGTAAAACACCCGGTTAAAAACCGACGAGAGCTCCTTGTACTGTACATCGCCATTCTTGGTGACCAGAGCAGCACCGGGCCGTCTGACATCCAGTACATCCCCTGCGACCAGTTGATCGCGGCCTCCCCGGTTGATCAGCACCACATCAAACTTGCCACCGCCCCGGGTCTTGTTCGGCAAATCGATGATATAGCCAGGCGTGATGGCAGGTGCCGCTTTCGGTGTGAAGACGGCGGGCATGTTCTCCTGAGCGGGCAGCGGCATCACCTTGTCGCCCTGCAGCACTTCGCGCTGGTTATGAGTCAGAGTCACCTCGGTCCGATCGCCATCAAGACGCGCCACGGCCCGCACCACACCGGCAAAGATCGCCTCCTGGCCCAGCAGTTCACCGGTTTCGCGATCCTTGTAGACCACTCCGGGGTGATAAATGCCATAGACCTGCCCCGGTGTCAGGGAGCCCTGTACATAGAGGGTGTCCCCCTCCAGCATGCCGATATGTTTCTGATCCGACCCCAGCAGATAGGGCAAGGTTTTCTGCTGCTGGCTCTCAGCCAGAATATGGTCGGTTTGCAGGAAGGGGCCGATCTCGCTGATAGGCAGGGTCGGAATGGGGTTCGCTTTGTTCTCGTAACGGGTTTTCGGGCCGAGACGGATGACTTGCTTGCCACCCTGCATCGCCTTGCCGAGCCGGGGTTCACCATTGACCCAGCTCAGATGCAGTACATCACCGGGGTAGATCCAGTGAGGATTGGCAATCTGCGGATTGATGTTCCAGAGACGGGGCCAGAGCCAGGGTTCGGAAAGATACTTGCCGGAGATATCCCACAGGGTGTCGCCTTTTTGCACTACATAACTTTCGGGGTAACCCGCTTTCAGCCTGAGCTGATCGGCCAATGCTGCCTGACTCACGGTCACCAGCAGGCAGGCGAGGATGGTTTGCTTCAGATACATAACACTCCCTGTTACTTCTGTACGCAAAGTGTTGCTGTTTTTTGTCGGCGTAAATGACTAGAATTACGCCAATATTGACTGCATTTATACGAAACTAAAGAAAAAACTATGGCCATTCTAGATGTATTGCGTTTTCCCGATGAGCGCCTGCGCACCGTTGCAGCCCCTGTCGAGACCTTTACACCCGAGTTACAACAGATTGTAGATGATATGTTCGAAACCATGTACGCGGAGGAAGGCATTGGCCTAGCCGCGACTCAGGTCGACATTCACCAGCGCATCATAGTGATCGATGTCTCTGAAAACCGTGAAGATCCTCTGGTATTGATCAATCCGGAGGTCATCGAGCAATGCGGCAGCACCGGCATTGAAGAGGGTTGCCTCTCCGTGCCCGGCAGCCGTGCTCTGGTGCCTCGCGCTGAACAGATCAAAATCCGCGCCCTGGATCGCAACGGCAAGCCGTTCGAGCTGGAAGCCGACGATCTGCTCGCCATCTGCATCCAGCATGAGATGGATCATCTGGTCGGCAAGCTATTTGTGGATTACTTGTCCCCGCTCAAGCGCCAGCGCATTCGCCAGAAGCTGGAAAAGATGGCCCGTGAAGATCGCAAAGTCCTCTGAGGATCTGCCCCATTGAATAAGCTGAAACTGATTTTTGCCGGTACTCCCGACTTCGCCGCCCGTCACCTGGCGGCGTTGTTGTCTTCCGACCACGAGGTCGTTGCCGTTTATACCCAGCCTGACAAGCCTGCTGGCCGTGGCCAGAAGCTCACCGCCAGCCCGGTCAAAGAGCTGGCACTGGCCCACAACCTGCCGGTTTACCAACCTGCCTCTCTGCGCAAGGAAGAGGCACAAGCCGAGCTTGCTGCACTGGGTGCCGACCTGATGGTGGTGGTGGCCTACGGCCTGATCCTGCCCAAGGTGGTGCTCGATACCCCGCGGCTGGGCTGCATCAACGTCCATGGCTCCCTGCTGCCCCGCTGGCGCGGTGCCGCACCGATCCAGCGCTCTATCTGGGCGGGCGATGCCGAAACCGGCGTCACCATCATGCAGATGGATGTGGGACTGGATACCGGCGCCATGATCCGCAAAGTGATCTGCCCCATCGCCGCCGACGAGACCTCCGCCAGCCTCTATGACAAGCTGGCCGAGCTGGGCCCGCAAGCACTGGTCGACACCATCAATGCCATGGCCGCCGGTGAAACCGCTGCCGAGGCGCAAGATGATGCGCTGGCCAACTACGCCGAAAAGCTCTCCAAGGAAGAGGCCCGCATCGACTGGTCGATGGAGGCTGTTGCCATCGAACGCTGCATCCGCTCGTTCAACCCCTGGCCCATCAGCTGGTTTGAAGTGGCTGACCAGACCGTCAAGGTATGGCAAGCCGCCGTCATTGACAGCGACCACGGCCAACCCGCCGGCACCCTGCTCAAGGCCGACAAGCAGGGGATCGACATCGCCACCGGCAAAGGGGTACTGCGCCTGCTGACCCTGCAACCGCCCGGCAAGAAGGCGATGTCCGTTGCGGATCTGCTCAACTCTCGCCGCGACTGGTTTGAACCCGGCACGCAATTGAATTGAACTGGATTGAATTGACACAAGCGGGGCCCAGGCCCCGACTTGCGCATCTAAGGTAACTCTATGAAAACACGTGCACAGGCCGCTCTCGTTATTCAACAGGTGCTGGATCAGGGTCAATCCCTCTCCGCTGTTCTGCCTGCTGCCCAGGAGAAGGTTGCGCCCCGTGATCGCGCTCTCCTGCAAGAACTCTGCTACGGCACCCTGCGCTGGCTGCCCCGCCTCGATGCGGCAGTTAACGAGATGATGGACAAACCGCTCAAGAACAAGAGCCGCATTTTCCACTACCTCATCCTGGTCGGTCTCTATCAGCTCATCTACACCCGCATTCCGGCTCACGCCGCGGTGGCCGAGACCGTCAACGCCGTCAAACTGCTCAAGGGCACCTCCCTGCGTGGCCTCATCAACGGCGTGCTGCGCAACTTCCAGCGCAGCGCCGAAGTCATTCTGCTGCGTATCGACCGCGTTCCCAGCATTCGCCTCGGTCATCCGGAGTGGCTCACCAAGCGCCTGCGTCAGGCCTATCACGATGAGTGGGAATTCATCATGGAGGCGAACAACCAGCGCCCCCCCATGTGGATCCGCAACAACAGCCAGCGCCAGAGCCGCGATGCCATGCTGGCTCGCATGGCCGAAGCCGGCATCAATGCCGTGGCCGGTGAAGAGGGCGAGGATTGCATCCTGCTGGAGCGTCCTTGCGATGTGACCAAGCTGCCCGGCTTCGAGGTCGGTGACTGCTCGGTACAGGATGGTGCAGCACAACAGGCTGCCGCCCTGCTCGACCCGCAACCGGGTGAATGGGTGCTGGATGCCTGCGCCGCCCCCGGCGGCAAGACCGCCCACCTGCTGGAGCGTCAGCCCAAGCTGGCTGGCGTGGTTGCCGTTGATGCCGACGAGAACCGCCTCAAGCGGGTGCAGGAGAACCTGGATCGCATCGGCCTGACCGCCAAAGTGATCCACGGCGATGCCGCGGCACCGGAACAGTGGTGGCCGGAGGGCCAGTTCGACCGCATCCTGCTGGATGCCCCCTGCTCCGCCACTGGTGTTATCCGTCGCCACCCCGACATCAAGTGGTTGCGCCGTGATCAGGACATCCGCGAGCTGGCCGAGCTGCAGCGCCGCATTCTCAATGCCCTCTGGGGCAAGCTGAAAAGCGGCGGCACCCTGCTCTACGCCACCTGCTCCGTCCTGCCGGAAGAGAACCGCGACCAGATCCGCGCCTTCCTTGCCGCGACCAAAGATGCCAAATTGGTACCGTTGCACGAACAGGACATTCCGGACTGCCCGGGTCGCCAGTTCCTGCCGGGTGAAGCCGAGATGGATGGCTTCTACTACGCCAAGCTGGTCAAGCTGTGACGCTGACATGCTTCTTCCGGGGCAATCGCCATGCAGGCGAAATGCCCCTTTACTGCCTCAACGTGAGTAGACGTTCCCTATGAAGATCATCATTTTGGGAGCCGGCCAGGTCGGCGGCACTCTGGCCGAGAACCTGGCCGGAGAGAACAACGACATCACCATCGTCGATACCGACAGCGAGCGCCTGCGCGAACTGCAAGACAAGTTTGACCTGCGGGTGGTCAACGGTCACGGCGCTCACCCCAAGGTGCTGCGCGAAGCGGGCGCTCAGGATGCCGACATGCTGGTCGCCGTCACCAACAGTGACGAGACCAACATGATCGCCTGTCAGGTGGCCTACTCCCTGTTCAACACCCCGAACAAGGTGGCACGGATCCGCTCGCCAGCCTATCTGACCGAACGGGATCGCCTGTTCCTGCCCGAATCGGTGCCGGTGGATCACCTGATCGCGCCGGAGCAGCTGGTGACCGACTATGTGCGTCGCCTGATCGAATATCCGGGCGCCCTGCAAGTGGTTGATTTTGCAGGTGGCCGCGTCGGTCTGGTAGCGGTCAAGGCCTACTACGGTGGCCCGCTGGTGGGCAACGCCCTCTCGACCCTGCGCGAGCACATGCCCAACATCGAAACTCGGGTAGCGGCCATCTTCCGTCAGGGCCGCCCGATCCGTCCGCAAGGCACCACCATCATCGAAGCGGATGACGAGGTCTTCTTCGTCGCCGCCGCGGGCCATATCCGTGCCGTGATGTCGGAGCTGCAGCGCCTCGAGAGCCCCTACCGTCGCATCATGATCGTCGGTGGTGGCAATATCGGCGCGGGTCTCGCCCGCCAGCTGGAGAAGCGCTACAGCGTCAAGCTTATCGAGCGCAACCAGAAGCGGGCGGAGCAGCTCTCCGAACTGCTGGAGAACACCATCGTCTTCTGCGGCGATGCGGCGGATCAGGAGTTGCTGGCCGAGGAGCATATTGATCAGATCGACGTATTCATCGCCGTGACCAACGAGGATGAGGCCAACATCATGTCGGCGCTGCTCGCCAAGAAGATGGGCGCCAAGAAGACCATGGTGCTGATCCAGCGCGGCGCCTACGTCGATCTGGTGCAGGGTGGCTCCATCGATATCGCCATCTCGCCCCAGCAGGCCACCATCTCGGCCCTGTTGACCCACGTGCGCCGGGCCGATATCGCCAACGTCTACAGCCTGCGCCGCGGCGCGGCCGAGGCGATCGAGGCGATTGCCCACGGCGATGAGAACACCTCCAAGGTGGTCGGCAAGACGGTGGGCGAGCTCAAGCTGCCGCCGGGCACCACCATAGGTGCCGTGGTGCGCGGGGATGAGGTGCTGATCGCCCACGATCGCACCAAAATCCAGCAGGATGACCACGTGGTCATGTTCCTGGTGGACAAGAAGTACATCCCGGAAGTGGAGCGGCTGTTCCAGCCAAGCCCCTTCTTCCTGTAACGTCTTCATGCGCACAGGCTGTCAAACCAGACCCGGCTCAGCTCCCCCAAGGGGATGGTCCGGGTCTTTTGTTAATCAACGACCAGGTTATCGAACATGATCAAGCTGCGTCCCATTATCTTCACCCTCGGGCTGGTGCTCTCCAAGCTGGCGCTCTTCATGTGGCTGCCCACCTTGCTGGCACTGCTCACCGGGTCAGAGGGATTTGTCGAGTTTCTCAAGTCCGTGCTGATCACCCACGGCGCCGCCCTGCTCTGCCTCCACTATGGCCGCAAGGCGGAGTTTCATCTTGGGGTGCGGGAGATGTTCCTGCTCACCACCTCGGTCTGGGTGGTGGCCTGCGCCTTCGGCGCCCTGCCTTTTGTTTTCATCACCCACATCAACTTCACCGACGCCTACTTCGAGACCATGTCGGGGGTGACCACCACGGGCTCTACCGTGCTCTCCGGCCTCGACAACATGGCTCACAGCATCCTGTTGTGGCGTTCCATCCTGCAGTGGCTGGGCGGGGTCGGCTTTATCGTGATGGCGGTAGCCGTGCTGCCCTACCTCAACGTCGGCGGTATGAAGCTGTTCCAGACCGAGAGCTCGGACTGGTCGGACAAAAGCGCCCCGCGTGCCAAGACGGTCGCCAACAACATCGTCGTAGTCTATCTGGTGCTCTCCATGCTCTGCTTCATGGCCTACTGGGCCAGCGGCATGAACATGTTCGAGGCGATCAACCATGCCATGACCACTCTCAGTACCGGCGGCTACTCCACCTCCGATCAATCCATGTCCCACTTCTCCAACTCGGCCCACTGGATTGGCACCCTGTTCATGTTCCTTGGCGGCCTGCCCTTCCTGCTCTATGTGCAGAGCCTCAACCACAGGGACAACAGCCTGTTCAAGGATGCCCAGGTACGAGGCTTCTTCTGGCTGGTGGTATGGGTCACCGTCATCATGACCTTCTATCTGTGGGAGAGAGACCTGTTCGGCTTCTGGGATGCCCTGCGCATCAGCTGCTTCAACATCGTCTCGGTGCTCACCACCACCGGCTACGGCCTTGGTGACTTCGGCACCTGGGGGCCGCTCGCCAGCATCGTCTTCATCGTGCTGCTGGCTCTTGGGGCCTGTTCAGGCTCCACTGCGGGTGGTCTCAAGATCTTCCGGGTACAGGTGGCATTCGCCCTGTTCAGAAAGCAGATGCGCCAACTGATGCACCCTTCTGCTGTCTTCCCGCAGAAGTACAACGGCCGGACGGTCAATGACGCCATCATCCGCTCGATGATCTCATTCGTACTAGCCTACTTCGCCATCATTCTGGTGATAGCTGCACTGTTGGGCGCCATCGGGCTTGACCCTCTGACGGCCATATCCAGCTCCATCACCGCAGTTGCCAACGTCGGCCCAGGCATGGGCCCTGTGGTCGGCCCCAGCACCAACTTTGCCAGCCTGCCGGAATCGGCCAAATGGCTGCTGTCATTCGGCATGCTGCTGGGACGACTGGAGATCCTGACGGTCGCCGTGCTCTTCTTCCCCTCCTTCTGGCGCCAGTAATCCCTCACTGCAAGCCAGCAAAAAGCCGCAGCGTTCATCCGCTGCGGCTTTTTATCTCACCCATCCCCACGACCTTCGCTCAACGCTCATCAGCCCCATTACCGGATAGCCTGAACGAGCTCATCAGGATGGCCAGAGCGGATCACAAGCATAAAAAAACGGACCCAAACCAGAGGTTTGGGTCCGTTTATCAGTGAACCGTCAGCGGCCGCAAGGGCTGCCGAGACTCAGCACATAGCATTAACCACGGCCAGAGCGCTTGCGATCCAGTTCGGTCAGCAATTTCTTGCGGATACGGATGTTCTTCGGAGTCACTTCTACCAGTTCGTCGTTATCGATGAACTCGAGAGCCTGTTCCAGAGTCATGCGGATCGGCGGAGTCAGCACTTGAGCTTCGTCGGTACCGGAGGCACGCATGTTGGTCAGCTGTTTGCCTTTCAGGCAGTTAACAGTCAGGTCGTTGGAACGGGAGTGAATACCGATCACCTGGCCTTCGTACACCTCGGTCGCGTGACCGATGAACAGACGACCACGGTCTTGCAGACCGAACAGGGCGTAAGTCAGTGCTTTACCGGTAGCGTTGGAGATCAGCACGCCATTCTGACGCTCGCCGATGCTGCCACCCTTGTGCGGACCGTAGTGGTCGAAGGTGTGGTAGAGCAGACCGGTACCTGAGGTCATGGTCATGAACTCGGTCTGGAAACCGATCAGGCCACGGCTCGGGATCATGAAGTCCAGACGGACACGACCCTTGCCATCCGGGGTCATGTTGGTCATTTCGCCCTTACGCAGACCCAGTTGCTCCATCACGGAACCCTGGTGGGCTTCTTCAACGTCCACAGTTACGGTTTCGAACGGTTCTTGCAGAACGCCATCAACGGTACGCAGGATTACTTCCGGACGGGACACAGCCAGTTCGTAACCTTCGCGACGCATGTTTTCGATCAAGATGGAGAGGTGCAGCTCACCACGACCGGATACACGGAACTTGTCCGGATCATCAGTCTCTTCAACGCGCAGGGCCACGTTGTGGACCAGCTCCTGGTTCAGACGCTCCAGAATGTTACGGGAGGTCACGAACTTGCCCTCTTTACCGGCGAACGGTGAGGTGTTGACCTGGAAGGTCATGTTCACGGTCGGCTCGTCAACAGAGAGCGGCGGCAGGGCTTCAACGGCACCGTTGTCACAGATGGTGTCGGAGATTTTCAGCTCGCCCAGACCGGTGATAGCGATGATGTCACCCGCTTGCGCGTCGGCAACTTCAGTACGGGACAGACCCAGGTAACCCAGCACCTGACCGACTTTACCGTTACGGGTCTTGCCGTCAGCACCAACGATGGTGACTTGCTGGTTGGTCTTGACGCGACCACGGGTGATACGGCCGATACCGATAACGCCCACGTAGGAGTTGTAGTCCAGCTGGGAGATCTGCATCTGGAAACCACCTTCGGCATCAGCCTTCGGCGCTTCAACGTTGTCAACGATAGCCTGGAACAGCGGCTCCATGTTCTCGGACTCGACGTCCTGATCCATGGTGGCCCAACCGTTCAGTGCAGAGGCGTAAACAACTTTGAAATCCAGCTGTTCGTCAGTCGCGCCCAGGTTGTCGAACAGGTCGAATACCTGATCCATTACCCAGTCAGGACGAGCACCCGGACGGTCAACCTTGTTGATGACCACGATCGGCTTCAGACCCTGAGCGAACGCTTTCTGGGTCACGAAACGGGTTTGCGGCATCGGGCCGTCTACGGCGTCAACCAGCAGCAGCACGGAGTCAACCATGGACAGTACGCGCTCTACTTCACCACCGAAGTCGGCGTGACCCGGGGTATCAACGATGTTGATGCGGTAGTCATTCCAGCGGATCGCAGTGTTCTTGGCGAGAATGGTGATGCCACGTTCCCGTTCCAGATCATTGGAGTCCATGATCCGTTCCTGGCCTTCCGTGGAGCGGTCCAGGGTGCCGGACTGCTGCAGCAGCTTATCAACCAGAGTCGTTTTGCCGTGGTCAACGTGCGCAATAATCGCAATATTGCGTAAATTCTCTAACATTCTCGCCTCAATCACCGGGTAAAATTGGGCGCTAATTGTACTCTTGCCTTTGTGATCTGCCTAGCAGAATTGCAGTACATTCGCGCATAACAACAGATCTGGATCATAGACCTCTCTGACAAACCCTGCTTAGATGGGCGGTGACCGTATTTCGCGCACCATTACAGTGCACCAAAACGATCCACCATCGCACTAAATTGATGCAACGCGAGTCGAGATCGCCTGATTTTGGGGAGCCTCTTCAGCGAGATTGCCCTGAAATCAAGCTGTCACAAACTTGGCACGATACTGGCTTATGTGAATACGACGACGCATTCACCCAGAGAGTTTTAACACCGGAGGTTACTTAGCATGTCAGCCCAGAACGTTTTGGCCCTGATCCAGGAACACGAAGTCAAGTTTGTTGATCTGCGCTTTACCGACACCAAGGGTAAAGAGCAGCATGTATCCATCCCTGCTCACCAGGTTGATGAAGATTTCTTCGAAGACGGCAAGATGTTCGATGGTTCCTCCATCGGCGGCTGGAAGGGCATCAACGAATCCGACATGGTACTGATGCCGGACGCAGCCTCCGCCAAGCTGGACCCGTTCACCGAAGAGACCACCCTGAACATCGTTTGTGACGTGCTGGAGCCTGCCACCATGCAGGGCTACGATCGCGATCCGCGCTCTATCGCCAAGCGTGCAGAAGATTTCCTGAAGTCCAGCGGCATCGCTGACACCGTGCTGTTCGGGCCGGAGCCGGAATTCTTCATGTTCGACAACATTACTTTCTCCAACACCATGGGCCACAGCTTCGTGAAAATCGAATCTGAAGAAGCCGCATGGAACTCCGGCACTGCCTATGAGCATGGCAACAAGGGTCACCGTCCGTTCGTGAAAGGCGGTTACTTCCCGGTTGCACCGGTCGACTCCTCCCAGGATATCCGTGCCGCCATGTGTCTGGTGCTGGAAGAGATGGGCCAGGTCGTTGAAGCTCACCACCACGAAGTGGCCACTGCCGGTCAGAACGAGATCGCTACCCGCTTCAACACTCTTACGCTGAAAGCTGACGAAGTACAGGTACTGAAGTACGTGATCCACAACGTGGCCCACGCCTACAACAAGACTGTTACCTTCATGCCGAAACCCATGTTCGGTGACAACGGCTCCGGCATGCACTGCCACCAGTCTCTGGCCAAGAACGGCGTCAACCTGTTCGCTGGTGACCTGTACGGCGGTCTGTCTGAGATGGCGCTGCACTACATCGGCGGTATCATCAAGCACGCCAAGGCCATCAACGCCTTCGCCAACCCGACCACCAACTCCTACAAGCGTCTGGTTCCGGGTTATGAAGCACCGGTCATGCTGGCCTACTCTGCCCGCAACCGCTCTGCCTCCATCCGTATCCCGGTGGTACCGAGCCCGAAAGCCCGTCGTATCGAAGTGCGCTTCCCGGATCCGGCTGCCAACCCGTACCTGGCCTTCGCAGCCCAGCTGATGGCCGGTCTGGACGGTATCATCAACAAGATCCATCCGGGCGATGCCATGGACAAGAACTTGTACGACCTGCCGCCGGAAGAAGCCGCAGAAGTGCCGACCGTTGCCGGTTCTCTGGACGAAGCCCTGGCCGCTCTGGATGCTGACCGCGAGTTCCTGACCCGTGGCGGCGTGTTCAGCGATGACTTCATCAACTCCTATCTGGAACTGAAACAACAGGATGTTGACCGTGTGCGCATGACCCCGCACCCGCTGGAGTTCGAGCTGTACTACTCCGTCTAAGTCTCAGCAGACTGGCCGTTTAAATCTGGTCAGCTTGCTTAATCGTGACAAAACCCGCCATCTGGCGGGTTTTTTCTCTGATAGGATTAAGCAAAATACCGTCAAGGAGAGATGGATGAACAACAAGCATGGCATAGGGGTGCTCAGCCTCCTGTTGCTGACCTCGTTCGCTGCGGACGCGGCCAAGGTCTACTCCTGGGTCGATGGCAATGGCATCACCCACTACTCGGATGCGCCACCACCCGGCAAAAACGCCAAAGAGGTCGATCTGCGGGTCGCCCCGCTGCTGGGCAGCAGCGCGCCCAGATCGGTGCAGGTGGATAACTTCAACAGCCTGACCGGCGCCGATGCCAAGAAAGAGAAAGAGGCGGCCAAGCTGACTATCGAACTGCTCTCCCCGGAACAGGGCAGCACCCTGCGCGACAACACAGGCAACATCGTCTTTCAGGGCACCATCAGCCCCAAACCTCCGACCCAGTATGATGTGCGCCTGACCCTGGATGGCAAAGCCGCCCCCATCGTCAGCAACAGCCTCTCTGTCCGCGTCGAAAACGTCGATCGCGGCGCCCACGAAGCTCAGCTCGAGCTGCTCGCCAAAGACGGTACGATCCTTGCTAAATCCAGTGCAGTCACCTTTTACCTGCATAGAGCGAGCGTGACACCGGCTCCCAAACCCACCCCCAAAGCCGACTAGGGGTGATATAGCGCACCGATGCGGGTAAACTCTATGCACCATATCGGTGCATAACAGGTGTATAGCACCGTTTTAGGGAGAAACCTGTGCCAACCCGCTCGGACAACGCCAAAACACTCTTGGATAATTTGCTGACCGCCGTGATCCTGATGGATGAGCGGCTCTGCATCCAGTTCGTCAACCCGGCGGCTGAACAGCTGCTCTCCCTCAGTGAACGCAGGCTAATCGGCATCGAACTGCCCCATCTGCTGGAACATATCTCCCTCGATTTGCAGCGGCTCAAGCAGTGCCTCGTTTCAGGGCAAGGCTTTACCGATAGCGAAGTGACTCTGGTGGTAGAGGGAGAACCGCGACTGGTGGAGCTGAGCGCAACCCCGATGGCCGACCACGAACAGCGTCTGCTGGTGGTGGAGCTGCGCAAGATCGACCAGCAGAAGAAGATCAGTCAGGAGCAGCAGCAACATGCCCAACAGCTGGCGGCCAAGGAGCTGGTGCGCGGGCTGGCCCACGAAATCAAGAATCCCCTCGGCGGCCTGCGCGGCGCGGCCCAACTGCTGCAAAAAGAGCTGCCGGACCCGGCCCTGCGCGAATATACCGGCATCATCATCGAACAGGCTGACCGGCTGCGGGTACTGGTCGATCGGCTGCTCGGCCCCCAGCGCCCCGGCCGCCACCAGATGCACAATGTCCATTCGGTGCTGGAGCAGGTACGCCGACTGGTGGAGCTCGAACTCCCTCCCTCTGTTCGCATCGAGCGGGATTACGACCCCAGCATCCCCGAATTCGAGATGGAGCCGGATCAGCTGCAGCAGGCGTTTCTCAACATAGTGCGCAATGCCGCCGAAGCGCTCGGCGATCAAACCGGGCTTATCCGTATCAAGACCCGCACCGCGTTCCAGATCACCATCCACGGCCAGCGCTACCGGCTGGCTGCGGAGATCAAGATCATCGACAACGGTCCCGGCATTCCCGATGCCATTCGCGACACCCTGTTCTATCCCATGATCACCGGCAAGGAGGGGGAACAGGGCTCGGCCTCTCCATCGCCCAGAACCTGATCGACCAACACAAGGGGCGGATTGACTGCATCAGCTGGCCGGGTCACACCGAATTCACCATTTTTCTACCGCTTCGCAAGTAAGGGAACCCCATGACCGCCAAAGTGTGGATCGTCGATGACGACAGTTCTATCCGCTGGGTGCTGGAGCGCACTCTCGGCAGCGAAGGCTTCAACTGCGAGAGCTTTGCCGATGGCGAAGCCCTGCTGCACGCCCTTGAGCTGCGCTCGCCCGATGTCATCCTCTCCGATATCCGGATGCCCGGCATCGACGGCCTGAGCCTGCTTGAGCAGATCCATCGCCGTCAGGCCGATCTGCCCATCATCATCATGACCGCCCACTCGGATCTCGACAGCGCGGTCAACGCCTACCAGCGCGGCGCCTTCGAGTACCTGCCCAAACCGTTCGACATCGACGAAGCGGTGACCCTGGTGCGCCGCGCCGAGAATCACCTCAAGGAGCAGCGCACCAAGCGCAAGGCTCGTCAGCAAGAGACCACCGCCACTCCCGAGATCATCGGTGAAGCACCGGCGATGCAGGAGGTGTTCCGCGCCATCGGTCGCCTGTCACGCTCCAGCATCTCGGTGCTGATCAACGGTCAGAGCGGTACCGGCAAGGAGCTGGTCGCCCACGCCCTGCACAAGCACAGCCCGCGCGCCCACAAGAACTTTATCGCCCTCAACATGGCGGCTATCCCGAAAGATCTCATCGAATCGGAGCTGTTCGGTCACGAGAAGGGGGCCTTCACCGGCGCCAACAACATCCGCCATGGCCGCTTCGAGCAGGCCGACGGCGGCACCCTGTTTCTCGACGAGATCGGCGACATGCCGCTGGATGTGCAGACCCGGCTGCTGCGGGTCTTGGCCGATGGCCAGTTCTATCGAGTCGGCGGCCACCAGCCGGTGCAGGTGGATGTACGGATCATCGCCGCCACCCACCAGAATCTGGAGAAACGGGTCGCCGATGGCGAGTTTCGCGAGGATCTGTTTCACCGCCTCAACGTCATCCGAATCCACATCCCCGCCCTCAAGGAGCGCCGTGAGGATATCCCCCAGCTGGCCCGTCACTTCCTGCTGCGCGCCGCCAAAGAGCTGAACGTCGAGGCCAAGAGCCTGCACCCGGATACCCAGGCCTATATCAGCCGCCTGCCCTGGCCGGGCAACGTGCGCCAGCTGGAGAACGTCTGCCGCTGGCTTACCGTGATGGCCTCGGGGCAAGAAGTGCTGGTCGGCGACCTGCCTGCCGAGCTGCTCACCCCCATCACCCACAACGCCGAACCAGGTCAACCGGCGTTGCCCGGTTGCTGGCAGCAACAGTTGCAAGAGTGGGTGGCCAGCAAGTTGGCGCTGGGAGAGACAGACATCCTGGCCGATGCCATGCCCCAGTTCGAACGGATCATGCTGGAGACGGCGCTGGAACACACCCACGGCCACAAGCAGGAGGCGGCGCGCCTGCTCGGTTGGGGCCGCAACACCCTGACCCGCAAGCTGAAGGAACTCGATCTCTCCTGAGTCCCGGGGAAAAACGATTCCCATCACGCCCTGACAAATCACCGTCCGCCAGAACCCCGTTTAACCATAAACGGGGTATCTTTTTTGAAAGCCCCGCCTAGAATGGCAGGCTTTCAAACCTGACTCGACGAGGGCGCCCCCATGATTGACAGATCTCTCCCCCTGACCGACCTGCACCGCCATCTGGACGGCAACATCCGCCCGCAAACCATCCTCGAGCTGGGTCGCCAACACAATATCCAGCTGCCCGCCTTCGAACTGGAAGCGCTGCGCCCCCACGTACAGATCGTCGAAAACGAGCCAAGTCTGGTTGCCTTCCTGAAGAAACTGGACTGGGGTGTGGCCGTGCTGGCCGACTATGACGCCTGCCGCCGGGTTGCCTACGAAAACGTGGAAGATCTGCTGCGCGCCGGTATCGACTATGCCGAGCTACGCTTCAGCCCTGCCTATATGGCGATGACCCACAAGCTGCACCCGCAGGGTGTAGTAGAAGCTATCATCGACGGCGTGGCCGCAGGCAGCCGTGACTTCGGTATCAAGACCAACCTGATCGGCATCATGAGCCGCACCTTCGGCACCGAGCAGTGCAATCAGGAGCTGGCCGCCTGTCTGGCCCACCGCGACAAGCTGGTGGCCATCGATCTGGCTGGTGACGAGCTGGGGTTCCCGGGCGAACTCTTTGTCGACCATTTCCGCAAGGTGCGCGATGCAGGCATGCGCGTCACCGTACACGCCGGTGAAGCCGCTGGCCCCGAGAGCATGTGGCAAGCCATTCGCGAACTGGGCGCCGAGCGTATCGGCCACGGCGTCAAAGCGATTCAGGATCCGGCCCTGATGGCCTATCTGGCCGAGCACCGCATCGGCATCGAATCCTGCCTCACCTCCAACGTCCAGACCACCACGGTGGCGAGCCTGACCGAACACCCGATCCGCCAGTTCCTGGCCGCCGGCGTGCTGGCCTGCCTCAACACCGATGACCCGGCGGTGGAAGGGATCGACCTGCCGCACGAATATGAGGTGGCCGCTCCGGCTGCTGGTATGACCGCCAGCGAGATCCGCACCGCCCAGCAGAACGGCCTGACCCTGGCCTTCCTGAGCGATAGCGAGAAAGCCGAGCTGAGCGCCCGCGCAGCCAGCCGCTGATTAACACCGGCACTGCAAATAACAACGGCCCACTTCGGTGGGCCGTTTGCTTTGCGGATTTCTGATGATGGGTCAGCACTTGGCCAGCTGACAGATAGCAAAAGGCCCAAACCGGGTTTGGGCCTTTTGCTGATTGCGGTGCAGGTAAAAACTACTCCTGCTCCTTGTCGCGCTCCAGCGCCCGCTCCACCAGCGGATCGGGCAGGCTCTTGGTCACCTCCACCCCCAGCTCGCGGAAACGCTCGACCTGCGCAATCAGGTTGCCACGGCCGTTGACCAGCCGTCCCATTGCCTTGTCGTAGCTCTCCTGCGCCTTGTGCAGGCTGCCGCCCATCTGCTGCATCTCCTCGACAAACAGCCGCAGCTTTTCGTAGAGGCGACCGGCCCGTTCGGCAATCTGGCGGGCATTCTGGTTCTGCCGCTCGTAGCGCCACAGGTTCTCGATGGTGCGCAGCGCTACCATCAGGTTGGTGGGGCTCACCAGCAGGATGTTGTTGTCGAGACCGTAACGCACCAGCGAGGGATCGGCTTCCATGGCAGTGAGGAAGGCGGGCTCCACCGCCACGAACATCAGCACATAGTCAAGGGTGCGCACCCCGGGCAGCTGCTGGTAATCCTTGCGGCCCAGCTCGCGGATATGGCTGCGCACCGAGGCGACGTGCTCCTTGAGCGCCACCGCCTTCTCCAGCTCGTCATCGGCGTTGTACCAGCGTTCGTAGGCGGTCAGCGACACCTTGGCGTCGATGATGATGTCCTTCTCCTGCGGCAGGTGGACGATGACATCGGGCTGGTAGCGCTTGCCCTTCTCCACCTCGATATTGACCTGGGTGTGGTACTCGTGGCCTTCGCGCAAGCCGCATTCGCTGAGGATCCGTGCCAGCACCACTTCCCCCCAGTTGCCCTGCTGCTTGCTGTCGCCCTTGAGGGCGCGGGTCAGCGCCGCCGCCTCTTCGGTCATGCGGGCGTTGAGCTCGGCGAGACGCTCCAGCTCGAACTTGAGGCTGTGGCGCTGGGCCGTCTCCTGGGCGTGGGTCTCGCCTACCTGACGACGAAAGCCCTCGAGCTGCTCTTTGAGCGGGGTGAGCAGCAGATCGAGGCTGTTCTGGTTCAATTCGCGGAAGTTGCCGGAGTTTTGCTCGAAGATCCGGTTGGCGAGATTCTCGAACTGCTGGCTGAGGCGCTGCTCCGCCTCCTGTTGCAGTTGCAGCTTCTCGGCGGCAGCCAGCCGCTCGCTGCGCAGGGTCGCTTCCGCATCCTTGAGGCGGGCGGTGAGCTTGATCAGCAGGGTCTGCTGCTGATCCAGCTTCTGCTGGCCCTGCATCCGCTCATCCTGCAACTCGTCGAAGCGATCCTGGAGCGCCTGATAACGCTCCTGCGCCAGCAGCAGCTCCTGAGCTTGCGCCGTGGCAGCCCGCCGCCCGATCAGCCAGCCAAGCCCGAGGGCCAGTGCGGCGGCAGGCAGCAAGATCCCCCAGAGTCCGGGGTCAATCATTTGCGGCTCCGCTGACGCAGGAAGAGTTCGAGATAACGGTTAACCAGGATCCAGATCACCACGTAGATGAGGTAGGCGGCCAGCACCACCCACTTGTGGGTGTTGACGCCGGTATCGAGCTCGGCGAACTCGATATCCTTGATGCGGCAGTAGGCCCACATCAGCAGGGGAAAGACATAGAGCAGGGACGCACGCCAGAGAAATAGCCACATATGTTTTCATTCAACCACGTAAAAAGACCCGCCTAGCTTACACAAGGGCAACTGCGCTTGCGATCCTGACGGCCGCTATTCTCTGGCCTGCTTCCCGAAACTTCGATAAAATTAACCCCTAATAGGTATCAGGGGCGAGCATGACTCACTATTTCCTCCGTTGGCTGACACAAGGTTGGCAAGCTTCCCGCAAGCCCGCCGTGGTTTGCCATGAAGCGCGCCCGCCGTGGGCCATCGAGGAGTCCCAGTACCTCTCCCTCTGCACCCGCTGTGGCGAGTGTTTCAAGGCCTGCCCGCGTGGTCTGCTCAAACCGGCCACCCAGGAGGAGTACGAGGGGAGCCCCATCGCCGGTACCCCGGTGCTCGATCTCGCCTGCGGCCAGTGCAGCTACTGCGGCAGCTGCGCCAGAGCCTGTCCCACCGGCGCCCTCGACCTGCAACTAGGTCGGCAGGTGCAGACCCGGGTGCAGATTGAAGAGAGCTGTCAGGCACGGCAGGGCTTCTACTGCCTGCTCTGTGAAGATGCCTGCCCGCAACAGGCGATCAAGGCCACAGCCGACGGCATCAACGTCAATATGGATGCCTGTAATGGCTGCGGTGCCTGCGGCCTCGCCTGCCTGCACGGCGCCATCACCCTGATCCGCCAGCCAGGCAGTCGCTAAAAACCACCTGCGTACAAAAGCAAAAGGGGCCATCAGGCCCCTTTCACATCTTGTTCAATTTTCCGCGTCCCGTCAGGCCATGGTCACAATAGTCTCTTGCTCGATACCCAGCAGGTGGCAGAGACGATTGGGATCGCGCACCGCATCGGCCAGGGTGTATTCACCCAGCACTTCGAGGAAGGCGTTCATGGCGCGGCGCAGAATGCCCTGAATGCGGCAGCCACCGGAGAGACGGCAGTTTTCGCGCTTGCAGTCGACCGGACAGAGCACATGCTCCATGTCCATCACCACATCCCGCAGGTTAATGGAGACCGCTGAGCGACCGAGGCGGATGCCACCGTGCTTGCCGCGTACCGTCTCGATATACCCCTTGATGCCAAGCTGGTGCACAATTTTGACCACGTGGTTGCGAGAGATGCCGAAGGTATCGGCCACTTCGGTAATGGTCGACAGACGATCCCCCGGCTGAACCGCCAGGAAGGTCAGGGTACGCAGGGCGTAGTCGGTAAATCGTGTCAGTTGCATGGTCGCACTTGCCTCTTACTACAAGCCAGGAATCAGGACGACAACGTTGAGCTAAGAGGCAGGAGACAACCGGTTTGCCTCTGTTTGCCCATTGGTTCGCCAGAGGGGGGCCTGTCTCTTAATCTGAGTTGCGGAGTGACAGGTTAAGAGCAGCACAACCGGGTGTCGATGAAGATGCACATAAATCGACACTTTCTTTGATTGATCGCAAACTTGCCGGGTTAGCCCGGCGTTTACCCGCTTTATGGCGGGTAAATCTCCCGAATAGTCCCCCTCACCAAGCCCCTTCGACCAGCAGCCATATGGCCTGCGAACCGCCCTTCAATCGACAGTCAAGGAGGTGGTTCAGTGGGGTTGTTTCAACCAGTTTTTCAGGGCAACCGAGGGGATGGAGCTCTCGGAGGCGACGGCAAACGCCCCCCAGTCCACCGCGCACTGCAACGCATCCTTGATCGCCATGCCCCGCGCCAGACCGTGAATCAATCCACCAGCGAAAGCATCCCCTGCCCCCGTGGTATCGACCACCGAAACAGGACGGGCGGCAACCCTAATCTGCTCATCGCCGTGGATGGCCACTGCGCCTGCCTTGCCTTCGGTCAGCACCAGCCATTCGAGCTGCTCCCCCGCCAGCTGGCGGGCATGCTGCCAGGGGTCGCTCACCTCGCCGAGATCGGAGCGGGAGGCCACCAGCACATGGCAGGGACGGCGCGCTTGGCCGCCCTTGGGATACTGGGCTACCACGAAGCTCTTGCCGAGCATCTGGCGCATGTAACTGATGATGGCGGTGCCGGGATAGTTCACATAGAGGCAATCCACCCCATCCAGCGGCAGATCGCCGGGCAGGTCGGGACGCCGCGGGCGGCGCAGTATGGTGCGCTCGCCGGTGGAGTCCACCAGGATCAGCAGCTCGCCGGTCTCGCCGCCAAAGCGCTCCACATGGCTGCAATCCAGCCCGTAACCGGCCGCCTGCTCCAGCAGCCAGTCGCCGGTCTCGTCCAACCCGATACGGGAGGCGATGGTCACCTCGTGGCCCGCCCATACCAGCCCGATGCCGGTGTTGGCGGCGCCGCCCCCCAGCCTGCGCCCCTGATCCACATATTGCAGCCGGGCCCCCGCCACCAGAGGTTCGGAGAGGGAGAGCACATGATCACAGTTGAGATTGGCAAGCAGCAGAATGCGGGACATAGAGACCTCGGACGATGGAGATAGCCCAAAAGAGACAGGCTGAACCCCGAGTAGAGCCCAGCCTGACAGAAGAGACAACCGGCAGCGATCGGGAATCCGATCGGGATCAATAGATGGGCAGCTCCACCCCGGCCAGCAGCTCGTCGATGCGCGCCTGACTCGGCTGCTGCATCACACTCTGGATCACCTCCTTGGTGAGGTGGGGCGAGAAGGAGCTGATGAAGTCATACATATAGTTCTGCAGCAGGATGCTCTTGCTGAAACAGATCTGCGCCGGACAGGGTTTAAACAGGTGCTCCAGATTGATGGAGACCAGCCCGGGGCTGTCGGTGTCGTTGGCCACCAACGAGGAGATGATGCCGATGCCAAAGCCCAGCTCCACGTAGCGCTTGATCACCCCGGCGTCCATCACCGTCATGTAGTAACTCGGGGTCAGCCCCGCCGCCTGAAACACCTCGTCCTGCACCTGCCGACCAGTGGCGCCACTCTCGTAACTGAGGATCGGGTAGTGGCAGAGCTGCTCCAGCGTCGGCTTCTTCACCTTGGCCAGCGGGTGATCCTGCGGCACCACCAGCGAGAGGGTCCAGAGGTAGGCGGGCAGCGCGATCAGCTCCTTGTCGAAGCCAATCTCGTGGGCAACGATGGAAAAATCGGAGTAACCCTTGCTGATCTGCTCCTTGCTCGCCGACATCACCGGATGGAGGTGGAACGAGATCTTGGGATACTTCTTGGTGAAGTAAGTGACCGACTTGGGCAGCAGATAGCGGGCGATGGTGTGGGTCGTGTGAATATTGAGAGTGCCCACGGTCGGATCCAGATACTCGCGGGAGATCGCCTTAATCTTGCTCTCGATATTGAGCATCGCCTCGGCACACTTGATGATCTCCTCCCCCACCGGCGTAATGCGGTGCAAATGCTTGCCACGGCGCTCGAAGATCCGCACCCCCAGCTCGCTCTCCAGCAGGCCAATCTGCTTGCTGACCCCCGGCTGACTGGTGAAGAGCGCATCGGAAGCCACGGACACATTGAGGTTGTGGTCCCGGATCGCGATCAAATACTTCAATTGCTGTAGTTTCAAGGCGTCACACTCTCACACTGGTTTGGCTCAGACAGGTTTGGCTCAGGCCGGGACGGCAATCAAGCCAGACAAACAGGCCGCCACATGGGCGGCCAGTGTACCATCCGATCCCGACATCTCAGCGCTTGATCCTTCATTTTGCTACAAAATCTAGCATCCGAAGGGGTGGCTGACAAACCGGGTTCAGGCCGCGCCAGCCCGCAGCGGCAGGATCCCCAGAAACTGCAGCAGCCACTGCATCATGGTCGCCGAATCCACCTCCCCCTCCAGCGAGGAGAGGCTGCTCTGGTAGCGCTCGTCGGGCAACAGGCCGCGGCGCCGCTCGATCAGCGCCCTGTTGTACTCCACCGAGAACTCCGGATGCCCCTGAATGGCGACGATGTGATCCCCCTGCAAAAACATGAAGTTGGGACAAAAATCGTTACCCGCCAGTCGGGTTGCCCCCGGCGGCAGCAGGGCCACCTGATCCTGATGGCTGGCCAGAATGCGGATCTGATCCCGCGCTGGCGCCATCCAGGGCTCATCTGCCAGCATGGGATGCACCGACACTCCCAGCCCCCATCCCTTGGTGGACTTCACCACCTCGCCACCGAGTGCCTGGGCGATCACCTGATGACCGAAGCAGACACCGGCCAGCTTGACGTCGGCATCGTGCGCCTGACGGATCCACGCCCGCAATGCCTGAATCCAGGGGATATCGCTGTAAGCATCGTGGCGCGAACCTGTGATAAGCCAGGCATCGCACTCGTGCAGATCCTCCGGCAGCTCCCCATCGAGAGCCGACCAGACCCGAAATTCCAGTTCGGGGGCCAGGGCCGCAAAGCCCCTGATAAACATCTCGGAGTAAACGGGGCCAAAACGATCCGCCAGATCGGGATCGAGCCGGTCACAATCGAGAATTCCCAATCGCATCTGTTGTTCCTTTACAGAGTTCGCCCCCGCCAATCAACGACCGGCGGGGGCAAGAGGTTAGGCCATGAGCACGCGCCAGCGCGTCACTTCATGGTCGGCATGGAGAACTCGGCACCACTGCGCAGGCTCTGGGGCCAGCGCGCCGTCACCGTCTTCATCCGGGTATAAAAGCGAACCCCGTCCGGCCCGTGCATGTTGAGCGGCCCGAAGATGGAGCGCTTCCAGCCGCCAAAGCTGTGAAACGCCATCGGCACCGGAATGGGAACGTTCACCCCTACCATACCGACCTGCACCCGCGCCGTGAAGTCCCGCGCGGTGTCGCCGTCACAGGTAAAGATGGCGGTGCCATTGCCGTACTCGTGCTCGTTGATGAGGCGCAGCGCCGTCTCGTAGTCCGGTACCCGCACGATGGAGAGCACAGGGCCGAAGATCTCCTCGCGATAGATGCGCATCTCGGGGGTCACCTCGTCAAACAGGCAGCCACCGATAAAGTAACCCTCGTCGTGGCTCAGCGTGCGGCCATCGACCCGCAGCGCGGCCCCTTCGGCCACACCCTGATCAACGTAGCCGCGGACCTTGGCCAGATGCTCCTTGCTGATGAGCGGTCCCATCTCGTTCTCCGGGCTCTGGCCCAACCCCGGGCCCACCCGCAGTTTTTCCACCAACGGCGTCAGCTTGGCCACCAGCGCATCGGCGGTCTCGTCACCCACCACCACGGCCACCGAAATGGCCATGCAGCGCTCGCCCGCTGCCCCATAAGCGGCCCCCATCAAGGCAGAGACCGCCTGATCGAGATCCGCATCCGGCATCACCACCATGTGGTTCTTGGCGCCGCCCAGCGCCTGTACCCGTTTGCCGTGGGCCGAGGCGGTGGCATAGATATACTGGGCGATGGGGGTGGAACCGACAAACGACACGGCACCCACTCGCGGGTCGGTCAGCAGCACATCCACCACCTCCTTGTCACCGTTCACCACGTTGAGCACGCCGTCCGGCAGACCGGCCTCCTTGAGCAGCTCGGCCATTCGCAGCGAGAGGGAGGGATCCTTCTCGGAGGGTTTGAGAATAAAGGTGTTGCCGCAGGCGATGGCGACCGGGAACATCCAGAGCGGCACCATGGCCGGGAAGTTGAACGGGGTGATACCGGCGCAGACCCCCACAGGCTGCATCATGGAGTAGCTGTCTACCCCACGGCCGACGTTGAGGGAGTGCTCCCCCTTGAGCAGATGGGGAATGCCGCAGGCAAACTCCACCACCTCCAGCCCGCGGGTCAGCTCACCCTGCGCATCGGAGAAGACCTTGCCGTGCTCGCGACTGATGAGCTGGGCCAGCTCGTCCCTATGCTGCTCCATCAACTCCTTGAAGCGGAAAAAGATCCGGGCCCGCACCAGCGGCGGGGTTTGCGACCAGTCGGCAAAGGCGCGCTCGGCGATGGCGATCGCCTCCTGACACTCGGCGGCGCTGGAAAGCCCCACGCTCCCCTCCTGCTTGCCACAAGCGGGATTGAAGATGGCCCCTTGCCGCTCGCTGCGACTCTCCTGCGGTTGGCCGTTGATGAAGTTGCTGACCCTGTATGTCATGTATCCTCCGTGATAACTGATGTGGTAAATGCGCTGAGCAAACCAACGCAAGGCCCCGCCAGTGCGGGGCCATCAAATGTGTTAAGGTTGTGCCTGCAGGGCATCCTGCAGCAAGGTGAAGAGATCGTCGATCTGGCTGCGCTCGATGATGAGGGGCGGCGACAGGGCGATGATATCGCCGGTCACCCGGATCAATGCCCCCTTCTCGAAACAGCGGACAAACACCTCATAGGCGCGCTTGCCCGGTGCATCCGGCATCGATTCCAGCTCGATACCCGCCACCAGCCCGTAGTTGCGCACATCCTTCACATGCTTGCAGCCCTTCAGCGAATGGGCCGCCTCCTCCCAGTAGCCAGCCAGATCGGCGGCGCGGCTGAGCAGGTTCTCGTTGCGATAGATCTCGAGGGTCGCCAGACCCGCAGCAGCAGCCACCGGATGGCCGGAGTAGGTGTAGCCGTGGAACAGCTCGATGGCCCCCTTGCCTGCCGCCATCATGTCGTCATAAATGTGCTTCTGCACCAGCACAGCTCCCATGGGGATAGCGCCGTTGGTGAGCCCCTTGGCGCAGGTGATCATGTCGGGGATGACATCGAACTCCTGAGAGGCGAAGGGGGAGCCGAGGCGACCGAAACCGGTGATCACCTCGTCAAAAATCAGCAGGATGCCGTGTTTGGTGCAGATCTCCCGCAGCCGCTTGAGGTAGCCTTTGGGGGGCATCAACACACCGGTACTGCCAGCGATGGGCTCGACGATCACCGCCGCGATATTGCTGGCATCGTGCAGAAAGACGATCTTCTCCAGCTCGTCGGCCAGCGCCACATCCTCCTCGGGCAGCCCTTTGGTGAAGGCGTTCTTGGCGATGTTGAGGGTATGGGGCAGATGATCCACCCCGGTCAGCAGGGAGCCGAACCATTTGCGGTTGCCGGGAATCCCCCCCACAGAGATGCCGCCAAAGCCGACCCCGTGATAGCCACGCTCGCGGCCAATCAGCCGGGTGCGGGTGCCCTGACCGCGAGCCCGCTGCCAGGCCAGCGCAATCTTGAGCGCGGTATCGACCGACTCGGAACCCGAGTTGGTGTAGAAGACGTGACCAAAGCCCTTGGGGGCAATCTCCACCAGCTTGTTGGCCAGCTCGAACGGCAGGGGGTGGCCCATCTGGAATGTGGGAGCGAAATCGAGGTGGGAAATCTGCTGGGAGACCGCCTCGGCAATCTCGCGCCGACCATGGCCCGCGTTGCAACACCAGAGTCCGGCTGTGCCATCCAGTATCTTGCGGCCATCCTCTGAGTGATAATACATCCCCTCTGCCGACTTCAGGATACGCGGCGCCGCCTTGAACTGCTGGTTGGCGGTGAACGGCATCCAGAAGGCGGACATGTCGGAGGGCGTATTGATGTCGCTGATCGGTTTCATGGTCACCTCATCCTTAAGGTGTTTAGCAACTGTCGGCCAATGCCTATTAAATTAAACACCTGAATCCATAAAAAAGGGCCCGTTATCGCCCTGTCTGGTGCCACCCCTAGCTAGACGCATCAGCAGGGTGGTATAAGATATTTAACACAATTTTAATAATAGTAAACAGTCAAGGAGTGTCTATAGATGGATATCGGTCACCGCCTCAAGGCGGTTCGCACCAAGGCAGCCCTCTCCCAGCGCGAGCTGGCCAAGCGCTCCGGTGTGACCAACGGATTTATCTCCCAGATCGAGAAAAATCAGGTGAGCCCCTCTGTCGCCTCCCTGCGCAAGGTGCTGGAAGGCATCCCCATGTCGCTGGCCAGCTTCTTCACCGAAGAGACCGAAATGGGCACCGAAGTGATCTTCCGCGCCGCCGATATGCCAGATCTCGGCACGCATCCCATCAGCTACCGGCTGGTCGGGCACAGCCGCGCCAACCGCGCCATCGGCATGTTGCAGGAGGTGCTACCACCTGGCGCCGACACCGGCGACGACATGCTGAGCCACGAGGGTGAAGAGTGCGGCATCGTCATCAAGGGCGAGGTTGAAGTGACCGTGGGCGAGCAGATCTACCTGCTGGGCGCCGGGGATGGCTACTACTTCGACAGCCGCACCCCCCACCGTTTTCGCAATAGCGGCGAGCAGGAGTGCGTGCTGATCTCGGCCAACACCCCCGCCAGTTTCTGACATTCAGACGCGCGTCGGCAGGGGAGCAATGTTTAATGAATTGTTACAAGATGGATTTACAAGCGGCAGGATGTTTAGCATATTGATACGCGGAAACTGACTTTTGCCGGTTCAAGGAGTGAACATGAGTGACCTGACCCTGGCCCAGTGGCAACACAAGGCCGCCCATCTGACCCTGCCCTCGCAAGCCTTTATCAACGGCAGCTATCGGGATGCCGTCAATGGCGCCACCTTCGATTGCATCAACCCGGCCAACGGCAAGCTGCTGACCAAGGTGGCGGCCTGCGATGCCGCCGATGCCGAACTGGCGGTACAGGCTGCGCGTGACGCCTTCAACGACAAGCGTTGGAGCGGCCTGCCGCCGAAACAGCGCAAACAGATCATGCAGCGCTTCGCCGAGCTGATGCGCCTCAACAAGGTGGAGCTGGCGCTGCTGGAGTCGCTGGATATGGGCAAACCCATCGGCGATGCCATGGGCTATGACGCCCCCGCTGCCGCCAACTGTATCGCCTGGAACGCAGAAGCGATCGACAAGATCTACGATCAGGTCGCCCCGGTGGAGGAATCCGCCCTGGCGCTGGTGACCCGCGAAGCGCTCGGGGTGGTCGCCGCCATCGTGCCGTGGAACTTCCCGCTGGTGATGGCCTGCTGGAAGCTGGGTCCGGCGCTCGCTACCGGCAACTCGGTCATTCTCAAGCCTTCCGAAAAATCCCCCCTGACCGCCCTGCGTATCGCGGGTCTGGCCAAGGAGGCGGGCATTCCGGACGGGGTGTTCAACGTGCTGCCGGGCTTTGGCCATACCGTGGGCGAGGCGCTGGCCATGCACATGGATGTGGATTGCATCACCTTCACCGGCTCCACCAAGATCGGCAAACATCTGGTGCAGTGCTCCGGCAAGTCCAACCTCAAGCGCGCCTTTATGGAGTGCGGCGGCAAGAGCCCCAACATCATACTGGCGGATGCGCCGGATCTGGACGCCGCGGCCAAGAGCGCCGCTGGCGCCATCTTCTACAACCAGGGCGAAGTATGCACCGCTGCCTCCCGCCTGCTGGTGCAAAACAGCATCAAACCGCAATTTATGGAGCGACTGCTGGCCCATGCCCGCGAGTGGATCTCGAGCAACCCGCTCGACCCTGCGACCCGCATCGGTGCCATGGTGGATCACATCCAGATGGAACAGGTGCTGCGCTATATCGAGATTGGCAAGCAGGAGGGGGCCAAGCTGCTGCTGGGCGGCAACCGCACCAATATGGAGAGTGGCGGCTTCTATATCGAACCCACTATTTTCGACGACGTGACCCCGCAGATGCGCATCTTCCGCGAGGAGATCTTCGGCCCTGTGCTGGCGGTGACCGGCTTCGATACGCTGGAAGAGGCCATTGCGCTGGGCAACGACACCGACTATGGGCTGGCGGCGGCGATCTGGACGGCGGATCTCAACAAGGCGGTGAAGGGCTCGCGCGCCCTGCGCGCCGGTACCGTGTTCGTCAACAACTGGGACGGTGGTGACATGACCATGCCGTTTGGCGGCTTCAAACAGTCCGGCAACGGCCGCGACAAGTCACTTCATGCGCTGGAGAAGTACACCGAGCTGAAAAGCACCTGGATTCAGCTGGAATAACACGACAAAGCAGCACTATCGGATCAAAAAGGGGGAGAAATCCCCCTTTTGCATTTTTGGCCTTCCATCACCAAGCTCAATCCTTATAATGATAAAAAAGCCAACATGTTAAATATAAAGACAAAAATGCTATTTTTTCTGGGAAGCGTACTTTTTCTGGTGATCGGTTTGCCCCTGCTGTTCTTCGTGCTGGGGCACGGCGAGGCCTACGTGACCTGGGGCCCCTGGATCTCAGCCATCGCCCTGATGTTGTGGCTGTTGATGGACGTCGACAAGATCCGCCGTGGTAAAGGCTGACCGGCCAGCAACACACCTCCTTTCCCTCAAACTTCGTTTATTCGCTTCTTTCCCCGCAAAAGGATCGCTACACTGATTTTTTGCGATGTTTTCCCGCATCCAACGCTTCAGTAAAGGTCATCCGCATGCCGCAACAGATCCAGCGTCAGGGCGTCATCTACGCCCTGTGCGCCTATACCCTTTGGGGCATAGCCCCCATCTATTTCAAGACCATCTCTGCCGTTCCGGCCGCCGAAATCCTGACCCACCGGATGATCTGGTCCTGCGTACTGCTGATGGTTCTGACCCTGGCAGGCCGTCAATGGCACAAGGTGCAGGCGGTGCTGCGCCAGCCAAAAGTGTTGCTCACCCTGGCGTTTACCTCGGTCACCGTCGGCGGCAACTGGTTGCTGTTCATCTGGGCCATCAACAACGGCCATATGCTGGATGCCAGCCTCGGCTACTACATCAACCCGCTGTTCAACGTACTGTTGGGAATGGTGTTTCTGAGCGAGAAGCTGCGCCGCCTGCAGTGGTGGGCGGTGGCGCTGGCCTTTGCCGGGGTGGCGATCCAGCTTATCGCCTTTGGCTCCTTACCCTGGATTGCGCTGGTGCTGGCGTCGAGCTTTGCCATCTATGGGCTGGTGCGCAAAAAACTGGCCCTCGATGCCCTCACCGGTCTGCTGATCGAAACCATGATCATGCTGCCACCAGCGGCCATCTATCTGTGGGGCTTTGCCGACAGCCCCACCAGCCATCTCACCCAGAACGACTGGCACCTCAACCTGCTGCTGATCGCCGCTGGCGCCGTCACCACGGCCCCCCTGCTCTGCTTCACCGCCGCTGCGACCCGGCTCAAGCTCTCCACCCTGGGCTTCTTCCAGTACATAGGCCCCAGCCTGATGTTCATCCTCGCGGTCACCCTCTATGGGGAAGCGCTGGCGATGGACAAACTGCTCACCTTTGCCTGCATCTGGAGCGCGCTGGTACTGTTCAGTCTGGATGGGCTGCGCAGCGGCAAAGCCGCGCCAAGCCGGACCTGACACCGCCTCACCACCAGCGACCCCGGCTTTCTTTTTCGTGCCACCAGCGGCCTTCTGACTGCGACCTCCCCTTCTCCAGAGCCGACTCGCCATCAACAGGCCACACCCGAGTCGCACCATCCCGCCAGAGAGCTATGCTATCCATGAACGGAGCCGAATGGAGGCAACATGCTCAAGCACATTCACGACAGATCCCTGCTTTTTGGTCAGGTTCTGGGGATCATGGTCATTATCACGCTGATCTCCATCAGCTTTTTTGGGCTTTACTCGGTCCGGAGCGCAGCCGATCAGATGGGACAGGGGAAGGATGTGGTAGCCGATATTCTGCCGCCGCCTCTCTACCTCATCGAATCCCAGTTGCAGGTCTACACCCTGCTCCATGCCAAACCGGGGGAGCGGGAGCACCTGCTGCAAACCCTCACCCGGCTTCAGCAAGAGTTCGAGAGCCGCAACCGCTTCTGGCAAGAGAGCAATCTGAACGAGCCCCTCAGGGAGCGGCTACTGGGGGAGCAAAAAGTACAGGGAGAGCTGTTCTGGCAACTGCTCAACGCCAAGTTTGTCCCCGCGATCAAGGCGGGCGATTTGACACAGGCGGGAGCGATTGCTGCGCGTCTGCACACCCTCTATAACGCCCACCGGCTCGGGGTGGACGCCACCGTCATCAGCGGCAACCAGTATGCCGCCGAACAGATGGCCCATCTCGCCAACACCACCCGACTCTGTTACGGCCTGTTGCTGTGCGCCGCACTGATGGGGGCGGGACTCATCTTCTGGCTGGGACGCCCCACCCAACAACGACTGCTGGCCGCCGGTAAGGCCACCGCCGCCATCGCCGAAGGGGAGTTGAACCGCCCCATGCCGGAGCCGGGCCTCGACGCCATTGGCGAGCTGATCCGCCAGATTGGGGCCATGCGTGACCAGCTTGCCACCCTGGTGGAGTCGCTGCAGCGCAGCGCCAGTACGCTGGATGAGCGCGCCACCAACCTGACGTCGATGGCGCAACGGCACGCCGATGACAGTCAGGCGCAGGTCGGGGCGGCCCACCATATCGAGCAGGCCATCGAACAGCTCACCCACTCCATCGAGCAGGCGGGTAGCCAGCTGCATCAGGTTGGGGAGCAAACCCTCCAGTCAGCCACCCGCGCACAAGAAGCCACTCACGCTATTCACACCGTTGAACAGGTAATCGAGGAGCAAGCAGCGGGGGTGAAGCGGGTCTCGCGCACCATTTCGGATCTGGCCGGTCTTTCGCAGCAGATTGCCGGGCTGGCGGGCGCTATCCATGGCATTGCGGAACAGACCAATCTGCTGGCGCTCAATGCCGCCATCGAAGCCGCCCGAGCGGGCGAACAGGGGCGCGGTTTTGCCGTGGTGGCCGATGAAGTGCGCTTGCTGGCGACCCGCACCGGCAGTGCCACCACCGAGATCAACACCATCATCGGCAAGATCCAGGATGTCAGCCTGCGTGCCGCCAGCGAGATGGATACCGAGCTGACCCGGGTCGAACAGGCGGTCGCCCACGCGATGACAGCAGGCCAGAGCGTCGCCCGGATAGCGCAGAGCTGCGAGGAGATCAACCTGCGCATCGCTCAGGTCGATCAGCTGATGACCGATGAAACCCGGCTGGTGCAGGGGATCCACCATCAGGTCGGCGAGATGTCGCGGCTGGCGGCCGAGGTCAACCAGAGCGCCAGTCACGCCGCCGAAGAGGCGACCATGGTCGCCCAGCACGCCCGCATCCTGACCAGGCAGACTCGTCACTTCCATCTCGACACCCCCCGCCACTGATCCGGGGCGCTGACGGGCGTCAGCGCCGCCATTTTCCTCTGCGTTGGCAAAATGGGTAGCATTGGACTCCATGAGGGAATAGGATCCGCCCCTCTAAAAAACCAACTGCAAGGATCAACTGACATGACTCGAAAATGGTCGCTCCCCATCGTGGCTCTCGCGGGGGGAGCGTTACTCTGGCTAGGCAACACCTTTGGTATGAAATGGGCTCTGATGGCCCTGATCGGATTCGGCTTCGGCTTCACCCTCTCCTTCAGCCGCTTCGGTATCGTGTTCGGTTGGCGCGAGATGCTGACCAAGCGCAACAGCTACTATGTGCGGGTTCACCTGCTTACCATCGCCATCGAAATTCTGCTGTTCACCTGCTTCCTCTCCTTTAGCCACGCCCTGTTTGGCGATGCCATGGTGGGCAACGTGATGGCTATCGGCATTCCCTTTATTGTCGGCGCCTTCCTGTTCGGCATCGGCATGCAGCTGGCAGGCGTCTGCGCCACCGGCACCCTCTACTGCTGTGGCGAGGGGCAACCCCGCTTCTGGCTGGTGCTGATCTGCTACGGCATCGGCACCCTCATCAGCAACCAGTTCCGTCCCGAGCTGACCGCCACCTTCTCCAGCCAGGTAGTGCTGGCCAAGGATTTGACCGGCAACATCTGGAGCGGCATGCTGCTCAACCTGGCGCTGGTTGCCGTGCTGTTCATGCTGTTTCGCAATAGCGAGCTCAAGCGCACCGGCGAGCTCAAGCCCCTCTTCAGCGGTGGCAACCTGTTCTGGCGCGATGGCCGCTTCACCGTGCTGACCGGCGGCATCATCATCGCCCTGCTCAACTCTGCCGTGGTCGCCCTGCACGGCTCGGCCTGGACCATCACCGGCGCCGTCTATGACATGGCGCTGCGCGGTGCCTCCCTGTTCGGCCTGTTCGAGGGGAACCCGAAACTGGCCCAGCCGCTCTTTATCAACCCCATGGTCGGCATGTTCTGGCTCGGCATTCTGGGGGCCATGCTGGCGCGCTGCCTGAGCGGTGGCGGCAACTTCGCCCCGATGCGGATCGGCAACAGTCTGGCATCCATCATTGGCGGCCTGCTGATGGGGATGGGGGCCATGTACGCCGCCTGCAACCTTGGCGGCTTCTTCGATGGCACGGCGTCCGGCAGTCTGCACGGCTGGGTGTGGATGCTGATGGCCCTCGCTGGCAGCCTGATCGGCATTCGCCTGCGCCCGCTGTTCGGGCTCTGACGCCCGGCATCGCAATGCACGCCATAGAAAACGGGAGGCCAGGCCTCCCGTTTTTCGTTTATCGATCCCGTCGCTCGGCTTATTGAGCGGGCTGGGACACCCCTTCCAGATTGATCTCCACCCGGCGATCCGGTGCCAGACAGGCGATCAGTTCCTGTTTGGAACGGCTGGCACAGCTGTTGCCCGTAACCGGGTTGGCTTTGCCACGACCTTCGACCCGCACCTTGTCGGCATACAAGCCTTTGGAAACCAGATAGCTGGCCACGCTCTGGGCGCGCTGCTCGGAGAGGGCCAGGTTGTAGTTGTCGGAGCCAATGCGGTCGGTATAACCCACCACGGTCGCGACGCCATCCTTCGGATTGGCAGCCACAATCTGGCTGAACAGGGCATCGAGCGCCTGATTGGCCGCCGGTTTCAGGGTCGCCTTGTTGAACTCGAACAGCACATCGGAACTCAGACTGAAGGTCTTGGGCGCCACCACGACCGCAGGGGCCGGTTCGGCAGCCGGAGCAGGCGCCGGTGCGGCAACCTCGCCACCTTGCTGACCGAAGCGATAGAGCATGCCGAACGAGATCAGACCGTTATCCAGCTCGATGCCGGAGCGATCGAGCGAGGTATCGCCCAGCGGCGTGGTGTACTGGTACTCCAGACGGGCAGCCCAGTCACGATCGATGGTGTATTCGGCACCCAGCGCCCCGACGAAGGCGGCACCATGCTTCTTGCCAGTCTCGCTGACATTGGCGAAGCTGATTTCATTTTCAGTCCAGGCATAGGCGCCCCCCAGTCGGCCATAAAGATCGAGCACATTCGTTGCCGGGAAGCTGATCTTCATGGTGGCCTGAATCATCTGGCCTTTGGCTTCGGTATTGAGGGTATTGCTACCAGTCCCCGCCTTGCCCTCATATTTACCAAGCCAGTCATAACCCAGCTCGAAGCCCAGATTGGGGTTGAGCTGGTAACCGGCGAACAGGCCCAGTCCCAGATCATCCGTGTTCTCGCTGGTATTGCCCAAGGATTGGGAAATCGCCTCGGCATACTCGTTGTGATCAACACCGTAATAGTTCGACCAACCGGCCTTGCCACCGACATACCAGGTATTGTCCTGAGCGGCGGCCTGTACGGCCCCGGCCGCCAGCAAACCACTGACCAATACCGCAAGCATGGATTTATTCATATGTTCGCCTCTGCAATAAGTCGTTATGGGCGCCTGAGTGCGCACTATCCCTGTGTGAAGCCGTCAGGCGGCCTCTCCGTCAATCAGGGTATCCCATCCGAACGCAGCCTCAAATGACCAAGCCACCAGGAGTGTGAGCTTGGCTACATTCTCCGCTGCAAAAACCATCGGTCATGGGGCCATCATCTTGAAAAGAGGAGGGAGGCCTTGGCCCCCCTCATCCGTCATTGACCCGTCAACTGGCCAGGAACAGCCGGTAGGCGGGGTCGTCACTCACCTCTTTCCAGCCGTAGCCAATCTCGTGCAGGTAGTCGTGGAAGGCGGCCACGTCCTCGTCCGGCAGCTCGAAGGCGCAGAGCACCCGGCCGTAGTCGGCACCGTGGTTGCGGTAGTGGAACAGGCTGATGTTCCAGCGGCAACCCAGGGTCTCGAGAAAGCGCATCAAAGCGCCCGGCTGCTCCGGAAACTTGAAGCTGTAGAGACGCTCACCGAGGGGCCGGGCCGGGCGGCCGCCAATCATGTAGCGCACGTGGTTCTTGGCTAGCTCGCTCTCGGTCATGTTGACCACCGGATAGCCGTTGCCGCCGAGCTGATCGATGATCTGGCCGAGCTCTTCGTCACCGCCGGTGAGGCGCACCGAGACAAACAGCGAGGCCTGCTCGGCATCGGCATAGCGATAGTTGAACTCGGTCACCATGCGGGGTCCAAGCTGACGGCAAAAGTCGAGGAAGGCCCCCTTGCGCTCGGGGATGGTCACCGCCAGCATGCCCTCGCGCTTCTCGCCGATCTCGCAGCGCTCGGAGACATAGCGCAGGCTGTGGAAGTTGACGTTGGCGCCGGAGAGAATGGCCGCCATCCGCGCCCCCTTGACCTGCTCCCGCTCGCTGTAGGCTTTCAGCCCCGCCAGCGACAGGGCGCCCGACGGCTCGGCAATGGCTCGGCAGTCGTCGAAAATGTCTTTCAGGGCGGCGCAGATCTGGTCGTTGGAGACGGTCACCACCTCGTCCAGATACTGGTTACAGAGGCGGAAGGTCTCCTCGCCGATGCGCCTGACCGCCACCCCGTCCGCAAACAACGAGACGCGCTCCAGATTGACCGGCTCGCCCGCCGCCATGGCCGCCTTGAGGCAGGCTGAGCCTTCCGCCTCCACCCCGATCACCTTCACATCCGGCAGCAGCTGCTTGATATAGACCGCCACCCCGGCGGCCAGACCACCGCCGCCCACCGGCACGAAGACGTGGGTGAGGTGAATGTCCTGATCCAGCAGCTCCTTGCCAATGGTGCCCTGCCCCGCGATCACCTCGACATCGTCGAACGGCGGGATCAGGGTGTAACCCTCCAGCTCGGCAAGGCGACGGCTCTCGGCATAGGCCTCGTCGAAACTGTTGCCAAACAGCATGACGTTGCCACCCTGACGGCGCACCGCATCGATCTTGATGTCTGGCGTGGTCTTGGGCATCACGATGATCGCCTTGATACCCAGCTTGGCGGCAGACAGGGCGACCCCTTGCGCGTGGTTGCCAGCAGAGGCGGCGATGACGCCGTGATCCTTCTGCTCCTGGGTCAGGGTGGCGATCTTGTGGTAGGCACCGCGCAGCTTGAAGGAGTGGACCGGTTGCAGATCCTCCCGCTTCAGACTGACATGATTGCCGAGCCGCTCGGAGAGTTTTTTCAACGTTTGCAACGGGGTCACTCGCGCCGCCTCATAGACGGGAGAGAGCAGCACCTTGCGTAGATAATCAGCCGCAGAGACCATGACTTACTCCCCCAGCATCGAACGATCACGCACCGCACCCTTGTCGGCGCTGGTGGCGAACATGGCATAAGCGCGCAGGGCAAAGGAGACCTGACGCTGACGATCGAGCGGCTTCCAGCCACGAGCTTCCACGGCGACGCGGCGGGCAGCCAGCACGCTGTCGGCCACCTCCAGCACCATGCTGCGGGCCGGGATATTGATGCTGATGATGTCGCCATCCTCCACCAGACCGATGGTGCCGCCGGAAGCGGCCTCCGGCGAAACGTGGCCGATGGAGAGGCCCGAGGTACCGCCGGAGAAGCGACCGTCGGTGATGAGAGCGCACGCCTTGCCGAGGCCCATGGATTTCAGATAGGTGGTGGGGTAGAGCATCTCCTGCATGCCCGGGCCCCCTTTCGGACCCTCGTAGCGGATCACCACCACCTCGCCCGCTTTCACGGTGCCGTCCAGAATGCCGCTCACCGCGCTCTCCTGGCTCTCGAACACCCGGGCCGGGCCACGGAAGGTGAGGTTCTCCTCATCTACCCCGGCAGTCTTGACGATGGCGCCATTGAGCGCGAGGTTACCGGAGAGCACTGCAAGGCCGCCCTCCTGGCTGTAGGCATTTTCCAGCGAGCGGATGCAGCCCTCGGCGCGGTCCAGATCCAGCTCCGGCCAGCGGCAATCCTGACTGAATGCCTTGGTGGTGCGGATACCGGCCGGGCCAGCGCGGTAGAAGTCCACCACCTCCTGACTCGGCTGGCGGCTGACGTCATATTCATTGAGCTGTTCGACGAGGGAGCAACCCAGCACGGTGCGGGTATCGCCGTGTACCAGACCCGCTTTTTCCAGCTGGCCCAGAATGGCGACCACGCCACCGGCGCGGTGCACATCTTCCATATGGTACTTCTGGGTGGAGGGCGCCACCTTGCAGAGCTGGGGCACCTTGCGGGACATGCGGTCGATGTCGGCCATGGTGAAGTCCACACCGGCCTCTTGCGCCGCCGCCAGCAGGTGCAGCACGGTATTGGTGGAGCCGCCCATGGCGATATCGAGCGCCATGGCGTTCTCGAACGCCGCCTTGGTGGCGATATTGCGCGGCAGGGCGCTCTCGTCATCCTGCTCATACCAGCGCTTGGCCAGCGTCACGATGCGCTGACCCGCCAGTTTGAACAGCTGCTCCCGATCAGCGTGGGTTGCCAGCATGGAGCCGTTGCCCGGTTGGGAGAGGCCGAGCGCTTCGGTCAGGCAGTTCATGGAGTTGGCGGTGAACATGCCGGAGCAGGAGCCGCAGGTGGGGCAGGCACTACGTTCCACCTGTTCGCTCTGGGCATCGGAGACCTTGGGATCGGCGCCCTGGATCATGGCGTCCACCAGATCCAGCTTGATGATCTGGTCGGAGAGCTTGGTCTTGCCCGCTTCCATGGGGCCGCCGGAGACAAAAATGACCGGGATATTGATGCGCAGGGCAGCCATCAGCATCCCCGGGGTGATCTTGTCGCAGTTGGAGATGCAGACCATGGCGTCGGCGCAGTGGGCGTTGACCATGTACTCCACCGAGTCGGCGATGAGTTCGCGGGACGGCAGGGAATAGAGCATGCCACCGTGGCCCATGGCGATGCCGTCATCCACGGCGATGGTGTTGAACTCCTTCGCGACCCCGCCAGCCGCCTCGATTTCGCGGGCGACCAGCTGGCCCAGATCCTTGAGGTGGACGTGGCCCGGCACGAACTGGGTGAAAGAGTTGACCACGGCGATGATGGGCTTGCCGAAATCCTGATCGGTCATGCCGGTGGCACGCCAGAGGGCGCGGGCCCCGGCCATGTTACGTCCGTGGGTGGTGGTGGCGGATCTCAACTTCGGCATTGTCTCTACTCCCTGAATGCCCCTGGGGCGCATTGTCTTTCAACATGAATGTGTGATTCGCGGATCGGGAATCGATCCTGGTGAAGGCACCTCGGGGAGCCTTCACCGGAAGCGACTCGGGGAGGCGTGACGCCTCCCCGCTATCATCAGTCGTTGACCGGCGTCAGCCAGCCCCACTTGTCTTCGGTCTTGCCGTTGAACAGGCCGAAGAAGGCGTTCTGCAACTGCTCGGTCACCGGGCCACGGCAACCGGCGCCCACCTTCATCCGATCCACCGAGCGCACCGGGGTCACCTCGGCGGCGGTGCCGGTCATGAAGATTTCGTCTGCGACGTACAGCGCTTCACGGGGCAGCGCCTGCTCGCGTACCTCGTAACCCAAGTCGCGCGCCAGCGTCATGATGGTGTCGCGGGTGATGCCGGGCAGGATGGCGGCGGTGGCGGGCGGTGTGAACAGCACGCCGTTCTTCACCAGGAACAAGTTCTCCCCCGCCCCTTCGCTCAGATAGCCGTTCACATCCAGCGCCAGCCCCTCGGCGAAGCCGTTGCGCTTGGCCTCGCGGCTGATGAGCTGGGAAGAGAGATAGTTGCCCCCCGCCTTGGCACCGGTCGGGATGGTGTTGGGAGCGAGCCGGTTCCAGGAGGTGACGCACACATCCACCCCGTTTTTCAGCCCCTCTTCTCCGAGGTAGGCGCCCCAGGGCAGGGCCGCGACCATGAGGTCGGCCTTGGCATCCAGCGGCGGATGCAGCCCCAGCCCCACGTTGCCGACAAAGGCCAGCGGGCGCAGGTAGCCGCTCTTCAGGCCGTTCTCGCGCACCACGGTGCGGCAGGCTTCATTCACTTCGGACTCGCTGTAGGGGACGTCCATCCAGTAGATCTTGGCGGAGTCGAACAGGCGGCGGGTGTGCTCCTGCAGGCGGAAGATGCAGGTCCCCTTGGGAGTGTCATAGGCCCGCACCCCCTCGAACACCGAGGAGCCGTAGTGCAGGGCATGGCTCATGACATGCACCTGGGCATCCTGCCAGGGGACCAGCTTGCCGTTGAACCAGATGTATTGGGGGTGGGCGGCGGATTGGGAAGGCTGTGACATTGGCTTGGCTCCTTAAGCTCTGATCCGGGGTTGCTGTTCCAGTGCATCGACCCGGGAGACATCCACCAGCTTCACCAGCTGGCTCCACAACTGCTGGATGGGACGTACCGATTCGACAGTAACCGTGATCCGCAGCTGTTGGCAATCCTGCTCCATGTTGAGGGCGCAGAGATTGAAACCGCGGTGACGGACCACCCGCAGCACCCGCTCCATCACTTCGGGTCTGGGTTGGGCATGGATTTCCAGGGTGCTGGTATTGAGCTGGTTCATGGGCGTTGCTCCATCATCTTGTGGTTGGCGACTCCTGGCGGCACCAGGGGCCAGACATTTTCTTCCTCTGAAATAGCCACATGCAGCAGATAGGCACTCTCGCTCGCCAGCAGGCGATCCAGTGCCGGACCTATCTCTTCCTTGCATGTGATGGTCTCGCCGGGAATGCCGAAGGCGGCAGCCAGGGCGACGAAATCGGGGTTGTCGGACAGATTGGTCTCGCTGTAGCGACCGTCGAAGAACAGCTCCTGCCATTGGCGCACCATGCCGAGGCGCTGGTTGTCCAGCAGCACCATCTTCACCTTGAGCCGGGCACGGCGGATGGTGCCGAGCTCCTGCACGTTCATCATGAAAGAGCCGTCGCCGCTCACCAGTACCACCTCATCATCGGGGCGCGACATCTTGGCGCCGATGGCGGCGGGCAGGCCGAAGCCCATGGTGCCGAGGCCGGCACTGGAGAGATGGTTGCGCGGGCTGGTAAAACGCATGTGCTGGGCCACCCACATCTGGTGCTGACCCACGTCGCAGGCCACCACGCTGGTGTCAGACAGCTGGCTTGAAAGCTCTTTGAGCAGGGCCGGGGCGTAGATGGCCTGACCCGGATGGTCGTAGCGGAAGGCGTATTCCCGAGCCATGGTGACGCAGTGCTCGCGCCAGGGGTCGAGGGTCAGCGTCATCGCCAGGGCGGGCAGCACACGCTTGAGATCCGTGGTGATGCCCACATCGGCGGCGCGGCGCTTGCCGAACTCGGCGGCGTCCACATCCAGGTGGATCACCTTCGCCTCGGGGGCAAACTCTTCCAGCTTGCCGGTCACCCGATCATCGAAACGGGCGCCTACCACCACCAGCAGATCGCACTGCTGTACCGCCAGGTTGGCGGCCTTGGTACCGTGCATGCCGAGCATGCCCAGATAGACGGGGCTGTCGGGGTCGAGGGCACCAATCCCCTTGAGGGTGGTGACCGCCGGCATCCCAGTGGTGGCGGCAAAGTAGCGCAGCTGCTGCTCGGCATTGGCCATGCCCACCCCACCGCCGACGTAGAGTACCGGACGCTCAGCACCGGCCAGCAGGGTACGGGCGACCGTCAGTTCGGCCGGATTCAGGGGGTCGGGTTCCTCCACGGCAAACAGCGGGCTTTGAGAGGGAACGGCGGCCAGTTGCACATCCTTGGGCAGGTCGATGAGCACGGGGCCCGGACGCCCTTCGGTGGCGATGGCGAAGGCTTCGGCAATGACCCGTCCCAGATCCGCCGGGTCCGTCACCATGAAGGAGTGCTTGGTGCAGGAGAGGGACATGCCGAGCACGTCCACTTCCTGAAAGGCATCGGTACCGACGGCGGCGCAGGGCACCTGGCCGCTGATGGCCACCAGCGGTACCGAATCGAGCAGTGCCTCCGCGAGGCCGGTGACCAGGTTGGTGGCGCCGGGGCCAGAGGTGGCGATGCAGACCCCCACCTGACCGGAAGCGCGGGCATAACCCACCGCGGCCATGGCGGCCCCCTGCTCGTGGCGGCAGAGCTGATGGGCCAGGCCACCGTCATACAGGGCGTCGTAGACCGGCATGATGGCCCCGCCCGGGTAACCAAACACCTGGGTCACACCCTGTTTCTTGAGAGCCTGTACCAAAAACTGCGCGCCGTTCATGTGGAAAATCCTGTCCTTTGGTCGAAAAAAAACCCCCGGGCCGTGAGGCTCGGGGGTCGCTTGTTTCGTTCTGTCCGGTGGTGGGTCTATCCCTTGTTCCGTGCAGCCAAACGAGCCCCGAGCGGTGAGATAATAATCACCACTAGGACCACAATAATGCTGACGAAACGGGAGGCCATGTTCATAGTTACAACCGGAAATCCTGTGAAATGGGAGCGGAGCTTGCCGCGAATGGCTATTAGAACTAGCACGGTGATTTTTATTGGGCAAGCACTTTTTACCTGACAAGACTCTGATTTTAACTGCTCTGAAACCTGACAACTGGAACAAAAAACTAATAAAAAACGGTTAACCAGCATATACATCAAACCAAGGACGGTATTTATGTCATTAGCTGTTGTTTATAGCCGTGCCAGCCTGGGGATAGCGGCGCCGCAAGTCACGGTGGAGGTGCACCTCTCCAACGGCCTGCCCGCCTTCAACATGGTGGGGCTGCCGGAAACCTCGGTGAAGGAGTCGCGGGATCGGGTGCGCAGCGCCCTGCTCAACGGCAATTTCGAGTTCCCGAGCAAACACATCACGGTCAACCTGGCCCCTGCGGATCTGCCCAAAGAGGGGGGTCGCTTCGACCTGGCCATCGCCATCGGCATTCTCGCCGCATCCAAGCAGATACCCGCAAGATACCTGCTCGATCACGAATTTTTAGGGGAATTGGCCCTGACGGGCGAGATCCGCCCCGTGCTTGGGGTGCTCCCCTCGGTGCTCGCCTGCCGCGACGCAGGGCGCACCCTGCTGGTCCCACGGGAGAACGGTCCGGAGGCTTCCCTCATACAGGATGCCGAGGTGCGCACCGCCCACCAGCTGCTGGCAGTCACCGCCTGGCTGGCGGGCCAGTACGAACTACCGCTGCCGGAACCCCAGAGCGCGGAGATCCTGCCCGACGTGCCGGATCTGCAGGATGTGATCGGTCAGTCCCAGGCGAAGCGGGCGCTGGAGATCGCCGCAGCTGGCAGCCACAACCTGCTGTTCATCGGCCCCCCCGGCACCGGCAAGAGCATGCTGGCCAGCCGTCTGCCCGGCATTCTGCCACCGCTGAGCGAACAGGAGGCGCAGCAGACCGCCGCCATCCACTCCATCGGCGGCCTCACCCCCCGCGCCGGCCACTGGCACCACAGGCCGTATCGCACGCCCCATCACAGCGCCTCGGCGGTGGCGCTGGTGGGCGGGGGTACCCATCCCAGGCCTGGCGAAATTTCCCTCGCCCACAACGGGGTACTGTTTCTGGATGAACTGCCGGAGTTCGAGCGCAAGGTGCTCGACTCCCTGCGCGAGCCGCTGGAAACCGGGCACATCACCATCAGTCGTGCCGCCCGCCAGGTGGATTTTCCCGCCCGCTTCCAGCTGGTGGGTGCCATGAATCCCAGCCCCTGCGGCCATTATGGCGACGGCCAGACCCGCTCCAGCCCGGATCAGATCCTGCGCTATCTGGGCAAGCTCTCCGGCCCCTTTCTCGACCGGTTCGATCTGACGGTAGAGGTCCCGCTCTTGCCCAGGGGGAGCCTGACCGGCAAGGCGGAGCGGGGGGAATCGAGCCAGCAGATACGCGAACGGGTGCTGGGGGCGCGAGAGCGCATGCTGAGTCGCAGCGGAAAACTCAATAACCTGCTGGATAGTCGTGAAATCGAAGATGTTTGCAGATTATCGCCACAGGATGCCGAGTTTCTGGAAGGTGCCATCCAGAAGCTGGGGCTCAGCATCCGGGCCTGGCACCGCATCCTGCGGGTATCGCGCACCATCGCCGATCTGGCGGGGCACGCCACCATCGAGAGAGCCCATCTGATCGAAGCCCTGGGCTATCGTGCCATGGACAGGCTGTTGTCGCGGCTGCGCGGGGGCCAGTGAGCGGGGGAACGGCAGCAGCCACCACCCGACTCGGAAAGGGCGCCACCATGGTCTAGTCGTGGGCCGGCTGATATTATGGCAACAGATCTGACCACTTGGTTGCCATCCACCGATACGAAGACGGATTCCACCATGCCCAACAAGCTGATAGAGCGACTGCGCGGCAGCCTCTCGACCCTGCTCTATTTCATCAACACCCTGTTCTGGTTTGTCCCCGTCCTGCTGCTTGGCCTCATCAAGCTGCTGCTGCCCTTCAAGGGGGCGCGACGTCTCTGCAACACACTCCTGGACGGCTGCGCCACCCACTGGATAGGTTTTAACAATCTGATCCAGAAAACCATCATCAACACCCCTTTCGATGTGGTCGGAGTGGACAAAGGGCGCCGGAATGAGTGGTATATGGTGATTGCCAACCACCAATCCTGGGTCGACATACTGGTATTGCAGCGGATTTTTAATCAAAAAATCCCCTTCCTGAAGTTTTTCCTCAAGAAAGAACTGATTTGGGTACCTTTTCTCGGTCTGGCCTGGTGGGCGCTGGATTTCCCATTCATGCGGCGTTATTCCCGAAAATTTCTGGAAAAGCACCCGCATCTGAGGGGAAAAGACATAGAAACCACGCGCAAGGCGTGTGCCCGTTTCCGCCATATGCCGGTGAGTGTGATGAACTTCGTGGAAGGGACCCGCTTCACCGTCGGCAAGCACGACAGGCAAGGGGCACCCTATCGTCATCTGCTGCACCCGAGAGCAGGGGGCATCGCCTTCACCCTGGCGGCCATGGGGGATCAACTGCACAAGCTGGTGGATGTGACCATCGCCTATCCCGGCGGCGTCCCCAGCTACTGGGACTTCATGTGCGGTCGGGTCAAGGAGATCAAGGTTCGGGTCCGCTTTCTGCCGATCGAACGCAATCTGGTGGGGGATTACTTCAATGACCCCGAGTTCCAACAAGAGTTTCAACAGTGGTTGAACGGGATCTGGCACGAGAAGGACCAGACCCTGGATAAGCTGCTGGCGGACAAGACGCAGTAAGACACTCATGCCAAACCTGCTCCCGGGCCCCCTGGTGCTGTTCATCAGCGCCGGCCTGACCATACTGTTTACCGCCCTGTGTGCCAGCCTGATCCTGCTGGTTTCTCTGGCCAAACTGCTGCTGCCCGTGCCGGCCTTTGGTCGCGCCTGCAGCCGGCTCAACAATCGCTTCATGGGCCTGTGGCTCGGTTGCAACGCCCTGGTGATCCGCCTCACTACCCGCATCGACTGGCAGATTGAGGACAATACCCGGCTGCGCAAGGATGGCTGGTATCTCATCATCAGCAACCACATGAGCTGGACCGATATCGTGGTGCTCGGCCACCTGTTTCGCAATCGTCTGCCGGTGCCCAAGTTCTTCATGAAGCACGAGCTCATTTACATCCCGCTGCTGGGGCTCGCGTGCTGGGGGCTGGACATGCCCTTTATGCGCCGCTATTCGAGAGAGTTTCTGTTAAGAAATCCGCATCTGCGGGGCAAGGACATCGAGACCACCCGCAACGCCTGCGAGAAGTTTCGCCACATTCCCACCACCGTCATCAACTTCGTGGAAGGAACCCGCTTCACCGAGCAGAAACGGGATGCGGCCCGCTCCCGCTATCGTCACCTGATGCCGCCCAAGGCGGCAGGACTGGCCTTTACACTGGCGGCCATGGGCGAGCAGTTCGACAGCCTGATCAACGTCACCATCCGCTATCCGGACAACGCCGAGACCCCGTTCAAGGACTTCCTGATGGGGCGGGTAAAACGCATTCAGGTGCGGATTGAGGAGCTGCCGGTGAATGAGCAGCTGATTGGAGATTACTTCAACGACAAGCAGTTCAAGCGCGGTTTTCAGGAGTGGCTAAACCAGCGCTGGCAGGAGAAGGACGAGGTGCTGGAGGGGTGGCAGAGCGGTCAGTCACCGCTGCCAGTTGCCGCCAAATCCGGGGAGGAATCCAAAGAGAGTGCCGAGGCCAACTCGGCCAACTGATCTTCGGAAAAGACTGCAATCCCGTGGCGGCGCAGCAGGGCAGTGGTCTTGCCCTCGCCCGCCACAGAAACACCTTCGAAGCGGCCGTTATAGATACGGCCGCTACCACATGAGGGGCTCCCCTCTTTCAGAAGGGCAAAGCGAATGCCCTGCGCCTGACAAATAGCCAACGCCAGCTCGGCGCCGCGATCAAACTCTTCAGTCACATCCAGCCCGCTCGCCGTCACTACCAGCTCGCCCTGTCGCTCGGCAGGGGGGCGTGGGGTCGGCAAACCGCCAGCCACTTCGGGGCAGAAGGCCAGCACCCGCCCCTCGGCACCCAGCTCACTCAGCCAGTCGCTGACAATCCCCTTGCTCTGACCGTCGTAACGCACCGGCTGACCAAGCAAGCAGGCACTCACCAGCACCTTGTGCACGCCGGTCTCACTCATGCTTCCGCTCCATGCATCACCTGATCGAACATCACGCAGCAGGGGCTCTCCAGCCGATAGAGAATGGCGGGGCGCTGTTTGCCGGTGCGTTTGCGGCCGGTATCTACCAGAATGTCGGCGCGATGGATCCGCTTGCGAAATGCCGCCGTATTCATGGGTGTTTGCAGGATGATTTCGAAGGCGCGCTGCACCTCGGAGAGGGTGAACTCGGGCCCCAGCAGTTGCAGCGGCAGGGTGCTGTAGCGGCTCTTGATCCGCAGCCGCTCCAGCCCCTTGGCGATGAGCTGGACATGGTCGAAGGCGAGGCTCAGCCCCGGCAGGTTGGCGAGCGGATGCCAGCAACCGTGGATCGCTTCCACTTCCGGATCCACCAGGCAGAGATAGACCAGGGTCGTGGACCAGCCGCGGGGATCCCTCTCCAGATTGCCGAGGGTGCAGACCTGCTCACTGTAGCAGTCACCCAGACCCCACTCCGCCAAAAGACGGCGCTGGGCGGCATCCAGATCCCGATCCCGGGTCTCGTCGATGCGCAGCGCAGGCAGTTGCCAGCAGTGGGCAAAGGGGGGGCGATCGCGGGTCTCGAGGAGCAGCTCGAGCCGCTCCTCATGCAACCGCAGCACCACCATATCCAGACTCATTCTCAGCATGCCGATCGCCCTGCTCGCCTTCCATTAATGTTTGGTAGATAATATCACACGAATAGTATGTGCAGGAGCCAATCATGGGAACCGTCGCCAGCCTGGATATTGATGCGCAGAAGGGCTTTACCCCCCTCTGCCCGAACGAACTGCCCGTTGCGGGCGGTGATGATATTGTGGCTGCGCTCAACGCTCAGGCCACCCTCGCCACGCTGCGGATCGGCAGCAAGGACTCTCACCCCGCCAATGCCGACTGGGCCGTTTCTGACCCCGCCGGCATGCTGCTGCCGCTGGATCTGCCCAATGCAGACCTCACCTGGCCGGTGCACTGTGTACCGGGCAGCAAGGGGTTCGAGCTGCTCGACGGCCTGCCCGCCCCCATCGACTATGACTTCTTCGTCTGGAAGGGGGTCGAGCCTGATCTGCATCCCTACGGCACCTGCTTCCACGACCTGGCCGAACGGCGCAGCACCGGACTCATCGAATTCCTGCAAGCCCGCCAGGTCGATACCGTGCTGGTCGGCGGCCTCGCCACCGACTACTGTGTCAAAACCAGCGTGCTGCAACTACGCCGCGCCGGTTTCCGGGTAATCGTCCATCTCGATGCCTGCCGTGGTATTGCACCCGCGACGGTTGCCAGCGCCCACACCCAGATGATCGAGGCAGGGGCCGAACTGGCCCAGACCCTGATCGATGTACAACGCCTGCTGGACGCCTGATATGCCACCGATTCTTACCAGCCTGCTCGACACCGATGCCTGCACGTTACATATGCGGCAGGGGAGCTCCATCGTGCTCACCAGTCTGCGAGGAGCCTGATATGCCCCCAATCCTCACCAGCCTGCTCGACACCGACGCCTACAAGCTGCATATGCAGCAGGCGGTGTTCCATCGCTATCCGGATGCCGAGGTGGTGGCCGAGTTTCACAGCCGCAATGAAGAGGATCTGCTGCCCATGATGGGGCAGATCGAGGAGCAACTGCGCCTCGCCGGCTCCCTGCGACTGACCAAGCCAGAGCTCGATTTTCTGGCCGAGCGCCCCTTCTTCACTCCTGACTACCTCGACCACCTGCGCCGCAAGCCGCTCGACGCCTCCCTGCTCAAGGTGTTCGAGCAGGATGGCCGCATCAATGTGCGGGTCGAGGGCCCCTGGCAGGATGTGATCCTGTGGGAAATCCCGGTGCTCGCCATCATCAGCGAGATGCGCAACCGCTTCCGCTACCCCCAGTTCGGCGTCAGCCACGCGCTGGAGCGGCTCGATCAGAAGATCGACAAGCTGGAGAAGGAGCTGAGCAGCGACGAGATGAGCGAGTTCAACCTCATCGACTTCGGCACCCGCCGCCGCTTCTCCCACGCGGTACAGGATGCGGTAGTGGGTCGCCTCAAGGAGCGACTGCCGGCGTTTCGCGGCACCAGCAACTATATGCTGGCCCAGAAGTACAAGCTGCCCGCGGTCGGCACCCAGGCCCATGAGTGGTTCCAGGCGCACCAGCAGCTCGGCTTCCCGCTGGAACACAGCCAGCGCGCAGCCCTCACCAGCTGGCTGGACGAGTTCACCGACCATCTCGGCATCGCCCTGACCGACTGCATCACCATGGATGCCTTCCTGCGGGACTTCGACTTCGAGCTGGCCAGCAGCTATCAGGGCTTGCGCCACGACTCTGGCGATCCCGTGGTGTGGGGCGAGAAGGCGATCAGCCACTATCAGCGCCTCGGCATCGATCCTACCGACAAGACCCTGGTCTTCTCCGACGGGCTCAACCTCGACAAGGCGGTGCAGCTGTTCCGTCACTTCCGTGGCCGCATCAATACCAGCTTCGGCATCGGCACCAAGCTCACCTGCGATCTGCCCGGTGTCAGCCCGATGAACATCGTGTTCAAGCTGATCGAGTGCAATGGCGGCCCGGTTGCCAAGATCTCCGACAGCCCGGGCAAGACCCTCTGCCGGGATGCGGAGTTTATCCGCAACCTCAAACAGGCGTTCCACGTCGGGGTCTGATCTTCGAGATCGCCAGAAAACAAAAAGCCCGCCGGTTCACACCGGCGGGCTTTTTATCGACTCAAGGGGTATCAGTCTTTCTTGGCCAGCAGGAACTGCACCAGCTTGTTGAACTGCTCTTGAGAGGTGATGGATTCAATCTTCACCATGTACTTGCCGTTCACCAGGAAGGCCGGTACACCGCGAATGTTGTAGCTCTCGGTGTTGCGATCGAACTGGGAGACCATGCCGGAGACGGCGAAGCTGTCGACGGCACCGTCGAACTCTTCAGCCGGTACGCCGTTGTCCACGAAGATCTTCTTCACATCGTCACGGCTCATCGGCGGCTGACGTTGGGTGTGGATCTTGGTGAAGATGGCCGGAGTCAGCTTGGCTTCGGCATTGAGCAGGCTGGCAACGGCATAGGCACGCTGCATCTCGGGGCCCATTTCGCGGCCGAGGAAGGCAACCGGGTTCTTCTTGAGGGGCACACCCTCTGGCAACCCGGCCTTCAACTGTTCAACGATCGGTTCGAAGGTGGCGCAGTGCGGGCAGTAGTAGGAGAAAAACTCCATCACTTCCGGCTGGGCACTGCCAGTCTGTTTGACCACATCGTAGTTGACGCCTTCCTTGAACTCGGGGGCGGCGTGAACCATGGGGATCATCAGCATGGCAGCAAGGAAAAATAGAACTTTTTTCATGATGTTTCCTGTTAAGGGATCACTGTGAGGCACGCCCGGCGAACCGAAGCAGTGCCAAGCCTATTGTTTCGCCATGCTAACGTCAATGGTTAGGGCCGGAGATCGAGTCCCACTGGCCGCGCAATATCCCTTCCATTTCACCAGTTTGGCATCAGGCTCAGCGGCGGCGCCTTGAGTGCCTCCAGCTGATCGTGCAGTGTCGCTATCTGCTGGCGCCAGTAGTGATCGGTATTGAACCAGGGGAAGTGACGGGGGAAGGCGGGATCTTCCCAGCGCCGTGCCAGCCACGCCATGTAGTGAACGATGCGCATCGCTCGCAGCGGCTCGATCAGCGCCAGCTCCCGCGAGTCGAACTCCATAAACTCCTCGTAGCCCGCCAGCAGGGTGTCGAGCTGGATCTGCTGCTCGTGGCGCTCGCCGCTCAGCATCATCCAGAGATCCTGAATCGCGGGGCCGGTGCGGCAATCATCGAGGTCGACAAACATGGGGCCATCGCGCCAGAGGATGTTGCCCGGGTGGCAATCGCCATGCAGGGAGATCTGCGCCACATCCAGGGTCATGGCATCGCTGACATGTTTAATCAGCTCGTCCAGCACCCCGAAGAATTGCTTCGCCAGCCCGCTTGGCAGCCACTCGCCAGACGCCAGCAGCTGACGCGGTTCGTGCAGCATGCTCTCCACATCGAGCCGCACCCGATGATGAAACGGCTTGCTGGCGCCGATCTGATGAATGCGACCGAGGAAACGCCCCACCCACTCAAGCTGGTCGAGATTATCCACCTCGAACTGGCGGCCACCGACGCTCTGCCAGATGGCAAAGGGGTAGCCCTCGTGCTCCAGCAGGGTCTCGCCCTCGAAGGCGAGCGGTGCGGCGACCGGGATCTCAGCCTCCGCGAGACGGGTGGCAAACTCGTGCTCCTCGAGGATCTGGGTCCGGCTCCAGCGCCCGGGACGGTAGAACTTCACCACATAGCGGCGACGATCCTCATCCTGAAACTGGTAGACCCGGTTTTCGTAGCTGTTGAGCTCGATAAGGCCGGAGTCGAGCCGCAGGCCACTGAGATCGAGCGCATCCATGATGAGGTCGGGATTGAGGTCGGAATAGTTGAAACGCATGTCATCCACCATAAGAAAGGGGCGCCGTTGCGCCCCATTCTATCACTACTACCCGCCATTGCCGTGCTCGCCGGTGACCGGACTGGTGTCACGCCCCGCCCGCAGCCACACGCAGTTACAACCGGCTGATAAACTTGCTGCCCTGGCGCAGGTTGCCCTTGCTGTCATCGGGCGCAGCCCCCTCCCGTTTCAGCACAAACTGGATATCCAGCGCCGGCCGTTTCAGGTTGTAGGGATCGACCGCCAGACTGACCGGCAGGGTGTAGATCTCGCCCGCCTTCAGGGTCACTTCACGGGGGCCGAACCACTGATACTCGGGCAAGCCCTCTACATCCAGCTGGTAGGTCTGGGACTGCAGGGTCTTGTTGAGGATCTTGAGGGTGTAGGTGTTCTCGATAAGCCCCTCGCTGTTTTCGCGGAACAGCTGGTTGCGATCCCGCAGGATATCGAGCCCCATCGGCATGATGGACATGGCGTTGTAGACAAATACCCCCAGCATCACCGCCATCACCAGCCCGTAACCGATCAACTTGGGCCGCGCCACATGGGTGGAGTCGTTGGCCAGCTTGTGCTCTGTGGTGTAACTGATGAGCCCTTTCGGGTAGCCCATCCGCTCCATGGTCTGGTCGCAGGCATCGACGCAGGCACCGCAGTTGATGCACTCATACTGCAGGCCATCGCGGATATCGATACCGGTCGGACAGACCTGCACGCAGAGATCGCAGTCGATACAGTCACCCAACCCCATTGCCTTGGGATCCGCCTTGCGGGAGCGGGCGCCACGGGTCTCGCCACGCTTGGTGTCATAGCCGACGATGAAGGTGTCCTTGTCGAACATGGCGGACTGGAAGCGGGCATAGGGGCACATGTGGATACACATGATGGCACGCATCCAGCCTGCATTGCCGTAGGTGATGATGGTGAAGAAGAGCACCCAGAACAGCACCCATCCGCTGGCCTGCAGGGTGAAGAGATCCGGCACCAGTTCAGTCACATCCTGGAAGTAGGCGACGAAGGTCAGGCCGGTCACCAGTGAGATCGCCAGCCAGGCCAGATGCTTGGCTCCCTTGCGGGCCAGCTTCTCGCCGCTCCAGGGCGCCTCGTCCAGCTTGCGCCGCTTGTTGGCGGGCCCCTCCAGCTTCTCTTCAAACCAGATGAACATGAAGGTCCAGACCGTCTGCGGGCAGAGATAGCCACACCAGACCCGACCGAGGAAGGTGGTAATAAAGAAGAGTCCGAAGGCGGCGATCATGAAGAGCCAGGCGAGCAGGGTCAGATCCTGCGGCCAGATGGTGGCGCCAAAGATATGGAACTGCTGGTGACCGAGGTCGAACAGCACCGCCTGTCGCCCGTCGTAACGCAGCCAGGGCAGCAGCACGAACAGCGCCACAAAGAACCAGCCCATGGCCTTGCGCATCCGCTGCCAATACCCTTTCTGAGCCCGCACATAGATGCGGTTACCCGGGTTGAATCTGTCGTCGCTGGCTTTGAACGTATTGGGGTTGAAGGTCCCGGTTACGCCCTTGTCGGTGACGTCCTTGATATCGATTTTATCGTGGTCGGCCATTGCAAGACATCGCTCCCTTATTTGTTATGGAGCGGATTATATCTTAAACAGCATGCTAATTGTGTGGATTAGATGTATCTAATATTGGGGTTGGATCTCAATTTTCGGCAACAAAAAAGCGCATCACCCCGAGGTGATGCGCTTCCGCTAAAGATTCACTTGATTCCGCGTGCCTTGAGCAGTGCCTCTTTGAAATCGGGCACATGATCCTTGGCCAGACCGGGGATCATCGCCTGCTTGTCGGATTCCCGCATCTTGAGGTGATAGATCAGCATGTCGTCGGTCAGCTCGGACAGAGGCCCTTCAAATCCCGCTTCTTGGGCCAGTTTGGCAACAAACTGCACCAGGCTGAGATCCTGTTCCTTGATCCAGGCAGGCTGCAACAACTCCAGCAGCTCTTCGATACGATGACATTGCATAGACAACCTCTTTAATCTGTCACGTTAAATTCAGGCAACCTTACCCATCAAGGCTACTTCGATTCGATCCCGCCCATTATGCTTGGCCTGATAGAGTGCCGCATCCGCTTTTTGGATCAAATCGGCGATTTTCATGCTGTTGTCCGGTATCAGTGTCGCAACACCAAAACTACATGTGACCCGACCGGAGACCAGTGACTTCTGGTGCGGGATGGCCAGCTCCTTGAGCGCCTGCCGCACATTGTCGGCCACCTGCAGCGCCCCCTGCATGCCGGTGCAGGGCAGCAGCAAGGCGAACTCTTCGCCCCCGTAACGGGCCGCCAGATCGTCCTCGCGCCGCTCCACCTCGGCCAGCAAGCCCGCCACCTGTTGCAGGCAGTCATCCCCCAGCTGGTGACCGTAGAGATCGTTGAACTGCTTGAAGTAATCCACATCTACCAGCACCAGCGACAGCGGCGCCCGGGCACGATGGCAACGGCGCCAGGCCCGTTCCAGAGAGTCGTCGAGATGGGCGCGGTTGGCGATGCCGGTCAGGCCATCGAGGCGGGAGGTGAGACGCAAATGCTCGGAGACCGCCTTCAGTTCGGCCACCAGCTCGGCGTTGGAGAAACGGTGGTGGAGCGAGGCGATCTGATCCCGCCGCATCCGGCGCAACAGGGTCGGCAGAAAGACAAACAGATAGCCCGCCAGCATGCAGGAGACGATCCGCTCCTGCTCGTTGCCATTGCCCAGCTCGAACAGCATCGCCATGCCCAGCGGCAGGGCGGAACCATAGAGGGTACGGCGGCTGCCAAACAGCATGATGGCGCTGCCGGTAAGAATGAGGCTGGAGAGCATCATCATGGCGGCCCGGTAGGTATCGGGCAGCTTGTCCATGTAGAGCAGCACCCCGAGAGCCCAGATGATGGAGGTGATGGTGGCTCCGATAAAGAGCTCCCGCTCCAGCACCGGCAGCGGAGTCTGGTGCAGGCGGGCGCGGCGCCAGCGCAGGTGCCAGCCCCGACCCAGCAACCACAGGAAAGTGCCTGCCAGCCAACCGAGCGCTTCGATGGCGGGTAGATAGTCGTGAAACAGCAGACTCCAGCCAAATGCCAACACGCCCAAACAGGGGAGACTGAACGATGCATGGGTATAGAGCTGGGCCATAATGGCCTGCTTAACCTGGCGTGTCACACTCTGGGTCAACTGAGTACTCCTGTACAAGAGCCGAGCAGTCTACCATTACCCCCTGACCCGCAACAATAAAGCGCCGCTTATTAAGAAGTTAATCAATCAATAACGATTTCTTCTGCGCTGGCAGGTGAGTCCTTGCTCACCCCTTCTCCAATTCGTCGAGGATCGGGCACTCGGGATTTTCATCCCCGTGGCAGCAGCAGACCAACCCTTCCAGGGAGGTAAGCATGGCCTGCAAACCGGCAATGCGGGCGCGCAGATCGACGATCTTCTCCTGCGCCAGCTTCTTCACCTGGGCGCTGGTTCTGTGTTCGTCCCGATAGAGCGCCAGCAGCTCCTGACACTCCTCCAGATTGAAGCCGGTCTCCCGCGCCCGCTTGACGAAACGCAGCTCGCGCAGCGCCCCCTCGGTGTAACTGCGGTAGCCGTTGTCACTGCGTACCGGGGCTGTGATGAGGCCAATGCTCTCGTAATAACGGATGGTCTTGGCGGTCAGCCCTGTGGCCTTGGCAACCTTGCTGATGTTCATTTATGCCTCCTTACTGATCGGGTTGGATGCTGGCCCGTGCGCCGCCCTGGGCTGCCAGCGTTTCAATAACAGGGAATTGCTCAAAACGGTGATGCTGCTCAGGGCCATTGCCGCTCCCGCCAGCTCGGGGCTCAGGTAGCCCAGCGCCGCCAGCGGAATGCCGATGATGTTGAAGACGAAGGCCCAGAACAGATTCTGCTGGATGGTGCGCCAGGTCGCCGCCGAGATATCGATGGCATCGGCCACCAGCCGTGGGTCGGATCGCATCAGGGTGATGGAGGCGGTCTCCATCGCCACATCGGAGCCGGAGCCCATGGCGATGCCGACATCCGCCGCCGCCAGCGCCGGGGCGTCGTTCACCCCGTCCCCCACCATGGCCACCAACCCGCGGGTTTGCGCCCGCAGCGCCTCCACTTTCTCCACCTTGCCGGCCGGCAGCACGGAGTCAAAGGCACCGTCCAGCCCCAGCTTTGCGGCAATATGGGCCACCGGAGCCGGTGCATCGCCGCTCACCAGCCAGCTGGCGATGCCACGTTGACGCAGGGTGGCGATGGCTTCCGGACTCTCGGGGCGCAGGGTATCGGCCAGTGCCGCGATCCCCGCTACCACGCCGTCGATAGCGACCCAGACCCGGGTAGCCCCATCGGCGGCTTGTTCATCCTGTTGCGGCATTTCAATCTCGAGCTGGGCCAGCAGGGAGCCATTGCCGATAGCGACCCTATGGCCCGCCACCTGACCGACTATGCCGGCACCGACCCGCACCTCGACCGCCTCCGGCTGAGGCAGTGCCACCCCGCTGCCGACCGCCTCGCGCATCGCCAGCGCCAGCGGGTGTTCACTCGCCTGCTGCAGGGCGGCGGCGAGGCGCAGTTGCTCGTCATTGCCACCCCAGCTCGCCAGTACCGGCTTGCCTTGAGTGAGGGTGCCGGTCTTGTCGAAGATCAGCGCCTTGATGGCGTGGGCCTTCTGCAGGGTATCCACATCCTTGATCAGAATGCCGTGGCGCGCCGCCACCCCGGTACCGGTGACGATGGCCGCTGGTGTCGCCAGCCCCAGCGCACAGGGGCAGGCGATCACCAGCACCGCCACAGCAGCCAGCAGCGCCTGAGCAAAGTCGTTGCTGATGGCGTACCACACCAGCAGGGTGAACAGGGCTATGGCCATCACCACCGGTACGAACACGGCAGAGACCTTGTCCACCAGCTGTTGCAGCGGTGCCTTGCCCATCTGGGCACTCTCCACCAGTGCGATGATCTTGCTGAGACTGGAGTCCTCCCCCACGGTAGTGGCTTCGATCTCCAGCACGCCGGAGCGGTTGATGGCTCCGCCCAGCACCTTGTCGCCCGCACTGCGCGGCACCGGCAGACTCTCGCCGGTGAGGATCGACTCATCCAGTTCGCTGGCGCCGCTCAGGATCTTGCCATCCACCGGCACCCGCTCACCCACCAGCACCCGCAGCCGATCGCCGCGCAGCACCTCGTCGATGGCCACACTCTGCCAGCTCTCGCCACGCCAGACGGTGGCGGTTTCCGGCCGCAGCGCCATCAGTTCGCGAATGGCGGACTGGGTGCTGCGGCGGGCTCTCGCCTCCAGCAGTTTTCCCAACGAAATCAGGGTAATGATGATGGCGCTCGCCTCGAAGTAGAGCTTGCCGCTGGCGGCCATCCCCAACGTCAGCAGCAGATAGAGGCTGTAGAAGTAGGCGGCGCTAGTGCCGGTTGCCACCAGCACATCCATATTGGCGGAACGGTTCTTGATGGCGAGCCAGGCGCCGCGATAGAAACGGGCCCCGATCCAGAACTGCACCGGGGTGGCGAGCAGCAGCTCGAGCCAGGCGGGCAGATGCCAGGGGAACAGTCCAGCCATGGCCAGCATCCCCACCAGCAGCGGCAAGGTGAGCAAAGCCGAGATGATGACCCGGGTTTGCGCCTGACGGGCAGTGGCGGCCTCCTGCGCTTCGCGCTCCAGCAACTGCTGGCGGCGGCCGCTGGCCGAGCCTTGTGCCAGCTGGGCGCCAAAGCCGAGTGCCTCGATCTGCTCGCGCAAAGCGGCCGGGGTCTGCATCCCGGGCACCAGCACGATCCGGGCCTGTTCGATGGAGAAGTTGACCTCTGCCGAGATAACGCCGGGCAGCGCGGCCAGCATCTTGTTCAGTCGAGCCGAACAACCTGCACAAGTCATACCGGTAATTTGAAACAAACAGGTCTCGCTGCCGTAGTCGTAACCCTGATTCTTGATGCTGTCGAGCACCACTGGCAGACGGTCGGCGCTGGCCAGCTCGATGGCCGCCTGCTCCAGCGCGAAGTTGACGGTGGCCGATACCCCGTCGAGTTTGTTGAGGCTGGTCGCGATGCGGCCTGCGCAGTTGGCACAGCTCATGCCGCTGAGCGGCAACTGCAGATGAATGGGTGATTGAAGATGAGTGGTCATGTTGTTCCTCCCCGGAACCCGTCGGCACCACAAAACGCCGACGGGCAAACCCTAACCTTTACTGTAAGGGTAAGCTCAAGCCACATGATCCACTTTTTGCAGATGAAAAAACGGCGCCCGTTTGCTGCCAGAGAACAAACGGGCGCCGCATTCAGCTATTGCGCGGTGCGAGCGGAACTCAGATACCGTACTGGGCGCGATAAGCCTTCATGGCCGCCAGTTGTGCTGCCAGCTCCGGCTGTTCGGCCTGCTTCTCTTCCAGATACTGGATCAAGTCGCTCATCTGGATGATGGCGATGATGTGAGCGCCATAGTCACGCTCCACTTCCTGAATGGCGGAGAGCTCGCCCTTGCCCTTCTCCTGACGGTCCAGCGCGATCAGCACGCCCGCCAGCGAGGCGCCGTTGGCCTGGATCAGATCCATGGATTCGCGGATGGCGGTACCGGCGGTGATGACATCGTCCACCAGCATGATCCGCCCTTTGAGCGGGCTGCCCACCAGATTGCCACCCTCGCCATGATCCTTGGCCTCCTTGCGGTTGAAGCACCAGGGCACGTCCACATCGTGCTGCTCCACCAGCTGTACGGCAGTGGCGGAGGCGATGGGGATCCCCTTGTAGGCCGGGCCAAACAGCACATCGAACTCGATACCGGCATCCATCAAGGCGGCGGCATAGAAGCGGCCGAGACGGGCCAGATCGCGGCCGCTGTTGAACAGACCGGCGTTGAAGAAGTAGGGGCTTTTACGACCGGATTTCAGGGTAAATTCACCGAATTTGAGGACCTGTTTCTCCAGGGCGAACTCGATAAATTGACGCTGGTAGGCTTTCATTCTGGCTCCTTGCTTGGCTTGTCGTTGTCTTGTGTGGGGGTATAAAAAAACGCGGTCAATGCCGCGTTTTTAAAATTATGAAAGTGACTGCTTCTGCAGCGCAATGATGTCGGCGATGCCGCCCTTGGCGAGCGCCAGCATCTCCAGCAGCTCCTCATGGGTGAAGGGCTCGGCCTCCGCGGTGCCCTGCACCTCGATGATGCGACCATCTTCGGTCATCACCACGTTCATGTCGGTCTCGGCGGCGGAGTCTTCGATGTACTCCAGATCGCAGATGGCTTCGCCCTGATACATGCCGACGGAGACGGCGGCGATCATCTGCTTGAGCGGGCTTTGCTTGATCATGCCCTTCTCGACCATCCAGTTCAGCGCATCCACCAGCGCCACGCAGGCACCGGTAATGGAAGCGGTGCGGGTGCCGCCATCGGCCTGCAGCACATCACAGTCAACTGTGATGGAGTGCTCGCCCAGCGCAGTCAGGTCTACCGCGGCGCGCAGGGAGCGGGCGATCAGACGGGAGATCTCCAGAGTACGGCCACTCTGCTTGCCGGAGGCCGCTTCACGGTTCATCCGGGAGTGGGTGGAGCGCGGCAGCATGCCGTATTCGGCAGTCACCCAGCCCTGATTCTTTCCTTTCAGGAAGCGCGGCACGCTGGTGTCGACGCTGGCGGTGCAGAGCACGCGAGTGTTACCGAACTCCACCAGCACTGAGCCTTCTGCATGTTTGGTGAAATTGCGGGTAATGGTAACCGGGCGAAGTTGCGCGGCACTGCGATCGCTTGGACGGGACATGGAACGGACCTCTGGGCTGGCTCAAATTGGCGGGGGATTATAAGTGATCCCGCCCCAAATATCAGCCGCTAAAACCACGGCATCGGCTGACGAGCAGGGCCGGGCTGAGTATACTGGCCGCACACTTCATCAAGCCCGGAACAATCAATGATTCACAGCATGACCGCCTACGCCCGCAAGGAATTCAAGGGCGACTGGGGCACAGCCGTTTGGGAAATTCGTTCGGTCAACCAGCGCTATCTGGAAACCTACATTCGCCTGCCGGAGCAACTGCGCAGCCTGGAACCGGTTCTGCGTGAGCGTTTCCGCGCCAAACTACAGCGCGGCAAGGTGGAGTGCAACCTGCGCTTTGAGGCCGCGCAAGCCGCCGCCAGCCAGCTGCACATCAATGAAGAGCTGGCCAAGCTCATCATCGACAGCGCCAGCTGGGTAATGAGAGAGGCGGGTCAGGGCCAGCTCAACCCGGTCGACGTGCTGCGCTGGCCGGGCGTCATGGCTGCCGCCGAACAGGACATGGACGCGGTCGCCACCGAGCTGCTCGGCGGTTTTGACCAGACCATGGAAGATTTCCTCGCCTCCCGCGCCAGCGAGGGGGCCAACCTCAAGGCGCTGATCGAACAGCGTCTGGCCGGTATTCAGGTGGAAGTGAAGAAGGTGCGCGTCCACCTGCCGCAGATCATCGAGTGGCAGCGCCAGAAGCTCACCGACCGTCTGGCCGAAGCCAAGGTCGAGCTGGATCCGGCCCGCATCGAACAGGAGATCGTGCTGCTGGCCCAGAAGATCGACGTGGCCGAAGAGCTGGATCGTCTGGAGATGCACATCAGCGAGACCAACAAGATCATGAAGAAGGGTGGCGCCTGCGGTCGTCGTCTCGACTTTATGATGCAGGAGTTCAACCGCGAGTCGAACACGCTTGGTTCAAAGTCGATCAACGCCGAAGTGACCCAGTCCGCCGTCGAGCTGAAAGTCCTCATCGAGCAGATGCGCGAGCAAATTCAGAACATCGAGTGATGGATCTCTGACTATCCGGTCGCTACCTGCAAAAGAGCCCTTGATTCCTCAAGGGCTCTTTTATTTTCAGGCCATGGGGTTTGCCGCCTGTGAGCCAACGAGCAAGAGAAGCCCTAGCCTATCGGCATCACCAGCGCCGGTTGGTGCGGGTCGCTCAGCCGCTCGGCCAGATAATCCACCAGCAGTCGCACCTTGGGGGAGAGGTGGCGGTTGTGGGGATAGAGGGCCCAGATCCCCTCGGCCGGAGCCCGCAGTTCGGGCAGCAGCTCGATCAATTCGCCTCGGGCCAGATGGTCGCTCACGTAGTAGTCCGGCAGCTGGATAATGCCGATGCCCTTGAGCGCCGCATCCAGCAGGGCGTGGCCGCTGTTGCACTGCAACAGGCCGCGCACCCGCACACTGTGGGGGCGGCCATCCAGGGTGAAATGCCACTCGTCGCTGTTGCCCACCAAACAGGTGTGGCGAGTCAGCTCGGAGAGGCTGTTGGGCATGCCGTGGCGGGCGGTGTAAGCCGGTGAGGCGCAGACATAGGGCACCCGCTGCGCCAGCTTGCGCGCCACCAGCGTCGAATCCTTGAGGTGGCCGAGCCGCAGCGCCAGATCGTAGCCCTCGTGCACCAGATCCAGCAGCTGGTTGGTGAGGTTGAGGGTCACCTCCAGCTGGGGGAAACGCACCATAAAGTCGTTCACCAGCGGGGCGATGCGGCTCTCGCCGTAGGAGACGGGGGCCGTGATGCGCAGCGACCCTTGCGGTACCGCCTGATGGCGCCCCACCGCCAGCTCCGCCTCGTAGAGGTTGTCGAGCAGCTGACGGCAGTGGCGATAGTAGATCTCGCCAAGCTCGGTGAGCCGCACCTGACGGGTGGTGCGCAGCAGCAGCTTGGCCTGCAGCCTGTCCTCCAGCTGTGCCACCTGACGGCTCACTTGCGCCACCGACACTCCCAGCTTGCGTGCCGCCGGGGTAAAGCCCCCCTGCTCCGCCACGCTGACAAATTCACAGATCCCTTCCCAGCCGAACATTATTACCTGTGTGTAAAAGTGATTTGAGATTTGCCCTCATTATCACCAAATCGGCGGGAAACTACACTGACTGTCCGAACTCATCTCTGTTCACCCTGCTCAACAAGAAGGATGTCATTCATGGCACAGGTTCAAAGCATCAAGTGTAAAGCCGCCATCGCCTGGGGCCCGGGTCAGCCCCTCTCCATCGAAGAGGTCGAGGTCATGCCGCCGCAAGCGGGCGAAGTGCGGGTGCGCATCATCGCGACCGGCGTCTGCCACACCGATGCCTTCACCCTCTCCGGTGAAGATCCGGAAGGGGTCTTCCCCTGCATTCTCGGTCACGAGGGGGGCGGCATCGTCGAATCGGTCGGCGAAGGGGTCACCAGCGTCAAGGTGGGGGATCACGTGATCCCGCTCTACACCCCCGAGTGCGGCGAGTGCAAATTCTGCAAGTCCGGCAAGACCAACCTCTGCCAGAAGATCCGCGCCACCCAGGGCAAGGGGCTGATGCCGGACGGCACCACCCGCTTCTCGAAAGATGGCCAGCCCATCTATCACTACATGGGCACCTCCACCTTCAGCGAATACACGGTGCTGCCGGAGATCTCCATCGCCAAGGTAGACCCGGCCGCCCCGCTGGAAGAGGTCTGTCTGCTCGGTTGTGGCGTCACAACCGGCATCGGCGCCGTGATGAACACCGCCAAGGTGAAAGAGGGTGAGAGCGTCGCCATCTTCGGTCTGGGCGGCATCGGCCTCTCGGCGGTGATCGGGGCTCGTCTGGCCAAGGCCGGTCGCATCATCGCCATCGACATCAACGAGAGCAAGTTCGAGCTGGCCCGCAAGCTGGGCGCCACCGACTGCATCAACCCGAACGATTACGACAAACCGATTCAGGAGGTGATCGTCGAGCTGACCGACGGCGGCGTCGACTTCTCCTTCGAGTGCATCGGCAACGTCAAGGTAATGCGTGCGGCGCTGGAGTGCTGCCACAAGGGCTGGGGCGAGTCGGTCATCATCGGCGTCGCCGGAGCGGGTCAGGAGATCAGTACCCGTCCGTTCCAGCTGGTGACCGGTCGGGTCTGGCGCGGCAGCGCCTTCGGCGGGGTACGCGGTCGCAGCGAACTGCCGAGCTATGTGCAGCGCTACATGCAGGGCGAGTTCCGCCTCGATGACTTCATCACTCACACCATGGGGCTTGAGCAGATCAACGAGGCATTTGATCTGATGCACGAAGGCAAGAGCATCCGCACCGTCATCCACTACTGAGCATGATCACCCCGCCCGCCATCGTGGGCGGGGTGCAGGAGTCCTTCGATGAATCTGGAGATTATCAGCAGCAACAAGAGCTTCGGCGGCTGGCACAAGCGCTATCGCCACCACTCCAGCGTGCTCGGCTGCGAGATGAATTTTGCCATCTATCTGCCGCCTCAGGCCCTCACCGGCCAGAAGGTGCCCGTGCTCTACTGGCTCAGCGGTCTCACCTGCACCGATGAGAACTTTATGCAGAAGGCGGATGCCCAGCGTATCGCCGCCGAGCTTGGCATCGCCCTGGTGGCGCCGGACACCAGCCCCCGCGGCGACGGCGTAGCGGACGATCCCGGTTATGACCTCGGCATGGGCGCGGGCTTTTACGTCAATGCCAGCCAGAGCCCCTGGCAGGCGCACTACCAGATGTATGACTACGTCACCCGCGAACTGCCTGACTTGATAGAGACCCACTTCCCGGTCTCGACCCGCCGCGCCATCAGTGGCCACTCCATGGGCGGTCACGGTGCGCTGATCGCCGCGCTGCGGGAGCCGGGTCGCTACCGCTCGGTCTCGGCGTTCAGCCCGATCTGTCACCCTAGCCGCTGCCCCTGGGGCCAGAAGGCGCTCGGCGCCTACCTCGGCAGCAATCCCTTGTTGTGGCAGGAGTGGGATGCCTGCCAGCTGCTGCGCCACCAGCCGGTCACGCCGCTGCCCACCCTGGTGGATGTGGGACTGGATGATCCCTTTCTCGCCGAGCAGTTGCATATCGATGCGCTGGCCGAGGTGGCAGCCAGCAAGGGATGGCCGCTGGAACTCAACCGCCACGAGGGCTATGACCACAGCTACTACTTCGTGGCGAGCTTTATCGAGGCGCACCTGCGCTTTCACGCCCGCCACCTCTGATCAAAACAGGCCCGTTGCGGGCCTGTTTCAGTTGTGGTGATCGGTTGATATCAGCTGCCCGCTCGAGTCACGCCGCCGGAGCCTGCGATCTGCTGCTCCACCTTGGGATCACCCCAGTAGGCGATGTTGCCTGAACCGGCGATGCCGACTTTCAGCGTCTCCTGCGCCCGCACCGCCACATCACCGCTGCCGGCGATATTGACCTCTACCTCCTTACCGCGCATCTCGCTCCCGAGCACATCACCAGATCCGGCAATGTTCAGCTCGATGGCCTGTGCCGAACCGCTGCCCAGCTCCAGACTGCCGGTGCCTGCGATATTCCCTTCCAGCCGTTTCAGCTCCAGCTGACTGGCGACGATGTCACCGGTACCGGCCACCGACAGCACCAGCTCATCGCCCTTGAAGCCGCTCAGATCGCCATTGCCGGTCCCGGCCAATGCCAGTTCGTTCAACACCGGCAAGGTGATGGTCAGCTCCAGCGGCTCGGTAGGATCGAGCCGGTAACCCTCCTTCACCTCGATCTCCAGCTTGTCGCCGCTCTCGGTCAGCTCCAGATAGGGCAGCAGGTTCTCCTGCCCCTTGATCAGGATACCGCGCGGCTCCCCCGCGACCAGATGGAGGGTGGCAGGCACCCCCGCCAGCACCCGGGTCACCCCGTCACCGAGCACCTGCTGGCGCTCGACCGGGGCACCTTCCCCCTTGATCTCGGTGTCGGCAAAGACGTTGCAACCTCCCATCACCAACGCCACCAAGACGCCAATCATCCACCGCATAACTGTTCTCCTTTTTATTTATTGATAAGCCACCTGACTGGCCCTGTTCGAAACCACAAAAATAGAGGCCGTATGAAACCACAGTTAGCAATGGCCATGCCAGACCATAACTATATGATTTTCAATAAAAATAAAATCAACAGTAAGATGTGATACGCACAAAAAGATCCATTTAGACCACCATTTGGCGAATTTGACCACCCCCTAACAGGCAGGTGGAGAGCTGGCTGGCGGGTCGTCCTGCCGGTCACTATGCTGACAGCCCGTGGAAGTTTTTAATTGCCCTGCCGGTCTGTTGAGCCAATAGTGGTACTTCGTGCGTACCAAGCTCTCCATTGCGGTAATGTCATTACCACTGTCTTGTCAGTCTTCACTGCCAACAAGGAGCCAGAGCGTGACCCAAGCAAGCCCTCTCTATGCCACCGCCACCGGTCTGCCGGAACCGACTCGCACCCCGCTGCTGACCGGCAGCGATCCCGAGCAGAAACGGCGCGAGCTGCTCGCCTACTTCTGCCAGACCTTTGATCTCTACGACTCGCTGTTCGACTGTCTGGCCGATGAGCGGGCCTGGTTCAACAAGGCGATCCCGCTGCGCCATCCGCTCATCTTCTACTACGGCCACACTGCCGCCTTCTTCATCAACAAGCTGCTGGCGGCACGCCTGATCGACCAGCGGCTGGATGCCCGCATCGAGGCCATGGTCGCCATCGGGGTGGACGAGATGAGCTGGGACGATCTGGACGAGACCCACTACGACTGGCCCAAAGTCAGCGAGCTACGCAGCTATCGGGCCAAAGTCCGTTCGCTGGTGTGCGATTTTATTCGCCAGATGCCGCTCACTCTGCCCATCGACTGGCAGAGCCCGGCCTGGGTGATCCTGATGGGGATAGAGCACGAGCGCATCCACCTCGAGACCTCCAGCGTGCTGATCCGCCAGTTGCCGCTCGCCTGGGTGCGACCACAGCCTTATTGGCCCGCCAGTACCGAAGCCCGCCACCGCATTGATCAGGTGCCCGCCAACAGCCTGCTGCCAGTGGCCGGCGGCAAGGTGCGCCTTGGCAAGCAGGACGCCACCTACGGCTGGGACAACGAATATGGCGAGCGCCATATAAAGCTGACCCCGTTTCAGGCCAGCCGCATGCTGGTGAGCAATGCCGAGTACCTCGCTTTCGTCCAGGCGGGCGGCTACGGCCAACAACAGTGGTGGGATGAGGAGGGGTGGGGCTGGTGCCAGTACGCCAAGGCGCAGATGCCCACCTTCTGGGTGGGTGATCCCGCCGAGCACGGGCAATTGCAGCTGCGGCTGATGACCGAGCAGGTCGCCATGCCATGGGACTGGCCGGTGGAGGTCAACCAGCTGGAGGCGGCCGCCTTCTGCCGCTGGAAGGCGGCCCAGACCGGACTCCCCATCCAGCTGCCGAGCGAGGCGGAATGGATGCTGCTGCGCGAGCAAGTTCCCGGCGATCAGCCGGACTGGACACAGGTCCCCGGCAATATCAATCTGGCCCGTTTTGCCTCCTCCTGCCCGGTGGATGCCTGCCCGCAAGGGGAGTTCTTCGATCTGGTGGGCAATGTCTGGCAGTGGACCAGCACCGCCATCGATGGCTTCGATGGCTTTAAAATCCACCCGCTCTACGACGACTTCTCCACCCCCACCTTTGATGGCAAGCACACCCTGATCAAGGGGGGCAGCTGGATCAGCACGGGCAACGAAGCGCTCAAATCATCCCGTTACGCCTTCCGGCGTCACTTCTTCCAGCATGCGGGTTTCCGCTATCTGGTCTCCCGTTATCAGGAACCCGTTATCGTGAATCCCTATGAAACCGACACGCTCGTAGCCCAGTACCTCGACTTCCAGTACGGCCCGAGCCACTTCGGGGTAGCCAACTACGCCAAGACGCTTGCTGATCTTGCTGGCGAGCTGTGCAGCAACCACCAGCGGGCGCTGGATATCGGCTGTGCCACCGGCCGCGCCAGTTTCGAACTGGCTCGCCACTTCCAGCATGTGGACGGGGTCGACTACTCGGCCCGCTTCATCGATGTGGCGCTGGCCCTCGCCAGCCAGGACAGCTTCCGCTACGCCATTCCGCTGGAGGGTGAACTGGTGGAGTATTGCGAGGCACGCCTGTCGAGCCACGGATTGGGGGCGAGTCAGGCTGAGCGCATCCACTTCAGTCAGGGGGATGCCTGCAACCTCAAGCCCAAATATGACCACTATGATCTGGTGCTCGCCTCCAACCTGATCGACCGGTTGCGGGAGCCCGCCCGCTTCCTGCGGGATATCGCTCCCCGGCTGCGCAGCGGTGGTCTGCTGGTGCTCACCAGCCCCTACACCTGGCTGGCGGAATATACCCCGCCCGCCAACTGGCTCGGTGGCATTCGTGAAAACGGCGAGGCGCTCACCACCTATCAGGCGCTGCAACGGCTGCTGGCGGCCGAATTCGAGGAGCACTGCCCGCCGCGGGATGTGCATTTCGTCATCCGCGAGACCGCCCGCAAATACCAGCACACGGTGGCGCAGCTGACCGTCTGGCGCAAACGCTAATCCGCCGGTCGGCATGCAGATGAGAAGAGGGAGGCCAACGGGCCTCCCTCTTGTTATGACAGCAAAAACGTCGCGAGTATCAATGCCCCTGCTCGTGATAGCGGCGCGCCAGCACGGCGCAGACCATCAGCTGGATCTGGTGGAAGATCATCAGCGGCAGCACCATCACCCCGACGCTGGCGGCCGGGAACATGACGTTGGCCATCGGCACCCCGTTGGCCAGACTCTTCTTGGAGCCGCAGAAGACAATGGTGATCTCGTCCGCCTTGTCGAAGCCGAGGCGACGGCTGATCCAGACGTTCCAGCAGAGCACCAGCGCCAGCAAGACGCAGCTCAGCAGCACAATACTGGCCAGATCGTACCAACCTACTTGACGCCAAATCCCCTGCACCACCGCCTCGCTGAAGGCGACGTAGACCACCAGCAGGATGGAGCTCTGATCCAGCTTGCCGATGAGCGGACGGTGGCTGTCGACCCAGCGACCGATGAGCGGGCGCGACAGGTGGCCCACCACGAACGGCAGCATCAGCTGCATCATGATGGCCTGAATGGAGTGCCAGGTGTCGATCCCCTCCCCCTGCACGTGGATCATCATCCCCACCAGCACCGGCGAGAGGAAGATGCCGAGGATGCTGGAGGCCGAGGCGCTGCACACCGCTGCCGACACATTGCCCCCTGCCATCGAGGTGAAGGCGATGGCCGACTGCACGGTGGCTGGCAAAGCGCAGAGATAGAGGAAGCCGAGGTAGATAGCCGGGCTCAGCCAGCTCGGTACCAGCGGGGTGAGCAGCAGCCCGAGCAGCGGAAAGAGCACGAAGGTGCTGAGCATCACCACCAGATGAAGCCGCCAGTGACCGAGGCCCGCCAGCAGGTTCTGGCGCGACAGCTTGGCGCCATGCATGAAGAACAGGAGCGCCACCGCCAGCTTGGTCAGCAGACCGAACCAGACAGCCACCTGCCCCTCGCAGGGAAAGAGGGAGGCCAGGGTGACCACCGCAATCAGCACAATAGTAAAGGGATCCAGACGCACGAAAGGTCTCCATCAGAAGGGCATCCTGCTGCCGTGACGGCAGTCAGGATTGGGGAGGACAAGAAACAGAGCGGGAGATGTCTGGCACCTCCCGCTAAAACGAACCTCCAGCTTACCCCGATAACGGAGAGGCGCAACGTTGGGCAGCGGTTAATTGTTCATCAATGCTTAACGCCTTTGCTTTGTTGAATAGCGGAAGTTGCTGACCCGCGGCCAGATAGCGCCAAACCGGCGCGAAATGGATAAAAAAACGGGCGACCCAGGCCGCCCGTCTCGCTTTTTCGTTCTGCCGATCAGCGCTGGCTGGCCAGCTTGCCGTTGCCGATCTTCTTGTCATTGCCGGCGAGCTTGCGGGACTGCCGCTTCTCGAAGCGGGAGATCCACCAGTAGGCCAGCGCCGAGAAGACTGCAGTCATAAAGACGTTGATGAAGAAGGCGCGCACCAGATCCACCCCGGCCGGGAAGGCGGAGGCGCTCATGCTCACCACGAAGATGGCGATCAGCACCGAGACCACAGCCATGCCGAAGGTGCGCGAGCCCATGCGGAAGTCGCGGGGAGTGTCGTCATGTTTCCAGCGAAACACGAAGTAGGCCACCATGATGAAGATCGGCGGCAACATGGCGGTGCCCGCGGTGAGGTTGATGGCGGTGTTCATCATCTGCTGTACCGACTCGGAGCCGAAGCCGTTGACCACCAGCATCGCGAACACGAAGACAAACTGCCACCAGGCGGCGCGCACCGGCACGCCGTGCTTGTTGAGCTGGGTGGTCTTCTCGCCGTAAACCCCCTGCGGGATCTCGGAGAAGTGGATCTTCACCGGCGCCGAGGTCCACATCATCATGGAACCAAACATGGCGATAAACAGCACCACGCCGACGAAGCGGCCCACCAGCGCCTCGGAAAGCCCGAAGTATTGCGCCATGCCGGTGAAGATCTCCACCATGCCGCCGGCATAGGTGAGGCTCTCGCGCGGTACGAACACGTTCACCAAAAGGGAACCGACCGCATACATGGCACCGATGACGATACCGGCACTGATGATCACCTTGATAAAGGACTTCTGGCCGCCCTTCACGTCATTGAGGTAGGCCGCTGCGGTCTCGGCACCGCCCGCTGCCTGGAAGATCCAGCACATGATGCCGAGCGTCGCCCAGTTGACGGTGGGAGTCATCGCCTCCAGCGTGATGGGCTGTGCTGGCACATGATCGCCACTCAGGGCCATCAGGGCACCCAGCACATAGATGGCGAACAGGGCAAACACACCGTAGGCCACTATTTCGGCAATCTTGCCAAGCCAGCTCGCCCCCTTGGTGGAGATATGGGTCGCCGCCGCAAACAGCACGATGGAGATGATCGAGGTGACCATGGGCGAGAAGCTGTACTCATAGCCCAGCATGGCGTAGGAGGCGTAGGCGATAACGTTGGGTAGCAGGGAGACGAACCAGAACAGGTTTACGAACCAGTAGAGAAACGAGCCCAGATAGGCCATCCGGGTGCCGAGCGGTTTTTTCAGCCAGTCGTACATCCCCGACTCGGAATTTTTGTTGGCCGAGACGAACTCGGCGATGATGAAGACGAACGGAATGAAGTAGACGATGGTCGCCAGCAGGAAAATAGGGGCGGAGCTGAGCCCCAGCTCGATGTTGTTGTTGACGATGTTGCGCACGTTGAACACGGCGGCAAAGGTCATCGACAACAGGGCAAACTTGCCTATGGTGCCGCGTACGGATTCAGACATGGTGTCCTCCAGTGGACTCGCGCTCCCTGCGGGTAACGCTGTGACTCTGTGATGTGTTCGGCAAGGGTCTGTCGGCCCCGCACTTTACTCTCTTGTTATGATCGGGCCGCGTGGACGGCCTCGTTGGTGAACCGGTGCAGTCTCCCGCACCGGCTCGCGATACCGTTCAGACGATCGGGGTGCCCGGCGCCATCGGCACCCGTGGTTGCAGCAGCACGCTCTGGCTCTCGTCCGGGGCCTCGGCGCAGAGCAACATGCACTCGGAGCGCTCGCCGCGCATCCTGGTGGGCTTGAGGTTGGTCAGCACCACCACCTCGCTGCCCATCAGCTCATCTTCGCTGTAGTAAGGCACCAGACTGGTGACGGTCTGCAGCGGCCGCTCGCCACCCACGTCGATCTGGACGATGTAGAGTTTGTCGGCCCCGGGGTGGCGCACCACCTCCAGCACCTTGCCCACCTTCATCTCGACCCGTTTGAATTCCGCAAACTCGATCGTCTCGCTCATGCTCTTTTCCTTTTCTGGTTCAACGGTTTGCGGGTGGCCAACGGCCACCCGGTTTGATTGGTATTCAATACCGTGCCTATGGCGTCTGCATGGCAACCTGCGCTGTCGGCTGGGCCTCTTTGGCACGCGCTTCGGCACTGAGGGAGGCCTCGTATCTGTTGTATTTCCACCAGGCGAAGCCGAGGAAGATCACGATCCCGCCGACGTTGTAGAAGATGATGGTCATGATGTCGGCGCCGGTCGGGAAGGTGGAGGCGAGGAAGCCCACCGAGAAGATGGCGATCAGCACCGACACCACGGCGATGCCGGTAGTGCGCGAACCCATCTTGAACTCCCGCGGCAGGTGGTCGAGCTTCAGGCGCAGATTGAGGTAGGCCAGCATGATGAACAGCGGCGGCAACATGGAGGCGGCAGCGGTCATGTTGATGACGGTGTTCATCAGATCCTGCGCTGTGTTGGAGCCCAAGGTCGGGATCACCATCAGCGGCAGCACGATGAGGTACTGGATCCAGGCTGCGCGGGCGGGCACGCCGTTCTCGTTGAGCTCGACTGTCTTCTTGCCGAAGATGCCGGCCGGGATTTCGGAGAAGAAGATCTTCACCGGGGTCGCCGTCCACATCAGCAGGGAGCCGAACATGGCGGTGAAGGAGACCAGCCCGACGAAGCGGTTCATCAGGATCTCCGGCAGACCGAAGTAGGCCGCCAGCCCTTCAAACACCTGCACCGAGCCGCCGGTATATTTCAGGGTGCCGCTCGGCACGAACACGTTGATCAACAGCGATGCGATGGAGTAGAGCACGCCGATAAAGATCCCGGCGATGATGATCACCTTCACGAATGACTTGGAGCCCCCTTTCACGTCATTGACGTAGACCGCGACCGACTCGGCGCCACCGGCTGCCATAAAGATCCAGGTGGTGATGCCCAGAAACGCCCAGCTGAAATCGGGAACCATGGCCGCTACCGTGATGGGGTCGGCCGGCTGTACGCCGCCCACCAGTGCCGCACCTGCCAGCAGGATGTAGGAGAGGGTTAGCAGCAGCATCAGGGACGAGGTCACCGAGGTGATGGGGCCGAGCATCTTGGCGCCGTTGGTGGAGACATAGGTGGCAAAGGCAAACAGCACCATGCTCAATGCCGTGGTCGCCACCGGGGTGAGAATGTACTCGTAACCGAGGAAAGCATAGGAGGCGTAGGCGATAACCCGCGGCAGCAACGAGGTGAAGAAGAAGAGGTTCACGAACCAGTAGGTGTAGGCCGAGATAAAGGCCCAGCGACCGCCAAGGGAGCTCTTCACCCAGGCATAGACGCCCGCTTCGGAGTTCTTATTCAGTGACACAAATTCCGCAATGATCAGGCAGAACGGAATGAAGTAGAAAATGGTGGCCAGAAAGAACATCGGGGCCGAGGCCAGACCGATCTCGATGTTGTTGTTGATGACGTTGTTGAAGCTGAATACCGCCGCGAAGGTGAGCGACAGCAGACCAAACTTGCCTATCGTATTGCGTTTGGAATCAGACATGGTGCATCTCCAGACCTGTAGTTATTGCCGCGAAAGGGCGGGGCATGATTTGTAGGGTGAGCCCCGCCCTTCCGGCTTTTGTCAGTGCAGAACCGGCGGCTTGTTATTTGTTCTTGAAGTAGCCGCCTTCAACGGTGACCTTGATGATCACCTTGCGCACCGGCCCGTCGCCGACGAAACGGTAGGCCTCGTCGTTCTCGAAGATCACCACCTGACCGTTGCCGACTTTTTGGCGCTCGCGCACCTCGCCAGCCAGCCACTCGCGGTCGGTGGTGTCGTCATAGGCCTGCTCGACCCGCAGCTCGCTCTTGGCTGCCCACTCCACCGTCTCTTCCCCTTCCAGGTAGTAGTGGACGTCGAAGTAGTGGCGCTGCCCCTCGAACAGGGAGGTGGCCGGGCTGGCCCCCTCCTGCAAGCGGTAGGTGAGGGAGTCTCCGATGGAGTGGCAGATGCCGGGCTTGAGGTTCGGCAGGTTGTTGATGGCCTCCACGCAGCGGCCCCACTTCTTGCCCTCCCGGTAGATGTTTTTGAACAGGGTCAGGTTGTCCAGGGTGATCATGCGAGGTTCCTCCCGCCGTTGATGGTGAGATCGAGCCCGGCCAGCGCAGCCGGATTGAGGTTGCCACGGGCGATGGGCAGCAGGGTCAGGCCGAAGCTGAATGGCTCGAAGCGCACCCGCCAGGAGTCCAGCACCTCGGAGCCCCAGGAGTTGGATCCAAGCCCCAGTACCTTGTGATCCAGATTGAGGGTGAGATAACCGCTCGGTTCCAGCTCGTTGATGTGCTGCGCCGCGTGGATATGCTCCCAGCTGTAGGGCCAGACGCTCAGGTTGATGGGGGCATCAGGCCGCACGTAGAGACCGGCGCCGTGGCGGTTGGTCAGGGTCGCCCAGCGCACCTGCTGGCGGTTGCCGTTGTCCTGCGGGAAGGGGTAGTGCTCCCACATCTCGCCGACTGTGCTCTGGAAGCTGTCGATCCAGTTGCTCTGGCGGCTGTCCTGATAGTTTTCGCCCGGCCCCATGCCGTAGTAGTGCACCCGGTCGAGATCCTGACGAATGCCCAGCTCGAAGCCGATCTTGGGGATGATGTCGTCATAACCGCCGTAGGGCTGACCGGACAGTGCCACGTGCAGCTGACCGTTCGGGCTCAGGGTGTAGACGTAGCGGCAGCGCATGCCGAAGTCGAACACCGGCGGCGCGATCAGGCTCTCGACCGTCACCTCGACCGCGTCACCCAGCTGACGCCAGCTCAGAGTACGGAAGTGCTCCTGCATGATCTGCAGGTGGTTCGGGTGCCACAGGCTCTCGTACTCCTGCTTGTGGTTGTCGATCATCGGCTTGAAGAAGGTGAGGCGCGGCGAGCGCTCAATCAGCTCGATACCATCCTGCTGCCAGCTCACCAGCTTGCCGTCGAGGCGCGAGAAACGCAGGGCAAAGCCGCTGCCGCTCAAGGTCAGCGCGAGGCGCTCGTCGGCAATCTGCAGTGCAGTAGCGTTGGGATTGGCAAAGGGTCGCAGCTGGCGAGTCGATGCCTTCAGTTGGAACTGGTACTGGCCCAGCTCGTGTTCCGCCGTGCTATAGCGGGTGGCGGTGGCCTTGATGACCCGCAGCTGGACAAAGGTTTCCCGCCCATCGAGGGATGGCAGCTCGAGTTGCAACTCGGTGATGGCACCGGGGGCAATACCTTCCAGCCGGATTTGCTGGCTGGCCAGCAGCTCGCCCTCGGCCTTCACTTCGACCAGCAGGCGGATATCGTCGAGAGTGGAGAACCAGTAGCGGTTTTCCACCGCCAACTTGCCGCTGGCCAGATCCAGCGCGCGCACCTTGACCGGGCAGATCACCTGCTTGTATTCGCGCAGGCCAGGCCCCGGGGTCTGATCCGGATAGATGAGGCCATCCATGCAGAAGTTGTAGTTGTTGGGATAGTCGCCATAGTCGCCGCCGTATTTGTAAACGGGGCGGCCCTGCTCGTCCTGATCCAGAATGCCGTGATCGCACCACTCCCAGATGTAGTGGCCCTGAATGTGGGGATGGCGGTCGAACACCTGCTGGTATTCGCTGAGGCCACCCGGGCCATTACCCATGGCGTGGGCGTATTCGCAGAGGATGCGCGGCTTGGCCATCGGGAACTCGCCGAAGCAGTTCATCTGGGAGACGCGGGAATACATGGTACTGACCACATCCACCACCTCGGCATCGCGATCCTCTTCGTAATGCACCAGCCGGGTCGGGTCGAGCGCCTTGCAGCGCTGGTACATGGCTCTGATGTTGCAGCCGTAGCCGGACTCGTTGCCGAGTGACCAGATGATGATGGAGGGGTGGTTCTTCTGGGCGTGCACGTGGCGCTCTATGCGATCCACGAACACCGGCTCCCAGAAGGGGTCATCGGTGATGCGACTGAGATCGCCGACGTTGGCAAAGCCGTGGGTCTCCACGTCGGTCTCCGCCATCACGAACAGACCGTACTGGTCGCACAGCTCGTAGAAGCGCGGGTCGTTCGGGTAGTGGGCAGTGCGCACCGAGTTGAGGTTGTGCTGTTTCATCAGCACGATATCGCGTTCAACACGGTCCATACCGACCGCGCGGCTCTTGAGGTGGTCGTTGTCGTGGCGGTTCACCCCGTGCAGCTTGAGGTAGTGGCCGTTGACGTAGAAGAGGCCATCCTTGACCTTGATTTCACGCACCCCGACCCGCTGCGGGATCACTTCCAGCAGCTCGCCCTGACCGTTGTAGAGGGAGAGTTGCAGCTGATAGAGGTAAGGGTCTTCGGCGCTCCACAGATGGGGATTGGCCAGATCCAGCGTGAAGCGGCAATCACACTTACCGTCGATGGCGAGATGATCGAGCGAGCCGCTGGCGATCTCACTGCCCTGATCCAGCAGCGACCAGACCAGACGGTGATCACGGGCGGGCGCACCAAGATTTTCCAACTGGATATCGCAGCTCAGGGTGGCGCTTTGATTGTCATCCGCCAGCGCGGTGCGGATGAAGAAGTCCTGCACATGGGCGGCCGGTTTGCCCACCAGATAGACGTCGCGAAAGATCCCCGCCATCCACCACATGTCCTGATCTTCGATATAGGTGGAGTCGGCCCACTGCATCACCCGCACCGACAGCAGGTTCTCGCCAACCTTGGCATAGGCGCTGATATCGAACTCGGCGGTGAGACGGCTGCCCTTGCTGAAGCCGACGTAGTGGCCGTTCACATAGACCTCGAAGTAGGTCTCCACCCCGTCAAACTTGATGATCACCTGCTCGCCGTCCCAGGCCGTGCTCAGCGTGAAGCTGCGCTGATAGGCACCGGTGGGGTTGTTGGTCGGCACGAAGGGCACGTCGATGGGGAAGGGAAAACCCTCGTCGGTGTACTGCAGATTGCCGTGCCCTTCCATCTGCCACATGTTGGGCACGGTGATCTGGCCCCACTCGCTCATGGGGCTGTGATAGAAGGCCTCCGGTACCTGCAGGGGGTGGTCGAAGTAGTGGAACTGCCACTGGCCGCCAAGGCTCAGAAAACGGCGGCTCAGCTCGCGCTGCAAGGTGGCCGCCAGCGCGTGGTCGGCATAAGAGAAGAAGTAGGCGCGAGGGGCCAGCCTGTTTTCACCAACGAATTGGACGTTTTCCCAGTTATTCACATGTCCTCCCGGAACAAGGCAACGTTAACTGGGTAAACTCTAGATAAACATTTACTAAATATCAGCTTTAGGTTGGTAAAGTTTTAACCTGATCACAATGAACAGATGGTTTTGTGAGCGAGATCAGAAGCGGGAGATAAAGGAGGGCAAGATATGGATGAGTGGCATGGATGTTGATAAGAGTTGGCTGATTAGCAATAAAATCAACTATAAAACAATATGATATGAAGTTACTGGATGATATGGGAAAGAGGTTTGCTTGGGAGAGGTGTCGCACCACCGCAAGATGGCGCGACTAAAAAGCAGAATGTTTTACTAAAATCAGCGAGTGGTGCCACGCAGGGTCAACTTGCTCGGCACCAGCACCCGAAGTGGAATATCACGCTCGTCACGCAGCCGTTCGACCAACAGATTGACTCCCTGGGAGCCCATCAACTCGGAGTGGATCCGCACTGTAGAGAGCGGCGGGAAGGTGAACTTGGCAGTTGGAATATCGTTGACGCTGATAAGCTCAATTTGCTGGGGAATCGCCAGTCCCTTCTCATGAATGGCACGCAGCACACCGATGGCGATGGAGTCGGAGGCAACGAACAGCGCCTTGGGCCAATCCCTTGCCAGCATCTCCTTCGCCAACTGGTAGCCGGAAGCGCTGGAGAAATCTCCACGATAGAGGTCGCTCTCCTGCACCACCCCCAGCCGCTGACCATAATCCCGGAAGGCCAGTTCGCGCAGATCCGGATTCTCATCCTGGCCACCGATATAACCGATGCGCTGGTGTCCCTGAGCGATAAAATAATCCACCACTTGCTGGCTGATCAGGGCGAGATCCACATCGACCGAGTCGAACTCTCCCTGTGAACAGCAGTCGACAAACACCAGCTGGCTGGAACAAGCCCTTAGCTGGACGAGATGCTCGGCTGTGAGGGTTCCGACCACCAGAATACCATCCACGGCGCTCAGTTCGCGCCCTTCACCGCAGTTGTAGAGGTGGGTCAGTTCGATATTGAGGCGGGCACTCTGGGTCTCGATACCATAACGGATGGCGAGATAGTAAGGGTCGTTGACCTCGGTACTCTGGGGATATGCATAGACCACCAGAAAGTGCAGCTTGCTCTTGTGTACCCCCTTGCGGGCACTGCTGGTCTTGTACTCCAGCCGTTCGGCAATCTCGAAGATCCGCTGCTTGGTCTCTTCCTTGACGCTCAGGCTGGGATCCTCGTTCAGTACCCGGGATACCGTGGCGAGAGAAACCCCCGCTTCCTGTGCAATTTCCTTCAACGTAGCCATCAATACCTCGCTGGCAGCATCACGTGTTAATCGGCAACGGCTAAAGAGTAACGGGCAATCCCTTGATAGCCCAGCACTTTTACTAAAATGCCGGCGGCAGGGCAGATTTTTGGAAGACAGAAATGCAAAAAAGCCTCCCGAATGGGAGGCCTCTTCTAAATAGGTGCCTGACAGTGTCCTACTCTCGCATGGCGAATGCCACACTACCATCGGCGCTACCGCGTTTCACTTCTGAGTTCGGCATGGGATCAGGTGGTTCCACGGCGCTATTGCCGTCAGGCAAAAGCTTTTAAAACTAACTTGAAAATGGTGCTGATACCCAGAATCGAACTGGGGACCTCATCCTTACCAAGGATGCGCTCTACCGACTGAGCCATATCAGCACACTAACCGGTAAAGACCACGCTGGGCGTAATCTTGAAATTGGGTGCCTGGCAGTGTCCTACTCTCGCATGGCGAATGCCACACTACCATCGGCGCTACCGCGTTTCACTTCTGAGTTCGGCATGGGATCAGGTGGTTCCACGGCGCTATGGCCGCCAGGCAAATTCTTCAATCTGTGAAAGCTGATGTAAGTAATTCGTTCGTATTTGCTACAAGCCTTAGAACACTTCTTGGGTGTTGTATGGTTAAGCCTCACGGGTAATTAGTACGGGTTAGCTCAATGCATCGCTGCACTTACACACCCCGCCTATCAACGTTGTGGTCTCCAACGGCCCTTTAGGACCCTCAAGGGGTCAGGGATGACTCATCTCAGGGCTCGCTTCCCGCTTAGATGCTTTCAGCGGTTATCGATTCCGAACTTAGCTACCGGGCAGTGCCACTGGCGTGACAACCCGAACACCAGAGGTTCGTTCACTCCGGTCCTCTCGTACTAGGAGCAACTCCCTTCAATCATCCAACGCCCACGGCAGATAGGGACCGAACTGTCTCACGACGTTCTGAACCCAGCTCGCGTACCACTTTAAATGGCGAACAGCCATACCCTTGGGACCGACTTCAGCCCCAGGATGTGATGAGCCGACATCGAGGTGCCAAACACCGCCGTCGATATGAACTCTTGGGCGGTATCAGCCTGTTATCCCCGGAGTACCTTTTATCCGTTGAGCGATGGCCCTTCCATTCAGAACCACCGGATCACTATGACCTACTTTCGTACCTGCTCGACCTGTCCGTCTCGCAGTTAAGCTGGCTTATGCCATTGCACTAACCTCCTGATGTCCGACCAGGATTAGCCAACCTTCGTGCTCCTCCGTTACTCTTTGGGAGGAGACCGCCCCAGTCAAACTACCCACCAGGCACTGTCCGCGAGCCCGATTCAGGGCCCTGCGTTAGAACATCAAACATACAAGGGTGGTATTTCAAGGACGGCTCCAGCGCAACTGGCGTCACGCCTTCAAAGCCTCCCACCTATCCTACACATGTAGGTTCAATGTTCAGTGCCAAGCTGTAGTAAAGGTTCACGGGGTCTTTCCGTCTAGCCGCGGGTACACCGCATCTTCACGGCGAATTCGATTTCACTGAGTCTCGGGTGGAGACAGCATGGCCATGGTTACACCATTCGTGCAGGTCGGAACTTACCCGACAAGGAATTTCGCTACCTTAGGACCGTTATAGTTACGGCCGCCGTTTACCGGGGCTTCGATCAAGAGCTTCGCTTGCGCTAACCCCATCAATTAACCTTCCGGCACCGGGCAGGTGTCACACCCTATACGTCCACTTTCGTGTTTGCAGAGTGCTGTGTTTTTGATAAACAGTCCCAGCCATCTGGTCACTGCGACTCCCAACTGCTCCATCCGC
>NZ_JBQBFC010000001.1:2755000-2800000 GCF_051919235.1 Aeromonas sp. 95A
CACCAGTTCATCGTGTACCTGCATCAGCATGCGGATCGACTCATCTTCAATCCCGCGGATCCAGCTGTCCACGTTGATCATGGCGCGCTTGATGATGTCGGCAGCCGTACCCTGCATGGGTGCGTTGATGGCGGCCCGTTCGGCTGCCTTGCGCAGACCGGCGTTGCGGGACTTGATATCCGGCAGATAGAGGCGACGGCCAAACAGGGTCTCGACATAGCCCTGGGCTTCCGCCTGCTGGCGGGTACGCTCCATATACTCCAGCACGCCCGGGTAGCGTTCGAAGTAGAGATCCATGTACTTCTGCGCCTCGGCACGGCCGATACCCAACTGCTTGGCCAGACCAAAGGCACTCATGCCATAGATGAGGCCGAAGTTGATCGCCTTGGCACTGCGGCGCATATCGGTGGTGACCGCATCGAGCGCCACGCCGAACACCTCGGCGGCAGTCGCCTTGTGGATGTCCTTGCCCTCGGCAAAGGCGGTCAGCAGCCCCTTGTCACCGGAAAGGTGCGCCATGATGCGCAGCTCGATCTGGGAGTAGTCCGCCGCCACCAGCTTGTAACCGGCGCTCGGGATGAAGGCCTGACGGATCCGGCGCCCCTGCTCGTTGCGCACCGGGATGTTCTGCAGGTTGGGATCAGATGATGACAAACGGCCCGTAGCCGCTACCGCCTGATGATAGGAGGTGTGTACCCGCCCGGTCCGGGGCTTGATCATGAGCGGCAACTTGTCGGTGTAGGTGGACTTGAGCTTGGCCAGCCCACGATGCTCCATCAGCAGTTGCGGCAGCTCGTAGGTCTCCGCCAGCTCGGCCAGCACCTCTTCCGCGGTGGACGGTGCCCCCTTCGGAGTCTTTTTGATGATCGGAAGGCCCAGCTTGGTGAAGAGGATCTCCCCCAGTTGCTTGGGCGAGGAGAGGTTGAACTCCTGCCCGGCCAGCTCATGGGCCTGCTTCTCCAGCTCCGCCAACCGCAGCTCGATCTCCTTGCTCTGCTGGTGCAGCAGCTTGGGATCGATAGTGGTGCCGAGCAACTCCATCCGCGCCAATACCGGCAGCAGGGGCAGTTCGATCTCGCTGAATACCTTGGCAAGGCCCGGCACGGCCTCCAGCTGACCCCACAGGGTCTGGTGCAAGCGCAAAGTGATATCGGCATCTTCCGCCGCATAGGGAGCGGCCTGCTCCAGCTCGATCTGGTTGAAGGTGAGCTGTTTCACTCCTTTGCCCGCAATATCTTCAAAGGAGGTGGTCTCGACCCCGAGGTAACGCTTGGCCAGCGAATCCATGTCGTGGCGGCTGGCGGTGGAGTTGAGCACGTAGGATTCCAGCATGGTGTCGTAGGCGATGCCCTGTAGGTCGATGTCGTGGTTGAGCAGCACGTTGCGATCGTACTTGAGGTTCTGCCCCACCTTAAGACGGGTCGGATCTTCCAACAGCGGCTTGAGCTTGCCCAACACCACGGCCTCGCTCAGCTGTACCGGTGCCCCCAGATAGTCGTGGCCAAACGGCACATAAGCAGCCTTGCCCGGCTCAACCGCGAAGGAGACGCCGACGATCCGCGCCTCCATGTAATCGAGACTGGTGGTTTCGGTATCGAAGGCAAACAGCGGTGCCGCTTTCAGCTGTTCCAGCCAGCCGTCAAACTCGGCTTCGTCCAGAATGCAGCGGTAGTCGGTTTCGATGGCGGCAACCGGAGCGGCGCTCTCATCGCCAGCTTCGTCCTGTCCGGCGCTCTCGCTCCCCTCTTCACCACCGGATTCCAGCTCCTTGATCAGGTTGCGCAGCTCGTATTCGCGATAGACCGCCAGCAGGGACTCCTTGTCGACCGGCTTGAGCAGCAGCTCTTCCAGACTCTGTTCCAGTTCGACGTCAGTCTTGATGGTCGCCAGTCGATAGGAGAGACGAACCTGCTCCTCCTGCTCGCGGAACTTGTCGGCGAACGCCTTGGAGCCACGAAAGCCGAGCGCGGCCACCTTGTCGAGGTTGGCAGCAATCTCGTCGATGCTGCCGATCCCCTGCAGCAGGGCAAGTGCAGTCTTTTCACCAACGCCGGTCATGCCGGGAATGTTGTCGACCTTGTCCCCCATCAGGGCCAGATAGTCGATGATGAGCTCGGGCGGTACGCCGAACTTCTCGATCACCCCTTCCCGATCGGTCTTCACATCTTTCATGGTGTCGATCAGGGTGACATGGTCGGAGACCAGCTGCGCCATGTCCTTGTCACCTGTGCTGATCAGCACCGGCAGCTGCTTCTCGGTCGCCTGACGGGCCAGGGTGCCGATCACGTCGTCGGCCTCCACCCCCTCCACCATCAGGAAGGGGAAACCCATCGCCTTAATCATCTGGTGGATAGGCGCGACCTGGCTGCGCAGATCGTCCGGCATGCTGGCGCGGGTCGCCTTGTATTCGGGATAGATGTCGTCGCGGAAGGTCTTGCCCTTGGCATCAAACACCACGGCCACATGACAGTCAGGATATTGCTTGCGCAGGCTGCGCATCATGTTGGCCATGACACGGACGGCGCCGCTCGGCAAACCGGTCGATGTGCGCAGATCAGCCTGCTGGGAGGCGAAGAAGGCGCGGTAAAGATAAGAGGAGCCGTCGACCAGAATAAGGGGGTTGCTAGGGGCCATGAAATCGTCCTGCCAGAGATAAACAGCCGCTAGGATGCCACAGGGCCCCCCTCACACCAAGGGGCGCAGCAACAGCACACAGCGCCTGATAAAGGGACTCAATCTGTGGATAACTCTGTGTTCAAAAATGGGGCGCATCAGGACGCACAGTGATAAAACTGTGCATAAGAATATAAAAAACCATTAAAAACAATGTGTTGGGATCGTAAAAACCGATCGTGAGACAGTTAGAATGATCTCGTTCAATGTGGAAAAAGATTTAAGGGAGTAGGTACGGCAGGATCCAAAGCGAAACAATCCTAGCACAGCAAGATGACTTGACCAGCGGAGGGCGAGCGATAACCATACAAAAGTACAACAATCCATCCTGGCTCACATTTTCAACAACGAGGAGTTTGCCATGAAAAAAGTGGCCGTGATTTTGAGTGGCTGCGGTGTCTTTGACGGGGCCGAAATCCACGAGGCCGTCATCAGCCTGCTGGCGTTGGCCCGTCAGGGAGCCGCCGTCCAGTGCTTCGCCCCGAACGTGGCGCAGCTCCATGTCATCAACCACCTGACCGGTGAAGTGAGCGAGGGAGAGAGCCGCAATGTGCTGGTCGAAGCGGCCCGCATCTGTCGTGGCCAGATAAAGGATGTGGCCGAGCTGGATGCGGCCGATTACGACGCGCTGCTGGTGCCCGGCGGCTTTGGCGCGGCCAAGAACCTGTGCGACTTCGCTATCAAAGGAGCCGAGTGCCAGATCCAGCCCGATGTGCTGAAAGCGTGCCAGAGCTTTGCCAAAGCCAACAAACCGGCCGCCTATATCTGCATCGCACCCGCCATGATCCCGCTGATCTATGGTGCCGGGACGCTGGCGACCATCGGCCATGACGAGGGTACCGCCAACGCCATCGAGGCGATGGGTGGCAGCCATCTCAACTGCCCGGTCAACGAATTCGTGGTGGATCAGGAGCGCAAGGTGATTTCGACCCCCGCCTACATGCTGGCCAACAACATAGTCGAAGCGGCAGACGGCATCGAGAAGACAGTCAAGCAGTTGCTGGCGCTATAATTCCCATCCCGCCAAAAACAGACGGGCCGCTCATGGAGCGGCCCGTTTTCAATTCTGCCTGAAGGCGATGAATTAGATGGTTTCGCCCATCTGATCCATCTTGCCCAGCAGGGCACGCAGACGCTCCTGCCATGCAGTGTGCTCGTTGCGCAGCTGATGGTTCTCGTCTTGCAGCTTGCTGTTCTGCTCTTTCAGCTCGTCCAGCTCCATCTTCAGCAGGGAGATGTTGTCGACGGCGGATTGTACTTTGGATTCGAGTTGCTCAAGGACTTCTAGTGACATATGCATACCTGTTTGTTCAATTGCGATGCCCCACAAAGGGCGATTCAAGCGCGTGAAGCCAGCATACCCCGAGCGCATCGGCACAAACAAGCCAGTGCGCTGTAAAATGCGCCTTCCATAGATGTATTGTCTAAATATGCGTCTATTTTTCTCGCATCCTGCGCCCGAGCCGCGACAACACACTGAAGCGTGCGTAAAAGACCCCGCCGCCCGCGCATCATTTGTACCCTCTCGACGGAATCGCCGTTATCCATGCAAGGCGATATAAGCCCCCAGCAACAGACAGGCGACGACATACATCAGCAGGCCGTAGAGCAGGTTCCAGCGCAGGATCAGCCCGGCACTGAGGTTGTAGCGGGAGGCCAGCGCCAGATTGGAGCCGGAGAGCGGACTGGTGCCGGTGGCAAGCCCCCATCCCAGCAGGAAACACATGCCGAGCAGGCTGGGATCCGGCGCCAGCGGCCAGAGCAGCGGCGCCAGCCCGGAGATACTGATAAGCGGATGCACCCCGACGATGGCCACCAGCAGTATCAGCAGCAGAGTGAGGGATGCCTCAAGCCAGCCAAAGTGATTGAACAGCGGCAAGCCGTGACCGGCACCGAGATCGATGACCGACAGCGCACTGTTGATGCCTGCCGCCAGCAAACCGGCCCCCAGAAACAGCACCAGCTGACCGCCGATGGCGGGGAAGCGCTCCACCACCTGCCGCTTGAGGGCCGCCTTGCGCCCGACCCTCGGCATAAAGAGCAGCGCCAGCAGCGGGGCCACCAGTGCGATCACCGCCAGAATGCCGAGCTGGGGCCAGACCTGCTTGATGAGCAGTACCAGCAGCGCCAGCGTGACCGGCAACCCCAGAGTCTGCAGCCGCAGCGGATAACCGGCAAAGTCGGCCACTCCGATCCGCTCCACCTGCCAGGCGGTCAGCCCCATCGCCAACAAGGCGGCAAGGATCCCGAACGGCAAAATATGGGAGAGCTGCAAGCCCGGCGCATAGGTGAGCGCTACCGCCATGGCGACAAAGAAAGGTGACCAGAAGGCGGCGGCACAGAAAATCCGGCTCAGCACCATCACCTGACGCCGCTCCAGGGTGCCATTACGCTCCAGCCGATCTCCGATGATAAACAGCACCGAGAGGTTGATGACAGCCCCCAGCAGATTGAGGCTGGCCATGGTGCTCCACAGCCCCTTGCGCCCGGTCCAGGAGGTGGTGCCGGTCAAGAGACCTGAGGTGGCAAGGTTGAGGGTGCTCACCGCGGCAAACATGGTGAGCATATTGATGTTGGGCAGCAGCCAGTCACCGGCGGTGAGGGGCGCGCCCTGCCACCAGGAAAAGATGAGCAGCAACAGCGCCGCGCCATACAAGGCCAGCGCCTGCCGCTTGGCGGCCCCCACCAACCAGGGCCAGGTGAGCAGCGACGCCCCCCAGGCCGCCATGGCCGCTGGCCAGGGGGAGAGTCCCAGATAGAGATGGAGCAGGTTGAGCAGCCACATCCCCAAAATCAGATAACCCGACCAACGTTTGGCCATCGACTACTCCGGCCGGGAGATCAGAGACACTGATCCATATCCAGTGAAGGCTTGTCGCACTCCGGACGGCCGACGATCTTGGCGGGTACGCCAGCGACCGTGGTATGAGGCGGCACCGGGTTGATCACCACACTGCCCGCGCCAATTTTGGCGCCCACACCCACTTCGATATTGCCGAGCACCTTGGCGCCCGCCCCTATCATCACCCCTTCGCGGATCTTGGGATGGCGATCGCCACTCTCCTTGCCGGTACCACCGAGGGTCACGCTCTGCAGGATGGAGACATCATCTTCAATCACCGCCGTCTCGCCCACCACTATGCCAGTGGCATGGTCAAACATAATCCCCTTGCCGATACGGGCGGCCGGGTGCACATCCACCCCGAACACCACCGAGATCTGGTTTTGCAGATAAAGGGCCAGCGAGCGGCGCCCCTGACGCCACAGCCAGTTGGCGACCCGATACCCCTGCAGGGCATGGAACCCCTTGAGATAGAGCAGCGGGGTGGAGAAGAGATCGACCGCAGGATCGCGCTCCTGCACGGCGCAGATGTCGGCCGCCACTACCGTCAGCAGCTCGGGCTCGCTGCGCAGGGCCAGCTCGATCACCTCGCGCAGGGCGATGGCGGGCATGGTGGCGCTGTCGAGTTTGTTGGCCAGCTGGAAGCTGAGGGCCGAACGCAGATTCTTGTGATTGAGAATGGTGGAGTGGAAGAAGCTGGCCAGCATCGGCTCCTGGGCCGCCATGCACTCCGCTTCTTGCTGAATTTTGTGCCAGGTTTTGGCAACCAGTTCATCCATGTTGCAGCCTACTGTTGTTCTGGGTGAGGGCTCTGTTGTTCTTTTGTCAGCACCGAGATGGGGTCCATGTGGATGATGACATCCATCCGCTCGAATGCCTGGCGTACCGCCAGTTCGGCTTCATCGGCGATCTGATGGGCCTTGACCAGGGGGATCTGATCATCCAGTTCAAGATGCAACTGTACGAATCGGGTCGGCCCGGATTGACGGGTGCGCAGGTCATGTACGCCGTGTACACCTTCTACGGCACAGCAGAGCGCCATTATTCTCGCTTGTTCTTCCGCTGGCAACTGACGATCGAGCAGCGCCTGCACCGCCTCGTAGCCGATGTGTCCCGCCCCCCACAGCAGGAACAGCCCGATCAGGATGGCAAACAGGCCGTCGGCCCAGTACCACCCCTGCCCCGCCAGCACCAGCGCCAGCAAGACACCGGCATTGAGCAGCAGATCGGAACGGTAGTGCAGCATGTCGGCCTTGATGGCCACACTGTTGGTCTTGCGAATAACGAAACTCTGGAAGCTGACCAGCAGCAGGGTCAGCACGATGGAGCCGCCGCTGACCCAGAGACCCGCTTCCAGCCGCAGGATAGGCGCCTGATTGAGCAGGGATGAAATTCCGTGCATCACCAGCAGCAGGGCGGAGCCGGAGATAAAGGCCGACTGGATGAGGCCCGCCAGCGACTCCGCCTTGCCGTGACCGAAGCGGTGTTCGTCATCGGCCGGGGCAAGCGCATAGCGAATGGCCAGCAGGTTGATGATGGAGGCACTCACATCCATGAAGGAGTCGGTGAGCGACGCCAGCAAGGTCGATGAGTCGGTCATCAGCCAGGCGATCAGTTTGCCGATGATCAGCAAGGTAGCGGTGGTGACCGCCGCTATGCTGGCAAAGGTCACCCAACGGGAATATTGTTGATGGCTCAAAACCGGCTTTCCTCTGGCGATGAAAAACTTATTATACCCTGACCCCGGCGTCAGTTTGGCGCGAAAATCTGCGGAATAACACCAGATGAACAGAATACTCCTGGTCGACGACGATCTTGAATTGACCCAACTGCTCACCGAAATTCTGACCCTGGAGGGATTTCAGGTCACGGTCGCCGAGGATGGTGAAGAGGGGCTGCAACGGCTGGCGGAGCAGAGCTTCGATCTGGTGTTGCTGGACGTGATGATGCCCAAGCTCAACGGCTTTGCCATGCTGACCAAGCTGCGCAAGACCCACGACACCCCGGTGCTGATGCTGACCGCCCGCGGTGACAGCCAGGATCGGGTTAACGGTCTGGAAGCGGGTGCCGACGACTATCTGGCCAAGCCGTTCGATGACAGGGAGCTGCTGGCCCGGGTACGCGCCATCCTGCGCCGTACCCAGAGCGCCCCGCCCCAGCGCGGCAACTCCTCCGACGAAGTGCACTTCATGGATATCGTGCTGCAACCCGGCCTGCAGCAGGCCCGCTGCGGCGAACAGCTGCTGGAGCTGACCGCCACCGAATTCGGGCTGCTGGAGTGCCTGCTGCGCAATCCCGGCCAGATCGTCAGCAAGAGCCACCTCTCCGAGCAGGTGCTGGGCAAGAAGCTGGAACCCTTCGATCGGGCCATCGACATGCACCTGAGCAACCTGCGCAAGAAGCTGCCGGACCGCACCGATGGCCAGCCCCGCTTCAAAACCGTACGGGGGCGCGGGTACCTGTGGCTAGAGCAAGAATAGAGCGCATCAACTCCCTCAACGGGATCTCGACCCACATCTTCCTCTGGTTCTGGTTCATGCTGCTGGTGATGCTGGCCGCCGTGATCAGCCTGCCGACCCTGGATCCCCGCAACCAGATCCCGCTGCCGACCCACGAAGTCGCGCGGATGCAGAACAACGTGCAGGCCCTGCTCAACGCCGCCGAGCCGGATCAGGATTTCGATCTGGCCAAGGCGATGGACAAGATCGCCATGCTGCCGGTGGACAACGTCTACCTGCGCGACGAGAAGGGGCAGATCCAGTCCACCACCCATCCGCGCAAGTTCGTGGTGCGCTTTATGGTGGATGCCGATGACCCGGCCAATCCCATGCTGGGCAACGAGGATCGCAAGGCGATCGCCGGCCCCTTCCTGATGGAGCACCACGGCCATCGCTATCACGTTTATTTCGGCCTCAATGCCGAGAATCCCTACCTGTTCCTGTTCATTCAGGTGCTGGATCACCCGATCCGCATTCTGGGCATCTCGATGCTGGTCAGCACCCCGCTCTGCCTGCTGCTCGCCTGGCGGCTGACCCGGCCCATCCTGCAGTTGCAGAAGTCGGTCTCCCAACTGGCGGCTGGCAATCTGGAGGTACAGATCCCCAACCTGGGACGGGGCGACGAGATCGGCCAGCTGGCGGATAACGTCAGCCGCATGGTGGAGACACTCAAGAGCATGATCCAGAAGCAGAAACAGCTGCTTTCCGATATCTCCCACGAGCTGCGCAGCCCCCTCACCCGGATGCAACTGGCGCAGGCGCTGATCCGCCGCAAGCAGGGTGACAGCGCCGAGCTGGCGCGGATCGAATCGGAGATCGGACGGCTGGACAAGCTGATCGGCGATCTGCTGGATCTGTCGCGAGTACAACAGCATGTTGAAGCCCCCATCGTGCAGCCGCTGGCCGACCTGCTGGAGCCCATCCTCGAAGATGCCATGTTCGAGGCAAACCAGAGCGGCAAACAGCTCAGACTGCCGCCGCTGCCTGCCGAGTCGATCCAGATGTGGCCCGAGCTGCTGGCCCGGGCGGTGGAGAACCCCCTGCGCAACGCCCTCAAGTATGCCCGCGAGTTCATCAAGGTGGACTGGTATCGGGAGGGACTGGAGTGGGTGATGACTATTCGGGATGATGGCCCTGGCGTGCCTGACGAGCAGCAGGCGCTGCTGTTCCAGCCCTTCTTCCGGGTGGATGATGCCCGCAACGCCAAGACTGGCGGCACCGGGCTGGGGCTGGCCATCGCCTCGGAGGCGATCCAGCGCCACGGCGGCACCATTGCGGCCAGCAACAATCATCCCACCGGGCTGACCATCACCATCCGCTTGCCCATCGCCTGATCCTTTTCATCCGGACGGGCGCTGGGTATGCTGGCGCCCCTTCTTGGCTTTACACCTCTTTGCAGGAGCTCGTCATGCTCGATATCGTCCTCTACCAGCCGGAAATTCCGCCCAACACCGGCAATATCATCCGGCTCTGCGCCAATACCGGTTACCGGCTCCATCTGATCGAGCCACTGGGGTTTGAGTGGGATGACAAGCGGGTAAAGCGGGCGGGACTCGACTATCACGAGTTTGCCGAGGTGAAGCGCTGGCCGAACTATGAGGCTTTTCTGGCCGCCGTGGCGCCCAAACGGGTGTTTGCCTGCACCACCAAGGGGCGCACCGCGCACTCGGCAGCACAATATGCCCTTGGCGACGCCCTGCTGTTTGGCCCGGAGAGTCGCGGCCTGCCCATCGAGATCATCGAGAGTCTGCCATTCGAGCAGCGGCTGCGCATCCCTATGGTGCCCCAGAGCCGCAGCATGAACCTCTCCAACGCGGTGTCTGTATTTGTCTACGAGAGCTGGCGCCAGCTCGGCTACGACGGTGCCATGTAAGCGCCACCGATGATCAGTGGCGGGCGTCGAGCAGATGCCCGCTGCGCTCCAGCCGCCAGCAAGTGACCCCCAGCGACAGACCGCGCCCCACCATCAGCGCCGCCATCGCCGCCCATAGCGCGGCCACGCCCCACGACTGACAGAGCCACCAGATCGGGAAGAAGCCGCCAAACGCGGCCAGCAACATGCTGTTGCGCATCTCCCGCGCCCGGGTCGCCCCGATGAATACGCCATCCAGCAGGAAGCACCAGACCGCCAGCAAGGGCATGGCGATCAGCCAGGGAAGCTGACGATTTGCCTCCGCCACCACGGCCGGAATGTCGGTGATATAGCCGATAAGGTGGGCACCGAAGAGGGCAAACACCAGGGTAAAACCACTGGCAATGAGGGCGGCCCAGCCCAGATTGAGCACAATGGCCTCCCGCAGTTTCTGCCGATCCCGCTGACCGATGGCTCGTCCTACCATGGCCTCCACCGCATAGGCAAAACCATCGAGTCCGTAGGAGATGAGCATCAGGAAGTTGAGCAGCACCGCATTGGCGGCCACCGCCACATCCCCCAGTCGTGCCCCTTGCAGAGTCATGAAGGCGAAACAGAGCTGCAAACAGAGGGAGCGCAGGAAGATATCGCGGTTGAGGCCGAGCAACCGCACCATGGGCGCAAGCTGCCGCCAGCGCTGCCAACCATCCTGCCACACCGTCGGCGCCAGTTGCCGCAGCTGACGGCGTACCAGCCAGATCCCGACCGCCAGCGCGCAGTAGTCCGCCATGACCGAGGCCGCCGCCACACCCCGCACCTGCCAGCCGAGCCCCAGCACAAACAGGGCATCGAGCGCCATATTGACCAGATTGGTGAGGATCAACATCACCATGGGGCTGCGGGCATCCTGCATCCCCAACAGCCAGCCCATGACCACCAGATTGCAGAGCGCCGCCGGGGCGCTCCAGATCCGCAGCGCCACATATTGGCCCGCATAGAGCTGCACCTCGGGCGAGCCGCCACTCAGGGCGATCAATCGCGGCAACAGGGGGAAGAGCAACAGAAGCAGCATCAACCCCAAGGCGATAGCCAGCCCCAGTGCCCGCAGCAGGGTATCGAGCTGGGCACGACCATCGGCGGCGCCGTGCGCCTGCGCCGTCAGCCCGGTGGTCGACATCCGCAAAAAGCCGAGCAGCCAGAAGATGAGGTTGATCAGGGTCGCGCCGACCGAAACGCCCCCCAGAAACCAGGCCTGACCGAGATGACCGATCACCCAGGTGTCCACCAGCCCCAACAAGGGGGTGGTGATATTGGAGAAAACCATGGGCAGGGCGAGCGCAAAGACAGCGCGGTGGCGAGAGGGATCTCGCCACCAGGGGGCAACAGCTGGGGTCACGCTCAGTGGCCTGCCAGCTTCAGAATGCGGGCGAAGTCAGAGAGCATGGTGGCCATCTGCACCCGGGGCACCTGACCCGGCGCCACTTGCGGACGGAATACCGCCTGCAGCTTGCCCTTGGGATTGATGAGCACGATGGAGGCGGAGTGATCGATCAGGTAATCCTTCTCCCCCTGATTGGCGATGGAGTAGATGAGCCCCAGATTGCGCACGAACGGGAACAGCTTGTCGTGGGGGGCAGTGGCCGCCTTGAACTCGGGATTGAAGAAGGCGGTATAGGTCTTGAGACGGGGAATATCGTCACGCTGGGGATCCGCCGAGATAAACACCACCTGACTGTCGGGCGCCATCTTCTTCAGCTGGTCATAGACGGAGCGCATATCTGCCAGGGTGGTGGGGCAGATATCGGGGCAGAAGGTGTAGCCGACGAACAGGAAGGTCCAGTGCCCCTTCAGGTTGGCAGGGGTGAACGGCTGGTTGTCCGCATCGGTAAAGGCGAAATCATTGATGTCCCGCCCCGCCGGATAATAATCGGCCTGTTCCGGCTGCTCTGGCTGCGTGGCGTAGAACACCAGGATCAGGCAGGCTGTCAGCAGCAGAAAGAGCAGGGGATAGCGGAGCTTCATCATAACAAGAGACCCTTTCAGTTCGAGGCAGATGGCCAGCAGTGACCGGACAAGAGGGGGGCATTGTACCCCAGCGAGCCGCCAAGGTGGTTCAACCTTGTGCAACGCCCTGTCAGGAGTCGACCATTTGGCATAATTAATCGCCAGTTGCGGCCATAAAAAAACCGGCCCCCTCGGGTGCCGGTTATGGATGGATTTGTTTGTCTCTTCTGCTCAGGGGCGAGCGTTACGCCCCTGCTGCAGCATCTTGCCGATGGCCCGCACGCCGATGGGAATCACGGGGGCCAGCCAGCCCTCTTCCCCCTGGCGATCACCGTGACCACGTTTGAACAGCAGCACCAGACGCACCACCTTCTCTTTCGGGCATCCCAGCCAGAGCGTCCAGTGCGAACCACGATGGTGCAACCAGAGACCGTAAAACCAGGTCATCCGGCTACCTTTGACAAAACGGGTGATTGACGATTCCGCTGGCGCAGCCCCAGCCTCTGAATCCCATGGCGATCTTGATGCCATACCAGTCCTCCTTGACCGACAGGTCATGTTGCTTCGTCGGCCTGAACTGGGAACAGGCCCGTCACGACTATCTGCAACCATTACGAGTGGTCCCCTTTGCCTGACAAGGCTCGGGATCTCCCCACTCCCCCTTCATATCCCGTGAAGGTGTACTGCCCGATTCTCGTTGTTACCGGCCCTCCCGTACCGACGCATTGCGATGGTCAGAGGGGGGTGCCAAGCCCTGTCTCGGCGACAGGGCACTGATCTGAGCATATATCTGAAATGGATGATTGGTAGCCGGTCGCGCAGGACAAAAATGCCGCCGCCGATGATCTGTTTGATATGACAGGGAAAGTGCGCCAGAAACAGCACGGCCTCCCGAAGGAGGCCGTGTGGCAAACGCAGTTGGCGGAGATGATTACATCCAGTCGGCGTTGCGGATTACCCCGACAGCCAGCCCCTCGATGGTGAGCTGCTGGCAGGAGAGATCCACCTCGATGGGGGAGAGCTCTTCATTCTCCGGCAGTAGCCATACCTGACTGCCCTTGCGCTGGAAGCGCTTGACGGTGACATCCTCATCGAGACGGGCCACTACCACCTGACCGTTGCGCACCTCCTGGGTCTTGTGCACAGCCAGCAGATCGCCATCCAGAATGCCGATGTTCTTCATGCTCATCCCCTGCACCCGCAGCAGAAAATCAGCGCGCGGGTGGAACAGGGCGGGATCAACCTGATAGTGGCTCTCGATATGCTCCTGAGCCAGGATGGGTTCACCGGCAGCCACCTTGCCGATGAGCGGCAGGCCGCTCTCTTCCAGCACCTCTTCCTCTTCGAGCAACAGGCGAATGCCGCGGGACGTGCCCGGCATGATCTCGATGACCCCTTTTTTGGCCAGGGCCTTCAGATGTTCTTCGGCCGCATTGGCCGACTTGAAACCAAGCTTCTGGGCAATCTCGGCACGAGTCGGCGGCATACCGGTCTCGCTCATGTTCACCTTGATCAGCTCCAGCACTTCGGCCTGGCGGGGGGTAAGGGGTTTCATAGAATTGGCACCTGTCTTTTTATACAGCACACTGGCAGTATATACAGTGCAGTGGCCAAGGCAAGGCGCAGCTGACATTTGTCGCAACCAACCCCTCATTTACTGCTGTTTTGATCCTGCGCAGCCGACTCATCGTACCTCTCGGCGACAAGGGGCTGTCGATTTGCTATGCTCACGCCGCATTTTTTTGGAGAGCAGACGCACATGTCCCTAGGACAGAAGATTTCCAGAGCCATCTTGCAATGGCCGGTCAGCGGCTTGGTCAATCACAAGAGCCTGCCGGAAAATCCCATCACAGAACTCAATCTGGATCCGGCCAGACCCATCGTCTATGCCCTGAAAACCAGTTCGATCACCGACCTGATGACCCTGCAGCAGTGCTGCGAGGATCTCGGTCTGCCCGGTCCCTTCACGCCGCTGGAACTGAACGGCCAGCTGCTGCCGCGCTATGTCTGTCTGGATCGTCCGCCTCCCCTGTTTGGCAAACGCAGCAAACCGCTCCCCTTCCTGCAGGAGTTCCACCAGCTGTTGGATCTGCACAAGCAGGATCCCGAGCTGGATATCCAGGTGGTGCCCGTCACCTTGTTCTGGGGCCGCGCTCCGGGTCGGGAAGGGGAAGAAGCCTCCGGCCTCAACATCATCAGTAGCCTGGCGCCGAATCGGCTGAAGAAGGCGCTTATCGTGATCCTCAAGGGTCGCGAAAATCTGGTGCGCTTCTCGCCGCCGCTCTCCCTGCGCTACATGGCCGACAAGCACGGCACCGACGAGGCGATCGCCCACAAGCTGGCACGAGTGGCCCGTACCCACTTCAGCCGCCAGCAGCTGGCCGCCACCGGCCCGAAACTGCCGAACCGCAACCTGCTGTTCAAGCAGTTGCTCGACTCCGCGGTGATCCAGCAGGCGATTGAAGAGGAGGCCCAGCGCGAAGGGATCAGCCTCGAGAAGGCGCAAAAGCGTGCCCATGGCTACATGGACGAGATCGCCTCCAACTTCTCTTACCGGCTGATCCGCCTGGGCGAGAGCTTCCTCGGCTGGCTGTGGAACAAACTCTACCGCGGTTTGTCGGTCAATGGCGCCGAGAAGGTACGCCAGCTGGCGCAGGAAGGGCACGAGATCGTCTACGTCCCCTGCCACCGCAGCCACATGGACTACCTGCTGCTCTCCTACGTCATCTACCACCAGGGGATGGTGCCACCCCATATCGCGGCAGGCATCAACCTCAACTTCTGGCCGGCGGGCCCGATTTTCCGCCACGGCGGCGCCTTCTTCATTCGCCGCACCTTCAAGGGCAACCCGCTCTACAGCACGGTATTCCGGGAATACCTCAACCTGCTGTTTGCCAAGGGTTACTCGGTAGAATTCTTCACCGAAGGTGGTCGCTCCCGTACCGGCCGTCTGCTACCGCCCAAGACCGGCATGCTGGCGATGACCCTGCAGGCAATGATGCGCGGGCTGGACAGGCCGGTCACTCTGGTGCCGGTCTATCTGGGTTACGAGCACGTGATGGAGGTGAACACCTACCACAACGAGCTCAAGGGTAGCCGCAAGGAGAAAGAGAGCTTCCTGCAGGTGCTCGGCATCTTGCGCAAGCTGCGCAACTACGGCCGTGGTTTCGTCAACTTCGGCGAACCGCTGACCCTCAACAGCTACCTGAGCGAACACATCCCCGACTGGAAAAAGCACATCGGGGAAGAGGAGCGTCCGGAGTGGATGGCGGGCACCGTCAACAATCTGGCCGAACTGCTGATGACCCGCATCAACGGCGCTGCCGCGGTCAACGGCCTGACCCTGAGCGCGCTGGCGCTGCTGGCGGCCGAGCGCCACGCCCTGACCCGCGACGAATTGCAGGCCCAGCTCAACACCTATCTGGATCTGCTCAAAGCGGTGCCCTACAGCCCGCAGAGCACCATTCCGGATGAGGATGCCAAGACCTTGCTGGATCAGGCGATGGAGCTCAACAAGTTCGAGGTGAGCGAGGACAAACTGGGGCAGATCATCAGTCTGGACCGCTATCAGGCGATCCTGCTGACCTACTACCGCAACAACATCCTCCACCTGTTCGCCATGCCCTCTCTGGTGGCGGCACTGATCGAACGGTGCGAGGGGATCTCCCGCAGCGAGATCATGGCCCGCTGCATCGACATCTATCCGCTGCTCAAGACCGAGCTGTTCCTGCGTTATGAAGAGGAGGAGCTGCCGGCGCTGGTCGACAGCTTGCTCGACGCCCTGCAAACCCAGCAGCTGATCGAGACCCGCGATGACGGCTACTGGGTCAATCCGGCCAACCAGATGCGCCTGCTGCTGCTGGCGGAGAGCATTCAGGAGACCCTGCAACGCTACGCCATCGTGCTGACCCGGGTGCTGGCCCAGCCTCATATCGAAGCAGAGCAACTGGAAGCGGACGGCCTGATGATGGCAGAGCGCCTCGGCACCCTGCACGGCATCAACGCCCCCGAGTTCTTCGACCAGAAGCTGTTCAGCACCCTGATCCATACGCTGCGCAAGGAGGGTTACCTCTCTCCCGAGTGCAAGCCGGATCTCGGCCGCTTCCAGGCGCTGGCCGACAACATAGTACCGCTGCTGAGCAACAAGATCCGCCGCACCATTCAGGCAGGCAATCAGCTCTAATCTGCAACGCAAACAAAGAAGGCCGCATGATGCGGCCTTCTTTTTTATCGGAGTCTGCACGGGAACATGTCACGCCAGCAGGTAATCGAGCACCAGACCGGCAAACACCAGCGCCCCCACATAGTTGTTGTTGAGAAACGCCTGGAAGCAGGCTTCCCGCTGCCGCTCACGAATGAGCCGCTGCTGATAGACAAACAGCACCGCCGCTCCCAGCAATCCCCAGTAATACCAGCCCCCCAGCGTCATCAGTTGCCCGACCGCCAGCAACAGCAGCAGCGTCGATAGTTGCAGTGCGCCGATGATCCGCTTGTCGTAACGACCAAACAGGATGGCGCTGGATTTGAGGCCGATCTTGAGGTCGTCATCCCGATCCACCATGGCGTACTGGGTGTCGTAAGCCACGGTCCAGAGCAGGTTGGCAAAGAAGAGCAGCCAGGCCACCAGCGGCAGGGCATCCGCCTGCGCCGCATAGGCCATCGGGATCGACCAGGAGAAGGCCATCCCGAGCACCAGCTGGGGATTCGAGATAAAGCGCTTCATGAAGGGGTAACTCACCGCCAGCAGCAGGGCGACAAACGACAGGCCGATGGTGAGCGGATTCATGGTCAGCACCAGACCAAACGAGATAAGCGCCAGCACGAAGAAGAGCGCCAACACCTCCCACGGCTTGACCCTACCCGTAGGCAAGGGGCGACCAGCGGTGCGTTTGACGTGGCCATCGAAGTTGCGATCCGCATAATCGTTGATCACGCACCCTGCCGAGCGCATCAGAAAGACCCCGACCACAAACACGGTCAGCACCCAGAGATTGGGCAGGCCACCAGCGGCCAGCCAGAGCGCCCACAGGGTTGGCCACAGCAGCAGCAGAGTGCCTATGGGTTTGTCGACGCGGGCCAACTGCATGTAGGCAAGTCCCCGCTCCTTGGTTAACAGATTCACTCCAGCTCCTTGTCACAGACGAGAGAGGGCAGAAACAGCTCGTGCACCAGCAGTGGCCACTGCCCCAGAAACAGACGGGAACGACGCCCCCAGACAGTGGCGGCCGGGCAACGGGGATTGGCGGCAATATCGAAACGGGCCAGTTGCAGATGATCGCGGCGGGCAGGCTCATGGCCAAATACCCGCTCACCCAGCGGCTGCTCGCCAAGCTCGGCAATGCCGCTCCCTTGCAGTGCGTCATCGGCAAACAGGGTCCAGCCCAGCACGGCGGGCCCACGATCCCCGTGCAGGATCACCTCGCGGCAGGTACCGGCCGGCGAGGCCGAATCCACCAGCCACTGCTCATCGGCAGTAAGGGCGACCGGGTGATTGCCCAGCCACTCCACCGAAAAATGGCGATTATGCTGACGCAGCCGCCGGGTCATGGAGCCGGGCTCCAGCAGCCAGGGGCGCAAGCTGGCGGGCAATTCGCAACATTCGGGGGCCAGCCACCCGCTTAACGGCGTGAGGGGAACAGTCAACTCGGACTTCACAGCTTCACCATCCAGAGATTTCCGTGTTCAGGTTAAAATCCGGTTTATTATCCGTAAATCAATAGCGAAATGTAAGAACATCCGTGCTTGACGGCCCCGATGGCAACATCAAAAATGGGTTATATCTTGCTGATGAGCCATCTATATGAAGATATTCAAAATTCTGCTGGTGTTGTTACTGAGCTGTGGCGCCCTGCAGCAGCAAGCTCTGGCTGAAGATGAGCCGCCCGCCGAGGGCACGGAGGGGGCTGCCAAGCCCGGTTTCTCCTACCACGCGCTCGATCCCGACATCATCACCAACTACCTGAGTGATAGCAAAACCCTCGGTTATATCCGGGTCACGGTAGAGCTGATGGCGGAAAACGAAGCCGACCTCAAACTGCTGGAGCAGCATGACCCGCTGATCCGCGATGCCATCATCCGTCTGATTGGCAGCAAAAATGCCGATCAAGTGAAGTCCCTGACCAACAGAGAAGAGCTGCGCAAGGAGTGCGAGACAACCGTCAACGAACTGCTGGTGAAAGAGACCGGCAAGAAAGCGGTGCGCGAGCTTATCTTCACCAAGTTCCTCTACCAATAATCCCTCCCGAAACAATCGCTTATTGGCATATCGGCCAATAAGCGAGCTTTGCCGGTTTATTCGAAATGAAAATCGATTACAATACGGCCGTCAAGTCGTAGAGGTAGTCGTTATGGGCAGCAAAACCCTGTGTGAATGGCGCCGTCACGAGATCCCCACCGATCTCAAGGCGCTGCGCAAGATAGTCCGCAAACCCAAGTTTGTCTGCAGCAAATGTGCCCGCAGTGCCAATGACAAGGGTTACCTCTGCCAGCCGCTGCGTTTGAAAGAGGAGTAACGCCCCTCCCTGTCAGGGCGTTATTGATCGGTCCACCCCTGACGCCCCTGTTCGAACAATCTGCGTGCCTGGGTATCATTCGGGCAGACACCGCGATACTCCTCGCCTGAGCGGCCAGCCAGATAGAGGTGCTCGGGGCGGCAATACCATGCCAATCCCTTCTGATGTCCCTGCTTCCACAGTTCGGGATCCACCTTCTTGCCACACTGGCCCTGATGGAACTCGATCCGCTCGGTGGTGAAGCCCAGCTTGCCATCCGCCTCCCCCACCTCACTCCACACCTTCTCGCAGGGATCATCGTTGGAGACACAGCCACCCAGCAGGGCAGCCAACAATATGATGGAGAGTCGCATAGTCATCCTTGAGCGTCATTTGGGCAGTTCATTCTACCCAGCGGCCCGCCCCTGACCAAGGACGAACACTCAGCCATGTGAGCGCGGCAAAAAAATCAGGCGGGCCCAAAGCCCGCCTGTTCGTTCAATGCCGTGGTTCACTGGTCATCGAAAGTGTCATCATCCTGCCAGCTTTCATCTTCCCACTGATCCAGCTCTTCTTCCCAGGAGTCCGGCTCCCAATCATCATCAGAGGAGTCGTAATCTGGCTTGTGTCCACCCATCTTCACTCTCCTTGGATAGTTCACCCGCACTCCAATTTTATCCGGAATTATCGGGCTCGCCAGTCAAGGGGAGTTCAAAGTTTGACCAGAGTCCGGCCGGCGATCTGGCCTTGCGTAATGGCCTCGGCGGCCTCCACTACCTGCTCCAGCCCAATTTCGGTAACCGCCTGTTCAAAGAAGCTGGCGGGAAGATCCCGTGCCAGTCGCTGCCATGCCAGTTGACGACGTTCAAACGGGCACATCACCGAATCGACCCCCTGCAGTCGCACATTGCGCAGGATGAAGGGCATCACACTGGTCGGCAGATCGAAGCCACCCGCCAGCCCGCAGGCCGCCACGGCGCCGCCATAGCTCATCTGAGCCAGCAGCTTGGCCAGCACCTGACTGCCGACGGTATCGATGGCACCGGCCCACAGCTGCTTCTCCAGCGGTTTGGCAGGCGCCAGCAGCTCGCTGCGCGGCACGATGCGGCTGGCACCCAACGCAGTGAGCATGGCGCCCTGCTCTTCCGGACGACCGGTCAGCGCAGCCACCTGATAGCCAAGGGCTGCCAGCAGGGCAACCGAGGTGGCCCCCACGCCGCCTGCCGCACCGGTGACCAGCACCTCGCCACTTGCGGGAGTAATACCCGCCTCTTCCAGCGCCAGCACGCAGAGCATGGCGGTGAGACCGGCGGTACCGATGCACATGGCCTGGCGCTCATCCAGCCCGGCGGGCAACGGCACCAGCCAGTCCCCCTTGACCCGCGCCTGTTCGGCCATGCCGCCCCAGTGCCCTTCGCCCACGCCCCAACCGGTCAGCACCACCTTGTCGCCGGGCTGATAGCGGCTGTCGGCAGACTCGAGCACGGTACCGGCGAAGTCGATACCGGGCACCAGCGGCCACTGACGCACAATCTTGCCCTTGCCGGTGATGGCCAACCCATCCTTGTAGTTGATCGAGCTGTAAGCGACCGCCACCCGCACTTCACCTTCCGGCAACTGGCTCTCGGTCAGCCGAGTCAGTGTCGGAACAGTCTTGCCGTCTTGGTTTTCCAGTAACAGAGCCTTGAACATGGTTGCCTCTTTGATGACGTGTGAAACGGGGATCAGCTGCTTTGACGCTTTTGCAGTTGAAAATCGAGAGCCAGCGCGGTGCTCATCATGGGTTCAGTCGTTCTCCAGCGCGGTGAGGCAGTGCGAGAGAGTACGCGCCAGCGCTCCCTGATTGCGCAGCACCACGGCGCGGGCCTGCTCGCCCATCTCGCGGCGGGTGCTCTCGTCGGCAAACAGCTGGCTCACCTGCTCGCCCAGCTCGGCGGCATCGGCCACGATGGCGGCGCCCCCCTGAGCCACCAGCTGGCGAGTGATATCGCTGAAGTTGAAGTAAGCGGGACCCGTCAGGCAGGGCTTGCCGAGGGCTGCCGGCTCCAGCAGATTATGACCGCCGATCTTCACCAGACTGCCGCCAACGAAGGCCACATCGGCCGCCGCCAGCATCAGCGGCAGCTCGCCCATGGTATCGCCGAGGTAGACCTTATCCTCCGCACTCACCGCAGCACCATCAGTGCGCCGCACGCAGCCGTAAGGGGCACACTGCTCGGCCACCCGGTCGAACCGCTCGGGGTGACGCGGCACCAGAATGAGCAGCGCATCGGGATGGCGTTTGAGCAGCAGATCGAAAGCGGCCAGCACCTGCTCGTCCTCACCTTGATGGGTGCTGGCGGCGATCCAGACCGGCCGCTCGGCGCCGAGCTGCTGGCGCAGGGCGCGCCCTTTGGCCTGCACCTCGTCACCAAACTGGATGTCGAACTTGATGGAGCCGGTCACCGCCAGCCGCGAACGATCGATGCCGAGGCGGGCGAAGCGGTCGGCGTCATCCTGATGCTGACAGAGCAGATGGGTCAGCGGCCGGCTCAGGGCATCGAAGGCGCCGTGGAAGCGGGCATAACGCTGGCAGGAACGCTCGGAGAGGCGGGCGTTGATGATGGTCACCGGCAGGTGGCGCGCCTCGCAGGCGGCCAGCCAGTTCGGCCACAGCTCGGTCTCCATCACCCAGAGCGCGCGCGGCTTGAAGGTGTCGAGAAAGGCGGCAATGGCCCAGGGGTAGTCGAGCGGCGCGTAGCGATGGATCACCAGATCCCCCAGCCTGGCAGCCTGATCGGCGCCGGTGCGGGTGGTGGTGGTGAGCAGGATCGGCAGATCGGGCCGCTCCGCCTTGAGGGCACGAATGAGCGGCGTGATGGCCAGCGTCTCCCCCACGCTCACCGCATGGATCCAGAGCGGCGCCTCCTGTCCGGTGGCGGGCAGCCGTCCGAGATGCTCGGCCCAGCGCTTGCCAAAGCCGGGCTTGCCTTTCTTCGGCTTGTAGAGGGCCAGCAGTGCCAGCGGCAATCCCAGATGGATCAGCAGGTTGTAGAGCAGACGGTAGGGCATCTTACTGACTCTGCTCCAGCTTCTTGCAGGCATCGACCACCTGCTCCGGCGCCAGGTCGATCAGGCACTTGAGATGGCCGAACTTGCAGGTGCGCTTGAAGCAGGGGCGGCACTCGATGTCGGTGTGAACGATCTCGACCCGATCTGCCAGCGGCGGGGTGTAGAGCGGCGAAGTGGAGCCATAGACGCCCACCAGCGGCCGGTTGAGGGCGGCGGCGATGTGCATCAGGCCGGAGTCGTTGGAGATGACCCGGCTGGCCAGCGCCATCAGATCGATCGCCTCGTGCAGGCTGGTCTTGCCCGCCAGCACGTGGCAGTTGGGGCGAGTCAGCAGGTTGACCCGATCCCGGATGGTATTGGCCACCGGCACATCCTTGTTGGAGCCGAAGATCCACACCTGCCACCCCTCGTCCAGATGCTGTTGGGCCACCACGGCGTAGTGCCCTTCCGGCCAGCGCTTGGCCGGGCCGAACTCGGCACCGGGGCAGAGCACCAGCACCGGACGGGCGCGATCCAGTCCCAGCCGCTCCAGCGCCTTGCTCTGGTTTATCAGATCGACATGGAGCGCCGGATGCGGAATGGTCGGAATATCGGCCCGGCTCTTCATCTGCTCCTTGGGATAAGCGAGCGCCAGATAGCCCTCCACCATCAGCGGGAAGGCGGACTTGTTGCTGCGCAGGTCGTTGAGCAGGCCGTAGCGGCTCTCGCCCTTCCAGCCGGTACGCACCGGAATGCGAGCAAACCAGGGGATCAGCGCCGACTTCATGGAGTTGGGCTGGACGATGGCCTGATCGTATTTTTCGGCGGCCAGCTGCTTGCCGAGGCGGCGGCGTGCCACCAGCTTGAAGTCACCGTGGCCAAGGGGCATGGTGATCGCCTTGTCCACCTCCGGCATCCGCTCCAGCAGGGCGCAGCACCAGGCGGGGGCCATCACGTGCAGTTCGCACTCCGGATGGTTGGCCTTGATCGCCTTGTAGAGACTCTGGGACATCACCATATCGCCGACCCAGGAGGGGCCGATCACCAATATTTTCATCACGCGTCTTCTCTCGGGACTGGCCCGGCCGTTAATCATCACTGGGCGAGATTATGCCCCAAGAATGACTGGATAAATAACAGAAGATCCTTGCCAAACGCTGCTGCCACCTCATTTTTCCAACAGTGGCCCTCTTCCAACCGGACGAGACGAGACAGGCAAACAGCTGATAGAAACGGGCAATGGCGGCTCTCTCTTTGGCCCGTTTTTCCGTTAGAATGGCCCATCAATACGCATTCGACCCGCCAGCCGGGCAATAACCGTGAGCCCACATTCGTGAAAAAACCGACTCTGGCTGCCGTTCTGATCGTCAAGAATGAAGCCGACAACCTGCGCAAGTGCCTCGCCTCCCTCGACGGACTGGTGGACGAGATCGTCATTCTGGACTCAGGCAGTCAGGACGAGACCCCGGCCATCGCCGCCGAATTTGGCGCCCGCTTCTTCGTCAACGCCAAGTGGCCCGGCTTTGGCAAACAGCGCCGACTGGCCCAGTCCCACGTGCAATCCGACTGGGTGCTGTGGCTGGATGCCGACGAGCGGCTCACCCCCGAGCTGAAAACCGCCATCACCGAGGTGATGGCCAATCCGGCCAGCGATACCATCTACTCGATCCCGCGCCTCTCCTGGGTGTTTGGCCGCTTTATCCGCCACAGCGGCTGGTATCCGGATCGGGTGCTGCGCCTCTATCCCAAGGCACTCACCAGCTACAACGAGGCGCTGGTGCACGAGAAGGTGGAAGTGCGGGCCAACATGAAGATCGTCAATATTCATGGTGACCTGCTCCACTTCACCTATCGGGATCTGGAGCACTATCTGGTGAAATCCGCCGGTTATGCCCGTGCCTGGGCCGATCAGCGCACCGCCCGCGGCAAGAAGGGCTCCCTCAGTCAGGGGCTGATCCATGCTGTTGGCTGCTTCCTCAAGATGTACCTGCTCAAAGCGGGCTTCCTCGATGGCAAGCAGGGGCTGCTGCTGGCGATCCTCTCCGCCCACTCCACCTTCGTCAAATACGCCGACCTCTGGGTGCGCCAGCAACCGCAGCAGCCGGAATAACCGTCATACGAAACAGGGCCCCGCGGGGCCCTTTTTGCATTGCTGCATACGTTATTTGCGCCAGAAAGGCGCCGCCCAGCGGGCCATCACCGGCACCATGGTCTTGGGATCGAGCTGACTCATATCCTCCGGGTGGTCGCTATCCTCCGGCGGGCTGAAGGCGAGGTGACGCCCTTCGCTGTTGAGGGGCTTCCAGCGCAGCGGAGTCGCGGAGCGGCGCATCGGGAAGAAGCCGATGGTCGGCACATCGAGCGCGCCGGCGATATGGAGCGGGCCAGTACTGCCTGCCACGAACAGGGCGGCGTTGGCCAACACCTGACAGAACATCGGCAGACCATCGCTGGAGCGGTAGATCCAGCCGTTGCCGCCGTGGGCGAGCAGCTCGGCCGCCAGCTGTTCGGCCATCTTCTCCTCGCCTGGGCCTGCGGTCAGCACGCACTGCAGCTCGGGGCAGGCCTGATTGAGCTTGATGATGATGCGGGCGTACTGCTCGATGGAGAGGTTGTTGGCAGACCCACCGCTACCGGCATGCACCATCAACCAGGGGCGGCTGGCATCGAGCTTGAGCTTGGCCGCCAGCTGTTCGCGCACCTGTAGCAGGGTCTCGTCATCGAACTGCAGGAAGGGGGTCTTGGGCTCCACCACGGCCACCTGCTGATCGGCCAGGAAGCGGCGGATCAGCTCCAGGTTGTACTCGGACTCCGGTTTCTGGGAGCGGGAGCGACGCTGCACCAGTCGCTGGTTGTAGAGCACCTGCGCCAGCTTGGTCGCCGGGGCCAGCCGGTAAGGGATGTGCGCCTTCCACACCAGCATGGCGTTGCGGGAGTTGGAGAAGAGGCAGATGGACGCGTCGAACGCCGCCGCCTTGATCCGCGCCAGCAGCGCTCGCTGTTGCTCCTTGTCGGCCCGTACGCCCGGATCGATGATCACCTCGTCAATCCAGGGGCAGAGCCGGGCCAGCGGCGCCGTGTAGGCCGGAACCAGGGCAGTCACATGACACTCCATGGAGCCTTTGAGCATGGCGAAGCTAGGCCACGCCAGCATGAAGTCACCAATCTTGTCATTGCGAACGACCAGAATACGTTTCATAAAAAATCCCTTTGCTCCCTGTCACCAATGCAAGGAGGCTTGATGCGCGATGGCGTATTCTTGCCTGATGCACTGCTATTCTCAAGCGACGACCTTATAATGCGACCAAATTTCCAGGTTGCAGGACCGCTAAGATGACTACCAGGGTAATTTATCCCGGGACTTTTGATCCCGTTACCAATGGCCACGCCGATCTGATCGGCCGGGCCGCCAAGCTGTTTGACGAGGTGGTGGTCGGGGTCGCCAACAGCCCGAGCAAGCGCCCGCTGTTCGATCTGGCAGAACGTGTCCAGCTTGTCCAGCAAGTGACCAGCACGCTTCCCAACGTCAAGGTGGTGGGCTTCTCCGGTCTGCTGGTCGATTTTGCCAAAGAGCATCAGGCCAACGTGCTGATCCGCGGCCTGCGCGCCGTCTCCGACTTCGAGTACGAGTTTCAGCTGGCCAACATGAACCGCCGCCTGATGCCTGAGCTGGAAAGCGTCTTCCTCACCCCGGCCGAGGAGAACTCCTTTATCTCCTCCACTCTGGTGAAAGAGGTGGCGCTGCACGGTGGCGACATTCGTCAGTTTGTCGATCCCGTGGTGGCCCAGGCCATCGCAGCCAAACAGAAAGGGTGATCCCCTTCCACACTGGCCATTCCCGATGGCAACTACGAACAAGGGCTACCCGTGGGTAGCCCTTGTTGTATCTCTCTCGCATGGAGAGGTCAGCCTGCTTGCCGGTTACTGACGGGCAAACCGCTCATTCATCTCCTGTACCAGCTGATCGAGCCACTCGTAGCGGCGCCGATACATGGCCCGCTTCCTGGAGGCGATCTCCTCCAGCGGCTTGCGCGGCTGGGCTTGCAGAGCAACGAAGTTAGCATCCACATCCCGGGCGTCGAACTCCTGCCACAACTCGTCATAATCGGCCTGTAGGTTGGCTTTCTGCTTGCTGCTGTAGCGCTTGGCCTGAAACACGTGGGCCCGCTTGCGCACCGCCAGCACCTCTGCCGCCCCCATGGCCTGCGCCAGTTGCAGCACCAGCTGCACCAGCAGGGATTTGGGCCGCAGGCCGTGTCCCTCTTTGGTCAGCTCGCGCACCCGATCCTGGGCATTGTCGACCGCAGGCTCCGGCCCCTGCATGGAGCCGATCATCAGAATCAAACGATCCACGCTGCCCGCCAGCGAAAAGGCGCAGCTGTAGAGGCGCTGTCCCTCGCCGTTGACGATGGAGAGCGCCAGCTCGGCCTCGCGGCGGAAGGTGCCATCGTGGCGCAGCAGAATGCGGCAGCCGCTCTGGGGATAGTGTCCAAGTTCGATCCCCTCGCCCAGATAGAGGGGGTCGATCAGCTGCGGGTAGCACTCCAGCAGCAACCGATAGTGATTTTCCAGCATCTCGGCCCGCTCACGGGCGCTGGCACAGGCGAAGCGATAGGGGCGCATCGGCTTGTCGAGCAGCTCGGGATAGACCGCTGGCAGTGCCTTGAGCGAGTCGCACTGAAACAGGCTGAAGACCCGGCTCAGCGACTTGCGATAGAGCAGGCTGCGCAGCACGAACTTGCCGCGATTGAAGGTTTTCCGGTCACATCCCTCGGGGTAGAGGAAGCGGGCCATGGATTTTGCGCAATAGCGCTCCTGCCGGGATAAATATTCCCAGTCTATTGATTTAACTGTCATTTTTATATTCTCAAACCGCCTGAACGGTCGGGATACTAGTGACAGCTGTGCAAATCTTCAACAGAGTGGAAATACGCTGTTACAACTTCCCCCGGATCGGGGCAAAAAGTGCGCTCAGCGCTGGCAATGACTGCAAAAAACCGTGGTGCGCTGGCCCATTCTTGTCTCGGTCAGCAGGGTGTGACAGTGGAAACAGGGCTGACCGCCACGGCCATAAACCTGCAACTGCTGCACGAAATAGCCCGGCTTGCCATCGGCGCTGGTGAAATCCTTCAGAGTAGTGCCGCCCTGGCGAATCGCCTCGGCCAACACCCGCTTGATCTCGGCCACCAGGGTTCCCAGCCGCTCGGCACTGATATTGCCCGCCGCCCGTTTGGGGTGAATGCCGGCAGCATAGAGCGCCTCGTTGGCGTAGATGTTGCCCACCCCGACCACCACCTGATTGTCCATCAGGAACTGTTTGATGGCGGTGCTGCGTCCCTTGGCGCGCTCACGCAGGTAATCAGCACTGAAGGCATCGGTGAGCGGCTCGGGCCCCAGCTTGGCGAGCAGCGCATGGGCTTCGGCCGGTTCGCGAGTCCAGAGCAGGGCGCCGAAACGGCGCGGATCGTTGAGCCGCAGCAGCTTGCCATTCTCCAGCTCGATATCCACGTGGTCGTGCTTCTCGGCCGGGGTGCCGATATCCAGTACACGCAGGCTGCCGGACATCCCCAGATGAAGGATGGCGGTGCCGAAATCGGTCTCCAGCAGCAGGTATTTGGCACGGCGACGCACCCGATGGATGGTGAGGTCCACCAGCTCCTGAATCTCACCGGGGATCGGCCAGCGCAGGCGGCCATCCCGCACCACTACACGCGTCACCTTGATACCGGTGAGCCAGGGGGAGATCCCCTGACGGCTGACTTCAACTTCTGGCAATTCAGGCATGGGCACCTCGCAAGGAAAAGGAACTCAGGGGGCAGGACGCAGCAGATCGCGATACTGCTCGGCAGTGAGGGCGAGCCAGAGACCGGAGGGCAACTGAGCGCCATATTGGCCGCTGTTCTGATAGAGGCCGATCTCGACCGGATCGCTCTGGCCGGCAATCCACACCTTGATGGCCACCGGGGTACCGCGCACCACCTCGCCGGGGGGCAGCAACCAGCTCTGCCAGCGCGCCAGACGGGCATCCAGCTGAGCCGTGTCGAGCCCCAGATCCGGCATGCTGCGCCAGCCCTGACCAATCCGCTCAATCTGCCAGCTCGGCCCCTGCCAGGTGAGCACCACGGCAGCATCCGGCAGCAAGGGGCGAGCACGCTTGGCACTGTTCTCCTGCTGGGCAGTCTCCATACGATGCAACAGGGTGATCACGATCAGCACCACCACGATGATCACGTTATTCCAGCCTTTGCGGCTCAATTTGAACATGGCAAGCCTCCCTTTGAACCGGCAGTGTACTGAATTCGGCGCATAAAAAAACCCGGCACGAAGCCGGGTTTTTGGGAATGCAGCATCAAGTAATTACTTGATTTTGCCTTCCTTGTAGATCACATGCTGACGAACAACGGGATCAAACTTTTTGATCTCCATTTTTTCGGGCATGGTGCGCTTGTTTTTGGTAGTGGTATAGAAGTGACCAGTACCGGCGCTGGAGTTCAGGCGAATTTTCTCGCGAATACCTTTAGCCATGATCTAATTCCTTATACCTTAACACCGCTGGCGCGCAGTTCAGCCAGAACCACTTCAACGCCACGCTTGTCGATGATACGCATGCCTTTTGCGGATACGCGCAGGCTTACGAAGCGTTTTTCACTCTCAACCCAGAAACGGTGAGTGTGCAGGTTCGGCAGGAAACGACGCTTGGTGGCGTTGTTAGCGTGCGAACGGTTGTTACCAACTGCCGGGCGCTTGCCGGTTACTTGGCATACTCTAGACATGTCAGTCTCTCCAAATCTTACTTCATTGCTCGAGCAAATATCTGCCCCGCTGGCCTTCGATTGCGGGGCAAACAGAAGGCGGCATTTTATACAGCATCCGTGATCAAAGATCAACTAATACGGTGCCAGAGCACAGTTATAGCCAACCGCGCTCGGCAAAAGAAACCGTGATGCCATCACCGATCACCAAGTGATCCAGCACTCTGATATCGATCAGGGCCAAAGCGGCCGTGATCCGATCCGTGATCTGGCGGTCGGCCCTGCTGGGCTCGGCGACGCCGGACGGGTGATTATGCGCCAGAATCACCGCGGCTGCATTATGTTTGAGCGCGATCTGCACGATTTCTCTTGGCCAGACACTTGCCGAATCGATTGTGCCGAAAAAAAGCTCAACAAATTGAATGACTCTGTGCTGATTATCGAGCAACAGCAGGGCAAACACCTCGCGCGGCCGATCCCGTAGCTGGGCCTGCAGATAGTCGCGGGTCAGCTGGGGCGAGGTGAGCGCATCGCCCCGTTGCAGCTGCTCGGCCAGATGGCGTTTGGCCATCTCCAGCACCGCCTGCAACTGGGCATATTTGGCCGGGCCAAGGCCATGTGCCTCGCAGAAAGCACGCTGATCCGCGCCCAGCAAGCTGCGCAAAGAGCCGAATTGATTCAATAGATTACGTGAAAGATCCACTGCACTCAGGCCATTGACGCCGGTGCGCAGAAAGATGGCGAGCAGCTCGGCATCGGAGAGCGCCGCGGGCCCCTGACGCAGCAGCTTCTCTCTGGGGCGTTCATCTTCCGGCCACTCTTTGATGCTCATTTGTCTCTCCCTCATCCTTGTTGAGAAAAAACATAGCAAAAAAATTGCGCGCGCCCGACCACACCCCTTGATGCCAACCCCTGTCGTCATCCATTGCCTGTGGTATCTTAGCCGACCAGTCAGAATGAGCCGGATAGAGAAACAGCAGATGAGATTGGCCGATAAACGCATCCTGTTGGGTGTCAGTGGCGGGATCGCCGCCTACAAGAGTGCCGAGCTGGTACGCCGCCTGAAAGATCAGGGTGCCGAAGTGCGGGTGGTGATGACCCGCTCCGCCAAGGAGTTCATCACCCCGCTGACCCTGCAGGCGGTCTCCGGTCATCCGGTGGCCTACAGCCTGCTGGATCCCTCTGCCGAAGCGGGCATGGGCCATATCGAGCTGGCCAAGTGGGCCGATCTGGTACTGATCGCCCCCGCCAGCGCCAACCTGATGGCGCGGATGGCTGCAGGCATGGCCGACGAACTGCTGACCACCCTCTGTCTGGCCACTCCGGCGCCCATCGCGCTGGCACCTGCCATGAACCAGCAGATGTATCTCAACGCCGCGACCCAGGCCAACCTCAAGACCCTGGCCAGCCGCGGCATTCTGCTGTGGGGGCCGGATGCCGGCAGCCAGGCCTGTGGCGATGTGGGCCCGGGCCGGATGCTGGATCCCCTCGAACTGGTGGATCGCTGCTGCCAGCAACTGGCCGCCGAGCCCTTGCTGGCGGGCGTCAAGCTACTGCTCACCGCAGGACCAACCCGAGAGGCACTGGATCCGGTGCGCTACATCAGCAACCACAGCTCCGGCAAGATGGGCTACGCCATCGCCCGCGCCGCCCGTGAAGCGGGCGCCGAAGTGACGCTGGTGAGCGGGCCGGTGACGCTAGCTACGCCTACTGGCGTGACCCGTGTCGATGTGGAGAGCGCGGAGCAGATGCATCAGGCGGTGATGAGCCGGGTCGGCGAGTGCGACCTCTTCATCGGCTGCGCGGCGGTGGCCGACTATCGCCCCGAGCAGGTCGCCAGCCAGAAGATCAAGAAAACCGGCGACAACGACCAGATGGTGGTGAAGCTGGTGAAAAACCCCGACATCATCGCGGCCGTCGGTGCCCTTTCAGACAAACCCTTCACCGTCGGATTTGCCGCCGAAACCGTGGATGTGGAACAATACGCCCTCGACAAGTTGCAGCGTAAGCGGCTGGACATGATCGCCGCCAACGATGTGTCCCGCGAGGGGCAAGGCTTCAACGCCGATGACAACGCCCTGACCGTGTTCTGGCAAGGGGGCCAGGCCCCGCTGCCGCTGGCCGACAAGCTGACGCTGGCCCGTCACCTGATCGCCCTGATTGCCCGCCACTACCGGCACTGAGCGTCCCGAAAGAACAAGACTCACGGCGCCCCGCCCTTGCCAAGAGGGGCGCCAATACAAGATCCAACTGAAAAAGCGATTCATGACTACACAAATTGAACTGAAGATTCTGGATGCCCGTATCGGTACCGAGTTCCCGCTGCCCGCCTACGCCACACCGGGCTCTGCCGGCATGGATCTGCGCGCACTGCTGGATACGCCGCTGACTCTGGCTCCGGGTGATACCACCCTGGTGCCGACCGGTCTGGCCATTCACATCCAGGATCCGGGTCTATGTGCCACCATTCTGCCCCGCTCCGGCCTCGGCCATAAGCACGGCATCGTGCTGGGCAACCTGGTGGGTCTGATCGATTCCGATTACCAGGGTCAGCTGATGGTCTCGGTCTGGAACCGCGGCAAGGATGAGTTCACCATGCAACCCGGCGAGCGCATCGCCCAGCTGGTGATCATGCCGGTAGTTCAGGCCAGCTTCCAACTGGTCGATGAGTTCAATCAGAGCGAACGGGGTGAAGGCGGTTTTGGTTCTTCTGGTCGCCAATAACAGACCACACCAGCCCGATGGGCGGTGCCTAATAATAGAATCAAGCCATTGTTTTTTTTAGGGGAATCCATGGCAAGCAGTAATCAGAAACAGAGTCGGCGCGATCAGATCCTGCAGGCGCTCGCCCATATGCTGGAAACCAGTCCGGGTCAGCGTATCACCACGGCCCGTCTGGCGGCCGAGGTCGGCGTCTCTGAAGCAGCCCTCTATCGACATTTTCCCAGCAAGGCGCGGATGTTCGAGGGGCTGATCGACTTTATCGAGGATTCCCTGCTGTCACGGGTCAATCTGATCATGGCGGAAGAGAAGGACACCATGGCACGCTGCCACCACATCCTGCAGCTGCTGCTGGTGTTCGCCGAGCGCAATCCCGGCATCACCCGTATCCTCAACGGCGACGCCCTGCTGGGTGAGCACGATCGGCTGCGGGATCGCATCAGCATCCTGTTCGACAAGCTGGAAACCCAGATCAAGCAGGTGCTGCGCGAAAAGCGGCTACGCGAGGGTCAGGGCTTCCAGCTCGACGAGACCATGCTGGCCAATCTGCTGCTGGCCTACACCGAAGGCCGCATCAGCCAGTTCGTGCGCTCCGAGTTCAAGCTCAAGCCGACCGCCGGTTTCGAAGATCAGTGGCAATTTATCCGCAGCCAACTGCTGCAGAGCTGATGTTTTTTTCGCATCATTCAGCAAAAAGAAGGGAGGCTTTGGCCTCCCTTCTTTTTTGTGTCAGGTTTTTATGGCAGAAAAGAAGTACCAGATGCGACCCGTACTGTCGCGCTGCGGTGTTAGATTTATCCACCATAAACCTTTTAGAACCTGACAGGACATCCTATGGAACCCGAAATCATTACCGAAGCGCAGACCTGGCTGGTCAATAATCAGGGACTGCTGATCGAATACGGCGTCAATATCGCCGCCGCCCTGCTGACCCTGCTGGTCGGCTATATCGCCGCCAACCTCATCAGCGGTGGCGTGGTCAAGGTGATGCAGGCCCGCAAGCTGGACACCACAGTCACCCACTTCGTCGGCAGCATCCTCAAATACGCCATTCTGGTGTTCGTAGTGATCGCCGCGCTGGGCCGTGTCGGCGTACAGACCGCCTCCTTCGTCGCCATTATCGGTGCCGCCGGTCTGGCCATCGGTCTGGCGCTGCAAGGCTCGCTCTCCAACTTCGCTGCCGGCTTCCTGCTGATCATCTTCCGCCCCATCAAGGCGGGCGAGTTTATCGAAGTGGCGGGCACCGCGGGTGTCGTGCAGTCCGTTCAGCTCTTTACCACTACCCTCACCTCAGGTGACAACAAGATGGTGGTAGTCCCGAACTCCGCCATCCTCAACGGCACCATCGTCAACTACTCGCGCATGGATACCCGCCGCGTCGATATGACCTTTGGCATCGGCTACGGCTCTGACCTGCGCAAGGCCAAACAGATCCTCGAGCGTCTGGTAAGCGAAGAGCCGCGCATCCTGAAAGATCCGGCCGCTACCATCGCCGTTGCCGCGCTGGCCGACTCCTCGGTCAATATCGTGGTGCGCCCCTGGGTGAAAACCGCTGACTACTGGGGTGTCTGGTTCGACTTCCACGAGAAGGTGAAACTGACCTTTGATGCCGAAGGCATCGAAATTCCCTTCCCGCAGATGGTGATGCACATGCAAAAACCGCAGGCGTGATCGCGGTTCTGCTGCAACAGACAATGCCAGCCTTCGGGCTGGCATTGTCGTTTCTGGCCCCAGCCCATGGCCATGTCGGTGCATAACCACGCCAACCGGATGAAAACAATTTCAGGCTATCGGGGTGGCCCCAATCATGAGCAAGCGCAAGATCCGCCTTGCTTTCGTGACACATAATCCCAATGTTCTGGTTGTATGCTCCCGGCAGTGACCCATTGCAGTAAAAGACAATCGGTAAAAATCTGTTACACGGGCCGCCCGATCGGCTCGCTATAATGCTCGGATAATAAGGTTTGGCGGGACCTTGCCTGCAAGGTTCAAACACAACTTGGCATTTCAGGAATCCTATGAAAAATATCAATCCAACCCAAACCCAGGCCTGGCAGGCACTGGAAGCCCACTTTGCAGCAAACAAAGAGACTCGACTCAAGGATCTGTTCGCGCAGGACCCGAAGCGCTTTGACAAGTTTTCCCTTACCTTCGGCGGCGACATCCTGGTTGATTACTCGAAGAACCTGATCACCGAAGAAACCCTCAAGTTGCTGGTTGATCTGGCCAAAGAGACCGATCTTCGCAGCGCGATCGATGCCATGTTCAATGGCGACAAGATCAACATGACCGAAGGGCGCTCCGTACTGCACGTGGCCCTGCGCAACCGCTCCGACCGCCCCATCGAGTGCGACGGCAAGGATGTTATGCCGGAAGTGAATGCCGTACTGGCCAAGATGAAGGGCTTCTGCGAGAAGATCATCTCCGGCGAGTGGAAAGGCTACACCGGCAAAGCGATCCAGCACGTGGTCAACATCGGTATCGGTGGCTCCGATCTCGGCCCGGTAATGATCACCGAGGCACTGCGTCCCTACAAAAACCACCTGCAGATGCACTTCGTCTCCAACGTCGATGGCACCCACATCGCCGAGACCCTGAAGAAGATCGATCCGGAAACCACCCTGTTCCTGGTGGCCTCCAAGACCTTCACCACTCAGGAGACCATGACCAACGCCCTGACCGCCCGCGACTGGTTTATCAAGATCGCCGGTGACAAGGCCCACGTTGCCAAGCACTTCGCCGCGCTCTCCACCAACGGCAAGGCCGTGGCCGAGTTCGGCATCGACACCAACAACATGTTCGAGTTCTGGGACTGGGTTGGCGGCCGCTACTCCTCCTGGTCTGCCATCGGCATGCCCATCGCCCTGTCTGTCGGTTTCGAGAACTTCGAAGCCCTGCTGCAAGGCGCCTTCGAGATGGACATGCACTTCGCCACTGCCTCCTATGAGCAGAACGTGCCGGTGCTGCTGGCGCTGATCGGCCTGTGGTACAACAACTTCTACGGTGCCGAGTCCGAAGCCATTCTGCCGTACGACCAGTACATGCACCGCTTCCCTGCCTACTTCCAGCAAGGCAACATGGAATCCAACGGCAAGTACGTGGATCGCAACGGCAAGCCGGTTGACTACCAGACTGGCCCCATCATCTGGGGTGAGCCGGGCACCAACGGCCAGCACGCCTTCTACCAGCTGATCCACCAAGGCACCAAGCTGATCCCCTGTGATTTCCTGGCGCCGGCCATCAGCCACAACCCGATCGGTGACCACCACCCGAAACTGCTGGCCAACTTCTTCGCCCAGACCGAGGCGCTGGCCTTCGGTAAGAGCAAGGAAGAGGTTGAAGCCGAGTTCCTGGCTGCTGGCAAAACCCTGGAGCAGGTCAAGGATCTGGTGCCGTTCAAGGTGTTCGAAGGCAACCGCCCGACCAACTCCATCCTGTTCAAGAGCCTGACCCCGAAAACCCTGGGTGCCCTGATCGCCATGTATGAACACAAGATCTTCGTACAGGGCGCAATCTGGAACATCTTCTCCTTCGACCAGTGGGGCGTGGAGCTGGGCAAACAGCTGGCCAACAAGATCCTGCCGGAGCTGGGTAACAACGAGGCTGTCACCAGCCACGACTGCTCCACCAACGGTCTGATCAACACCTGGAAAGCGTGGAAAGCCTGATTTATCCGGCCTTTCTGAATGCAAAAGCCCCGCTCGATGAGCGGGGCTTTTTTATGACTGTCAGGCTGATTTTTCTGGCTGGCCGATCGGGTGTCCAGTCCGACCGGCGACGGGGATCGTCATCCCCGCCCCTTCATCATCCAGCCCGATACAGGCTTAACCACCAACGGCGATGCGCTTCATGTCTTTCATATAACCGCGCAGTACCTGGCCGATTTTCTCGATCGGGTGGTTGCGGGTCGCTTCGTTGGCCGCCAGCAGCGCCAGGTTGTCAACGCTCTGCCCTTCCGCCTTGCTGGCACCCAGATCGCCCGCTTTCAGGGTCGGCATGAAGTGCTCACGCAGCAACGGCACGGCGGCGTTGGCGAACAGGTAGTTACCGTACTCAGCGGTGTCGGAAATAACCACGTTCATCTCGTACAGGCGCTTGCGGGCAACTGTGTTGGCGATCAGCGGCAACTCGTGCAGGGATTCGTAGTAGGCAGACTCCTCGTAGATACCGGAAGCCACCATGGTCTCGAACGCCAGCTCGACACCCGCCTTGACCATGGCCACCATCACCACGCCATTGTCGAAGTACTCCTGCTCGGCAATCTTGCCTGCGAACGCCGGGGCGTTTTCGAAAGCAGACATGCCGGTCTCTTCACGCCAGGTGAACAGTTTGACGTCATCCTCGGCCCAGTCGGCCATCATGCCGCGGGAGAACTCACCGGCGATGATGTCGTCCATATGCTTCTCGAACAGCGGACGCATCAGGGTCTTGAGCTGCTCGGAGAGCTCGAAGGCGCGCAGCTTGGCCGGGTTGGAGAGGCGATCCATCATCAGGCTGATGCCACCCTGTTTCAGGGCTTCTGTGATGGTCTCCCAACCGAACTGGATCAGCTTGCCGGCGTAGGCCGGGTCGGTGCCTTCAGCAACCAGTTTGTCGTAGCAGAGCAGAGAACCGGCCTGCAGCATGCCGCAGAGGATGGTCTGCTCGCCCATCAGGTCGGATTTCACTTCCGCCACGAAGGAGGATTCCAGCACTCCGGCACGGTCGCCACCGGTGGCAGAGGCCCACGCCTTGGCGATGGCCATGCCTTCACCTTTCGGGTCATTTTCCGGGTGAACGGCGATCAGGGTCGGTACACCAAAGCCACGCTTGTACTCTTCACGCACTTCGGTACCCGGGCACTTGGGCGCCACCATCACGACCGTGATGTCGGAACGGATCTGCTGACCCTCTTCCACCACGTTGAAGCCGTGGGAGTAGCCCAGCGCAGCGCCCTGCTTCATCAGCGGCATCACGGTTTTCACGACGTCGGAGTGCTGCTTGTCCGGAGTCAGGTTCAGCACCAGATCGGCGGTCGGGATCAGCTCTTCATAGGTACCGACCGCGAAACCGTTGTCGGTAGCCTTCTGCCAGGAGGTGCGCTTCTCGGTGATGGCAGCCTTGCGCAGGGCGTAGGAGATATCCAGCCCGGAGTCGCGCATGTTCAGACCCTGGTTCAGACCCTGGGCACCACAGCCCACAATCACCACCTTCTTGCCCTTCAGCACGTTGCAGCCGTCCGCGAACTCTTCGCGCTGCATGAAACGACACTTGCCCAATTGGGCCAACTGCTGACGCAGGTTCAAGGTGTTGAAATAGTTAGCCATGGTGATTGCTCCGTTCGATTGATTCCATGCCGGATAGCGGCGTTGTCTGAACCACTATAGCGCGGGACACTTATTGCCTGAACTGATATATTCGAAACAGTACGTTGCAATAACTGAAACGCTCACCCTTCAAAATTGCCTGCTGAATGTACCGCGAGATGGCAGAAACAAGCCGCCAACCGCTGGATATCGGGCACACCAGCCGCGCCAGGAGCTGAAAGATGGATCTTCGCAATCTCGAGCTGTTTCTCCACCTCGCCGACTCCCTCCACTTCGGCAAAAGCGCCGATGCCATGGCGGTCAGCCCCTCCACCCTGAGCCGCGCCATCCAGCGGTTGGAGCAGGAGACCGGTTGCATCCTGTTCGAACGGGACAACCGCTCGGTGCGGCTCACCCCCGCCGGTGAGAAGCTGCGCGAATTCGGCGGCGGCCTGTTGCAGGAGTGGCGCCAGCTCAAGCAGGAGCTAAAACGCAGCGATGAACCGTTGCAGGGGCGGCTGCGGGTCTTCTGCTCGGTCACCGCCAGCTACTTTCTGCTGCCCGAGGTGCTGGAGCGCTTTCGCCGCCGCTACCCCCAGCTGGAGATCAAGCTGGAGACCGGCGACCCAGCGCTGGCGGTGGACAAGATCCTGGCCGATGAAGCCGATCTCGCCATCGCCGCCCGTCCCGACGCTCTGCCCGCCAAGCTGGAGTTCGCCAGCCTGCAGCTGGTGCCGCTGGTCTTTATCGCGCCGCGCAATGCCCCGCAGCTGAACCTGTGGTTCCGTCAGGGAGAACCTGATTGGGAGCAGCTGCCGGTCATCCTCTCCGAGCAGGGGCTAGCCCGCAAACGCAGCGATCAGTGGTTTCGCAACAAGGGGATCGCCCCCAACATCTACGCCGAAGTGGCGGGTAACGAGGGGATTGTCGCCATGGTGGCGCTCGGCTGTGGCGTAGGATTGGTGCCTGCGGCGGTAATCGACCACAGCCCGCTCGGTGACAAGGTGCGGATCATCGACCTCAAACCCGCCTTCAAGCCATTTGATGTGGGGATCGGGGTACTCAAGAAGCGGCTGGAGGAACCGCTGATCCGCGCCTTCTGGGATACTGCGCAGAATCAGGGTTCACTGCGCTGACACCGGATTATAGATAAGGGCCGGATCGGCCATCATGATGCGGCTGGGCAGCGGCAAGTCGGGGTTGTGCAGCTCGAGGCGCACCCGCTCATCCAGTTTCAGCCGCCGAATGGTGCTGCCAAATCCCTCTTCAAAGACCCGGTCAAAAGCACCAGACTGCCGCGCCCGCAGCAGGCCGAGCTCGATGCGCTGGGCCAGCTCCGGATATTTTGGCGAGACAAAGAAGAGCAGCGCTAGAGGATAGCGAAACACCAGACGGGGCTCGATGGCGAGATCCGGATGCTGCCTGAGCTCATCCTCGATCTCGATGACCGAACGCAGGAAGCAGTCAAAGCGCTTCTTGCGCAGCATGTTGAAGAGCGCCTCATAAAGATTGCCCACCGTCACCTTGAGGCCGTTAGCCCGCAGCAACTGGGTGTCTGGCCAGGATCTGTGCTGACCTATGGAGAGCCTGGCGCGATGCCAGTCTGTCAACGATCCGATCGCGGCAAAACGCCCCTCATCCCCCTGCCGAATCAGACACACCCGCCATCCCAGCAGCCCCTTGGCCAGCGGAATGTGGATTGCCAGCAACTCCCGCTCTCGCTCACCATCGGGGGCAAAGACACCGACCTGAACCAGCTCGCCGCTACGCAGCTCCTTCACCGCCCGCCCCTGCTCCATCTGCGGGCTGGAAACCAGCTGGTAAGGGCCATATTCGGGCACGGTGAGATCGAGGGAGAGCCGCAACAACTGGACGACGGCGGGGTTGGGATGATCCAGCAGCAGATTCCAGGCGCGGATAGGCTGCTCTGCTGCCGATACGCCAACCGTCCACAGTGCCATGCACCACCACCAGACTCTGATCATCCTGCGCACCATCCGTGCCTCATGCTCCTCGCCATACTATAACGCCAGCCAGCGCCTCCACTGTGCCCTCTCTGAAAGATGTGTGAGCGCTCTCGTGTCAAATCTCGTGTCAGAAATGACAATAGGCAAATCCGACAAGTCATCGCAGACTGGGCGTTCATCAACAAACGCCAAGGCGCAGGGAGGAGAGCCATGAAACAGCATCTGGTAGAGATCAAGGGTTCAACCCTGTTTGACGAGTATCTGCAAAGCATGGGCGTGCCCAGCACGGCGCTCGACCGGGAGCAGGATATCTATCTGCAGGAACGCCACCTCGGCGCCATTCGCCGGGTGCAGGGCGAACTGCGCTTTTATCTGCGTGCCAATGCCCTGAAAAAACGGTGATCAGGATCCGGTCACAGAACCCGCAGCAAAGGCGTATTAGACTGGTATCTTCCCCCTTTTGTCGGGAGTGCCCATGAAAGCAAGCGGTCTGGATCGGCTGTTCAAACCCCACTCAATCGCCGTGATCGGCGCCTCGACCGACCCGCTCAAGGCGGGTCATGTGATCGTGCGCCACCTGCTGGCGGGCCAGTTCAAAGGGCCCATCCTCCCTGTCACCCCGCGCAACAAGTCCATCGCCGGCGTGCTGGCCTATCCCGATATCGCCAGCCTGCCGCTGACCCCGGATCTCGCCATCATCTGCACCAGGCGGGAGCGGGTCTTGCCGTTGCTGGAAGCGCTCGGCCAAAAGGGTACGGGCGCAGCCATCATACTGGCCGCCGACTTTTCCCCCGAGGAGCGGCTGGAGCTGAAACGGGTCTGCCAAGAATATGGCATTCGCCTGCTCGGCCCCAACAGCATGGGGATGCTGCTGCCCGGCCAGGGGATTAACGCCAGCTTTTCACCCATTGCTGCCAAGCCGGGGCAGGTCGCCTTTCTGTCGCAATCCGCCGCCGTCAGCACCACCATTCTGGATTGGGCCAAGCAGCATGAGCTGGGCTTCTCCGCCTTCATCTCCCTTGGCGATCACTGCGACATCGACTTCGGCCAGCTGCTGGATCAGCTCTCCCGCGACAGCGTCACCCGCGCCATCTTGATCTACATGGACAAGTTGCACGACGCCCGCCACTTTCTCTCGGCGGCGCGAGCAGCCTCGCGCAACAAGCCGATCCTGGTGCTGAAAAGCGGGCGCCACGAACCGGCCCACGGCCTCGACAATGTCTATGATGCCGCCATCCGCCGTGCTGGCATGCTGCGGGTACGGGATACCCACGAACTGTTTGCCGCGGTGGAAACCTTGAGCCACTCCATGACCCTCAAGGGAGAGCGGCTTGCCATCATCTCCAACGGTCGCGGGCTGGCCAATATGGCGGTAGATGTGCTGCTGGAGCGAGGCGGCAAGCTGGCTCGCCCGCCGCTCGACATCGGCAGCGATGCCACCATCACCACCTATCAGGAGGCGCTGGACAACGTGTTGCAGGAGGATGGCATCGACGCCATCCTGATCATCCACGCCCCCTCGCTCACGGCACCGAGCGCGCCACTGGCCAGCCATCTTATCGCCCATCTGAAACAGCATCCCAGAGCGCGCCGTTTCAATATCCTTACAAACTGGGCGGGCGAATACTCGGCGCAGGAGGGTCGCAAACTCTTTACCGAGGCGGGCTTCCCGACCTACCGCACGCCGGAAAGCGCAATGGCCGCCTTCATGCACATGGTGGAATACCGCCGCAACCAGAAGCAGTTGATGGAAACCCCGGCATCCCTGCATGGCAACCAGCTCAATGTAGATCTGTGCCAGCAGCTGATCCGCCAAGCGCAGGAGCGCAAACAGCTAAGATTGGATACCCATCTGGTGCACCCGATTTTGCAAGCCGCCGGTCTCTCGACCCTGCCAACCTGGATCGTCACCGACGCCATCGAGGCGACCCTCACCGCCGAGCAGATCGGCTACCCGGTGGCGGTAAAACTGCGCTCGCCCGATATCCTGCACAAGTCTGCCGTACACGGCGTGGTGCTCAATCTGCGCACCTCGGCCGAAGTGGCGCAAGCTGCAGATGCCATTCTGGACAGGGTCAAACAGCATGATCCGGGCGCCCGTATCGAAGGGCTGCTGGTACAGCGCATGGCTCGCCGCAGCGGCGGCCTCGAACTACGGGTTCGCATCCAGCAAGACGCCATCTTTGGCCCCGTCATCCTGCTGGGCGAGTCGGGCGCCGAACCGCAGGAGATGGTAGCAGCCTTGCCACCGCTCAATCAGGCGCTGGCTCGTTACCAGATCATCGGAGCCCTCAAGAGCCGCAAGATCCGTGAGCAGGCCACACCGGAACGACTGGATATCGATGCCCTCGGTCAAGTGCTCTGCCAACTATCCGAACTATTGCTCGCCTTTCCTGAGATTCAGGAACTGGACCTACACCCGCTGCAAGCGTGCGGCGCAGAGATGGTGGTGCTGGATGCCAGCCTCACACTGGCTGACCCCACCATCCCGACCAGCAACCGACTGGCGATCCGCCCCTATCCTACCGAGCTGGAGGAGGGGGCCTGGCTTAAAGATCAGCGCCATATCCTGCTGCGCCCAATCCGGCCGGAAGATGAACCGGCTCACAAGCAGTTCGTGCTGCAGGTCTCCGATGAAGACAGGTACAAACGCTTCTTCGCCGATGTGGGCGAGCTGGGTCATGAAGAGCTGGCTCGCATGACCCAGATCGATTACGACCGGGAGATGGCCTTCGTAGCGGTAGGGCAAGATGGCGAGCTGCAGGATCAAATCCTCGGCGTGGTACGCGCCATTTCGACCCCGGACCAGAGCGATGCCGAGTTTGCCATTCTGGTGCGATCGGACTTGAAAGGGGTGGGTCTCGGCAAATTGATGATGGAGAAGATCATCCGTTACGCCAAAGAGCAGGGGATTGGCCAGCTATCCGGCATGACCATGCCCAGCAATCGCGGCATGGTCAACCTCGCCAAACGACTTGGCTTCAAGATCGATGTGCAAATGGAAGAGGGGGTGGTCAATATGGAGCTGCCCTGTAGTCAGCACGCGACAGAAGCCTGATTTGACCGCCTGTAGACTCGCTCAAATTGTTGTGAATGAAACTGATAAGGCTCTGATATAGCCAGAAAATGGTAGAAATAGCCCGCTATCTGGCACTCTTACTTGGCAGGGAAAGCCAGATATTGGTGGTTTAACGCGCTAAAAATACAAAAGCCCGGTTATGAAACCGGGCTTTGTGTTGGTTCTTGCGTACAAATCTGTGGGACTTATGGGCAAAACTGCCCATAGCAAAAAGGCCTTCCCATTCGGGAAGGCCTTCAAATTAGTGGCGGAGCGGACGGGACTCGAACCCGCGACCCCCGGCGTGACAGGCCGGTATTCTAACCGACTGAACTACCGCTCCGCATTCGGTTAGCTTTCGCTAAATCTTCTGCTGCATTTTCTGAGGTGTCATCCTCGCAGCCAGTGACGTGATTCTTCACATCGCTGTTTAATTGGGTGCCTGGCAGTGTCCTACTCTCGCATGGCGAATGCCACACTACCATCGGCGCTACCGCGTTTCACTTCTGAGTTCGGCATGGGATCAGGTGGTTCCACGGCGCTATGGCCGCCAGGCAAATTCTTAATCTAGAAAGCTGACGTGAATAACGAGGTTGCCTATCGGCTTGTCGCTATCACTGAATTTGAGTAGTTCGTTCTATTTGCTACAAGCCTTAGAACACTTCTTGGGTGTTGTATGGTTAAGCCTCACGGGTAATTAGTATGGGTTAGCTCAACACATCACTGCGCTTACACACCCCACCTATCAACGTTGTGGTCTCCAACGGCCCTTTAGGACCCTCAAGGGGTCAGGGATGACTCATCTCAGGGCTCGCTTCCCGCTTAGATGCTTTCAGCGGTTATCGATTCCGAACTTAGCTACCGGGCAGTGCCACTGGCGTGACAACCCGAACACCAGAGGTTCGTTCACTCCGGTCCTCTCGTACTAGGAGCAACTCCCTTCAATCATCCAACGCCCACGGCAGATAGGGACCGAACTGTCTCACGACGTTCTGAACCCAGCTCGCGTACCACTTTAAATGGCGAACAGCCATACCCTTGGGACCGACTTCAGCCCCAGGATGTGATGAGCCGACATCGAGGTGCCAAACACCGCCGTCGATATGAACTCTTGGGCGGTATCAGCCTGTTATCCCCGGAGTACCTTTTATCCGTTGAGCGATGGCCCTTCCATTCAGAACCACCGGATCACTATGACCTACTTTCGTACCTGCTCGACCTGTCCGTCTCGCAGTTAAGCTGGCTTATGCCATTGCACTAACCTCCTGATGTCCGACCAGGATTAGCCAACCTTCGTGCTCCTCCGTTACTCTTTGGGAGGAGACCGCCCCAGTCAAACTACCCACCAGGCACTGTCCGCGAGCCCGATTCAGGGCCCTGCGTTAGAACATCAAACATACAAGGGTGGTATTTCAAGGACGGCTCCAGCGCAACTAGCGTCACGCCTTCAAAGCCTCCCACCTATCCTACACATGTAGGTTCAATGTTCAGTGCCAAGCTGTAGTAAAGGTTCACGGGGTCTTTCCGTCTAGCCGCGGGTACACCGCATCTTCACGGCGAATTCGATTTCACTGAGTCTCGGGTGGAGACAGCATGGCCATGGTTACACCATTCGTGCAGGTCGGAACTTACCCGACAAGGAATTTCGCTACCTTAGGACCGTTATAGTTACGGCCGCCGTTTACCGGGGCTTCGATCAAGAGCTTCGCTTGCGCTAACCCCATCAATTAACCTTCCGGCACCGGGCAGGTGTCACACCCTATACGTCCACTTTCGTGTTTGCAGAGTGCTGTGTTTTTGATAAACAGTCCCAGCCATCTGGTCACTGCGACTCCCGACAGCTCCATCCGCAAGGGACTTCACTGTCAAGAGCGAACCTTCTCCCGAAGTTACGGTTCTATTTTGCCTAGTTCCTTCACCCGAGTTCTCTCAAGCGCCTTGGTATTCTCTACCCGACCACCTGTGTCGGTTTGGGGTACGATGACTTGTAATCTGAAGCTTAGAGGCTTTTCCTGGAAGCAGGGCATCAATGGCTTCCGCACCGTAGTGCGTTCGTCTCGTGTCTCAGTGTTGTGTCTCCGGATTTGCCTAGAAACACCACCTACGCACTTTCACCAGGACAACCGTCGCCTGGCCCACCTAGCCTTCTCCGTCCCCCCATCGCAATTACAAGTCGTGCAGGAATATTAACCTGCTTCCCATCGACTACGCCTTTCGGCCTCGCCTTAGGGGTCGACTCACCCTGCCCCGATTAACGTTGGACAGGAACCCTTGGTCTTCCGGCGAGGAGGCTTTTCACCCCCTTTATCGTTACTTACGTCAGCATTCGCACTTCTGATATCTCCAGCATACCTCTCGATACACCTTCGCAGACTTACAGAACGCTCCCCTACCACTCACACATAAGTGTGAATCCGCGGCTTCGGTGCCTGGTTTGAGCCCCGTTACATCTTCCGCGCAGGCCGACTCGACTAGTGAGCTATTACGCTTTCTTTAAATGATGGCTGCTTCTAAGCCAACATCCTAGCTGTCTGAGCCTTCCCACATCGTTTCCCACTTAACCAGAACTTTGGGACCTTAGCCGGCGGTCTGGGTTGTTTCCCTCTTCACGACGGACGTTAGCACCCGCCGTGTGTCTCCCGGATATTACTTACTGGTATTCGGAGTTTGCATGGGGTTGGTAAGTCGGGATGACCCCCTAGCCCAAACAGTGCTCTACCCCCAGTAGTATTCGTCCGAGGCGCTACCTAAATAGCTTTCGGGGAGAACCAGCTATCTCCGAGTTTGATTGGCCTTTCACCCCCAGCCACAGGTCATCCCCTAACTTTGCAACGTTAGTGGGTTCGGTCCTCCAGTTGATGTTACTCAACCTTCAACCTGCCCATGGCTAGATCACCCGGTTTCGGGTCTACACCTTGCAACTAGACGCCCAGTTAAGACTCGGTTTCCCTACGGCTCCCCTATACGGTTAACCTCGCTACAAAATGTAAGTCGCTGACCCATTATACAAAAGGTACGCAGTCACCCCGAAGGGCTCCCACTGCTTGTACGTACACGGTTTCAGGTTCTATTTCACTCCCCTCACAGGGGTTCTTTTCGCCTTTCCCTCACGGTACTGGTTCACTATCGGTCAGTCAGGAGTATTTAGCCTTGGAGGATGGTCCCCCCATATTCAGACAGGATGTCACGTGTCCCGCCCTACTCGATTTCACATCAAGGTTGTTTTCGTGTACGGGGCTATCACCCTGTATCGCCGGCCTTTCCAGGACCGTTCCACTAACTTCCAAGATGCTTAAGGGCTAATCCCCGTTCGCTCGCCGCTACTGAGGGAATCTCGGTTGATTTCTTTTCCTCGGGGTACTTAGATGTTTCAGTTCTCCCGGTTCGCCTCTGTTACCTATGTATTCAGTAACAGATACCCGAGTTATCTCGGGTGGGTTTCCCCATTCGGAAATCTGTGAGTAATAGCGTCTCTTACCGACTTCTCACAGCTTATCGCAGGTTAGTACGTCCTTCATCGCCTCTGACTGCCAAGGCATCCACCATGTACGCTTAGTCACTTAACCATACAACCCCAAGAAGTGTCGGTGAAACCGACGCGACTTGTTGCTGTACAACAAGGACCAAATAAAATTTGGTTTTCGCCAAGAAGTTTCCAAAGCACTTGTAACAAATGTTTGAGAACTACTTTTTAAATCAGCTTTCCAGATTGTTAAAGAGCATGTTTGCAACGGTCAGTGACCGAAGAAAACAGACATAAACATGTGATGCTTATGTCTGCATTCTTGTTAGCAAGAAGAGAAGTGGCGTCCCCTAGGGGATTCGAA
>NZ_JBQBFC010000001.1:2802500-2875000 GCF_051919235.1 Aeromonas sp. 95A
TTCATATAAGCATTGGTTTGCGGCGTCTGCTTCTCTGGCTTGCGGGCCGTCAGGTTGACACAGAAGAAGGCCGCATTGGCCACCTCTAGCTGCTCCTGATGAGCGTGAATAAAGCTGAACAGGCTGGGGTGGAAGTTGCCATAACGAATGGAGGCGCCGATCAAGACCTTGGCATACTTGCTGAGGTTGCACATCGGCAAGGTGTGCAGGTCGTGCATCACCACTTCGCATCCCGGCATCTGCTCCAGCATGACATCGACTATTTTGCGGGTTTGGCCATCCCGAGAGGAATAAAGCACCAGAATCTTGTCCATAACAACCTCAACTACGCCAGAATGCAGGAGTAAACAGTACCAGAAGCGTGAAAATTTCCAATCGGCCAAACAACATAGCCAACACCAGTACCCACTGGGCCGCTGGCGAGATATTGCCGAAGTTGGCTGATACCTCTCCCAAACCCGGGCCTACGTTGGTGAAAGCCGCAGCCACAGCGGTGAATGCGGTCACTTCGTTCAGCCCCGTCATCAGCAACAGCAACATGAACATAAAGAAGAGAATAATATAGGTGGCGAAGTAGCCCCACACCGCCTCGACGATGCGCTCGGGCACCGCCCTATTCCCCAGCTTCAAGGTATAGATGGCTCTGGGGTGAACCAGCCGCTTCAACTCGCGCATCCCCTGCATGAACAGGATCATGAAACGCATCACCTTGATGCCGCCGCCGGTACTACCCGCACAACAGCCGATAAATGCTGAGAACATCAGCAGCATGGGCAGGAACGAGGGCCAGTCGGCATAGGTCGTGGTGCTATAGCCGGTGGTGGTACCCAGAGAGACCGCTTGGAACAATCCATGGTTGAGCGCCTCTTGCCAAGTGGCGTAGTGTCCGTGGGTCAGCAAGGCGACAAAGCAGATCATCACCAGGGTCGCCTGGATGGCCAGAAACACCTTGAGTTCAGAATCGTAAAGGTAGCGACCGAGCCGCACCGGACGGTGAGAGAAGACGGTAAAGTGGAGCGCAAAGTTCACGCTGGCCAGCAGCAGGAACACCACGGTAATCAGGTTGATGACCGGACTGTTGAAGAAACCGATGCTGGCATCGTGAGTGGAGAAGCCACCGACCGACAGCGTCGAGAACGAATGGCAGACCGCATCGAACAGCGTCATCCCGGCGAGCCAGTAGGCCAGCGCACAGAGCGCGGTCAGCAGCAGATAGATGAACCAGAGCGCCTTGGCCGTTTCGGCGATGCGCGGCGTCACCTTGGTATCCTTCACTGGCCCCGGGATCTCGGCGCGATAGAGCTGCATGCCCCCGATACCCAGCAGTGGCAGAATGGCCACCGCCAGTACGATGATCCCCATCCCCCCCAGCCACTGCAGCAGCTGGCGATAGAACAGAAACGCCTTGGGCAGATTATCGAGCCCGGTCAGTACCGTTGCGCCTGTAGTGGTCAGGCCGGAAAAAGATTCGAAGAAGGCCTCCGAAACCGACATATCCGGCACGTCGCTCATGATGAAGGGCACCGCCCCCACACTGCCCAACACGGTCCAGAACAGCACCACGATGAGGAAGCCCTCTTTCGAGCGCATCTCCTTCTTGTGATAGCGATTGGGAAACCAGAGCACCACGCCGAGCAGCAGGGCGATCAGAAAAGAGCTGACGAACTCGGCACCACCACCATCCCGATAGCCAAAGGCCACCAGTGCAGGCAACAGCATGGTCGAGCTGAACAGCGCAACCAGCAGGCCAACAATGCGAATAATGCTCAGAATGTGCATTACAGCTCCCTTTCCCCAATTAAAGAGCGATGGATTCTAGCCATCTAAGGGACTGAGGGATACCCGCCCATGAGTCCGGTCGGTCAATTCACGGTCCACCTGAGCCCAAACCGAGGACTCCCACGCCACCTGCAAGGTGACCTGCTGACCGTAATCCGCCGCCAGCAATTCGCCATTATGGCTGCTGATCAGCGACTCGACCGTCCCCATGTCACCGTAATCGCAGTGAATGAGAGAGGGAGTGCGCGGCACCTTGAGCAGGGTGGGCAGTTGCTTGAGGGCGGCACCGACGCCGCCCCCATAGGCTTTGACCAGTCCACCGGTGCCAAGCTGGATGCCGCCGTAGTAACGCACTACCACGGCGCAGATTTCACCGAGCCCCGAGCCCATCAACTGGGCCAGGATCGGCTTGCCCGCAGTACCGGAAGGTTCGCCGTCATCGCTGAAGCCATAAACCTGACTATCTTGCGGCGCACCAGCCACAAACGCCCAGCAGTGATGGCGCGCGGCCGGATGTTGTCGTTTGATCTCGTTGACCCACCCCTTGGCCGCCTCGACGGTCGGGGTGTGGGCGATCAGGGTAATGAAGCGGCTCTTCTTTATCTCTTCGGTCAACTCCAGCGGGGCGGCCGGAATGGAGTACGCAGCCGCCATCAGAGTCCTGCTTGTCTGGTCATGTTCTCCACCCCATTGGCGTGCAGCACTATGTTGTCTTCGATGCGGATGCCGCCGAACGGCCGCAGTGCCTCCACCTTGTTCCAGTTGACCCGTTTGCCCTGTTCGCCCTGACGCAGCGGCTCCAGCAAACTGTCGATGAAGTAGAGACCCGGCTCGATGGTGAACACCTGATCAACCTCCATCACCCGGGTGCAGCGCAGATAGGGGAACAGCTCGGGCGCCGCCAGATGGGTGCCGCGCTCATCCTGCATGAAACCGCCCGCATCGTGTACCTGCAAACCGAGGAAGTGGCCGAGGCCGTGAGGGAAGAAGACGTTGGTCACTCCGGTGTTGATCATCTCGTCCACCGACATGTCCACCAACTCGGTCGCTTGCAGCAGGCGCGCCAGCTTGTGGTGCATCTGCAGATGCAGCTCGCTGTAGCGGCGACCCGGCTTGATCTCCTTGATGATCTCCTGCTGCTGCTCGTCGAGGGCAGCAATCAGATCGGCAAACTCGCCACGCCGCCACGCCCAGGTGCGGGTGATGTCGGAGGCATAACCATGAAAATCGACGCCGGCATCGATCAGGAAGGAGTGGCGCTCCGCATCGGGCACCCGCAAGGCGGACAAATGGGTGTAGTGAAGGATGGCCGCATTGCGGTTGATGGCGACGATATTGCCGTAGGGCGCCTCATTGGCTCCCTGCCCGACCGCCTTCATGTAGGCCAGATTGATCTCGAACTCGCTCGCCCCCGCCATAAAGGAGTCTTTGGCAGCGATATGGCCGCGCACCCCGATCCGGTTCGCCTCGCGCAGACACTCCAGCTCGTAGGGGGTCTTGTAAGCACGGTGATAGTGCAGGTAGTTGAGCACCGCCTCGGGATTGGGCTGGGTCAGCCCCAGCAGCTCGGCCACTTCCAGATGACCACCAAGATAGGCCCACTCCTGCTTGTTGGCAGGTAGATGGTCGGCCACCTGTTCCGGCCGGGTCAGGAAACGGATATCGAAGAACTCGACCCAGAAGGCATTGGGCAGATCCGCTACTTTGTGCCAGAAATCCACCGGGCGGTAGAACAGCAGGATTGGTTTGTTCACCCCGTCCACCAGCAGCCAGCAGTGGGGATTGTCCAGCACCGGCAACCAGGCCTTGAAGTGGGGGTTTACCTTGAACGGGTAATCCTGATCATCGAGGAAGATGCGGTGAGTCTGGCCGGAGTGGATGGCCAGTCCGCTGAGCCCCTGTTGTTGCAGAATGTCGCGGGTGCGCTGCTGCAAGGTATCGAGGTGCTGGGCAAAAAGTTGGCTGTAGCTGCTCATGGCGTCCTGCTCCGAGGTGAATGTGATTGCAGCATAACATCAAGCGCTTGGCGGCTCGACCCGTCAAGCTGCCGCTTCGTGAGGTAACGCATACGTTACAAACGTGTTTGTTATCAACATAAAACCAATCATTAACAAATCAAAAACAATTCAATACACTGCCGGTAGATACATGAAGTCAGGGATTACTCATGGACAACCTCTGCCTGTGGCAACCGGATCCGCTCGGGATGCAGCAATCCAACCTCTACCGTTTTATGGCGGAGGTGAACCGTTTCCACGGCTTGCAGTTGCAGAACTACCCGCAGCTTTATCAATGGTCGGTGGAGAAGACCACCCGTTTCTGGCCGCTGGTATGGCAGCACTGCGGCGTCAAGGGCGAGCTCGGCAACATAGTGGCGGAGAACCGTCAGGATATGCAGCGCACCCGCTGGTTCCCCGACAGCCGCCTCAACTTCGCCGAAAACCTGCTGCGCCGCCAAGACGAGAGCCCGGCCATCATCTCCCGCATCGAAGGTAGCCCAAGTCGCACTCTGAGCTGGGGTGAACTGGGGGAACAGGTTGCCCGGCTGGCGCAGTGGCTGCGTCATCAGGGGATTGGTCGTGGCGATGTGGTCGCCGCCTATTTGCCCAATATTCCGGAAACCGTGGTTGCCATGCTGGCAACCACCAGCCTCGGGGCGATCTGGACCTCCACCAGCCCCGACTTTGGCGAGGCCAGCGTGGTAGAGCGCTTCGGCCAGACCCGGCCGCGGGTGCTGTTTGCGGTGGATGGCTATCGCTACAACGGCAAGGAGATCGACATTCAACAGAAAGTCGCCAGCGTGGTGAGCCAGTTAGGCAGCATAGAGCAGACGGTGATGATCCCCCTGCTCGGCAACCCGCTGCAGCTTGGTCACGACTGGCAGCAAGTGCTGGCGAGCCAGCCGGACGCCAGCCTCCAGTTCGAGTCCATGGCTTTCAACGACCCGCTCTACATCCTCTACTCCTCCGGCACCACCGGCAAACCCAAGTGCATCGTGCACGGCATCGGCGGCACCCTGCTGCAACATCTGAAAGAGCACCAGCTGCACTGCGACATCAAGCCGGGGGAGCGGATCTTCTACTTCACCACCTGTGGCTGGATGATGTGGAACTGGCTGGTGAGCGCCCTCGCCTCCGGCGCTACCCTGGTGCTCTATGACGGCTCGCCCTTCTACCCGGACGGCAACGTGCTGTGGGATCTGGCCCGTGACGAGCAGGTCAGCTTGTTCGGCACTTCGGCCAAGTATCTCGATGCGCTGCACAAGCAGGGTTATGCCCCCATCAAGAGCCACGACTTGCCGTACTTGCGGCTGATCTGCAGCACCGGCTCTGTGCTGTCGCCGGAGGGATTTGACTACGTCTACCAGCAGATAAAGCAGGATGTGCAGCTCAGCTCCATCTCCGGCGGCACCGATATCTGCTCCTGCTTCGTCATCGGCAACCCGCTCAGCCCTGTCTATCGCGGTGAGAGCCAGGGGCGTGGCCTCGGTCTCGCGGTGCAGGTATTCAACGAGGCGGGCCAGCCGGTGCAAGGAGAGAAGGGCGAGCTGGTCTGCACCAAGCCGTTCCCGGCCCAGCCCATCTACTTCTGGGGGGATGAGAGCGGCGACAAGTACCACGCTGCCTACTTCGAGCGGTTCGACAACATCTGGTGCCACGGCGACTGGATCGAGCTGACCCCGACCGGCGGCATTCTGTTCTACGGCCGCTCCGACGCCACCCTCAATCCAGGCGGCGTGCGCATCGGCACCAGCGAGATCTACCGCTATGTAGAGCAGCTGGACGAGGTGGAGGAGAGCATCGTCATCGGCCAGCAATGGAAGCAGGACGAGCGGGTGGTGCTGTTCGTCAAGCTCAAGGCGGGCTGCAAGCTGGATGAGCCTCTACGCGAGCGGATCCGCCAGCAAATAAAGCAGCACTGCACCGCCCGCCATGTGCCCGCCCGCATCCTGCAGGTGGATGCCATCCCCCGCACCAAGTCCGGCAAGATCGTCGAACTGGCGGTGCGCGAAGTGGTACACAACCGGCCGGTCAACAACACCCATGCCCTCGCCGATCCCGAGGTGCTGAACCAGTATCGCAACCGGCCGGAACTAGCCAGTTGATAACAAACTCATATTCATCCGAGGCGCCGCAAGGCGCCTCTCTTTTGCCCGTTTTGTGATGAAGAGCTTTTACTCGAGATCTGTTAAACAAATGTTTTAAATAGGTGTTGAAAATGTCTCCTTTTGGATCAATAGTGAGCCTCGCCCCCTGCTGGGGATTAAGGAGCACCACTCCCCACTGAGTGGGAACAAGGAGACACTCTCATGATCTACCAAGGCGAAACCCTGTCGGTCAGCTACCTCGAAAACGGCATCGCCGAGCTGAGGTTTGATGCCCCGGGTTCAGTCAACAAGCTGGATCGCGCTACCCTGCTCTCCCTGAGCGAAGCGATCGCCGCATTACAACAAGAACGTGAACTAAAAGGTCTGATCCTCACCTCCGGCAAAGACGCCTTTATCGTCGGTGCCGACATTACCGAATTCCTGGAACTGTTCGATCTGCCGCAAGAAGATCTGCTCGGCTGGCTGAAAAAGGCCAACGACATCTTCAATGCCATCGAAGATCTGCCGGTTCCGACCCTCTCCGCCATCAAGGGCCACGCTCTGGGCGGCGGCTGCGAGACCATCCTCTCCACCGACTTCCGTCTGGCCGACACCAGCGCCAAGATTGGCTTGCCCGAGACCAAACTCGGCATCATGCCGGGCTTTGGCGGCACCGTCCGTCTGCCACGAGTGATCGGTGCCGACAACGCACTGGAGTGGATCACCACCGGCAAGGATTACCGTGCCGATGACGCCCTCAAGGTGGGCGCCATTGACGCCGTGGTCGCCCCGGATGCACTGCAGAGCGCTGCGCTGCAGATGATCAAGGACGCCATCGCGGGCAAGCTGGACTGGCAGAGCCGTCGCGCCGCCAAGAAAGCGCCGCTGCGCCTCTCCAAACTGGAAGCCATGATGAGCTTCACCACCGCCGCCGGCATGGTTGCCGCCGTGGCGGGCAAACACTATCCGGCGCCGATGACTGCGGTGAAAACCGTCGAGGCCGCCGCAGGTATGGGCCGTGACGAAGCTCTGGTGGCCGAGGCACAAGGCTTTATCAAGCTGGCCAAAACCGATGTCGCCAAGGCACTGGTCGGGATCTTCCTCAACGATCAACACATCAAGGCGCTGGCCAAGAAGGCGGCCAAGCAGGCAACCAAGGCCACTGGCCACGCCGCCGTACTGGGTGCCGGCATCATGGGTGGCGGCATCGCCTACCAGTCTGCCAGCAAGGGCATTCCGGCGGTGATGAAGGATATCAACGAGAAGGCGCTGGCACTTGGCATGGGTGAAGCCACCAAGCTGCTCAACGGCCAGCTCGAAAAGGGTCGCATCGACGGCATCAAGATGGGTCAGGTGCTCTCTGCCATCACTCCGACCCTCAGCTATGACAACGTCAAGCATGTGGACGTCGTTGTCGAAGCCGTGGTCGAGAACCCGAAAGTGAAAGCCGCCGTACTGGGCGAAGTGGAAGGGATCATCGGCGAAGACGCCGTGCTCGCCAGCAACACCTCCACCATTCCCATCTCCCTGCTGGCCAAGGGGCTGAAGCGCCCGCAGAACTTCTGCGGTATGCACTTCTTCAACCCGGTGCACCGTATGCCACTGGTGGAGATCATCCGCGGCGAGCAAACCTCCGATGAAACCATCAACCGCGTGGTGGCCTATGCCGCCGCCATGGGCAAGTCCCCTGTGGTGGTCAACGATTGCCCGGGCTTCTTCGTCAACCGGGTGCTGTTCCCCTACTTCTTCGGCTTCAACAAGCTGGTCGCCGATGGTGCTGACTTCGCGGCCGTCGACAAGGTGATGGAGAAGGAGTTTGGCTGGCCCATGGGCCCCGCCTATCTGCTGGACGTGGTCGGCATCGACACCGGTCACCATGCCGGTGATGTGATGGCGCAGGGCTTCCCGGCACGCATGAGCAAGGAAGGTCGCACCGCCATCGACGTGATGTACGAAGTGAATCGCTTCGGTCAGAAGAACGGCAAGGGCTTCTACGCCTACGAGCAGGACAAGAAGGGCAAACCGAAGAAGGTGGCCGACGCCGCTGCTTACGAGCTGCTGGCCCCCATCGCCAAGCCGAAACAGGATTTCGACAAGGAAGCCATCATCGCTCGCATGATGATCCCGATGATCAACGAGGTGGTGCTCTGTCTGGAAGAGGGCATTGTCGCCACGCCAGCCGAAGCCGACATCGCGCTGGTCTACGGTCTGGGCTTCCCTCCCTTCCGCGGCGGCGTGTTCCGCTATCTGGACACTATCGGTCTGGATCGCTACGTGGCCATGGCCGACCAGTATGCCGATTTGGGCCCGCTCTACCGCGTCAGCGACAAGCTGCGCGAGATGGCTGCCCAGGGCAAAACCTTCTACTGATTGCGGAAAGGAGATCCATTCATGAAAGACGTAGTCATTGTCGACTGTATCCGGACCCCGATGGGCCGGTCCAAGGGCGGCGCCTTCCGCAACGTGCGTGCAGAAGATCTGTCCGCGCACCTGATGAAATCCATCCTGCTGCGCAACCCCAACCTCGACCCGAACGAGATCGAGGATATCTACTGGGGCTGCGTGCAGCAGACCCTGGAGCAGGGCTTCAACATCGCCCGCAACGCCGCGCTGCTGGCCGGTATTCCGAAGCAGGTGGGGGCGGTCACCGTCAACCGTCTGTGCGGCTCCAGTATGCAGGCGCTGCATGACGCCTCCCGCGCCATTCAGGTAGGTGATGGGGATATCTTCATCATCGGCGGCGTCGAGCACATGGGTCACGTACCGATGAGCCACGGCGTCGACTTCCACCCCGGCATGGCCAAATCGGTGGCGAAAGCCTCCGGCATGATGGGATTGACTGCCGAGATGCTCGGCAAGCTGCACGGCATCAGCCGTCAGCAGCAGGACGAGTTTGCCGCCCGCTCCCACCGCCGTGCCCACGCGGCAACCGTGGAAGGACGTTTTGCCAAGGAGATCGTCGGGCTGGAAGGCCATGACGCCAGCGGCGCCCGCTTCTTCTACGACTATGACGAGGTGATCCGCCCGGAGACCACGGTCGAAACCCTGAGCCAGCTGCGCCCGGTGTTTGACCCGGTCAACGGCACCGTCACCGCCGGCAGCTCCTCGGCCCTGTCCGATGGCGCCGCCGCCATGCTGGTGATGAGCGCGGATCGCGCCAAGGCCCTCGGCCTCACGCCGCGCGCCAAGGTACGTGCCATGGCAATCGCCGGCTGTGATGCCGCCATCATGGGTTACGGCCCGGTACCGGCCACCCAGAAGGCGCTCAAGCGTGCCGGCCTGACTGTCGGTGATATCGACCTGTTCGAGCTGAACGAGGCGTTTGCCGCCCAGTCCCTGCCCTGCGTGAAGGATCTGGGTCTGCAGGATCTGGTGGACGAGAAGGTAAACCTGAACGGTGGCGCCATTGCGCTGGGCCACCCGCTCGGCTGCTCCGGCGCCCGCATCTCCACCACTCTCATCAATCTGATGGAGGAGAAGGATGCCACCCTGGGGGTTGCCACCATGTGTATCGGTCTGGGTCAGGGCATCGCCACCGTGTTTGAACGGGTGTGATAACCAGCCGGATCGACGGGATGCACTACTGAGAGTTGTCCCTTTTCGGGGCCAGTCTGACTGGCCCCTTTTCAAGTCTGTGACGATCGCCACACGGGGTGCTCGTCAGTGGTCAGAAGCTGTCTGTTGGCCGTCCCGTTTGGGTCGGCCTTTTTTCGTTTTAATCTTATCAATAGGCTGTTATTGCCTTAAACCTCACATTAGATAGGGGGCTTGCTTGCTTTTTACTCCCCCGACAGGTTCAATCTGCACAAAAAAATGGGTGGATGCACATACATATGTCAATGAGCAAACAACTGCTGATCGTCGATGACGACCAAGAGATCCGCGAGCTGCTCAATGAGTACCTGACTCGGGCGGGCTTTCAGGTATTGACGGCGGCGGAGGGCAATGAGATGCGTCAGCAACTCGCCCAGCACAGCCCGGACCTGATTATTCTGGACATCATGATGCCCGGCGAGGACGGTTTTACCCTCTGCCAGCAGATCCGTCGTGACTCCCAGGTGCCCATCATCATGCTGACCGCCGCCTCCGACGAAGCGGATCGGGTGATCGGCCTGGAACTCGGCGCTGACGACTATATCGCCAAGCCGTTCAGCCCCCGTGAACTGCAGGCCCGCATCAAGGCACTGCTGCGCCGCGCCGAATTCCGCCAGCCGGAAAAAGAGAAAGAGCCGAGCCGCCGCCTGCGTTTTGCCGAGTGGACCCTCGACACCCTGAGCCACCAGCTGACCCATGATGATGGCAGCCTGCTGGATCTCTCCGGCAGCGATGCCATGCTGCTCGGCATGTTCCTGCAACAGCCCGGCGTGGTGCTGGATCGGGACACCATCTCGGATGCCACCCGCGGCCGCGAAAGCCTGCCGATGGAGCGCGGTATCGACGTACAGATCAGCCGTCTGCGCCAGAAGCTGGGCGACAACGGCAAGAGCCCGCGCATCATCAAGACCATTCGCGGCAGTGGCTACATGCTGATTGCCGAGGTGCACGAGCTGCCATGAGCAACAAGTGGTCCTGGGGGGCGCTGGTGCCCCGCTCCCTGTTGTCACGGATGATCCTGCTGTTGTTGCTGGCCATCCTGCTCTCCCAGACCATTCTGACCGGCATCTGGATGCAGCAGATCCAGAAGCGGGAACTGGAGGGGATGCTCAGCACCACCCGCAACCTCGCCATGTCTGCCGCTTCCACCGTCAACTTCTTCAAATCCCTGCCGCTGCAGTATCGCCATATCGCGCTGGACCAGTTGCGCAACATGGGGGGCAGCCGCTTCTTCGTCTCACTCAACGAAGAGGAGATCCACATCAACGCCATCCCCGACAGCGAACGCAAGACGCAGGTGCTGGAGGAAGTTCAGGGAGTGCTGACCCGCAAGCTCTCCGACGCCATGGCGATCAAGGTGGACTTCTCCCGACCCGATGACCTCCACGTCTTCAACAACGACACCTTACTGGCGGATCTCCCCTCCTCCTGGGCCCGCTACACCCTGTCGCTGGAGCCGCTCAATCCGCCGGTGCTGGTGACCCAGATCGAGATCGAAAAGGGAGAGTGGCTCTATCTGGCGGCCCTGCTGCCCGCCCCCTACATGACCCTCGACGATACCGTGATGCCGAGCAACCAGGTGCGTTTCATCGCCCTGATGACGGTGTTCCTCTGCTTCTTCACCTTTATGCTGGTGCGCTGGCAGACCCGCCCGCTGCGCCGTCTCGCCAAGGCGGCGGTGAATCTGGGCAAGGATATCGACCAACCTTCGCTCAAGGAGGAAGGAGCATCGGAAATCGTGGCGGCCACCCGCGCCTTCAACATCATGCAGCACCGCATTCGTCGCTATATCGACGATAGAGAGCGGCTGTTCAGCTCCATCTCCCACGACCTCAAGACCCCCATCACCCGACTGCGACTGCGGGTCGAACTGCTCGACGACGAGGTGCAAATCGCCAAATTCAACAAGGATCTCGACGAACTGGAGCTGATGGTGAAAGGGGCGCTGCAGACGGTCAAAGAGACCGACATTCACGAGAATATCGAGGAGATCGACATCAACGCCCTGCTGGAGCAGATGGCGGAGTCGATGAACCTGCACGACGAGCGGCTGACCATCGAAGGCCACTGTAAGTGGCCCTATCGCGGCAAGCTGCTGGCGCTCAAGCGCTGCATCGGCAATCTGGTAGACAACGGCATCAAGTACGGTCAGAAGGTGCGCATCATCATCATGGATGACGAGGAGATGCTGATCCTCTTTATCATGGATGAGGGCCCCGGCCTGCCGGACGATCAGTTCGAGCGCATCTTCGAACCCTATTACCGGCTCAGTACCGATCAGGCTGGCACCGGCCTCGGCCTTGGCATCGCCCGCAACATTGCCCACGCCCACGGCGGCGATCTGGTGCTGGAAAACCGTCCGCAAGGTGGCCTGCAGGCCACGCTCTCCCTACCAAGGCAGTAACCTTATGAAGTGGTTGTCTTTTTCTGTCATCGCCCTGCTCTCTGCTCCCGTTGCCGCCTCCCAGGTGGAGGTACTGCACTGGTGGACGTCCGGCGGCGAAGCGAAAGCGGTCGAAGTGCTCAAATCCGAGTGGACCAAACAGGGCAACCAGTGGAACGACTTCGCGGTACAGGGCGGCGGCGGCAAGAGCGCCATGACGGTATTGAAGAGCCGGGCGCTGGCGGCCAACCCGCCCGAAGCGGCCCACCTCAAGGGCTACGAGCTCAAGGAGTGGGCCGGACTCGGCTTTTTGCGCGATCTCAGCCCGATGGCCGAACACCTCGGCTGGTACAGTCAGATGCCGCCCATGGTGCGTGCCACCCTCAGCCAGAATGGCGCCCTGATGGCGGTGCCCACCGGCATCCACCGGGTCAACTGGCTGTGGCTCAACCGCAAGATCTTCGAGCGCAACAAGCTGACTCCGCCCACCGACTGGGCCCAGTTTGTCACCGTCGCCGACCAGCTTAAAAAACGGGGCATCACCCCGCTCGCCATTGGCAACGAGCCCTGGCAACTGGCGGTACTGTTTGAAACGGTGGCACTCGGTGAGGGCGGAAAAGAATTCTATCGCAAGGCGTTCCTCGAGCAGGACAGCGCCACCCTGACCGGCCCAGACATGGTGCGGGTGTTGACCCGTTTCCAGCAGCTGCGCGCCTATGTGCCGCAAAAATACGCCGGACTGAAGTGGCATCAGGCCACCAATCTGCTGGAGAGCGGTGGCGCCGCCATGCAGGTGATGGGCGACTGGGTGAAAGGTGAACTGAGTGCCGGTAACTACCGGCCGGGTGAGGATATCGCCTGCCTGCCGAGCCCGGGCAGCGCCGGACTGTTCAGCTACAACCTAGACTCCATCGCCATGTTCAAACAACGGGATCCGGCCCAGTTGCAGGCGCAGGGGGACCTGGCCCAACTGCTGATGACGCCGAAATTCCAGGAAGAGTTCAATCGGGTGAAGGGGTCGATCCCGGCTCTGACCAATCCCGACATGAGCAAGTTCGACCGCTGCGCCGTCCGCTCCTATCAGGACTTCCTGCTGGCGGAAAAGCAGGACAACCTGCTGCCCAGCATGGCGGAGGGGATGGCGACGCCGACCAATATGCGGCAGGCAATCCTCGATGTGCTGAGCAACTTCTTCAACGATCCCAAGGCCAACCCGGAACAGACGGCGCTGCATCTGGAGCGGGCGATGCGCTCGACCCGCTGATCCGGGTACATTGCCAAACGGCAGAAATGACAAAGGCGGAATTACTCCGCCTTTGTTGTTGAATCGTCATCCGATTCAGGATTGATCGTTCTCGTCCTCATCCTCGTCATAGTAATCGCTGAGCTCGATCCAGAGCCCCAACCCGACCATCACCATGGAGCCGAACCAGGTACCGGTATTCCCGATCGGGCTGCCCATCACTATCATGGCGAAGGACAAGAACCCCATGCCTGCATAGGCTTGTAATCTGCCGTAGGAGACCTGCATATTCACCTCCTTGTTGAATATGGTTCAATTTTTATATTACTCGTCCGGCGCAAGCTGGATAGGGCCGAAAAACATTTCGGTTACATATGCTGGTTGATGGGGCGTTTGTTTGATTATTTTTTAGCCCTGAGTATCATTGGCAGCCGAATAGGTTGAAGGTTGATAATAGATGAGTGATTTATTCTGCGGCGCAACTCATGAGTTGGACGCAATCGGGCTTCGTTGCCCGGAACCCGTTATGATGGTTCGCAAGAAAGTGCGGCTGATGGCGGATGGCGAGACCCTGCTGGTCAGCGCCGACGATCCTTCAACCACCCGCGACATCCCCAGTTTCTGCCGCTTTATGGATCACACCCTGGTCGCCAGCGAGACAGAGCAGGCCCCCTACCGCTATCTGATCCGCAAGGGTCAATAAGCCCCCGTACCGGAGCACTCCATGACAACCATTACCCGAATCGGCACCACCCAGCGTTGGTCAGACGTGGTCATCCACAATGGCACTCTCTACGTGGTGGAAGTGCCCGTCAGCGAAGAGGCCGACATCCACCAGCAGACCCGCGAAGTGCTGGCAAGCCTGCAGCGCCTGCTGGAAGCCAACGGCTCCGGCGTCGACAAGATCCTGATGGCCAACATCTATCTGAAAGACATTGGCGATATCGCCGCTTTCAACGAGCAGTGGGATGCCTGGATCCCTGCCGGCACCGCGCCGGTTAGAGCCTGTGTACAAGCCCGTCTGGCCCACGAAGGCTACAAGGTGGAAGTGCAGCTGACTGCGGCTGTCTAAGAGGCGGTTTCCCCCTCATCCACCAGCCCTGCCCCCGCAAGGGGAGCAGGGTGCAAATAACATGACGCTGTTACTCGCAACAGCACCAATAGAAAGGCCCCGCCATCACTGGCGGGGCCTTTTCGTTACCGAAACCTGAACGACTTAGGCAGTCGGGGTCAGGGTAATGGTAACGCGGCGGTTCTGGGCTTTGCCGGCTGCGGTGCTGTTGCTGGCAATCGGCTGATCCGGGCCAACACCTGTGGTAGCGATACGGCTACCTGCAACACCCTGACCAATCAGCTGGGCGGCAACGGCGTCGGCGCGCTCGCGGGAGAGTTTCATGTTCAGATCGCGGGAACCAGTGCTGTCGGTGTGACCGACTACGTTCAGGCGAGTCTTGTCGAACTCGGCAACCACCATGGCCACGCCAGACAGGGTGTTGGCTCCGGCCGCTTTGAGCTGGGAGCTGGAGCTGTCGAAGGTGACGTTGTTCGGCATGTTGAGGATCAGATCGTTGCCATTACGGGTAACGCTGACGCCAGTGCCCTGCAGCTTCTCGCGCAGCTTGGCCTCCTGCACATCCATGTAGTAACCGATACCGCCACCCAGCGCGGCACCGGCGGCCACACCAGTCAGGATCCCCTTCTTGCGGTCACCCTTGCTGGAGGAGAGCGCGCCTACTGCGGCACCGGCAGCGGCACCGGCCAGCGCGCCCCAGGCGCCCTTGGAGGTCTGGGATTCACCAGTGTAGGGGTTGGTGGTACAGCCGCTCAGGGCAACGGTCAGTGCCAGAGCAGGCACCAGGATCTTGGCTCGCATGAAAAAACCTCTGTGAAAACAATCCGGCACCATGCCGGGGGCCGGATTGTAACGCGCTGGCACGCCATTGTCTGACGCAAGCCTGAACAGATGGCGAGAGTGGTGTTTTTTTGGGCAATCGGCGGGCTGTCAGCGCGGTAATTGACACTCGGCGTGGCAAGGACAGCTGACCAGATGATCGTTCACCATCCCCACCGCCTGCATAAAGGCGTAACAGATGGTGCTGCCGACGAAATTGAAGCCAAGCTTCTTGAGCGCTTTCGACATGGCATCCGACTCCGGCGAGGTCGCCGGAATATCGCCGTTGCCCTGCCGCTGGTTGACGATGGGGGCGCCGCCGACAAAGCCCCACAGGTAGTCGGCGAAGTCGATCCCCTGCTCCTGCAACGCCAGATAAGCGCGGGCATTTCTGATGATCGACTGCACCTTGAGCCGGTTGCGGATAATGCCGGTGTCCTGCATCAGCCGCTCTACATCCTGCTCGTCGAACCGGGCAATCTGCACCGGATCAAAGTCGGCATAGGCGCGGTAATAGCTTTCGGTGCGCTTGAGGATGGTGATCCACGACAGCCCCGCCTGCTGACCGTCGAGGCAGAGCTTGGCAAACAGCTCACGCGAGTCATAGACCGGCCTGCCCCACTGTTTGTCATGGTATTCGATGTATTCCGGGTCCTTGGTCACCCAGGCGCAGCGCAGTTCCATTTCCTCTCCCTCGTTATTTCAGCGGTTTGCCCAACCCTGCCCACTCTGCAGGCGGCACTGCTCACATCATATACCGGACATCCCGCCCGACCAGCCACAGCGCAGCACCATCCCGCGAATCCGCTGCAATTTCGCCTATTATCCGACCATGCCAGACGGTATACTCCCTCGGTTCACATTCAGCAAATCTTGCTCTGATTTTCACTTCGCGCGAAAAAAATTATGCAAAAATTCGATGTCAAAACCTTTCAGGGCCTGATCCTGCAGCTGCAGGACTATTGGTCCCGCCAGGGCTGTACCATCATTCAGCCGCTGGATATGGAAGTGGGTGCCGGTACTTCCCACCCCATGACCTGTCTGCGTGCCCTGGGCCCGGAGCCCATCGCCTGCGCTTACGTGCAACCGTCCCGCCGTCCGACTGACGGCCGCTACGGTGAAAACCCGAACCGCCTGCAGCACTACTACCAGTTCCAGGTGATCATCAAGCCCTCCCCCGACAACATTCAGGAACTCTATCTGGGCTCCCTGAAAGAGCTGGGTATGGATCCCGAGATCCACGACATCCGCTTCGTGGAAGACAACTGGGAAAACCCTACCTTGGGTGCCTGGGGTCTGGGCTGGGAAGTGTGGCTGAACGGCATGGAAGTGACTCAGTTCACCTACTTCCAGCAGGTTGGCGGCCTCGAGTGCAAGCCGGTCACCGGCGAGATCACCTACGGTCTCGAGCGTCTGGCCATGTACATTCAGGGCGTAGACAGCGTCTACGATCTGGTCTGGTCTGACGGCCCGCTGGGCAAGACCACCTACGGCGACGTGTTCCACCAGAACGAAGTGGAGCAATCCACCTACAACTTCGAACACGCCGATGTGGAGTTCCTGTTCCACTGCTTCGAGCAGTACGAGAAGGAAGCCCAGAACCTGCTGGCACTGGAAAAACCGCTGCCGCTGCCTGCCTACGAGCGCATCCTCAAAGCCGCTCACTCCTTCAACCTGCTGGATGCCCGCAAGGCCATCTCGGTCACCGAGCGTCAGCGCTACATCCTGCGCATTCGCACCCTGACCAAGGCCGTGGCCGAGGCATACTACGCCTCCCGCGAAGCGCTGGGTTTCCCGATGTGTCAGCGCAGTGAGAACAAGCAAGGTTAAGGAACGGACATGGCACAACATACATTTCTGGTAGAGATCGGTACTGCTGAGCTGCCGCCCAAAGCCCTGCGCTCCCTGGCCGAAGCCTTTGCCGACAACTTCAAAGCCGAACTGACCAAGGCCGATCTGGCCTTCGGCGACGTCGAGTGGTTTGCTTCACCGCGCCGTCTGGCGCTGAAGGTAAGCGAGCTGGCTGGCGAACAGCCGAGCAAGAGCGTCGAGAAGCGCGGCCCGGCCGTGGCGCAGGCGTTCGATACCGAAGGCAAGCCGACCAAGGCTGCCGAAGGCTGGGCCCGTGGCAACGGCATCACCGTTGAGCAGGCCGAGCGTCTGGTCACCGACAAGGGTGAGTGGCTGGTTCACACCGCCAAGGTCGAAGGCCGTCCGGCCAAAGAATTGCTGGGCGAGCTGGTTAGCCAGGCGCTGGCCAAGCTGCCGATCCCGAAAATGATGCGCTGGGGCGACAAGACCATCCAGTTCGTGCGTCCGGTCTTCACCGTGACCCTGCTGCTGGATGGCGAGCTGGTGCCCGCCCACATTCTGGGCATCGACTCTGCCCGCACCATCCGCGGCCACCGCTTTATGGGCGAGAGCGAATTCACCATCGACAACGCCAGCCAGTACCCGCAGATCCTGCAGGAGCGCGGCATGGTGATTGCCGACTTTATGGCGCGCAAGGCCAAGATCAAGGCTGACGTCGAAGCGGCCGCTGCCGCCTTCGGTGGCGTAGCCGATCTGGACGACGCCCTGCTGGAAGAAGTGACTGCACTGGTCGAGTGGCCTGTGGTGCTGACCGCCAACTTCGAAGAGAAGTTCCTGGCCGTTCCCGCTGAAGCACTGGTTCACACCATGAAGGGTGACCAGAAGTACTTCCCGGTCTACGACAAGAACGGCAAGCTGCTGCCGAAGTTCATCTTCGTCACCAACATCGAGTCCAAAGACCCGAGCCAGATCATCAGCGGCAACGAGAAGGTGGTTCGCCCCCGTCTCTCAGACGCCGAGTTCTTTTTCAAGACCGACCTCAAGCAGACTCTGGCCTCCCGCCTGCCGCGCCTTGAAACCGTGCTGTTCCAGCAACAGCTGGGCACCGTCAAGGCCAAGGTCGAGCGTATCGAGACCGTCGCCGGCTTTATCGCCGAGCGCATCGGTGCCGACGTGGCTCAGGCCAAGCGTGCCGGTCTGCTCTCCAAGTGTGACCTGATGACCAACATGGTCGGCGAGTTCACCGACACCCAGGGTGTCATGGGGATGCACTACGCCCGTCACGATGGCGAAGACGAAGCGGTGGCCGTGGCCCTCAACGAGCAGTACATGCCGCGCTTTGCCGGTGATGCCCTGCCGTCCGGTCTGGTTGCCTGCGCCGTAGCGCTGGCCGACAAGTTCGACACCCTGGCCGGTATCTTCGGCATCGGCATGCTGCCCAAGGGTGACAAGGACCCGTTCGCCCTGCGTCGCGCCGCCATCGGTGCCCTGCGCATCATGACCGAGAAGCAGCTGGATCTGGATCTGGTTGAACTGGTTGAAGAAGCGGTACGCGTCTACGGCGACAAGCTGACCAACAAAACCGTCGTTACCGACGTGGTCGACTTTATGCTGGGCCGCTTCCGCGCCGCCTATCAGGACGAAGGCATCGGTGCCGACGTGGTGCTGGCCGTACTGGCCCGCCGCCCGACCCGTCCGCTCGACTTCGATCGTCGCGTCAAGGCCGTCAGCCACTTCCGCACGCTGGATGCCGCACTGGCACTGGCTGCCGCCAACAAGCGCGTGAGCAACATTCTGGCCAAGGTCGAAGGCGAACTGCCGACCGCCGTCAAACCGGAACTGCTGGTCGATGCCGCCGAGAAGGCGCTGGCTACCCAGGTTGCCGAACTGCAAGCCGAACTGGCCCCGCTGTTCGCCGCCGGTGACTATCAGGCTGCCCTCACCCGTCTGGCCGCCCTGCGCGAGCCGGTCGATACCTTCTTCAACGAAGTGATGGTGATGGCCGATGACGAAGCTCTCAAGGCCAACCGTCTGGCGCTGCTGAACAACCTGCGCAACCTGTTCCTGCAAGTCGCGGATATCTCCCTGCTGCAGTGATATGGTTGGGTAAGTGATATTAAAAACGGCGCCGTAAGGCGCCTTTTTTTGTTTTTGATCACATAAACATCAATGCTATTTCATATGGAGGCTTCCTCACTTGACCATTACAAGTTATATGGAGGATATTAATATTAGCTTTGTTTTTCTGGGAAAATACAATGACTATTGTTGAGGCGATAAAAGAAGTTCTTAGCTCAAACAACAAACCAATGACCTCACAGGAAATATATAGTGAAATCATATCTAGAGGGCTATATGAGTTTGGAGCAAAGCAACCAGAATCGATTGTAAACAGTAAGTTACGAAAGCATTGTTTTGGATTGGACTTTCCATCCTCTAGTCCTGCAAAACATTTTATAATATCTAGTAAGAATGGAAAGATAACTAAATACTTCATATTTGAAAACGTCCAGCAACAGAAGTTACTGAGCAAAAAAGAAGTCACCGAAACAAGTACGGATAAAATTCCAGAAGAGAAACTCCATGATGCATATCGGGAGCATATCAATAATGTTAAATCCCTTCTACTAGAAAGAATTCTAGCATCTGACCCTGCATTTTTTGAAAGGCTAGTTGTTGATCTATTACTGTCAATGGGTTATGGCGGAAACTCCCCAGATGCAGGATTAGTTAGTGGATCTCCTGGAGATGGTGGCATTGACGGCGTGATAAAAGAAGACAAGCTTGGTCTAGATAAAATATATATTCAAGCCAAGAGATATTCAGAGAAAAGCATTGGAAGACCCGATGTACAACAATTTGTTGGCGCAATGGAAAATGTCCAAAAAGGAGTTTTCATCACAACGTCGTCATTTTCAAAAACTGCCATTGAGTATGCAGCAAAACAACAAAAAAGTATTATTTTAGTAGATGGAATTCTTTTATGTGACTTAATGATTAACCATGGTGTAGGAGTGTCAACTATTAAAAACTACTCCACATTTAAAGTTGACAATGACTATTTTGAAGATGATTGAAATTTTTGATCGTAGGTTCGATTAGCCGTCAGGCGTAATCGGACATTCGCGTAAATCGATTCTCTCGCCATAACGGCCAGCCGCACTTCCCCCTCCTGCTGGCCGATCCTGTTGCACGGCAACAACCACTATCAACACCTCTCGTTCGTCCGATTACACTGCGCTAATCGAACCTACAGGGGGTAATGAGCTGTTATCATTTGAGACAGTGCCCAGCCCGTAGGTTCGATTAGCCGCCAGGCGTAATCGGACGTTCGCGTAAATCGATTCTCTCGCCATAACGGCCAGCCGAATTCTCCCCTCCGGCTGGCCAACCCTAACTCACGGCAACAACCGCAACCAAAGCCTCTCGTTCGTCCGATTACGCTGCGCTAATCGAACCTACAGGGGGGTAATGAGCTGTTATCATTTGAGACAGTGCCCAGCGCCGCCACGCCCGAGAGGAGAGTCATGGATATACCTGCCGCCCCATCCCCCGCCATCTGCCAGCTGTGTCAGGAGAAAGCAGATCTCGACTTCGACTTCACCATGGCCTTCCAGCCCATCGTCGATTGCAGCCAGCGCACCGTCTTCGGCTACGAGGCGCTGGTGCGGGGGATCAACAACGAACCGGCGCAGAGTGTGATTGCCCGGGTCAACGACGGTAATCGCTACCGCTTCGACCAGCTGTGCCGGATCAAGGCCATCGCGCTGGCCGCCCGGCTCGATATGCGGGGCATGCTGAGCATCAATTTTCTGCCCAATGCGGTCTACCGTCCGGAGCGCTGCATCCGCACCACCCTGCAGGCGGCCCGCGAGCACCACTTCCCCATCGCGCAGATCATGTTCGAGCTGACCGAGGTGGAGCAGGTGCAGGATAGCCAGCATCTTCGCGGCATCGTCGATCACTATCAGGCCCTCGGCTTCAAAACGGCGATCGATGACTTTGGCGCCGGTTACTCGGGTCTCAACCTGCTGGCCGATTTTCACCCCAATATCGTCAAGCTCGATATGCACCTGCTGCGCGGCATCGACCATGACCCGACCCGGCAAGCCATAGTGCGCCACTCTCTGGCGCTGTTTGTGGAGTTGCAGATCACCCCGCTGGCGGAGGGGATCGAGACCCGCGAAGAGATGGCCTGTCTGCGGGAGATGGGCATCAACCTGATGCAGGGCTACCTGTTCGCCCGCCCCGGCTTTGAAAACCTGCCCGAGGTGGATTTCGCCAGCCTGTAAGCCATGTCGGCCAGGGCTGCGCAAACATCCAGCTCCATAGCGCTGGATGACAAGCGGTTTAGCCAGCACCACTGCTATGATGCTGGCACCTGTTCATCAACGACCGAGGTATCATGAAACGCAAAACCATGGCCCTGCTGCTGGGCACCCATCTGCTGGTCGCGGCGGCAGGCTTTGCCGCCGGTGTCTACACCCTGCCGATCCTGATCGCGCCACCCGCCCCTGATACCGAGCAGGTAGCGGCCAGCCAGCAGCAAGCGAGATTCCACGGCACCTTTCGCCGGGATCTGAAAGACAGCGATCGGCTGCACTGGGGAGAAGGCAAGGTGAGCATAGGGCAGGATACCGTCAGTCTGATGGGCAAGCTGGCCCCCGGGCCGGACTACCAGCTCTATCTCTCCCCCGAGTTTGTCGAGACCGAAGCCGATTTTGCCCGCCTCAAGGATCAGATGGTGCGAGTCGGGCCGGTGAAGACCTTCGACAACTTTATCGTGCCGCTGCCCGCCACGATCGATCCGGCCCGCTACAGCAGCGTGATCGTCTGGTGTGAAACCTTCGGCCAGTTCATCACCGCCGCCCGTTATCAGGATCTGCGTCCGGAGCAATAACCTCGCCCCAGACCCGCACCATGCAAAAGGGCTGACATCGCTGTCAGCCCTTTGGCTATCCGCCCGCTCGTCATTAACGCTCCGGCTTGGTCATCTCCCGCAGCAGCTGATCGATGCAGCCCACTACCTGTTCTGAGTTCTGCTCGATCTCGCGGTAGAGCGCCTCCGCCTCTTCATGCTTGTGCTGATTTTTCAGCTCGATAATCTGCTGGATCACCTGATGCAATCTGGCGTGGGGGGCGGCCATCGCCCTGAAGGCGGGTTGATCGCCGCAACATGCCTGCCCTTCACTGAAGTACCAGTGGCCAAGGCGGCACTCCTTGTCGCTAACCGCCTCGCTGCGCGACAGCCCCTCCTGCCCATCCAGATAGGCTCGGACACGGGTCTTCCAGCCCATGTGAGCGGCGCGGGCGCGACTCAGCACCATCCGCACGTTGGAACCATCTTGGAACTGCCCGGCCAGATCCCCCAGCTTGTCCACCAGGGTCGCCACATGGCTGGCGATATGGGCGGTATCCCGCGCCACCAGCGTGGTGGCCTGGGAGATCTCGTGGACGCTGACGATATTGCGGGTGATCTCGTCGCTCACCGAGGATTGCTCCTCCGAGGCAGCGGCGATCTGGGTGTTCATGTCGCGAATGCTGTTGACCGCCCCCTTGATCCGGCCGAGGGCTTCTCCCGCCTGATTGGCCCGCTCCACCGACTCTCCCGCCCGCGAGACGCTGTGTTCGATCATGGTCACCGTGGTGCCCACCGCCCGTTGCAACTGCTCGATGGTACCGCGGATCTCGGCGGTGGAGTGCTGGGTGCGCCCAGCCAGCGAGCGCACCTCGTCGGCCACCACCGCAAAACCGCGCCCCTGTTCACCGGCCCGGGCCGCCTCGATGGCGGCGTTGAGGGCCAGCAGGTTGGTCTGCTCGGCGATGGACTGGATCACCGCCAGCACAGAGCCAATCTGCTCGCTGGCCTTGGCAACCTCTTTCACCGTGTTGCCCGCGCTGGCGATCTCCTCCGCCAGCTGTTCGATCATGTTGACGCTCTGCTGCACCACCTCATCACCGGTGACCGCCTGATTGTCCGCTTCGTTGGCCGCTTCGGCCGCCTGCGCCGTGTTGTTGGCCACCTCGTGTACCGTGCTGGTCATCTCGGTCATGGCGGTGGCGAGCTGGGTGGTCTGCTCCTGCTGGCGCGTCATGCTGCCAAGGTTGCCCGCCGCACTGCGCGATAGCCGCTCGCTCTCGCCAGCCAGCTCGCCCAGAGTGGCGGTGAGCTGGCTGATGGTGTCGCGAATCTTGGCAACAAAGGCATTGAACGCCGACCCGAGGCGGCGGATCTCCTCCGGCCCCGCCACCGGCAGCTTGCTGCCGAGATCGCCGGAGCCATTGGCCAGCGCCTCCAGCGCCTTGACGCTGTCGAGCAGCGGTCGATTGATGCGATTGAGTGCGAACGCCATCACCATGGCAATCACCAGAGCCCCTACCAGAGAGATGATCGCCATCTGCCAGCCCTGACGCGCCAGATCGGCCGCGACCAGACTGTGATCCCGGGTCAACTCGATGATACCGACCGCCTTGCCGGAGTAATCGCGCAGGGGGGCCGCCATCACCAGCAAATCACTCCCCTGCTGCGTCATATTGACGAAGCGTTCCTCACCGGCCAGTACCGGCTGATACCACTCCATCGCCTCACCAAGCCGGGATGTGCCAACCAGCGTCACCAGCTTGCCCTGCTCAAAAAGATAGATGGCGAGCTGCACCTGCTTGTCCAGCAGTTGGCCAAACAGCTTTTCATCCAGGGCACGACCAAACTCCACCGAACCGACCGGCTGCCCGTTGAAGGTGACCGGCACGACCCCGCGCAAACCGGTACCAGCCACGCCAATCTCCAGCCCGCCAACGGCATGATGCTCGCGATTCACCTCAACCACAGTGGGGCGAATGGCAGAGAGGTCATCACCGTGTTTTTCAGGCTTGTGTACCCGATAGAGGGAGGTGGCTGGCGGCAGGTGAAACTGGAACTGCTCGATCCCCTGCGCCTTGATAGCGGGCCAGAGCGGATCAAACAGATTGGCGAGGGTCTGCCAATCCTTGTCGGCCACCGCCTTGGCTGCATCCGGCCGCTGAGCGATCAGAGTCGCTGCCAGCACGGTTTCATGGCTGGTGTTTTTGATCACCGCTTCCACGTTCTGGAGCTGGCTCCGCAGTGCAGCCTGCTCGGCCGCGAGCGCCCGCTGGCGATTTTCAAACAGGTTAAAGGTAAGCAGCACCACGGCGAGCAATACGATGCCGCCAATTGCCAGCAGCGTGATCTGGTGACCCAGCTTGCGAGGGGGGAACATAAGACACCATCCTTGACAGTCATACCCAACCTACAGGATGGAACGGTTAAGTCGGGAGTCCATCAGAACTTAACCCTTTGTTGATATTGATCAAACGATTAACAGGCAAAATGCGAGGTGGGTCAAATGGGGGGAATATCCACCAGATAGAGGGCCATTCCCTGCTTCGTGAGAGGCCCTGCATCCAGCCAATAACCAACCCGCAGGCTGGCGAGCGGATTAACGAAAACGGTGCAGGTGGTAGTCGACATGGTAGTCGTTACCATTGCGGAACATGATGGAGTAGTTGAGGAACTCTCCGCTCTCGCTGTATGAGAGCGAGGTGAGCCGCAGGATAGGGGCCCCCTGCTCGATATGGAGCAGCTCGGCAGTAACCCGATCCGCCAGCACGGCACTGAAGCACTCATAGTTACCCGCAATCGCGATGCCGCACTCCCGTTCGATGTAGTCGAATTTGGACCCTTCCAGATGGGCGACCGACAGATTGCGAAACAGTCTGACCGGCATATAGCTCTCTTCCAGCAGCAGAGCCCGACCATCCACCGAGCGGATCCGGCTGGAGTAATAGACGGGTTCATTCACCTTCACCCTCAGCTGACTGGCGATGGCCGGTGGCGCAGGCATGGTGCGAAATTCCAACACCTGGCTGGTCAACGTGCGCCCCTGCTCGCGCATCAGTTCGGTAAACCCGCTCAGCCCTTTGGTCTCATGCTGGACATCCTTTTTTGTCACATAGGTGCCGCTGCCGTGGCGCCGCTCGACCAATCCCCACTCGATCAACATGTCTACCGCTTTGCGAATGGTCATGCGGGAGACACCATACTGTTCTGCCAGCGCTTTTTCGCCCGGCAACACATCTCCCACCCGGCACTCGGCACCGTTTACCCTGATCCTGAGTCGATCAGCCACCGATTTATAGATCACTGCTAGACATCTCCTGTGGTCACAACGCCAACCATCTTATTCTCAATGAAGTGGCTAAATTGCTTAAAAACAATAACTTAACTTTCAACTAAAGCTGCAAAAACATCACAAAACCAAGAGGTACAACAATATCGCAAAAGTTAGACATCTTTGTCTAAATAACTGCATGCGTCAGATCACATTATTCCAAGATATTTCATGAGGTCTCTTTTTATCGTTGCTAATTTGCATCTGGCAACACCGGCAAGGATTCGATTAGCTATTTCAACCAAGGGACAATATATGCTCAGTCAAATTCAACGTTTTGGCGGAGCAATGTTCACTCCTGTACTGCTTTTTCCTTTTGCAGGTATGGTAGTAGGCATTGCAATTATGCTGAAAAACCCGATGTTTGTCGGTGAATCACTGGCAAACCCACAAGGATTATTCTTCCAGATCATCCATATTATTGAAGAGGGTGGCTGGACAGTATTCAGGAATATGCCGCTGATATTTGCCATTGGCCTGCCAATCGGTCTGGCAAATAAGGCTCAAGCCAGAGCCTGTCTGGCTGTATTGGTCAGTTTCATGACCTGGAACTATTTTATCAACGCCATGGGAATGACCTGGGGCAGTTATTTCGGGGTCGACTTCAGTCAGGATGTGGGGGGGAAAGTGGCCTCGCCATGGTGGCGGGGATCAAAACCCTGGATACCAGCATCATAGGGGCCATCGTCATCTCCGGCATCGTGACGGCACTGCACAACCGCCTGTTTGATCGCCAACTGCCGGTCTTTCTCGGCATCTTTCAGGGCAGCTCCTTTGTCACCATTGTCGCCTTCTTCGTGATGATCCCCTGCGCCTGGCTGACCCTGCTTGGCTGGCCAAAAGTACAGATGGGCATCGCCTCCCTGCAGAATTTCATGCTGGTCTCGGGTCCGGTCGGGGTGTGGGTATACACCTTCCTCGAGCGGATTTTGATCCCGACCGGCCTGCATCACTTTATCTACGGCCCCTTCATCTTCGGTCCAGCGGCAGTAGAGGGGGGCATTCAGCTCTATTGGGCACAGCACATGCTGGTCAGCCAGAGCACTCGCCCGCTGATTGAACAGTTCCCTCAGGGTGGCTTTGCCCTGCACGGCAACTCGAAGATTTTCGGTGCCATGGGGATTGCTCTGGCCATCTATGCCACGGCAGCCAAAGAGAACAAGGCCAAGGTGGCAGGCCTGCTGATCCCGGCCACCCTGACCGCCATTCTGGTCGGTATCACCGAGCCGCTGGAGTTCACCTTCCTCTTCATCTCGCCGCTGCTGTTTGCCATCCACGCCCTGCTGGCAGCCACCATGTCGACTGTGATGTACCTGTTTGGTGTGGTCGGCAACATGGGTGGAGGTCTGCTCGACCAGTTCCTGCCGCAGAACTGGATACCCATGTTCCACAACCATGCGGGAATGATGTTCACCCAGATCGCTATCGGGTTGGTCTTTACCGGAATCTGGTTCCTGATATTCCGCGCGATGATTATCAGACTCAATCTTAAAACACCGGGCCGGGAAGACAGTGAAATAAAGCTTTATTCCAAGTCAGATTATCAGGCAGCCAAAAACCAGCGTGGCAGTGATAGTGCAACACAAATTATCGAAGCGCTTGGCGGAGTCAAAAATATACGCAGTCTGAATAATTGTGCCACCCGCTTAAGAATATCGCTGGTTAACAGCAAGCTAGCCGCTGCAGATGAGGAGTTTATTAAATTAGGGGCCCATGGTGTCGTCCGCCATGGCGATAGTATCCAGGTAATTATCGGTCTGCATGTACCTCAGGTACGTGAAAATATGGAATCGATTATGAACAACAGTCATCAACAATCGTCTTTAGTAATGGAGTCATGATCATGAAAAAATTCTCTGTAGTCATTGCCGGTGGTGGCAGCACTTTTACTCCTGGTATCGTTCTGATGTTGCTGGAAAATCAACATCGCTTCCCGCTCAAGGAGATCAAATTCTACGACAACGATGGTGCCCGTCAGGAGATCATCGCCGAAGCCTGCAAAATCCTGCTGAAAGAGAAGGCTCCCGAGATCGCCTTCAGCTATGGCACCGACCCCAAAGCAGCGTTTAGCGATGTAGATTTCGTCATGGCCCATATCCGGGTTGGCAAATATCCGATGCGCGAGCTGGACGAGAAGATCCCGCTGCGTCATGGCGTGGTCGGTCAGGAGACCTGCGGCCCGGGCGGTATCGCCTATGGCATGCGCTCCATCGGCGGAGTGCTGGAGCTGGTCGACTATATGGAGCAGTACTCACCCAATGCCTGGATGCTCAACTACTCCAACCCGGCCGCCATTGTGGCCGAAGCGACCCGTCGCCTGCGTCCCAACGCCAAAATCCTCAACATCTGCGACATGCCGATCGGGATCGAGGGGCGCATGGCCCAGATTGCCGGTCTCAAATCCCGCAAAGAGATGCGGGTACGCTATTACGGCCTCAACCACTTTGGCTGGTGGACCCGCATCGAGGATCTGGAAGGTAACGACCTGATGCCGAAGATCAAAGAGCACGTCGCCCGCCACGGCTATGTGCCCAATAGCGCCAGCCATGCCGAAGCAAGCTGGAACGATACCTTCGCCAAGGCAAAGGATGTGTGGGCGCTCGACCCGGATACCCTGCCCAACACCTATCTGAAGTACTACCTCTACCCGGACTATGTGGTGGCCCACTCCAACCCGGAACACACCCGCGCCAACGAGGTGATGGAGCACCGCGAGAAGCAGGTCTTCACCGCCTGTACCGACATCGTCAAGGCAGGCAATTCAGCAGCGGGCGAGCTGGAGATCGATGAACACGCCTCCTATATCGTTGACCTGGCAACCGCCATCGCCTTCAACACTCAGGAGCGGATGCTGCTGATCGTTCCCAATCGCGGCGCCATCCCCAACTTTGACCCAGAAGCCATGGTCGAGATCCCCTGCCTGGTCGGCAGCAGCGGGCCAGAGCCGTTGCAAGTGGGCAGCATCCCGCTGTTCCAGCAGGGCATGATGGGTCAGCAGGTCGCGGTCGAGAAACTGGTGGTCGAAGCCTGGGTCGAGCACTCTTACCAGAAGCTGTGGCAAGCCATCACCCTCTCCAAGACAGTGCCCAGTGCATCGGTGGCCAAGTCCATTCTCGATGACTTGATAAAGGCCAACAAAGCCTACTGGCCGGAACTGAAATAAACCGCCCATAAACAAAAACCCCCTCGTGACAGAGGGGGTTTTTCGTGTTGGCAACGGGTGCGGATTAACGCAGCGGTTTGACCGAGCGACGGACGATCAGCTCGGGCTGTACCGTCATCGATTCCACTTCCAGCTCCTTGTTGCGGATCCGGCTGACCAGATGCTTCACCGCCAGCTGGCCCAGTTCGGCCTTAGGGTGACGGATGGTGGTCAGCGGCGGGCTGGAGAAGCGCGCCATCTCCACATCGTCGTAGCCGATGATGGAGATATCGTCCGGCACCTTGACTCCCGCTTCCCAGGCAGCGCAAATAGCGCCGATCGCCATGGGATCGTCGAAGGCAAAGACCGCGGTCGGACGAGGCTGCAGGGCCAGGATGCGCTGCATGGCATCGAAGCCGCTCTGGCTCTCGTAATCCCCTTCAAAGACCTGTTCATCTTTGAGGGTCAGACCTTGTTCGCCCAGCGCATCACGTACCCCGTCCAGTCGCTGCTGGGTGGTCGGCTTGGAGAGCTGGCCAGTGATGCAGACGATGTCGCGGTGCCCCAGCTCCAGCAGATGGCGCACGGCCATGCGGGCGCCGATGCGGGCGTTGTCGTTGATGACGTTGGCGAAATCGCACTCCGTGCCCCAATCCAGTACCACCTGTGGCACGTTCTTGTGGATGCGCAGCATGTCGCGCAACGGGGTGTCGATATCGGTACCCAATACCAGCAGGCCATCCACCCGTTTTTCCATCAGCATTCTCAGGTAATGCTGTTGGCGAGGCGGCTGGTTTTCGGTGTTGCAGAGGATCAGGCTGTAGCCCTGTTCGAAGCAGTACGCTTCAACCCCTTGCACCACTTCTGCGAAGAAGGGGTTTACGCTGGTGGTGACCAGCATACCAATGGTCTTGGTCGAATTTATTTTAAGACTGCGCGCTACCGAGTTGGGCGCGTAGTTGAGTTCTGCCACCGCCTCAATCACTTTCTGGGTCGCGTCTTCGCTGACCCGCCGAGTGTGGTTGAGCACATGTGAGACGGTGGAGATGGATACGCCTGCGCGCGAGGCGACATCCTTGATAGTGGCCATCTCTGTCTCCTGACTGTCAAAGGCGGAACATTAGCAGATTTCCCGAATAAAGGCTTGGTTTTAACGAGCTCTGCCACGGAATTGTCAATGCCGGCTAATTTAGGCGCTCATTTCTGTTTGCGCAAATGGATTGTGGTCAAAATGGGAGCGCTGTCAGAGTAAAATATCGCCAGATTAATCCTCTGGCGTTTGTCAGAATCGCCTCTCGTTACCAAGATGTTAAGCAAACAAATCAAAATTAAGCTCTAATTAGCCGAAAATAACAGGTCATTTATTTCAAAATCCACCCATCCAACCCCCTCTGGTTAGTATCTTTAACAGCTTGTTATTGCCCCGTGAGGAATGATAGAACCATACCTATAGCCGGATGCACGGGATGTAGATCCGGAATGGCACACGGAAATGAAACAATCCACTGATTAAGGGACGAATCAATGCATAAGTTGAGCAAAATCACAGTTGGCGCAGCGGTTTCTTTGGCTCTGTTTGGATCGATCTCCATCGCCCACGCGGCAGACACCATCAAGATAGGTATCGCAGGCCCGGTCACTGGCCCGGTAGCCCAGTACGGGGACATGCAGTTCACCGGCGGCAAGATGGCGGTCGAGCAGATCAACAAGGCTGGCGGCATCAATGGCAAGCAGATCGAAGCGGTCGTCTATGACGATGCCTGCGATCCCAAACAGGCAGTGGCCGTCGCGAACAAGGTGGTGAATGACGGCGTCAAGTTCGTGGTCGGCCACCTCTGCTCCGACAACACCCTGCCCGCCTCCGACATCTATGAAGACGAGGGGATCCTGATGGTCACCCCCGCCTCCACCAACCCCAAGATCACCGAGCGCGGTTACCAGCTGACCTTGCGCACCATCGGCCTGGATAGCGATCAGGGCCCGACTGCCGCCAAGTACATCATCGAGCAGGTCAAACCCCAGCGCGTGGCCGTTATCCACGACAAGAAGCAGTATGGCGAAGGGATCGCCTCCAGCGTCAAAGCGGCGCTCGACAAGGCTGGCGTGAAAGTGGTGGCCTTTGAAGGGATCACCGCCGGTGACAAGGACTTCTCCGCCCTGATCGCCAAACTGCAGAAAGAGAACGTCGATTTCGTCTACTACGGCGGCTATCACCCTGAGCTGGGTCTGATCCTGCGTCAGGCTGGCGAGAAGGGGCTGAAAGCCAAGTTCATGGGTCCGGAAGGGGTGGGTAACAAGGATATCTCCGCCATCGGTGGCCCGGCTTCTGAAGGCCTGCTGGTGACCCTGCCGAACAAGTATGATCTGGTGCCTGCCAACGCCCCGCTGGTGGCGGCGTTCAAAGCCAAGGGTCAGGACTCCTCCGGCCCGTTCGTCTGGACTACCTATGCCGCGGTGCAAACCCTGGCAGCCGGTATCGCCAAGGCGGGTCAAGATGACCCGGCTGCCGTTGCCGCCGCCATCAAGGCCGCACCGATCGATACCGTGATGGGCCCCCTGACCTGGGCACCGAACGGTGACCTGAAAGGCTTCGAATTCGGTGTGTTCCAGTGGCACGCTGACGGTACTTCCAGCCAAGTCAAATAATCTGCCGATCGGGGGTGAGTACGCTCACCCCCTCCTCTCTTTGCGGGCAAGTACAGGGAACGCAGTATGTCCGAACACCTCCTCTATCTGGTTCAGCAACTGCTGAACGGATTAACCATAGGCAGCACCTATGCGTTGATCGCCATTGGCTACACCATGGTCTATGGCATCATCGGCATGATCAACTTCGCCCACGGCGAGGTTTACATGATCGGCTCCTATGTCGCTTTTATGGTGATGGCGGGGCTCATGATGATGGGCATCGACAGCACCTTTCTACTGCTGGGGGGCGCCTTCCTGGTCAGTATCATCATCACCGGCACCTATGGCTGGAGCATCGAGCGGGTCGCCTACCGGCCACTGCGTGGTGGCAACCGGCTGATCCCCCTCATCTCCGCTATCGGCATGTCGATCTTCTTGCAGAACATGATGCGGATGGCTCAGGGCTCGCGGGATATCGCCATGCCCAGCCTGATCTCCGGTGGCTGGACCCTGGGCGGCGAGGATGGTTTTCAGGCCAGCCTCTCCTATATGCAGCTGATCATCTTCGTGGTGACTTTCATCACCATGCTGGCGCTGACCCAGTTCATCGGCCGCTCCCGCATGGGCCGCGCCTGCCGCGCCTGTTCGGAAGATATCAAGATGGCCAACCTGTTAGGGATAGACACCCATGTAGTCATCTCCATCACCTTCGTGCTGGGGGCCGCGCTGGCCGCCGTCGCCGGGGTGCTGCTCGGCATGTATTACGGCGTCATCAACCCCTACCTCGGCTTTATGGCCGGTCTGAAGGCCTTCACTGCCGCTGTATTGGGCGGCATCGGCAGCATTCCGGGCGCCGTACTGGGCGGCCTGCTGCTCGGTGTGGTTGAAGCGCTCACCGCCGGTTATCTCAGCACCGAGTACAAGGATGTGATGGCGTTCGCCCTGCTCATTTTTGTGCTGCTCTTTATGCCCACTGGCATCCTGGGTCGTCCGGAAGTGGAGAAAGTGTGATGAAACATCAATTTATCCACGCCTGTATCGCCAGCCTGGTGTTGCTGGTGCTCTCCTTCTGGCTGCTCGGCTTCAAGCTGGAGACCGATGGCTCCAGCCTGCAGGTAGTGAGCCGCCTCGATGTATCGCTGGCCTGGCTGCTGGGGGGCGCCACCCTCGTTTTCTGGTTCCAGATGCTGCGCGGCCAGATCGCCAAGCTGTTTCAGGCCTCCATCAGCGGCTTCTCGGTCGGCTTCACCAAGCTGGTGCTGCCGAGCCCGGAAGAGGCGCCCAAGCTCTATAACCTCACCGCCGTGCTGGTGCTGCTGTTCGCAGTGAGCTGGCCCTTTATGGCCTCTCGCGGCGCCATCGATCTCGCCACCCTCACCCTGATTTACATCATGCTGGGGCTGGGGCTGAACGTGGTGGTCGGCCTCGCCGGCCTGCTCGATCTCGGCTATGTCGGCTTCTACGCGGTCGGCGCCTATAGCTATGCCCTGCTCAACACCTACTTCGGACTGAGCTTCTGGGAGTGCCTGCCCATCGCCGGGCTGATGGCCGCTACCTTCGGCTTTCTGCTCGGTTTCCCGGTACTGCGGCTGCGGGGGGACTATCTGGCCATCGTCACCCTGGGTTTTGGCGAGATCATCCGCATCCTGCTCAACAACATGACCACCCTGACCGGCGGCCCGAACGGCATATCCGGAATCCCCAAACCGACGCTGGGGGGGCTGGAGTTCAACCGCACCGTCAAGGATGGGGGCTTTGATACCTTCCACAACTTCTTCGGCATTACCTACAACGCCAACCACAAGGTGATCTTCCTCTACCTGATGGCGCTGGTGCTGGTGGTGGTGACCCTGTTTGTCATCAACCGCCTGCTGCGGATGCCCCTTGGCCGCGCCTGGGAAGCGCTGCGGGAAGACGAGATCGCCTGCAAATCGCTGGGGCTCAACCCCACCATCATCAAGCTGACCGCCTTCACCATAGGCGCTACCTTCGCGGGCTTTGCCGGCAGCTTCTTTGCCTCGCGGCAGGGCTTTATCAGCCCGGAATCCTTCGTCTTTATCGAGTCGGCCATTGTGCTGGCGATTGTGGTGCTGGGTGGTATGGGCTCCCAGATCGGGGTGGTGCTGGCTGCCATCGTGATGACGGTGCTGCCGGAGCTGGCCCGCGAATTCAACGAGTACCGCATGTTGATGTTCGGCCTCTTGATGGTGTTCATGATGATCTGGCGGCCACAAGGATTGCTGCCGATGACCCGTCCGCATCTGGAGTTGAAGAAATGAGTACACATCAGAAGTTAATGGAAGTCTCTGATTTGTCGATGCGCTTCGGGGGCCTGCTGGCCGTCAACGGGGTAAAACTGGATATCGACAAGGGCGAGGTGATCTCCATCATCGGCCCCAACGGCGCGGGCAAGACCACCATCTTCAACTGCCTGACCGGTTTCTACTGCCCGAGCGGCGGCACCATCCGTTACAAGGGTGAGGAGATCCAGGGGCTGCCCGGCCACCTCATCGCCCGCAAGGGGATTGTGCGCACCTTCCAGCACGTGCGGCTGTTCAAGGAGATGACGGCGGTGGAGAACCTGCTGGTTGCCCAGCATCAGCACCTCAACACCAGCTTTATCGCCGGCCTGTTCAAGACCCCGGCCTTCCGCCGTGCCGAGCAGGAGGGGCTGGAGCGGGCCGCCTTCTGGCTGGATAAAGTGGGCCTCAAGGATCTTGCCAACCGCGCCGCCGGTAATCTGGCCTACGGTCAGCAGCGCCGGCTCGAGATCGCCCGCTGCATGGCGACCCGTCCCGAGCTGCTGATGCTGGACGAACCGGCCGCCGGTCTCAACCCGAAGGAGACCGACGAGCTGGACGAGCTCATCATGAGCCTGCGGGACGAATTCGGGGTCTCGGTGCTGCTGATCGAACACGATATGAAGCTGGTGATGGGCATCTCCAACCGTATCTTCGTGGTCAGCCAGGGCACCCCGCTGGCCCACGGCAAGCCGGATGAGATCCGTAACAACCCGGCAGTGATCAAGGCCTATCTGGGCGAGTCGTAAGGAAAACAAGATGTTAGAACTTCGCAACGTATCGACCCACTACGGCAAAATTCAGGCGCTGCACGATGTCAGCGTCGAGGTGAAAGAGGGGGAAATCGTCACCCTGATCGGCGCCAACGGCGCGGGCAAGACTACCCTGCTGATGACCCTCTGCGGCGAGCCCAAGCCCAGCAGCGGCTCCATCTGGTTTGAGGGGGAACAGATCAGCTCCCTCACCACCGCCCGCATCATGCGCAAGGATATCGCCGTGGTGCCGGAGGGGCGCCGTATCTTCGCCCGCCTGACGGTGGAGGAGAACCTGCTGATGGGCGCCTTCTTCGTCGACAAGGCCGAGCAGCATGGCCTGCTGGATCAGGTGTTTACCCTGTTCCCACGCCTGCACGAACGGCTGGAACAGCGGGCAGGCACCATGTCCGGCGGCGAGCAGCAGATGCTGGCCATCGGCCGCGCCCTGATGAGCAAACCGCGCCTGCTGCTGCTGGATGAACCCTCGCTGGGGCTGGCCCCCATCGTCATCCAGCAGATCTTCGACACCATCGAACAGTTGCGGCAGAAGGGGATGACCATCTTTCTGGTGGAGCAGAACGCCAACCAGGCGCTCAAGCTAGCCGACCGCGGCTATGTGCTGGAGAACGGCCACGTTGTGCTGCAAGACACAGGAGCCGCCCTGCTGGCCAACCCGGCGGTACGGCAGGCCTATCTGGGCGGTTAACCCACTGACCCGCATGCCATATCGACAAGGGAGCCGCTGGCTCCCTTATCTTTTGTGGGGTTAGTTTGCGCCCAAGCTTGCGGTACACTGGCCCGTAATCAACCTATTCGCAGGACATCCCGATGGACCAGTTTGCCCATATCAATGCCCATGATGCCCACCAGAAACTGAGCGCGGGTGAAGCCCGTCTGGTGGATATTCGCGACCCGCAATCCTTTGAAGCGGCCCACGCGGTCGGCGCCTTCCACCTCACCAATGGCACGCTGGTGCGCTTTATGAACGAAGTGGATTTCGATACCCCGGTCATCGTGATGTGCTATCACGGCAACAGCAGTCAGGGGGCGGCCCAATACCTGCTGCAACAGGGTTATGACGAGGTCTACAGTCTGGATGGCGGTTTCGAAGCGTGGCGCCGGGAGTTTCCCATCGAGGCAGGCGAGGCATGATCCAGCTGCTGGTGCTCGACAACGCCCGCATGGCGCAGGCGCTGGTGGACTATCTGGCGACGCTGGGCATCTCCTGCGAGCTGACCCAGTCCGAGCTGGGGGTCACCATCTGGCTGGCGGACGAGCAGCGCCTCGCTCAGGCCCAGCTGGAGGTGAAGCGCTTTCTGGCCGAGCCGGGCCACCCGCGCTACATGGAGGCCTCCTGGCAATCCGGCCGCGCCGATGCCCGCATCGACTACAGCAAGGGGATGACGGATCCCATCACCGATTTCCTTCATCAGGCGGGGCCACTGACGCTGGTGGTCATCATCGCCTGTCTCGCCATCTACGGGATCGAGGCCATCGGCCTGCCAATCTACGATGAACTGGCATTCCACCCGACGCTGGCCCAGTTCACCGACTGGCAGGCGTGGCGTTATTTCACCCCCGCCCTGATCCACTTCTCGGTGCTCCATCTGGTGTTCAACTTGCTGTGGTGGTGGTATCTCGGCGGCCAGATCGAGCAGCGCCTCGGCAGCGGCAAGCTGCTGATCCTGCTGCTGGTGGGCGCTGCCCTGCCCAATATCGCCGAGTTCTTTGCCAGCGGCCCGCTGTTTGGCGGCCTCTCCGGCGTGGTCTATGCCCTGCTCGGCTACTGCTGGCTGCGCAGCAAGCTGCAACCGGCCTGTGGCCTGACTCTGCCACCGGCGCTGATGGGCTTTATGCTGTTCTGGATGGTGCTCGGCTTCTTCGACATGCTCGGCACCAGCACCGCCAACATCGCCCACCTGACCGGCCTGCTGGTCGGCCTGCTGCAAGGCTGGCTGGATCGCAACCACCAGCCGGGCTGATTTTTCAGCTACCGCAGAAACGAGAACGCCGCCCCGAAGGGCGGCGTTTTTTTACGCGCTGGGCAGTTACTGCTTGAGCAAGCTCTTGCCATTCACGGTTACTTGTACCGCATTGCCACCACTCATAAAGAAGCTGGCAAATTGCGACTGCAACTCGGCGGTAACGGCACCCGCCTGATCGAAGTTCTCGTCAGGGGCCAGCAGCGAGCTATGGCCCCCCGCAACAAACCGCGCCCCATGATGCACGGAGCCCAGATAACTATCGGTCAACGGTTTTAATCCCAGCACCCGGAACAGCGGCTCGGTCCCACCCAGCGGCGCAGAGGCGATGCTGTTGGGGATCACCTGATCCGGCAAGCTGAGCGCTCCATCGCCAACAATTTCGGTGGCGAACAGCGGGAAGTTCTTGGCGACGCCACTGCCAAGGTTGATCGGATCGGCAGAGTCCAGCACCGACTGGGCGGCAAAGGTATAGCTCTGCAAGGTGCTCGCAGCCCCCGCCTGAGTGACCGCATCCAGGCTTGGCAGGAACTCGTTGACGAAGCAGCTGGCGGCTGCCGTTTTGCAGTTCGGCGCATAGGCAGTAAAGCCCGCTTTCAGCTCCGGACTGCCCGAGGTGAGCACCCCCATCTTGATGGTCGGTCCGAAGCTCGGCGAGTTGAGCAGCAGCGGCGCGATGCCGCCACCCGGCATCGCCAGACCACCGGTATCGAACTTGAACAGGGCATCAGCCTGAGCACTGCCGGTGGTCTGGTTGGCGACAGCCAGCAGATTGGCCCCGGTAATGGCACCGAGTGAGTGACCAAGGAAGTGAACTTTCAGACCGGCACCACCCAATTGGCCACCCAATCCCTGGGTGTTGGCCAGACCGACAGCCAGTCGCAGTCCCAGCAGATCGGCCACGCTCTGTTTCAGGTTGTCCCGCGCCACCGTCAGATAGTTGAGGTTCAGATAGGGGAGCGAGTTCTCCGATGTGGTCACCGTCGCCATGCTGTTGCTCAGGGCATAACCACGCTCGCCGTGCAGCGGATGATCGATCACTACCACAGCGACATTTTTGGCTGTTGGTGTGACTTGCAGACCAGCACCAATCTGGCCCAGCGCCAGCGCATATGCGTTCTCCTTGATGGAGGTAACCCCGTGTTGATAGATGATCACATCGGTAATGGTATTGAGCGGTGCAGCGGCGAAGATCCGCAGCGGTACCGATTGTACTTCGGTCAGGGTCGGCAACGGGTTGAAACGGCCGATATTGCGCTCGGCATCCAGCGGCTTGCCACCAGAGGTGAGGGTCACCCCGATCAGCTTGCTTGCCTCGGTCAGCAGTTCACTCTGACGGCTCGGGTCGGCGATCAGCTCACCCAGCAATGCCGGGTCCACGCCCGCCCCGACCAGTCCACCGATCACCTCGGTATCGCCCGCTTTCAGCGCGTTGGCGATGGCATAGAGGCTGGGAATGGCGCCGTGCCAAGATTGGGTCTTGGCCTTGTCCCAGGAGCCGGCTATCGCCGGGGTTGAGAGGAAGTAAGGGAGTTTGACGGTACCGGTATACACCTTGGTCACCGCTGCAACTCCGTTTAGGGTGCCATTAGCCGCCACAGCGGCAGCAATCGCATCACGATCTTTCTGCGGCAAGAATTGCTCATTCGCCAGCTGGGTCAGAAAATCCACCCCGCCATTAAGACCGTTGATGGTATAGGTTGCTGGCAGGCTGGTGTTGCCCTTGGCATCCTGTTTCCACAGCACCGCGGCGTCCAGGCTCGGGCTCTTCAGCACGGAAGCGGCGGCACTCTTCACCGCCAGCAGCACATCGGCACCAGATTGGGTGGCAAACCAGTCGGAGAAGATCACCCGATCGCTGGTGATCCCGGTGGCCGCCTTGAACAGACCTTCCTGCAGCGAGATCAGGCCGTTAATGGTCTGCTCCTGGGTGGTTGCGCCAGCTGTCGATTTGAAGCTGCTGTAATCGCCGCCCGCCTTGAGCGGTGTGCCACGACTGTCCTTGAGGGCATCGGTCGCCACGATCATGTAGTAAGAAGAGGGATTGAGCGGCTTGAGCGGAACCATATTGAGCTTGCCGTCCCCGCCAGTGACCACAAAGTCGGTCCCATAAACCAGTGGCTTGCCGCCCTTGACTCCGTTGGGTTGCAGAGTGACCGGATCCAGCATGAGCTCGAGCAGGTAGAGGGGCGCAACGGCAGAGGCATACTCGCTGGCCGCCGGTGCCGGCACAGAGACACCGGTCACGGTCGCCGGTACCAGCTGGACGGGTTGGGTGGTTGACCAGCCATCCAGGGTGGAGAGGGCAGATACCGGGTTAGACAGATCAGCAGTTTCTGTCGAAAACTTCAGGGTACCGTCGCTGGCACGAGGGGCCAGCACGCTCGGGCGCACCCCGTTGGCGCCACTCAGGACGTAGTCGAGGGAGCTGGTGGTGTCTCCCTTGTTGTCATCTCCACCACATCCGGCCAGCAGGGCGCTGACAACAGCTGCATAAATTAGCTTCTTCTTCATTTTTTATTCTCTTTTTATAAGGTTGTTATCCATCACAAGCCAACGGGGTCATCACGACCTCGACTGCAAAACGTTAACATAAAACCAACACCAAATAAGACTCATGCCGGACAGTTCTGGCTCAGCTTTGTGGTGCATGTCATGGTTTCAGGTTAACAAAGGGGCGCAAGGGTAGCAGTTGTGGCCCCATCACCAGACCCGACCAGCCAGCGGGCACCATCACGACTAAAAAGCCGCCGCGATCTCGGCAAAGTGAGGGAATTGTCGGTAGAATGTCCGCCAACGCTTAAGGAGGACATCATGATCGACCCGAAGAAACTGGAAGAGATCGCCAAGCAGGTGCACAACTCCCTGCCGCCCGGCATTCGCAGCATGGGTGAAGAGGCCGAGAAGAAGATGCGTCAGGTACTGCAAGCCCAGTTGGGCAAGCTGGATCTGGTCAGCCGCGAAGAGTTCGACGTGCAGACCAAGGTGCTGCTGCGTACCCGTGAAAAACTGGCCGCCCTCGAAAGCAAGCTGGCTCAGCTCGAACAGCAGCTCGGCGCCAAAGGCGAATAACGAAAACCCCAGCTCGGCTGGGGTTTTTGCTTTGTATTGAACCTGTAAAAAACATCACACCTGAAGCAGATACCAGGCCCGCTTGCCGCGTGCCTTGGCCTCATACATGGCACGGTCGGCCACCTCCAATGCCTGCCGGAAGCTCAATGGCTCCTCCTCCCACAGGGCGATGCCGATACTCAGCCCCACCCGTTGCGGGCAACCGGGTTTGGGCACATAGCCGTGCATCCGGCTGATCAGGGCGTCAGCCAGTTGCGCCAGGCCATGGCTCGACACATCCCGGTGCAGATGCACCACAAACTCGTCGCCGCCGTAACGGCCACATAGCGCCGAGCCAGGCATGATAAGGCGCAGCCAGTCCGCCATCTGCTGCAACACCAGATCGCCGCAGGCGTGCCCCAGCTGGTCGTTGATCCCTTTGAAATCATCCAGATCGATAAAGAGCAGCGCCCCCGCTCCTTGCGGCTGCAGCTGGGCAAACGCCTTGCCAAACCCCTGCCGGTTGAGCAAACCGGTCAGCGCGTCACTGTTGGCACGCTCCGCCAGTCGCTGCTCATAAGCCTTGCGCTGGGTGATATCGATATGGGAGCCCATGATCCGCAGCGGCTTGCCATCGCCATCCCGATCGACGACCCGCCCCCTATCCCACAGCCAGGTGACCTCGCCTTGCGGGTTGATGGTGCGGTATTCGGCTTCATAGAAGGGGGTTTTGCCCTCAAGGTGGGCAAAGTAGCTGCCCATGGCATGGGCGCGATCGTCGGGATGGAGCTTGGCGCTCCACTGATCGAAATGAGGGGCCATGTCACCGGCCTGAAAGTTCTGCAGATTGAAGACGCGCAGCTCGCCGGTGGGAATGGTGCCCTGCCAGAGACAGATGCCGGTGCCATCGAGGGCGGCATTGAGCTTCTCCTGCAACAGGCCATTTTCATGCTTCAAAGCGGCGATCTCTGCCTGCAAACGGGCCATTTCACCGCCATGAGGGGACGGGATCAGCGTTGCGACCCGCTCGACAGAGCCGGTCTCACCCCTGTCATCCTCCGCAGATGCCCTGCCCTCTTCACTCAACACTGCGCCTCCTTGTGCTTGCTCTATGGATGCTCTTGTCAATCCCTCACAAAGATGCCATCAGCTACGTTTGATTAGTAGCCATTCATAGTCAAAATATTGAAAAATAATGGGATAACGCCGCGATAATCCAACCATTCGGTACGATCCGGTACTGCGGCTGCCACAAAAACAAAAGCCCCCGGCAAAACCGGGGGCTGCATCATCCAAGCGGGGATCCCGTCAGATAAATTCGTAGGCGTCACCGAAGATGCGCTCAGGCTCGGCGCCGAGGATCTTGAACTCCTCACGCGCGGCACCCGCCATCTCGAAACGGCCGGCGACATAGATGTCGTAGTCGTGGAGACTGACGAAGTCATCCATAATCGCCTTGTGCACCAGCCCGCTCTTGCCAGTCCAGTCAGCCTCCGGCTCCTGCACCACCGGAATAAAGGTGAGCGGCGCATAGTCACGCTCCCACTGCTGCATCTGCTCCAGCTCATAGAGCCAGTGAGCCTGACGCACCCCCCAGTAGAAGAACACCGGACGCTTGCTGCCCGTGTCGATCAGGTACTCCAGAATGGAGCGGGCGTAAGAGAAACCGGTGCCGCCCGCCATCAGGATCAGCGGACGGGGGGATTCATCGCGCAGGAACGCCTTGCCAGCCGGCAATTCAACCTCGATCTCCCCCTGCTCGCGCATGCGGGCCAGTACCTGACCAGCGTAGGCATTTTCGGGAGTGGCACCAATTTGCAGCTCAAGCACGCCCGGGCGGGTCGGCGAGTTGGCGATGGAGAAGGGGCGCTTGTCCGAATCGCTCATCACCACCAGCAGATACTGGCCCGGCTTGAAGCTGATCGCTTGCTGCGGCGTCAGGGCCACATGCCAGATGGTGTCGACATATTCGCGCAGTTCCTCTACGCGGCATTTGATACGTTGCATTCTTGTCCTTGTGGCGGGCTCGCTCGGCCCGCTTCGCTCATTGTTTCACTATGGAGTGACGACCAGCAGCCCTGGCCCCGTCAGTCGAGAATACTCAAATCAGTGCGGATCGCATCACTTTTTGCAGCAAAGCTGTCATGTTTGCTTCATCCGAGGATATTGAGCTCATCCCAGATGGCATCAACCTTCTGCTTCACCGCCTCATCCTGCACTATGGGCTGACCCCACTCCCGATTGGTCTCGCCCGGCCACTTGTTGGTGGCATCCAGCCCCATTTTGGAGCCGAGGCCGGAGACCGGCGAGGCGAAGTCCAGATAGTCGATCGGGGTGTGCTCGATCAAGGTGGTGTCCCGTGCCGGGTCCATCCGGGTGGTGATGGCCCAGATCACATCCTTCCAGTCGCGGGCGTTGACGTCATCGTCACACACCACCACGAACTTGGTGTACATGAATTGGCGCAGGAAGGACCAGACCCCCAGCATCACCCGCTTGGCGTGGCCCGGGTAACGCTTCTTGATGGTCACCACCGCCATCCGGTAGGAGCACCCCTCCGGCGGCAGATAGAAGTCCACAATCTCGGGGAACTGCTTCTGCAGCAGCGGCACAAACACCTCGTTCAGCGCCAGACCCAGCACCGCCGGTTCATCGGGCGGACGGCCGGTGTAGGTGCTGTGATAGATGGCATCGCGCCGTTTGGTGATGTGAGTGATGGTGAAGACCGGGAACTCGTCCACCTCGTTGTAGTAGCCGGTGTGGTCGCCATAAGGGCCTTCCGGCGCCATCTCACCCGGCTCAAGATAGCCTTCCAGCACGATCTCGGCGCTGGCGGGCACCTCCAAATCGCAGCTGATGGCCTTGATCACTTCGGTACGGCTGCCGCGCAGCAGACCGGCAAAGGCATATTCGGAGAGAGTATCCGGCACCGGCGTCACCGCGCCGAGAATGGTCGCCGGATCGGCGCCGAGCGCCACCACCACCGGGAATCGCTCACCGGGATGGGCCTCCTGCCACTCGCGAAAATCGATGGCACCGCCACGATGATCCAGCCAGCGCATGATCAGCTTGTTTTTGGCGATCTTCTGCTGGCGATAGATGCCGAGGTTCTGGCGCTTCTTGTAGGGGCCGCGGGTGATGGTGAGGCCCCAGGTGACCAGCGGCGCCACATCGCCGGGCCAGCAGTGCTGGATAGGGATCTGGTCGAGATCGACCGCATCGCCCTCCTGTACCACCTGCTGGCAGGGGGCAGAAGAGAGGCGCTTGGTCGGCATGTTGAGCACCTGCTTGAAGATCGGCAGCTTCTCCATCAGCTCCTTGAATCCCTTGGGCGGCTCGGGCTCCTTGAGATAGGAGAGCCAGACCCCGACCTGACGCAAGGCGCCCACATCGGGCTGGCCCATGCCCATGGCAACCCGATCCGGGGTACCGAACAGGTTGGTCAGCACCGGCATGGTGTAGCCTTTGGGATTTTCGAACAGCAGAGCCGGGCCACCCGCACGCAGGGTGCGGTCGCTGATCTCGGTCATCTCCAGATAGGGATCTATCTCGCGGGTAATGCGCTTGAGTTGTCCGTTTTGTTCCAGCTGCGCGATGAAATCACGCAAATCCTTGTATTTCATGCAAGTTCCCAACCGGGTTCAGGAGGTCACGCATTATAACCCTGGCTGCCCATCGGGTGTACCCGAATCGGGCAGCAGACTCGGTGCAATGGGTGGCATGTCACGCTGGCCAAGGCGTCTGGCCAGTGCAGAGAGCAGCTGGGGCTCGTCCACCTCCATCAACAGACCGGCCACCAGCGCCCCGTATTGACGGTTGGAGAGTTCCGCCAGCAGGTATTTCTGGGCCTGCGGCGGCAAGGGGGAGAGCGCGCTCAACTGACGCAGGGCGGCCCCCTTCAATCCTTCGTTGCCACTGGCGGCAATCAGCAGATCGCTGGCAGCGCTGCCGTGATGGAAGCGGTTGATGGTAGAGAGTGCACGCAGCGCATCCTGATCTGCCGGCCGCCGCCACAACATGCCATAGAGCGCCGGTTCCCCGGTGCGCTGCAACAGATGAAACAACAGATGATTGTCGGGCAGATAGATATTCTGGCTGGCCAGCGCTTGCGCCTCCCGCATCCAGATCGGTTGCGGCAAGGTGTCGAGGGCCAGCAACAGGGCTTGCTGCTGCATGGCGAGATCGGGGTTACTGCTGTAGTAGATGGACTTTAGCTGGAAGCTGCCCTGGGCAAGCTGCTGCCGATAGTGCTGCACCAGTGATTGCAGTTGCCACTCCCCCAGCAACTGACGGGCGCGAGCGGCAAAATCATAGACAGGTTGCTGCACCAGAAAACCGTCGACCTGCTGCTCCATGAGCCACTCGGGGGCCTTGTCGGCCTGAGCCTCGACCCACTGTTGCAACGCAGGGGATGCAGGGGTGGTCGCGGGAATATCCCGCAGCAGCTGCAACAGCAGGAACTCCCGCCGCTCGCGGCTCAGGGTCGCCAGCAGAGAGTCGATGGCTGCAAATTGCCCCTCGTTCAGACGGCCCGCCAGATAGAGCTGGTGAGTCTGCAACGTCTCGGCTGTCACCGCGACCGGTGCACTCTGCACGCAGGCTGGCATTGCACTCAGCAACCCCAGCAATAACCAGAAAACAGGCTTCATGACGTCTCCATCCATGTGACATCGGGATCTCATACTACTAGGGCGACCGGAAAACAGATAAACAAAAACCGCGACCAGAGCCGCGGTTTCGTCATTTTCTGACCGGACTTACTTCTGCTGGCGCCGCATGGCGTCGAAGAACTCGTCGTTGGTCTTGGTCATCGCCAGCTTGTCAATGAGGAACTCGATACCGTCGATCTCGCCCATCGGGTGGACAATCTTGCGCAGGATCCACATCTTCTGCAGCTCGTCACCTGAGGTGAGCAGCTCTTCTTTACGGGTTCCTGAGCGGGTGATGTCGATGGCCGGGTAGACGCGCTTCTCGGCAATCTTGCGCGAGAGGTGCAGCTCCATGTTGCCGGTACCCTTGAACTCTTCGTAGATAACCTCGTCCATTTTGGAACCGGTATCGATCAGCGCGGTAGCGATGATGGTCAGGCTGCCGCCCTCCTCAACATTACGCGCGGCGCCGAAGAAGCGCTTGGGACGGTGCAGGGCGTTGGCGTCCACACCACCGGTCAGTACCTTGCCGGATGACGGGATGACGGTGTTGTAGGCGCGAGCCAGACGAGTGATGGAGTCCAGCAGGATCACCACATCTTTCTTGTGCTCGACCAGACGCTTGGCCTTCTCGATCACCATTTCGGCAACCTGAACGTGGCGGGAAGCCGGCTCGTCAAAGGTGGAAGCGATCACTTCACCTTTTACCATGCGCTGCATCTCGGTCACTTCTTCCGGACGCTCGTCGATCAGCAGAACGATCAGTTCACAATCCGGGTGGTTGTAGGCGATGCTCTGGGCGATGTTCTGCAGCAGCATGGTCTTACCGGCCTTGGGCGGCGCCACGATCAGGCCACGCTGGCCTTTACCGATGGGGGAAGCCAGATCCAGTACACGGGCGGTGATATCTTCAGTAGAGCCATTACCCCGTTCCATACGCAGACGTTCGTTGGCATGCAGGGGGGTAAGGTTTTCAAACAGGATCTTGTTGCGGGAGTTTTCCGGACGGTCGTAGTTGACCTCATTGACCTTGAGCAGTGCGAAGTAGCGCTCGCCCTCTTTCGGTGGCCGGATCTTGCCGGAGATGGTATCGCCGGTACGCAGGTTGAAGCGGCGGATCTGGCTCGGGGAGACGTAGATATCGTCAGGGCCTGCCAGATAGGAGCCGTCTGCACTGCGCAGGAAGCCGAAACCATCGGTCAGGATTTCCAGCACACCGTCGCCAAAGATATCTTCACCACCCTTGGCGTGCGCCTTGAGGATTGCAAAAATAATATCTTTCTTGTGCGCCCGAGCCAGATTTTCCAACCCCATGGATTCGCCAAGCTTGACCAGCTCGGACACAGGAGTGTTCTTTAATTCAGTCAGATTCATAGTGGTGAAAGTCTGTAAGCAAGGATTGAAATGAGGAGACAGTCTGCTGGATTGATGCTGATCGGATTTGATTGCCAGGCTGTGGTTAGCAAAGAGTCAGGCAAAAAGGTTAGCAAACGAGCGATAAACTAGCACCAATCGGGATGAGCGTCTAGGTGATAAAACACAAGGAGCGCATTATTGCAATGCGCTCCTCTTTAATTATTACAGGTTGCCGTCCAGGAACTCTTTCAGCTGAGTCTTGGACAGTGCACCGACCTTGGTCGCTGCCACTTCGCCATTCTTGAACAGCAAGAGGGTCGGGATACCACGAATGCCGTACTTGGGCGGAGTATCAGAGTTATGGTCGATGTTCAGTTTGGCTACGGTCACGCGACCTTCGTACTCTTGGGCAACTTCTTCCAGGATCGGGGCAATCATCTTGCACGGACCACACCACTCGGCCCAGAAGTCGACCAGAACGGCGCCATCGGCTTTGATTACATCTGCCTCGAAGCTGGCATCGCTCAGCTGAACAATCTTGTCACTCATCTCCAACTCCAGTCAGTAATTAAGGCTTTATTGACATATCAACAAAGGCAATAGTTGCCCTATTTGAAATGATCCTGTTTATTATTGCAAGCCTAACCTGATAACCTACCGCCATGAGCAAAACACACTTAACGACCGACAAATTCGCCCAAATGGGCCTCGAACCCGAAGTTCTGGCTGGTCTGGAATCAAAGGGATTTCACTATTGCACGCCCATCCAGGCACTGTCTCTGCCACTGCTGGTAGAAGGTCATGACCTCGCCGGTCAGGCCCAGACAGGAACCGGCAAGACCATTGCCTTCCTGGCCGCGACATTCAACTATTTGCTGACTCACCCGCTGACCAAGCCCCGTCTGGTTAATCAACCCAGAGCCATCATCATGGCACCCACCCGGGAACTGGCAGTACAGATCTATAACGATGCCGACAGCATCGCTGCTTCTACCGGCCTGAAACTCGGCCTCGCCTACGGTGGCGAAGGTTACGACAAGCAGCTGGCCGTGCTGGAGCAGGGCGTCGACATCCTGATCGGCACCACCGGCCGCATCATCGACTACTTCAAGTCCAAGGTGATCGATCTGAGCAACATTCAGGTCGTGGTACTGGACGAAGCGGATCGCATGTTCGATCTGGGCTTCATCAAGGACATCCGCTTTCTATTCCGCCGCATGCCGCCCGCGACCGAGCGTCTGAGCATGCTGTTCTCCGCAACCCTCTCCCTGCGTGTGCAGGAGCTGGCCTACGAACACATGAACCACCCGGAACATGTGCAGGTTGAGCCGGAGCAGATGACCGGCGTGCGGATCAAGGAGGAGCTGTTCTACCCCTCCAATGAAGACAAGATGTTGCTGCTGCTCTCCCTGATGGAAGAGGAGTGGCCGGAAAAAGCGATCGTCTTCGCCAACACCAAGCACGTCTGTGAAGACGTCCATGCCTGGCTGGAAAACGACGGCCATCGCGTCGGTCTGCTGACCGGTGATGTGCCACAGAAGAAGCGGATGAAGATCCTCGAGGATTTCACCAAGGGTGCGCTCGATATTCTGGTCGCCACCGACGTGGCCGCCCGTGGTCTGCACATCCCTGACGTGACCCACGTCTTCAACTATGACCTGCCCGACGACGCCGAAGACTATGTACACCGTATCGGTCGTACCGGTCGTGCCGGCAAGAGCGGTCACTCCATCAGCCTGGCCTGTGAAGACTATGCCTTCAACCTGCCGGCCATCGAGGAGTACATCCACCACGCCATTCCGGTCAGCAAATATGATCGCGAAGCGCTGCTGGATGACGTGACCCCGCCGAAACGGGTGTTCCGCAACCGTCAGCCGGTGAACCGCAACATGCGGGATCGTCAGGGCGGTGGCAACAGCAACAACCGTCGTCGTCCGCCGCGCAAGAGCTAAGGACAGGCCCGTTGCACAACTCGCCTCTCTATGCCGCCATCGACCTCGGCTCCAACAGCTTTCATATGCTGGTGGTGCGCGAGGTCGCCGGTGCCCTGCGCACCGTCGCCAAGGTCAAGCGCAAGGTTCGCCTCGCAGCCGGGCTCGATCCGGAATTTCGTCTCAGCCGTGCCGCCATGGAGCGAGGCTGGGACTGTTTGCGTCTCTTCTCCGAACAGTTGCAGGACATTCCGGCCGACAACATCCGGGTGGTGGGCACCGCAACCTTGCGGCTTGCCACCAACGTCGACGAGTTCCTCAGCGAAGCGGAACGGGTACTCAACCACAACATCGAGATCATCTCGGGCGAGGAAGAGGCCAAGACCATCTATGAAGGGGTCTCCTGGACCTCTGCCGGGGAAGGCAACCGGCTGGTGATCGACATCGGCGGCGCCAGTACCGAACTGGTGATCGGCGAACATAGCGAAGCAAAACTGCTCAACAGCCTGCACATGGGCTGTGTCACCTGGCTCAACAATCACTTCGGTGATGGCGAGCTCTCCGAAGCCCGTTTCGAGCAGGCGATTGCCGCCGCCAAGGCGGTGCTGGAGAAGGTGGCGGAAGATTACCGCGCCCTCGGCTGGCGCACCTGCGTTGGCGCCTCCGGCACGGTACAGGCGCTGCAAGAGATCATGCTGGCGCAAGGGAAGAGCGAGCGGGTCACCCTGCCGAAGTTGCAGGAGCTGATGGGTCAGGCCATCGCCTGTGGCAAGCTGGACAGACTACAGCTGGAAGGGCTGGCGGCCGAACGGCTGACCGTGTTCCCCTCCGGCCTCGCCATCCTGATCGCCATCTTCGAAACCCTCGATATCGAGAGCATGACCCTCGCGGGTGGCGCCCTGCGCGAAGGACTGATCTACGGTCTGCTTGGCAACAATCACGACTGTGATGCCCGGGATCGCACCGCCGACAGCCTGATCAGCCGCTATCAGCTGGATAAAGAGCACGCCGAACGGGTGCGCGATACCGCTGTCGAGGCGTTCAACCAGCTGCAACCGGCCTGGCGACTCTCGAAACGCTACGGTCGCCCGATCTTGCGTTATGCCGCCCTGCTGCACGAGATCGGCCTCTGTATCGAATACAAGAAGGCACCGCAACACGCCGCCTACATCATCGACAACATCGACATGCCGGGCTTTACTCCTGCGCAAAAGAAGCTGTTGTCGGCCCTGCTGTTCAACCAGCGGGACGAATTCAAGCTGGAACCACTGGAGAAACAGGGTGCCGTCACCGGTCGTCAGGCGATCCGGCTGGCCCGTATCCTGCGCATCGCGCTGATCCTCTGCATGCGCCGTACCCAGGGCACAGTGCCCAGCTTCACCCTGCAGGCAGAAGAGGAGTCACTGACCCTGACCCTGCCCAAGGGCTGGATGGATGAACACTACCTGCGTGCCAGCGAGCTGCGCTTTGAAGTGGAACGCCAGCAGAAGATGGGCTGGCCGACCCGAGTACAGGAAGCCTGACTCAGCAACCTGCCTGTTTTGGAGCCGATCATGCCCGATTATCAACCCATCAGCTGCGATCTCTACGACTGGCTCGAAATTGCTGCCAGCTGGCAACTGCCGGTGACCCTCACCAGCCGCGATGGTCGCCAGCGGGATGACAAGATCCGCACCATCGAAGCCAGCGAAGGGGTCGAGTATCTGCTGCTGCACAGTGGCGAGCGGCTCAGTCTGGCAGAACTGGCGACCCTGCGCCTGAACTGGCAAGGGGAAGAGAAGCTGATCCGCTTCGCGCCAACCAACTGAATCCAATACGAAAAAGGAGGGCCAACATGACGTTGGCCCTCCTTTTTTGCATCCGCAACTCGCACCGACCGTTAACTCGCCGCCAGCGCCGCCATCACATAGACATCGAAGCGGTTGCTCTTGGTCTCGATAGCCATGCTGGGCTTCTGTTCGTTGAGCCAGCCGGCGTAATCCGGCCGCTTCACCACCACCCGTTTCTCAGCCATCTTGAGCGCGGCAGGCAACAAGACATCCGCATCGAGATCCGGCCCTACCAGCGACTGGAACACCCGCATCTCTTTTTTTACCAGCGCCGACTTCTGCTTGTGGGGGAACATGGGGTCGAGGTAGATCACCTCGGGCCGCTCCGGCAGCGCCAGCAGGTTGTCCACCGCCGGGCCGTGCAGCAACTGCATCCGCTCGCTGACCCAGGGGCCAATCTCGGGATCTTGCGCCGCCCGCGCCAACCCGTCCTGCAACAGAGCAGCCACCACGGGGCTGCGTTCGATCAGGGTCACCTTGCAACCAAGGGAGGCGAGCACGAAGGCATCGCGCCCCAGCCCGGCAGTGGCATCCACCACGGTGGGTGTGGCTCCGGCCTTGAGCCCCACCGCCTTGGCAATGGACTGACCGCGACCACCACCAAACTTGCGACGATGTGCCACCGCCCCTTCCACGAAGTCCACATAGACGGCACCCAGCTTGGGCTCGTCCAGCTTGCGCAGTTCCAACCTTTCCGGGGTAAACACCAGGGCAAACTGGGGAAGGTCGAGCTGGGCAAGCTGGCTGGCCAGCGCGTCTGCCTGCGCGGCCTTGGCGGGGTCTTCGAGGAGGATTTGCATGGTCTTTGGATGCGTTCTAAGTTCAGTGAAGCGAGTGTACCACAACCCCCCTCATATCCCGGAGAATCCCATGCAGCTGCTGATAGCCCTGTTGCTTGCCGCCCAGAGCAGCACCAGTCTCAAGGTATGCGGTGTAGACTGGCCCCCCTTCTCCTATGCCGAACAGGGCAACCTGAAAGAGGGCATTTCGGTGGAGATCCATCAAGAGGTGGCGCGCCGCCTTGGCATGAACCTCACCCTGCTTGAACTGCCTTGGGGGCGCTGCGAGCAATATGTCAGCACCCAGCTGGCGGATGGCATTCTCGACAATGCCCCTCTCCCCGGTTGCTATCACTCTGACGTTGCCACCGCCTTCTATCCTCTGGCCGCCTATGTGCGTACCGACAGTCCGTTACAGAACTTCTCGTGGGAGATGGCCAAAGGGCTGAAAGTGGGGATGGTCAGGGGCTATGACTATACCGACAAGATCAGGAACTTCACCGGCTGGGAGCCCATCAAGGTTCACTCCGACAAACAGCTGCTACTGATGCTGGAAAAGAGCCGGGTCGATATGATCATCCTGGACTACTTCTCTGCCCCCATTCTGTCGAGGGAGCAGGACGTCAGGATCCGCGCCCTCACCCCCTTTATCGATTCGACACCGCTCTACCTCTGTTTTGGCAAGCAGAAAGCAGACCTGTTGCCTGCCTACAACAAGGCGCTGCAACAGATGCTGGATGAAGGGGTACTGGATCGCATCTATCTGCGCTATCTCGGCGAGAATTACCGGACACTGCAAACGAAGCAGGCAGAGATGACATCGAAGGAGTAAACCCCCTAACTGATCTGCAGAAACATCCCCTTGTCATTGAGCTGCAGATATTCGGTGAGATCGTCATAGGCCAGCGGGCGGCTGAGCAGATAACCCTGGGTGAAGGCACATCCCTTCTGACAGAGGAAGTTGAGTTGCTCGCGGGTTTCTACCCCCTCGATCACCACCTGCATACCGAGGTTGTGCACTATGTTGATGATGCCGTCGAGCAGCATCCGATCCTGCTCGTTGAAGGGGATATGGCGCACAAAAGAGCGGTCGATCTTGACCAGATCCACCGGGAAAGAGCGCAGATAGTTGAGCGCCGAGTAGCCGGTACCGAAATCATCGATAGCCAGCTTGCAACCCGCCTCGCGCAGGGCATCGATCCGCACCCTGTGCTGATCACTGCTCTCCATCAGCAGAGATTCGGTGATTTCGATGACGATGTCGGCAGGATCGAGCCCGAAGTGCTGGATCACCTTGAGCCACTCGCTCGCCTCGGGGTCGATAGTCTGGAACTCCATGGTGGAGCGGTTGATCGACATCTGCAGATCAGGGAAGCCGGACTGCTGCAACCGCGCCAGATCCCGGCATGATTGCCACAACACCAGCGCACCCAGCCCCTGAATCAACCCCGCCTCTTCCGCCAGCGGGATAAACTCGGCTGGCGACACCTGTCCCCACTGGGGGTGATACCAGCGCACCAGCGCCTCAAGCTTGGCGACCCGACCGCTGCGGTTGTCCCAGATCGGCTGGTAGGCCATGGTTAACTGCTCCAGCTTGATCGCCTCCGCCAGATCCTGTTGCATCTGGTGGCGCTGACGCACCTCTTCCCGCATTGAGGAGCAGTAGGTACCGATCAACCGCCCCTGCCGCTTGGCGGCAAACAACGCTTGTTCGGCGTTTCGCAGCAGCTCGTCACTCTCGCTACCATCGACGGGGCAGAGGGTCATCCCCACGGTTGCCGTAACATAGAGATGCTGGTTGGCCAGCATAAAGGGACGGGTAAAGCTACCGATAACCTGCTTGGCAAACACCTCGGCCTGACGACGGGTGACGATGCCTGGCACCAGAAAGGCGAACTCGTCACCACCGATGCGGGCCACCAGGTCCTCGGTGCGCACCCGGCTCACCAGCCGGTCCGACACCTCCCGCAACAGGGCGTCACCGGCATGGTGATCCATGCTGTTGTTGACCGCCTTGAAGTTGTTGAGGTCGAGCACCATGAGCGCAAAGCGCTCGCCCCGCTCGCAGAAGCGGCTGAGACAGCGACTGAACAGCCAGCGGTTGGGCAGGCTGGTGAGGTTGTCATAGTTGGCCTGTGCGGCGATCTTCTGCTCGGCCAGTTTGGTTTGGGAGAGGTCGCTGAAGATGGCGATGTACTGGCTGATCCTGCCCCCTTCCCGCAGGGTGCTAATCATCAACTGCTGTGGATAGAGCTTGCCATTCTTGCGCTTGTTCCACACCTCACCACGCCATACCCCCACCCGCTCCAGCGCATGGTACATGTCGGCATAGAAGGTCTGATCGTGCAGCCCCGACTTGAGCAGGCTGGGGCGCTGGCCTCGCACCTCGTCACTGCTGTAGCCGGTGATCTGCTCGAAGGCCGGATTGACCGAGATGATGCGGCTATCGGCATCACAGACCAGGATCGCCTCGGAGAGATTGTCATAGACCCGGTGGGAGAGCTTGAGCTGCTCCGCATGGCGCTTGAGAGGATCGATATTCTCCAGCAGCACCATCAGGTAGTCCGGCTGCTGCTGCTTGTCACGGATCAGGGTGACGGTTACCCGCCCCCACAGGATCTGCCCCCCCTTGCAGAAGTAGCGCTTCTCCCGGGTGAAACTGCTGCGCTCGCCACGGCGGATCTCTTCGTAGCAAACGAGGCTGCCCTGCCAATCCTCGGGATGGTTGATGTCGGAGATGGATCGCTGCAGCAACTCGTCGAGGGGATAGCCAAGCATCTGCTCGATGGCCGGGTTGGCCCAGAGGATACGGCCAGCCAGATCCAGCTTACCGATCCCCACCGGAGCCTGGAACAGCATGCTCTGCAATGCATGGGACGGTTCAGGCAGAGGGGGGGGCAGCTGTCGTTGCAGCATCAGCGCCAGCTCACGACCCGCCAACGGAGCCAGCAACCGGAGTAACCCAATCACCTTGCTCATATTGGCCTGCGGCTGACGATAAAGCAGGGCGCAGATACCTATGGTCTCGCCATCTGCATTCCTGAGGACAATCCCGGCATAGGCCTGAGGTTGCCACTCCTGTGCAAGGGGAACGTTGGCAAAGAGCTGAAGCAGACGATCGCTGAACCAGGCTTCCCCCTCCTGCCAGGTAATGGCATCGGGAGAGTCAGCAAGTGGCAGCGTCAGGGTATCGGTGTCAAGAGAGGAGGGATAAGCGGTCTGAACCGTCAGGTGGGTAGCATTTGATTCCCTGCTGGCGATCAGGACGACATCAGCCATCACAGCAGCGGCGATTTCACTCACAAAGGTATCGAAATATCCCTGACCGCTCGAGTGAGCCAGACTGGAGATGATTTGACAGACGGAATCGAGTGCTCGCCTCATGGCAAGTGGCTTTCTCTCCTTGAAGGTTAGAACACGACTCTACTGAAGAGCCGTGGACTGTGCAAATATGCAATCAGCAAGATATTAAAAAGCCTTGAAAAAAGGGACCAAAAGGTCCCTTTTTATCGCAGAAATCACGTCTTGATCTCACTATGGCTCAAAAATGTATCTGCTTGAGGCTCTGTGCAGTCGTGGCCATCAGCCTCATGCGGCAATCCCGCTGTGTCGCAGCAGTGCATCCACCTTGGGCTCACGACCACGGAAGGCTCGGAACAGCTCCATCGGCTCCTTCGAGCCCCCCTTCTCCAGAATATTCTTCAGGAAGGATTGGCCGGTGGCCGGGTTGAAGATCCCCTCCTCCTCGAAGCGGGAGAAGGCATCGGCAGAGAGCACCTCGGCCCACTTGTAGCTGTAGTAGCCCGCCGCATAGCCGCCCGCGAAGATGTGGGAGAAGCTGTGCTGGAAGCGGTTAAACGCCGGCGGCGTCATCACGGCAACCTGGCTGCGAACCTCGTCCAGCAGCGCCGGGATCAGATCCGGTTTGGCCGGGTCAAACTCCTGATGCAGACGGAAGTCGAACAGGGCGAACTCCAGCTGACGCAGCATCTGCATCGCCGCCTGGAAGTTGCGGGCGGTCAGCATCTTCTCCAGCAGATCGGCAGGCAGCGGCTCGCCGTTCTCGTAGTGGCCGGAGATAAAGGCCAGCGCCTCGGACTCCCAGCACCAGTTCTCGAGGAACTGGCTCGGCAGCTCCACCGCATCCCAGGCCACGCCGTTGATACCGGCCACGCCGGCCACGTCGATGCGGGTCAGCATGTGGTGAATGCCGTGGCCAAACTCATGGAACAGGGTGACCACTTCGTTGTGGGTGAACAGCGCAGGCTTGCCATCCACCGGGCCGTTGAAGTTGCAGGTCAGGTAGGCCACCGGTTTTTGCAGCGAGCCATCCTGACGGTAGCGACGACCCAGACAGACATCCATCCAGGCCCCGCCCTGCTTGTGCTCGCGGGCGTAGAGGTCGAGATAGAAGCTGCCGCGCAGCTCGTCGTCGGCATCGAAGATGTCGTAGAAGCGCACGTCCGGGTGCCAGGTGTCGATGCCGAGGCGCTCGCGCACCTTCATGCCAAACACCCGCTTCACCACCTCGAACAGCCCCTTCACCACCTTGCTGGCGGGGAAGTAGGGGCGCAGCTGCTCATCGGAGATGGAGAACTTGTGCTGCTTGAGCTTCTCGGCGTAGTAGGCGAGATCCCAGGCTGCCAGCTCGCTCTGACCATGCTGCTCGGCGACGAAGGCGCGGATCTCCTCCAGCTCGGCCTTGCCTTGCGGCAGGGATTTGGCCGCCAGATCGGTGAGGAAGCTCACCACCTGTTCGGTCTTGTCCGCCATCTTGGTGGCCAGGGAGAGCTCGGCATAGTTGGCGAACCCCAGCAACTGAGCCAGTTCGCGACGCAGGGTGAGCAGCTCGCTCATGATGGCGGAGTTGTCCCACTTGCCCGCATTGGGGCCCTGATCGGAGGCGCGAGTGGTGAAGGCCTCATACATCTCGGCGCGCAGCTCGCGGTTGTCGGCATACATCATCACCGGCAGGTAGGAAGGGATATCCAGCGTGAACAGCCACCCCTCTTTGCCTTTAAGTTCAGCCATCTGACGGGCAGCGGCACGCACGCTGTCGGGCAGACCGGCCAGCTCGGCTTCATCGTCCACCAGCTTGTGCCAGCCCTGGGTTGCGTCCAGCACGTTGTTGCTGAAACGGGAGGCCAGCTCGGAGAGGCGGGCCTGAATTTCGCCGTAACGCTGCTGCGCCTCGGCAGGCAGACCGATGCCGGAGAGGCGGAAGTCACGCAGGGTATTCTGGATCTCCTTGCGCTGGGCGCCGCTCAGCAGCGGGAAATCATCGCTCTGGGAGAGGGCCAGATAGGCCTGATAGAGCCCTTCATGCTGACCAACATAGGTCTGGAATTCGGAGAGCAACGGCAGGCAGGCGTCATGGGCTTCGCGCAGCGCTTCGCTGTTGAGTACGGAGTTGAGGTGGCTGACCGGTGACCAGATCCGTGACAGGCGGTCATTTACCTCTTCCAGCGGGGCAATCAGGCTATCCCAGGTATGGGGATCACGCTGGGCCAGCACATCGCTGATCTTCTGCTTGCAGTCAGCAATCGCCTGAATCACGGCAGGCTGAACCTGCTCCGGCTTGATCTGGCTGAAAGGGGGCAGAGAATCCATTGTCAGCAAAGGGTTATTCATCCCGGTTACCTCTTGTTTGGTCTTGAACAGACCGCTTTAGCAGCTCTGTATGGCTTTCTAACATGTGGCCAAGCCACGCAATAATCAAGCGGGAATCCGCCGCAACCCTGTACTTTTCCAGCCATTGCGACCCGGATCTCTGCCGTTGCTGCAGTTTTGCTATCAACAGCCAGTAACAGAATGAATCTGTGGGCCTTTTTTGGCTCTTACCGCTACTTTCAAGGGGCAAAAAGTCGCCATTTACCGGCGCCACAGCAGCCAGCCAAGTACCGTCATGCCCAATCATGGAAACGGACAAAATGTGGTGAATGTAACAAATTATCAATATTTTTCAGTCAATTAGAATCAAAACCAACTATTGATTAATTTATTTTCAAGCATCTATCATAGGCAACCTGCCATGCAGGTCACTTGATTCTCTGTGCTGCACAGAAATCGGGTGAAAAAGGCAAAGTGACCCGAAAGGGCGCGACGCAAAGCCACCGGTCTAAGGGAAAACACCTATGACAGCGGGGCTGCCCCCGGGGACGTCCGATCACAACCGACGCCCCATTTGCACTGTACGGAGAAACGATGAACAAACTCAAATTATCCCTGCTTGGCTGCCTGCTCGGCATGGGCGCCCCCATGGCATATGCCGCCAGTGCCGGTCAGGCGATGGTCAACCCCCAGTCCGGCGTAGTGGTCGGCTATTGGCACAACTGGTGTGACGGCTCGGGCTACAAGGGCGGTATCGCCCCCTGCGTCAAGCTCGATCAGGTCAACCCGCAATACAACGTGGTCGATGTCTCCTTCATGAAGGTCTATGGCAGCGATCCCATCCCCACTTTCAAACTCGACCCGGCCATCGGCATGAGCGAAAGCCAGTTTATCGAGCAGATCGCCGAGCTGAACCGTCAGGGCCGTGCCGTGCTGCTGGCGCTGGGCGGTGCCGATGCACACATCGAGCTGCGCAAGGGTCAGGAGCAGGCCTTTGCCGACGAGATCATCCGTCTGGTGGAGACCTATGGCTTCGACGGGCTGGATATCGATCTGGAACAGGCCGCCATCACCGCTGCTGACAACCAGACAGTGATCCCGGCGGCCCTGCGTCTGGTCAAGGATCACTACCGCGTCCAGGGGAAAAACTTCCTCATCACCATGGCGCCGGAGTTCCCCTATCTGACCCAGACTGGCGCCTACATCCCCTATATCCGCAATCTGGAAGGCTACTACGACTGGATCAATCCCCAGTTCTACAACCAGGGTGGCGACGGTATCTACATCGATGGGATCGGCTGGATTGCCCAGAACAACGATGCCCTGAAAGAAGAGTTCATCTACTACATGGCGGATTCGCTGAGCAACGGAACCCGCGGCTTCTACAAGATCCCCCATGACAAGCTGGTGTTCGGCATTCCGACCAACATCGACGCCGCCGCCACCGGCTATGTGCAGGATCCGCAGAAGCTCTACAACGCCTTCAACCGCCTGAAGAGCGAGGGGCAACCGCTGCGTGGCGTGATGACCTGGTCCATCAACTGGGACATGGGCCGCAACGCCGCCGGTCAGTCCTACAACGAATCCTTCATAAAGAGCTACGGCCCCTTCATCCACGATCAGGAGATCACGCCCCCGGACGAGAACGGCAAGCCGGTGTTCAGCGGCCTGAGCGATACCCGCATCAAGCAGGGTACCGCCTTTGATCCGCTGGCCAGTGTCAGCGCCAACGACAAGGAAGATGGCGACCTGACTGGCCAGATCCAGGTAGAAGGCTCGGTAGAGAGCCAGCGCATCGGCCTCTACCCCCTCACCTACAAGGTGAGCGATCGCGACAACAACGTCACCGAGCAGGTACGTACCATCGAGGTCTACAGCATGAAGCCGGTGTTCAGCGGCGTCACCGACACCACGCTGGAACTGGGTACCGCTTTCGATCCGATGACCAGCGTCAGCGCCCATGATGAAGAAGATGGCGACCTGACCGCCCAAATCAAGGTCAGCGGCAACGTCGACAGCAGCAAGGTCGGCCGCTACACCCTCACCTATCAGGTGAGCGACAGCGCCGGTCAGCAGGTAACCCAGCAGCGCAACGTGACCGTCAGGGAGCAAGGCGCCGTCTGTGAAAACAGCTGGGATGCCAAGAAGGTCTACGTGGGCGGCGACATCGTCAGCCACAACGGCAAGAACTGGCTGGCAGGCTGGTGGACCCAGAACGAAGAGCCGGGTACCACGGGTGACTGGGGCGTCTGGCGCGTACAGGGCGACAGCGACTGCGGCGGCACAACGCCACCCGTCGAAGGCAGCAGCGACTTCACCGTCAGCGCCATGGCGAGCGAGTACACCATAGTCAACGGTCAGGTCAGCATCCGCTTCAACCTGACCACCGCCAACCCGGTGCAGATCACCGCAACTCTTGAGCAGAGCGGCCGCAGCCACGGTACCACCAGCAGCCAGGTGAACGGCACCAGCACCCTGGTACTGCAGGGCAGCAATGTGACCGACGGTAGCTACGACGTGGTCATCACCGGTCTGGCTGACGGCCAGCAGCCGGTGGTGCAACGCTTCCCGGTCACCCTGACCGAAGAGAGCGACAACGGCGGCAGCGATGGCGACTACCCGGCCTATGCCCCCAACACCGGCTATCAAGCCGGTGATCGGGTCAGCAATGCCGGTGGCAACTACGAGTGCAAACCCTGGCCGTACAGCGGCTGGTGTGGCGGCTCGACCAGCCACTATGCGCCGGGTACCGGCAGCGCCTGGAGCGATGCCTGGATCAAGCTCTGACCTTGCCCCAACCACTAACGGGGGCCGACAGGCCCCCGCCCATATCCTGCCCGTCGGCCACGCTGCCGATGGGCTGGATGCACTGACCCGGACGGGTTAGCCCTTCTCTTTTACATGCTTGCCAACCACCAAAAAACATCCAACAACAACCAAGATAAGGAAATCACCATGCCAAGAACCACCAAGCTTGCCACCCTGCTCGGACTGCTGCTGTCGGCCCATGTCGTGGCCGATGAGCGCGAACAAGCCTATTTCAAACAAACCTATCAGGAGCACTACGAGCAGATGACGGCGCGTCTCGCCGCGCTGCATCAGAGTGCGGCTGACGAGCAGAACGTGATCATCAAGGATGGCAAGCGCCACCTTGCCATCAACGGCCTGCTCTACCCGCTGACGGCGGATAACCACATCCTGTTCGATCTGCCCAAACCCCACTTTTTCGACGAAACAGCCATTCGTAACGTCTTTGATTTCTTCGATGAGGAGTGGGAGCTGACCTGGTACGACGGTGGGGTCGTAGCGGTCAACAAGCGCTTTGGCAACTATGACTACGGCAACGGCTGTCTGCTGGAGTACTTCCCCCACGGCCAGATCCAGAATGGCGAACGCACCCGGGTGGTGATGGAGACCAGCTCCTGCAGTGTCAACTCGTTTGCCACCTCGCTGCAATATCTGGACAAAGGCGAGGAGCTGGCGGCCGACCAGCTGGGGCTGGACGCCAGCCTGATCACGGCGGTCGAGCGCTATCAGGATCGGCTCTATGTCAGCCAGAACGGCAATCCGGGCCATGTGGCCATTATCGATATCCCGAGCCGCCAGCAGATTGGCGAGATCCGCGGCACCGAAACCGGCAATGCCACGGCCTACAACCAGGTCAGCGAACTGTTTGTCCGCAACAACCTGCTCTACGTGGTCTCGCGCTACTCGCACCGGGTCGATATCTTCGATCTGGCCGATGAACATCGCCATGTCACCACCCTGGGAACCGGTCGGGATTCCGGCAGCAACAGCCTGCACCGCGCCCAGGCCGTCTTTGCCAATCAGGATTACGTGCTGGTGGCCGATGCGCTGAGCGAGATCAAGGTCTACCGCCAGCAGGATGTGACGCCGGAGAACAGCCTCAAAACCCCCATCGCCGGTCGGCTCGCCTTTGAAGGAAAATACAGCCACCGTCTGGTGCAACTCCATCAGGTGGGTGACTATCTCCTGGCCCACACCGCCGGCAAAAACTACTACATCTATGACCTGCGCAAACTGGCTGATGCCATCGCCAGCAACACCCCGCTGGCGCCTGAGCAGGTGATCGCCGACAGCAATCTGCAAAAAATCGACATGGATGGCGATCGGCTGGTGGTGAACTTCAAGGACCGCATCGAGTGGCATGATGCCGATACCCTGATCGCCAACGACTTTCAGTTCAAGAACCCGACCTTTACTGTCCGGGAGATCAACCAGCAGCCCGTGGCGGCGCTGAAAGATCTCCAGCTGGCGGGCTCGGCGCTTGTCACCGCCAACGAACGCGGCCTGGGTTTCAACCAGCTGCTGAGCAAGGAGATCAGCTTCACGGCCGACGAGCAGTTGCCGGCTCGCCCGCTGATCTTCGATCAGCTGATGCCGGCCACAGTCAGCTACATACTGCGCAATGACGAACCCTACGAGGTGCTGATCGATCGCGCCCAGCGTTCGGTCAACATCAATTCGCTGGTCAAGACCGAGCTGCTTGATAACGACACGGTGCGCATCACCAACTATGCCGCCAGAGAGCTGCATGACATCAATATCGAGTCACGCCTGAACGGTATCAACAAGTGGCTGATCCTGGGCCAGCTCGATCGCCTGCCCGCCTATGCCCAAATCACCCTGCCACTGAGCGCCTTTGGCGAGCAGGGACGCTTCAACAGCGCCAGCCGCGATGGCGTGTTTGATCTCAACAACCTGCTCGACAACAGCATCAATCTGCCCGCCCAGTTCGAGCACAGGTTCAGCTCCAACTCGGATCCGTTTGCCCAGAAGCTGGCACGCCTCAAGCCAAGCTGGAACGTGCGCTTCGCCACCAACACCAGCGGCTCCTGGCGCCCCATCAATGCCCTCTACGCCCGCGAGTGGCTGATCATCGCCACCAACCTGGCCTACATGGTCTCGACCGAGGAGTTCAAACACGTCTGGTACAACTTCAAGGCGGTGAACGGCTACGAGATGTTCGGCAATGGCGGCAACAGCTATGTGCCAAACGGGATCTTTACGGCAGCCGATTATGACTACTACTACCACAGCCTGATGAAGCGCCCCTACCTCAACCTGGGGATCACCGCCATGGGGGGCGGGCTGGGGAGTGGTGGCATCACCGGGGTCGATACCTTTAACTTTGTCAGCCACTACTACGGCGGCTGGGGCATCATTGCCCACGAATTTGGCCACGGCTTCGATGGGAAGTCCTACAGCCATGAGAGCGCGTTTGCCCGTGGCAGCCACGGCTGGCATCCCCTGATGACGGGCATGGCCAACTACCATATCCGCAAGGGCGACCTGCCCTATCTGGACGATGATCTCAACGGCTTCCACAAGCCGGAAAACGACATCTATCGCTACAACTCGGTCAGCCAGGGGGCTCGCAAGCACCGCGCTGATAGCCACATGTACTATACCGACCACTACTTCATGCAATTCTCCACCATGCCGCAAGGCTGGGTAGCCAACGGCAGCGACTTCAGTGCCGGGCAGCTGGCGGCCCTGAACAATCAGGAGCGACTGCTGATGGGCTGGATCCCCAAGGAGTCGGAGAAAGGCAATCTCTGCCGGTTCACCTTCCAGGATGGCGAACAGTACTACGGCTACGTCGAACAGCGGGCTGATGGTCTGCTCTGTGATGCCGGATCCCTGATCCGTTATCGTCAGCCCGATGGCCAGTTTGTGCCGCTGGTCTCGGCCATCAACCAGTTTGACTGGCTGTCACTCCACCACAAGGGCAAGCTGGATCAGCCAGTGCTGCACCAGAATGGTCGCCAGCTCTGCTACAAGAATGTGGCGGGCTTTTACGGTATCGGCTTCGTCAATGACAACAAACAGTGCACCCAGTTGCCCAACGTCTATCAGACCAATGGCAAGCACTGGCTGACCAGCTCCGGCTGGACCGGTCTGACCTACCTGAGCGGAGACTTCATCCTGCCCACTACCGGTAGCAGCAGTGACTTCACCGTCACCGACCTGGCGTCTGAATATTCCATCGTTAACGGCGCGCTCAATCTGGGCCTGACGCTGACCACCGCCAACCCGGTGACCATCACCGCGACCCTGTTGCAGGATGGCAATCCGGTCGCCACCGGCAGCGCCCTGATCGATGGTCAGGGCTCCCTGCAGCTGACGCAGCCGGGCCTTGCGGCCGGCAGTTACGAGCTGTTGCTGGCGGGCATGGCTGAGGGGAGCAAGCAGGGCTTCGAGCACCGCTTCACCCTGGCATTGGTGGAACAGGCTCCGGGTGGTGACAGTGACGGTGGTAACGGCAGCTACCCGGCCTATGTTGCGGGCACCGCTTATCAGAGTGGCGAACGGGTCAGCAATGCCGGTGGCGACTACGAGTGCAAACCCTGGCCCTATAGTGGCTGGTGTGGCGGCTCGACCAGCCACTATGAACCGGGTACCGGCAGCCACTGGAGCGATGCCTGGACCAAGCTGTAATCATCCGCTCGTGACCAAAAGAGAGCCATAACGATAGAGGGGGAGCCATCGGCTCCCCCTCTCGTTTATCTCTTCAACCCGGCTTAACGGGCATCTTCCTTCAGCCACTGTGCTACGCGCTTGGCGAAGTAGGTGAGGATGCCATCGGCACCGGCCCGCTTGAAGCAGAGCAGGGACTCCATGATGGTCTCCTTCTCTTTCAGCCAGCCGTTCTGGATCGCCGCCATGTGCATGGCGTACTCGCCGCTGACCTGATAGGCGAAAGTCGGCACGCCGAACTGATCCTTCACCTGACGAACCACGTCCAGATAGGGCATGCCCGGCTTGACCATCACGCTGTCGGCCCCTTCCTGAATATCCAGCGCCACTTCGTGCAGGGCTTCGTTACTGTTGGCCGGATCCATCTGATAGGTGGCCTTGTTGCTCTTGCCGAGGTTGCCGGCAGAGCCGACCGCATCGCGGAACGGGCCGTAGTAGCAGGAGGCGTACTTGGCGGAGTAGGCCATGATCTGGGTGTTGATGAAGCCATTCTCTTCCAGCGCCGCGCGGATGGCGCCGATGCGACCATCCATCATATCGGACGGCGCGACTATATCGACCCCGGCCTCGGCATGGGAGAGCGCCTGCTTGATCAGGATCTCGGTGGTGATGTCGTTCAGCACATAGCCTTCGTCATCGATGATGCCGTCCTGACCGTGGGTGGTGAACGGATCGAGCGCCACGTCGGTGATGACCCCCAGCTCCGGGAAGCGAGCCTTGAGGGCGCGCACGGTGCGCTGGGCCAGCCCGTTCGGGTTGTAGGCCTCTTCCGCCAGCAGGCTCTTGCTCTCCAGTGGAGTGACCGGGAACAGGGCAATAGCAGGTACGCCCAGCTCCACCAGCTCGGCGGCCTCTTCCAGCAGCAGATCGATGGAGAGGCGCTCCACCCCCGGCATGGAGGGAACGGCTTCACGGCGGTTCTCCCCTTCCAGCACAAACACCGGATAGATGAGATCGTTGACGGTCAGTACGTTCTCGCGCACCAGACGACGGCTGAAATCATGTTTGCGCAGACGGCGCAGGCGGCGGCCCGGAAAGGCGCCCGGAAGAGTTGTAGCCATGAATCACTCCTGGAGAGGAAGTTGGAAGAACGCGGCGGAGGTGGCCCGGGTATGGGCCAGCAAGGCCTCGGGCGCTTCACCACGACAGGCCGCCACCACCTGGGCGATGTGCGGCAAAAAAGCGGGTTCGTTGCGTTTCGGGCGCGGTTTCAGATCCCGCGGCACCAGATAGGGGGCATCGGTCTCGATCATCAGCCGACCGGCAGGAATGCGGGCCACCTGCTCGCGCAGCAGCTGGCCACGGCGCTCATCGCAGAGCCAGCCAGTCACCCCGATATGCAGCCCCAGCGCCAGACACTCGTCCAGCTCCTCATCACAGCCTGTGAAGCAGTGCAGCACGGCTCCCGGTAGTTTCGGCAACCAGGGACGGAGGATCTCGATAAAACGGGCGTGGGCATCGCGGCAGTGGAGAAACACCGGCATCCCGAGCTCGGCGGCCAGTGCCAGCTGGGCGTCGAATACCGCATCCTGCACCGGGCGGGGGGAGAAATCACGGTTGTAGTCGAGGCCGCACTCGCCAATAGCCACCACCTGCGGCAAGGCTGCCAGCTCGCGCAAGGCGGGCAGGGTCGCCTCATCGACACTCTTGGCATCGTGAGGGTGTACCCCGGCGGTGGAGAAGCAGTAGCCCGGCCAGCGGGCGGCCAACCCGGCGCTCTCGCGGCTGCCAGCCAGATCGGTACCGGTGAGGATCAGCGCTTCCACTCCGGCGGCGCGGGCACGGGCCACCAGCTCAGCCTGCTCGCCGGCAAACTGGCTGCTGGTCAGGTTTAAACCGATATCGATCATGGGATGAGACGTTCCGAACAAAAGGAATACATATCAGGTATTTGAAAACCATCTACCGAATGGGGTCTTACCATACGCCTCGAACGGGAGCATGAAAAGAGGAAGGGAGCCTCAGCTCCCCTCGTTCTGCCATTCCTGCGGACTTCGTCATCCTCTCGCCGTCCGGCAAACAGGTGACGAACAGAGCCTCAGCTCTCCACATCCGGTTGTTCCTGTTGCTCTTCATCCTCTTTCTTCACGTAGAAGCGGGCGAAGAACAGACCTATCTCCCACAGCGCCCACATCGGGATGGCGAGCAGGGTCTGGGAGAAGACATCAGGCGGCGTCAGCAGCATGCCGACCACAAACACCCCGACAACAACGTAGGGACGTTTCTCCTTCAGATTTTGCGGTGTGGTCACGCCGGTCCAGCAGAGCAGTATGGTGGCCACCGGAATTTCGAACGCCACCCCGAATGCGAAAAACAGGGTCAGTACGAAGTCCAGATAGCTGGCGATGTCGGTCGCCACCGTCACCCCGGCGGGTGCGGTACTGGTGAAGAAACCGAACACCAGCGGGAACACCACGTAGTAGGCGAACGCCATCCCCGCATAGAACAGCAGGGCGCTGGAGACCACCAACGGCATGATCAGGCGCCGCTCATGCTGGTACAGACCGGGGGCGATAAAGGCCCAGGCCTGATAGAGCAGATAGGGGATCGCCACGAAGAAGGAGACCACCAGGGTCAGCTTGATCGGCGTCAGGAAGGGGGTCGCCACATCCGTCGCTATCATGCTGGTCCCTTCCGGCAGCTGGCTGAGCAGCGGCTGGGCCACGAAGTCGTAGATGTTGTTGGAGAAGTAGATTAGCGCCAGAAACACCACGAGGATGGCGGTAATGGAGCGCAGCAAGCGGGTTCTCAACTCAACCAGATGGCTGATCAGGGGTTGTTCGGCCTGACTCATGGCTTCACCTCCCCTTTTACTGCGGAGTCGCTGACCGGCACCGGCTCACTCTCCCGCTGGCTATTGACCGGAGGCACGTCGTGGCTCAGCTGCACCGCAGGCTCAACCGGCGTGGCAGGCTCAGCCTGGGCGACCGGCTCGGGGCGCGGCGGACGGATCTCGTTCTCCACCTGATAGGGGCGATTGACCGACTGGGCCGCCGCTTTGAGCTGTTCGATGGACTCCTGCAGCTCGGGGCTCAGGTTGCTCATCTGCAACTGTTCGGCCTTCTTGAGGTCGTTATGCAGCTCTTGCAACTTGAGCTCCTGCTCCAGCTCGGACTTGACCGAGTTCGCGGTCGAACGAATGAGGCGGATCCAGTGGGTAGCCGTGCGGATGGCAACCGGCAGCCGCTCGGGCCCCAGTACCACCAGTGCTACCACACCGATAACGACCAGCTCCCAAAAACCGATATCGAACATGGCTTAGGCCTGGTCTTTGTCTTTCTGCTTGGCGGTCTCACTGCTCTGAGTGGCCGCTTCGTTCAGCTGTTTCGGGGGAAACTCGGCATCTTTCTGCTCGGCCTTGGCATCAGCCGGCTCGTCGGAGAGGGCTTTCTTGAACCCTTTGACCGCCGCGCCCAGATCACCGCCAATGCCGCGCAGTTTCTTGGTACCGAACAGCAGCACCACGATGACTGCAATGATCAACAATTGCCAAATACTGATACCACCCATGATTTTCTCTCCAGAACAGGCGCCTGACGGCGCGGTTGTTGATTAATGGGAACGGGTTCGCAACCAGCCGACCAGCCAGCAGAGGGCTGCACCGGCGAGACTGGCTTGTCCCCACTCAATGTGTTGTTTTTGGGTCAGCAAGAATACACCCGCCAATAGCAGGCTGGCTCCAACCCCTAAGAGGTAGCGGGCCTGCCCTTGCCGACGGCTGTGACGGCGGAACTCGGCAAACATCTGGTCGAAATGACGCTGCTGATGACGGGTCTGGCGCAGGGTCTCATAGACCAGCTCCGGCAGCTCCGGCAGCTTCTCCGCCCAGAATGGCGCCTTCTCCTTGATAGCGTTCAATACCGACTTGGGCCCGACCTGTTCGTGCATCCAGTTTTCGAGGAACGGCTTGGCGGTCTGCCACAAATCGAGCTGCGGGTAGAGCTGACGCCCCAACCCTTCCACATAGAGCAGGGTCTTTTGCAGCAGCACCAATTGCGGCTGCACCGTCATATGGAAGCGACGCGCGGTGTTGAACAGGTTGAGCAGCACGTGACCGAACGAAATTTCGGAGAGCGGCTTCTCGAAGATGGGCTCCAGCACGGTGCGAATGGCGAACTCGAACTCGTCCACCTTGGTGTCTGCCGGTACCCAGCCCGACTCCACGTGCAGCTCTGCCACCCGGCGATAGTCGCGATTGAAGAAGGCGAGGAAGTTCTCAGCCAGATAGCGTTTGTCTTCCCGATTGAGGGTACCGACGATACCGCAGTCGATGCCGATCCAGAGTGGGTTTTCCGGATGTTCGTAAGAGACAAAGATGTTGCCCGGGTGCATATCGGCATGGAAGAAGCTGTCGCGGAACACCTGAGTGAAGAAGACCTCGACCCCGCGCTCGGCCAGCAACTTCATGTTGGTGCCGTTGGCTTCCAGCGCCGGTATATCGGAGACCGGAATACCGTAGATGCGCTCCATCACCAGCACCTGCTCGCGGCAGAGGTCGGTGATGATTTCAGGCACATAGAGCGCCTCGGAGCCGGTGAAGTTGCGGCGTAGCTGGATGGCGTTGGCCGCTTCGCGCATCAGATTCAGCTCGTCGAGGATGGTCTTGCGATACTCCTCCACCACCTCGATGGGGCGCAGCCGCGCGCTCTGGGGCACGAAGCGGGCCACCAGACGGGCCAGCGCCTGCATCAACCGCAGGTCGGCCTCGATGACTGGCTCGATGTCGGGACGGATCACCTTGATGACGATCTCGCGGCCACTCTCCTTCAGGCGGGCGGTATGCACCTGCGCGATGGAGGCCGACGCCAGCGGCGTCTCGTCAAAGTCATCGAACAGGGTTTCGATGGGACAACCCAAGCTCAGCTCGATCTGCTGGCGCGCCGCCTGACCACAGAAGGGGGGCACTCTGTCCTGCAGCAGGGCCAGCTCTTCGGCGATATCCGGCGGCAGCAGGTCGCGGCGGGTCGAGAGCATCTGGCCAAACTTGATGAAGATGGGGCCAAGAGCCTCGAAGGCGAGGCGGATGCGGGCACCGCGGCTGAGATCCGGTTGTTTGTTCTTGAGCCAGAACAGGGAGCGACGGGCCAGACGACCCGGCCAGGGTTGATAGCGGGCGGGCACCAGTTCGTCGATGCCCTGCTCCAGCAGGATGGTGATGATGCGATAGAGGCGTTTGAACTCCTTCGGGGTCATCAGGTCACCTGCTGTTCGAAGCGGGCCAGCCGCAGTTCGACGGCCTTGAGCTGCTGGGCCAGCACCTCGACGTCATCGTTGAAACTCGCCACTTCCAGCGGGCCGGGAGCGAGGCGGGCCTCTTCGGTCAGATATTCCGCCAGCTGGCTGCGGGTGCGGCACAGCTCGCGACCGACCAGGCGACGCGCCTGACGGGCACCGCTGAACAGGGTGTGGGCCAGCACGTCGCCGGTATAGCGCGACAGCTCCTCCTCCCAGTCGATATCCAGCTCACCCAGCAGCACGCTGAATGCCTGTACCAGCTGGGGATCACCGCTCAGATCCAGTTTCTCCTCGCGGATATAGCGGGTCAGGGCGGACGGGTCTTTCAGCAGACCGAGGGCGGTCAGCGACAGGCTGAGCACCGCATCGGCCTCCCCTTCATGCTGGGCCAGCACATCCAGCCGACGCTCGGAGAAGACGAACCAGAGCGGCTTGAGTTCACGCAGCTCCAGCTTGAGCACCTTGCCCACCAGTTTGCGCAGCCGCTCCGGGCTCTGTTTGTCCAGCGCCAGCAACTGGTTGAGGCTGGTTTCGATCACCGCGGTGACCATGGCATCCATCGGCATAGGCAACCTTAAAACTTGTAACCGCGGTGCAGGGCGACCACACCCTGAGTCAGATTGAAGTACTCCACCTGCTCGAACCCGACATTCTCCATCATGCCAGCCAGGGTCTGCTGATCCGGGTGCATGCGGATGGACTCTGCCAGATATTTGTAGCTTTCACTGTCGTTCGCGACGATTTCGCCCATTTTCGGCAGCAATTTGAAGGAGTAGAGATCATAGAGCTTGGCGATCACTTCGCTGACCGGCTTGGAGAACTCCAGCACCAGCAGACGGCCACCCGGCTTGAGCACCCGGAACATGGAGGCGAGCGCCTTGTCCTTGTCGGTGACGTTGCGCAGGCCGAAGCCAATGGTGATGACGTCGAAGTGGTTATCCGGGAAGGGGAGAGCCTCGGCATTGGCCTGCACGTAGGAGACATTGTTGGCAACCCCCAGATTGCGCAGCTTGTCGCGGCCCACTTTCAGCATGGAGTCGTTGATATCCGCCAGCACCACCTGACCGGTCTCGCCGACGATGCGCGAGAACTTGGCGGTCAAGTCACCGGTACCACCGGCCAGATCCAGCACCTTCTGGCCCTTGCGCACACCGGAACAATCGATGGTGAAGCGCTTCCACAGGCGGTGGATGCCGAACGACATCAGATCGTTCATCAGATCATACTTGGCTGCCACCGAATGGAAGACACCTGCTACCAGAGTTTCCTTCTCGGTCGCGGCCACGGTTTTAAAGCCAAAATGCGTTGTCGTTGCTTGTTCTGACATCCCTTAAACACCCATAGAGCAAAGAATGGCCGCCAGTTTACCAGAGCCACTGGCGTCCGGACACCTTAAACCCGGCTCGCAACCAACTGCATGCCCAGCACCACCATGGCCAGACAGAGGAAGAGATTGAGACCGATATTGAGCAGCGCTTTCAGATAGGCTCCATGTTGAGCCAGCACCACCGTATCGAGGGCAAAGGAAGAGAAAGTAGTCAGGGCTCCGAGGATCCCCACCATCAGCAGCGGCTTCATCGGATGTTCTACCACATGACCATGACTGATGAGGGCGAATGCCACCCCCATGATGAAAGAGCCCACTACGTTGACCACCAGAGTCCCGTAAGGAAAGTGGCGCCCCAGCAGCAAGGCCATCAGTTCGGCAATCCCAAAACGAAGGCAGGCGCCGATGGCGCCCCCTGCAGCAACATAGAACCAGGTTTGCATGGTGTCACTCCCTCAGGGTCAGGCCGCCATTATGTCGCAATGGCGGCCCTTGTGCCCAGAGGCGGAACTAATCGACATCCAGCCTGATTGAAATCTCAGCGGCGAAAATCGATGGGCTCTGGCTGACCCAGCACGATTTCGGTCTGGGCCGGGCGGGTCTGGGCAATCACCTTGCCGTGACGAATTGAATAACGCACCGGCACCTGGCGGCGCACCGCATCGAAGCCGTTCTCGGCGGGCAGGATCAACAGGTTGGCCGGTTTGCCCACCTCGATACCATAGCGATCCTGCACGTTCAGGGTGCGGGCACTGTGGCAGCTGATCAGCTTCAGACCGTCGTTGATCTGCTCGTAACCCATGATCTGGCAGACATGCAGCCCCATGTGCAGCACCTGCAACATGTTGGCAGTGCCCATGGGGTACCAGGGGTCGAACACGTCGTCGTGACCGAAACAGACGTTGATGTTCGCCTCCAGCATCTCCTTCACCCGGGTAATACCGCGACGTTTGGGATAGGTATCGAACCGTCCCTGCAGGTGAATGTTCACCAGCGGATTGGCCACGAAGTTGATGTCTGCCATCTTGAGCAACCGGAACAGGCGGGAAGCATAAGCGCCGTTGTAGGAGTGCATGGCGGTGGTGTGACTGGCCGTCACCCGATGGCCGATACCCCGCTCGTAGGCCAGGGTTGCCAGCGTCTCGATAAAGCGGGACTGCTCGTCATCGATCTCGTCGCAGTGCACATCGACCAGAACCTGATACTTCTCCGCAAGATCGAAGATGTAATGCAGACTTTCGACCCCATATTCCCGGGTAAACTCGAAATGGGGAATAGCACCGATCACATCGGCCCCCAGCTTGAGCGCCTCCTCCAGCAGTGCCTTGCCGTTGGGGTAGGAGAGGATCCCCTCCTGCGGGAAGGCGACGATCTGCAGCTCCACCCACTCCTTCATCTCCTCCCGCACCTCCAGCATCGCCTTGAGCGCCACCAGATTGGGGTCGGAGACATCGACGTGAGTACGCACAAACTGGATGCCGTTGGCGATCTGCCACTTCAGTGTCTGGATGGCGCGCTGCTTCACATCCTCATGGGTCAGCAGCGCCTTGCGCTCGGCCCAGCGCTCGATCCCCTCGAACAGAGTGCCGGAGAGATTCCAGCTCGGCTCGCCCGCCGTCTGGGTGGTATCGAGGTGAATGTGAGGTTCGATAAAGGGCGCGATGACAAGACCGCCCTCCCCGTCCAGCACCCGACCGGCGACGGCATGTTCGTCATGGGGTTCGATGGCTGTGATGACCCCATCCTGACAACGGATCTGCCACAACCCTTCCCGATCGGCCAAACGAATATGTTGAATCAGCATTTGTTAGCTTCCTGTACCAGAACCGGCCGCTGGGTGAGGCGAACCAGAATGAAATAGGTGAAGGCGGCGCCCAATACCGCGTTGAGTGGCACTATGCCCGGCAGCCACTTGCCGACAGCCACCCCGACTGCCGTGGCGACCAGCGCCTGCCAGCGCACCGTCTCGAACTGCTGATCGGCAAATTGACGGTAACGCTCACGATTGAGCAGGAAATCCATGATGATAATGCCACCGATCGGCGGAATTGCCGTACTCAAAAAGGCCAGCCAGCCGACAAAGTTGTTGTAAAGCCAGAGGGCGCAAGCCGTACCGATGAGGCCGTTGATCACGCTGAGGGGCTTGCTCTTGAGACCGGTAATATTGGCAAAACCGAGGCCGGAGGCGTAGAGAGCGTTATCGTTGGTGGTCCAGATATTGAGGCCCAGCACCAGAATGGCGGGGATCAACAGCCCCTGCATCAGCATCACTTCCGAGATATCGGCCTGCCCTGTCACGGCCGCGCCGGCTGCACCGAAGACGAACATTAGCGTGTTGCCCAAAAAAAACGCCACCATGGTAATCATGACGGCGCCCCAGGGTTTGCGACCAAAGCGAACAAAGTCGGCGGTCAGGGTTCCTGCACTGATAAAGGAACCGACCACCATGGTCAACGCCGTGGTGAACTCGATGGGATTGCTTGGTTGTACCTGCTGCAGTGCAGCCATGCCACCGGTCGAGGTCACCGCCAGCCAGACCGAGTAGCCGCCAAGCAGTGCAATGGCCGGTACGGCCACAAAGCTCAGCACCATCAGGGCGGAGATCCCGAAGTAGACGGTTACCGTCATTAAAATACCCGAAATGGCGATCAGCCAGTTCACATCGATCCCAGTCGCCTTCTGTACCGGCAGCGCAAACATCGCCACGCCAACGCCGAACCAGCCGACCTGAGTGCCGCCCAGCAGCAGAGAAGGCAGCCAGGAACCTTTGACGCCGAAGGAGTATCGCGCCAGCAGATGGGTAGAGAGACCGGTTGAAGCACCGATATAACCGAGACAGGCGGTATAGATCCCCAGCAACAGGTTGCCGATCAGTACCGCCTTGATGAAGTCGTCAAACACCAGACCGGTACCCAGCGCACCACCGGTCCACATGCTGGCAGAGAAGAACGTCAGGCCAAGCATCACCAGCATCAGCGACAGCACTCCTTTGCGCCCTTTGGCGGGTACCGCCCCCAAACAGTATTCGTTATCCTGCGCCATGCTCTCTCTCCACGTAATAGGCAAAACGCGCCGGATTTTACATGTAAAACGTTTTACGTCAATCAATCATGGTTAAATCTCTGGATAAAACCATCAATAGCAGTCAAATGAGTAACACACAGGAACTCAAATCAGCAGATAAACTGTGTCGGCTGCAAGCAGAAGGGGTTGCGGGAATAGGGAATGTAAGGGGATATCAAAAAATGACGGATGCAAAAAAGCCTCCCTTTTCAGGGAGGCTTTCTATTTAATGGTGCTGATACCCAGAATCGAACTGGGGACCTCATCCTTACCAAGGATGCGCTCTACCGACTGAGCCATATCAGCACACTAACCGGTAAAGACCACGCTGGGCGTAATCTTGAAATTGGGTGCCTGGCAGTGTCCTACTCTCGCATGGCGAATGCCACACTACCATCGGCGCTACCGCGTTTCACTTCTGAGTTCGGCATGGGATCAGGTGGTTCCACGGCGCTATGGCCGCCAGGCAAATTCTTAATCTAGAAAGCTGACGTGAATAACGAGGTTGCCTATCGGCTTGTCGCTATCACTGAATTTGAGTAGTTCGTTCTATTTGCTACAAGCCTTAGAACACTTCTTGGGTGTTGTATGGTTAAGCCTCACGGGTAATTAGTATGGGTTAGCTCAACACATCACTGCGCTTACACACCCCACCTATCAACGTTGTGGTCTCCAACGGCCCTTTAGGACCCTCAAGGGGTCAGGGATGACTCATCTCAGGGCTCGCTTCCCGCTTAGATGCTTTCAGCGGTTATCGATTCCGAACTTAGCTACCGGGCAGTGCCACTGGCGTGACAACCCGAACACCAGAGGTTCGTTCACTCCGGTCCTCTCGTACTAGGAGCAACTCCCTTCAATCATCCAACGCCCACGGCAGATAGGGACCGAACTGTCTCACGACGTTCTGAACCCAGCTCGCGTACCACTTTAAATGGCGAACAGCCATACCCTTGGGACCGACTTCAGCCCCAGGATGTGATGAGCCGACATCGAGGTGCCAAACACCGCCGTCGATATGAACTCTTGGGCGGTATCAGCCTGTTATCCCCGGAGTACCTTTTATCCGTTGAGCGATGGCCCTTCCATTCAGAACCACCGGATCACTATGACCTACTTTCGTACCTGCTCGACCTGTCCGTCTCGCAGTTAAGCTGGCTTATGCCATTGCACTAACCTCCTGATGTCCGACCAGGATTAGCCAACCTTCGTGCTCCTCCGTTACTCTTTGGGAGGAGACCGCCCCAGTCAAACTACCCACCAGGCACTGTCCGCGAGCCCGATTCAGGGCCCTGCGTTAGAACATCAAACATACAAGGGTGGTATTTCAAGGACGGCTCCAGCGCAACTAGCGTCACGCCTTCAAAGCCTCCCACCTATCCTACAC
>NZ_JBQBFC010000001.1:2880000-2982500 GCF_051919235.1 Aeromonas sp. 95A
GATAAGGCAGCCCTTGCCAGGCATAGAGACGGATCAGCTGATTGCGGGCAGACGCATCATCCATCAGTTTTCTGTCGATAGCTGTTTGCAACAGAGCCAACGCCTGATCGCCACGTTTGGCGGAGAGGTTGAGCGATACCGCCTGTTGCCACCATTTGCTCTCTTTGGGTTCGTGGCTGATCAACTCAGCCGCCTGATCGGCCGCCACGCCATAACGTTGCTGAGCGGTGAGGGCGGAGAGACGAATAATGGCGGCCTGCTTCTGCCAACCCTTTTTCAACAACTGTTCGCTCTGACTGGCGGCGTCACCGTACTGCTTGTTGTGGTAATAGAGGCCAGCCAGACGCAGGCGCAGCGCATCGTCTTGCTTGAGCGCCAGCGCCGCCTTGTAGCTGGCGATGGCACCAGACCAGTTGGATTGCTGGGCCTGAATATCGCCGCGCAGTCGCAGCAACTGGAGCTGTTGTTGCTCGGGCCACTCTTTATAGGCAAGGGCCTGTTCGACATAACGGCTCGCCTCGGCGGTCTGTTGCAGATTGGCCGCCAGCGAGGCTTGCAGCTGCGCCAGCCAGGCACGCTCGGCATCGCTATTTGGCTTGAGGCCGGACGCCTTGCTCTGGGCTTGTTGCCACTGACCGGACTGATAGAGCTTCATCACGGGTTCAAGCTGACGGGAGAAGTGAGGGCTGACCTCCATCGCCAGACAGGCTTGGCCGACCAGGGCCAGCAGACAGATCCAGATCCGCAACATAGTTATGACTCCAGTTTGAATTTGAGCGTGATGACTTGCACCAGCTTGTCGGTAGCGCCCGGTCTCGGTTGATAGCGCCACTTGTTGATCGCCTGAATGGCCGCCCGCTCGAACTGACGCTTGGGCTTGGCCTCGACCACTTCCACATCCTGCACGCCACCTTCGGCATTCACGCTAAAGCGCAGGGTGACGAATCCTTCGATCCCTGACTGCTGGGCACGATAGGGGTAGACCGGCTCGATCCGTTGCAGCGGCATCAGCATGTCACCTGCGCCGATACCCACTCCCTGCTGCTGGCCGTGGTAGTTGCCACTCAATACCGGTGCGGTACTGGTCGCCACTCCGGGGGCATAGACCTGCACCGCGCTGAGGCTGGAAACCAGATCCAGACTCGGCTCAACGGCAGCCAAGGGGGCCGCGGCAGGCATCGGCAGCGGTGTCGAGGCCAATGCTGCGGGAGGCTCTGGCAGAGGTTCAGGCTCCTGCGGCACCGGACGCTCGCGCACCTGCACCTCGGTCACCTCGTTCTGCATATTGATGACGATGGGCTTCTGTTCGCTCGCCACCTTCTCGCCCCGGGGCGGTTCAACCAGCGTGGCCATGAACAGCAGGATGCCCAGACTGAGGGCGATCCCCAGCCCCAGGCTCATCAGCTTGTATTTCATTTCGGCGCCACCGCCACGGCGATATTGGCGATACCCGCCGCCTTGGCCTCATCCATCACCCGCACCACCTTGCCATGGGGCACTCGCTCGTCGGCCTGGATCACCAGGCTGGCATCGGGCTGCTCCGCCAGCAGACGGGCGATGGTGGCCTGTACCCGCTCCACATCGATCTGCTTGCGGTCGAGGAAAATCTGACCCTGAGCCCCGATCGCCAGCATGATGCTGGAAGATTTCTGCGCCTTGGCCTGACTGGCCTGGGGTCTGTGTACCTCGAGCCCGGCTTCACGCACGAAGGAGGTGGTGACAATAAAGAAGATCAGCATGATGAACACGATATCCAGCATGGGGGTCATGTCGATCTGCACTTCGTCACGCTGGCGTTTGGATTGCCGTCTCATTGCATTACCTTCTCTTCTCGCAGGCCGTCCCGGGTCTTGGCCAGCGCACGCTTGGCCTGACTCTCGAGCCGACTGAGTAACAACACGCCGGAGAGCGCCACCACCATGCCCGCCATGGTGGGGATGGTGGCGCGGGAGATCCCGCCCGCCATGCTCTCCGGGTTAAAGCGGTTGGCCGCAGCCAACGCATCGAATACGCCGATCATGCCGGTCACAGTGCCCAGCAGCCCCAGCATGGGGCAGAGCACCACCAGGGTGCGGATGAAGATCAGATGACGGTTCAGTTCCAGCTCCGCCTGTGCCAGCCAGCGGCTGCGGATCGCTCGGGCGTGCCAGCTGTGGCGCTCGCTGCGGGCCTGCCAGCGGCCGAGCAGCTGTTGCTGCAAGGGGCCGAAACCTAGATTGAGGTAGAGCAGCCGCTCGATCATCAAAATCCACATCAGCACCAGCAGGGCCAGAATGACCCAGAGCACAGGGCCGCCACGGCCCATGAAACTCTGCAGCTGTTGCCAGATGTCGAGCATCATGCTGCTCGCTCCATCCCGCCGTTATTGCTCTCGGCGCGCTCGGCCAGAATGCCGGCTACCTGCTGCTCCAGTACATTGGAAAGCTCGGTGAAGCGGGATTGCAGCAGGCTGTGAGCCAGGATCAGCGGAATGGCCGCAACCAGACCCTGTACCGTGGTAACCAGCGCCATGGAGATGCCGCCCGCCATGATCTTGGGATCGCCGGTGCCAAACTGGGTGATGGCCTGGAAGGTGCCGATCATCCCGGTCACGGTACCGAGCAGACCCAGCATGGGGGCGATGGCCGCGATCACCTTGACCATGCCGATGCCGCGCTCCATGCGAGGGGTCTCCTGCAGGATCGCCTCATCAAGACGCAGCTCGAGGGTCTCCATGCTCAGCTCGGGGTGTTTGTCTGCCACCGTCAGCACCCGGCCGAGGGCGTTGTCGGCGTGATACTCGCCGCTCTTGAGCTGGCGGCGCACCCGACCCAGTTCGCGGGAGAGGCTCCACAGCCGTACTGCCGCAATTCCCAAACCGATAGCGGCCAGCAGCACGATAATGGCGCCGACCTGACCACCTTGCTGTACCTGCTGCCAGAAGGTAGGTGCCTGTGCCAGCATCGCCAGTAGAGTGCCATGAGAAGGATCCAGCGGCAGCGCTTCCCCTTCCTGACCCTGATAAGCCGCAACGGCAAAGAGCACGCTACCGGGCAGACCCAGTACCGGGCTCAAGCCTTCGGCGGTCGGTTGCAGGAAGCCTTCGCTCCCCAGCAGGGCAAAACTGCCAACCCGGGTCAGCGACTGCTCGCTGGCAGCCCCCTGGGCATCGAGCACCTTGCCGTTGAACTGAGCAATCCGGCCAGATTCGCGGATCTCCTGCAGCAGCGTGGCGGGCAGCAGGGCGAGGGCGGCGCGATCCGGCACCTGTTTATCCTGTGCCATGGTTTTCAGCGGGGCGAGACGCTCCGGGTACTGGCCCTCTACGGCGGATTCGCTCAGCAGCTTGACCGCATCGCTGGCGCCCTGACGGGTGACCGCGAATATCTCGTTCATGTCGCCGGAGGCTTGCTCCCACTGTGCGTTAAGCTCGACCAGCTGCTTCTCGTTGCTGGCGAACTTGCCGGCCAGCTCCTTGCTCAGGCGCTGGGCCTCAGCCAGTCTGGCGCGGGCAGTGCCGAGCTCCTTGGCAACGGTCGCCAGATCTTGCTGAGCCTGCTGTTCACGAGCCTGTTCCTGCTGCTGCCACTCATCAGCGACAGCGGCATTGGCACCGCAGGAGAGGGCAATAAGGAGGGGGAACCACTTCATGGTGACTCTCATGATTGGGCCTCCTGACTGCGGCTGACAGAGAGGGGGACATTGAGCAACTGGGGAACTTTCTTGTCGGCGGCCACATCCATCGCCTCGGCGATAGGGGAGAGCCACTGGCTGTCGAGGGCTTGCCACTGCTTCGCCTCGGCAGACCAGCACCATGCCTGACTGCGATCGGCCGTCATCGCCAGCAGGGAGACCCGACCCAGCGCCAGCACATCGACCCGACGCGGAGCACCATCCAGCTCCAGCTCGGCGGAATAGCTGTCCATCCGGCTGCCGTACTCGGCTTCAATCTGATAGGCCTGCAGCAGCTGACGGAATTTCTCTGCCTCGCTAACGTCTGCGCGGGCCAGGGTCGCTTTCAACTGTTCAACCCGCGCCAGCCGATCTTCCTTGCGCAGCGGGATGTCGTTTTGCACCAGCTGTTCCAGATCTGCCTGCATCTGCAACATCAGCGGGATCAAGCCCTGACGGGTCTCTTGCACCGCTTCCAGCTGCTGGCTCAATTTACCCAGCTCATTTTGCTGATCGGCCACCAGAGATTGCATGTAGCGGTTGTAGGCTTCGAGATCGCGCAGTTGCAGTTGGGCATTTTGCAGCTCCAGTCGTGCGGCAACGGCGGCATCGGCGGCTTTTTCCACCCGCTGCTGGGAGGCTTTCCCGGCAGCTATGCTGTTCTTGAGGGCGGGAGCAACCAGCTCATCCCCGATGGCAGCAAAGTGGACTGACAGTGGCAGCAGGGCCACACCCCATAATTTGTTCATTGAAATACATCTTACTAATGATAACTATTATCATTATCTCAAATGCAGGGCGGACTGGCAACGAGAGGATTTTCTTGGCCTTTATGCACAAAAACAGGATAATTTTTAAGCACGCACGGAATAAGTGGCGCCAATAGCCACCGCACAAATATAAATAACGATAAAAAATCTTTTCGATCAGTGTGATAGAGATCGAAAAAGGAGAAAGTAATGCTCAACGATGCGATCTGGGAACATATCGACAAGTTCACCAAGGCAACAAAAACCAGCGATATCCAGCAACTGCTGGAGCGCTTCAGTCATCAAATGGGCTTTGATTACTTTCGGCTGCTGATTATTTTCCCCATCAGCATGCAAAAATCCCACGTGGCACTGTTCAACAACTGTCCGACCACCTGGTTTGACGCCTACAGCGAAAACCAGTATCTGACCCAGGATCCGGTGGTCTATCTGGGGTTGAAACAGACCCAGCCGATCTTCTGGAACAAGCTCGACTGCGACTCTCCCTGGCTGCCCAGCGCCAGCCGCGACGTGATGAACCTGGCCGCCGATTTCGGGGTACGCAATGGCGTCTCCTTTCCGCTGCACACCCCGCAGGGGGAGCACGGCATCCTCTCATTCATCACCAAGGAGAAATCCAACTCCGACCTGATGTTTGAAAATGTCCCGCTGCTGTCGTTCTGCGCCAGCTACATCTTCAACTCCGCGCTGCAACTGATAAAAAGCAGACCGGATATGATGAAATACCTGACCGAACTGTCGGATCGGGAGAAGGAGTGCCTGTTCTGGGCCAGCGAGGGCAAGACCTCCTGGGAGATCGCCACCATCCTCGGCATCAGTGAGCGGACGGTCAACTTTCACCTGACCCAGGTGACCAACAAGACCGACTCAAAGAACCGCAGTCAGGCCATCGCCAAAGGGATCACCAGCGGCATCATAGTGCCCTCCCTCGACGAGGTCACCATCACCAACCTGCGGCTGTCGTAACCCTCAGCCGAAACAAAAAGAGCCGCAATTGCGGCTCTTTTTCATTTGAGAGAGTGACTTACTCAACGGTCACCGATTTTGCCAAGTTGCGCGGCTGGTCCACGTCAGTGCCCTTGATCAGGGCAACGTGGTAGGAGAGCAGCTGCAGCGGCACGGTATAGACGATGGGGGCGATCACCTCTTCCACGTGGTTGAGGTTCATGACCCGCATGGTCTCGTCGCTCTTGAAGCCGGTATCGGCATCGGCGAACACGTAGAGGATACCGCCACGGGCGCGCACCTCTTCCACGTTGGACTTGAGCTTCTCCAGCAGATCGTTGTTCGGCGCCACCACAATGATGGGCATCTCGGCATCGATCAGCGCCAGCGGGCCGTGCTTCAGCTCGCCAGCGGCATAGGCTTCGGCGTGGATGTAGGAGATCTCTTTGAGCTTGAGCGCCCCCTCCATGGCGATGGGGTACTGGCTGCCGCGGCCGAGGAACAGGCTGTGCTGCTTGTCGGCAAACTCTTCGGCCAGGGTTTCGATATCCTTGGCCAGCGCCAGACTCTCTTTAATACGCAGCGGCAGGGCTTGCAGCGCCTTGACCAGTTCAGCCTCGGCGGCGGCGCTCAGGTGGCCACGGCAGTGACCGACCGAGGCCACCAGCATCAGCAGGCCAGCCAGCTGGGTGGTGAACGCCTTGGTGGAGGCCACTCCAATTTCTGCCCCCGCGCGGGTCATAAAGGCCAGATCCGATTCACGCACCAGCGAGGAGCCCGGCACGTTGCAGATAGCCAGCGAGCTCATGTAGCCGGATTCCTTGGCCAGACGCAGCGCCGCCAGGGTATCGGCAGTCTCGCCGCTCTGGGAGAGGGTCACCAGCAGGCTGTTGGGGCGCACTACCGATTTGCGATAGCGGAACTCGGAGGCGATCTCCACATCGCAGGAGACGCCAGCGATCTCTTCGAACCAGTAGCGAGCCACCATGCCGGAGTGATAGGAGGTGCCGCAGGCGACGATCTGGACGTGCTCGACCTTGTCAAAGATGGCGCGAGCGCCGTTGCCGAACGATTCGACCACCACGTGATCGCTGCCCAGACGCCCTTCCAGGGTGTTGGTGATCGCTTTGGGTTGCTCGTGGATCTCTTTGAGCATGTAGTGACGGTATTCACCCTTGTCACCGGCATCGTGGGAGAGTTCGGACTCCTGCTCTTCACGCACCACGGCGTTACCGTTGGTATCGAAGATATGCACATCGCGACGGGTCACTTCGGCCACATCACCCTCTTCCAGGAAGATGAAACGACGGGTCACCGGCAGCAGCGCCATCTGGTCGGAGGCGATAAAGTTCTCGCCGATACCGCGGCCGATCACCAGCGGTGAACCGGAACGGGCAACCACCACGCGGCTGTCGTCGCGGCTATCCATCACCACGGTACCGTAGGCACCGCGCAGCTGCTTCACCGCAGTCTGCATGGCGGCCAGCAGGCTGCCGGTGCTCTTCAGCTCGTGATGGACCAGATGGGCAATCACCTCGGTATCAGTGTCGGAGCTGAACACATAGCCCAGCGCCTTCAACTCTTCCCGCAGCTCTTCGTGGTTCTCGATGATGCCGTTGTGTACCACCACGATATGCTCGGAGACGTGGGGGTGGGCATTGCGCTCGGAGGGCTCGCCGTGAGTGGCCCAGCGGGTATGGGCGATGCCGGTACCACCATGGACGGACTGCTCGTCGAGCGCCTTGGCCAGCTCGGCCACCTTGCCCAGACGGCGAACCCGCTGCAACGGCTGGTTGGCGCTGAACACGGCCACACCGGCGGAGTCATAACCGCGGTACTCCAGACGGCGCAGGCCCTCTACCAGAATTTCAGCCACATCACGTTGGGCGACAGCCCCGACGATGCCACACATACACTTCTCCTTGAGATGCAAATCGTAAAGTCAGTTGGATGGTTCAGAGCTCGTGTCAGCAAGTGACCGGGGCGCAGATAAGCGTCACCCCCTGGGCTTGAATCTGTTCTCTGGCCTCGCTGGCCAGCCCCTCGTCGGTCACCAGGGTATGGATGCTCGACCAGGGAAGTTCGAGATTGGGGATCTTGCGGCCGATCTTTTCCGATTCGACCATCACAATGACCTCCCGCGACACCTCGGCCATGACCCGCGACAGGCCCACCAGCTCGTTGAAGGTGGTGGTGCCACGCTCCGGGTCGATGCCGTCGGCACCGATAAATAGCTGGTCGAAGTCGTAGGATCGCAACACCTGTTCTGCCACCTGCCCCTGGAAGGATTCGGAGTGAGGGTCCCAAGTGCCACCGGTCATTAACAGGGTAGGCTCATTTTCCAGCTCGCGCAGGGCACCGGCCACATTGAGGGAGTTGGTCATCACGATGAGGCCGCGCTTGTTGCCCAGCATGGGGATCATGGCGCTGGTGGTGCTGCCGCTGTCGATGATGACACGATTGTGATCACGCAGCCGCTCGGCCGCCGCACGGGCAATGGCTAACTTTCGGTTCGAAACTTGTTCAGGATTGGCCTCGACCACCATCTCGCTCGGCAAGGGAACGGCACCACCATAACGACGCAGCAGCAGACCGCCGGTCTCCAGTACCGCCAGATCTTTACGGATAGTCACTTCGGAGGTAGAAAAGTGTTTGGCGAGGGCGTCGACGCTCACTTCACCCTGCTCTTGTACCAGGGTCACTATGGTGTGTCGGCGTTGTTGAGTATTACGTTTGGTCATTTTTAAGTTTCGATTCGAAAGAACATCGAAATATTAGCCCCTTTTTCGGAAAAATAAAACAGCAAATAGGATCCGATTTAGTTCGATGCCAGAATGGGGTGCCAATTTGCGACGAGGATGCCATGCAAAAGAGAGTCATCTGGCTGGTGGAGGATGAGGCCAGCATCGCCGACACCCTGATTTACGCCCTGCAGACCGACGGGTTTGAGGTGGAGTGGTTCATGCTGGGCCAGCAGTTGCTGACACGACTGGAACAGACGCGACCCGACTTCCTGATCCTCGATGTGGGGCTGCCCGACATCAGCGGCTTCGAACTCTGCAAGCAGGTGAGGGCGCTGACCGATATCCCCCTGATGTTCCTCACCGCCCGCAGCGAGGAGATAGACCGGCTGATCGGACTGGAGATCGGTGCCGACGACTATGTGGCCAAACCCTTCTCGCCAAGGGAAGTGTGTGCCCGGGTGCGAGTCATCCTGCGCCGCAGCCAACCCGTCGCCCCCCAACCCAGCGCCCTGCTGGTACTGGATGAAGAGCGGGCCCGCATTCACTTTCGCGGCCAACCGCTGGCCCTCACCCGCTACGAATATCTACTATTCAAGACCCTGATGCAGGCGCCGGGGCGGGTCTACTCCCGCCAGCAGCTGATGGATCTGGTGTGGCAAGATGCGGAGGAGAGTCTGGATCGCACCGTCGATACCCACATCAAGACCATCCGCGCCAAGCTGCGCGAACATGATCCAGAAGCCAACCTGATCCTCACCCACCGCGGGCTGGGCTACAGCCTGGAGCTGGCATGAGACTCGGGTTGCAACTGCTGTGCGGCCTGCTGCTGATCTTCGCGCTGGCCGCCTGGTTTGTACTGGAGATCTTCGTCGAGGAGATAAAACCCGGGGTGCGCAGCGCCACCGAGGATACTCTGGTAGACATGACCCAGCTGCTGGCGCCGCTCGCCCTCGATGATCTGAAAGAGGGCAATATGATGAACGGGCGGTTGGCCAGCGCCTTCGCCCGCCTCAACCAGAATCCCATCAATGCGATGATCGATGGCCACCTCAAGCAGCAGGCGGAGTACCGCATCTATGTCACTGACCAGAAGGGGATGGTGATTTACGACTCCGACGGCACGGATCTGGGCAAGGATTATTCCCGCTGGAACGATGTCTACCGCACCCTGCGCGGCCAGTATGGCGCCCGCAGCACCCGCACCGATCCCGACGATGCCGCCAGCTCGACCATGTATGTGGCAGCGCCGCTGCGGGAAGGGGCCGAGATCATCGGCTCCCTCACCGTCGCCAAACCCAATCGCACCCTGATGCCCGCCATTGAGCGGGGGGAACAGGAGCTGCTGCGGGCCGGCGGCCAGATGCTACTCATCTCGCTGCTGATCGGCAGCCTGCTGGTGTGGTGGCTCAACCGCGCCATCGGCAAGCTGGTGCACTACGCCGACTCGGTCAGCAAGGGGGAGGCGGCACCGCTGCCACGGCTGCACACCGTCGAGCTGGATCGGCTCGGCCGCTCACTGGAGACCATGCGCCACCAGCTCGATGGCAAAAGCTACATCGAAGCCTATGTGCACAGCCTGACCCACGAGCTGAAGAGCCCGCTGGCCGCCATTCGCGGGGCAGGGGAGATTTTGGCCGAAACGCCGCCCCCCGAAGTTGCCAAACGGTTTATCGGCAACATCAATCTGGAAACCGCGCGCATGCAGCAGCTGATCGAGCGAATGCTGCAACTGGCGCGGCTGGAGTCGGGGCAGGGGCTGGATCGCCAGTCGGTGGAGCCAGCGAAACTGGGCAAGCGCACCCTCGACGCCCGCCAGATAATCGCCCAGCGCCGTCAGGTCGAGTTGGTGGCCAAGCTGGCCAGCGCGCCGAAACAGAAGTGGGATCCGCTGCTGGTGGAGCAGGCCATCGGCAACCTGCTGGATAACGCCATCGACTTCTCTCCCACCAACGGGCTGGTCACCCTGAGCGGCAGCCAGCAGGAGGAGGGCTACTGTTTTCGAGTCACCGACAGCGGCCCCGGCATTCCCGACTACGCCCTGCCGCGCATCTTCGAGCGCTTCTACTCGCTGCCACGACCGGACAAGGGCAAGAGCAGCGGTCTGGGGCTCAGCTTCGCCCATGAGGTAGCCCACCAGCATGGCGGCCGTCTGACCCTGAGCAACCGGCCAGAGGGAGGCGCGCTGGCGGAACTCTGGCTGCCATTCACCTAGTCCCCCCGCAACTTCACATTCCCCACACAAAGCGGCATTAGACTGCCGCTTTCTCTCATCCATTTGCTCAAGGAAATGCTATGTCCCGCCTGCTTCTCTCCAGCCTGCTGGCTGCCGGTCTGCTCGCAGCCCAGCCTGCCTCCGCCGCCAGCGGCTGCTTTCTCTATGCTGACGGCAACGGCCAGACCCTCTCCAGCGAAGGGGACTGCTCCAGCCAGCTGCCGCCCGCGTCCACTTTCAAGATCCCGCTGGCGCTGATGGGTTACGACAGCGGCTATCTGGTGGATGAAGAGCATCCAGCACTGCCTTACAAACCGAGCTATGACGGCTGGCTGCCCGCCTGGCGTGAAACCACCACCCCGCGCCGCTGGGAAACCTACTCGGTCGTCTGGTTCTCCCAGCAGATCACCGAATGGCTGGGGATGGAGCGCTTCCAGCAATATGTCGACCGCTTCGACTACGGCAACCGGGATCTCTCCGGCAATCCGGGCAAACATGACGGCCTGACCCAGGCCTGGCTCAGCTCCAGCCTCGCCATCAGTCCGGAGGAGCAGGCCCGCTTCCTCGGCAAGATGCTGAGCGGCAAGCTGCCGGTCTCGGCGCAGACCCTGCAGTACACCGCCAATATCCTCAAGGTGAGCGAGATCGACGGCTGGCAGATCCACGGCAAGACCGGCATGGGCTACCCGAAGAAGCTGGATGGCAGCCTAAACCGCGATCAGCAGATCGGCTGGTTCGTCGGCTGGGCCAGCAAACCGGGCAAGCAGCTGATCTTCGTCCATACCGTGGTGCAAAAGCCTGGCAAGCAGTTCGCCTCCCTCAAGGCGAAAGAAGAGGTGCTGGCCGCCCTGCCCGCGCAACTCAAGAAACTCTGATCCCCACATAACCTGACGACAGGGCTGGAGGCCAAAGCTTCGCAGCCCACTCCGATCATCAGGGTCAGCCCGCCGACACCGGGCTGACCGCCATCCGCACAAGAGACAAAAATGAAATTATTCCTGTGGCTGCTCTGGCTTCCAGCCAGCATGGCGCTGGCCGCCTGCGACCTCTCCGATCGCCTGAGTCGGCAAGGGGGAGTCATCCATGATCGGCTCAACCAGCTCGAATGGCAGGCGTGCAGTCTGGGCAGCGAGTGGCAGGAGGGGAAAGGATGCGTGGGCACACCGGCCCTGCTGACGCTGCTTGAAGCCAAGGATGAAGCGGCCCGCCTTGGCGAGGGGTGGCGTCTCCCCACCATAGAGGAGCTCTTCACCCTGCTCGACGAAAATTGCCGGGCGCCGATGACAGACCCCAGCTTCTTTCCGGACATCCATGACAACGGGGAAAATGCCGCTCCCTACTGGACATCCAGCACCATCGAGGAGATGCCGGAACTGGTCTACTACATCGACTTTATACACGGAGTGATCGATGGCCATACCGATCGCTTCGCGCAAGCCGCCCGGCTGGTGCGCTCCCGCCCCTGAACAATCAGACGGCGCCTGATGGCGCCGTTTTGCTCAGTTCACAGCCACTTCACACAAGCCCATCACCACTTCACGCCAGACTGACAGACTCACTCCACAGAACAAGGAGACGTGTCATGGTCAAACAGATATTCACCCACAAGATCTTTCTGCTGCTGTTGCTCAGCCTGCTGTTGATGGTGCCGGTGCAATCCATCATGGAGCTGAACCGGGAGCGTCAGGCTTACCGCGCACAAGCCATCAAACAGATAATGGCCAGTACGAGCGGACCGCAGCGCCTAATAGGCCCCGTAATTGTCCTCCCGTATACAAGAGAGCTGATTATGACCAATGGTAAGGAAACTCGGAGAGAGGTAGAGACACGCTACCGCTACCTCTTGCCAGAACAGTTAACGGCCACAGCGAATATGGAGGTAACACCACGCAAACTGGGGATCTACCAAGCCCAGCTGTATCAGGCTAACGTCACTCTAACCGGCCAATTACCAGCGGTCCCTGATTGGCAGCCACCACGTGACAGCATACCCGGCCAACCCTATCTCAGCCTAATCGTCTCCGACGCTCGAGGCATCATTCAGATACCAACCATCACCTTCGCCAACGAGCTACTGACTGTCACCCCCGGTGCACGGCTTGGCAACCGATCCGGCGTGCATGTCCCGCTAACCACCAAACAACAGCAAGGAGGGTGGTTCGATATAAAGATTTCCCTACAGGGTATGGAAAAATTCACCCTGATTCCGGTCGGTCGTGACAGCAAACTAACCTTGTCCGGTAACTGGCCCCACCCCAACTTCCTGGGCGATTTCCTGCCCACCACCCGTACAGTAAAAGATCAAGGTTTCAATGCTGACTGGCAGACAAGTTGGTTTGCCACAGATATGGAGAATCAGTTCCCTGACATGATCCAAAGCGCCTCCAAACATCTCCCCAGCTTCAGCGTCAGTCTGGTGCAGCCGGTGGATCACTATCAGCTCAACGAACGGGCGGCCAAATATGCCCTGCTCTTCATCGGCCTCACCTTTATCAGCTTCTTTATGTTCGAGCTGCTCAAGGGGCTGAGGGTTCACCCGATCCAGTACGCGCTGGTAGGCATGGGGCTGGCTATCTTCTATCTGGTGCTGCTGGCCCTGACCGAACACCTCGGTTTTGGCTGGGCCTATCTGGTGGCCGCACTGGCCAGCGTACTGCTCAACGGCTTCTACCTCAGTCATGTGCTGGGTGGCCCGAAACAGGGGATCGGCTTCGCAGCGCTGCTCGGGCTGGTCTATGCCATCCTCTACAGCCTGCTGCAAGCCGAAGAGATTGCTCTGCTGCTCGGGGCCCTGCTCTTGTTCGCCACCCTGGCGCTGATCATGCTGCTGACCCGCAAGCTCGACTGGTATCAGGTGATGGACTACAGCGCCCCCCGCCACCACATGGGCGGCCCCCCAGTCATCGACCAGTGACACCAGCCATCAGTCATAGGCCAAAAAAACCGGCGCCATCAGGCGCCGGTTCTATTTTATTGATCGGGCATCACTTCTTCTTGACCGGGCGAGCCCAGTTCTTGATGTGGCGCTGGGGCACCCGGGTGATCACCAGCTCGTTCTCGGCCACATCCTTGGTGATGGTAGAACCCGCCCCCAGAGTCGCCCCCTTACCGATGCGCACCGGCGCCACCAGCTGGGTATCGGAACCGACGAACACATCATCCTCGATGATGGTCTGGAATTTGTTGACCCCGTCGTAGTTGCAGGTGATGGTACCAGCACCGATATTTACCCCGGCTCCGATCTCGGCATCACCCAGATAGGTCAAATGACCGCACTTGGAACCAACCCCCAAACGAGCCTTCTTCATCTCGACGAAGTTGCCGACGTGGGCATCCTGCTCCAGCACGGCACCCGGGCGCAGACGGGCAAACGGGCCGACCGAGCACTGATCCGCCACCTGAGCCCCTTCAACGATGGAGTAGGGCTTCACTTCGGTGTGATCGCCAATGACACAATCCTTCAGCACGGCACCGGCACCAATACGGACGTGGTTGCCGAGGGTTACCTTGCCTTCGATAATCACGTTGACGTCGATCACCACCTCTTCACCGATCTCGAGGGTTCCGCGCAGATCGAAGCGGGCAGGGTCAATCAGGGTGGCACCGGCGATCATCAGCTTCTCGGCCTGCATCTGCTGGTAGCTGCGTTCAAGGGCAGCCAGCTGGACCCGGTTGTTGGCCCCTTCCACCTCGGCGGCACGCTCCGGATGGACCGCCGCGATCGGACAGCCATCGCCGTGCGCCATGGCGATCACGTCGGTCAGGTAGAATTCGCCCTGGGCATTCTTGTTGTCCAGACGGGATAGCCAGCTGCGCAGCTGACCGCCGTTGGCCACCAGCACGCCGGTGTTCACCTCGCGGATCGCCAGCTGTTCGGCATTGGCATCCTTCTGCTCGACGATGCCGACTACCTGACCATTTTCACGGACGATACGGCCATAGCCGGTCGGGTTGTCGAGCACTACGGTCAGCAGTGCCATCCCGTTTTCAGCCTTGGCAGCCAGCAGTCGCTGCAGGGTCTCTGGCTGGATCAGCGGGGTATCGCCGTAGAGCACCAGCACATCGTCTTCATCCTTCCAAAACGGGATGGCCTGGGCGACGGCGTGACCTGTCCCCAGCTGCTGAGCTTGCAGCACCCAGTTCACATCAGCCGCCACGATCCGCTCTTTCAGCAGCTCGGCACCGTGGCCATAAACCAGATGCAGCTGCTCGGCACCGACCTGACGGGCAGTATCGATCACATGGGAAACCATGGGTTTGTTGGCTACCGGGTGCAGTACCTTGGGCAGAACGGAACGCATACGGGTACCTTTACCCGCAGCCAGGATCACGACGTTGAGGGACATAAATTGGCCTTTGGAACATGAGAAATACTCGGCGGAGTCTATCCAACGGGTAAAAAAAAAGCGACCCGAAGGTCGCTTTTTACATCACCGTTATTAGCGGTAATTCTTTTTGACGATATCGATAACTCGCAGTTGAGCCATCGCCTTGGCCAGCTCGGTAGCGGCCTGGGCGTAGTCGATATCACCATGGGAGCTGTGGATCCGCTCTTCGGCTGCGCGCTTGGCTTCTTGGGCTTTCGCCTCATCCAAGTCGTCAGCACGAATCGCGGTGTCCGCCAGCACGGTCACGGATTCAGGTTGTACTTCCAGCATACCGCCGGAGATGTACAGCACCTCTTCAGTTCCGTTCTGCTTCACCAAGCGGACCAGACCCGGCTTGATGGCAGTCAGCAACGGAGCATGACCGTGGCGGAGACCCAACTCACCTTCGGAGCCTGATACCTGAGCGGATTGCACGCGACCGGAAAACAGTTTTCCTTCGGCGCTCACCACGTCCAGGTGAAAGGAGATCATCTCTGCCATGGGCCCTCCTGTCGAGGCTTACAGTTTCTTGGATTTCTCGACGACTTCGTCGATACCGCCAACCATGTAGAACGCCTGCTCGGGCAGATCGTCATACTCGCCTTTCAGGATGCCCTGGAAACCACGAATGGTCTCTTTCAGCGGCACGTATTTACCCGGAGAACCGGTAAACACTTCTGCTACGAAGAACGGCTGGGACAGGAAACGCTCGATCTTACGGGCACGGGCTACGGTCAGTTTGTCTTCTTCTGACAGTTCATCCATACCCAGGATGGCGATGATGTCCTTCAGCTCTTTGTAGCGCTGCAGTACGGTCTGAACGCCACGAGCAGTCTCGTAGTGCTCTTTGCCAACAACCAGCGGATCCAGCTGACGAGAGGTAGAGTCCAGCGGGTCAACGGCCGGGTAGATACCCAGTGCCGCGATTTGACGGGACAGTACGACGGTCGCATCCAGGTGGGCGAAGGTGGTCGCCGGAGACGGGTCAGTCAAGTCATCCGCAGGCACGTAAACGGCCTGTACGGAGGTGATGGAACCGGTCTTGGTGGAGGTGATACGTTCTTGCAGAACACCCATCTCCTCGGCCAGAGTCGGCTGGTAACCTACTGCGGAAGGCATACGGCCCAGCAGTGCGGATACTTCAGTACCGGCCAGGGTGTAACGATAGATGTTGTCCACGAAGAACAGCACGTCACGACCTTCGTCACGGAACTTCTCGGCCATGGTCAGGCCGGTCAGCGCAACGCGCAGACGGTTTCCGGGCGGCTCGTTCATCTGACCGTAAACCAGAGATACTTTGTCCAGTACGTTGGACTCCATCATCTCGTGGTAGAAGTCGTTACCCTCACGGGTACGCTCACCTACACCGGCGAATACAGAGTAACCACTGTGCTCGATCGCGATGTTACGGATCAGCTCCATCATGTTTACGGTTTTGCCTACACCGGCACCACCGAACAGACCAACTTTACCACCCTTGGCGAACGGGCATACCAGGTCGATAACCTTGATGCCGGTTTCCAGCAGATCGTTGCTGTTGGACTGATCTTCGTAGCTGGGGGCAGCGCGGTGGATAGACCAGCACTCTTCTTCACCGATCGGACCTTTTTCGTCGATTGGCTCGCCCAGTACGTTCATGATCCGACCCAGAGTCGCAGTACCGACCGGAACCTGGATGGATTTACCGCTATTCACTACTTCCAACCCACGACGCAGACCGTCGGAGGAGCCCATGGTGATGCAACGAACGACGCCGCCACCGATCTGTTGCTGAACTTCCAGCACCAGACCCTGGCCTTGACCTTCGCTAACGACCTTCAGTGCATCGTACACCTGGGGCACGGCATCCTGCGGGAACTCGATGTCCACCACAGCGCCGATGATTTGGACGATGAAACCGTTACTCATGTCAAATCCTCTAAACCTTTGATAACCCTTGCCTTACACCGCAGCAGCACCGGATACGATCTCTGTCAGCTCCTGGGTAATACTGGCCTGACGGGCCTTGTTGTATACCAGTTGCAGATCGTTAATCAGGTTACCGGCGTTGTCAGTCGCGGCTTGCATGGCAACCATTCGGGCTGCCTGTTCACTTGCCAAGTTTTCCACTACACCCTGGTAAACCTGAGATTCGACGTAGCGAACCAGCAGGGTATCCAGCAGCTTCTTGGGATCCGGCTCATAGAGGTAATCCCAGTGGTGTTTCTTGGCGAGCTTGCTGTCTTCAGTTACGGGCAAAGGCAGCAGTTGATCGACCCGTGGTTGCTGCACCATGGTGTTGACGAACTTGTTGTACACCAGATACAGCTTGTCAATCTCACCGTTGTCGTAAGCCTTCAGCATGACCTTGACTGAACCAATCAGGTCATTGACGCTCGGACTATCGCCCAGTCCTGCGACATGAGCTTTAACCTTGGCGCCGTGCCGTTCAAAGAAGTTGGAGGCCTTGTTACCGATCAGTGCCAGGTCAACCTTGGCACCTTTCGCGCTCCATTGCTTCATATCATTGAGGGCAGCCTTGAACAGGTTGATGTTCAGACCACCACACAGGCCACGGTCGGTGGAGACGACGATGTAACCCACTCGCTTGACCTCACGTTCGATGAGGTAGGGGTGCTTGTATTCCAAGTTCCCCTGAGCGATATGGCCGATCACCTTGCGCATGGTTTCAGCGTACGGACGGCTGGCAGACATGCGTTCCTGCGCACGGCGCATTTTGCTTGCTGCCACCATTTCCATAGCGCCGGTGATCTTCTGAGTGTTTTTCACACTCCCGATCTTGTTACGTATCTCTTTTGCGCCGGCCATCTCTTACTCTCCATCAAGTGGCAGCTCACGCTGCCACACACGCTTACCAGGTCTGGGTTGCTTTGAAGCTATCCAGCAACGCAGTCAGCTTGCCAACGATCGCGTCGTTGTAGTCGGCTTTGGCATTGATTTCAGCCATCAGCTCGGCATGCTGGGTATTGGCGTAAGAGAGCAGAGCGGCTTCGAAGTCGACGATCTTGTTCAGCTCGACATCGGAGAGATAGCCTTTCTCGGCGGCGAACAACACCAGAGACTGGTGAGCCACGCTCAGCGGAGAGTACTGCTTCTGCTTCATCAGCTCGGTCACTTTCACACCGTGATCCAGCTGCTTGCGAGTCGCCTCGTCCAGATCGGAAGAGAACTGGGCGAATGCCGCCAGTTCGCGATACTGGGCCAGCGCGGTACGGATACCACCGGACAGCTTCTTGACGATCTTGGTCTGAGCAGCACCACCTACACGGGATACGGAGATACCCGGGTCAACCGCCGGACGAATACCGGAGTTGAACAGCTGTGAAGTCAGGAAGATCTGACCATCGGTGATGGAGATCACGTTGGTCGGAACGAACGCAGATACGTCACCCGCCTGGGTTTCGATGATTGGCAGTGCGGTCAAAGAACCGGTTTTGCCTTTCACTTCACCCTTGGTGAACTTCTCTACGTACTCGGCGTTAACGCGAGCTGCACGCTCCAGCAAACGGGAGTGCAGATAGAAAACGTCACCCGGGTAAGCTTCACGTCCTGGCGGACGGCGCAGCAGCAGGGAGATCTGGCGATAAGCTACGGCCTGCTTGGACAGGTCATCATAGATGATCAGCGCGTCTTCACCGCGGTCACGGAAGTACTCACCCATGGAGCAACCGGCATACGGAGCTAGGTACTGCAGGGCAGCCGCTTCGGAGGCAGAGGCAACAACCACAATGGTGTTGGCCAGGGCGCCGTGCTCTTCCAGCTTGCGCACCACGTTGGCGATGGTGGAGGCCTTCTGGCCAATCGCAACGTAAACACACTTAATGCCGGAATCTTTCTGGTTGATGATGGTGTCGATCGCGATGGCGGTCTTACCAACCTGACGGTCACCGATGATCAGCTCACGCTGGCCACGACCGATTGGGATCATGGCATCGATGGCTTTCAGACCGGTCTGGACCGGCTGGTCAACAGACTTACGCTCGATAACGCCCGGTGCGATCACTTCGATCGGCGAGAAGCCGTCGTTGTCGATCGGACCTTTACCGTCGATCGGCTGACCCAGGGTGTTCAACACCCGGCCCAACAGACCACGACCTACCGGCACTTCCAGAATACGGCCAGTACCTTTTACTTTCATTCCTTCTGACAGACCGTCATAGGAACCCATAATCACCGCACCGACGGAGTCACGCTCCAGGTTCAATGCCAGAGCGTAGCGGTTGCCCGGCAGCTCGATCATCTCACCCTGCATGGCATCAGCCAGGCCGTGAATACGAATGATACCGTCGCTCACAGAGACGATAGTACCTTCGTTACGCGCTTCGCTCTTTACATCAAACTGCGCAATGCGCTGCTTGATCAGCTCGGCGATTTCAGTGGAATTCAGTTGCATGCTCTAATACCCCAATCAAGATTGCAGCGCGTCAGCCATGCGATCCAGCTTACCGCGGACTGTGCCGTCGATTACCAGATCACCGGCCTTGATGAGCACCCCGGCCATCAAGGACGCATCGATGCTGCAATTCAGCTTCACTTTGCGCGCGAGACGTTGTTCCAGAGAAGCCTGAATATTGGCTTTCTGCTGGTCGGTCAGTTCGATCGCCGAAATCACGTCAGCCTGAACCTCTTTATCCAGTTCAGCTTTGAATGCTACAAATTCAGCAACGACCGCCGGCAGCACACCCAAGCGACCATTCTCGGCCATCACCCGGATCAGGTTCTGGCCATGCACGTCGAGTTGCTCACCGCAGACACCGACAAACAGCGTTGCCAGCTCTTCGGCGGCCACAGAGCCGTTTACCAGGTTGTGCATGGTCTCGTTTTCCACTACTTGCGCAGCGAAACCGAGCATACCCAGCCACTGGTCAACCGCCTTGTGCTCAACGGCAAACTCGAAAGCAGCCTTGGCGTAGGGGCGAGCGATTGTAGTCAGTTCAGACATAGCCCCGTTCCCGTTACAGTTCTGCTACCAGTTTGTCGACGATGTCGCTGTTGGCAGCCTGGTCGATTTGACGCGCCAGGATCTTCTCTGCACCAGCAATGGCAAGAGCAGCAACCTGCTTACGCAGTTCTTCTTTGGCACGATGACGTTCAGCTTCGATCTCGGCACGGCCCTGAGCCAGGATTTTTTCCCGCTCAGACTGGGCACCAGCGGCAGCTTCATCAATGATCTGGGCTTTACGTTTGTTAGCCTGTTCAATGATTTCAGCAGCCTGCAGCTTGGCTTCTTTCAGCTGATCGGTGGCGTTGGCCTTGGCCAAATCCAGATCTTTCTTGGCACGCTCGGCAGAAGATAGACCGTCAGCAATAGCTTTCTGACGGGCTTCGATGGCAGCAATCAGCGGCGGCCATACGTACTTCATGCAAAACACTACGAAGAAGAAAAAAGCAATTGCTTGGCCGAGGAGGGTGGCATTGATATTCACAGCCGATGTCCTCTTAAGTTAGTTAATGGGTTATGCCTAGAGAGTCGTAACGACTTAGCCAGCAACCGCAAACATCACGTACAGACCCAGACCAACGGCGATCATCGGGATCGCATCCACCAGACCCATTACGATGAAGAACTGGGTACGCAGAACAGGGATCAGATCCGGTTGACGAGCAGCACCTTCCAGGAACTTGCCACCCAAGATACCGATACCGATGGAAGCGCCGATAGCAGCCAGACCCATCATCATTGCAGCAGCGATGTACAGCAGGTCCATGTTCAAGTTTTCCATGAGGATCTCCAGTTATTTAGATGTAATTGATTGTATAAAAAGGATTATTTGAGTTGCATCAACCATGGTCTTCCTGCGCCATCGACAGATAGACGATGGTCAGAACCATGAAAATGAATGCCTGCAAAGTGATGATCAGGATGTGGAAAATTGCCCAAGGCACGGACAGGATCCACTGTGACCACCAGGGTAACAAACCAGCAATCAGGATAAAGATCAGTTCGCCAGCATACATGTTGCCGAACAGTCGAAGACCCAGAGAAACAGGTTTGGAAATCAGCGTAACAGTTTCCAGGATGAGGTTAACCGGGATGGCCGCCGGGTGGTTGAAAGGCTGAAGCGTCAGCTCCTTCACAAACCCGCCGATACCCTTGACCTTGATGCTGTAATACAGGATCAAGAAGAACACGCCCAAAGCCATGGACATGGTGATGTTAACGTCAGCAGAGGGAACCACACGCAGATAGGGAATACCCATCAATTGTGCAGCGTGAGGGATAAAGTCAACGGGGATCAGATCCATGAAGTTCATCAGGAAGATCCACACAAACACCGTCAGCCCCAAAGGTGCGATGACCTTGTTGCGACCGTGAAAGATGTCTTTGACGTTACCATTCACAAACTCGACCAGCATCTCCACAAAGCACTGCAGCTTACCCGGCACCCCGCTGGTAGCGTTAACGGCTACTTTGCGGAACAGCAGGATAAACAGGGCGCCTAGCACGACGGAAAATACCATTGAGTCGATATTGACCGTCCAGAACCCGGACCCGACTTGAAGGTGGGTCAGGTGGTGGGAGATATATCCCTGAGGAGTCAGGACTTCTCCGGTTGCAGACATGAGTTTTCCTAATAGTGGTTGTTAAGCGTGAATGAAACCATCCACTGTACAACGAGGGCGAGGATATAAGTGGCGAAAAACGAGACGGTAACGACCTCGACTTCCGCACCAAACAGCAGGGCGAATAGACCTGTTGTAGAAATGAGCTTAATCCCTGCCCCACCATAAAAGTCCCGCAAAACCAGGCCCACACTCTCGGTTGTCACCTTGCGGCGCAGCACCCAGACAGTAAACAAGGCTTGAGGAACCCAGTACATCCCCCCTCCGTAGAGGGCGGAATAACCGGCGCTGGCACCAGTCAGGTAAAACCAGACGGCACTCATCGCCAGGATCAGGATGAGCTGACAAACGAGCATAACCAAGGCCAGAGTCAAACCTTCCAAGGCTATTTTCTGCTTCACCAACCTACCCCTGAACATTACAGAACTGTAAAAAATCGGGATCCGAAGACCCCATGTTAACAGCTCTTAAAGCCGGTCAAATTATACCCTTGAGGGCAGCTATTGCAATATGACAAAAATCCTTAATTTTTGCGGCTTTCCGCGGCAAATCAGGGTTATGGTCATATCAAAAGGAATGGATGTTTTATTACTACAAAAAGCGTAAAAATCACGATTCCGACACGCCAAAATAGCCCAATATACGGTCCAAATCGGACAAATTCTCGTAACTTATTACTAACTTCCCGCTATCCCGCTTGCCAGGCTGAAGTTGCACCTGATTGCCAATTTTTTCTGCCAGTTGGCGCTCCAGGTAGCCGATCTGCGGATCACGGGCCGGTTCGACCCTGGCTTTTGCCGGTTCGAGCGCTTTTTGCACCAGCTTCTCGGTATCGCGTACGGTCAGCCCTTTCTGGGCAACCAGCCTGGCCAGTTCAGACTGGGCCTGGCCGCTCAGGGCCAGCAGGGCACGGGCATGGCCCATGTCGAGGTCGCCATGCTCGACGAAACGCTTCACGTCGTCGTTGAGCTGGTTGAGACGCAACAGGTTGGTCACCGTGGTGCGGGACTTGCCCACCGCCTCGGCCACCTGCTGGTGGGTGAGTTCAAATTCGGTCAGCAGTCTTTGTAGAGCGACCGCCTCTTCGATGGCATTGAGGTCTTCCCGCTGAATATTCTCTATCAGCGCGATGGCGACGGCAGCCTCGTCGGGTACATCCTTGACGATGCAGGGCACCACCTCGAGCCGTGCCAGCTGGGACGCGCGCCAGCGCCGCTCACCAGCGATGATTTCGAAGGACTGTTCGCCGAGAGGGCGTACCACGATGGGCTGGATCACCCCCTGGGCGCGGATGGAGTTGGCAAGCTCTTCCAGTGCATCCTGGGACATGTCTTTGCGGGGCTGGTACTTGCCGGACTGCAACCACTCCACCGGCAGCTTGCGCAGCTCGCCCTGATTGGTGGGGGCCATGGCCTCTTCAGTACGTTGATCGCTCATCACCTGTTTCTGGCGGGCAGCCGTGCTGGTACTGAGCAGGGCATCCAGCCCCTTGCCCAGTCCACGTTTTTTCGGAGTCATATGCTCTCTCGGTCTGCGATGGTCGCCTGACGTTCCTGCTCCTGGCGGCGCAGGATCTCGCCAGCCAGTGCCAGGTAGGCCTTGGCGCCCACCGATGATTTGTCATAGTGCATGGCCGGTGCACCGAAACTCGGGGCTTCAGCCAGTCTAACGTTGCGGGGAATGATGGTGCGGTAGACCTTGTCGCCAAAGTGCTGTTTTAGCTGATCGGACACATCATTGGCCAGCCGGTTGCGGTGATCAAACATGGTGCGCAGCACCCCTTCGATCTTGAGCTCCGGATTGACCACGGCGGCCAGCTTGCTGATGGTGTCGACCAGGGCGGTGAGCCCCTCCAGCGCGTAATATTCGCACTGCATGGGCACCAGCACGGAGTCGGCGGCGGCCATGGCGTTCACGGTCAGCATGTTGAGAGAGGGCGGGCAGTCGATGAAGACGTAGTCGTATTTGTCCCGCACCGAGGCCAGCGCATTGCGCAGGCGGATTTCGCGGGCGAAAAATTCCATCAGACGGATTTCGGCCGCGGTCACGTCGGCATTGGCGGCGATCAGGTGATAACCCCCGGTAGTTTCGGGGATGATCACTTCGCTGATGGGGGCATCCTCGATCAGCAACTCATAGGCGGTGCGCTCGACGTCATACTTGTCGACACCGCTGCCCATGGTGGCATTGCCCTGCGGATCCAGATCGATCACCAGCACCTTGCGCCGGGTGGCAGCCATGGAGGCGGCCAGATTCACACAGGTGGTGGTTTTACCCACTCCACCCTTCTGGTTGGCTATGGCGATGACTTTTCCCACACGATCCCCTAAATGAAACTGCGACCCTATTCGGGCTGGATATGTTTGAATTCCAGCAGATGACGTTCGCCTTCCAGCTCCGGCACCCGCAACTCATGACAGGCTACCAGACGGATATTGGCAGGCAACTGGGCCAGCTCCTGCTCGGGATATTGTCCCTTGAGCGCCAGGAAGCAGCCCTGTTCTGACGGCAGGTGGTGACACCAGCTCAGCATGTCCTCCAGCGAGGCAAATGCCCGACTCAGTACACCATCAAATCCCACCTCGGGTTGATACTCTTCAACCCGGGATTTGACCGGCGTCACATTGGTCAGACCCAGCTCCTGGATCACCTGGCGGATGAAGTTGATCCGCTTGCCCAGACTGTCGAGCAGGACGAACTGCTTGTCCGGATTGATGATCGCCAGCGGCAATCCCGGCAGGCCGGGACCTGTCCCACGTCGATGAAGCGCTCACCGTGCAAGTGGGGGCTTACCACCAGGCTATCGAGGATATGCTTGACCAGCATGGCGTCCGGATCTCGCACCGAGGTGAGATTGTAAGCCTTGTTCCACTTGTGCAGCAACTCGACCAACTGCACCAGTTGGCTCTTTTGGGTATCGGTGATAACAATTCCGGCCTGCATGAGCAGGCCGTTCAATCTTTCCAGCATATTTTCCAACGGTAAGAATCCTCAGGCGGTTTTACGCAGCAGGCCGTGTTTTTTCAGGTGAACCAGCAGGATGGAGATGGCCGCCGGGGTGATGCCGGAGATGCGGGAAGCCTGACCAATGGTCTGCGGCTTGGCATCGTTCAGCTTGGCTTTCACCTCGTTGGAGAGGCCGTTCACCTCGCGATAGTCCAGATCCAGCGGCAGCAAGGTGTTCTCGTTTCGCAGCTGCTTTTCCACTTCATCGTGCTGACGCTCGATGTAACCGGCGTACTTGATCTGGATCTCAACCTGTTCGGCCGCGGCAGGATCAGTCACGGAAGGGCCAACCCCTTCGATGGCCATCAGCGCATCATAGGTCACCTCGGGGCGACGCAGCAGCTCTTCCAGACTCTGTTCGCGGGTCAGCGGGGTATTGACCAGGGCGTTGACTGCCTCCAGTGACGGATGTTGCGGGTGGATCCAGGTTGAACGCATGCGCTGACGCTCCAGCTCGACCTGTTCCATCTTGGCGTTGAATTTGCTCCAGCGCTCGTCATCCACCAGACCCAGCTCGCGACCGATGGCTGTCAGGCGGATATCGGCGTTGTCTTCCCGCAGCAGCAGGCGATATTCGGCGCGGCTGGTGAACATTCGGTAAGGCTCGCGGGTCCCCAGGGTGGAGAGATCATCCATCATCACGCCCATGTAGGCCTGATCCCGACGCGGGTTCCAGGGATCCTTGTCCTGGGCACGCAGGGCCGCGTTCAGGCCGGCCATCAGGCCTTGTGCCGCTGCCTCTTCGTAACCGGTCGTGCCGTTGATCTGGCCAGCGAAGAACAGGTTTGGAATGCACTTGCTCTCCATGTTGGACTTGAGATCCCGCGGATCGAAGAAATCATATTCGATGGCATAGCCGGGGCGGGTGATGTGGGCATTCTCGAAACCACGCACGGAGCGGACGATCTGCACCTGCACGTCAAACGGCAGGCTGGTGGAGATCCCGTTCGGATAGAGTTCGTGGGTGGTCAGGCCTTCCGGCTCGACGAAGATCTGGTGCGCCGTCTTGTCGGCGAAACGGGTGATCTTGTCTTCGATCGACGGGCAGTAGCGTGGGCCGATCCCCTCGATCACCCCGGCGTACATGGGGCTGCGATCTAGGTTATTGCGGATCACCTCGTGGGTACGCTCGTTGGTGTGGGTGACGTAGCAGGGCACCTGATGGGGATGCTGGCTGGCATCGCCGATAAACGAGAAGACCGGACGCGGATCGTCGCCGTGCTGCTCCTGCATTACGGAGAAATCGACGCTGCGGGCATCGATGCGCGGCGGGGTGCCAGTCTTGAGACGATCGATGCGCAACGGCAGTTCACGCAGGCGCTGGGCCAGGGCGATCGAGGGAGGATCCCCGGCACGGCCGCCCTTGTAGTTCTCCATCCCAATGTGGATCAAACCGTTCAGGAAGGTACCGACCGTCAGCACCACAGTCTTGCCGCTGATGCGGATCCCGCTCTGGGTGACCACACCGGCAACACGATCCCCGTCCATGATCAGATCGTCACAGGCTTGCTGGAAGATCTTCAGGTTCGGGTAGTTCTCCAGCATCTGGCGAACGACGGCCTTGTAGAGCAGGCGATCCGCCTGGGCACGAGTGGCTCGCACTGCCGGGCCCTTGGAGGAGTTGAGGGTGCGGAACTGGATCCCGCCAAGATCAATGGCACGCGCCATGATCCCGCCGAGTGCGTCAACTTCCCTGACCAGGTGTCCCTTGCCGATCCCGCCGATCGCCGGATTACAGGACATGTGTCCCAGCGTATCGATATTGTGGGTCAGCAACAGGGTGTTCATGCCCATACGGGCTGCCGCTGTTGCTGCTTCGGTTCCGGCATGACCGCCACCGACGACGATCACATCAAATTGTTCATGGTATTGCATTGGGATCACCTTGATCTGCACGCCTGAAGATCTTTATTTGCCTGGGCTAAAGGGCGGAACATTCTATCTGTTTCGCGTCCTGAGGGGAACGTCTACTTAACGTTCAGTATGAAGGGAGGATCCACTAATTAGATCTTAAGGATCTTTAGATCGATCTTTTACTGGATCTCTTATTAGGATCCGCCCTTTCTGTTGATAAGCACTTTTTGATCATAAAGATCATTAATTTAAGGACGATCCTAGCTTGTGGAAAAGCTTGGATCCAGGCCCGGTGAACGAGGGGATAACCAGGACTTTTATACACAGAGGTCTGTCGGTCTGGATCTAATACATGGATAACTATAGGTTTTGCAGAGCTTTACACCATAGTTATGCACATTACCCCTGGGCGTTGTGGGTAACCTTGTAGAACAACTCCCCCGGATCAATCTGTTAATAACATGGTGGATAGTCGATCTGGGGATAAGTGGGGAGATCAAGCTTTTTTTCAGGATCTCCCGTACGCTGATCAGGCGATCATCGTCATCCAGTCGCGGATCCACACTTCTGCGGCATCTTCGGGGATCTCGTGTTGGGTCACATCAATGTCGAGCCGCTCGCCAATCCGGCTGGCTCCGCACTCGGCCAGCAGCCGATCCAGCGTCTTGCCACCCTGGCAAAAGGTGTCATAACTGCTGTCACCAAGGGCGATCACGCCATATTTCAATGAATTAAGATCCGGATGCTGCTCGGCAAGATCCTTGGCGAAGGGTTGCAGGTTGTCAGGCACATCCCCGGCACCATGGGTGGAAGTGACCACCAGCAGGATGGATCCCGCATCATCCAGCACCTCTGCCAGCTTGGCCGGGTTGTGGATCCGGGTCTGGTGGCCAGCCTGTTCCAGCAGGTTGGCGACGTGGTCTGCGACATATTCGGCGGCGCCCAGCATGGAACCGACGACGAGATTGAGTTTGGCCATGGAATGGATCCTGATTTCAGACAAAGAAACGGAAAGCCGGATTCTACCGCCAAAGGGTGTGGATAAATATGGATAAAGCTTGGGGATAATGGATCCAGTCAGATAATGCCACCGGATCCATCCCGTCGATATTTTTTCTGCTTCTTTATATTCCTCTCCATTTTCTTCTCCGCTCATAGCTCTCCTGATGGCTCCCATCTCCCGCGAAATCCTGCCAATGATGCAGCTAGATAACAATGTAGATGCAAATGATTAGCAATTATTGAATCGATTCGATCACGGCTCCTGTAGTAGGATTGCGCTGCTTTATTCGCCCATGGAACAGGGTGATGTCGTGACAAACGACCACAAATAACAATTAAAACAACATAACTCATTGATAAACGAGACTTTAATATGATTGCGCAAAAATACACAACAGGACCCGGCAAGAAGGGCGCCTTCGGCGTGCTTTCGCTCTCCGGTTTGCTCGTCTCCCTGCCGCTGATGGCCGAACAAACCACCGCTGAACTGCCCAAAGCCAGCGAAACCATGGTAGTGACCGGTACGGCCATGAAGGTGGAAGTGCCGATGGCCGAGACCCCTCGCGCCGTTTCCGTAGTTAATCGCGAGGAACTGGATCAGCACGCCGTGTTGCAGCTGGATGAAGCGATTCGCTACCGTTCCGGCGTATTGACCGGTCTCTATGGTTCCGACAACAACACCGACTGGTTCAAGGTGCGTGGCTTCGATGCCGCCTCTTATCTGGATGGCAACCGGTTGTTTGGCACCGGCTACTACGTCTGGACGCCGGAACCGTTCGGTCTGGAGAGTGTGGAAGTGCTGAAGGGGCCTGCCTCGATCCTTTACGGTGAGGCGCCTCCGGGCGGGGTGATCAATGCCATCAGCAAGCGACCGACCACCACGCCGCAAGGGCAGGTGGATCTGCAGCTTGGCAGCCGGGATCATCGTCAGGTCGGGGTGGATGTCTCTGACGCGCTCTCCGACAACAGCCGTTACCGCATGGTTGCTCTTTATAAAGAGCGTGATGGTGTGCTTACCGGTACTTACAACGATCGGGTTTATCTGGCGCCGAGCGTCACCTTCGATCTTTCGGATCGTACCAGCCTGACCCTGCTGGCCAGCTTCCTGCACGACGAAGGGGTCCCGACCAACGGCTTTTTCCCGGTCTATGGCACCCTGAATACGTCAGGTGGCCAGATTGATCCCTCCACCAACCTGAGCCAGCCGGATTACGATCGCAACCGCAATACCCAGATCTCCACCGGTTATGAGCTGGCCCACCAGCTCAACCAGACCTGGGAGTTCAAGCAGAACGTCCGCTTCAACTACAACGATCTGCTGCTGCGCCAGACCTATATCTTCCCGACCTATGAAGGCACAACCGCCAGTCGTGGTCTGGTTTACCGCGATGGCAATACCAAGAGTGCCACCATGGATAACCAGATGGTGGGTTACTGGAACACCGACAGCACGGAGCAGACCTTGCTGCTGGGGGTGGATCTGCAGCGTCACGTCAATGAAGGGGTCGAGGCCGACAACTACGGTATGGGCTCCATCAATACCATGAACCCGGATTACAGCGGCTTCCCCGGTTTTGACGAATCGACCGCCACTCACCAGAAGAGCAGCAAGGGCCAGAGCGGCCTCTATGCCCAGCACCAGATCCGCTGGGACGATCGCTGGTTGCTGACTGCCGGTGGCCGTTTCGACTATGTGGAGACCCACAATACCAATACCAGCAAGGACGAGCGCCAGTACGATCACGAGCTCTCCCTCTCGGGCAGCCTGATGTATCTGGCTGACAACGGCCTCTCTCCCTACTTTGCCTATGCCGAGTCGTTCGAGGTGCTGCCGGGGATAGATCCCAACACCAAGAGTTCCTACAAGCCGCTCAAGGGCAAGCTCTACGAGACCGGCGTGAAGTATGCGCCTGCCTTCCTCGACGGTTACATCAATCTGGCGCTGTTCGATCTGGCCCAGACCAACTCGCTGGTCTCTACCGGTTCCGGCCAGCAGACCCAGGCGGGTGAAGTGACCTCTCAGGGGATTGAGCTGGAAGGGAGCGTGCAGGTGACCGATGCGCTGCGTCTGACCGCTGCTTATACCTACACCGATGCCAAAACCAACGACACCGGCAGTGGCGATCGCCGTGCCAGCCTGATCCCTCGTCACCAGGCCTCCTTCTGGGGCAACTACAAGGTGCAGCAAGGGGTGGCTTCGGGTCTGGAGCTGGGTACCGGTGTACGTTATATCGGTTCCAGCGTGGGTATTGGCGCCGTGAATGCGGATTTCACCCCCATCTACGGCTCTGCCGAGGTGCCGGCCCATACCGTCTGGGATGCGATGATCGGGTATGACTTTGCCAAGAACTGGCGTGCCCAGCTCAACGTCAACAACCTGCTGGGTGAAACCTACGTGGCCAGTTGTGACTATTACTGCTACTACGGCGAGCCGCGCAGCGTAGTGGGCAGCATCAACTACCGCTGGTAATCGAAGTCGGGCGGGAACCGGATTCCCGCCCTTCTTTTCACCCGCAGTTGTTCTGACCTCTCTGGAATACCGGTCCGTTATGGAACTCTTGTCTCTGGTTTATCGCCAATATCGTTGGCCTTTTATCGCCATTACCCTGCTCAGTCTGCTCAGTGCCGTCAGCGGGATTGGCGTTATTGCTTTTATTAATCAGTATCTTATCGAATCTATAGGTGATCCGCTGCCGATCCTCGGTCAGCTGGTCGGCCTGATTGTGCTGCTGCTGGTGATCACACTCGGATCTCAGCTGGCCCTGACCACTCTCGGTCACCATTTTGTCTACCGGTTGCGTGGCCGTCTGCTCAAGCAACTGTTGGATAGCGATGTCGCCCGCATCCGCCAGATTGGTCAGGGGCCGCTGCTGGCCTCCCTCTCCAGCGATATCGGCCAGATCACCATTGCCTTCGTGCGCCTGCCGGAGCTGGTGCAGGGGCTGGTGCTCACGCTGGGTTCTGCCCTCTATCTCGGCTGGCTCTCTCCGGCCCTGCTCGGGGTGACCGCCCTCTGGGTCACCGTCACCATGGTGGTGGGCTGGTTGCTGGTGAACCGTGTTTATCGCCATCTCTCCCACATGCGTCAGGCCGAAGATCGGCTCTATCAGAACTATCAGGCCATCATCGCGGGCAGCAAGGAGCTGGCGCTCAACCGCGAGCGGGCTCACTTCGTTTACCACCAGCTCTATGAGCAGAATGCCCGTGACTACCGCCAGCAGATCATCCGCGCTGACACCTATCACCTGAGCGCGGTGAACTGGTCGAATATCATGATGCTGGGGGCCATCGGTCTGGTCTTCTTTCTGGCCAACGGCCTTGGCTGGGCCAACACCAATGTGGCCGCCACCTTCGCCCTGACCCTGCTGTTCCTGCGCACCCCGCTGTTGCAGGGATGGGCGCCCTGCCGACCCTGCTTGCCGCTCAGGTGGCGTTCGACAAGATCGCCGCCCTCAATCTGGCCGAGCCGGATGCTGACTTCCCGCTGCAGCCCGCCATCCGCCCCTGGCAGCGTATCGAGCTGGAGCAGGTGAGCTTTCACTATCAGGGGGAGGGCGGCTTTGCCGTTGGTCCCATCGATCTGGTCATCGAAAAGGGGGAGCAGATCTTCATCATCGGTGGCAATGGATCCGGCAAGTCGACCCTGGCCATGCTGCTGACCGGCCTTTACCAGCCGGTATCGGGCCGGATCCTGCTGGATGGTGAGCCGATCACCGATCGCAACGGCTATCTGGCGCTCTTCTCCGCCATCTTCACCGACTATCACCTGTTCCAGCACCTGCTGGGGCCGGAACCCAAAGATGAGCTGGTAGCCGAGTGGCTGGAGCGGTTGCAGATGGGCAGCAAGCTCACCATCGAGGATGGCTTTATCGCCGATATCGATCTCTCCCAAGGGCAGCGCAAGCGGGTCGCCCTGCTGCTGGCGCTGGCCGAGCAGCGCGAGGTGATGCTGTTTGACGAGTGGGCTGCGGATCAGGATCCCCAGTTCCGCCGCATCTTCTATCAGGTGCTGTTGCCGCGCCTCAAGGAGATGGGCAAGACGGTGATTGCCATCAGTCACGACGATCACTACTTCCCGCTGGCCGATCGCCTGCTGGAGATGCGGCAGGGCCAGCTCACTGAGCTGACCGGGGCGCGCCGCGCCGAAGTGAGCCGCGATGCGATCGCCCATCTGGATTGCGAGGTGCCGGCTTGATGCCGGCACCGATGAGACTGGCGGCAAGCCAGCACAGGAATTGCTTATGTTCGAGATGAAATCAGCCAGCTTCACGGTCAATGACCGAACGCTGCTGCACCCCACCGACCTGCGTTTCGAGCAGGGACAGGTCTATGGCCTCATCGGCCACAATGGGTCGGGCAAATCGACCCTGCTCAAGCTGCTGGCACGCCAGCAACCCCTCAGCGACGGCGAGATCCTGTTCGATGGCAAGCCGCTGCCCGACTGGGGCAATCGGGAGTTTGCCCGTCAGGTGGCCTATCTGCCCCAGCATCTGCCGAGCGCCGAGAATCTGCTCGGGCGGGAGCTGGTGGATATGGGCCGCTACCCCTGGCGCGGCCTGCTGGGCCGGATGGGGGCGGAGGATCACCGTCAGGTCGATCGGGCCATCGCCCTTACCCATACCGAACGCTTTGCCGATCGGCTGGTGGATACCCTCTCCGGCGGCGAGCGGGGGCGGGTCTGGCTGGCGATGCTGCTGGCCCAAGAGAGCCGCTTCATCCTGCTGGACGAGCCGCTGGCCGCGCTGGATGTGGCCCATCAGGTGGAGGTGCTGACGCTCATCAAGCAGTTGAGCCGTCAGCTAAACCTCGGGGTCATAATCGTCATTCACGACATCAATATGGCCTCCCGCTTCTGTGATCGGCTGGTGGCGCTCCACTCCGGCCGCCTGCTTACCCACGGCGAACCTGAGGGGCTCATGACCAGCGAGACCCTGCACGCCATCTATGGCATCCCGATGGAGGTCATTCGCCACCCGGCCCATGCCCATCCCATCGCCATCGTCTGACCGGGGGCTCTCTTGAACCGTTTATTTAAGAAAATGGCACCCTGCCTTATCAGCCTGCTGCTGCCACTCCCGTTGCAGGCTGCACAATCATCCGCAACAAACGAGGCCACCAGCCCGGTACCCCGTATCGCCACCGTCGACTGGACCATAGCCGAAACCCTGCTGGCACTCGGGGTGACTCCGCTGGCGGTGGGGGATGTTGGCCCCTATCAGGCATGGGTTGGCGAGCCACGGCTACCCGCCGGAGTGGTGGATATCGGCCTGCGCACCCAGCCCAACCGCGAGCTGCTGGCGGAGCTCAAACCCGATCGCATCCTCATCTCGCCGCTGGCGGCCCCGCTGGCACCAACTCTTTCCCGCATCGCGCCGGTGAGTACCATCGCCCTCTATGATGGGCAAACCGATCTGTGGCAGAGACTGCACGAGGTGACCCTGACCCTCGCCCGTATAGTGGGCAAAACCGCCGAGGGCGAACGGCTGCTGGCCGGGCTGGATCGGGATCTCGCCAGCATGCAGGCCAGATTGCCTGCGGATTTGCCGCCCCTGCTGGTGGTGCAGTTTATCGATGAGCGCCATGTGCGGGTGTTTGGTCGCCACAGCCTGTTCGATGCGGTGATGACGCGGCTTGGGCTGCGTAATGGCTGGCAAGAGCAGACCAATGACTGGGGTTTCTCGGTGGTCAGCATCGAGCAGTTCATGACCTTGCCAACCGCGCGGCTGGTGGTAGTCGATCCCATCCCGGTAGGGGTGAGCGAACGGCTGCAGGAGCCTGGGCTGTGGCAGCATCTGCCGCTGGTACGGCAGGCGCCCGTGCTGCATCTACCTGCGGTCTGGAGTTTTGGTGGCGTATTGGCCGCCCGCCGTTTCGCCGGTCTGCTCAGCGATGCATTGTTGCAAGATGCCGAGCGTATGGAGGCGAGCCGATGAAGCGACTGCTCACATCGCCGCTGCTGCGGCCGGTCTCGATCCTGCTGGGGTTGACCCTCTCGCTCGCGTATTGGGAGCTGGCTCGCCAGCTGCCCGCTGCGCTCTGGTGGCAGAGCCTCTTCGCCCCCAATCTTAATGACGTCAGCCAAGCGGTGGTGCATTTCAGCTGGTTGCCCCGCTTGGCGGTCACCCTGCTGGCCGGGGCGGCGCTCGGGCTGGCGGGCACCCTGATGCAGCAGGTGCTGCGCAACCCGCTCGCGTCACCGACCACCTTGGGGGTGGCCTCCGGTGCCCAACTGGCGTTGATGATGGTGACCCTGTTTGCCCCCTCCTGGTTGCTGTTGGGGCGGGAGTGGATCGCCATGGCCGGTGGCAGCCTCGCGATGGCACTGGTGTTTGCTCTGGCCTGGCGTCGCCAGCTCAATCCGGTGGTCATCGTCTTTGCCGGGCTGGTGATCAACCTCTATCTGGCGGCCATCAGCATGGGGCTCTTGCTGTTCTTTCAGGAGGAGCTGAAAGGCTTGCTGGTGTGGGGCAGTGGCTCGCTAGTGCAGAACAGCTGGAGCGGGGTGAGTTATCTGTTGCCCCGCCTGCTGGCAGCCGCTTTGCTGGCCGCAGTACTGGTGCGCCCGCTGGCGGTGCTGGAGCTGGATGATGCCAGCGCCCGCAGTCTGGGGGTCTCTCTGCAGCATCTGCGTTTTGCCGGACTGGGGCTGGCGGTGTTTGTCACCGCTTGCGTGGTGAGCGTGGTTGGGCTGATCGGCTTTATCGGGTTGGCAGCGCCCGCCATGGTGCGGCTGCTCGGGATCCGCCAGCTTGGCCAGCGGCTGCTGTGGTCTCCAATCCTCGGCGCCCTGCTGCTGGCGGCGACCGATCTGCTGCTGCAGAGCCTGAGTCGCTTCTGGCCGGTCTTGATCCCCACCGGTGCCATGACCGCCCTGCTGGGCGCGCCGCTGCTGCTTTGGCTGATCCCGCGCCTTGGCATCAAGTCGGGTGCGCCTAAGGCAAACGTCGGCCTGCTGGTGGCTCGCCATCCGGCACCGGCTCGCCTTATTGGCCTGTTGCTGGTCGGGCTAATGCTGGCCGTGGTCGCCTCCCTGCTGGTTGGACAGGGAATGACGGGCTGGAGTTGGCCGAGCTGGCTCCGCTGGCAGGCCCAACTGGAGTGGCGGTTGCCGCGCACTCTGGCGGCTGGGGCGGCTGGCGTGCTGCTGGCGCTGGCGGGCACCTTGTTGCAGCGGGTCAGCAACAACCCGATGGCGAGTCCGGAGCTGCTGGGGGTGAGCGGCAGCACCTTTATGGGTGTGATAGCTACAGCCTTACTGCTGCCAGCTTTGCCCCTGCCGCTGATGCTGGCCGGTGGCTTGCTCGGTGCCTTCGGCTGCCTGTTGCTGCTGGTGGTGGTCAATCGCAAGCACGGCTTCCAGCCGGAGCGGATCCTGCTCTCAGGTATTGCCATCACGGCGTTGTTTGAGCCGCTGCAGGCCATTGCGTTGGCCAACGGTGACCTGCGGGTGCAGCAACTGCTCTCATGGATGTCCGGTTCTACCTATTACGTCACCCTGCCGGTGGCCTATGGGCTGGTGGGGCTGGCGCTGTTGATGCTGGCCGCCTGCCTGTTGGTGAGCCGTTGGCTCGATCTGCTGCCAATGGGGGCGGCGGTAGCCACCGCACTCGGCATTCGCCTCAACCGTGCCCAGCTTGCCATCCTGCTGCTGGTGGCCGTGCTCACCGCCAGCGCCACCCTGGTGGTGGGGCCGCTCTCCTTCGTTGGTCTGCTGGCACCACATATGGCCAAGCTGATGGGGTTGGTGCGGGCACGCTGGCACCTGCTTGGGGCCGCCGCTTCCGGCGCCCTGTTGATGGTATCGGCGGACTGGGTCGGCCAGCAGATCCTCTTCCCGCAGGAGGTGCCGGTCGGGCTGGTATCCACCTTGTTAGGAGGCGCTTACTTCATGTGGTGCCTGCGTCGCCTCTAGGTTTGCGGACAAAAAACGCACAATAAAAAGCCCGGGATGAACCCGGGCTTTTTATTGCCTGCTGTGCGGAGAGTTACTTGCCGATGCAGAAGCTGGAGAAGATACGGCCCAGCAGATCGTCGGAGCTGAATTCACCGGTGATCTCAGAGAGGGACTCCTGTGCGAGGCGCAACTCTTCGGCCACCAGCTCGCCTGCCACGAACACTTCCAGCTGCTCTTTGGCCACCAGCAGCCGCTCGGCGGCACGCTCCAGCGCATCCAGATGGCGGCGGCGGGCCATAAAGCCCCCTTCGGTGTTGCCCTGGAAGCCCATGCAGGCTTTCAGGTGCTCGCGCAGGGCAGGCAGCCCCAGCTCGGTCTTGGCGGAGATACGGTAGACGGCGTGGCCCAGCTCCTGGCTCGGTGCCAGATCCTCGCCGGTCAGGTCGGCCTTGTTGCGAATGACGGTGAGGCCGATGTTTTTTGGCAACCGATCAACAAATTCCGGCCAGATCTCTCGCGGGTTAACCGCATCCGTGGTGGTGCCATCCACCATAAACAGCACCCGATCGGCCTGTTCGATCTCGGCCCAGGCGCGCTCGATACCGATCTGCTCCACCTTGTCCTGAGTGTCGCGCAGACCGGCGGTGTCGATGATGTGCAGCGGCATGCCATCGAGATGGATATGTTCGCGCAGCACGTCGCGGGTGGTACCGGCAATCTCGGTGACGATGGCCGACTCGCGGCCCGCCAGGGCATTTAGCAGGCTCGATTTGCCGGCGTTGGGACGACCGGCGATCACCACCTTCATCCCTTCCCGTAGCAGGGCGCCCTGTTTGGCTTCCCCGCGCACGTCGTCCAGCTCGGACATGATGGCGTAGAGGTCGCCCGCCACCTTGCCGTCGGAGAGGAAGTCGATCTCCTCGTCCGGGAAGTCGATGGCCGCTTCCACATAGATGCGCAGCCGGATCAGGCTCTCCACCAGTTGCTGGATTTTGCTGGAGAACTGCCCCTGCAGGGAGTGCATGGCGCTGCGGGCGGCCTGTTCGCTGGAGGCTTCAATAAGGTCAGCGATAGCTTCGGCCTGGGCCAGATCCAGCTTGTCGTTGATGAAGGCGCGCTCGCTGAACTCGCCAGGGCGGGCAGGACGAATGCCGTCGATTTTCAGAATGCGGCGGATCAGCATGTCCATGATGACGGGGCCGCCGTGGCCCTGCAGCTCCAGCACATCCTCGCCGGTGAAGCTGTTGGGGGCTTTGAACAGCAGGGCGATGCCCTGATCCAGTACCTGGCCTTGCTCATCCTTGAACGGCAGATATTCGGCGTAGCGCACCCGCGGGAGCTTGCCGAGCACTATCCCGGCGACCTGTTCGGCGGCGGGGCCGGAGACCCGGACTATGCCGACGCCACCACGGCCTGGCGCGGTGGCCTGGGCCACGATCGTATCTGTTGTCATCTTGCTTGGCTCGTTTGTTCGCTGATAGGAAAACGTAGTGGGAGACATTGTAATAAAAAAGGCGGCCCGAAGGCCGCCTCTTTTGTCATCACGGGAAGATTAGCTGCGTGAATGCAGTCCTTTCTTCTCCAGCTGACGATAGATGATGGTCTGCTGGATGATGGAGATGACGTTGCTCACCAGCCAGTAGAGAGTCAGGCCAGCCGGGAACCAGAGGAACATGAAAGTGAAGATGATCGGCATGAACTGCATCACTTTCTGCTGCATCGGGTCGGTTACGGTGGTCGGGCTCATCTTCTGCAGATACCACATGGAGGCACCCATGAGGATTGGCAGCACGAAGAAGGGGTCCTTCACTGACAGGTCAGTGATCCACAGGGCAAACGGCGCGTGACGCAGTTCAACGGACTCCATCAGTGCCCAGTAAAGGGCGATGAAGATCGGCATCTGAACCAGGATCGGCAGGCAGCCACCCAGCGGGTTGACCTTCTCCTTCTTGTACAGCTCCATCATGCCCTGAGACATCTTCTGGCGGTCATCGCCGAAGCGCTCGCGCAGGGCCGCAATCTTGGGTTGCAGCATGCGCATCTTGGCCATGGAGGTGTACTGGGCCTTGGTCAGCGGGAACATGATGCCGCGTACCAGCAGGGTCAGCATGATGATGGCCAGACCCCAGTTCTGGACGAAACCGTGGAACACGGTCAGCAGCCAGTGCAGCGGTTGGGCGATGAACCACAGCCAGCCGTAGTCGACGGTCAGGTCGAGGTGGTTAGCCACCTTGGCCATCTGGTCTTGCAGCTTGGGACCGACCCACAGCTTGCTGGTTACTTCAGCCTGTTGGCCGGCAGCCACGTCAACCAGCGGCGCCTTGTAACCGATGATGGCCTGGCCTTTACCAGGGATCACACGGCTGTAGAAGCTGTTGGTATCGTCGGCATTCGGTGCCCAGGCAGAGACGAAGTAGTGTTGCAGCATGGCGACCCAACCACCCTTGGTGGTCTTGTTCAGGTCGGCATCCTTCATCTCGTCGAAGGTGTACTTCTTGTAGCGGGTATCTTCAGTGGAGAAGGCACCACCACGGTAAGCGCTGGCTACCATGGCATGACCTTCCTGATCCTTCGGCGTTGCTACGGTCTGCTTCAGCTGACCATAGAACTGCACCTGAACCGGCTCGGCAGATTTGTTGTCGATCTTGTAATCAACGCCAACGGCATAGTCGCCACGCTTGAGGATGAACTCCTTGGTGAAGACCACGCCCTTGCTGTCGGTCCAGGTCATCGGAACAACGACTTGATCCTGACCATCGGCCAGCTGATAGCTGGTCTGGGCGGCTTCATAGGTAGGACGACCTTCGGCCTGACTGTCCGGACCATTGCGACCCACCAGACCGCTCTGGGCGATATAGAGGTGCTCAGGCTTGCTGGTCAGCAGCACGAACGGTTGGTCCTTGCCCTCTTCCAGTTTGTGAGACAGCAGTTCGGCAGACACGATGTCGCCACCCTGGGTATCCAGGGTCAGCTTGAGCACGTCAGAGGAGACGGTGATCAGCTTGCGTGCGGCAGTCGCATTGGCTTGCTCGGAAACCTGAGGAATATCACCGGTCTGACCGGCTTCAGGTACGAAATGTTCGGTTTGGGCCACGGTAGTCGGGGCCGGCTTCGGAGCCTTGTCGGACTCCCACTGTTGCCAGAGCAGAAAGCTCACGAACAGCAAACCGATCAGGAGTAGATTGCGTTGTGATTCCATAGTTTTCAGTTTCTTCGCTTTGGTTGCGGAACCGGGTCATAACCACCCTCGGATAAGGGATGGCATTTTAATAGACGTTTGCTGGCTAACCAAACGCCTTTTATGAAACCGTGAAGTCGGATGGCTTCTATCGCAAATTGGGAACAAGTTGGGGTAAAACGGCAGCGCGGCCCGAGCAGAGGGCTAATGATTAGCTGATACAGGCGTATCAGTTTGATAGCTACCCATTGCAACGGCGTGACAGGGTGCGCCATAGCTTTTCCAGTAACTTGAACAGTTCCTCGTTATCCATCTCTTTCACACCGGCCTTGGCGATCACCACGATGTCGATAGCGGGCAGCTGATGTTGTTTGAGGCGGAAACTTTCCCGAACCACCCGTTTGACACGATTACGCCAAACGGCACGCTTGAGTGCTTTTTTGGGCACAGCGAGACCAAGACGAGGGTGTTCGAGCGAATTGGGAGAAGCGAGAAGGGTAATCTGCGGAGAGGCGGCCCGGACAGGCTCGGCGAAAACGCGTTTGAAGTGTTCGGGAGTTAACAGACGTAACTCCCGAGAGAAGGTGTGCTGGGTAGGCATTAGACTACCAGGCGGGCACGACCCTTGGCACGACGAGCGGCCAGAACTTTACGACCGTTGGCAGTTGCCATGCGGGCGCGGAAACCGTGAGAGCGCTTGCGCTTCAGGTTGGACGGTTGAAAAGTACGTTTCATGATTCGATTCCGTATTTCTGTACAGTTTTGATTGTCACACTTAGCCGACGCGCCAGCTATAGCGTGTGACGACTAGCAAAAGAGGCCGAATTCTAAACAGAGTTCGGCTTTTAGTCAATCCGCCGTTCCCTCTCATCCTGCCGTGGTCTTGAAAAGGCCGCTGCCGAGCGTGAGGATCCAGAGGATCAAGGGCTCCGGATTATACTGGCAACCCGGGGTTAAACAAGGGATCCCTCAATAAAAAAGGCGGCCAGGCCGCCAAAGAGAGAGCTATTTAAGGACTTTCCGCAAGAACTCCCGGGTACGGGGATCCTTGGGATCGACCAATATCTGATCCGGCGGGCCCTGCTCGACGATCCGCCCCCCTTCCATGAAGATCACCCGATCGGCAACATCACGAGCAAATTCAATCTCATGGGTCACCACCACCATGGTCTGGTGCTGGCGGGCCAACTCTTTCATCAGTCCCAAAACCTCGTCGACCCACTCGGGATCGAGGGCCGAGGTGGGCTCGTCAAACAGGATCACCTTGGAGTGGGCCGCCATGGCGCGGCCAATGCCGACCCGCTGCTGCTGGCCGCCGGAAAGGGAGGCCGGATAGGCATCCTGCTTGTCGGCAAGACCAATGTCCTTGAGGATGCCGAGCGCTGTGGCGCGGGCCTCCGCTTTTGGCTGCTTCCAGACGGTGATCAGCCCTTCGGCGATGTTGTCGAGCGCTGTTTTGTTGGCAAAAAGGGCGTAGTTCTGGAACACGAAGGAGGCCCGCTTGCGCAGCTCGATCGCCTGCTGTTCACTGGCATTTGCCAGATTGAGCTCGAGATCGTCGATGGCAAGGGTGCCCGCATCCGGGGTCTCCAGCAGGTTCAGGCAGCGCAACAGGGTTGACTTGCCGGTGCCGGAGGGGCCGATGATGACGACAATTTCCCCCTTTTTGACCTCCAGATCGATACCGTTGAGAACCTGATTGCCGTGATATGCCTTGGAGAGGCCGGTTAGCTTGATCATGAGCGCCCTCCTTTAATAGGCACGGTTGAGACGGACTTCCAGCAGATGCTGCAAGCGGGTAAAGAAGATCACCACCACCCAGTAGATCAGCGCCACCGCCATAAAGCTCTCGAAGAACTTGAAGGAGGAGGAGGCTTCCATTTGCGCCTTGCCCATGATCTCGGCCACTCCCAGCGTGAAGGCCAGCGAGGTGCTCTTGATCATGTCGATGAAGTAGTTCATCAGCGACGGGGTGGCGATACGGGCCGCCTGCGGCAGGATGATCCGCTGCATCGCCTGATAACGGCTCATGCCGATACTGAGCGCCGCTTCCATCTGGCTTTTGTGAATGCCGAGGATGGCTGCGCGGATCGACTCGGCCATGTAGGCGGCGAAGTGCAGGGTCAGACCGACGATGGCGGCGGTAAAGGCATCCATTCCCACGAAGATCGGGAACAGTTGCGGCAGTCCGTAGTAGAGCAGGAACAGCTGAACGAGTAGCGGTGTACCCCGAAAGAACGAGATATAGAGCATCGCCAGCCAGTGAATCGCAGGGACGCGAAACACCCGTACTATCGCCAGGGCCAGCGAGAGTACGAGTGCCAGCACGAATCCCCACAGGGCCATCTCCATCGTGGTGCCCAGGTATTTGAGCAGGATGGGAAACAGCCCCAGCGTGTATTCGAGGTCAAATTCCATCATTTATTTGTCGGTGATGTCGGAAGCGAACCATTTCTCGGAGATCTGACGCAGGGAGCCATCCTTGCGCATTGCGGTCAGGGCCTCGTCGACCTTCTTCAGCAGCGCCTGTTTCTCCGGGGTCTTCAGGAAGGGCAGGGCGTTCTCGATAGTCTCGAACGGTGCGCCAGCCTGTTGCAGCGGCAGCTTGGACTCTTTGATCAGCTGGGCGGTGGAGACGCGGTCCATCACGAAGGCATCGATGCGACCCAGGGCGACATCCTGCTCGAAGGCGGAGTCATAGGTGCGGATGTCGATCTTCTTGTTCGGGTCGTTCTTGCGCAGCAGCTCTTCGAAGTTGGAACCCAGGTTCACGGCCACCTTCTTGCCTTCCAGATCCTTGATACCGTGAATGGTACTGTTGCCCTTGCGTACCACAATCTGGGCGCCGTCATAGACGTAAGGCTGGGAGAAGTCGTACTTCGCCTTGCGCTCGTCGGTGATGGTGATCTGGTTGGAGATGGTGTCGATGCGGCCGGTTTCTAGCATGCCGAACAGGCCGGAGAAGCTGGCGGTCACGAATTCGACCTTGTAGCCGGTGCGCTCGCCGATCTGGTTCCACATATCTACTTCAAAGCCCTGCAGCTTGTCCTGCTTGACGAAGGTGAACGGGAAATATTTGCCGGACATGCCGACCTTGATGGTCTCCTGGGCGATGGCCTGACCGGACAGGGTGGCGAGCAGGATGGCTGCGCCGGAAATCAGTTTGATGGATGTTTTCATGGTGTTTCTCTCTCTCAATGTCTTGTATTTGTAGTTGTAATAACTGGTTTGGCCCTGATGTTATTGGAATAAAATTTAAAAAATAAATGACATTTGGTTATATGAAATAACAGGAGAGAAGCACGGGATCGACCAATCCGGACGGTGGATCAAGCTGTGGGTAACTTTGGGGATGAAATCCGATCCAAAGGCGCTGGATCCTTGAAAGTCAAGGATCTTATTTGCTGGATCCACCGGGCGATGGCTGGAGATCCGGCGGCTAAAAACGTAGAATAGCCGGTCTTTAGTTAATCAATCGACAGGAGTTTAGAGTGACTGCTTCGCTATGGCAGCAGTGCCTTAACCGGCTGCAAGATGAGTTGCCCTCGGCAGAATTCAGCATGTGGATCCGGCCGCTTCAAGCGGAGTTGAGTGACAATACTCTGACCCTGTATGCACCGAATCGCTTTGTTCTGGACTGGGTACGAGACAAGTATCTCATCCGGGTTAACGGCATCATCAACGAACTCTGCGGGGTCGACGGCCCCGCCCTGCGTTTTGATATAGGCAATCGTCCCCATCCTGTTGCTGTCGCCAGAGCGCCGGTACAGGGTGCCGCGCCTGTGAATAACTTGCAGAAGAGCTGGGAAAGCAAGGCTGAAGCCAAGCCCGAGCCGAACCACAAGAGCAACACCAACGTGAACTATACCTTCGAGAATTTCGTCGAGGGTAAGTCCAACCAGTTGGCGCGTGCGGCTGCCCGTCAGGTAGCAGACAATCCGGGTGGTGCTTACAACCCGCTGTTCCTCTATGGCGGCACCGGCCTGGGTAAAACCCACCTGTTGCACGCCGTTGGCAATGCTATCAAGGAGAGTAAAAAAGATGCCAAAGTCATCTATATGCACTCCGAGCGGTTTGTTCAGGACATGGTGAAAGCGCTGCAAAACAACGCCATTGAAGAGTTCAAGCGTTACTACCGCAGCGTCGATGCCCTGCTCATCGATGACATCCAGTTCTTCGCCAACAAGGAGCGCTCCCAGGAGGAGTTCTTCCATACCTTCAATGCCTTGCTGGAAGGTAACCAGCAGATCATCCTCACCTCGGATCGCTATCCGAAGGAGATCAACGGTGTCGAGGATCGCCTCAAGTCCCGCTTCGGCTGGGGCCTGACCGTGGCGATCGAACCGCCGGAGCTGGAGACCCGCGTCGCGATCCTGATGCGCAAGGCAGACGAGAACCAGATCCATCTGCCGGACGAAGTGGCCTTCTTCATCGCCAAACGTCTGCGATCCAACGTCCGTGAACTGGAAGGTGCCCTCAACCGGGTGATCGCCAACGCCAACTTCACCGGCCGTGCCATCAATATTGATTTCGTGCGCGAAGCGCTGCGCGACCTGTTGGCACTGCAGGAGAAGCTGGTCACCATCGACAATATCCAGAAGACGGTGGCGGAGTACTACAAGATCAAGCTGGCGGATCTGCTCTCCAAGCGTCGTTCCCGCTCCGTTGCCCGTCCGCGCCAGCTGGCGATGGCACTGGCCAAGGAGCTGACCAACCACAGTTTGCCGGAGATAGGTGATGCCTTTGGTGGCCGTGACCACACTACCGTTCTTCATGCCTGCCGCAAGATCGAGCAGCTGAAGGAGGAGAGTCACGACATCAAGGAGGACTATTCCAACCTGATCCGTACCCTTTCTTCCTGATAACGGAATCGAGTGGACAGATGCAGCGCGAATATTCCAACCTGATCCGAATCTTTTCCTCCTAATCACAACGGAGAGCACAGATGCAGCTCGAAATTAGCCGTGAGGCCCTGTTACGTCCTCTGCAACTGGTGTCCGGCGCCCTCGGCGGCCGACCGACCCTGCCGATCCTCGGCAACGTGCTGCTTGATGTCAGCAACGGTCTGCTGTCACTGACCGGTACCGATCTCGAAGTAGAGATGATCGGTCAGGTCTATCTGAACGGGGCCAGCGAAGATGGCCGCACCACAGTACCGGCGCGCAAGCTGCTGGATATCTGCCGTGGTCTGCCGGAAGGCGCCGAGATCCGTCTCAATACCGAAGGCGAGCGCCTGATCATCCGGTCCGGTCGCTCCCGCTTCAACCTCTCGACCCTGCCGGCGACCGAGTATCCGAACATCGAGGATTGGGAATCCGTGCTCGAGTTCGATATCAGCCAGCTGGAGCTGAAGAAGCTGATCGATGCGACTCAGTTCTCCATGGCCAGCCAGGACGTGCGTTACTACCTGAACGGCATGCTGTTCGAGAGTGAAGGTCACGGTCTGCGTACCGTAGCGACCGACGGTCACCGTCTGGCCACCTGCCGCCGCGAGGTGGTCGGGGAATCGCTGCCCGATCATCAGGTTATCCTGCCGCGCAAAGGGGTACTGGAGCTGGTTCGTCTGCTGGAAGCGGAAGACAAGCCGGTACGTCTGCAGATCGGTCGCAGCAACCTGCGTGCTGCGCTGGACGGCTTCATCTTCACCTCCAAGCTGGTGGATGGCCGCTTCCCGGACTGGCGCCGCGTCATTCCGCGCAACAGCGACAAGGCCCTGATCGCCGGTCGTGAGGATCTGCGTCAGGCGTTTGCCCGCGCCGCTATCCTCTCCAACGAGAAATTCCGTGGGGTGCGTCTCAATCTGCAGGAAAACCTGCTGCGCATCACCGCCAACAACCCGGAACAGGAAGAAGCCGAAGAGCTGCTTGACGTACAATATGCCGCTGGCGAGATGGAGATCGGCTTTAACGTCTCTTATGTGCTCGACGTGCTGAATACGTTAAAATGTGACCAAATTCGGATTAGCCTGAGCGATTCCATCAGCAGTGCCATTATTGAGGATTTTGAACATCAGGATGCTCAGTACGTGGTGATGCCGATGCGGATCTAGTCGTGTCCCTGGTCAAACTCCAGCTCAGCGACTTTCGCAATATCCAGCAAGCCAGTCTCAAGCTGTCGCCCGGCCTCAACATTCTGGTCGGGTGCAATGGCAGCGGCAAGACCAGCGTGCTGGAAGCCATTCACTACCTTGGTCTGGGGCGCTCCTTTCGCACTCATTTGACCGGGCGGGTTATCCGCCAGGGGGAGAGGGCCTTTACCCTGTTTGCCCAGTGCGAGCTGGAGGGGCGTCAGGTACCGATCGGTCTTGCCAAAGACAAGAGTGGCGAGACCCAGCTCAAGATTGCCGGGGCACAGGCCCAGCGGTTGGCCGATTTGGCGGAGCTGTTGCCGGTGCAGTTGATCCATCCCGATGGCTTCAACCTGCTGACGGGCGGGCCTCAGGCTCGCCGCGCCTGGCTCGATTGGGGCGTTTTCCATCAGGAGCCGACCTTCTTTGCCCTGTGGGGGCGAGTGCGGCGGCTGCTGAAACAGCGCAATGCGCTATTGCGCCAGAGCACTCAGTACCGCCAGCTGGCATTCTGGGATCAGGAGCTGGTGCGGCTCGGGGGTGAGCTGGCCGAGTTTCGCGCCAGTTATTGTCAGGCCATTACGCCCCTGATCAAGGAGATGACGGCGGATTTTCTGCCGGAATTCGATATCAGTCTCGGCTTTTACCGGGGCTGGGAGAAAGACACTCCCCTCGGCGATCTGCTGGAGGCGGGGTTTGAGCGGGATCGGGCGCTGGGCTATACCGGTGTCGGTCCACAGAAAGCCGATGTGCGCCTCAAGGCGAACGGTGTACCCGCTCAGGATATTTTGTCCCGGGGTCAGCTGAAGTTGCTGGTCTGCGCCATGCGACTGGCCCAAGGGCTCTATTTGAATCAACATAGCAGCCGTGGCTGTATTTTTTTAATTGACGATTTTGCCTCTGAACTGGATGTCGACAAGCGCCGCTTGCTGGCCGCAAGGCTGAAGCAGTGTGCGTCCCAGGTGTTTATCACCGCCATCGACACCGGTCAGCTCGCAGACATGATGGATGCGAATGACTGCAAGTTGTTCCACGTGGAACAGGGTAAAATCTCCGAAACGTTAGAGAAGGCAGAGAGTAAGCTATGAGTGAAAATACTTACGACTCCTCGAATATCAAGGTGCTGAAGGGCCTGGATGCGGTCCGCAAGCGCCCGGGGATGTATATCGGCGATACGGATGATGGCTCGGGTCTGCACCACATGGTGTTCGAGGTCGTCGATAACTCCATTGACGAGGCGCTCGCTGGCTACTGCTCCGATATTCTGGTCAAGATCCATTCCGACGGTTCTGTCTCTGTGCGTGACAATGGCCGGGGTATCCCGGTAGACATGCACGAGGAGGAGGGCCGCTCCGCCGCAGAGGTCATCATGACCGTGCTGCACGCTGGCGGTAAGTTTGATGACAACTCCTACAAGGTATCCGGCGGCCTGCACGGCGTGGGTGTCTCAGTCGTTAACGCCCTCTCTGACAAGCTGTTGCTGACCATTCGTCGTAACGGCCACGTCTACGAGCAGACCTATCATCTGGGTGAGCCGCAGGCGCCGCTCAAGCAGATTGGAGACAGCACCGGCACCGGTACCGAAGTTCGCTTCTGGCCGAGCCCTGCCATTTTCAGCGATACCCTGTTCCATTACGAGATCCTGGCCAAGCGCCTGCGCGAGCTCTCCTTCCTCAACTCCGGTGTCTCCATCCGTCTGCAAGACGAGCGTGATGGCCGCGAGGCGCATTTCTGCTACGAGGGTGGCATCAAGGCATTCGTTGAGTACCTGAACCAGAACAAGACCCCGATCCACCCGAAGGTGTTCCATTTCACCACCGAGCAGGATGGTATCGGCGTTGAAGTGGCGATGCAGTGGAACGACGCCTATCAGGAAGGGGTCTACTGCTTCACCAACAACATCCCGCAGCGGGATGGTGGTACTCACCTCGTTGGCTTCCGTACCGCGCTGACCCGTACTCTGAACTCCTATATGGACAAAGAGGACTACAGCAAGAAGGCCAAGTCTGCCGCCAGTGGCGACGACGTACGTGAAGGTCTGATTGCCGTTATCTCCGTCAAGGTGCCGGATCCCAAGTTCTCATCTCAGACCAAAGACAAGCTGGTCTCTTCCGAAGTGAAGACCGCCGTTGAACAGGCGATGGGTGAGAAGCTGGCGGACTTCCTGCTGGAAAACCCGGGCGATGCCAAGATCGTGGTCAACAAGATCATCGATGCGGCCCGTGCCCGTGAAGCGGCCCGCAAAGCCCGCGAACTGACCCGCCGCAAAGGCGCGCTGGATATCGCCGGTCTGCCCGGCAAGCTGGCTGACTGTCAGGAAAAAGACCCGGCTCTCTCCGAACTCTACATAGTGGAAGGGGACTCTGCTGGCGGTTCCGCCAAGCAGGGTCGCAACCGTAAGAACCAGGCCATCCTGCCGCTCAAGGGCAAGATCCTGAACGTAGAGAAGGCCCGTTTCGACAAGATGATCTCCTCGCAAGAGGTGGGCACCCTGATCACCGCACTGGGCTGCGGTATCGGTCGTGACGAGTACAACCCGGACAAGCTGCGTTATCACAACATCATCATCATGACCGATGCGGACGTCGATGGTGCGCACATCCGAACCCTGCTGCTGACCTTCTTCTATCGTCAGATGCCGGAAATCATCGAACGTGGCTACGTCTACATCGCCCAGCCGCCGCTCTACAAAGTGAAGAAGGGAAAGCAGGAGCAGTATCTGAAAGACGAAGACGCGCTGCTGCAGTACCAGACCGCCATGGCGCTGGATGGTGCTACCCTGCACGTCAACGAGTCTGCCCCGGCCATCGGTGGCGAGGCGCTGGAGCGCCTGGTCAACCAGCACCGCTCGGTGACTCACCTGATTACCCGCATGTCTCGTCGTGCGCCGGAAGCGGTACTGACCCAGCTGATCTATCAGCCGGAGCTGAACGAAGCGCTGCTGAACAGCGAGAGCGATCTGCTGGCCTGGTGTCAGGGTATGGAAGCCGTGCTCAACGAGAGCAACCACGGTATCCAGTACCAGATCCAGGTTCGTCGTGATGAAGAGCGCAGCCTGTACGTTCCGCACGCCGTGGTTCGTCAGCACGGTGTTGACCGCGAATATCCGCTCAGCTACGACTTCCTGCAGTCCGGTGAGTACCGTCAGCTGGTTTCGCTGGGCAAGGAGATCGCCAACCTGATCGAGGAAGGTGGTTTCATCAAGCGTGGCGAGAAGGTGAAGCCGGTTGCCAACTTTGTGGAAGCCGTCGAGTGGTTGATGGGCGAAGGCAAACGCGGCATCTACATCCAGCGCTATAAAGGGCTGGGTGAGATGAACCCGGACCAGCTGTGGGAAACCACCATGGATCCGGAAGCCCGCCGCATGCTGCGCGTCACCATCGATGACGCCGTCGGTGCTGACCAGCTCTTCTCCACCCTGATGGGTGATGCCGTTGAGCCCCGTCGTGACTTTATCGAGACCAACGCCCTGCGCGTAGCCAACCTCGACGTCTAATCGACGCTATCAGCTCGATATACAAAAGCCGCTCCCTGTGAGCGGCTTTTTGTTTTTGGGCGGAGTAGGTGGCACGTTCCACGTGAAACATCGAGTCTGTGTATCAGGGGTTTTGGCCGCGAAAAGATCGTCGCCACTCGCTGGGGGAGATGGCAAAGCGGGCGCGAAAGTGATTGCGCAGGGAGGTGGCACTCTTGAAGCCGACCAGCTCGGCAATGCGGTCGATGGAATGACCGCTCACTTCCAGTAACTCCTGACTGCGCCTGAGCCGCTCCGCCAGCAGCCATTCACCCACCGAGAGGCCGGTAGCCTGATGAAAGCGGCGGGTAAAGGTGCGTCGGCTCATCAGGGTATGGGCCGCCAAAGAATCCAGGGTATGGGGCTCTGCCAGATGAGCACGCAGGTGATCGAGCAACTGGTTCATCCGGACATCGCGGGTGGAGGCGGGTACCGGCTGCTCGATAAACTGGGCCTGGCCCCCTTCCCGGTGGGGCGGGATCACTAGCCGCCGCGCCACCTTGTTGGCGATGGCTGAGCCGTGGTACTGGCGCACCAGATAGAGGCAGCAGTCCAGCCCGGCGGCAGTGCCTGCCGAGGTGACCAGCCCATCGTCATCCACATAGAGGGCGTTGGTATCAAGCTGCACGCAGGGAAAGCGGTGGCAGAAATCCTGCTCATACTCCCAGTGGGTCGATGCTTTGCGACCATTAAGTAGTCCGGCGTAGGCGAGCACATAGGTGCCAAGACAGAGCCCGACCAGTCGGGCGCCTCTGGCTCTGGCGGCAATCAGGGCATCGAGCAACGCAGCGGGTGGCCGTGCTGCCGGGTCGTGCCAGAAGGGGATAACGATGATCTCCGCCTCGGCCAGCACCTCCAGCCCATGGGGCGCCTGAATGGTGAAGCCTTGCGCCGAGTGTGCGTGGCGGTTGCCATCACCGCAGCAGATCTTGAGCTCGAACAGCGGCTGGCCCGGCAGGATATCGCCGAAGATGAGGCAGGGAACGGCGCAGTGAAAAGGGCTGAAGTGATCGAAGGTCACCACGGCAACGATCGGGGTGGGCATTATGTTGGCTCCTCTCTGTGCGCAGACCACTCATCATAAGCGTCTGACAGTGAAAGCCGAAGGGCCATGTCTGGCATGGCCCCCCTGCGGGTCACAGTGATATCGCCTCGCCATCTTGCGGCACCCGTACCCGATCCGTCATGCCCCGTTTCGCCAGATAGTTGCGCAGCTCCTGGCGTGACAGCACGGCGTGGTTGACCGCCTCCATATGGCTGGCGATCAGCGTGGCTTGCGGTGCCGCCTGATATACGGCGGCGACATCCTCCTTGCCCATGATGATGGAACCGAGTCCGGGCACCTGTGCATCGCCGCAGTTGAGGATGATGACCTCGGGTTGATGCTGTTGCAGGGCTTGTTCGACCGAGGGATGCCAGATGGTATCACCGGCCAGATAGAGGCTCTGTTCATTGGGGTGGGAGAAAACCACGCCGCATACCTCTCCCATGCGCTCGCCCAGTACCGCCATCAACGGGTCGCTGCCGTGCTGGCCACCGGTCTGCTGCAGGCGAATGCCGGCAAACTCGGGCTGGTCGCTCAGCAGCCGCACATCCTCAAAGCCACTGGCACGAATGGCATCGGCATCTTTTTTATGTTGTACCAAGAGCGGCAGATGTTTGGGGATCAGGGCTCTGGCGGCGTCATCCCAGTGGTCAGGGTGATCGTGAGTGACGATCACGGCGTCCACATCGACCAGCTCATCGATCGGTAGCGGCAGCTCGACCAGCGGATTGCGCAGATGGCTGTTGGCGGTGCCCTCAAAGCCGGGGAAGGCTCCCTTGGCCGAGAGCATGGGGTCGATCAGAAAGCGGGTGCCGGCATAGTCGAGCAGCAAGGTGGCGTTACGAACCTGGGTAATCTTCATGAGATGGCTCCATGTTGGCTGGTGGATATGCAACCAATTATGGAGTGCGGAGCGCATTGCCATCAGTGGCCCACGGGTCGATTATCATCACTATCGGGCAAACAGGTTGATGTTCTACAGGTCGGTGCGGCCATTTAAAAAATTTGAAAAAATCCCCTTGAAAGGAAAAAGTGAGCCCCTATATAGGTAACAAGGCCGGAACGCTCGACAGAGGTTTCGACCAGGCGCCCGTCCATAAGGAGGGCAAACAATCCGTTATCGCTCATAAGAGGGTAATACTATGCGTTCTATCGACTTTTCTCCGCTCTATCGTTCTGCCATCGGTTTCGATCGTCTGGCCAATCTCATCGAATCTGCGGCCAGCAATGGCAATGCCGGTTATCCCCCCTACAACATCGAGCAACTGGGTGACAACGACTACCGCATCAGCATGGCGGTGGCGGGCTTTACCCAGGAAGAGCTGGAGCTGAGCTTCCAGGAAAATCTGCTGACGGTGAAGGGCAACAAGCAGGCCGACACCGGGCGCAACTATCTCTATCAGGGGATCGCCGAACGTGGTTTCGAGCGCCGCTTCCAGCTGGCCGACTATGTGCGGGTGAAAGGGGCCGACCTGAAAAACGGCTTGCTGCACATCGAGCTGGTGCGTGAAGTGCCCGAGGCTATGAAGCCGCGCAAGATCGAGATCAACGGCTGATAGCCTGAATTCACTGAAATTTTAAAATTTCCCGGGTGCCGATGACGGGCCTGTGGAGAGTTGAACCTGTTGCTTATTAGAAGGATAGGATTATGCGTAACCTCGATTTTTCTCATCTCTATTCCAACGCTGTCGGCTTCGAGCGGATGGCCCGTGAGCTGGAAGGTCTGTTTGATCAGAAGACCGCCGCTTACCCCCCGTACAACATTGAGAAGCGTGATCAGGATGGCTATCGCATCACGGTCGCCGTGGCTGGCTTCGAGCGCGAAGAGCTGGAGCTGGAGACCGAAAACGGCACCCTCAAGGTGAAGGGGCGCAAAGGGGCTGCGGCCGGTGAGCGTCAGTTCCTCCATCAGGGAATTGCCGAGCGTGACTTCGAGCTCGCCTTCAAGCTGAGCCAGCACGTGGAAGTGCAGGGCGCCAAGCTGGAGCATGGTCTGCTGACCATCGACCTGGCCCGCGAACTGCCGGAGGCGCTCAAGCCCCGCGCCATCCCGATCGGTAAACCCGACCAGCTGGCGCTGCCCGGTTAAGCAAACCGGATCGCGATAAACAACAAAGGCCTGCATCTGCAGGCCTTTCTGTTTTGTATCGCTGGATTGGATTAACCAGCGTAGAGGGTGTTGATCTCGTCCGCCAGAATGGCGATGCCGCGGCGCACCAGCTCCTCGCTCTGGGAGTAGTTGAGGCGGATGCACTCGTGGCTGTGGCGCCACTCGGGGTCATCGATGCCGGGGAAGAAGTAGTGACCCGGCACGATCAGCAGGTTCTTCGCCTTCAGTCGCTCGTACAGCTCCTGACAGTGGATCGGCAAGCCTTCAAACCAGAGCCAGAGGAAGAGGGCCCCTTCCGGTTTATGAATGTGGAAGCGCGGGTCGGGGATCGCTTCGCGCAGCAGCTGCACCGCCAGCTCCGCCTTCTGCTGATAGAAGGGCTTCACCACCTGTTCGCTGAGGGCGATGATATCGCCGCTCTCGATCATCGGGATGGTGATGGCGGGCCCCAGACTGCCCGGCGCCAGATTGATTATGCCGCTCAGGTTGGTGATGGCCTGGATGATCTTCTCGTCGGCGATGACGATGCCGCAACGGGTGCCCGGCAGGCCGAGCTTGGAGAGGCTCATGCAGAGGATGGTGTTGGCGTTCCAGAACGGCTTGGCTTCGCTGAAGATGATGCCCGGGAAGGGGACACCGTAGGCGTTGTCGATCAGAAGCGGAATCCCCTTGTCGCGGGCGATCTGATCGAGATGTTCGATCTCTTCGTCGGTCAGCACGTTGCCGGTCGGGTTGGTCGGGCGGGAGACGCAGATCACCCCAATATCGTCACCTACCTGCAGGCTCTCGAAATCCACGTGGTATTTGAACTGGCCATCGGGCAGCTTCTCGATGGTGGGCTTGTAGGCCACGAAGTAGTCGTCGGCCAGCGCTGAGTCGGCATAGCCGATGTATTCAGGGGCGAGCGGGAACAGCACCTTCTTCTTGCGGCCATCGGCAAATTCGCCAGCCAGCAGGTTGAACAGGTAGAAGAAGGCATTCTGACTGCCGTTGGTCAGGGCGATATTACGGGCCGAGATATCCCATCCCAACTCCTTGCTGAGCAGGGCAGCCAGCGCTTTGGTGAACCTGTCTTTGCCCTGTGGGCCGTCGTAGTTGGCCATCGCTTTGACCAGCTCGCCGTTGTCGAGCAGGCTCTTGGCCTCGGCCTGAAAGCGCTCCAGCATGGCGGGGATGGGGGCTGGATTGCCGCCACCCAGCATGATGGCGTCCGGATTGGTCAGCCCCTGATTGAGGTCATCCATGAGTTGGGTAATACCGGCGTGGCGAGTGAACTTCTCGCCGAACAAGGAAAATTCCATTCAGTGACAGATCCAGATTTGAGTTACGGGGATGTAGCACCATAGCTCAGTTTAAAAGCGGGTGTCGATCAAAAAGATGGGACGTTCCACGTGGAACATGGTGCAAAAATCAAGCGTGGTTAAAAGCACCAACTGTTGGTTTAAAAATGACCGAGCGGAATGCATTTTGCGACTCAATTTGGTATCGCAAGATAGTTAATTTAAACAAAATCATCATGTTATGAATTGCATGAGGATTGGCACAACTATTGGAATAGCTATCTGGTCATCTCAACCATACCGGAGCAAACCAGATGAAAAGCCTGATCGCCACCCTGATTGTGAGTGCCCTGAGCCTGAACGTGATGGCCAACGAAAACCCGCGGCCCGAGCTGGATAGTGTCCAGCTGGAGCAGGATGTGCAGAGCGAGTTGCAACAGGCATCCCATGCCGTGGTGCAGGATGCGTTGCATAACCTCAAGCCGCTGGCGCTGGATACTCTGGTGGTGGAAGCTAGCCAGGCTGTGGCGACTCACCCCGAGAGCTGAGGTAGCGCAGGGGGGTCTGTCCCGTATGTTGTTTGAAGAAGCTGATGAAGGCGCTGTCGCTGGAGAACTCCAGCGCAGCGGCAATCCGGCTGATGGGCTCGCGTTCTGCCAGCAGCTCCATGGCGCGCAACAGCCGCCACTGCTGACGCCACGCCTGATAGCTCATGCCGGTCTCCCGCATGAAGATGCGGCCAATGGTCTTGTCACTGGCACCCACCCGTTCGGCCAGCCGGTTGAGCCGATCGGGCAGGGCATCCCCCCGTTTCAACTGCTGTAGCCAGTCGCCCAGTCTGGGATCGGTCGGCAGCGGCAACTGCCACGACTCCCGCGGTGCCTGCTCCAACTCCTCCATAAACAGTGCCACCGTCCGTTGCTGCTGCTCTTGCGGTTTGTCCCACGGCCAGAGCGCCATCCGTTCGATCAGTTCGTGCAGCAGCGGATTGACCGCCAGCACTTCGACCGTGCCGGGCAACTCGGGGTGCGGCTGGAAGTAGAGGGATCGGTAGGCGACGACACCGCGCATCAGTACCCGGTGGGCGGTGCCCGCTGGCAGCCAGGCGGCGCGGGTAGGTGGCAGCAGGCAGACCCGACCTTCCAGCTCCATGGTCATGCAGCCGGATTGGGCGAACAGCAGCTGATGGCGTTGATGTTGATGCAGACCCGAGTCGTGCCAGCCGAGGGCGGAGGCAATGCCGATCACGCTGCCCGTCAGCTGGTCGGGGTCAAAAGGGTGATCGGGAAGAATAAAGGCCATATGTCCGATTTTTGATGTTTATAGTCCTGCTTATTGTAATCAGACAATTTGAATCTCTCTAGACTGGCGACCTCTTGTGAAGGAGGTTTGTCATGAACAACAAGTTGCCACCGCTCTGGCTGGTGGTGGGATTGATGATGTTTCCCCAAATTGTGGAGACCATCTACAGCCCGGTACTGACCCACATCGCCAGCCAGTTTCGGGTGAGCGAGGGGCAGGCATCCCAGACCCTGTCGGTCTATTTTCTGGCGTTTGCGGTGGGCGTGGTCTGCTGGGGGCGGCTATGCGATCTGATCGGGCGGCGTCCCGCCATGCTGGCGGGTCTGCTCACCTATGGTGTCGGCACCCTGCTGGCGCTGCTGGCCAACCAGTTTGAAACCCTGCTTGTGGCCCGGGTTATCTCGGCTTTTGGCGCCGCCGTGGGATCCGTGGTGACCCAGACCATGCTGCGCGACAGCTATCAGGGCAGCGATCTGGCGCGGGTCTTCTCGGTGATGGGCATTGCGCTCTCACTCAGCCCAGTGTTGGGGTTGCTCAGTGGTGGGCAGCTGGCGAGCGGGTTCGGCTATCTTGGGGTGTTCAGCGGTCTGCTGATACTGGCGGTCGGTTTGCTGCTGGTGACCTGCTGGCAGTTGCCGGAAACCCGTCAGGTTAGTACCCAGCGAGTCGCGCTCTGGCCGCTGGTGTGCCGGATGATAAAAGATGGTGGGCTCTGGCGCAGTGCCATGCTGGTCGCCCTGTTCAACACCATGTTGTTTGGTTACTACAGTCTGGCCCCCTTCCTGTTTGCCGGATTGGGATTGAGCACCGGCGAGTTTGGCTATTCGGGGATCTTGCTGGCGCTGGCGACCCTGCTCGGCAGCCTGCTCAACAAGCATCTGCTGGGGAGGGGGTGGCTGCCGTCCTCTCTGAGTAGACTGGCTTGCGCTCTGGCGCTGGTCGCCGGGCTGCTGGTCTGGGCGAGTCAGGCCAGCCTCTGGTTCCTGTTGCCCATGATGGGTGTGGTGGTGGCCTTCGGGCTGGCTATCCCCAATGTGCTGAGTCAGGCGCTGCTGGCCTATCGTGAGGTAGCTGGCAGTGCTGGCGCCCTGTTCGGGCTTGGTTATTACCTGATGCTCAGTCTGGGGTTGGCAGTAGCGGCCGGATTGCAGGATCTCGGCCTGTTGCTGAGTGGCTGTGGTCTGCTGGCGCTGATTTGCTGCGGGCGTCGTTCCACGTGAAACGTCAGTTGCCGATAAAGCGGTAGCCAATACCGGATTCGGTCTCGATAAGCGTCGGTTGCTGGGGGTTATCCCCCAGCTTTTTGCGCAGACTGGCGATGACGATGCGCAGGTAGTGGGTGTCTTCCTTGTGGCTCGGCCCCCAGATGTCGTTGAGCAGCTGGGTCTGCATCACCAGCTTGCCGGGGTGGCACACCAGCGCCTGCAACAGGGCGAACTCCTTGCGGGAGAGGGGGATCTCCTCGTCTTTCATGGTTACCTTGTGGCTGCTGATATCGAGCGTCAGGCCGCATTGGGGGAAGTGGCGTCGCTCGCCGCTGCTGACGCCAGCCCGCTGGCGCAAGAGTACGCGAATGCGGGCCATCATCTCGCCGATGCCAAACGGCTTGCTCATGTAGTCGTTGGCACCGGCATCCAGCAAGCGCACCTTCTCCTGCTCCGAATCACGGGCCGACAACACCAGCACCGGGTTGGGGTGGTGTTCGCGAATGGCCTGCAGTACCTGAATACCATCGCCATCAGGCAGGCCGAGATCGAGGATCACCAGATCGGGGTTGAGATGGCGGTACTGCTCCAGCCCTTCATTGACCCCCACCGCCTCACTCACCTGATGCCCCTCGGCAATCAGGCTGATCCGCAGAAAGCGACGGATCGCCGCTTCATCATCTATGACCAGAATGTGTGCCATCGAACCTCCAGAGGCGAATGGTGGGAGGGGCTGAGTGACCCGAGCTGGCGGTCAGCCATCAGACCTCCGGTGAATTGAGGGCGAGCGGCAGGGAGATACGCATGCAGGTGCCGTTGCCATTGGGGCCGGAGAAGGCCCAAATCTTGCCGCCGTGGGCCTCTATCATAGCGCGGGAAATGGCGAGGCCAAGCCCGGTGCCACGGCTGCCGCAATCGCCCACCGGCTGGGTGTAGAAGAGATTGAAGATCTTCTCCCGATCCGACTCGGCGATACCGACCCCGATATCGATGATATCGATGATGAGGTCGGGTTCGGCCACCATCACCTTGAACTCGATGGGGGTGCCAGCTGGCGAGTAGCGGGAGGCGTTGTCGAGGATGTTGACCAGCACCTGCTCGATCAGGGCGCCATGGACATAGAGCTGGGGCACATGCTGATCGAAATGGACCAGCAGCTTGTGCTGGCGCCAGGAGGAGTCGAGCCGTTTGCGGGCGCTCTCCACCAGATCCGCCAGATCGACCCAGTCCCGTTTCAGCTGGAAGTCGGGGGAGCCGATGCGGGTCATATCCAGCAGATTCTGCACATAGCTGTGGAGGCGGCGCGCCTCCTCCTGCACCGAGTGGAGCAGTTCGTCACGGTCTTCGGCGGGGATCCGGTCACCATATTCCAGCAGGGTGCTGCCGGCGCCCATGATGGTCGCCAGCGGCGTCTTCAAATCGTGGGAGACCGAGGAGAGCAGGGCCGCGCGCATCCGGTCGGTCTCCGCCTGCAGCTGGCTGTCGGCCAGCCGCTCGTTGAGGTCGATCCGCGCCAGCGCGGCGCGAATGTCGGTGAGCAGCGCCTGCAGCTGGTGCTCGGCAGAGGAGGAGAGCGGATTGGCCAGCGTTATGCCGATCACCAGATCGTCGCTGAGGTGGTGATACTGGGCCTCGGCGGCATTGAGAGTTGCTGTGTGGGCCCCGGCGCTCTGCTTCTGGGCCAGACACCAGTCGATGGCCGCCTTGTCGGTCTGGCCGGGCCTGTGCTTCTCGTTGCCGAGCCTGTCGTTGAACTCCTTGTCGATTACCACGGTCGGCTGGCCTAGCGCCAGTGAAATGGCCTGGGCACCTTGTCTCAAAACCTCCTCCGGGCTGCTGGCGGTGGCTAACCCCTGACTGAGGGAGAGCAGGGCATTGCCCAACTGCTGGGTCTCGCGCAGACCGATCAGCTGTTGCCGCTGGCGGGAGGCGAGCCGCCCCGCCGTCATGCCGACGATAAGCAGCACAAACAGGGTGAGCAGGTCGCTGTGGTTGGCGACGCTCAGGGAGAAGTAGGGGGCGGTGAAGAGCAGATTGTGGGCGATAAAGCCCAGCACAGCCGCCAGTGTGGCGGGCACCAGACTGGTGGTGAGGGCCGTCGCCAGCACCCCCAGCACGAAGATGAGCGGTAACGCTGCGGGGGGCAGCCAGTAGGAGAGCCCCCAGGCGGCGGCCGAGGTGATCCCCATGATCACCACTGCCAGCATGCTGTGGTGTATATCCTTCGGGGTCGGGACGCGCATCCCCACTTCGGGCTTCTGCTTCTCGGTATCGACCAGCGTGATTTCGAGCCCCTGCGCCTGCTTGAGCAGGTGCTGCACCAGCGAGCGGCGCCATGGCGCCTTGTGAGGTTTGCCGAGCAGAAGCTGGGAGACCTGTTGCTGTTCGGCGGTCTCCAGCAGGGTGTTGGCGACCGCCGGGCTGGATAGCGTCAGCACCTTGGCGCCGAGGTGGGAGGCGAGCGCCAGCGCCTGCTCCACATCGGCAGAGCGGCGGCCATTGCTGTCGACATGCACCACCAGCCACGGGAGCTGACGGCGCTGGGCAAAGCGGTGGCCGTAGCGCACCAGCGCCGAGCCGTGCAGGTCGCCGAGGCAGACCATCAGCTTGCCCCGCAGCGGCAAGGTGCTCTTGCCCGCAGCCTGCCACTGTAGTTGCAGATCCCCCTCCACATGGCTGGCGGCGGTCTGCATCGCCAGCTCCCGCAATGCGGTGAGGTTGTTGAGGGAGAAGAAGGATTGCAGTGCCGCCTTGGCCTGATGGGGCACATAAACCTTCCCCTCCTTGAGGCGGCCGAGCAGCTCCTTGGGGGGGAGGTCGATCAGCACCAGACTGTCGGCTTCCAGCAGCACCTGATCGGGCAGGGTCTCTTTTACCCTGACCCCGGTGAGCTGCCACACCAGATCGTTGAGGCTCTCCAGATGCTGCACGTTGAGGGTGGTGTAGACGTCGATCCCGGCGTTGAGCAGCTCCTCCACATCCTGCCAGCGCTTCTCGTGGCGGCTGCCGGGGGCGTTGCTGTGGGCCAGCTCATCCACCACGGCGATGGCCGGTTTGCGGGCGAGCAGGCCGTCGAGATCCATCTCCTCCAGTCGCTGCTGGCGGTGCATGTGGATCTTGCGCGGCATGATGGCGAGCTTGTCGAGCAGGGCCAGCGTCTCCTGCCGGCCGTGGGTCTCCACCACGCCGATCAGGATGTCGACCCCCTCTTTGGCCTGTTCCCGCACCGCCTGCAACATGGCGTAGGTCTTGCCGACGCCGGGAGCGGCGCCGAGAAACACCTTCAGCTTGCCCTTGTGCTCCTGTTCCAGGCTCGCCAGCAGGGCATCGGCCCTTACCTCATCACGCATCCCCATGCTCCTGCATCAGACTCGTCAGCAGGGCATCAGCGCTTGCTACATCAGCCATTGTTATCCCTATCGAGCCAACCGCCCGTTGCGAAAATCGAGGTCATCACCAAACCGGAATGGGCGCCATCAGACGCCCTTTTTATGATCCAGTTGCAGATTCAGCTGGAGAATGTTGACCACCTGCGGGCCAAGGATACCAGCTTGTGTGGCCGACTTGACCTGCTCCGTCAGTTGGGCGGGATCCAGTCCACGTTCTTTGGCGACGCGGTCGACCTGAGCCAGCACCGCATCCAGCGGCAGGTGGGGATCGAGGCCGGAGGCGGAGCGGGTCAGCATGGCGGGAGAGCTGGTTTCAGGCTGTGCCTTGGCTGCCTGTTCGGCGAACTCTGCCCGCAGCGGTGAGCTCATCCCCAGATTGCTGGCGCTGCCGCCAATGGTGTTGAAATCGCTGGCTGAGGGACGGGGATGGAAGTAGTCAGCCCGCTCGAATCTCTGCCCCAGCAGGGCGCTACCGATGAGTTGCTGTTTGCTGTCGGTCAGCTGGCTGCCGTTGGCTTGCCAGGGGAACAGCAGCTGTGCCAGTCCGGTCACCGCCAGCGGATAACCCACGCCCAGCAGCAGGGTCAGGGTCAACAGGGTTCTGATTGCTATCATGATTCTCTTGCTCCAAAAGGATGGCTGGGGATGCGGGTCTGAGCCGCATCCCGGTTATGTCGTTACACCAGACCCAGGCCGGTAATGACCAGATCGATCAGCTTGATGCCGATAAACGGCACCAGCAGGCCGCCGACACCGTAGATCAGCAGGTTGCGGCGCAGCAGGCTGGCGGCCGAGCCTTTCAGGTCGACACCGCGCAGGGCCAGCGGCACCAGCGCTACGATGATCAGGGCGTTGAAGATGATGGCCGACAGGATGGCGCTCTGCGGGCTGCCCAGCTGCATCAGGTTCAGTACCCCCAGTTGCGGGTAGGCGGCGATGAACAGGGCCGGCAGGATGGCAAAGTACTTGGCCACGTCGTTGGCGATGGAGAAGGTGGTCAGGGCGCCACGGGTCACCAGCAGCTGTTTGCCGACCAGCACCACGTCCAGCAGCTTGGTGGGGTTGGAGTCGAGATCCACCAGATTGCCCGCCTCCTTGGCGGCCTGGGTACCTTCGTTCATGGCCAGACCCACATCAGCTTGTGCCAGTGCGGGTGCATCGTTGGCACCGTCACCGCACATGGCGACCAGACGGCCATCGGCCTGCTCCTGCCGGATATAGGCGAGCTTCTTCTCCGGCGTCGCCTCGGCGATGAAGTCATCCACCCCGGCTTCGGCTGCGATGGCGGCGGCGGTTTTCGGGTTGTCGCCGGTGATCATCACGGTGCGGATCCCCATGTGGCGCAGGATCTGGAAGCGAGCCTTGATACCGGGCTTGATGATGTCCTTGAGGTAGACCACCCCCAACAGTTTCTCCTGAGTGCAGACCAGCAGCGGAGTCCCACCCTGACGGGCGATGCTGTCGACTGACTTGAGCACCAGCTCAGGTACCGCCTTGCGGTCGAGGCTGAGGTAGTTCAGCACGGCATCTACCGCCCCCTTGCGATATTGATGACCGTTGCGATCCAGTCCGCTCAGCCGGGTCTCGGCGCTGAAAGGGATCACCTTGTCGCTCTCCAGCTGGCTCGGCTTGGCCATGCTTTTGCTGGCCAGAGTCAGGATGGATTTGCCCTCCGGGGTGTTGTCACCCAGCGAGGCCAGCATGGCCGCTTGTGCCAGCAGGGCGGGGTCGACACCCGGTGCCGGGATCAACTCATCGGCCATCCGGTTACCGAAGGTGATGGTGCCGGTTTTGTCCAACAGCAGGGTGCGCACATCACCGGCCGCTTCGACGGCACGGCCAGACTTGGCGATGACGTTCAGCTTCACCAGTCGATCCATACCGGCAATACCGATGGCGGAGAGCAGGCCGCCGATGGTGGTCGGGATCAGAGTGATAAAGAGCGCGATCAGGTAGAGACGCGGGACCTGGGTGCCGTTGTAGTCGAGGAACCAGGGCAGGGTGGCGACCACCAGCAGGAAGATCAGGGTTAGGCCCACCAGCAGGGCGTCTAGCGCCATCTCGTTGGGGGTCTTCTGGCGCTTGGCCCCTTCCACCAGTGCGATCATCCGATCCAGCGTGCTCTCGCCCGGATTGTTGCTGACGCGCACCCAGATCTCGTCGGAGACGACTGTCGTGTTGCCGGTCACGCCGCTGCGGTCGGTACCTGACTCGCGGATGACGGGGGCGGATTCGCCGGTGATGGCGGCCTCGTTGACCGAGGCGATGCCGGCGACCACTTCGCCGTCGGCCGGGATCATCTCGCCGCTGCGTACCAGCACCAGATCCCCCTTCATCAGGTTGGTGGCGGGTACCCACTCGCCCTGACCATCTTTGGCATTCGCCACCCGACGGGCCTTGAGCTGGCTCATGCCCGCTTTCAGGCTGTCGGCACGGGCCTTGCCGCGCCCCTCGGCCAGGGTTTCCGCGAAGTTGGCAAACCAGAGGGTCAGCCAGAGCCAGGCGGTCAGCTGCCACGCCAGCGAGGGGGCAACCCCCGAGAAGGGCTGCCCCAGCAGGGACTCCACGGTCGCCATGATTGCGGCCAGCCAGAGGGTGAACAGGATGGGGCTGCCAAACAGCGCCTTGGGATTGAAGCGATAGAGGGCCTCAACCATTGCCTGGATGATCTGTGATTTCTGTTTTTTGCCCTTCACCAACATGGTGTCAGTGCTCATTGCAGTGGACTTGCTCATTGGAAAGCTCCCAGCATCAGATAGTTGGCCATTGGCATCCGGATGGTGATCGACAGGGTCAGGTTCATCAGAGTGCCCCTCCGATCAGGCTCAGATGTTCGGCCACCGGGCCCAGTGCCAGCACCGGCAGGAAGGAGAGGCCACCTATCAGCAGGACGGTGATGATCAGCAGGGTAACGAACAGCGGGCCGCTGATGGGGAAGTCCCCTTCGCTCGTCTCCTGACGGGGCGCACGGGCCAGCTGACCGGCGATGGCCAGTACCGGAATGATGTAGCCGAAGCGACCGAGCAGCATGGCCAGACCGATGGCGATGCACTGCCAGTTGTCACCGGCGGCAAAACCGGCGAAGGCGGAGCCGTTGTTGCCGGCAGCCGAGGCGTAGGCATAGATAAGGCGTGACAGACCGTGCGGGCCATTATGGCCGATGATGGTGCTGGCATCCGGCATCAGCAGGGTGACACCACCGATCACCAAAACCCCCACCGGCATGACCAGCATGCTGGCGACCACCCACTTCATCTCGGTGATGCCGAGGCGTTTTCCCAGATAGGTCGGGGTACGTCCCACCATCAGTCCACACAGGAACACGGTCAGCAGCACGAACAGCATCATGCCGTAGATACCGGAGCCGACCCCGCCGAAGATGACCTCGCCCAGCAGCATGTTGATCATGCCCACCATGCCACCGAGCGGAGTAAAGCTGTCGTGCATGGCGTTGACGGCACCGTTGGAGGCGGCAGTGGTCGCCACTTCCCAGATGTTGGAGAGCACAGGGCCGAAGCGGCTCTCCTTGCCTTCCCAGTTGCCAGCCATGTTGCTGGCGTCAGTGGTGAGCTGGGCGAGGGCGGGATCCGGTTTCAGCTCCTGGGAGAGGGAGATGAAGAGCCCCAGCACCAGCATGAGGGTCATGGCACCGAGAATGGCGCGGCTGTGGGCCATGTCCTTCACATAGCGGCCCAGAGTAAAGACCATGGCTGCGGCGATGGTGAGCAGGGCGACCATCTCCAGCCAGTTGGAGAGGGCTGTCGGGTTCTCGAACGGATGTGCCGAGTTGATGCCGAAGAAGCCGCCGCCGTTGGAGCCAAGCTGCTTGATGGCGATCTGAGAGGCCGCCGGGCCGAGGGGCAGCAGCTGCTCCTGACCTTCCACACCGTGGAACGGCAGATAGGCGGAGAGGCTTTGCGGCACACCTTGCCATACCAGCACCAGCGCCATGATCAGCGCGATGGGCAGCAGCACATAGAGGCAGAAACGCACCAGATCCTGCCAGAAGTTGCCAAGGTTGATGGTCTGCTGGCGGGCGATGCCGCGGAACAGGGCAATGGCGACGGCGGCGCCCGTCCCTGCGGAGACGAAGTTCTGGGTGGTCAGGCCCACCATCTGGCTGAAGTAGGAGAGGCTGGCCTCACCGGAATAGGCTTGCCAGTTGGTGTTGGTCATAAAGCTGACCGCGGTGTTGAATGCGAGCTGCCAACTCAGACCCGGCAGTTGTTGCGGGTTGAGGGGCAGCAACCCCTGCGCCATCAGGATCAGGAACAGCAGACCGAAACCGGCGCCGTTGAAGGCCAGCAGGCTGAGGGCGTAGGACTTCCAGTCCTGCTCCCGTCCATCGGTGCCACAGCAAGCCAGCGTGGCGCGCTCGACCGGTGCCAGCCAGCGGATTTTGCCTTCAAATACCCGGTAGATGTAGTTGCCCAGCAGCGGTGCCGGCAGCAGAACCAGCAGCACGAAGGCCACCGGATAGATTATTTCTTGCCACATGTTCTAGTTCCTCACTCGTGGTCACGGTGCGTCAGGGCACGCATTGGATTGCTCACGAGGCTCGGCAGTTTGCTGGCCACCGGGTAGATAATTTCTTGCTGCATATAGGTAGTCCCTCACTCGTGACTGTGCGTGAGTGCGCGCATCAGATAGGCCATCAAGGCGAGGACGAGCAGCAGATATAGCCAATTCATATCGACTCCATTGAGATAATTAGCTGCGAGAGCCGATGTAAGACCATATCGACTCTGTTGGTGTCATTGACGCTGAAAAGGGTATGTAAAACAGGCGTAAAGGCGCCATAAAGCGCCATGTGGCAGGCGTAAAATCGGCGTAAAGAACGACGGATTTGCGGGATAAATGGCGAGGAGTGATCAAAAAACCCGGCCTGAGCCGGGTTTGGGAGAAGGGGTTAGATGGTTGTCGAAGCTGGCTCCTCGTGAAAGGTCAACTTCAAACGTACCTATCGCATCGTCACGAACTCTTCAGCGCTGGTGGGATGAGGCGTGGGAACGCAGTTGTTGAAGTTGGCCTGATAATGACAGGCCAACTTCAAACGTACCTATCGCATTGTCACGAACTCTTCAGCACTGGTCGGATGGATAGCCACGCAGTTGTCGAAGTCCGCCTTGGTGGCACCCATCTTCATGGCGACGCCGAAACCTTGCAGGATCTCGTCCATGGCAAAGCCGATGCCATGCAGACCGACCACCTTCTCTTCCGGGCCGACACAGACCAGCTTCATCCGGGTGGGCTGGCGATGCTGGGTCAGTGCCGAGTACATGGCGGTGAACTGGCTGCGGTAGACCTTCACCTGGTCCTCGCCGTATTGGGCGATGGCTTCCGGTTCGGTCAGGCCTATGGTGCCGATGGGCGGGTGGCTGAACACCACGGTCGGCACCAGATCGTAGTTGAGGTGTTCGTTCGGCTTGTTGTTGAACAGCCGCTCGGAGAGGCGGCGGCCCGCCGCGACGGCTACCGGCGTGAGCTGGATGCGACCCGTGTTGTCACCCACTGCATAGATGTTGGCGACGGCGGTGTTCTGGAACTTGTCGGTCGGGATAAAGCCCTTCTCGTCCAGCGTGATGCCAGCGGCAGCCAGATTGAGGTTGTCGGTAGCCGGTACCCGGCCGATGGCCCAGATCAGGCAGTCGACGGTGAGATGGCGACCATCTTCCAGTTGCAGGGTCAGGCTGTTGTCAGCGTTCTTGAGCACGGCTTTGGGAATGGCGTGGGTGTGCAGCTTGGGCCCTTCCTGCGCCATGATTTCGACCAGAGTCTCGTGGATCATGGGGTCGAAGTTGCGCAGCGGCGCGTGCTTGCGCACCACCAGATGGGTCTCTGAGCCGAGCGCCTGCATCACCCCGGCGATCTCGACCGCGATGTAGCCCGCACCCACTACGGCAACCCGCTTGGGTTGGCTTTGCAGGTCAAAGAAACCGTCGGAGTCGATACCCAGCTCGGCACCCGGGATCGCCGGAATTTCCGGGCGGCCACCGGTGGCGATCAGAATGTGATCGGCCGTGTAGTGCTTGCCATTGACCTCGATGGTGTTGCTGCTGACGAAGCGGGCGAAGCCCTTGATGACGGTGATCTGGTTCTTGCCCAGCACGTTCTGATAGGACTGGTGAATGCGGCCGATGTAGGCCTGGCGGGACTCGACCAGCTTGGCCCAGTTGAAGTGGTTTAGAGTGGTGTCAAAGCCGTAGTCGGCGCCATATTTCAGGGCATCGGCGATCTGGCCTGCATACCACATGGCCTTCTTCGGTACGCAGCCTACGTTGACGCAGGTTCCACCCAACTCTTTGGCTTCAATCAGGGCAACTTTCTTACCGTACATGGCAGCCCGGTTGGCAGACGCAATACCGCCGCTGCCGCCGCCGATGGCGATATAGTCAAAATGCTGTGCCATTGCGAGGTTCTCCGCTCATTAAGAATGCAATCACAGCATGATGGGGATAAAGCGGCTGGCTCACAAGAGCCAGCGCTCAGTTATGTTGGATCGGCAGGCGAATATGGAACTGGGCGCCCTGGCCCGGTTCGCTGGCACAGCTGATACGGCCTTTCAGCAGTTGCACCACCAGGTTGTAGATGATGTGGGTGCCCAGACCGCTGCCACCCTGACCCCGCTTGGAGGTGACGAAGGGATCGAAGATGCGTGGCAAGATTTCCGGCGGGATGCCGCGGCCGTTGTCCGAATAGTCGATAAACAGCTCTTCTCCCTGCTGTTCCACCTTGATGGTGATCTTCTTCGGTTTGTCCCAGCTGTCGAACCCGTGGTTGATGGAGTTGAGGATCAGGTTCGAGTAGATCTGGGTAAAACTGCCCGGGAAGGAGAAGATCGACAGCTTGGGATCGCACTGGATATCCACTTCGCACTGGCTCTTCTTCAGTTTGTGGCCAAGCGAGACCACTACCTGATGGAGGTTGTCGGCGAGGCTGAAGTTGTATCGTGCTTCCGATGACTGGTCGACAGCCACCTGTTTGAAGCTGGCGATCAGCTCGGAGGCGCGCCGCAGGTTGCTCTGCAGCAACTGCATCGACTCGTCGAGGTTGACGGTAAACTCGTTGAGATAGGAGCGAGACAGCTGCTTGGAGTCGATATGAGACTTGAAGTCGGCGACCCGCTCTTGCAGGTAGGAGGAGGCGGTCACGCTGATGCCGATCGGAGTGTTGATCTCGTGTGCCACCCCGGCTACCAGCGAGCCGAGGGAGGCCATCTTCTCGGACTCCACAAGGGTCTGCTGGGCCTGTTTCAGGTCGTCGTACGCCTTGCCGAGCTGGTTGTTGGCTTCGCTCAGGCTGCGGGTACGCTCCACCACCTTGCCTTCCAGCTGTTCGTTGAGCTGGATTATCTCCCGCTCGACCTTTTTCAGCTGGGTGATGTCGTAGCCAAACCCGATCTGGTACTTGAGGTTGGGGCCATCGTAGAAGGGTACGAAGGTCCATTGCAGTACCAGCTCATGGGCCTGCTGGTCATGCATGATGACCTCTTTGTCGGCCAGTGAACCTTCCGCCGCCAGAATATCGTTCAGCTCTTCCCGTTGCGCCGGGCTGACAAAGAGATCCAGCCAGTTGTGCTGCAACAGCTCCTGCTGGTGGTAGCCGGTCAGCAGTATGGCTGCCGGGTTGATGCTGGCGATGGTCAAATCCGGTTCCATGCAGCAGATGACCATGTTGGCGGAGTTGATCAGGGTGGCGGAGAAGTCCCGCTCCTTTTGCAGCTGTTCCACCGCCTGATGGCGGGCAACCAGCTCGTCACGCAGTCGGGTACGCATCTGGTTGAGGGTGGAGACCAGGGTATCCAGCTCATCGGGTTTCTTGCGTGGCTGCGGGCGGCCTTCCAGCTCCAGAGCCATGTCGAGCCGATCGAGGTTGAACTTCTGGGCGTAGTTGGCGATGCGGTTGATGTGCCTGACCACCAGATAGTAAATGATGATCAGGATGCAAAATGAGACCACCAGGGTCTTGATGGTCTGGCTGACCATGATCAGCACCGATTTTTCGATGAGGCGCTGGTAGATCTGCTCGAGAGAGGCGGCAACGAACAGCTTGCCGACGATTTCACCCTGATAGGTGAGGTTGAATTCGCGGGAGATATCATAGCTTTCCCGCTCGACCCCCTGGGTCAGCAGCGGGACTTCGGAGTTGCCGAGCATCTCCTTGACCATCACGAACTGCATGTTGGGCAGGTTCATGATCCCTTCAAGTTGCACTTTGACCTGCTCTTCATCCAGGTTCCACAAGCTGGCGGCGATGGGTTGCAGGAACGAGGCCTCGATCTGGCCGATGCTGTCTTCGATGACGGCGACATCCTTGCGGTAATCCCACGCGAGTTGCAGCGCCGTAATGATCATCGCCAATACGGTACTGCACACCAGAATGTAGGAGAGCAGGCGATATGAGAGTCCGTTGCGGCCTACGGCCCTGGCGGTCTTGGTGAAGAGTCCTGACATGGCGTCCTTGCGGTCTGGATGTGGTGTTTTTTAGTTTAACTGCTTCATGCACTTATGTCGTCTTTCCTGCGAAGCATAAAAAAGGCCCCGTATCGGGGCCTTTGCATGTGATTGATGATTAATGTCCGCCGTTTGCTTTGGGCGGAATGGTTTCATCGAATACCGGCAAGGGTTTGTGCTCGGAAGCCAGATAGGTGTAGATCACCGGCAGCACGAACAGGGTGAACAGGGTACCGATGGCAAGACCTGCCACGATGACTATACCGATGCTGAAACGCTGTGCCGCACCGGCGCCAGCGGCGTAGAGCAGCGGGATCAGACCGGCAATCATGGCGGCCGTGGTCATCAGGATCGGACGCAAACGCACCTTGGCAGCCTGCATCACGGCTTCCATCCGGTTCATGCCGCGCAGCAGCTGCTCTTCCTTTGCTACTTCACAGATCAGGATACCGTGCTTGGTAATCAGACCCACCAGGGTGATGAGGCCCACCTGGGAGTAGATGTTCATGGTCGCCATACCCCATGCCAGGGCAATCAAGGCCCCGCTGATGGCGAGCGGTACAGAGACCATGATGACCAGCGGGTCACGCACCGACTCGAACTGGATTGCCAGCACTAGGAAGATGATGGCCAGTGCCAGCGCGAAGGTGGCATAGAGCGCATTGCCTTCGGTGACGAACTGACGGGCTTCACCCATAAAGTCGTAACGATAGCCTTGCGGCAGCTTCTCGTCGGCGGTGGTCTGGAACCAGTTGATCGCATCACCCATGGCCACGCCCGGAGCCGGAACGGCGCCAATGGTGGCGGAGTTCAGCTGGTTGAAGTGGGGCAGGGCGCGGGGCTCGCCAACCACTTCAATGCTGATCAGGCTGCCGAGCGGGATCGACTTGCCGTCTGCGGCCCGCACGTAATAGCCCTTGATGGACTCCGGATTGAGACGGTATTTGCGCTCGACCTGCGGGATCACCTCGTAGGAGCGGCCATCCAGGTCGATACGGTTGACGTAACCGTCCGCCATCATGGTGCCCATGGTGATTCCGATATCCTGCATGGTGATGCCGTAGGCACCTGCCTTGTCCTTGTCGATGCGGATCTTCATGGTGGCGGAGTCGTAGTTCAGATCGAGATCCGAATAGACGAACTGACCGTTACTCTGCGCCGCTGCCAGAATTTCACCGGCCACCAGGAACAGGCTTTCGAAGCTGTTCGGGGTGGTGATGACGAACTGGATCGGCAGACCACTCGATGCACCCGGCAGTTCCGGGAACTGGAAGGTGGTGATGGCCATACCCGGGATGTCTTTCACCAGATTGGCGACCCGATCCAGTACCTCTTTCTGGCTCGCTTCACGCTGGCTCCAGGGCACCATGGAGGCGATACCGAACGCCTGGTTGGCGTTGAACACCCCTGAGAAGACCTGGGAGAAGGCGATCTCGGGCTGGTCGTCCAGGATCTTGTTCACATCCGCCATGGTGTTTTCGATGTAGTCCAGGTTGGCGTTGGACGGTGCGGTACCCAGCACGGCCATTACCCCCTTGTCCTCTGACGGTGCCAGTTCGCTCGGGATGAACTTGAACAGCAGCGGCAGGCTGGCGAAGACGATGACGGCGAACACCACGATGACGGGGCGCTTTTTCATCACGGCGTGCAGCATGCTGTCGTAGCGATCGGTCATCCGCTCCAGCAGGTGGTGGACTGTGCTCTCGAACTTGCCCGGTTGCTCGTTGGCCTTGAGCATCTTGGAACACATCATCGGGGACAGAGTCAGGGCGATGATGCCCGAGACGAACACGGCGCCAGCCAGCGTCAGGGCAAACTCCTTGAATAGGGAGCCTGTGATACCCCCCATCAGGGCGATAGGTGCGTATACCGCCGCCAGGGTAACCGTCATGGCGATAACCGGCACCGCAATTTCACGGGTACCGATAATGGCGGCCCGGAACGGTTCTTCCCCCTCCTTGATATGGCGGTCGACGTTCTCCAGCACCACGATGGCGTCATCCACCACCAGACCGATCGCCAGCACCATCGCCAGCAGGGTCATCAGGTTTATCGAGAAGCCGAACATATCCATCATCATCACTACGCCGATAAGACTTAGCGGAATGGTGATGATCGGGATGATAACCGCGCGGAACGAACCGAGGAACAGGGTGATGACCACCAGAACGATGGCGGCTGCCTCCAGGATGGTCTTGATAACCTCGTGGATGGACTCGTTGATCGCCACTGTTGAGTCATACATCACGTTGAGACGCATGGTGCTCGGCATATTGCGCTCAAGGCTCGGCAGCAACGCCAGCACATCGTGGGCGATGTTGATGGGGTTGGCTGTCGGCGCGGCGTTGACCGCCATGACCACGGCTTCGCGGCCGTTGGCGCTGGCTCGATAGATGTCGTGGCTCTTCTCGAGGGTCACCTTGGCAATGTCGGAAAGGCGGATCACCTTGCCGTCACGGGTAGCAACGACCAGACGCTTCAGCTCGTCGACATCCTTGACCTGGGTCTCGGCGTTGCCGTTGAACAGGGTGAAGTAACCGGTCGCCTGACCTGTCGCGGACTGATAGTTGTTGCTGTTGAGCACCGTCATCACGTCGCTGGCAGTCAGGTTGAAGGCCGCCATCTTGGCCGGATCCAGCCATACCCGCAGGGCAAACTCGACACCACCGTAGAGATCAACCTTGGAGACCCCGCCGACAGTAAAGAGTTGCGGCTTGATAACCCGCTCCAGATAGTCGGTGATCTGGCTGGAGTTGAGCTCCGGGCTGGTAAAACCGAGGTAGAGCACCGCTGTGGTTGAACCGGTGGAGGAGGTGACCGACGGGTCTTCCGCCTCTTTCGGCAACTGGGAGCGCACCGAGTTCACCTTCGCCAGGATGTCGGACAGCGCGGCGTTGGGGTCGGTGTTGAGCTTCATGTACGCAGTGATCGTTGAGCTACCCAGCTGGCTGGAGGAGGTCATGAAGTCGATGTTGTCGGCTTGCGCGACCGCCTGTTCCAGCGGCTGGGTGATGAACCCCTGGATCAGATCAGAACTGGCGCCATAGTAGCCAGTGCTGACGGTGATCACCGTGTTGGTCACCTCGGGGTATTCCCGTACCTGCATCTTGAAGATGGCCTGAAAGCCCAGCAAGGCGATCAGGAAGCTGAGCGAGATCGCCAGCACAGGCCGTTTTATAAATATGTCAGTAAATCGCATCGCAGATCTCCGCGCTTACAGCATCGGGGTTTGTGCCGGAACGGCCAGGGCATCGTTCTCGACCACATGCACCTTGGTGTCGTTGCTCAGGCGAACCTGACCCGACAGTACGATCTGGTCACCGGCCTGGATGCCGGAGAGCACATGCACATCGTTGCCACGGCGCTCACCGGCCTTGACCACAACCTGCTTGGCTCGCAGCACTTTCACCTTGTTACCCTCTTTGTCGGTCTCTTCGCCCTCTTTGAGCACGTAGACGTTCTGACCGTAAAGGGTGAAGGAGATAGCGCTCTGCGGGATCACGATCTGATCTTTCACCGTCGGCAGAATGATGCTGGCGCGGGCGAACATACCGGAACGGAGCTGACCGTCGTTGTTCGGAATGTCTGCCTGTACCTGGATCAGGCCGCTCTGGAAGTTGACCGCAGGTTCGATGGCGGTGATGTGACCATCAAACTGGGTTTGCGGATAGGCATCCACATTGATCTTGATGGTCTGGCCCAGCTTGATTTTGGAGATATCGGTCTGGGGCACGGTGAAGCGCAGGCGCATCACGCTGGTATCTTCCAGGCGCACGATATCTGTGCCCGGCTGCAGATACTGACCGAGGAACACATTGCGCAGGCCGACCACGCCGCTAAAGGGCGCACGGACTTCACGACGGGCAATGGTCGCCTTCAGACTCTCGATATCTGCTTCCAGCGAGCGATAGGCCGCTTCGGCTTCATCCAGCTGCTCTTTGGAGATGGAGCTGGTCTTGTAGAGGTTCTGGAAACGATCGAACTTGGCTTTTGCCGCCGGCAGCTTGGCCTGGGAGGCGCGCAGATTGGCCCGCTCCACGGTGGAGTCCAGGCTCAGCAGCAGCTGGTCAGCCTTGACCGGTTTGCCCGACTCGAAGGTGATGGCATCAATAGTGCCTGCCAGTTCGGTGGAGAGGGTCACCCCCTGATTCGGCTCGATGAAGCCGATCGCTTCGATGGTCGGTACCCAATCCTGTGCCTTGGTCACCATGGCGGTGACGGGGAACTCGGGTTCCGGCCGGTTGGCCATGTATTGGGCAATCATCTTCTGTTTGAACAAATTGAAGCCGATGACGCTGCCAAACAAGGCGATCGCTATCAGCAACATAATGGCCATCCACTTTTTCATGAACAGGCTCCTGAGGTGGAAAGATTGGGGGATAAAATGGCATTCCAGCTGGCCCGGATCGCGGTTTCCAACTGCGATTCGGTCAGCGTGATGTTGTGCACCCTGCACTGCAGGGCCAGATGCATGACACTGTCCAGACTCAACACCTGGAGTGCCCGTATCGGTAAATCAATAAACAATCCTTGTTCAACGCCCTGTTCAAAAAATCGGTCCAGAGGCTCCCAGGCAGCCAGAATGACAGGATTGGTCTCCAATTCTGCCCCTAGCGGAGAGCTCTCGTACTGCAATTTGCACCGGATAGCGTTGGGTTCGTTAACAAAAATGGCATGAATATTGAGCCATAATTGGCGAAATTGTTGAAATGAAACTTTATCGATTGCTACATCGGCCATGACCATGGGTACACACTGCAAGATAGTGTGCTGGTGCAGTTGCCGGATCAGATCATCCTTGTCGCCGAAGTAGCGATAGATGGTGCCGGTGGCAACATTGGCTTTCTTGGCGACTTCCGCAATCGACAGACCATGAAAACCCCGTTCACCCAGCACCTCATGGGCCGCGTTGAAGATGCTCTCTTTTTTATCCAGAATCATCAGTGTGACCTTCGATTGAATGAACGTTCATTCATTCTAGATGGGCATCAAATCAAGTCAAGGCAGCAAGGCGATTTGCGACAGCGATCTGCCCCTTTTCGGCTGGCAGCAGGGGAATAGTGGAAGAAAAGTGCGCAATGTGCTTGAAAAAACAACGAACAGTGTTTCGGTGACAGAAAAGTGTAGACAAACCAGCAACCATAATTAATAATGCGCCCCGTTCGACAGCGTAGCGCCCGTAGCTCAGCTGGATAGAGCGCTGCCCTCCGGAGGCAGAGGTCACAGGTTCGAATCCTGTCGGGCGCACCATCAAAAGTGCGTCGGTTAAACGGGCGTTGTTGTGGAACGAAAGCAGCTGTGGTGGCTGTAGCTCAGTTGGTAGAGTCCCGGATTGTGATTCCGGTTGTCGTGGGTTCGAGCCCCATCAGCCACCCCATTTTACAGCTTGTCAGGTACGCGAAGGTGGCGGAATTGGTAGACGCGCTAGCTTCAGGTGTTAGTGCCCCCCGGGTGGAGGGTTCGAGTCCCTCTCTTCGCACCATACTTGCTGTATGACGAGGATGACCATCAGGTCGTCTTTGTTTTTTTGAAGTAAACTATTTTGAAAGAAATAGCCTCGGTGATTAGCGCAGTCCGGTAGCGCATCTGGTTTGGGACCAGAGGGTCAAAGGTTCGAATCCTTTATCACCGACCAAGTTTAGAAAAACCTCGCTTCGGCGAGGTTTTTTGCTTTCTGGCCTCCGTTGGGCCAGCACTCTCTCCCTGTTACGTCTGTTTACACTCTATTTGGGCAGCGCGCCCCGCCTTTCGGTTATGCTTCAGCCTCGAGTCACTGACAACCGGATGTCATCGGCCCATTTCAGGCATTTTTCCATGAATAACAAAATTTCCTTTGCTTGCTCTCCTGCCCTGCTGGCTGCCTTGCTGCTGGGTGGCTGTACCATCAAGCCGCCATCCACCGATGTGATGATGGGCTCCATTGCATCACAACCGCAGGAGGAGCGTTCTCTCTCCCCCTTGCTGACCAGCGGTGATTTTTGCGTTGCTGTGTCCCAACAGAAGGTGTTGGCACAACCTTGCAGCGGAAAAGACGATCAACTGTTCGACTGGGATCTGGGTGAGTTGCGCCTGCAGGATCTCTGTTTGCAAGCCAAAAACGACAGCGAAGTGATGCTGGCACCCTGTGACGGTCAGGCGCAGTGGGAGTGGCAGAAAGACAGGCTGTTCAACAGCAAGGTCTCCCGCTGCCTCGATGTGGCTGGGAGACGCCATACCCCCGGCACGCCGCTGCGGCTGGCTGAATGCTACGGCGGAGCGAACCAGAGCTTCAGCTGGCAGCGGCCCAATCCCTGGCTGGAGACCCTGAAAAAACAAAGCCTCACATGGTGAGGCTTTGCTGAATCGGATGTCGGGATGAAGAGGATCAGGCGGCGCTGACGCTCTCCAGCTCGAACAGTTTCTCCAGATAGACGGCAACGCCATCTTCGTCAGAGGTGAGGGTCTGCTCATACTCCGGCAGCGCCATTTTCAGGCGATCATGGGCGTTGCCCATCACGATGCCGCGTCCCACCATGGTCAACATCTCGAAGTCGTTCATGCCATCGCCGAAGGCGATCGCCTCCGACATGTCGAACCCGTTCTGCTCCAGCACGGCACGCACGGCATTGCCCTTGTGCACCCCGGCGTGCATCACTTCGAGACAGTCCGGCAGGGAGAAGGTGACGTTGAGCTGATCGCCATAGCGCTGGTTGAGGTGTGCCTCGATCTTCAGCAGCTTCTCGTGGTCGCCGATGTAGAACACCTTGTTGATCTGCTCTTTCGGTTCCTGTTTCAGGTCATCGACCAGACGGTAGGTGAACCCTGACTCGTCGTGGAACTGCAGCAGCCAGGGCAGCTCCTCTTCCACCACCCAATCATCACCCTGATAGACATTGAGGTGGATAGAGGGGTCGCGCTCCAGCGCAATCAGTTCGGCGGCGATCTCGGTCGGCAGCGGCTGGTTGAAAATCAGCTGATCCTGTTTGTCATGGACCACGGCGCCATTGGAGGTAATGAGGTAGATGTCCATCCCCAGCGCATCGCGGAAGCTGCGTACGTCAACGTGATGACGGCCGGTGGCGACCACGAATTTCACACCTTGTTCTACCAGGCGGTGCAGGGTATCCCGGGTACGGGGAGAGATCTGGTGCTGCTTGTTGAGCAGAGTGCCATCGAGATCGGATACAACTACCTTGAACATCATTACCTCGGCATCGATTGAAAACAGGGGCAGTTTACCTTAGCCCGCACTGTCACCCCATTTATTTAGGGTTACAAAAAATAGGCTGCTCAGAAGCGGGCGAAAAAGTCGACCATCGCGGTCAGGGCGGGCTGGCGTTTGTCATCGGATTCGATAAACAGTTCGTGCCAGGCACCCTCGATGCGCAGTGGTTTGCCCCCTTCGCACTTGGCAATGGTGCAGAAGCGATCCTGTGCGGCATTGTCCACCACGCTGTCGTTGCCAGCCTGCAGCACCAGCAGCGGGGTTTTGATGGCGCCCGCATCGGCGATGGCGGCATCTGCACCGGTGATCCCCTGATAAATCCAGTGGGCGGTCGCGCCACCCAGCTTGATCTGCGGGTGCTGCTCGTAGATTTGGCGGAAGGCTTGATAGCGGGACTGGCTGTGAGTCAGCTCGTTATCGGCAAAGCCGTGATCCTGATAGGCGCCCTGACCTGGGCCGTAGGGAGGTTCGCCAAGCCAGCCGCCGACCGTGCCTATGGTGCTCGCCAATCCCTTGGCCAGCCACTTGGGCAGACCGCCGAGATTGATGCCCAGCATAGGGGAGGAGAGCACGGCCGCCTTGATATCATCGGGCCAGCGTTCCAGATAGCGGGCCGAGATGGCACCGCCCATGGAGTGGGCCAGCAGGAACAGCTTGGCAGGTTGGTCCGCCATGATGATCTGGTCGTGAAACTGCTTCAGATCGACCACATAATCGTCGAACTGGTCGACATATCCCTTCTGCGGGTCATCCAGCATCCGGTCGGACATCCCCTGACCGCGATGGTCGATGAGATAGAGGCTGTAGCCCTGACGCCAGAGATCCCACGCCAGCTCCTGATACTTGAGGTAGCTCTCGACCCGGCCATTGACGATGAGGATGGCGCGATCGACCTTGGCTTGCCGTAGCGCGGCATAGCGGATGGTCACCCCATCCTTGCCCTTGAACTCCCCTTCAACCGCATGCTGGCGCCAGAAGTCGGGCAGGGTTTGCTGGTAGAGGCTGGGTACATCGGCTTCGCTGGTGAGCTGATAGGTATTGGTCACGGCAAGGGCTCCGGCAGAAAACAGGGTCAGGGCCAACAGGGAAAGAGAGAGGGGTTTCATCAGGCACACTCCTGTTGCCAATGGTGATAAAGGGCGGCGATATCCCCCGAGCAGAGCAGCGCCATGCTGGCTTGCAAGCGGGGCAGGGGCCAGTCCCACCACTGCATCTCTTGCAGCATGAGGATCTGCTCATCACTGAAGCGACGGCGGATCGGTTGGGCCGGGTTACCGCCGACTATGGTGTAAGGGGCCACATCTTTGGTCACCACGGCGCGGGTGGCGATGACGGCGCCATCACCTATGGTGATGCCGGGCATGATCATCGCTTCCGAGCCGATCCAGACATCGTTGCCAATCCGGGTGTCCCCCTTGCGCAGAAAGCCGCTGCGGGCCCCTTCGCCAAAGGTGTCGGGATTGAACGGGAAGGTGGAAGCCCAATCCAGCCGGTGGCCCTGATTGCCCGCCAGCATGAAGGTGGCGCCCGAGCCGATGGAGCAGAACTTGCCGATGATCAGCCGATCCACCTCGCCCCAGAGGCCGCTCTCCCAGGTGTCGCGGGTCGAGCCATCGCCGAGCAGGTAGCGGACGCAGTGATCCTCGAACGGCTTGCCGTGGTAGTAGCCGGAGTAGTAGCTGTAGTCGCCGGCCTCTATGTTCGGGTTGGTCAGGTGATCCCGGATGATTTGCGATTCCAGCCAGCTGCCAAAAGGGTTATCCATCACTCCTCCTGCGGATCGTCCTGTTCGCTCTGCTGCGCCCACCCTTTGCGGGTCAGCTGCATCCGTTGCCACCACTCTTCGTCCGCCAGAATTTCACCGGTAGGGCCGAGCTGGGGGTAGGGCATCTCTTTCTCTTTGCAGAGCTGGGCATAGATAGGATAACCCCCCTCGAACAGGATGCTGTTCTGCTCCTCCAGCGTGAGCGGGCAGCCGCGCTGATAGCAACCGGCCAGCTCGCGCTGGCGCTGCGCCTCGTAGAGGATGGCGGCGGCAGCCACCGAGACGTTGAGGGACTGCACCATGCCCACCATGGGGATGACGATATGGTGATCGGCAAGGGCCAGCGCCTCTTCACCGATGCCGTGTTTCTCCTGACCCACCAGAATGGCGGTCGGTTTGGTGTAGTCGATAGCGCGAAAATCGACGGAGCTGTCAGATAGATGGGTCGCCAGGATCTGCATGCCGGAGGCTTTCAGCTCTGCAACGGCTGTGCCGATATCCGGGTGCAGTTTTACATCCACCCAGTTCTGGCTGCCGCGGGCGGTGCCCTTGCGCTTGTGGATCCAGGTTTTGGGCCAGACGGCGTGTACCCGGTGGATGCCGATGGCATCGGCGGTACGCACGATGGCGGCCAGATTGTGAGGTTTATGGACCTCTTCCATACAGACGGTCAAATCGAGCTGACGCTGGGCCAGCATGTCGGTGATGCGCTTGAAGCGTTCGGGGGTCATGGCTTGTCTCTATAAAAGCAGCAGGCGGCTTGCGCCGCCTGTGTTCAGTTCTTCTGTCGGCTCACCTTGAGCACGTTGGGCATCACGCGGATCTTGCGCATGATGTTGGCCAGGTGGATGCGGCTCTTGGTGGTGATGAGCAGGCTGACCTGATAGACCCGGCCATCCTTCTCTTCGGTGCTGATGGCGTGAATATTGGCGCCGGTGGCGGCAATCACGTTGGCCAGCTCGGCCAGCGCACCCTGATGGTTGACGATCTCGATGCTGATGCCGGTGCGGAACTCCTGTTCCTGCTCCTTATCCACTTCCCACTGCACCGGCAGGTACTTGTCCGGCTCCTTGCTGTAGCCCTTGATGTTGCGACAGGCTTCCTGATGGATCACCAGACCCTTGCCCGGGCTGATGTGGGCGATGATGGCATCTCCCGGGATCGGACGGCAGCAGTTGGCGAAGGTGACCAGCATGCCATCGGCACCCTTGATCGGCATCTTCTTGCTGCTGGACTTGGGTTGCTCTTCCGGCGGCAGTTCATCTCCCAGCATGCGGCGCGCCACCATGACACTCATGGCGTTGCCGAGGCCCACATCGGCCAGCAGCCCCTGCAGATTTTCGTGCTTGGTATCGGCCAGCACCTGCTTGATGCGTGGCTCGGGGATGTCTTCGATATTCTTGGCGCCCAGCGCATGGTTGAGCAGGCGGCGACCCAGCACCACCGACTCTTCGGTGCGCAGGTTCTTGAGGAACTGGCGGATCTTGGAGCGCGCCTTGGTGGTCACCACGAAGTTGAGCCAGGCCGCGTTGGGGCGAGCCCCAGGTGCAGTGATGATCTCCACCGTCTGACCCGAGTGCAGCGGGCTGCTGAGCGGGTAGGGGTGGCGGTCGACCCGTGAACCAACGCAGGCGTGGCCGATGTCGGTGTGCACCGTGTAGGCGAAGTCCACCGGCGTGGCGCCAGCGGGCAGCTCCATGATGCGTCCTTCCGGCGTGAACACGTAGATCTCGTCGGGGAAGAGGTCGGTTTTGACCCCTTCGATGAATTCAAACGAGCTGCCGGCGCTCTGCTGCAATTCCAGCAGGCTCTGCATCCAGCGCTGGGCGCGGATCTGGGCAGTGGTGCCCGAGCTGTCGCCATCCTGCTTGTAGGCCCAGTGGGCGGCAACCCCTTTGTCGGCCATCTGGTCCATAAACTCGGTGCGAATTTGCACCTCGACCGGTACCCCGTGCGGCCCCACCAGCGAGGTATGCAGGGACTGGTAGCCGTTGGTCTTGGGGATGGCGATATAATCCTTGAAGCGGCCGGGGCGCGGTTTGTAGAGGCTGTGCATCTGTCCCAGCACCCGGTAACAGGTATCTATGTCCTTCACCTTGACACGAAAGGCGTAGATATCCATTACCTCATGAAATTGCAGCTCTTTTTTCTCCATCTTGTTGTAGATGGAGAAGAGATTCTTCTCGCGGCCACTGACCTGATGCTCGATCCCCGCCTCTTTCAGGCGACCGCTGATTTCGCTCTGGATGGAGTCGATGATCTCGCGACGATTGCCACGGGCGCGGCGCACCGATTCGCGCAGCACGCGGGATCGCATGGGATAGAGCGCCTCGAAACCCAGCTCTTCCAGCTCGTTCTTCATGGTGTGAATACCGAGGCGGTTGGCGATGGGGGCGAAGATTTCGAGGGTTTCCCGGGCTATGCGGCGACGCTTGTCCGGTCGTAGGGAGCCCAGGGTGCGCATATTGTGGGTGCGGTCGGCCAGCTTGATCAGAATGACCCGGATATCTTGGGTCATTGCCATCACCATCTTGCGGAAGTTCTCGGCCTGCGCCTCTTTGCGATCGCGAAACTTCAGCTTGTCGAGCTTGGAGACCCCGGCCACCAGTTCTGCAACCGCATTGCCAAACTGTTCGGCCAGATCGGCCTTGGTGACAGAGGTGTCTTCAATGACGTCGTGCAGCACGGCGGCCATCAGGGTTTCATGATCGAGGCGCATGTCACCCAGGATTCGGGCAACGGCAACAGGGTGGGTGATGTAGGGTTCGCCACTGGAACGCATCTGGCCCTGGTGGGCATCACGGGCCACCACATAGGCTTGCTTGAGCTTCTCAACCTGCTCTGGCGGCAGGTAGGAACTGGCTATTTCTTTAAGGTTTTCAAATAAATACAAGACAGTCCCCGCAGCGGTGAAACGGCAATTCGTGGAATTGAGGGTATAGCCCTGAGTTTGCGAGGTTTTCGAGCGGTTGTAAATGGGGATGAACAGTCGACACCCGGGCGGGTGCCGACTATGGGAAAAGACTTACTTAACCGCGGCCTTCGGCGATGGCAGCGACGGCAGCCAGCTCGGCGGCCTCCTGCTCTTGCTGCTCGTAACGGTCCTGGGTGTCCATCACCTGATTGTTCACCAGACCCAGCTCGATCTCACGCAGGGCGATCACGGTCGGCTTGTCGTTCTCTTCGTCGACCAGGGGATCTTTACCTTGAACCGCGATTTGACGGGCGCGGCGCGCGGCGACCAGCACCAGGTCAAAACGGTTACCTACCTGTTTTACAGCATCTTCTACAGTAACGCGTGCCATGCAGGACTCCAGTTATGTGGGCTTTCTGTATTCAGAAAAGCAGTGTTTAAAAATGACGCAAAAGTTTACTCGTTTTTGACTTACTCTGCCAGTAACTGTTGCAGCAAGTTTTGTTGTGCCTGCTGTTGCTGGCGCATCTCCAGCCGTTGGCATTCAATAATGGACCTGAGCTGGAACAGCGCCTGCTCGAAGTCTTCATTGATAATGACATAGTCATACTCGTCGTAGTGCACCATTTCGGCAATGGCTTTCGCCATCCGGCCGGCAATCACTTCGGCGCTGTCCTGACCGCGCCCAATCAGGCGGCGTTCCAGCTCTTCGCGGCTGGGGGGCAGGATGAAAATGGATTTGGTCGGCATCTGCTCGCGGATCTGGCGGGCACCCTGCCAGTCGATGTCGAGGAATACGTCGATCCCCTTGGCCAGACAGGCTTCGATGGCGGCGCGTGAGGTGCCGTAGTAGTTGCCGAACACTTCGGCCCACTCCAGAAAATCACCGCGTTCGATCAGTGCCTTGAACTCTTCCACCTGAACGAAGTGGTAGTGTACGCCGTGCTCTTCGCCCGGGCGGGTGGCGCGAGTGGTGTGGGAAACCGACAGCTGCATCTTGCCCGCAGCGTTATGTTGGGTCAGCAAGGCATTGAGCAGACTGGATTTACCCGCGCCGCTCGGAGAGGAGATGATATAGAGAGTGCCTTGTTGCGCCATATTATTACCTTTAATCGAAACCGCTGTTTTGGTTGTAGCAGAGACCGCCGTCTTGTGCCCGAAAGGGAGACAGCCAAACGCAAAACGCGGAAAATTCTTGAGTCAGGAGGATGTAAAGGCGATGAATTTTACCAGAATGCGGCGAATAAAAAAACGGCCGGAATCATATTCCAGCCGATCAAAGTATTCGTAGCTTGCTGCGGGAGCGTAACCCACATCAGCCTGCATTGTGCCTTTGGCTGAGGGCAGAGGCTATCAGGTTATCCCTGCCTGATGGCTCGGAATTCCCGAGGTGCCCTGTCATCACGGCAGCTGACGATCGGCACAGAGCCGATCGAAGGCGGCGATCACCTGCTCGCTGGTGATTTTTCGCATGGCCTCCGGGTCTTTGAGGCGGGTGCGCCAGCTCAATTCGGCTAGCGGCTTGCCGGTCTCCTGCTCGACCAGCTCCTGATAGACGCTGACCACGTAGTCGCGGCAGAGATAGGGGCCGGTGCGTGCCGGATTGTGGTGGGCATAGAGGCCGATGACCGGCGTGCCGACAATGGTGGCCATATGGGTGGGGCCGGTATCGGGTGCCAGTACCAGACTCGCCTCGCCAATCAGTGCCAATAACTGCTTGAGGTTGGTCTGTCCCACCAGATCGACCGGTTTACTCTGGCTTAAGCGCTGGATGTCGGCAGCCAGATCCCGCTCCAGCTTGGCTGGCCCGCCACAGAGATAGACCTGAAAGCCCTTGTTGGTGGCGTGATCCGCCAGCGCGGCATAGCCTGCGGCCGTCCAGTTTTTGAATGCCTTGCTGGCGGCGGCGCAGATCAGCAGGGTCGGTTTGCCGCCAATCTTCTCCTTTGCCCACGCCTGATGTTCGGCGCTGATGGGCAGCTGCCAATCCGGGGTCAGATCCTGGATGCCGAGCTCTTTGGCGAAAGCGAGGAAACCGTCCAGCACATGGGGGGAGGCAGGCGAAGGCACCTTGTGGTTGGTGAACAGCCACTGGCCGTCGTTGGCCCGTTCCCGATCAAACCCGAGTTTGACCTTGGCGCTGATGCCGAGGGTGGCGATGCTGGCTCGCATCGCCGCCTGCAGGTGGAGCAGGGCATCGAATTTGCGCCCCTTAAGGGTCTGCCAGAGATCGCGATAGCCGCGCCACCCCTTGCTCTTGTCGAAGAGGATTACCTCGACGCCGGGCAGATCGGCAAACAGGGTTGCTTCGATTTTGCCGGTGATCCAGGTGATGCGGGTTTGTGGCCACTCCCGCTGGATGACGCGCACCAGCGCCAGTGCGTGGCAGCAATCCCCGATGGCGGAGAGCCGCAGGATGCAGATGGAGGAGGGGGGCGTTTGAAATAGCGGCATGTTGTGGCGCACGGCTGGCAAAAAGGGTGGATGGCATTATGCAAACTCCCCTCTGGATTGTAAAATTGCGCACAATCGTCAGCCAGGATAGGCCGGGCCCAGCGCCATGACCTGTCTCTGCACGTCGTTGATTAAAGGCCACTATTGCGGGCATGCCAGAGCGGCAGCCTCATCGCCAATTGAAAAATTGCGATCCATGACCCACCGAGCGGGATCTCCACGATGCGAGTACAGACCGAACACAACCAGATCTGCTGGTATGCCGAAGGGGCCTTTCGCGACCCCTCTCCCCAGTTATTCGATCCTGCCTGGTGGCAGAACAACCGTCAGGTGGTGGGAACCTCCATCGGGCGGGGGGTGACCTGGTTCGTCAAGGATGAGTCCCGCCATCTGGTGCTGCGCCACTACTATCGCGGCGGCATGGTGGGCAAGGTGGTGCGGGATCGCTTCTGGTTCGAAGGGGTCGAGTCGAGCCGTGCCATGGCCGAATACACCCTGCTGGCCAAGCTGTGCGAGCTGGGGCTGCCGGTGCCGCGTCCGTTTGGTGCCCGCATGGTCAAACAGGGCCCATTCTATCGTGCCGATATCCTGATTGAGCGAATTCGCGGTGCCAAGGATATGGTGGCACTGCTCAAGCAGGGGCCTGTGGCGACCGAGGTGTGGCACAAGATAGGTCAGACAGTGCGTCAGTTGCACGATGCCGGGGTCTATCACGCCGATCTCAACAGCCACAACCTGCTGCTCGATAAAGAGGGCAAGGTGTGGGTGATCGATTTTGACAAGGGGGCGATCCGCTCCCCCGGCGAATGGCAGAAGGCCAATCTGGAACGCTTGCTCCGTTCATTCAATAAAGAGTCTCAACTGCATACCAGTTTCCACTTCGTACCGGAGAACTGGCAGACCTTGATGAACGGGTATCAGGGAAAAGCGATCTGACCCTGTTGCTCGGCGTGAACGCCAATGTTACTTATTGAGCAGGTATTCAGATCCTGTTTCGAGGCGCCCCATGGAAATGCTCAAGACACCTTTGGTCGATGTGACTGCCCGGCTTGATCCGGGTCTGCTGTCTGATGCCATGGCGCTGCTGGAGGCGGGGATCTGGAGCTGGTCAGCCCAACATGGACTGCAGCGTGATCCCTCCTGCCTGCGCCTGTTGGGATTGGGAGAGAGCTGGCCGGATGATCTTGGCTGGCTGGATCGGGTTCATCCCGACGATGTCGCCCGGCTGGAAGATGCCCTGCTCGCCTGCCAGAGCGGCCGCAGCAGCGGTCTGCGCCTCGAATACCGCATTCTGCATCATCACGGTCACTACATCCGGCTGGAAGAGCGGATGCGTCGTGATGAGCGGGGTTATCTGCTGGGGGTAGTCCGTCACCTCGATCCCGCTGCCGTGCTGGTGGAGGAGCGACATGGCACCGATCCGCTGACCGGACTGGAGAGCCGTGGCCGTTTCGAGCAACTGCTTGAAGAGCGGCTGGCGACCGAGAGCGGCACTTTCAGTCTGCTGCAGTTTTCGGTCGATCACATGGCCAAAATCCAGCAGTTGTTTGGTGAAGCGGCTTGCGACGCCATGCTGGCCAAGCTGGCGCGTATCGTACGCCACGAACTGCGGCGGGAAGATCCCTTTGCCCGCTGGGATGAGGACGGTTTTATCCTGATGCTCTCCCAGACCGAGCGGATGAGTGCGCTGGAGATCGCCGAGCGGCTGCGCCTCGAGATTGCCGATGCCAGCCTGCTGTCACAGCGGCCGGTCACTGTCAGCATCGGGCTGGTGCAGAGTCAGGCTGGCGAGCAGCTCGATCACCTGCTGGCCCGGCTGGCCAGCTGTCACAGTCAGGCCAGACGGGAGCACAACACCGTCGTCGGCTGAGTGTGGTCAGGGTTGGCCGCGCTTGTCACGCTGGCAGATCCAGAGCGAGGCCAGCATCAGCAGGCCGCCGATAGTCAGTCGGGTCTGGTCGGTATCCTTGCCCCAGAGCAGCAGATTGATCAGTAAGCCGGCCGGAATGAGCGCATTGTTCATGATGGCCAGCACTCCGCTGGTGACCAGCGTCGCCCCCTTGTTCCAGAGGAAGTAGCCGAGGCCGGAGGCACCCACCCCCAGCCAGAGCAGAATGCCCCACTGCAACCCTGACGTTGGGTATTGCGGCTTGCCCAGCAGCCACCAGGCGGGCAATGCGATCACCAGCGCTCCCAGATAGAAGCAGCCGAACACCGCCAGTTGCGGCGGTTGCTCCGCCTCCCGTGCCAGCAGTACCTTGTAGCCCACCTGACCGAGCGCGAAACAGAGGTTGGCACCCTGCACCACCATAAATCCCAGCACATAGCTTTCGGTCAGGCCGTCGAAGCGGATGACGGCAGCCCCGAGCACCGCCAGCAGGGCACCCCACAGATAAACAGGCTTGAAGCGGCGCTCCAGCAGATCGTGGAGCAGGGTGACGTAGATGGGGGTGAAGATGGTAAAGACCAGCACTTCCGGCACTGTCAGCAGCAGGAAGGAGTGGTAGTAGAAGAGATACATGATGCCGAGCTGGATGGCGCCCAGCGCCATCAGCTTGGCCGCCAGATCGGGGCGCAGCCAGCGGCGGCGCAGGAAGGGCAGAAACACCAGACTGGCGAGGGCGATGCGGGTCAGCACCGAGAAGTAGGCATCGACCTGACCAGCGAGGTAGACCCCGATCAGGCTGAAGGAGAATGACCAGAGCAGGGTGACCCCTATCAAGTAGTTCATGTGTTTGATTTATCGTCAGTTGTCAATTTCAAGGGGGGCTATGATGGCCGAGATGGAAGCGGCAATCCAGCGTTTATGGGCGCGATTGCCACAGGTCGGAGCATTTTCCTTTACCGCCAGCAATGGCGAGGGGTCGGCGACCGACTGGAATGGTCGGGGCGAGGGGCGTGTGCAGGTGACCGATCATCAGGGAGGCTGGCTGTTTAACGAGCAGGGCCGTTACATCACGCCGCATGGAAGGGAACTCGCCATGCACAACCGCTTCTGGTGGCAGCGTAGCGAGCGGGGGATCCGTCTCTCCCATTTGCGTTATGAGGCGCCGGTCGAACTGTTCGAGCTGCTGCCGCAAGGAGATGGCCGCTGGCTGACCGCCGAACCCCATCTGTGCGGGGCGGATCACTACAGCGCCGAGTTGACCGAGATAGACGGCGGTTTTCTGCTGAGCTGGCAGATCATCGGGCCGCGCAAGAACGAGCGACTCAGCTATCGCTATCTGATCTGACGCTGGTTGGCAGGTATAAAAAAACCGGCGCAGAGCGCCGGTAGCGGGGGACAAATCGGAGGTTTTTTAAAACAGTCCCAAAAACAGGAGAGATAGACTCTCGTCACACATTCAGAGATGGACTTCAGGCATTCAGGGCATAGCTCAGCATGGCTTGCAGCTTGCTATCGAAGAACCAGGGCAGCAGTACCATCAGCAGGCCCAGGATCCCGGCCAGCCGCTGGCGATACTGCCAGCTGGCAATCAGTACCAGACCACCGCACAGTGTGGTCAGGATGCCTGACATAGGGAGACCTCGCGCTGCATACGACGCTGTTGCGCCCACTGGTTCATGGCGACCGAGCCGAGGATCAGGGCCAGAGCCACGCCGGTAGTGGGGTGGATCTGCTCGCCGAGGAACAGGGCACCCAGCATCACGCCGAACAGCGGCACCAGATAGTTGCTGAAGGAGGCGAACGTCGGGCCGGCCTTCTGGATCAGCGCCATGTAGAGGAAGTAGACCAGACCGGTACAGAGGGTACCCAGCACGGTGATCGCGCTCAGGGCCTGGGTGCTCGGCAGGGTCAGGCTGCCGAGATCAACCATGAAGGGGGCGACCAGCAGCAACTGGATTGCCGAGGAGATCAGGATATTGCGGGCGACCACGACCGGATGGTCCTTGGCGAAGCGCTTGATCATCAGCAGGCCGATGGCGAAGCAGCTGGCACCCAGCAGGATGGCCATGGCACCGAGCAGACCGGCGTTCATGCCCTGGGAGAGTTTCGGCCAGAACAGGGTGAGTACACCGGCAAAGCCGATGATCACGGAAAGCAGTCCGGTTTTGGTTATTCTTTCACCAGAAATAAACAGCGGTGCAGCCAGAATGGTCACAAACGGGATACAACCCATGACTACGGCGGCGATGGCGCTATCCACATATTGTTGGCCCCAGGCGACCATGATGAAGGGGATGGTGGCATCCAGCAGGGCGATCAGCATATAGGTGCGCCACGGGGTGTGCTCACTCTTGAGCCGCATGAACAGGCAGAGCAGACCCAGGGTCAGGCTGCCGCACAGGGCACGACCGGCAGCCACCAGAATGGGGGGCAACTCGGCAACGGCCTGGTGCATGAAAATGAATTGGGAACCCCACAGCAGGCCAATGGCCAGCAATAACAGATAGCTACGCATTTGAATCTCCGATGTATTAAGCCAGCGCATTCTAGGCAATCTGTTACTATGGTAAAAATGAATTGTTGGCATTTAACTATGGCTAATATCGATGGATAGCTCGCTCGCCCGTCTCGACCTCAACCTGCTCGCCGTATTCGACATGCTGATGCAGGAGCGCAATGTCACCCGTGCCGCCGAACGGCTGCATCTCTCCCAATCCACCGTCAGTCACGCCTTGGGGCGGCTGCGAGTGGCGCTGGATGATCCGCTGTTCGTGATGAGTCGGCGCGAGATGATGCCGACCGAGCGAGCCAAGGCGCTGGCCGGTCCGGTGCGGCAGGCGCTGGCGATGCTGGAGCAGGGATTGCGGCAGGCCAAGGGGTTTGATCCCGCTACCGCACGGCGGATTTTCCGTATCGCCACCCCGGGCTCGGTGGAGCACGGGCTGGTGCCGGTGCTGGTGGAGAGGCTCCATCGGCAGGCCCCTCACTGTCGGCTTGAGGTGTGCGAGCTGGCGGACAGCGACTACGAGCGGGAGCTTGAGAAGGGGGAGCTGGATCTGGTGATCGGTTTCGCCGGGGCGAATCATCTCTCACCCCGCTTATGGCGGGAGGAGTGGTTCAACAACCCGCTGGTCTGCCTGTCGCCGCTTGGCAGCGAATTGCCCGATGTGCTGACTCCGGTCGAGTTGGTGAGCCGTCCCCACATCCACACCTCCAGCTGGGGTCACAGTCAGGCGATGGTGGAGCTCTGGCTGGCTCGCTTCGGGGTGGAGCGGGAGTTGGGCGTGCGGTTGCCGAGCTTTATGGCGGTGCCGCCGCTGATGGCGACCGGTCGCTATCTGGTGGTGGTGCCCGAGATGATCGGGCGCCACTTTTGCCGCTACTACCCGCTGCGGATGCACCAGCTCGACCCCGCCATCCCCATCGTCTACCTGATGGCGGGGCACCCGCTGACCGCCCATGACGAGGCGATCGGCTGGTTCAAGAGCCTGCTGCACCAGCTGGTGTTCGACCTCTACGGCGACGATGCACTCGGGACTCCCGCTCAGCGGATGCTGGCGAAGTAGTCGAGCCCCATGGCGCTTTTCACCTCCGCCAATACCTCATCTGTGATGATGCGGGCCTGCTCGGTGCCCTGATAGAGCAGCTCCAGCAGCATCTTCTTGTCGGCGATGGCTGCGGCACGGCGCTCCCGCATCGGGGCGAGCAGGGTTTGCAGGCAGTCATTGAGCACCTGTTTGCAGCGCATGTCCCCCAGTCCACCGCGTCGGTAGTGGGCCTTCATCTCGGCGACCAGCGCCTTGTCGGGGTGGAAAGCATCGAGATAGGCGAACACCGTATTTCCCTCCACCTGACCCGGATCGCTCACCTTGAGGTGGTTGGGGTCGGTATACATGGCGAACACCGCCTGTTTGACCTCTTCCGCCGACATGCCGAGCTCTATGGTGTTGCCGAGGGATTTGGACATCTTGGCCTTGCCGTCGATGCCGGGTAGTCGGCCGGTGTCGCTCAGGATCGGTTGGCACTCGGTCAGCACCTCTTTACCTACCAGAGAGTTGAAGCGGCGGACGATCTCGTTGGTTTGCTCCAGCATCGGCAGCTGATCTTCCCCGACCGGCACATGGCTGGCGCGAAAGGCGGTGATATCGGCGGCCTGACTCACCGGATAGACCAGAAAACCGGCCGGCAGCGAGCGTTCGAACCCTTTCTGCTGGATCTCCGCCTTGACGGTGGGATTGCGCTCCAGCCGGGCGACGCTGACCAGATTGAGGTAGTAACAGGTGAGCTCGGCGAGGGCGGGCAGGGCGCTTTGCAGGCAGAAGGTGGTCTTGGCCGGGTCGAGACCGACCGCCAGATAGTCAGCCATCACCTCCAGCACGTTGTCGGTCACCTTGGCCGGGTTGTGGCCGTTGTCGGTCAGCGCCTGCAGATCGGCGATCATCACGAATTGACGGTAGTGGTGCTGGGCTTCGACGCGCTGGCGCAGGGAGCCGACATAGTGGCCGATGTGCAGTTTGCCGGTGGGACGATCGCCAGTAAGGATTACGGGGTTGTGCATGTCACTCTCTCCAGTTGGGTGAGCCGGGAGGCGACAAAGGGATAAAAACAGTTGACCGCCTCTCGGCGGTCACGGTGTTTTCTTTGGGAAATTTACAATAGAAACGCGGTGCCGCCTGTTTAGGAGCAGCACCACCAGTAGTTGTGATTGAATGCGGTCATATTCATAGCAAATCAAACTACGCCGGTTTCATTACTTCTGCAAGGGGACGACCAGCAGATCGCAGGGCACCGTATTCATCAGCTGACGGGCGCTGGAGGTGAGCAGGCTCCAGAAGCTCTGGCGATGGCCGCACACCAGCAGGTCGATCTCGTACTCCTTGACCGCCTGATTGACCCGCTCGCTCAGATCGCCGCAGATCACCAGCTTCTTCTCGATGGGATAGTCCACCGAGGCCAGAAATGCCTCCAGCTTCTCTTTCGCTTCGGCGATCACCTGATCCTGCACGTTGTCGATATCGATATCGATCATCTCGGTGTAGAGATCCTTGAGGTCCACATCGACATGGATAACCGACAGCTTGGCGCCGTTGGAGCGGGCTCTGTCCACCGCCTTGTCGATCACCTTGCGGTTGTCTTCAGAGAGGTCGATCGCGGCCAGAATATGCTTGTAATAGGTTGTTCCACTCATGGGGGTTCTCCTTACCGATCCTTCAGCCCACTATACCAATCTCTGCTGAAACTAAAATGGTGCCTCAGGCACAGTTTTGGGATTTAAATGAGTTTAATGACGTGTGACACAGGGTCAGCCACTCAGTTATTAACCACTGTTTGCCTATAAATTAAACAAGAGTTTGACGCCGGTCACACCCCCCGGCTTGCCGATCAGGGGGGAGAGGCATAGGATGGGCCCGTGCTTCGCAATGAACACAAAACAACAAAAAGCATCTGAATACCGCTTTGGGGAGCCACGTGCTCCCTTTTGTTTTTCTGCCTCAATTCCCGCGGCTTTTCTGACTGATAGCGATCCGGCATCAAGTTAATCTCTTTCGATTTGGTTATGCTGTAGCCAGTTTCTTTGGAGGCCTTCCCATGATCATTCATCCCCAGATTCAAGGTTGTGTTGCCCGCAACTGTCATCCCATCGGCTGTCGCGCCGCAGTGCAGCAGCAGATCGAATGTATCAAGGCCGCTGGCCCGTTCAACGGCCCCAAGCGGGTGCTGGTGCTGGGTGCCTCCTCCGGGTTTGGACTGGCGTCGCGCATTGCACTCGCCTTCGGGGCTGGTGCCGACACCATCGGCATCTCCTTCGAGCGCGGCCCTTCCGACAAAGGATTGGGCAGCGCCGGTTGGTACAACAACATCTGGTTTCGCAAGGAGGCGGAGCAGGAGGGGCGTATCGCCATCAACCTGATCGGTGATGCCTTCTCCGACGGCATGCGCCAGCAGGCCATCGACACCATCCGCCAGCAGCTGGGGCAGGTGGATCTGGTGATCTATTCGCTCGCAAGCGGCATCCGGGTGCTGCCCGATGGCACGCAAGTGCGCTCGGTGCTCAAGACCACCGGCCAGCCATTTAGCGGCTGGGGGCTGGATCTGGAGCGCGATACCCTGGTGCAGCAGTCGCTGGCGCCTGCCACGCCGGAGGAGATCCGCGATACCGTCACCGTGATGGGGGGCGAGGATTGGCAGCTCTGGATGCAGGCGTTGCAGCAGACCGATTGTCTTGCCCCCGGTGCGCAAACCGTCGCTTACTCCTATATTGGCCCGGAATCCACCTATCCCCTCTATCGGGATGGCACCATCGGTTATGCCAAGGAGCATCTGCACGCCACCGCCGAGACCATCAACCTGCAGCTGGCCGAGATTGGTGGCCATGCCTGGGTGTCAGTCTGCAAGGCGCTGGTAACCAAGGCGAGCGCCTATATTCCGGTGTTGCCGGTTTATCTGGGCCTGCTGATGGGGGTAATGAAGGAGCGCGGTGTGCACGAAGGCTGCATCGAGCAGATGCAGCGACTGTTCGCCGCCAAGATGTACGGGCCCAATGGGGTGGTGGCCGATGGTAACCGGCTGATCCGGATGGATGACCACGAGCTCGACCCGGCCATTCAGGCTGCCGTTTCGGCGCTCTGGCCCAAGGTGACGCCGGAGAATTTCCACGGGCTGGGGGACTTTGCCGGGCTGCGGCAGGATTTTATGCAGCTCAACGGCTTCGAGCTGCCGGGCGTCGATTATGCTGCGCCGGTGGATGTCGCCTCCCTTGGCGAGCTGACCCCCTGAGCTGAAAGAAACGGGATCTCCCTCTCGTTGGCGGGTTGATTCGCGGCGGGAGTGTGGCGACAATCGATACCAAATCACTGAGGAGAAACAAGATGCTGGCCCAAGCCATGATCGAGAAGTTGAACGAGCAGATTAACCTGGAGTTCTACTCCTCCAATCTCTATCTGCAGATGAGCGCCTGGTGCGAAGACAAGGGCTTTGAAGGGGCGGCGACCTTCCTGCGCCAGCACGCGGTCGAGGAGCGCCAGCACATGGAGCGTCTGTTCACCTACGTGAGCGAGACCGGCGCCATGCCCAAGCTGGGTGCCATCGATGCCCCTCCCCACGAGTTCAAGTCGCTGGGCGACGTGTTCCGTACCACCCTGGAGCACGAGTATCACATCACCAAGTGCATCAATGGTCTGGCCCACGTAGCCTTCACCACCCAGGACTACTCCACCTTCAACTTCCTGCAGTGGTATGTGGCCGAGCAGCATGAAGAGGAGAAGCTGTTCAAGAGCATCGTCGACCGTCTGGGTCTGGTGGGTGAAGATGGCAAAGGCCTCTACTTCATCGACAAGGAGCTGGCCGAACTGGCCAAGGGCGCCCCGGCAAGCATCATGGACAGCAACGCCTGATAGTCGTGGACACTTAGTGTTCAGCCAGTACAATAACGGCCCTTTTAAGGGCCGTTGTTTATTCTGGTGGGCAACCACTATGGTTGTGTTCCGCCAGAGGCAATCACGGTTCTGGCCAGGTGCCGTTTCTATTTTGATAAGTGAGTGATGATGAAGCAGGTCGATGTGGTGGTGATCGGGGCCGGTGCGGCCGGATTGATGTGTGCAGCGCAGGCGGGCTACCGTGGCCGCTCCGTGCTGGTGCTCGACAACGCCAAGAAGCCGGGCCGCAAGATCCTCATCAGTGGCGGTGGTCGCTGTAACTTCACCAACCATCAGGCGGGTGCTCACGCCTACCTGTCGGAGAATCCCCACTTCAGCAAGTCGGCGCTGGCCCGCTACACCCAGCAGGACTTTATCGATCTGGTGGACCGCCACGGGGTCAACTATCACGAGCGCACTTTGGGGCAGCTGTTCTGTCTCGAGAGTGCCAAGGATATCGTCGATGTGCTGCTCACCGAGTGCGACTGGGCCGGGGTGACCCTGCAGTTCCAGACCGAGATCCTCACTGTCAGCAAGCAGGACGAAGGGTTTGTGTTGACGACCAGCAAGGGTGAGATCGGCTGCCAATCGCTGGTGGTGGCGACCGGCGGTCTCTCCATGCCCAAACTGGGCGCGACCCCTTACGGCTTCAAACTGGCGGAGCAGTTCGGTCTCAAGGTGCTGCCGACCCGCGCCGGTCTGGTGCCCTTTACCCTCCATCAGGCGGAAAAAGAGGCCTTCGCCGATCTGGCTGGCATCAGCCTGCCGGTAGCGGTGACCGCCGAGGATGGCACCCGCTTCAAGGAGGCGATGCTGTTCACCCATCGCGGCCTCTCCGGCCCCGTCATCTTGCAGATCTCCTCCTACTGGCATGCCGGCGAGAAGATCCACATCAACCTGCTGCCGGAGCTGGATATTCCGGCCGCCCTGCGCGAGTGGGCGCAGGCTCACCCTGCGCAGGAGTTGAAAACCGTGCTGGGGCGCGAGCTGCCCAAGCGCTTCGTCGACAAGCTGGTGGAGTTGGGTCAGCTGGTCAGCAAGCCGATGCGCCAGTACAACGAGCGGGAGCTGGAGGCGGTGGCCAACCTGCTGGGTGACTGGCAGATCCTGCCCAACGGCACCGAGGGGTATCGCACCGCAGAAGTGACCCTAGGTGGCGTCGATACCAACGAGCTCTCCTCCAAGACCATGGAGGCCCGCAAGGTGGCGGGTCTCTACTTCATCGGCGAAGTGGTGGACGTGACCGGCTGGCTCGGTGGCTACAACTTCCAGTGGGCCTGGTCTTCCGGCTGGGTGGCCGGTCAGTACTGTTGATGTCACAGGGGCTGGTTTATCCGGCCCCGATTTATTGGTCAGGGTTATGGTGATCGGTCGGGTTGCCGCAAGGGGGCGCAGATGCTTGAGAATCAGATGATGTTGTTGGCGGTGTTCGAACGGGCGGCGCTGATGCTGATGACCCTCTTCTTCCTGACCCGCACCCGGCCGTTCCAGCGGCTGTTCCAGAAGCGGGATCACACCCCGGCAGAGCTGGTGCTGGTGGCCTCCATCTTCGGCCTGTTTGCGGTGTTCAGTACCTACACCGGCATTCCGGTGGAGGGGGCGCTGATCAACGTGCGGATCATCGCCATCATCTCCGGCGGCATTTTGTTTGGCCCCTGGGTCGGCATTCCGGCCGGGGTCATCTCCGGTCTGCACCGCTATCTCATCGATATGGATGGTCACACCTCCATCCCTTGCCTTATCGCCAGTATTATCGCCGGTCTGCTCGCCACCTGGCTGCACCTACGCTGTCGAAAGTCGCGGCTCTGGCTCTACGGCATTCTGGCGGGAATGCTCTGTGAAGGGCTCACCATGCTGCTGATCTGGCTGCTGACCGAGCCCCACGAAGTCGGGGTGGAGATCGTTAACCACATCGCCTATCCGATGATCGCCGGGGCACTCTGCATCGGCCTCATCATCAAGCTGGTGCAGGATCTGGATGACGAGAAGGAGCTGATTGCCGCCAAGCAGGCCAAGCTGGCGCTCGATATCGCCAACAAGACGCTGCCTTTCTTCCAGAACATCGATCGCCACTCCCTCAGTCAGGTGTGCGATGTGATCCGGCGGGACATCAGCGCCGATGCGGTGGCCATCACAGATACCCATGACGTGCTGGCCTATGTCGGGGTGGGCAAGGACTATTACGAGCTGGATGAGCACCACGCCATCAGCGGCATGACCCAGCAGGCGGTGCTGCTCGACCAGATCATCATCAACAACGATCTGCGCCAGTATCACCTCTCCGATTTCCACTCGGTCATCATTATTCCGCTGCGGGAGAACGGCTCGGTGAGCGGCACCCTCAAGATCTACTACCGTCGCACCCACAGCATCACCAGCTCCCTGCGGGAGATGGCGGTGGGCCTCTCCCAGCTCATCTCCACCCAGATGGAGGTGTCGCGCATCGAGCAACTCAAGGAGATGACCCGCAAGGCGGAGTTCACCGCCCTGCAGAGCAAGATCAATCCGCACTTCCTGTTCAACGCCCTCAACGCCATCTCATCCTTGATCCGCATTCGCCCCCAGCAGGCGCGCCAGCTCATCGCCAATCTGGCGGATTACCTGCGCTACAACCTCAACAAGGGGGATGAACTCATCGACATTCAGGAGGAGCTGCAGCAGGTGCGCGACTACGTTGCCATCGAGCAGGCCCGCTTCGGCGACAAGCTGGAGGTGGTGTTCGAGGTGGACGATGTGCACATTCAGGTGCCGAGCCTGCTGTTGCAGCCGCTGGTGGAAAACGCCATCCTGCACGGCATCCAGCCCCGCAGCGCGCCGGGTCGGGTCACCATCGAGGTGAAACAGCTGGCGGGTGGCATCCGGGTATCGGTGCGGGACACCGGTTACGGCATCAGTCAGGCGGTGATCGACGGGGTGGCCGCCGGTCGGGTGGAGAGCCGCAGCATCGGCCTGATGAACGTGCATCAGCGGGTCAAGCTGCTCTATGGCGACGGCCTGCACCTCAAGCGGCTGGAGCCGGGTACCGAAGTGAGTTTCTATCTGCCGGATCAGGAGTCGATGCCATGCTGAGTGCCATCATGGTTGAGGATAAGTGTGTGCCGCGAGAGGTGTTGTCATGCTGAAAGCGATCATAGTGGAAGACGAGTATCTGGCTCGCGAGGAGTTGATCTATCTGGTGAATCAGCACAGCCAGATCGAGATAGTGGCGAGCTTTGAGGATGGGCTGGAGGCGTTCAAATACCTGCAGGATCACGAGGTGGACGTGGTGTTTCTGGATATCCAGATCCCCTCCATCGATGGCCTGCTGCTGGCCAAGAACCTGCACAAGTCGAGTCACCCGCCCCACATCGTCTTCGTCACCGCCTACAAGGAGTTTGCGGTGGAGGCGTTCGAGCTGGAGGCGTTCGACTACATCCTCAAGCCCTACAACGAGCCCCGCATCATCAATCTGCTGCAAAAGCTCGAGCATGCGGGCAAGTCGCAGCCAGCCTCCACGGGGGAGGCGAGCGGTGAGGGGAGCAGCCCGCACAATCGCACCGTCAATCTGGTGAAGGGGGAGCGCATCATCGTCACCCCCTGCGAGCAGATCTACTACGCGGAAGCCGACGAGAAGCTTACCTATGTCTACACCCGTGATGACCGCTACGTGATGACCATGACCATCAGCGAGTTTGTCAGCCGGTTGCCTGCCGAGGGGTTCTTCCGTTGCCACCGCTCCTACTGCGTCAACATCAACAAGATCCGCGAAATCGTCCCCTGGTTTAACAGCACCTATCTCATCCGGCTCCATGATCTGCCGTTCGAAGTGCCGGTCAGTCGCAGCAATATCAAGGCGTTCCGTCAGCTGATGCGGCTCTGATTGTCATTCATTCCCGCCGATCTGCATTTCATGCCTTAATCGATCGGCGCGAGCTGCGTCTTGCCTATAGTGGCCTCAATTTCCTTAAGGCCATCGACCGAGACGCATCATGACCATCGATCTGAACCGCACCCGGTACCTGACACTGATCGGTACCATCATCACCCAGTTTGCACTGGGTTCTGTCTATACCTGGAGCCTGTTCAACGCCCAGCTCTCCGACAAGCTGGACGAGCCGGTGAGTCAGGTCGCCTTTGCCTTCGGTCTGCTCAGCCTCTCCCTGGCGGTCGCCTCCTCCATGGCGGGCAAGCTGCAGGAGCGGTTCGGGGTGCGTAACGTCACCCTGGGTGCTGGCGTGCTGCTCGGCATCGGCTTCTTCCTCACCGCCCATGCCAGCAATCTGGCGATGCTCTACCTCTGCGCCGGCATTCTGGTCGGTTTTGCCGACGGTACAGGCTACCTGATGACCCTCTCCAACTGCGTGAAGTGGTTCCCGGAGCGCAAGGGGCTGATCTCCGCCTGTTCCATCGGTGCCTATGGTCTCGGCAGTCTCGGTTTCAAATATATCAACCTGCTGCTGCTCTCCAGCTCCGGTCTTGAGACCACCTTCCAGCTGTGGGGCTTGATTGCGATGTCCATGGTGCTGGTGGGCGGCATGCTGATGAAGGATGCGCCCAAGCAGGCCGCTTCCGTGCAGCAGAGCGAGAGTCGTGACTTCACTCTGGCCGAGGCGATGCGCAAGCCGCAGTACTGGATGCTGGCGCTGATGTTCCTCACCGCCTGCATGAGCGGCCTCTACGTCATCGGTGTGGCCAAGGATATCGGCGAGAAGATGGTGGGTCTGCCTGCTGTAGTCGCCGCCAATGCCGTCGCCATCATTGCCATGGCCAACCTGGGTGGCCGTCTGGTGCTGGGGATCCTCTCCGACAAGATGTCCCGCATCCGGGTCATCACCATCGCCCAGCTGATTACCCTGGCGGGCATGGCGCTGCTGCTGTTTGTACCGCTCAATGCCAACCTGTTCTTTGTGGCGGTCGCCTGTGTGGCGTTCAGCTTCGGCGGCACCATCACCGTCTACCCCTCGCTGGTGAGCGACTTCTTCGGTCTCAACAACCTGACCAAGAACTACGGTGTCATTTATCTGGGCTTTGGTCTGGGCAGCATCATCGGCTCCATCGTGGCCTCCCTGTTTGGCGGCTTTATGGCGACCTTCCACCTGATCCTGGTGTTGCTGGTGGTGGCGCTGGCGCTCTCCCTCACCATCCGCCTGCCGGCACCGGTAGCGGTGGAGCGGGCCTGACAAGCCTCCCTGCCACAGCAAGCAAAAACAGAGACCCGGGCCATGCCCGGGTCTTTGCATTTCCGATGCTCGATCAGCGTGGCGCTAGCCCCAGCAGCTGGCGGGCCTGACGGCAGCTCTCTTCCACCATTGGCCAGTCGTCACCGGTTACCGTGATATGGCCCATCTTGCGGCCGGGGCGGGGTTCGCCCTTGCCGTAGAGGTGCAGATGCAGGCCGGGCAGCGCCAGCAGGGCAGCCCAGTCGGGCGTGCCGTTTTGCCAGAGATCCCCCAGCAGATTGATTAACAGGGCGGGGCGCACGGCGATCTGCTCTGGCAGCGGCAGATCGCACAGGGCGCGCACCTGCAACTCGAACTGGCTGCATGCGGCGTTGTCGAGGCTGGGGTGACCCGAGTTGTGGGGGCGGGGCGCCAGCTCGTTGACCAATAGCCTCCCCTCCACCAGAAAGAACTCCACCGTCAGCACCCCCACGTAGTCGAGGGCCGCGATCAGTCGCTCAGCGATTCCTTTGGCTTCGCTCTCCAGCGTTGGCACGTTGGCAGGGGAGCGAGTCTGATCGAGGATGCCGCCGCTGTGCCAGTTCTGCACCAGTGGCAGGGCGCTGATGGCACCATTCGGACTGCGGGCCAGGGTCAGGGCAAACTCCCCCTCCAGCGCCAGCCGTTGTTCCAGCACGCAGGGCACGCCACTGGCTGCCAGCGCCGTCGCCAGCTCATCCAGATCGCTCACCTGCCACTGCCCCTTGCCGTCGTACCCCTCGCGGGCCGTCTTGAGGATGGCAGGGAAGAGTTCGCTGGCCTGTGCGGGGATAGGCTCTTCCGGCAGTAGCGCCAGATAGGGGGCGACCCGGATGTTGGCTCCGCGCAGAAAGGCTTTCTCCTCGCGGCGATCCTGACAGATGCGCACCGCGCTGGCGCCCGGGCGTACCGGCTTTTGTTTTTCGAGCAGGGCGAGGGTGGTGGCGGGCACATTTTCGAATTCGCAGCTGATGGCCTCGCAGCGGCTGGCCAGCTCGTGCAGGGCGGTCGGGTCGTCATAGGGGGCGACAATATGGTGATCGGCGGCGGCACCGGCGATGCTGGCGGGGTCGGGATCAAGCACCACCACCTTATAGCCGAGCCGATGGGCGGCCATCACGAAGTAGCGGCCAAGCTGGCCGCCACCGAGCATGCCGAGGGTGGCGGGGGGCACTATCATGTCGGCTCCTCCAGTTGCAGCGCCAGCACCCGATCTCGCTCGTGGGTGCGGAAGTCGTCGAGCTGCTGCCGGTAGCGGGGGGCGTCGTCGTCTTGTGCAACGGAGAGCAGGGAGACCGCGAACAGGGCGGCGTTGGCAGCCCCCGCCTCGCCGATGGCGAAGGTGGCGACCGGCACCCCCTTGGGCATCTGCACGATGGAGAGCAGGGAGTCCATCCCCTTGAGATGACGGGAGGGGATGGGCACCCCCAGCACCGGTAGGGTGGTTTTGGCGGCGACCATGCCCGGCAGGTGGGCGGCGCCACCGGCCCCGGCGATGATGGCGCGCAGGCCGCGCTCGCGGGCTGTGGCGGCATACTCGAACAGCAGATCCGGGGTGCGATGGGCCGAGACTACCTGTGCCTCGTAGGGCACGCCGTGCTCCTTGAGGATGCGGGCGGCAGCCTGCAGCACGGGCCAGTCGGAGTCGGAGCCCATTACCAGGCCGATCAGCGGAGGGGTGTTCATCTTTTCTGGTTCCTTGCTGTTAAACGTTTGCTTTTGGTGGGCAAAAAGAGCCGGCAAGCCGGCTCAGAATTTCTCGGGTCGCACGATTTCGACCGGTTGCAGAAAGGCGATCATGGCGTAATCGGGGTAGTAGCGACTCTGCAGGTGGGCCAGCAGCCGCTCCGCCTGCTCCCGGCTGCAGATCGCTTCCAGCCGGATGTTGCCGCTCTCGCTCCAGCTGGCGTTGCGCTCACCATGATCGCCACGACCGCGGGCATCTGTGATGGTGTAGCCGCGCAACCCCTCGCGGGTGAGGGTGCGCAGCAGGGTCGGCTCCAGATTGGCTTCCGTGATGACGGTCAGCAGGGTGCGGGTCTCGGTCTGCATGTGGCTACTCCGTGAAGTGGCGGGCCCAGCTGTGGTAGAGCGGGATCCCCAGCATGATGTTGAACGGGAAGGTGACCCCCAGCACTGCGCTGAGGGATAGCCCCGGGTTGGCCTGAGGCACGGCGATGCGCATGGTGGCCGGCACGGCAATATAGGAGGCGCTGGCCGCCAGGGTAGCCAGCAGGGTCAGGCCGCCGAGAGATAGCCCCATCAGCTGGCCAGCTGCCAGCCCCAGTCCCGCTGAAGCGAGCGGCATCAACAGGGCGAAGCCGAGCAGGAACAGGCCGTGGCGGCGCAGATCCTGACACTGGCGGGCGACGATCAGGCCCATCTCCAGCAGGAACAGCGCCAGCGCTCCCTTGAACAGGTCGACAAACAGCGGTTTGAGCGGGGCAATCCCATCCGGTCCGGCCAGATAGCCGATGGCCATGCCGCCGAGCAGCAGGGTTACCCCTTTGCCGAGGAAGGTCTCGTGGGCCAGCATGCGCCAGCGAGTCTCGCGACTGATGCCGCGGGCCAGCACTATGCCCACCAGAATGGCGGGGATCTCCATCACCGCGAGGAAGATGGAGAGCTGGGATTCAAAGCTGATGCCTCGCTCGGTGAGCCAGTTAACCCCGACCGCAAAGGTGGCGACGCTGACCGAGCCGTAGTGGGCGGCGGTGGCGGCGGCATCCACCCGGTTCATCTTGAGGCGCAGCACAGCAAAGCCGAGCAGGGTCTGCACCACGCCGAGCAGGATCACCAGCGCAAGTTGCGGCAGCAGGGGTTGCAGGGATTGCTGTGCCAGACCGACGCCGCCCTTGAGGCCGATGGCCAGCAGCAGAAAGAGGGAGAGGGTGTCGTAGAGGGCGGGCGGCAGCTTGAGCTCGGAGCGCACCAGACCGGCCAGCAGACCAAACAGAAAGAAGAGTACAACAACGTCCAGCATGATGGTTCGCAGGGCAGTTCAGATAATGGTTGCATGCTAGAGCCCGCAATGTTTCGATAAAATCAGATTCTCGCTGATGGTTGTTCGGTAAAAACTGATAGGGAACGGCATGCTCAACTACAAACAGCTCTACTACTTCTGGCATGTGGCGCGCAGTGGCAGCGTGACGCATGCCGCCGAACAGCTGCATCTCACGCCGCAGACCATCAGCGGTCAGGTTGCAGAGCTGGAGCAGTCCCTCGGGGTGGCGCTGTTCAACCGAGTGGGGCGGCGTCTGGTGCTGACTGCTGCGGGTCGGCAGGCGCAGGAGCAGGCGGGGGCCATTTTCTCGCTCGGCGCCGAGCTGGAGCACACCCTGCGCCACGCCAGCCAGGAGCTGACCATGCAGGTGGGGATCGCCGATTCGGTACCCCGCACCTTGGCGTTCGAGCTGCTGGCCCCCGCCATGGCGCTGGCGACCCCGCTGCGGCTGGTGTGTCATGAGGAGCGGGCCGAGCAGCTGTTCAGCGAGCTGGCCCGTCACAAGCTGGATATGGTGCTGATCGATCGCCCGCTTCCTCCCGACAGTGGTGTACGTGGCTACAACCACGAGCTGGGGCGCAGCCCGCTGGCACTTTTTGCCAGCCCGGAGCTGGCGGCGCGGGCGCGGGATGGCTTTCCCGCCTCGCTGGAGGGGTTGCCGTTGCTTATCCCCGGAGAGAAGTCGGCTACTCACGATCGGCTGCTGGCCTGGTATCGCCAGCAGGGTATTCATCCCCATCTGGTGGGGCAGTTTGATGACTCCACCCTGATGAAGTCGTTCGGCAAGGCGGGGATGGGGATCTTCCCGGCGCCGCTGGCGATGGCTGATGAAATTGGTCGCCTCTACGGAGTGGAGCGGATTGCGACCCTCACCGACGTTACACTCTCTTACTATCTGGTCTCGGCAGGGCGCCATCTCTCCCATCCCGGGGTGCAGGCGGTGATGGAGGGGGCCCAGCGGCGGCTGGCGGCGCTGGCTGGCAATAAATAGAAATCTGGATGGCTATACATCCAGCTTGGCTCTGCCTATAATCCTCCCGCTTTGGCGCATCATGCTTAATAGGGAATCCGGTGAGAATCCGGAGCTGGCGCGCAGCGGTAAGGGGGAACGAAGCGACATCAGGGCACTGCCGTCAGGCGGGAAGCCGTCGCCGTAGGCTATCAGCCCCCGAGCCCGAAGACCTGCCAGAGTTCGTATTTCGGGCCGAGAGAAACCGGCCACGAAGTAGATACTTACGCGAACTTAAGGATCTCTCATGTCGAAGAAATTTCTGGCGGCTGCCCTGTTGCCGACGGCGGCGTTTGCCCAGCAGCTGACCATTCCCGTCAATCCCACCATGGTGGTGACCGCTACCCGCGTCGCCCAACCTGCTTCCAGCGTGCTTGCCCCGGTCAATGTGGTGACCCGGGACGAGATCGATCGCCTGCAAGCCCAGACCGTGACCGATGTGGTCAAGACCCTGCCCGGTGTGGAAGTGGTCAGCAATGGTGGCCGAGGCCAGCTCAGCTCGCTGCGGGTGCGTGGTGGCACCTCCTCCCAGACACTGGTACTGGTGGACGGGGTGCGCAGTGCCTCCCTGGCCGCCGGGATGACCGAACTGAATAACCTGCCACTCAATCAGGTGGAGCGCATTGAATACATTCGTGGCCCACGTGCCACCATCTACGGCTCCGACGCCATCGGCGGGGTGATCAACATCATTACCCGTCCCGACAAGGGGACAAATCAGCACAAGTTCAATATCGGTGCTGGTTCCCATCAACAGCGTCAGGCCGCTTTCAGTAGTGCCAGCCAAGTAGGTGAGGCGGGTCAGCTCAAGGTGGCTGGCGGTTTTGATGATGAAGAGGGTTACAACGTACACCCCTTGCCCGGCATCAACGATGGTGATCGTCACGGGCATCAGGGCTACAACGCCATGCTGGACTACCAGCAGGCGCTCGGCAGCAATTGGGATCTGTTCGGTACAACCCGCTGGTTCCGCAATGTCGCCCAGTACGACCGCTCTTCTGCGGCTTCCGCCTGGGGGCCTGCCACTCATCAGCGCAACGAGACCTGGATTGAAAACCAGAGCTATCAGCTGGGGTCGCGCTATCACGATGATCGCTATCTGAGTGAGTTGCGTGGCGCCTTCTCCAAACAGGATGCGTACGACTATCAGGACAACAGTGGCCGCGATCAGGCCAATAACCGGACCTACACCCGCCAGTACAGCCTGAACTGGGTCAACAGCTTGAAATTGAACGAGAGCTGGACGCTGGGAGGCGGGGCCGATTGGCAGAGTGATCGACTGGATGATCGCTCCCGCTCCTCCGGCGCCACATATCCGGCCGACGCCAAAGAGCGGGACAATACCGGCCTCTATGCCCTTGCCCAGTTCGACAACCAGACCTGGCAGGCCGAGCTGAGCGGCCGTAGCGATGACAACGAGCAGTTTGGTCGTCACAACACCTGGCAAACCGGCGCAGGCTGGCGTTTTGTCGAGGATTACCGCCTGAGCGCCCGCTATGGCACCGGTTTCCGCGCCCCGACCTTTAACGATCTCTACTATCCGGGTTCTGGCAATCCCAACCTGAAGCCGGAAGAGTCGAAGAGCAGCGAGCTGATGCTGGATGGTCAAACCGCTGGCGTGGAGTGGCGAGCCACCGGTTATCGCAACGACTTCGAACAGATGATCCAGTGGGCGCCCAACAGTCAGGGTATGTGGACACCACAGAACGTTGGCAAGGCGCGCATTGAAGGGATCGAGCTGGAAGGGGAGTTTGATACCGGCTGGTTGAGTCATCGGGTCTCTGCCGAATACAAGGATCCCAAAGACAAGGTGACTGACAAGCAGTTGCAGCTGATCTCCCGCAAAGGGGCCAAGTGGGTGACTCAGGCGCAGTGGCAGCAGTTTGATGGTTCATTGAGCTGGATCTATCAGGGTGAGCGCTATGGCGATGTAGCCAACACCACAACACTTGGTGGCTACAGCGTGTGGAATCTGGCTGTTGGCTACAAGGTAACTCCGGCGCTCAAGGTATCTGGCAAGATCAACAACCTGCTGGATAAGGAGTATCAGACTGCGGTGGGTTATCCTGCCGATGAGCGTGCTTACTACGTGACAATGGATTACTCACTCTAAGCCGGACCCGGCCAAGCGGAAAAATCAGGGGCCCTGCCATTGGCAGGGCCTTTTCTATTGGCGGCAGGCGGGAGTATGATCGCCGCCTTGCACCAAAGGGGAGCTCAAGTGGCCAATATTCTCGTGTTTGATTCCGGTATGGGTGGCCTGACCATCTACCGCGAGATCCGCCGCGTTCTGCCGGCACACAACTATTTCTACTGCTTCGACAACGCCAACTTCCCCTATGGTGAATTGAGCGAGCCCGCCCTGATTGCTGCCTGCACCCGCTTGGTGACCACCATGGTAGCCCGTCATCATATCGATCTGGTGGTGATTGCCTGCAACACGGCCAGCACCATAGCGCTGCCGGCCTTGCGTGAGGCACTGGATATTCCCGTGGTGGGGGTGGTGCCAGCCATCAAGCCCGCAGCTGCGCAGACTAGCAACGGTTGTATCGGTCTGCTGGCCACTCCAGGCACCGTCAGCCGCGACTATACCCACGAACTGATCGCCCAGTTTGCTCCCGGCAAGCGGGTGCTGCTCAAGGGCACCACCGAGCTGGTTATAGAAGCCGAACACAAGCTGTCGGGCCTGCCGGTCAATATGGCGCTGCTGCGCGAGGTATTGGCCGACTGGCTGGAAGGGGAAGAGAAGCCGGATACGCTGGTGCTCGGTTGCACTCACTTCCCGCTACTCAATGAAGAGATTGGGCAACTGATGCCGCAATGCATGCTTATTGACTCAGGCAGTGCTGTTGCCAAACGGGTGGCCTGGTTGCTGAACAATGGCGGGCATGCCGCCGTGCAGCCTGTACATATAGAAGAGGTGATTGCCAGGGCTTACTGTACCCGGCTGGATGGGGAGGCCCAAAAACTGACAGCCCCCTTGCAAGCATGGGGGCTGTCATCACTGGAAGAGGTGAAGTACTGACGAGCGGTTAGGCGTCAGCTTCGCTACCTTCTCTTTCCTCTTTATCACGTTTGTCATTTGCTTCACGCACCTTGAGGGTGCGCTGCTGATACT
>NZ_JBQBFC010000001.1:2987500-3150000 GCF_051919235.1 Aeromonas sp. 95A
AATGGTGTAACCATGGCCATGCTGTCTCCACCCGAGACTCAGTGAAATCGAATTCGCCGTGAAGATGCGGTGTACCCGCGGCTAGACGGAAAGACCCCGTGAACCTTTACTACAGCTTGGCACTGAACATTGAACCTACATGTGTAGGATAGGTGGGAGGCTTTGAAGGCGTGACGCCAGTTGCGCTGGAGCCGTCCTTGAAATACCACCCTTGTATGTTTGATGTTCTAACGCAGGGCCCTGAATCGGGCTCGCGGACAGTGCCTGGTGGGTAGTTTGACTGGGGCGGTCTCCTCCCAAAGAGTAACGGAGGAGCACGAAGGTTGGCTAATCCTGGTCGGACATCAGGAGGTTAGTGCAATGGCATAAGCCAGCTTAACTGCGAGACGGACAGGTCGAGCAGGTACGAAAGTAGGTCATAGTGATCCGGTGGTTCTGAATGGAAGGGCCATCGCTCAACGGATAAAAGGTACTCCGGGGATAACAGGCTGATACCGCCCAAGAGTTCATATCGACGGCGGTGTTTGGCACCTCGATGTCGGCTCATCACATCCTGGGGCTGAAGTCGGTCCCAAGGGTATGGCTGTTCGCCATTTAAAGTGGTACGCGAGCTGGGTTCAGAACGTCGTGAGACAGTTCGGTCCCTATCTGCCGTGGGCGTTGGATGATTGAAGGGAGTTGCTCCTAGTACGAGAGGACCGGAGTGAACGAACCTCTGGTGTTCGGGTTGTCACGCCAGTGGCACTGCCCGGTAGCTAAGTTCGGAATCGATAACCGCTGAAAGCATCTAAGCGGGAAGCGAGCCCTGAGATGAGTCATCCCTGACCCCTTGAGGGTCCTAAAGGGCCGTTGGAGACCACAACGTTGATAGGTGGGGTGTGTAAGCGCGGCGACGTGTTGAGCTAACCCATACTAATTACCCGTGAGGCTTAACCATACAACACCCAAGAAGTGTTCTAAGGCTTGTAGCAAACCTAAGCGAACTACTAATTCAGTGATAGTGACAAGCCAAGCGCAACATCACTACTCACGTCAGCTTTCTCAGATTGAAGAATTTGCCTGGCGGCCATAGCGCCGTGGAACCACCTGAACCCATGCCGAACTCAGAAGTGAAACGCGGTAGCGCCGATGGTAGTGTGGCATTCGCCATGCGAGAGTAGGACACTGCCAGGCACTCAATACAAGAAACCCCGCTCATCGAGCGGGGTTTTTTATTGCCTACAATTCATAAAATCGTCTAATAACTGACCTTTTATTCTCTCTTCTCTGCCGTTTTCTCTGTTCTTCCTCCCCGATTTTCTCCGGTTATGCCATCGCCGCTGGCGGTGGTTGTCGCTATAATGGCCGCCCTCAAGCAAGGTGGTGGTATGAAAGCAGAATATCTACAGCGATTCGGGGGCATTGCCCGTCTTTATGGTCAGAGCGCACTGCGTTCCTTTAGCCAGGCCAAGGTCTGTGTGGTGGGGATCGGCGGCGTGGGCTCCTGGGCGGCGGAGGCGCTGGCCCGTGCCGGTATCAACCAGATCACCCTGATCGACATGGATGATATATGCATCACCAACACCAATCGCCAGATCCACGCTATGCAGGGGACGGTTGGTCGCCTCAAGACCGAGGTGATGGCCGAGCGCATTCGCTCCATCAATCCGGATTGTGACGTGATCGAGGTAGACGATTTCGTCACCGCCGATAACCTGGCCGAGCATATCAAGCGGGAGTTTGACTATGTGGTGGATGCTATCGACTCGGTCAAGGCCAAGGTGGCGCTGATAGCCTTCTGCAAGCGCAACAAGATCCCGGTGATCGTGGCCGGCGGTGCTGGCGGGCAGATGGACCCGACCCAGATCACCGTGGCCGATCTGGCCAAGACCATTCAGGACCCGTTGGCTGCCAAGGTGCGCTCCGACCTGCGTCGGCTGCACAACTTCAGCAAGAATCCGGCGCGCAAGTTCGGGGTGGAGTGTGTCTTCTCAACCGAGCAGTTGAGTTATCCGGATGGCAATGGCGGTACCTGTCAGGCCAAAGCGGCCAGCGATGGCACCATGAAGATGGATTGCGCTTCCGGCTTTGGTGCCGTGACGCCGGTGACGGCAACCTTTGGGCTGGTTGCCGCGTCCCGGGTATTGAAAAAGATTGCCGAGCGGGGCGCCCGCGCCGAGAAAGAGGCCGGGAATGAAGAAGCCGGGTCGATTGATGAAGCCTAATCGACCTCTGCATAGAGCGGGTTAGACAGCCTGCTTCCGGATCGCCAGCACGATCGCTCTGAGCCCGTTACCTCGTGACGGGCTCAAGTGTTTCTCAAGTCCCAGTTCGGTGAAATACCCTTCCATATCAAAAGCCTGGATCGCCGCAGACGATTGGTGGTTGAGTGCCGCCAGCACGATGACGATAAGGCCCCGCACGATGCGGGCATCGGAATCACAGGCAAAGTGCCAGCAGCCATCCTCGCTTTGTTCTCCCTTCAGCCAGGCCTGGCTTTCACACCCCTTGAGGCGGAACTCCTCCTGTTGCCATTCGGCGGGTAGCGCTGGCAGCTGCTTGCCGAGCTGGATGATGAGCCGGTACTGGTTCTCCCAGCCATGAGCGGCGGCAAACTGCTGGCGGATGGTGTCGGCGTTGGGCTCAAGGCCAATCTGGGTATAGCTTGCGAGGTCACTCATTCGGTTGTCTGCCTTAGAAGAAGTCACTGAGTTTGTGCAGGGCGGCCAGCAGGGCGTCGACATCGTCCCGATTGTTGTAGCAAGCCAGCGAGGCGCGCATGGTGCCACCGATCCCGAGCGACTCCATCAGCGGCATGGCGCAGTGATGGCCGACTCGCAGGGCGATCCCCTGCATGTCGAGCAGGGTAGCAGCATCTTGCGGGTGGATGTCGTCGAGCAAGAAAGAGACAGCACCGGCGCGTTGGCCGGGCTCGCCGACCAGACGCAACCCCGGCACCTGTTGCAGGCCAGCGACCAGATAGTCGGTCAGTACTTGCTCATGCTTGGCGAGCCATTGCCGGTCTTGCTCCATCACAAAGTCGATGGCGGCGGCGAGGCCGATAGCGCCAGCGATATGGGGGGTGCCCGCCTCGAATTTGAAGGGCAGGGTATTGAAGGTGGTGCCGCTGAAACTGACCCGATCGATCATCTCGCCACCGGCTTGCCAGGGCGGCATCTGTTCCAACAGCTCGGTGCGGCCCCATAACACGCCGATGCCGGTCGGGCCATAGAGTTTATGACCGGAGAAGGCGTAGAAGTCGCAACCGATGGCTTGCACATCCACCTCGAGATGAGCCACCGCCTGGGCGCCGTCGATCAGCGTCACGGCGCCAACCGTTTTGGCGGCCTCTACTATCCGGGTGACCGGATTGACGGTGCCGAGGGCATTGGAAACATGGGCCACGCTCACCAATCGGGTACGTGGCCCCAGCATGGCGTGATAGGCGGCCAGATCGAGATCGCCCCGCTCATTGAGGGGGATCACCCGGATCACCGCGCCGGTACGCTGGGCGACCAGTTGCCACGGGACGATATTGGCGTGGTGCTCCAGGGTGCTGAGGATGATCTCGTCCCCCGCTTTGAGCTCGCTCATCCCCCAGCTCTGGGCCACCAGATTGATCGCCTCCGTGGTGCCGCGGGTCCAGATCACCTCTTGGCTGCGGGGTGTATTGATAAAGCGGGCGACCGTCTCGCGGGCAGCCTCAAAGGCGCGGGTAGCGCGGCCACTCAGAGCATGGGCGGCACGGTGCACATTGGCGTTGTCGGCCCGATAGTAGTGAGCGATGGCATCCAGTACCGCGCGCGGCTTCTGGGTGGTGGCGGCGTTGTCCAGATAGACCAGAGGGTGGCCGTTTACCTCCTGCGCCAAGGCCGGAAACTGGCTGCGTAGTTGGTCGTGCTGTTGCTGATTCATGCTCCCCTCATCATCCGGAAAAAGTCATCATCTCGAAAGGTCGGTCATGATCCTGAAAATAGCGCCCGAACACAAGGCGCGATAAGCCCGATGGGCGGTTGCCTGCCGTGCAGCAGGTACGGCTCATCGAGAGATTTCTGGTACAATGCCGCCCCTCATCATAAGCCAAGAGATCCGGCCCATGAAGCTCAACCCCAATCAGAACGAAGCGGTCAAGTATGTTTCCGGCCCTTGCCTGGTGCTGGCGGGTGCCGGATCGGGCAAGACCCGCGTCATCACCAACAAGATTGCCTATCTGGTGCAGCAGTGCGGCTACAGTGCGCGCAACATAGCAGCGGTCACCTTTACCAACAAGGCGGCGCGGGAGATGAAGGAGCGGGTCGGCCAGACTTTGGGCCGCAAGGAGGCGCGGGGGCTGATGGTCTCCACCTTCCATACCCTGGGGCTCGATATCATTCGTCGTGAGCACAAGAGCTTGAATCTCAAGGCGAACTTCTCCCTGTTCGATGACACCGACCAGCTGGCGCTGCTGAAAGAATTGACTGAAGACGAGCTCGACAACGACAAGGACAAGCTCTCGGCCCTTATCAGCCAAATCTCCAACTGGAAGAACGACCTTATCCTGCCCGCCCGCGCCATGCGTATTGCTCGCGGGCCGGACGAGGTGTTGATGGCCCAGCTCTATGAGCGTTATCACCGCCAGATGGTGGCCTATAACGCGCTGGATTTTGACGACCTCATCGTGATGCCGACCCTGCTGCTCAAGAGCAATCAGGAGGTGCGCGAGCGCTGGCAGAACAAGATCCGCTATCTGCTGGTCGATGAGTACCAAGACACCAACACCAGCCAGTACGAGCTGGTGAAGCAGATCGTCGGCGAGCGGGCCCGTTTTACCGTGGTAGGGGATGATGACCAGTCCATCTACTCCTGGCGCGGTGCCAAGCCGCAGAACCTGGTGCTGCTGAGCGAGGATTTCCCCAGCCTCAAGCTGATCAAGCTGGAGCAGAACTATCGCTCCAAGCGGCGGATCCTTAAGTGCGCCAACATCCTGATCGCCAACAACCCGCACGTCTATGACAAGGCGCTCTTCTCCGAATTGGATGAGGGGGTGAAGCTCAAGGTGCTGTTCGCCAAGAACGAGGAGCACGAAGCGGAGCGGATCGCTGCCGAGATGATGGGCCACAAGTTTATGAACCGCACCCGGTTCAAGGATTACGCCATCCTCTATCGGGGCAACCATCAGTCGCGCATCTTCGAGAAGGCGCTGATGACCAACCGGATTCCTTATCGTATCTCCGGCGGTACCTCGTTTTTCTCCCGCACCGAGATCAAGGACATCATGGCCTACCTCAAGCTGCTGGTGAATCCGGATGAGGACACCGCCTTCCTGAGGGTGGTCAACCTGCCGCGCCGCGAGATTGGCCCCACCACCCTCGAAAAACTGGGTCAGTATGCCAACCAGCGCGGCAAGAGTCTGTTTGCCGCCAGCTTCGAGCTGGGGCTGGAGCAGCACCTATCCGGCCGTGGCCTCACTGCATTACAGGCCTTCACCAACTGGCTGGTACGCCTTGGCGATCAGGCGCTGCGTGGCAATCCGGTGGAGGCGGTGCGGGACATGATCAAGGAGATCCACTACGAAGAGTGGCTCTACGAGACCTCCCCCAGCCCGAAAGCGGCCGAAATGCGGATGCAGAACGTCTCCACCCTCTATCGCTGGATCACCGAGATGCTGGAAGGGGATGAGCTGGAGGAGTCGATGACGCTGGCTCAGGTGGTCACTCGCCTCACCCTGCGTGACATGATGGAGCGCAACGAGGGGGAGGACGACGCCGATCAGGTGCAGTTGATGACGTTGCATGCCTCCAAGGGGTTGGAGTTCCCCTATGTCTATATGGTGGGGATGGAGGAGGGCTTGCTGCCCCACCAGACCAGCATCGACGAGGACAATGTGGAGGAGGAGCGGCGTCTCGCCTACGTGGGGATCACACGGGCTCAGACCGAACTGACCTTTACCCTCTGCAAGGAGCGGCGTCAGTTTGGCGAGTCGGTACGGCCAGAGCCGAGCCGCTTCCTGCTGGAGCTGCCGCAGGATGATCTTGAATGGGAAAACCAGAAGAAGGTGACTGCCGAGGAGCGCCAGCAGAAGGGGCAGGTCGGTGTTGCCAACCTGCGGGCGTTGTTCAAGAAGGATTAACTCTAAGGATTGGCTGGGGTCAGTAGCGGTACTATATCTGCTCCCGGCATGGGCGGAGAGATATAGCGCCCTTGCCCCATCCGGCAGCCGATATCAATCAGCTTCTGCAATTGCTGCTGGTTCTCGATCCCCTCGACTACCAGGGTGTAATCGAGATCCTGACAGATATCCCGCATGGCGCGGATCAGCGCCAAATCTTTGGGCGATTGCAGCATCCGCTGGGTAAAGCTGTCATCCACCTTGATGTAATCCACCGGGAAGTGGAACAGGGCGTTGAGAGAGGAGAAGCCAGTACCAAAATCATCGAGGCTGATCTGGATACCCTTGGCCCTCAGGTCATGCAGGGATGCCAGTGCATCGGAATCTTGTCGCGACAGCTCCCGCTCGTTGAATTCAAAAATCAGATAGCCGGGGGCGACCCCTTCCTCTTCGATAATTCCCATCAGCCGCATGATGTGGTCATGGTTGACCAGATGCTTGCCCGACAGATTGATGGCGACCTTGAACTTGCCCTGCCCGGAGATTGGCAGCCAGTTCTTCAGCTGTTGGCAGGTGTGACGCAGGATCTGGTAATCCAGCTCCAGTATCAGACCGCACTGCTCTGCCAGCGGAATAAAGTCGAACGCATCCTTCAGAATCCCCTCCTCGGTCAGCCAGCGCGCCATCACCTCCAGTCCGGTCAGGCGGCTATCCTGCAGCCGGATCACCGGCTGGAAGTAGGGGACGATACGCCCCTCCCGCAGGGCTCTGGCCAGCATCTCTTCCGGCGAATTCCAGTTCTGGTTGATGCAATCATCCGAGTAGCTGACGATGCGACTGCGACCATTGCGCTTGGCCTGATACATGGCCAGATCGGCCTGATGGAGCAGCTGGCTGATATCTGAGGTTTGCTCGGAGACGCTCGATACCCCAAGGCTGACGGTAATGCTCAACTCGTTGCCGAGTAGCCGGAACGGGTAGGAGAGACGGCTGATAATGCGGTTGAGCACCGGGCTGATGTCATCGTCGCTCTTGCTGCTGTCCAGATAGATGACAAATTCGTCGCCCCCCAGTCTGGCCACCAGATCGTTTTGCCGGATGCAGGTCTGCAGGCGGCGGCTCACCTCCTTGAGCAGCTGATCGCCAGCGCTGTGGCCCAGGGTGTCATTGATCTGTTTGAAGTGATCCACATCGATGAATATCACCGCAAATCCCGGCGATTTGTAGCGGTTGTAGTGGGTCATGGCATGGTTGAGGTGGTTCATCAACAGCGCGCGGTTGGGCAGCTGGGTCAGCGGGTCGTGAAGCGCATCGAATTGCAGCCGCCGTTCCAGCTCCTGATGCTGCTTGAGCTGCTTTTGCAGCCTGAGGTTGGTCTGACGCAGCTGTTGCAGCCGCTGGTTGATGGAGTCTTCGGTATTGATGTCGTTGAGCTGCTGGCGGATCCGTCTCAGCTCCAGCAGCAGGGTGAGCTGACCACGCAGGAAGTCGAGAAACAGCTTGTCGTCGGTCTCCAGCGGTTGAGCCGTGCTGATGATGAAGTGGGCGAAGTACTGTTGTTGCAGCCGCAGCGGCATGCTGTGCCAGTAGCGTGACTCCCTGCTCACCTCGATATTGCTGGTGCTGTGGCACAAGCCGCTGATGAACTCGTCTCCCTGATGGGGATGGGCAGGGTAGATCTTTTCCAGCTTCTGACTGGTTAACCTGACCAGCAGCATGTCCTCAATGGTGAGCATCTGGCGCAGTACCGCTTCCAGCTGGGAGAAGAGCGCCTGAGCCGGCAGGGTATTGGCGAGCCGCATGATGCGGCTGATGCTCTCGATTTTCTTTTTCCAGTTCGGGTCTTTGCGAATCAGCGGCGAAGGGAGCTCGGTGAGATGGGAGCCCGCCTGGGTTTCGGTCAGCCGTTTGGCCAGACACTCCAGCAGCAGGCGCAGGGTCGGCAGGTCGGCGGGGGTGCCGCGCGCCAGCAACCACTGTATCTGGCCATGCTCGATGGGGAAGACGCACCACCCTTCGGCCTCATCCAGCTGGGTGAGCTGATCGGTGATGCGGGACTGCTCCCGACCCAGCTGTTGCTTGAAGATGTCGCTGACCTTGTAGGCGTAAAGCCAGTTCAGACCGGTATCGGAGAGGCCCAGCATGCCGAAATGTTGCAGCGGGCAGAGTTGGTCAATCTGCTGGATCAGGGCATCGTAATCGTCAGATGTGGCGGTTTGTGGCGCCGGGAAGTCCATAATGGCAGAGACCAACGCCAACAGAGGAGTTGAGTAGTGGGGTTCGATGGATTGGGCCGACATGTGCAACTCCCGATATGTCTACCTTACAAGAGTAGTCGGAAGCCGATAGATTGAAAGGGCCGCAATTGCGGCCCTTTCAAATACTTACAGCTTGTCGATCATGTAGTGGATGGCGTTTTCAATCTCTTCATCACTACAGTTCGCACAGGTGCCGCGCGGAGGCATCATGCCGGACTTGCCGGTAAAGCCTTCAATGGCATGTTTCTTGAGAGTATCAATGCCCTGGGCGATGCGAGGATCCCAGGCTGCCTTGTCACCCCGTTTGGGGGCACCGGCGGCGCCGGTGTCGTGACAGGCAAAGCAGGCGCCCTTGTATACCGTTTCGCCATCGCGGGGACCGGAAGAGGCGGCCGCCGTCGGTGCAGCACTCGCGCCGGCAATACCTTCCAGATCCTTGGCGGTATAGACCTGACCGATTGGTTTGATCCGCTCGGCAATGGCTTCCGGTGACATCTCATCGGCAGCAAGCACTGCCCCAGACAAGCTGGCGGCCGTCATCCCGACAGCCAGCAAATAGCTCAGTTTTTTCAACACGCTCATATACTCCCAGCAGTCTTTTATTATCCATGTAAACGACGGGATTATAACCGAATAGTTACAGCCATTTAAACGCTTGTGTGTGAAGTGTTAAACACTCTGCGTACAAAGTTTTGGCAGATATCACGGCAATTTGGGTGGTGGAGATAAAAAGAAACCCGGCATTCGCCGGGTTTCGAGTAACCAAGGGGTGAAATGGGTTATTTGTCCCAGCTCAGGATCACCTTGCCGGAGTGGCCGGAGCGCATCGCATCGAACCCCTGCTGGAATTCGTCGATGTGGAATCTGTGTGTGATGATGGGGGAGAGATCCAGCCCGGACTGGATCAGGCTGGCCATTTTGTACCAGGTCTCGAACATCTCGCGGCCATAGATCCCTTTGATAAACAGCCCCTTGAAGATCACCTTGTTCCAGTCGATGGCCATGGTGGAGGGGGGGATACCGAGCATGGCGATCTTGCCGCCGTGGTTCATCTTGTCGAGCATCTCCTGGAAGGCGCTCGGGACGCCGGACATCTCCAGCCCCACGTCGAACCCTTCGGTCATGCCGAGCTCGCTCATCACGTCGGCCAGCTTCTCCTTGGCCACGTTGACTGCGCGGGTGGCGCCCATCTTGCGGGCCAGTTCCAGCCGGTATTCGTTGACGTCGGTGATCACTACGTGGCGCGCACCCACATGGCGGCAGACTGCGGCGGCCATGATGCCGATGGGGCCTGCTCCGGTGATGAGTACATCTTCACCCACCAGATCGAAGGAGAGGGCGGTGTGCACCGCATTGCCGAACGGGTCGAAGATGGCGGCCAGCTCGTCCGGGATGTTGTCCGGCAGCTTGAAGGCGTTGAATGCGGGGATCACCAGATATTCGGCAAAGGCGCCCGGGCGGTTGACACCAACGCCGATGGTGTTGCGGCAGAGGTGAGTGCGTCCGGCGCGGCAGTTACGGCAGTGACCGCAGGTGATATGCCCTTCACCGGAGACCCGATCGCCGATGGCGAAGCCGCGCACCTCCTGACCGATGGCGACCACTTCCCCGACATATTCGTGGCCGACCACCATGGGTACCGGAATGGTCTTCTGGGACCACTCGTCCCAGTTGTAAATGTGGATATCGGTGCCGCAGATGGCGGTTTTGCGGATCTTGATCAGCAGGTCGTTGTGGCCGAGCTCGGGGGCCGGCACATCCGTCATCCAGATGCCGACCTCTTTGTGCAGTTTGGAGAGTGCTTTCATGGCTGTTCCTTCAATATGAATGCTAAAAAAAGGGGCTGCAGCCCCTTGATTCAAATCAGATAACGCCGAGTTCACGGCCGATGCGGATAAAGGCGTCGATCGCCTTGTCCAGCTGCTCGCGGGTGTGGGCGGCAGACATCTGGGTGCGAATACGCGCCTGACCCTTGGGCACGACCGGGAAGGAGAAGCCCACCACATAGATGCCGGCTGCCAGCATGCGGCTCGCCATTTCGGAGGCTAGCTTGGCATCCCCCAGCATCACCGGAATGATGGCGTGGTCGGCGCCAGCCAGAGTGAAGCCAGCGTCGCTCATCCGCTCGCGGAAGTAACGGCTGTTCTCTTTCAGACGTGCGCGCAGGTCGTGACCTTCCGCCAGCATGTCGATCACCTTGATGGTGGCAGAGACTATGGAGGGGGCCAGCGAGTTGGAGAAGAGGTACGGGCGGGAGCGCTGACGCAGCCAGTCGATCACCTCTTTCTTGCCGGAGGTATAGCCACCGGACGCGCCGCCGAGCGCCTTGCCCAGGGTGCCGGTGATGATGTCGACCCGATCCATCACGCCGCAATATTCGTGGGTGCCACGACCATTTTCACCGATAAAGCCGACGGCGTGGGAGTCATCCACCATCACCAGCGCATCGTATTTGTCTGCCAGATCGCAGATGGATTTGAGGTCAGCGATGACCCCATCCATGGAGAAGACACCGTCGGTGGCGATCAGCTTGAAGCGGGCGCCATCGGCGTCAGCCTGTTTGAGCTGGGCTTCCAGTTCGGCCATGTCGTTGTTGGCGTAGCGATAACGCTTGGCCTTACACAGTCGCACGCCGTCGATGATGGAAGCGTGGTTGAGGGCATCGGAGATGATGGCATCTTCGGCGCCGAACAGGGTTTCAAAAAGACCGCCATTGGCATCGAAACAGGAGGAGTAGAGGATGGTATCTTCGGTGCCGAGGAAGGCAGACATCTTCTGCTCCAGCGCTTTGTGCTGATCCTGGGTGCCACAGATGAAGCGCACCGAGGCCATGCCGAAGCCGTGGCTGTCGAGCCCCTGATGGGCGGCAGCGATCAGATCCGGGTGGTTGGCCAGCCCCAGATAGTTGTTGGCACAGAAGTTCAGTACCTGCTCACCGCCGACGGCGATGCTGGCCTGTTGGGCGGAGGTGATGATGCGCTCCTGCTTGTACAACCCTTCAGCTTGCACCTGGTTCAGTTGCTCGGTCAGGTGACGATAGAATCCGTTAGACATCCTCGATCCTTATTGGCTATTTCAGCTGCGTATCAACAGAGGGCGACATTTTACTGCAATCTGTTGCGGTAAATTCAAATGATTGTGCTGATATTCAACAAATGTGAAACAGATCTCACCCAGCTGGTTGGGCCAGCTGACGGTAGTGAAGTTCCAGCTGCTGGATCTGTCCGGCTACCTGGGGTTGCACATAGGGGCGCAGCAGGAACAGCACCTTTAATACGCCCTGATAGAGCAGCGGTTTGGTGATGCGGGTGTTGGGGGCCTGGGCAATCTGGAAGGGGATCCAGCAGGTCACCACCATCTTGATGGTCTGGCCCAGATCCGGCAGGTCTTCATCGCTGACATCTATGATGCCCCCTTCGCGCAGGCTTCTGAGCAGGGCGACCACGGAGGAGCGCATCTGCTCCTGGGCCTTGAGGTACTTCTGTTGCAGCGGTTCGTCACGGCTCAGGATGTCTGGCAGGTTGGCGTAGAAGAAGCGGAACTGCCACATCAGATAGAAGATGGCATCGAGATAACCCATCAAATCCTGCAGGGTGATTTCACGGTTGCGGGTCGGCACGAAGCTCTCGCTCAGGTGACGGGCATACTGGTCGAAGATGGAGTGGATGATGTCTTCTTTATTGCGGAAGTGGTAGTAGAGGTTGCCCGGGCTGATACCCATGTGCGCCGCAATGTGGTTGGTGGTGATGTTGCGTTCACCCTGATCGTTGAACAGCTCGGTCGCGCTGTGAATGATCCTGTCTCTGGTTTTCATCACTCATTCCTCCAACAGGTTCCGAACGGGGCAGTTTTGAACAAGGTCGAATCCCCGGGCGGCCCGTGATAAACTTTTCGGCAATTTCAAATTGGCTCACTATACACAGCTTTAACAAGCAGTCACATGTAGCCATCAACGTACGAGAGGCAAACTCCATGATCGTAGTAACTGGCGGTGCTGGCTTTATCGGCAGCAATCTGGTCAAGCAGCTGAACGCTCAAGGACGGACCGATATCGTGGTCATTGATGACCTGACCGACGGCACCAAGTTCGTCAACCTGGTCGATCTGACCATCGCTGACTACATGGACAAAGACGAGTTTCAGGCTCGCATCGTCTCCGGCGACGAGTTTGAAGAGTGGGACAACGGCATCGAGGTGATCTTCCACGAAGGCGCCTGCTCTGCCACCACCGAGTGGAACGGCAAGTTCATCATGGAGGTCAACTACGAGTACTCCAAGGATCTGTTCCACTACTGCATCGAGCGTGAAATCCCGTTCATTTACGCCTCTTCTGCCGCGACCTATGGTGGCCGCAACGACAACTTCATCGAAGATCCCAAGTTCGAACAGCCGCTCAACGTCTACGGTTACTCCAAGCAGCTGTTTGACCAGTACGTGCGCCGCTGGATGCCGGAGATCAACTCTCAGGTCGTTGGCCTCAAGTACTTCAACGTCTACGGCCCGCGCGAGCAGCACAAAGGCTCCATGGCTTCCGTCGCCTTCCACCTCAATACCCAGGTGAAGAAGGGCGAGAATCCCAAGCTGTTCGAAGGTTGCGATGGCTTCCCGAACGGTGGTCAGATGCGTGACTTCATCTATATCGACGACGTCTGCAAGGTAAACCTGTGGTTCTGGCAGAATCCGCAACACTCCGGCATCTTCAACTGCGGTACCGGCCGTGCCGAGCCGTTTCAGAACGTGGCCGAAGCGGTGATCAAGCATCATCAGAAGGGAGCCATTGAGTACATTCCCTTCCCGGATCACCTCAAGGGCCGCTACCAGAGCTTCACCCAGGCTGATATGACCAAGCTGCGCAGCGTGGGTTATGACGCCGAGTTCAAAACCGTTGCCGAAGGGGTAGCGGATTACATGGCCTGGCTCAACCGCTAACAGGTGAGCACAACGCGGCAGTTTGAGCGCAAAACCGGAAGTGGGCACTCGCCTGCTTCCGGTTTCTGGTCTCTGTGGCTGCTTGCCGTTCCTCTCTTCTCTACCGGGTAACCGCGTGATGAATATATTGATGGCACTCTCCCAGCTCGAGGTAACGGGAGCTGAGGTCTATGCCACCACGGTCGGTAACGAACTGACCCGGCGTGGTCACAACGTCTTTTATGTGTCAGATACCCTGACCAAGCCGACGCTTGGCCCCGTCTTCAAGCTGAGATTCAACAAGCGCAGCATTCTGCGCCGCTTCTGGCATGTCTTCTACCTCATCTATCTCATCAAGAAGCACCATATCCAGTTGGTGCATGCTCACTCCCGCGCCTCCGGCTGGAGCAGTTATGTGGCCTGCAAGCTGACTGGCACCCCGATGATCACCACGGTTCATGGTCGCCAGCCGGTGCATGCTTCGCGCAAAGCCTTCCATGCTCTTGGGTTTAGGGCTGTTGCCGTTTGTGAGGATATTGCCCATCAGATTGTCGACAATCTGGGGGTCGATCCTGCGATCGTGCAGGTGCTGCGCAATGGTATCGAAACCGACAAATTCCAGCCTGTGCCAGCTCCTGAGAATCCCAAGCCGGTGATCGCCATCATAGGTCGCCTAAGTGGCCCCAAAGGGGAGCTCTGTTACCGCCTGCTCGATGAAGTGCTTGATCTTGATGCCTGTCGGGTGCGGATTGTCAGCGGTACCAAGGTGCCGGAGCGCTTTGCCCGTTTCGAAGGCCGTGCCGAGTTTGTTGGTTATGTCGATGATGTGCCTGCTCTGCTGGCGGGTAGCGATCTGGTGATCGGCGCCGGTCGGGTAGCGATGGAAGCGCTGCTTTGCGGTCGGCCCGCCTTTGCCATCGGTGAGGCCAAGGCCATCGGTCTGGTGACGGAACAGAATCTGGATGAGGCGTTTGCCAGCAACTTCGGTGATATTGGTCCCAAGGATCTGGCTATCGATTTTGCTGGGTTGAAGGGAGAGGTTGAATCTGCGCTTGCGAACAAGGTGGTGCCGGAAGCCATTCGCCAACGCATTCAGGATGAGTATGGCTTGCAGGGTGTGGTATCCGGGCTGGAATCCATCTACCAGGATGCCTTAGTCGAAACCCTGCGCCGCGAGATGCCGGTCATCATGTACCACCGCTTTATCGAGCAGGATAGCGAGAAAGGGGTGCACGGCACCTGGATGCCAATCGCCATGTTCGAAAAGCACCTACGCCTGATGAAGTGGCTCGGCTACGAGACCCTGACTTTCCGCGATTTGGCGGACAATGGCTTTATCCACCGTCTGCAATACGGCAAGAAGTACCTGATGATCACTGCCGATGACGGCTATCAGGACAACCTGACCCGCATGCTGCCACTGCTGGAAAAATATGGTTACAAAGCCGTGGTGTACGTGGTTACCGGCGAAGGTTATAACCGTTGGGATGTGGAGCATCCGACCAATCCGGACACCAAGGTTTCATTGATGAGTGGTGAGCAGATCAAGGCGCTGGCCGCTAGCGGTCATGTGGAGATTGGGGGTCATACCCTGACTCACCCCCGCTTGAGCAAGCTCACACCCGAACAACAAGCCCATGAAATTCAGGAGAATAAACGCCAACTGGAGGCCCTGCTTGGTCATCCGTTGCTCTCGTTCGCCTACCCTTACGGAGATATGAACGAGAGTGCCAAGGAACAGGCTATCACCGCTGGGTATCGTTTTGCCGTCGCTACCAATAGCGGCCCCAAAGCGATGCACCAGGACCCTTTCCAGATCCGCCGGATCGCCATCTTCCCCCGCACTGATGTATTCGGGCTGTGGCGCAAAATTCGCGGTAATTATGTATTCAGGAAGTAATGAATGGCCATCTGCTCACCACTGATCATGCCTTTTCGCAGCCATCTGACTCATAACTTAGTACAAACATCAGCATTTTTGTTTGGTGCTCTTTGCTTAGCTATTCCTAGTGGTTATTCATATGGTCCAGTTTTATTATCAATAATGAGCCTGTTTGTTTTTTGGCGAGCTGATTATTGGTTAGCCATGTCACGAGAGGCGAAGATCCTTTTCTGGATATTTATTTTTTATTTTATGGTTCAGGCCATATCGATTTCCTTGGATAATGGTGCACTCAAAGAACTAGACAGACCCAGTAGAGCCTTAATGGCGGCCATTATTTTACCATTATTATCCAAACATCGAGTACACCTCGTTTCCATCATATCCGGATTCGCTTTGGGTGCTGTCATATCCGGTTTCATTGCAATATATGACAAGATATATATTGGCATGGAGCGTGCATTTGGTGATGGAATGCCTATTCAATCAGGAAATATAAGTATGACACTCGGTCTGTTTTGTCTGTGTGCATATTTTTGGCATAGAGAAAATAATGAGTACGTTTTTTCTAAAATTATGCTTGCGGCATGTCTGATGGGGATGTTGGGGAGTTTTCTCTCTGGCACTAGAGGAGGCTGGGTGTTGCTTCCGGTCATTATCACCACAATAGTTATGCATTATCAAAGATCAGGTCGTCGTTATTTGTTATGGGTATTTACATGCATTGTTATTGGTGGTTTTGGTATTGTTTCAACTCCTCAGACTGGAGTGTTAGACAGAATTAAAACAGCAAAAAGTGATATAGTTCAGTTCATTGATGGTGAGAATCTGGATACATCTTTAGGTATTAGATTTCAATTGTGGTCAAGTGCTTGGGATGCTTTTCAAAAAAAACCAATATTTGGCTGGGGTAATAATGGTATTCGGCAGATACACAAGCAACAGTTAGCGCAGGGTAAAATTTCTGAGTTTATATATAACTTCAACTATCATGCTCACAATCAGTTTTTGGATGAGATGGCGAAACGTGGCATAATTGGATTGTTTGCACTTTGTTTAGTATATTTTTATCCAATATCAGTTTTTTATAAGTATAAAAAAAGTTTATCGATGAATTATATTTTAATGGCTGTGGCATCGCTAACACTCATAGATTACAGTCTTTCCCAAGCATTTATTAGCCATAATTCTGGGATTGTATTTTTCTTTGTATGTTTTTCATTATTAATTACTTCACTAAATGAAGCACATAGAGAAGAAGTGTGACAAGCTGGAATGTCTTTTACTTGGGGGAGATATGATTTCAATAGTTTTATTGAACTACAACTCATCAATATACACTATTAAATGTATTGAGAGCCTGTTGCAAAGTGATTATCAAGATTTTGAAATTATTGTTGTCGATAATAGTTCATTATCTGCAGATGTTGAACTGTTGGCAGCAGGCTTAAATAAAATAAATTGCAGTCATATTCGGCTCATAAAGAATAAAATAAATCATGGTTTCGCTATGGGGAATGTTATTGGCGCAAATAATGCTGTTGGTGACTATATTTTATTTTTAAATAATGATACAACAGTAGAAAAAAACGCTCTGAAAGAGTTGATTTCCTACATGGAAAAAAATAATCAAGTGTCTCTTTCGATTCCTTCTATTTATGAAGTTGATGGTAGACGAACGGCATCATTTGCTTATCTACCAGGAATAATAAATTCTATTTTTGGTGATAAAGTATATTGTGCTTTTAAAGGGCGTAGATTTCCTGATCGTAAGAAAGAGTACTGTGAGCCTATTTATGTCGAGATGGGCTCTGGGGCTGCAATGTGTTTTAGAAAAAGTGATTACTTTAAAGTCGGCGGCTTCGATAGCAACTATTTCTTATATTGTGAAGAAGAGGATATTTGTTTGAGGTTGCAGCGTGAGAATATGAAGGTGAGTTATGTACCATCTTCTAAAATAGTGCATCTTGGTGGTGGAAGTACGACAAGAAATATTAATATAGAAAAAGAGTTTTACATATCGTTATTCTATTTTTTAAGCAAAAACTATTCCTGGCTTAGCGCATCAGTCATTAAGTTTAAATTTATTTTAAAAGAACTGATACGTTGTGTCAGGTTCAGGGGCCGCTGGAGAGTACTTTTTTTTATGATCTGCTCGGCAAAGCTGGGGAATTCTATGAGGCATCACCAGAGGAACGTATGTTAATGTGGTAACTAGGTTGGTAAATGGCATGGCAAGATAGCTGTGTTAGTATTATAGACATGGAAAACTTGGTGGGTTATATATCCATATTAAGTGGTTTTAATAAGCGTGTTGGAGATGTCCGTGTTAAAAAATAATTATAATTCAAAATCAAGTCACGGAGTTTTATGGGGGGGGGTGTTATTATTAGGTCTATTTTGTAGCGCATTGTTCTTATGCCACCAACTCCTCACCGGCGATCAGACCCAGATGCTCTACAAGGGTTACCTTGGGGCTTATGAGGGGGTCTGGCTCAGCTATGGCAATGCGGCGAGTGCGGTGGGCAATGTGCCGGGGAGCTTGTCGGCTTGGCTGATCGGCGGGCCGCTGCTGCTGTGGGATTCTCCCTATGCCCCCATGGTGTTGCTACTGGCGATGCGGTTGGTCGGATTCCTGCTGTTTGATGCAGTGATCCGTCAGGTGTTTGATGACAGGGTGCGTCTGCTGTTTCTGGTGCTCTGCTGGCTCAACCCCTGGTTCCAGTACGAGAGTCTGCTCTACAACCCCTCCTATCTGTTCCTCTTCTCGGCCATGCACTGCTGGTCGGCTTGGCATATGCGCGAGCGGGCCTCCTTCTGGCACATGATCGTCCACCTGCTGGCTATCGGCATGGCGATGCAACTGCACTACTCCTGGCCGCTGCTGGCGGTAATGTCCACCTATCTGTTCTGGCGCCGTATTCTCAAGGTGAGCTGGAGCGGGGTTGTGGTGGCAACCCTGCTGATCGGTGCTTCCCTGATCCCTTACGCCATGGAAGTGATGAGCAACAGCCATATTACCCAGAACGTCGATCCCGAGGCGCGTCAGCGCTATATCGGCTGGGGTCTGGTGCATGTCTATCCGGTGTTGAAATCAGTGCTCTACTGGCTGCGCTACGGCTCCTGGCTGTTTGCCAGCAAGCTGGTCAACGACACCCAGTTCATCTGGCTGGCTGGGCACGAATACCTGCAGATGGCGGCAGTCTGGCTGTGGCGGGTGGTGATCTACGGGGTAGGCTCGGCGACCGTGCTGCTGGCGGCCAAGGCCAACTGGCAGCTGTGGCGCGAACTCAAGCCGCGTCTGTTGCGTAGCGACCGCGCGCCAGTGGATGGTGAAAGCTGGCTCGGTCTCTATACGCTGGCGGCGGTGCTGGCGGTGCTGGTGAGTGCGGCGCTCTCGCCCATCATCTTCAACTACTGGCACCTGATGCTGATCTTCCCCTACGCCCTGTTCCCGATCCTGCTGTTACTGGTGCGCTGGAGCCGCCGTTATCCGCAGTGGGTTGGCAAGGGGCTGCTGGCAGCCACCCTGTTCTGCACCGCGGTGAACCTGATCGCGGCGTGCGACAGCACCAAGTTCTCCTATCAGGCGGACTACAAAACCCAGGTGCTGGAGTATCTGCAAGAGATGAAGCTGCAACCCAAGCAGTGAGTCATCCACGGCCAGCTCCCCGATCTCGGTGGGCTGGCTGTCACTATTCGAAACGGTCCATATGGGCGAAGTTTTTGGCTTCGGCAACCCAACCCTCACGCCCCTGCTTGTCCCGGATTTTTACCCACCACAGGTTCTGCGGTGACCGGCCGTATCTGATCTCTTTGCGCGCATAGTCATAATCGAGGATGTAGGTTTTGCCCTTGTACCAGAACAGGCTGTTGCCTTCGCCCAGTCCGCCGAGGATATAAAGCGTTTCCCCTGCCTTCATATTCAACAGTGGCCCTTTTCCCTCCTTGCTATAGCCCAGCTTGACCGACCTGAGTATCTCGACGATCCCCGGTTGTTCGGTAATGACGACCCCGGTTAGTCCTTCCACCTGCTGGCCGCGGGGTAGCCGGAACAGCTCTTTGGCCGTCAGGGATGGCTCGGCTCTGACGATCACCTCTTGCTTGGTGGTCCAAGTCTGATAGGTGCAACCTTCAAACGGGCAGCGACCCCAGTCGTAATAGGGCAGGCGCGGCTTTTCATCAGAATTTACGGTCGCAGCAAACAACGACAACAACAGCAAAAACAGTCTCATGAATCTACCTGTCCGGCGGGGCGCTCATCCGCCGGTTTGATGAATGGGGCCGCACTATATCTCAAGAGACCAAAATCCATCAAAGCCGCGGAAGTATTGATTTTCACCGCAATAAAACGGGGGCCCATTGGTCATGGGAGTAGGGGGCACAAGAGGTCGAAGCGCGGCGGGAGCGGATAGCCCGCCCCTTTGCCTTGTGCCATGCTGATGGCTATCAGGGCATCGGGTCGGCACCTATGGGCATCTCTCGTTCGGCTATGCGTTTGTTATTACTGCTATCGGCACTTCTTCTCCCTCTTATGACCATCAGCCAGGCCGTGGCGATCAACGCGCCCCTGCGGGGATGCGTCTTTCAGCTGGCGCCGCTGGTCACCATCGATCAGCAGGGCGAGGTCTCCGGGCCGGTGATCGACTACTTTCGCCGTCATATCGAACCCGTAATCGGACGCACCATCGAGTGGCAGGGGCTCAATGTGGCGCGGCTGCTCAGCAACCTCGAGAGCGGCGAGTGCGATCTGACCCCGCTGCTGAGTTACAGTCCCGAGCGTGCTCGTCACTTCCGCTATATAGACCCCCACCTGTTGCTGCTGCGGCCGGTGTTGGTGGTACTGGTGCCATCGCGGCTTCACTCGGTCGAACGGCAAGAAGATCTCTACGGCACCACCATCGGCTGGTCGAGTCAGGCGATCGTGCCGCTGCTGTTGCAGCATCCGCAGATCCACATCGACACCCTCTCCCAGCTCAGCTGGGAGCATGGCAACATGCAGAAGTTGCTGCGCAGGCGGATTGATGCCGCGCTCTTCTCCAACGATATTTCCGCCAACCATTTTCGCGCCAAACTTCCTGCGGCGACCCGCCTCATCTACCTGCCGGTCACCCCGCTGCAGGTGCATATTGTGCTGAACAAGTCGTTGGGGGATGGCAATCCCGAACTGGTGCAACATATACGTCAGATGGTGGAGCGGGTGCCGCTCGCCTCGCTGGTAGAACCAACCCCTCGGCTGTGGGGGCGTTGAGAGGGGCTTGCGTGCAATAATCTACAAGTCCAAGGCCCGCTTCTGGTGTATCTATAAGCCATGAATACCACCGATTCCCTCATCCGCTACTGGCAATCCCCGCACCTGCCGGGGGTCGAGCTGTCACACTCCCACCACAGGGCGTTCAGCTACGGCCGCCATGTCCATCTCGACTACCATATCGGGCTGGTGCAGCGGGGTGGCCAGAAGTTTATCCATAAGGGAAACAGCCACCATCTGGTGCGCGGGGTGCTCTCTACCGTCAACCCGGATGAGGTGCACGACGGCCTCAGCCTGCTGCCGGAAGGGTACGAGGTGCGGGTCTTCGCCATCGATCCGCAGCAGCTGGCGCTCTGGCTGCCGGAGCAGCCGGAACCCTTCTTCGACAAGGGATTGCAGAGCCGCCCCGACCTCTATCAGGGCTTTGCCCAGCTGCACGGCTATCTCGACAACCCCAAGGCCGATGGCCTGCTGATCGAGAGCCAGCTGCTTGCCCTGCTGGGGGAGCTGCTGCATCTGGCCCCCGAGGTACACCAGTTGGCGGATCCCCAATTGCGATTCCTGCGCGACTACCTGATGGCCGCCCTCGACGAGCCCCACTCGCTGGAAGAGCTGGCGGGGCTGCTCGGGCTCGACCGTTTCGCCTTCCTGCGCCAGTTCAAGAAGCGCAGCGGCATGACTCCCTACGCCTGGCTGAAACGGCTGCGGCTGGAGCAGGGCAAACGGCTGCTGGCGAGCGGGATGGCGGTGAGCGAGGTGGCGTTGGCGGTCGGCTTCTTCGATCAGAGTCACTTCCACCACGGCTTTCGCCAGGCATTCGGTCTGACGCCCGCCGAATTTCGTGCCCAGATGCAATCTTTTACAAGCCGCGCCCCCCGCTGATCCGCCATGCTGGCTCTCCGTCGTTAAAGCGAGAGTTGTTATGCTGACCAGTCTGTTCGTTACCCTCGGCCTGATGCACCTCATTGCACTGGCCAGCCCCGGCCCCGATTTCGCCCTGATCCTGCGCACCAGTCTGCACCGGCCGACCGCCCTTGGCGCGGCGCTGGGCATCTCGCTGGCGATCATGGTGCACGCCACCCTGAGCCTGACCGGGATCAGCATGCTGATCGCCAGCCACCCGCTGCTGTTTATGGTGATCAAGTGCTGCGGCGCCCTCTATCTGGGCTGGTTGGGGTGGGGCGCCTTGATGGCGGCTCGGCAGCAGAGCAGTACCGTGATGGCCAACGCCGCCAACGAGCTGCATGGTTGGGGCAGGGGCGTGCGCACGGGCCTTGCCACCAATCTGCTCAACCCCAAGGCGCTGGTGTTCTTTATCGGTCTGCTGGCCGCCATGGTGACACCAGAGGTGGACGGGATGACCCGCAGCCTGCTGGTGGGCGAGCTCTTCATCATCTCCCTCTGCTGGTTCGGGCTGCTGGCGTGGAGCCTCTCCACCGATCGCGCCCAGCGCCTGCTGCTGCGGGTGCAGCGGCCGCTCAATCTGGTGACCGGCGTGCTGTTTGCGGTGGTCAGCCTCTCCATTCTGGCGAGCATGGGCGCCGAGCTGATGGTCTGACGCGTCGGCGCATGGGCCTATACTCCAACAAGGTTTACCTGTCAGGAGTGCCCGGCCATGCGTCTACTGCCTCTTTGCTGGTTGTTGGGGATGACCCCGGCGCTGGCGGCCCCGGTTCAGCTCAGATTGCTGGAGTGGGGCTATCTGCCTGCGGGTTATGAACAACAGTTTGCCGACTACGCCAAAGCCCATGGGGTGGAGGCGACGGTCAGCCGGATCGAGCCGCTGCTGACCGATTTCGACAGCGTCTACCGCGCCCTGCGCACCCGCAGCGCCGATGTGGTGTTGCCGACCAGCTATTTCTACAAGGCCCATCACCAGCCGCTGTTCAAGCTGCTGCTCCCCATCGATTTCAGTCGCCTGCAGCACTACGCCGAGGTGAAGCCCGCACTCAAGAACACCGAGTATGACAAGCAGGGGGAGCGCAACTACTCGGTGCCCTTCTCCTACGCCATGTTCAGCCTCGCCTATGACAGCAAGCAGGTGCCGCAAGCGCCGACCAGTTGGCAGGTGCTCGCCAACAGCTCGCCGCCAGGCCAGTTTGCCGAGTTCTGCGACCAGTTCGAGCCGCTGCTCTTTTCGGTGCTGCTCTCGCTGGGCAAGTCGCCCGCCCTGTTTGCCAGCGGCGAGATGCTGGCCGACAAGACCTTGCAGCAAGAGGTGGAGCAGCAGCTCTCGCAGCGGCTGCGAGCCAGTCGCGGCTTCTGGTTCAATCAGGCCAACCGCTGTGAGGATCTGCGCCAGCAGACCTTTGCCACCACCTGGGGGCTGGAGCTGGTGGAGTGCAACAAGCAGAACGATCAGCAGTGGCGGATCGCCATGGTGCAGGAGGGGGCCATCTATGCCCTCGATGCGATCTCCATCGCCCGCCATGTCGGGGATGATCCCGCACGGCTCAAGGCCGCCTACCTGCTGGTGGATTTTCTGCTGAGCGCGCCGCTGCAACGCCAGATGCTGGTGGGCACGCCCACCATCTCGGCCAGCAATATGGCCTCCCGGCCGCCCCTCAGCCCGCAGGAGCAGGCGGTGCTGCCGGATCGCCCGCTGCCGGAGTTTGACGAGCGGCTGCTGGTGCCCGCGTTGCCCGCCCATATCAAGAATCGCTACAAACGGATGGTGCAGCAGGCGATCGTCGCCAGCGGCAAAGAGGGGCTGGTCAAGCAATGCCCCTGGGATCTCGATAACTGATGAATGAGCCTGCCGCTTGTCCGGCGGCAGGCAAGTTTGCGCAAGATGGCTGATGATCGGTCATCGCCCGTTCCAGAGCATTCCCCCGTTCAACTCACGCTGCTCGCTGGCCCCCATCGTTTGAAAAAACCGAGCGCTTACCGCAACCCCATTTAGCCGGATTAAACAACCGAACCCTCGCCAGATTGCCGTTCATACCCTGGCTGACCCTGTACAAAAGTGCCTCAATTGTGACAACTTGGATGTGAGCTGAACAATCCTGAACTGTCCCTTGTGGGAAGGTGATGAATAGGTTATTTGTCTGTGACATTGGCGGCATCCGGCACGGGTTCTCCAGCCATGTGGTGCGAAATCCACAGCAAAAACAAACAGTAAAATGCAGGAGCAAATATGAAAAAGGTCGTGATGGTTGCCGTGGCTGCGGCCCTTCTGGGTGGTTGCGCCGTCAAGAATCAGGTATCCCACAGCTTGCAGGCGATCCCGCTGACTGCCTTCCAGCAGAGCGAGAGCAACCCCAATCAGCGCGTCTACAAGGAGCCGGGCGTTGACCTGCGGCAATACAATGAGGTGCTGCTCGATCCGCTGCAGTTTATCCGGCAGGAGAACGGTCAGTGGTATCTGCTGACCGCCAATGAACAGAACCAGATCGGCCGCTACTACCACGACAAGTTCCAGAGCGAGCTGATCAAGCAGGGCGTCAAGATTGCCACCACCCCCGGCCCGAAAGTCATGCGGATCCAGGCCGCCGTCACCAACTTCGACCTGACCCGCCCCGACCCTAAGCTGCGTGACCTGCTGCCGGCCAAGATCGCCATCAACGTCACCCGCGAAGTGATCGGCAAGGAGCCCTACCTGCTCAAGGTGGGCAGCATGGCCCAGTTGCTCGACTCCCAGAGCGGCAAGCTGCTGGTGCGGGTGATGGATGCCCGCGAGAGTCCGGATACCACCCACAAGGATGAGCCCATCACCGCCGGGGAGATGGAGAAGATGATCGACCAGTGGGCGGCCAGCCGCGCCAAACAGCTGGCGGACAATCTTGGGAAATAAGAGCGGGAAATAAGAGCGGAATGTCAGCCTCAGAAAACGGGTGCAGACAGATCGAGAGAGGGAGCCAGTGGCTCCCTCTTTTTGTCTCTATTTTTGCCCGCGCAACTGCCGGTCGCATGGCTGCGCAGCCCTTGCAGGATGGGAATTGACCCGCAGCCGAGTCCGTCTTTTCACCATCTGCTGCGAAGTGGGCTGACCGATTTCTGCTTTTCTCGCCCGCATTCTGGCAGTTAGGATGACCCTTCTCGTGACTGCATCCTCATGGAAAAGGAACCGCTATGAATCGCCACCCCTGCATCAAACACTGGAGCGAGCTGCAAGAGCAGACGCCGCGCTACTACTCCGGCAGTCAGGAGCCCTTGTCGCGCGGCTGCGCCCTCGGCAAACACTTCGGCTTTAGCCGCATCGGCATTCACCACGAGATTGTCGAGCCCGGCCACCGCACCAGCTGGCCCCATGCCGAGAAGACTGAAGACGAGTTTGTCCACGTGCTGGAAGGGACGCCGGATGTCTGGCTCGATGGCGTGCTCTATCGGCTGCAACCGGGCGACTCGGTCGGCTTCAAGGCCGGTGATGGGCTGGCCCACGCCTTTATCAACAACACCGAAGAGACTGTCCGGCTGCTTTGCATTGGCGATACCGATCGGGAGGACAACCGCATCCACTACGCCGTGCACCCCGAGCGCAATATCACCCTCGGCAAGCTGCACTGGGATGATGTGCCCGAGCGCGAATTGGGTGATCACGACGGCCTGCCTGACAAACTTCGCGAGAGCAACGGCCCCTTCTAGGGCGCTTGCCCTTCTGCGCACCAGCCCTGCACCACCCGACATAAAAAAGCCTGCCGCATGGCAGGCTTTTGCTCTCTGTTTGCCGCCTGTGGCGGCGCGGCGCTTATTGCAGGTTGAGCCCGCCCAGATAGTCGCGCTTGCCGAGATCGACCCCGGCGCGGCGCAGCAGGGCGTAGGCCATGGTGAGGTGGAAGTAGAAGTTGGGAATGCCGTACTCATGGACGCAGGTATGGCCATCCATCCCCTTGCCGCCCGCCCAGTGGGGCACGTAACGGCCGCTGGCGTACTGGCTGTAGTCCGCGTCCAGCTTGCCTTGCAGATAGCTGATGGTCTTGCCGATATGGGCGCGCAGATCCGCCATGGTTTTGGGGTCATCGCCCATGGCCGGCTGCTCGCTGTGGCTGGCGGTGGCCACCACGGCGCGGGCCGAATCGCAGCAGATCAGCACCTGCTTGGACAGCGGCAGCATATCGACGATCAGCCGATCGCCGAAGAAGTTCTCCACGTTGAACTGCTTCGCCGCGGCGTGGGCCTCGGCCTTGGCCAGACAGTGATCCAGATTGGTCAGCATCTTGATGAACTGGGCGGTGATATCGCGATTCATGAGCACTCTCCATCTTGTTGAAACAGCGGTCCGCGTGCGCGGCCACGGTGAATGAGACTGGCTAATCGGCCACCAATATACCCCAACCGCTGCCGGGTTCGAGCCCGCCATGACGAAAAGGGCAGGGCTGCGCTACTTCGCGCGACAACCGCTGGCCAAGGAGCCATGCTCGCTTTTTGAACCTGCGAGTCCCTTATCGCCCCTTTTTTGATCTGTGACATAAATCACCTTTTTTCAGGGGCGTAGGCTGAATGCCGTTGTCCTGGACACGCGCCTGCGCATTCGCCAGGACACAAGAAAAGGAGAATGAGATGAAGATCTATGACCGTAACCGCAATGTGCTGAACCTGGGTCAGCGCGTGATGATTGCCGCCACTGGCGCAGTCGATTTTCTGAAAGAGGCCCACACCGACAATATGACCCCCTATCAGGCGGAGCATGAGAAGTGCGTGCTGCTGGCAAACTCCGGTGAGCGCTACGCCCCCATCGAGTTGATTAGACTAGGCTGATCCCTTTCCCTGTCACCCTACTCTTTACAATTCACCCGACCGCCGCGCCCCATCTGGCGGCCGGGTTTCTGAGTTCCCCCCTTCATCCCACCAAATGCCGAAAAATTGAACCGGGTCACACCCCGACCGATTTGAGCGATTGTCAGCCAGCGCAGGCTCATGCGAACCTTTAAATCCCGTTAACCCACTAAAAAATAACGACTATGTTCAGGCAAATAGTGATGAGTGCCGCCCTGCTGTCGGCGGCGCTGCTTTCCGGTTGTGCTTCCGTACCCATGGCCGATGCCACCGCAGACGCGCAGGCCAAGCAGTTTGTGGCGCCCAAGGATGCGGCCAACCTCTATATCTATCGCAACGAGACCTTCGGGGCGGCCGTCAAAATGCCGCTGCTGGTGGATGGTGTGGCGGTCGGCGATACCGTGGCCCACACCTACATCCTCAAGCAGGTGACACCGGGCAGCCACACCATCACCTCCAAGTCGGAGAACGATGCCACCCTGACTCTCAGCACCGAGGCGGGTAAAAACTACTACGTCTGGCAGGAGGTCAAGATGGGCCTGCTGATGGCCCGCTCCAAGCTGAGCCAGGTCAGTGAAGAGGAGGGCAAGCAAGGGGTAATGGAGAGCAAACTGGTTAAGTGATCCGATACATTTATCTAACGAACGAGGCGTAGCTTTATCAGCTGCGCCTCTGTCAGAAAGCAGTACGTCCCAGATATCCTAACCACTTAGGTATCTAATAAATAACATTCACTATTATTCTTGATTATTAAACTGTAGTAAATGTTCATTTTTAAAGTTATATCCTCATCGTTCATGTCATCAAATAAAATAAATAATGGGGACTTGTCAACACAGTTCAAAGATAAATTAATCTCTATGGTCTTAGGGTCTACAACCAATACCTCATCGCTGTCGCAAGTCAGACCAAAGCAGCCTTCAAAAACCTTGTGTTCCCACCTTTTATTTGAGGGTGAAAATGAAAAACCATTGCTTTCCAAAAAAACTTTAGGTGCAAATAAAAGCATCCCTGAAAAATCAGCAGTCTTTTTATTGCCTATACTGCGGGCGGTGTGTAATAAATGTCTATATATCACAACAATAAAATATTTATAGGCGCTCTCACCATATAGATTAAGACCATGTATAGTCACTTGGTCGTTTATTAACGCCTCTCTTTTCAGAGTTTTCCTAAGAACTTCTACATCTATATCTTGTATTGTCTTTGTTTTTTTTAATGAAAATAGCGTCAATATTGATGAGTTTTTTTCAAACAACGAGCGCCACCCATCGATAAAATCCGACTTGAATTTTTCAATGGTTTTATTGTTTAAAGGTGTTGTTAATAATTGATTCTTATGCTCATGCTGAATCAAGATCAATATCTCATCAAACTTATTCTTTATGGCCATTTTTTGATTGATATCAAAAAAGTCAACAGTATCGATCTGCTTACTCATGCCAAGTAATATACGGTATGCTTTGTTTCTATCAGAAAACATATGCTTTGATGGGAGAACTTCATTTATATCGTTGATGGAGTCTCTGCCACTATAAGTTTTCATAAGTAATAGTGAGGCCCTGTAGACATAAATTTCTAAGTCATGCCTCTCATAAAACCAATTATCTCCACAAATTCTATGATATTGATTTGAGATGAAATTTATTAATTGCTCTGTATTTTCTGGGAAAAAACTGTTCCCAAGGTAGTGAGCTTGAGCATCCTCAGGTTGCCTCCAGTTGAGGCATTTTTCAATTTCCTCATTGCGATTAAAGAGGCATAGCATTGCTAATATTTTTAATGAATAAAACTCAGCGTCATATAAAAATGCTTTTTTATATAGGTCTTCAAAATTGATATTTATAATTATATCGTTATATTGCTCTGCACTAAGAGGAATTGATACACCAAACTGACCATATTTAATGATGGCTTTTCCATTTACAAGCTCATTCAGTTTTTCATCAATATTTCCGCCATCACTCAAAGTGAATTTAGAGTTATAAAAATCAATGAAAAAATTTCGAGCCCAGTAATACTCGGGATTATAGAATGGAGCGTAAGTACAATACCAATAATCATCACCGTGAAAACTTGGCAAATGTTCAGTGATATTTTTATATGCAGATAAAATCTTATCAGGGCTATCTTTGACCAATAACTCCCATATAGAATTCAAACACTGAAATGCAGATAAACCACCACCCCCACTAAATCTAATGTCAGATTTTAAAATGATATTACTAACAGCAGAAAACCACTCACACTCTATAAATAAACTTGATATTTCATTTTTTTTATGAAGTTGCCATCTAGCCATCTCATAGACATCTTTAAATAAATGAATTTTCTCTTGGCTGTCATATGAGCTTTCAGACACGATAGAATGATACTGTGGATTATGAATTATGTTACCAAGAATACTAAAAAGATATCTTTGAGTTTTAAAGGACAACTCTGCATTATAACTTTCACCTGTATTCTTAATTATAAGAAGCAGTGACTCCCAATATAGCTTCAAGAATCTAATGTCTACATCACTAAGTTTAGATGGTAAATCATTGTTTCTACCAAAGTACACTTTAATAAAATCAAAATGCATGGTTGATATGATGTTTTTGTATGAATCACCCCATGCATTTGTCTTTACCTTTGCGATTAAAACCTCTAAGCCAGCGCTAACTATTGCATAGTCTTTATAATTATACCTAGATGGCCCCTTCTTTTTAATTAAGTTTTTTGGAATAACCCTTTTAATAAGGGAAGGTTTTTCTTGTATTTTTAATAATAGAGGAATGTGTTGCGCTGTGGTTTTTAACACTCCTCTATATAGGTTGTGGTAAAAAAAAGCTGACAATATAAGAATCAAGGTGAATAAAAAAGAAGATATATATGCAAGATATTTGCACAGAGCAATATCACCAACATCATTATTATTGCTTATGACTTTTAGCAAAAGACTTGACAATATATATAATACGGAAATTATCATTATTATGGTTGGCGATGCGTATTTACTAGAAGAATAATATCTTATTAAGGTTGCATTATCATACTTTTCTGATGCTTGTCCTGCGAATTGAAGTGATAAGGGGATTCCAATAGCAACAAAACCAGCCATCAATGTATATGTGTCACTTACAATGTTAATATAGTTGGCTAAAATATCACTTAGTATTCCCATTAACTTTATCCAGAATCACAATGAAATGAGTTTCATTCTACTCTGTACGTAATGTTTCGTGAAGACATAAGCGATATGCTTCTGAGGCCATAGGATATTTAAATAAAAGGAGCTGACTGCTCCTTTTATTCTCATCAAATATAGCGCTTACAATGCCTCCAATCTCGCATACGCCGTCACCAGCCACTTGGCGCCGACCTCGTCGAACTGGATCTGCACCCGGCTCTGCTGGCCGACCCCTTCGAAGTTGAGTACCACCCCTTCGCCGAATTTTGGATGGAGCACCCGCTGGCCGAGCTTGATGCCGCTGGCGTCGAAGCTCTGCTGCACCTCGTTCTGGCTAAAGCGGCCGTACTGGGTGGGGCGACTGACCTGGGTGCGCAGCCGGATCTCTTCCAGACATTCGGCGGGCATCTCGCGGATAAAGCGGCTCGGCTTGTGGAACATCTCGCGGCCGTAGATGCGGCGGCTCTCGGCATAACAGATGTAGAGCTTCTCCATGGCGCGGGTCATGCCGACGTAACACAGGCGCCTTTCTTCTTCCAGCCGGCCCGACTCCTCGGTGGATTGCTGGCTGGGGAACATCCCTTCCTCAACGCCGACCAGCAGCACCAGCGGGAACTCCAAGCCCTTGGCGCTGTGCAATGTCATCAGCTGCACCGCGTCGGCATATTCGTCGGCCTGATTCTCGCCGGACTCCAGCGCCGCGTGGGCGAGGAAGGCGGAGAGATCGCTCATATCCTCCAGCTCGTCCGGACGCTGGTACTGGCGGCAGGCGGTGACCAGTTCGTCCAGGTTCTCTACCCGCGCCTGGGATTTCTCGCCTTTTTCCGCCAGATACATCGCCTTGAGGCCGGAGTTCTGGATGGCGATATCCGCCTGCTGGTGCAGCGGCAGCAGGGAGACCTGCTCCTCCAGCGCGTCGATCAGCTCGACAAAGCCGCGCACCGCGTTGCCGGCACGACCGGTCAGCACCTTGTCGTTGAGCAGCCCCTTGGCCGATTGCCACAGGTTGAGCCCCTGATCGCGGGCGTTGCCGCGCAGGATCTCGAGGGTGCGATCGCCGATGCCGCGGGTCGGGGTGTTGACCACCCGCTCGAAGCTGGCGTCGTCGCCACGGTTGTTGATAAGCCGCAGGTAGGCCATGGCGTCCTTGATCTCTTGCCGCTCGAAGAAGCGCAGGCCGCCGTAAATGCGATAGGGCATGGCGTCCTGCATCAGCGCCTCTTCCAGCACCCGCGACTGGGCGTTGGAGCGATAGAGGATGGCGCAGTCGGCCAGGAGGCCGCCCTTTTCCTTCCAATCCTTGAGGCGGCCGACAACGAAACGCGCTTCGTCCACCTCGTTGAAGGCGGCGTAGAGGGAAATGGGCTCGCCCTCGGCCCCTTCGGTCCACAGCTCCTTGCCAAGGCGCTCGGCGTTGTTGGCGATGACGCTGTTGGCCGCTTTGAGGATATTGGCGGTGGAGCGGTAGTTCTGCTCGAGGCGGATGGTCTCGGCCCCCTGATAGTCGGTCAGGAAGCGCTGGATGTTCTCGATCTTGGCGCCGCGCCAGCCGTAGATGGACTGGTCATCGTCGCCGACGATCATCACCTTGCCGCTGTTACCCGCCAGCATCCGCAGCCAGGCGTACTGGATGCCGTTGGTATCCTGAAATTCGTCCACCAAAATGTTCTGGAAGCGGTCGCGGTAGTGTTCGAGGATGTGCGGTTTGTTGAGCCACAGTTCGTGGGCGCGCAGCAGCAGCTCGGCAAAGTCCACCAGACCGGAGCGATCGCAGGTCTCCTGATAGGTCTTGTAGATCTGCTGATAGGTGCGGGTGACGGGGTCGCCATAGAGGTCGATGTCGCCGGGGCGTAAGCCCTCATCCTTCTTGCCGTTGATGTAGCCCATCACGGCGCGGGGGGCCCAGTGCTTCTCGTCGAGGTTGAGCGCCTTGAGCACCCGGCGGATCAGCCGGTACTGGTCGTCGGAGTCGAGGATCTGGAAATCCTGCGGCAAGCCTGCATCCAGATGGTGGGCCCGCAGCAATCGGTGGGCGATACCGTGAAAGGTGCCGATCCACATGCCGCGCACGCCGTCGCCAATCACCTTCTCGACCCGGCCGCGCATCTCGGCCGCCGCCTTGTTGGTAAAGGTGACCGCGATGATGGAGAAGGGTGAACAGCGTTCCACCTGCATCAGCCAGGCGATACGGTGCACCAGTACCCGGGTCTTGCCCGAACCGGCACCGGCCAGCACCAGCAGGTTGCTGCGGGGCGCCGCAACGGCATCTCTTTGCTTGTCGTTGAGCCCGTCGAGCAGGGTTGAAACGTCCATCACCACTCCTGTTTATTTATACAGGCGGGGATTATACGGCCATGTGAATGGAATGGCTAACCTGTTGCGTTAGCGAAGAGAGAGTTGATAGCTGCGTTTGTGTGCAAACGCGTGGCCATTGGTATCAAACAGCATGGTTCGTCCGGCTTGCAATTGAAGGTCGCTTGGGCGAATGCGGACTTCATGGCTGGAGAAACAGTTCGACTGGTTACAACCATAGGCATTGAATAACACAATGTTACCGCGACTATAGGTGCCATGTGTGAATCTAATATTGGTTGATAAGGTTTCAAATGTTCCTTGGCCAAGAGCAACGCTCTGACTCTGCAAACGGCTAATTGACATCAGACTTAGCCAATTGGCGGATTTGATCGCAGAAAAGTCTTCTTTGTATTTCTTGACAGTAATGCGGTATTTGAATTTTCCATCAGCATCAAAATAAGACTGCCGCAAATCTGAATATTGCGAAATAACCCCGATGGCGTTAGCCATCGGGGTGAACAGGCATATAAATATAATGCCTTTAATCATTATTCAGAAAGGCTGTTGGAGAGCAGCCAATCACAAGGTTTCTCTTGCCACTCTTGGCCGGCTGCAGGTAGACGAGCTTTACAAGAGACGAATACCTTGCCAAAATTCCCACCCTGTTTTGCTCGGATATCTGCAAACCAGCGCATTGGGAAGCCTTGGGCATAATGAGGTGTGTAGTCTGGATAGCCAGTCTCAGGGTTTATTTCCTGGCTTACCCGAAGGAAATAAAATGGATAATATGAGTGATGGGTATCAAATTGTTGATAAATGTATTTAACCTCAGATTCAGTCAGGTGACACATGGCGGTGTCTAGGGCTTTGGATAGATTAACGTCATATTCGCCAATCGTCTCCCCTCTGTATTTGCAATATTCCGTCACACCAATGTCTATTGCATCGCGGTCGATACCGGATGAGAAGTAGCTGTTCAGGTTGACGGTGTACTTGGTCTCGACATGTTGGCCCAGCCACTCACCTTCATCATCGATCAACACATAGTCGTTGAGTTCAACTGTGCTCTTGTCGCCAGTAAGGTGTTTTTGCAGGTCTTTCAGCATCTCCCGGTTCAAATCAGAGTCTGACTCTGGCAACGATGTGGCGAGCGTCAGCTGGATGGCTTGTTGCAGCTGCGTTTTGGCTTTTGCCAGTAGGGTTCCATAGTTCGAATTGAACTTGAAGAAGTTGTTGTCTTTTAGCAGTTCGGCGGGGCGAATATTGATATTCAGATATTCTGCGTCAACAGTCTCGGTGCCAAAAGTAACTGTACGCTCAGACTGACCTGGATTACCAGGTATCCAGTTGTATTTGGTACTGAATTTGTCAAAGGTGACATTTTCTTGAGCAACTTTAAACTGGCTGGCAGAGCCATATTGATATGCAGAGATCACATTCATTGCCGATGACATAGCCAGGGCCGTTGCGCGTAACTCTTGCACTTGGGCAAAATTCAGGGTCAGCTTGTCATCATCACCATATTTTGCGAGATAATCAGGCTTGACAATATTTGCCAAGATATTACTGATACTTTCCAGCTCTAGAGCATACTTACCCATTAGACGAGAGATATCATCGGTCTGGGTGGGCTGCTCCTTGATAGCAAAAGTGATCATATCGGATGGATTGACGATGATATCCAGAATTTTAGCCAGTGAGGTCTGGTATCCCTGGCCAAGAGCCGAAGGGGGCTGGATATCAAAGCGGTTGCTGACGATGGGGTCATTGGTGATTTCCATCAAGGTAATGACAGATTTGACCACCTCGCGATCGGCTTTGCCCTGATCGCCGGTTTCTGCGTTCAAGATATCCTTGTATTCACGCAGTTTGTTTTCAAAGTTGGTTTTTTGCCAATCTTGGCTTTCTTCGAGCAGGCTTCGCAGAACTTTATCTACAGCAACTGATTGACCATTAATCACTGCCAGCGAGGCATTCATATGTGCTGCGGCAGCTGTTGTATCAACAACTTTTTTGTCGAGCTGTGCCTGTTTCAGGGCTTCATTCAGGCTGGTGTTAAACTCATCATCGTTGCCAAAACGAAGAGTGTTGCCTAGCTTGACCACATCCTCTGTTTTCAGAGTAATCCCGTTACTTGCATCACCGTCAGCATCCATAGTTTGCAGCAGTGCAGCGATACGAATGGCGCGATCTTTGTCACCTTTCTCGGCGATGGTGTATGGGGTTACCAGGGTCTGGCCCTTTTTAACCTGAGTTTCCCCAAGCGGGATTGAGCCCAGTTTGAAGGTGCAGGTGTCACCGTCATTAAAGAGGAACTGACCTTGCGAGTTCGTGACGTCCGAGTAATTGCCGCAGGTGTAGTTCAAACCGGCTACCGCACTATCAATAAAGGTGGCAGTCAACGCTGGTTTGGTGGCGTTTCCACCATTGCCACTGTTATTGCCATTATCTGTGCTGGCACTGTCGCCACCACCGCCACAACCTGCCAGCGCCAAGCTGGATAACGCCGTCACAACCGATAAAGCCAGAATATTTTTTTTCATTTTTATTTTCCTGAAACAACGATGCATATGTCACCGGCACCTGGCTGAGGAAGTCAGAATGGGTGGCATGAATTGATGCAAAAGAAGCCCAATTGATGTTTTTGTTAGTTTCATTTGAGATCTATGCGGCGGGCATCATACAGGGGCTCATATGGTTTTCAACTTGATCTGGATCTCGAGTTCATATGAATTGTGAGCTTGCTCAACAAAGTGGAAGCGGGGGCTGATTGTTGGTTAGGGAATGTTGACCGGAGAGTATTAGAGATAGGGTCTGTGAGCTTTGGTCGTTTCCAGCTGTAGCCAATCCTTGCTCACGCGGTTTGTGGGGATTTTGCGAGCCGGATCACGGGCTTGCCGGGGGGCTGGATGAATAACAGGGGAAAACGGTTTACAGTAACTTGCTGAACAATAAGAGAAATGTCGTTTGGGTCTTTTGGTTGTCAGCATAAAAAACTGAAAAGTAGCTAAAAAACAACTGCTTATAAGGTTATTTGCTTAGAATTCAAACCGTTAACGCAAACGTTTTTCCCTTATCATTTGCTTGACCCGCATCGGGGCTGACTTAGAGTAAGCCTGCGTGCTAGATAGCCTGCTCTGACAGGCAAGCAAGTTCCCTCACTTAATAACAATCAAGGATACGATCGTGACTAAAGTGCTCAAGCTGGCCACTGTGGCCTCCCTCACTCTCGCTGCTCTCTCTGCTCAGGCTGCTTCCGAGCCAGCCGTCATTTATGACACCGCGGGCAAGTATGACAAATCATTCAACGAAGCCGTGTTCCGTAACGGCGTCGAGCTCTACAACAAGGACAAGGGCGTCAAGGTCAAAGAGTTTGAACCCCAGAACGAAGCCCAGCGCGAGCAGGGTCTGCGTCGTCTGGCCAGCCGTGGCAACGGTCCGATCGTTGCCGTCGGCTTCAACATGGGTTCCGCGGTAGAGAAAGTAGCGACCGAGTTCCCGAAAACCCAGTTCACCATCATCGACATGGTGGTCGACAAGCCGAACGTCCAGTCCGTCATCTTCAAGGAGCATGAAGGTTCCTTCCTGGTTGGCGCCCTGGCAGCCATCGCTTCCAAGAGCGGCAAGGTCGGCTTCGTGGGCGGCATGGATATCCCGCTGATCCGCAAATTCCAGTGCGGTTACGAGCAGGGTGCCAAGTTCGTCAATCCGAAGATCGAAGTGTTCCAGAACATGGCGGGCTCTACCCCGGCCGCGTTTGCTGACCCGGCCAAAGGTGCCGAGCTTGCCAAGTCCCAGTTCGCCAAGGGCGCTGACGTGGTTTACGCCGCAGCTGGCGGTACCGGTATCGGTGTCTATCAGGCAGCCAAGGACAGCGGCAAGTTCGCCATCGGTGTGGACTCCAACCAGAACCACCTGCAACCGGGCACCATGCTGACCTCCATGGTCAAGTCTGTGGGTCTGGCCGCTTACCAGACCTGGGATGACGCTGCCAAAGGCGAGTGGAAGCCGGGTATCAAGAACCTGGGTCTGGCCGAAGGCGGTGTGGATTGGGCGCTCGACAAGGACAACGAGAAGCTGATCACCCCGGAAATGAAAGCCAAGGTGGATGCCATCAAGGCTGAAATCATCGCTGGCAAGGTCAAGGTTCATGACTACATGAGCGATAACACCTGCAAATACTAATTAGATAGTTGCTACGACTCTCAACGCACCACCGGCCCGCACGGGCCGGTTTTTAGTCTTATTTCATGAAACGCAGGGCTGCATCATGGACCAGACAGATCGCTATGCCATCGAATTAAGAGGTATCGATAAGCGGTTCGGCGAAGTGTACGCCAACAAGCTGATCGACCTTAAGGTTCGCAAAGGCAGTATCCACGGCATTGTCGGCGAAAATGGCGCCGGTAAGTCCACCCTGATGAGCATCATTTATGGTTTCTACCATGCCGACAAAGGCGAGATGCTGATCGACGGGAATCCTTTCAAACCCCATGGCTCACAAGATGCGATTGCCGCAGGGGTGGGCATGGTTCACCAGCACTTCATGCTGGTCAATAACTTCACTGTATTGGAAAACGTCATCCTCGGCGCTGAGAACGGCTGGCACCTTCAGCAGAGCGTGGCGTCAGCCGAAAAGCTGCTGGGCGAACTGGCGCGGGATTATGGCCTCGACGTGCCGCTGCACGAGAAGGTCGAAGATCTGCCGGTGGGTTTGCAACAGCGGGTCGAAATTCTCAAGGCGCTCTATCGCGGCGCCCGCATCCTGATCCTCGACGAGCCGACCGGGGTACTGACCCCGCAAGAGGCGGATCACCTGTTCGAGGTGCTGAAAAAGCTGCGGGATCAGGGGGCGACCATCATCCTCATCACCCACAAGCTGCGGGAGATCCTGGCCATTACCGATCAGGTCTCCATCATGCGCCGTGGCGAGATGGTGGCACACGTCGCCACCAAGGATACCGACAAGGAGCAGCTGGCCGAGCTGATGGTGGGCCGCAAGGTACGCCTCAAGGTCGACAAGGGGCCAACCCAACCCGGTGAAGCCAAGCTGAAGATCGAAGGGCTCAGCTATTTCGACGCCAGCAAGGTGGAGCGGGTCAAATCGGTCAGCTTCGAGGTGCGGGCCGGTGAAGTGGTCGGCATCGCAGGGGTCTCCGGCAACGGTCAGTCCGAACTACTCAGCCTGCTTGGCGGCATTCTCAAGCCGAGCAAGGGCGGCTTCACCATCAGCAGCCGCAGCGGCGTGCACAAGGTGAGCGCGGAGCACCCGGCCGATCCCGAGCTGGTGCGCAACTACGGCCTCGGCCATGTGCCGGAAGATCGCCACAAGATGGGGCTGATCAACCGCTTCGAGGCGAAAGAGGCCTTCATTCTCGGCTATCACCGCCGCCCGCAATACAACAAGGGGTGGCTGCAGAACAAGGAGGCGATCCAGCAGGATTGCCAGGCCAAGATGGAGAAGTGGGACGTGCGCCCGCCCCATCCCGATCACAAGACTGCCAACTTCTCCGGTGGCAACCAGCAGAAGCTGGTGATCGCCCGTGAAGTGGAGCAGGACCCGGATGTGCTGTTGATCGGCCAGCCGACCCGCGGGGTCGACATCGGCGCCATCGAGTATATCCACCAGCAGATCATCGCCATGCGCGATAAGGGCAAGGCTGTCTTGCTGGTCTCGGTGGAGCTGGACGAGATCATGAGCCTCGCAGACCGGATTCTGGTCATTGCCGATGGTCGCATCGTTGGCGAGCTGGATGGTGCCAAGGCGGATGAGCGCACCATTGGTCTGATGATGGCGAACATAGTGCCGGACGAAGTTGCTGGCGTGTCTGGCGTAGCCAAGGAGGCCCACTGATGAGCCAAGTACGTATTCCTGCCTGGGTCTCCGTAGGCGTCTTGTCTGCGGTCAACATCCTGCTGGCCTTCCTGGTGTCGGCCATTCTGTTTTACTACCTCGACATCAACCCGGTCGATGCCGCCAAGATCATGTGGTACGGCGCGTTCGGCACCGGTGAAGGGGTCGGCTTCACCCTCTACTACGCAACCGGCTTTATCTTTACCGGTCTGTCGGTGGCGGTCGCCTTCCACGCCGGTCTGTTCAATATCGGCGGTGAAGGTCAGGCCTATATCGGCGGGCTTGGTGTCGGTCTGGTATGTCTGATGCTCGGCGATGTGCTGCCGTTTGCCCTGCTGTTGCCGCTCTCCATCATTGCCGGTGGTCTGTTCGGTGCGGCCTGGGCCTTTATTCCGGCCTGGCTGCAAGCCAAGCGCGGCAGCCATATCGTGATCACCACCATCATGTTCAACTTCATCGCCGCCTCGCTGATGGCCTATCTGCTGGTGGAGGTGTTCAAGCCGCCCGGCTCGATGGCGACCGAGAGCAAGGTGTTTGCCGAAGCAAGCTGGCTGCCCAAGATGAGCGGGCTGGCGAACCTGTTCGGGATGGAGATCCCCAACAGCCCGCTCAATATCAGCTTCTTCTGGGCGCTGATCTGTGCCGCGCTGGTGTGGGTCTTTATCTGGCACACCCGCTGGGGTTACGAGATCCGCTCGGTCGGCGCCAGCCAAAGTGCTTCCGCCTACGCCGGTATCTCCTATCCCAAGGTGGTAATCCTGGCCATGGTCATCTCCGGCATGCTGTCGGGCTTCTTTGCCCTCAACGTGCTGCAGGGTGAGCTGCACCAAATCAAGCTCAACTTCGTGGAAGGGTTCGGCTTCACCGGTATCGCGGTGGCGCTGATGGGGCGCAACCATCCGGTTGGGGTCATCATCGCCAGCCTGCTGTTCGGCTTCCTCTATCAGGGGGGCGCAGAGCTCAGCTTCGAGTTCGGTGTCGACCGCAACATCGTAGTGGTGTTGCAGGGTCTGGTGATCCTGTTCTGTGGCGCCCTTGAGCACATGATGCGTCCGCGCATCGAGCAGCTCTATCTGGCGTTTGCCAACCGCTCAGCCGCGCAAGCTAAAGGAGTCTGATCATGTTTGAAATTCTGATCCTGATGCTGGATGCGACCATTCGTACCGCGCCGCCGCTCATTCTCGCCGCCATGGCGGGCATGTTCTGCGAGCGCTCCGGGGTGGTCAATATCGCGCTGGAAGGCAAACTGCTGGCAGCAGCGTTCGCCAGTGGTGCGGCGGCGGCGGTCTCCGGTTCTGCCTGGGTAGGTCTGGGTGCCGGGGTGGGTGTCTCCATCCTGTTTGCCCTGATGCACGGCTTTGCCACCATCACCCACCGCGGTGATCAGGTGGTGAGCGGCATGGCCATCAACATTCTGGCTGCCGGTCTGACCGTCACCCTGGGCCGTTACTGGTTCGATCAGGGTGGCCAGACTCCGGCGCTCTCCGGTGATGCCCGTTTCGCCCCCATCGATCTGCCCTATGCCAAGGAGCTGTGGGATGTGCCGGTGATCGGCCAGCTCTACAGCGAGCTGCTGAGTGGCCACTCCCTGCTGGAGTACGTGGCGTTCGCCTGCGTACCGCTGGCCTGGTGGGTGATGTTCCGTACCCGCTTCGGTCTGCGTCTGCGGGCGGTGGGCGAGGCACCGGCAGCGGTCGATACCGCCGGTATCTCTGTGGTGCGGATGCGCTACACCGCGCTCCTCATCGGCGGCCTGCTGGCCGGTATCGGTGGCACCTATCTGGCGGTGGCCCAGACGGCCCAGTTCATCCCCAACATGAGTGCGGGCAAGGGCTTTATGGCGCTGGCGGCGCTGGTGTTCGGCAAGTGGCGCCCCTGGAACGCCATGGCAGCCTGTCTGCTGTTCGGCTTCCTCGATGCGGTCGCCATCCGGCTGCAAGGGGTCAGCATCGGTGGCTTCGCCATTCCGGTGCAGGCCATCGAGGCACTGCCCTACATTCTGACCGTGTTCCTGCTGGCCGGTTTTATCGGCCGTGCGGTGGCGCCCAAGGCGCTTGGTACACCTTATGTGAAGGAGCGGGAGTAGCGCCCTTTATCGCGATACTCCCACCCACCCTGATAACAGCAGGCCCACTTCGGTGGGCCTGTTTTTTTATGGGCGGTATGGGGCAGATCAGCCGGGATCTGGATGGTTCGACAGAGGGAGGCGATGGCGTGAAGGGATAAATGGGCTGCGTGAGTTGCTGCGGGTAGCGGCTGGCGTACAGGCGCTGACCCCTCTGCTTGCACCATCAAAAACCCCCTCGTATCAGGAGGGGGTTGCAGAAGTTATTGCCGGATGAACCCTGAGGCTCAGGGAGCCAGCACCAGCTTGTAGACGCCAAAGCCGGGGTGTTTGGCATCGGTGGGCGGCAGGGTCTCCACATAGTTCAGCTTGCCACCGGTCAGGGCTTGCGCTTCGCTGCGTGGCGAGCTGTAGATGCGCAGATCCAGATTGGCGGGCAGGGGGGCCAACTGCCAGTTGTTGTCTGCCGGTGGCTCGAAACCGGCCGGATTCTTCTCTGCCAGATCCTTGAGGTATTCGGAGAGCACTTCGCGGGTTTCGAACTGATCTTCATGGACGATCACCTTGGCGTTGATGCCCGGGAAGTTGCCACCACCGCTGGCGCGGTAGTTGTTGGTCACCACGTAGAACATCTGGGTCGGGTCGATCGCCTTGCCCTGATAGGTGAGGTTGGTGATGCGATAGCTGTCGCTCACCTTGTTGCCATCCACATCGTAACGGGCGGGTTTGGTCACATCGACCTGATAGTTCACACCGTCGATCACGTCGAAGTTGTAGGTGCGGTACTTCTCGTTCACCAGCCACTGGGTGGCGGTGCTGGCGGCATCGATCTTGTTGAACTGGACGGCGCTCTTCTCCAGCCACTCCTGTACGGTCGCGCCATTGATGGCGACCACCTGCAGGGTGTTGGGGTAGACATAGAGGTCGGCCACGTTGCGCAGGGAGATAGCGCCAGCCGGTACATAGGTGAAGTCGGTCGGGCCGTTGCGACCGCCACGGAATGGCGCGGCGGCGGAGAGGATGGGCCATTTCTCCTTGAGCTGACCATCCTGTTGCAGTTTCTTGGCGTGCCACAGCTGAGCGTCGCTGACGATCTGGATGGAGGGGTCATCCTGCACCAGCGCGAAGAAGCTGTGGATCGGCTTGGTGATCTTGCTGAGGGGTTCGTCCAGCCACTGGTTGGCCTGCTCGTGCTCGGCAATGACCTGATCGACCACCGCCTGATCTTCGGTGCTGGTGGCGCTGCTGTCGATTTTGCGCAGCTGGGACTGGCTGGAGGCCACTTCCCAGCGACCCTCTTTCCAGGTCATGTGCAGGTCGATGATGCCGAGGTGGTTGCCCCAGACGCCCGGCATCACGGTCGGTACGCCCGCCAGAGTGCCTTTCTCGTTGTCCACGTCGGTCATGTTGGGGTAGTCACCCGGGAAGGTGCGGTGGGCATGGCCCAGCAGCAGGGCATCGACCCCCTTCACCTTGGCCAGCGGCAGGGCTGCGTTCTCCATCATGGGTTCGCGCGGGTCACCTATGATGCCGGTGTGGGCCACGACCACGACGATGTCAGCGCCCTTGGCGCGGATTTCGGGCACATAGTGCTCGGCGGTCTCGACCATATCGGCCACCACCACCTTGCCTTCCAGATTGCGCTTGTCCCACTGGGTGATCTGGGGCGGAGTCAGGCCCAGCACCCCGACCTTGATGGTCTGGGTATTGCCGTTGGCATCCTTCACCTGACGATCCAGCACCACATAGGGTTTGAACTTCTGCTTGCTCCAGTCGATGGTGCCCTTGCCATCACGGCTGAAGGCATCGGCCTGGAAGACGTTGGCGTTGATGTAGGGGTAGTTGGCCCCTTTCAGGGTCTCTGAGAGGAAGTCGAGACCGAAGTTGAATTCGTGGTTGCCCAGGTTGCCGACATCATAGCTCATGGTGTTGAGCGCCTTGATGGCGGGGTGGGTCTGCTTGCTCAGCCACTGCTGTTTGACCTGCTGGTCGTGGATATAGTCGGCCAGCGGGGTGCCCTGGATCAGGTCGCCGTTGTCGATCAGCAAGTTGTTGGCGTTCTCTTCGCGGGCCTTGCGGATCAGCACAGCGGTGCGGGCGAAGCCCAGCGAGGCATCCGGCTTGTTCTGGTAGTAGTCGTAGCTCAGCAGGTTGGAGTGGATATCAGAGGTTTCGATCAGCCGCAGGGTGAGATCACCGGGGGCCTGAGAGTTGTTGTCATCACAGCCGGACAGCAAAAAGATAACTGCCACCGCGCTCAGTTTGAGGGTGGTTTTCATTGTTGGATTCTCTTGTTATGGGTATGCCAGCGTGGTGCATTCTATCGACAGCAAAAGAATCCGATTGTGAGCAGGCTGGCAATTCGGGCTAATTACCCTCCTGTTAATAGAGTTATGACTCTGATTTTAATCTGTTTTTTCGGGTCGCTACCCTCGCTGCTTTTCCGCCGTGAGTCTCCCTGTAGTCACCGCAGTGCGGTCGGGGCAAGCTGCGCGGCCTGCCGTTCCTGCGAGGCTGTAATGGTTGGTTACAGATCTCCATTCGACTGATAGATGACCTTTCCCTTAAATTCAGCGGCGATTGATTGCATCTAAAAATTACAAAGCGACAGCAAGGAATAAAAACTCATGAAAATGCACAACAAAGCGCTGCTGGCCATCGCCTGCGCTGCGGCCCTGTCTGCCTGTGACAGCGAAAAAGCTGCCAACAGCATCGCCAAGCGGGTGCCACTGGCTCTGCCTGAGGCGGGTCTTTACCAAGCGAATCTGATGAGCCGCGACGGCGACAAGGCGACGCCGCGCATGATCAAGGATCTGGATGGTCTGGCGCTGGTCTACCCGAAGGGTGAAAACGTGCAGCACTGGGGTGTCTGGGTGGATCATCAGGTGGGCAAGGTCGAGACCAACAGCCAGTGGCTGGGTCAGGCTGACCAGAAAGCCGACAAAGACGGGATCTACCCGGTGCAGTTGATCCGCAACAGCGAACGGCTCGGCACCAGCACGGCGCTCAGTTCGGTGACCAACGACCACAACCTCATCACCTTCCAGGATCAGCCGGTCATCGATCTGCAGGGCAAGGAGATCAAGCGCTGGGTTTTTGATTTCACCCGGACCGGCACCAAGTTCTCCGACAACTCCCCCATCTATTCCGGTTTCAGCGGTCATGTGGCGGTGACTGCCCTGACCACCAAAGCGGTGACCACGGCCAGCTGGAGTGCCACGGACAGCGATGGCTTCAGCAGCGACATGGTGGGCAAGGTGGATACCACCAACAACGGCGGCAAGCTGACGGTGGCGATCGAGTTTCCGGCGGCAGGTTGTACGCTGGTGGGCGAGGGGAGTGCCACTACCGGGTTGAGCAAGCTGACCATGACCGGGTTTGGCAAGTGCAACTTCAAGCAATCCGCTTCCGCCACGCCGATCGAAAACCTCTGGAATGCCGCTCTGGCCCGGGCGATGGATAACCGCGTCGCCTATGTCGCCACCTATACCACGGATGCCAAAAAAGAGGCGCTGGTCATCGGTTTCCCCGACACCAATGGCTTGCTGATCACCGCTGACAAGCGATAAGCAGCCCAACGGCAGGGGCGGGCAAACGCGCCTGAAACAACAAGGGAGCCAGTGGCTCCCTTGTTGTTTTCAACGCACGGTTTACAGCAGGAACAGGGTCGCCAGCCCGAGGAAGATAAAGAAGCCGCCGGTGTCGGTGATGGCGGTGATCATCACGCTGGCTCCCACCGCTGGGTCGCGGCCGAGCCGGTTCATGGTCATGGGGATAATGACTCCCATCAGGGCGGCCACCAGCAGGTTGAGCATCATGGCCAGGGTCATCACCGCGCCGAGCGCCGCATCCTGATAGAGCAGATAGGTGGCAATGCCCATGGTGCCGCCCCACACCAGCCCGTTGATAAAGGCGACCCCGAGTTCCCGCAGCAGCAGGAAGGAGAGGTTGCCTGCCTGAATGTGCTGCAGCGCCAGCGCCCGCACTATCATGGTGATGGTCTGGTTGCCGGTGTTGCCGCCGATCCCGGCGACGATGGGCATCAGCGCCGCCAGTGCTACCAGCTGCGAGATGGTGTGCTCGAACAGGCCGATCACCCGCGAGGCGACAAAGGCGGTGCAGAGGTTGATGGCAAGCCAGGCCCAGCGGGTCTTGACCGCCTTGGAGACGGGCGCGAATACGTCTTCATCCTCGCTGATACCCCCCATCCGGCGCAGGTCGGTGTCACTCTCCTCATAGACCAGATCCACCACCTCTTCGACGGTGAGGCGGCCCATCAGCTTGCCCTTGCCATCCACCACGGCGGCGGAGAGCAGGTCATCCCGCTCGAAGGTGCGGGCCGCCGCTTCGTCGTTATCCTCCGGATCGAAGGTGACCGGATCCCGCTCCATCACGTCGCTCACCAGGGTGGCGGGTTTGTGCAGCAGCACTGTGGTGAGGGCCAGCTCCCCCAGCAGGTGGTTGCGCCGATCGATGACGAACAGCTTGTCGGTGTTGGCGGGGATCTTACCGCGCAGGCGCAGATAGCGCTGCACCGTGGCGAGCGTCACCTCGGGGCGGATGGTGATGATCTCGAAGTCCATCATGGCGCCGACGGTGTGCTTGCCGTAGCGGATCACCTCCCGCACCCGATCCCGCTCGGCGGGGGCCATATAGGTGAGCAGCCGCCCCATCAGGTTGCGTGGCAGGTACTGGCCCAGATAGATCTGGTCGTCGATATCCAGGGTGCGCAGGGCGTGGAGCAGCTCCTTGTCGCTCATGCCGCTGATGAGGCTGTCCCACACCGTCTCCGACGCTTCGACCAGAATCTGGCCGCGCTTCTCCTCCTCCACCAGCGCCCACAGGGCATGACGCTCATCGGGCGGCAGCGATTCCAGCGCATCGGCGACGTCGGCGGCGGGCAACCCGTTGACCAGCGCGGTGAGTTCGCTGGTCTGATCGCGTTGCTCGGCATCCTGCACCACCTGCGGATCGAGCAGGCTGTCGGTGAGGGCATCATCGCGCAGCAGCAGGGTGAGAATGCGGGATCTGTCATCCGCGCGCTGCCGGGCGCTGTTCTTGATGGGAAGAGACATGGGATGAATTCCTGAGATGGTAGCCAAGGGCTCAATGCCCATAGGATACCAGACTTAAAACAACAGGTTATGACCGTGATGGGGGAAGAGAGAGGTAAAAGTGAGGCCACCTGCTGGTGGCCTCATGGTGAGTTGCCGAGGATCCCTTAGGCGAGGGCTTGCTGAACCTGCGGTGCCTCGCCAAACCAGGCGAGCCGGTCGGCAAGGGTCACCACGGATCCCACCATGATGAGCGCCGGGCTTTCGACCCCCACCGCCAGCGCGGGTAGCTCATCGAGAGTGCCGCGAATGACCCGCTGGCAGGGCTGGGTGCCGCGCTCGATCAGCGCTACCGGCGTATTGCTTGCCTTGCCGTGGGCCAGCAACTGCTCGCGAATGGTGGCGCAGGATGAGAGCCCCATATAGAACACCAGCGTCTGCCGATCTTTGGACAGCAGCGGCCAGTCGAGATCCCGGGCGCCCCCCTTGCCGTGAGCAGTGACGAAGCGCACGCTCTGGGCGTGATCGCGGTGGGTCAGCGGAATACCGGCGTAGGCGGCGCAGCCGCTGGCCGCAGTGATCCCCGGCACCACCTGAAAGCCAATCCCAGTACCAACGAGCGTCTCCAGCTCCTCGCCGCCACGGCCGAAGATAAAGGGGTCACCCCCCTTCAGCCGCACTACCCGCTGGCCCTTTTTCGCCTCCTCCAGCAAGAGCTGGTTGATCCCCTCCTGCGGCACGCAGTGGTTGCCCGCCTGCTTGCCGACGAAGATGCGCTTGGCATCCCGGCGCACCAGCGCCATCACCTCGTCGGAGACCAGTCGGTCATAGACCACCACGTCCGCCTGCTGCATCTGGCGCAGGGCGTGCAGGGTGAGCAGACCCGGATCGCCGGGGCCTGCTCCCACCAGCACCACCTCGCCAGCGCTCTGGCTTTCGTCGGCAAACAGGCTGTCGGCCAGCTGGTTGGCAGAGGCGCTATCCCCCCGCGCCAGCGCCTGACCGAGCCGATCCGCCCCGAGCAGCCGCTCCCAGAAGCGGCGTCGCTCCCCCATGGTGGCGAAGCGGGCCTTGACCCGCTCCCGCAGGCTGCCGGCAAAGGTCGCCACGGCCCCCAGATGTTGCGGCAGCAGGGCTTCCAGTTTTTCCCGCAGCAGCCGGGCCAGCACAGGCGCCTTGCCGCCGGAGGAGATGGCCACCATCAGCGGTGAGCGGTCGATGATCGACGGCATGATGAAGCTGGAGCGTTTCGGGTCATCCACCACGTTGGCAAAGATCCGCGCCTGATTGGCGCTTTGGTAAACCAGTGCATTCACCTCGCGCCGATCGGTTGCTGCCACCACCAGCCACTTGCCCGCCAGTTGTTCCGGCACAAATTCACCGGCCAGCCACTCGATGCTGCCGTTGGCAGCCAGTTCCGCCAGCTCGGGGTCGAGCTCGGGCGCCACGACGGTGAGGCGAGCACCGGCATCCAGCAGCAGGCGCGCCTTGCGCTCCGCTACCTCGCCGCCGCCGACCAGCAGCACGGGTTTGTTGTCGAGTCGGCAAAAGATGGGCAAGTAGTCCATGGGGCCTCCGGATCAGGCGGTTCGGGTCTGGTTGGCGGTGCTGGCGGTCTCGCTCACTGCAACCGGGCGCTCTGCTTTCGGGGTGGCATACCAGTAGCCGAGGCCCATAAAGAGGACGCCGGAGACGGTGTTGCCCAGCGTCACCCACAGCAGGTTGTGGCCGATGCCGCCCAGGGTGTAGGCCTCGGAGTGGGCGCCAAACCAGGAGAGGGCGAACAGTGTCATGTTGGCGATGGAGTGCTCGTAGCCGGAGGCGATAAAGGCCAGCAAGCACCACCAGATGGCGATGAAGCGGGCGGCTCCTTCAGTGCGCAGCGCCATCCAGATGGCGAGGCAGACCAGCCAGTTACAGAGGATCCCCTTCATAAACAGGGTCAGGGCCGGTGCCTGGGTCTTGGCCAGCGCCACCTTGTGGGCCAGACTGCCTGCATCCGGTAGCAGGCTGCCGCCGTAGGAGTAGATGAGCGCCACCACGATGGAGCCAATCAGGTTGCCGACCCAGGTCTGGGGCAGGATGCGCAGCAGGTCGGCCATGGTGATCTTGCCCGCCTTCACCCCGAAGGTGAGGAACATGGTGTGGCCGGTAAACAGCTCGGAGCCGGCGATGATCACCAGCGTCAGGGCGATGCCGAAGGTGGCCCCCATCACCAGCGGCCGGATGGCGGGATCCACCAGATTGCCGAGGGTGAAGATAAGGATGATGCCGAGGCCCACATAGGCCCCCGCCATGGCGGAGCTGAGCCAGAAGCCGAGCTTGTCGCTGCGCTCGAAGCGGTTGATGCGGGCCGCGTTGGCGGCGCACTTGTTAATGGTTTCCGTGTACATCTTGTGAGTCCTTGAAAGGGCTGCCCACAGGCAGCCCGAAAGAGAGTGAATTTGGCTTTAGACAGCGACCCAGACCTGCTGGCCGCGTACTTCAACGGGATAGCTCTGCACCGACATCGTAGGGTTGTCGAAGCAGTGACCATCGCTCAGGCGAAAGCGCTGCTTCTTGAGCGGGCTGGCGACCCAGAGCTCGCCGTCGTGTTCGCAGATCAGGCCCCGCGACAGCACGTTGGCGGCGAAGAAGGGATCCCGGTTGTCGATGGCGAACACCTCGGCGGCCGCGCTCGGGCGGAACAGGGCGATCTGGCGACCTTCAATGAGTGCACAGACGCCGGTTCCCGGCAGGATGTCGTTGAGTTGGCAGGCAAGTTTCATCATTTGGTTTCCACCTCGATCTGGTAGACGGGGATGCGCTCGGCCGGGGTCGCCGGTCGGTGCTGGTCGCGCTCGGCAACGAACTGAACGTCCGGGTCGCGCTTGTCGCTGTTGATGAAGTGGCTGAATCGCTTGAGTGCCTCCTCTTCGTTGAGGGTGCGCGACCATTCGCACTCGTAGCTGTCGATCAGGGTCTGGATATCGCGCTCCAGCGTCTCGGCCAGCCCCAGCTTGTCGTCGACGATCACCTCGCGCAGGTAGTCGACGCCCCCTTCCAGATTGCCGAGCCAGACCGAGGTGCGCTGCAGTTTGTCGGCGCTGGTGACGTAGAACATCATAAAGCGGTCGATCAGCTTGATGAGGGTCTCGCGGTCGAGGTCAGACGCCAGCAGATCGGCGTGGCGCGGCTTCATGCCGCCGTTGCCGCCCACATAGAGGTTCCAACCCGCATCGGTGGCGATGATGCCGACATCCTTGCCCTGGGCTTCCGCACATTCGCGGGTGCAGCCGGAGACGCCGAACTTCATCTTGTGCGGGGTGCGAATCCCCTTGTAGCGGTTCTCGAGGAAGACCCCGAGGCCAACGCTGTCCTGCACGCCGAAGCGGCACCAGGTGCTGCCGACGCAGGTTTTGGCCATGCGCAGTGCCTTGGCGTAGGCCTGACCGGTCTCGAAACCCGCCGCCAGCAGCTTGCGCCAAATGGCAGGCAGATCATCCTTCTGGGCCCCGAACAGGCCGATGCGCTGGGCGCCGGTGATCTTGGTGTAGAGCTTGTAGTCGCGGGCCACTTCGGCCACCGCCAGCAGCCCCTCCGGAGTCACTTCGCCACCGGCCATGCGCGGGATGACGGAGTAGCTGCCGTCCTTCTGCATGTTGCCGAGGAAGATATCGTTGGTGTCCTGCAACGGGATGTTGCGCGGGCTCAGCACATGCTCGTTCCAGCAGGAGGCGAGGATGGAGCCGACGGTCGGTTTGCACACTTCGCAGCCATAGCCCTGACCGTGTTTGGCCAGCAGCTCGTCGAAGCTCTTGATCCCCTCCACCTTGACCAGATGGAACAGCTCCTGACGGGAGTGGGGGAAGTGGGCGCAGAGGTGGTTGTTGACCTCGATCCCCTGCTTCACCAGCTCGGCGTTGAGCACCTGACTGATGAGCGGCACGCAGCCGCCGCAGCCGGTACCGGCCTTGGTGTGCTGCTTGATGGCGGCAAGGGTGGTGTGACCTTCGGCCACCGCCTGAGCGATGTCGCCTTTGGAGACGTCGAAGCAGGAGCAGATCTGGGCGCTTTCCGGCAGGGCATCCACTCCCAGGGTCGGCTTGGCGCCGGCGTAGGCGGGCAGGATCAGGGTATCCGGGTGGCTCGGTAGCGGCAGGGCGTTGAGCATCATCTGCAGCAGGTTGCCGTAATCTTCCACATCACCCACCAGCACGGCGCCGAGCAATCGGCTGTTGTCTTCGCTCACCACGATCTTCTTATAGACGCCGGCCTGATCGTCCTGAAACACATAGCTGTGGCTGCCCGGGGTGCGACCATGGGCATCGCCGATGGAGCCGACGGAGACGCCGAGCAGCTTGAGCTTGGCGCTCATGTCCGCCCCCTCGAAGCGGCTGTCGTCGCCGAGCAGGTGGTCGACGGTGATCTGGGCCATCTTGTAGCCCGGCGCAACCAGCCCGAAGAAGCGGCCCTGCCAGGCGGCGCACTCGCCGATGGCGTAGATGTCGGGGTCGGAGGTGAGGCAGTGATCGTCGATGACGATGCCGCCGCGCTCGGCGATGGCGAGATCACCGTAGCGGCCCAAGGTATCTTGCGGGCGAATGCCGGTGGAGAAGACCACCACATCCACTTCCAGCTGGCTGCCATCGGCAAAGGCGAGGCGGTGTTTCGCCTGCTCGCCGCCATGCATCAGGATCTCGCTGGTGCTCTTGCTGGTGTGTACCTGCACGCCCATGGATTCAATCTTGCGGCGCAGCAGCTGGCCGCCCTGACCGTCGAGCTGCTCGGCCATCAGTACCGGAGCAAATTCCACCACGTGGGTCTCGAGGCCCAGTGCCTTGAGGGCGCCGGCGGCTTCGAGGCCAAGCAGGCCGCCCCCGATCACCACCCCGCTCTTGCCACTCCTGGCGGCGCTGCGGATGGCTTTCAGATCCTCGATGGTGCGATAGACGAAGCACTCGTGGTGCTGACTGCCCGCAATGGGCGGCACCCAGGGGTAGGAGCCGGTGGCCAGCACCAGCTTGTCGTACCCGACCACAGTGCCCTTGTTGGAGTGCACTTCGCGGGTGGCCCTGTCGATTTTTTTCACCGCTTCGCCGAGCAGCAGGCGGATGCCATGCTTGTCGTAGAAGCCGGGTTTGACGAGGGAGAGATCTTCGCTGGTGTGATGGGAGAAGTAGGAGGAGAGGTGGACGCGATCGTAGGCGGGACGGGGTTCTGCACCGAAGACGGTGATCTCGTAGCGGCCCGGCTCGGCCCGCTCGATCAACTCTTCGATGAAGCGGTGCCCCACCATGCCGTTGCCCACAACGACCAGTCTGACTTTGCTCATGATTGCCTCTAGTTTGGAGTAATAAAACATCATTCTGGGGCTAGGCTACCCAGTCAGTCGGGGCGGGCAATTGATGCAAATCAAGTGTCTATTTATATATCTCGTCAGGGGTAATTCGATAAAATTCAAAGATATACAAAAATAGGTATACCAGTTGATGATTCCTGTACTGGCTTTGGGTGAGGGATGGTGGAGAGCAAGAGCGCTTTAGCAAAAGCCGGGGAGTGAAAACTTCTGGCGGAAAAAGCCGATCTCGCACTGGGCGAGACCGGCATCAGCCGAGCAAGGCGGCGTGTCAGGCGATATGGCGGCGGAACATGGAGAACGCCAGCGACAGGGTGACGCCGGCGATGGCGAGCAGTGGCCAGAGCAGGGGCCAGGAGGCCGACCAGTCGAACCCCTTGAGGAAGACCCCCTTGAGCAGCACGATGAAGTGGGTGAGGGGGTCGATGGCCGCCAGCCACTGGAACACCTGCGGCATGTTCTCCACCGGCGAGATGTAGCCCGAGAGGATCACCGCCGGTACGGTGAAGGAGAAGACCCCGAGAAAGGCCTGCTGCTGGGTCGAGCAGAACGACGAGATGAAGAGCCCGATCCCGGCCAGTGCCAGCCCGTAGCAGACCATGCCCGCCATCAGCAGGCTGAGGCTGCCGGCAAAGGGGAGGTGAAAGACAAAACGGGCGGCCAGCGCGACTATGCACCCTTGTCCCACCGCCACCATGATGCCGGGCACCACCTTGCCCGCCATGATCCAGCCCGCGGTGAGGGGGGAGACCAGCAGCTGATCGAAGGTGCCCTCTTCCCGTTCCCGTGCGACCGAGAGGGCGGTGACAATCAGGCAGCCGGTGGTGGTGATGATAGCTACCAGTGCAGGCAGGATATGCCAGTGGAACTCGACGTTGGGGTTGTAGAGGTTACGTACCGCCAGCTCGGGTTGCCCCTTGCCCTCACTTTGCCAGCGGGCGATCACCTGACTGATGTAGCCCGCCGCCACCTGACCGCCGTTGGAGCGACGGCCATCGATAATCAGCCGCACCTTGGCCGGTTCGCCCCGCGCCAGCCGACGCGAGAAATCCCCCGGAATAATCAGCCCGAGCAGTGCCTGCTGCCCGGTGATGGCCTCGGTCATGCCCGCCTCGCCCTGCACCGGGATTATGGTGGTAAAGGCGGGCATATGGGTGAGGCGCTCCAGCAGCTCGCGGCTCTGGGCACCGCCATCCTGGTTGTAGATGGCCAGCGTGTTGCCGGTCACCTCCAGGGTGGCGGCGAACGGGAAGAGGGCGGTTTGCAGCAGCACCGGCATGATGAGCAGAAAGCGCCCCTGGGTATTGCCCATCAGGGCCTGCAGCTCTTTTCGGATCAGCCACCAGAGTCGGATCAGCATGGGTTACTCCAGAGTGCGCCGCGTCTTGCGGGCGGTCAGGGCCAGCCAGAAACCCGCCAGCAGCAGCAGACAGAAACCGTTGACCAGCAGGATCGAGAAGACGCTGCCCGCCTGATAGAGGGTTTGCAAGGAGCTTGCGAAGTAACGGGCCGGAATGAGGTGGGTGATGGCCCGCAGCAGCGGTGGCATGCTGGCGATCTCGAACACGAAACCCGACAGCATCACCGCGGGCAGAAACGCGGCGATCAGCGCCGCCTGCGCGGCGTTGAACTGGCTGCGCATCACGGTGGAGAGAAACAGCCCGAGCCCGAGGGCGCTGCCGAGAAAGACGCTGGTGACCAGAAAGAGCAGCAGTAGGGAGCCGCGCCATGGCACGCCCATCACCGCCACCGAGAAGAGCAGGCAGAGCAGCATGGCGATGATGCCAAGGCCATAGTAGGGCAACAGCTTGGAGAGCAGCAGCTCCCCCTTGGTGACCGGGGTGGCGAGCAGCGCCTCCATGGTGCCGCGCTCCCACTCCCGCGCCACCACCAGCGAGGTGAGCAGGGCGCCTATGATGGTCATCACCACCGCAATGGAGCCCGGCACCAGAAAGTTGCGGCTCACCAGCGCCGGATTGAACCAGGCGCGGCTCTCTATCGACACCTGCATGGCGACCCCCTCGCCAGCGAGCCATCCCTGCCAGATCCCCTGCACATAGTTGGTGACGAAGTTGGCGGTGTTGGGCTCGGAGCTGTCGGTCAGCAGCAGTGCCTGCGGCGTGCCATTGCCCTGACCGGCCATAGTGCGGGAGAAGTCGTCATCGATCACCAGCAGGCCGCGGATCTCGCCACGGGCCAGACTGGCGAGCAGGGACTCCTTGCTCGGGCCGCTGTGGATCTCCAGCGCGGTAGAGCCGCGCAGGGCCTGCTCCAGCCGCACCGCCGGGGCGCCGCTGTCGGTACGCCAGATGCCGAGGCGCAAATGGTCCACATCCAGATTGATGGCGTAACCCATCACTACCAGCAGTACCACCGGCATGATGAAGGCGATGAGGATGCTGCTCGGGTCACGGACGATTTGCAGCGTCTCCTTGCGGCAGAGGGCCAGCAGTCGCCGACGGTTGATGCTCATGCGTCCTCCTCGCTGGCCCGCTCGACCAGAGTGATAAAGGCCTCTTCCATTGTTGGCAAAGAACAGGTCGGCAAGGAGCCGGTTGGCAAAGAGGTCGCCGCCTCTTTGGCGGCCAGCCCCTTGAGATCGTCCGGGGTGCCGAGCGCCAGCAGCTTGCCGCGATAGATGAGGGCGATGCGGTCGCAATACTCCGCCTCATCCATAAAGTGGGTGGTGACCAGCACGGTGACGCCGTGGTCGGCCAGCGCGTTGATGTGCGACCAGAACTCGCGCCGGGTTACCGGATCGACCCCGGATGTGGGCTCGTCGAGAAACAGCAGCGGCGGTTCGTGCAGCAGGGCGCAGGCCAGCGACAAGCGCTGGCGCAGGCCGAGCGGCAGGGATTCCGCCTTCTGATCGAGCCAGGGGGTGAGGGCAAAAGCGGCCACCATGGCGTCGATCCGCGTCTGCTGGTGGCGGCCAAACAGGCCGTAGATACCAGCGAAGAAGGAGAGATTCTGGGCCACGGTGAGCTGCTTGTAGAGGGAGAACTTCTGCGCCATGTAGCCGAGGCGCTGGCGCGCCGCTGAGGGGCTATGGGCCAGATCGATGCCGGTCACCAGCGCCTGTCCCTCGCTCGGGCGCAGCAGGCCGCACTCCATCTTGAAGGTGGTGGACTTGCCCGCCCCGTTGGGGCCGAGCAGGCCGAAGATCTCGCCGCGGCGTACCGCAAAGCTGACATCATCGGTGGCGGCAAAATCGCCGAACCGCTTGGTGAGGTGGCGCGCCTCGATCACCGCCTCGGGGGAGACCCCCTGCGGCAGTTCGGCTTCCCGCATCCCGGCCGCCAGACTCGACTCCCCGCCGGGGCCGCCGCCGAGCAGGTCGATAAAGGCATCCTCCAGCCGGGGCTGAGCCGGTTGAAAGGCGCCGTTGGTCAATTGCAGCTCCGCCAGCGGCGGGGGCGTCATGCCCGGGTGCAGCAGCAGGCGAACCCGCTCCCCCGCCACAGCGCCATCCATCACTGCCGGGTGAGCCAGTGCCCGGCGCAGCAGGGCGCGTCGCTCGCGGCCATCCAGTTGCCCCGCCTCCAGCAGCCAGCAGCGGCTGGCCATGGCCCCCATCAGATCGGCTGGCGTGCCGCTGGTGCGCACCTCGCCATCTGCCATCAGCAGCACGTGGTCGCACAGCTCTGCCTCGTCGAGATAGGCGGTACTCCAGAGCACCGTCATCCCCCCCTTGGCCAGCTCCCGCACCATCTGCCAGAGGGCGCGGCGGGAGATGGGATCGACCCCGACCCCCGGTTCGTCGAGCAGCAGCACATCCGGGGTGCCGAGCAGGGCGCAGGCCAGACCGAGTTTCTGCTTCATCCCGCCAGAGAGCTTGCCTGCCGGTCGTGCTGTGAAGCGGGCGAGATCGGTGAAGGCGAGCAGCCGCGCGAAGGTGGGCGTGCGTTCGGGCTCCAGTACGCCGCGCAGGTCAGCGTAGAGGGTGAGGTTCTCCAGCACGCTGAGATCCTCGTAGAGGCCGAACTGCTGGGGCATGTAGCCGAGGCGCTGGCGCAGCAGATCCCCCTCGCTCACCGGATCCAGCCCCAGCACCCGGATGGTGCCCGCTTCGGGGATCAGCAGACCGGCCAGCAGGCGCAGCAGGGTGCTCTTGCCCGCGCCGTCGGGGCCGACCAGCCCGGTGATGCCGCCAGCCGGAATGGTGGCGGAGATGGCGTTGAGGGCGACCCGCTCGCCAAAGCGTTTGGTGAGCCCCTCAAGGGAGATGGCGCAGCTCATGGCGCCAGCCTGACGGTGACCGGCATCCCTTGGCGCAGGGCCGGGTCGGGATCCTGCACCACGATGCGCAGCCGATAGACGAGGTGGGTGCGCAGATCCGGCGTCTCCACCGATTTCGGGGTGAACTCGGCGGTCGGTGAGACAAAGCCCACCACCCCGTGATAGGGCTGATCCGACCGCGAGTCGGTGGTAAGGGTCACCTTGGCTCCGCTCGGGAAGTGGCCGAGCCAGGGCTCCTCCACATAGGCGCGCACCCAGACCGGCGCGGTCAGGGAGAGGTTGAAGGCGGTCGCTCCGCTTTGCACCATGCTGCCATTCTCGATGGCGCGGCTGATGATGATGCCGTCGCTGGGGGCGGTCAGGCTGGCATCCGCCAGCGCCAGTTCGGCACTGGCGAGCGCCGCTTTGGCCCCTTCCAGCTGGGCATCGGACTGGGCGATTTCCTCCGGGCGGTAGCCGGTTTCGAGCTGGGCGAGCTGTTCGCGGGCGGAGCGTACCTGCGCCCGGGTCTGATCCCGCTGGGAGCGGGCGGTATCGAGCTGACCGCGGGAGATGGCGCCGGTGGCTGCCAATGCGCTCTGGCGGCGCCACTGCTGGTCGGCCTCCAGCGCAGCGGCTTCGGCGGCGGCCAGTGCGGCCCGGGCGCGGTCGGTCTCTTCGCTGCGATAGCCTTTGTGGATCAAGGTGTTGGCGGCCGTGAGCGCAGCCAGATTGGCGCGGGCGCTGTCGCGGCTATGGGTGAGGGGAACCGGATCGAGGCGGGCCAGCAGTTGACCGGCTTTTACCCTATCCCCCTCATCGACCAGCACCTGATCGACGCGTCCGCTGACCCGAAAGGCCAGATTGACGTCGCGAATATCGACGTTGCCGTAGAGGATGGAGCCGTCGGCGGGTCGCCCCTGCCACCAGAGGTAGCCACCGATAACGGTTAGCAGCAGGGCCACGATTGCAATGCGTTGCTTCATACCACTTCTCCTTGAGGATGGCTCTGCAACCAGAGGTCACCACTGAGAACGGCCAGCAGCAGAGCTACCATCGCGATGCATTGTTTCATGCTGCTTTTCCTTCTTTCATATTGGTGGGGCGCAGGCCGCGCAGGGCCCATACCAGCCGCTGTCTGGCGGCCTCGGGGTTGTCTATCTGGCTGATAAAGGGGGCGGCCTGTTCAGGCAGCCAGCCGAGCTGACGACCGCTGCCAGCGATCACCAGCGGCAGGCCGACCGACCCCATGATGAAGATCATCAGCTGGAGCGGGTGACCCGCGACCAGCGACCCTTCCGCCTGTGCCATCCGTACCTGCTCGATCAGCAGCAGGGGATGGCGGCGCGGCAGGCTGAGCAGAAAGCGCTGGGCCGCCCCTTCACCCGCCAGCGCATCGCCAAACAGGTGGTTGATAAAGCCGCGCTGGCGTGCCACCAGCCCGATCAGCGCCTCCATGGTGGCCTCGAACATGGCAATGGCAGAGGGGTAGGAGCCTTTGGCTGCCACCGCCTTGAGCTCGTCATAGAGGGGGGCATACCAGAGCTCGACCAGCTCGTCGATAAAGGCGTCGCGGTTGCCGAAGTGGTAGACGAAGGAGCCGAGGTTCACCTCTGCCGCCGCCGCCAGCTCGCGCACCGTCAGGCCGCGCAGCCCCTTCTCGGTGGCGATGGCGAGGCCGGTATCGAGCAGTTTCTGCCGGGTTGGATTCATCTTTCTGGTTCCTGTTGCACAGATTGTGATCTGATTTATACGTATGTATAAATCAATTGCACAGAAGTAGACAGATCTTTTTTTGAGCGAATTTCAGCGGAGATGAAAAGGACGCCTCCACATAGGGAGGCGTCCATGATGTCGCTTATTGGCTGGTGTCCCAGTCAGGAAACTCGAGATACCAAGTGTCGTGGGTATTGCCGACAATAGAACCACGTTTACCGATCTTTTTTCTTAATGTAGCGATGCAAGCAGATTCAAAATCCAAGCTGTATCTTCTTTGCCGAGATATTGAGTCAAGCCATTGCCAATCGCTGCTGCCTGGATTGATGCTCAGGCGAATTTTTTGTCCTGAGCCTCCGAGTTGGATTACTCCGCCACCCTGTGATCTGCTCAAAATAAGTGGCACAAGGGGGTCGTCCTCATGGATCTCAATGAAATCAATCTGACGACCATTCACTGTCACAATATCCGGTTCACGTTCAGTCATTGGCATGCTCCATTAGATAGGAAAACCAATAATATCAGTGCTTTAGTTGACAGTCTCGTCAATGACTGGAGAGGGTGGTTAGGGGCTTAAAATGCAAAACGCCCCCATTTCTGGAGGCGTTTTTTTACAAACAGAACTGCGCTTACAGAATAAAGCGGCTCAGATCCTCATCCTCGACAAGCGCACCGAGGTGGGCGTTGACGTAGTCGGTGTCGATGACAAAGGTCTCGCCGGACTTCTCGGAGGCGTCGTAGGAGATATCTTCCATCAGGCGCTCCATCACGGTGTGCAGACGGCGGGCCCCGATGTTCTCGGTACGCTCGTTAACCTGCCAGGCCGCTTCGGCCAGACGGCGGATGCCATCCTTGGTGAACTCGATGTTGACCCCTTCGGTGGCCATCAGCGCCTTGTACTGATCGGTCAGGGAGGCGTTCGGTTCGGTCAGAATCCGCTCGAAGTCATCTGTGGTCAGGGCTGTCAGCTCGACCCGGATCGGCAGACGGCCCTGCAGCTCGGGGATGAGATCTGACGGCTTGGCGATCTGGAAGGCGCCGGAGGCGACAAACAGTATGTGATCGGTCTTGACCATGCCGTGCTTGGTGTTGACGGTGCAGCCCTCGACCAGCGGCAGCAGGTCGCGTTGTACCCCTTCACGGGAGACATCGGGGCCCGAGCTCTCGCCGCGCTTGCAGATCTTGTCGATCTCGTCGAGGAAGACGATGCCGTTGTTCTCGACCGCTGCGATCGCTTTCTGCTTCAGCTCTTCCGGATTGACCAGACGGGCTGCTTCCTCTTCGATCAGCGCCTTCATGGCCTCTTTGACCTTGATCTTGCGCTTCTTCTTCTGGTTCTGGCCCAGATTCTGGAACAGTCCCTGCAGCTGGTTGGCCATCTCTTCCATGCCCGGTGGGGTCATGATTTCGACGCCCATCGGGGAGGCGGAGAGCTCCAGCTCGATCTCCTTGTCATCCAGCTGACCTTCCCGCAGTTTCTTGCGGAAGATCTGGCGGGTGTTGGAGTTGTCGGCTTTCTCTTCCTCACCCCAGGTGTTGCGCGGGTTGGGCAGCAGGGCGTCGAGGATGCGCTCTTCGGCGGCTTCCTCGGCGCGGTATTTCATCTTCTCCATCTCGGTTTCGCGCACCAGCTTGATGGCGGCATCGGTCAGATCGCGGATGATGCTGTCCACTTCCTTGCCGACATAGCCCACTTCGGTGAACTTGGTCGCTTCCACCTTGATGAAGGGGGCGTTGGCCAGCTTGGCCAGACGACGGGCAATCTCGGTCTTGCCGACACCGGTCGGGCCGATCATCAGGATGTTTTTCGGGGTCACTTCATGGCGCATCTCTTCGTTGAGCTGCATCCGGCGCCAGCGGTTGCGCAGGGCAACGGCAACGGCGCGCTTGGCATCGGCCTGACCAATGATGTGTCTGTCCAGCTCGTGGACGATTTCTCTCGGGGTCATCTCGGACATGATGGTGTTCCTGTATCCGGGGCGGGCAGTGCCCACCCCTTGGGAAATTGGGTTTGGCTGGCGGCCTTATTTGGCGGCGTAGTCCAGCACTTCGATGGTGTGGTTGCCGTTGGTGAAGACGCAGATGTCGCCCGCAATCTTGAGGGACTTCTCGACAATGGTCCTGGCATCCAGCTCGGTGTTTTCCAGCAGCGCGATGGCGGCGGACTGGGCGAAGTTGCCACCGCTGCCGATGGCGATGAGATCGTGCTCCGGCTGCACCACGTCACCGTTGCCGGTGATGATGAAGGATTTGTGTTCGTCGGCCACGGCCAGCAGCGCTTCGAGGCGGCGCAGGGCGCGATCGGTGCGCCAATCTTTGGCCAGCGCCACGGCGGCGCGCTCCAGATTACCCTGATGGGCCTGCAGTTTTGCTTCGAAACGTTCGAGTAGGGTGAATGCGTCGGCGGTACCGCCAGCGAAACCGGCCAGCACCTTGCCGTTGTAGAGACGATGAACCTTGCGGGCGTTGCCCTTCATGACGGTGTTGCCAAGAGAGACCTGGCCATCGCCACCGATGACGACCTGACCGTTGCGGCGAACTGAAACTATGGTAGTCACTTTACTTACCTCGCTTGAGCCGAATGACGGCCTGACTGTGCATGGCAAGAAAGATGGGGATGGCAAACGGGCTTTTCAACCCTGCCCTTGGTCGGGATAAACGGGGTAGTAAAGAGCGTGGGTGCGAGTGACACCAAAAGAAGTGACACCAAAAGAACAGGGCCGGGTGTTGCCACCCGGCCCTGCGTCATCGGTAAGCGGATTACCCTTTCTTGGGAATGCAGCCGCTGATGCCGGAGCTCTGCAGCTTGCTGTTGGCCGCGTCGGCGGCCGCCTTGCCGTTGAAGGGGCCCACCATCACCTTGTAGACGGTGCCGTTGGCGCCATTGATCACCTGCAGGCTGGAAGAGAGGCCGGCGGTGAAGGCGATACGCGCCTTGAGCGACTCTGCGGAATCCTGCGAGCGCAGGGCGGCGCACTGCATCATATAGCGACCGCTGTCGGCGGCTGCGGTCTGGGCTGGCGGGGTGGCCGCTTTGGCCTTGGCCGCTTCGGCGCGCTCCCGTTCCAGCTCGGCACGGATCTCCCGCTCCATCCGTTCCCGCTCTGCCTTGCGGTCGATCACCTGCTCTTGCGCGCTGGCAACCGGTGCTCCGGAGGTGGAAGGGGTGGTCGCCGGATTGGGCTGATAGGGCTTGGGCTGGCCGATGGGCGTTCCCGGTTGGGGAATGTCGGTCGGCACCGGCTGTGGCAGTTTTTCCGGTTGCAGGGTCATGGTATCTGCCGGTGGTGGCGGCAGCACACCCGGCTGGGTCGGCGGCTCTATGATATCGACCTGCTTGTTCTCAAGCCGTTCGATGTAGCTCCACTTCTCCTGAGGCAGCCCGTTATTCTGCGCTTTTGGCTTGTTGGCCTTTACCTGCTCCTCAATGGTGGGGGCGTCGTTGCCCTTGCCATTGATCATGTAAAGGAAGCCACCAAAGCCTGCCAGCAGTGCCACGACCAGCAGCACTGGAATAACAGGAAAGCGGCGAGGGGCCGCTTTCTTGGTATTGCGGCCACCCGCCCGACGTCGCGGGCGGCTGCCGACATAATCCCGGGTTGCCATCTATTACATGCGCTCCAGGGTATGGATGCCCAGTACGCCGAGGCCCAGCTTCAGCACCTTGGCGGTGGCGGCGCACAGCAGCAGACGGCTCTGACGGGTCGCTTCGTCCACGCCATCCTTGTTGATCGGGCAGGCTTCATAGAAGGTCATGAAGTTGCCGGACAACTCGTACAGGTAGGTACAGAGCAGGTGCGGCATGCCTTTTTCGGCCACGCCGTTAACCGCGTCGGAGAACTGGATCAGCTTCTGGGCCAGCACCTCTTCGGCCTCTTCGTTCAGGGTCACGTTGCCGGTCAGCGTTTCGGCATCGATGTTGGCCTTGCGGAAGATGGACTGGATACGGGTGTAGGCGTACTGCAGGTAAGGGGCAGTGTTGCCTTCAAAGGAGAGCATCAGATCCCAGTCGAAGATGTAGTCGGTAGTACGGTTCTTGGAGAGATCCGCATACTTGACCGCGCCCATGGCGATGGCGTTGACCACGTTGGCCTTCTCTTCGGCAGAGAGGTCGCTGTTGCGGCTCTCCAGCAGGGCGGCGGCGCGCTCTTCGGCCTCGTTCAGCAGGTCAACCAGCTTGACGGTGCCACCGGAACGGGTCTTGTAGGGACGACCATCCTTGCCCAGCATCATGCCGAAAGCGTGGTGCTCGAGCGGTACGGATTCCGGCACATAGCCCGCCTTGCGGGTGATGGTCCAGGCCTGCATCAGGTGCTGGTGCTGACGGGAGTCGATGAAGTACATGACACGGTCGGCACCCAGGGTTTCATAACGGTATTTGGCACAGGCGATGTCGGTGGTGGTGTAGAGGAAACCGCCATCGCTCTTCTGGATGATGACGCCCATGGCCTCGCCATCCTTGTTCTTGAACTCGTCCAGGAAGACAACGGTGGCGCCTTCGCTCTCGACCGCCAGCCCCTTGGCTTTCAGGTCGGCAACGATCTCCGGCAGCATGTCGTTGTACATGGACTCGCCCATGATGTCCTTGTTGGTCAGTGAGACATTCAGGCGGTCATAGTTGATCTGGTTCTGTTCCATGGTCATGTCGACCAGCTTCTTCCACATGGTACGGCAGTACTCATCGCCGCCCTGCAGCTTGACCACGTAATTACGGGCGCGCTCGGCGAAGGCTTCGTCTTCGTCGTAGCAACGCTTGGCCTGGGTGTAGAAGGCTTCCAGATCCTTGAGCGCCATGTCACTGGCGTGTTCGTTGGACATCTTCTCCAGATAGGCGATCAGCATGCCGAACTGGGTACCCCAGTCACCGATGTGGTTGGCACGGATCACTTTGTGGCCGAGGAATTCCAGCGCGCGCGCAGCCACGTCACCGAGTACGGTGGAGCGGATGTGGTGCACCGCCATCTCTTTGGCCACGTTGGGGGCAGAGTAGTCCACCACCACGGTTTGTGGCGCGGGCAACCGTACGTTGGCGTTGGCAGAGGTCACCATGGCCTCGACCTGACCGGCCAGCCAGTGCTGGTCGAAGAAGAAGTTGATGAAGCCGGGGCCGGCGATCTCGACCTTGGCGATCAGGTCGGAGGCAGGCAGGTGCTCGATGATGGCCGCTGCCAGCTCACGGGGATTCTTGCGGGCCGGTTTGGCCAGCAGCATGGCCAGGTTGGTAGCCAGGTCGCCGTGAGCTTTTTCCTTGCATCGGTCTACTTGCACGCGGGCTTCCAGGTCCGCCGGCAGGACGCCTGCTGACTTGAGATTGGCTACCGTTTGTTCAAGTAGATGATGAATATGCTCTTTCATAACTGACCACCAAGGTTGCGCGTCGAAAAATGACTGATATATAAGGGCGTGAATTTTACCCGCATCGGCCCGAGAAAACTATAGGGATGACCCGCCGCTCGCTGTCGGGCGGATATTTCACTGCGTTTGGCGCCATATTCCAGAATATTGGGCGGAAATTACGGTGCTTATCCATTTCTACTGCATATCAAAGCGGCTTGTCCAGGCTATTTTCCCCTGATTGTTAAGGGTTTTTCCTTTCCGATGACGGGAATGATCTCCTCCCTCTGGCCCGGCGTATCAAAAGAGGTTCCCAACCGAGGAGTTTGCGATGCGACTGGCGCTGTTTCCCCTATCTGCCCACCTGCTGCCCGGCGGCGTCATGCCGCTGCGGATCTTCGAACCGAGATACCAGCGGATGATCGCCGAGGCGGGGGAGTCCGGCTTTGCCCTCTGCATGGTGGACCCTCGTCAGCCCGACGCCCTGCGCAACATGCTGCCCATCGCCACCCGGGTCACCATCATCGATTTCGACCGGCTGCCGGACGGCATGCTGGGGATCACGGTGCAGGGGATGGAGCGGGTGCAGATAGAGGATCTGTGGCAGGAGCCAGACGGCCTGCGCATCGGCGAGGTGACGCCGCTGACGGCCTGGCTGCCCCGCCGGCTCCATCCCGATCAGCAACCGCTGGTCGAGGCATTGCGAGAGGTGTTTGCCGACTATCCCGACTATGCCGCCCTCTATCCCGCCCCCTGCTGGGACGATGGCAACTGGGTGGCCCAGCGCTGGCTGGAGGTGCTGCCGATCCCCCCTGAACAGAAGCAGCTGCTGCTGGCCGCTGCCGACAATCAGCCCGCCATCGCCCTGCTCAAGGGGGTGCTGGTGGCCAGCCACTGATTTTTTCTGACCTGCTGATCCGCCAGCGCCGCAGCGCCGTACAAGTCATCACCACAGCATGTTCGACAGCACACCAAAGGGATGGCGCAATGGCATATACTGGCCAACCACACTCGACCATACGCAGGACCTCGCCCGTGATGGATAACCCGGATGGCGACCTCAAATCTCTGCTGATCAGGGTGGCAGAGCAGGCCGACAAGGCTGCTTTTGCCCGCCTGTTCCAACACTTTGCGCCGCGTATTCGCAGCTACGGCCTGCGCCACCTCGGCAGCGAAGCCAACGCCATGGAGCTGGTGCAGGAGACCATGCTGCTGGTGTGGCAGAAGGCGCGTCTCTACCACCCCGAGAAGGGGGCGCCGACCACCTGGATCTACACCGTGATGCGCAACCAGTGCTTTGACATGCTGCGCCGTCGTCGCGCCAGCAAGGAGGATCTCTGTGCCGAGGAGCTGTGGCCGGTGCTGGAGTTTCAGGCCGAAGAGGAGCACCTGAGCGGGGGCGAGGATGCCGTGCTGACCCGTCAGATGGCCCACTACCTGGGCACCCTGCCGGAGCCGCAACAGCAGGTGGTGCGCGGCATCTATCTGCAGGAGTTCTCCCAGCAGGAGCTGGCGGAGAGACTCGGCGTGCCGCTCGGTACCATCAAGTCCCGCCTCCGGCTGGCGTTACAGAAACTGAAAGAGCAAGTGGAGCAAGGCCATGATTAAAGCCCATCCGACCGACCCTATGCTGCGTGCCTTCGCCGCCGACGAGCTCCCTCTGCCGCTGGCGGTGGGGCTCTCCGCCCACTGTGAACTCTGCCCCGATTGTGCTGCCCGACTGAAGACATTCGAAGATGAGCTGGCGCAGCAATATCTTGCTTCGCCAGCAGAGCCCGACGTGGACTCCCGCGATGAAGTGGGACTGGACGCCGGATTCGACGCCATGTTGGCGGATATTCTGGCGCAGCCGCTGGCAGAGCCCCTATCCGAGCCAACACATGACCAGCCCCGAACGCAGCCCGGCGAGCTGGAGGTGGCCGGTCACGCCTACCGTTTGCCACGGGTGCTGGCCCGCTATCGTTCGCCCAAGTGGCGCCATATCGGGGCCATTCGTCAGCAGAGTCTGCCGCTGGACGAGATGGGGGCGCGCGCCAGCCTGCTCCATATCGAAGCGGGCGGTCGCATCCCCGAGCACACCCATCAGGGCTATGAGCTGACCTTACTGCTGGAGGGCAATATTCAGGATGGCGATACCCTTTACAAGGCGGGAGATTTCATCTGGCGTGATGCCAGCCACTCCCACAGCCCGCATACGCCGGACGGTTGCCTCTGCTACACGGTGCAGGATGCGCCGGTGCAGTTCACCAAGGGGTTGTCGCGGCTGCTGAATGGCATCAGCCAGCACCTCTACTAAGCACCATGACGCCATAGAAAAAGGGACCAGATTGGTCCCTTTTTTCATTTGATTGCTGGTTGCCGGTCAGGCGACAAACACCAGATAGACGGCGAATGCCACGATAAAGCGGTAGATGGCGAACGGGATAAAGTCGATGCGGCGGATCAATGTCAGGAAGGTCTTGATCGCAAACATCGCTACCACGAAGGCGGTGATAAAGCCCACAGCAAACATCGGGAAGTCGGCCATCGAGAGGAAATCGCGGCTCTTGTAGAGATCAAGCCCACTGGCCGCCACCATCATGGGCACCGCCATGATGAAAGAGAACTCGGCGGCGGCGTGACGGCTGATCCCCATCAGCATGCCACCACTGATGGTGGCGCCGGAGCGGGAGAAACCGGGCCACAGGGCCAGACACTGGAACAGACCGATGCCGAACGCCTGCTTGTAGCTGATGTCATCCAGGGTTTCGGCTGTGACTGCAGGGCGGAACTTCTCAGCGATGATCAGCAGGATGCCCCCCGCGACCAGCGCGTACATGACGGTCTGCGGGCCAAACAGGTTGGCCTTGATCCAGCTGTGGATGGCCAGACCGACCACGATGGCGGGCATCATGCCGAGGATGACATGCACCAGCGACAGGGTGGCGTGATCCCGGGACGGCTTCTGGCCAAAGTGGATGCCAATCAGGCCAAACAGGCGGCGCCAGAAGACGGCGACTACGGCGAGGATGGAGCCAAGCTGGATCACCACTTCGAAAGTGGCAGCCTTGGGCCCTTCAAAGCCCAGCAGATGGCCGACGATAATCATGTGGCCGGTGGAGGAGACGGGGAGGAACTCGGTCAGCCCCTCGACGACGCCCAGAATAAAGGCGACCAGCAGGCTATAAGTGTCAGTCATCGAACAAACAATCCTTAACTTCGTTGATGTAAAAACGCCCCGAAAGGGTCTCGGGGCGGCATATCTTGCTCGATTGTGACTGCTGAGGCTATGTAAAAATCATGAATTCTTTAAGTTAGTCGCGGATAAAGCGGTAGCGGGTCTGGTGGTGATAACGCCCGCCCGGCAGCAGCCAGGGGTTGCCCAGCTCGGGGCGATTGGGGCTGTCCGGTAGCTGTTGCGCCTCAAGACAGAAGCCGTCGTGATCCCGGTGCGACAGGCCGCTGCGGTTCGGGGTATTGGCCAGCCAGTTGCCGGTGTAAAACTGCAGCGAGGGTTGGTTGGTGTAGACCTCCATCGCCAGCTGCCTGTCCCCTGATACCACGCGAGCAGCCCACATTTGCGTTGGGCCGTTGAGCACAAAGGCATGATCGTACCCCTTGGCTTGTTGCTGCTGGGGATGACTCAGCCAATCCTGCCCGACAAGGCGCTCTTGGCGCAGATCGAATGGCCCCTCCACCGGAGTGATGGTGATCGGCAAACCGCTCGGGTCGGTCGACAGGAAGTGGTCGGCATTGATGCTGATGAGGTGGTCACGGACATCTTCGCCATCGGTTTGCCCATCGAGATTGAAGTAAGCGTGGCTGGTGAGGCTGACCGGCGTAGCGGCATCCGTGCTGGCGATGAAATCCACCACCAGATCGCTCTGCTCAAGCCGGTACTCCAGGGTGACCCGCAGATTGCCGGGAAAGCCCTGATCCCCCGCTCGGGAGAGCAACGCCAGCTTGACCCGATCTGCTTCCAGTTCCTTGATCTGCCAGCGCTGGCGATGAAAGCCAGCCTGCCCGCCGTGCAGACAGTTGGGTGCCTGATTGGCATTCAGCGGCCAGTGCTGTCCATCACGCACCAGCTCGGCACCGCCGATGCGGTTGGCAAAGCGTCCTGCCACCGCACCCAGCCACACCTGCTGGGTGGGATAGGCGTCGTCGGCACAGCCCAGCAGCACTTCACGCCGTTTACCCGCCACCGGCAGGGTTAGGGAGGTGAGGGTGGCGCCGAAGTCGAGGCCGCGCAGGCGCAGCCCCTCTTCATTTTCCAGCTCGAACGGGGTCATGGCGCTGCTCATAGCTTGCCTGCACCGGCGCTGGCGCGGCAGACGTAGCAGTCGGCCTTGAGGCCCGAGATGGCCGGATACTCCGCCTCGACGGCGGCAATCACCTCGGCCACTTTCTCCGGGCGCAGCAGGGCGACCACGCAGCCGCCGAAGCCGCCACCAGTCATCCGCACGCCACCATCTGTGCCGATCCTGGCCTTGATGATCTCCACCAGACCGTCGATGGCGGGCACTGTGATCTCGAAGTCATCGCGCATGGCGGCGTGCGACTGGGCCATCAGCTCGCCGAGACGGGTCAGATCGTGGCTCGCCAGCGCATCGGCGGCCGCCAGAGTGCGGGCATTTTCCCCAACGATGTGGCGGGCACGACGATAGCAAGCATCATCCAGCCCGGCCTTGCCCGCTTCCAGTCCGATCAGGTCGAGGTCGCGCAGCGCCTTGACCCCGTAGTGACGGGCGGCGGCCTCGCACTGCTGGCGACGGGTGTTGTATTCGCTGTCCACCAGACCGCGGCGCACGTTGGAGTTGACGATCAGCACCGCCAGATCCGCCGGCATGGGGATGAGGCGGGTCTCCAGCGAACGGCAGTCGAGCAGCAGGGCATGATCCGTTTTGCCGCTGGCGGAGATCATCTGATCCATGATGCCGCAGTTGCAGCCGACGAACTTGTTCTCCGCCTGCTGGCCGTTGAGGGCGATCTCGGCCTGGCTGATGTCGAGCCCCAGCGCCTCCTTGAAGGCCTGACCGATGGCCACTTCCAGTGAGGCTGAGGAGGAGAGCCCCGCCCCCTGCGGCACGTTGCCGGAGACCACCAGATCGAGGCCGCGCAGGGTATAGCCGCGCTCCTGCAGATATTTCACCACGCCGCGGATGTAGTCGCTCCAGCGCTGGCTGGGGTGGTGCTCGATGGGCTGGTCGAGGTCGAACTGGTCGCGCTGGTTGTCGTAGTCGGCGGCGATCACCTGCACTTGCCGGTCATCGCGCAGGCCGATGGCGACGCAGGTCTCGTAGTCGATGGCGCAGGGCAGCACGAAGCCGTCGTTGTAGTCGGTATGTTCACCGATGAGGTTGACGCGGCCGGGGGCGCGCACCAGCAGATCGGGCGCTTTGGCAAATTGCTCGGCAAAAACGGTGCTGACGCGTTGGCTGGGGGTCATAGGGGCTCCTCATTGGTGTGGCTGGTCTGGTTGTAGTGAATGGGGCTCAGAGCGCGCAGCCGCTCGGCGGCCTGCTCCGGAGTCAGGTCGCGCTGGGTTTCGGCCAGCATCTCGAAGCCCACCATAAATTTGCGCACGGTGGCGGAGCGCAGCAGTGGCGGATAGAAGTGGGCATGCAGTTGCCACGCCTCGGGGCAATCCGATTTGGGCGGTGCAAAGTGCCAGCCCATGGAGTAGGGGAAGCTGCACTCGAACAGGTTGTCGTAGCGGCTGGTGAGCTCCTTGAGCGCCACCGCCAGATCCTGTTGCTGGGCCTTGGTCAGGTTGAGGATGGAGGGGACGTGCGCCTTGGGCAGTAGCAGGGTTTCGAACGGCCAGGCGGCCCAAAAGGGGACCACGGCGAGCCAGTGTTCGGTCTCCACTACGATGCGCGAGCGATCCGCCAGCTCCCGCTCCACATACTCCAGCAGCATGGGGCGGCCATGCTCGGCCAGCCAGTCGCGCTGGTGCTGCTCTTCGCGGGCGATCTCGTTGGGCAGGAAGTCGCTGCCCCAGATCTGGCCGTGGGGGTGCGGGTTGGAGCAGCCCATGACGGCCCCTTTGTTTTCAAAGACCTGCACCCACTTCCACTGGGCTGACAGCTCGGCGACCTGATCCATCCAGGTGGTGATCACCCCTTCGATGGCGGGCAGCGGCAGCTCGGGCAGGGTCTTGCCGTGATCCGGCGAGAAGCAGATGACCCGGCTGGTGCCGCGGGCGGCCTCCAGCTTCAGCAGGGGATCGCTGGCGCTATCGGCGGCCGGGGTATCCTGCATCAGGGCGGCGAAGTCGTTGGTAAAAACGAAGGTGCCCTGATAGTCGGGGTTGATGTCGCCGGTGACCCGGGTGTTGCCCGCGCAGAGGAAACAGTCGGGATCGTGGGCCTGTTTGGGGGCCTGACTCACCTTCTCCACCTGTCCCTGCCAGGGGCGTTTGGCCCGATGGGGGGAGACCAGCACATACTGGCCGGTCAGCGGGTTGAAGCGGCGATGAGGATGATCGACGGGGTTGAACATCATCTCTCCTGAATAAGGTATTGAAAAATAAAGTCGTTTATTGACGGTGAGTAGGCTGGCCTACTCCTCGTAACCGTTCGGATTGGCGGATTGCCAGCGCCAGCTGTCGGCGCACATGGCGTCGATGTTGCGGGTCGCCTGCCAGCCCAGTTCACGCTGCGCCTTGGCCGGATCGGCCCAGCAGGCGGCGATGTCGCCCGGGCGGCGCGGTTCGATGCGAAATGGCAGCGGCTTGCCACAGGCGGCAGAGAAAGCGGCGACCAACTGCAACACGCTCTGGCCCTGACCGGTGCCCAGGTTGTAGGTGTGCACGCCACCCTTGCCGGCGCAGTGTTGCAGTGCCTTGACATGCCCCTCGGCGAGATCCATTACGTGGATGTAGTCGCGCACACCGGTGCCGTCCGGGGTGGGGTAATCGTTTCCAAAGACAGACAAGCAGTCTCGACGGCCGATGGCGACCTGGGTGATATAGGGCATCAGGTTGTTGGGGATCCCTTGCGGGTCTTCACCCATGGTGCCCGATTCGTGGGCGCCGACCGGATTGAAATAGCGCAGCAGGGTCATGCTCCAGTGGGGCTCGGCCAATTGCAGATCTTCGAGGATCTCCTCGATGATCAGCTTGGATCGTCCGTAGGGGTTGGTAGCGCTGCGAGGGAAATCCTCGCGGATCGGCAGGCTGGCGGGATCGCCATAGACGGTAGCAGAGGAGCTGAACACCAGATTGTGCACATTGGCCCGCTTCATCGCCTGCAGCAGGGTGAGGGTGCCGCCGAGGTTGTTCTCGTAGTAATCCAGTGGAATGCGAGTCGACTCACCGACCGCCTTGAGGGCGGCAAAGTGGATCACTGCGTCGATATGCTGCTCGGCGAAGATCCGGTCCAGCAGGGCGGCATCGCGAATATCCCCTTGATAGAACAAGGGTTGCTGGCCGCTGATGGCGGCGACTCTGGCCAGTACGCTGCGCTTGCTGTTGCCGAGGTTGTCGACCACCACGGGATTCATGCCTGCCGCTTGCAGGGCCAGACAGGTGTGGCTGCCGATATATCCGCAGCCGCCGGTGACTAGAACATTCATCTTGCTCTCCACTGAAAAGTGTCTGGAAGGAGTCTAGCCGAGGGTGTGGCGACCAAACTGTGAGCTTGCTTGCAAAATAGTGTAAACGATTACACTGTTTTTATGGTCATCCTGACGGCAGATATGCGTTTCACCCCTGTTTTCAATGGGTTTGCTGGGTATAATGGCGCTCTATTGCACAGTGAAAGAAGTGAAAACAGCATGAGCACCATCAAGGATGTCGCCCGTTTGGCCAATGTGTCGGTGGCAACGGTTTCACGGGTGATGAACAACTCCCCCAAGGCCAGTGCCGCGTCTCGCGAAGTGGTGCAGAAGGCCATGGCTGAACTGGGCTACACCCCCAACGCCAACGCGCGGGCACTGGTCAGCCAGACTTGCGACACCATGGGGGTAGTGGTCGGTGACGTGGCCGATCCCTTCTTCGGTGCACTGGTTAAGGGTGTCTCCGGCATCGCCGTCGAGCAGAACCTTCACCTGCTGATGGGTAACGGTTTTCACAAGGCGCGTCAGGAGCGTGAAGCGATCGAGCTGCTGATCGGCAAGCGCTGCGAGGCGCTGGTGGTGCACAGCAAGGCGTTGAGCGACGAGGAGCTTTACGATTACGCCATGCGGGTGCCCGGCATGGTGCTGATCAACCGCGATATTCCGGCCCTCAAGGGACGCTGCATTGCCCTCAATAACCGGCTGGGTGCGGCTACGGCGACTCGCCACCTGATCGAACTGGGCCACCGCCATATCGCCTTCATCAGCTCGGATCACGCCATCGAGGATGCCACCTTGCGTCTGCAGGGCTATCAGGATGGGCTGATGGAAGCCGGTCTGGCAGCCGATCCCGAGCTTATCGAGAGTGGCACCCCGAACGAGGAGGGGGGGGAGCGTGCCATGCTCAACCTGCTGGCCAAGGGGCTCAAGGTGACCGCCGTGGTGGCCTATAACGATGCCATGGCGGCGGGCGCCATCTCCGTGCTGGCCGACAACGGCCTGCGAGTGCCGGAGGAGGTTTCGGTGGTGGGCTTCGATGACATCATCTATGCCAGATATTTGCGCCCCAAGCTCTCCACCATGCGCTATCCCATCGAGCTGATGGCGGCCCAGGCGGCCAAGCTGGCCATTCAGCTGGCGGCGGGGGAGAGTGACGCGACCCAGAGCAGGATCTATACCCCCACCCTGATCAATCGCCACTCGGTGGCACCGGTTCGGGCCGGATAGCCCCCTTTTGCGGCCCTGTTCGGGGCCGTCTCTTGCACGGTTATTGTTTTACCTATTTTTAATCATTTTTACTCCGCTTTACTTAACAAAATTAGTGTAATCGTTTACATCTGTGTGAGCGAGATCGCCGTTCCCTGCGTCATACTTCTCTAGACTGAATACGTTTTCCAATCGGTAGGGAGAGAGTGAATGCTCAGGGAGATAGTGGCGCGTCAGGATTGGCAGACTCAGGCTATTACGTCGGTAAACCGGCTGGCAGCCCATACCCCCATGTTCAGCTGGCGCAGCGAAACGGATGCCAGGGGTGATCTGGCCTCTTCCTCCCGTCTCTTGCTCGATGGCGAGTGGCGCTTCTCCTTCTTTGCCGCCCCCGAATTGGTGCCCGAGAGCTGGCTGGTGCAGGATCTGGCGGATGCCACTCCCATCACCGTGCCGGGCAACTGGCAGCTGGATGCCGCCTATCCGGCTGCGCGGCCGCTCACCGATGGCCCCATCTACACCAATATCAAGTACCCCTTTCCTTGCGATCCGCCCCGAGTGCCAGCAGAGAACCCCACCGGTTGCTACTCCCGCGAGTTCGAACTGTCCGCCGACTGGTTGGCAAACGGCCAGAGCCGGATCATCTTTGACGGGGTTAGCAGTGCCTTCCACCTCTTTTGCAACGGCCTCTGGGTCGGCTACTCCCAGGACAGCCGCCTGCCCGCCGAATTCGATCTGACTCCTTATCTGCAGAGCGGTCGCAACCGGCTGGCGGTGCTGGTGCTGCGCTGGTCCGATGGCTCCTATCTGGAAGATCAGGATATGTGGTGGCTGTCGGGGATCTTCCGCTCCGTCAGCCTGCTGCACAAACCGTCCCGCCATCTGATGGATATGCGGGTGACCCCCGAGCTGGATGCCTGCTATCGGGATGGCCGTCTCAAGATTGCACTGCAGGTGGCTAATGGGGCCGGTTTGTCGGTGGAGGCCAATCTCTATGACGGTGGCGAGCGGGTTGCGACCCTGCGCCAGCCAATCGGCACCCAAGTCATTGATGAAAAAGGGGCGTACGACGATCACGCCGAGCTGTGGCTCGACGTGGCTGCGCCGCGCAAGTGGAGCGCCGAGACGCCCCATCTCTATCGCCTGACCCTGACCCTGCTGGACGAGCAGGGCCAGGTTATCGAGAGCGAGGCGTGCGATGTGGGCTTTCGGGTGGTGGAGATCCGTGGTGGCCTGCTGCGGGTCAACGGTCAGCCGCTGCTTGTTCGTGGTGCCAACCGTCATGAACACCATCCCGCCAAGGGTTATGCCGTTGATCGCGCCACCATGGAGCGGGATCTGCTGCTGATGAAGCGGCACAACTTCAATGCGGTGCGCTGTTCCCACTATCCCAACCACCCCGATTTCTATCGCCTCTGCGATCGGCTCGGTCTTTATGTGGTGGACGAGGCGAATCTGGAGACCCACGGCATGACCCCGATGGGGCGGCTGGCGCGGGATCCCGCCTGGAGCAATGCCTTTCTGGAGCGGGCGACCCGCATGGTGGCACGGGATTTCAACCACCCCTCGATCATCATCTGGTCGCTGGGCAACGAGTCGGGTTACGGCCCGGCCCACGATGCCATGTATGGCTGGATCAAGCGCAGCGACCCGAGCCGTCCGGTGCAGTACGAGGGGGGCGGGGCCGATACCCCGGCCACCGATATCATCTGCCCCATGTATGCCAGAACCCATCAGGATCAACCCTTCCCGGCGGTGCCAAAGTGGGCGCTGGCCAAGTGGATCGGTCTGCCCGGCGAGCACCGGCCGCTGATCCTCTGCGAATATGCCCACGCCATGGGTAACAGCCTGGGGGGCTACGCCCACTACTGGCAGGCGTTTCGCGATCATCCACGCCTGCAAGGCGGGTTTGTCTGGGATTGGGTCGATCAGGGGCTCGACAAATACACCGCCGATGGTCGCCACTACTGGGGCTACGGCGGCGATTTTGGTGATGTGCAAAACGATCGCCAGTTCTGCTGCAACGGCCTGCTGTTCCCGGATCGCACTCCGCATCCAGCCCTGTTCGAGGCGAAGCGTGCCCAGCAGCCGTTCCGCTTCACTCTGCTTGAGCGCACCCCGCTGCGGGTGCGGATCGAGAGTGAATACCTGTTCCGCTCCACCGATAACGAGCGGCTTTGCTGGCTGCTGTGCGAGAACGGCCATGTGCAGCAGCAGGGGGAGGTTTCCCTTGAGCTGGCGCCACAGGGGGTGATCGAGTTGACCCTGAGCGAGGCGTTGCCCACCTTTGCGGCAGGTTCACTGGCCTGGCTCGATCTGGCCATCGTGCAGCCACAGGAAACCCTATGGTCGCAGGCGGATCACAAGGTCGCCCGTCAGCAGTTCACCCTGCCGACCCCCCTTGCCCTGCCAGCGCCGGTCGCTGCCGCTACCCTGAGCGAGCAGCCGGATGGCTGGTTGGTCACTGCCGCAAACAGCCAGTGGTGGCTCGACAAGCTGAGCGGTCGCATCACCAGTTGGCAAAAATCGGGGCAGGAGCAGTTGCTGGCGCCGATCATGGATCACTTCTACCGGGCGCCACTCGACAACGACATTGGCACCAGCGAAGCGGATCACGCCGACCCCAACTCCTGGATTGCTCGCTGGCAGGGCTGTGGTCTCGGTCAGTGGCAGCAACGCTGTCTGGGGATCACGGTCGCCGGAGGGGATATCCGGGTCAGTCATGGCTACTTCCATCACGATGAGCTGCTGCTGGTGAGTCACTGGTATCATCACTTTACCGACGATGGCGCCATGAGCCTCGAGATAGAGACCGAGCTGGCACAGGTGCTGCCGTCGCTGCCGCGGATCGGCCTGCTGCTTCATCTGGCCAAGGTGCCAGCGCGAGCCGAATGGCTGGGGCGTGGGCCGCACGAGAACTATCCGGATCGCCTGCTGGGCGCCGATCTGGGGCGCTGGAGTCTGCCGCTGGAGGCGATGCATACCCCTTACATTTTCCCGAGTGACAACGGCTTGCGCTGTGATACCCGCCAGTTGCAGCTGGGCAGCACGACGGTGAGCGGCAGCTTCCATTTCAGTGCCAGCCGCTTCAGTCAGCAGCAGCTGGCCGCCGCCCGTCACCAGAGCGATCTGGTGGCTGAAGCAGGGCTGTGGGTCTGTCTCGATGGCGCCCACATGGGGGTGGGCGGGGATGACTCCTGGAGTCAGAGCGTGCGTCCCGAGTATCAACTGCTCGAGCGTCGTTACCGTTGGGGCTGCACTCTCCGCTAATCCAGCTATTGAAGCGACTGTCTAGCCAGTGCGCCATTTTGACAACAGACCAGTAACGACTAGCCTCAATGCTGTGGGAAAGATTGAGTCTCAAATCTGATTTTTATTTATATGTATTTGAAAAATAAATATAAAGTTTCAATGTAACAGAGTGTAAACGTTTTCATTTTGTCGTCATGATCACAGAAGAAATGACAACAAACTGATTACATTGATTGGCGCTTGCTCAATTGCTCGCCACCCTACAACACAGATAGACACATCGGAGCACACATAATGAAAAAACTGACCACAGTTGCCGCCCTGCTGATGGGCATGATGGCTGGAGCCAATGCCCAGGCTGACACCCGTATCGGGGTAACCGTCTACAAATATGACGACAACTTCATGGCGGTCGTGCGCAAGGCCATCGAGAAGGAGGCGGCAGCCACTCCGGGGGTGGAGCTGCTGATGAACGACTCCCAGAATGACCAGTCCAAACAGAACGACCAGATCGACGTGCTGCTGGCCAAAGGGGTGAAGGCGCTGGCCATCAACCTGGTAGACCCGGCTGCGGCTCCGGTGGTGATTGAGAAAGCCCGTGGCGAAGAGATCCCGGTGGTCTTCTACAACAAGGAGCCGAGCGCTACCGATCTGGCCAGCTACGACAAGGCCTACTACGTGGGTACCGACTCCAAGGAGTCAGGGATCATCCAGGGTCAGCTGATTGCCAAACACTGGAAAGCCCATCCGGAGTGGGATCTGAACAAGGATGGCGTGATCCAGTTCGTGTTGCTGAAAGGGGAGCCGGGCCACCCGGATGCCGAAGCGCGCACCTCCTACGTGGTCAAGACCCTGAACGATGGTGGCGTCAAGACCGAGCAACTGCACATGGATACCGGTATGTGGGATACCGCGATGGCGAAAGACAAGATGGACGCCTGGATCTCCGGCCCCAACGCCAACAAGATCGAAGTGGTCATCGCCAACAACGACGGCATGGCAATGGGTGCGGTCGAGTCACTGAAAGCCCAGGGCAAGACTGCCATTCCGGTATTCGGCGTCGATGCGCTGCCGGAAGCGCTGGCCATGGTCAAGAGCGGTGCCATGGCGGGTACCGTGCTGAACGATGCGGCCAACCAGGCTAAAGCCACCTTCGAGCTGGCCAAGAACCTGGCTGAAGGCAAACCGGCCGGTGAAGGCACCAAGTGGAATATCGTCGACAAGGTAGTACGTGTTGCCTACGTCGGTGTGGATAAAGACAACCTGTCCCAATTCGAGTAATTCCCTCCTCCAGGGCAAGGGAGATCCCCTTGCCCTTTTTTCAACCAGATGTGATGGCTGATATGACAACACAGCAACAATCAGAATGGCTGTTGGAGATGATTGACGTCAGTAAGAGCTTTCCCGGCGTCAAGGCACTCGATAATGTCAATTTACGGGTCCGTCCTCATTCTGTGCATGCGTTGATGGGCGAGAACGGAGCGGGAAAATCCACACTGCTCAAGTGCCTGTTCGGCATTTACGAGAAGGATCAGGGCAAGATCTTCTTCAAGGGGCAGGAGATCAACTTCACCTCCTCGAAAGAGGCGCTGGAAAATGGCGTATCCATGGTGCATCAGGAGCTCAACCTGGTGTTGCAGCGTACCGTGATGGACAACATGTGGCTCGGCCGCTACCCCACCAAGGGGTGGTTTATCGACCACGGCAAGATGTATGACGACACCAAGCGCATCTTCGATGAGCTGGATATCGACATCGACCCCAAGGTGAAGGTCGCGACCCTGTCGGTCTCCCAGATGCAGATGATCGAGATCGCCAAGGCGTTCTCCTATGACGCCAAGATCGTCATCATGGACGAACCCACCTCCTCCCTGACCGAGAAAGAGGTGAACCACCTCTTCAAAATCATCAACAAGTTGAAGGATAAGGGGTGCGGCATCGTCTACATCTCTCACAAGATGGAGGAGATCTTCCAGCTCTGTGACGAGATCACCATATTGCGGGATGGCCAGTGGGTGGCGACCCAGCCGCTCAAGGGGATGACCATGGATCAGATCATCGGCATGATGGTCGGCCGTGAGCTCACCCAGCGCTTCCCGGAGAAGACCAATCAGCCGAAAGAGGTGATCCTCGAGATCGAACACCTGACGGCGAAGAACCAGCCCTCCATTCAGGACATCACCTTCAACCTGCACAAGGGGGAGATCCTCGGCATCGCCGGACTGGTGGGGGCCAAGCGCACCGACATCGTCGAGACCCTGTTCGGTATTCGCGATCGCAGCCAGGGCAGCATCAAGCTGCATGGCAAAGAGGTAGCCAACCACAACGCCCACGAGGCCATTCGCAACGGTTTTGCGCTGGTGACCGAGGAGCGCCGCTCCACCGGCATCTACTCCCGTCTCGATATCGCCTTCAACTCCCTGATCGCCAACATGGACAGCTACAAAGGCGCCATGGGGCTGCTCAGCGACAACAAGATGAAGAGCGATACCCAGTGGGTGATCGACTCCATGCGGGTCAAGACGCCGACCCAGCAGACCCAGATCGGTTCTCTCTCCGGGGGTAACCAGCAGAAGGTGATCATCGGTCGCTGGCTGCTGACCCAGCCGGAGATCCTGATGCTCGACGAGCCCACCCGCGGCATCGACGTCGGGGCCAAGTTCGAGATCTACCAGCTCATCCTGGAGCTGGCGAAGAAGGACAAAGGGATCATCATCATCTCGTCAGAGATGCCGGAATTGCTGGGGATCACCGACCGCATCATGGTGATGAGCAATGGCCGGGTCGCCGGGATCGTCAATACCAAAGAAACTGACCAGAGCGAGATACTGCGCCTGGCATCTCTGTACCTCTAGAGACAGGAAGACATTTATGGAGTCGGCTAAAAATTTCAATCTGATGCAGGCGCTCAAGGAAAACGCCATCTATCTGGTGCTGCTGGTGCTGCTCATGGTCATCGTGATCCAGGAGCCCTCCTTCCTGAGCCTCACCAACTTCAGCAACATCCTGACCCAGTCCTCGGTGCGGGTCATCATAGCGCTGGGGGTGGCGGGCATCATCATCACCCAGGGGACGGATCTCTCGGCCGGTCGTCAGGTCGGTCTGGCGGCTCTCATCGCGGCAACCATGTTGCAGGCGCTGACCAACGTCAACAAGGTGTTCCCGACGCTGGGAGAGGTACCCATTCCGGTGGTGATCCTGCTGGTGTGTGTGGTGGGTGCCCTGATTGGTCTGGTCAACGGCCTCATCGTGGCCTACCTGAACGTCACCCCGTTCATTACCACCCTGGGCACCATGATCATCGTCTACGGTATCAACTCCCTTTACTTTGACTCGGTAGGAGCGTCGCCGGTGGCCGGGTTTGACCCCCGCTTCTCGAGTTTCGCGCAGGGCTTTATCCGGATAGGAGGATTCAAGCTCTCGTATCTCACCTTCTATGCGGCCATCGCCAGCGTCTTTGTCTGGGTGCTGTGGAACAAGACCCGCTTTGGCAAGAACATCTTCGCCATCGGCGGCAACCCCGAGGCGGCCAAGGTCTCCGGCGTCAACGTGGCGGTCAATCTGGTAATGATCTATGCGCTGGCAGGGGTCTTCTACGCCTTCGGCGGCATGCTGGAAGCGGGCCGGATCGGTAGCGCCACCAACAACCTCGGCTTCATGTACGAGCTCGATGCCATCGCGGCGTGCGTGGTGGGCGGCGTGTCGTTTGCCGGCGGGGTGGGAACGGTCGCGGGTGTGATTACCGGCGTACTTATCTTCACCCTGATCAACTATGGTTTGACCTATATCGGGGTCAGCCCTTACTGGCAGTTCATCATCAAGGGCGGCATCATCATTCTGGCGGTGGCATTGGATTCCATGAAGTACGCCAAGAAGAAATAACGATTGGCAGGGAGGGTTGGCGCTGCCAGCCCTCTCTTTTGGAGGGAACCCATGCCATTCAAGGTCAAGATTTACCTCTTGCTGCTACTGGCCATTCTGGTCACCATCGGCACCGCCGGGCTCAGCGTGAATCACTTCATCAGTGGCTACATTCGCACTCAGGCCACCCACAACATCAACGAGCAGATCACTCTGGTCAAAGAGAAGCTGGCCAGCGACATCAATCAGAAAATCCTGTTGGCCGCCAACCTCAACTTCGGGGTGACCAACGTCAAGAAGACCCTGCAAGAGACCGGCTTTCACAACATCGTCAAGGTGATCGGCGATATGGCATTCGACGTGAGCGGCGTCATCAACGATACGGCCAAAGTTGATGCGCTGCGCAAGCTGATCCCCGCCGCCAACAACCAGATCACCGTCAGCCCGCTGCAACAGGTGGATGGCAAGCCGGTCATCACTATTCTGGTGCCGCGCGGCGCCGATTCCGCCTATCTCTACTACCTCGACATGAGCGAGTTCAAAAGCCTGCTGGAGAAGATGAGCGGCGAGGGGCGCTACTTCTCGCTGGCCGACAGTCAGGGCAACAGCCTCTATGACAGCAAGCCGCAGGGGGAGAGTGAAGCGCGCCCCAACCAGCTGGATATTCGCGGCAACAGCTGGACGCTGACCGGCTACATCGATCTTGACTATATCCGTGCCATGACCCGGTCACTCAACGGCCAGATCATCATGGCGCTGCTTGGCGTCGCCGTGGTGGTGATGGTACTCGCCATACTGGCGCTCAACGTGGCTTATCGCCCCATCCTCTCGCTGCGGGATCTGGTGCTGGAGCTCTCTCGCGGCAGTGGTGATCTCACCCGCCGGTTGGCGGTGACCAGCAAGGATGACCTTGGCCAGATTTCAGCCGGTATCAACCGCTTTATCGAGCGGCTGCAGGAGATGATGGGGGAGGTGCAGGAGGCGAGCGGTCAGCTCAACAGCGGCATCGAGGGGCTGGCCAGCCAGACCGGCGCCGCTCAGTCCCTGTTGGCGGACCATGTGCGCGAGACCGAGCAGGTGGTGACTGCCATCAACGAGATGAGCCGCACCGCGGTCTCCGTCTCCGAGAGTGCGGCCAGCACCGCCCAGCTTACCGGCCAGAGCCAGCAGCTGGCGAGCCAGTCCCGTCAGGTGGTGGATCAGGCCATGGCCAGCGTGATGGCGCTGGTGGACGAAGTGGAAGCCACTGCTCGCTCCATCGAGGCGATGCAGCAGGATGTGCAGCAGATTGGCTCTGTGCTGGGGGTGATCGGCAGCATTGCCGAACAGACCAACCTGCTGGCCCTCAACGCCGCCATCGAGGCGGCCCGCGCCGGTGAACAGGGGCGAGGTTTTGCGGTGGTGGCAGACGAGGTGCGTTCCCTCGCGGCCCGTACCCAGCAGAGCACAGCCGAGATCCAGACCATGCTGGCCAGTCTGCAGCGGGGCACCCGAACTGTGGTGGATGCCATGGGCAACACCAAGCAGAGCTGTCAGGGGGCGGCCGAGAACACCACCAGGGTCAACGAGTCGCTGGATCTGATGGCCGGAGAAGTGGTGGAGATCAACGATCTCATCAGCCATATCGCCACGGCGGCGGAGCAGCAGAGTGCGGTGGCCGAAGAGATCAATCGCAACATGAGCGCCATCGCCGAAGTGATCCGCCAGCTGACCCACAATGGCGAAGCGACGGTTGCCAGCTCCGCTGCGATGCAGCAGACCTACGACCGGCTGCGGGAGATCGTGGGTCACTTCCGGCTGGAGTGAGGCCGATGTTCAGTCAATAACAAAACAGGGCCATCCGGCCCTGTTGTTGTTTTCCTGTCTGCCTGAATCAACCGGCCTTGCGGCGCAGATAGACCCCGGCTTCCATGTGATGGGTCCAGGGGAACTGGTCGAACAGGGCGAAACGGGCGATCTCGTGGGTTTCGCCCAGCACGGCCATGTTGGCCTGCAGGGTATCTGGGTTGCAGGAGATGTAGAGGATGTTGTCGTACTCCTGCACCAGCTTGACGGTGGCATCATCGAGACCGGCGCGGGGCGGGTCGACGAAGATGGTGTTGCACTGGTAGCTCTTGAGATCGACCCCCTTGAGGCGGTTGAACTCCCGCTCGCCACGCATCGCCATGGTGAACTCCTCTGCCGACATGCGCAGGATGATCAGGTTGTCGACGCCGTTGGCGGCGATGTTGAACTGGGCGGAGTCGACGCTCGGCTTGGCGATCTCGGTGGCCAGCACCTTGCGGAAGTTCTGCGCCAGCGCGATGGAGAAGTTGCCGTTGCCGCAATAGAGCTCCAGCAGGTCCCCTTCGCTCCCCTTGGTCACATCCAGCGCCCAGGCCAGCATCTGCTCGTTGATGGCGGCGTTGGGCTGGGTGAAGCTGTTCTCCACCTGCTTGTAGATGAGCTGGCGACCCGCCACGTTGAGCTGTTCGATGACGAAGTCATCCCCCAAACAGATCTTCTGCTTGTGGGCGCGGCCAATCAGCTGCAGCTCGAACCCCTTGGCGCGCAGATCGGCCTGCAGCGCTTCGGCGGCCTGTTGCCACTCTGCTTCCAGCTTGCGGTGATAGAGCAGGCTGACGATGATCTGGCCGGACTGGGTGGAGAGGTAGTCGATCTGGAACAGCTTGCGGCGCAGCACCGGGTGTGGGCGCAGCCCCTCCAGCAGCAGCGGCATCAACTGGTTGATGAGGCGGCTGGCGGTAGGGAAGTGGTCTATCTTGATGATCTCTTTGGTCGCCGGGGCATACATGCAGTGGAAGAGGTCATCCCCTTCGTGCCAGATGCGAAATTCGGCGCGCATCCGGTAGAACTCCGCCGGTGAGCTGTGCACTTCCAGCGCCGGGAGGGTGAAGCCGGCAAACAGCTCGGTGAGGCGAGCGCGCTTTTCGTCGAGTTGGGCCTGATAGTCGGCCGCGGTTCTAGGCGCCGGAGCGTTCGCGGAAGGCTGTTGGGATTGGGTCATAAATACCTCACATGCACACCGGCCGGGCCGGGTCGAAATCGGGGGAAGGCAACAGGCCACCCAAAGGGGCCCGATTTTAAAAGCCAGCCGCAGATTGTCCAGCATTTTGTGGTCAAGAAGTGTTCAGTCAGGCCGATAGCTGATCTACAGGCATGGTGGGAGGACACATTATGCAGATCGAAGGCGTGGGCGCAGCCCAACCCAAGGGAGTGGGTGTTTCTCCCAAATCGCCCCAACAGGCGGAGCAGAAACAGGTCAAGAGCGAGGAGGAGGTCTCCTTGCACAAGCCGCCCAAGTGGGCGCAGGTGCTGATCCAGCAGGCGTTGCAGTTCTCGCTGGAGATCAACGGCCAGGGCTATCAGGCTCCGAAGGTGAAAGAACCTGAGGAGATCACCCCGGAGACCCTGTTCGACTTCCAGTCGGTGGCGGACAACGTGCTGCAGTTCGTGACCGGGCGGCTTGGTGCCGCGCGGGCTGATGGCAAATCCGACGACGACCTGACCGGGATGATGGAGCAGGCCCGCAAGGGGGTCGACAAGGGCTTTGACGAGGCGAAGAAGCAGCTCGGCAAGTGGGCGACTGACAACGAGGATATCAAGACCGGTATCGATCAGAGCTACAAGCTGATCCAGAAAGGGCTCGAGGAGTTCGAGAAGGAGTTCTTTGGCAAGGTCTCTCCGACCGACATGGGACAGGCCGAGATGGCCAGTCGCCAGCAGGGGTATCTGGAGATCCAGACCAAGGATGGCGACAAGGTGGTGCTGCGCTTCAACGATAGCTGGCAGACCAAGTCCCAGAGCAGCGAGAGCGGCAGTCAGTTCAGCCTCAAGTCGAGCCAGAGCTTCAGCTTCTCGCTGGAGGGAGATCTCAGCAGCGACGAGATGGAGTCCATCGGCAAGCTGGTCAAGGGGCTCGACGAGCTGGCGGGGAGCTTCTTCTCCGGCAACTTCGAGGATCTGCTGGACAAGGCGGGCGAGCTGAAACTGGATGACAGCCAGCTGGCCTCCTACTCCCTCAAGCTCAAGCAGAGCGTCAAGCTGAGCCAGACCTATCAGGGGGCGCACTCCCTGCAGGATCTGATCAAGCCGTTTGCCGACTACCTGCCGAAGCTGGATCAGGTACAGAAACAGGCAGATACCCTGCTGCCACCATCCCAGCAACAGGCGCTGACCCCGGCCGTGTTGGCGGCGAGAGGGGAAGGGGAACCTGCACAGGTCGATCGCTTCACCAGCTTCAACCAGCGGATGCTGGAGGCGCTGCGGATGATCAACCAGTTCCAGCCCTCCACCGAGCCCGCCAGTAAGAACGCCTGAGCCACAGCGCGTAACGCAAGTAATGAGCTGCCGTTTGCCAGCCCTTCCCGGGGCTGGCAAACTGGCCTTTTCTCCAATCCGGTTGCCCCATGAACCCCAAGAAGCCAAGAGACAAGCGCGAGCTCTGCTACCCCTTTATTTTCGAAACCTCGCTCAAATGTGATTTTGAAATCGCCACCGACGAGCTCTGTTGTCAGGTTGGGGCCGTGCTGTCACACCTTGCGCCGGATGCCGATACTGAGCCCATGCTGGCGGATCTCGCGGCGTTGCAGCGACTTATCTACAACCTCAACGGCTCGGTGCGCGGCAAACTGGGGATCTTCGATGCAGATCTTGAGTGGCTCAAGGCCCGTTACGACCACTATAACGAGGCGAGTCGCGGCAGCGTCACCGGTTTTGTGCTGCCACAGGGGCCACAGCCCATTCCCACCCTCCATCTGTGCCGCTGCGGCAGCAAGAAGGTGGTGCGGCTGCTGGTCAGGCTGGAAGAGAGCGGGGTGGCCTTCGATCCCATTCTCTATCGCTTCGCCAACTTGCTGGCCAACTTCTTCTTCGTGCTCACCGTCTACCTCAAGCAGCGCTGGCAGGTGCCGGAAGTGCCCTACGTCAGCATCAACTACTGATGACGGCAGGCAAAGAGCCAAACGTCATGGTGAATTGAACGAAATAAAAAACCGGAGCCTTGGGCTCCGGTTTTGTTTTTCAGCATGTCAGTTGCCCACTCAGCTGGAGATCAGTACTCTCGCCGAGTTGGCGGGGATGGTGAGCTGTACCTCGCCCTGCACCACTTCAAACTTCTCGCCGTTGAAGGCGTCGGTGAAGCGGCTGGCAGGGCTGGCGGTCTGCCACAGGGGCAGGCTGATGGTGCGCGGCTCGCTCGGGTGGCGGTTGCAGGCTACTACCACCTGATCGCTTTGCAGGGTACGGGCGAACACATAGCTGTGGGGCCCGGCATAGAGGGTCTGGATATCGCCGCGGCGCAGGGAGGGGCGCTGGCGGCGGATCTGGATCAGCCGACGATAGTGGTCGTGCAGCACGTGATCCCAGTCTGTGGTATCCCACGGGAAGCAGCGGCGGCAGTCCGGATCGTTGCCGCCGGAGAGCCCCACTTCATCGCCGTAGTAGATGGACGGCACACCGATATAGGTGAGCAGCAGAGTGGCGGCCAGCTGCATCCGCTGTTTGTCCTCTCCCAGCAGGTGGAGGAAACGGGCGGTATCGTGGCTGTCGAGCAGGTTGAACTGGGCCAGCTGGTTCTTGAACGGGATGTGGGCCCGCGCCAGCTTGAGCCAGCGATCCAGCTCTTCGGCGCTGATCTTGATGGGGTGGTAGGCGATATCCTGCCCCGCAAGGAAGGCGCGGATCGGGTGGGCGAAGCCATAGTAGTTCATGGCGCCATCCTCCTGATCTCCTTGTAGCCACTGGCTCGCCTCGAAGAAGTGTTCGCCGAGCACATAGGCGTCCGGATTCTCCTGCTTCACCGCGCCGCGAATGGCGCGCACATGGCTGCGGTTGCCCTCGGCGGTGCCGCGCTCGCCCAGCATGTGGATGACGTCAAAGCGCCAGCCATCGATCTGGTAGGGGGCACGCATCCAGTAACGGAGGATGGCGTCGTCGGCCCGATAGACGGCGTCTTGTACCTTCTCGCAGGAGAAGTCGAGCTTGGGCAGGCTGCGAATGCCCTTCCAGCTGACGTAATCCCCTTCTTTATCAAAGGTGTAGAAGCTGCGCCACGGGGAGTCCGGGTTGCTCTGGGCTCCCAGTGGCGGGCAGAACCAGGGATGCTCGGTAGAGGTGTGGTTGACCACCGCATCGAGGATGATCTTCATGCCGCGCTGGTGCAGGTTGCGGGTCAGCTCGGCGAACTGTTCGTTGCTGCCGAGGTGGGCATCGACCTTGAAGTAGTCTTGGGTGTCGTACTTGTGGTTGCTCGGCGAATCGAAGATGGGGTTGAGGTAGAGCGCAGTCACCCCGAGAGATTGCAGATAGTGCAGCTTGGCATCGATGCCCGCCAGATCGCCGCCATAGAATTCGCAGGCGCCGTGGCCCTCTTCATGTCGACTGACCGGCTCGCCCCACGCCTTGCTGATCACCGCCTTGCCACGGTACTCGTACTCGTGATGCTTGACGCTCAGGGACGGATCGCCGTTGCAGAAGCGGTCGGGGAAGATCTGGTAGAACACCTGATCCTGCACCCAGGCCGGTGGCTGGTGCAGGCTGTTGAAGCGAAAATGTTGCTCCCGTGGCGGCATGGACGCGCTGACGCCCGCCCCGTGCAGCCACCACTGCTCCTCGTCGGTGAGGCACTTGAAGCTGTAGAGGTGGATATCCTGTCCCTTGATGAGCGGCAGTGTCGCCTGCCACACCTGCAGTCGATCGCGGGTGGAGACCGCCGTCATCGGGATCAGGTACTCCTCGTTATCCGGCTCGTGGCGCAGCCACACCTCGCGGATCGGCGCATCCAGCTCGCTAAAGAGGGTCAATTGCAGTGCGTCGGCGCTCTCTTTGAACCAGGGCGCCACCTGGGGATGAAACAGAAACGGATGGGTCATGATGCTTATTGAGTCAGAAGATCGGCGAGGGCATTACCCTGTTCATGCAATGTTTCGAGCTGGCCTGCCAGCGACTTGGGATCCAGTCCCAACTGGTCGGCGAGCGGTTTGGGGAAGCGGGCGATGATGGCCTGGGCAGGCACGCCCGCGTTCCAGGCGAAGGAGATAAACACGGCGAGGCGGATTAGCACCGCCTCCTTGCTGACCGGATCGTGGGAGAGCGGGTCAAGCTGTTGGGAGATAGCATCGACGAAGGCCTCGGAGAGGTTCCAGCGCCGCGCCAGCTCGGCACCAAGCTGGGCATAGTCGTAGCCCAGCATCTCCCGCTGGGCCTCGACCCGGCTGCTGCCGTTTTGGATCGCCATGTTGATGAGCTCGGCCTCTTCCGGCAAGGTGCTCTGGATAAGCAGCTCGCCGATGTTGTGGATCAGGGCGCAGGTGAAGGCGGTCTCGGGATCCATCACCTTGGCCTCCTGGGCCAGGGTTTTGGCTATGGTGGCGACCTGGAAGGTCTCGGTCCAGAACTTGTTCTTGTCGAAGCTGGGCGGGGCCTTGAAGGTGCCGATGATGCCGGAGGCGACCACCACGGAGCGCAGCCGGTTGAAGCCGAGCCGGATCACCGCCTGTTCAATAGAAGTCACTTCGTTGCCCCGGCGCAGGGCGGCCGAGTTGGCCATCCGCAGCACCTTGACGCTGATCACCTGATCCATGGCGATCTTGGCCGCAATCTCGTCGATGCGGGCATTCTCGTCGTTGAAGCTCTGCATCAACTCGTGCAGCAGCTTGGGAATAGTGGGGAGTTGTTTGATCTTGTCAAACAGGCGATCCATCGACATGGCTGAGGCAGCCTCCGTTGCGAACTCTGCCTCATATTGTGCCACAGCCGGACAACATGTTCCTGCTTGTGATGCGGCTTTGTGAGCGCTAGAACACCCAGTCGCGCAAGGTGTATTCCAAACGGTGCTGTTTGCCCTGCAGGATCAGGTTCTGACTGGTGCCGCTCAAGGTTGCCCCCTCGGTCAGGGTGGTCAGTACGGCCTGTTCGATAGTGTCGAGCGGCGGCATGCAGGCCATTTCGGTGCTGCCCAGACTGGTGACCCACAGTTTGTCATCTTCCAGATGGCCCTGACCGAAGTAGCGGTTGCAGCGGCGATGCCGTTGACGGTGAAGTGCTCGCCGATCTCGAAGTCGGGGGGATTGTCGCGGGGGGCCTTGATCGGCTGGTCATCCAGTTTGCTCAGTACCCAGTGGTGGTGTTGCAGATCTTGCTGAACAAAGGCGGTCGAGCTGCAGCCAGCGAGCAGTAACAGGGGGATCAGCAAAAAGGGCAATCTGGGCATGAGGGGGCTCCGGTTGGGGGAGCGTCAAGAATACCCTTTTTGGGCAGTCGGGAGCAGGGCGGGAGAGGGGACGACCGACCGCTTCTGTCGCCCCTTGTCCCGCACGACTGTCGCTTAATGGCAACACACGGGTGATGTTGCCATCGATTTACGCTATCTCAGGGCTCAGTTGGCGAACAGCCGCTCGGCATAACGGGCAAGACCCGCAGCCACCGAGCCGAAGTCATCGCCACCCTCAAGCGGGATGGAGGGGAGCTTCTGGCGGATAAAGCTGGCGATCAGCGGCGAGCGGGCGCTACCACCGGTGACGAAGATGCGATCCGGCTGCACACCGGCGGCGGCAATCGCTTCGTCCATCAGCTCGCCAATCTTCTCCAGCAGCAGGGCGGAGGCGTTGGCCAGCTGTTCGCGGGTCAGTTCGGCTTCCAGCCCTTTTTCCAGCTCGGCCAGCGACTGGCGATTGAGTTCCTGCTCCGAGAGGGCGATCTTGCCCTGCTCGGCACGCCATACCAGCTGGTGGCTCAGCTTGTGTGCCCGCAGGTTGGCCAGACGCCCCAGCTTGCTGCCGGGCTGGCTGTCGAGCTGCAGATCCTGCAGCTGGCGGGCGGTGTCGAGGCTGTAGAAGCGGCTCTGGGCGCTGACGTCGTTGATGGCGGCCGCATCCCAGAACAGCGGGTGGGGCAGCGGCTTGCCGGTCTTGAGGGTCTCGTGCATGCCGAGCAGCGGCATCATCCCCTCCACCGTCAGGCGGATGTCGAAGTCGTTGCCGCCGATCCTCTGGCCGCTGTGGCCGAGCAGATCGCCGCTGCGATCCAGCTGATCGCGGTAGCTGGGGCCCATCCGCAGCATGGAGCAGTCGGTGGTACCGCCGCCGATATCCACCACCAGTACCACGGCGTCTTCGGTGAGGCGCGCCTCGAATTCAAACCCGGCCGCCACCGGTTCATAGAGGAACTCCACCTTTTCGAAACCGGCCAGACGGGCCGCCTCGGTCAGGATAGCGATAGCTTGCTGGTTGCTCTCTTCCCCTGCCAGCCCCTGGAAGTTGACCGGACGGCCGATCACCGCCTGGCGGATCGGGGCACCGAGCTGCTGCTCCGCCTGCTGGCGGACATGGAGCATCATGGCGCAGACGATGTCTTCAAACAGGGCGATCTGGGGAGCCTTGAGGCCATAGGCGCCGAGGAAGGATTTCGGCGACTTGATGTAGTAGCCGTCGTCCGGCTCTTCCAGATAGCGCTCCAGTGCAGCGCCGCCAAAGCTCAGCTCGTCGATCAGTCCCTCTTCGCGCATCTGGCGACGAACCATCTGGGCGCGGGTGACCACGGGGCCACGCAGCTTGAGGTACTCCGCCTGCTGGGCGGGGGCCAGCCCTTCGGCCAACAGACCGGCGATAGCATCCCGGTGGGGGGCATGCAGGGTGGAGGGGAGGTAGCGGGATGCACCAAGATTCAGCAGCCTGGGGCTACCTTGTTCCATCACGGCTACGGCACAGTTGGAGGTGCCGTAATCAAATCCGATAAACATGGGCGCCAGACTCCTGAATAAAAAAGGGGGGCTAGCCTACCCGAAGGCGCCGGGTCTCACAACCCGGCGCGTGACGAAGAGAGGGCGAGCCCCTATTCCACTTCGTTGTCGCAGCGGCCCTGGCTCTCGATGGCGCGGATATTGCCGAGGGTGGTATCGGCGATGGCGTGCAGTGCCTCGCGGGTCAGGAATGCCTGATGGCCGGTGAACAGCACGTTGTGGCAGGCGGACAGACGGCGGAACACGTCATCGGTGATCACCTCGTTGGACTTGTCGGAGAAGAAGAGATCCTCTTCCTCTTCGTAGACGTCCAGCCCCAGCGCACCGATACGGGAGGTTTTGAGTGCCTCGATGGCGGCGTTGGAGTCGAGCAGGCCACCACGGCTGGTGTTGATGATCATCACCCCGTCCTTCATCTTGGCGAACGCCTCCTTGTTCAACAGGTGGTAGTTCTCTTTGAACAGCGGGCAGTGCAGGCTGATGATGTCGGATTGGCGGAACAGGGTATCGAGATCCACGTACTCGGCTCCCAGCTCGATGGCTGCCGGATTCTGGTAAGGATCGTTGACCAGCAGGCGAACCCCGAACCCCTTGAGGATGCGCAGGGCGGCCAGACCGATCTTGCCGGTGCCGATGACGCCAATGGTCTTGCCATGCATGTTGAAGCCGACCAGCCCTTCCAGCGAGAAGTTGGCGTCGCGGGTGCGCTGATAAGCCTTATGGATGCGGCGGTTGAGGCACATCATCATGCCGACGGCGTGTTCTGCGGTCGCCTCGGGGGAGTAGGCGGGCACTCGCACCACTTTCAGCCCCAGCTCTTTGGCAGCGGCCAGATCCACGTTGTTGTAACCGGCGCAGCGCAGGGCAATCACCTGGGTGCCGTTGGCAGCCAGTTCGGTCAATACCTCGCGGTCGGCATCGTCATTGACGAACAGACACACCACCGGGAAGCCGTGAGCCAGTCGGGCCGTTTTGGCCTCCAGCCGCACATCGAAAAACTCCAGGTCGAAGCCGTACTGGTTGTTGGCCTGGTTGAAATGCTCTTTGTCATAGCTCTTGGTACTGAATACGGCGACTTTCATGGTATGTGCTCCGCAGCGTGTGTGTCGTCAAATTACAACAAAATGGGTCAGCTATCACCGGACAAACCGGCTGGTTATTGTCCCCACGGCATAATGGGAACGGCGCTGACCGCACTCTTGTACGAACCATCCACCAGTTTGGTGCTGTAGGTCAGGTAAACCAGTGCATTGCGTTTCTTGTCGTAAAAACGCACCACTTTCTGCTCCTTGAACACCAGCGAGGTGCTGACATCGAACACCTCTTCCCCCGCCTTCAGCTTTTCGGGCAGGGTGATGGGGCCGATCTGGTGGCACGACAGGGAGGCGTGGGAGGGATCTTCCGCCAGTCCCAGCCCGCCTTTGACTCCACCTGTCTTGGGGCGCGCCAGATAGCAAGCGACGCCGTCGATGCGTGGGTCGTCGAACGCCTCCACCAGGATCTTGTGGTTGGGGCCAAACAGCTTGAAGGCGGTGCTTACTTCACCGACCGGGTCGGCCTTGTCGGCCAGCGCCGGGCCAGCAAACAAGGCCCCCAGCAGCAGGGGCAGGGCGCGGCGCAGGGCATTATGTCGCGTGTGGTTATGTGTCATGGTCTCTCCTGTTGGCCCGGCACTCCTCAATAGGGAATGCCCAGGCGACGATAGAGGCTGGCAAGCACCCAGGCGGGGCCTATCAGCAGAAATTGCAGGTCGGCGAGGAAGGAGGGGCGCTTGCCCTCGATCTTGTGGCCGACAAACTGGGCTATCCAGAGCAGCACGAACGCCGCCACCGAGGGCCACAACAGCGGCCCCTGCCATTGGTGGCAGATCCACAGTCCCAGTGCGGTCAGCACCGCCATCCCCGCGAACAGCGAAAACGACAGCTGCAGATAGAACAGCAGCACCGGAATGGCTGCCACTGCCGCCCAGTTGAGGGGCTCTGGCAAGGGCCCGTGTGGCAGACACCAGAGCAGCGCCAGCGAGCAGAGATAGATGCCCGGCACCGCCAGTTTGTGGATGGCGATGTTTGTCGGATGGCGATGGCTCTGGCCGTACTGCGCAAACCACTCCTGGATTCCCTTCAAGGCACCTCCCTGGCGCACTGTGTTCTCGCTGCCCGACCCTCATGGTCAGGCGCTCGGGATGATTATCCCTGCGGTGGATACTCCCAATATTGGGCCGGAATGGATTTTAGCAACGGGGTCATATCCGGATTGGGCAGGGCGATGGTGACCCGCTGATCGAGGTTGGCGCTGGCGAGCGCTTCGCGGATCTTGGGGTTGTCATTGAAGAACTTCATAAAGCTGCCATCGGCATAGGCCCGCTCCAGCCCGGTCTGAATCGCCTTGGCCAGCTTGGGGTATTCGGGGCTGACGAAGAAGAACTGGGCAAAGGGGTAGCGGATCAGCAGATGCTGCTCGATGGCGAGGTTGGGATACTGCGCCACCAGCTCGCTGCGCTCGGCGAAGATTTCCACTAGGGCGCGCGGGAAGAAGTCGATCTTGTCGCCGTCGTTGATAAGGCGAAACAGGCTGCTGTATCGGCCGGATAAGGTCGGGATACCCGCATTTTCCAGAATTTTGTTATCGGCCCAACCGACCCCTTGCGCTGCCTTCAGCTGTTTGAGGTCGGCCAGGTTATTGATCTGGTTGAACTTCTCCTGAGCATCCGCGTGGATGAACGACAGCCGCAATCCTTCCAGCCCGCGAAACAGCGGAATGGGGACGGCAATCAGGGAGGATTCGAGCTCGCTGGAGGTGCCCATCCAGAAGACGTTGATGGTCTTGCCCTTGCTCAGCTGCTGCTGGAGGGTGAACTGGTTGAGGTCGAGTTCGACAGGCTGGATGCGAAAGGGTTGCCCGGAGCGGGTTAGGGCCAGTTCCAGCAGCTTGTACTGGTACTCCTGGTCAAGATTGTTGACGGGACGGCTGGGGACCTTGACCGTCAGAACCTGTGCTTGTGCCAGCAGTGGCAGGCACAAACACAGCTTGATGAGCCATTTCACTCTCTGTTCTCCTGTAGATTCCGGAAGGTGTCCGGAGTCTAACAGAACTTGTCATCATCTTGCTGCGAGGCGTTGTGCAAGGTTTGAGCGCGGGGCCCTGCCTTGCTGGCGTCTGTTGCACCAGAATGGTGACGGTTCTTCGAAGAATCAGGCGACGCGACGGAACACGTGGGTATCGTTAAATTCCTTGGTGCTCTGGCATTCGACGCAGAAACGGGATTCCGGACGGGCATGCAGCCGCTTGAGGGAGATCTCGTCACCGCAAGATTCGCAGTAACCAAAATCCCCTTCGCTGATGCGCTTCAATGCGCCCCGCAGCTTGCGCAGGTGCAGCTTGTCGTGCTCGATGCGGTTCAGCTCCAGACGGCGGGCTTCCTCGATACTGGCACGGTCAATTTCATCAGCCATCTCGTTGGTGTCGGTGGCGATGGCCTGGCTGGCCTGGGAGTTCAGGCGCTCTTCGAGCTCGACGATCTGTCGCTCGATCTGCCCCTTGTAAAAGGCCAGTTGGTCTTCAGTCATGAAATCACACATACGATTAACTACCAGTCAGTTTACTAACCCAATTATCCCTGTTTATGGGGGCTGTCTGCCTACAGACCAAGCCCTTGTATCCCGATTTGCACCTGTTTCATGCAAGAGAGTGCAAATCAGGGCGGGCCTTGTACCAAAAAAATGCAGCCAAGCAAAGCAAATAGGATAAGGATTGTGCGCCCTTGCAAAAAAATGGTCCGTTCCTGCGGGGGATTGGTCGGGATCTGGCGCCTGCTTCACCCTCTGTTGGCATCGCCTTTGCAACGATGAGAGGGGGGGGCTTCGTACGGATTTGAGTGTTTAGTATTTGGTGCCGCCTTGGTCATTATATGCGCCGTTATTTATAGTTTTTTAAACACACCCGCTTGACATTGCCCTTGATGGCGGGCTTTTATGGTGATGTTGATTACAATTTTATAACAAGGGTGTTCCATATATTAGACACCCTTGCCAATGGCAACCGTAAAGTCGGGGTTTAACATGGACAGTATCAAAGGCTGGATGGAGAGCAATCGCATCACGGAGGTGGAGTGCCTGTTCCCGGATTTCACCGGCAACGCCCGGGGCAAGATCATCCCAGCCAACAAGTTTTTGCGTGAAGGGGGCATGCGTCTGCCCGAGGTGATTTTCACCCAGACGGTGACCGGCGAATATCCGGATGACGACAGCATGATCGACCCGCTGGAGCGGGACATGCAGCTCTATCCCGACCCCAACACCATCCGTTTTGTCCCCTGGGCGCTGGAGCCCACTGCCCAGGTGATCCACGACTGTTTCGACGTCAACGGCAAGCTGATCGACATCGCGCCGCGCTCCGTGCTGCGTCGGGTTCTGTCATTTTACGAGAAGCAGGGCTGGAAGCCGGTGGTGGCGCCCGAGCTGGAATTCTATCTAGTCACCCGCAACGAAGACCCCGACTATCCGCTGGTGCCGCCGGTCGGTCGCAACGGCCGCCCGGAGACCGCCCGTCAGTCGTTCAGCATCGATGCGGTCAACGAGTTCGACCCCATCTTTGAAGACATGTATGACTACTGTGAGGCGCAGGAACTGGAAGTGGACACCCTGATCCACGAGTCGGGCGCCGCCCAGATGGAGATCAACTTCCTGCATGGTGATGCCATCGATCTGGCGGATCAGGTGTTCCTGTTCAAGCGTACCATGCGTGAGGCCGCTCACCGCCACGGCATCTATGCCACCTTTATGGCCAAGCCGATGAGCGACGAACCGGGGTCGGCCATGCACATCCACCAGAGTCTGGAAGATGTGAACGGCCACAACCTGTTCGGCACTCCGAACGGCGGCAACAGCGAACAGTTCATGCACTTCATCGCCGGTCTGCAGAAATACACCCCGGCGGTGACTGCCCTGCTGGCCCCCAACGTCAACTCCTACCGCCGCCTCACCTTTGGCGAGAGCGCGCCGCGCAACGTCCAGTGGGGCGTAGAGAACCGCACCTGCGGCCTGCGGGTGCCCTTCTCCGACCCGAGCGCTCGGCGGGTGGAGAACCGCTTCGCCGGTGCCGATGCCAACCCCTATCTGGCGCTGGCCGCCACTCTGGCCTGTGGCTATCTCGGCATGATGGAGAAGCTGGAGCCGCTGCCGGAGATGAAGTCGAGCGCCTATGACCTGCCCTACAGCCTGCCCCGCTCGCTGGAGGAGGCACTCAGCCATCTCGAACAGTGCGAGCCCATCAAGGAGATGCTGGGCGAGCGCTTCACCCGCGCCTTCGTCGCGGTCAAACGCAAAGAGTACGAGACCTACTTTGGGGTGATCAGTCGCTGGGAGCGGGAGTTCCTGCTGCTGAACGTCTGATCCCCCTGTAACGGGGAGGCCGGAGTCGGTCTCCCCGATCCCTGTATCGAAGAGACCGGAACGCGAGTCAGGTGGCGGCAGCCACCTGTGAGTGGTTGTGGCTGCGAGCATGCAAGCCCGCCTGACTACCCACCTGACTATTTGACGACTGAATCTTGCTAAATCGAAGGAACCGAGGAGCAACAAATGCAGCAGACAACCCGTGAGTGGCAACAACTGGATGCCAGCCACCACCTGCACCCCTTTACCGACTTTCAGGCCCTGAACAAGAAGGGTTCGCGCATCATTACCAAAGCCAGCGGCGTCTATCTGGAAGACTCTGAGGGAAAACGCATTCTCGACGGCATGGCGGGCCTGTGGTGCGTCAATATGGGCTATGGCCGCCAGGAGCTGGTGGATGCCGCTACCCGTCAGATGCAGCAGTTGCCCTACTACAACCTCTTCTTCCAGACCGCTCACCCGCCGGTGATCGAGCTGGCGACCCTGCTGGCCGAGGTGACGCCAGCCCATCTCAACCACGTCTTCTTCACCGGCTCCGGCTCCGAGTGCAACGACACCGTGCTGCGGATGGTGCGCCACTACTGGGCCAGCAAGGGTCAGCCTGACAAACAGGTGATCATCAGCCGCCACAACGCCTATCACGGCTCCACCGTGGCGGGGGCGAGTCTGGGTGGCATGAAGGGGATGCATGCCCAGGGTGGTCTGCCCATTCCCGGCATAGTGCACATCGATCAGCCCTACCACTTCGGTGAGGGGCAGGGGATGAGTGCCCACGAGTTCGGGCTGGAGCGGGCCCGTCAGCTGGAGCAGAAGATTCTGGAGCTGGGGGTGGACAAGGTGGCTGCCTTTATCGGCGAGCCGATCCAGGGGGCGGGCGGCGTCATCATTCCGCCTGACAGCTACTGGCCGGAGATCCAGCGCATCTGCGATCACTACGGCATCCTGCTGATCGCCGACGAGGTGATCTGCGGCTTTGGCCGTACCGGCCACTGGTTTGCCAGCGAAGGGTTTGGCATCAAGCCGGACCTGATGTGTCTGGCCAAGGGGATCACCTCCGGTTATCTGCCGCTCGGCGCTGTGATGGTCAGTGACCGGGTTGCCAAGGGGCTGGTGGAGGAGGGGGGCGAGTTCAACCACGGCTTCACCTACTCGGGTCATCCGGTCTCCTGCGCCGTGGCGGTGGCCAATATCCAGCTTATGCAGAAAGAGAGCATAGTTAAGCGAGTGCATGATACTATCGGCCCCTATTTGCAGCGCCGCTGGGCGGAGCTGGCCGATCATCCGCTGGTGGGAGAAACCCGTGGCAAAGGATTGGTCGCCGCGCTGGAAATCGTTGAGGACAAGCAGACCAACCGGCGTTTCCCGGCTCAGGCAAATGCGGGGATGACTTGCCGGGAGTTCTGCTTTAACAATGGCTTGGTGATGAGGGCGGTAGGCGATACCATGATCATATCGCCCCCCTTGGTCATCACCGAGGAACAGGTTGATGAATTGGTCGATCTGGCCAGGCGCAGTCTGGATCTGACAGCCGCAAAGCTGAAGGGTTGAGGCGGGTCGGGCAGGTTGGCATGCGCATACAATTTGCTTAGGAGACAAGGATGATGTCTTTCAAAACAGGAGTGATCGCTGCCTCTGTGGCTCTGGTCATGGCAAGTGCCGGAGCAATGGCTGAAGAGAAGGTGCTGCACGTCTACAACTGGAGCGACTACATAGCGCCGGATACCCTGGATAACTTCCAGAAGGAGACGGGGATCAAGGTGGTTTATGACGTGTTCGACAGTAACGAGGTACTGGAAGCCAAGTTGCTGGCGGGTAGTTCGGGCTACGACATCGTGGTGCCATCCAACCCCTTCCTGGCCAAGCAGATCAAGGCGGGCGTGTTCCAGAAACTGGACAAGTCCAAGCTCTCCAACTGGCAAAACATGGATGTCGACCTGCTCAAGGCGCTCGAGCCGAGCGATCCGGGCAACCAGTACTCCATCCCCTATCTGTGGGGCACCATCGGCTATGCCTACAACGCCGAGAAGGTGAAAGCCGTGCTGGGGGCCGATGCCCCGGTCAACTCCTGGGATCTGGTGTTCAAGCCGGAGAACATGGCCAAGTTGAAAGAGTGTGGCGTCTCCTTCCTCGATTCACCGACCGAAATGCTGCCGGCTGCCCTGCAATATCTGGGCTTCAAACCGGATAGCCAGAAACCGGCCGAGCTGAAGAAGGCTGAGGAGCTGTTCCTCTCCATCCGTCCCTATACCGCCTATTTCCACTCCTCCAAGTACATCTCGGATCTGGCCAACGGCAACCTCTGCGTCGCGGTCGGTTACTCCGGTGACTTGCAGCAGTCCAAGGCGCGGGCAGCCGAGGCCAAGAATGGCGTCGCGCTCACCTACACCATTCCGAAAGAGGGGGCAGGCAGCTTCTTTGACATGATCGCCATTCCGGCGGATGCCAAGAACGTCGAGGCGGCCCACACCTTCATCAACTACCTGATGAAGCCTGAGGTGATCGCCAATATCACCAACGTGGTGCAGTTCCCGAACGGCAACAAGGCGGCGACCCCGCTGGTGGATGAGGCGATCCGCACCGATCCGGGTATCTACCCTGATGCGGCGACCCTGCAGAAGATCTACACCTTCCCGGATCTGCCGGCCAAGGTGCAGCGTCTGATGACCCGCAGCTGGACCAAGATCAAGTCCGGCAAGTAAGTAACGAATGCCCCTCCCGGTCCGCAGTTCGGCCGGGAGGGTAGTGATGCCATCCATCCGGATGGGCCGCGCGAATGGATGCGCAGACGGTCAACCACTGAAACAGGAGAACTGACACCGTGAATACAACCAGATTGCTAACCATAGCGCTGACCATGGGATTGGCGAATGTGGCCCAGGCTGCCCCTGTGCTGCACTTCTACAACTGGTCTGACTATATCGGTGAGACCACCCTCAGCGATTTCCAGCAGGCGACCGGCATCAAGACCGTCTATGACGTGTTTGACTCCAACGAGACCCTGGAAGGCAAGTTGCTGACGGGGCGGACCGGTTACGATTTGGTGGTGCCCTCCAATAATTTCCTGGCCAAGCAGATCAAGGCGGGAGCCTTCCAGAAACTGGATAAATCCCTGCTGCCCAATCTGGCCAACCTGGATCCCTTGCTGCTCAAGCAGCTCGACAAGGTGGATCCGGGTCATCAGTACGCGGTGCCCTATCTGTGGGGGACCAACGGCATCGGCTACAACGTCGACAAAATCAAGGCGGTGCTGGGGGTCGACAAGATTGACTCCTGGGCCACCATCTTCGAACCGGAAAACATGGCGAAACTCTCTCGCTGCGGCGTCGCCTTCCTCGACTCTGCCGACGAGATGATCCCTGCTGCCCTCAACTACCTCGGGCTCGATCCCAACAGTCATGCGACGGGGGATATCAAGCAGGCCGAGGCGCTGTTGCTCAAGGTGCGGCCCTATGTGGCCTACTTCCACTCCTCCAAATACATCGGCGATCTCGCCAATGGCGACATCTGCGTGGCGGCCGGTTTTTCCGGCGACATCCTGCAAGCCGCTGCTCGCGCCGATGAAGCTGGCAAGGGGGTGAAAATTGCCTACAGCATTCCGAAAGAGGGGGGCAATCTCTGGTTCGACATGATGGCGATCCCGTCCGATGCCACCAATGTCAAAGAGGCGCACGCCCTCATCAACTACGTCCTGCAGCCCGAAGTGATCGCCAAGGTCAGCGACTATGTGGGCTACGCGAATCCCAACTCAAGGGCGGGCGAGTTTATGGATGAGGCGGTGCGCAACAATGAGGAGGTTTATCCCCCTCAGGCCGTGCTGGAGCGACTCTATGTGCAGGAAGCACATCCCCGCTCGGTACAGCGTCTAATCACCCGGAGTTGGACCAAGATCAAGTCCGGTACCTAACCTTGGTGCCCGTTCGGGGGCGCCAAATCGCTTTTATGAATCGGCCGCAAGGCTGGTATCACGTTGGGGAGTTTGGTAATGGCGATAGCCTCCAGTGCCTACAAGAAAGCCCTCGAGGGCAGTCAGCAGCGCAAAGAAGTGCTGGTGAAAATTGATCGGGTAAGCAAGCAGTTCGACGAAACGCTGGCGGTCGATAACGTATCTCTCAATATTCACAAGGGGGAGATTTTCGCCCTGCTCGGCGGGTCCGGGTCCGGCAAATCGACCCTGCTGCGGATGCTGGCCGGTTTCGAGCGCCCGACCGAGGGGCGGCTGTTCCTCGACGGGGTCGACATCACCGACATGCCCCCCTATGAACGCCCCATCAACATGATGTTCCAGTCCTACGCCCTGTTCCCCCATATGACGGTGGCCCAGAACATCGCCTTTGGCCTCAAGCAGGATGGCCTGCCCAAGGCCGAGATCGATGCCCGGGTGGAGGAGATGCTCAAGCTTGTGCAGATGACCCAGTATGCCCGTCGCAAACCACATCAGCTTTCCGGTGGCCAGCGTCAGCGGGTGGCGTTGGCTCGTTCCCTGGCCAAGCGTCCCAAACTGTTGCTGCTGGATGAACCCATGGGGGCGCTCGACAAGAAGCTGCGTTCCAAGATGCAGCTGGAGCTGGTTGAGATCATCGAGCGGGTCGGGGTTACCTGCGTCATGGTGACCCACGATCAGGAAGAGGCCATGACCATGGCGGAGCGGATCGCCATCATGCACCTCGGCTGCATCGAGCAGATCGGCAGCCCGATGGATATCTACGAGACTCCGGCCAGTCGGCTGGTGTGCGAGTTCATCGGCAACGTCAACCTGTTTGACGGCCTGCTGGTGGAGGATGAGCAGGACCACGCCACCATCGCCTGCGCCGATCTGGAGCAGCCCATCTATGTGGGCCACGGCATCAGCTCCCGCGCCGAGAACAAGAAGGTGACCTACGCCCTGCGGCCGGAAAAACTGCTGATGAGTCTGCAAAAACCGGAGGAGATCGAGCACCCGGACTTCAACTGGACCAAGGGTGAGGTCTATGACATCGCTTATCTGGGCGGTCACTCGGTTTATCACATCCAGCTGCCCTCGGGCAAAATCGTTCAGGCTTTCATCGCCAATGCCGAACGCCACGGCAAGCGGCCAACCTGGGATGACCAGGTGTTCCTCTACTGGGAAGATGACAGCGGCGTGGTGCTGCAATCATGAAGTTCTTGCAACGACTGAAGCGGGTCGGCGGGCGCCGGCTGGTGATCGGCATCCCCTTCTTCTGGCTGTTCCTCTTCTTCCTGCTGCCCTTCGTCATCGTGGTGAAGATCAGTTTTGCGGAAGCGGATGTGGCGATCCCGCCCTACACCGACGTGGTGAGCTGGGCCGACAATCAGCTCACCATACTGCTCAATATGGGCAACTACCTGCTGCTGCAGGAGGATGAGCTCTATATCGCGGCCTATCTGGGCTCCCTCAAGATGGCCTTCGTCAGCACTTTGCTCTGCCTGCTGATTGGCTATCCGATGGCCTACTCCATCGCTCGGGCCAACAAGGAGACCCAGACCGTTCTGCTGCTGCTGATCATGATGCCGACTTGGACCGCCATTCTGATCCGGGTCTACGCATGGATGGGGATCCTCAGTAACAACGGCCTGCTCAACAGCGTTTTGCTGGGGATCGGGGTGATCGACGAACCGCTACAGATCCTCAACACCAACCTGGCGGTCTATATCGGCATTGTTTACTCCTACCTGCCCTTCATGGTGCTGCCGCTCTATGCCAATCTGGTCAAACACGATCAGAGCCTGCTGGAGGCCGCCTCCGACCTGGGGGCCCGCAACCTGACCCGTTTCTGGCAGATCACGGTGCCGCTTTCCAAAAACGGCATTATCGCCGGCTGCATGCTGGTGTTCATTCCGGTGGTAGGGGAGTTCGTTATTCCGGAAATGCTGGGCGGCCCGGAGACCCTGATGATCGGCAAGGTGCTGTGGCAGGAGTTCTTCAACAACCGCGACTGGCCGGTTGCCTCTGCGCTGGCGGTAGTGATGCTGGCGGTGCTGATCATTCCGATCATCCTCTTCAACCGTAACCAGGCCAAAGAGCTGGAGGGCAAGGCATGATGAGACGTTTCGGTTTTGCCAAACTGATGCTCTGGCTGGGGCTGCTGTTTATCTACCTGCCCATGATCATCATGGTGATCTACTCCTTCAACGCCTCCAAGCTGGTGACGGTGTGGGGTGGCTGGTCGCTCAAGTGGTACTTCGGCCTGCTCGACAACAAGCAGCTGATCGGGTCTGTGTTCCGCTCGCTGGAGATCGCCTTCTACACCGCGATCGCCGCGGTGGCGCTGGGGACGGTGGCAGCCTTCGTGCTGACCCGAATTCCCCACTTCCGTGGTCGCACCCTGTTCGGTGGCATGGTGACGGCGCCGCTGGTGATGCCTGAGGTGATCACCGGTCTGTCGCTGCTGCTGCTGTTCGTGGCCATGGCCCAGCTGGTGGGCTGGCCCGCCGAGCGGGGCATGCTGACCATCTGGATTGCCCACACCACCTTCTGTACCGCCTACGTGGCGATCGTGGTGTCGGCGCGGTTGCGGGAGCTGGATCTCTCTATCGAGGAGGCGGCAATGGATCTCGGCGCCAAGCCGTGGAAGGTGTTCTTCCTGATCACCATCCCGATGATCGCCCCCTCGCTGGCGGCAGGCGGCATGATGTCGTTCGCCCTGTCGCTGGATGATCTGGTGCTGGCGAGCTTCGTCTCCGGCCCGGGCTCCACCACCTTGCCGATGGAGGTCTTCTCGGCGGTGCGGCTCGGGGTTAAACCCGAGATCAACGCGGTGGCCAGCCTGATCCTGTTGTCGGTATCGCTCTTTACCTTCGGCAGCTGGTATCTGATGGCCAGGGCGGAGAAGCGCCGTCGTGCCGAGATCGCCATGACCACCCAGATGCAGGCCGTCGTCTGACGCCATGATAAGATCCGCCTACTTTCGTCAACCTGGAGGATGAGTATGCGGATCTCCCTTTTTAGCGGTCGTGGCACCGAGCTGGTGCCCGGCCTCACCAGCGCCATTCACAAGCAACCGATCTCTGCACCAGTTCGCTGTACCTTTGCCGGTCTGGAAGGGGATGAACAGTGTGACCTGCGCCACCACGGTGGCCCGGATCGGGCGCTCCACTACTATCCTGCCGATCACTATCTCTGGTGGCAGACCTGGCAAATCGCACTGGGCTTGCCTGCGCCACGTACACCTTGGCAACCTGCCGCCTTTGGCGAGAACCTCTCCGGTATCGGGCTGACCGAGGTGCAAGCCTGCATTGGCGATGTCTATCGACTCGGCGAGGCGCTGATCCAGATCAGCCAGCCGAGATCCCCCTGTTTCAAGCTCAACCAGCGCTTTGGCTATGGCCAGATGTCGCAGGTAATACAACTGAATGGCCGTTGTGGCTGGCTGCTGCGGGTGCTGGAGGAGGGGATGGTGTCGCCGGAGTCAGCCATGGAGCTGGTAGACAGACCCTATCCCGAACTGACGGTGAAGCGCACGGCGGATATCCTGTTCAATCAGGTGCGCAATGAAGCGGATCTGCTGATGTTGCTGGAGAATCCGGCCCTTTCCCCCAACTGGCGCCAGCATGCAGCCGACTGGCTGGAGCATGGCACTGTGGCTGACTGGCAGCGCCGTCTGCTGGGACCGGCATCCCTACACCTGGCCTGACAGCCGGTTACCGGAATGTCACCAGCTGGCTGCAGCCCGGTAAACGGATGAAAAGAGTGCTGAATAGTTGAGCGAACGGCACTTTTTTTCCTGCCAAATGCAAAAAAGGCTTGTGTCGGGTCTGGGCTTTCGGTAAATTCCCGTCCCGCAGACATCGGTGTGTAGCGCAGCTTGGTAGCGCACTTCGTTCGGGACGAAGGGGTCGGAGGTTCGAATCCTCTCACACCGACCAAATTTGAAAAGGCCGCTCAATAGAGCGGCCTTTTTGCATTTATCCTTCCTGTTTTCCCGATTTTCTTTAGCTGCTGACCTGTTACCTGGCCAAGTGATCTGACTTGCAGTATGCAGGGTCGAAGCAAGACCACAGACATTAAAAGGGCCACCGCTCGGTGGCCCATCGGTGGAGTCTGGTCCTGACTCCGGCACTCTAGATTGTGGCAATCTCGCTATGGGTCTTGTCTATGGTGCCCTCCTTGCGCGCCAGGCGCTTACTCAGATATGCCAGTGCTGATGCCGCAAAGCCTTGAAACTGTGTTGAGGCAGCAAGGCCGCGTGCTTGGGGTACTCACTAATGAAATGTTCTATTCCCTCCATCAGTTGTGCACGTAATGAAATCACGGGCTCATGCCAGGCTTGCAGGCATAAATGGCCGGGGATCAACTGCTCCTGATAATCTTCCAGCAGCTGTTCTGGCCAGGGTTCAATACCGGAATTGCGTTGCAGCAAATAGTGGGCGGCGGGTTCACGGGCATAAATGAACTGAATTTGGGCCAGATCGCGTTGGCATAGCGTTTGACTGTTGATATGACAGGTCAAATATTTTCCCGTTTTCAGATCCAGAAAGTGACCGCGTTGCCGACAGGGAACGATGCGATACCAAGGCAGGGGTGAGGAGAGAGAATACCCCTCAAGCTCCTGTTCCAACCAGTGGCGACACTCGGGTGTCTGCACCTCGTCGAGCATGGACTCGAGCTGTGTCAACAAGGCTCTGGATGGTTTGATGGCCAGTTTCGCACTCATCGCCTGCAATCCTCCCTCTGCACACAATCCCGACTATCAGTATGGACCTTGTTCGGCCAGAGGGGGTAAGGAATCTAATGATTAAAAGTGGATTAGCCGCGTGGTTTTTATGCACTAACTTGGTTCAACCCACCAGATAGGTACCGGTGCCGAAGGCGATGTGGGTGCCCTCTTCGTTGTGCAGCTCCATCCGGGCGACGGCGACCTTGCTGCCAGCCCGGATGATGTGGGCGGTGGCGATAAACTCGTTGCCGCGCCCCGGACGTAGGTAATCCACCCGCAGGTCTATGGTGCCGAGGCGGGCGAAGCGCTCCTTGAGATAACTGGGGGAGAACTCCTCCAGCTCGTCGATGCAGGATGCGGCGACGATCATGCCGCCCGCTACATCGAGCAGCGTGGCGGTGACGCCGCCGTGCAGGATGTTGTGGAAAGGGTTGCCGATCAGCTTCTCGTCCATCTTGATACGCAGCTCCACCTTGTCAAAGTCGTAGTGGGTCACCTGCATGCCGATCAGTTTGTTGAAGGGCATCTTCTCGGCAAACAGGTTGGCAATGCCACTGAGCGCCATCTTCTTGAGCATCTGTTTCATTCTCTGATCCCAATCCTTGTCATCAAAGCCGAGTAAAAACTCCAGCCAGTCTGCAACAGTTCCTTAACAGTCGCAATGGCAGGTTTATTGTGGGCGGCGGCTGCTTTAGAATGGCGACCCCAAAGGAGAGCCCATGACTGCGATTGCCGAAACCCTGCCAGATCCTCAGCCAGAGAGTCCGCTTGCCCTGCTGCAGGCGGTCTTCGGCTATCAGCAGTTTCGGCCGGGTCAGCTCGAAATCATCGAGCAGATCGTCGCGGGGCGCGATGCGCTGGTGCTCAAGCCCACTGGCGGCGGCAAGTCGCTCTGCTACCAGATCCCGGCACTGCTGCGGCCCGGGCTCGGGGTGGTGGTTTCTCCCCTTATTTCGCTGATGAAGGATCAGGTCGACAGTCTGCGCGCCAACGGCGTGGCGGCGGTCTACATCAACTCGGCCCTCAGTCGGGAGGAGATGATCCAGAACTTCGCCGCCATGCGCCGTGGCGAGATCAAGCTGGTCTATGTCTCCCCCGAGCGCTTGCTGCAGCACGAGTTTATGGACCGGCTGGCCGAGCTGCCGCTCGGGCTGTTCGCCATCGACGAGGCGCACTGCGTTTCCCAGTGGGGCCACGACTTCCGGCCTGAGTATGCGGCGCTGGGGCGGCTCAAACAGTGGTTCCCGCAGGTGCCTGTGGTGGCGCTCACCGCCACCGCCGATGAGGCGACCCGCAGCGACATGCTGCACCGCCTAGAGCTCAACGATCCCTTTATTCACACAGCCAGCTTTGATCGCCCCAATATCCGCTACAGCCTGGTGGAGAAGTTCAAGGCGGCCGAGCAGCTGCTGCGTTACGTGCAGAGCCAGAAGGGCAACTGCGGCATCGTCTACTGCTCCAGCCGCAACCGGGTGGAGGAGGTGGCCGAGCGGTTATCCCGCCACGGCTGCAAAGCCGCGCCCTATCATGCTGGGCTGCCGCTCGAGCAGCGTCAGCAGACCCAGGATGCTTTCCTCAAGGATGACATCGAGATAGTAGTGGCGACGGTGGCGTTTGGGATGGGTATCGACAAGCCCAACGTACGCTTCGTGGTGCACTACGACATTCCGAAGAACATTGAATCCTACTATCAGGAGACCGGCCGTGCCGGGCGTGATGGCACCCCCGCCGAGGCGCTGCTGCTCTACGATCCCGCCGATATCGGCCGAGTGCGTCGCCTGCTCGACAACATCGAGAATCCCCAGCAGTTGCAGGTGGAGCAGTACAAGCTCAACGTGATGGCCGCCTTCGCCGAGGCGCAGACCTGCCGCCGTCAGGTGCTGCTCAACTACTTTGGCGAGTACAACGACAAGCCGTGCGGCAACTGCGATATCTGCCTCGATCCGCCCAAAAGCTATGACGGCACTGAAGATGCCCAGAAGGCGCTCTCCTGCGTCTGGCGGGTGGGGCAGAATTTCGGGGTGGGTTATGTGGTGGAGGTGCTGCGCGGGTCGCTGAACCAGCGCATCAAGGATCACGGCCACGACAAGCTCTCGACCTACGGCATCGGCAAGGATCAGAGCCACGAATACTGGATGAGCGTGATCCGCCAGCTGATCCACAAGGGGCTGCTGACCCAGAACATCACCCGCAATCTGGTGCTGCAGCTGACCGAGGCGGCCCGCCCCGTGCTGCGTGGCGAGGTGAAGCTGGAGCTGGCGGTGCCCCGCTTGCAGCCCATCTCCAGCCGCAAGGAGAAGCGCAATGGCCTGCTCGACAACGCCAACTACGACAAACGGCTGTTCAAGGAGTTGCGCGGCCTGCGCAAGCAGATTGCCGAGGACGAAGAGGTGCCGCCCTACGTGGTGTTCAACGATGCGACCCTGGTGGAGATGGCTCAGCTGATGCCGATGACCGAAGACGAGATGCTGGCCATCAACGGTGTCGGGCACCGCAAGCTGGAACGCTTTGGCGAAGCCTTTATGGATCTGATCATCGACTACTGCCGGCGGTAGGGTCGATTAGGCAGCCTAATCGACCACGGTAAGCGCGGCTCGGAAGAACCAAGGGTTAGACGCGAGGTTATTTCAGGCTGGCGTAGAAGGCCGCCAGATTGTCGATATCCGCATCGGTCAGCGGCGCCATGAAGGGGTCCATCAAGGGCTCTTTGCGGGTGCCATCCTTGAACGCTTTCAACTGTTTAACCAGATAGGCGGCATTCTGACCCGCCAGATGGGGATAGTTGGGGATCATCGCCTTGCCTTCCACGCCGTGACAGGCGGCACAAACCGCCGCTTTGGCTTTGCCGGCTTCAATATCGGCAGCCTTGGCCTGATGACCCCACGCCAGTGCCAGCAGGGGCAGGGCATATACCCATTTTTGCATCTTCTTCTCCTTGAATTGAAAAATGATGGTCGCCAGTTAGCGCAAGCATGGCTGACGGCAGTATAAAGAGTGACACGAGCATACGCAGGGACGAATGGCACAACCATGAAGTTGATCAACACTTTTGCGACCGAGTTGCCCTGGGCCTGTGAACCCGTGGTCCCCCAGCCGCTGCAGCAACCCCGGTTGCTTCATCTCAACCGGGCTTTGCTGGATGAGTTGGGGCTGGGAGGCATCAGCGAGGCTGACTGGATCGCCTGTTGTGGCGAGGGAAAAGTGCTGCCCGGTATGCAACCGGTAGCGCAGGTCTATGCCGGCCATCAGTTCGGGGGTTATAGCCCCCGGCTTGGGGATGGTCGCGCGCTGCTGCTGGGTGAGCAGCTGGCGCCGGATGGTCAGCGTTGGGATCTCCACCTGAAGGGAGCAGGTAAAACCCCGTTCTCCCGTTTTGGTGACGGCCGCGCCGTGCTGCGCTCCAGCATTCGCGAATATCTCGCCTCCGAGGCGCTCCATGCCCTCGGCATACCAACCACCCGTGCGCTGGTGCTGGTGGGCAGCCAGGAGCCCGTTTATCGCGAGCAGGTTGAGACAGGGGCGACTGTGCTGCGCACCGCCCCCAGCCATCTGCGCTTCGGTCATATCGAGTATTTCGCCTGGAGCGGGCAGGGGGAGAAGATCCCGCCACTCATCGACTATCTGCTGCGCCACTACTTCCCCGAACTGGAGAGTGGTGCCGAACTGTTTGCCGAAGTGGTGCGCCGCACCGCGCGCCTGATTGCAAAATGGCAGGCGGCGGGCTTCTGTCACGGGGTAATGAATACCGACAACATGTCGCTGCTCGGCCTGACGCTGGATTACGGCCCCTACGGCTTTATCGATGCCTATGTGCCCGATTTTGTCTGCAACCACTCGGATCCGGCGGGCCGCTATGCGCTGGATCAGCAGCCTGCGGTCGGTTACTGGAATCTGCAAAAACTGGCGCAGGCGCTGGCTGGCCATGTAGACGGTGATGCGCTGGCTGCAGCGTTGGCCCAGTACGAGCAGCAGCTGATGTTGCACTACTCCGAGTTGATGCGGGCCAAGCTCGGACTGGCAGTGTGGGAGGAGGATGACCCGGCGCTGTTCCGCGAGCTGTTCCGGTTGCTGGCGGCCCACAAGGTGGATTACCACCTGTTCCTTCGCCGTCTCGGTGAGGTGACGCAAGAGGGGGCGTGGCCTGCATCTCTGCTGGCCCTGTTGCCTGAACCACTGGGTTGGCAGGCGTGGCTGGAGCGCTATCGGGCGCGGCTAATGCGCGAAGGCAGCGAGGATGCCGTGCGTAAGGCGCAGATGGATGCCATCAATCCCAAGTATGTACTGCGTAATGCGCTGGCCCAGCAGGTGATAGACGCCGCCGACGCAGGGGATATGCGGCCTTTCGAGCGGCTGTTCGCCGCCTTGCAGCGCCCCTATGATGAACAACCCGAATATGAGGATCTCGCCACCCCGACTCCGGCATGGTATTGCGGTGGTGAGCTCTCCTGCAGTAGCTAAGAGATTGGGCATGAGTTGGCAAATCAAACAGGTAGATAGCGAAGCTGGCGTGGTGACGCTGGATTGTCCGGCGCTCGACTGGGACACGTTCCCGCTGTTGGCGCAGGCCTTGCTGCGAGAGTGGGAGCTGCAGCCGCTCGAGCAGGATGCGGGGGCCGACCGCCATAGCTGGTTGCTGGCGTTTGAAGGGAGCCAGTTTCGGCTGGAGTACGAACACTACAGCGGCTGCTGGCTGGAGGCGGTGCGCCCGGCGGATCGGGAGGCGCTACTCTGGCTCGCCAGACAGCACAAGGCGTGAATATCGACCACAAGGCCAGCTCTACCACTGGCCAACCTGGATGAGCCTAATCGCATAAAGATTGAACTATCGGTTTGGGGGCGTATAATCTCGCCCCTCGATTATCGCCAATGGTGGCGATATGGGTTCCCTAACCCCATTAACCAAAAAGGTCACAAGATGAATCTGACCCCTGCGCAGTACCAAACGGCGCTCGTTCGCCTGTCGTTGTTCCACATCCTGATCATTGCCAGCAGCAACTATCTGGTGCAGCTGCCGATCACCGTGTTTGGCTTCCACACCACCTGGGGTGCGTTCAGCTTCCCGTTTATCTTCCTCGCCACTGACCTGACGGTGCGGATCTTCGGTGCCGGTCTGGCGCGCAAGATTATCCAGACCGTGATGTTGCCAGCACTGGCGGTCTCCTATGCGCTCTCTGTGCTCTTCTTCGAAGGGAGCTTCCAGGGCGTTGGTCATCTGGCCGAGTTCAACCTGTTCGTGGCGCGTATCGCGCTGGCCAGCTTTATGGCCTATCTGGTGGGGCAGTTCATGGATGTGGTGGTGTTCAACCGCCTGCGTCTGCTCAAGCAGTGGTGGATTGCGCCAGCGGCCTCCACCCTGTTCGGTAATCTGGTCGATACCATCGCTTTCTTCAGTGTGGCCTTCTGGCGCACCACAGATCCTTTCATGGCAGAGCACTGGGTCGAGATCGCAACCGTCGATTACGTATTCAAGTTGCTGATAAGCCTTGGTTTGTTCGTGCCGCTCTACGGTGTCTTGCTGCGCTACCTCAGCCGCAAGCTGGTGGGCGAGGCCGGATTATCCAGCCTGCAAACGGCCACCCGGCAAGCCTGACCAGATTGACCACCCTTCGCGGTGGTCAATTTTTTTTCACTTTCTGCAAATAGCGCTTGCCTAGTTAAATGAGAATGATTATTGTTAACTTGTTTTCCGGGAAAGACTTCATTCGTTCCAACGTGATGGACTTCTTGTGAAGGCACGACATTGCTCACATTGCTTCCAGTTAAGGGCCAGTTTATCTGGCCCTCTTTTTTTGTCATTTTTCAGCCAGTTGCAGGCATAAAAAACGGGAGCCAAGGCTCCCGTCGTCACTCTGTCTGTGGCTTACTCGATATCGAGTGCCTCGGGGGAGAGGATCACCCCTGTGGTATCGGCGTAGAGGTGGTCGTCGGGCAGGAAGGTCACGCCACCGAAGTTGACCGGCAGATCGGTCTCCCCCACATCCTTGCTGTCGGCACCGACCGGAATGGCTGCCAGTGCCTGAATGCCGATATCCAGATCTTCCAGAATATCGACTTCGCGGACGCAGCCGTAGCAGACAATCCCTTCCCAATCGTTCTCTGCTGCTGTTGTGGCGATGTCGCTGTCGATCAGAGCGCGGCGCATGGAGCCACCGCCATCGATCAGCAAGACGCGTCCCAGTCCGTTCTCTTTGACGAGTTCACGGATAAGACCATTCGATTCGAAGCATTTGACGGTGGTGATGACGCCGCCGAAAGAGGCGCGGCCGCCGAAGGAGCAGAGCATGGGTTCAAGCACATCCACCATGTCCTGATAGATGTCGCACAGTTCAGAAGTATTGTATTCCATAGTGTCAAATCCACGGCTGGAAACAGGTGCAACCAGTATAAGGAGTGGGTGTGGCATTTCAATGAATATTCCTTGCACAGATCACCTGTCGCCGCTTTTCTGCATAAGCTCAATGCAGTTCACTGTCAGTTTGCGAGAGGTCCATCGTGCTTATCCGTCATAAGTTGATCCTGAATACCGTGCTGGTTGCTGTTGCCATGCTGGTACTGAGCGGCCTGTTTATCTACTCCAGCCAGGTGCACCGTCATCTGACCGAAGCCCAGCGTAATATCGACCAGCTGGAGATCGCCATGCTCAACCTGCGGCGGGCCGAGAAGGATTTTCTGATCCGCAAGGATATGACCTTCGTCGAGCGCTTCAATCAGGGGCTGTCAGACTTTCACCAGCACAATCGGGAGCTGGTGACCGATGACAATCTGGCGGCTGTCGAGGGGGAGCTGACCAGACTGGATCAGCAGATCAGCGGTTATGGCAAAGCCTTCAACGATCTGGTGGCCCAGCAGCAGAAGATTGGTCTGGGGCCGGAGGAGGGGCTCTATGGCAAGCTGAGGGCGGCGGTGCATGAGGTGGAGAATGGGCTCAAGCAGCTGGATCAGCAGGGGTTGCTCATCACCATGTTGCAGCTGAGGCGGGCGGAGAAGGACTTCATGCTGCGCTCCGATATCCAGTATCTGGAGCGTTTCGAGACCTTGCACAAGAGTTTTCAGGATAGCCTTGCCGCCTTGCCAGAAGGGGAGCGCGGCAAGCTGGAGCAGGCCAGCAAGCAGTACCGGCAGGACTTTGTGGCGCTGGTGCAGGGGATGCAGGTACTGGGGCTGAAAGAGGATGAGGGGCTGCGTAACCAGATGCGGGATCTGGTGCATCAGACCGAACAGGGGTTTGCCGCCGTCGATCAGCACATTGTCGCTGAGCTGGAGCGGCAGAGCGCTCGCCTCAACAGCCTGATGCTGGTCTGTGGCGGGGTGATTGTGGTGCTGATCGGCATCATGAGCGTGTTGCTGGGGCGCAGCATCGACCGTCCCATTACTCAGGTGAATGACACCGTCAACCGCATTCGTAAGGATAATGACCTGCGCCTGAAGATAGATCTGCGCGGGGCAGATGAAATGGCCCAGCTGGCAGGCAATCTCGACGTGATGCTGGGCGGGTTTCGTGATCTGATCGGCGATGTGAAGCAGAGCGTGCACACCCTGACTGAAGCGGCGGATCACCTCTCGGCCAACGTCAAACGCACCAGTGAAGGGGCGGCGCGCCAGCTGCAGGAGACCGACATGGTGGCGACCGCGTCCACCGAGATGGGCTCCACCATCGAAGAGATCGCCCGCAACACCGAGCAGGCGGCAAACAATGCGCAGGCGACCAACAACAAGGCGATGGAGGGGCGGGCTGCGGTCGAGAATACTGTCGAGCAGATCCGCTCGCTGGCGGGCAATCTGGAGAGTTCATCCCGCGAGGTGAGCCAGCTGCAAAAAGAGAGCGAGACCATCGGCTCCGTGCTTGACGTGATCCGTGGCATTGCCGAGCAGACCAACCTGCTGGCCCTCAACGCGGCTATAGAAGCAGCCAGGGCAGGGGATCAGGGGCGCGGCTTTGCGGTGGTGGCCGATGAGGTGCGCAATCTGGCCATCCGTACCCAGAAATCGACCCAGGAGATTGCCGGTATCATCAGCTCGCTGCAGAAACAGACCGGCAGCATCGTCGAGGTGATGGCGACCTGCCGCGAGCAGGGCAACCGCAGCTCGGATCAGGCCAGTACCGCAGGGGAGTTGCTGGGGCAGATCACTCAGGATGTTACCAACATCATGGACATGAGCACCCAGATTGCTGCGGCTATCGAACAGCAGAGTCTGGTGGCCAACGAGGTGAACCGCAACGTCAACAACATCCGCGACATCGCCCAAGAGTCGAGTATCATGGCGGAGGAAAATGCGAGATCCAGCGAGGGCCTCAACGAGCAGGCCCAACTGCTCAACAAGGCGGTGGCAAAATATCGGGTTTAGTGAGCGGACTGGCATCCTTGTGAGGTTTTTGCACCAGAGTGGCAATGATTTGATCGTAGTGGCTGTTATTGGGGTAATTCGCTCATATAATCGCCGCCACTATGATGATTCGGAAGGATTCGATGGCAAAGTTGCTGGTGGCCGTATTCGGGCTGCTCTGTTCCTGTCTGGTGTTGGCAGGTTCGGCGCCTCAGGCTACCCCACTCAAGCCCGGTATGGAACCGCTGCTCAGCTGGTTCAACGGGGCCTTTACGAGCCGGGAGCAGGCCAGTTACGACAGCCGCTTTACCAGTGCCGAACTGCGCTTGATGGAGATCTGGCCCGGCTATCAGGGCTATCGCTGGGTCTATGCCGAGCAGTACCTGAGTCTGCGCTCCGTCCGTCCCTTTCGCCAGCGCATCTATCGCTTCTCACCCGCCCCTGACGGGCGGATCCTGATGGCAGAGCTGACCATGCCCCGAGCCACCGATTTTGCCGGTGCCTGGCATGATCCCGCCCTGCTCGACAGTCTGACCCCGCAGCAGCTCTCCTTGCGCCACGGTTGCGAGATCTGGCTGACCCGTACCCCCTCCGGCGAATATGCCGGTCACACCCGGGTGGGCCATTGCTCCACCGATTTTGGCGGTGCCACGACGCTGGTGCAGCATATCTGGATTGGCCCCGATAGCGTCAGATTGCTGGATCGCGCCTATGACAACGCAGGGAGTCCGCGCTGGGGTAGCCCAGGTGAGGGGTATGTCTATTTGCGTCGTTCCAAGGGGTTTGGTCAGTAGGGGAGAGTACGTCTGGTTGCGGGAACATGAAGGATGAAAAACAGGGATCGTAAAAAAGGCGCCCATTGGGCGCCTTTTTCAGAATTCTTCAGAAGTAAAATTACTTCTTGGTGGTCATCGCACCGAAACGCTTGTTGAACTTGTCTACGCGGCCGCCGCTAGAAACTTCTTTCTGCTTGCCGGTGTAGAACGGGTGGCACTCGGAGCACACGTCCAGGTTCAGATCTTTACCGATGGTAGAGAAAGTGTTGATGACGTTACCGCAAGAGCACTTGGCGGTGATGGCTACGTAGTCAGGATGGATACCAGCTTTCATGGACAACCTCAATTAATAGGCCGTGTCGCCATCCGATCTCTTGTCGGACACCACACGATTGTTGAACACAGTTTCAAAGGCTGCGAATAATATAGGAAATGCCTGAGATCAGGCAAGTGGCTTCGCAGAAAAAATAGGCAACCCCTGGTGAATTCTTCCCAAACGCTGGATCTGGTTCGTGTCGCTGTCCCGGTACCGTTACGCCGTCACTTCGACTATCTCTCTCCCCTGCCGTTACCTGCCCCCGGTTGCCGGGTCGAGATCCCTTTCGGTCCCCAGACCCTGGTCGGGCTGGTGGTGGATCATCCGGCCGACAGCCAGGTGCCCCGCAACAAGCTCAAGCCCATCAAACGTGTACTCGATGCGACGCCGGTGCTGGGGCCGGATATTCTGGCGCTGATGAACTGGAGCGCCAGCTACTACCAGCATCCGCTGGGTGAAGTGCTGCCTCACGCCCTGCCGGTGCTGGTGCGCAAGGGGGAGCCTGCCGCTTATCGCGAACTGGAGTTCTGGTTTGCCACCGAGGCGGGCATGGCCATCGACCTTAACGAGCTCAAGCGGGCGGCCAAGCAGCAGCAGGCGCTCGCCCTGCTGCGCAAGGGGCCGCAGACCTCTTCCTCCCTCAAGCAGGAGGAGATCCAGAGCGCCGCTCTCATCGCGCTGGAGAAGAAGGGGCTGCTGGAGAAGCGTTCGCTGGAGCCGAGCCACGATGGCGATTGGGCTGCCCGCTTCGAGCCGGGGGAGGGGCTGCGCCTCAATGGCGAACAGGCGTTGGCTGTCTCTGCCGTTACCAGCCAGAGCGACAAGTTCGGCGCCTTCCTGCTGGATGGCATCACAGGTTCCGGCAAGACCGAGGTCTACCTGAGCATCCTCGAGCCGTTGCTCAAGGCGGGAAAGCAGGCGCTGGTGATGGTGCCGGAGATCGGCCTCACCCCGCAGACCATCAACCGCTTTCGCCGCCGCTTCAACGTGCCGGTGGTGGCGATGAACTCCGCCATGAACGACAGGGAGCGGCTCGATGCCTGGCTCGCCTGTCGAGACGGCGCCGCCGCCATCCTGATCGGCACCCGCTCGGCGGTGTTCACCCCGTTTCACAACCTCGGCATCATCATCATCGACGAGGAGCACGACGGCTCCTTCAAGCAGCAGGACGGTTTTCGCTACCACGCGCGGGATCTGGCGGTGATGCGGGCTCATCGTGCCGGTATTCCCATCCTGCTTGGCTCGGCCACCCCGTCGCTGGAGACGCTGCACAACGCCCGCACCGGCAAGTATCACCACCTCACCCTGACCCGCCGCGCCGGTAACGCCCAGACCGCCCGTCAGGTGATCCTGGATATCAAGAGCGTGCGGCTGCAGGCCGGGCTCTCTCCCCAGCTGGAGCAGCTGATGGCAGAGCATCTGGCGGCGGGCAATCAGGTGATGCTGTTTCTCAACCGCCGTGGCTATGCCCCGGCTCTGATCTGCCACCAGTGTGGCTGGAGCGCCGCCTGCGAGCGTTGCGATGCCTGGTACACCTGGCATCAGGCCGGGCGACGGCTGCACTGCCACCACTGTGACAGCGTGCGCCCCTTGCCCCACCACTGCCCCGAATGTGGCAGCAACGAACTGATCGGATCGGGAGTCGGCACCGAGCAGCTGGAACAGCTGCTCACCACGGTTTTCCCGCAATATCCGGTGGTGCGCATCGATCGGGACAACACCCGCCGCAAGGGGGAGCTGGAGACCCATCTCGGCGACATCAAGGCGGGCAAGTACAAGATCCTGATAGGCACCCAGATGCTGGCCAAGGGCCACCACTTCCCGGATGTGACGCTAGTGGGTCTGCTGGATGTGGATGGTGCCCTGTTCAGCGCCGATTTTCGCGCCGCCGAGAAACTGGCCCAGCTCTACACCCAGGTGGCTGGCCGTGCCGGTCGTGCCAGCAAGCCCGGGTTGGTGGTGCTGCAGAGCCACCATCCCGAGCACGCCCTGCTGCAGGATCTGACCCAGAACGGTTACGGCCACTTCGCCGATACGGCGTTGAAAGAGCGCCGCCTGTTGGGGCTGCCGCCGTTCAGCTATCAGGGGCTGTTCCGCGCCGAGGCCAATGGCCGTGACGAGGTGCAGCTGTTCCTCGCCCGCCTCGCCGATACCCTGCGCAGCGCCCGCTATCCCCACGTTCAGGTGCTGGGGCCCATCAGCGGCTTTATGGAGCGCAAGGCGGGCAAGTTCCGCATGCAGTTGCTGGTGCAGGGGCCGAATCGGGCACCGCTGGCCCAACTGCTGGATTGGGCGGTGAAGGAGCTGGAAGGCTGGACCGAGACCAAAAAGGTGCGCTGGAGTCTGGATATCGACCCCACCGAGCTGAGTTGATGGTGGCACCGGAGCCGGTCGCTAGCAGTTATCGTCAGCGACCGATGGGTAATTTCATTTCAAGGCTCAGACCCGCAGATCGATCTGCTGCACCCAGCCTCCTTTACCCTGTTCGGTGAGATAGAGGCCGGATTGGCGCAGCACCCCCTGAGTGCCGCTCTCCCCCAGATGGTTGAAGGGGGTGTCGAGGGGGCGTAGCAGGATGGCGCCGATCCCCAGTTCGACCAGAGCTATAGGTGCGTGCTCCGGATGCCAGAACTGCAGCGCTGAAAACTGGCTATCCCCCTCATCCAGCACCCCGTTGCCATCCTCATCCAGGGTGGCCAACTCGCCGAAGCCATTGCCGGAGCGTGCACCAAACAGCTCGCCCCCATCGTCTATGGTGCCGTTGCCATTGCGATCCAGCGCCACAAAGCCGCTCCCTTCCCGCAGACCCGGCAGGCTATCCTCCTTGCCATCCTGATCAATATCGAAAGTGACCCGTGCCTCGGTCAGATCGGCAATCTTGCCATCCAGACTGAGCACCAGCGGATCTTTGAGGGCATTGAGGGTGGTGCGCCGCTGGCTCACCTCCAGCTGACGCCAGTCGAGCACAAAGCCGAGATCGAGCTGAATAGTCTGACCATCCCGAGTCGCTACGCTGGCTGACGCCACCACGTTGAGCTGCTCCTGTTGCAGCAGGGTGTCTGTCACCTCCACCAGTTGATCCGGCTCGGTAGCCTGAGCTGCGGCTTCTCCTTGGGTCACCCCTTCGCCCCCCTCTTCGGTGGGCTTGATCGGCTTGGGCAGCTCGATTTCGTGGCCCAGCATCGCTTCAATCATCAGCTTGATCAGCCGCTGGCGGTTATCCAGTCCATCGTCGGGAATGCCATCCTGCTCTTTGCCAACGTCCGCTGCGGGCGGGGCGGGAGGTGTTGCCGCTTGCTGGCTGGCGGCGGATTGCCTCGCGGTTTGCAGCGTCAGGGCGCTGGTGAGGGTCAGGGTGCTGCTGCGTTTGCCGGCCACTGCCGCGTTGTTGCCTTCCGGTGGATTGACGACGGGTGGCACTGGCCCGAGTTTGCGCACCTTGCGGCTCTGGGCCTGTTGTTGCCGGTATTGCACCTCCCCCTGGAGGTCGTAGTGATCGATGCGCATACGTTCGCCCTCGGCGCTATACATCTGGTCAGTTATCGACCAGTGAATAAGCAGGGCTTAACACCAAATCGGACTAATCAGGGAGGTGGTTAGTACTAGGTTGCAAGGTGGTGGCGTGGCAGGATGGCAAGAGACTGGATAGTGGCGCTCTAGTTGAACATTTTCAGGTAGCGCTGCGCACTCTGGCTGACAAGCGGCATCGGTGAGGATAGGGAGAATTACATGAGAAATTGTCTGGTGATGGGGGCGGCAGGCTATATCGGTTCCTATCTGGTGCCCCACCTGCAAACGCTGGGCTACAGGGTGATTGCCGGGGCGCGCCGTCCCTGCCGCTTGCCTGAGGGAGTCGAGTTTCGCCTCGCCGACAGCCTCAAGCCGATCACCTTGCTGCCTGCGCTGGCGAACGTAGACACAGTCTTCTATCTGGTGCATGCCATGGGGGCGGGGGCCGATTTTCATCGGCTGGAGCAGCAGGGGGTAAAGAACTTTGCTGCCGCCGCTCGTGCCGCCGGGGTGCGTCGCATCATCTATCTGGGGGCGATCCAGCCTGAGCAGTGCAACAGCCGCCATCTCAACTCTCGCCGCCACTGTGGCGAGCTGTTTCGCGACTCCGGTGTGCCGACGGTGGAGCTGCGCGCCGGCATCATCATCGGGCCCGGTTCGGCGGCGTTCGAGGTGATGCGGGATCTGGTGTTCAACCTGCCGATGATGGTGACGCCCAAATGGGTGCGCTCGCGCACGCCGCCCATTGCGCTGTCCAACCTGCTTCACTATCTGGGCGGGCTGGTGGAAGCCGACGAGGTGGATGGCCGCATTTTCAATGCGGTCGGCCCCGAGCTGCTCAGCTATCAGCAGCAGTTGCAGAAGTTCGCCGCCCATATCGGCAAGCGCTGCCCCATCATTCCCATCCCGTTTCTGAGCCCGCGTCTCTCCGCCTGGTGGCTGCAGTTCGTCACTTCGGTACCGCAACCGGTGGCCAAGGCGCTGGTGGGCGGTCTCAAGCACGATATCCCGGCCGACGATGGCCCGCTGCGGGCCCTGCTGCCACAGGCTCTGCTCAGCTTCGACGAGGCGCTGGCGGAGAGTCTGGCGCTGGAGCAGAAGCTGGGTGCCGAACAGCAGGGGCAGGAGACCCCCCTCGGCCTGCGCTGGCGCCATCCCGAATATGGCTTCTACGACCGTACCGCCAGCGGCGAGGCCATCTGCCTCGCCTCTCCCGAGGTGGTGTGGCAGGTGTTGCAGCAACTGGGGGGTGAGCAGCGCTACTTCTACATGAACCAGCTGTGGGTGGTGCGCGAATGGATGGATCACCTGATCGGCGGTCCGGCCCGCACCCGTGGCCGCACCAATCCGGATCGCTTCGTGAAGGGTGACATGCTCGACTCCTGGCAGATCCTCGGGGTGGATGAGGGGCGCAGGCTCGATCTGTTGTTCAACATGAAGGCCCCGGGCGTCGGGCGGCTGGAGTTCAACATCCTGCCGGAGGAGTCCGGGTTGACCCGCATCCGGGTCACCGCTCACTGGCACCCGCAGGGCGCCTGGGGGCTGGCCTACTGGCTCGCCATGCTGCCGTTCCACCTCTTTATCTTTCAGGGCATGACCGAGGCCATCGCCCGTCAGGCCGAAGCGAGGGCAGGTATCCCGGTGATGGATTAACCCTCTTCACATCATTCCCGCTGATAGAGTGCCCCGTTCGGGGCACTTTTTATGCGGCGGCCATGCCCGGTTATGGCAGATAGTGGTAGGCGTCTCATGGCAAAGGCTGGCATCATGCCGCGGTCTTGTTTACCGCGGATAGATAATTAGTCAGAAAAAGAAGGGATTATGAAGAAAAAACCGTCAATTTTGGGGGGCGCCTGCATCATTGCCAGCGTCTGCGTGGGAGCCGGCATGCTCGGTCTGCCGAGTTCGGGGGCAGGGGCCTGGACCCTCTGGTCGGTGCTGGCGCTGACCGTCACCATGGTGATGATGACCCTCTCCGGCTGGATGCTGCTGGAATCCTTCCAGCACCACGATATGCGGGTCTCCTTCAATACTGTGACTCGCGAGCTGCTGGGGGAGAAGCTCAATCTCCTCAACAACCTCTCGGTCTACTTTGTTGGCGGCATTCTGCTCTACGCCTATATCACCTCCTCCGGTGCCATCCTGCAGGGGATACTGGGGATCGACAGCAAGCTTGCATCCGTGCTGTTTGTGGCGCTCTTCTCTGCGGTGGTGTGGCACTCGACTCGCGCCGTTGACCGCATCTCTGTGGTGCTGATCGCCTTTATGATCCTCAGTTTCGCCCTCGGTGTGGCCGGGCTGCTCGGCAGTATCAAGTTGCCGACCCTGCTCGATCTGGCGGGCAGCGAGAGCCGCTACGCTCCCTATGCCATGGCGATGCTGCCGGTGGCGCTCACCTCGTTTGGTTATCACCACTCTGTTGCTTCCCTGCGTGCCTACTACCAGAACGAGCAGCAGGCCAGATGGGCCATTCTGGGGGGAACCCTGATCGCGCTGGCGCTCTACGTGCTCTGGCTGCTGGGGATCTTTGGCAACCTGCCCCGTCAGGATTTTGCTCCCGTGATTGCCAAGGGGGGTGACGTGAGTGTGCTGCTCTCCGCGCTCTCAGGGGTGATCGAATCGGAGAAGGTGGCCAGCGCCATCAACGGCTTCTCCATGGCGGCGATCCTCTCCTCCTTTATCGGGGTGGGGCTCGGGGTGTTCGACTATCTGGCTGATCTGTTCAAGTTCGACAACAGCCGCGCCGGTCGCAGCAAGACCTGGGCGGTCACCTTCTTGCCGCCGCTGCTGCTCTCCCTGCTCTTCCCGTTTGGCTTCCTGCTGGCCATCGGCTATGCCGGTGCCGCCGCCACCATCTGGACCTGCATCATCCCGGCACTGCTGGTGCTGCGCACCCGGGCGCGGGCCGAGCGGGGCGAAGTGACCCCCCATTTCGTCACCCCCGGCGGCAAGCTGATGGCCTGGTTGCTGATCCTGTTCGGTTTGGCGACCGCACTGTTCCACTTCCTGTCGATGGCAAATCTGTTGCCGGTCTATCTGGGCAACTGAGTCAGGTCTACAGCTCTGACAGAAAGGGCGGCAAGGCCAACTTGCCGCCCTTTTTGCGCCATTTTTATCCCACACGGCAGAATCTATAACTAAAGTGGTAGTTGTGGGTGGGGTAAGGTGCTGAAATAACTGGTCTGATCTGGCTGGCGGCAGCATGATCTGCTGGGCATGCCCACCGCTTTCTTTTATGATCCCCGCCCTTCTGCGTGCCCCCTGTCGGCACCTCATTTGCACCAACCACATCGGGGTCCCCCATGTCCGATCTGCGTCAAGAAGCACTCGATTACCACGCCCAGCCCGTACCGGGCAAAATTGCCATCGCCCTGACCAAACCTGCCGAAACCGCCCGCGATCTGGCGCTGGCCTACAGCCCGGGTGTTGCCGAGCCGGTGCGCGAGATCGCCGCCAACCCGGCCGATGCCTACCGTTATACCGGCAAGGGCAATCTGGTGGCCGTCATCTCCAACGGCACCGCCATTCTGGGTCTGGGCAATCTGGGGCCGCTGGCCTCCAAGCCGGTGATGGAGGGCAAGGCCCTGCTGTTCAAGCGCTTCGCCGGCATCGACGCCATCGACATCGAGGTGAAGCACGAGACCAGCCAGCAGTTCATCGACACGGTAGCGGCTATCGCCGATACCTTCGGTGGCATCAATCTGGAAGATATCAAGGCGCCGGAGTGTTTCGAGATTGAAGAGGCGCTGATCGCGCGCTGCGACATACCGGTGTTCCACGATGATCAGCATGGTACCGCCATCGTCACCGCCGCCGGCCTGCTCAACGCGCTGGAGATTCAGGGCAAGCAGATCAGTGACAGCCGCATCGTCTGCATGGGGGCGGGGGCTGCCGCCACCGCCTGCATGGATCTGCTGATCAAGTGCGGCGCCAGGGCGCACAACATCTTCATGCTGGATCGTCAGGGTGTTATCCACACCGGCCGCAGCGATCTCAACAAGTACAAGCAGCGCTTCGCCAACGAGACCCCGCTGCGCACCCTGATGGATGTCATCGAAGGGGCGGATGTGTTTGTCGGTGTTTCCGGCCCCGATGTGTTGCCCGCCGAAGCGGTCGCCCTGATGGCGCCCAACCCGGTGATCTTCGCTTGTTCCAACCCGGATCCGGAGATCAAGCCTGCGCTGGCCCACGGGGTGCGCAGCGACCTCATCATGGGTACCGGTCGCTCCGACTACCCGAACCAGATCAACAACGTGCTCTGCTTCCCCTTCATCTTCCGCGGTGCCCTCGATGCCCGCGCCAGCCGCATCAACGATGCCATGAAGATTGCCGCGGTCGAGGCGATCCGTGCGCTGGCCAAGGAGCCGGTGCCAGCCGAGGTGCTGACCGCCGCCGGGGTGAGCGAGCTCGCCTTAGGCAAGGATTACGTTATTCCCAAGCCGATGGATGCCCGTCTGCTGCCACGGGTTGCCCGCGCCGTGGCGCTGGCGGCGGTGGCCTCCGGCGTCGCCCGCATCGAGCTGCCTGCGGACTACATGCTGTAATCCGGCGTTGCAAACGGCCCCATAGCGGGGCCGTTTTTATCTCTGCTTCTGGCGACAGCCAGAGACGCCAGCCGGGTAACAGGTTGGGGCATATGGAGGCAAATCGGGTTCAAAGGTGGTCAAACAGCGCTCTCCTCTGACACAATATTGCCACTATGACGCTAACGAGAATCAAGATGCAGCAGCCTGTCAGCGGCCGTTTGGCCCACGCCCTCTCCTTCTTGCGCCATGATGGTCGCCACTTTGCCCAGTTTGTCTGGGGCCGTTTCCAGCAGGACAGATTGACGGTGACCGCCGGTTATCTGGCCTATGTCACCCTGCTTTCGCTGGTGCCGATGATCGCCGTGGTCTTTGGCATGATGTCCGCCTTCCCGGTGTTCCAGAGTCTCAAGCAGGCGATGGAGCAGTTCGTCTACCACAACTTCGTGCCGACCGCGGGCGACATGCTCAAGGAGTACATCGACGGCTTCGTCGCCAATGCCACCAACACCACGGCAGTGGGGATTGGGGCGCTGGTGGTGGTGGCGTTGATGCTGATCTCCGCCATCGACAAGAACCTCAACTACATCTGGCGTTCGACCCAGGGCCGCCCGCTGGCGCAGGCCTTTGCCATGTACTGGATGATCCTGACCCTGGGGCCCGTGCTTATCGGGGCCAGTATCGCCATCTCCTCCTATATCTTCTCGCTGCGGCTGTTTGGCGCCGAGAGCCTGTTCGGTATCGGTTATCTGCTGTTGCGCGGTTTGCCGTTCCTCTTCTCGGTGCTCACCTTCCTGCTGGTCTATACCGTGGTGCCGAACTGCAAGGTGCGGCTGATCCACGCCTTTATCGGTGCGCTGGTAGCGGCGACCCTGTTCGAGCTGGCCAAGCGCGGCTTTGCCATCTACATCACCAACTTCCCCTCCTATCAGGCCATCTACGGCGCGCTGGCCACCATCCCGATCCTGTTTGTCTGGGTCTATTTGAGTTGGCTGGTGGTGCTGCTTGGTGCGGAGACTACCGCCTGCCTCGGCGAGTACGAGAAGCCGGCGAGCGAGGAGCTTGGCTAAGCCATCGCCTTGCCCACCGGTTTATTGGTAGCATCGACGACCGCCCCTGCAATCGAGCCGGGGCGGTCGTTCTGTTTTGAGAGGAGAGGGATGTGATTGCACTGATTCAGCGGGTCAGCGAGGCCAGCGTGACTGTCGAGGGGGAGGTGACCGGCGCCATCGGTCAGGGGCTGCTGGTGCTGCTCGGGGTGGAGCAGGGGGATGATGAGACCAAGGCCGACAAACTGCTGCACAAGGTGAGCGGCTATCGGGTCTTCAGTGACGAGAACGGCAAGATGAACCTCAATGTCAGCCAGATCGGTGGCAGCCTGCTGGTGGTCTCCCAGTTTACCCTGGCGGCCGATACTAAGAGCGGGATGCGCCCGAGCTTCTCCTGCGGTGCCCACCCGAGCGAGGCCGAACGCCTCTATGACTACTTCGTGGCCAAGGCCGCCGCCAGCGGCATCCCGACCGCAACCGGCCGTTTTGCCGCCGACATGAAGGTGGCGCTGGTCAACGACGGCCCGGTTACCTTCTGGCTACAGGTCTGAGGATGTCTCGTCCCGCGGTGTGACGTGGACGATCACGTTGATAAGCCCTGCGACCGGATAGGGGGTAGCCGGGCCAATCCACTGCTCAATCAGTGTCAGGGCGTGGGTTAGCTCCAGTTCGGTGCGCGGCAGCAGGTTGATGACCAGAGTGCCGCAGAGGCGGGGAGCCAGCGCCCGGTAGAGCCGCTCCTGAAACAGCAGCAACGGGTTGCCATCCTGACTGAAGAGATCGAGCAGGATGAGGTCGTACTGCTGCTCGCTCTGCTCCAGAAAGGCGAGGGCATCGGCCTGATGGAGTGCCGGAGCGGCGCGTTCATCGCTCTCCTGATGCTGGAAAAACTGCTGATAAACGGTCAGCACCTCTTCGTCGAGGTCGACGCACTCGTGGCGAGCATCTGGCCAGCGTTGGCAGAGATGGCGGGTGAGATCGCCGCCACCCAGACCCAGTTCTAGGATCCGGGTGGCCTGCTCCGGCAGCAGGCAGGCGATGACCCGTTGATGGGGCAGACAGAGGGCGGCGGGGTTGGCGAGCGACATGGCGGATTGCACCACGCCGTCTATCTCCAGCCAGCGGTGCTGGTCATTTTCCTGTACCGTGAGGCGGCGCTGGGGTTTGACGCTGAGGTGCAACAAGTGATCGGCTTGGTACGCTTGCAGATTGAAGTCCATGAATTTGCACGGCAAGATGGTTTCCGACCAGTGTAACTCAAGGATGAAACTATGTACCGGGTAGTCACCCCTCAGACAGTCGCCGAGCTGGATGCCTACTACCAGTTGCGCTGGGAACTTCTGCGTAAGCCCTTCAATCTGCCCGTCGGTTCCGAGCGGGACGAGTACGACACCGTCGCCATTCACCGGTTGATGCTGGCACCCGATGGCACTCCCATCGCTGTGGGCCGCCTCTTTATCGGCGGCGACGAGGCGCAGATCCGCTTCATGGCGCTGCGGCCCGAATATCGCGGCCAGGGGCTGGGCGCCCGAATGGTGGAGGATCTCGAGGAGCTGGCCCGCAGCGAGAAGGTGAAACGGCTGGTGATGAACGCCCGTCAGGAGGCGGTGGAGTTCTATCGCAAGTGCGGCTTTCTCGAAGTGGGGGGCGGCCCCGTCTCCTTCGGTCGGATTCCCCATCGCCAGATGATCAAATCCCTGAGCCCGTTGCAGACCATCCAGTATCGCCCGGAGTGGTGTCAGGATCTCACCACCCGCTGGTCGCGCGGGGTGCCCATCAGCGAGAAGATGGGGATGCACATCAGTCACTACGATGGCCAGACTTTCCACCTCAAGGCCAATTTGGCGGCCAACTTCAACGTGCATGGCAGCATGTTCGCCGGCAGTGTCTACAGCCAGTGCGTGCTGGCGGGCTGGGGGCTGATCTGGCTGCAGCTTAAAGAGGAGGGACTGGTGGGCGAGCCGGTGCTGGCCGAGAGCACCATCAAATATCATGGCCCGGTCGATGAGGAGCCCGAGGCGCGAGTGGCCCGCGAGGGGATGCCCGCCGTGCTGCAGCCGCTCAAACGGGGGGAGCCTGCCACCTTCAGCCTCAAGATCCAGCTGTTCAGCGGCAGCAAACTGGCGGCGGAGTTCTGCGGTCACTACGTGGTGCAGCCGCCCCGCCGTCCGGGCCAGTAACCGCGCCATTTCCCCATCAAACAACAAGGCCTCATCATGAGGCCTTGTCTGTTTTTACCCCTGCTGGCTGTTGCTTGTCGGCCCGGCTTGGGTCTGCACTTGGGCTTGGGCTTGGGCTTTCGGCGCGGGAGCCGGTCGCCAGAGCGGGGCGCTGTTGCCTTGCGGCGGATAGCGTACTCCCACTTCCCAGCCGCAGGCGTCCTGCTTCTGCGGGAAGCTCCAGGCCAGTGTGGGTTCCGTCAGCGGCCCGCGCCACTGGCCGAGCAGCTCGGCGCAGCGGTTGCCGTTGAGGATCCCCAGATCGAGCTGCCACTGTTCGCTGACCAGATCGATCCCCCCTTGCAGCGCCAGCAGATGAGTGATGGTGGAGGCGCCAGCCTGCTCGACTTGTAGTTGCCCCTTGTCGATCTGGCCCTGCAGCTTGATACGGTAGAAGGGGGTGTCACCCTCCTGCATCGCCTGCCACAGCTGATCCGGCGTCAGGGTGGGCGGGGTCGCGCCCTTGAACCACTCATCCAGCAGCGGATCTATCTTCACCTTGTCCCAGAAAGGCTCGTCGGCATCGAGGGCAAAGCTCCCCTGCAGGGTCTGGCGCCACTCGCCCGCCGTTTTGCCATGTTCGGCTTGCAGATCGGCGCTCACGTCCGCTTTGCCGGCAAAGGAGACCGGGGAGTGGAGTATCTTGCCCCACTGCTGCAGATCCAGCTTGGTTGCCTGCAACTGCAGGCGGCTGCTCTGGCCCGGCTCGCGGCCCCACTGGCCGCTCATGCTGAGGGTGCCCTCATCCGGCAGCGAGCTGGTGAGTTTGCCCAACTGCCACGAGCTGGGGGTCAGCTCCCCATCCAGCTCGCCGTTACGGGCGCTGAGGCCATCCCACACCAGCTCGAACCACTTGCTCTCGATGCGGGCGCGGCCGAGCAGCGGGCCGGGTTGGTTATCGCGCAGGGCGAGATCGCTCAGATAGAGCTGCCAGCCGGTCAGCGACAGAGGGATGGAATCGTCGAAGGAGAGCACCTTAAGCTTGTCGAACGCCAGCTTGCGGATATCGACCTGCTGCGGGCGCCAGCCTTGCCAATCCTGCCACCACCCCTGTGGCAGGCTGATATCCATGCCGCTTAGCGCCACGTCTTTCAGGGTCAGCTTCTGCTGCTGGGTATCGAGGGAGAGCTCGACATTGAACTCCCCTTCATAGGCCTTGCCCTGCAGTTCGCTATCGATCTGCTGGGGCGAGAAGGCGAGCTTGCCCTTGATCTCCTCCAGCTGGAACAGGCCACGGCCCATGTCGCCCAGGGTGCCGCTCAGATAGCCGGTGGGCTGGTTGCCCGCCTGCCAGTTGAAGGCGGTGAGCTGGCCGCTGAAGTTGTTGAAGGAGAGCTCCTGATTGATGTCGTTGAGGCTGACGCCGTCCAGCTGGCCGCGATCCATCGATACGCTTTGCAACGGGAAGCGCTGCGGGAAGCCTTGCTGTGTCAGATCACCCAGCTCCATCCGCATGCCGCGTGCCTTGAGATCGTGCAGTTGCAGGGTGCGGGCGGGCCAGTCCAGCACCATGCCGGTCTCGAGCAGACCGTCGAACAGGTTGGTCACCAGCTTGTCGGTGCGCAGCACTTCCCCTTCCAGCCGTCCTTGCAGGTTGAGGCGGGCGAAGGTGAATTGTGGAGTCTCCAGCTGGCCGATATTGAGGCTCAGGTTGGCCTGTGGCTGTCGTTTCGGGTCGATCAGCTCCCAGTCGCTCAGGGTGGCGTTGAGGCCGCGCAGGGTCAGCTCGGGGCTCTCCAGACTGAGCCGGTCTATGGTGCTGTCGCTGATGGTGAGGGAGTGCACCGACAGGCTCGGCAGCAGATTGGATAACGATTGAGGTAGCGGCAGCTTGATGGCGGGGCGAATGAGATCGAGATGGGCGATCCGCACGTCGCGGCTCAGCCAGTCGATGCTCTCGATCTCCAGATAGATTTTGTCGAGGGAGACCGCATCGCCGTAGCGCACCTGCTCCGCCAGCAGGGTGTAGGGGTGGAGCGGGTTGAACACCAGCCGCCCTATGGTGACCGGCACACCTGTTTGCTGGCTGATCCAGCTGGCGATGGGTCCTTTGGCCCGCTCGGCGTCGAACAGGCCGAGGGCAACCCAGACAAAGAGCAGCAGGAAGGCGAAGGTGTAGAGCAGGCCACGTAGCCAGGAATTCATGGTTGCTTTCCTCCTGTTTTGGGGTGTGTTGTCAGGCGTTTGAGTAGTGGTCTCGCAGACCGAGCCTGCGCCGTATCAAGGGTTCGACATGACTCGGATGCCTATCCATAAGGACATGTGCCCATCTTCTGCATCTACCTCGGTCAGGCATTGGAATAGTGATCCCGTAAGCCGAGCCAACGGTGAATCAAGGGTTCGACATGGCTTGGGTGCCTATCCATGAGGAAGCGAGCCATCTTTTGCACCTGTGGAATAAGCGGTTGATCCCGCACCAGATCGGCGATCTTGAGGTCGGCCAGACCGGTCTGGCGAGTGCCGAGCAGTTCCCCCGGGCCGCGCAGTTCCAGATCGCGCTGGGCGATGAGGAAGCCGTCGTTGGTTTCCCGCAGCACCCCGAGCCGGCTCTGGGCCGTCTTGGACAAGGGGGCATGATAGAGCAGCACGCAGTGAGAGGCCACCGCACCCCGGCCAACCCGACCGCGCAGCTGGTGCAACTGCGCCAGCCCGAGCCGTTCCGGGTTCTCGATGATCATCAGGCTGGCGTTGGGCACATCCACCCCCACCTCGATGACGGTGGTGGCGACCAGCAGCTGCAGTATGCCTGCCTTGAACTCCTCCATCACCCGCTGTTTCTCCACCGGCCGCATCCGGCCGTGTACCAGCCCGATATGCAGACCGGGCAACAGGTTCTGCAGCTCGGCGGCGGTATCCTCGGCGGCCTGGCACTCCAGCACCTCCGACTCCTCGATCAGGGTGCAGACCCAGTAGGCCTGCTTGCCCTCGGTGCAGGCGAGCTTGACCCGCTCGATCACATCGCCGCGACGGCTGTCGGGCAGCGCGACTGTGGTGATGGGGGTTCGGCCCGGCGGCAGCTCGTCGATGACCGAGGTGTCGAGATCGGCATAGGCGGTCATCGCCAGGGTGCGGGGGATGGGGGTGGCGGTCATGATGAGCTGATGGGGATGTACCCCTTCCCGCTCCCCTTTCTCGCGCAGGGCGAGGCGCTGATGCACCCCGAATCTGTGCTGTTCATCGATGATGACCAGCGCCAGACGCTGGAACACCACCTGCTCCTGAAAGATGGCGTGGGTGCCCACCACCATCTTGACGCTGCCATCTTTGATCGCGGCCAGCGACTCTTCCCGCGCCTTGCCTTTCTGCTTGCCCGCCAGCCAGCCGACTCCGATGCCGAGCGGCTCCAGCCACTTGGCGAAGTTGATGGCGTGCTGTTCCGCCAGCAGCTCGGTCGGCGCCATCAAGCCCACCTGACAGCCGTTGCCGATAGCCTGCAGGGCAGCCAGCGCCGCGACCAGGGTCTTGCCGGAGCCCACATCCCCCTGCACCAGCCGCATCATGGGGTGGCTCTGTTGCAGATCCTTACTTATCTCCGCTACTACCCTGCTCTGGGCGCCGGTGGGTTTGAACGGCAAAGCGCCGAGCAGTTGTTCAACCAGCTCGGGCGCCGGTTTGAGAGCGCGAGCCAGCTGGGTTTGTGCCTGAGCACGCACCTTGAGTACCGAGAGGTTGTGCGCCAGCAGCTCCTCCAGTACCAGCCGCTGCTGGGCCGGATGCTGGCCGCTTTCCAGCAGCGGCAGCGCTACCGAGGGGGGCGGGCGATGCAGCAGCTTCAGGGCGGCGGCCAGTTCAATCTGATGGGGATAGAGTCCGGCGGGCAGCAGCTCCTCCACGCCATAGAGGTCGAGCTGGGCCAGCGCCTGATCGGTGAGGCTGCGCAGGGTGAGCTGGCGCAGTCCTTCGGTGGTCGGGTAGACGGGGGTGAGCGCCTCTTCGGTTTGACCGGCCTGCTCCTCGCCGAGCAGCTTGTACTCGGGGTGGGCCATCTCCAGCCCGTATTTGCCGGGGCGCACCTCGCCAAAGCAGCGGATCAGACGGCCCGCCGCCAGACTGTTTTTCTGGGCGGCGGTGAAGTTGAAAAAGCGCAGGGTGAGGGTGCCGGTGCCATCGCTGATGCGACAGACCATCATGCGGCGGCGCCCCATCACCAGCTGAGTGTCCTGGATCTCCCCCTCGACGGCGCCGTGCAGGCCGGGCGGCAGATCGCCGATGGGCCACACCTGGGTGCGGTCCTCGTAGCGCAGGGGAAGGTGGAACAGCAGATCCTGTACCGTGGCCAGCCCCAGCCGCTCGAGCTTCTCCTGCATCTTGCTGCCGACACCCTTGAGGCAATCGAGAGGAATTTTATCCAATTTCATCAATTAGATGCCCGAAAACACTGTAAATATGTCCAGATGATAGGGGTTGTTGCGGGGCCGATGCAAGCCGAGTTGCTGCTGGCAGGGCCGCCAAGGCGGGGGGAACGGCGGATATAGCAAAGGCCTGCCGAAAACGGGAGGCCTTTGTGCGGCTGCCAACAGGCAAGGTGCAGGCGCATGGCGCCTAGGGTCAGATGATGCGTTTAAGCAGCAGGTGAGCCTTGACCCGGTGGATCCGTCCCAGCAGCTTGCGTACCTGTTCCGGGTAGTCCTGGATCTGTTCCACCTGATCGAAGTGGCTGATCCGCTTGGTGTTGGTCAGGATGTTCTCCCGCTCCGCGTTGAACTGGGGACGCAGCAGGTGGCGACGATCGTGTACCAGCAGGCCGTTCTCCAGATCCAGTGCCCAGGCGCGGGGGTTGAGGTTGTTGCCGGTGAGCAGGGCCCACTCGTCATCCACGAAGATCCCCTTGAGATGGTAGGAGTTGCGCTCGCAACACCAGAGCATCAGGTTGAGGCGGCCGTCGTCGATGTGACGCTGGTTGCGCTCGGCAAACTTGCGCAGGTTGGTCTCGTAGAGATAGGGCAGGCCGCCGATGGTGGAGAACTTCTCTTCCGGCGGAATGAAGAAGTCGTTGGCGGTCTTGTCGCCCACTACGATGGTGACTTTGCAACCGCGCTGCAGCAGATCCTCGATATCCTTGCTCAACTCCTTGGGCGGGTTGAAGTAAGGGGTGCAGATGAAGATCTCCCGCTCGGTGGCACGCACCAGATTGCGGATCATCAGGTTGAGCTGATTGTTGCGCTTGCCCAGACCCACCATGGGGGTGACGGCCACTTCCTGAGTGTTGACCGGCATGGTGCTGAAGCGGTACTGGCTCTGGCGCAGGTTCTGCTTGAAGCGGCGGATTGGCCCCTTCAGCTGCTTGGCGCTGGGGATATCGCTGTGATCCAGTCGCTGCACCGCGTCGCTCTTCACGAACAGATCATCCACATAGTTGACCATGCTGCGGGCCAGCTCCGGGCTGGTGATCTGGTGATAGCGATCGAAGCGGTAGCGATCCTGCTGGTGCAGGTAGATATCGTTGAGGCTGGCGCCGGAGTAGAGCACCACATCATCAAAGATGAAGCCCTTGAGGTGGAGCACGCCGAGCAGTTCGCGCCCCTTGACCGGCACTCCGTAGATTTCGATCTGGTGCTCGTGTTCGGCAGCCATGGCCTGATACATCAGGTGGTTGCCGCCCTGCTTGCCCTTGCCGATCAGGCCGCGCTGGGCACGGTGGAAGTCGACGAACAGCTTGATGTCGAGGGCCGGATTGCGCTGCTTGGCGGCGTAGAGGGCGGAGAGGATCTCCCGGCCTGCTTCGTCATCCTGCAGATAGAGCGCGACCAGATAGATGCGCCGGGTGGCACTGGCGATAAGCGCAAGAATGCGGCGTTTGAAATCCTGGGCGCTATAGAGCACTTCAAACTGATCCGCTGCGACGGCGATCTGGGGCAGGCGCGCCAGCAGTTGTCGATAATGGGCCGATGAATGCATAGATAAACCTGAAATCACGGGGTTAAGCGTTCCACTCGGAGCGATGAATAGGCGATTCTAGCAATCTCGCCCTCTCAGCCAAAGAAAGAATCATCAGAAAGATGAAAAAGGCCTCACGAGTGAGGCCTTTTTGTCAGCATTTCGCCCTTGTCAGAGGAAGCTGTAGATGATCATCGCCATCACGCCGCCGGTGGTGCCGATGATGGTCTCCATCACGGTCCAGGTCTGCAGGGTCTGCTTCTCGGTCAGGCCGAGGTAGCGGTTGGCCAGCCAGAAACCGGAGTCGTTGACGTGGGAGAGCACGATGGCACCGCCGCCGATGGCGATGGTGACGGCAGCCAGCTGGGCACCGTTCAGGCCGAGCGGCTCCAGCATCGGCAGCACCAGACCGCAGGCGGTCAGCATGGCGACGGTGGCAGAGCCCTGAATCACCCGTACCGCAGCGGCCAGAATGAAGGCCAGTGCGACGATGGGCAGACCGGAGTCGGCCAGCATATTGCCCAGCGCGGCGCCCACACCGGAATCAACCAGCACCTGCTTGAACACGCCACCGGCACCGGTCACCAGAATGATGACGCCTGCCGGCTGGATGGCGCTGTTGCAGACGCTCATCACCTCGTCGCGGGACATGCCACGGCGAATACCCAGCAGATAGAAGGCGGCCAGACAGGCGACCATGATGGCAGTGAAGGGGTGACCGATGAACTCCAGCCAGTTGTGCAGGGTGGAGCCCGCCTCGACGAAGCGACCGACGATGGTCTTGAGGCCGATCAGCAGCAGCGGCAGACCGATGAGGCCCATGGCCAGCCCGAAGGAGGGCAGGGATTTGCTGTCATCGTGAACGCTGTTCTGGGCATCGGCAGGCAGCGGCACATCGACGATCTTGCTGATGAAGTCACCGAACAGCGGGCCAGCCAGGATCAGCGCCGGTACGGCGGCGATCAGGCCGAACAGGATCATGTAGCCGAAGTCGGCACCCAGCTGGGATGCCACCAGGATCGGGCCCGGCGCCGGGATAAGGAAGGCCTGGCAAGTGGCGATACCGGCCAGCAGAGCGATACCGATCTTCACCACGCTGCCGCCGCCACGACGGACGATGGCGAAGGCGACGCCGATCAGCAGCACCACGGCCACATCAAAGAAGAGCGGCAGGGCGCAGACAAAGCCGGTCAGGGCCATGGCCCAGTTGGCGCGCTTGACGCCGAACTTGCCGAGCAGGGTGTGAGCCACTCGGTCGAGTGCACCGGTCACTTCCATTACCTTGCCAAACATGGCACCCAGCGCCACCACCACGGCAACGAAGCCGAGGGTGCCGCCCATCCCTTTCTGGATGGTGGCGGCGATGTCGGCCGGGTTCATGCCAGCGGCGAGACCCGCCACCATGGAGACCAGGATCAGGGCTACCACGGCGTGGAGCCGGGCCTTCATCACCAGGAAGAGCAGCAGCACAATCGAGCCGGCGGCTGTCATGATCAGGGAGAGGTCAGACATTGTTATGCGTTCCTTTTTCCAAGTTCAGTCGTGACACCTTGCCGATCCGTCGGCAAACCATATCTTTATGATTTATTTAGATTTATGGCAAGGGCTCAACATCATATGCCCAGGTGACTATGGGTTTGCTCAGTCTGTGGCAGACTTCACATTTTCAATCGTTACCGGTAACATGTTACCGGTAACGTGTTAGATTAGAACCCATCAACAGCTGGTTTTTTGAAAAGTGGGACAGAGGTCAAATTATGGCGGGTAAGTGCATTATCGTGATGGGTGTGTGTGGTAGCGGCAAATCCAGCGTGGGTCTGAAAGTGGCCGAAGCGCTGGGCGCCAAGTTCATCGATGGTGATGACCTGCACCCCAAGGCCAACATCCAGAAGATGGCTGGCGGCAACCCCCTCAACGATGAGGATCGTGCCCCCTGGCTGGAGCGGATCCGCGACGCCGCCTACAGTCTCGAGCAGAAGAACGAGACCGGCATCATTGTCTGTTCCGCCCTCAAAAAGAAGTACCGCGACCAGATCCGCGAAGGCAACGAGTCGGTCAGCTTCATTTTCCTCGATGGCAGCCAGCCGCTGATCCTCGAGCGGATGCGTGCCCGCAAGGGCCACTTCATGCGTGAAAGCATGGTACAAAGTCAGTTCGATACTCTGGAGCGCCCGGATGGCGAAGCCGGTGTATTCCACATTGATATAGACGGCACCTTCGAACAGGTGGTTGACCGCGCCGTCACAGCATTGGAGCAAGCCCAATGATTCATCAGGTAATTTCCGACGTCACCGCCCGCATCCGCGAGCGCAGTGTCGCCCGTCGTCAGGCATTTCTGGCCCGCATCCAGCGTCAGGCAGAGCAGGGCAAGACCCGCGCCGCGCTGGCCTGCGGCAACCTGGCCCACGCCGTGGCCGCCTGCAGCAGTGACGAGAAGGGTCGCATTCTCGATATGACCCGTGCCAACGTCGGCATCGTCACCGCCTACAACGATATGTTGAGCGCCCATCAGCCCTATCAGGGCTATCCGGATCAGATCAAGGCGGTGCTGGCCGAGCTGGGCCACAGCGCCCAGGTCGCCGGCGGCGTGCCCGCCATGTGCGATGGCGTGACCCAGGGTCAGCCGGGGATGGACATGTCCCTCTTCTCCCGCGACCTGATCGCCCAGGCGACCGCGCTGTCGCTCTCTCACAACACCTTTGATGCCACCCTGCTTCTCGGTATCTGCGACAAGATCGCTCCGGGTCAGATCATGGGGGCCCTCTCCCACGCTCACCTGCCGACTGCATTTGTTCCTGCTGGCCCGATGGCGAGCGGCATCAGCAATGACGAGAAGGTGAAGGTGCGTCAGAAGTACGCTGCCGGTGAAGTGGGTCGCGACGCCCTGCTGGAGATGGAGTGCGGCGCCTACCACGCGGCAGGCACCTGCACCTTCTACGGCACCGCCAACACCAACCAGCTGGTATTCGAGGCCATGGGCCTTATGCTGCCGGGCTCCGCCTTTGTGCACCCGCATAGCGAGCTGCGCCGCGCCCTGACCGCCGAAGCGGCCCGCCGTATCAGCGCCATGATCTCGGGTTCCCCGGCCTATCGCCCGCTGAGCGAAGTGCTGGACGAGCGCTCGCTGGTCAACGGTCTGGTGGCCCTGCTCGCTTCCGGTGGCAGTACCAACCACAGCATCCACATGGTGGCGCTGGCTCGCGCCGCCGGTCTGGTTCTGACCTGGGATGACATCAGCGATCTCTCCGACGTGGTGCCGCTGCTGGTGCGCATGTACCCGAACGGCCCGGCCGACGTCAACGCCTTCGAACAGGCAGGCGGCGTGCCCGGCCTGATGCGCCGTCTGGCAGAAGAGGGGCTGATCCACATGGATGCCACTCCGGTCTTTGGCGAAATGCAGGATTACCTCAGCCGTCCGGCATTGGTCGATGGCCAGCTGGTGTGGCAGCCGGTGGGCGAGAGCGGCGATGCGAGCGTGTTGTCCCCCTCCGGCAGCGTATTCCAGGCCACTGGCGGCACCAAGCTGCTGGCGGGCAATCTGGGCCGCGCCGTGGTCAAGGTCTCCGCCGTGGCTCCCGAGTATCGGGTTATCGAAGCGCCAGCGCGGGTCTTCTCCTCCCAACATGCGGTGGAAGCGGCCTACAAGGCGGGCGATCTCAATCAGGATGCCGTGATCGTGGTGCGCCACAATGGCCCGGCCGCCAACGGCATGCCGGAGCTGCACAAGCTGATGCCTGTGCTCGGCAACCTGCAGAAGGCGGGTTTCAAGGTGGCGCTGGTCACCGATGGCCGCCTCTCCGGCGCCTCCGGCAAGATCCCGGCCGCCATCCACGTCACCCCGGAAGCGCTGCACGGCGGGGCCATTGGCCTGCTGGCCGACGGCGATCTGCTACGGGTTGACGCGGTAAACGGCAGCCTCGACTGCCTGACCGATTTGAGTGGCCGTACCCAGGCCGAGATTGACCTCACTCTGGAACAAGAGGGGTGGGGCCGTGAACTGTTCAGCGTGATGCGTCGCGCGGTATCGAGCGCCGAGTGTGGCGCCACCATCTTTGACTAAGGAAGAGCTATGCAGAACTGGAAAGTGACCCCGGCCGAGGTGTTTGCCGCCTCCCCGCTGGTACCCGTGATGGTTATCAACGAGCTGGATCAGGCCCTGCCGATGGCCAAGGCGCTGCTCGACGGCGGCATCTCTGTCTTCGAAATCACCCTGCGCACCCCGGTGGCGCTTGATGCCATCGCCCTTATCGCCAAGGCGATGCCGGATGCCATGGTCGGTGCCGGTACCGTGCTCAACTGCGAGCAGTTTGACGCAGCCGTCGCTGCCGGTGCCCGCTTCGTCATCTCCCCGGGGATGACCCCGGCCCTGCTGGCCCACGCGGCCAAGAGCACTGCACCGCTGATCCCGGGCGTGGCTACTCCGTCTGAAGTGATGCAGGCGCTGGAAGCGGGTTATGACCATCTGAAGTTCTTCCCGGCCGAAGCGAACGGCGGCACCAAGGCGCTCTCCGCCATTGCCGCGCCGCTGCCCCAGGTGAAGTTCTGCCCGACCGGCGGTATCGGCCCGAAAAACGTGGCCGACTATCTGGCGCTCAAGTGCGTCGCCACCGTCGGCGGCTCCTGGATGCTGCCGGCCGATGCGGTCAAGAGCGGCAACTGGGAAGAGGTGACCCGCCTCTCCCGCGAAGCGGTTGAGCTGGTTAAACGCTAAGCGTCAGTTGTGCAGAAAACCAAACAGGCCACCCTCGGGTGGCCTGTTTGTTATCGGCGTGACTTAAGTGGGTGAGGGAAGGGATTACCCAAGACTCTCCCCGACATAGAGGGAGAAGCCGATATCCTTGCGGGTGTCGGGTTGGGATTGGCCGTTGAGACGCGCCAGCAGCATGGTGGCAGCCTCCCGACCGATCGCTTCCCGCGGGGTGGCGATACTGGCCAGCTTGGGGGTCATGGCGTGGCCGATGTCGAGGGCGTTGCAACCGGCGATGGCGATCTGCTGCGGCACCGGGATCCACTTGGCCTGACACTGCAGCAGGGCGCCCACCGCCAGGTCATCGTTGGTGCAGAACAGGCCGTCGAGGTCGGGATAGCGTACCAGCGCCTGATCCAGCAGCTCGCCCCCCAGAGTGAAGCTGGAGGATTGTTCGGTCAGCAGGTGCTGGCCGGTGAGGCCGAAGTCGGTCATCGCCTGATAGTAACCCTCCATCCGCAGCTGGGTACGCACGTCGAGCCGCGCTCCCAGATAGACCACCTTGCGTCGGCCCCGGTGCAGCATCTCTGTTACCATGGCCCGGGCCGCTGCTCTATGGTCCATGCCGACCACCATGTCGATGGGGGTTTGCGGCAGATCCATGGTCTCCACCACCGGAATGCCGGCGGTGGCGATCATCTTGCGAGTGCGCTCTGTGTGCTGGCTGTCGGAGAGGATCAGCCCATCCACGTGATAGGAGAGCAGGGAGGCGACCTGCTCCTCCTCCCGCTCCGGGCTGTAGCCGTAGTGGGCCAGCAGGGTCTGGTAACCGGCCGGTCGGGTCACCGACTCGATGCCGTGGATTACCGCCGAGAAGACCTGGTTGGAGAGGGAGGGGATCAGGATGCCGATCGCCTTGCTGGTCGCGTTGGAGAGAATGTCCGGCGCCCGGTTGGGGATATAACCCAGCTCTTCCACCACCGCCGCGATCCGCTCGCGGGTCCCCTCCGCCACGGTCTGCGGGTCGCGCAGATAGCGGCTGACAGTCATCTTGGTCACGCCGGTCTGGTCGGCGATATCTTGCAGGGTGGGGCGGCGCTTGCGGGTGGGGCTCATAGGGGTGTCCAGCGTGGATGTTACATGTAACATTACCGTTTTTGGCGGATAAAGTCAGCATATGAAGCCGTTTTTGCAGGAGTTTTCCGATGATCAGAGGCAAGCAGTTCGTGGATGTCCGGTTCGAGCGACAGGATGTGGAGGGGGAGCAGTTCTCGGAGTGCCGCTTTATCGGCTGCGACTTCTCCTGGCTGGATTTGAGCGATAGCCGCTTCATCGACTGCAGCTTCTACGATCGGGAGAGTGAACGGGGCTGCCTGTTGCAGGGTTGCGATCTGCGCGAGGCCAGCTTCCTGCGCTGCGATCTCACCATGGCCGATTGCAGCCGCAGCCAGTGTCTGGGGTTGGAGATGCGTGACTGTCAGGCGGTCGGTATCAACTTCAGCCATGCCAGCTTCGCCAACCAGATCACCGCCAAAAGCTACTTCTGCGAGGCCCATCTGACCGGCAACAACTTCAGCTACGCCAGCTTCGAGGGCTGCCTGCTGGAGAAGTGCGAGCTGACCGGCAACCGCTGGCAGGGAGCCAACCTGTTTGGTGCCTCGCTGGCGGGTTCCGATCTCAGCGGTTCCGAGTTTGGCCAGATTGACTGGACCAGCTTCAAGCTGCAGGGCTGCGATCTGCGCCAGTGCGATCTGCCGGGGCTGGATCTGCGCCGGGTCGATCTGCAGGGAGTACAGATCAACGAGGATCAGCAGCAGACCTTGCTGGAGCAGATCGGTCTGGTTGTCTTCCCCTGAGCCGAGCGAAAAAATAGGTAATTTTTCATCAAATGGGAGTGACAGCGGGTTGCTGTACTCCTGAAATGACAAAAGCCTGCGTGAGGCAGGCTTTTGCTAGTGAGCGTGTGACGCGTTTGTCGGCCGGGTTAACTCAACCCTTGGCCAGCCATTTGGTTGGGTTGATCGCCTCGCCCTGATAGCGAATTTCGAAGTAGAGGCCCGGTCTGTCCTGACCGCCACTGTCACCGACCAGCGCCACCGGCTCACCCTGTTCCACATTCTGGCCAACTTGGCGCAGCAGCGACTGATTGTGACCGTAGAGGCTCATGTAGCCCTTGCCGTGGTCGATCACCAGCAACATACCGAAGCCGTCGAGCCAGTCGGCGTAGACCACTTGTCCCGGTGCAACCGCCTTGACCTGGGTCCCTTCGCTGGCGCCGATCAGGGTACCTTTCCACTTGAGCTGGGCGGTGCGCGGCGAACCGTAGGAGATGAGGATCGGCCCCTGTACCGGCCAGCGCAGGCTGCCATTGGTCTTGAGACCGCTGTAGTGACCGGCACTGCTGATGCCCGAGCCGCGCTCCGGTTTGCTGCTGGCTACCTCTTCGGCCGGTTCTGCCGGTTTGACGGTTTTGTTCTGCTGGGCGGCGAGTCGTTGTTGCTCGGCGCGGCGCTGTTCGGCCAGCTTGCGCTGACGCTCCTGCTCCGCTTTCAGCTTGGCCAACCGTTCCCGCTCGGCCCGTTCACGGCGCTCCTGCTCTTCCCGCTTGCGACGTAACTCTTCGAGCCGCGCTTTCAGCGCTTTCTCGGCCTTGACCAGCTTGGTGAGCTTCTGCTCGTCATCCTGTACCGACTGCTGCAACTGGTTGCGCACCTTGGCCCGGCTCTGCTGGCTGGCCAGCAGGGTCTGGTGATGCTCTTGCTGTTCGGCAAGCAGGGTCTGCAGTCTGGTCTCGGTCTCTTTGGTTGCCTGCTGGTTTTTCGCCAGCTTGTCGCGGGTGGCGCGCAGGGCGTCGATGGCCTCGATGCGGGCCTTGTTGAGGTAGTCGTAGTAGTCGAGGGAGCGGCTCAGTTTGGCCGGATCCTGCTGATTGAGCAGCAGTTTGAGGTAGTCGTGGTTGCCCGCCTGAAAGGCGCTCTCCGCCTGTTTGGCCAGCAACTGCTTCTGATGTTTGGCTTGAACTTCCAGCGCTAGCTTGTCTTTTTGCAGGGTCGCCAGCGTCTGCTGGTTCTGCTTCAACTGCTGCCTGGTCTGGTTGAGTTTGGCGGCGGCGGCCGAGATGGCCTGCTCGTCAGCCTTGAGCTGGGTATTGAGCTTGGCAAGCTCCTGCTTGCTGAGCTTGATGGTCTTCTGTTGCTCTTTGATCTGGGACTGCATGGTGCCCAGCTGCTGATTGGCGGCCAAAGCCGGTGTGCTGGCGCCAAACGACAGGCAAAAAAACAGCGCGCCGGCCAACAGGCCGACGCGACTGGTTTTCTGTGAAATAACTTCGCATCCCCGCATGGGGAAGGATTATTTCAGAATCATCAGGGGCTTGCCAGTCATTTCCGGCGGTACCGGCAGACCCATCAGGGTCAGCATGGTGGGGGCCAGATCGGACAGTTTGCCACCTTCAACCACCTCGGCTTTGCGACCGAAATAGATGAGCGGAACCGGCAGATTGGTGTGGGCGGTGTGGGCCTGACCAGTCTCTTCGTCCAGCATCTTCTCGGCGTTACCGTGGTCGGCAGTGATCAGGCACTCGCCACCCACTTCGGCCAGGGCGTCGGTCACGCGACCGATGCAGTGGTCAACGGCTTCACACGCTTTGACGGCGGCATCGAACACACCGGTGTGACCAACCATGTCGCCATTCGGGTAGTTACAGATGATGACGTCGTACTTGCCGCTCTTGATGGCCGCAACCAGCTTGTCGGTCAGCTCTTCGGAGCTCATTTCCGGCTGCAGGTCATAGGTCGCCACTTTCGGGCTGGCCACGATCTCGCGATCTTCGCCGGTGAAGCAGGACTCTTCGCCACCGTTGAAGAAGAAGGTGACGTGAGCATACTTCTCTGTTTCGGAGATGCGCAGCTGGGTCTTGCCCTGCTTGGCCAGCCACTCACCCAGGGTGTTGACCAGAGCGGTCGGCGGGTAGGCACAGGCAGTTTTGATGTCGGCCGCGTATTCGGTCAGCATCACGAAGTTCAGCTTCGGCTCGACTGCACGGGCGAAGCCGGTGAAGTCGGTGTCAACGAAGGCGCGGGTGATTTCACGGGCACGGTCGGCACGGAAGTTCATGAAAATCAGCGCATCGCCATCTTCCATCGGTGCAGCTTCGCCGATGCGGGTGGCTTTGACGAACTCGTCGTTCTCGTCGCGAGCATATGCGGCAGCCAGCGCTTCGGTGGCGCTATTGGCGGTGAACTCGCCCTTGCCCTGGGTCATCAGGTCATAGGCTTGCTGCACGCGATCCCAGCGGTTGTCACGGTCCATGGCGAAGTAACGACCGATCATGGAAGCGAAACGACCCTTGCCCAGCTTGGCGAACAGGGCGTCGAACAGCTCGATGGAGGACTGGGCGGAGCGCGGCGGAACGTCGCGGCCATCCAGGAAGGCGTGCAGGTAGATCTTCTCGGCGCCACGCTTGGCTGCCATTTCGATCATGCCCATGATGTGCTCTTCGTGGCTGTGTACGCCACCCGGGGACATCAGGCCCATGATGTGAACTGCTTTGCCGTTGGTCACGGCAGCGTCAACAGCCTTGGCCAGCTCGACGTTCTGGAAGAATTCGCCATCCTGGATGTCTTTGGAGATGCGGGTCAGCTCCTGATAGACGATGCGACCGGCACCGATGTTGACGTGGCCCACTTCGGAGTTGCCCATCTGGCCATCCGGCAGACCGACATCCAGACCGGAGCCGGAGATAAGGGTGCTGGTGTAGTCACGGGCCAGACGATCGAGGTTGGGAGTCTTGGCGGCAGCGACGGCGTTGTGCTCTTGCTTGGTGCTGTAGCCCCAACCGTCCATGATGACCAGAACCAAAGGTTTCTTAGCTGTTGACATAAGACTATGTCCTCTCGGATTGGAAAAAATGCGGGAAATGAAACTAGCGTAATATTACTACATCTGCCGAAATAGTCACCTGATAGCCAAGGGGCGCTCCCGTGGCCCCGCAAGCCACGCCTTTCCTGCCATGCTCGCTGCCCAATGTTGATGGGAGCCTGCTCGCGCTTTGCCGCCAAGATGGCTGATCTTATCAATACCCCCATGTATACTCGGGCCCTTGTCTTGGTCCCTGGATAGTAGAAGATGCAAGAGTATTTGGATTTTGCGGCCCGTAACCCGCTGCTGACCGCAGCCTGGTTGGGCCTTGCTGGCACCCTGGTTTACACCACGGTGCGTGCCCGTTTGTCTCCGGTAAAAACCGTCAACAACCACACTGCGACCCTGCTGATCAACCGCGAGAATGCTACCGTGGTGGATATTCGCAGTCAGGAAGAGTACGCCAAGGGCCATCTGGCCGGTGCCCAGCACCTGCCGCTGACCCAGATCCAGAGCAATAATCTGGGCCCGGTTGAAAAGCATAAAGATGCCCCCATCATAGTGGTGTGCGAGTCGGGAATGACTGCGGGCGGCGCGGGCCGTCAGCTGAGCAAAGCTGGCTTCAAGCAGGTTTATGTGCTCGGCGGTGGCATGGCCCAATGGCGTGCAGAAAATCTGCCGGTAACCAAGAAACGCTGATTTAAGCAGGGCCTGAGCCCACTTATCCATATAACAAGGAATCAAACGAAATGGCTGACGAGATCAACAACCAGGAAGTACAACCGGAATTCCACATCCAGCGTGTTTACACCAAGGATGTCTCTTTCGAAGCGCCGAACACCCCGCACATCTTCCAGAAAGAGTGGCAGCCGGACGTCAAGCTGGATATGGATACCAAGACCAACATCCTGGCTGAGAGCGTGTACGAGGTTGTCCTGACCCTGACCGTGACTTGCAAACTGGAAACCGAAACCGCCTTCCTGTGCGAAGTACAGCAAGCCGGTATCTTCACCATCGGTAACCTGCCGGAGCCGCAACTGGCTCACTGCCTGGCTGCCTTCTGCCCGAACATCCTGTTCCCGTATGCCCGCGAAGCCGTGGCCAACATGGTGAGCAAGGGTTCCTTCCCGCAGCTGAACCTGGCACCGGTCAACTTCGATGCCCTGTTTGCCCAGCACATGGCGCAAGCACAGGCCCAGCAGGCGACTGCGGAAGCCTGATAATGGCTGACCAGATCGCTATCTCGGTCTTGGGGGCTGGGTCTTATGGCTCCGCCCTTGCCATTTCTCTGGCGCGCAATGGTCATCCGACCCTGCTGTGGGGTCACGACCCCGCTCATGTCGCCGAGCTGGAACAAGACCGCTGCAACAAGGCATTTTTGCCTGATGTCCCTTTTCCCGCCGATCTGCAGCTGACTGCGGATCTGCAACGTGCGGTACAAGCTGCCCCCGTGCTGCTGCTGGTCGTGCCGAGCCATGTATTTGGCGATGTGCTGACCCGGATCAAACCCTTCCTGCGCCCCGATACCCGTATCGCCTGGGCCACCAAGGGTCTGGAGCCGGACAGTGGCCGTCTGCTGCAGGATGTGGCTCGTGAAGTGCTGGGTGACGAGATGCCGCTGGCGGTCATCTCCGGCCCCACCTTCGCCAAGGAGCTGGCTGCCGGTTTGCCGACCGCCATCTCGGTCGCCTCGACTCACGACGAGTTCGCCGACGATCTCTCCCACCTGCTGCACTGTGGCCGCTCGTTCCGGGTCTATACCAATCCGGACTTCGTCGGTCTACAGCTGGGTGGGGCGGTGAAGAACGTCATCGCCATCGGTGCCGGTCTCTCCGACGGGCTCGGGTTTGGCGCCAATGCTAGAACCGCGCTCATCACCCGGGGTCTGGTGGAGATGCAGCGTCTGGGTGCGGCGCTGGGTGCCGATGCCAAAACCTTTATGGGGATGGCGGGGCTCGGGGATCTGGTGCTCACCTGTACCGACAACCAGTCGCGCAACCGTCGCTTCGGGCTGGCCCTCGGGGCAGGCAAGGATGTGAACACCGCCATGACCGAGATCGGTCAGGTGGTGGAGGGATATCGCAACACCAAAGAAGTGCATCTGCTGGCGGCCCGCTGCGGCGTCGAGATGCCCATCTGCGAGCAGATCTTCAAGGTGCTCTACGAGGGTAAGAACCCGAAAGAGGCGGCCATCGCTCTGCTGTCGCGAGACAAGAAGGACGAGTAATCTGCCGATTGCCCATGCAAAAGGCCCCGCCATCTGGCGGGGCCTTTTCTTTGCTGCAAGGGCTGCAAATCAGTAGTAGGAGTGGTCGCCGCGCTGGTGCTCGGTGGCGTCTTTCACGCCGTTGAGCTCACCCGGGAACTTCTCCAGCAGCTGTTTCTCGATCCCCTCTTTAAGGGTGTAATCGACCATGGAGCAACCGTTGCAACCACCGCCAAACTGCAGGATGGCCAGTTTGTCTTCAGTCAGCTCGACCAGGGTGACCTTGCCACCGTGACCGGCCAGCATAGGGTTCACTTCGGACATCAACACGTACTCGATGCGCTCGATCAGCGGCGCGTCGTCGGCCACTTTACGCATCTTGGCGTTCGGTGCTTTCAGGGTGAGCTGGGAGCCCATCTGATCGGTCACGAAGTCGATGGTGGCATCCACCAGGAAGGGGGCGCTCAGGGGATCAACCATGCAGTCGAAGCCACTGAAGGGCAGGTGTTGATCTTCCGGGTCCACGGCATCGGGCGGGCAATACGATACGCCACACTCGGCATTCTGGGTTCCCGGATTGACCACAAACACCCGGATATTGGTGCCATCAGGCTGTTTTTCCAGCAGTTTACGGAAATGGGCCTGGGCGGCGTCGGAAATGCTGATCATCACTATCCTCATAAACCTGAGTGTACGACTAGGGTATTCATGATAACGCGGTTATTAATGCTTGGGTAGCATGCCGATGGCTACTTGCTGTGCCGCAGGGTACGACAGATTGCCCACACTTCTACCTTTGTGATGCCGCTCTCATGGAGCAAACGGCTGAGCTGCCCAGCGGTGGCGCCTGTGGTCACGACGTCATCGAGCAGGGCGACATGACGGTATTGGTGGGAGCGGATCAGAAATGCCCCGCGCAGATTGCGCCGCCGCTGCCCGGCGCTCAGGGTTGTTTGTTGCGGGGTCGATTTGATGCGCTGCAGTAGGGTGTTGTCGCAGGGAATGTCGGTGAACTCGCCAAGGGCTTGCGCGATCTCCTCTGCCTGATTGAACCCACGCCGCCATTGCCGCCACCAGTGCAGGGGAACCGGAATGATCGCCTCCGGCGGCTCGCAGCCATCCAGATGATCGGCCAAGAGGCGTGCCAGTAGCGGCGCCAGCAGGATCTGGCCGGAATACTTAAGCCGGGGGATCAACATGGGATAGGGGGTTTGGTAGTCGCCAATCACCTGTAACCGCTCCCAGGGGGAGGTCTGCGCTGGCAGCGACCACAGACCGATATGCTCTCTTCTATATAGTCAGCCAGCGGTGCGGCGCAGAGGCGGCATCTTGGCTCTGATTGGTGCAACGCCTGCCGACACCAGCTGCAGAGCAGGGGCTCGTTGTCACAAGGCTGATGGCAGAGCAGGCAGCTCCCTTGCCAGTCGCCGTGGCTGCCGAGCAGCGGGCTTGCTTTAGCGAGCAGTCGCTTTAACATGCTGACCCCAAGAGCATGAACAGGGATCTTGAGTCTAGATGAGCATATCGGTAGAGCAGTTTGGCCAGGGGCCCGATCTGGTGTTGTTGCACGGTTGGGGGATGAATGGTGCGGTCTGGCATGGCATTGCCCAACAGTTGGCGCCCCACTATCGGGTTCATCTGGTGGATTTGCCCGGTTTTGGCAACAGCCTGCTGGCAGACGAGGTGGATTACAGCCTGCCCTGGCTTGCCGAGCAGGTGGTCGCCATCTTGCCGCAGAAGTGTCATCTGCTTGGCTGGTCGCTCGGCGGTCTGGTGGCAAGCCAGTTGGCGCTGACGCATCCCGATCGGCTGCACTCCCTGATCACCGTGGCCAGCTCCCCCTGTTTCATGGCCCGTGATGAGTGGCCGGGGATCGCTCCCAAGGTACTGACCGGCTTCAACCAGATGCTGGCGGGGGATTTTCGCCAGACCATAGAGCGCTTTCTGGCGATCCAGGCCATGGGCAGTGAACATGCCCGGGACGATATCCGTCAGTTGCGCCACTGGCTGGCCGAGCGCCCGGCGCCCCAGTTTGCCGCACTTGAGGCCGGGCTGACGCTGTTGGCCGACATTGACCTGCGCGAACCGCTGCGGGAGCTGGATCTGCCCTGGTTGCGGATCTATGGCCGACTGGATTCATTGGTACCCAAGGCGGCCATTCCCCTGCTGGATGATCTCTACCCTGCCAGCCGCAGCGTGACCCTCAATAAGGCTTCACACGCACCTTTTATCTCCCACCCTGACGAATTCATTGAAATCGTTCGAGATTTTGTTGGCTAAAAAACAGCCGGCAAGCTTCATTAATCCTCTGGTCTGGCGGATAATTAAGCTGTGACCAGAGGAGTAACACTATGCGTATTGATTCTGCTTTCAACAGCGGGGTTCAGGGATTTCAGCGAGCCGAGCAGATTGCCGACAAGGCATCCAGTCAGATCGCCCGCCTCAACACCCCCAGCGGGGATCAGGTGCAAGTGACTGATGAGCTTGTCAATCTCAAGGTGGCCGAGCAGCAGGCTGGCGCTTCCGCCAAGGTAGTGCAGACCGCCAGCGATATGATGGGAACCCTGATCGACATCCGGGTGTGAGATGAACATCAATGTCAGTCTGCCTCCCCTTATCCCGACACAGCTGCAACCCCAGGTGGAAGCGGCGAGGACGGATAATCGCCGGGCAGAACTGATCCCACAGGCCCGAGCGGGCCAAGCCTCCGTTGCCGAATCCGAAGTCGGCTCCCAGAAAGAGAAATCCAAAGCCGGTCAGGCCTCCAGCAATCAGAGCTCCCAGAATAGCCGTGAAACCGGGCAATTAGCCCCGACGACACTGCCAGACAATCGCTTTGTCGAGGCCACCGGCGAGGATGGGCAGCGCAAGCAGCAAGATCCCAAACAGCAGGAGCAGCAACAGCGGCAAGAGCAGCAGGTTCAGGATCTTGTCGAGCGTGACAAGGAGGTGCGCACTCACGAGCAGGCGCACCAGTCTGCGGGTGGAGAGTACGCCAGCTCGCCCACCTATCAGTTTACGCAAGGGCCGGATGGCAAGCGTTATGCGACGGGTGGCGAAGTCCAGATCGATACCAGTGTCGTACCCGGTGACCCTGCCGCTACCATCGCCAAGATGCAGCAGATCCGCGCAGCAGCGCTGGCGCCCGCCGAGCCTTCCGCGCAAGATCTGGCCGTCGCGCGCAGCGCCGCCGCCAGTGAAGCCAAGGCACGCAAAGAGCTGATGGCCGAGCAGAGCGCGAAATCGGGCGGTGTGCTGAGTGCCTATATGGACAAGCGCAACAGCGTCATCGCTGGCCACTATCGACAGGCTGTCAGCCCGGCCTCGACCCAGTCCCTCAGTCTGCATATCTGAATCACCCTCGCCAAACTTTCAGCTGCTTTGCCTGTTTTGCAACTAACCTGAAGATCAGGCCCATTCCAATTTCACAGGAGCTGTCATGCATTTCGATGAAGTCAAAGCGGAAGATTTCACCACCTTCTCCCGTGTACCGCCTCCCCACCTGCAGATGGAGCAGTTTCTGATGCAGCTCGGGGGAGGGGGAACTGAAGGAACCAGTTTCAAGAAGAAAGTGATGCTGGCGGCTGGCTGGAGCCACACCGGCGTCGTCTCTTACGGCAAGTATCCGCAAGAGGCCTGCAAGGCATTCAACCGACTGCGGGAGGTGCTGGCCCAGCATGGAGAGCCCGAGAGTATTCTTGCTGCCCTGACGCAGTGATCCTGAGCTTCGCGTGTAAAAAAGCCCCTTGTGGGGCTTTTTGCATTCAGAGGACTTCTGGAAGGTGTCGTTACTTTTTCGCTTTGGAGAGCGCCGCCGCGAAGGCGTTGCCCATGGCACCACCCACAGGGGGGCTTTGGCGCGGCTCATTTCTTGGCTTGGTGTTGCCGGCACTGCTGTTGCGCGCTTCAGCCGGCTTGCGGGCGGGTTGCCCTGCCTTTTCGTCGAGGCGCATGGTCAGGCTAATCCGCTTGCGCGGGGCGTCCACTTCCAGCACCTTGACCCGTACAATGTCGCCCGCCTTGACCACCTCACGGGGATCCTTGACGAAACGGTCGGTCAGGGAGGAGATGTGCACCAGCCCGTCCTGATGAACACCGATATCGACGAAGGCACCGAAGTTGGTGACGTTGGTGACCACCCCTTCCAGCACCATCTCGGGCACCAGGTCGCTGATCTGCTCCACCCCTTCCTTGAAGGTCGCGGTTTTGAACTCGGGGCGCGGGTCGCGGCCCGGCTTGTCCAGCTCGCCGATGATGTCGGTGACGGTAGGTACGCCGAATTGCTCATCGGTATAGTCGGCCGGTTTCAGGCTGCGCAGCAGGCTGCTGTTGCCGAGCAGGCTCTCCACGGTCTGCTCCAGCTTGGCGAGGATCCGCTCCACCACCGGATAGGACTCCGGGTGTACCGCTGAGCTGTCGAGGGGATTGCTGCCGCCGCGAATGCGCAGGAAGCCGGCGCACTGTTCGAAGGCTTTGGGGCCGAGTCGGCTTACTTTCAGCAATTGCTGACGGCTCTTGAATGCGCCGTGCTCATCCCGGTAGGCGACGATGTTCTGGGCCAACGTTTGGGAGAGGCCGGAAACCCGGTTGAGCAGGGCGACCGAGGCGGTGTTCACATCCACCCCGACCGCGTTCACGCAATCCTCAACCACGGCATCCAGCCGGCGGGCCAGCTGGCTCTGGCCGACGTCGTGCTGATACTGGCCCACCCCGATACTCTTGGGATCGATTTTGACCAGTTCGGCCAGCGGGTCTTGCAGGCGGCGGGCGATGGAGACGGCGCCACGGATTGAGACGTCGAGATCCGGGAACTCCTGGGAGGCGAGTTCGGAGGCGGAGTAGACCGAGGCCCCCGCTTCGCTCACGACTATTTTCTGCGCCTTGGCGGCGGGGTAGCGCTCGAACAGGTCGCTGACCAGCCGGTCGGTCTCTCGCGAGGCGGTGCCGTTGCCGATGCTGATGAGCTCGACCTTGTGTTTCTGGCACAGCTCGCTCAGGGTCTTGAGGCTCTGATCAATCTGGCGTTTCGGTTCGAACGGATAGATGGTGGCGTGATCGACCAGCTTGCCGGTGGCATCCACCACGGCCACCTTGACCCCGGTGCGGATGCCCGGATCCAGCCCCATGGTGCAGCGCATGCCGGCCGGGGCCGCCATCAGGAGATCCTTGAGGTTCATGGCGAACACCTTGATCGCCTCCTCCTCTGCCGACTCGCGGATGCGACCGATCAGCTCGGTCTCCATCTGAAGCGACAACTTGATCTTCCAGGTCCAGCTCACTACCCCCTGCAGCCATTTGTCGGCCGGGCGGTTCTGCAGATTGAGCTTGAGGTGGTGGGCAATGATCCCTTCGCAGGGGCTGGCACTCTCGTCGTCACTGGTGACCAGCGCCAGATTGAGGATCCCTTCATTGCGGCCGCGCAGCATGGCCAGCACCCGGTGGGAGGGGGCCTTGTGCAGGGGTTCGTCGTGTTCGAAATAGTCCTTGAACTTGGCCCCTTCCTGCTCCTTGCCTGCCACCACGCGGGCGCGCAGGGTGGCATTTTGCCAAAGGTAGTCGCGCAGCTTCTCCAGCAGGTCGGCCTGCTCGGCGAAGCGCTCCATCAGGATATAGCGGGCGCCGTCGAGGGCTGCCTTGTTGTCGGCAATGCCCTGTTCGGGATTGAGGAAGGCGGCCGCCGCTTGCTCGGGATCCTGCATCGGGTCGCTGAGCAGCAGGTTGGCAAGCGGCTCCAACCCGGCTTCGATGGCCATCTGCCCCTTGGTGCGGCGCTTGGGCTTGTAGGGGAGGTAGAGATCTTCCAGTCGGGTCTTGCTGTCGGCGCCATTCAATTCGCGGGCCAGCTCGGGGGTCAGTTTGCCCTGCTCTTCGATGGAGCGAATGATCACCTGACGGCGATCTTCCAGTTCACGCAGATAGCCGAGGCGGCTCTCCAGAGTACGTAGTTGGCTGTCGTCCAGACCGCCGGTCACCTCTTTACGGTAACGGGCGATAAAGGGCACGGTCGAGCCTTCATCCAGCAGGCGCACTGCGGCCTGCACCTGCTCCGGGCGAGCATTGAGCTCACCGGCAATCTGTCTCTCTATGGTTTGCATCATGATGTTGTTGAGGGCCTCTGTGGTCGAGTCCGCGCCATCAGGCGCCAAGTGTGAGCACTATATGGGGTCGTGTTGCGGGATGCCACCCTGCGCCGGGGTCTGCACCAGTCAGACTGATAAGTCGCAGGGGAGAGCGCATATCTTGCCATTGCACCTGTGACTCAGGATGTGCATGTGGCAAGCAGCTCACCAGTAGTCCGGCTATTTGGGGTAGCTGATCTCGTTGATATACCAGCAGACGTCACCAACTGGCGTACGGACGATGGCTTCATCACCGACCTCTTTCTTGAGCAGGGCGCGGGCCATGGGGGAGTCGATGGAGATGTAATCCTTGCGCTCGAAGATCTCGTCATAGCCGACGATGCGAAAGCGCTTGGTCTCGCCCTCTTCGTTTTCCACCTCGACCCAGGCGCCGAAGAAGACCTTGCCCTCCTGCGCGGGGGCATAGTCGACGATCCCCAGCTCTTCGAGGCATTTGCGCAGGTAGCGCACCCGCCGATCGATCTCCCGCAGCCGCTTCTTGTTGTACTGGTAGTCAGCATTTTCGCTGCGATCCCCCAGGCTGGCGGCCCATGCCACCTTCTTGGTGACCTCGGGGCGCTCCTGGCGCCAGAGGAAATCGAGCTCTTCTTTCAGCTTGTTGTAGCCTTCGCGGGTGATCAGCTTTGTCTTCATGGTGATGCGGACCTGGTCAAAGAGGGGTATTCATCGCTAACTGCTCGGGAATATTAGCTTTTGTCCTCTTGCTGTCGAGGGAAATCGTGATGGTTCGGCTGGCGCCGTTCAGGGAGTCGCTGGCCAGCGCAGTGACTTGATGGTCGTCACGCTCTCGGGACGGGTAATAACCGGTAACATATTTGTGCTTTGCTCCCGCTATATCCCCCCCTAGTATTGGGGGCAGCTAAAGAATGAAGAGGCAAAGCAATGAGTCAGCAGCAATACAAGGTCCTGGTCGTGGACGATGACCTGAAATTACGTTCCCTGTTGGAACGCTATCTCACCGAGCAGGGATTCGTGGTGCGCGGCGTGGCCAATGGCGAGCAGGCCGATCGCTTGCTGACTCGTGAAAACTTCAGCCTGATGGTGCTCGATCTGATGTTGCCGGGGGAGGATGGGCTCTCCATCTGCCGCCGCCTGCGGGAAGCGGGTAACCAGATCCCGGTGCTGATGCTCACTGCCAAGGGGGATGAAGTCGATCGCATCGTCGGGCTCGAGATGGGGGCCGATGACTATCTGCCCAAGCCGTTCAACCCACGCGAACTGCTGGCGCGGATCCGTGCCGTGCTGCGCCGTCATACCGTCGAGCTGCCGGGGGCCCCATCTGCTGCAGAGAAGGTGGTCAACTTCGGCGCCTTCCAGCTCAATCTGGCGACCCGCGAGCTGAGCCGAGATGGCGAGCCGATGGCGCTCACCAGCGGTGAGTTTGCGGTGCTCAAGGTGCTGGTCAGCCATCCGCGTGAACCGCTCTCCCGCGACAAGCTGATGAATCTGGCCCGTGGCCGCGAATACACCGCCACCGAGCGCAGCATCGACGTGCAGGTCTCTCGCCTGCGCCGCCTGCTGGAACAGGATCCGGCCCAGCCCCGCTATCTGCAGACCGTCTGGGGTCTGGGGTATGTGTTCGTGCCAGATGGTGACGGTGCATGAAAAAGGTCGGCAGCATGTTCTCGCGCATGCTCTGGTTTCTGGCTGCCGTTCTGGTGGTCTATCAAGCAGTCTCCTACGTCACCTTCTATAACTATCTGCTGGCGCCAACCGTCAAGCAGATCAGTCACTTGCTGGCCAATCAGGTCAAGCTGATCTTTCCGGTCAACACTGAACAACTGGCGCTGAGCGAAGATGCCGAGGCGCTGGTCTATGTGACGACCGGTACCGATATCTATACCCAGAGCGAGGCGGTGCAACATGGCTTCAACGAGGCCAAGCCATACCCCTATCTGGAGGAGAACATCAGTCGCGAGCTGGGTGGCCCGGCCAAGGTGCGGGTCGAGATCCAGGATCACTACATCATCTGGATCCAGCCGCCGCAGGCCAGCAAAATCTGGGTGCGGATCCCGCTGACCGAGATCGAAGATGACGATATCGAACCCCTCATCATCTATCTGAGCGTGCTGCTGGTGATCACCCTGTTTGCGGCCTGGCGCTTTGCCCGGCAGCTGGTGCGCCCGCTCGAGGATCTCGAGGCTGGTGCCGTTGCTGTGGCCAGAGGCCATTTCCCCGAGGCGCTGGGGGAGCTGGGTTCACGGGAAGTAAGGCGACTGACCCGCACCTTCAACCATATGTCGCACTCCATCAAGAGCCTGATCGAAGAGCGTAACCTGATGATGGCGGGGGTTTCCCACGATCTGCGTACCCCGCTGACCCGCATCCGGCTGGCGACCGAGATGATGTCCTCCGGTGACGAGTACCTCAAGGAGAGCATCAACGCCGACATCGATGAGTCCAATGCCATCATCGATCAGTTCATCGATTACATCCGCCCGGATGAAGGGCAGGATCTGGAGCCGATCGACCTGACCCAGCTGGTGCACGATACCTTGCTGATCTACTCGGAGCAGGGGCTGGAGGTCGATCTGGCGCTGCCGCAAGAGGCGGTGCGGGTGGCCTGCAATCCGGTCAGCATCCGGCGGGTGTTGAACAACCTCTCAAGCAACTCGCAGCGCTATGGGGCGAGCCGTTTGCATGCCGAGCTGAAGGACGATGGGCACTGGGTGCGCCTGCGCCTTTCCGATGATGGCCCCGGCATTCCGGAGCAGGACTACTCCCGGGTGCTCAAGCCGTTTACTCAGGGTAATGTGGCGCGGACCGTTGGCGGCAGTGGCTTGGGGTTGGCTATCGTGGCCAAGATAGTCGCCCAGCACCATGGCACTATCCGGTTGGGAAGTTCGGAGCTCGGCGGCCTGCTGGTTGAGATGCGGCTGCCGAAACATCAGCCACAGGAGTGGATGGATTGAGAGAAGGGCGTATCCGTGGATACGCCCTTCTGCATGGTCAGCTCTTTGTTTCGACTGATGCACGATAGCGTTTGCCGTACTTGAGCTGCTGGATCAGCAGGGCGGCAACGATGAGCGCTAACCCGATGGGGGTGGCTGGATGGATGGCTTCGCCGATCAACAGGTTGAGCAGCACCAGTGAGGCAAACGGCGAGATAAAGATGAGGTTGCTGATGGGGGCCGTGTTGGTGGCATGGCGCAGCGCCATCAGCCAGAGCACGAAACCGAAGCCCATTTCGAACAGTCCCACATAGATGGCACCAGCCCATCCCTGCCAGGCGGTCATGGCAAAATCGGAGAGCAACCAAGTCGCCACGACGATAAAAGGCAGGCTGATCATAAAGCCGAGCAACAGGCTGACAATGGGATCGCCCTGATTGCGGGTGTTGAGGATCCAGTAGCTGGCCCAGATGAGGGTCGAGACCAGCGCCAGCGTCACGCCGAGGGGGCTGTCGAACTGGAGGCCGAATACATCCCCTCTGGTGGCGATCACCAGCGCGCCAAAATACCCCAGCACGATAGCGACGCCATCACGCCGACGCAGCTTCTGGCCGAGGAAGGGGACGGCCAGCAGACTGAGGGTAATGGCCCAGGTGTAGTTGAGGGTCTGTGCCTGCTGGGCAGGCAGCAGATCATAGGCTTTGAACAGCAACAGGTAATAGAGAAAGGGATTCAGCACGCCCAGAGTCAGGTAGTAGAAAGGGCGGGCTTTGATGTAGCTCCTCAGCAGCGGCAGTTTGCCCTGTTTGGCGACGACGGCTGTCAGCGTGAGAGTCGAGGTGAAGGCGGCCACAAGCAACAGTTGCACAGGTTCGAAATAGGCGAGGGAGATCTTGAAGGCTGTGGCGACCGTCGACCAGAGGGCAACGGCGCAAAGGCCATACTGATAGGCTTTCTTTTGATCTTTGAGCATGGGATGTCGTTCCACTGACAGAGGCAAGCACACAGTCTACCAGTCTGCTTGTAACATTGTCGTTACCTGGGTGTTGGCAGCAGAGTACGTTGCCGCAGGCGAGATCCATCTGTCACATAGAACTGCGCATAATCTGTTCGCTCGCCCTTGCGCAAATTTGAAAAATCCGTATAATCCCCTCCGCTTACCCATGAGGTAAGCCAGACGATATGTCTGCTGCTGAGTTTCCTGTTTACAGGAGCCAGCCATACAGTCCTCCCGATATGGGGGGAAACGTGAAAAATCACACCTCTGGCGGGAGAAATCTCGGTCGGGCGGTGTTGATTTATGTTCTTTTATCTATTGGAGCTCTGTCAATGCAGAACCAAAGAATCCGTATCCGCCTGAAGGCTTTTGATCATCGCCTGATTGATCAATCCACTGCGGAAATCGTTGAAACTGCTAAGCGCACTGGCGCGCAGGTTCGCGGTCCTATTCCGCTGCCGACTCGCAAAGAGCGCTTCACCGTCCTGATCTCCCCGCACGTCAACAAAGATGCGCGTGATCAGTACGAGATCCGCACTCACAAGCGTCTGGTAGACATCGTTGAGCCGACTGACAAGACCGTAGACGCCCTGATGCGTCTGGATCTGGCAGCTGGTGTAGACGTCCAGATCAGCCTGGGTTAATTACGGAAAGAGGTTGATAACAATGACAATCGGTCTTGTAGGTCGCAAAGTGGGTATGACTCGCATCTTCACTGAAGATGGCGTTTCTATCCCGGTGACTGTTATCGAAGTTGAAGCTAACCGTGTAACTCAGGTCAAATCTGTAGAAACCGACGGCTACAACGCTATTCAGGTTACCACTGGCGCCAAAAAAGCCAGCCGTGTGACCAAGCCGGAAGCTGGCCACTTCGCCAAAGCTGGTGTAGAAGCCGGTCGCGGTCTGTGGGAATTCCGCCTGAACAACGGTGAAACTTTCACTGTTGGTAGCGAGCTGAAAGTAGATCTTCTCGCTGACGTTAAGCTGGTAGACGTTACCGGCACATCCAAAGGTAAGGGCTTTGCTGGTACTGTTAAGCGCCACAACTTCCGCACCCAGGATATGACCCACGGTAACTCCTTGTCTCACCGCGTTCCGGGTTCTATCGGTCAGAACCAGACTCCGGGTCGTGTATTCAAGGGCAAAAAGATGGCTGGTCACATGGGTGCTGAGCGTGTAACGACTCAGAACCTGGAACTGGTTCGTGTTGACGCTGAACGCAACCTGCTGCTCATCAAAGGTGCAGTACCGGGTGCAACCAACGGCAACGTGATCGTCAAACCTGCCGTCAAAGCGTAACGTCTGAGGAGATAGTAATGGAATTGGTAATGAAAGACGCCAAGAGCGCTCTTGAAGTTTCCGAGACTACCTTCGGGCGCGAATTCAACGAAGCTCTGGTTCACCAGGTCGTCGTTGCATATGCCGCTGGTGCCCGTCAGGGTACTCGTGCGCAGCTGACTCGCTCTGAAGTGTCTGGTGGCGGCAAAAAGCCGTGGCGTCAGAAGGGTACTGGTCGTGCCCGTGCTGGCTCCATCCGTTCGCCCATCTGGCGTTCCGGTGGTGTGACTTTTGCTGCTAAGCCGCAAGATCACAGCCAGAAAGTAAACAAGAAGATGTACCGCGGCGCTATCCGTAGCATTCTGTCCGAGCTGGTACGTCAAGAGCGCCTGATCGTTGTTGAGAAGTTCGGCATCGAAGCTCCGAAGACCAAAGAACTGATCGCCAAGCTGAAAGAAATGGAACTGACTGACGTTCTGATCGTGACTGCTGAAGTCGATGAGAACCTGTTCCTGGCTGCTCGCAACCTGTACAAAGTTGACGTGCGTGACGTTGCCGGTATCGACCCGGTCAGCCTGATCGCTTTCGACAAGGTTCTGATGACTGCTGACGCAGTTAAGCAAATCGAGGAGATGCTGGCATGATCCGTGAAGAGCGTCTGCTGAAAGTTCTGAAGGCTCCGCACATCTCTGAAAAGAGCACCATGGTTGCAGAAAAGCAGAACACTATCGTGTTCAAAGTTGCTGTTGATGCTACCAAGGCGGAAGTCAAAGCTGCAGTTGCGAAACTGTTCGAGGTCGAAGTTGAGACCGTCCGTACCCTGAACATGAAGGGTAAGACCAAGCGCGCAGGTGCACGCGTAGGCCGTCGTTCCGATTGGAAAAAGGCTTATGTGACCCTGAAAGCTGGTCAGGACATCGACTTCATGGGCGCAGCCGAGTAAGAGGAGTTCTCAAAAATGGCAATCGTTAAGTGCAAGCCTACTTCTCCGGGCCGCCGCCACGTCGTCAAGATCGTCAATCAAGAGCTGTACAAGGGCAAGCCCTTCGCCGCTCTGCTGGACAGCAAAAGCAAGTCCGGTGGTCGTAACAACAACGGCCGTATCACTACCCGTCATATCGGTGGTGGTCACAAGCAGCACTACCGTATCGTCGACTTCAAGCGCGACAAAGACGGTATCCCGGCTAAAGTAGAGCGCCTGGAATACGATCCGAACCGTACCGCTAACATCGCTCTGGTGTTGTATGCAGACGGTGAGCGTCGTTACATCCTGGCTCCGAAAGGCCTGAAAGCTGGTGACGCGATCGCTTCTGGTGCTGATGCAGCCATCAAGGTAGGTAACGCCCTGCCGATGCGCAACATCCCGGTTGGTTCTACCGTTCACGCTGTAGAGATGAAGCCTGGTAAAGGTGCCCAGCTGGCTCGTTCCGCTGGTACTTTCATCCAGATCCTGGCTCGTGAAGGTAACTATGTAACTCTGCGTCTGCGTTCCGGCGAAGTACGTAAAGTTCTGGCCGAGTGCCGCGCTACCATCGGTGAAGTCGGTAACTCCGAGCACATGTTGCGTCAACTGGGTAAAGCCGGTGCAAACCGCTGGCGTGGTATTCGTCCGACCGTTCGCGGTATGGCGATGAACCCGGTTGACCACCCGCACGGTGGTGGTGAGGGTCGTAACAAGGGCATGCAGCCTGTGTCCCCATGGGGCCAGAAGGCTAAAGGCTTCAAGACCCGTAAGAACAAGCGTACCGACAAGTACATCGTACGTCGTCGTAACAAGTAATTGTTAACATAGAGGAATCACCATGCCACGTTCTCTCAAGAAGGGTCCATTTATTGACCTGCACTTGCTGAAGAAGGTAGAGAAAGCGGTGGAAAGCGGGGATAAAAAGCCGGTTAAAACCTGGTCCCGTCGTTCAATGATCATCCCGAACATGATCGGTTTGACCATCGCTGTCCATAATGGTCGTCAGCACGTTCCGGTTTTCGTTACCGAAGAAATGATCGGTCACAAACTGGGTGAATTCGCACCGACTCGTACTTATCGCGGCCATGCTGCTGATAAGAAGGCTAAGAAGCGCTAAGGGATAAATGATGGAAGCTATCGCTAAACACCGTTATGCCCGTACTTCTGCCCAGAAAGCTCGTCTGGTAGCCGATCAAGTACGTGGTCTGTCCGTAGACAAGGCTCTGAACATCCTGACCTTCAGCCCGAAAAAGGCTGCTGTTCTGGTGAAGAAAGTGCTGGAATCTGCCATTGCAAACGCTGAGCACAACGAAGGCGCCGATATCGACGCGCTGCGTGTTGCTACTATCATGGTCGACGAAGGTCCCTCCATGAAGCGCATCCGTCCGCGTGCCAAAGGTCGTGCGGATCGTATCCTCAAGCGTACCGCTCACATCACTGTAGTGGTATCCGACGCTAAGGCTGGGAGATAAGCAATGGGTCAGAAAGTACATCCTAATGGCATTCGCCTGGGTATTACCAAGCCTTGGAATTCTACCTGGTTCGCGAACACCAAAGACTTCGCTGACAACCTGTACAGCGATTTTCAAGTACGCCAGTTCCTGACCAAGGAACTGAAAAACGCGTCCTTGTCCAAGATCACCATTGAGCGTCCGGCCAAGAGCATCCGTGTGACCATTCACACCGCTCGTCCGGGTGTTGTCATCGGTAAGAAAGGCGAAGACGTTGAGAAGCTGCGCAAAGCTGTAGCCACTATTGCTGGCGTGCCTGCTCAGATCAACATTTCCGAAGTCCGCAAGCCGGAGCTGGATGGCAAACTGGTTGCCGACAGCATCACTTCCCAGCTGGAGCGTCGTGTTATGTTCCGTCGTGCTATGAAGCGCGCCGTACAGAACGCAATGCGCCTGGGTGCCAAGGGCATCAAAGTGGAAGTTTCCGGTCGTCTGGGCGGTGCTGAAATCGCGCGTACCGAATGGTACCGTGAAGGTCGTGTGCCGTTGCACACCCTGCGTGCCGACATCGACTACGCAACTTCTGAAGCCCACACCACTTACGGTGTGATCGGCGTTAAAGTTTGGATCTTCAAGGGTGAAGTTCTGGGCGGTCTGGCTGCTGTCAACGCTGCCGCTGCTCAAGAGCAGGCTCCTGCGAAGCCCAAGCGTGACAACAAGCGCCGCGCTGCTAAGTAAGGAGATTCGGTAAATGTTGCAACCTAAGCGTACTAAATTCCGCAAGACCCACAAGGGTCGTAACCGCGGTCTGGCCACCTCTGGTAACGAAGTATCCTTCGGTACCTTTGGCCTGAAGGCGACATCCCGTGGTCAACTGACTGCTCGTCAAATCGAAGCAGCCCGTCGTGCCATGACCCGTCACGTTAAGCGTCAAGGTAAGATCTGGATCCGTGTGTTCCCGGACAAGCCCATCACCGAAAAGCCCCTCGAAGTTCGTATGGGTAAAGGTAAGGGTAACGTGGAATACTGGGTTTGCCCGATCCAGCCTGGCAAGGTTCTGTACGAGATGGACGGTGTACCTGAGGCTCTGGCGCGTGAAGCGTTTGCCCTGGCCGCAGCTAAGCTGTCTGTTCAGACCACTTTCGTAATTAAGACGGTGATGTGATGAAAGCCCAAGATCTGCGTCAAAAGAGCGTCGAAGAACTGAACCAGGAGCTGCTGGGCCTGCTGCGTGAGCAATTCAACATGCGCATGCAAGCGTCCACCGGCCAGCTGGCTCAGACTCACACTCTGAAACAAGTGCGTCGTGACGTCGCACGTATCAAGACTGTACTGACTGAGAAGGCAGGTGCGTAATGACTGACAAGATCCGTACTCTGCAAGGTCGTGTAATCAGCGACAAGATGGACAAGTCCATCACTGTTGCTATCGAGCGCAAGGTAAAGCACCCGATCTACGGTAAGATCATCAAGCGCACTACCAAGCTGCACGTACATGACGAAAACAACGAGTGCAAAGCTGGCGACCTCGTGGAAATCCGCGAATGCCGCCCGCTGTCCAAGACCAAGTCCTGGACTCTGGTTGCCGTTGTAGAAAAGGCCTAATCGGTACTTTGTAGTCCAAGCGGCCCCTTTCAGGGGCCGTTTGTTTTTTAGGCTACCTTTTCTGAAAATCCTGTGTTATAGTTTCGCGCCTTTTGAAGGCAGCCAGATCCCATTAGGGATAAGAAGTAAACAAAGCGGAGCACTAAGATGATCCAGATGCAAAGTATGCTGGGTGTTGCCGACAACTCCGGCGCTCGCAGTGTAATGTGTATTAAGGTTCTGGGTGGCTCGCACCGCCGTTACGCCGGCATCGGCGACATCATCAAGGTTTCCATCAAGGAAGCCATTCCTCGCGGTAAAGTGAAGAAAGGTGATGTGTATAACGCGGTGGTCGTACGCACCCGTAAAGGCGTTCGTCGTCCGGACGGCTCTGTCATCCGTTTCGACAACAATGCGGCTGTGTTGCTTAACAACAACCAACAGCCAATCGGTACTCGTATTTTTGGCCCGGTGACCCGTGAACTGCGTAATGAGAAGTTCATGAAGATTGTGTCCCTGGCACCCGAAGTACTGTAAGGAGTCGAACGATGGCAGCTAAAATCCGTCGCGAAGACGAAGTGATTGTTCTTACCGGCAAAGACAAGGGCAAGCGTGGCAAAGTCACTCAAGTCCTGATTGCAAAAGGTAAGGTAATCGTGGAAGGCATCAACCAGGTGAAGAAACACCAGAAGCCGGTACCCGCACTGGGTCAGGCTGGCGGTATCGTCACCAAAGAAGCCCCCATCGATGTATCAAACGTAGCGCTGTTCAACTCTGCCACTGGCAAAGCTGACCGCGTTGGTTTCCGGATTGAAGACGGCAAAAAAGTCCGTTTCTTCAAATCCACCGGCGAACTTGTGAAGTAATTGGAGTTTAACGATGGCGAAACTGCATGATTACTACAAATCCGATGTAGTAAATGAACTGTCCAAGCAGTTCGGTTACAAGACTATCATGCAAGTCCCTCGGATCGAGAAAATCACCCTGAACATGGGTGTTGGTGAAGCGATCTCTGACAAGAAGTTGCTGGAAAATGCTGCTGCCGATATGGCTGCCATTTCCGGTCAGAAGCCGCTGATCACCAAAGCTCGCAAATCTGTTGCGGGCTTCAAGATTCGTGAAGGCTACCCGATAGGTTGTAAAGTAACCCTGCGTGGCGAGCGTATGTGGGAGTTCCTGGAACGGCTGATCTGCATCTCCGTACCGCGTATCCGTGACTTCCGTGGCCTGAACGCTAAAGCGTTCGATGGTCGTGGTAACTACTCCATGGGCGTGCGTGAGCAGATCATCTTCCCGGAAATCGACTATGACAAAGTCGATCGCGTCCGTGGTCTGGATATCACCATCACCACTTCCGCGAATACCGATGAAGAAGGCCGTGCTCTGCTGGCTGCCTTTAACTTCCCATTCCGCAAGTAAGGTTAGGGTTATGGCTAAAACATCCATGAAAGCGCGCGAAGCAAAGCGTGCCAAGCTGGTAGCCAAGTACGCGACCAAGCGTGCCGAGCTGAAAGCTATCATCGTTGACATGAACGCTTCTGAAGAAGCGCGTTGGGATGCTGTACTGCAACTGCAACAGCTGCCCCGTGATTCCAGTCCGTCCCGCCAGCGTAACCGTTGCAATATTACTGGTCGTCCGCACGGTTTCCTGCGCAAGTTTGGCCTGTCTCGCATCAAGGTGCGTGAGCATGCCATGAAGGGCGAAATTCCGGGCCTGAAGAAGGCTTCTTGGTAACGAATCTCGGGAGTTAGACTTATGAGCATGCAAGATCCGATCGCGGATATGCTGACCCGCATCCGTAACGGTCAGGCGGCGAGCAAAGTTGCGGTTTCCATGCCTTCTTCCAAGCTGAAAGTGGCTATTGCCAAAGTGCTGAAAGAAGAAGGTTACATCGCTGGCTACTCCGTAGCTGGTGACGTGAAGCCGGAACTGGAAATTGAACTGAAATATTTCCAGGGCAAGCCAGTTGTAGAACTGATCCAACGCGTAAGCCGTCCAGGCCTGCGTATTTACAAGCGCACTACTGATCTGCCGAAAGTTATGGGCGGTCTCGGTGTTGCTATCGTGTCCACGTCTAAAGGTGTGATGACTGACCGTGCTGCTCGCAAAGCAAGCATGGGCGGTGAGATCATCTGCTACGTCGCTTAATAGGAGGTAGGAAATGTCTCGTGTTGCTAAGGCACCCGTCACTATTCCTGCTGGCGTAGAGGTGACTCTGAACGGCCAGGAACTGACCATCAAAGGTGGTAAAGGTTCTCTGGTTCGCTCTATTCACGCCGGTGTAGAAGTGACCAAAGAAGACAATGTACTGAAGTTCGCCCCGCGCGGCAGCATCGCTGGTGCTGACGCTCAGGCCGGTACTGCCCGTGCATTGGTCAACAACATGGTAATCGGTGTTACCCAAGGCTTCGAGCGCAAGCTGCAGCTGGTTGGTGTAGGTTATAAAGCCTCCATCAAGGGCAATGCTGTTGCGCTGGCTCTGGGCTTCTCTCACCCGGTAGAGCATGCGCTGCCGGCTGGTGTGACCGCTGAGTGCCCGACTGCTACAGAAATCGTTCTGCGTGGCGTCGACAAGCAGCTGGTTGGCCAAGTCGCCGCCGATATCCGTGCTTACCGCGCTCCGGAGCCCTACAAGGGCAAGGGTGTACGCTATGCCAACGAGCAAGTGCGTACTAAAGAAGCTAAGAAGAAGTAAGGTAACACTATGGACAAGAAAGCAGCTCGTCTCCGTCGTGCTACTCGTGCTCGGAAAAAGATGCAGGAACTGGGAGCTACCCGTCTGGTTGTTCACCGTACCCCGCGTCATATCTATGCGCAGGTTATTGCAGCCAACGGTTCCGAAGTTCTGGCCTCTGCTTCCACAGTAGAGAAAGCCATCAGTGAAGCTCTGAAATACACCGGTAACGCAGATGCTGCTACCGCTGTAGGTAAGGCTATCGCTGAGCGTGCTATTGCCAAAGGCGTTCAGAACGTATCTTTCGATCGTTCCGGTTTCAAGTATCACGGTCGCATCGCTGCCCTAGCAGCTGCCGCACGTGACGCTGGTCTTCAGTTCTAAGCTAGGAGTCGAAGATGGCTAAAGTCGAATCTCAAGCCGGCGAACTGCAAGAAAAGCTCATTGCAGTAAACCGTGTTTCGAAAACTGTTAAAGGTGGTCGTATCATGTCCTTCACCGCGTTGACCGTGGTGGGTGATGGTAACGGCCGTGTAGGTTACGGTTACGGTAAAGCCCGTGAAGTTCCGGCTGCTATTCAAAAAGCAATGGAACAGGCTAAGCGTAACCTGAACAAGGTTGAGCTGAACAACGGCACTCTGCACCACCCGGTGCGTGGTGTTCACTCTGGCTCCACCGTGTTCATGAAGCCGGCCTCCCAAGGTACTGGTATCATTGCAGGCGGCGCTATGCGTGCTGTTCTGGAAGTTGCCGGTATCCACAACGTGCTGGCCAAGACCTACGGTTCCACCAACCCAATCAACGTTGTTCGCGCTACTGTAGACGCTCTGGTTCACGGTCAATCACCGGAACAGATCGCTGCCAAGCGTGGTCTGCGCGTTGAAGAAATTCTGGGGTAATGCGACATGGCTAACACTGTAAAAGTAACTCAAACTCGCAGCTCTATCGGCCGTCTGCCAAAGCACAAGGCGACTCTGCGTGGTCTGGGTCTGCGTCGCATTGGTCACACCGTTGAGCTGGAAGATACTCCTTGCGTACGCGGCATGATCAACCAGGTTTATTACATGGTTAAGGTGGAGGGCTAAGCATGCGTCTGAACACTCTGTCTCCGGCCGCTGGTTCCAAGCCTGAAAAACAACGTCGTGGTCGTGGTATCGGCTCCGGCCTGGGCAAGACTGGTGGTCGTGGTGTTAAAGGCCAGACCTCTCGTTCCGGTGGCGGTAAAGTCCGCAACGGTTTCGAAGGCGGCCAGATGCCTTTGAAAATCCGTCTGCCGAAGTTCGGTTTCTTCTCTCGCAAATCTTTGGTTTCTGCCGAAGTGCGTCTGAACGAAATCGCCCTGGTAGAAGGTGATGTGGTCGACCTGAGCACTCTGAAGCAAGCCGGTGTTGTTACTAAGAACATCGTGTTCGCTAAAGTTGTTCTGTCAGGCAACATTGACCGTGCTGTGACCGTTCGTGGTCTGTCCGTCACCAAAGGTGCACGCGCAGCCATCGAGGCCGCTGGCGGTAAAATCGAGGAATAATCAGTACAATGGCTAAGAAACCAGGATTGGATGTTAAAGCACAGGGTGGTCTGAGTGAACTGAAGAGCCGTCTGCTCTTCGTTCTCGGGGCGATTATCGTTTTCCGTGCAGGCTCTTATGTGCCGATTCCTGGTATTGACGCCGCCGTACTGGCCGAGTTGTTCCAGCAACAGAAGGGCACCATCATTGAGATGTTCAACATGTTCAGTGGTGGTGCACTCTCGCGTGCTTCTATTCTTGCGTTGGGGATCATGCCGTACATTTCGGCGTCGATCATTATCCAGCTGCTGACAGTGGTTCACCCCGCTCTTGCTGAACTCAAGAAAGAAGGTGAATCCGGCCGTCGCAAGATTAGCCAATATACCCGTTGGGGCACGCTGGTTTTGGGAACTTTCCAGGCCATTGGTATTGCAACCGGTCTGCCGAATATGATGCATGGACTCGTGACTAATCCGGGTCTGGGCTTCTATTTCACAGCGGTTGTGAGTCTGGTCACCGGTACCATGTTTTTGATGTGGTTGGGTGAACAGATTACCGAGCGTGGGATTGGTAATGGTATCTCGTTGATTATTTTCACAGGTATCGTTGCTGGTCTGCCGCATGCCATTGGCGCTACGGCCGAACAGGCACGTCAAGGGGAATTGCACATCCTGCTGTTGTTGTTGCTGGGCTTGATTGTTTTCGCAGTGACTTACTTTGTGGTGTTCGTGGAGCGTGGTCAGCGTCGTATCGTCGTTAACTATGCCAAGCGTCAACAAGGCCGCCAGGTATTTGCCGCGCAAAGCACACACCTGCCGTTGAAAGTGAATATGGCTGGTGTGATTCCTGCGATTTTCGCATCCAGTATCATCCTCTTCCCGGGGACCATTACCTCTTGGTTTGGTCAGGGCGAGGGTAAAGTAGCTGATATCCTGCAACAGGTCTCTATGGTCCTGCAGCCGGGTCAACCGCTTTACGAGATGCTGTATGCAGCAGCCATTATCTTCTTCTGCTTCTTCTATACCGCGCTGGTGTTCAACCCCCGCGAGACAGCAGATAATCTGAAGAAGAGTGGAGCCTTTATCCCGGGGATTCGCCCGGGCGAGCAGACAGCACGTTACATCGATAAGGTTATGACTCGCCTGACATTGGCAGGTGCGCTCTATATAACCTTTATCTGTCTGGTACCCCAGTTCTTGATGACTGCCTGGAACGTACAGTTCTACTTCGGTGGCACTTCGCTGCTGATTATCGTGGTAGTTATCATGGACTTCATGGCTCAGGTACAAACCCATATGATGTCTCATCAATATGGCGACGTCCTGAGGAAGGCCAACCTGAAGGGCTACGGCCGCTAAAGGTCGGCGTAGTTACGGAGTTAAGCAATGAAAGTTCGTGCTTCCGTTAAGGCAATCTGCCGTAACTGCAAAATCATCAAGCGTCACGGTGTGGTGCGTGTGATTTGCAGCGAGCCAAAGCATAAACAGCGCCAAGGCTAATTTTTTACGGTTAGTACTTGCAACAAATAGTTGTGCTGGCTAATATAGCCAGCCAACTTTTGTTGTGTATTGGTTGACCGCCACGTATCCGCTCACGGGCTTTGTGGTGGTCGTAATCTACTATATGTAGGAGTGAATAGTGGCCCGTATCGCTGGCATTAACATTCCTGACCATAAGCATGCAGTCATCGCTTTGACTGCTATTTATGGCGTCGGTCGTACCCGCTCCAAGGCCATCTGTGCCGCAGCCGGTATCGCTGAGAATGTGAAAATTAAAGACCTGGACGAAGCTCAGATCGAGAGTCTGCGTGAACAAGTAGGTAAATTCACCGTTGAAGGTGACCTGCGTCGTCAGATTTCCATGAACATCAAGCGATTGATGGATCTGGGTTGCTACCGTGGTTTGCGTCACCGTCGTAGCCTGCCTGTTCGTGGTCAACGTACCAAGACCAACGCTCGTACCCGTAAGGGTCCGCGCAAGGCTATCAAGAAGTAACGGGAAGGTAGAAAATGGCTAAAACTCCGACTCGTGCTCGCAAGCGCGTTAAAAAGCAAGTGAGCGACGGTATTGCGCACGTTCATGCATCTTTCAACAACACAATCGTGACCATTACTGACCGTCAGGGCAATGCTCTGTCTTGGGCTACTTCTGGTGGTTCCGGTTTCCGTGGTTCTCGTAAGTCCACCCCGTTCGCTGCTCAGGTAGCTGCAGAGCGCGCTGGTGAGATGGCCAAAGAATATGGCGTCAAGAACCTGGAAGTCATGGTCAAAGGTCCGGGTCCCGGTCGTGAGTCTTCCATCCGCGCCCTGAACGCGGCTGGTTTCCGCATCACTAACATTACTGATGTGACTCCGATCCCGCACAACGGTTGTCGTCCTCCCAAGAAGCGCCGCGTATAACGCTGTAGCTACTTGGTCTAGGATTGTTGGAGAAAGAAGATGGCAAGATATATCGGTCCTAAGCTTAAGCTTAGCCGTCGTGAGGGCACCGACCTCTTCCTGAAGTCAGGTGTTCGTGCGATTGATTCTAAGTGCAAGATTGACACCGCCCCTGGTCAGCACGGTGCGCGTAAAGCGCGTCTGTCCGACTACGGTGTTCAGCTGCGCGAGAAACAAAAAGTTCGTCGTATCTACGGCGTATTGGAAAAACAGTTCCGCAACTACTACCGCGACGCTGCCCGTCAAAAGGGTAACACCGGTGAAAACCTGTTGCAGCTGCTGGAAGGTCGTTTGGACAACGTTGTTTACCGTATGGGCTTCGGCGCTACCCGTGCTGAATCTCGTCAGCTGGTGAGCCACAAGGCAATCATGGTTAACGGTCGCGTTGTGAACATTCCTTCTTTCCAGGTTTCCCCTGAGGACGTGATCTGCGTTCGTGAGAAGGCTAAGAAGCAAGCGCGTATCAAAGCTTCCCTGGAAGTTGCTGGTCAGCGTGAGAAGCCGACTTGGGTAGAGGTTGACGCCGCTAAAATGGAAGGTGCTTTCAAGCGTCTGCCAGAGCGTTCCGACCTGTCTGCCGACATTAACGAACAGCTGATCGTCGAGCTTTACTCCAAGTAAAGCTAGCTTCTAAAGAGAGGACACAATGCTGGGTTCTGTAACAGATTTTCTTAAACCGCGGCTAGTTGACATCGAGCAAGTTAGCCCGACTCATGCGAGAGTGACTCTTGAGCCACTCGAGCGTGGCTTTGGTCACACGCTGGGCAACGCCCTGCGTCGTATTTTGCTGTCATCTATGCCCGGTTGTGCAGTTACTGAAGTCGAAATTGACGGGGTACTGCATGAGTACAGCAGCAAAGAAGGTGTACAGGAAGACATTCTTGAAATCCTGCTCAACCTGAAAGGTATCGCTGTGAAGCTGGAAGGCAAGGACGAGGTAACTCTGTCCCTGACCAAGTCTGGAACAGGCCCCGTTACCGCAGGTGATATCACTCACGGTGATGAAGTCGAGATCGTAAACCCGGAGCACGTAATCTGCCACCTGACTGGTGCCAATGCTGAAATCAGCATGCGCCTGAAAGTTCAGCGCGGTCGTGGTTATGTGCCTGCTTCTGCTCGTGTTCACAACGATGACGAAGAGCGTCCTATCGGTCGCCTGCTGCTGGACTCCGCGTTCAGCCCCATCGTTCGTATTGCCTACAATGTTGAGGCAGCACGTGTGGAACAGCGTACCGACTTGGACAAGCTGGTCATCGACATGGAGACCAATGGTACCCTGGATCCTGAGGAAGCTATCCGTCGTTCTGCCACTATTCTGGCCGAGCAACTGGAAGCCTTCGTGGATCTGCGCGATGTCAGCGTGCCCGAGAAGAAAGAAGAGAAACCCGAGTTTGATCCGATTCTGCTGCGTCCTGTCGATGATTTGGAGCTGACAGTTCGTTCTGCGAACTGTCTGAAGGCAG
>NZ_JBQBFC010000001.1:3155000-3415000 GCF_051919235.1 Aeromonas sp. 95A
AGCTTCAGATTACAAGTCATCGTACCCCAAACCGACACAGGTGGTCGGGTAGAGAATACCAAGGCGCTTGAGAGAACTCGGGTGAAGGAACTAGGCAAAATAGAACCGTAACTTCGGGAGAAGGTTCGCTCTTGATGGTGAAGTCCCTTGCGGATGGAGCTGTCGGGAGTCGCAGTGACCAGATGGCTGGGACTGTTTATCAAAAACACAGCACTCTGCAAACACGAAAGTGGACGTATAGGGTGTGACACCTGCCCGGTGCCGGAAGGTTAATTGATGGGGTTAGCGCAAGCGAAGCTCTTGATCGAAGCCCCGGTAAACGGCGGCCGTAACTATAACGGTCCTAAGGTAGCGAAATTCCTTGTCGGGTAAGTTCCGACCTGCACGAATGGTGTAACCATGGCCATGCTGTCTCCACCCGAGACTCAGTGAAATCGAATTCGCCGTGAAGATGCGGTGTACCCGCGGCTAGACGGAAAGACCCCGTGAACCTTTACTACAGCTTGGCACTGAACATTGAACCTACATGTGTAGGATAGGTGGGAGGCTTTGAAGGCGTGACGCCAGTTGCGCTGGAGCCGTCCTTGAAATACCACCCTTGTATGTTTGATGTTCTAACGCAGGGCCCTGAATCGGGCTCGCGGACAGTGCCTGGTGGGTAGTTTGACTGGGGCGGTCTCCTCCCAAAGAGTAACGGAGGAGCACGAAGGTTGGCTAATCCTGGTCGGACATCAGGAGGTTAGTGCAATGGCATAAGCCAGCTTAACTGCGAGACGGACAGGTCGAGCAGGTACGAAAGTAGGTCATAGTGATCCGGTGGTTCTGAATGGAAGGGCCATCGCTCAACGGATAAAAGGTACTCCGGGGATAACAGGCTGATACCGCCCAAGAGTTCATATCGACGGCGGTGTTTGGCACCTCGATGTCGGCTCATCACATCCTGGGGCTGAAGTCGGTCCCAAGGGTATGGCTGTTCGCCATTTAAAGTGGTACGCGAGCTGGGTTCAGAACGTCGTGAGACAGTTCGGTCCCTATCTGCCGTGGGCGTTGGATGATTGAAGGGAGTTGCTCCTAGTACGAGAGGACCGGAGTGAACGAACCTCTGGTGTTCGGGTTGTCACGCCAGTGGCACTGCCCGGTAGCTAAGTTCGGAATCGATAACCGCTGAAAGCATCTAAGCGGGAAGCGAGCCCTGAGATGAGTCATCCCTGACCCCTTGAGGGTCCTAAAGGGCCGTTGGAGACCACAACGTTGATAGGTGGGGTGTGTAAGCGCAGTGATGTGTTGAGCTAACCCATACTAATTACCCGTGAGGCTTAACCATACAACACCCAAGAAGTGTTCTAAGGCTTGTAGCAAACCTAAGCGAACTACTAATTCAGTGATAGTGACAAGCCAAGCGCAACATCACTACTCACGTCAGCTTTCTAGATTAAGAATTTGCCTGGCGGCCATAGCGCCGTGGAACCACCTGATCCCATGCCGAACTCAGAAGTGAAACGCGGTAGCGCCGATGGTAGTGTGGCATTCGCCATGCGAGAGTAGGACACTGCCAGGCACCCAATTAAACGGTGATGTGAAAACACATAGCCGGCTGCGAGGATGACACCTCAGAAGAAGCAGCAGAAGATTTAGCGAAAGCTAACCGAATGCGGAGCGGTAGTTCAGTCGGTTAGAATACCGGCCTGTCACGCCGGGGGTCGCGGGTTCGAGTCCCGTCCGCTCCGCCACTAATTTGAAGGCCTTCCCGAATGGGAAGGCCTTTTTGCTATGGGCGTTTTTATCAAGTGACCCACAGATTTGCATACCAGAACGAATACAAAAGCCCGGCTTCATGACCGGGTTTTGGTATTTTTAGCCTGCTGGTGAGCTGCCGACATCCCACCACGATGCCAATACCTTCCCCTGTTGGCGTTCTTGCTACTGTTTCCACCTCTGTATCGCAGCACATCCCATCTTGGCCATATTGTTCCGCTGCGAGCTGATAGAGCTTGAGGACTAAATCAGGCCATCTTGCAACGGTACGTCATCGCTTCCGCTTGTTTGTTTAATTCCCGTGTTTGTTTATGGATTTATTCCATTAAAACAGTCTCTTATCAAGAATGAGCTGTTTTGTAGCAGGAATGCCACACGAGATAAATGATAATCATTATTGTTTGAATGATCCGGTCGGGGTCGTTACAATACGGGCTGATTAATAAGGTGCTTTTCAAATGAGCCTTTTCTAACACTGCGTCTGGCCGGATGCCAGGGCGTTGTAATGAGTGAAGTAAGGGAATACGTCACCTTCCTACTAATAATGTTCAGGCTAAAACATGACAATTTTGAAACCGAACAAGCTTGCCTTGCTGATCTGCTCCCTTCTTACGACCCAGGCCTATGCTGCCGAACAAGAGGTGATGGTCGTCACCGCTTCCGGCTTCCAGCAGAAGATTGAAGACTCAGCTGCCTCCATCTCTGTGATTACCCGTGAGCAGCTGGAAAAGCGGGCATATCGCGATGTGACCGATGCCCTGAAGGATGTGCCCGGTGTTGTTGTGACTGGCGGTGGCAGCAGCAGTGATATCAGCATTCGCGGTATGGGGTCGAAATACACCCTGATGCTGGTTGATGGCAAGAAGGTGGATAGCCGTGGCACTCGCCCGAACAGCGATGGTCCGGGTATCGAACAGGGCTGGCTGCCGCCACTGCAGGCGATTGAGCGCATTGAGGTCGTCCGTGGCCCCATGTCATCCCGTTATGGTTCCGATGCCATGGGGGGCGTGATTAACGTGATTACCCGCAAGACCACCGGTCTGGCCTGGCAGGGCTCGGTTCATGCTGATTCTACCTTCCAGGAGAACAAGGATGCTGGCAACAGCTTCCAGACCGATGCCTATACCGCAGGTTCACTGATCGATGGCGTGTTGGGGCTGCGTTTCAACGGTCAGCTTGCCCATCGTGGTGAAGACAAATTTATCCAGGGTTTTGCCGAGCAGGAGACTCGCAGTGGTACGGCGGTGCTCAGCTTCAAGCCTGATGACCATAACCGCTTCGATCTGGAAGCCAGTCGCAGTCTGCAGGATCGGGATCGCACGGCCGGCAATTCGCTGGCTGCCAAGGCGAAAGATAGCCTTAACCGCTACGAGCGCACCAACTATGCGCTGACCCATGATGGCCAGTATGATTTCGGCTCTTCCAGCAGCTATCTGCAGCAGGAGACCAACAGCAACCCCGCTCGCAAGATGGAGCTTACCAACACCATCGCCGATACCCATACCCAGTTTATTCTGGGGGATCACTACCTGAGTGTCGGTGGTCAGTATCGCTATGAGGATCTGCACGACCAGGGCAATAACCTGAAAGTCGCCAACCCTGCCGAGCAGCTGACCCGCTGGAGTTGGGCGATGTTTGTCGAGGATGAGTGGTCACTCACTGACAGTTTTGCCCTGACAGGGGGCGCACGCATGGATCGAGACCAGAACTACGGTTCTCACTGGAGCCCGCGCCTCTACGGAGTTTGGCATCTGGATGACAGTTGGACCCTGAAAGGGGGCGTATCAACCGGTTACCGCTCCCCTGACTTGCGGATGTCGGCGGCCAACTGGGGCCAGGTCACCGGTGGTGGCAGCCTGGATGGCATGCTGGTCGGTAACCCTGATCTCAAACCCGAGACTAGCGTGAGTGAAGAGATCGGCCTGCTGTGGAACGGTCATCAGGGCTTTAACGCCGGTGTTACCCTGTTCAACACCGACTTCAAGAACAAGATCTCCGAAGTGCGTCGCTGCACCAGCAAGAGTGATCCCGCCTGTACCCTCAATGGGTACAGTTATGACTTCATAAGTGATCGGGTCAACGTCGACAAGGCGAACATGCGCGGTGTCGAGGGGATGATGGATTGGGCCATCAATGAGGATTGGTCGGTCAGCTCCAGCTACACCTTTACCCAGTCCGAGCAGAAGAGTGGTCCACTGGCGGGTCATGCCCTCAACCAGATGCCTCGTCACATGTTCAACGGCAGTGTTGACTGGCAAACCACCGAGGATCTCAGCCTCTGGTCACGGGTAAACTTCCGTGGCGAGACCTCCGAGTACCTGAGCCGGGTCAAGATGGCGGAGGGGACTCCTTCCTACACCTTCTTTGACATGGGCCTGGTCTACAAGGCCAACAAGCATCTGGATCTGACCGCCGGGGTCTACAACCTGTTCGACAAGACGGTGGATTACAGCAGCTATGGCACTGTGCTGGATGGTCGCCGCTACAACCTGGGCGTGACCTACAACTTCTGATAGGGAACCTGTCATGCGGCCGCCATCTTCCGATGGCGGCCGTTTTTATTGCGTGTCCGTCAGGGGGGCTATGCCTGATAGGGGGCGGCTTGCCAGGTATTGCGCCCCAGTCCCTTGGCCTGATACATGAGGGCGTCAGCCTGCCGTAGTAGTTGGTCGGCATCAGCCTCTCTCTCTGCGGCTACCCAGACTGCCCCGGTACTGATGGAGAGGGTCACCTCGCCGCTGCTGGTGTGCAGGGTTTGCCGGTTGCTCTCCAGGCAAATACGCTCGGCCCATTGCTCTGTCTCAGCCAATGTGGCCAGCGGCAGCAGCAGGCAAAACTCCTCGCCGCCGATGCGAGCCAGCAGAGCCTTTTCGGGCAACAGGTTCGTCACAGTCGTGGCCAGCTTTTCCAGCAACAGATCCCCGATGCCATGACCAAAGCGGTCATTGGTCTCCTTGAAGTGATCCACATCGAACAGCAACAGGGCACAGGGCTCCCCGCTTGCCAGTCGTTGCTCCATGGCGGGCATGAATGCCCGTCGGTTGAGCAGGCCGGTCAGGGGATCGGTACTGGCTTGTTTCTCCAGTCTGGCGTTGGCGCGGCTTAACTCGGTGGTACGGCTGGCAACGGCGCGGCGCAATTGCACTATGTAGGCCACCATGATCAATGCCCCGGCCAGCAGTAGCCAGGGACCGAGATGGATGGGGTAGACGGTTTCGACATGCATCCATTTGCGGATGATCCGCTCCCGATCGCTCTCTTTGAGCTTGGCGAAGCCCTCTTCCAGCCGGTGTAACAGGGCAAGGTCGCCCTTTCTCACTGCAAAGCGGATCTGGTCGGTATAGAGGTGGCGAACCGGAATAAAGCGGGTGGGATCGTCGGAGGTATAGATGTAGAAGTTGGCGACCTGCAGATCGGCGATAAAGGCCTTTATGTCGCCCCGAAAGGCCGCCGCCAGCAGGGTGTCATTGTCGTCGAAGGTCTGCAGTCTGATGCCGGGGAAGTAGCGTCTGGCGTAATACTCCTCGTAGCCACCGGCTACCACTCCGACCGTTTCATGGAGCAGGTAGTAATGTACATCGGTGCCGCGCAATTCGCTCGAGAAGAAGAGCTGGGAGTCGAGCTGGGCGAGAGGCCGGCCATAGTCGAACAGTTTGTCCCGCTCCGGTGACCAGAGCAGTCCGGCGTGAACGTCCGCGTTCCCCTTATGGAGCAGGTCGAGGGAGCCTTGCCAGTCGACCAGCCTGAACTCGATCTTCTGGCCGGTCACCCGGGCATATTCACGCCACAAATCGATCAGCAGGCCATCCGGCTGGCCCGACTCATTGATATAGGAGAAGGGCTGCCAGGCTTTGGAGTTGGTAATGATGATCGGCTCTTCCGGGGCTTTGGCCCAGGCAGGCAGAGCAAGGGCGAGCAGCAGGAGCCCCCACCCGATACTGACTATGACTCCTGTCTTGGAAGAGGCCATCCTTGCTCCAATCCGTTGCCGTATACCGTCCCGTGGTCATCGATTATCACCGCCTTTCTCATCGAAGAACAAGCGCTCAAATGATGAAGTTTGCATGATGCAAATGGCGCCATGACAAGGCTGGCGGATAGAGTAACTACTTACAGCGGCAGGCTGATCCGCGCCTCCAGTCCCCCCTGTGGCCGATTGAGCAGGGTCAGCTCGCCGCCGTGCTGATGGACCAGAGTGCGGGCGATGGAGAGCCCCAACCCGACACTGCCGGACTCGGTGTTGCGCGCTTCATCGAGCCGCACGAACGGCTTGAACACATCCTCCAGCCGCGCCGGATCGATCCCCGGCCCGTTATCGCAGACCCGGATCAACAGCTCCTCCTTGCGCCGCTCCAGCGACACTTCGGCGCTGCCGGCATATTTGATGGCGTTGCCGATCAGATTCTGCAGCACTCGGCGCAGGGTGTTGGCCCGACAGGCGTAGACCTCTTTGCCCTCCGCCAGACAGGTGACCGGCTGGCCGGTATCGGCATAGTCATCGCACAGGCTGACCAGCAGGCTGACCAGATCCAGCTCGCGGGTAGCCTCCTGCTGTCCCTCCTCGCGAGCAAAGCTGAGGGTGGCCGCCAGCATCTGCTCCATCTGTTGCAGGGTCTGCTGGATGCGCTCCTTGTCCTCACCATCGGCCAGAAACTCGGTGCGCAGCCGCAGGCTGGTGATGGGGGTGCGCAGATCGTGGGAGATGGCCGCCAGCATCCGGGTTCTGTCCTGCACGAAGCGGTCGAGCCGGGTGTGCATCCGGTTGAAGGCCTGAATCGATTCGCGGATCTCGGTCGGCCCCTCCTCTTTCAAGGGCTCGATATCCTCGCCCCGTCCGAGCCGCTCTGCATTGCCTGCCAGCTGCTTGAGCGGGCGGGTGGCGCGGCGAAACAGCAGCACCATCAGCCCGATCACCAGACTGGCGACCAGCATCAGGTTGAGGGTGGTCTGCCACGACCAGCTGCCCGCCTCCTTGTCGACCAGCGAACTGAACTGCAGCCAGCCCCCCTGCGGCAGTTCGATGGAGCCATAGAGCCGCATATCCCGCGGTGGGGGCGGCCCCTTGCGATCCCGCATCATGCGGGCATGATGTTCCCACGCCTTGCTGCGCTGGGTATCCTCTTTCAGCTCGGCGCTGATCTCGACCGTGAGGCCGGGGGGATAGTTGAGGCGCGAGCGCACCAGCTGCTCGAAGCGGGGGCTGCGGTTATCCGGTTGCAGCGGCTCGTCGGAGAGGCGCAGCAGCAGGGTCTCGCTGCGGCTCGCCTTGAGGATCTCGTCATAGAGGGACGGGGGGAGAGGGAGAGCAGTCTGACCACAGAGATGATCCGCTGCATGGCGTTGCGGCTGTTGACGAAGCCGAGCGCCTCCTCCCGATCCGTGCGGTAGATCTGGATGCTGAGCAGCTGGATCAGGATCAACCCTGCCAGCGCCACCAGAATGATCTGGCCGGTCAGCCCCTTGGGCCACATTCGTGCCCACAGTCGTCGCAAGGTGCCCACTGCTTAAACCTGCGTCACGTCGGCGGAGAACATATAGCCGCCACCCCAGATGGTCTTGATCAGCTCCGGATTCTTGGGATCCCGCTCCAGCTTGCGGCGCAGGCGGCTCACCAGGGTATCGATGGCGCGATCGAAGGCTACCGCCTCGCGGCCACGGGCCAGATCCAGCAGTTGATCCCGGCTCAGTACTCGCTGCGGTCGCTCGAGAAACACCTTGAGCAGATCGAATTCGGCGGTGGAGAGGCTGAGACCCACCCCATCCTCATCGACCAGCTCCCGGCGATTGACGTCGAGCAGCCAGCGATCGAAGCGCAGATCCCGGGTTAGGGTTTCGGCGGCGGGATGGGTGTCGGCCTGGGTGCGGCGCATCACCGCCTTGATGCGCGCCAGCAGCTCGCGCGGGTTGAAGGGCTTGGCCAGATAGTCATCGGCGCCCATCTCCAGCCCTATGATGCGGTCGGTCTCTTCCCCCATGGCAGTCAGCATAATGATGGGCAGGTTCGATTTGACCCGCAGCTCGCGGCAGAGGGTCAGACCATCTTCACCCGGCATCATCAGATCCAGCACCAGCAGATCGAACTCCCGCTCCTCCAGCAGTCGCTTCATCTCCTTGCCATCCCGGGCACAACTGACCCGCAGGCCGTGCTGTTCGAGAAAGCGCTTCAACAGATCGCGGATCTCGCTGTGGTCGTCGACCACCAGAATATGGGTGTTGCCCTGGTTCATGAATACCTCCCCTGCTTGGCGTTGGCACGAGTATACGAAAATCCGCCCGGCGGTTTGTGTCAAAGTGTGCCAGATCCGCACGATGCCACACTCTGCTACAAAAAAGGGTGAGGCTGGCAAAGTTCAGACACCGATAGGGTGTTTACTTGAGGGCAAGGCAAGAGCGCCGAACCAGAATCATCCCTACAGGAGATAGACCATGAAAAAGCTGACCAAAACCCTGCTGACCGCCACCCTGATCCTTGGCCTGCCGCTGGGCGCCTATGCAGCCAGTGAAGCAGCCCCCACCGGCCAGCCCGGTGCCATGGTGGATTGCCCGATGGACGGCGGCGGCATGATGGGTGGCAAACACCACGGTGGTCGCCACGACAAGATTGCCCGCATGCAGAACATGACCCCGGAGCAGATCCAGGCCAACTTGCAGCAACGTTATGATCGCATCGAGGATCCGGCCAAGAAGGCGGAGTTCATCAAGAAGCTCAACGAGCGTGCCGCCGGCATGACCAAGCACGCCGAAGCGATGAAGCAGTTCGCCGAAGCGAACCAGTAACAACGCCAGCTGTTATCAACCCAAGGGTGGCCGAGGCCACCCTTTTTGTGATCGTATCGATCCATTTTCGCTCGAATCCTTATCTTGCTGTCGCTTATGTGAGCGATGGCAAACGCGCCGTGAGCGAATTGCAAGATAATGCCCGCTCATATAACAAGCTGCAGTTAGCAGTGGCCGAAAACAGGAGAGGGTATGGGTTGGGATCTGGGGACAATCAAGGGGCGATATACCGCCGTTTTTCTGGGATTCATGGTGGCGGTCTGTGTGCTGACCGTAATCGGCATCCAGTTATGGGTCAAACCCGAGCTGCAACGGGCGGGTGAGCAGAATCTGGTGCTGCGGGTCAGCGAGATTGCGACCGACATTCGCGATCAGCTCAACGGGGTGCAGAGCCAGTCACGCAGTATCACCCAGCTGGTGGCCCAACTGCCGAGTGAGCAAATCGATGCTGTTCTCCCTGCTCTGATCGATCAATATGGCAATGCCATGGTGTTTGGTGGCGGCATCTGGCCGATGCCGGATCAGCGGGAAGCCGGTCGCATCAAGTTCAGTACCTTCTTTCATCGGGATGGTGCCAACAAGCTGATCCCCAACACCTACTGGAACTCGGCCGAGGCGCCCAACTATTTCGAGCAGCCTTGGCACAGAGCCGGGCAGCAGGCGGCGAAAGGCATGTGTGTCTGGGCGGCGGCTTACAAGGATGGTGCCAGCCAACAGCCGCGCACCAACTGTGCCATGGGGATCTATCGTGACGGTTCCCTTTACGGGGTGTCCACCATCGATGTGACGCTGGGTTTCTTCAATGATCTGGTCGCCAAAAAAGAGCAGGAGATCGGTGGTCAGGTGATGATCGTCGAGGCCGATGGCAAGATCCTCAGCAAGAATGGTCGTTTGAGCGGGGATGTGGTGCTGGGCAACCTCTCATCTCACGGGGACTATCCCTTTGCCAGCGCCATCGCCAGCCTGCTGGGGCAAGGTAATGGCGCCGCGTTGCAGCGCACTACCTTTCAGGATTTGGGTGAAGAGCAGACATTGCTGATGCAACCCATCGAAGGAACCCCCTGGCTGTTGGCGGCGGCGCTGCCGACCAGCACCCTTACCCACGACAGTCAGGAGGTGCTCAAGACGCTGGCAGCGATCCAGCTACCGCTAGTGGTGCTGCTGTTTGCGCTGATGTTGATGGCCATCAAGCAGCTGGGCAGTCGACTCGACACCCTCAAGCAGAACATCGATGCGCTCTCGGCCGGAGATGCTGATCTGACTGCCCGGATCCGGGTCAAGGGGCGCGATGAGCTGGACCATATCGCCCAATCGGTGAACCGCTTTATCGCCTATCTGCAGCAGATGATGTTGCAGGTGACCAAGACCACAGAGCTGATTACCCGTGAATTGGCCCAGCTGGATCAGCAGACGGGGCAGGCCAGACGCATTCTCGGTGAGCATGCCGCCGAGACTGATCAGATAGTGACAGCCCTGACCGAGCTCAGCTCCACTGCCGACAGTGTGGCGCACCACGCGAGCGATTCCGCCAGCTTTACCGAGTCTGCCAATGGTCAGGCGATTCAGTCCCGTCAGGTAGTGGGTCAGGCCTCTGCCAGTGTGGCTGCGCTGATCGATGAAGTGGATCTTGCTGCGACCAAGGTATTGGGGATGCAAGAAGATGCTCGCCAGATCAGCAGTGTACTCAGCGTGATCGGCGATATTGCTGCCCAGACCAACCTGTTGGCACTCAACGCGGCCATCGAGGCAGCGCGGGCCGGTGAGCAGGGCCGTGGTTTTGCCGTGGTTGCTGATGAGGTGCGCGCACTGGCGGCGAGAACCCAGAATAGCACTGCCGAGGTGGGGAGCATGCTCTCCCGGTTGACGCAGGGGGTGGCCGAAGCCGTGGTGGCCATGGAGCACACCAAGCAGAGCTGTCAGGCGGCGACCGAGAATACCGAGCAGGTGACCGGCGGGCTCGACAAGATGGCGGATGCCGTGGTGCAGATCAACGATCTGGGTACCCAGATTGCGACTGCGGCAGAGGAGCAGAGTCGAGTGACCGAAGAGATCAACCGCAACATGGTCACTATCCGCGACATGGTCAATCTGCTGGTGGATAACGGTCAGAATACCGAACAGAGTTCGGCCACCCTGCTGGAGTCCAATCGCCAGCTGGTGGCGTTGGTACATCGCTTCAAGGTGTAACAAACCGATAATGAAAGAGGGGGAGCCCGGTGCTCCCCCTCTTGCTATCTGTGCCGATACGGGCGTGCAGCCCACTCCACCGGACGATCGAACTTAGCCCTGAGCCTTGTCGGTCAGGTCTACTTTCTTGACGGTATCACCTTCGAACTTGATAACGACGTTCTTCTTGGCTGCGTCGGTATCTTTCAGCAGGGTTTTGGTGGTTTCTGCCAGCAGCTGAGAGGCCTTCTTCAGGGCATCCAGATCATAAGTCCACACTTCCAGACCGGATTCGGTCTTGGTGGTGGCAGGAGCACCCAGCTTCTCTTTAATAGCCTGCTTGTTGGAGCCGCCTTCCTTGATATCCAGTGCCTTCTTGATGGCTTCGTTGGATGCGCTGTCCACTGCACCGGATACGGCGGTATTAGCTGCATCCTTGACGCTGCTGGTGACGCTGTCGGTCAGCGAGTCCATCAGGCCAGCATTGGCAAACAGGGGCAGGGTGGTGAGGGCAACCAGCAAACTCTTTTTCATTTTTTACAGATTCCATTGGTTCAAATGAGGCGGCTATGGAACCAATAAAAGAGCTGGGTGTCAAGTGAGGCAGCTATTGAGAGGTCTGTTAACTGTGTCTCATTTTTCACCAGCCGCAAATAGTTTTGGTATCTCCCGCACCAGCCAGCTTTTGGCTTTGCCCATGGTGTCTCGCCGCCAGGCCAGCACCACCTGCAGCTGATGGCGGTACTCGGGGCTAATCACCTTGAGCCGACCGGCCCGGATGTCCTCCTCAATCCAGCTCTGCGGCATGGTGCCGATGCCGAGCCCGGCCAGCAGGGCGTCGCGCTTTTCCGCCATGGTGCTGACGGTGAGGCGCGGCTGCTTGTCGAGCAGGCGGTAGGTGAGCACCGGTTTGCGAAGGGCGGTATCGGCGACCGCGATAGCGCGGTAGCGGCGCAGAGTCTCGTCAGCCAGAGGCTCCGGCTCCTGATGCAGCGGATGATCGGGATGGGCGACGTAGAGCATCACCTCGTCCTTGATCACCTGATGCTTGATGCCGGTCATCATGATGTCCGGGTTGATGGAGGAGATCAGCAGGTCGGCGCGACCATCTTCCAGACACTCCCAGCTACCCGCCAGCACCTCGGCCCGCAGCCGCAGTCGGGTATCGGTCTGCTCGGCCAGCTTCTCCACCAAGGGGTAGAGGGCCTGCACCGGGACCAGCGCATCGACGGCGACTGTGATGTCGGTCTCCCAGCCACGGGCCAGCGCCCGGGTCTCGCCTACCAGATGCTCGGCTGCCTCCAGCAGCACCCGGCCGCGCTCCAGCAGCATGCGTCCCGCCGGGGTGAACTTGGTGCGGTGGCCGCTGCGGTCAAACAGCATGGCATCCAGTTCGTCTTCCAGCTTCTGCACCGTATAGCTCAATGCCGAGGGCACCTTGCCCAGCTCGTCGGCCGCCGCCGCAAAGCTGCCGCGGCGGTCGATGGCATCCAGCACCCGGATTGCCTCCAGGGTCAGCGCCCGTTCCTTGTTCGATTCCTTGGCCATTCCTCACCTTCAATTTTTTTGAATATGTTTGCCAGTTTATCTCGCTAACAAGTTAGGTCATGTCACTTTAATATTCAATCAACGCTTAGGCAGGAACGTCGAGCGGCCAAATATGCGGGTAGTTCCGCACTGTGACACACCAAATCGGTCTGTCTGATGTCGGTGAAAGAACAACACACTATTTGAATAACCTCTTGCATGGATGCATTGATTCTGGCCGAAAAGGCCTTGGCAATGACATATAAAACAAGAGAGTGAATGAACATGAAAAACGTAATCAAGATGCTGGCCGTTGCAGGCCTGATGACCACTGGTTTCGCCCAAGCTTCCGTACCGGCTGACTTCAATGCCATGCCCGGCGTGCTGTTTGTGAACTGGAACGCCACTGCCGCAATGGATGGCAAAGCCAATCCGATGCTGGAAGTGCGTGACGAGTCTGGCGATCTGCTGGCATCAGTCCACGCCAACCTGACAGGCACCCAGCAGGTGCGGATCCCGAGCCGTACCCAGGGCAACCTGACTGTCAGCCTGGCTGGCGAGAGCAGCGAATACCGTATTCCGTTCGGTCTCGGCGGTGGTAAAGATCGCTAAACCGAACCCCGGATAGATGAGGAGCAGACCATGATGCAATTGAGAGCCGCAGAAGCGCGGGGCAAGGCCAACTTTGGCTGGCTGGACGCGCGCCACAGTTTCTCCTTCGGTCACTACTATGACCCGGAGTGGATGGGACACTCGGTGCTGCGGGTGATCAATCAGGATCTGGTTGCGCCGGGTGGCGGATTCGCCACCCACCCTCACGCCAATATGGAGATCCTCACTTGCGTGCTGCAAGGCACCATTGAGCACAAGGACAGCCTCGGCCATGCCGAGCAGATCCCGGCAGGGGATTTCCAGCTGATGAGCGCAGGCAGCGGGATCCGCCACAGCGAGTACAACCCCTCGCAGACGGATCCTCTCTCCCTGTTGCAGATCTGGATCGAGCCGAACGAGTTCGGCACGCCACCCGGATATCAGCAGAAGAAGATCGAGTCCAGACCGGGCATGACGCTGGTGGCGTCACCGGATGGCGAGGCGGGATCGCTGCGGATCCGCCAACAGGCCCGCGTATGGCGGCTGGAACTGGCCCCGGGCGAGACGCTCGAGTGGGCACTGGCTGGCCGACACGGTTACCTGCAGATGATTTCAGGGGAGTTGACCGCCAACGGTCTGGCTGCCCGACCCGGCGACGGGGTACTCAGTCGTGATGAATACCGGTGGGAGCTGGTTGCGACCAGTGCCAGCCAAGCCCTGTTATTTGACCTACCCTGAAGCAGTCAGCGGTGATGTGACACAAACGAGGAATATGAAATGGACAAGATGAAAGATGTAGCGCTGCTGGCGGGTCGTGTACTGCTGGCGCTGATGTTCGTAATGGCGGGCTGGAGCAAGATCGGCGGCTACGCCGGTACTCAGGGCTATATGGAAGCGATGGGCGTACCGGGCTTTATGTTGCCGCTGGTGATCCTGCTTGAGCTGGGTGGTGGCCTTGCCGTCGTGCTCGGTCTCTTTACCCGCAGCCTCTCCGTGCTGCTGGCCGGCTTCACCCTGATGGCTGCCTTTATTTTCCATTATCAGCCTGCAGAACAGATGCAGATGCTGATGTTTATGAAGAACGTCTCAGTGGCCGGTGGTTTCCTGGCGCTGGCGGCGGCCGGAGCAGGGGCTTTCAGTGTGGATGCCCGTCTCGGCAAAAACTGGTAACAGCCAGTCAGTTTGAGTTTTCCAAGCCTTTTGGCCGGTGCAACTGCACCGGCTTTTTTCTGTCTGCGTTTTCCGAGGCGGTGAGGCAGCGGTACAAATCTGCGGCCCCCCTCATGGTTCAGCGGTTTGCCCGCCTGCTGGCCACAAGAGCCTTTTGCATCTTCCCCCCCGATCCCCGACAATTCCCTCTCTTGTGAAGTGACGGAAATGGCTCGCCTTTTCCCTCGCCCCCTCTCATCCATAGGCGGGAATTGCTCATGTTTACCCTCTACCACTCCAATCAGCTGGATCTGCTCAAAGAGCTGCTGGTGAGCCGCATCCGGCAGGCCCCTCTCTCTCACCCCTTCGATCGGGAGCAGATCCTGGTGCAGAGTCCGGGCATGGCCCAGTGGCTCAAGCTGGAGCTGGCCAAAGCCTTCGGCATTGCCGCCAATATCGACTTTCCGCTGCCCGCCAGCTTTATCTGGGAGATGTTCACCCGGGTGCTGGCGGATGTACCGCGCCAGAGCCCCTACAACAAGGGCTCAATGAGCTGGCAGCTGATGACCATTCTGCCTGCCTTGCTGGAGCGACCCGCCTTTGCCCCGCTCGCCGCCTATCTGGGTGGGGGAGATGAGGAGGATCCAGCCCGAGAGCCCGAGCAGGTGCGGCTGTGGCAGCTCTGCCAGAAGGTAGCGGATCTCTTTGACCAGTATCTGGTCTACCGGCCGGACTGGATCGCCCGTTGGGAAGAGGGGGAAGGATTGAGTCAGGAGCTGGCCGGGGTGAGCGGTCAGGATTGGCAGCCGGAGCTTTGGCGCGAGCTGGTGGCTCGCACCCTGGCGCTCTCTCCGAGCGGTTACCACCGTGCCAACCTCTACGAGGAGTTTATCCACGAGCTGGCGCGTACCGCCGATCTGCCGGGCAAGCTGCCGCAGCGGGTCTTTGTGTTCGGCATCTCGGCGCTGCCGCCGCGCTATGTGGAGGCGCTGCTGGCCCTCGGCAGCCGGCCGGAGGTGGAGGTGCACCTGTTTGTCACCAACCCCTGCCGTTACTACTGGGGGGATCTGCTGGATCGCAAGACGTTGGCGCGCCTCGAAAACAAGCTCAAACCCGGCACCGATATCGAGACATTGCAGGGTCCCGCCAACCCGCTGCTCGCCTCCATGGGCAAGCTGGGACGCGACTACCTGCATCAGCTGATGGAGCTGGAGGTGCCGCAAATCGAGGCCTTCGTCGATATCGACGAAGTGGATGGCAAGGGCAATGTCAGCCTGCTGCGCGCCATCCAGAAGGATGTGCTGGAGCTGGCCGAGCGAGGCGCCGGTCAGTTCGATCTCGACAGCAGCCATCACAAGAGCCCCATAGATCCGGCGGATGGATCCTTGCAGATCCACGCTTGCCACGGCCCGATGCGCGAACTCGAGGTGCTGCACGACCGGCTGCTGGCGCTGTTCGAGCAGGACCCGTCCCTCACCCCGAAAGATGTGGTGGTGATGATGCCGGATGTGAACAGCTACGGCCCCTACATTCAGGCGGTGTTTGGCGCGCGGGGCCAGATCCCGTTTGCGGTTTCGGATCGGGCGGCGAGTCAGGAGAGCCCGCTGCTGCAAAGCTTCCTCGCCCTGCTCAGGCTGCCCAATGCCCGCTTCGGGGCTGGCGAGCTGCTCGCCATTCTCGAGGTGCCCGCCGTGCTGCGCCGCTTCGAGCTGGATGACGACGAGTTCAACCAGCTGCGGGTCTGGGTGCAGGAGACCGGCATCCGCTGGGGGCTGGACGACGGCTACCCCGTGCGGTTCGAGCTGCCGCCCATGTCCGGCAACAGCTGGCTGTTCGGCCTGCGCCGCATGCTGCTCGGCTTTGCCATGGGGGATGGCGAGCCGGTGGCGGGCATCTTGCCCTACGCCGATATCGAAGGTCAGCAGGGGCTGGCACTCGGCAAGCTCGCCTGGTTTGTCGATTCGCTGGCAGAATTCCTGCCCCGCCTGCAACAGGTCCAGCCGCTAGCCGAGTGGAACGCCTGCCTGCTGGCGCTGCTGGAGCGCTTCTATCTGGCCGACGAGGATGAAGAGCGTCAGCTTCAGCTTATTCGCAGTCAGCTGGTCGAGTGGCAGACCCGGCTCGGCGAAGCTCGCTTCGAGCAGCCCATCACCGCCGACCTGTTGCAGGACTACCTCGGCAGCGTGCTGGGAGAGTCCCGCTCCAGCCAGCGCTTCCTCGCCGGTCAGGTGAACTTCTGCACCCTGATGCCGATGCGCTCCATCCCCTTCAAGCAGGTCTGCCTGCTCGGCATGAACGATGGCGTCTACCCGCGCACCCTGGCTCCCATGGGGTTCGACTTGATGGCGGTGGCGTCGCGGCGCGGGGATCGCTCCCGTCGTGATGACGACCGCTACCTCTTCCTCGAGGCGCTCTTGAGTGCCCAGCAGGGGCTCTATATCAGCTATCAGGGCTTCAGTGCGCAGGACAACAGCGACAAGGTGCCGTCGGTGCTGCTGGCGGAGCTGATCGACTATGTGCGACAGGGCTTTGTGCTGGCGGGGGATGAGGATCTCGACGACGAAACCTCCGGCAAGCGGCTGCTCAACCACCTGATGGTGGCGCACCCGCTCACCCCCTACAGCCGAAACTACTTCTACCCGGAGGCGGGTTCGCGGCTCTTTACCTATGCCGCCGACTGGCTGCCCGCCCTTAACCCAGAGCGCGGCGCGGCCAACTTCCAGAGCGGTGAGCTGCCGCTGCCTCCCGAATGGGGCAAGGAGCAGGGGCTGGAGCTGGCGGAGCTGCTGCGCTTCTATCGCCAGCCCACCAAATATTTCCTCAACCGCCGCCTCAAGGTGTGGTTTGAGCTGAACGAAGCCAACATCGAGGACAGCGAGCCGTTCGAGCTGGATGGCCTGCAACATTATCAGCTGAAAGATCTGCTGCTTGATGCCCATCTGGCAGAGGGGGATAGCACCGAGCGGCGCGAGCGGTTGCAGCTCACCGGCCTGCTGCCGCAAGGGTGGTTCGGCAGCCTGCTGCTGGACGATCTGGATGCCGAGATGGGCAAGCTGGCGGATCGGCTGCGGCCATGGGTTGCGGCCAATGAATCAGAAAAGCAGGCGGTGGAGATCGATATCTCCCTCACTCAGGGCCAGCTGCAAGGGTGGATCGACACCCAGAAGGGGCGCTTGCTGGTGGTCAAACCCGGCAGCTTCAACGGTAAGGATCTGCTGCTGGGCTGGATCCAGCACCTCTGTCTCTCATTGAGCGGCGCCCCCGGCGACACCCTGCTGTTCGATGCCAAGCAGAGTCTGCGACTGCCCAAGCTCTCGGCCGACGAGGCGCGCCCCAAGCTGGCGGCGCTGGTGGCGTGCTGGGCGCAGGGGATGAAGCGGCCGCTGCCCTTCTTCCCCAACACTGCCTGGGATTGGCTCAAGGCGATCGAGAAGGATCCTGACAAGCCGGAGGCGGCCGACAAGGCGGCCCTCACTCGTTTCAACGGCGGTTGGATGATCAATGGGGAGGGGCAAGACGTTTACGTCGCCCGCTGCTTCCCCGAACTCGATGATGAGGTGCTGGGGCAGTTGCAGGCGCTGGCCCGCGAACACCTGACCCCGCTGCTCAAGACCCTGGAGGAGCTGAAATAATGGCTAACCCGCTCAATACCCTGCGTTTTCCCCTCCATGGTGAACGACTGATCGAAGCCTCTGCCGGTACCGGCAAGACCTACACCATCGCCGGTCTCTACCTGCGCCTGCTGCTGGGTCACGGCCCGCTCATTGAGGAGGGGGCCGATGCCGGTCAGCCGAGCGCCCACGAGCGGCCGCTCTCGGTGACCGAGATACTGGTGGTGACCTTTACCGAAGCGGCCACCGCCGAGCTGCGCGGGCGGATCCGCGGTCGCATCCACGAGGCGCGCCTCGCCTTTATGCGCGGCCATAGCAGTGACACCCTGCTGGCCCAATTGCTGGCCGAGGTGGAGGATCACGAATTGGCGGCCCGCCGCCTGCTGGCTGCCGAGCGGCAGATGGACGAGGCGGCGGTCTTTACCATCCACGGCTTCTGCCAGCGGATGCTCAAGCAGAACGCCTTCGAGTCGGGCGCCCTCTTTGAAACCGAATTTCTCACCGACGACAGCCAGCTCAGGCTGCAGGCGGTGAGCGACTACTGGCGCGCCGAGTTCTATCCGGTGGATAAAACCCTCGCCAGCGCCGTGCGTGCGCTCTGGCCGAGCCCCGCCGCCCTGCTGCGGGAGATGGGCAGCTGGCTCGACAACAGCGAGCTGGAGATCCACCCCGCATTGGGGGACGAGACCCTCGCCGCCCGCCATCAGGCGGCCATGAGTCGCATCGCGGCGGTGAAGAGCGAATGGCTGGCGCAGACGGACGAGATCCGCCGCCAGACCGACGGCCAGATCAGCCGCTACACCGGCAAGAACTACGAAGGGTGGCTCGCCAAGATAGCCGATTGGGCGCAAGACGAGAGCAGTGGCTACGCCATTCCCAAGGAGCTGGAGCGTTTCGGCCAGACGGTGCTGGAGGAGAACCTCAAGAAGGGGGGCGCTGTGCCGACCCTGCCGCTGTTCAGTCAGATAGACGAGCTTCTGGCTAGCCGTCCCGGTATTCGGGATCTGATCCTGCAACGGGCGGCCAAGGTGGTGCGCAGCCGGATGCAGGCCAGCAAGCGGCAGGCTCATCAGCTCTCGTTCGATGACCTGCTCAAAGATCTCGACGGGGCGCTCGGCTCAAGCCTTGGCGAGCGGCTCTGCGAGCGCATTCGCGCCACCTACCGGGTGGCGATGATCGATGAATTTCAGGATACCGATCCCCAGCAGTACCGCATCTTCCATCGCCTTTACGGCGGTCACACCGACACGGCGCTGCTGATGATCGGTGACCCCAAGCAGGCCATCTACGGCTTTCGCGGCGCTGACATCTTTACCTACATTCAGGCGCGGCGAAATGTGAGCGCCCACTACACCCTCGGGCGCAACTGGCGCTCCAGCAGTGCGCTGGTGGGGGCGGTCAATGGCCTGTTCGAGCGGGCCAAGGATCCCTTTATCTACGAGGCGGATATTCCCTTCCTGCCGGTGGAGGCGCAGGGCAAGAGCAAGGCGCTGCTGCTCGATGGTGCCACCGCCCCTGTGCTCCACTGCTGGCAGCTGACCGGCCAGCCCACCTTCAACCGGGGGGATTACCAGAGCAAGATGGCCCGCGCCACCGCCGCCGAGATCCACCGCCTGCTGACGCTGGCCCGCGAGGGCAAGGCGAAGATAGGCGATCAGGCTGTGAAGGCCGGGGATATCGCCGTGCTGGTGCGCACTGGCGCCGAGGGCAAGCTGGTGCAGCAGGAGCTGGCGCGCCTCGCCATTGCCTCCGTCTACTTGTCGAACCGTGAGAGCGTGCTGGAGCAGGTGGAGGCGCGGGAGATCCTGCTGATTTTGCACGCCTGCCAGAACCCGAGCGAAGAGCGCAGCTTGCGGGCGGCGCTCGCCACCGGCCTGTTTGATCTCGACGCCAAGGCGCTCGATGGGCTGGCCAGCGACGAGCGGGCGTGGGAGAGCGCGGTGCAGGAGTTTATGGAGTACCGCAAGATCTGGCACCGCCGCGGCGTGCTGGCGATGCTGCGGGCCCTGCTGCACCGGCGCAATCTTGCCTCTTCGCTTTTGGCGAGCCCCTATGGCGAGCGGCGGCTGACCAACTTCCTCCATCTTGGCGAGCTGCTGCAACAGGTGAGCAGCGAGCTGGATGGCGAATATGCCCTGCTGCGCTGGTTGGGGGAGGCGGTGAGCCGTCCCAACGGGCAGGATGCTGAGCAGGTACTGCGCCTCGAATCCGAGCGGAAATTGGTGCAGATCGTCACCATCCACAAATCGAAGGGGCTGGAGTACCCGCTGGTGTTCCTGCCCTTTATCTGTAGCCACAGAACCGCCGAGACCCCGCTCTATCACGAGGCGGATGAGGCGGGCAATCGCACCATTCTCGATCTGACCGGCGCCGACTCGTCGCTCGCCGAAGCGGACAGGGAGCGCCTTGCCGAAGATTTGCGGCTGCTCTATGTGGCGCTGACCCGGGGCGTTTACGCCACCTGGCTGGGGTTGGCGCCGGTGCGGGCGGGGGCGGGCAAGTCGGAGAAGACCGACCTGCACCACACCGCCATCGGCTACCTGCTGCAAAAGGGCGAAGAGGGGGATGCGCAGACGCTTGCGACCGCCCTGACCGAGCTGGCACAGGCGCTGCCCGGGGTGGCTGTCGGTGAGCCCTCGCTCACTCGTCCGGCCCCGCTGCCGCCAGAGGAGGAGCAGCTGGGCGAGCCGCAGGTGCGCCACTTTAGCGGCACCCTTGAGCGGGACTGGTGGATCAGCTCCTACTCCGGGCTGGCTGCGCAGGGGCACGGTCACAGCAAGGGGGTCTTGGCCAATCCTGGCTTCGATGACGAGGTGGTGACCGAGGCGGCCACTCTGGCGGCAGAACAACCGGAGGAGGCGCCCCAGCCCTCCATCTTCACCTTCCCTAAGGGCGCGCGCCCCGGCACCCTGCTGCACAGCCTGTTCGAGACCATCGACTTTCAAAGTGCCGACGGCGAGCCGCTGGCAGAGCATATCGCCACCTTGCTGGCGCAGGATGGTTTTGATGAGAGCTGGGCACCGGTGTTGCAACAGCAGGTCGAAGCGGTGCTCGATACCCCGCTGGAAACAGGCTTTGGCGAGCCGGTGCGGCTGCGGGATCTGGCCCCCGAGCGCAAGCAGGTGGAGCTGGAGTTCTTCCTGCCCATGGGGCGGGTGACGGCACCGGCGCTGACCGCACTCTGCCAGCAGCACGACCCGTTGTCGCGGGGCAACAAGCCGCTCAGCTTTGCCACCGTGCAGGGGATGCTCAAGGGCTTTATCGATCTGGTGTTCGAGTGGCAGGGGCGCTGGTATCTGCTCGACTACAAATCGAACCACCTCGGCATGAGCCCCGCCGATTACAGCCGTCCGGCGCTGGAGCGGGCGATGGCCGAGCACCGCTACGACCTGCAATACCAGCTCTACTCGCTGGCTTTGCACCGGCTGCTCACCCTGCGCCTGCCGGGTTACGATTTCGAGCAGCACTTTGGCGGCGTTTTCTATCTGTTCCTGCGCGGCATGCCGCAGGGGGGCATTTTCCATACCCGCCCGAGCCGTGAACTGGTGCTGGGGCTGGATAAGTTGTTTCGCGAAGGTAGTGAGCTGCCAGCAGCGGGATCTCAAGCATTGAACGAGGTAGAAGCATGAGCGGCACCATGATCAGCAACGCAGCCAGCGCAATGATGGTTGAACGGTTGAAAACACTGGCGCTGGCTGGCCGCATCCGCCAGCTGGATCTGCAATTTGCCAGGCTGGTGGCCGACCTTGGCGGCAGCCCCGAGCTGGTGCTGGGGGCGGCGCTCACCTGCTTCGAGCTGGGGCGCGGCCATGTTTGCCTGCCCCTTGAGATGCTTGCTACCGGATCATTGCGCCCGTTCGGGTTGGATCCCCAGCAGAGCCGGGATCTGTTGGCTGGTCTGGCGGATCCTGCCCGCTGGCCCGCCCTGTTTGCGGCAAGCCCGCTGGTTGGTTGTGAGCAGGATGAGGGGCTCGCCCCGCGCTGGCCGCTGCGGCTGTGGCACGGGCGGCTCTACCTCACCCGCTACCACGATTTTGAACTGGGGGTGGCCCGCCATCTGCGCGCCCTGAGCGAGCGAGCCGAATGGCCGGAGATTGCCCCGGCCCTGTCGCGGCTGTTTGCCCGCGACTACGGGTTGGTGTTCGCGGCGCTGCTCAAAGCCCGCCTCGCTCCCGACTTCTCGGCCCGTCATTTTATCGAGAAGTATCTGGATCTGGTGTTCCCGAATGAAGTGGACTGGCCCGCCATCGAGGGGCTGCTGGCCAGTGCCCAGGCGGCGAGCGACCTTGGCAAGCTGGATACGCTGGTGCCCGAGGCGCTCTGCTGCAACGGCCAGAAGCTGGCGGCGGCCACCGCGGCGGCGCGCCCCTTTGCGGTGATCTCCGGTGGCCCTGGCACCGGCAAGACCACCACGGTCGCCAAGCTGCTCGCCATTCTGGTGGAGACCGGCCTGCAAGCGGGCAAGGCCCCGGCGATCCGGCTGGTGGCCCCTACCGGCAAGGCGGCGGCGCGCCTCACCGAGAGTATCGGCTCTGCCCTGCAGGCCCTCGATCTGCCCCCCGAATGGGTCGAAGCCATCCCCACCGAAGCGGGCACCCTGCACCGGCTGCTCGGGGTCATTCCGGGGCGCAGCCAGTTCCGCCACCACGCGGGCAACCCGCTGCACCTTGACTTGCTGGTGGTGGATGAGGCCTCCATGGTCGACCTGCCGATGATGGCGCGCCTGCTCGATGCGTTGCCAAGTCACGCCCGCCTGATCCTGCTCGGCGACAAGGATCAGCTCGCCTCGGTGGAGGCGGGGGCCGTGCTCGGCGATATCTGCAGCTTTATCGAACAGGGCATCAGCCCGGCGCAGGCGGATTGGCTCTCCCGCCAGACCGGCTACCGCCTGCAGGGCACGCCCGCGGGGGCTCCGGTGCGCGATAGCCTCTGTCTGCTGGCCAAGAGCTGGCGCTTTGATCAGCACTCCGGCATCGGCCAGCTGGCACGCGCCTGCAACAGCGGCGATGCCACGGCGGTGGAATCAGTCTGGGGCGCAGGATTCGCCGATATCAGCCTGCACCCCTGGGCCGGGGAGGCCTACGATGCCCTGATTACTCAGGGGGTCGCCGGTTACGGCAGCTATCTGAAGGCGGCCCGCGCGGGGGAAGCGCCCGCCGCCGTATTCAAGGCATTCAACAGCTTCCAGATCCTCTGCGCTTTGCGTGATGGCCCGTTCGGGGTGTTGGGACTTAACGAGCGGCTCGAACTGGCCCTGTCACGGGCAGGCCTGATTGCCCGCGATGGCGACTGGTATGCCGGTCGCCCGGTGATGGTGGTGCGCAATGACCACGGGGTCGGCCTCTACAACGGTGATATGGGGCTCTGCCTGCCCGATGAAACCGGGCGTCTCAAGGTGTGGTTTGAGCAGCCGGATGGCTCTCTGCGCGCCCTGTTGCCCAGCCGCTTGCCACCCCACGAGACGGTCTACGCCATGACCATCCACAAATCCCAGGGGTCCGAGTTTGCCCATACCGTGCTGGTGCTGCCCGACAGCCCCAGCCCGTTGCTGACCCGCGAGCTGGTCTATACCGGCATCACCCGTGCCAAGGCGAAACTCGATCTCTACGGCGATCGCGCCCTGCTGGCACAAGCGGTGCGGAAAAAGACCGAGCGTTATTCCGGATTGGCGGAGAGGTTGGGGGAGTGAGCAATTGGACGGCGGTAAAGGGATTTACCGCCATGGGAAAAGAAATTTGCTGCATATTGTCATGAATCGATTCTGATTAGAGGTTATTGATGAAGGATGTACTTAAGTCATTGAAAGATAATGCAACATCTAGACTAAACAATCCTATTATCGGCGCGTTCGTCTTGTCTTGGATGTTTTTGAATATAAATGGAGTGGCTAGGTTTATATTGGAAAGTAACCAAGGAAAGCTTGACATTATAAAGAACAAAAGTTGGGGGGTTACAGATGATCTGTTAATCCCATTTTTAGTATCTGTCGGATATTTGGTAATACTTCCAGTTTTAAATACGATCTACAGCTTTATACATGATAATTGCATTGATAAAATTAGAGATGAAAATAGCAATAAAGCGCAGAAAGACGCCTTTGTTAGAAGAAAGGAGACCGTATGCGCAAAAATTGAGTCAACTGATGAATATGTTGTTAAGTTAAAAGACAAAGAATTAGAATTATGGGCAGGTCAAAAATTAGAGCTCATTCGTGAAATAATAAATCTTAAGGGTAAGTATGCGAAATTGCTTTCTGACTTCGAACTTAAATCGAAAGAGTTTCGTGCTGATAACAATAAGTTAAGTCTTTCTATTGCACAATTGGAACATACTAATAAACGCTTGTCAGCGCAAGATTCAGAACAAAGAGATTATATTGGGAGAGTTGTTGCCAATCTGGACAGAGCATTGAATTCCCTGGAGAATAAAATCGTAAGCGATACAAAATTTGATGAGATAGAAAAAATTAGAAATGAAATATCCGATGTTAGGAATAAATTTTATGTATGGGATGATGATATTCCATTCTGATTTTTTCATGGCTTGTAGCTTATCTCGTGTGTTGGGCTTCGCAGGCTCAGCACACAACCTACGGATTGTGTAGGTTGTGGCTGAGCGTAGTAAAGCCCAACGTCTACCGCGTGCTCTCTTTTTTCCTTCCCCTCATCCCCGACCCTTCTCCCGCAAGGGGAGAAGGGAGATTGGGCTTCTTTTGATATATTTCACACCTCAGAGATCCCCTCATTTTTAGAGACTCAAATAATTCCAAGTGTGCGGGTATATAAGCGGTGTTGCTTCAGGTAGTAGATAAATTTATCCATCAACAAGACCGCATTGGCTTCTTTCATTTTAGGTAACAACTGGTAATAGATGACCCCTTGCCGAAAGAACGAATAGGTTCGGCTCTTGCTGGTATTGACCTTGATCGTTCTCTCTAGACCGACACTGTCTCCAGCCTTACCCAGCAGCGTCAGCAAGACGATGGCCAGGGCACTGAATAAAAACAGTCGGTCGCGCCGGACCGGATTACTGATGTGCACATCTCCCATACCCATGCCGAATTTGTAATCTTTGATATCACGAAAACTGGTCTCGATACCCCAGCGCTGGCCGTATAGTTGCAACGCCTTGGCGGCGCTCAGGTCGGTCCGGTTACTGGCCAGAAACCACGCGTCTTTCATGCCACTCTTATGACAACAATAGACCCGTTCGACAGGCTGTCGCTGCCCAGTTAGCTCCACCGCTTTGAGGGTTCGGGTGCGCCCGGTCGGCGTTAGCCAGTCCCGAGCTGGAACCTGCTCTACACCAGGGTAACCAACCAAAACATTTCCTTTAAATCTAATGAGATAAGCAAAGCCTAGCTCTTGCTCCAGGCGTTCGAACAGCTCCATGTAACCAAAGCCGCGGTCAGCTACTACCGTCACGAAGATACCCTCTGGCAACGTCTGCTTGAGCTTGGTGAGCAGCTCTTTCTCATGGGCATTGCGTTGCCCTTTGAGCAACGATTTCCGATGGGTTTTCCACAGCAGCGGAGTACTGCGACCGTGGTTGGTTTGCAGGCTGATAACCAAGGTACTGTGATCATCGGCATCGAATTCGGTCCAGTCCATGGAGACTACGATCTCGGTACGTTCACCGACCACATAGGGCACCCAATCGTCAAAGAGGCTCCAGACATTGAGCTTGGTGTTAGTGAGCAGGCGATCCACCTGTTTAACCGCATGTTTACGTTCGAGACCGTTGGCCAAGGAGAGGCCACTACCGATGGCGTGGATGGCCAGTGAACCTGACTCGATAACCCCGAGGGTAGCATTGGCGAGGGAAAGAACACGCTTAGCATGCATGTCCTGTCCAAATATATCGTCGATGTGGTTGAGGATTAGTTCGTGGTTAAACATGGGGATAGTCTGTTGGGTATTAGCTGGTCAAGGATGGCGATCATACCTCAGAAGCCGCGCCACGCCTCGCTCATATGAGGGGATGGTTAAGATTTCACACCACTGGTTTATCGGGCATGTGTAGGTTCGATTAGCGAAGCGTAATCGGACGATCGCGTAATTGGGTAATCGGGTATGTTGGGCTTCGCAGGCTCAGCACCAACCTACCGATTGTGTAGGCTGGTGCTGAGCGTAGTGAAGCCCAACGTTTACCGCGAAATCTCTTTTTCCTTTCCCTCATCCCCAGACCTTCTCCTCCTTTTCTAATAAATGGGAGAAGGGAGCAATGCCGTTACCGCAGTCCGATTACGCTTCGCTAATCGAACCTACACGGCTGACGATCATATTACCGGTGCCGCTTTATCCCCTCTCCCTCTGGGAGAGGGTTAGGGTGAGGGGCGCAGGTTGGCACAATGCCAATTTTGCCCGCTTCGTGAAATCCGGTAGGGTGCAAAGAACGAAGTGAATTGCACCGCTGCTATTTATCTGCCAAAAGGTGTAATGCGCTGCGCTTATTACACCCTACATCGAACCAACACACGACAGGATGTCATTGCTTGAAACTTGAATTTAACACCATCGATCTGGATCGGGATTACGAACTCTGTGTGCAGGCGCGCAGGGATGCCTATTTTTGCAGCTTTCATACCCATGATGGTTTTGCCGACTTTATCGACGGTTATCGGGAGCGGGTCCGCGAAAGGCTGGGGCAAGCGCAATGGCACTACCTGCATGTCTGGGCGGGTGAACAACGGGTGGGTCAGCTGGAGTTTCGCAGCTTTTCCGATGAGCCCGAGACCGGCTATGTGCAGCTGATTTATCTGTTCCCTGAATATCGTGGCCGCGGTCTGGCCGCGCAGTTGCAGGCCTATATCCACCACCAGTTGTTGGGGGCGGGTTGTAAATGGGCTGTTCTCTCCGTGAGCCGTACCAATGTGCGGGCCTTGAATCATTACCGGCGCTTTGGCTGGGTATTTCTGCGCCCCAATCCGAAACATCAGGAGACGGATTTTTATCGGCTGACTCTGGCCGAGTGACCTCTGTGGGTGCCTCTGGGTATCCCCTCATTTTTCCCATCCCCCAAATGACTGAATCGTGAGTTAAATCCGGTAAATGGGGCGCACTTGAGCCACACTTATGGCCACCCTGATTTAGCCTGCGCCGTGAGTGGCCGATAACCGGGGAAGCGGTGGTTCGGTGGGGTTCTGGCTGACAGATCTGTTGCAATATGCCAAGGTAGCGCCTCACGACAACAGCGCGATTCCCCGTGGTGGCGCGGGGCGGAAGAACAAGGATAACTGCTATGGTGCAGGACAGTGACACGATCAGGATCTCGGATGTCAGCGAGGCCGTGGTGCATGGCATTCTGGAGGTGACCAGCGATGGCATCTGGGATTGGCATGCCAATACCGGTTTTGTCTATCGCAACCCCGGCTGGTACCGGATGCTGGGTTACGAGCCTCACTCCCTCGGCAATACCGTCTTCACCTGGGAGAACGTGATCCACCCCGACGATCTGGCGGCAGTGATGGCGAAGTTCGATCTCTGCCTGAGCGGCAGCGCCCATGAGTATCGTGCCGAGTACCGTTGTCGCTGTCGGGATGGCAGTTACCTCTGGATTGAGGATTGCGGCCGCATCATTGAGCGCAATCCCGACGGGTCTGTGGCGCGGATGATCGGCGCCCATCGCGATATCCACGCCAGCAAGTTGTTGCTGGAGCAGCTGGAGCGGCGTAATCAGTCGCTGGAGCAGCAGGTTGCCGAGCGCACCGCCGAGCTGGTGCGACTCAACGAGGCGCTGCAACAGAAAGCCGAGGAGAACCGTCTGCTGGCAGAGACCGATGCCCTGACCGGCGCCGCCAGCCGCTATCGGCTGGAGCGGGCGTTGCAGCTGGAGTGCGAGCGGGCGCGCCGCTTCCATCAGCCGTTTACGGTGATCGCCATGGATGTGGACAACTTCAAGCAGATCAACGACAGCTATGGCCACAACGCCGGGGATCAGACACTGATCAACATAGTGGCGCTGGTGCGCCACCATATCCGCGAGATCGATCTGCTGGCCCGCTGGGGCGGTGACGAGTTTATGGTGTTGCTGCCCAACACCGGCCGCGAGGATGCGCTGGTGGTGGCGAGCAAATTTCAGGCATTGATGGCGAGCGAGTCCATTTGCCCACACGCTCCCGCCACCATGAGCTTCGGGCTGGCGGAGTATCAGCAGGATGAGCAGAAGGAGAGCCTGATGGTGCGCGCCGATCGGGCGCTCTATCAGGCCAAGCAGCTGGGTAAAGACCAGATCTGCTAACGCGGGGTACGGAAAAAGAGCAGTAAAAAGGGCCGCAGGTTTGAAACCTGCGGCCCTTTTGCATTGTTACTGACGCGGCGCGACTTAGAAGTGGTAGCGCAGACCCAGCTTGAAGGTATCCAGAGAGTAGTGCTCGTCACCCAGGCTCAGGGCGTCGAACTGGCGCTCGTAACCGATACCGGCAGAGAAGTGGTCGTTGAAGGCGTAGTCCAGACCTACTTCCAGATTGGGGTGTACCTTGCTCTTGGTTGCGCTCTTGCTTCCCTGACCGCTGAAACCGAGGAGAGTGGCGTTGCCGACAACTTCCACTTCGGTGCGGGTGTAGGCGATACCCGGTTTGGCATAGGCGCTGAAGCCCCAGGCCAGCGGCTGGCTCAGCTTGGCGGCCAGGCTGATACTGCGGGTTTCGATGGTGGTGTCGGCAAAGCCGCTTGCAATCGGGGAGGTCACCCAAATCAGCTGATCCATCTGTTGGGCGTGCAGGCCACCTTCAACGGCCAACCAGGGTTTGAAGCTGTAACCCACGATCAGGCTGCCGCCGTCGAGCTGGTCGTCGATCACTTTGGCGTCATAGGCGTCTTTGGCAGCACCATCGAGATCCATCTTGGAGGTGGTCAGATCCAGACCTGCATACCAGCCTTCGGCATGGGCGCCGCCATTCATGGCCAGAGCAAGCAGGGAGAAAGCGGCAATTTTATTAAACTTGTTCATGGATAAATAACCTTGTGTTGCGTGAACTGCGTGTGATTTATATTGCTCAATCCATGAAGCTTTTTATATTTCCGTCATTGCTCTGCTTTCACAGAGGGGCCGCAGTATAGTCAGCACATTTCTGAATAACAAGAGAGTGATTTCCCCATTCTTCTAAATATGACTGGCTGCAAGCAGGGGCATTTTGTTTAATAAATGGTGTTATTAGAGTTTTAGCTTTATTGAGGTTTAAATAATTAATTGGTGAGGCAAATGACAGGCTGTGAGTTCGGTTTTGATTCTATGTGATTGATTTGTATCGGCATTAAATTTTCATTCGAGCGTGGCCATGATGAGCTGTCTAAAAATTGGCATCTCAGATGTCACTGATTGGCATCGGGTTCTTTTTGATGATTTTTTGAACCCATCACAAGGTGAAACCGTGAGAAAAAAATCTATCTTTTTGCCTGTTTTTTGCTCTTTTTGAGGTTTGGGATTGTTCCCATTGTGACTTTTGGTGGTCTTTTGAGGCTGCTTTTGCGTGGGCCATGTTGCCCATCAGATACGCGGATGGGCTCTTGTGGGTGGTTTTTCTCTTCACCCGGCCGCAGTTGTTGGGGTGGGCATGAGGCGCGATAGGCAGATATGGGTCGTGCGGTCTGATTAATTTTGTTTGCTTATATATACAAGCTATTTAAAAGATAGGTTTTTGGAGTTTTAAATAACTTTATTATATTCGTTTTTATATTTAATGAAGCTTTCCAATCAAGCCATTTAAATATATTGAATGGCAATAACACGGTATTGATGGCCGTTTAGGATACCTTGCCAGAGAGGTCGTGGTGGCTGGCGCATCAGTGGGCGGCGGGTGGCCGGTGACACGTCCCCTTGCCGGGGCCCTTGACCTGACCTGCGAATTCAGGGAAAAGAAAAGGGCGGTGCTATCAGCGCCGCCCAATGCCAGGAAAGAGAAAAAACCTTACGGTTTAAAAGATAAAAATTTGGAAGCAAACAATCGATTTCTCAACCAGGAAGGGTCTTGAATTCGATACGTTTCGATTATGCGCGATGTTCTATGCAGCACTAGCAAAATGTTTGCGGGTTGAAAGATATGCACTGTCTGGTGTCAGATTTTGCGACCTCATCGTTCAACTGGTCTGTCCTGATGGGCGTTGTAGGCGATTTTTTCTCTAGGCTGTTTTTTCGGTGTCAATATCTGAGCCTTGAAGGTAAAAACAGGTCAGAAGCTGACTCGGCATAACCATGCAATGAAAGTGCGATAACAAGGAAGAGTGGCATGACCTACAGCCAGACCCTGGCCAACAATATTCTCGACACCCTGAAGAAGACCCTGACCGACAAGGGGATCCGCTATCAGACGCTGGCGGAGGCGATGGGCGTCTCCATTGCGACCGTGAAGCGGATGATGAACAAGCCCTCGCTGCCGTTCGATACCCTGCTGGAGATCTGCCATCTGGTGGGGCTCTCGTTCGAGGAGCTGCTGGATCGCACTCAGGACGCCCAGAGCCGCCGCGCCGTCTTTACCCAGGAGCAGGACGAGGCGTTTCACAACGAGCCGGGGCTCTACGCCTTTCTCGCCAATATCTTCTGGCGCGACAAAACGCTGATCGATCTCAAGCGGGAGTACGGCCTGACCGATGCTTCCTGTTACCTCTATCTGCGCAAGCTGGAGAAGCTCGGCATTTTGCAGCTGGGTATCGACAACAGTTACCACTTCCTGATCAGCGAGCGGATCAGCTTCGAGCAGCACAGCCGTTTCGCCCGCCAGCAGGCGCGGCAGGCGATGTCGGTGCTGGGGGAGTATCTGGTGGAGAACATGCACAAGTCGAACAACTATATGGCGCTCTGCCAGCTGCACCTCAACGAGGGAGAGGCGATGGCGCTGATCGACCGGATGAAGGAGTACTGGCATCAGGAGATCAAGCTCAACCGCCCCGCCATCGGCCAGCAGGAGCACGCCAAGACCTACACCATGTCGCTGCAACTGGCCGACTGCGGCTACCAGAGCTTCGACGACATGATCCCCAATATCGACAACTGATCCCGGCGGATCCTGCGGGATCCGCCATGTTGGAGTCTGGTTATTCCGTGAGTTGAACGGTATGCGATCTGCTTGCGACCGGTTGCAGCACCCGGTTATCGAGGCAGATGCGGATCGCCACTGTGCTCGACAGTGCTCTGGATATTTTCCCTAATCGGCGGCCCGGGTTTGTTGCAGCTTGCCTGCGATAGGTTGCAACGCCCGGGTATCGAGACAGATACGGATCGCATCCGGCCGCCAGTGCTCGATATCGCAATCCACCAGACCGCCTCGCTCGTCGTAATTGACCCGCACCAGCCGCAGTACCGCGCTCCCCTCCGCCAGATTGAGGGCGCGGGCGATGGCGCCGCGCGCCGCCGAGGGGGTGATCTCGAGACTCGCCCCGCCCTGGCCTATGCCATAGCGCTGCTGATAGAGCTCGGTGAGGGAGCTGGCCAGCGGTGCGCTGGCGATATCGGGAAAGCGGCTGGCCAGCAGATGGTGGCTGACGTGGAGCACCGGGCGACCGTCGATAAGACGCTGGCGGCGAATTTCATACAGCGGCGTAAAGGGATCCAGCCCCATCCAGCGGCACAGTTCGCTGCTGGCAAGCTCGCTGCCGTGGGCCAGTACCCGGGTTTCGGCGGTGCGCTGCTGCTCGCCGATCCACTGGTGAAAGTGGGTGTGGATGGCGGGATCGTAGGTGAGGCGGGGTGGCGCCACAAACCAGCCGCGCCGCTCGGCACGGTAGATAAGGCCGTCCGCTTCGAGGCTGGAGAGCGCCTCCTTGATGGTGATGCGGGTGGTGGCGAAGCGCTCGCTCAGGGCCCGTTCGGCGGGCAGCTGCTGCCCGGCCCCCAATTGGCCGCTGCCGATATAGCGGCGCAGGGTCTGGCAAATCTGTTCGCACTTGGAGGAAAAGCGGCCATCGGCCATGCTCTGTTCGTTCACTCTCTGCTCGCTCAATCTCGGCTCGGTCACACTCTTGTCCCTGTTGCTTATTCAGAAGGCGGATGACTGGAGTAGTCCAGCTTCACTCGGGTTCAGAGTTGTAACTGCTGTGGATGACAGCGCCATGACAGGGTGATTGTCATCAAACTGCCATTAAAGCGCCCCGCCACCGTCACAATTCCCCTCTAGCATCCCTCTCGAACCTTAACTGACCTAGTCCAGAGGGATGGGATGATGAAAAGCGTGATCGCAAGTGCACTGGCCCTGGTGGCCATCAGTCAGCCACTTTTTGCAGCCGAAAATATCGCGGATCTCGAAAAGGCCGCCCGTGGCGAAGGCCAGCTCCACAGCATCGGCATGCCCGACAGCTGGGCCAACTGGAAGGATACCTGGCAGCAGCTGGGCAGCATCTACGGCATCAAGCATCAGGATACCGACATGAGCTCGGCGCAGGAGATCGCCAAGTTCGCCGCCGAGAAGGCCAATGCCACCGCCGATATCGGTGACGTGGGCGGCGCCTTCGGTCCGGTGGCGGTCAAGCAGGGGGTGACCCAGCCCTACAAACCCTCCACCTGGGCTGATATTCCCAACTGGGCCAAGGACGCCGACGGTCACTGGATGCTGGCCTATACCGGCACCATCGCCTTCCTGATCAACAAGGATCTGGTCAAGGCCGCCCCCACCAGCTGGCAATCCCTGCTGGGTGGCGACTACAAGGTGACCCTGGGTGATGTGGGCGTAGCCTCCCAGGCCAACAACGGCGTGCTGGCGGCGGCCTATGCCACCGGCGGCAGCGAGAAGAATCTGAAACCTGCACTGGAGCTGTTCGGCCAGCTGGCCAAGCAGGGTCGTCTCTCCCTGAACGATCCCACCATCGCCAATATCGAGAAGGGCGAGGTGGAAGTGGGTGTGCTGTGGGACTTCAACGCCCTCAACTACCGCGACCAGATCGACCCCAAGAAGTTTGATGTGGTGATCCCGAGTGACGGCTCCGTCATCGCCGGTTACACCACCATCATCAACAAGTGGGCCAAGAACCCCAACGCCGCGAAACTGGCCCGTGAATACATCCTCTCCGATGCCGGTCAAATCAACCTGGCCCGTGGCTACGCTCGCCCGATCCGCAGCAACGTGACCCTGCCGGATGATGTGAAGGCCAAGCTGTTGCCAGCCGAGCAGTATGCCAATGCCAAGCCGGTGCAGGATCACGCTGCCTGGGAGCAGAGCTCCAAAGCCCTGCCGCGCCAGTGGCAAGAAACCGTCATGATCAACATGCAGTAAGGGGATCCAGTGCAACACAAGGTGATAGTGGTACTTGTGGATGGTCTGGCAGCCGAGGTAGCCCACACCATGGGCTACCTCGGTGGCATGGTGGAGGCGGGGCGGGGCCTGCATACGACCCTGAATGCTGCCCTGCCGTCTCTCTCCCGACCCCTCTACGAGTGCATCCTGACCGGCGTGCCGCCGGTGGTGAGCGGCATCACCCACAACGGGGTGAGTCGCCTCAGTCTGCATGACTCCATCTTCCATCTGGCCAGCGCCGCGGGCAAACGCACCGCAGCGGCGGCCTACCATTGGGTGAGCGAACTCTACAACCGCAGCCCCTGGCTGGCGGCCCGTGATCGCTTTACTCACGACGAGCTGCTGCCGATCCAGCACGGTTGCTTCTACTGGGATGACCACTACCCCGACAGTCATCTGCTGATGGATGGGGAATGGCTCAGAACCCAATACGATCCCGATTTTCTGCTGATCCACCCGATGGGGGTGGACGATGTGGGCCACAAGTTTGGCCTCGATTCCCGCCAGTACCGCAATCAGGCGCGCCGGATGGACAGCCTGCTGGCCGATCTGCTGCCCCAGTGGCTGGCGGAGGGGTATCAGGTGGTGATCACCTCGGATCACGGCATGAACAACGACCTGAGCCACGGCGGTACCCTGCCCGAAGAGCGCACCGTGCCGCTCTGGCTGTTTGGCGATGCCTTTATCGAGCGCTGGCCGGATGGGGTGGTGATCGCCCAGACCCAGCTCTGCGCCCTGATGGCGGATCTGCTGGGCATTTCCCACGACAAGCCGGCGGCGCCACCGCTGCTCAAGGCCGCCTTTATGCGCGAGGTGCACTGATGATGCCTGCCACCACCGAGATCCTTGCGGATCAACCCGTGGCAACCAAGCAGAAGGTGCGCCGCCACTGGCTGCCCGCGCTGGTATTGCTGCCGTTTATCCTCTTGATGATCCTGTTCCAGCTCGCCCCCATGGTGTGGGTGCTGGTGGGCAGCTTTCAGACCCCCGATGGCTGGGGCCTTGACTACTACCGGGAGATTTTGAGCTCCCCCTTCTACCTGCAATCGTTCGGCAACTCGTTGCGCATTGCCGGTATCGCCAGTCTGGCGGGGCTTGTCATCGGCACCCTCGGGGCGGCGGCGCTGCGCCACAGCGGCGAGCGAGTCAAGCGGCTGCTGCTGGCCTTCGTCACCATGACCGGCAACTTCAGCGGGGTGCCGCTGGCATTCGCCTTTATCATCATTCTCGGCATCAATGGTGCGGTGACCCTGCTGCTGAAATCATGGGGATTGATCGACGGCTTCAACCTCTACTCGGGTAGCGGCCTTATCCTCATCTACACCTACTTCCAGATCCCGCTCGCCCTGCTGCTGCTCTACCCGGCGTTTGATGCGCTGCAGGATGAGTGGCCGCAGGCTGCGGCGCTGCTGGGGGCGAGCAAGGGGCAGTATGTGTGGCATGTGGCGCTGCCGGTGCTGACGCCTGCGCTGCTCGGCACCCTGATCATCCTGTTTGCCAACGCGGTGGGGGCTTATGCCTCTGCCTACGCCCTCACCACCGGCAACTTCAATCTGGTGACCATCCGGGTGGCCAGTCTGGTCTCCGGCGATATCTTCCTCGAGCCCAATATGGCGGCGGCGCTGGCGGTGATCCTGATGGTGCTGCTGGGAGTGGTGACGGCCGCCAACCAGTGGTTGCTAAAAAAGAGCTATGTGAACAAGGGGCAATCCCATGCATGATTTGACGCCGCGCTGGCCCAAGTGGGTGCTGGGTGGGCTGGTCGCAACCCTGCTGCTACCGCTGCTGGCTACCTTTCTCTACTCCATCTCCACCCGCTGGGGGGCGACCCTGCTGCCGGATGGCTTTACCCTCGACTGGTATCTCAAGCTGTGGGGCGATCCGCGTTTTCTGGCGGCGTTTGGCCGCAGCCTCCTGGTCTGTTTCGCCACCCTGCTGCTGGGGACCCTGGTGCTGGTGCCGACCGTGCTGGTGGTGGCCTACTACTTCCCAAAGCAGGATCCCTGGATGAACCTGCTGATCCTGCTCCCCTTCGCGGTGCCACCTGTGGTCTCGTCGGTGGGGCTGCTGCAGATCTACGCCGATGGTGTCCTGCCCATTATCGGCACACCGTGGATCCTGATCGGCACCTGGTTCACCGTGGTGCTCCCCTTTATGTATCGGGCGCTGGCCAACAGCCTGCAAGGGGTACCGCTCAGGGATTTGATGGATGCCGCCCATCTGCTGGGGGCGAGCAGTCGGCGCGCCTTCCTGCTGGTGGTGATCCCCTGCCTGCGCAAGGGGCTCTTGGCGGCGCTGTTTCTCTCCCTCTCCTTCCTGCTCGGTGAGTTCGTGTTTGCCAACATGCTGGTGGGCACCCGTTACGAGACCCTGCAGGTCTACCTCTACAACATGCGCGCCACTTCGGGCCACTTCACCAGTGCGCTGGTGATGAGCTATTTCCTGCTGACCCTGCTGCTCACCTGGGCGGCCAACAGATTTCATCGGTGATCCAAGATGTTTCATTTAGAAGTCAATCAGTTGCACAAATCCTACGGCGAGACCCCGGTGTTCGAGGGGATCGAATTCGGCATCCGCAAGGGGGAGCTGGTGACCCTGCTCGGCCCCTCCGGCTGCGGCAAGTCGACCCTGCTGCGGGCGCTGGCCGGGCTCACTCCGGTGGATGGCGGTCAGGTGCGGGTGGCCGGTGAGGACATCACCTGGCAGGCGCCCCAGAAGCGGGGCATCGGCATGGTGTTCCAGAGCTATGCGCTGTTCCCCAATATGACGGTGTGGGACAACGTCGCCTTCGGCCTCAAGATGAAGCCCCAGCCGGGGCGCGAGCTATCGACCAGCGTGAAAGAGGCACTGGCGCTGGTGGAGCTGACCGGCTTCGAGCGCCGCTATCCGGCCGAGCTCTCCGGCGGTCAGCGCCAGCGGGTGGCACTGGCGCGCGCCCTGGTGGTGCGGCCACGTATCCTGCTGCTGGACGAGCCGCTCTCGGCGCTGGATGCCCGCATCCGCCGCAGCCTGCGCCAGCAGATCCGCGAGATCCAGCAGCGCCTCGAGCTCACCACCATCTTCGTGACCCACGATCAGGAGGAGGCGCTCACCCTGTCGGATCGGATCTTCCTGATGAACAAGGGATCCATCGTCCAGAGCGGCACGCCGGAGCAGATCTACACCCGTCCCGCCAGCGAGTTTGTGGCGAGCTTTATCGGCAACTACAACCTGCTGAACGCAGAGCAGGGCAAGTCCCTGTTCGGCCCCCGTTTTCAGGGCAAGCTGGCGCTGCGGCCGGAGTCCATCACCCTGCTGCCCGCCGGGGCGACCAGCAGCGAACCCAGCCTGCCCGGCATCATTCGTCAGCAGCAGTTGCTCGGCAACGTGATCCGCTATCAGGTGGAGTGCGAGGCGGGGCTGTTGACGGTGGATTGCCTCAACCGCTGTGCCGGCGATCTGCTGTCGGTCGGCAGCGCCGTGACCCTGGTGGTGGCCCGGGATCAACTCTGTGAGGTAGCATGACGCCTCGTTTCATTTTCGTTGTTATCGCAAGGAGCCCTCATGGCACTGGCACTGTTTGATCTGGACGAGACCCTGATTGCCGGGGATTGCGCCAGCCTCTGGCTGGAGTACATGGTGGCCGGGGAGCTGGCCCCGGCGGGCATGGTGGCCGAGGAGCAGGGGATGATGTCCCTCTACCATCAGGGCAAGATGGACATGCATCAGTACATGGCCTTCACCCTGCAGCCGCTGGCGGGCAAGTCGCGCCAGTGGCTGGAGCAGCAGTGCCACCACTTCGCCGAGCAGGTGCTGCGCGAGCGCCTCTACCCGGAGGGGTTGGCGCGCATCGAGTGGCACCGCCAGCGTGGTGACGAGCTGGTACTGATCTCCGCCTCCGGCGAGCATCTGGTGGCCCCCATGGCGAAGATGCTGGGGATGGATCACTGCGTCGCCATCCTGCTCGATGAGGAGGAGGGGATGCTGACCGGCCAGACCCGCGGCACCCTCAGCTTTCGCGAAGGCAAGGTGGCCCGCATCAACCAGCTCTTTGCAGGCAGGGACCATCTCTGGCAGGGGAGCTTTGGCTACAGCGATTCCCACAACGATCTGCCCATGCTGCGGGCAGTGAGCCATCCTCATGCGGTCAATCCGGCCCCCGCGCTCCGTCAGTGCGCCTCGGAGCTGGGCTGGCCGGTGTGGGAGTGGCAGCGCTGAGTCGTGCGCCACACAGGCTTAACGTGCGGCAAGGAGCACGATAAACAAAGAGAGAGGCAGGAGCCTCTCTCTTTGTTTTTACTGACGACGTTGTGGTTGAGGCTGGCCGCTGGGGCTACCCTTCGTTGGGTTGTTGCCGAGGCTCGCCAAAGGCGGGAATGTCCTCCTCGGCACTCTGGTGAGGGGTGTGGCGCAGCGGGAAGCAGATACGGTTTTTCCCCTCCCGCTTGGCCTGATAGACCCCCTTGTCGGCCAGCTCCACCAGCTCTTTGGCCGAGAGCCCGGAGCGGCTGAAGGCCACCCCGCCGCTGATAGTGATAGTGAGATCGGGTTCGCGCCACTCCAGCTGCTCCACCCCGAGCCGGAACGCTTCCAGCAGGGAGGGGAGCATCGGCTGCTCTTCGCCGTAACGGAAGATCAGCACCAGCTCCTCGCCGCCATAGCGGCAGAACCAGCCCCACTCGTGGAACAGATTCATGCCCAGCTTGCTCACCCGCTTGAGCACCACATCCCCCGCCTGATGGCCGTGGGTATCGTTGACTCGCTTGAAATCATCCAGATCGAACATCACCACCCCGAAGGGAGCGCCACTGTTGAGCTGCTTCTGCAGGCACTCGTCGAAGAAGCGACGATTGTAGAGCCCGGTGAGCTTGTCCTGATTGGCTTGCAGCCGGATCTGGGCAAAGTCCTGGCTGGCGGCATCCATCTCTTCATAGACCTTGGCCAGCTCCAGCATGCGGCGGCCGTTGTAGGCGATACCGCCGGAGCGGCTGGCGCGGATCAGCAGGGTGATCTCCCCCAGCATGCGGCGGAAGTAACGGGACCAGAGCAGGGCCAGCAGCAGATAGAGAATGCAGGCGACGGCAATCATCAGCTGCACGTTGATGGAGACGCTGTCGATCACCTGTTGCATGCTGGCAGTCGGCTCGACGCTGAGCAGGATCCAGCGCTGCTCGGGGATGCGGTAGTAGGAGACCATCAGGCCGCTGGCATCATCGAGGAAAAAGCCCTGCGGCTGTTGCATCCGGGCCAGCCAGTCGGGGTGGGCGAGGGGTTTGAATACCCGTTCGCGATCCGGATGGGCCAGCACCAGCCCGTCATGGTTGAGCAGGAGCTGATAGCCATTACCCAGATGGTGACTCTGAGCATGCCGACTGTTTAGCCAGCTGGCGAGGGGGGTGAGCTGGGTATCCAGCGAGAGTACGCCAACCCGCTTGCCGTCAGGATCTTTAATTACCCGAGCCAGCGCCATGGTGAGAGTGCCCAAGGTGTAGTCGTAATAAGGATCAGTCCAGACAATCTGTCCGGGATGGCTGGCGGCCAGCAGATACCAGGGGCGGGTTCTGGGATCGAACTTCTCGTCGGCCTGCCAGGATGGGTGGATCAGCATCTTGCGATGCTCGGTGCCCACGTAGACGTAATCGAGCTCCATCACCTTGTGATAGGCCTGCCACTGTTGCAGGTAGCGCTCGCCGTTGCGGATCTCCGGACCGCTGAAATCCCGATAATTTACCTGCTGATAAATGAGCGTAAACTGGCGTTTGAGGGTCGCCAGATAGGGTTCTATCAGGGTATGGAAATACTGGGTGTTGCGAGCAATCAGATATTGTTGCTGCTCGTGGCGCAGGGTGCGCTCCATATGCAGGTAGTAGATGCTGCCGAGCAGCAACACAGGGATAAAGAGCAAGAGGAAGCCCAGCCGCATGCGGGTGATCAAAGACCAAGTGTTCTTGGGCTTAGCGGGGGACATGAACAGATCCTTTTCGTCTCGGGTGACACCAGCATATATGATGCTGTGCGGCTCGTCTAAAGGCAGAAAATGAGATGTTTCCGATGCTGAACCACACTCTGCTCTCAATGATTCATTATGGCAGCATAGCGGTGCTAATCCTTGCCCTCTGTGTCGAGTATCTGATCTTTCGGCGCGGCCTGAACATGCTGCGAGTGCGCCGCCTGCTGCTGGCCGATGGGGTGGCTGCGCTGGCGCTCTTCTCCATCTTTGTCACCGGGTCTCTGCTGGCCCTCGAGCATGCCAGCTCGGTGACAGAGATCTTTGCCCATCCTGCCCACGGCCTCAAGATGGGGCTGTTTCTGCTGATTGTCGGCTCCCTCGTTTATCCCAGCCGCCTCTTCTATCGCTGGCGTCGCGCCCTGCGTCTGGGCAAGGCGCCGATGATCTCCATCCAGCAGCACTTCCGGGTGGTCTGGATCCTGCGGGGCAATCTGCTACTGATTGCCCTGTTGGCCGTGTTCACCAAGCCCTCGCTGCTGTAACACTCGCGGTGCTCAAAAGCAGTGCGATGCAGCGCGTGGAGAGCGAGAGCGAAGACAAAGAGTGGAGACAAGAGGATAGGGAGGCGGGTATCTTGGATCGGATAACCCGTCACGCGCCGATTTAAGGAAGAATCGCCATGCGCTCCAATCTGATGTTGCTGATGGCTGCCACCATCTGGGGTATGGGCTTTGTCGCCCAGCGCCTCGGGATGGATCACATGGGGCCCTATACCTTCAATGGCCTGCGCTTTCTGCTCGGCGCCCTCTCCCTGCTGCCGCTGCTCTGGTGGCTCAAATCCCGACAACCTGTTGCCGTCGCGGGCGACCATCGCCAACTGCTGATCGGTGGTGTGCTGGCCGGGCTGGTGCTGTTCTGTGCCGCCTCCCTGCAGCAGGTGGGGCTGCTCTATACCACTGCCGCCAAGGCCGGTTTCATCACCGGGCTCTACATCATTCTGGTGCCGGTACTGGGGCTACTGCTGCGCCACAAGAGTGGCCTCAATACCTGGATCGGCGCCATCATCGCGCTGGTTGGTCTCTATGTGTTGAGCGTCACCGACGAGTTCACCATCGGCTTTGGCGATCTGCTGCAGGTAGTTGGTGCCCTGTTCTGGGCTGTGCATCTGCTGCTGGTGGATCACTACTCCAACCGGGTTGCCCCCATCAAGCTCGCCGGAGTGCAGTTCGTGGTCTGCGGCCTGCTCAGCCTCGCCACTGCTTTTGTTATCGAAACCCCGACAGTTAGCGGCGCCGTGGCCGGTTGGCAGGCGCTGCTCTATGCCGGGCTGGTGTCGGTCGGGGTGGGTTATACCCTGCAGGTGGTGGGGCAGCGTGGCGCTCATCCGGCCCACGCCGCCATCATCCTCAGTCTGGAGACCGTCTTCGCCGCCGTGGGGGGCGTGTTGCTGCTGGGTGAGACGCTGGATGAGCGCGCCATTGCCGGTTGCGCCCTGATGCTGGCAGGGATGCTGATCTCCCAGATCCGCTTGAGATGGTGGTGGAAATCGCGCCGGGACAAGGTGCCCGCGACCAAGTAAACCGCAGCTCGCTGCATAACAAAAACGCCCCGACAGTCGGGGCGTTTTGCATGGTGGCGATTCGGATCAGGGGCGCTGATCCAGCTCGCGCTCCAGCTCCATGGCCTTCTGACGGGCCGGATGGGTATTGAGGCGCTGCCAGTAGGCTTGCAGGTGCGGGAAGTGGGCCAGCTGACCATTTTGCGCCAGCAGATCCACCAGGAAGGAGTTCATGATGTCGGCGCCGGAGAGGCGATCCCCCACCAGATAGTGGCGATTCGCCAGTACCTCATTGAGGTAGCCCAGCACCTTGGCACACTCCGCCTTGGCGTAGTCCGGCAGGAAGCGCATCGGGCTGCCATCCTTGCGCACGAACATGTCGAGCAGCAGCGGCAGGATGCCGGAGCTCTCGGCAAAGTGAAGCCACTGCAGGTATTCGGGATACTCCGGGCTATCTGGTGCCGGTGCCAGCTGATCGGCGGCGTAGCGGGCGATCAGGTACTCGGTGATGGCGCCCGATTCCGCCAGCACCCGGCCGTCGAACTCGATGACCGGCGACTTGCCGAGAGGGTGAATGGCTTTGAGCTCGGGCGGTGCCAGAAAGGTGGTGGCATCGCGCTGATACGCCTTAATCTCATAGGGCTGGCCCAGCTCTTCGAGCAGCCAGATGATGCGTTGGGAGCGGGATTTGTTCAGGTGGTGCAGGACTATCATAACGACCTCGATTCGGTGGCAGGATGGGATATACGAGCGGACTAGGGGGGCGGTTCACCGATGGCTAAAAAAGAGCGGGCTGATGCCCGCTCGCTCAACGCCCGACTCAGGCCTCCAGCGCCTGATCCAGATCTGCCAGAATGTCTTCGATCGCCTCGATCCCCACCGACAGCCGGATCATCTCCGGTTTCACCCCGGCCTTGGCCTGCTCCTCCTCGCTCAACTGGCGATGTGTGGTGGAGGCCGGGTGGCAGGCCAGCGACTTGGCGTCGCCGATATTGACCAGCCGCTTGAAGATCTTCAGCGCATCGTAGAAACGCACGCCCGCCTCGTAGCCATCCTTCAGACCGAACGAGAGGATGGCCGAGGGGCGACCGGCCATGTACTTCTCTGCCAGCAAATAGTGGGGGTGACCCGGCAGACCGGCATAGCTGACCCAGGCTACCTTGGGGTGATGCTTGAGGTGGTGGGCGACCCGCAGGGCGTTGTCGACGTGGCGCTCCATGCGCAGGCTCAGGGTCTCCAGCCCTTGCAGCAGCAGGAAGGCGTTCATCGGCGCCAGCGCCGCGCCGGTATTGCGCAGCGGCACGGTACGCACCCGCCCGATAAAGGCAGCCGGGCCAAAGGCCTCGGTGTAGACCACCCCGTGGTAGGAGGGTTCGGGTTTGGTCAGCTGGGGGAAGCGCTCGGCGTGATCCGCCCAGGGGAACTTGCCCGAGTCGACGATGACGCCCCCCAGCGAGTTGCCGTGGCCGCCGACATATTTGGTCAGGCTGTGTACGACGATGTCAGCGCCGTGTTCGATGGGCTTGCAGAGTACCGGGGTGGCGACCGTGTTGTCGACGATGAGCGGCACACCACGGGCGTGGGCCGCCTTGGCCAGCGCGGCCAGATCGACGATGTTGCCCGCCGGGTTGCCGATGCTCTCGCAGTAGACCGCCTTGGTCTTGTCATCGATAAGGGCGGCGATGGCTTCGGCACTGTCATCCTTGGCGAAGCGCACCTCGACCCCGAAATTCGGCAGCATGTGGGCGAACAAGGTGTAGGTGCCACCATAGAGCTGGGGTGTGGAGACAATGTTGTCACCGGCGGCGGTCAGCGCCTGAATGGCGTAGGTGATGGCGGCGGAACCTGCCGAGACCACCAGCGCGGCAATCCCCCCTTCCAGCGCGGCCATTCGCTGCTCCAGCACATCGTTGGTGGGGTTCATGATGCGGGTGTAGATGTTGCCCGGTACCGCCAGATTGAACAGATCCGCCCCGTGCTGGGCGCTCTCGAACTCGTAGGCCACCGTCTGGTAGATGGGCACGGCGACCGCCTTGGTGGTGGGGTCGTTGGAAAAGCCGTGGTGCAGGGCCAGGGTCGCATCTTTCATCACACACTCCTTGTTGGATGTTGCTTATGGCAGTTATAGATGGATAGACGTCCAATCTATCAGGCCCGTGGCCGATGTAAACAGCAAGATCCGGCAAAGCAATGTCGCCCGCAGGGGATGCGCGTCCCGAGTGGTTGGCATGGCCCGCATTCAGAGGCGACGGCGATACTCCTTGTCATCGATCTGGTTCATATCCCACTGCATCAGGCGGTTGAGCTGCTGCATGGGATCCTCGATGAGCGCCAATGGGCGCGGCAGGATCCGCTTGAAGTAACGGCGCAGGGTCTGCTGGATCCGGTTCGGTTTGAGGGGATTGGCGTGGCTCATGATGGTGCTCCTCTGCTGTGGTTCTCACGTTCATCAGCAGTATTGAGCTAAAATGCGGAAGTAAAAACTGATGACTTACAGCAACAGGATTTCCTCTTTTATGCCGACCGGTCGCCTCTACCAGCAATTTCAACGACTCGCCCAGCTGCTTGGCTGCGACGAACGGGAGATCAGCCTCGCCGAGGTGGCGGATCTGCTCTGCTGCACCCCACGCAACGCCCGTCTGCTGCTGCGGCGGATGCAGGATCAGGGCTGGCTCAGCTGGTCGGCGGAAGCGGGGCGGGGGCGGCGCTCCCGGCTCACCTTGCTCGACAGTCAGGAGAGCCTGACCCGGCGCCGCTTGCGGGATCTGCTCAGTCAGGGCCAGCTGGCGCAGGCGGTGCGGCTGGCCGAGGATCGCCTCGATCTGCTCACCCCGCTGTTGATCGAACAACTCGGTCAGGCCACCCGCGAGGGGCGCCAGATCCTGCGGGTGCCCTACTACCGGCCGTTGCCGCAGTTGCTGCCCACCGGCCCGATGCGCCGCTCCGAAATTCACCTGAGCCGCCAGATCTTCAACGGCCTCACCCGGCGAAATGAGGAAAATGGGGAAATCGAAGGGGATCTGGCCCACCACTGGGAGTGTCTGGGCCCCTGTCACTGGCGCTTCTATCTGCGCCCGGCGGTGCGTTTTCACCACGGTCGCGAGCTGGTGGTGGAAGATGTGATGGAGAGTCTGCTGGCCCTGCGGGATCGCCCGCTGTTCGCCCATCTGGATCGGCTGGAGAGCCCCTGGCCGCGCACCCTGGATCTCTATCTCGACAGTCCGGATCCCTGGCTGCCCCACCTGCTGGCGGAGCCGGTGGCGACCATTTTGCCGCGGGAGCTCAAGGGGGAGACGGGCTTTGCCCTGCAACCTGTGGGCACCGGCCCTTACCGGGTGGCCGCCAACGATCCCCTGCATCTTTGCCTTGCGGCGTTTGACGACTACTTCGGCCTGCGCGCCCTGCTCGACGAGATCGATATCTGGATGCTGCCTGAACTGGCGGAGCGGCTGGAGACCCACCTGCAGCTGGGGCGCGACAGCCCCGAGCTCGGCACCATGCGCGGCGAATCGGAGCTGGAGTCGGGCTGCTACTTCCTGCTGCAGGACGATCGTTCCGGATCCTTGCAGGATCCCGCGCTGCGCCAGTGGCTGGGCCAACTGCTCAATCCGGTGGCCCTGATGGGGCGGGTCGCCCCCGAGTTGCAACGGGGCTGGACCAGCGCCCTCGGCCTGCTTCCTCACTGGCGCGAAGCGTTGCCCACGCCCTGGCCCACACCGGCGCAGTTGCCGACGACCTTGGTGCTTGCCTGCTTCAACCAGCATCTGGAGTTCAACGAGTGCGCCAACGCCATGAGTAGCCTGCTGGCCGAACAGGGGATCAGGCTCGAGGTGCGCACCCTCGATTACGGTCGCTGGGTGAGCGGCGAGGATGAAGACGTGGATCTCTGGCTCGGCACCCTCAACCTCGAACATGCCGGCCCCTTTGCCCCCTACGCCTGGTTGCAGGGCACCCCGTTGCTGCGCAAGGTGTGGAGCTGTCAGCATGGGTTGTGGCAGGGGTTGATGCAGTGGCGGGCCAGCGGTGAGGAGCCTGGCCCTCGCGCCCTGCTGGCAAGGGTGCAGCAGCAGAGCTGGTTTGTGCCGCTGTTCCACCACTGGCTGGAGCTGGAGAGCCGGGTCGGCGTGCACGGGGTGCGGATGACAGCGCTCGGCTGGTTCGATTTTCGCAGTGCCTGGCTGCGGCCCGAGCCGCCCCATCAGCCCGCAGAGGCGCCATAGTTCGTCCAATTTCTGTCGCGGCTGACGGGCGCTCCGTGGCCGCTTGCGTGAAAGATCCGTAAATCGGCCGCTGCTGCACAGTTTGTGTCACGCCTCTGTGCCATGCTGTTTCAGGTTATGGACAGCAGAGCAAATGAGGAAAACGATGAGCAACAATTCAGACAGTTCCGCAGGAAAATGCCCGGTCATGCACGGGGGAACCACCTCCGTCGAGACGTCCAGAATGGAGTGGTGGCCGAAGAGCCTCAACCTCGACATTCTTCACCAACACGATACCAAGACCAATCCGCTGGGGGCCGGTTTCAACTATCGGGAAGCCTTGAAGGGGCTCGATATGGCGGCCCTCAAGCAGGATGTGACCGCCCTGATGACCGACAGTCAGGAGTGGTGGCCCGCCGACTGGGGCCACTACGGCGGCCTGATGATCCGCATGGCCTGGCACTCGGCCGGGACTTACCGCATCGCCGATGGTCGCGGCGGTGGCGGCAGTGGCAACCAGCGTTTTGCCCCCCTCAACTCCTGGCCGGATAACGCCAACCTCGACAAGGCCCGTCGCCTGCTGTGGCCCATCAAGAAGAAGTACGGCAACAAGATCAGCTGGGCCGATCTGATCATTCTGGCGGGCACCGTGGCCTATGAGTCCATGGGGCTCAAGACCTTCGGCTTCGCCTTTGGCCGCGAGGATATCTGGCATCCGGAGAAGGATATCTACTGGGGATCGGAGAAGGAATGGCTGGCGCCCAGCGGCAAGCCGGGTGGTCGTTACTCCGGCGAGCGGGATCTGGAAAACCCGCTGGCGGCGGTGATGATGGGGCTTATCTACGTCAACCCGGAAGGGGTGGATGGCAAGCCAGATCCACTGAAAACCGCGCAAGATATGCGAGTTACCTTCGCCCGCATGGCGATGGATGATGAAGAGACGGTGGCGCTGACCGCCGGTGGCCACACCGTCGGCAAGGCTCACGGCAACGGCGATGCCAAACAGCTCGGGCCCGAGCCGGAAGGGGCCAACCTCGAGGAGCAGGGGCTCGGCTGGATCAATCACCACAGCCGCGGCATCGGCCGCAACACTGTGACCAGCGGCATCGAAGGGGCCTGGACCACCCACCCGACCCAATGGGACAACGGCTACTTCGATCTGCTGTTCAAGTACGACTGGTGGTTGCAAAAATCTCCGGCGGGGGCCCATCAGTGGGAACCGATCAATATCGCCGAAGAGGATATGCCAGTGGATGTGGAGGACCCGTCGATCCGCTGCAAACCCATGATGACGGATGCCGACATGGCGCTCAAATTCGACCCCGAGTATCGCAAGATTGCCGAGCGCTTCCGCGATGACCCGGCGGCCTTCTCCGACGCCTTTGCCCGCGCCTGGTTCAAGCTGACCCACAGGGATATGGGGCCGAAGAGCCGCTATGTCGGCCCCTATGTGCCGACAGAAGATCTGATCTGGCAGGATCCGGTGCCAGCCGGACGTGCCGATTATGACGTGGCGGCGGTGAAGGCCAGGATCGCCGCCAGCGGCCTCTCTATCAGCGAGCGGGTCACTACCGCCTGGGATAGCGCCCGTACCTTCCGTGGCTCCGACAAGCGGGGCGGTGCCAACGGTGCCCGCATCCGGCTGGCGCCGCAGAAGGATTGGCCGGGCAACGAACCGACGAAGTTGGCAAAGGTGCTGGCGGTCTATGACAAGCTGGCGACCGAGTGTGGCGTCAGCGTCGCGGATCTCATCGTGCTGGGGGGCAACCTCGCCATCGAGCAGGCTGCCCAGGCCGCCGGGGTGACGGTGAGCGTGCCGTTTGCGCCGGGCCGGGGGGATGCCACTCAGGCTCAGACCGATGTGGCCTCGTTCGAGGTGTTGGAACCGCTGGCCGACGGCTTCCGCAACTGGTTGAAGCAGGACTATGTGGTGACGGCGGAGGAGCTGCTGCTGGATCGCGCCCATCTGATGGGGCTCACCGCCTGCGAGATGACGGCGCTGGTCGGCGGGATGCGGGTGCTCGGTACCAACCACGGCGGTACCGGGCACGGGGTCTTTACCGATCGGGTCGGGGTACTCAGCAACGACTTCTTCGTCAACCTGACCGACATGGGCTACCAGTGGCTGCCGAAAGCGAGCAATCTCTACGAGATCCGCGATCGCCGCAGCGGCGTGCTGAAGTGGACGGCCACCCGGGTGGATCTGGTGTTCGGCTCCAACTCGGTGCTGCGCGCCTATGCCGAGGTCTATGCCCAGGATGACAACAAGGAGAAGTTTGTCTGTGACTTCATCACCGCCTGGAACAAGGTGATGAATGCGGATCGCTTCGATCTGTTGGGCTAGTCCCCGAGCCGTTTGGTTATCTGCACCAGCCCCGCACACCCAAGATGTGCGGGGCTTTTTACTGCTCGTTTTTTTGCAGAGCACCAAAACTCGCCGCACTGCGACACCCGCTGGCCGTTCGCGCAGGGTCGTGGGCATCCCTGTGCTTGGGCCAGCAGTATCATGTAACATGCTGATCCGCTGGTGATGCCCGGCGGCCACCCATTGGCCACTGATGTCCCATGAACGGACAAGGACAGAAACAAAGAGACAAGGAGTCAACCCATGCTGGAAATGCAGATCCAACCCCGCTTTCAGGAGACGGATGCCCTCGGCCATATCAACAATACGGTGCCGGCGGTCTGGTTCGAATCGGCGCGGGATCCCCTGTTCCGGATCTTCTCCCCCGATCTGGATGTGCATAACTGGCATCTGATCATCGCGGGCTATACGGTGCAGTTCAAACGGGAGCTGTTCTACGGCCAGCCGGTCACCATCAAGACTGGCGTGCGCCGCATCGGCACCAGTTCCTTTACGGTCTGGCAGGAGGCCTGGCAGGGCGGCGAACTGGCCGTCACCGCCGAAACGACCCTGATCCATTTTGACTACCGGGCCCGCCAATCCCTGCCCCTGAGCGATGCTCACCGGGAAGGGCTGCGGGCCTGGCTGACAGAGAGTTAACCACGGGCCGGATGGCCCATCACAGGAGTGCTATGTACAACTCAATGCGCAACACAGCGATCGCGCTGACCCTGGGATTCTGCTCCCTCCCTTCTCTGGCCGCTTCTCTCGCCGAGCAGTTTACCCTGATGGAGAAGGGGGCCGAGAGCGCCCTCGATACCCGTCAATTCAGCCATGACGGCGTCGATATCAAGGCCTGGATCGATGGCGCCCCCGTCATCATCGCCGTGCCCATCATGAACGAGCTGGGCAAGCTGGAAGGGGAGAGCCGCTACTACTTCAAGGGCGGCAAGCTGTTCGGGGTCAAAGAGCCCGCCGCCCAGTTCGCCTTTGACGACAGCGGCAAGCTGACCCAATGGCTGGACGAGAAGGGGCAGCCCGCCGAGTTCGTCAGCAAGATGAGCATGCAGCAGCGTCAGGAGTGGCTCACCAAGCGGGCCGCCGAGCTGAGCAAGCTGTTTGTGGTGAGCGCGGCCGAACAGAAGGCGGCCAAGGGGGGCGTCAAGCTGAAGGGGGCGGATCTCGCTCACTGGCTCTGCAACGGCAAACTGATGGATCTCGCCCACGGCGACAAGGTGATCTTCGAGCAGGATAAGCTGAAGATTGGCGAGCAGGGGATCGAAGGGGAAGTCTCCCTGCGTCAGGATAAGGGGTGGCAGGAGCTGAGCCTCAAGTGCGAGGTGCAGGGCACTCAGGTGACCCGCCTCACCTGGCAGCCGTTGCCGGGTGCCAACAAGCCGCAATAAGCGCAGTAGCAAGGGGGCCCATCGCGGGCCCCCTTCTCATTCGGCTTGTGGCTCCCCCAGTTTGAGCCGGGTGAGTGCCTCGACCCGGCGCCACTGTCCGGGCTCGAACCAGCGTGCCAGCAGTTCCTGCTGCTGTTCGGCCCGGGTCTCGTTCGGCAGTTGTCTGAGCTCGGCCAGAAAGCTGCTGAGCTGCTCCTCGAACCCTTGCCGGTGCTGCTCCAGCTGGCGCATCCGATCCACCGCCTCTGGCCCTCCCGTCTCCAGCAGCAGGGCCTCCCGTTTGGCCGGGTCCATCTGCGCCAGCCCCTGCAACTCCTTAAGCAGGCGGCTGTTGGCCTCCGCCTCGCGAAACCAGCTAGGCTGCTCCGCCAGCCAGAGATCCAGCTCGCTGGCCAGCTGTGACTTGTCGCTATCCCTTGCCTCTGCCAGTGCCCTGCGGCGCAGGGTCAGCTGCTCCATCAGCCGATCTTCGGCAAACAGCTGCGCTTGCTCGGCCGGGGTAAAGCTCTGCTGGCGCAGCTGCTCCCGCTCGTCAAACAGGATCTGCAGGCTGGCGAGGGTGATCTCGGTGGGCACCGTCAGGCTGCTCTGGGCGGAGACAAAGGTGCGATAGCGCGCCTGCAGGGCATCGGTGGCCTCCTGCTCGGGATCGTGTGGTTGGCTCAAGGCGTGCTGGTTGGCTTGAGCGGGGGATGAGTCTGCCGTCGGTGCCGTGGGCCAGAGCAACACCCCGCCAAGCAGCAGGGTGATGGCGCAGGGTACGACGAGCAGGGTGGCTATCTTCATAGTCCCAGCTCCTTGAGACGGTTGGCATGCTGGCGATAGAGGGTGACCGGATCGGTCTCGAACAGATGGTGGATGCCGAAGGACTGGTTCACTTCGTCCAGATGGTTCATCCGGTAGTCGGTGCCGATCACCTTGCCGAGGTGGCTGCTGCAGACCCCGACCAGTCCGTCATTGGGCTCCTTGAAGAAGGCGCCGGTCAGCGCCAGCGCGGGATCCACCGGATCCAGCAGATTGGTCAGGTTGCCGCGCCCGCTCCAGGAGAAGTAGTAGACGCCGTTGCTGGCCTGCATCGGCCCCTCACCGCAATAGCGGCTGGGCAGCCCCTCCGGGTAGCGCTGGTTGAACTGGCTGGCTCCCTTGCTGGTGAGGGCATCGAGGGCGGCGACCGGATCTTGCGGCAGTTGGCTCCCGCCCGAGAGCAGTGAAATCATGCCGGAGAGGGCGTGGGCCGCGGCGGCAGCCAGCTTCTCGGCGGCGCTGCCGGGGGCGGCATTGGCCCGCACCAGATCGGCAATCTCGGAGCCGTAGTTGACCCCGCCGACGCTGGTGGCGGAGGCAACCAGATCGGGCGCCACCGAGGCGACATAGCGGATGGTGGGGCCGCCGTGGGAGTGGCCGATCAGGTTGACCTTCTCGGCGCCGGTGGCTGCCAGCAGCAGCTCAATCTGGGCGAGCAGCTGCTCGCCCCGTTGCTCCGAACTGGCGGTGGCCGACACTTGGGCCACGTAAACTTTGGCACCATCCCGGCTCAGGGCCTGGGGAATGCCGTAGAAGTAATCGACCCCGAGCAGCTTGTCGAAGCCGAACAGGCCGTGCACCAGCACTATAGGGTAGCGGGTCTGGGTGTATCCGCTGGCGTGTGCCAGCATGGGCAGGGTGCATAGCAGCACCAGAAGCCATCTCTTCATCATCAGCATCCTTGTTGATTCGTGAGGAACAGATTGTGTGGCGTACTCCATGTTCGCCGGTGCCAGTATGGTGGCTGCTGACGGGAGAGGCTGTGAGGGGGATCGCAACTCGGGATTCAAAAGGGATTCGTGGTGCGGGCGGGGAAGCTGAGCTCCCCGCCCTGCGGCTTATTGCCACGCCACCAGGTGATACTGCTTCTTGCCCCGGCGCAGCAGCAGGTAGCGGCCAAACAGCCGATCAGTGGCACTCAGCTGATCATCCTGCTTGAGCACGCCATTGAGGCTGATGGCGCCTGCCGCCAGCAGTTCGCGGGCGATGCGCCTGGAGTTAGCCAGACCGCAGCTGACCAGCAGGCTGACCAGATCCGTCTCGCCGCTGACGGTGCTGCTCGGCATGCCATCCTGCGCCAGCTGGGCCAGATCGCTCTCGCCGAGGCGGGCCACATCGCCGCTAAACAGCAGCTCGCTGATGCGCTGCACCGCTGCCAGCGCCGCCTTGCCGTGTACCAGCTCGGTCAGCTCGTTCGCCAACACCTGCTGGGCCTGCTTGCGCCCCTGCCGCTTCGCGTCTTCCGCCTCCAGTGCATCAATCTCGCTCAGCGACATAAAGCTGTAGTAGCGCAGGAAGCGGTAGACATCCTCATCCGCGGTGCCGAGCCAGAACTGGTAGAAGGCGTAAGGGGAGGTGAGCGCCGGATCGAGCCAGACCGCGCCACCCTCGGTCTTGCCGAACTTGGTGCCGTCTGCCTTGGTGATGAGGGGCAGGGTCATGCCGTGCACCTGCGCCTGATGGAGGCGACGGGTGAGATCCATGCCGCTGGTGATATTGCCCCACTGGTCGTTGCCGCCAATTTGCAGGGTGCAGCCGAGCCGCTGGTGCAGCACTGCAAAATCATAGGATTGCAGCAGAGCGTAAGAGAACTCGGTGAACGAGATGCCCTGATCCGGACGGGCCAGCCGCTGGCGCACCGATTCCCGCGCCAGCATGGCATTGACCGAGAAGTGCTTGCCGATATCCCGCAGAAAATCGAGGGCGGACATCTGCCCCATCCAGTCGCCATTGTTGACCAGTTGCGGGGCCGACAGGCCATCATCGGCGGGCAGCAGCGCCCTGATTTGGGCCGACAGGCTGGCGACCCAACCCTGCACGGTATCGGCACTGTTGAGGCTGCGCTCGGTCGCCTTGAAGCTGGGATCGCCGATAAGGCCGGTTGCCCCGCCCACCAGTGCCACCGGGGTGTGGCCCGCCAACTGGAAGCGGCGCAGCATCAAGAGCGGCACCAGATGACCGATATGCAGGCTGCCGGCGGTGGGATCGAACCCGCAATAGACGGTGCGCGGGTTGGCAAGATGATCGGCCAAGGCCGCCGGGTCGGAATTCTGGGCCACAAGGCCGCGCTCGGTCAGTTCATCGAGCAGGTGGGGGTTGATCATGTGTGCTCCAACAACAGGGGAAAAGCCGTCATCCTCGCCGTTCTGGCCGGTGGCGGATATGTCCCCTGAGGGACAGTTTTGCCACTCTCGTGCTAGCATTCAGCCATAGCGGGGAATCGCTCCCCGTCACCGGAAACGTGCCACCATGACCCAGCCATTCACCACAGATGCCTTGACCCGCAGCATGACCGAGGTGGTCGATGCCCTGCACAGCAGCGCCTTTCCGGCGGCGCTGGTGCGGCTGATCCAGCAACAGGTGGCGTTTGATTGCGCCCTGCTGCTCGGGGTGGGGCAGCGCCCCGTCTACCTCTACGACAACCTCAATCATCAGCGGGCTCTGTTGTTTGACCGCTACCTCACCAGCCACTTCAGTCAGGATCCCTTTATGCAGGCGCTGGAGCAGGGCTTGCCTGCCGGCGTCTGGACCCTGGCGCAGGTCTCCCAAGGGCGGCTCGATCCCGAATATCGCCACCACTTCTATCAGGCCACCGGCTGGCAGGAGGAGGTGGGGCTGATCCTGCCGGTGCGGGATGGGCTGACGCTGATGCTGTTTCTGGGGCGACTCGACAAGCGCAGTACCCTCAGCCGTGACGAGCTGGCGAGGCTGGAGCAGCTGTTCCCGCTGGTGCATTCGCTCTGTCGTCAGCAGTGGCGGCAGAGCCAGCCGCTGTTGGCCCAGAGCACTGCGCTGCCAGACAGCGCCAGCCTCCGGAGTGCGGTGGAGCAGGCGATGGCGAGTGTCGGGGGGGATCTGCTCACCCGGCGCGAGCGGCAGGTGGCGGAGTTGCTGCTGCAGGGGCTGGATACGGAGGCGATTGCCGCGGAGCTCGGGATTGGCAGCGGCACGGTGAAGAATCACCGTAAGCATCTCTATGGCAAACTGCGGCTCGGCTCGCGGGCCGAGCTGTTCAATCTCTTTCTGAACCACCTCATTACGGCACCGATGGAGGCATCCCCCGTTTCATCGGCGGGAGATACAACGAGCCCGCCATAGGGCGGGCCGGGGTTACTCTAGGCGCGGGATGGTGGGAGTGGTTTCGGGCAGGATACTGAGCAACTGGTAGCGCTTCACCAGCTGCTTGTATTCATCCCCCTGTCTGACCTTGTCCAGCGCCTGTTGCAGGCGGGCAACCTGCTGCTTGTCTGCCCTCAGGTTGAAGGCGAAGCAGTTGTCCTGCTCTTCAAGAATCGCGACGGTGACAAAATCCTCGCTGGGGAAACCCAGCTCCTTGGCCTGATGGCGCAACATCACCTCGTTGCCCGCCACCAGATCGGTGCGTGCCATGATCAGCTGGCGCACCACCTGCTCCATACGCTCCACCGACATCATATTGCCCGGGCTGATCCCGCGGTTGAGCAGCAACTGCTCCCCGACATCCGCCTGCATCACACCGATCTGCAGCTTGGCGAGATCCGCTTTGCTGGCTATTTTGGGGGCATCCTGCTTGCGGCCAACCAGCGCGACCCTGGAGTGGCTGATGGGGCAGACCCAGAGGAAGTGGGGATCCCGCTCCTTGGTATGTGCCGTGGTAAAGAGCACGGCCTCTTGCTGCTGGGTCAGCAGATACCAGCCGCGGGCCCAGGGCAGAAAGTGGATGGGTTGCTCCGGCTCTCCCATTTCACGCCACATCAGGCGCAGCAACTCGACCGCCAACCCCACAGGCTGACCATTTTTATCCTGGCCATTGAGCGGCATGTTCTGTTCCGAATAGTAGATAAGTGCCGGAGCCGGGAGCGCGATAAACAGGGCGAGAGAAGCGAGAGCAGGGAGTAGACGACGCATGATGCACTCCTTGTGCGGGTAGTTACCTAACAGTCTATGTGGCCTTTTCCATAACGTCATGATCCGGTAGCGGGATAAAAAACAGGCCACCTTGCGGTGGCCTGTCGGTTTATTTCAGCAGGGCTTCCATCTCCGCCTCTGCCTTGGCGCGAGCCTTGGCCTCCGCCGCTCTGGCGGCATCGGCAATGCTCTCTCCGGCCGTATGGGAGGCAGCGCTGACGGCCTGTTTGGCCGTAGCGGCAACGGCTTTGGTCGCTTCTTGTGTCACGGTAGCTGTGGCACTGCTGACGGCCTGTTTGGCCGGAGCGGCAACAGCCTTGGTTGCTTCTTGCGTCACGGTCGCGGCGGCACTGCTGACTGCCTGTTTGGCCGGAGCGACAACGGCTTTGGTGGCTTCCTGTGTCACGGCCGCCGCGGCACTGCTGACGGCCTGCTTGGCCGGAGCAGTAACAGCCTTGGTGGCTTCTTGCGTCGCGGTCGCAGCGGCGCTGCTGACGGTTTGCTTGGCTGGATCGGCAACGGCCTTGGTGGCTTCTTGGGTCATGGTCGCAGCAGCGCTGCTGACTGCTTGCTTGGCAGGAGCGGCAACGGCTTTGGTGGCTTCTTGCGTCGCGGTCGCTGCGGCGCTGCTGACGGCTTGCTTGGCAGGAGTGGCAACAGCCTTGGTCGCTTCTTGCGTTGCGGTCGCAGCGGTGCTGCTCACCGCCTGTTTGGCGGGTGCAGTGACTGCGGTGGTTGCAGTGCGGGTAAGTGCGGTCGTGCTTTGGCTCACCGCTTGAGTTGTCTGTCCTGTGACGTTGGCGGCTGCGCCGCTGATGGCCTGGCTGGCGCTGTTGGTCAGCGAGCCGGTGACGCCGCGGGTCACTGTGCCCAGAGCGCTGCCAAGGGAGAAGGGGGAGGCGCCACTCTGACTGGTCGCCGCCCCAGTCAGGGCATTGGTAGTCGGGGTGAGCTGGCTGGTGGGGGTCTGCCAGCCCTGCATGGCGGTTGGCCAGGTCGGTGCCGTGCCCGCCAGATTTTCGCCGAAGGTCAGGGTGGTGCCATCCCCTTTTTGCAGCAATACCGACATCTGGTTGGTTTGCGAGTTCCACACCATCCCCGCCTGCTTGGCGATATCCGGCACGGGCGCATACTCGGAGACCACATAGAAAAGCGGCCCCTCCTGCTGTAACTTGTCGGCAGTCTTGAGCAACTGCATGGTGCTGTCGTAATTGGGGCCAAGGATGGCGGTCATCCGATCCTTGATCAGGGGTTGTTCGAACAGATTGACCTCGTTCGGGTCAAAGCCGACCAGCGGCTTGAGCAGGGCCCACATCAGTTGGCTGGTGGGGCTCATCATCAGCAATGGGGCAACGCAGGCGGACAACATCAGGCTCAGGCAGGCCGCCTGAAGCAACGGCATGATACGCATTGGGATAATATCCAAATAACGATTTGATAAATAAGGTTATATTTTGTCAGGACGTGACAAATTCACCGGAAGTTTGCGCGTGGCAGCGAGAGACTGCCCGCAGGCGCTGGCAGGCTACCATATTGGTTCCACAATGCCAGCAGGCAGTATGATTGTCAGTCAAGTAAACCCCGGGGCTGGTCGATTCTTCGAGAGTGCCCCCCATCGCAACAGGATCCCTCTCATGAAAAATGTACTGCTCTGCCTGCTGGCCTCCCTCTGGCTCGCCCCCGCTCTGGCCGCGTCCAAAACCACTGTGGTGGGCGAGTCTGCCAGTCCCGAGCTGGTGTTGCCGCTGGGCTCATTGCCCGAGCGGGTTTGCTGGTTTGCGGATCAGAAATATTCCGAAGGGGCCCGCATTCTGCAGGGCGATATCTGGCTGGAGTGCGGCCCGCAGAACGACCTCGAGAGCAATGGCGCGCTGGCCTGGCGCTCTCCTGCGGTGGTGTTGCCTGCCACCCGGGAGGCAAAAGATCAGAAGACGATTTCCGTGGGTCAGTGAGGCTTTTCTTGATCCAGCTAAAGACATGGACGTGATCCCTGTCGCATAATGCAGCTCCTTTCTTCTCTTGGCTGGAACCTAAGAAATGGCTCGTCGCTCTTCCAATGCACAACGTCGTCGCAGTAGCTGGTGGTACAAACGCTTGTTGGCAAGGGAGCGCGAAGAGCGCGAAGCGCGTTCCGTAAGGGATTGATACTGCATTAAAAAACGGAGCCTCTGGCTCCGTTTTTGCGTTTGTTACTCTTAGCAGAATAACAACGGGGGCCATCAGGCCCCCGTTTTGTTTTTGCAGATGTTGCCTGCTTGCGGCTTAGCGCTGCAAGGCGGCCAGTGCCAGTTCGACCCGTTTGGCATACTCGGGGTCGGCTTGCTCGAAGTGTTTGAGCTGGGCTGCGACGATGGCGTCATCTTCCACATTGATAAGGGAGCGGGCCAGGTTGGCGGCGAGCCGCGAGCGCTGCCCCTCGTCCATGATGCGGAACAGGTTACCCGGCTGGCTGTAGTAGTCGCTGTCGTAGTCACGGAAGTCGTAGTGCAGGGCGGCCCCTTCCAGACTCAGCGCCGGTTCGTGCTGTTCGCTCGGCTGCTGGGTACCGAAACGGTTCGGCTGATAGTTGGGGCTGGCGCCGCCATTGCTGTCCGCCCGCATGGCACCGTCACGATGGGCGCCGTGATGGAACGGGCAGCGCGGGGCGTTGACCGGCAGCAGACCGTGGTTGACGCCTAGGCGATAGCGCTGGGTGTCGCCGTAGGAGAAGAGTCGCCCTTGCAACATGCGGTCCGGCGAGAAGCCGATACCGGGCACCACGTTGGCCGGGGTAAAGGCGGCCTGCTCCACATGGGCGAAGTAGTTGTCCGGGTTCTGGTTGAGCTCCAGCACGCCCACCGGGATCAGCGGGTAGTCGCTGTGCGGCCACACCTTGGTCAGGTCGAACGGATGGATGTTGTAAGTCTGGGCTTCGGCCTCCGGCATCACCTGCACATAGACCTTCCAGCGCGGGAAGTCGCCCCGCTCGATGGCATTGAACAGATCCGCCTGACTGGTCTCCCGATCCTGCCCGACGGCGGTGGCGGCCTCTTCATCGGTGTAGAAGCTGTGGCCCTGCTCGGTCTTGAAGTGGAACTTGACCCAGAAGCGCTCGTTGGCGTCGTTGATAAAGCTGAAGGTGTGGCTGCCGTAGCCGTTCATCTCCCTCAAGCTCTTGGGAATGCCGCGATCGCTGAACAGTATGGTGACTTGATGCAGGGATTCCGGATGGCGTGACCAGAAGTCCCAGGCGGCAGTGGCGCTGCGCAGGTTGGTGCGCGGATCCCGCTTCTGGGTGTGGATGAAGTCAGGGAATTTCAGCGGATCGCGGATGAAAAAGACCGGGGTGTTGTTACCCACCAGATCCCAGTTGCCCTGCTCGGTATAGAACTTGAGGGCGAAGCCGCGCACATCGCGTTCGGCATCGGCGGCGCCCTTCTCACCGGCCACGGTGGAGAAGCGCAGGAATACAGGCGTCTGCTTGCCGATAGCGCTGAACAGATCGGCCTTGCTGAACTGGCTGATGTCGTGGGTCACGGTAAAGGTGCCGTAGGCACCCGAGCCCTTAGCGTGAACCACCCGCTCGGGAATGCGCTCGCGGTCGAAGTGGGCGAGTTTCTCCATCAACCAGATATCTTGCATCAGGATGGGGCCGCGCGGACCGGCGGTGAGGCTGTTGTTGTTGTCGACGACGGGGGCGCCGTTGGCGCTGTGCAGGGTCTTGTCAGTCATGGCTTCTCTCCTTGTTGATATGGGGCCAGCCTACGGATCTGCGCAGTGATGGGCCAATGGGCCTTTCCTCGCCCTTTGATAGGCAAGACAAATGGGTGCGGGTAGGGGATGTGTAACCGCGCTGGATATTGCATGATGGAGGTTTCGAGAAGGAGCCTCATATGCAGATTACTATCCGTCATGCCGAACCCGCCGATGCCCCCGCCTTGCGGGATCTCTATTCCATGCCCAATGCTCAGGCGGGCACTCTGCACCTGCCCACACCTCCCCTTAGCCAGTGGCAGAAGCGGTTGGAGAGCGACAGCGTGGTGGCACTGGTCGCCGACGTTGACGGCCTGCTGGTAGGCCAGCTATCGCTGCTGGTTGAGCCCAATCCGAGACGCAAGCATGTGGCCGGTATCGGCATGGGAGTGCGGGATGACTGGGCTGGCAAGGGGGTTGGCTCTGCCCTGATGGCCGCGGCGCTGGATCTGGCCGATAACTGGCTCAACCTGCATCGGATTGAGCTGACCGTCTATACCGACAATGAGGCCGCACAGGCGCTCTATCGCAAGTTCGGCTTTGTGGAGGAGGGGCGGGCCCGCGATTATGCCTTCCGCCAGGGGCGCTATGTGGATGTGTTCTATATGGCCAGAGTCGCGGGGGGCGCCAGTCGCTAACGGTATGGTCGATTATCAGGCCAGATTGCGCCCGGTGATCCGGGCGCTGGAGCATAATCCCGAGCTCTGTCTCAGCGAGGCGGCCAGCCTCGCCTCACTCTCCAGCTATCACTTTCATCGGGTTTTTACCGCCGTCACCGGTGAAACCCCGGCCGAGATGCAGCGTCGCTTGCGGTTGGAGCGGGCTGCTCGCTCTCTCTGCTACAGTCGCGACCCGATCACCGAGATTGCCTTCTCGGCCGGTTTTGCCAGCTCACAGGCCTTTGCCAAGGCGTTTCGCAAGCAGTTTGCCATGGCGCCGGGGATGTTGCGCCGCCAGCCGTCACTCTTGCAACTGAGCAAGAATGGACACGCGGCTGCCCGGGTCTCTGATTATGCTGAAGGCCGTTCCAGTGAAAGGAGGCTACAGATGAAAACCGAACAGATGGCTGCACGCACTCTGGCCTATATCCGGGTCACCGGCCCTTACGGCGCAGGCTATGAGCCGGTGTGTGACCAGCTCTATCAGTGGGCTGCCGGGTTGGGTTTGGCCGAAGGGGAGTGGATCTTCATCTACCACGACAACCCCGAAGTGACGGCTCCCCAGCAGTGTCGCACCGATATCTGCGTCACCGTGCCGGCGGGTACCAGGGGAAGTGGCAATGTGGAGATCCAGCAGCTGGCGGGTGGCCGCTATGGCCTGTCACGCATGACGGTAACCGATCCGGCCCAGTACCCCGCACTCTGGCAGCAACATATTGGCGAGGTGGTGGCGGCCGGTTGGGAATTTGACGATCGCCCCTGCTTCGAGCTCTATCACAGCTTCGATCCGGTGACCAAGGTGGCCGATGTGAGCTTCTGCTCCAGTCTGAAGGGCTAGCCAAAAACCAGCGGGATCATGCAGCAACGAGAGAGCCGGACAGTGTCCGGCTCTTTTGCATCTGGCGGTTGGGCGGCGGTTAGCGCTGGAACCCCTTCTGGGCGAACTTGGGACGGGCGTTCATGATCTGCTCCACCTGCTCGTCGCTCATCTTGCCGCGCGACAGTCCCAGCACCTTGTAGGTGAGCAGCGGTCGGGCGGGCAGGGCGATCATCAGGGCGCGGATCTGGTTCTCGTCCTCTTTCTCGCGCGTCGGTTTGCCGTAGGCGTAAGTGAGGACGCCGGCATCCATCAGGTTTTTGACGGCGGGCTCGGTGATCGGCAAGTTTATGACGCTTTTACGCTGCAGCACGAACTCGCGCAGCACCGCCTTCTCGTTGAAGTCGAGGAAGCCGATCATCTGGGCCAGCTGGTCCTGCTGACGGCGCGCCTGCCACTCTTCGCACGCCCACTCCCAGGCGATCAGGAAGCCCTGACTGCAGAAGTAGGAGATGGCGATCAGCATGCCGACTCCCAGCCAGGCCGCATGATCCGCAGCCCACTGGCTGACGGCCCCTTTCATCAGCCCGGCCGGAAACAGCAGAATGATGCTGCAGCAGAGCAACAACCAGACCATCAGCCAATTGAGGCGGTTCAGTTGATAGAAATGTTGGATCCACCGTTTCATTGTTCATCCTTCCCAAACTGTTGTGGATAGTGAACTACCTACAGCAATCAGTGTGCCAACAGCGCACTGGCGGCGGGGAGGGGGCGTTGGCGAGGTTACATTCCCTTACAACTTATTGAATGAGTTGTCATTAATTTGCCTTGTGAGGCGGCGGTCGAGTTGCTAAAACGTCCCCTCAGTCATTGGGGAGTAGCAACCCGCCCGCATTCCGGGCCGGGCCCATGTCAACACTCTTGGATCCTCGTATCCATGGCATGGGCGGCGATAGGCACTATCGCTCTGCAAGACCTTTGGCCTCGATATGCACGCCAGCCGGGCGAGCCATGTCGGGTCCATCGGTTATTCTGCTCGCCTGGCGGTATCTATTATGTTGATTAACCTGCTGTTATTTCTCGTCTCTGCGGTCACCATCTACCTTGCCTGCGAATATTTCGTCAATGGCATCGAGTGGACCGGCCACCACTTCAAACTCTCCCAAAGTGCCACAGGCTCGCTGTTGGCAGCGCTAGGCACGGCACTGCCCGAGTGCATCGTGACCCTTACCGCCCTGTTGATGGGCAACACGACCGCCCAGCAGGAGATCGGCATTGGCGCCGCCCTCGGCGGGCCGCTGGTGCTGGCGACCATCGGCTATGGGTCGGTCGGCCTCACCCTGCTGCTTTGCATGGGGCGTACCGAGCGCGCCATCGACGGCGGGGTGCAACGGGAGATTGGCCGGGATCAGCGCTGGTTTATGGGCATCTTTCTGGTGGCAACCGCGCTGGGGCTGGTCGCCTTCACCGGCAAGAGCTGGCTGGCCCCGCTCTTCCTGATGGTCTACCTCGTCTATGTAAGGCGCGAGCTGAAACAGAGTGACAGCCACGAAGTCGAATTGCCGGAGCCCCTCAAGCTGGCCCCAGATGCGGTGATCCCGCCCGTTGGCAAGGTGCTGTTGCAGACGCTGGCTGCGCTGGTAGTGGTGGCGCTGGCGGCCCAGCTGTTTGTCCATCAGCTGGAGAGCATGGGCGAGCTGTTTGGTCTCTCGCCGGTGCTGGCTGCCCTGCTGCTGAGTCCGGTGGCGACCGAGATGCCGGAGCTGATGAACGTGCTGATCTGGGTGCGGCAGGGCAAGAACCGGTTGGCGCTGGCCAATATCTCCGGGGCCATGATGATCCAGGGCACTATCCCCAAGGCGTTCTGCTTGCTCTTTACCCCCTGGTTGCTGGATGGCGCCATGATGGCCTCCTCGCTGGTGACGCTGTTGGCGGTGGGGGTGCTCTGGTGGGGGTTCAGAAAGGGAACCATGACCGCCGAGCGGCTGGGGCTGGTCGGTCTGCTCTATCTCGGTTTTTGCGGCTGGTTGCTGGTGAGCTGAAGCGGGAAGCGCGGATATGAAAAAGCCCCCTTGGCAGGGGGCTTTGTTGTATCGGTTGGGGCGGTGCTTACAGCGCGGCGATTTCGGCCTGCTGGGCTTCCAGCTTGGTCAGCTGGAGACGGTAATCTTCCAGCTTCTCGCGCTCTTTGGCGATGACCGCTTCCGGCGCCTTGGCGACGAAGGCTTCGTTGCCGAGTTTGCCTTCGATACGGCCGCACTCGCCCACCAGACGGGCAACCTCTTTGGCCAGACGGGCCAGTTCGGCATCCTTGTCGATGAGACCGGCCATCGGGATCATCAGCTCGGTAGCGCCGATCAGCTTCTTCACTGACAGGGGAGCCACTTCACCGTCCGCCAGTACGCGGATGGACTCCAGACGGGCCAGCGACTTGAGGAAAGCCTCGTTGTCAGCGGCGCGCTGGGCATCCTTGGCATCGCACTGGAGCAGCACGTTGAGGGGCACGCTCGGGGCCACGTTCATCTCGGCGCGGATGTTGCGGATGCTGACGATGAACTCCTTCACCCACTCCTGATCCGCCATCGCGGCTTCGTCCACCTTGGTGGCGTCGAACTCCGGGAAGGCCTGAATCATGATGGTGTCGGCGTGTACGCCAGCCAGCGGGGCGACCGATTTCCAGATGGTCTCGGTGATGAACGGGATGATCGGGTGTGCCAGACGCAGCAGGGTCTCGAGGACGCTGACGAGGGTGTGGCGGGCAGCGCGCTGCTCGGCCTCGGAACCCTTGGTCAGTACCGGCTTGGTCAGCTCCAGATACCAGTCACAGAACTGGTTCCAGATAAATTCGTACAGCACGCCAGCCGCGATGTCGAAGCGGTAGGTATCGAGGGCGGTACGGAAGTCACGGATGGCCACTTGCAGCTGGGACTGGATCCAGCGATCTGCCAGACTGAACTGCATCTCGCCGCCGTTGAAGCCGCAATCCTGATCTTCGGTGTTCATCAGCACATAGCGGGAGGCGTTCCACAACTTGTTGCAGAAGTTGTTGTAGCCGTCCAGGCGCTTCATGTCCCAGTTGATGTCACGACCGGTAGAGGCCAGCGCTGCCAGCGTGAAGCGCAGGGCGTCGGTACCGTGGGCATCGATCCCTTCCGGGAACTGCTTGGCGGTACGCTTGGCAATCTTCTCGGCCATCTGCGGCTGCATCATGTTGCCTGTGCGCTTCTCCAGCAGATCTTCCAGCGAGATGCCGTCGATCATGTCGAGGGGATCCAGCACGTTGCCCTTGGACTTGGACATCTTCTGGCCCTCTTCGTCGCGGATAAGGCCTGTGATGTAGACGGTCTTGAACGGGACTTGCGGCTGGCCGTTTTCGTCCTTGATGAAGTGCATGGTCATCATGATCATCCGGGCAATCCAGAAGAAGATGATGTCGAAGCCGCTCATCAGCACGTCGGTCGGGTGGAAGGTCTTGAGTGCCTCGGTGTTGTTCGGCCAGCCCAGAGTGGAGAAGGTCCACAGAGCGGAGCTGAACCAGGTGTCGAGCACGTCTTCGTCCTGACGCAGTACGGTTACGGCCGGGATGCTGTGCTTGGCGCGCACTTCGTCTTCGCTGCGGCCAACGTAGACGTTGCCGGCGTCGTCATACCATGCCGGGATGCGGTGACCCCACCACAGCTGACGGGAGACGCACCAGTCCTGAATGTCGCGCATCCAGGAGAAGTACATGTTTTCGTACTGTTTCGGCACGAACTGGATGCGGCCATCTTCCACCGCCTCGATGGCGGTCTTGGCCATCGGCGCCACGCGCACGTACCACTGGTCGGTCAGCATCGGCTCGATGGGCACGCCACCGCGATCGCCGTAAGGCTGTTGCAGCACGTGATCCTTGATCTCGTCCAGCAGGCCCAGCTCTTCCAGCTTGGCCAGAATCGCCTTGCGGGCAGCGAAACGCTCCAGACCGGCGAACTCGGCCGGCAGGGCGGCGTCGTAGGCAGTGCTCGGGTTGCCGTTGGTATCGACAACTTCGGCCTCGGCACGCACGTGGGCGTCCAGGGTGAAGATGTTGATCATCGGCAGGCTGTGGCGCTTGCCCACTTCGTTATCGTTGAAGTCGTGGGCAGGGGTGATCTTCACGCAACCAGTGCCCTTCTCCATGTCGGCGTGTTCATCGGCAACGATGGGGATCAGGCGGTTCACCAGCGGCAGCAGGATGTGCTGGCCGATCAGCGCCTTGTAGCGCGGGTCTTCCGGGTTCACGGCCACGGCGGTATCGCCCAGCATGGTCTCTGGACGGGTGGTGGCGACGATCAGGTAATCCTTGCCTTCGGCAGTCTTGGCGCCGTTGGCCAGCGGGTAGCGCAGGTGCCACATGTGGCCCTTGATCTCGCGGTTTTCAACTTCCAGATCGGAGATGGCGGTGTTGAGTTTCGGATCCCAGTTCACCAGACGCTTGCCGCGGTACATCAGGCCATCTTCGTAGAGACGAACGAACACTTCCTGCACGGCAGCGGAGAGACCCTCATCCATGGTAAAGCGCTCGCGCTCCCAATCCACGGAGTCGCCCAGACGACGCATCTGGCGGGTGATGGTGCCACCGGACTCTTCCTTCCACTGCCAAATCTTGTCGATAAAGGCATCACGGCCGTAATCGTGGCGAGTTTTGCCCTCTTCTGCAGCGATCTTGCGTTCAACCACCATCTGGGTGGCGATACCGGCGTGGTCGGTACCAGCCTGCCACAGGGTGTTCTTGCCCTGCATGCGGTTGTAGCGGATCAGGGTATCCATCAGGGTTTGCTGGAAGGCGTGACCCATGTGCAGGCTGCCGGTGACGTTCGGCGGCGGGATCATGATGCAGAAGGAGTCTTTGCTGGTGTCGCCGTGGGGCTTGAAGTAACCCTGGGCTTCCCAGTGCTGATAGAGCGCCTGTTCGATGGCGTTGTGATTAAAAGTCTTTTCCATGGTCTCGCCGTAATCTGGATGGATGGAGTCTGGTGTTGATTCTTTATGGATCAATTGGTTGCAGTCAGGGCTGCGCCGGATCCGGTGCGGCAAGGACGGGCTGATCCCTCATTTCGAGGGTATGGCCTGCCTGGCGATAGTGCTTGTAGCGCTCGCGGGCTTGCTGCTTTTGTGTTTCGTCAGTGGGGACAAAATCTACCACTTGAGCGAAGTGTCCTGCAAACAAAGGTGTCGCAGTGGCCAGATTGATGAGGCGGGCGTAGCGCCGTTTCGGTGGCTGATAGCCGATCTCCACCGGGGCAATGCCGCTTTCGCCTTGCAGCTGGTGCGGTACGAAGCGCTCCGGCGGCAGCTGCCACAACAGCTCGTCCAGACGCAGGGCCTGGGCCTCGTCGTTGCAGAACAGGTAGATATGGCCCGCGCCCCACGACTCGGCAGCAAGAGTGCAGGCCAGTCGCTCGACCGCAGAAGCCTGCGCGTCATCCTGTTCGCTCATCAGGTAAAAGGTCACTTGGCTCATCAGGTTGATCCCGTTTTGCGGTGACGGACTGTTGACCGCCTCATGAGGCTGACGGGGCGTTTCCCGTCCGCAGCTCACTGATTCAAGAATGAAACAAGGAAGAGGCGGGCCTCTTCCTTGTGGTTCAGGGTAACGCCAACCCTTCCGATGCAGCTATCGGCAGGGGCCGGAGAGTTACTCTTTCTCTTCGATATCCACGCCAGCCCGGTTCAGCAGGAACTGGGTCAGCAGGGGCACCGGACGACCGGTGGAGCCTTTATCCTTGCCACTCTTCCAGGCAGTCCCGGCGATATCCAGGTGGGCCCAGTTGTACTTCTTGGTGAAGCGTGACAGGAAGGCGGCCGCGGTGATGGTGCCGGCCGGACGACCGCCGATGTTGGCCATGTCGGCAAACGGGCTGTCGATCTGCTCCTGATACTCGTCAAACAGCGGCAGACGCCAGGCGCGATCACCCGCCTGCTCGGAGGCGTTGAGCAGCTCGTGGGCCAGCGGGTTGTGGTTGGCCAGCAGACCCGAGGTGTGGTGGCCCAGCGCGATGACGCAGGCACCGGTCAGGGTCGCCACGTCGATCACGGTTTCCGGATCGAAGCGGTCCACATAGGTCAGTGCATCACACAGCACCAGACGACCTTCCGCATCGGTGTTGAGCACTTCGATGGTCTGGCCGGACATGGAGGTAAGGATGTCACCCGGACGATAGGCGTTGCCACCCGGCATGTTCTCGCAGCCTGCCAGCACGCCGATGACGTTGATCGGCAGTTGCAGCTGGGCCAGCGCATGCATGGTACCGAGCACGGAGGCGGCGCCACCCATGTCGTACTTCATCTCGTCCATGCCGTCGGCCGGTTTGATGGAGATTCCACCGGAGTCAAAGGTCAGACCCTTGCCGACCAGCACGATGGGCTTGGCATCCGGATGACCCTTGTATTCGATGATGGCCATCATGGCTTCGTTGTCGGAGCCGCGGGCCACCGCCAGATAGGAGTTCATGCCGAGCTCGGCCATCTCCTGCTCGCCCACCACCTTGGTGGTGATGTTGTCGTAGGCATCGGCCAGACGACGGGCCTGGGAGGCCAGATAGGCCGGGTTGCAGACGTTGGGCGGCATGTTCGCCACGTCGCGGCAGACCCGCACACCCTTGGCCACGGCCAGACCGTGAGCGATGGCTTTTTCACCAATGGTCAGTTCCCGACGCGTCGGCACGTTGAATACCAGCTTGCGCAGCGGGCGACGTGGCTCGGCCTTGTTGGTCTTGAACTGATCAAAGCTGTAGAGGCCCGCCTTGGTGGTTTCTACCGCCTGGCGCACCTTCCAATAGGTATCCCGACCCTTGACGTGCAGCTCGGTGAGGAAGCAGACCGCTTCCATGGAGCCGGTTTCGTTCAGGGTGGTGATGGTCTTGTTGATGATCTGCTTGTACTGGCGTTCGTCGAGTTCCCGCTCCTTGCCGCATCCGACCAGCAGTACGCGCTCGCTGAGCACGCCCGGTACTTGATGCAGCAGCAGCATCTGGCCTGGTTTCCCTTCCAGGTCGCCACGGCGCAGCAGCGAACTGATATAGCCATCGCTGATCTTGTCCAGTTGTTCGGCAACCGGAGAGAGGCGACGAGGCTCAAATACGCCGACTACGACGCAGGCGCTCCGTTGCTTCTCTGGACTGCCACTCTTTACACTGAACTCCATGGAATCTCCTACATCCTAAAGACAAAAGGCACCTTTTATTGAATAATGCGGTGCTTGTTGGGGTATCAGAGGCGGAGCGAACAGCCACAGGCTCCGCAGTTCAAACTGGTAAAAATCCAATATACGGCCCTATTTTTCAGGCATTCGACTAAAAACACAAGTTTACTTGGGAATGACTGTGATCGTTTTCCGATATTTGTTCAGGGAAACCCTGAAAACCCAGCTGGCAGTGTTATTCGTATTGCTGCTTATCTTTGTCAGCCAACAATTTATCAAGATCATCGGTGACGCCGCCGATGGCGAGGTGCCGACACGTCTGGTCTCCACCCTGCTGCTGCTCAACTTGCCCAATATGGCGTTGTTGATGCTGCCTATCAGTCTCTTTTTAGCCATTTTGTTTGCCCATGGTCGCCTCTACGCCGAAAGCGAGATGACGGTGATGCATGCGGTCGGCTTCAGCCACCGTTTTGTGATGCGCAGCGCCATGTCGCTGGCCTTGCTGACGGCGGTGGTTGCGGCGTTCAACACCGGCTGGATCGCCCCGCAGGCCAAGGAGCGCGAGTATCAGGTGATCGACGAGTTCAAGGCGGATCCGGGTATCTCCTTCCTGCAGGCGGGCCGCTTTATGGAGCTCGACAAGGGGCGTCTGGTTGCCTATATCCAGGATTTGAACGACAACGGCTCAAAACTGCAAAAGATCTTCGTGCTGCAGCGGGCGGAGGGGAACAATCCTCCCTCGGTGGTGGTGGCGAGCGAAGGGGTGGTGACGGTCGATGAGAACGGTCTGCAGTGGCTGACTCTGATGGATGGTTCCCGCTACGAAGGGAACTTCTCCGGCAAACAGTTCCAGATCTCCGATTTTCGCGAATATGGTCTGGTGATCCGCCAGCAGGAGATGGAGCGTTCCAACCGCAAGGCGGCGGCCAAGCCGACCATGGAACTGTTCGGTACCCAGGACAACGCTATGATGGCGGAATTGCAGTGGCGTATCTCGCTGCCCCTCTCCATTCCGGTGCTGACCCTGCTGGTGGTACCGCTGGCGCGGGTCAACCCCCGTCAGGGGCGCTACGCCAAGCTGTTGCCGGCCATCATGCTCTATCTCTCCTACTTCCTGCTGCTCAGCGCCGCCCGTTCGGCCATCGACAGCGGTCGGCTGCCCTACTGGCCGGGGATGTTCCTGGTGCCGCTCGGTTACCTGCTGTTTATCGGCCTGCCCCTCAATCTGCAGGGCACCAGCTGGTGGAACGGGGTGAAAGGGCGCTATTTCAACAGAAAATCAGCATGATGCTGCAACATAGGAACTTCTGCTGATGTTTGGCATTCTCGATAGATATATCGGTAGGGTCATCTTTATGTCGATCCTGCTGTGTGAAATCACGCTGGTTGGTCTGGCGGCGCTCATCAAATATGTGGAGCAGCTCAAGTCGGTCGGTGACGGCAACTACGACATGATCAACGCCCTCTACTATGTGCTGCTCTCCATGCCCAAGGAGGCGGTGCTCTTCTTCCCGCTGGCCGCGCTGCTGGGTGGCCTGATTGGTCTGGGTCAGCTGGCGACCAGCTCCGAGCTGGTGGTGATGCAGGCGGCGGGTCGCTCCAAGATCAGTATCGTGATGGCTGCGCTCAAGACGGCGATCCCGCTGATGATCATGGTGGGGTTGATGGGGGAGTATGTGGCCCCCATCGCCAAGCGGATGGCCGATGACATCAAGGCAGGCGCGCTGTCCGAAGGTCGTCTGACGGTTTCCGCCTACGGTGTGTGGGCTCGCGATGGCAACAACTTCGTCAATATCAACGGGGTGCGTAACGATGGCGCCCTCACCGGCATCACCCTCTATCGCTTCACCCCCGAGCGCAAGCTGATCGACGTGGTGCAGGCGCAGGAGGGGGTGTTCGAGCGTCACCACTGGCTGCTCAAGCAGACCCAGGTTACCCGCTTCGACGACCCGGCGCAGATCCGCAGCGAACAGCATGACAAGATGGAGTGGAGCTCGGAGCTGACGCCCAAGCAGCTGGGGGTGGTGAGTATCGACCCCGAGAACCTCTCGGTCTCCGGTCTGCTCGACTACATCGGCTATCTCGATGCCAACAAGCAGGATGCCGGTCGCTACAAGCTGGAGATGTGGCGCAAATTGCTGTCACCACTCTCGGTGGTGGCGATGATCCTGCTGGCCTCCTCCTTCATCTTTGGCCCGCTACGCTCGGTGAGCATGGGGGCTCGGATGCTGATGGGGATCATGACCGGCTTTGCCGTCTATGTGAGTGATCGGGTGTTTGGCCCCATCAGTCTGGTCTATGCGGTACCGCCGATTCTGGCGGCTATCGCGCCCAGCCTGCTGTTTGGCGGCATCTCCTTCTACATCCTCAGCCGCAAGCAGTAACCCGCACGAGATTATGAGGAAATGCAAAGAGGGCACCTGTTGGTGCCCTCTTTCGTTGCTGCATTGCTCCGGTATTACTTGTTCAACAATTCCAGATTTGCCTCTTTGCTCAGCACAATCACTTCGCACTCGGCCCAGATATCCTGAAACGCCCGCGGACGCTGGCGGTTGAACAGGCACATCAGGTTGCCCAGACCAAAGGCGGCGGTGGCGAGACGGATCAGCGCCTGGGTAATACGGATATGGCTGCCATCTTCGTTCTGAATGCGCAGCCGCCAGGCGCGCATGCCGACGGTCTGGCCAGCACGGGTCCAGAACCAGGTGTAGAAACCGCAGATGACGAAGGCGAGCCACAGGGTGTAGATCAGGCTCAGGTGGTGGCGGGTCAGCAACCAGACGGTATCTTCACCCGCCGGTACGCTGGCCATGCCGGTGACCAGCAACAGCTTGGCGACACCCATGCCGATAAAGCCGGCGATGATCAGCAGCGAAGTCACCACCAGCGCATCATAGATCAGGGCGCCGAGGCGACGCATCAGACCCGCTGACGGGTATGGCTGAGTGGCGGGAGAGGGGGATTTTTGTTGGACTTTTTTAGGCTTGGCCATCGTTTTTATTCCATTAAGATGATGGCGGCATTCTATGTAACTGGCCCCGCATCGGCAAGGCGTTGAATAAATGAACAAACGGGAGTGTTCAATCGAAAAACACCTTGCATGGCATCGCGCCATTCGTATAATCCCTCGCAGTTGCCCGGGTGGCGAAATCGGTAGACGCAGCGGATTCAAAATCCGCCGGTGAATAACCGTGTCGGTTCGAGTCCGACCCCGGGCACCATCAAATTCATGACAAAAGGCCATCAGCAATGATGGCCTTTTGTTTTTTGGCGCTCCTGCACATTGGTGCGTTGCTGCTGAGCAGTCAGTACTTCCCGTTACCTCTTGGTATCCCTTCTCTTTTTCCGCTCTCCGTTATTTCCTTTTCTTGATGTGGCCGCTGACGGCATCACCGCCAGCGGCCTGTTTCTATTGCGGTTTTCTTTCCAAACCTTGCTGCATCAGATCATGGTTGCTGCGTTACCCCAGCAGGGCAAACAGCAGGGTGCCGAGGCTGCCAGCGAGTGTCAGCGCTATGATGGCTCTGGGTGTGCCGTGCAGCTTGGTCCACATAAACAGGCTGGTGAGGGCGAGCAGCAGCAGGGCCAGGGCGGCGATATCGCCAAACAGCTGCCAGCCGAGGCCGGTGCCCATGCCGCGGTGCAGCCGGTTGAGGCTGGCGGCAAAGTTGGCTTGCTGCAGGTCGGTACGTATCAGCAAGGTACCCTCGACATAGCTGGCGGCCACGCTCTGGCTGAGCGTAACGCCGCGCATCTCCCACTTGGCGGGCAGGGTGAGCGGGCCGTTCGGGGTGGGCAGGGTCTGGGCCGGGGTGATCATGGTTCGCCCGTCGGCAAAGGTATCGGGATAGCGCTGTTGCAGCAGGTTTTTCAGCTGCTCCGGGCTGGCAAGCGGCGTCTCCAGCACTATCTCTTCACTCGATTTGTTGGTGTGGGGGCCGGGGATGGGCAACACGGCACGGTGTTGCAGCCAGAGGCCGGTGATGCCGTACATCAGCATCAGGGCAAGGGTAAAAAAGCCGGCCCAAGCATGGAGGCGGCGTACCCATTTGTTGTTGTGAAGGGGAACTCTTCTGCGTTTCATCGTGGTTGCTTCATAAAAAAACTGGCCAGCAAGGGCTGGCCAGTCGGGGTGGTTGTCACAGAGATCAGAAGCGGTAGGTTCCGGTCAGGCTCAGCTGACGGGGCGTACCCGGCATGATCTGGGTGGCACTGGTGGCGCTGACAAAGTACTCGTGGTCGGTCAGGTTTTCGGCGCTCAGCTCGGCTTCCCACTGCTGCCAGCGATAACCGGCGCGCGCATCGAAGCGAGCGTAACCGGGCAGAGTGGTGGTGTTGGCGTTGTCGGCAAAGCGATCGCCCACTGCCGTCACGCCGGTTTCGCCGAACCAGCCCTGCTCGCCACTCTTGTAGCCGAGATAGAGCTGGCCATTCTGACGGGAGACGTTCATCGGGCGCTTGCCCTGCAGATCCGCATCCGCCTTGACCTGCTCGGCATCCTGAATGGCGAAGCCACCACGCAGGTAGATCTTGTCGGTCAGCTCGGCGCGGGCGCTCAGCTCGACACCCTCGGTACGCTGCAGGCCGGTGAGGATCACCTTGGTGGGATCCAGCGGATCCTTGGTGCGCTTGTTGTACATCTCCAGTCGATAGAGGGAGAGAGTGGTCGCCAGCTTGCCGTTCAGCCAGTCACTCTTCACACCCCCCTCGTAGAGGCGGGTGTGCTGGGGTTCCAGCCCGTTGTTCTTGTCACCCGGGGTGATGCCGATCAGCTCGCCGCCCACTGGAGTGAAGGTCTTGCTGTAGGAGGTGTAGAAGGCGTGATCCTCGAGGGGATTCCACACCAGACCGAGGCGCGGGCTCAGGCTGTTGACCGAGACGCTCTCCTCCTTGTTGAGGTCGTAGCGGCGACTGGTGACGGTGAAGTCGTCACGGCGCAGCCCGCCAACCAGATGCCAGTCACCCAGGCTGAGCTGATCCTGCAGATAGAGGCCATTGCCGCGCACCTTGTGTTTGGCGTCGCTGGAGAGTTTCATGGCACCATTGTAGGTAGGCAGTGAGCCCGGATCGTAGAGATTGCCAGACGGGATGGCGTTGGCGTTCTGGTAGAGCTTGGGTGTGCGCTCCTGCCAGTTCTGCTCGAAGCCAACCAGCAGGCGATGTTCCACCGGACCGGTCTGGAACAGACCTTCGGCCTCGGTGTTGCTGATCAGGTTCTTCGCTTTCAGATCCTGCTGCCAGCGGGAGCGGGTCACCTTATCCCCTTTGACGCTGGTGACATAGGTGTTGTCAAACTGGCTGTCGAGGGTGGAGTAACCGAGCTGTTGGCGCAGTTGCCATTGATCGTTGATATCCCAGGAGAGGCGTGAACGGGTGGATTGCGCCACGTCATCGATGAAGTCGCGGCTGGTGTCGCTGTAGACATACTCTCGCGGCACATCGGCCGGACGGCCATTGACCCCGGGAATGCCGCGATCCGGGGTGCGGTCATGTTCATTGCGCTCGTACTGCACCAGCCAGTTGAGGTTGTCGCTGATCTCCCAGTTGGCGGAGGGGGCCAGCAGGGTGCGCTTGCTCTTCACGCCGTTGCGAAAGCTATCTTTGTCCTCTTGCGCCATGTTGAGGCGCAGTTGCACCTGCTCACTCGCCTCGCCATTGAGGTCGGCGGCCAGTCGCTGACTGTCAAAGCTGCCGACCCGGGCGGTGACGCTGGACTCCTGCCCTTTTTGCGGCTTCTTGCTGACCCGGTTGACGATGCCCCCGTGCTACCGCGGCCGTAGAGCACGGCAGCCGGGCCCTTGAGCACTTCCACCCGCTCGATGTTGCCGAGATCCCGGGTGTACTGCATGTCGTCGCGGAATCCGTCGAGATAGAAGTCGTTGCTGGCGCTGAAGCCGCGGATATTGACCCCGTCGAAGCGGGTATCACCGCTTGCGTTGACCCCGGGAATGCCGCTCAGAGCTTCACTCAGCGTCGGTTGGCCGAAGGCGGTCAGCTCGCTGACCTTGACGCTGTCGATGGTCTGGGGAACCAGCTTGGCTGGCGTATTGGTACGGGTTGCGGTGGCAACTTCCTGATGCTGGGATCGTTTGCCAACTACTGTCATGGTTTCATCGGCGGCCTGGGCAGTGAAGCCGGTGCCCAGCAGTGCCAGCGAGACCAGCGTTCTGCGAAAGTGAGGGTGCTGCATATTCAATATTGACTCTTTGGATGTCGACCTGACGGCTCGAACATATTGATTTAATTATAATTAGCCTGACCCGCTTAAGCGGGATGCCAATGATATTGATTTTCATTTGTCTGGCAAGGTGAAAATGGAGGGGGCTTTGGGGGCGTGTTGTGTGGTCGGCAGAGCTCGGCTGAAAAGCAGAGCCATTGCAGCAAGCGGCGAGAACGAAGCGAGAGCAAAAAGGGCGTAGCGGAAGAGAAAGGGGAGGGGCTAAACGTGAAGAGGTATCCGGCCCGATAGGACGGGCCGGATACCGGACTCAGCGAGTACGCAGCAGTCGGCGGGTGAGGGGCTGGGCCGCCAGCAGGCGATAGGCCAGCAGAGATGCTCCCAGCAGCAGCGGCACCTTGGCGATCTCCCACGGGATGGATGCGCCCTGCGGGCCGAACACGAAGAGCCAGACCACCAGCATCATGTGCAGGCAGTAGATCCCGAGCACTTTGGGGGCTTGACGTTCAAGCCAGCTGCCCTTGCCCAACTCGGGGTTGGCCAGCAGCAGTCCAAACAGGCCGATAGCCCAGGGAAGGGAGCCGAGCAGGAAGTCGTGGCGGGTGAGCGGCACTGCAGCAAAGTGCTGCAGCGCCCAGGCTTCACAGCCATAGAGCGCCACGCCCGCCAGCAGTAGTTGCCAGCCGGTGCGGGCATCGGGCTGCCACTGACGCTGGCGCAGCAGGGCACCAAGCGCCACAAACAGCAGGGAGAAGAAGGGGCCGTTACGGGTGAGCAGTGGCCACTCGGTGCCCAGCAGCGGCTTGGCATAGGAGCCCCCCAGCAGCGCCAGCAAGTAGAGGCCAAGACCCAGCCAGATGGCGAGCGATGGTCTGCCAAGCCGGTAACAGAGTGCCAGCAGGGCCACCGCCATCACCAGGGCAGGCAGGAACCAGAGGTGGATCATGCCGCCCACCAGCCAGCCATTGAGGGGGTCGCCGAGCTGGAATAGCCACTGCCCGCGCAGGGAGGCCAGATAGCCTTGCTGCACGGCATCCAGTGGATTGAACGGCACCAGCAGGTAGACCAGACTCCACGCCAGCCAGAGCAGCAGCAAGGGGCGGCAGTAGCGCCAGGCCACGGTCAGCGGCGCCTCGCGACTCAGTCTCGGCTGCAGAAAATAACCGGCACAGAGGAAAAACAGCGGCACGGCAAAGCGGCATAACTGGTTGATGGTGCCGCTCAGCCAGAGCCAGGATCCACTTCCCCACAGGGCGGGATTGAAGGGATTGGCGAAGGGGGATACGTGAATGGTCATCACGGCCAGAATGGCCAGTACCCGCCCGCACTCGATACTGGAAATACGCATGGTGGCTCGTCGTTACAGGGGTTGTGATGGCACGCTAAAATTCTTGCTGCCAGGTTACAACCAATTGATTCTATTAGTGTGAATCACACTGTTGAGTCGTTACGTTTTGTAACTGGATGGCGGAAGGTGTTACCTGTAACGGGAGCAAGCTCCCGTTTTTTGGGCGCGCTCATGCAGATAAAAAAAGCGAGGCGGGCGCCTCGCTTGGTTGGGGATCTCGAGCTTACTGGTGAGTCAGCATGCTGCTCTGGTTGGCTGCCAGGGTGGTTCTGCCCGAGCTCTCCAGCCAGGTTTTGATCCGCTTGGCGTCGGCGACCCGATCGTTGGTGGTCTCGGCATTGAGCAGCACCATGATCACCGGCTCGCGATTGACCTTGGTGCCCAGCACCAGACAGCGGCCCGCTTCGCGGATATAGCCGGTCTTGGAGAGGGTGAACTCCCATTGCCCTTCGCGGATCAACCGGTTGGAGTTGAGGTAGTGCAGCTGGCGTTTGTTGGTGCGCACATAGCTCTGCTCGTCGGTGGAGTACTGGCGGATCAGCGGATAGGAGGCCGCTGCGGCGGCGAGCTTGGCGAGATCCTGCGCGGTGGAGACGTTGCGCGGGTTGAGCCCGGTGCTGTCGGCGTAGCGGGTATTCCACATCCCCAGCATGCGGGCCTTGGCATTCATCGCCTCGACGAAGGCTCGCTGGCCGCCGGGATAGTGGCGGGCCAGCGCCGAGGCGGCGCGGTTTTCAGAGGACATCAGGGCGATATGGAGCATTTCGGCGCGGCTGAGCCTGGAGCCGATGGCCAGGCGCGAGCCGGTTCCCTTGATGCGGTCGATGTCGGCATTGGTCACGGTGAGCATTTCGTTGAGGCGCAGGTTGGCATCCAGCACCACCAGCGCCGTCATCAGCTTGGTGAGTGAGGCGATGGGCATTACCCGGTTGCCGTTGCGCTCGGAGATCACCTCGCCGGTTCTGTGGTTGGCCACCACGAAAGCGGCCGAGCTGAGGTTGGGCACATCCCGTCGCTCGAGAAAGCCGCTGCTGCTCTTGCTGCTGGCGGAAAAGGGGTTGGCATGGGCACTGTCCATAGTGGCCGGCAGCATTACTGCGCCAAGCAACAGGGGAAGGAGGGAACGCATCATCATGATCAGCTCTACCGGACGAAATACAGGGATATCTCGCTAAGTTATATGTCGTGAACTGGCGCTTCACAATCATTCTCACCTTGATATTGATAATTTACGGCGTTGAGCGTGCTCTGACGGCGAGGAGAGCGTAAAAGAGGTCTCCATGGAGTCTTTTTTTTATGCATTGAAACTATGGGCTGGCCGTGATGGCGAGCGGAACCCGGCGCTAAAAAAAATCGGGACCAGAACGGTCCCGATTGGCATGGAGCATTGCCTACCGTTTAGTGGGCATCTTCCTGCTTGATCTTGAAGCGCATGGCGATCACCACGAACAGCAGCGGGCCAATGATGGTCCAGACGCCGGTGGAGATATCGCCGGAGATAAAGGGGGCCACCACGGTAAAGACGTTGCCGAAGGCGACCAGGATCAGGCTGATGATGGTAGCCAGCAGCACGGCACCTGAGCTCTTGAAGAAGATCAGGTCCTTGCCCAGCGCCGGGTTGTTGCGATAGCGATACCAGGCGTAGATGAGGAACATGTAGGGCAGGGTCATGCCGACGTTGGTCATGGTGATGATCAGCTCGTAGAGGGCGGCGGCCCCTTCCGGGTTGATCAGGGTAAAGATGGACTTGGCGGCAATGAACAGACAGACCACCCAGGCTTGCACCTTGAGGGCTTCAATGCGCACGCCATTCTCGTTCTCGCGCTGGAAACGCTCCGGCCAGAAGTAACTCGGGGTGCCGGTGATGAACTGGCGCAGTGGCGCGTAGGAGAGGGCGATAAAGGCACCCAGATAGCTCAGGAACATGCCAAGGCCAGCAAAGCGCATGAATACCTGTCCCAGCCACTCGCCACCAAGATGGCGCCCCAGCTCCAGCATGATGATGAAGAGGGCGGAGAGAGAGGTGATCCCCTCGGCCGGGAAGTCGCTCCAGCGCATGATGGAGCCGACCGCCAGAAAGCCGATGATGTAGCAGAGTACGATGAAGGCGCCGGAGAGGAAGATGCCGCGCTTGAGGTCGCGCTCGGGATCTTCCAGCTCGTCAGCCACCCCGGCCATCGCCTCGACCCCGCCGTAGGCGAAGATGGCGAATACCATAAAGCCGAGGAAAGGGATGATGTCGTTGAACGCGGCATTGGGAGAAGCCGTCAGCGATGCCTGGGTGAAGGGCTCCTGCAGAGTCATGCCGCTCACCGCGAAGGTGAAGACGCCGCCGACCAGCAGCAACACGTTGAGTGCCACCACTGAGAGACCGCCGATGGCCGCCACTTTGGCGAAGCGGGCGCTACCCAGGGTGATGAGCTTGGTGACGGTGGCAACCAGCGCGATGGCGACCACTCCCAGAATAAAGGGGCCGAAGTCGATGCCGGTGCCCAGGGTGACCGGGATGACGGTGATGTCGCGGCCAAACAGCATGAAGGAGAGGGGCACCCACATGGAGAGCGCCTTGCCAAACATCCAGATGACGTAGGAGGCGAACCACATGGTCAGACCGATAAAGGCGAATCGGGTCGAGACCGAGTGGCGCATCCAGGTAAAGATACCGCCCGCCTCTTTGCGAAAACCGGTACCAAACTCAATCATCATCAAAATGAACGGGATGAAGAAAAACAGACCGCCGATCACGAACATCGGAATAGCGGCATATCCCATTCGGTAAAAACCGATCCCGATATTAGTGACGCCAAATACCGATGTTAATATCATCAATATAAAGGCGCCCAACTTCAGCTTTTTTGCTGACATATTAAAAACTCCCTGATGGTGCTGGATTTAAAATAATCAAAAATTAAACAGACGAAACCGGACCCATTAATAACGCGGTCGCGCCATGCCATCCTGCTGTGGCGGGCGCGATCGGGTCATCTCTGACCGGGCTGGCTTACCCGTCAGGCGGTCAATGAATGTATGGGCGGAGCAGCATGGTCTGTGCCATGCGCGGTATTGGTCAGCGTTGCCGAAAATTAACTGTGAACGATTTTATCATTAATGCTGCTGGGCAGGTAAGTTTCCCGAATGAAGCTGTGGTTGAAATAAGCAGACCTGCCAGTTAATTGATACGTTGCGGATGTAAACATTTACGCCCGGGCCGACACTTATTTCCATTATTGGTATTCGGCATATTTGGCGGAGTGAATTACGCCATCCTGCCTGATAAATTCGCACCAATGGCGACAGCGCTTATCCTCCCAGCCGGGTCAGCAGCACGCCGCCGGTGATAATGGCCGCCGCCGTCAGCCGCATGCGCCCGAGCGGCTCTTTCAGCAGCCAGACCGAGAGCAGCATGGCAAACAGCACACTGCTTTCGCGCAGAGCCGCAACCACGCCAATGGGGGCTTGGGTCATGGCCCAGATAACAATCCCGTAGGCGAGCAGTGACATGGCACCTCCTGCAATTCCCGCCATCGCATGGCGACGGATCTGGCGCCATGCGTTGCGTTTCTGGTGGACGAGCAACACCAGCAGCATCGCCAGCCCGGTGCAGGCAAAGAGCCAGAGGGTGTAGCGTACCGGTTCACCCCCTGCGCGGGCGCCGGCCCCATCCGAGAGGGTATAGGTCGCCGTAAACATGGCCGTGACCAGTGCTGCCCGAACCGCTTTGCTGGCAAGACGCTGCTGCCCACCTCGCCAGGCCATCAGCAAGACACCCATGATCAGCACGCAGGCGCCGATGAGGCCGCCGTAACCGGGGTAATCCCCCAGCAATATGGCACTTAACGCCATGGCGAGCAGCGGGGCACTGCCACGTGCCAGCGGATAGATCTGGCCAAAATCGCCCTGATTGTAGGCATGACTGAGAAACAGGCAGTAACCGATATGGAGCAGGACTGAGAGGCCGAGCCAAGGCAGCTCGGCAGCAGAGGGAAGCCCCATGGGCAGCAGCGCCACGGTGGCTATAAGCCCTGAGAAGATCGCCACCAGTGACACGCCCACCAGCCGCTCTTCGCCAATTTTGACCAGCGCATTCCAGCTGGCGTGAAGCAGGGCTGCCAGCAGGACGGCAAAAAAGACGGTGGTGCTCATGGGAAAGGGCTCTCGGGCGATGGGGGTCAACAGCATACCCGCCCGGAGCCTGATTGGCCGAGATCTTTATCAAGGCTTCGGCTTTTCGGGGCTCGCCTCCTGCGTGGTGGCGTTACCCAGTTGCCCCAGCACCAGTTTGGGATGGGGATCGGTCTGCAGCGGTATATCCTGCAACTCTGTTCCCTGCTGGTGGCGGTGGATGATCCCGGCGGCCATCTTGCCCAGTGCCTCGTAGCTGCTGATGGTGCCAACGCTGCAGCCGTGCTCGACGAACAGCTCTGCACTGCAGATGGTAGGGATGGCAGCTGCGTTGAGTGCATTTAGCAAACGGGGGGCGATAGAGAGCAGATAGCTGTCTGCGGCCAGAAAGACGATGTCGTTTTTGGCATCCTGTTGCAGCCGCTTTAGTTCGTTGTCCAGCCGCCGTGGGTCAGGGGCCATTCGCCAGGTGACCATCTGCCACTGATAGCGTTTCGCTTCATTGAGCAACATATCGGCCACCAGCAGTGTGTTCTGCTCACGGGGGTTGAAGGGTAGCAGCAGCCGTTTGCCGGTGGCCAGATGCTCGCTGGCGTTGGCCAGTTGCAGCGCCATCGGCACCATGTTGCTTACCCCGGCCACCATGCTGTTCTGGGCTTTGTCTTCCGAGAGGATGTCTGCCCCGACCGGGTCGGATACCACGTTGAAGATCAGTGGCTTGCGGTTGGCCACCAGACTCTTGGTCATGGTGGTGGCGGTGGTGCCAAAGGTGTAGATGTAGTCGTATTCGGCCAGTTTCGGCAGCATCTGCTGGCGCAGCATGGTTGCCAGCGCAGTACGATCCTGATCGGCGTTATAGGTGGTGATGGTGGCCTGATAGCCAAGACGGGTCAGCTCTGCCCGAAAGCCCGCTTCGGCTGCGGTTTCACCGCGCCACAGCACCATTGCGATAGAGAGGGCGTGAGCGGGAAGAGCCAGCAGCAACAGCAGGACGAAAGGCAGCCTGACCATGATCATCTCTCCGGCGATACATCTACTGTTGAGCCTAGGCTACTTTATCCGGTCGTGAACGACGCCCAGCAAAAAGCGCGATGGCAAGCCATCGCGCTTTGGGGATCCGCAAAACCTCGATTAGAAGTCGTAGCGGGCAGCCAGCTGGAAGTCATCCTTGACGTTGAGCTTGCCGCTCTCCTTGCTGTCCAGATTGTTGATACGGTACTCGCCAATTACCCGCAGGTTCTTGTTGAATTTGTACTGGGCACCCAGGGTGTAGTAATCCACGTTGTCTTTCTTGATGCCAGCCTTGTCCTGCTCCTGTTTGTTCCACAGGGCCATCAGACCGAAGCCGTTCTCGAAGTTGTAGCCCAGCGCGGCTTCCCAACCGGTGTGATCGGTGCCGGTCGCCAGGAAGTCGCTGCCATCGGCATAGCTCAGGGCAGCGTAGGCGGCCTTGTTGTCGAACTTGGCGGAGATCAGCCACAACTTGGCATCTTCTTCACCGCTCTTGTCGCGGATACCGACGTTGTAGGCGGTACCCAGTGACAGGTTGAACGGGAAGGTATAGGCCACGGCAGCACCGTAGGCGGCATCGCTATCCTTGCTGGTGGTCTCTTCGGTGTCACCACCGTCGAACTTGTAGCTGGTGTCGAGCTGGAAGCCATTGAACAGACCGGAGTATTTCAGCACGGAACCGGCGCGGTTGGTGGCGAAGGTGTCGGTCTTGGCGCCCAGCGCTTCGTTGCCGTAGCCGTCGGAGAGGGAGACATCAGTCCAGTCGGCCAGGAAACCCGGGGCCCCTTTCTGGCGACCGAAGGTCACGGTGCCCCAGTCAGCGCCGACACCGGCGAACGCCAGACGGGTGCGCAGGTTGTCGGGGTTCTCGCTGATGGTCTTCTCGCTGTCATTGATATACATCTGTACTTCGTACTGAGCCAGAGCCTTCAGGCCGCTCTGGATCTGGGTCTCGGCCTTGGCGCCGAAACGGACAAACTGGTTGGCACCCTGTTTGTCGCTGTATTCGCTTTTCGGTTTGCCGCTGGCATCCAGTTCCTTCTTGTCACCAAAGAAGTGGCCAGCGTAGATACGGCCATAGAGATCCAGCATGGAGGTGTCATTTTTGTACACTTCAACGGCTTGAGCCTGGAAGGCTGCGGTGAGAGCCAGTGCCACTACAGTCAGCTTTTTCATCTTAATCCCTTGTGGTGTTGCAAGCTTTTGTTTTGAAAACGGGGTCATGCTAGGCAGCAGGGATGACAGCGGGGTGACAGTTGGATGAAGAGTCGATGGCAATTGGGTTGCAATTGGATGAATTGGCTACATTCTTGCTCGCAGCGGCTACTTTTGTGCGCAAAGGTTTACCCTTGTGGTAGAATGCCGCCCGTTTTCGAGCTCCATAGGTTGGATATGCGATGAGACGTGAACTGGCAATCGAGTTTTCCCGAGTGACGGAAGCGGCTGCACTGGCTGGCTACAAGTGGCTCGGACGTGGTGACAAGAATATCGCTGATGGGGCGGCCGTAGCGGCCATGCGCCACATTCTCAACCAGATCGAGATCGATGGTGAGATTGTGATCGGCGAAGGTGAAATTGATGAAGCGCCGATGCTCTATATCGGCGAGAAGGTCGGTACCGGACACGGCGACGCGGTGGATATCGCGGTCGATCCCATCGAGGGTACCCGCATGACTGCCATGGGTCAGGCCAACGCGCTGGCCGTGCTGGCGGTGGGCGACAAGGGTTCTTTCCTGAAAGCGCCTGACATGTACATGGAAAAGCTGATCGTCGGGCCCAAGGCCAAAGGCGCCATCGACCTGGATCAGGCGCTCGAGCTGAACCTGAAGTCCGTGGCCAAGGCGCTGGGCAAGCCGCTCTCCCGTCTGACCGTCATTACTCTGGCCAAGCCGCGTCATGACAAGGCAATCAAGGAGATGCAGGGTCTGGGCGTGCGGGTGTTCGCCATTCCTGATGGTGACGTTGCCGCCTCCATCCTCACCTGTCTGCCGGACAGTGAAGTTGACATGCTGTATGGCATCGGCGGCGCACCGGAAGGGGTGATCTCCGCTGCGGTGATCCGCGCGCTGGATGGTGACATGCAGGCCCGTCTGGTGCCGCGTCACCGCGTCAAGGGCGACAGCCCGGAAGTGCGTGCACTGGGCGAGCAAGAAATTGCCCGCTGCGAAGCGCTGGGTATCGATGTGAACAAGGTGCTCAAGCTGGAAGACATGGCGAAGAATGACAACGTCATCTTCTCCGCCACCGGCATCACCAAGGGTGATCTGCTGGACGGCATCACCAGCGATGGCGTGATGGCGACCACCGAGACTCTGTTGATCCGTGGTAAATCCCGTACCATTCGTCGTATCAAGTCGATCCATTACCTGGAGCGCAAAGACAGCGTGGTACGCGACATCATCCTGTGATTATGTCTCGCTGAACCGACTGTGTTGTCTGAAGCCCGATCGCCCGTGCGGTCGGGCTTTTTGTTGTGCGTCAGCTACGTTTGTACCGCCGCTTCGGCTATGGTGGCTCAGACCATCCCAAAGGAGTGGAGTCTATGGAGTGTCGTAGCGGCTGCGCTGCCTGTTGCATCGCCCCCAGTATCAGCAGTGCCATTCCCGGTATGCCAGATGGCAAACCGGCTGGCGTCCCCTGTATCCAGCTCGATAGCGCCTTTGGCTGCAAGATCTTCGGTCAACCGGAGCGGCCAGCGGTGTGCGGCGGTTTTCGCCCCATGATGGATGTGTGCGGCAGCCATCGCGCCGAGGCTATCTGGCTGATCGGCGAGCTGGAACGGCTCACCACCTGACGAGGGCAGGGCGAAGAGATAAAAAAGAGGCCGCATCATGCGGCCTCTCGCGTTTCTGTTTGCCGGGGATCAGACTCCCGCCAGCTCCAGTGCCTGACGATAGTACTCGTTGGCCTTGTTGGTAAGGCGGCGCTTGTCCATCAGCTGGCCGAGGGCGTGGTAGGCGGCGGCGCTCGGCGCCCGCTCCACCTCCTGCTCCAGCAGCTTCTGGGCATCATCCAGCTGGCCGGCCAGCAGATAGAGCTGGGCCAGTGCGGTGTCCACCTCCGGTTGCCCCTGCTGTTTTTGCAGCAGCGCCAGCAGCGGCTGGTAGCTGTCGAGTTTCAGCTTGGGCAGGCGAGCCAGCAGCTGCGGCATCGGCTGTTTGCGCAGCGCCTCATGCCACAGGGTGGCGGCTTCGCCATCGGCGCCCAGCTGGCGCAGCAGATCGCCGTAGCAGGCCAGCAGTTCCGGCTCAAGGCGCAGCTTGCGCGGCAGATCCTGCCATACCGCCTTGAGGGTCTCTAGGCTGCCGGCAGCCTGTTGCAGGCGACCACACCAGGCCTGTTGCAGCAGATCTTCTTCCTGTTTCGGGGTCAGCTTGCCTACCTTGTGCAGTGCCGGGATCAGGTCGCACAGGGCACTCCAGTCCTGACGGGCCAGATGCACCTGGCGCAGCTGATCCAGCACCATGGGGTGGCGCGGGTTGAGGGCGTAGACCGACTCCAGCATCGCCAGCGCGGTATCGTACTGGCCCTGCTCGATCTGCAGCTGGGTCTGGGTCAGGGTGAGCGCCAGCTCGGCCTTGGGGTTCTCCTCCTGCGCTTTTTGCAGGTATTGATCCCGGCGGGCGTCGTCACCACGGGCCTGCGCCGCCTTGGCGGCGCTCAGGTAGTTGAGCAGCGGGGTGTCGCTGTTGCTGGCCCCCTTGATCATCAGCTTTTCAGCCTGACTGTAGTGCCCTTCGGCCATTGCCAGGGTGGCGGCGACGGTCTGTTGATTGGCCTTGCGGCGGCGGCGCGAGCCGTACCAGCCGAGGGTCTTGCGGCGCAGGCCGAATACCCGTCCCAGCAGCCACTCGACGATCAGCAGGGCTCCGTAGAACAGCACGGCCAGGATCACCGCGCTGGTGACGGAAGATTCGATGGTGTAATTGCCAAGAGCAATCAGCACATAGCCCTTGTTACCGGAGGCTTGCGGGCCAAAGATCAGCCCTGCGACCATCACGGCAACCAGAATGATTATACGGATCATGGTGCCCTCCTCAGCTGCTGGCCAGAATGCGTTGCAGGCGTTCGGTCAGCACCTGCTCCAGCATGGCCTGGGTCTTGAATTGGGCCGGATAGTCGATCTGGATCTGCTCACCCTTGAGCTTGTCGATCTCGCCCTGCATGTAGCGGGTGGCGCTGTTGTCGGTGTCGAAATACTGGGTCAGCCAGCGCTGCGCCTTGTCCAGGCTGTCTTCGTAGAGCGCCTGCTGCTCGCGATAGACGGAGAGCTGGGCCTGCAACAGCTTGGTCTTGAGGTTTTCACGCAGGAAGATCTCCTGTTGCGGCGAGAGCAGCGCTTCGACCGCGCCATCGCGGCGACGGATGGTGACGAAGTTCTCGGTGAACTTGACCCAGTTCTTCTTCAGGTTGCTCTCCCACTCGTCGGGATTGGTGCTGACCGCCTGATCCGGCTCGGCCTTGGCTTCCGGCATGCTGACGGTGGAGAGGGGCAGCAGCTCGATCTGGTCGGACAGTGCAGCCAGCTTGAGGGTCAGCCCCTCGCGGTCGATGCGCGGCATCCCCTTGAGCTTGGCGATATCCTCGGCCAGCGCCTTGCGGATCGGCATCAGGCTGGGGTCGTTGAGGGCAGCAATTCGCTCATCGGCATTGCCGAGCAGGGTGATGGCGGAGACGAGGTCATGCTCCAGCCACAGCTTGCGGCCCGCCATCCGTACCAGATACTCGGATTCGGCCAGCATCCAGTCGTTGGGGCGCTTGTCATTCAGGTCCAGTACCCGGTTCTGCAGACCCTGCATCTCCCCCTGCAGCCGCTGCTGGGTTTGATCCAGCGCGGCCAGCTGCTCGGCATCCTTGCTGCTGGTCTGGTCGATCTTGCTCAGGGCGCTCGCCAGCTGTTGCTTGAGCTGGGCCAGTTCGGCCTGCTGGGCAACGGCATTCTTGTGACCGTGCAGATAGAGACCGCCGGTCAGGCCAAGGGCCAGCAGGATGGCGACCCCTCCCAGTACGGCACCGGAGCGGCTCTTGCTGCCATTGACCACAGCGGTCGGCTGGGGTTTGACCTGGGATTCTTGTTGTTCTGTCATTCCATCTTCCTCAGTTCCAGTGCGGCCGTCAGGGCCCGGTTGGATGCACCTTGGGCAATCGTGATATGGATAAAGCCCGCTGCACTGGCCATCTCGGCCACGCGCGGGCTGGGGACCACCAGCAGGCGGTCAAAAAGCCAGGGCCGCTGGTGGTCGGGAACCAGCTCCAGCAGCCGTTGCAGCAGTTCACCACTGGTAATGAGCAGGCTGTCCAGCCCCGCTGCCTGCCAGTGGTGGGTCAATCTGTCCCCGTCTAGCTCGGGGTAGTGGCGCTCATAGGCCGCACAATAGTGCACCAGAGCACCGCGTGAGGCTAGCGTGCTGGCGATGAGATCCCGCCCGCCATTACCGCGCAGGATCAGTACCCGTTTGCCTGCTACCTGCTGCAGGGCGGGCAGGGCCAGCAGTCCTTCGCTACGCGGGTCATCCGGGCAACTTGCCGTGATGCCGATGGCTGCAAACGCATCTGCGCTGGCCTGACCCACCGCAAAGTACTCAATATGTGGCCAGGTCTGACCAGTTTGCAACAGAAAATCGTGTGCAAAATGAACGGCATGGATGCTGACGGCGATAACCACATCGGCACTGCGCAACAGGTCGGGCAGGAGAGGGAGTTCACTGCCCGCCACTATCTCCAGCAGCGGACAGCCCAGTGGTGCATGGCCGTGCTGGCGCAGCAACTGCTCCAGCTCGGCGGCCTGAGCGGCCGGACGCACCACCAGCGGTGTCATGCGCGGTAGACCTCGGCCAGGATCTCGTCGGCACCGGCGGCCAGCAGGCGCTGGGCCAGTTGCTCGCCGAGGGCCTCTCCATCGGCCAGCGGACCGCGGATCTCGTCACGGATCACCTGGGTGCCATCCGGGCTACCCACCAGACCGCGCAGCCAGATCTGCTCGCCGTCGACCAGTGCGTAGGCTCCGATAGGAACCTGACATCCCCCTTGCAAGGCGCGATTCATGGCGCGCTCGGTCAGCACCCGGGCGCGGGTCTCGGCGTGCTCCAACGGCGCCAGCAGAGCGTGCAGCTCAACGTCGTCGAGGCGGCATTCGATACCAACGGCGCCCTGACCGTTGGCGGGCAGGCTCTGCTCCGGCTCGATAAAGGCGGTGATGCGGTGCGCCATCTCCAGTCGTTTCAGACCGGCGGCGGCGAGGATGATGGCGTCGTACTCACCGGCATCCAGCTTGGCGAGGCGAGTGTTGACGTTGCCACGCAGGTCGCGGATCACCAGATCCGGGCGCGCCGCGCGCAGCTGGCACTGGCGACGCAGGCTGGATGTGCCGACCACGGCCCCTTGCGGCAGTTCGGCAATGGCCTTGAAACGATTGGAGACGAAGGCGTCGCGGGGATCTTCCCGCTCGCAGATGGTGTGCAGACCGAGCCCCTCGGGGAACTCCACCGGCACATCTTTCATGGAGTGAACGGCGATATCGGCCCGTCCTTCCAGCATGGCGGTCTCCAGCTCCTTGACGAACAATCCCTTGCCGCCCACTTTGGCCAGCGGGGTATCGAGGATCTTGTCACCCTGAGTGCTCATGGGCACCAGTTCGACCTGCAACTGCGGGTGCAGGGCTTCGAGCCGGTCTTTGACAAAGTTGGCCTGCCACAGGGCCAGCGGGCTCTTGCGTGTGGCAATTTTCAGGGTTCGGGCTGCCATATCAATCAGTTGTTTCATTTTTAGAAGGAAATCGATCTTACCACCCTTTGCCCGGGCTTTCATGGCGGAGCCGGCAAAAGCGGGGCCAAGCTCAAAAATGCATGCTGAAAATGATTTTCATTAAGCAAGTGGTGTTGATTAATTTATTGAATATATTGGAATTTAATGATTTCCCCTGATACTTGATGTGGTCATACCAGAAATAATCTGGCGTTTAGCTGAAGGCTTGTTTACCACCGCTGTTTGCATTGTTAACATGATCACACTTTTTTGACGTATCCCCCTTTTGGTGCGTCATTTTCACTTAGGTGATAGGCAGGGCATTGCAGGAACACATCGATACGCTGGTTGCGCGTTATGACGACATTACCCGTCTCAAGACGCAACGGGCGTTAGGCCTCATGAGTCGCTATGGGCAGCAGGTATTCCAACTGCTGCCTGTCATGCTGCACTTCAATCATCCCCTACTGCCCGGTTATGTCTCCGGTGATGTCCCTCATGGCATCTGGAGCTTCAGCGCCACTGCCGAGCAGCAAGCCTTCATCGATGACCTCTGTCGCAACGCCAACTGCCAGAGTGGTCTGGCAACCCATGATCGAGCCATTCAGGGGCTCTACTCCATGGGCAGCACCTCCTCCATCGGTCAATGCTGTCACTCCGATCTCGATATCTGGGTCTGCCACGTGGCCGGTTTGTCGCAGGAGCGGCTCGATCTGCTGGAGCTGAAATGCCAGCAACTCTCCAAGTGGGCCGAACAGCGCGGGGTCGATCTCAACTTCTTCCTGATCCCGGAAGACAAGTTCCGCCAGACCAACGATGCCCAGATGCAGGGGGAGAGCTGCGGCAGTGCCCAGCACCTGCTGTTGCTCGACGAGTTCTACCGCAGTGCCATGCGTATCGCGGGCAAACGCTTGATCTGGTATCTGGTACCCACCGAATGTGATGATCACTACGATGCGTATGTGAACGAGCTGTTCGAGAGCGGCAAGCTCAAGCAGGACGACTGGCTCGATCTCGGCAGTTTTGACCGTATTCCGGCCGAAGAGTATTTCGGCTCCGCCCTGTGGCAGCTCTACAAGGGGATCGACTCCCCCTACAAGGCGGTGCTCAAGTCGGTGCTGATGGAAGCCTACTCCCACGAGTATCCCAACACCCGCCTGCTGTCGATGATTGGTCGCGACTGGTTCCAGCACAACGAGGGGATGCACTACCGGCTCGACAACTACTGTCTGATGCTGGACAAGGTGACCAACTACCTCAAGTCCATCGGCGACATGGCGCGGCTCGATCTGGTGCGCCGCTGCTTCTACCTCAAGGTGTGCGACGGTCTCAGCCATCCCAAGGATGATCACTCCCCCGAGTGGCGCCGCGAGCAGATGAGCCAACTGGTCTCCTACTGGGGCTGGAGTCAGGACAAGCTCTATCAACTCGATCATCGCCACGAATGGAAGATCGAAGAGGTGAAGATCGCTCACGCCGAGCTGCTGGAAGCCCTGATGCAGAGCTACCGCAACCTGATCCAGTTCGCCCGCCGCAACAACATCAGCGAGTCGATCAACCCGGAAGATATCGGCATTCTGTCGCGCAAACTCTACGCCGCGTTCGAGAGCCTGCCGGGCAAGGTGCAGCGCATCAACCTCAAGATCGCGCCGGATCTCAGCGAGCCGGATCTCAGCTTCGTGCAGGTGCCTCACGGTCGCCTCAACCGCGCCGGCTGGTATCTCTACAAACATTCGCTGGAGCCGGTGGACATCATTGGCCGCGCGCCGCTGGAGTTCAACGGCTACATCAGCAAGCTGGTCTCCTGGGCCTACTTCAACGATCTGCTGACCCCCCAGTCGCGGGTGCACCTGTTCAATCAGGGTTCGGATCTGCACATCGACAATTTGCACCAGTTCTGCCGCGATCTCTCCGGCTGCTTCCCCGAGAAGTACCCGCTGGCCACCAACCTGGCCCTCAGCCGACCGTGCGAAATTCGCCAGCTCTCCATCTTCCTCAATTTGGAGATGGACCCGACCAGCCACTGGGTCGGTCAGGTGATCGAATTTGACGCCAATACCGTGGATGTCTTCTCGTTCGGTCGCAATCAGGAGTGTCTGGTCGGTTCGGTGGATCTGGTCTATCGCAACTCCTGGAGCGAGATCCGTACCCTGCACTTCCAGGGGGATGAAGCCGTGGTCGATGCCCTCACCACCATCCTCGGCAAGATGCATCAGGATGCCGCCGCCCCCGAGATGATCGAGGTGTTCTGCTACAGCCAGCACTTCCGCTCTCTGGTGCGCTCCCGCTTCCAGACTTTGGTGGCGGAATGTATCGATCTGCGCCTTGCCCGCGACAAGCAGCAGCTGGTCAAGACCATGGCCCTTGGCCGCGAGAAGTACGGCATCTTCTTCGAGCGGCGCGGGGTGTCGGTGAAGAAGCTGGAAAACGCCATCGATTTTTACCGTCACATCTCCCACAACAAGCTGGATCACCTGCCGCTGCGGCTCGACAAGACCCACAGCCAGCATCTGCCGAGCATCGTCGATGCCTACGCCAGTGAAGGCTTGGTGCAGTTCTTCTTCGATACCCGTGATGCGGGCACCAACATCTATATCCTCGATGAGGCGAACCGGGTGGAGATCTACCAGCACTTTGCCGGCAACAAGGATGAGCTGGTGGCGGGGGTCAACCGCTTCTACACCTCCAATCACGAGCGGTTCAGCGATGATGGGCAGTTCATCAACTTCAACCTGCCGCAGTACTACGAGATAGTACAGGTGAATGGCGAGCTGGATGTGATCCCCTATCGCAGTCAGGGCACTCTGCGCGAACAGGTGCCGCCCACCCGGGAAGTGGGCTGACCCGTCAGTTGGAATCGCCATAAAAAACGGCCTGCAGATGCAGGCCGTTTGCTTTTGTGGTTGCTCAGGCCCCGAGGTGGGCCAGCAGCCAGCTGCGAATGTCGCCCAGCTGCGGGCGGCAGATCTCGTGACGCATCGGGTACTCGTGCCACTCGGGGGCGAGTCCGGCGCTTTCCAGCCGGTTCTTGGCATCCCAACCGAGCGACAGGCTCACCACATCGTCGTAGATGCCGTGCATGTAGCAGATGGGCAGGGTGCGAGCAGCCTCGCTCATCTCGCCGAGCAGCTTGTCGGGGGCGGCCAGATAGGTGGACATGCAGAGCAGGCCCGCCAGCGTTGCCTGATAGCGCAGCGCGGTGAAGGAGGCAATCACCCCGCCCTGAGAGAAACCTGCCAGCACGATATGCTCGGGGGCAAACCCGTCGGCCACCAGCTGATCGAGCAATGCGGCAATCTGGTCGGCCGAGTCACGGACATGGGACTCCACGGCCCGCTCGGCGGGATCCTCGAAGCTCTTTATGTCGTACCAGCCGCGCATCTTGTAGCCCATGTTGATAGTGATGGGGCGCTCGGGGGCATCCGGCAGCAGGTGACGCACCGGTAGCTCGGCGGGCAGCTCCAGCGCGTCCACCAGCGGGGCGAGACCGGCGCCGGAATCACCCAGCCCATGCAGCCAGATCACCGCATGACGGGCGCCCTGCGGGTGCAGGTCAATCATGGGAACACCACCTCTTCGCCCGCCTGGGCGGAGCAGGATTGGCTCAGCAGCGCCTTGAGCTCGTGGCCGAAGCGGTTGTCGATCCAGGTGTCACCCTGCAGTTCGAAGTGGAAGCCGTTCTCGCGGGTGGCGACCCAAATCTGGTGCAGTGGCTCCTGCTTGTTGATGATGACCTTGGTCTTGTTCTCGAAAGAGAGGGTCAATACGCCGCCGTTGCGTTCGCAGTCGATATCCGGATACCCCTCGTCGAGCGTGTCTTCCACATATTGGAAAAAGGCGTCGGTCAGGGCGTGATACTCGTGATCCTTCATCGGTTTATCCTGTTGCTTTTAACAATGTGAGTGCGATTATAGAGGGCCAAAAATTTTTTCGCAGCGAACCATTATGATCACCCAGTTCACCAAGTGTCTGCTTGCCACTCTTCTGTCCCTCGGGTTGGCCGCGTGCGGTCTGAAGGGGCCGCTCTATATGCCGCCCCCCGAGCAGCCACAGAGCCAGAGTACACCGCAAGCAGTACCGCCTGCGACCACTGAGGCTGCCACCGAGGCCGCGCCGCACTAATGCCGCACCCATTCTAGGAAGGAACCGCCCCCTTGGATCACTTTAACTACGACGCCGACGGCCAGCTTCAGGCCGAGCAAACCTCGCTGCAACAGCTTGCCGAGCAGTACGGTACCCCGCTTTACGTCTACTCCCGTGCGACCCTCGAGCGCCACTGGCACGCCTTCGACAAGGCCGCTGGCGATATTCCCCATCTGATCTGCTATGCGGTGAAGGCCAACTCCAACCTGGCGCTGCTCAACCTGCTGGCCCGTCTGGGCTCGGGGTTTGACATCGTCTCAGGTGGCGAGCTATCGCGAGTACTGGCGGCGGGCGGTGATCCGGCCAAAGTGGTCTTCTCCGGGGTGGCCAAGAGTGAAGCGGAGATGCGCCTGGCGCTGGATAAAGAGATCCTCTGTTTCAATCTGGAGTCGGAAGCCGAGCTGGAGCGCCTCAACCGGGTGGCGGGCAGCATGGGCAAGAAAGCTCGTGTCTCGGTGCGGGTCAATCCGGATATCGATGCCGGTACTCACCCCTATATCTCCACTGGCCTCAAGCAGAACAAGTTCGGCATTCCCATCGAGCTGGCGCCTGCCATCTATCGCAAGGCGGCCGCGATGGCGAACATCGAGATCGTCGGGGTCGATTGCCATATCGGCTCGCAACTCACTGAATTGAATCCCTTTATGGAAGCGGCTGACAAGCTGCTGCGGCTGATCGATGGTCTGGCGGCGGAAGGCATTCATATCCACCATCTGGACGTGGGGGGCGGCCTGGGGGTCAACTACGGTTCCGAGCAGCCGCCTCATCCGACCGAGTACGCCGAAGCGCTGAAGCAGAAGCTGGCGGGCCGGGATCTGACCCTGCTGTTCGAGCCGGGCCGCGCCATCGTCGCCAATGCCGGCGTGCTGCTGACTCGGGTTGAGTATCTGAAACCGGGCGAGACCCGCAACTTCGCGCTGATCGATGCCGGCATGAACGACATGCTGCGCCCCTCTCTCTACGGCGCCTGGATGAACATCATCGAGGTGGATAGCCGTGCCGGTCATGCTCCCGCGCTCTATGACGTGGTGGGCCCGGTGTGCGAGACCGGCGACTTCCTCGGCAAGGAGCGCACCCTGGCCATCGCCGAGGGCTCCCTGCTGGCAGTGCGTTCGGCCGGAGCCTACGGTTTTACCATGTCATCCAACTACAATACTCGTCCGCGCGCAGCCGAAGTGCTGGTGGATGGTGCCGAGGCGCACGTGATCCGCGAGCGGGAGCAGTTGACCGATCTCTGGCGTGGTGAGCACCTGCTGCCCTGATGCAGTAGATAGAGATGACAGAATTTTACAGCCCTGACAGCACAGGAGTGCGCGATGTGGACAGATTGTTCCAGGATGCATGGGGCTTTGGACAACGACTTCATGGCGCTTGGCGACCCTTTGGTTCGGTGAATTTTTACAGCCCTAACAGCACAGGAATGCACGATGTTGATAGATTTTTCCAAGATGCATGGCTTGGGCAACGACTTCATGGTGGTGGATGGCGTCACCCAGAAGGTATTTTTCAGCAATGACGTCATCAAGAAGCTGGCAGATCGCCACTTCGGGATCGGCTTTGACCAGCTGCTGCTGGTGGAGCCGCCCTATGACCCTGAACTCGACTTTCACTATCGCATTTTCAATGCCGATGGCAGCGAGGTGGAGCAGTGTGGCAACGGTGCCCGCTGTTTTGCCCGTTTCGTGCGTCTCAAGGGGCTGATCAACCGGGATCGCATCGCGGTCAGTACCGCCCGGGGTCGCATCGTGTTGCAGCTGGAGGGGGAGAATCAGGTCACGGTCAACATGGGGGTTCCCCAGTTTGAGCCGGGCAAGATCCCGTTCCGGGCCCAGAAGGCAGAGAAAACCTATCTGCTGCGGGCGCAGGAGCATACCGTGATGTGTGGCGTGGTCTCCATGGGCAATCCCCACTGCGTCATCGAGGTGCCTTCGGTCGCCGATGCACCGGTCGAGACGCTCGGCGCCATCATGGAGCGCCACGAGCGTTTTCCCGAGCGGGTCAACGTCGGCTTCATGGAGATGGTCAATGCTACCGAGATCAAACTGCGTGTATTCGAGCGGGGCTGTGGCGAGACCCTGGCCTGTGGCACCGGAGCCTGCGCGGCTGCGGTCATCGGCATCAGTCAGGGCAAACTCAAGGAGCGGGTTACTGTCAGCCTGCCGGGCGGCAAGCTGACCATCGCCTGGAAAGGGCCGGGCCAGCCGGTCTATATGACAGGTCCCGCCGAACATGTGTTTGACGGCCAGATAGAGGTTTAGCCGATAAAGGTTCAGGTACGGGGGGCGTTGGCCCCCTTTGCCCATGATGTCGGGGCAGCGAGCCCCATTTCTCTGATGGATCAACCAATTTATGAGCGAACTCAAACGGCAGGAGCAATCGGTGGATGAAGCCACTGTGCTGGAGTACCTGGCCCGTTATCCCGAGTTTTTCCAACGCCATGCCACCGTGCTGGACCGGATCCGCATTCCCCATGAACGCAAAGGGTCGGTCTCGCTGGTCGAGCGTCAGCTGGAGCGTCAGCGCGAGCGGATCGAACAACTGGAGCAGGAGATCACCGAATTGATGGGGATCGCCAGCGAGAACGAGCGGATCTTTCGGGTCTATGCCGATCTCTACGGCGAGCTGTACGGTTGCCAGACCCTGTTCGAGGTGAGTGCCGTGATGGGCAAGGCCTTTGTCCAGCGGCTGCGCCTGACCGGGCTGCGGCTCTGGCTCAATCCCAAGAAGTTTACCCTGAGCGGGCCAGAGCAGCGTTTTCTGGCGCAGGGCAAGCAGCTCGAATCCCTGCTGGGTCAGCGTCTGCCGGGGCAGGATTACTACTTTGGCCGCCTGAGCCAGAGCGAGAAGCAGGCGCTGTTTGGCCACGATGTGCTGGTCAACTCGGTGGCCCTGATGCGGCTCGGCGATCTCGGCGTGCTGGCCTTCGCCAGCTCGGATCCCGGCCACTTTACTCCCCACAACGACACCCTGCTGCTGGGCCAACTGGGGCGCCTGCTGCAACTGCGTCTGCCCGAGTTGACTCATGGCTAGAACACCGGCCAGGGCGCCCGCCAAAGCTCCCGTCGTCGCACCGCCACTGCCTGCGGTACTGGCGGACGAGCTGGCGGCCTTTATCGAATACCTGAGGGTCGAGCGTCAGCTCAGCCCTCATACCCGCAATAACTATCAAGCCCATCTGGAGGCGATGACCGCCGAGCTGGTGGCCCTCGGACTCACTGACTGGGGTCGGCTCGAGGCGAGTCAGGTGCGTACTCTGGTGACCCGGATGCACAAGGGGGGACTTGCTCCTCGTTCCCTTTCCACCAAGGTATCTGCCCTGCGCAGCTTTTGCGACTGGCAGGTGCGGCAGGGGCGGCTGACCGCCAATCCGGCCCGTGGCATCGTCACCCCCAAACAGGGGCGGCCGCTGCCGAAAAACCTCGATGTGGACGAGATGCACCAGTTGCTCAACATCACCGACGAGCAGGATCCGCTGGCGGTGCGGGATCGCGCCATCATGGAGCTGATGTACTCTTCAGGGCTGCGTCTGGCCGAGTTGGTGGGGATCAATCTGGTGGATCTGAAGCTCGACGACCGCCAGCTCAAGGTGACCGGCAAGGGCTCGCGGGAGCGGGTGCTGCCCATCGGCCGGATGGCGGTCGAGTGGCTGCAGAAGTGGCTCAAGGTGCGCCCGCTGCTGGCCGGGGAGGAGATCGAGGCGCTGTTTGTCTCCAACCGCAAGCAGCGGCTGTCGGCCCGCTCGGTGCAGGCCCGCCTCGATGGCTGGGGCAACAAGCAGGCGCTTAACGCCCACGTCCATCCCCACAAGCTGCGCCACAGCTTCGCCACCCATATGCTGGAGTCCTCCGGCGATCTGCGGGCGGTGCAGGAGCTGCTGGGACATGCCGACCTCTCCACCACCCAGATCTATACCCACCTCGACTTCCAGCATCTGGCTAAGGTTTACGACAGCGCCCACCCAAGGGCCAAGCGTGACCCGGATGCACAGGACGATGAATAACGGGCCCTGAGCCCCGTTGCAGAGGAGAGTCCATGCACTTCTATCGCCGCTGGCAGCCGGTTGCTGCCATCTCGTTTGACCTCGATGACACCCTCTATGACAACGGCCCCGCCATCGTGCGCGCCGAGCAGTGGATGCTGAACTATCTGCGCAGCGAATATCTGGCCACCGCCATGCTCGACAAGCCGCGCTGGCTGGAACTCAAGCGCAGTGTGCTGAACGGTTCCCCCGAGCTGCGCCACGATGTCAGCCTGACGCGCCAGCAGACCATCCGTACCGCCATGGTCGAGGGGGGGATGACCGACCAGCAGGCTAGCCGCGAGGCGGAGCAGGTCTTTGCTGCGTTTCTGGCAGAGCGCTCGAAGATCGAGGTGAGCGAGTCCACTCATCAGCTGCTGGCCAGACTGGCCGAACGCTACCCGCTGGTGGTGATCACCAACGGTAATCTGGATCTGGTTCAGGCTGGGCTGGATCGCTACTTCTCGCTGGTCTGCAAGGCGGGGGCGGGCGCCAGAATGAAACCGGCACCGGATATGTTTGAGCAGACCCGCAGTGCCCTCAAGCTGCCAGCGGAGCGGATCCTCCATGTGGGGGATCATCCCGAGACCGATGTGCTGGCTGCCCGATTGCACGGCTTTCGCGCCGCCTGGTTCAACGAACGGCAACAACCGTGGCAACAGCTGCAACTGTTGCCGGACGTTGAGCTGACGGCACTGGAGGAGCTGGCCGAACTGCTGCTCTGATGGCGCTGGCGGGTGGCCCGGCTCAGGCGGTAATGGCTGTCATCGAATAGCGATATATGGCAAGGGGTTACGCCCGCTATTTGCGACAAACCAAGCCGAGCAGGGTGTAGCGATCGCGCTGGTTGACGCGGCAGTAGCTGATGCCGGCGGGCAGCGCCTGCTGCAGGGTGATGGCGCTGTTCTGATAGCGACAGACCAGATAGAGGGAGCGCAGACTGCTATCGAGCTGGCTCCAGTAGTGGATCTCGTCGCTGTCGCCATTATCCGGTTTGAGTTGGGCCAGCTCGGCAGGATCTCCGTCGAACAGGGCCAGATTATCGAGCCGATGGCTGAGGGTTTCGTCCGGTTTGCCATCGTCATTGCGGGTGAACGCCTGCCAGCCCTGCTGCGGGGTCAGCAGCTGCTGGCGAGTCTCGATGGTGGCGGGACAATCAAATTGCAGGCTGGCGGCAAGGGCCAGGGTGGTCAGTAACATGGCTGCAGTTCTCTCTTCACGTCCTCAATACGATGTCATGCTACGTCATCTTCCGCCGAACAGCTTCATCAGCTTATCAAGCAGATCAAGCTGTTGTGGTGGCTGTTTCATGGCTTCCGCCTCCCGCTCCAGCAGCGCCCGCTGCTCCTGCTGGCGGTCGCTCAGCACCCGGTAGAGGGGCTCGACCAGCGCCTCACGCTGCATCACCAGCTCCTGAAACATTGCTTGATTGATGCGATAGGTTTCGACGGTGGCCACCGCCCGTACTGTGAAGGAGCTGGGCTCGCCGGTGAGCAGGCTCAGTTCGCCAAAAAAGTCTCCCGCGTTGAGCGTACCGAGTTTCAGCTCTCGCCCTTCGACATTGACCACCATCTCGGCCTCCCCTTTGACCAGCACGAACAGCCAGCTGGAGACATCCCCCTGCTCCAGCATGATGTCGCCGCTGACGAAGGGGGCGAACTTCACCTGATCGGCCAGCTGGAGCAGCTCGTTCTCCTGCAACATGGCAAACAGCGGCAGCTTGCGCAGGGTATCGGTTCGTTCGGCGGTGTGGCGCTTGTGGCGGGCATCCAGATGCTGCTTCTCCTTGGCCATAAAGACGTTGAAGATCGGCGGGGTGAGGCGGCGATCGTTGCGGCGCAAGGCGGCATCGATCAGGCTGCGCACCATGGAGTCGGTCGGATCGTCGCGAGCCAGGTCAGTGAGCCAGTAGCGCACTGCATAGCGGGCAATCCCTCCTTCGACGTTCATCAGCAGGCAGTCCGGTTGCGGATGCTTGGCGACACAGGGGAGCTTGGTCTCCCGCAGGGATTTCTCGATCAGCGCGATGATCTGGGTCGGCAGGGTATCCAGGGTCAGATCGAACCAGACCCAGCGCCGCCACTGCAGCGGTTCGCCGCGACGGCGCCCGAGCACGGTGAAGCGCTGTTTGAGCAGATGGCTGTTGGGGATGACGACTGTCTCCCAGTTGCGGGTCTCGATGGTGGTGGCACGCCAGTTGATCTCCACCACCCGGCCCTGGGTGGTATCCACTTGCAGCCAGTCACCGATGGCGATGGAGTTGTCGAGCTGAATGGAGACCCCGGCCAGCAGGTTGCCCAGGGTGTCCTGCATGGCGAAGGCGATGACCGCAGTGATCACCGCCGAGGTGGTGACTATCTCCCCGAGCGCCATGCCGGAGGCGTAGAGGCGAAACAGACCCCAGCCGATATAGCCGATGGTGATGACGATATCGGCGATGATCCGCGGGATCCGCACATGGCAGAGGGGGAGCAGAAACTCGAATAGCAGGATCCCCCATATCTTGACCAGTATCAGGCCAGCCAGCAGGGTGGAGATCTCGATCAGCAATTGATGGGGCAGCGGCAGTTTGAACCAGCCCCCTTCCAGCTGGATCAGCAGGATCACCACCGCGCTAATCATCACGAAACTGAGCTCGGAGAGCAGCTCCCGTCGCTGTCCCGGACGGCGCCAGAAGTGGATCAGCATCAGGGAGAGGGTGAGCAGGGTCCAGAACGGGTGTTCGCCAATCCAGATCAGCGTCGGTAGCGCGGTGAGGTTTTCGCCAGCCATAGCAGCACCTTATTGTGGTTTTATTTCCAGCATAGCTGCTGCGGCGCGGGGAAATGGTGCGTTGGGGCGGCAATTTATTTATCCTGTGCAGAACTGGGCAAAGGAGTGCGATTGAGTGAAATTTTCAAAGAAAATCATCTGTTTGATGGCCCTGTTGCCATTGGCTGGCTGCGATCTGCTAGCCGAGAAGTATCGGGTCGAATTCCGGGATGGCTCCTGGCGTGAAATAGCCATTACCCCCTTCTCCAGCGAGGCGCGCTGGCGCGAGGGGTGTGCCACCGGCGAGGTGCTGAGCGACATGAAGGTGCCCATCAAGCGGGGTGACACGGTTAATGGCCGCGAGCAGCTGCTGATCGGCGGCGAAAAGTTCGAGCTGGATGACAACAACCTCTACCGCAGCAACGGCATGGTGTTTGGTCATTCGCCTGACCATATCCAGCGCGGGCTCAAGGGGATGGATATCTGCCGCACCCTGCGCCCCGAGCGGGGCGGACTGCCCAAGCTCAAGGCGCGAGGATTTGGTGAATAAGCGTTAACGATTATCTCTCTGACGGCGTCGGCAGGCGTCACCAAAGGCCTGGAAGATCTTGATGGAGTGAGGATTCTCGCTGGCTTTCCACTCTGGGTGCCACTGTACTGCCAGCAGGAAAGGGGAGAGGGTAGGGGCATGGATGGCCTCGACCAGTCCATCTTCGGCGTGGGCCAACGGCTCCAGACCCTTCCCCAACCGGTTGATGCCCTGCCCATGCAGGGAGTTGACCGGAATCTGTTCTTCCCCCATCAGTTCGGCAAACCAGCTGCCGGGCAGCAGTTTGATCTGATGGCTCGGCCCATACTGCTCGTCGACCGGATCGTCGGCATCCTCCCGGTGATCGTCATAACCCGGCTCGTTATAGACCTTCTGATGGATGTCTCCCCCCAGCGCCACGTTGATCTCCTGCATGCCGCGGCAGATACCGAGGATCGGCAAGCCACGGGCGAGCGCCCCCTTGATGAGGGGCAGATCGAACAGATCGCGATCCCTGTCCTGCAGTTTTTCCGGGGTGAGGTTCTCCTGACCGTAGAGGGCCGGATCGATGTTGGAACCGGCGCCGCTCAGATAGACCCCATCGGCGAGATCCAGATACTGCTCCAGATCGGCGGTGCCGCAGCAGGTGGGTACCAGCAGCGGGACGCAGCCGCTTATCTCCACCAGCGGCATGATGTATTTGTGGGTCATCACCTGATAGGCGTGGCCGTTGCGGGGCTGGGCGCCCATGGTCATCAGCACGACAGGTTTACGGGTGGCGGGAGGCTGGGGATTTGGCATAGGGCACCTTGATTATCCTTGGCGTTGAAGTCTCATCCTGCGCCTTGGGCAGGCCCTTGCAAACCGGCAGAGCAAGGGCATGCCTCAAGGCATGGTCATGGGATCCCGCGTCGGGCAGGGTGACAGAATCGTTGGTCAGCCTAGGCAGCGACAGCCTGGATCCTCTCTTCAGTCTGCCAAGGCCGTTCAATATGTCAAACAAAATGATGCCAAATTGTTAACGGGTTTATCTTAAACTGCTCTGAAGCTGCGATTTAACGGGGCTGTTGAGATGGGTTGTTATGGTTGGGGTAGCGAAGTGGTGGATATATTAAACGCGCAGGGATGGCGGGGGATGGGGAGAGGAAAAGGCATCAATAGAAGCACGCCTCCGCGAGGGGAGGCGTGTTTCGGGGATCACAGCAGGTCTTCGATCTCGCCGCGCAGATACTGGTACATCTCGCGGTAGGCGACCGGCGGCTTGTTCAGCTCCCGCTCCTTGTTGGCGGAGCGGATCAGCTGGCGCAGCTTCTGGCGATCCAGCTCGTGGAACTGGGACATCAGCTCATTGAGGGCGCTGTCACCTTCGGTGATCAGGCGCTCGCGCCACTGCTCCAGGCGATGCAGGCGTGCATTCACGGTGGAGTGACGGTTCTTGATGATGGAGAGCGCTTCGGCAATCGGCTCGATATCGCGGCTGCGCATCAGGCGGCCGATGAACTGCAGATGGCGACGGAAGGACTCATCCTTCTTCGGCTTGAGTTTGCGACCCAGCTCGACAGCTTCTGCAAGCTCTTCATCCAACGGGATTTTTTCCAGCTCGCTGTGGCTGAGGGAGACGATCTCTTCCCCCATTTTCTGCAATGCTTCGGCATCGCGCTTGAGCTGGCTCTTGCTGGGGCCCCAGTCTTCGAACTCGTTGTCGTCTTGATATTGACTCATCGGTCTCTTGATTCCTGTCATTCACGTTTGGCGGATATGTTACCAGCTTCTCCCGCTGGGCGCAGGGGTCTGATATGCTTACCCCCCTTTCCTTCTTTCATACAGATGTGAGTTATGGATCAGCAAGACCAAATCCGCCAGGATCAAGCCCATCTCGAGGCCGTGGTTGCCGAAGCCCTGGAGATAGCCAAAGGACTGGGCGCCTCGCTGGCCGAAGTCTCCATCAGCAAGCAGACCGGGTTGTCGGTGAACACCCGGGGTTGTGAACTGGAAAGCATTGAGTTCAATAAGGATGGCGCCCTCGGCATCGCCGTCTATCGCGATGGTTGCAAGGGATCCTCCTCGACCACCGATCTGAGCAAACCCGCCATTCGTGCCGCCGTTGAAGCGGCTATCGAGATTGCTCGCCACACCTCGGCGGATGATTGCGCCGGTCTGGCGGACGCCGAGCTGCTGGCCTGGGATGCCCCCGACCTGCAACTGTGTCACCAAATCGAGCTGGATCCCCAGCGCGGCATCGTGCTGGCCATCGAGTGCGAACGACTCGCTCTGGGTCGCGATGCCCGTATCAAGCACTCCGACGGCGCCGGTTTCTCCAGCCATCTTGGCATCAAGGTCTATGGCAACAGCCACGGCTTCGTCAAAGGCTACGCGGCGTCGCGCAACTCTCTGAGCTGCGTGCTGATCGGCGAGCAGGATGGCGACATGCAACGGGATTACGGCTACTCCTCCAGCCGTACCCTCGACGGGCTCTGGAGCCCGCAGCGCATTGCCGACGAAGCCGTTGAGCGTACCGTCTCCCGCCTCGGCGCCCGCAAGATCTCGACCCGTCATGCGCCTGTGCTGTTCCACCCGGACACTGCCTCCGGCCTGTGGGGCCATCTGGTGATGGCTATCAGCGGTGGCAACCTCTATCGCAAGTCGAGCTTCCTGCTCGACAAATTGGGCAAGCAGATCCTGCCCGAGTGGCTCACCATTCAGGAGTTCCCCCACCTGCTGGGCGGGCTCGCCAGTACCCCGTTCGATGGCGAAGGGGTGCGTACCCGCGATATGGATATTATCCGTAACGGCGAGCTGATGAGCTGGCTGCTTACCTCCTACTCTGCCCGCAAGCTCGGGCTGACTACTACGGGTCACGCCGGTGGCATCCACAACTGGCAGGTCTCCAATACCGGCCAGGATTTTCAGGGCATGCTGAAAGAGATGGGCACCGGCCTGCTGGTGACCGAGCTGATGGGGCAGGGGGTCAACATCGTCAATGGCGACTACTCCCGTGGCGCTGCCGGTTTCTGGGTCGAGAATGGCGAGATTGCCTATCCGGTCGAGGAGATCACCATCGCCGGCAATCTGGCCGAGATGTTCAGCCATATCGTGGCGGTGGGTCGTGACGAGGATGAGCGCTCCAGTCTCAAGACCGGCTCGGTGCTGGTAGAGAATATGAAGCTGGCGGGCCACTGATCCCGGTTTCAACTGAACCGAAACCATGAAAAAGGCCCCCTCGCCAACGCGAGGGGGCCTTTTTATCGGCCTGCGATCAGGGGGCTATCAGCCCTTGATGCGCTCGATGCGGCCACCCAGACCCTGCAGCTTCTGCTCGATGTCTTCGTAGCCACGGTCGATGTGATAGATACGGTCGACGATGGTGGAGCCTTCGGCCACGAAGCCGGCCAGCACTAGGCTGGCGGAGGCGCGCAGATCGGTCGCCATCACCTGGGCACCCTTGAGTTGCTCGGTGTCACGGCAGATGGCCACATTGCCCTGCAGTTCGATGTCTGCACCCATCCGTACCAGTTCGGGAACGTGCATGAAGCGGTTCTCGAAGATGGTCTCGGTGACCATGCCGGTGCCTTTGGCGACGGCGTTCAGCACAGTGAACTGTGCCTGCATGTCGGTCGGGAAGGCTGGGTAGGGGGCAGTCTTGATGGTGACCGGCTTGAGGGTGCGGCCAGTCATGTCGAGGGTGATCCAGTCTTCACCCTTCTCAATCAGGGCGCCAGCCTCTTCCAGCTTGACCAGTACCGCTTCCAGCAGGGTCGGGTCTGTCTTGCGGCAGGTGATCTTGCCGCCGGTGACCGCTGCACCCACCAGGAAAGTACCGGTTTCGATGCGGTCAGGCTGCACACTGTAGTTGCCGCCGTGCAGACGCTCGACACCGTCGATGGTCAGGGTGTCGGTGCCCGCGCCCTGGATCTTGGCACCCAGGGTATTGAGGAAGTTGGCCAGATCGACCACTTCCGGCTCGCGTGCGGCGTTTTCGATCACGGTGCGGCCATCAGCCAGGGTGGCGGCCATCATCAGGTTTTCGGTACCGGTGACGGAGACCATATCCATCAGGATGTGAGCGCCTTTCAGGCGGCCATCGACACGGGCCTTGATGTAACCATCTTCGATGGTGATCTTGGCACCCATCAGCTCCAGGCCGTGGACGTGCAGGTTGACCGGACGGGCACCGATGGCGCAACCGCCGGGCAGGGAGACATCAGCGGCGCCGAAACGGGCAGCCAGCGGGCCCAGAGCCAGAATGGAGGCGCGCATGGTTTTCACCAGCTCGTAGGGAGCGACATGGTTGTTCACCGCACCTGTCAGCACGGTGACGTTGCCGTTGACCTTGGTGGTGGCGCCCAGCATCTCCAGCAGCTTGATGGTGGTGCCCACATCTTTCAGGCGCGGCACGTTGGAGAGGTGTACCTCTTCATCACAGAGCAGGGTCGCGAACAGGATCGGCAGCGCGGCGTTTTTGGCGCCGGAGATGGTCACTTCGCCGTTGAGAGTACAACGACCATCGATTTTGAATTTGTCCATTTTTACTTCGTTACCAAATCAGGAGGGCAATAGGAATTTACGTTCGCGTTTCCACTCGGCGTCGGTGAACGCCTTGATGGAGAGGGCGTGAATGGCGTTGCTGGCGATCTTGTCCATCAGCGGGGCATAGATGGCCTGCTGCTTCTTGACCCGGCTCATGCCGTCAAACATGTCACCGACGGCGATCACTTGGTAGTGACTACCGTCCCCTTTGACATGGACTTCGGACAATGGCAGAGCCTCAAGGAGTATCGCTTCAATTTCAGAGACTTGCATTATGCGTCCTCAGTTGTGAGCGGGGTTGACTGAAACAGCCCGGCCACCCCGTAGAGGTTGGCCAGGGTATAGAAATCACTGGAGGCGCCCACCAGTTGCGGTGTGGCGCCTCGCGCTAATACGGCTTTGGCCCATTTGACCAGCAGGGCCAGTCCGGCAGAGTCGAGGGTGGTGATGCCGCCGAGCTCGAGCTGGTCGTCCTGCCACCATTCGGCGCGGCGTTGCCACAGGTCATTGACCTGTGGCGCCTGCAGCTCACCGCTGAGGGTCATGGTTTGAGTACCAGCGGCTTGGCGTTGTGCTCGCGCAACTGGGCGATCACCGCATCGATACCGTTCTGGCGGATCAAACCGCCCAGCTCGCTCTGCTTGGCGGAGAGCAGGCTGATCCCCTCTGCCACCATGTCGAAGGCTTTCCATTCGCCGGTCTTGTTGTTCTTGCGCAGTTTGAACTCGAGGAAGATGTCCGGCTTGCCAGCCTCTTTCACGCTGACGTTGACGGCGGTGATGTTGCCGCTGGGAGCTTTGCCGGGCTCGACCTTGACGGTCTGCTTGTCAAAATGGGCCAGCGCATCGGCGTAGGAGCTCACCATGTACTCGGTGAACACCTCGACGAAGGCATTGCGCTGCGCTTCGGTGGTCTCTTTAATCTGGTTGCCAAGCACCTTGTAGGCGGCGAAGCGGTTGTCCACATAGGGCAGCAGCTCTTCGCGGATGATCACCCGCAGGTGATCCGGATTGCTTTTCACCTGGGCCTGATCGGCTTTCAGGCGGGCAAAGGTCTGCTTGGCAGCCTGATCCACCAGCGCATTGGGGTCGGTGGCATCGACTGCGGCCTGGGCAGACAGGGAAAAGAGCATGCTGGTCATCAGACCCAGCAGCAGGGCGATTTTCTTGAACATGATTACTCCTTCTTGCTGTCTGATTTGCTGTCGGAGGATTGGCTGTAGAGGAACTTGCCAATCAGATCTTCCAGCACGATGGCGGATTTGGTGTCTTCAATCAGGTCGCCATCCTTGAGCATCTCGGTGCCCATCTCCTCATCGCTGAAACCGGGGGCCAGACCGATGTACTGCTCACCGAGCAGACCGGAGGTGAGGATGGAGAGGGAGCTGGTATCGGCAAACTCGCCAGCGCTCTTTTGCATCATCAGGGTCACTTCGGGCACCTGGGTTTTCGGGTCCAGTACGATGTCGCTGACCCGGCCTACCACCACGCCGCCGACCTTTACCGGCGAACGGACTTTCAGGCCGCCGATATTATCGAAATGCGCGCGCAGGGTATAGGTTTCTCCTTCCGGTTTGAAGCTCAAACCGGCCACTTGCAGGGCCAGTGCCAGAATGGCACCGATGCCAGCCAGCATGAAGGTGCCGACCAGGAATTCTACTTTGCTGAACTTCATCTTTACCTTATCCAAACATGACTGCAGTGAGTATAAAATCCAGGCCGAGCACGGCGAGGGATGAGTGGACCACAGTTCGGGTCGTGGCCTGACTGATCCCGGCCGAGGTCGGCTTGGCATCATAGCCGTTAAAGAGCGCAATCCAGGTGACCACCAGGGCGAAAATCAGGCTCTTGATGGCGCCCTGCATGATGTCTTCATGCCAGTCGACGGAGGCCTGCATGGCAGACCAGAAGCCCCCTTCGTCCACGCCGAGCCAGTCCACACCGACCAGCTTGCCGCCGAAGATGCCGATCAGGCTGAACATAAAGGCCAGCAGCGGCATACTGATGACGCCAGCCCAGAAGCGGGGGGCAACCACCCGACGCAGCGGGTCGACCGCCATCATCTCGAGGCTTGAAAGCTGCTCGGTGGCTTTCATCAGGCCGATTTCAGCGGTCAGAGCCGAACCGGCACGGCCGGCAAACAGCAGCGCCGTGACTACAGGGCCCAGCTCACGCAGCAGGGAGAGGGAGACCAGCGGTCCCAGGCTCTGCTCGGCGCCGAAATCCTTCAATACGTTGTAACCCTGCAGCGAGAGCACCATGCCGATGAACAGGCCGGAGACCAGAATGATGGCCACCGACTGCACACCCACCACATAGAGCTGCTGGACAAGCAGCGGGAAGTGCTTGCGCGGCTCGGGTTTGCCCGCCAGCGCATGGAACAACATGATGGTGGCTCGACCGACGGAGCTGATAAACCGCACTCCGACCCGCCCCAGCTTGCTTATTTGACTTATCAACATCAGAGATCCTGTAGCAGATCGCCTGCCGGAAAATGAAACGGAACAGGACCATCGGGCAATCCTTTGAGGAACTGCTCGACTTCGGGATTGTGTTCCTCGCGTAGCTGATCCGGTGTGCCGTGTGCCACCACCTTGCGATTGGCGATGATGTAGGCGTAATCGGCGATGCTCAGCACCTCTTTCACATCGTGGGTGACGATGACGGAGGTGATGCCGAGGGCATCGTTCAGCTCCTTGATCAGCTTGACCAGCACCGCCATGGTGATGGGATCCTGCCCGACGAACGGCTCGTCATACATGATGAGGTCGGGGTCAAGGGCGATGGCCCGTGCCAGCGCCGCCCGGCGCGCCATGCCGCCCGAGAGCTCGGAGGGCATCAGTTTCGCCGCGCCGCGCAAGCCCACCGCCTGCAGCTTCATCATGACGATGGTGTGGATCAGCTCCTCCGGCAGGCCGGAGTGCTCCCGCAGAGGGAAGGCCACGTTGTCGTAGACCGTCATGCCGGTAAACAGGGCGCCGCTCTGGAACAGCATGCTCATCCGCTTGCGCACTTCATAGAGGCGCGAACGGGAGAGGGTGGGGATATCTTCCCCGTCAAACAGAATGTGACCGGACTCCGGCTTGAGCTGGCCACCGATCAGCCGCAGCAGGGTGGTTTTACCGATGCCGCTCGGGCCCATGACGGCGGTCACCTTGCCACGAGGAATGGTCAGGTTGATCCCGTCATACAACAGCCGATCTCCGTGACTGAAGGTCAGATCGGAGATGGTGATCAGGTCATTGTTCAAACAATTGTCCATCCGGTGTAAATGAGGTGCGAATTTTATGGGGTAGTCTAGGTCTAAGCAACAGCAAGGAACAACTATTGAACAGGCTGCAAGCCCATTTGCACGACAGTTTTCTGTAACAAAGTGCGTCATTGAGAGCGGGACTTGCCATCCGATTCGCTTATCCGGGCAGACTTTTTTATAATCCCGCAGCTAATTTCGGCCCGGAGCTGTGTCTTTATGTCTGTAAAGCCTGAGAAAGTGTCTGAACTGTTCGATTTTCGTCGCAGTGCCCGCGCGGTGCTGGACACAGAAAAGCAAGCCATTGATGGACTCTATCAGTATCTGAACGACGCCTTCGACAAGGCGTGCGAGATGGTGCTGCGCTGCGGTGGCAAGATAGTGGTCACCGGCATGGGCAAATCGGGCCATATCGGCAGCAAGATCGCCGCCACCCTCGCCAGCACCGGCACACCGGCCTTCTTCCTTCATCCGGGAGAAGCGAGTCACGGCGATCTGGGGATGATCTCCAGCGGCGACCTTATCATCGCCATCTCCAACTCCGGCGAGAGCGACGAAATCCTGGCCCTGCTGCCGGTACTCAAGCGCCGCGGCATTCCGCTCATCTGCATGACCGGCAATCCCGCCTCCACCATGGCCAAAGAGGCCAACGTGCACCTGTGCATCAAGGTGGAGAAAGAGGCCTGCCCGCTGGGTCTGGCACCCACTTCCAGCACCACGGCAACCTTAGTCATGGGCGATGCCCTGGCGGTCGCCCTGCTGGAAGCGCGCGGTTTTACCGCCGATGACTTCGCCCTCTCTCACCCGGGCGGTTCCCTTGGCAAGCGTCTGTTGCTGCGGGTCGGCGACCTGATGCACAGCGGTGAGCTGTTGCCCCGGGTGGGGATAGATGCCACCATCAGCCAGGCGCTGCTGGAAGTGAGCCGCAAGGGGCTCGGTATGACGGCTGTGGTCGATGGCAATGGCCTGCTGGCCGGGCTCTTTACCGATGGCGACCTGCGCCGCATTCTTGACCAGCAGATCGATATCCATCACACCCCCATCAGCCGTGTGATGACGGCCAACTGTGTTACCGTAGGCCCAGAGATGATGGCTGCAGAAGCCGTCAAGCTGATGGAAACGAGAAAAATCAACGGATTACTGGTGGTGGATGGTGACAAGCGCCCGCTCGGCGCCTTCAACATGCACGACCTGCTGAAAGCCGGAGTAATTTGATGCAAAACGTACCGACCCTCTATGGTCCGGTGACGCGCAGCCAGTTTGAGAAGGCGGCGCAAATCCGCCTGCTGGTGTGCGATGTGGACGGGGTGCTCTCCAACGGCCTCATCTACATGGGAAACAACGGCGAAGAGCTGAAAACCTTCTGCACCCGCGATGGTGCGGGCATGCGAGCACTGCTCAATGCCGGGATCGAGATCGCCATCATCACAGGGCGCAACTCACGAATCGTCAGTGATCGGATGAAAAGCCTGGGGGTGGCTCATGTGGTGCAGGGGGCTGATAAAAAGCTGCCTCACTTCGAAGCGCTGCTGGCCAAGCTGGGGCTGACTGCTGAACAGGCTGCCTATATGGGCGATGACACCATCGATCTGCCGGTGATGCAGGTCTGTGGGCTCGGCATTGCCGTGGCCGATGCCCATCCGCTGGTGCTGAGTCGTGCCGATATGGTGACCCGGCTTGGCGGTGGCATGGGCGCGGTGCGCGAGGTGTGTGACCTCATTTTGCAGGCGCAGGGCCACGACGATTATCAGCCCGAGGCTTCGGTATGAGCAGACAGACCCTGTTGTTTGCCCTGCTGTTTCTGGTCGCGCTGGTTGCCTGGCAGTTGGGCAAGGTTGAGCTGGTGCCGGAGAGCGCCGTCAAAATCGAAAACTATCAGCCGGATTTTGTCGCCAAAGATCTGGTTACCACCCGTTTTGATATCAACGGCAAGCGCACCGAGCGGCTGGAGTCGACCTACGCCGAGTATTATCAAATCCTCGAGCAGGCCACCTTCGACAAGCCGGTGGTCTACATGTATGACGATCAGGGTGCCGCCGAGTGGAAGGTGACCGCCGAAACCGGCGTGCTCAACACCGGCGACAACGTCATCCTGCGGGACAAGGTGCATCTGGATGGTCTGCTACCTACCTCTTTCATCTCCACACTGGATACTCCCTATCTGGAGCTGGATCTGGTGACACAGGATGTGCGCAGCAACCGGGAAGTGAACATTCTGGGTCGGGATTTCCAGACCCAAGGGGTTGGCCTCAAGGGCCATCTGGACCGCAAATATTTTGAGTTACTGGATCAAGGCCATGCCATCTATTTCAATGAAAAACGCTAATCTGGCCCTCGCAGCCATGTTGTTGTGTGGTGCGGTGACTGCCAAAGAGTCCGACTTTGCCGAGAAGGTCTACGTCGATGCCGTCAAACAGGTGGCCGAGATGCAGGACAACCGCATCACCTTCGAAGAGGATGTGACCATCAATCAGGGCACCATCCGGATCAAGGCTGACAAGGTGGTTGTGACCCGCTCCGGCGAGAAAGGGGCCGAGGTGATGACTGCCTACGGCAAACCCGCCACCTTCTTCCAGATCCTGGATAACGGCAAGCCGGTCAATGCCCACGGCAATACCATCCGCTACGAGCTGAAGAACCGGCTGGTGACCATCACAGGCAACGGTCAGCTCAAGCAGGAAGATAGCCAGGTCAATGGCGATCTGATCCGCTACGACATCGTCAAACAGAAGATGATTGCCGAGAGCAAGAGCCCGAGCCAGCGGGTCAAAACCGTGTTCCTGCCTGATCAGGTAGAGAATTTCGACAAGCCCGCCGACCAGAAGAAGCAGGGAAAATAAGCCATGGCAGTGTTAAAAGCAGTGGGCCTGCAGAAGAGCTACAAGCGCCGCATGGTGGTGAGTGACGTCAGTCTTGAAGTGGGCACCGGCCAGATTGTCGGCCTGCTCGGCCCCAACGGGGCGGGCAAGACCACCTCCTTCTACATGATCGTGGGGCTGGTACAGCGCGATGCCGGTCTCATCACCATCGACGATCAGGACATCAGCTTGCAGCCCATGCATGTGCGGGCGCGTAACGGCATCGGTTACCTGCCGCAGGAGGCCTCCATCTTCCGTCGCCTGTCGGTGTTCGACAACCTGATGGGCGTGATGCAGACCCGCAAGGGGTTGAGCCGTGAGGAGCGTGAGGACAAGGTTCAGCAACTGCTGGAAGAGTTCAACATCACCCACATTCGCGACAACCTGGGTCAGAGCCTCTCCGGCGGTGAGCGCCGTCGGGTCGAGATCGCCCGTGCGCTGGCGGCCGAGCCGCGTTTTATTCTGCTGGATGAACCCTTTGCAGGGGTTGACCCGATTTCTGTGATAGACATCAAGAAGATCATTCAGCATCTGAAAGATAGAGGCCTTGGCGTCTTGATTACCGACCACAACGTCAGAGAGACTCTGGACGTATGTGAGAAGGCCTATATCGTCAGCCACGGCAAGATGATTGCCGAAGGTGCACCGGCTGACATCCTTGCCGATGAGCAGGTCAAGCGCGTCTATTTGGGCGATCAATTCAGTCTATAGTAAGGGGGCATGCCTTCATTTCCTTTGACGAGTGCCTCGCTGAACATAAGGATATCCCGACGTAGATGAAGCCGACATTACAGTTGCGTCTCGGTCAGTCCCTGACCATGACGCCGCAATTACAACAAGCGATTCGTCTGCTCCAGCTCTCCACTCTGGAACTTCAGCAGGAAATTCAGCAAGCGCTCGAAAACAACCCTCTGCTGGAGCAGGAAGAGAGCGAGGCGCAAGAGACCAGTCCGGAAGCGCCGGTCGATGCCAGCCAGCTGGACTCCAGCGATGCCATGGCTCAGGAGCAGATGCCGGACGAGTTGCCGGTGGATACCACCTGGGACGAGGTTTACTCTGCCGGCACCGCCCAGAGCGCGGGCCCCATCCATGATGGGGAAGATAGCGTCTATCAGGGTGAAACCACCGAAAACCTGCAGGATTATCTGCTGTGGCAGATGCGGCTCACACCGTTCAGCGATGTGGATGCCGCCATCGCGCTCGCCATCATCGATGCCATCGACGAATCCGGTTATCTGACCGTTGCGCTGGAGGATATCCAGGCTGCCGTCACCAGCGATGACGTAGAGGTGGAACTCGATGAGGTCGAGGCGGTACTCAAGCGGGTGCAGCACTTCGATCCGGTCGGTATTGCTGCCCGTTCTGTGCAGGAGTGTTTGCTGATCCAGCTGGATCAGTATGACCCGCAGACCCCCTGGCTCAACGAGGCCAAAGAGGTGATCCTCGAGCATATGGAGCTGCTCGGCAACCGGGATTACCGCACCCTCGCTCGCAAGACAAAACTCAAGGAGAGCGACCTCAAGGAGGTGCTGGATCTGATCCAGCTGCTGGAGCCGCGCCCCGGCAATGGCATCATCCAGAGCGACTCCCAGTACGTGATCCCCGACGTCTCCGTGGTCAAGAAGGGCAGCAAGTGGGTGGTCGAGCTCAATCCCGACTCTGCCCCCCGCATCCGGGTCAACGAGACCTATGCCGCCATGGCCCGCAACGCCCGCAGCAGCACCGACACCCAGTTTATCCGCTCCCATTTGCAGGAAGCCAAGTGGTTCATCAAGAGTCTGGAAAGTCGCAATGACACCCTGCTGAAAGTGGCCAGTTGCATTGTCGAGCAGCAACAGGGCTTTTTCGAGTATGGTGAAGAGGCGATGAAGCCCATGGTGCTCAATGACATCGCCGAAGCGGTAGAGATGCATGAGTCGACCATCTCCCGGGTGACGACCCAGAAGTACATGCATACCCCCCGTGGTATCTTCGAATTGAAGTTTTTTTTCTCCAGCCATGTGAACACCGAAGGAGGAGGAGAGTGCTCATCGACCGCAATTCGCGCGCTCATCAAGAAGCTGGTCACGGCAGAGAATCCTGCCAAGCCGTTAAGTGATAGCAAGATCGCGGATTTGCTGGCCGAACAGGGTATTATGGTGGCGAGACGCACGATCGCTAAGTATCGCGAATCCTTGTTTATCCCACCTTCCAATCAGCGCAAACGCCTGGTTTAGGCAAACAAAAGGATGATGTTATGCAAATTAACCTGACCGGACACCATGTCGAGATCACCGAAGCTCTGCGTGATTATGTGAATAACAAATTTGCCAAACTCGAGCGTCACTTCGACCACATCAACAATGTTCATGTGGTGCTTAGCGTGGAAAAACTGAACCAGATAGCGGAAGCCAAATTGCACGTCAGCGGTGGCGAAGTGTTTGCCAACTCTGAACATGCCGATATGTATGCTGCGATAGACACCTTGCTCGACAAGCTGGACAGGCAGATCATCAAGCACAAAGATAAGTTAAATAAAAAATAACCATGCAACTTGAACACATACTGAGTCGGGACTGCACCAAGAGTGCAGTCCCTTGTACCAGCAAGAAACGCGCCCTCGAAATCATCAGCGAGCTGGCCGCCGAACGCCTTGGCACCTCCCGTCAGGCACTGTTCGAATGCTTGCTGGCCCGCGAAAAAATGGGTAGTACCGGGATCGGTGCCGGTATTGCGATCCCCCACGGTCGCATTGACGATGAGTTCCCGCCAACCGCGATTCTGATGACCTTTGCCGACCCTATTCCTTTCGACTCCATCGACAATCAACCGGTTGACCTGCTGTTTGCCTTGCTGGTGCCGGAAAGCGAGTGCAAGCAGCATCTCAAGACCCTTTCTCTGATGGCTTCCAAGCTGGGTGACAAGGCGGTTTGCCGCCAGTTACGTCAGGCAACCAGCGACGAAGAGCTCTATCAGATCATGACCTCGGCCTGACAGCAGGCCAAGGATGAGACACCCGTTTTGGCGTGAGGGAACAAGATGCAGTTAATCGTGGTAAGTGGACGTTCGGGCTCCGGTAAAACGGTAGCCCTGCGAGTGCTGGAAGATCTGGGTTACTACTGTGTGGACAACCTGCCGGTCAATCTGCTGCCCCAGCTGATTGTCTCGGTGGAGAGCCAGTACGACAAGCTGGCGGTCAGTATCGATGTGCGCAACCTGCCGAGCGATCCGGAGAAACTGGAAAATCTGCTGGCTCAGGTGCGCAATGAGGGGCGGGTTGAGTTCTCCAGCTTCTTCTTCGACGCCGACAACGGCACCCTGCTCAAGCGCTATGGTGAGAGCCGCCGCTTGCACCCCCTCTCACGCAACAAGCTGTCGCTGGATGAGGCGATTCGGGAGGAGACCCACCTGCTGGCGCCCATCTCCTCGACCGCTGACCTGCGTATCGACACCACCACCCTCAGCATTCACGACCTGAGCGAGCTCATCAAGACCCGGGTGCTTGGGAAGAAAGAGAACGAGCTGGTGCTGGTGTTCGAGTCGTTCGGCTTCAAGTACGGCATTCCCAAGGATGCCGACTTCGTGTTCGATGCCCGCTTCCTGCCCAATCCGCACTGGATCCCCGAGCTCAAGCCGTTTACTGGCAAGGATGAGCCGGTCGCCAACTACCTCTCGGCACAAGCTGACGTGATGCTGTTTACCCAGCAGATCGAAAACATGCTGGTGACCTGGTTGCCCCATCTGGAGCGCAACAATCGCAGCTACCTCACGGTCGGCATCGGTTGCACCGGCGGTCAGCACCGCTCGGTCTTTATTGCAGAACGGCTGGCCAGTGCATTCCGTTTGCTTGGCAAGAACGTGCAGATCCGCCACCGCACTCTCGACAAGAGTGCCCCCCAATCTTGACGGACCAATAGGACGACCCGATGACTGTTTCCGCCTCGGTTGAAGTGAAAAACAAGCTGGGTATTCATGCCAGACCTGCCATGATGCTGTTCGAGCTGGTGCAGGGTTTCGATGCCCACGTGCTGCTGCGCAATGAAGATGGTGTGGAGGCCGATGCTGACAGCATCATCGGCCTGCTGATGCTGGATTCCGCGCAAGGGCGGCAGGTGGAAGTCCAGGTTGAGGGCCCCGAAGAGGTCGAGGCCTTGGCCGCCGTGGTGGAGCTGTTCACCTCCGGCTTCAACGAGGAGTAGTCACTCCTCGTTTTATGTTATGAACCGGTACGCGCCAGCGCTTTGAAGCTGGCAAAATCGCGACAAGCCAGCAGATTCCTGCTGGCTTTTTCGTTCATCAGTGCCAGAAACAGGTCGTAGAGACCCATCGCCTCCTCGTAGTCGGCCTTGCTGATGGCCAGCACGAAGATGAGCGTCGCGATTTCCCCGTTCCCCCAGTCAATCCCCTGCGGTGCCAGCACGGTGTAAACCAGAGTACGGCGCGCCAGCAGACCGAGGGAGTGGGGCAGGGCGATCCCTTCTCCCAACATGGTTGAGACGATCCGCTCCCGCTCCTGCAGTGAGGCTCTGAAGCCACTCTCCACCAGATCTTCCGCTTCCAGCTGATCACAGATGCGGGCAAACAGTTCGGCCTGGGTTAGGGGCTCTTTGACCACCATGAAGTGGTCGGCATCGAAATATTTGTCGAGCATGTAGGGGCGGGTGCGGTCGATCAGCACCAGCTTGCCAAGCTGCTCCAGCTGGTATTGGGTCGGGAAGGGGGCAACGAGTACCACGGGGGCGTTTTTTTCGTTCACCTTGACGGTACTGATGACAAAGTCCTGCGCGATCCGTGCCAGTCCTTCATAATCCCGCACCGACTCCAGCGTGGTCAGCTGCAACTGGGGATACTCCCGCTTGATGCGTGCTTCCAGCACCCGGAAGGTGGCGTTGCCCGCATCGCAAAGCAATAGCGCCTGCGGGCGGCGGGTATAGCCGATATCGTAATGGCGCTCCAGCCCGACCCCGATATGGATCACCAGATAACCGATCTCGTGGTGGGTCAGTCGGTAGGGGGTCTGCTTGATCCACTCCGAAATGGCCGCCAGCGTGATGTCGTAGGCGAGGGGATAGTACTGCTTGATGTGATCGGCCAGCGGGTTGTGGTTGCCAATCTGGTATTTGACCCGTAGCAGCATGGCGCTGATATGGGTTTGCAGGTCGGCCCGCAGCTGTTGGTCGCCTCGCAGGTCGTAAGGGTAGTGTTGATGAATGTAGGCCAGCAGATGCTCCACCAGCTGTTCGCTCTCGGCGGCCATCGCCGGGCTGAGCTGGGGAGTATCGGCAATCAGGCGCGCCTGGATCTGGATGGCGAGACCGGCGAGCTCGTCCTCTACGGGGGGCGTCAGGGTGGGTAATACCGCATATATATCGCGAGATACTGCCAGCAGCGGCAGAGTCAGATCCTCGCTGGCGAAGTGGCGCAACTCGTGACCGGATGCCTGACGCAGCAGGGCAACGGCGCAGTAGATGGCGAGCTGCTGCAGGCTCTCGTCAGCGAGACGCAGCTGATGTCGGGCAAGCTGGGCATGGATATGATTGCCCACTACCTCCATCGTCTTGCTGGGGCAAAGGTTGGGCAACAGGGTTTGCAACTGGTTGTTGTGCAGCAACTCCTGATAGAGCAGTTGGGTTAAACAGGCCCGGATCGCCGTCTCCTCCCCCTGAATGCGCATCCCCAGGCGGGGTTTGCTCTCGACGCTGAGCCTGAAGTGGCTGAGTTGCTCACGGACTTCCGCCATATCCCCCTGCAGTGCCGCCCGGCTCAGATACCAGGTATCAGCCAGCTCATCGAGCTTGATCCCCTGCTCTGCCGTCAATAGCAGGATCTGCAGGTGCAGCACCCGCTCGCGGCTGGTGCGTGGCAGGCCGCTATCCTGACCCTGGGCCGCCAGCAGGGCGTCGAACAGTCCCTGATTGTAGATCTTGAGCTGGTAGCCGCTGCCACGCTGGTGGATCAGGTGAGCGCCGTGCGTGGCAATCAGTTCGTTGAGGGTCGCCACATCGGTGCGCACCGTGCGGGTGGAGACATTGAGGCGGCGAGCCAGCTCCTCCTGTGGCAGCGGTTCGGCATAGAGCTGGATCAGCAGTTGATGGAGCCTGGGGTGTGGCAGCTTAATCATAGGGGATATGCAAGACTCCTGTTGCGAGATAAAGGGTCGATGTTAACAAGTGGGTCATCAACAAGCCAGGCACCGGTCAGTGATTGAACCGGCGCCCGTGACTGCCATCAGGCCAACAGTCGTTTCACTATGGCCAGCAGAGTCCGCACATCCTCGGGGCGAGTGTGCCCGCTCGCGCTGTCGATGATGGAGCTGTAGACGTGCGGGATCACCTTCTCGACTCCGGCGTCCAGCGCAATCCGCACTATCTCCTCGAAGTTCTCTAGATCGATGCCACCAGTCGGCTCTAGCCAGAAGTTGTTGCGGGCACAAGCCTCGGCCACTGCCTGATACTCGTCGCGGCAGGCCAGCCCACCCATGGGGAAGAACTTGACCGAGCTGCCGCCCATGTCCTTGAGCAGGGCAATGGAGGTATCGATGGGCACTATGCCATCGGGCTGCCCGGCGCTGAGCGGGCCGGTGGAGATCTTCACCATGCCCGGCATGCCGGTGGGGGAGATCAGGCCGTTGACCAGCGTTTCCGACTGGCCGAGCAGCGCCCTGCTGGCGCCAACGCCGGTGAACACCTGGTTGACGTGCTGGGGCTGTAGCTGGCAGGCCAGCTCGGCCACCATGGCGGATTGACGCGGATCTCCGGCCCCCAGACCGATGGAGAGAGCGTTATCGATAAGCTTGGCGTACTCCTTCATATCGGCAACTGCAGAGGGGATATCCGGGTAGTTTTTGGAGAGCACACCGACCAGCACGTGGCCTTCGGCTGCGTCGTACACCTCGACGGCATTCTCTTTGGAACCTGCCAGCACGTTGAGACAGACCCGATCACGGTAGTAGTTGGGGGTAAGGGACATCAGCGATTCTCCTGAACGAGGTTGGCAATGGCGGTGTGGATTTGGTCGAGCTGGGGCACGGTGACGCTGCGCACATCGATCTCGATGTGCCCCTCGTTGGCCTTGTAGCCGCGGCAGTAGATGGCAGGCGTGCCCTGTTGCAGACGGCTGACGACCTGCACTGTGGTCATGCCGATCTGTTGGTGGTCAAAAGCGATATCGGTGCGGGCAATGTCGCGTCCTGCGCTGTCCCATACCACCTTGGCGGTGACGCCGGGCAGCTGGTTGAGGTGCTCGATGAAGGGGCTCATCTTGGCGACCATGGCGGCTCCGCTCTCTTTCTCTTTGGCCAGATAGCGCTCGATGGCGTGGGTCAGGCCGAGGATCCCCTCCTTGCCCACCTTCATGGCGCGACCGATGCCATTGGCCTGCTGTTTGACCCACTCCACGTACTGACGCTTGCCGAGCACCAGCCCGCTGGTGGGCCCTTCAATGGCTTTGGCGCCGCTGTAGATGACCAGGTCCGCCCCCTGGTTGTAGTAGAGGCGCAAATCCTCTTCGGCAGCCGCATCGACGATGAGCGGGAGCCCGTGGGTCTTGGCCACCTCGGCGGCCTCTGCCACCGACAGAATGCTCTTCTGCACGCAGTGGTGGGACTTGATGTAGAGAATGGCGGCGGTACCGGGGTTGATGGCGGCGGCCAGCTGGGAAGGGGAGCACTCGTTGGCGTAACCGGCTTCCACTACTTTGCCGCCACCCAGATTGACCATGGTACCGACCGGGGCGCCGAAGTTGACGTTATGGCCCTTGGGCAGCACTATTTCACTCGGCACCTCATGGTGATGGGCATGCAGGTGCTCGAGGCGGTAGGGATCGCCGCGCACTATCATGGCGGCGACTGACTGGGCGATGCCGGCGCTGGCACAGGAGACCACCACCGCATCTTCCACATCCAGTAAACCAGCCAGATAGGCGCCGGTCTTGTTGACCAGATCCTTGACCTCGAAGTAGTGGCCCAGGCCAAAATTGACCGCATCGACCACCTCCTGCTCGGGGGTGGAGACGCCGAGTATGGTCATGCGCCCGGAGGCGTTGATCACCGGTTTGAGCTGATATTTCTCATAAACAGAAGGCATGGTGTGATTTCCCATAGTGAGTCAGAACCAGTTCGCCACCGACCAGGGCGGCGAGAGGCTGCAGTTGTTGGTCACCGCTGCGGGACTGGGCTTCGGTATCGGTAAAGAGCGTCGGGCCGCTCATGACCTCGAACAGGGTCAGATCGGCATCGGCGCCCACCTCGAGTCGTCCCTTGCCGGGCAGACGCAGGGCATCGGCGGCTTGGCTGGTGACGCAGGCGATCACCTGCTCCAGGGTCATGCCGATGGCGAGAAACTTCGACATCACGTGAGCCAGGCTGTAGACGGGGCCCTTGATGCGGTTCTTGCAGTAGATGTCCGAGCTGATGGTGTGAGGCAGTATCCCTTGCCGGATGGCGGTCTCTGCCACCTCGAAGCTGAAGCTGGCGCCGCCGTGGCCGATGTCGAGGCGCAGACCCCGCTGCATCGCCTCGCGCACCGCGACCCGCAGCTCACCCGCCGGGGTCAGGATGCGGTTGGGCTTACCGTTGAAGCAGTGGGTCAGCAGATCCCCGTCTCCCAGCAGGGCGACTATCTCGTCGAGATCCGGCGGCGTGTTGCCCACGTGCACCATGAGCGGCAGCTGGCCGTTGTCCCGCTGGATTTGTTTAGCCATGCGCAGGGGCTGCAGGCCGTTCTCGCCCACCACGCTGCCGCTCATCCGCGCCTTGATGCCGACGATGAAGGAGGGGTGACGCCGAATGGCCGCCTTGGCCAGCTCAGGGTCTATGTCGGCGGGGTTGGCCAGTTCGTTCTGGCGCAGCAGGCCGATGCGGGAGATGTTGAGCAGGGCATGGACCCGGGTCTTGCAGCCAGCGGCGAGGCGCTGGAAGTCGTCCACGTCGTCGGCCCCGGTGCTGCCCGCGTCTATGACTGTGGTGACACCGGACTCGACGCCCACCTTGTCCGGCTCATCCTGATAGATGGGGGAGGCGGGGTAGCAGTGGGTGTGACCGTCAATCCAGCCAGCGCTCACATGAACCTGTCCGGCTAGTGTGAGGGTTCGCTTCGCCTCGGCCGACTCTGGTAGTGCCCCCAGCGCCGCTATCTTGCCGTCCTGGATGGCGATGTCGATGAGCTGGCCATTTCCCTGGCGTCCCGCTCTGATGATCATGTCATACATGGTGATGACCTCTGAAATGCCGCCCCGAAGGGCGGCGGGGGCTTAGGCCAGGGCAACCGGGAAGAAGGTACCGAGCAGCATGGCACCCAGGATGGCGCCGCCTGTGATGGGCTTCTCCCAGATGTAGAACAGCAGCGCTCCCGCCAGGGAACCCAGCCCTATGGGGATGGAGGCCCCCATAGCGGAGAGGATGATCAGGGGGCCGAGGAAGCGGCCCGAGCTGTTGCCAGCCCCCATCATCACATCCGCCCCGTAGGTGGAGTTGCTCTGGTTGATGGTGAACTTGCGCGCCAGGATGATCACGTAGCCGATGGCCAGGCCTATGGCCATGCCGGTGACCAGGGAGGCGCCGAAGTTCTCCACCGGGTAGACGATGCCGGCACCCAGCAGCAGGGCGGGAACCCCCAGGCCGACGCCGGTCTGGATGGCGCCGCCGATATCCAGGATCCCCACCAGGGAGCCCTCTATGATGCGGGCAAACAGGAAGCTGGCACCGAAGGCTGCGACCGCGCCGTAGGCACCTGTGTCCATCCCGGCTTTCAGCATGGCGACGAAGGCCACCTCGTTGAAGGCGCCGACCCCGTACAGGTAGAACATGTGGGTCCCGGCAAAGACTCCGGCCGACAGCAGACCGACGAAGATGGGGAAGGACCAGTCGGCGTACCAGAAGTTGTTTCTCAGTTTCTCATCCATGGGTAAGCCCTTATTTACTGCCAAGCAGGAGATGGACGTTTTCCAGCCACAGGGGAATGCCCAGGTGGAAGGACTCAATCAGTTTCATATCGAAGCCGCGGAAGAAGCCGCTCAGCACGAACAGCAGCACTATGGCGCTCATCATCACCTTGGTGACGTGGTTCCAGCCGCTCTCTTCCACGCCCTTGCCGATCAGGATGCCGAGCACCAGACCCGGTACCGCGTTGCCCATGATGAGCTGTGCCAGACCGCCGAAGATGGTGGCCCAGAAACCGGACTTCTTGCCCGCCTCAATGGCGGCCAGCCAGAAGATCACCGGCATGACGGTATTGACCAGCAGGTTGGCAGCCGGTACCAGCACCTTGACCGCAGTGACCTGCAGGGCGGCCGGGACGGCAGCAGCCGTACTGTTGAGGAAGGCGACCACGATGGCACCTATGATGCCGCCGGCGATGGCCATCTTTTTCGGGTCGTGCAGAGTGGTGGCGAGATCCCGATTTTTGAACAGCAGTGCCGCCGTGGCCCAGTGCGGGATGATGCGGTGATCCACATCCTGGGTGAAGGCGCCTGCCGCCACGGTCGAGGCCCAGGCGTTGAAGAAGAAGCCCAGACCAAACGAGAAGTGGGAAGCGGGATCCCCCTCGCAGGAGTTAAGTTCGCCCAGGGTGCGGAAGGCACCCATGCCCTGTACGGTCGGGGCGTGGAACATCCGCGCCGCGCCGGCCCCCACCCCGACGCCAACCAGGCCGCCAATGATGAGTGACTTGATAAAAATGATTAGAAACATCCAACGTATCCTTCTTGTGGGGTTGTGCCTGCGCAGGCATCACACCTGGGTGAACGTCACCTTGGCGACATCCAGACTGGTGACCTGAACCTTGATCTCCAGCTGGACGCGGTATTCGCAGCGCTGGCGCGGCAGGAAGAAGAACAGGAACTTCTCCACCCGGACCGACTCCTCGGCTTTGAGCACCTGTACATCGACCGGCTCAATGCGCAGCAGTACCTGCTGTTTGTCCTTGAGCAGTGTGGGTTGCACCTGGCTGAGGGCGGAGGCAAACGCCTGCTGGCGGGTCGTCCCTTTGCCGTTGACGATGACCTGGGTGGTGAAGTTCTCTTTCATCAGGCGCGTCCGTGCTTCTTGGCGAAGGCTTCGACCAGCTTCTGGCCCAGCTCTTCCTTGTCCATGAAACCGAAGCCCAGCACCACGCACCCTTCGTTGATGGCGGTGACGCCCTCTTCAACAGAGCGCATGCCGTAGCGGCACTTGTAGCCGTATTTGGTCTGGGCTGTGATGGCACCGGCGCCGCCGCTGCCGCAGAAGGAGATGCCGAGATCCGCCTGCTCCTTGTTCATCACATCGCCGAGCTTCATGTCAGCGGCCATGCCGGGGATGATGGTCACGTTGGCCCCGGCAGCTTCCGCGCCTGCGCCCACTTTCTGACCCTTGCCGAGACGGTCTCCAATCACGAGTTTGATGGCTGTCATATCGATTTCTCCTTGAGTTACGGGTTCTGCACCGAGCTGAGTTCGTTTTCTTTGGCGACTTCAAAATGGACGGACAAGAGGTGTGCCTCCTCATAAGCAAGCTGATCCAGCCAGCTGACGACCTGTTCGGCGAGACGCAGTGAGAGGGGGGAGATCTCTTCAAATAGGCTGAGGTCAACTTCTGGCAGGGGCTCGCCACTGTGGGAGCGCCACACCATGGCTTTGACATGGGAGGCTAGCATCTGCCGTTGCACCTCGTTGGGGATGATGCCCTGTTCGGCCAGCAGGGGATAAATGCGCGCGAGGATATGATCGGTCTGGCGCAGCAACTCCGGGCTGTTCGGGGTCAGGGTCTGGTCGTGAGTCTCTGTTTGCAATGTCTGCTCTCCAAGGCTGGCAGAAGGTATGGCGTTACCCTAAGCCTGCGCGTCGATGTGGAGGAGGCAGCGTTTTTCCGATTCGAAGCGGAAATTCCTGAGGAAATGGCCCCAAAGTGATCGTTTGGATACTGAAAAGACAAAAGGAGTGCTTATTGGGGCCTGTTTTGTGTGATCGGTAGCGCACAAATAGGGGGGCGGGGGCAGGGCAAGCGTTGCGGGAAACTGTGAGTCATCTCACGATAAGAGACGTAGCCGAGGGGACAGATATGGAAAAGGGCGGTTTCCCGCCCTTCTCATAAAAAGGAGTGACGCTAGCTGGCCGATGCGGCGCTCGAGCTGGCCGTTCTCTGCTGATAGCGCAGGTCTTCCTCTATGGTGACCACCACTTCCAGCGGCTTGCCGGAGCGGAATACCGAGATGGTCAGCTTGGTGCCGGGGCGGCTCTCTACAATCTTGTCCATGGCGCTGCGTACGCCACTGATGGCCTCTCCGTTGATCTTGAGCAGCACATCCCCTCGCTGCAGGCCGCCTTTGGCCGCCGGGCCGTTGGGATCCAGACTCTCCACCACCAGACCACGCAGGTCGCCGAGGTTCATCATCCGCGCGACTATGGGGTTGATCTCGACACTGGAGATCCCGAGGTAGCCGCGGATCACCCGGCCGTTGGCGATCAGCTCATCCATGATCCGTTTTGCCAGCCGGTAGGGGATGGCGAAGCTGATGCCGTAGCTCTCCTGATTGCCGTTGAGGTGATAGGTGGCGGTGTTGATACCCACCAGATCGCCACGGCCGTTGACCAGCGCGCCACCCGAGTTGCCCTCGTTGATGGCGGCATCGGTCTGTAGCAGATCCTGGCGGCCATTGCTGTCGGGTCCCATGCTGGAGAGGCCGGTACGGCCGGTCGCACTGATGATGCCCTGAGTGATGGTCTGGCCGACGTTGTAGGGGTTGCCGATGGCGAGCACCACATCCCCCACTTCTGGTAGCCGCTCGGGATCCTGCGGGATCACCGGCAGGTTGTCTGACTCGATATAGAGCACGGCGAGGTCGGTGAGCTGATCGGTGCCGACCAGCTCGGCACTGAAGACCCGACCATCCTGCAACGCGACGATGATCTGGTCGGCATCGGCGATGACGTGGTAGTTGGTCAGTACATAGCCGCGCTGATTCATGATGACGCCAGAACCCAGCCCTTGCGGGCGCAGTTCCCCCTGATTGCCCTGATTGGGGGCAAAGCTGCGGGTGTAGATGTTGACGACGGCAGGGCCTGCCCGATGGGCGGCATAGGAGAAACTCAGTTCACGGGCATTGGTGATGATGCCGGGCAGTTGGGCACCACCGCGAAAATGGGGAAACAGCAGCAACAGCAGCGCCGCGACGGTCAATCCAAAACCGACAGACTTGCCCAAGTAACTGACTAAAGGGGGGATTTTCATGTCATTCTCATCCGTACAGGCTGCGCGCAGAGAATAACACTATCGATGGATAAAAATCACCCGCGGTGAAGGCCGCGGGTGATGGAGGGGCTGGCGAACAACTTGAGCGTTAGCGGATCACCAGATAGAGCGAGGAGTCGCCGCGCTGGATGTTGAGCGCCAGCACGTCAGGCTTGTTCTTGAGCGCCTTGGTCAGCTCGCCCAGGGTGTTGATGCGCAGGCGGTTGACCCCGATGATGATGTCACCCTTCTGCAGGCCGGAAGCGGCTGCCGGAGAGCGAGGATCAATATCGGCCACCGCGACACCGGAGACCGGGTCGGTAGTGGTGCTCAGCTTGGCCCCTTCCAGTGCCGGATGCAGCGCGCTGGCGCGTACTTCGCTGTCATCGGCCTGCTTCAGGGTCACCTTGGCTGTTTGTGACTTGCCATCGCGGATCAGTCCCAGCTCGACCTGCTTGCCAGCGCCCATGGTAGCGATCTTGGCACGCAGCTCGCCGAAGGAGCGAACCGGTTTGCCATCGATGCTGACGATGATATCGCCGGCCTTGATGCCCGCCTTGTCGGCCGCCGAATCAGGCATGACCTGATTGACGAAGGCACCATCCTTCTTGTTGTAGCCGAAGGTTTTGGCGATGTCGGAGGTGAGCTCGGTGCCGGTAATACCCAGCTGGCCGCGACGCACTTCACCGTACTTGACGATCTGCTCGGTCAGATCCCGCACCATGTTGGAGGGGATGGCAAAGCCGATGCCAATGTTGCCGCCGTTCGGGCCCAGAATCGCGGTGTTGATACCGATCAGCTCGCCACGCAGGTTGAGCAGGGCGCCGCCGGAGTTACCGGAGTTGATGGCCGCATCGGTCTGGATGAAGTTCTCCAGATTCTCGATGTTGAGGCCGCTGCGACCCAGCGCACTGACAATACCGGAGGTGACTGTCTGGCCCAGACCAAACGGGTTGCCGATGGCCAGTGCATAGTCACCTACCCGCAGCTCATCGGAGTCGGCGAACTTGATCTGTACCAGATCCTCTGCCTTGATTTGCAGCAGAGCGATGTCGGACTGCTTGTCTTCACCGATCTTCTTGGCTGCGTACTCACGACCATCCTTCAGATTGACCTTGATCTCGTCCGCCTCGTGAACCACGTGGGCGTTGGTGATCACGTAACCCTTCTTGGCATCGACGATGACACCGGAGCCGAGCGCCTGGAATGGCTGCTCGCTCACCTGTTCATCGGGCATGTTGGGGCCGAAGAAGAACTTGAACTGTTCCGGCAGACGCTGACGGGTAATTTTTTTGCCAGAAACCGAGATATTGACCACCGCCGGGGTGACCTGTTCGAGAACAGGCGCCAGGCTTGGCATCTCCTGATTTGAACCTAACAGGGAAGGCAGTGCAGCCTGAGCAGGGGCCGCAGACATGGCGATACCGACACTGAGGGCTAGCACACTGAGCATGGAAAGAGGTTTACGCATATGAAAAACAGCTCCCAGAAAAAGTTGCATTGCAATCGTCAAGGTCAGACCACGGGACTGGCCAATTAGTTCCGCGAGGAACTAGTTTGGTTGCTTGAGCAGTCCGGAAGAGGCGCCAGCATAGTCGCGAGGCGGAACGCCCGGCTCTTCTGCCACATTGGCAGGGGCTTCTTCTACCAATGATTCGCGGAACAGCGGTTCCTGCGCCTTGGCCAGGAATTTGCTCTGCTCGGCCATGTGGCGATAGAGGGTCTGATACTGCTCGGCCAGTTGCTCCATCAGGGCGGCACTGTCGGCGAAGTGGGTGTTGATCTGGCCCTGATAACTCTCGAGCTCCTTGTGGGCCTTCTTCAGTTCCTGTTCGAGACGGCCAGCATCGCGGCTACGCACCGAAAAACGGCCGAGAACGATACCGATAATCAAGGCCGCGACAGCCAGCAGGATCCCAGTTAACAGACTCATAGATGCTCCTTGTTACAGCTAAAACAGAGTGGGTTTATGCGGTCGTCATAACCGCCATGCCTTGATGGCACTATACCGTGCGTCCTGAGGCCGTGATACCATTTTGTCCTCGATTCAGGGACTTGGAGAGGCGCTCAAGGATGACACCGCAGCAAAAATACCAGCAGGATCTGCTGCGCCCCGGCTTTGTGGCCGACCCCGCACAGGGGATGGCCATTAGCAGGCTGGAGCGACTGTATCAGGATTTGCTACGGCGCCCGACTCCGACCAGATCTCGAGGGCTGCTGGGGTGGCTACAAAAGCCCAAGCCGCCGGAGCCCGTCCTCGGTATCTATATGTGGGGCGGAGTGGGCCGAGGCAAGACCTGGCTGATGGATACTTTTTTCGACAGCCTGCCGGGGACGCGCAAGATGCGCAGCCATTTCCACCGCTTCATGCACCGCATTCACGATGAGCTGCAGGGGCTGAGCGGGCAATCCGATCCCCTCAAGCTGGTGGCCAGCAAGCTTGCCAGTGAAACAGACATCATCTGTTTCGACGAATTTTTTGTCTCCGACATCACCGATGCCATGTTGTTGGGCACGCTGTTTCAGGAGCTGTTTGGTCACGGTGTCGTGCTGGTCGCCACTTCAAATATTCCGCCGCATGATCTTTATCGCAACGGGCTGCAGCGAGCCCGTTTTCTGCCAGCTATCGAGCTGATCGAGCGTCATTGCGAGGTACTTAACGTAGATGGCGGTATCGACTATCGCCTGCGTACGCTGGAACAAGCGGAGATTTATCACTGCCCGCTGGACTTGCAGGCAAAAGCCAATCTTGACCACTATTTTCAGCAATTAACCGGTGGGAACACGGCTTGCGAGGGGACGTTCGAGGTCAATCATCGTCAGCTGAGGTCGCTCGGGATGGGGGAAGGGGTGCTCTATATGGAATTTGAGCAACTTTGTTGTACTCCCCGCTCCCAGAACGACTATATCGAGCTGGCCAGGCTGTTCCATACCGTTCTGCTGGCCAATGTGCAGCCAATGGGCACAGGCACGGATGACGCGGCTCGCCGCTTCATTGCTATGGTCGATGAGTTCTACGAACGGCATGTCAAACTCATCATGTCGGCGGCGGTTCCCATGACAGAACTCTACGGCGAAGGGCTGCTGAATTTCGAATTCAAACGCTGTCTTTCACGGCTTCAGGAAATGCAATCGCACGAATACCTTGCCAGAGTGCACCTTCCTTAGTCACAATACCGCGCCTGCCAGTCGGATGGGCATCTGCGGCAGGTAGGGCCGGGCGACATTTGCTGGTTTCATGGCAGTGAAATTAGCAGGTGATATTTAAGGCAACTTCACTTATAATCGCCCGGCCCACGTTACAGCTGTCGATAAGACAGCAACACTTTAAGCTTTACTTGTATTCGAAGGGGTACAGGTAGGCCATCGTTTGTTGTTTGTGGGAGAGCCCCCATAAGCAATTGGGTCTGTAACAGGTAATTGGGTTTAACTTAATGAAAACTTTCGTTGCCAAGCCAGAAACCGTAAAACGTGACTGGTACATTGTGGACGCAGAAGGTAAAACTCTGGGTCGTATCGCAACCGAGATCGCTGCTCGTCTGCGTGGTAAGCACAAAGCTGAGTACACTCCGCACGTTGACACCGGTGATTACATCATCGTTGTAAACGCTGAGAAGGTACACGTAACCGGTAAGAAATTTACCGACAAAATGTACCACGCTCACTCCGGTTTCCCGGGTGGTATCAAGTCAATCAGCTTCGACAAGCTGATTCAGCGTAAACCGGAAATGGTAATCGAAGCAGCCGTCAAAGGCATGCTGCCGAAAGGTCCTCTGGGCCGTGCCATGTTCCGTAAACTGAAAGTTTACGCAGGCGCCGAGCATGCTCATGCTGCTCAGCAACCTCAAGTACTGGATATCTAATCGGGAACTGGCAACATGGCAGAAAATCAATACTACGGTACCGGCCGTCGCAAAAGCTCCACTGCTCGCGTATTTATCAAAGCGGGTAGCGGCAAGATCGTAATCAACCAGCGCTCCCTGGAGCAGTACTTCGGCCGTCCGACTGCCCGCATGGTAGTTCGTCAGCCGCTGGAACTGGTTGAGATGACCGAGAAACTGGACCTGTACATCACCGTTAATGGTGGTGGCATCTCCGGTCAAGCTGGTGCGATCCGCCACGGTATCACTCGTGCTCTGATGCAGTACGACGAAACCCTGCGTTCTGAACTGCGTAAAGCTGGCTTTGTTACTCGTGATGCCCGTAAGGTTGAGCGTAAGAAAGTTGGTCTGCACAAAGCTCGTAAGCGTCCGCAGTACTCCAAGCGTTAATTCGCTTTTGGTACTCACTCTTTCGAGTGTCAAAAAAGCCTGGCAACCGCCAGGCTTTTTTATTGGTAATATTACCGACATCAATGCTAACCACGCGTCACAAAAGACAAAAAATTGTTTCTTTATTGTTTTCATTGCTCATCGCTCTTTCTTGTCAAGTTGTTATCTTTTCTTTAAAATTTCCCCTGTTTTCTGTGGCAATTGTAAATCCAGCTTCCGCCGCTGTTGTCACGGGAAAAATGGGGAACAGGGACACTATAAGAATGTGCGGAGTCCACATGGGAGAGTTTTTGGATGAGCAATGCGCCAGTTGATACCGGTCGCCGCAGATTTCTTACCTGGTCAACGGTTGCCGTTGGTGGGGTAGGAGCTGCGTTTACCGCAGTGCCGTTTATAAAGTCATGGAATCCGAGCGCCAAGGCCAAAGCAGCCGGTGCGCCGGTTGAAGTCGATATCAGCAAGTTGGAACCGGGTCAGCTCATCCGTGTCGAGTGGCGAGGCAAGCCTGTCTGGGTGGTGAAACGCACCAAACAGACGCTGGATGCCTTGGCCGCGCATGATGACAAGCTGCGGGATCCCTCATCTGAAGAGCCGCAGCAGCCTGACTATGCCCATAACGGGTACAGATCGATTAAGCCCGAAATTTTTGTCGCGGTCGGTATTTGCACCCACTTGGGGTGTTCACCTTCCTATCTGCCTGACAGCTTTGGCGAGCAGGTGCAGGGCGTTACGTCCGGCTTCTTCTGCCCGTGCCATGGCTCCAAGTTCGACATGGCCGGCCGTGTGTTCCAGGGGGTGCCTGCACCGCTGAACCTGGTCATTCCGCCCTATCAATTCATTAATGACACCACCATCCAGGTCGGTGCCGATGGCAAGGAGGCCTGACCATGTTGAGTAAACTGATGGGCTGGATCGATTATCGATTCCCGCTCACGGCCATGTACAACGACCACATGGCCAAGTATCCGGCACCGAAGAACCTGAACTTCTGGTACTTCTTCGGCTCGCTGGCCATGCTGGTGCTGGTCAATCAGATCATCACCGGTATCTGGCTGACCATGAACTACAACCCCTCCGCGGAAGGTGCGTTTGCCTCCGTGGAGTACATCATGCGCGATGTGGAGTACGGCTGGTTGCTGCGTTACATGCACTCAACCGGTGCGTCTGCATTCTTCATCGTGGTCTACATGCACATGTTCCGCGGCATGATCTATGGCTCTTATCAGAAGCCTCGTGAACTGCTGTGGATCTTCGGCATGCTGATCTTCCTGGTGCTGATGGCGGAAGCCTTTATGGGCTACTTGTTGCCCTGGGGTCAGATGTCATTCTGGGGTGCCCAGGTCATCATCTCGCTGTTTGGCGCCATTCCGGTCATCGGTGACGATCTGACCCTGTGGATCCGCGGTGACTACGTCATCTCCGGTGCGACCCTTAACCGCTTCTTTGCGCTGCACGTCATCGCGTTGCCGCTGGTGCTGGTGATGCTGGTTGCCATGCACATTCTGGCGCTGCACGAAGTAGGCTCCAACAACCCGGACGGTATCGACATCAAGAAGCACAAGGACGAAAACGGCTGGCCGCTGGATGCGGTGGCGTTCCACCCTTACTTCACCGTCAAGGATATGATCGGTGTGGCAGGCTTCCTGTTCTTCTTCTGCGCCATCATCTTCTTCAAACCGGATATGTGGGGTTACTTCCTCGAGAAGCCGAACTTTGAAGTGGCCAACGGTCTGAAAACTCCGGAGCACATTGCGCCTGTGTGGTACTTCACGCCGTTTTACGCCATTTTGCGGGCGGTGCCGGACAAGCTGCTTGGCGTCATCATGATGGGTCTCTCCATCGTGGTGCTGTTCCTGCTGCCGTGGCTGGATCGCTGCAAGGTGCGCTCGGTGCGTTATCGCAGCATGCTGCACAAGCTGAACATTGCCCAGTTTGTGGTCTGCTTCATCATCTTGGGGGTGTTGGGGGTGCTGCCATCGACGCCGACGTTGACGCTGGTTGCCCAGATCTGTTCACTGGGATATTTCGGGTTCTTCGTCCTGCTGTTCTTCTATAGCAAGAATGAAAGCACCAAGCCGCTGCCGGAGAGGGTGACATTTAAATGAAAAGAATAATATTTGCAGTGCTGACCCTGCTGCCATCTCTGGTATTTGCAAGTGGCGGAGCTGTTCATCTGGACAAAGCCAATTACGATCTGAGTGACAAGGCATCGCTGCAACGCGGCGCGGCCACCTTTATGAACTATTGCGCCGGATGCCACTCTACCCAGTATCAGCGCTATAACCGGGTCGCAGAAGATCTCGGGATCCCCGAAGATTTGATGAAAGAGAACCTGATTTTCACCGGTGCAAAGGTCGGTGATCTGATGAAGAGCGCAATGTCAGAGAAGGATGCCGCCAAGTGGTTTGGTGCGCCGCCCCCCGATCTGACACTGGTTGCCCGGGTGCGCGGTGCAGACTGGATCTACACCTATCTGCGTTCCTTCTACGTGGATGAGACCCGTCCATTCGGGGTGAACAACGCCGTGTTCCCGTCCGTGGGCATGCCCCATGTGCTGGAGCCGTTGCAGGGAACCCCCCGTGCCGAGTTCGCTACTCACACGGTTGACGGAGTGGAAACCCAGCAGGTTGTCAGCATCAAATCTGACGGTAATGGTGAAATGGATGACGAAGAGTATGATCAGACGGTACTGGATCTGGTAAACTTCTTGGTCTACTCGGCTGAACCGGTACAACAGGAGCGTGAACGCATGGGCTTCTGGGTGCTTGGTTTCATCGTGATCTTCTTCATCTTCACTGTGCTGTTGAAGAAGGAATTCTGGCGCGACGTTCACTAAGCGACCAGATACGGGTAATATAATGCACGGCAATGAAGACCAAGATGCTTCATTGCCGTTTCTGCTTTTTAATGACGGGAGGGTTCAATGGCTGTAGCTGCCAATAAGCGTTCGGTAATGACGCTGTTTTCCGGTGCCAACGATATGTTCAGCCATCAGGTGCGTATTGTCCTGGCGGAGAAGGGTGTTAGCGTAGATATCTGCCAGGTTGATCCAGCCAATCTGCCGGATGAGCTGGCCGAGCTGAACCCGTACAACTCTGTACCGACCCTGGTTGATCGTGAGCTGGCACTCTACACCTCGCGCATCATCATGGAGTATCTGGACGAGCGCTTCCCGCATCCGCCCCTGATGCCTGTTTACCCGGTTGCCCGTGGTAACAGCCGTCTGATGATGCACCGCATCGAGCTGGACTGGTACTCCCTGGCCGACAAGATCATGGCCGGTACCGATGCTGAAGCGGCACGCAACGAACTGCGTGACAACCTGCTGGCCATCGCGCCGATCTTCGGTGAAATGCCCTATTTCATGAGCGAAGAGTTCGGTCTGGTGGATTGCTACATGGCACCGCTGTTGTGGCGTCTGCCGAGTCTTGGCATCGACCTGACCGGTCGTGGCGCCAAAGAGCTGAAGGCCTACATGGTTCGTTTGTTCGAGCGTGAGTCCTTCCAGGCTTCCCTGACCGAAGCCGAACGCGAGATCCGTGCTGGCGTATGAGCATGGAACCGACAATGACACCGAGCCGCCCGTACTTGTTACGGGCGTTCTTTGACTGGTTGCTGGACAACGATCTGACCCCTCATCTGGTGGTCAACGTCAACATTCCCCATGTGATGGTGCCGATGCAGTTTGCTCAGGACGGGCAAATTGTACTGAATATCGCACCCCGAGCCGTGATGCAATTTCACATGGATAACGAGGCTATCAGCTTCAGTGCCCGCTTTGGCGGCGTCTCCCAGCAGGTTTACATCCCGATGGCGGCAGTGCTGGCTATCCATGCCCGGGAGAACGGCGTGGGCACCATGTTCCCGCCCGAGCCGGGTTACGATATCTGGCTGGAGCAGGCTGAAGCGCCGGTGGAGCCTGAGCCGGAACCGCCGCGTCCAAGCGGTCGTCCGACCCTGAAGGTGATCAAATAAAAAACGCAGCCGATTGGCTGCGTTTTTTTATGTGCGGTCGAGCTTAGTTCTGGGCGAACTCGAAGGCCTTGATCACGCGCTTCACGCCGGTGACATGGCGGGCGATGTTGACTGCCTGCTCTCCCTCTTGGCGAGTCACCAGACCAATCAGGAACACCTCGCCGTTCTCGGTGACCACCTTGACCTTGGTGCTGTCGAAGTTCTTGGTGCCGAACATATCGGCTTTCACCTTGGAGGTGATCCAGGAGTCATTGCTGCGAGTGGTGAAACTGGCAGGTTGGCCGATGCGCAATTCGTTGTAGACGTGGCGAACCCCTTCGATGCGACTGACAATTTTGCCAGCCTCAATCTTGTAAACGTCAGAAGGTGTCTGGCCGACCAGCAGGACGCGGCCATTGTTGCTGTAGACGCTGATCTTGCTGGCTGCGCTGAGCGGCTTGTTGTCGGCCAGCAGATTGGCCGCTTTCAGCTCGATGGTCTGGTCATCCCATTGCGCGCCCAGCGTTCGGCGATCGCCAGAGGCCTTGGCAGTCCCTGCGGCGCCGCCAACAACCAGGGCTGCGCAGCCTTGCAGCAGCAGGGTGCTAACCAGCAGACCGAGCAGGATAGTGTGCTTTTTCATGGTTTCAATCTTCCTGTTGCGGGAAAAGAGTCTGGTCGATGAGATCACACAGGCAGTGCAGGGTCAACAGGTTCACTTCCAGAATGCGAGGGCGACGGGCGGAGGGAACACGGATCTCCACATCGTTCGGGCCGAGCAGACCTGCCATTTCGCCACCGTCACCCCCGCTCAGCACCACTATGGTCATGTCGCGGGAGAGGGCTGCCTCGGCGGCCTTGATCAGGCTGCGGCTGTGGCCGGAGGTGGTGATGACCACCAGAATGTCGCCTGGCTGGCCCAGCGCGCGGATCTGCTTGGCGTAGACCTCTTCAAAACCGTGATCGGTGGCGATGGCGCTGATGGTCGCCATGTCCGGGGTCAGGGCCATGCCGGGCAGGGAGGGGCGCTGGGTCTCGTAGCAGTTGACCAGCTCGGAGATAAACAGTTGCGCCAGTGCGGCAGAAGGACCGTTACCGCATGCCAGCACCTTGTGGCCATTGAGCAGGCAGATGGTGATCATCTGGGCTGCAGTATGGATGGCATCCGGCAGCGCCTCGGCGGCGGCTATCTTGGTCTGGATGCTTTCGGTGTAGTTCTCTTTGATGCGGTCAGTCATAGGGTCCTCTTAAAATGCGTTCTGGATCCAGGCTGGCTGGTCGCCCTCGAACGCAATCACATCGAATCGGCAGGCCTGATTGGCCTCGTTGATGGCATGTTGCTTCAAATAGTGGCGCGCTGCCAGCATGATCTTGTGCTGTTTGCTGCGGGTGACCGAGCTGGCGGCACCGCCATGGCTGCCGGTGGCCCGGTAGCGCACTTCAACAAACACCAGGGTCTGGCCCTGGTGCATGATGAGATCAATTTCACCACCACGACAGCGGTAGTTGCGAGCTACCGGTTGCAGGCCCCGAGCCTGCAACCAGCGTTCAGCGACTTGTTCAAAGTGCTGTCCCTTGCTCGTTGGTGAGGGGAACAGGCTCGGCAACTGCTGGCGCATCCGTTTCCATAGTTCCTTCATTGGAGGGCTCCTCCAGTTGCTGAACGGCGTTCTCGTCGACCAGTTTGCCGTTCTGGTAAGTACCCCAGCTCAGCATACGTACGATATTGCCCTGGGCATCCACGCTCAGCTGACCGCTCATGCCGGCCTGCTGCATGCCGCCCACCTTGCGCATCTGCTGCAGGTTCTCAGCCAGACTGACGGCATCGTAGCCCATGGCAAACAGACGCAGCAGGTCACCCTGAGTCTGCGGCCAGAGCAGGGCGATCTGCTCGCGCTGTTTCTCGTAGCCGCCCAGCAGCAGCGGCATATCGGCGATATGCATGCCGTTGAGCTCGGAGGCGACCTCGGTTGCGGCGCTGTCGTAGCCACGGGAGCTGGTGTAGATGGGCAGGCTGCCCATCGGATTGACCGAGACATCCACGTAGGGCTTGATCATCCGGGTTTCCAGGCTGTTGGCCACCACGTAAACGGCATCGATGCTGCGCGGTGCGGCATCAGAGAGTTGCACCACTTCACCAGCACGGGCGTTAGAGCGGCCGCTCAGAGCATTCTTGACCATCCCCTGCACTTCGTTGCGGGCACCGAAGGTGGCGACGACCGGCTTGTCCTGGCTCAGGGTGGCCCAGCTCTGCTCGAACGCCTTGATACTGCTGTAACCGATCCGTCCCTGGGCGGCGATCAGCAGCGGTTTGCGGTAGCCTTGGGTGTAAAGGTACTGGGCTGCCTGGGCGGCATCTGCGGCGGCAGATAGGGAGAAGTAGTAGGTGGTGTCGTTGACGACCGGCTTGTCCAGCTCGTTGAGCGCCAGTACCGGCACGGTCGGATTGGCCTTGAGCAGCTCCTCGACCCGGTCTTTCAGCAGCGGGCCGATGATCATGTCCGCCCCTTCCTGAATCGCCTGCTTGTAAAGCTCGCCGGTCGACTTGCTCTGGGTGTCGTAGAAGTTCAGAGTGAATTGCCCCTGATTTTCCTTATAAGACATCAGCATACCGTTACGGATGGCGGCACCCTGCGGCTCCAGATTGCCGGAGAGGGGCAGCAGCACGGCGATCTGTTGCACCGAGGTGCTGGCAGTGGCCGCCAGATCGCCCAATCCTGCCGGCATATCCTTCTGGGCTGGATGGTTGGGGAAGTCGCGCTTCCAGCCTGCCAGTTGGCGGGCCAGCAGGTTCGGCTGGGCGCCAAACTCGTTGACCAGTGCCGCCAGTCGCAACCAGCCGGTGGTCACATCAGGGGCTGGTGCTTCTTCCAGTGCCTGCAGGGTGGAGGGGGTCATGCTTTTCAGCAACGACCAGATTTGCTGATGGTTGGTCGCCTGCTCGCTCTGATTTAGGTAGGGCTCCAGTGCAATCAACGACTTGGCTGCGCCAAACTTGTTGTTGATGTCGAGCTGCAGCACCACGCGCTGGCGATACCAGTCCTTCTGGGTATCGGCATCCAGCACCACCTCGGGTTTGCCTTCCAGCAGGATCAGCGCCTGATTGGCGTGGCCCTGCGCCAGCAACAGATGGGCTTGCAGCAGTTGCAACTGCGCCTTCTGAACGGGATCCTTGGCCTGCTTCTGCAATTGCTGGAACAGTGCCGAGGCCGGTTTGGCCTGGCCCAGTGCCAGATAGCTGCGTGCCGCCAGCATTTGCCAGGTAAAGGCCTCGGCCGGCTTGGCCGGGTCCACCTGCTCAAGATACCACTGGGCATTCTTGGTCAGATTGGAGAACGCAGAGGGCATGCCTGACTGCCCTGACGGTTGATTGGGCTCCGACGCACAGGCGGCGAGCAGTACTGCCGCGAGTATGATGCCGAAGAGTCGTGATACACTTAGCTGCTTTGTAACCCGGTTCAAGTTCATTCCCCGACCAGTGTTGAAGTTCCCCATAGTGTAAACGGGCCAATATGGCGACACAATTGTCGGGGCACTCGGAGATCCCATGAGTGACATCCCAACCCTGTATATAGTCCCCACTCCGATCGGCAATCTGGCGGACATCACCCAGCGTGCATTGGACATTTTACGCAGTGTCGATCTGGTGGCCGCCGAAGATACCCGTCATACCGGTATCCTGCTCAGCCACTACCAAATCTCGGTGCCGACCTTCGCCCTGCACGATCACAACGAGCAGCAGAAAGCCGATGTGCTGGTCGGCCGGATCAAAGAGGGCAAGAGTGTTGCGCTGGTCTCCGATGCCGGCACCCCGCTCATCAGCGACCCCGGTTATCACTTGGTCACCCGCTGTCGTGAAGCCGGGGTAAAGGTGGTGCCGCTGCCCGGTCCCTGTGCTGCCATCACCGCGCTAAGTGCGGCCGGTCTGCCCACCGATCGCTTTGCCTTTGAAGGCTTCCTGCCCGCCAAGAGCAAGGGGCGTGACGATCGCCTGCAAGCCGTTATTGAAGACACCCGCTCGCTGGTGTTTTACGAATCGCCGCGCCGTGTGCAGGATACAGTAGAAGCGATTGCTCGCATTCTCGGCGAGCGTCAGGTGGTGGTGTGCCGCGAGCTGACCAAGACCTTCGAGTCAATTCATGGTCTGCCTGCCTCTGAAATGCTGGCCTGGCTTGGTGAGGATGACAACCGTTGCCGCGGCGAGATCGTGCTGGTCGTGAGTGGTGCCTCCAAAGATGAAGAGGATCTGCCAGCCGAGGCGATCCGTACTCTGGGTCTGCTGGTGACTGAGCTGCCACTGAAAAAAGCGGCTGCCCTGACCGCCGAGATCCACGGCGTGAAGAAGAATGCCCTCTATAAATACGGTCTCGAGCACTATTGAGTCGGTGGAATAGGCCGGCAGACTATTTTATGACCAGTGCGCTCCTCTGTATCTGCGAGCATTCAGCCTGTGAATGGGGACCAAAGCGCGATAAATGGCTGTAAACGGGAATTGCCGGTTTACCCCGTGCGTATCGCAAGGCTATAATCCGCGCCTCGGAGTTGGCTGGGCAATCGCTGCTTCGTCGTTGTGTCCCTCGGGACAGACGGGCGGAGGGGAGGAAAGTCCGGGCTTCACAGGGCAGGGTGCCAGGTAACGCCTGGGGGGCGTGAGCCTACGACCAGTGCAACAGAGAGCAGACCGCCGATGGCCCGCAAGGGATCAGGTAAGGGTGAAAGGGTGCGGTAAGAGCGCACCGCGCGACTGGCAACAGTTCGTGGCACGGTAAACTCCACCCGAAGCAAGACCAAATAGGCCCCTATTGGCGCGGCCCGCGTTGGGGGCGGGTAGGTTGCTTGAGCCAGCGAGCGATTGCTGGCCTAGAGGAATGATTGCTACCCGGGGCAACCCGGTACAGAACCCGGCTTACAGGCCGACTCCGACCTCATTCCGAAGAGCCCCGCGATTTATCGCGGGGCTCTTTTTTTATGCATGAGAAAATATGGCTTCGTTGGCAGGATATTTTCGACCTTGTCATTTTGAATGAAATTATATGTTTTAAATCAATCGAATAGTTCTGTATTTGGCACGATGGCAGCGATAGATGGTGATAGAACCGAGGATGGTTGTTCGCACCCACATATTGTGTATGTTCTCAGTTCATTCACTTATTTCAATTAATCACCAGAGTTTAACGCCAAATAACTTGTGGAAAATCAACCTACTCAATCCGCAGCATGCAATTGCTGCGTCAATATGTTCCCTCTGTCCCATCTCCTTGCTTGAAAAGCCCCCTGCACGTCCTTAAACTTCAAGGTGGGGAAAAGTGGAGCAAAGTGGTTTTTAGAGGGGCAATCTGCCTGCTCACTCACCTTCAGGGACTGCAATTTGTTGCGTGGCGCTCATGCCATCAGCCTGGACAGTAAAGGGCGGCTGGCAATTCCGACCAAATTCCGTGATTGGCTGCGCGATGAAAGCGACGGCCAGCTGGTCTGCACCATCGATATTGCCCATCCCTGTTTGCTGCTTTATCCCCTGAATGAATGGGAAGAGGTCGAGCGCAAGCTCAAGACTCTCTCCAGCATGAATCCGCAAGAGCGCCGCTTGCAGCGACTGCTGCTGGGACATGCAACCGAATGCGAGCTGGATGGCAATGGCCGTCTGCTGCTCAGCCAGCCACTGCGCAACCATGCGGGGCTGGACAAGAAAATCATGCTGGTGGGCCAGCTCAACAAGTTTGAGCTGTGGGATGAAGCCCGCTGGCAACAACAGGTCAATGACGACATCTTGGGTCTGCCCGGGGACGATTGGGCAAGCTCACCACGACTACAGGATTTCTCTTTATAAATGACCCAAGCCGCTGAACACATCACAGTGCTGCTGCACGAAGCCGTTGAAGGTCTGGCCATCAAGCCGGACGGTGTCTACGTCGACGGTACTTTTGGCCGTGGTGGTCATTCTCGTCTGATCCTGCAGCACCTTGGCCCCAATGGCCGCCTGATCGCCATCGACCGCGATCCCCAAGCGATTGCCGAGGCCGCCAAGATCCAGGATCCCCGTTTCGAAATCGTGCACGGCCCCTTCTCCGGCATCGCCTCCTATCTGGATGAGCGCGGTTTGCTGGGCAAGGTGGATGGCTTCCTGCTGGATCTGGGGGTCTCTTCACCCCAATTGGATGATGCCGAGCGCGGCTTCAGCTTTATGAAAGATGGTCCGCTCGATATGCGGATGGACCCCACCTCCGGCCAGAGCGCTGCCGAGTGGCTGGCCAAGGCCGATGTGGATGACATCGCCTGGGTGCTGAAGACCTTCGGTGAGGAGCGTTTTGCCAAGAAGATCGCCCGCGCCATCGTGCACGACCGAGTGACCGAGCCTTATGTGCGTACCCGCCAACTGGCGGAGATGATTGCCCGGGTCAATCCGAGCAAGGAGAAGGGTAAGCATGCGGCAACTCGCAGCTTCCAGGCCATCCGCATCTATATCAACAGCGAGCTGGACGAGATCGAAACCGCGCTCAACGGTGCACTGGAAGTGCTGGCACCACATGGCCGTCTGTCAGTGATCAGCTTCCATTCGCTGGAAGACCGATTGGTAAAGCATTTCATCCGCAAGCACGAGAAGGGGCCGGAAGTGCCTTACGGCATTCCGTTGACCGAGGCCCAGCTGGCTGGCGGTCGCAAATTGAAGTCGGTCGGCAAGGCACTCAAGCCTTCTGATCATGAAGTATCTGAAAACAGCCGGTCACGCAGCTCGGTGCTGCGGGTTGCCGAACGGTTGGCGGAGTAAGCGATGAGCGAAGTGCGTGTTCATCTGGCCAAGGAGATCGTTGCGGATCTCTGGCGGCACAAGCTGCAGATTTTTCTGTCGGTCGCCGTGCTGGTGACCGCGTTTGCCGTGATCCTGGTGACCAACATGACCCGTGGTCTGACGGCCAAGCAGAACGATCTGATGGCGGAAGAGGATCGCCTCAATATCGAATGGCGCCACCTGTTGCTGGAACAGGGCACCCTGGCTGAACACTCCCGGGTGGCGAGTCTGGCGATGGACAAGTTGCAGATGGGTCGTCCGCTGGTGACCACCGAGAAGGTAATTACCCAACCATGAAACGCAAGGCTACAGCCAAAGCTGCCAAAGCGAATGTCAAAGCGCCATCGATCTATCCGTGGCGCTTTCGCACGCTTGCGGTGTTTATCGGCATCGCGTTTGTGGGTCTGATCCTGCGTCTTGCCTGGATCCAGGTGATCAATCCGGATCGTCTGCGTCAGGAGGGTGATATGCGTTCCCTGCGTACCACTTCTACCCAGGCGGTGCGCGGCATGATCACCGATCGCAACGGCGAGCAGCTGGCGGTTTCGGTGCCGGTCGAGGCGGTCTGGGCCGATCCCAAGACGGTACATGAATCCGGTGCCATCAATAATGAGCGAGCCTGGCTGGCGCTCTCCGCCGTGCTCAAGCTCGACATCAATACCCTCAAGCATCGCATCGCCAACCCCAGCAAGCGCTTCGTCTATCTGCAGCGTCAGGTTACTCCTGCGGTGGCAGAATATATCAAAGGGCTCAAGCTGGGTGGCGTCTACCTGCGCCCCGAAGCGCGCCGCTTCTACCCGACCGGCGAGATCAGCGCTCATCTGGTGGGGGTGACCAACATCGATGGCAGCGGTATTGAAGGGATTGAGCGCAGCTACAACGAGTGGCTGACGGCAACACCCGGCGAAATGCGGGTACGAAAGGATCGTCAGGGCCGGGTCATCGAGCGGCTTGGCATCGTCAAAGAGGGCAAGAACGCCAACGATCTGCAGCTCAGTATCGATCAGCGGGTGCAGGCTCTGGCCTACCGTGCCCTCAAGCGGGCAACCGACGAGAACAAGGCGACCTCCGGCTCCATGGTGATGCTGGATATCAAGACCGGTGAAGTGCTCGCCATGGTCAACACTCCCTCCTATAACCCGAACAACCGAGGCCAGTATCAGAGCTTCCGGGTACGCAATCGGGTGGTGACTGATACCTACGAGCCGGGTTCGACCGTCAAGCCATTGATTTTGCTCAGTGCCTTGCAGGCAGGTGTCACCAGCTGGAAGGATTTCATTCCCGGTGGTCCGCTCTTTATCGGTGCCAAGCAGATCAAGGACGTGAGTATCCACAAGGCGACCAACCTCTACGATATCCTGCGTTACTCCTCCAACATCGGTATGTCGCGCATTGCGCTGCGGATGCCGGCGCAGGAGATGATCAACACCCTCAGCATGTTCGGTTTCGGCATGGATACCGGCAGCGGGCTGATGGGCGAGAGCAGCGGCATGCTGCCCCAGCGTCGTCGCTGGTCCGATATCGAGCGTGCGACCCTCTCGTTTGGTTATGGTCTGCGAGTCACCCCGCTGCAGCTGGCTTCCGCCTACGCCACCTTGGCTAACAAGGGCAAACGGGTGCCGCTGTCCATCGTCAAGGTGACTACGCCGCCCAAGGGTGAGCAGGTTATCGATCACAACAACGCCGCTGCCATGTTGCAGGCGCTGGAGTATGTGGTCGACAACGCCATTCCAAAAGCCAAGATCCCGGGCTATCGGGTTGGCGGCAAGAGTGGTACCGCCAAGGTCGCCGTCGCTGGTGGCTATGGCAAGGATTACATGGCCTGGTTTGCCGGTTTCGCACCCGCCAGTGATCCCCGTTTCGTCATGGTGGTGGTGATCAACGAGCCAAAAGGCAGCGCCTATTATGGCGGCGCCGTGGCGACCCCACCGTTTGCAGAGGCCATGGGCGGGGTGCTGCAGCTCTTCAATATTCGTCCCGATGCGGTGCCGCCAGCGGTGCCCACCAAACTTGCCCGTACGGAGGCTTCTCTTGTCCCGCGCACTTGATGCATTACTGCGCCCCTTCGGTATCCAGGCGCCGGCGCTCACCCTGACCGATATCCAGCTGGATAGTCGGCGGGTTGGCCCCGGCTCGCTCTTCGTGGCCATTCGTGGTCATCAGGTCGATGGCAGACGGTTTATCGAACAGGCGGTGGCTCAGGGAGCGACCGCTGTTGTGTTTGAGGAGGATGGTGAATTTATCCCGCCATCGACTCCGGTTCCCTGTATCGGGATGCGGGATCTGCCCGCTCACCTCTCAGCACTCGCAGGTACCTTCTACGACCAGCCAGCGAAAAAACTGGCGCTGGTCGGGATCACCGGCACCAACGGCAAGAGCACTACAGCACTGCTGGTCGCCAACTGGCGCACCCTGCTGGGTGGCAAGGCGGGTGTGATGGGCACCATCGGCAACGGCCTGTTTGGCAATTTGATCGAAGCGGAAAATACCACCGGTAGCGCCGTGCAGGTGCAAGCCAATCTGGCTGCGCTGCAAGCGCAGGGGGCGGATTTGGTGGCGATGGAGGTCTCCAGCCATGGTCTGGTGCAGCATCGTGTTGCCGCACTGCCGTTTGCCGCCGCTGTCTTCACCAACTTGAGCCGGGATCACCTCGACTACCACGGCACCATGGAAGCCTATGGCGCGGCCAAAGAGCAGTTGCTGCAGTTGGTCGATGAGTCGAATGCGGTGATCAACCGTGATGACGAGTTGGGTGCCAAGTGGCTCGAAAAATACCCGGCAGCGGTGGCGTTCAGCGTTAATGGCCCGATTGAACACCATTCTGGCCGTCAATTAACGGCGCAGCAGCTCGATTTTCACCAGCAAGGTTTTCGCGCGCAGATTAACTCCAGCTGGGGGAATGGTGTATTATCCGCCCCCTTGCTCGGGCGCTTCAATGTCAGCAATGTGCTGGCCGCGATGGGCGTGATGCTGGTGCTCGGTTACGACTTCCACGAGCTGCTGGCTACAGCGCCTCAGTTGCAGCCGGTGACCGGTCGCATGGAGTGTTTCGGCGGTGGCGATACGCCGCTGGCGGTGGTCGATTACGCCCACACCCCGGATGCGCTGGAGAAGGCATTGCAGGCCCTGCGGGTGCATTGCACAGGGCAGCTCTGGTGCTTGATTGGCTGTGGTGGCGACCGCGATCGCGGCAAGCGCCCCATGATGGCAGCCATGGCCGAGCAGTATGCGGATCGCGTGATCCTGACCGACGACAATCCCCGTACCGAAGAGCCGGCCCGGATCATGGCCGACATGGTGGCGGGTCTTCGCGATCCTGCTGCGGTGCAGGTGGAGCACGACCGGGTCAAGGCGATTGCGCTGGCCATCGGTCAGGCGAGCAAACAGGACATCATCCTGGTGGCCGGTAAGGGTCACGAGGATTATCAGATCATTGGAACCGACAAGCGGCACTACAGCGACCGGGAAACCGTTGCGGCCGCCTTGCACACATTATTGGAGTCATTCAAATGATGACCCTCAGGCTTGCCGAGCTGGCGCAGGTACTCGATGCCCGTCTGATTGGTGACGACGGCGAGATCACCGTCGTCAGTACCGACACCCGCACTTTGGGCGCGGGCGCCCTATTCGTTGCTCTGCGCGGCGAGCGCTTCGATGCCCACGATTTTTGCGAGCAGGCCGTTCAGGCAGGGGCCTCTGCCCTGCTGGTTGAGCGTGAACTGCCGCTGGCCATCCCCCAGCTGGTGGTGACCGACACTCTGAAAGGACTGGGCCGACTCGGCAAACTGGTGCGCGAGCGCATCAACCCGAAAGTGCTGGCCATTACCGGCAGCTGCGGCAAGACCACGGTGAAGGAGATGGCAACTGCCATCCTGCGCAACGAAGGGGAAGTGCTGGCCACCGCTGGCAACTTCAACAACGAGGTGGGCGTGCCGCTCACCCTGCTGCGCCTCGAACCGCAACACAAGTTTGCGGTGATGGAGCTGGGTGCCAACCATCCGGGCGAAATCGCCTGGACTACTTCATTGGCCAAACCCGATGCCGCCATCATCAACAACGTGGCGGCGGCCCATCTGGAGGGCTTCGGCTCGCTGGAAGGGGTGTTCCACGCCAAGAGTGAAATTTTTGAGGGCTTGAGCGAAGGTGGCACCGCCATCGTAAATGCCGACAACGAATTCTGGCCGAAGTGGCGGGAATGCGGCATTCAGTGCGCCTTCTCCATCGAAGATCAGAGCCAGCCGTTCCATGCTCGCGATGTAGTTCTCAACACTCAGGGTTGTGCCGAGTTCGTGATGGTGACCCCGCAAGGCGAGCTGAGCCTGACTCTGGCGATCCCGGGTCGCCACAACGTGGCCAATGCACTGGCTGCCGCCGCGGGCTGTCTGGCCCTCGGCGCATCCCTCGCCTGTGTCAAGGCGGGGCTGGAGCAGATGGCGCCGGTCAAGGGGCGCTTCTGCGTGCAGCGCTGGGGCGGTCTGACCCTGGTGGACGATACCTACAATGCCAGCGTGGAGTCCGTGCTGGCGGGCATCGATGCCCTGACCGCCATGGGCGGCTTCAAGGTGCTGGTGTTCGGTGATATGCGGGAACTGGGTGAGGAGTCTGCCGAGCAACACGCCCGGGTTGGCCGTCATGCCCGCGAGCGCGGTCTGGATGCCGTGCTGACAGTGGGGGAAGAGAGTCGCCACACCGCAGATGCCGCGGTTGGCCGACATTTCGATAACAAGGCGTCGTTGTTTGAAGTGCTTGCGCAAATGATAAATACACATCAGGAAATTTCGATTCTGGTCAAGGGCGCCCGTGGCTCCCGCATGGAAGATATCGTCGAGATGGTCAAAGACCGTCAGGAGTCAGCCACATGCTAGTCTGGCTGGCCGAACTGCTCACCCCGCACTTCACCTTCTTCAACGTCTTCTCCTACCTGACGTTTCGCGCCATCCTGTCGATCATCACCGGACTGGGGGTTGCCCTCTGGATGGGGCCACGCCTGATCCGTCGCCTGCAGATCCTGAAGTTTGGTCAGGTGATCCGCAACGACGGTCCCGAGTCCCACCTCAGCAAGCGGGGCACCCCGACCATGGGGGGCCTGATGATCATTGCTGCGATTTTCACTTCAGTGTTGCTCTGGTGCCGCCTCGACAACCCCTATGTCTGGCTGGTGCTGTTTGTGCTGGGTGCCTACGGCGCCATCGGCTTTGCCGACGACTACCTCAAGGTGGTGCGCAAGAATACCGACGGCCTGATTGCTCGCTGGAAGTATTTCTGGCAATCCGCGGTAGCGCTGGCGGTGGCTGTGTTCCTCTATGCGACCGCAACCCATGAGGGCCAAACCCAGTTGGTGGTGCCTTTCCTCAAGGATGTGATGCCGCAGCTTGGCCTGATGTTTATCGTGCTGACCTACTTTGTCATCGTCGGCACTTCCAATGCGGTCAACCTGACCGATGGTCTCGATGGCCTGGCCATCATGCCGACCGTGATGGTGGCGGGGGGCTTTGCCCTGATCGCCTGGGCTACCGGTAACGTCAACTTTGCCAACTATCTGCACATTCCCTACGTGCCCTATACCTCCGAGCTGGTGATCGTCTGTACCGCCATTGTCGGGGCGGGTCTGGGTTTCCTCTGGTTCAACACCTATCCGGCGCAAGTATTCATGGGGGACGTAGGTTCCCTGGCACTGGGCGGTGCGCTCGGTACCATTGCCGTGCTGGTCCGTCAGGAGTTCCTGCTGGTGATCATGGGCGGCGTCTTCGTGATGGAGACCGTCTCGGTGATCCTGCAGGTGGGTTCCTACAAGCTGCGCGGCGTGCGGATCTTCCGCATGGCGCCGATCCATCACCACTACGAGAAGAAGGGCTGGCCGGAGCCGCGCGTCATCGTGCGCTTCTGGATCATCACCCTCGTGCTGGTGCTGCTGGGTCTTGCCACCCTGAAGGTGAGGTAAGGCCATGGTCATCATCATCGGATTGGGCAAAACCGGGCTCTCCTGTGTCGATTACTTCCTCGGCCGTGGCGTGACGCCACTGGTGATGGATACCCGTGCCAACCCGCCCGGCAAGGATCAACTGCCGTCTGAGGTTGAGCTGATCCACGGGCTCGACGAGGGGCTGCTCAAGCAGGCGCACATGATAGTGGCGAGCCCCGGTATCGCGCTGGCGACCCCCGAACTGAAAGCGGCTGCCGAGTGTGGTGTGCAGATCGTCGGTGACATCGAGCTGTTTGTTCGCGAGACCCAGACCCCGGTCATCGCCATTACCGGCTCGAACGGCAAGAGCACCGTTACCACCTTGGTGGGCGAGATGATTGCCGAAGCCGGTCTCAATGTCGGCGTGGGCGGCAATATCGGCACGCCTGCACTGGAGCTGCTCAAGCAGCCGATGGATCTCTGCGTGCTGGAGCTCTCCAGCTTCCAGTTGGAAACTACTCACAGTTTGCGTGCTGCAGCCTCCGTGGTGCTGAACCTCTCAGAAGATCACATGGATCGTTATCAGGGCATGGCCGACTATCGCGCCGCCAAGATGGAGATCCATCAGCACTCCAAACACATTCTGGTCAATCGTGACGATGCCCAGACCCTGCCCGATGTGGGTCAGGTGTGGCAGAGCTTTGGTCTCGACTGCAATGGCTATGGCCGTTGCCTGCTGGATGGTCGCTACTGGTTGACCCTGCACGGCGAACCGCTGCTGGCGGTGGACGAGATGAAGATCGTCGGTGCCCACAATCAGGCCAACGCCCTTGCGGCCATGGCGCTGTGCGATGCGGTCGGTATTCCCCGTGCGGCTCAGCTTACCGTACTGCGTCGCTTTGAAGGCTTGCCCATCGTGCCCGCTTCGTGCGGGAGGTGAACGGGGTGCGCTGGATCAACGACTCCAAAGCCACCAACGTGGGGGCCACGCTGGCTGCTGTTGCCGGTGTGCGCGAGTCGGTCAAGGGGCGCCTGCTGCTGCTGGCCGGTGGTCAGGGTAAGGGGCAGGATTTTGGTCCGATCCAGGCGCTGCTAGGCAACCAGATCGATCACATGTACTGCTTCGGTCAGGATGCCGAGGTGCTGCTGGCGCTGGGCGAGCAGACCGAACGGGTGGCCGACTTGGCTGCTGCGGTTGCCAAAGCGGCGGCCGATGCCAAGCCCGGTGACTGGGTGCTGCTGGCGCCGGCCTGTGCCAGCCTCGATCAGTTCAAGTCGTTCGAGGTGCGCGGCGATCGCTTCACCGAGATGGTACAGATGCTATGAACGCCCTTCGCGCAGCAGCAGGTCTGTTCCAGCGCTGGTTGTTACCGGCGCGTCCTGCCGGTCTCTACGATCGGCAGCTGGTACTGCTGGCGCTCTCCCTGATGGCGGTCGGGGTGGTCATCGTGGCCTCGGCGTCGATCCCCGAAGGGATTGCGCTGGGAGATGACCCCTTCATGTTTGTGAAGCGTCACGCCCTGTTTCTGGTGATGGCGCTCGGTATCTCCTGGTTTGTGTTGCAGGTGCCGATGGCGCGCTGGCAACAGCACAACGGCCCCATGCTGCTGCTGGCGATCTTGATGCTGGTGCTGGTGCTACTGGTGGGCCGCAACGTTAACGGTGCGGTGCGCTGGTTGCCGCTTGGCCCCTTCAACCTGCAGCCTGCCGAGTTTGGCAAGCTGGCGCTGTTTGTCTATCTGGCCGGTTATCTGGTGCGGCGCCAGAGCGAAGTGCGCGAAGCCTGGATCGGCTTCCTGAAACCGCTGGCAGTGTTCGGGGTGCTGGCGGTCTTGCTGCTGTTGCAGCCTGACCTGGGTTCCACCGTGGTGATGTTCGTTACCTCGTTCGGCATGCTGTTTCTGGCCGGTGCCCGACTGGGGCAGTTTTTGACCCTGATCGGCGCGGGCCTCGGCTCGGTGGTGATGCTGATCATCGTCGAGCCCTACCGGATGCGGCGGGTGACCTCCTTTATGGATCCCTGGGCCGATCCATTCGGCAGCGGCTACCAGTTGACCCAGTCGCTAATGGCGTTTGGTCGTGGCAGCTGGTTTGGCGAAGGGCTTGGCAACTCTATCCAGAAGATGGAGTACTTGCCGGAAGCGCACACCGACTTCGTGTTTGCGATCCTCGGTGAAGAGCTGGGTTACGTCGGGGTGCTGGGCGCCCTGTTCCTGATTTTTGCGTTGGCGGTCAAGGCGCTCAAGCTGGGGCATCGCGCGCTGGTGGCAGAGCGGCTCTATGACGGTTATCTGGCCATCGGCATCGGCATCTGGTTCAGCTTCCAGACCTTCGTTAACGTTGGCGCGGCCAGCGGCATGATGCCAACCAAGGGCTTGACCCTGCCGCTGGTCAGTTACGGTGGTTCCAGTCTCATCATCATGTCGGTGGCGGTGAGCATGTTGATTCGAATCGATTTTGAGTTGCGTCAGGCGACAGCCCAGGCGCGCGTGCGGGAGGTTTAGTGAGCAAGACTCTGTTGGTGATGGCAGGTGGTACCGGTGGGCATGTGTTCCCCGGTCTGGCCGTGGCCGATCGCCTGAAGGCCCAGGGCTGGACTGTCCACTGGCTCGGCACTGCCGACCGGATGGAGGCGGAGCTGGTGCCCGCCCACGGTTATCCCATCTCCTTCATCGATATTCAGGGGGTGCGTGGCAACGGCATCAAGCGACTGCTGGTGGCGCCCTATCGCATCGTCAAATCGATCCTGCAGGCGCGTCAGGTGCTCAAGACCGTTCGTCCTGATGTGGTGCTCGGCATGGGCGGTTTTGCCTCCGGCCCGGGTGGCGTGGCGGCCTGGTTCTCCGGTATCCCGCTGCTGCTCCATGAGCAGAATGCTGCTGCTGGCATGACCAACAAGTTGCTGGCCCGTATCGCCAGGCGGGTGTTGATGGCATTTCCGGGCGCCTTCGCGCCGAGCCGTCGCACCGCCGTGGTCGGTAATCCGGTGCGTCCCGAAGTGGTCGCCCTGCCGGATCCGCAACTGCGCAGCGGGGATGAGCCACTGCATCTGCTGATCGTCGGCGGCAGTCTGGGGGCGCGGGTGCTCAACGAGCAGGTACCTGCTGCGGTGGCGGCATCCGGCGTGCCCATTGAAGTGCGTCACCAGTGTGGCAAGGGCAATGCCGAGACAGTGTCTGCTGCCTATACCCAGCACGGCATAAATGCCGAGGTGAGCGAATTTATCAAGGATATGGCCAGCGCCTACGCCTGGGCCGACCTGGTGGTCTGCCGTGCCGGTGCGCTGACTGTTTCCGAAGTGGCTGCCGCCGGTGTGGCCGCCATTTTTGTGCCACTGCCCCATGCGGTGGATGATCACCAGACCCGTAACGCCCTGACACTGGTCGACGGCGGTGCGGCCGAGTTTCTGCCCCAGTCCGAGCTGAACACCGCCTCACTGGCGGCGCGCCTGACCTGGCTGGCTGGTCGCCGGGAGACCCTGTTTAACATGGCGAAAGCGGCTCGACGCGTCGCCATCACCGATGCGGCCGAGCGGGTTGCAGATGAGTGCAAACAGCTCGCAACCGGGCAGCGTGGTAAAGATTGATGAGCAAGGTTGCAGCGGTGACTCCGGGCAGCCTTGTACCTGTATGTATTGATGCCGCCGTGCAGCCGCGCTTTGACGGCACATGGCCTACGGCAGACTAAAGAGACGATTATGACCAAGGTTGAACTGGCAAAACTGCGTACTGTGATCCCCGAAATGCGCCGCGTGCGTCGCATCCACTTTATCGGCATCGGTGGTGCCGGTATGGGCGGGATCGCCGAAGTGCTTGCCAACGAAGGGTATCAGGTAACGGGTTCTGATCTGGCTCGCAACGCCGTGACCGAGCGGTTGGCTGGACTGGGCGCGCACATCTTCGTCGGCCACAGTGCCGAACACGTTGAGGGTGCCAGCGTGGTGGTGGTCTCTACTGCCATCAAGCAGGACAACCCGGAGCTGCTGGCTGCCCGCGAACTGCGGATCCCGGTGGTGCGCCGCGCCGAGATGCTGGCCGAGCTGATGCGTTTCCGTCACGGTATCGCCATTGCCGGTACCCACGGCAAAACCACCACCACCAGTCTGGTGGCGAGTATCTATGCCGAAGCCGACCGCGACCCGACCTTCGTCATCGGTGGCCTGCTCAACAGTGCCGGTACCAATGCCCGTCTGGGTAGCAGCCGCTACCTGATTGCCGAAGCGGACGAGAGCGACGCCTCTTTCCTGCATCTGCAGCCGATGGTCTCTATCGTGACCAACATCGAAGCGGATCACATGGATACCTACGGCGGTGATTTCTCCAAGCTGAAGGCCACCTTCATCGAGTTTCTGCACAACCTGCCCTTCTACGGACTGGCGGTGGTCTGCATCGATGATCCGGTGATCCGTGGCATGTTGCCCGAGATTGCCCGTCCGACCCTGACCTACGGTCTCTCTGACGATGCGGATGTGCAGGTGCTGGATTTTGTCCAGACCACCAACCACAGCTGCTTCCGTGTTCGCCGCAAAGAGGCGGGTGAGCTGCAGGTGACCCTCAATTTGCCGGGTATTCACAACGCATTGAACGCCGCAGCGGCGATAGCTGTCGCGACAGAGGACGGTGTTAGCGATGAGGCCATCATCTCTGCTCTGGCCAAATTTGAAGGGGTTGGTCGTCGCTTCCAGCAGTATGGCGAGTTTGAAACCGGTCGCGGCAAGGCGATGCTGGTGGACGATTACGGACACCACCCGAGCGAAGTGAAGGTCACCATCAACGCCGCCCGCGCCGGTTGGCCCGAGAAGCGTCTGGTGATGGTGTTCCAGCCGCACCGTTATACCCGCACCCGCGACCTCTACGAGGACTTCGCCGATGTGCTCTCCAAGGTAGACGTGCTGGTGATGCTGGAGGTTTATGCTGCCGGTGAGGAGCCGATCCCGGGCGCTGATGGACGGGCACTGTGCCGCTCCATTCGCTCGCGTGGCAACCTGGAACCCATCTTCGTCGCTACACCGGATGACGTACCAGCCGTGCTGGCCGACCTGATCGGCGAAGGGGATTTGGTGCTGACTCAAGGCGCCGGGAACGTCGGGGCGCTGGCCCGTCGTCTCGGAGAGATGAAATTGAGCATAGATAGCATGAAATCTGGCGCCTGAGGGCCCAATGAGTATTTTGACCGCCAAGCCGGGGCCTATATAATGGCGAACCGGTCTGTCAAAGGCCGGTTTAGCGCGTTACACGGGGATCGATCGGGTGGAGGCAAGGGCACAGGGGCGCACCAAGGGTGGCTTCATCGCAGGGGTAGCGTTTTTCCTGCTGGTGATATGGGGCTGCTACCGGACGGCGCTGGATGTTAAAGGTTGGCTGACAGATGCCAACCGGTTGCCCATGAGCGAGCTGTTGCTGCAGGGGCAACACCAGTATTTGCAAACCGAAGAGCTGCGGATGGCCGTGCTGGATGGCGCCGAGCTGCGCAACTTCTTCGAATTGGACGTCAACGAATTGCAGGCAAGGCTCAATGCCCTGCCATGGGTGGCCTCGGTCTCGGTACGAAAGAAGTGGCCGAACAAGATCAAGATCTACCTCACGGAACAAGATGTGGCGGCGCGCTGGAATGGCAACCGCTTCGTCAACACCAAGGGCAAGGTATTCAGTGCCCCGGATCGGGTCAAGACGCCGCTGTTGCAGCTGTCAGGGCCGGATGACCAGGCCGCCCGGGTGTTGAAAGAGAGTCGGCAGTACGAGTCGCAACTGGCTGCCAAGGGATACAAGTTGCTGGGGGTGAATCTGACCCCCCGCCATGCCTGGGAACTGACCCTGGATGGCAATATCAAGCTGTTCCTGGGACGCAATGACATTGCGCTCCGGCTGCAGCGGTTTATCGATGCCTTCCCGGTTATCGAACCCCGTGCGCAAGTCGCCTACGTGGATCTTCGATACGACACCGGAATGGCAGTTGGCTGGAAGAAGAGCGAAGAGAAAGTGCATGACCAACACCGCAGATAGGAATTTGATTGTCGGACTGGATATCGGCACAACCAAGGTGGCGGTTCTGGTCGGGGAAGTATTGCCGGACGGTGAACTGAACGTCATCGGTATGGGCAGTCACGCTTCTCGCGGAATGGAGAAGGGCGGGGTCAATGACCTCGACTCCGTGGTCAAGTCACTGCGCCGCGCGGTGGAAGAGGCCGAGATGATGGCAGATTGCCAGATCAGCTCGGTCTATCTGGGGTTGTCCGGCAAGCATATTGATTGCCGCAACGAGACCGGTATGGTGCCCATCTCCGATGAAGAGGTGACCCAGGAGGATGTGGACAACGTGATCCACACTGCCAAGTCGGTTCGCCTCTCCGACGAGCTGCGCGTGCTGCATGTGCTGCCTCAGGAGTTTGCCATCGATTATCAGGAAGGGATCAAGAATCCGGTCGGCCTCTCCGGTGTACGGATGGCGGCCAAGGTGCATCTCATCACCTGCCATAACGACATGGCTCGCAACATCGAGAAGTGTGTCGAAAAAGTGGGTCTGCGAGTCGATCAGCTGATCTTCTCCGCGCTGGCCTCCAGCTACGCGGTGCTGACCGAAGACGAGAAAGAGCTGGGTGTCTGCGTGGTGGACATCGGTGGTGGCACCATGGATATGTCGCTGTTTACCGGCGGCGCCCTGCGCCACACCAAGGTGATCCCGTACGCTGGCAGCACTGTGACCAGCGACATCGCGTACGCCTTCGGCACGCCGCCGCTCGACGCGGAAGCGATCAAGGTGCGCTACGGTTGCGCCCTCGGCCGTCTGGTCAGCAAGGAAGACAATATTGAAGTACCCAGTGTCGGCGGTCGCCCGGCGCGCAGCCTGCAACGGCAGACACTGGCTGAAGTGATTGAGCCCCGTTACACCGAGTTGCTCTCCATGGTGAATGATGAGCTGGTGCGGGTACAAAGCGAGTTGAAAGCGCAGGGGGTCAAGCATCAGCTGGCAGCCGGTGTGGTCTTGACCGGCGGCGCTGCCCAGATTGAAGGCATTGTGGAGTGTGCAGAGCAGATCTTCCAGAGCCAGGTCCGGGTGGGAGAGCCCATGAACATACGTGGTTTGAGTGATTACGTGCAGGCACCGGTGTACTCGACTGCGGTCGGGTTGCTGCAATATGGCCGCACCCATCAAGCCACAGGTAGCAACAAAGAATATGCCGCCAAGGCAAGCGTCGGTGGCCTGGTCAAACGGGTTAGCAACTGGCTGCGTGGCGAGTTCTAAGAATTTTGCTGAGTCAGGCAAATAAAGCGGAGAGACAACATGTTTGAATTTATGGATAGCCACACTGACGAAGCCGTCATTAAAGTGATCGGTGTAGGTGGCGGCGGCGGTAACGCTGTCGAACACATGGTTCGTCAAAATATTGAGGGTGTTGAGTTTATTACCGTCAACACCGACGCCCAGGCACTGCGTAACTCCAGCGCCAACACTACCCTGCAGATCGGCGGTGGCATCACCAAGGGTCTGGGTGCCGGCGCCAATCCGGAAGTGGGTCGTGATGCGGCCATGGAAGATCGCGAAGCGCTGCGTGAGCTGCTGACCGGTTCCGACATGGTGTTCATCGCCGCCGGTATGGGTGGTGGTACCGGTACCGGTGCTGCGCCGATCGTGGCCGAAGTGGCGCGCGAGATGGGCATCCTGACCGTTGCTGTGGTGACCAAGCCGTTCTCCTTCGAAGGGAAGAAGCGGATGGGCTTCGCCGCGCACGGTATCGAAGAGCTCTCCAAGAACGTCGACTCCCTGATCACCATCCCCAACGACAAGTTGCTGAAGGTGCTGGGTCGCGGTATCTCCCTGCTGGACGCCTTCAAGGCTGCCAACGATGTACTGCTTGGCGCGGTACAGGGCATTGCCGAGCTGATCACCCGTCCGGGCTTGATCAACGTTGACTTCGCGGACGTGCGTACCGTGATGCGTGAAATGGGTACCGCCATGATGGGTACCGGTTCCGCCTCTGGTGATGACCGTGCCGAAGAAGCTGCCGAGAAAGCCATCTCCAGCCCGCTGCTGGAAGATGTGGATCTGGCTGGTGCCCGTGGCATCCTGGTCAACATCACCGCCGGTATGGACATGACCATCGAAGAGTTCGAAACCGTGGGTAACGCGGTCAAGGCCTTCGCTTCCGAGAACGCCACTGTAGTTGTGGGTACCGTAATCGATCCGGAAATGCACGACGAGCTGCGTGTGACCGTGGTTGCTACCGGTATCGGTGCCGAGCGCAAGCCGGACATCACGCTAGTCAAGAGCAGCCAGGTGCAAGAGCGCCCGGTGCGTCAGCCGCTGGTTAGCGACATGATGCAAGGCCGCGTGATGGACGAAGCCCCGGCCAAGGTGGTCAACGCCGAGCCGCAAGCTCGTCGTGAACCGGATTACCTGGATATTCCGGCGTTCCTGCGCAAGCAAGCTGACTAAGCCTCTTATGGCTCTCGTTTGTTTGTTGTTCAAGGAATGTGCTAAGATGGCCTGCCAACGACCATCTGGTCCGGATTTTAAGCTGTTTAGGGTACACCCATGATTAGACAAAGAACCTTGAAAACGAGTGTACAGGCGACTGGTGTCGGCCTGCATTCGGGCCGGAAAGTCACCATGACGTTCCGTCCGGCACCTGTGAACACAGGGATCGTTTACTTGCGTACCGACCTGAATCCTGTGGTGGAGCTGCCAGCCAATGCCGATCAGGTGCGCGATACAGTGCTCTGTACCGCTCTGGTCAACGAAGCCGGTGTCCGTGTCTCTACCATTGAGCACCTCTCCGCCGCGCTGGCCGGGATGGGGATCGACAACCTCTACGTTGAGGTTGACGCGCCCGAGATCCCGGTAATGGACGGCAGTGCGCATCCCTTTATCTACCTGCTGCAGGAAGTCGGGATCCGTGAGCAAAATGCTGCCAAGCAGTTTGTGCGGATTAAGAAGAGCATCCGGGTTGAAGACGGCGACAAGTGGGCGGAATTCCACCCCTACCGCAACGGCTTCAAGATGGATCTCGAGATCGATTTCCAGCATCCGGTCTTTGAAGGGCGCAATCAGCGTTGCGTACTGGACTTCTCCGGTGCCTCCTTCGTGAAAGAGATCAGCCGTGCCCGTACCTTCGGGTTCATGCGCGATATCGAGTACCTGCGTTCCCAGAACCTGGCGCTGGGCGGAAGCCTGGAAAACGCCGTGGTACTGGACGACTATCGGGTGCTGAACGAAGACGGTTTGCGTTATGAGGACGAGTTCGTCAAGCACAAGATGCTGGACGCGATCGGTGACCTCTATATGTGTAACCGCAGCATCATCGGTGAGTTCCGTGCCTACAAGACCGGACATGCCCTGAACAACAAGCTGCTGCGTGCCTTGCTGGCCGAGCAGGAGGCTTGGGAACTGGTGACCTTCGAGGGTGAGGGCGACAAAGCGCCTATCGCTTACTACGATAACGGTCTGGTTCTGGCCTGATAGCTGTGCAACGGAACGTCGGTCCTCTCTCCGCACCGACGTTCCGTCATTTGTTTACTCCATCCTTTAATACCGATTATCTCCCGGTTTTATTTCCCGTGCAGGCTCTTGGCCGCACCTGACCGAGCAGACTGATTTCTATGAGCATTACCCTGATCCTCCACGGCAAGCAGCGACGCAAGTTGCACCTGCCCAAACAACGTCTGGCCTGGGTCGGCGGTATTCTCTTCTCCCTGTTGGCCCTTGGTGGTGGTTGGCTCTGGCAGAGCTGGCACCAGAAAATGGAGGCGCTGGAAGTGGCGCTTGCCGTTGCCGAGCAACAGTCCGTTGACCAGAGTGGTGACGAAGCCCGTGAACAGTTGGCAATGCTGGCAGCTCAGGTGGGCACCATGCAGGGCCAGCTTGGCCGTCTCAATGCCCTCGGCGAACGATTGACCGAGCAGGCCGATCTCGATCCCGACGAGTTCAATTTCAAAGAGCTGCCCCCCATGGGCGGCCCTTCTTATGATGAAGAGCTGGAAGTGAGCCTCAACGAGCTGCAAGCCTCGATGAAGCACCTCAGCCAGCAGCTCAGCAGCCGTGAAGAGCAGCTGTCGGTACTTGAATCTTTCATCATGAATCACCATATCACCGATGCCGGTTTTATTTCCGGCACGCCAGTCAAACAGGAGCGAGTTTGGGTCTCGTCCGGGTTTGGTGGACGGGTCGACCCGTTCAACGGGCGTGCCAAGATGCACAAAGGGGTCGATTTCCGTGGCAAACCCGGAACCCCGATTCTGGCCACCGGGCCCGGCATTGTCAGCTGGGCGGGCCGTCATCCGGAATTTGGCAATATGGTGGAGATTAATCACGGCAATGGCCTGGTCACCCGCTATGCCCACAACTCCAAGTTGCTGGTTGAGGTGGGCACCCTGGTTGATCAGGGTCAGAAGATTGCCTTGATGGGACGCACCGGTCGCGCGACCGGGGTCCATCTGCATTACGAAGTGTTGAAAGATGGTCGTCAGGTCAACCCCGCACGCTTTCTCAGTGCCAGACGGGGTTAGGTTTTTTTCTTCAGGTTCCAGTGACGGAACGCTTTTATAACCAGAAATAGTTGGTACCCATGATTAGCACACTGCTTACCAAGATTATCGGCAGCCGGAACGACAGAACGCTCAAGGCTTTGCGCAAAATTGTAAAACAGATCAATGCCATGGAGCCGCAGTTCGAGGCTCTCTCCGATGCCGAGTTGCAGGCCAAAACGGCCGAGTATCGTCAGCGTATCGAGCAGGGTGAGACCCTGGAGCAGTTGCTGCCGGAAGCGTTCGCGACCGTGCGTGAAGCCTCCAAGCGGGTGTTCGGCATGCGCCACTTCGACGTGCAGCTGATCGGCGGCATGGTGCTGAACTCCAACCGCATCGCGGAAATGAAAACCGGTGAAGGTAAGACTCTTACTGCCACTCTGCCAGCTTACCTGAACGCCTTGAGTGGCCGCGGCGTCCACGTCGTGACGGTGAACGACTATCTGGCCAAGCGTGATGCGGAGGCGAACCGCCCGCTGTTCGCCTTCCTCGGCATGACCGTCGATTGCAACGTGCCTGGCATGGATGCGTCCCAGAAGCGTGACGCCTACGCCGCCGACATCACCTACGGTACCAACAACGAATTCGGTTTTGACTACCTGCGCGACAACATGGCGTTCTCGCCAGAGCAGCGCGTACAGCGTCCGCTCAACTACGCGCTAGTGGATGAGGTGGACTCGGTGCTTATCGATGAAGCCCGGACTCCGCTGATCATCTCCGGTCCGGCCGAAGACAGCTCCGAGCTCTATATCCGCGTCAACAAGCTGATCCCGCTGCTGGTCAAACAGGACAAGGAAGACACCGAAGAGTACACCGGTGACGGTCACTACACGGTGGACGAGAAGAACCGTCAGGCACTGCTGACCGAAAACGGCCAGATCTTCGTGGAAGAGCTGCTCAAGAAAGAGGGGCTGCTGGACGAGAACGACTCCCTGTTCTCCGCCTCCAACATCAGCCTGCTGCATCACGTCAATGCGGGTTTGCGTGCTCACACCCTGTTCGAGCGCAACGTCGACTACATCGTCCAGAAAGACGAGATCGTCATCGTCGACGAGCACACTGGCCGTACCATGCCGGGTCGTCGCTGGTCCGATGGTCTGCATCAGGCCGTTGAAGCGAAGGAAGGGGTGAAGATCCAGAACGAGAACCAGACGCTGGCCTCCATCACCTTCCAGAACTACTTCCGTCTCTACAACAAGCTGGCGGGGATGACCGGTACTGCGGATACCGAAGCCTTTGAATTCCAGCAGATTTATGGCCTGGATACCGTGGTTATCCCGACCAACAAGCCGATGGTGCGCAAAGACATGGGCGATCTGGTCTACCTGACCGCCAACGAGAAGTATGCCGCCATCATCGAAGATATCCGTCAGTGCGTGGCCAAGGGCCAGCCTGTACTGGTCGGTACCGTCTCTATCGAGAACTCCGAGCTGCTCTCCGGCATCCTGACCAAGGAGAAGATCCCGCACAAGGTGCTGAACGCCAAGTTCCACGCCATGGAAGCGGAGATCGTCGCCCAGGCCGGTCAGACTGGCGCGGTCACCATCGCCACCAACATGGCCGGTCGTGGTACCGACATCGTGTTGGGCGGCAACTGGCAGGCAGAGATTGCCAAGCTGGAGAACCCGACCAGCGAGCAGATTGCCGAGCTGAAAGCCGCCTGGCAGGTGCGTCACGATGCGGTGCTGGCCGCCGGTGGTCTGCACATTATCGGTACCGAGCGTCACGAATCCCGTCGTATCGACAACCAGCTGCGCGGCCGTTCCGGTCGTCAGGGTGACCCGGGCTCCTCCCGTTTCTACCTCTCTATGGAAGATACCCTGATGCGTATCTTCGCCTCCGATCGCGTGACCGGCATGATGAAGAAGCTTGGCATGGAAGAGGGCGAAGCCATCGAGCACCCGTGGGTCACCAAGGCGATCGAAAACGCCCAGCGCAAGGTGGAAGGTCGCAACTTCGACATCCGCAAGAGCTTGCTGGAGTTTGACGACGTTGCCAACGACCAGCGCAAGGTGGTCTACGAGCAGCGCAACGAGTTGCTGGACACCAATGACATCTCCGAGACCATTCACGTTATCCGCGATGACGTCTATGGCGCCATCATCGATGAGTACATTCCGCCCCAGTCTCTGGAGGAGATGTGGGATGTTCCGGGTCTGGAAGCTCGCCTGAAGTCCGACTTCGCCCTCGACCTGCCGCTGCAGCAGTGGCTGGCAGAAGATGACAAGCTGTACGAAGAGAAGCTGCGCGAGCGCATTCTGGACGAAGCCACCAAGCTCTATGCCCACAAGGAGGAGCTGGTCGGTAAAGAGGTGCTGCGCAACTTCGAGAAAGCGGTGATGCTGCAGACTCTGGATGGCCTCTGGAAAGAGCATCTGGCGGCCATGGATCACCTGCGTCAGGGCATCCATCTGCGCGGCTACGCCCAGAAGAACCCCAAGCAGGAGTACAAGCGCGAATCCTTCGATCTGTTTACCCAGATGCTGGAAACCCTCAAGCGCGACGTGGTCAGCATCCTGAGCCGTGTTCAGGTGCAGGAGCGCGATGTGGAAGCGATGGAAGAGCAGCAGCGTCAGCAGGCGGAAGCCGCTCCCCGCACTTATACCCACGCCGCTGCCGAGAGCCAGCTGGCCGATGAACAGGCCGCAGGCGAAGAGGGGCACACCACCTTCGTACGCGACGAGCAGAAGGTTGGTCGTAACGATCCCTGCCCGTGCGGCTCCGGCAAGAAGTACAAGCACTGCCACGGTCAGTTGACCTGATACCCTGCCATGATGAATACACCGCCTCCGGGCGGTGTATTCATTTTCGGATCAAGGAGGGGACGATGAGTAGATTACCGGCGGGATGGGATGGGGAGGCGCATGGGCACTGGCTGCAGGAGAGACGCCTGGAGGCGATCCGGTGTGTGCTGAACAGGCTGAACGCAGAGACGAACAAATCCGTTCCCCTGCAACTGCAGTTTGCCTATTACCTCTTTTTGTCCGGCGATCCCGCCTCGGCGGCCCAGGTGCTGACGCTGGCGTACCGGGCCACACCTGATAACACTGAGGTGCTGCGCAATCTCTGTGTCTGCCTCTCGCGCTCCGATCAACATGAGCGGGCCGTGACGCACCTGGCCGAACTGGTGCGGCGCGAGCCGGATGATTATCTGGTTCATGACGGGCTTTGCACCTCCCTTGCCAAGCTAGGGCGTCATGCAGAGGCGGCGAAAGCGGGGACCCGTGCTCTGACTCTCAAGGATGAGGCTGTCTCGCAGCCCGTCTCGGAGTGGGCGCTGCCAGCAGAGGGGCCGGATGCCTGGCTCGCGGAGCAAGGGGAGAAGCAGGCAGTCATCGCATTCTCCTTGTGGGGAGCACAGCCCCGCTATTTGCGGGGAGCGCTCGACAATGTGTTGGCAGCAGCCTACCTCTATCCCGGCTGGCGGGTGCGCTTCTATGTGGATGGCAGCGTCCCTCAGGGGTTTCTGGCCTGCCTGCAGGAACATGGCGCCGAGATAAAGGTACAGCCCGATGGCCAATCCCAGCGTCAGCGCCTCTGCTGGCGCTTCCAGGTCACCAATGATCCCGGAGTGGGGCGTTTTCTTGTACGCGATGCTGACTCCGTGCTGAATCTGCGGGAGCTGCGGGCGGTCGATGACTGGCTTGCATCGGGGCGCTGGTTCCATATCATGCGTGACTGGTGGAGCCACACCGATCTGGTGCTGGCCGGCATGTGGGGCGGTGTGGCCGGTGTGCTGCCTCCCCTTGCGCCGCTGATGGCGAGCTATCAACCCAGTACCATGGAAACACCGAACATCGACCAGTGGTTCTTACGAGACTGTTTATGGCGCTATCTGCGCCAGAGTGCGCGGGTACACGATCGTTGTTTCACTCCGCCCGGTGCGGTGCCTTGGCCGCAGGTTGCGCCGCCGGGCAATGAGCATGTCGGGCAGGATCTCTTCAGGGCGCGGGGGGAGCAGCAGGCCATTCGGCTTGCCCCCTGGATCGCCCGTTTGCCGTGTTTACGTTGAGGACAATGATGGAACAGAAAAAACGGATCTGGGTGGCGGTTGGCGTCATCGAGAATGAACGGGGCGATATCTTCATCGCCAGACGCTCCTCCGATCGCCATCAGGGGGATCGCTGGGAGTTTCCCGGTGGCAAGGTAGAGTCGGGCGAGGATCTGCTCACCGCGCTGGATCGGGAGCTGTGGGAAGAGATCGGCATCCGGGTTTTGGATTGTGCCCCCTTCATGGAGCTGCAGCACGACTACCCCGAGAAGCAGGTATTGCTGGATATCTGGAAGGTGACCCGTTTCAGCGGCGAGCCGTTCGGCAAGGAGGGGCAGGAGTGTCTTTGGGTGCCGGTGGCAGAGCTGCATAACTACCACTTCCCCGATGCCAATGGCCCGATTGTAGCGCGGCTACAGGGTCTGCTGGCGTGAGCCGGTAGCAATCGACAAGCATCAAAAAAGGGCCAATCGGCCCTTTTTTCATATTGAAGAGGTGAGTGACCTGGGGCTTATAGCCACTGATCGCCCTCTTCCGGCTCCGGCAGCAGATCCGGGGTGATCTCCCCCGGGATCCGCTTCTCTTCATCGGCCCATTCGCCGAGATCGATCAGCTGGCAGCGCTTGCTGCAGAAGGGACGGAACGGACTCTGCGGACCCCATTCCAGTTCGGTTTGGCAAGTCGGGCACTTGACCGTGGTGACCATGGCAACTCCTTAGCAGCAGGCGAGCTGGAACGGCACATCGCCAATCGGCTGTTCTGCGGTGGGCAGAAAGCGCAGGGCGAAGCGGTTCTTGTGGCCGCTCAGGGTCGGGTAGCAGAACAGATTGCCCGGCAGCTTGATGCGGATCAGCTCGGCGCTCTCGGCGGTGTCCTGGAAGAAACCGTTGCTGGCAACCTGCTCACTGAAGCTGCCTGATTCGCGCCACAGGCGCAGCAGCAGGGTGATGGCATTCATCAGCAGGTTGATATCGCTCAGCCAGCCCTGCATCTGCTGGTGACGGGTGATGGCCGGGGTGCCGAGCCAGTGGTGCAGCTGTGGCACATCGAAGGCACACAGACCACCCGGGATGGAGAAGCGCTGGCGGATGGAGCCGAGCAGACGATCCTCTTTCAGGCGGGCACCCGGGCGTGGCGAGTTGAGCAGGTTGCGGGAAAGCTGGCTGCTCTCTTGCTGCATCAGTTTGATCTGCTCCAGATCGACATCGGGCAGGCTGGCCCAGTGGCTCAGACGCTGGCCGAGACGCTCCAGATCCTTGATGAGGTCGGCGCGCAGGTCACCACGCTCCAGCAACTCCTGCAGATCGAACAGCCCCTTGAAGAAGGCGATATGTGCCCAGGATTGTTCACTCTCCAGATTGTCGCGGATCTGGGAAAACAGGGACTCCAGACGAAGATAGGTCCGGCTTTTTTCATTGAGGGGGAAATCGTAAATCATGCCTAATCCTGGCCAGCCATAAACCGGCCTAGTGTACTCACACTTGGCGGCCTTGTTGAGAGGCAATTGCCAGATATGTCTCGTGCAGCGCCAAAATCCGCGTTTTAATCGCCATTTCGCTGCCATTGTAGTTTTCGATGACATCATCCGCCGCCGCGAGGCGCTCCGACCGACTCGCTTGGGCGGCGATGATGGCCTTGGCTTGCTCGGCCGATACCCCATCACGGCGACAGGTGCGCTCAATCTGGGTGGCTTCATCCACATCGATCACCAGCACCCGGTTGGCGAGGCCAGTGAGTTTGTTCTCCACCAGCAGTGGCACCACCAGCAGGCAGTAAGGTGAACTGGCTGCGGCACACTGGCGCAGCATTTCGCTGCGAATCAGCGGGTGGAGCAGGGCATTGAGCCACCCCTTGGCCTGCGGGTCGCTGAAGACCCGGTCGCGCAGGGCGCGACGGTCGAGTTGACCGTTCGAATCAATCACATTCGGGCCAAAATGGTCGGCGATGGCGGCAAGGGCCGGGGTGCCCGGCTCGACCACTTCGCGGGCGATCACATCGGCATCCACCACCTCGATACCCAGCGCGGCAAACTGATTGGCGATAGTGGTCTTGCCGCTGCCGATACCACCTGTGATAGCAACTACATACATGGGGGCCTCTTGCTCAAAGCAGGGTAGAGAGATACCAGCGGGTGATGGTATCGCCCCATAGCAGGGCGATCCAGCCCGCGATGGCGAGGTAGGGGCCGAAGGGAATGGGTTTGCCCTGATGATGTTTTTGCAAGGCGATCAGGCTGATGCCGATCACGGCACCGACCAGAGATGAGAGCAGCAGAATTATGGGCAGCGCCTGCCAACCGAGCCAGGCGCCCAGCGCCGCCAGCAGCTTGAAGTCGCCATAGCCCATCCCCTCCTTGCCAGTGAGCAGCTTGAAAGCCCAGTAGAGGCTCCAGAGCACCAGATAGCCCGCCATGGCACCGATCACGGCATCCGCCAGCGGCACGAAGCCGCTTGCCAGGTTGAACAGCAGCCCACCCCACAGCAGGGGCAGGGTGAGCTGGTCGGGCAGCAACATCTTGTCGAGATCGATAAAGGTGAGGGCGACTAGCACCCAGGTCAGCAGCAGGGCGGCCAGCGTGCCCCAGCCCGGGGTTATGACCATTGCTACGGCGAGCGAGAGCAGGGCTGTCAGCAGCTCTACCAGCGGATAGCGGGCCGAGATGGGGGCCTGACAGTCGCGGCAACGCCCTTTGAGCCAGAGCCAGCTTAACAGCGGGATGTTCTCCAGCGCAGTGATGGCGTGGCCACAGTGAGGACATGCGGAGCGGGGGACCATTAGGTTGTAGCGCTCTGGCGCAGTGGCCTCCTCATCGGGGGCGAAGTAGCTGCGATATTCGGCCTGCCACTCCCGCTCCAGCATGATGGGCAAGCGGTGGATCACTACGTTAAGGAAGCTGCCGATCATCAGGGAGAAGAGAAAAACCAGCGAAAAGTAGAGCCAGGGCAAGCTGTGAGCCAGCTCGAGAAGAAGTGTCATAACCAACCGTCAGTCATAAAATGAGGGGGAGGGCATGGTTGTGGAGCCATGCCCTGATAAATCAGCCTACCACGTCGCCCAGCTTGAAGATGGGCAGGTACATGGCAATAACCATACCGCCGACCAGCACCCCGAGCACCACCATGATGAGGGGTTCCAGCAGGCTGGTGAGGCCATCAACCAAGTCATCCACCTCCTGTTCGAAGATGGTGGCGACCTTGGAGAGCATATCATCGATGGCGCCGGACTCCTCACCGATCATCACCATCTGGATCACCATGTCGGGGAAGAGATCGACGGTGCGCATCGCCACGTTGATCTGCATACCGGCCACCACCTCGTTGCGGATCGCCATGACCGCGGTGCGATAGACATAGTTACCAGAGGCCCCAGCCGCCGAAATCAGCGCATCTACCAGCGGGATACCGGCGGAGAAGGTGGTCGACAGGGTGCGGGCAAAGCGGGCCATGGCCGCCTTGTGCAGGATCATCCCGACCACCGGAATGGTGAGGACGAACTTGTCGGTATTGTCTTTCACCTTCTGGGAGGCCCGCCAGGCCCGCACGTAAAGGAAGATACCAAGGGCGGTGCCACCAAAGAAGACATACCACCAGTTCTGCATAAAGCGCGAGATGCCGATGACAAACTGGGTGAACACCGGCAGCTCGGCGCCGAAGCTCTTGAAGATATCCTCGAACTGCGGAATGACGAACAGCAGCAGGATGGAGGTGACCACGATGGCGACCAGAATGACCATGGTGGGGTAGAACATCGCCTTTTTGATCTTCGACTTGAGCGCTTCCGACTTTTCCCGGTAAGTGGCGATACGGTCGTAGATGGTTTCCAGCGCACCGGATTGCTCACCGGCTTCCACCAGATCGCAGTAGAGATCATCGAAATAGAGAGGATGGCGGCGCAGCGCCTCCGACATGGGGGTACCGGTCTCCACATCGGCGGCAATCTGCCCCATCAGCTCGCGCATCGAGGCTTTCTCGTGACTGCGGGCGATGATCTGCAGGCTCTGCACCAGCGGTACACCGGCGGAGAGCATGGTAGTGATCTGGCGTGAGACGATGGCGATATCCATCGGTTTGATCTTGGCGCCGCCTTTGGAGAAGAGCCCTTGGGATTTTTTGGCCACCTTGGTGACGTTGACCCCCTGCTTGCGCAGTTCTGTCTTGACGGTGTTGATGCTGTCGGCCTGCAGCTCGCCGGAGACCTTCTGCCCCTTGCGGTTTACCCCGTGCCAGCGGAAGGCGAAGACTTTCTTGGGGGCATTGTTCTTTTTCGTTAGGGTTGCCATCTTTGCATCCTGCAATGGGGTTGGTTGTCAGAGCCTGGCTCTGCGCGTCACCAACCTGGTCAAGGTGCCCGACTGGCTTGATGCCTGCGGGGTACTGATAGGGGGGGTGGTACCTTCTTGGCGCCAGCCCAGTTACTTGAATATCTGATTACTCCGTTGTCCTGACTATCGTCCGTCCCGTGTTCGTGAACGACGAATTCGCTCTGCCAGCCAAACCGTCGGGTCGTTCCGTCACATGGATCAGTTGGTTGTGACCCGGTTGACCTCGGCCAGACTGGTGACCCCGAGCCGGGCCTTCTCCAGCCCCGAGGTGCGCAGGGTACGCATCCCCTCTTTTTGGGCGATCGCGGCGATTTGCAGGGAGTTGGCCCCTTGCATGATCAATTTGGCGATGTTCTCCGACATCAACATGATTTCGTAAATGCCGACTCGCCCCTTGTAGCCGCCGGAACACTCCTTGCAGCCGACCGGTTTGAACAGTCGCAGCCCCGCCGCCAACTGCTGCGGCGTAAAGCCCAGCTCCAGCAGTTCTGCTTCCGGCACCACTTCCGGTGCCTTGCAGTGGTCGCACAGTTTACGGGCCAGCCGCTGGGCCATGATCAGGGTCACCGAGGAGGCGATGTTGAAGGCCGGCACCCCCATGTTCATCATCCGGGTCAGGGTCTCGGCGGCGGAGTTGGTATGCAGGGTGGAGAGCACCAGGTGGCCGGTCTGCGCCGCCTTGATGGCGATTTCGGCGGTTTCGAGATCGCGAATTTCACCCACCATCACCACATCTGGGTCTTGCCGCAAGAAGGAGCGCAGGGCGCTGGCAAAGGTGAGCCCCGCCTTGGGATTGACCTGCACCTGGTTGACGCCGGGCAGATTGATCTCCACCGGATCTTCGGCGGTAGAGATATTGACCTCGGTGGTGTTGAGAATATTGAGGCCGGTATAGAGCGAGACCGTTTTGCCCGAGCCGGTGGGGCCGGTCACCAGGATCATTCCCTGTGGCTTGGAGAGGGCGCGCAGGTACTGCGCCTTCTGCCGGTCATCAAAGCCGAGTTGCTCGATATTAAGGCGTGCCGCCGAGGAGTCGAGCAGACGGATAACGATCTTCTCCCCCCACATGGTGGGCAGGGTGTTGACCCGCATATCCATCGACTTGTTGCGCGACAACTTCAACTTGATGCGGCCATCCTGTGGCAGCCGCCGCTCGGCGATATCGAGTCGCGCCATCACCTTGAGGCGAGCGGAAAAGCGGTTGGAGAGGTTGACCGGCGGTGTGGCAATTTCATGCAGAATGCCATCGATGCGAAAGCGCACCCGATACTTGAACTCGTAAGGCTCGAAGTGCAGGTCGGAGGCGCCGCGCTTGATGGCATCCATCAGGATCTTGTTGATGTACTTGACGATGGGAGCATCGTCATCGGCAGTATTGACGCTCTCGTCCAGCCGGCTGTTATCGTCGGAGACCTCGAGATCAGAAATCTCGGACTCGTCGATATCCTCCATGCCGAGGGCGTCGTTTTCACTCTCCAGCAGCTTGCCGATGGCGGCGGTGAGCTTGTTCTCCTCCACTAGCAGCGCCTCGGTATGAAGCCCGAAGCTGAAGCCAAAGTCCTCCAACGCCGAGACATTGGTCGGGTCCGACATGGCGATATAGAGGGTGTGCCCCTGGGTGTAGATGGGCAGGACGTGGTGTTTCTCAATCAGCTTCTGATTGAGGTACTTCTGCGGGATCTCGGCCAAGTCGAAGGCGGCAAGATCCAGCAGAGGTACCCCATACTCCAGCTCGCAAAAATCGGCGAGCGCCTTGCTGTCGAGGATCTCGTTCTCTATCAGAAATGTCACAAAGGGTTTGCGCTGGGCCTTGGCCTGGCTCAGATAGCGCTGAGAGTCCTCTTCACTGATCAGTGAAGAGGCGGCCAGGCTTAACGCCAGGCCGCTATTGGGGCTAGAGGTCATTACTATGGGCAGTAATCAAGAGTTTTCGAACCATTAACACATGTGGCTTTCCAAGTGACTTTACTATTGCCATCCACTGTACCAGTGAGTACATAGCTGTCGCCTGCACTTAACGGGGCTGCACCAGAAGCACCTACTTCTGCAGTCACTGAGACATTGGATGCATTGACTTTGGCTGTAGTGATTTCAATCGCCCCACTAGTTACGTTAGCAGGAATACCATTTGTGGATTTGATGCATTCGTCGCCGTAAGTCGTTGGTGTTGCTTTGGTTTGTGCACATAATTCTACTGCTAGTTTTACTGCTCCAGTTGCTGCCACCAATTCTGTCATCTTGGCTTTTTTGGTGTAGTTCTGATATGCCGGCAGTGCTACCGCCGCCAGAATGGCCACGATCGCGACCACGATCATCAGTTCAATAAGGGTAAAACCCGATTGTTTCTTCATTTGAAATATCCTTTTATCCTTGGTTCCTGGGAAGTGTCGGTAGAAAATCGTCCGAACGTCAGTATCTTATCCGAGCTATCAGGTGTGGCAACAGAGATTGCTGCCTTTGTTAACCACTTTCATGTCATTTACCAAAAACTTGATGCGAGTCATAAAATAAGTGGCTTCTTATGACTCTTTGTTACGGGTGAAAGCGGGTCCGTCATTACACTCCTTTGCTGAGGGATCCTGCATAAAGAAAAGGCGCCCATGGCGCCTTTTGCAAGTTGTTTATCCGGTTAGGTCGAGTATTTGCTCAGGCCTGCGGGGTGAATCTCACTGCTGGATAAAGCGCATGGAGAGATCGAGCGCCCGTACATGCTTGGTCAGCGCCCCGACCGAGATAAAATCGACGCCGGTGGCCGCAAACTCGGCCAGAGTGTCGAGGGTCACATTGCCGGAGACTTCCAGCTTGGCGCGGCCCTGATTGATGGCGACCGCTTCCCGCATCATGGTCACGTCGAAGTTGTCGAGCATCACGATATTGGCCTTTGCCGCCAGCGCCTGTTCCAGCTCTGCCAGTGATTCCACTTCCACCTCCACCGGTTTGCCCGGATTGAGATGACGAGCCTCGCTAATTGCCTCGGCAATGCCGCCACAGGCGAGGATATGGTTCTCTTTGATGAGGTAAGCGTCGTAGAGGCCGATGCGATGATTCTTGCCGCCGCCACAGGTGACTGCGTACTTCTGGGCGGTGCGCAGCCCAGGGATGGTTTTGCGGGTGTCGAGCAGGCGGCAGTCAGTGCCCTCCAGCTCTGCCACATAGCGGGCGGCGAGGGTGGCGACACCAGAGAGGGTCTGGACAAAGTTCAGGGCATTGCGCTCGCCGGTCAGCAGCAGGCGGGCAGGGCCGTGGAGGCGGAACAGCTCCTGATTGGGGGAGAGCACTTCTCCATCCTGCACCTTCCACTCTACCTTGACGTCGCCGCCGAGCTGGGCCTTCAGTTGCGAGAAGACTTCATCGACCCAGGGCTGGCCGCAGAACACACCGGCCTCACGGGTGATGACCCGGGCGCTGGCCATCCGATCGGCCGGGATCAGCTGGGCGGTGATATCGGCGCTGGCGTCCGGTTGGTCCAGCGTAGTGAGGGCATCGCCCAGATCTTCGAGTAGTGCGGCGCGCACGGCGCGGCTGACATCCTGTTGAAACATGCCTTATTCCTGCAAGGGTCTGAGCAGCAGTTGCCGCTCCTTTTGAACCAGCTCCAGCCGACCGAGGGCGTTCATGCCAACCAGCACTTCGTCACCGTCTGCCGCCGGATTGATAAAGATGGCCAGATCGTACAAGGTCAATGGCCCCATCGCCAGCGTTTCGATGGTGCCGTTGCCGACCCGGATCTGCCCCGCAGCGGTATTGACCTGGCTGCTGCCATGAGCGGTTAGGCCGAGCCGCTCGGCAACCTGCTGCGGGATGGTGATACGGGTGGCGCCGGTATCGAGCAGCAGTTGCACCGGCTGACCGTTGATGGCACCCTCCAGACGATAGTGGCCGCTCTGGTCGGCCCGCAGCAACAGCTCGCCGCTGGCGGTGACGCTTGGTTGGTTGCGGGAGTGAAAATAGAGGGTCAGCAGGCTCATCAAAGAGAGCCAGGCCAGTAACCACATCCAGCGTGCCGTGTGCTGCATACCCCATCCATATCGAGCGGAAGATGACTCAGCCTAACATACCATTTCCCGTTGATTCAGTGAGTTGGTGCCGGGTTGCCTATCAGGTATCTTCGTTTTTTCGCCATTTATCAGCCAACTCGAGTAGCCGATGACTCAACTTGCTTCGCAACCTTGTTTCTCTATCGATGCCACTGGCTGGTGCCAGCAGGCGCGCCGGGTGCCTTCTCACCATCACAACGAACGGGCCGCGCCGGATGATATCTCCCTGCTGGTGGTTCATGGCATCAGCCTGCCGCCGGGGGAGTTCGGTGGCCCCTTTATCGACGATCTCTTTATGGGGCGACTCGACCCCGATGCTCACCCCTATTTTGCCGGTATCCATCAGCTGCGGGTTTCGGCTCATTGCCTGATCCGCCGTGATGGCGAGTTGGTGCAGTATGTGCCATTCGGCGCGCGCGCCTGGCACGCTGGTGTCTCGAGCTGGCAGGGGAGGGAGGCATGCAATGACTTCTCCATCGGCATCGAGCTGGAAGGGACTGACGAAATCCCCTATACCGAGGCTCAGTACCGGGCGCTGGCGGGGCTCACCCGAGCCATCTCGGAGCGCTATCCGGCGATTACCCACGAAAAAATTGTCGGCCATTGCGATATCGCACCAGGGCGCAAGACGGATCCCGGCGCCAGTTTCCAGTGGGATTACTACCGTCAGTTACTAAACAACTAAAGTAAATATTCAAATTTAGTTTGGGTTTTAAAATCAATGGCTTGCCTATCTGGCAGGCCATTTTTGTCTCTGGTTGCGCAAATGTTATTTGTGAGCGTGGTCAAGAATATTGGTCAGACCATTTTCTATGAGCTAAATCATGTTTCCCCTGCTTTACCTCTTAAGTGGTGGGGTTGATTCTTGACTCAGATCATCTTTTGAGTGGACTTTTCAAAAGGCCTCTGCTAATTTTCGCCCCATCCATAAAATTGGTAATACCAATTTAACAAAGTAGCCTCATGCCCTATCGCAAGATTACGCAACCCAAGTTGGCCGACTCCATTGTCGCCGAGCTGGAACAGATGATTCTGGAAGGCAGCCTGCAGCCGGGGCAGAAATTGCCTCCCGAGCGGGAACTCGCCATCCAGTTTCAGGTATCGCGCCCCTCCTTGCGCGAAGCCATCCAGCGACTGGAAGCGCGCGGATTGCTTTATCGCCGTCAGGGCGGCGGCACTTATGTGCAGAATGCCCTGAGCAAGGGGATCGCCGATCCTCTGTTCGAACTGCTCAGTACCCACCCGGAAGCCCAGTATGACCTGCTGGAGTTTCGCCACGCGCTGGAAGGCATCTGTGCCTACTACGCGGCTTTGCGGGGAACCGGGTCTGATTTCGAGCGCATTCGTCAGGTGCAAACCACCATCGAAGAGGCGGGCCAGCTGGGCTCGCTGGTGGCCGAGTCGGCAGCCGTGACCCAGTTCTATCTGGCGGTGGCCGAGGCGTCCCACAACGTGGTGCTGCTGCACCTGCTGCGGGCCATGAGCCCGATGCTCGAGCAGAACATTCTGCAGAATAACGAGATTTTGAATCGCCGCCCGGGAGTGGTAGCCAAGATACGTCGCCATCGCGCGAACCTGATCGAGGCTATTCTTTCGGGGGCTCCGGAGCGGGCCAGAACAGCTTGTCATGAGCATCTGGCCTTTATCGAGGACACCTTGTTGGATATGCAGAGGGAAGACAGCCGGATCCAGCGATCCATGCGTCGGATCCGTCAGCAGGAAAACTAATCCCACAAGGCTCTATTGTCGAATGCTTGCGCCCTTCGCCGTGCAATGCCGTGCAATCACAACAACATAGGAACCAGCCATGTCTGATATCCTGAAGAACGATGTGGACCCGATAGAAACGCTGGAGTGGCTTGCCTCTCTGGAATCCCTGCTGCGTGAAGAGGGTCCGCAACGCGCTCAGTTCATCCTTGAACAGTTGGCCGAGAAAGCCCGCGTAAGCGGTGTGGACGTGGCTGCCAAGGCAAATCGCGATTACATCAACACCATCCCGTCCAGCGATGAGCCGGACTACCCGGGTGACCTGGAGATGGAACGCCGCATTCGCGCCATCATCCGCTGGAACGCCATGATGATCGTGCTGCGCGCGTCCAAGAAAGACCTGGACCTGGGTGGTCACATGTCTTCCTTCGCTTCTTCTGCGACCATCTATGATGTCTGCTTCAACCACTTCTTCCGTGCTCGCAACGAGAAGGATGGTGGCGATCTGGTTTACTTCCAGGGTCACATCTCCCCGGGCATCTATGCTCGCGCCTTTGCTGAAGGTCGTCTGACCGAAGAGCAGCTGGACAACTTCCGTCAGGAAGTGGATGGCAAGGGTATCCCTTCCTATCCGCACCCGAAACTGATGCCGGACTTCTGGCAGTTCCCGACCGTCTCCATGGGTCTGGGCCCCATCGCCGCCATCTATCAGGCTCGCTTCCTGAAGTACCTGACCGACCGTGGTATTAAAGATTGCTCCGAGCAGACCGTTTACGCCTTCCTGGGTGACGGCGAGATGGACGAGCCGGAAGCCAAGGGTGCCCTGACCGTTGCCGTGCGTGAAAAGCTCGACAACCTGGTGTTCGTGGTCAACTGCAACCTGCAGCGTCTGGATGGTCCGGTTGTCGGTAACGGCAAGGTCATCAACGAGCTGGAAGGCCTGTTCGCCGGCGCCGGTTGGGACGTGACCAAGGTGATCTGGGGTCGCAAGTGGGATGAGCTGCTGAAGAAAGACACTTCCGGCAAGCTGATCCAGCTGATGAACGAGACCGTGGACGGTGACTACCAGACCATGAAGTCCCGCGACGGTGGCTACATCCGCGAGCACTTCTTCAACCGTTATCCGGAAACTGCCGCGCTGGTCAAAGACATGACCGACGAGGAGATCTTCGCCCTGAACCGCGGTGGTCACGATCCTCGCAAACTGTTCGCCGCATTCAACAAGGCGACCCAGACCAAGGGCAAGCCGACCGTTATTCTGGCCAAGACCATCAAGGGTTACGGCATGGGTGAAGCGGCCGAAGGCAAGAACATCGCTCACCAGGTCAAGAAGATGGAGCTGGACTCCGTGCGTCACCTGCGTGACCGCTTCAACCTGCCGGTGGCCGACGAGCAGCTGGCCGATCTGCCGTACCTGAAGATCGAAGCCGGTTCTGCCGAGCACAAATACCTGCATGACCGTCGCACAGCCCTGAAAGGCTATGTGCCGACCCGTCTGCGCGAAAGCACCACCAAGCTGGAAATCCCGGCACTGGATGCCTTCGGTCCGCTGCTGGGTGAGCAGGCGCGCGAAATCTCCACCACCATGGCGTTCGTGCGTTCCCTGAACGTGATGCTGAAAGACAAGTCCATCGGCAAGCGTATCGTTCCGATCCTGGCCGACGAAGCCCGTACCTTCGGTATGGAAGGTCTGTTCCGCCAGATCGGTATCTACAGCCCGCACGGTCAGCAGTACACCCCGCAAGACCGCGACATCGTCTCCTACTACAAGGAAGACAAGCAGGGTCAGGTTCTGCAAGACGGTATCAACGAGCTGGGCGCCATGTCCTCCTGGCTGGCTGCTGCGACCTCTTACAGCACCAACGACTGCCCGATGATCCCGTTCTACATCTACTACTCCATGTTCGGCTTCCAGCGGATCGGCGACATGGCGTGGGCAGCCGGTGACCAGCAAGCCCGTGGCTTCCTGCTGGGTGCGACCTCCGGTCGTACTACCCTGAACGGCGAAGGTCTGCAGCACGAAGATGGTCACAGCCACATCCTGGCGAACACCATCCCGAACTGCATCTCCTACGATCCGTCCTACGCCTATGAAGTGGCGGTGATCGTACAGGACGGCCTGCGCCGCATGTACGGTGAGAACCCGGAGAACGTGTTCTACTACATCACCACCCTGAACGAGAACTATGCCATGCCGGCCATGCCGGAAGGCGCCGAGGAAGGCATCCGCAAGGGTATCTACAAGCTGGAATCCGTCGCCGGTGCCAAGGCGAAAGTTCAGCTGCTGGGTTGTGGTTCCATCTTGGGTCACGTGCGCAAGGCTGCCCAGATCCTGGCCAGCGAGTACGGCATCGGTTCTGATGTGTTCAGCGTCACCTCCTTCAACGAGCTGGCCCGTGACGGTCAGGACGCGGATCGCTGGAACATGCTGCACCCGACTGCCGAAGCTCGCGTACCGTACATCGCTCAGGTACTGGGTTCCGAAGCCACCATCGCTGCGACCGACTACATGAAGTCCTTCGCCGATCAGGTTCGCGCCTTCGTTCCGACCGAGAACTACCGCGTGCTGGGTACCGACGGTTACGGCCGTTCCGACAGCCGTGCCAACCTGCGTCGTCACTTCGAAGTGAACGAGTTCTACGTGGTGGTTGCTGCTCTGACCGAACTGGCCAAGCGCGGCGAGGTAGACAAGCAGGTTGTGGCCGACGCCATCGCCAAGTACGGCATCGATGCCGACAAGGTCAACCCGCTGTACGCGTAAGTGGATCAAGGGTCGCGCCGTCATACGGCGCGACCCTGCCAGGATTTAAAACGGTTAACGCGAGATGTGCGTGGCAGCATCAGCCAGCCACGCGGATCGACGCAAGAGGATAAAGCACAATGTCCAAACAGATTATGGTGCCGGATATCGGCGCCGATGAGGTTGAAGTCACCGAGATCATGGTGGCCGTGGGTGACAAGGTCGAGCTGGACCAGTCCATCATCGCGGTAGAAGGCGACAAGGCCTCCATGGAAGTTCCGGCCCCGTCAGCCGGTATCGTCAAAGAGATCCTGATCAAGGTGGGCGACAAGGTTGCCACCGGTTCCCAGATCATGATCTTCGAAGCCGAAGGCGCTGCCGCCCCTGCTGAAGTGGCTGCACCGGTTGCTGCTGCACCGGCCGCCGCACCTGCCGCTGCCGTGCGCAAAGATGTGCACGTACCGGACATCGGTGACGACGAAGTGGACGTGACTGAAATCATGGTTGCCGTGGGCGACATGGTAGAAGCTGACCAGTCCATCATTGCCGTGGAAGGTGACAAGGCCTCCATGGAAGTACCGGCTCCGTTCGCAGGCCGCGTGGTCGAGATCAAGGTTGCCGCCGGCGCCAAGGTCTCTACCGGTTCTCTGGTGATGGTATTTGAAGTGGCTGGCGCTGCGCCTGCTGCCGCTGCTGCTCCGGCTCAAGCTGCCGCTCCGGTGGCTGCTGCCCCGGTTGCCGCTGCGGCCAAAGAGGTCAACGTACCGGATATCGGTGGCGACGAAGTGGAAGTCACCGAGATCATGGTTGCCGTGGGTGACAAGGTTGAAGCCGACCAATCCCTGATCGCCGTGGAAGGTGACAAGGCCTCCATGGAAGTGCCTGCGCCGTTCGCCGGTGTGGTCAAAGAGATCAAGGTGAAGGCGGGTGACAAGGTCTCAACTGGTTCCCTGATTATGGTATTCGAAGTGGCTGGCGCTGCTCCTGCCGCCGCGCCGGTTGCTCAAGCTGCCGCCCCGGTCGCTGCAGCCCCTGTTGCCGCTGCTCCGGCTCCGGTTGCCCAGGCTGCTGCCGCTGCGACCGATTTCGTTGCCAACGACGCTTATGTACACGCCTCTCCGGCGGTACGCCGTCTGGCGCGCGAGTTCGGTGTCAACCTGGCCAAGGTGAAAGCCTCCGGTCGCAAGGGCCGCATCGTCAAAGAAGACGTACAAGCCTACGTAAAGGATGCCATCAAGCGTGCCGAGTCCGCTCCTGCCTCTGCCGGCGTAGCCGGTGGCAACGGTCTGGGCGTACTGCCGTGGCCGAAGGTAGACTTCAGCAAGTTCGGTGATGTGGAAGAGGTCGAGCTGACCCGCATCCAGAAGATCTCCGGCCCGAACCTGCACCGTAACTGGGTCATGATCCCTCATGTCACCCAGTTCGACGAAGCTGATACCACCGAGCTGGAAGCGTTCCGCAAAGAGCAGAACGCGATGCTCGAGAAGCAGAAGGCAGACGTGAAGATCACCCCGCTGGTGTTCATCCTGAAAGCCGCCGCCAAGGCGCTGGAAGCCCACCCGCGCTTCTGCAGCTCCCTGTCCGAAGATGGCAGCAAGCTGATCATGAAGAAGTACATCCACATCGGTGTGGCGGTAGATACCCCCAACGGTCTGGTTGTGCCCGTGGTGCGCGATGTTAACAAGAAGGGCATCATGGAGCTGTCTCGCGATCTGGCCGAGATCTCCAAGAAGGCCCGTGCCGGCAAGCTGACCGCTGCCGACATGCAGGGTGGTTGCTTCACCATCTCCAGCCTGGGTGGCATCGGCGGTACCAGCTTTACCCCGATCGTCAACGCGCCGGAAGTGGCCATCCTCGGTGTCTCCAAGTCCGAGATGAAGCCGAAGTGGAATGGCAAAGAGTTTGCGCCGCGCCTGATGCTGCCGCTGGCTCTGAGCTACGACCACCGCGTGATCGATGGTGCTGATGGGGCTCGCTTCATCACCACCATGAACGGCGTGCTGTCCGACATTCGTCGACTGGTCCTGTAAGTGAGAGGGCGGGCCCAGAGCCTGCCCTTTTTACTTCTCATTTCATTAACATGATCGTAAACTTGCCCCGTTTTTTCACGGCTGCAGCCACCCGTTTCGGTATAAGACTGCGCTGTCCGGGGATATAAGAACGACAAAGAGGTCATGATGAGTAAAGAAATCAAAACCCAGGTCGTAGTACTGGGTGCTGGCCCTGCCGGTTATTCCGCTGCTTTCCGTGCAGCCGATCTGGGTCTGGATACTATTATCGTCGAGCGTTACTCCACCCTGGGTGGCGTCTGCCTGAACGTGGGCTGCATCCCCTCCAAGGCGCTGCTGCACGTTGCCAAAGTGATTGAAGAAGCCAAGGCGCTGGCCGAGCACGGCATCGTCTTCGGTGCACCGCAGACCGACATCGACAAGATCCGTCTGTGGAAAGAGAAGGTTATCAACCAGCTGACCGGCGGTCTGGCTGGCATGGCCAAGATGCGTAAAGTTCAGGTTGTTAACGGCTTGGGTAAATTTACCGGCCCGAACACGCTCGAAGTGACCGGGGAAGACGGCAAGACTACCGTGACCTTCGACAACGCCATCATCGCGGCCGGTTCCCGTCCGGTGAAGCTGCCGTTCATCCCCCACGATGACCCGCGCGTATGGGACTCTACCGATGCGCTGGAGCTGAAAACCGTTCCCGGCAAACTGCTGGTTATCGGTGGCGGCATCATCGGTCTGGAGATGGGTACCGTTTACTCCTCTCTGGGTTCCGAGATCGACGTGGTGGAATTTGCCGACCAGCTGGTTCCGGCTGCCGACAAAGACATCGTCAAGATCTATACCAAGCGCGTCGCCAAGAAATTCAACATCATGCTGGAGACCAAGGTCACCGCAGTTGAAGCTCGCGAAGACGGTCTGTACGTCTCCTATGAAGGCAAGCACGCCCCGGCCGAGCCGGTTCGTTACGACAACGTGCTGGTTGCAGTAGGTCGTGTGCCGAATGGCAAGATGCTGGATGCCGAGAAAGCTGGCGTTGCCGTGACCGAGCGCGGTTTCATCGAGGTGGACAAGCAGCTGCGTACCAACGTGGCGCACATCCATGCCATCGGTGACATCGTGGGTCAGCCGATGCTGGCACACAAAGGTGTTCACGAAGGTCACGTTGCCGCTGAAGTGATCGCCGGCAAGAAGCACTACTTCGACCCGAAAGTGATCCCGTCCATCGCCTACACCGAGCCAGAAATGGCATGGGTTGGTCTGACCGAGAAGGAAGCCAAGCAACAGGGCCTGAACTTCGAAGTCGCCACCTTCCCGTGGGCTGCTTCCGGTCGCGCCATTGCGTCCGACTGCTCCGATGGCATGACCAAGCTGATCTTCGACAAGGAGAGCGGCCGCGTCATTGGTGGTGCCATCGTCGGTACCAACGGTGGTGAACTGCTGGGTGAAATCGGTCTGGCCATCGAGATGGGTGCTGACGCCGAAGATATCGCGCTGACCATCCATGCTCACCCGACTCTGCACGAGTCCGTGGGTCTGGCTGCCGAAGTGTTCGAAGGCTCCATCACCGACCTGCCGAACGCCAAGGCCAAGAAGAAAAAGTAATTTTCTTCCCCTCTTGTCTAAAAAGCCGCTCGAATGAGCGGCTTTTTGTTTTCTCCTTGCTGCCCCGACTTCGACAAAGCCCAATATGCTAAAGATAGGTTTTGGCACTGATGAGAGAGGCACGATGCTAGAAGCACCCATTCCACCCGATGAGGCATTGCGGTTGGAGACCCTGCGGCGGCTCTCTTTGCTGGATTCCGAGGCTGAGGAGCGGTTTGATCGGCTGACCCGCATGGCCAGACGGGTATTCAATGTCCCCATCGCGCTGGTGAGTCTGGTGGATGAAGATCGCCAGTGGTTCAAATCCTGTATCGGACTGGAGGTCCGTGAGACTGCCCGGGACATTTCGTTCTGTGGCCACGCCATCATGGGCAATGAGACCTTTATCGTGCCGGATGCTTCGCAGGATCCCCGCTTTGCCGACAATCCGCTGGTGGTGGGCGGGCCCGGCATCCGCTTCTATGCCGGACAGCCACTGCGGATCGCCAACGGCTGCAAATTGGGGACGCTCTGCATCATAGATACTGTGCCACGGGAATTGAGTGAGGAGGATGTGGGACTGCTCAAGGATCTGGCGGCGATGGTGGTGCGGGAGCTCGAAGCGGTGCAGCTGGCCACCATTGATGAGTTGACCCTGATCTCCAATCGGCGCGGGTTCGTGATGCTGGCGGAGAAGAGCCTCTCGCTGGCCAGTCGCTTGCAGATGCCACTGGCGCTGCTCTATCTGGATCTCAATGGCTTCAAGGGGATCAATGATCGGTGGGGGCATGCAGAAGGGGATCGGGCCCTGATCGCCTTTGCCACTCTGCTCAAGCAGGCTTTTCGTGGCGCCGACGTGTTTGCCCGCATGGGCGGCGATGAGTTCGCCGTCCTGTTGCCCAATGTAGTGGAGGCGCAGGCACAACTGGCTTATGAGCGTTTCAATGCCATGTTGGCCGAGCACAATCAGCACAGTGGTTGCGGTTATGCGCTGACCTGCAGCACCGGGATTGTCTGCTATGACGGGCACGGCTGTGCTTCCCTTGCCGAGCTGCTCACCCGCGCGGATGAGCTGATGTATCAGCGCAAACGGGATGGCAAGGGCTGACTGCTATGCCGGATTAGCCGCCACCAAAACAACAGAGAGCGCCACGGCGCTCTCTGTTGTTGATGGCTTAGGTCAAGGCCAAGGTCGGGGTCAGAGCCGGAAGTTGCCGACCAGCTTGTCCAGCTGACCGGAGAGCTGCTGCAGGCTGCGGCTCGATTCGGTCAGCTGGTGGGCGATATCGGCGGTCTCCATGGTGAGCTGGTTGATGTCTTCCACGTTGCGGTTGATCTCGCCGACCACACTGGACTGCTCCTCGGTGGCGGTGGCGACCTGGATGTTCATGTCGTTGATCTGGGTGATGTGGGCGGTGATCTGGCCGAGGGCGGCGTTGGCCTCATCGGCCTGGCTCACCACCTCCAGACTCTGGTTACGCCCCTGCGCCATGGCGCTGACGGCGCGGGCACTCTGTTCCTGCAAGCGGTTGATCATCCCCTGGATCTCGGCAGTCGAGGCGGCGGAGCGGTTGGCGAGGTTACGCACCTCATCTGCCACCACGGCGAAACCGCGACCCTGTTCACCGGCGCGAGCGGCCTCAATGGCGGCGTTCAGTGCCAGCAGGTTGGTCTGCTCCGAGATGCTGCGTATGGTTTCTAGGATGCTGCCGATGGAGTCGGTCTGGCTCGCCAGCGATTCGATAACTCCGGCCACCTGCTCAATCTCGCCGGAGAGGTCGACGATGCCGTGGCGTGCCTGCGCCACCACTACCGCACCTGCATCGGCCTGATCGTTGGCCTGTCTGGCGACTTCGGCTGCCAGCGAGGCGTTACCGGCGATCTCGCTTACCGTGGCCCCCATTTCGTGGATGGCGGTGGCCACCTGTACGGTGCGATCGCGCTGGGCAGTACAGTTGTGCTGGGTCAGCTGCGCCTTGTTGGCCACCTCGTTGGCGGTGGCCGCGAGCTGGCGGGAGTTCTCCGCCACCTGCTCGATGGAGCCGTAGATCTTGGCGACGAAGTTGTTGAAGCCGGTGGCGACCTGACTCAGTTCGTCACGTCCTTCCACCTTGAGGCGCTGGGTAAGATCCCCATCGCCGCTGCCCAGCTCCTTGAACAGGCGGGCCAGCTCGTTGAGCGGGCGGCTGACCGAGCCTGCCAGCAGCATCCCCATCAGCCCCATGGCCAGCGCAATCACCAGCGAGATCATCAGGATCTCGTTGCGGGTCTGATCCAGCTCGGCATAGATCTCGGCTTCTGGCACCTGGGCCACCAGATACCAGTCGAGCAGCGGGATATAGCTACTGGCCAGTACCATGGGCTCACCATTTACCTCGGCGTTGATGACGGCAAAGGGGCGTTTGGCCAGCAGGCTGCCGGTATCACCGCTGGCGATGCCGCCCAAGGTATCGCGTTCGATACGGTTGGCCTCGGGGTGCAGCTTCACCTTGCCGCTGCCATCGACCATAAAGACGATGCCGCTCTCTTCCAGCCGGAAGTTGGAGACCATGGTCACCATGGTGTCGAGGGATTTGGCAAAGCCGGCCAGCCCGCGCCCGTTGAGCTGCTGGAAGTTGACGAACAGCTTCACCTCGCCGTTGCTCTCGCGGAAGATGCTGAGGGTCATCTCCTTCTGGCTCTTGGTGTAGTCATAGAACCAGGCATCTTGCGTGGGGGTCAGGTTGCGAAGAAAGCCATCCTGGTTGTAGTAGGCGGCGGTCTGGCGATCGGCGAAGGAGGCGGTCACCAGACCATACTGGTTGGCCACATCCTTGAGCTGGTTGATGAGGATTGGCTCCTGCTCTTTGGGCATGCCCCGATCCACCCAGTCGAGGATGAAGCGGTCGGTGGCCAGTTGGCGGGCGGCCTGGGCGATGCCGTGGAGATCCTGTTCAATCTCCTTGCTGATCCGCTGGGTCAGGTTGGGGAGCTCCTGCTCGAACATCCGGTTTTCGATCAGTTGCTGGGCCGAGCGTTGACTGAAGTAGCCTACCAGCAGGCAGGAGACGACCACGGCCAGGGTGACCGTGGCCAGTATTTTTTGTTTAAGAGTGAGGGTTGCCAGCATAAAGGTGCTCAAAAGGTTGAGATTGACGACGCTCATATTAGCGGCAGCGAGGCGCTACCCATGAGGCTTGCAGCTCTTTATTTGCGGATTACGTTTGCGCTCACAGGGGCGGCGGCGTGCCCCTTCGCCATGCAGCACAGGCGGGATGCGGATTGACGGTTGCGCTAACTGCCGGGCCCCTTATAGTAGAGGCCATCCTTGGTGACTGACCCTCTGAATAATATGGAAAATATGATGCGCAGCTTAGGTGCGGGATGGACCCGTCTGCTTTTGGTGATGCTGGCGGCCTGCCCGCTGCTGGCTGTGGCGGCACAGGGGGAGCGCCCGAAGATTGCGGTGGTGCTCAGTGGCGGCGGCGCCAAGGGCTCGGCCCATATCGGCATTCTCAAGGTGCTGGAGCAGAAACGGATTCCGGTCGACATCATAGTCGGCACCAGCATGGGCTCTTATGTGGCGGGGATGTATGCCATGGGGCTCAGTGCCGAGGAGGTGGAGCGCACCACCTTGGCCATCGACTGGAACAAGGGGTATCAGGACAAGGTGGGCCGCGACGAGCTGTCGCTGCGCAAAAAGCAACAGAACGAGCAGTACCAACTGCGCACCGACATAGGGGTGAATGGCGACACCACCCAGCTGCCGGACGGTTTCTTCCAGGGCCAATCCATGGCCAGCCTGCTGCGGGGGGCCACCTCCAACCTGCCGGTGCAGGAGAGCTTCGACGATCTCCCCATTCCCTACCGCGCCATGGCGACCGACATGGAGACGGTCACCCCCTTTGTGCTGGATCACGGCAGCCTGGCCAAGGCGATGCAGGCCTCTATGTCCATTCCCGGCGCCCTCAAGCCGGTGGAGTGGGAGGGGCACATCCTGGCGGACGGCGGCAGCGTCAACAACATGCCGGTGGATGTCGCCAAGGCGATGGGGGCTGACGTGGTGATCGCGGTGGATATCGGTGCCAAGCTGCGTACCCGGGAGTCCCTCAAGTCAGGGTTGGCGATGATTGACCAGCTCACCACCTACATGACCCAGGTGGGCACCGACAAGCAGAAGGCGCTGATGGGACCGAAGGATATTCTGATCGCCCCCGAGTTTGGCGATATGGGGATCGCCGACTTTGCCCGGATGCCGGAGGGGATCAAGATCGGTGAGACGGCGGCTGACAAGGTGTCGCTGCAACTCGATAAACTGTCGCTCACCAAGGCGCAGTACAACGCCTATCGCAACCAGAAGCTGAGCCGCCGTGCCGAGCGTAGCGGTCAGCCCGCCTACTTCATCGACAAGGTGGAGATCATCAACAAGTCGCGCCTCTCCGACGAGACGGTGCGCGCCATGCTGAAAGTGCGGCCTGACAAGGTGCAGACCAACGAGAGTCTGGAAGCGGGCATTCGCCGCCTCTATGCCCTTGAGTCGTTCGATCGCATCACCTACGAGGTGGAGGAGCGTGATGGGGAGAACGTGCTGCTGGTGGATGCCAGCGAGAAGAACTGGGGCCCGGGCTACCTCAACTTCCAGTTCGGTTTCACCGATGACTTCGAGAACACCTCCAACTACAACGTAGGCATGTCCTATACCCTCACCAACGTCAACGAGTGGGGAGCGGAGTGGCTGACCGAGGCGTCGCTGGGTACGGCCAAACATATCAAGACCGACTTCTATACCCCGCTCGAACCCTCCCAGACCTTCTATGGTGAGGCGAGTCTGGCCTATGACCAGACCCTGCGCCGCCTGTTTTTCCCCAATCCGGATCCCGAGATGGTTTCGATAAGCTATCTCGACTCCGAATACTCCTTCTTCAGCGGCGATCTGGCGGTGGGCTGGAACCGCCAGCCCTGGAGCCGGTTGTTGATGGGACTGGAGGGACAACTGGGCACGATTGATGTGAAGAACTTCAAGGGGCTGGAGATGGATGCCACGGCGTGGGGCCCCTATGTCCGCTTTGAACACGACAATCTGGATAGCCGCTATTTCCCCTATCAGGGGATGAAATGGGACATGAAACTGGGCCACTCACACGTCAGTGTGGATGGACTCGAGTCAGCAGATGGCCGCAGTGAAGGCTGGAATTATCAGCTCTCGATGATCAAGCCTTGGTCATGGGACAGGCACAGCCTCAACCTGATCCTCGAAGGGGGGGGCTCGGGCAGTGAAGAGGTGGTGCCGCTGCATATTCAGGATCTGGGCGGGCTGTTCCGCCTCTCCGGTTTCCAGCGCTACCAGCTGAGCGGTCGCTACAGCCTGTTTGGTGGCCTGCGTTACATCTATCGGGTGGCAGATAATGACTTTGGTGCCCTCAAGATGCCGCTCTATCTGGGTGGATCTCTGGAGCAGGGCGGGGTCTGGAACAAGGGTGAGGATATCAGTCTGGAGAGCTCGTTTACCGCCGGGTCGGTTTATGTCGGGGTGGAGAGCTTCCTCGGCCCTGTGTTCCTCGGCTACGGCATGGCGGAGGGGGGCAATGACGTCTTCTATCTGCAATTGGGCAGTACGTTCGAATAATGCCGAAATGATGCCAATTTGTTAACTCTGGTTGAGGGCGTTCAATTAATTTTCAAAAAATACCAGTCTGTTTAATTGGTTACGATTTTGTGGTGAATAAGTAAACAGGGTTTGGATTTTAATTAGTCGTTAAAACTTATATAGTGGGGAGCACCCTACGGGGTGTCCCGCAAGGACGATCGCCGCGAGCGTGGGCGAACCCCAAAAAAAGACCAAAGAGGAATTAGTCGTGCTTGAAACATACCGTAAACACGTCGCAGAACGTGCCGCCGAGGGCGTGGTTGCCAAACCTCTGGATGCAGAGCAGGTCGCCGCCCTGGTTGAGCTGCTCAAGAACCCGCCCGCTGGCGAAGAAGACTTTCTGAAAGAGCTGTTGTCCTCCCGTATTCCCCCCGGTGTTGATGAAGCGGCCTATGTCAAAGCCGGTTTCCTCACCGCCGTCGCCAAGGGCGAAGCCCACTCTCCCATCCTGACTGCCGCCGAAGCCGTTGAACTGCTGGGCACCATGCAGGGTGGTTACAACATTCAACCGCTGATCGACCTGCTGGATCACGCCACTCTGGCGCCGCTTGCCGCCAAGGGGCTCTCCCATACCCTGCTGATGTTTGACTCCTTCCACGACGTGGAAGAGAAGGCCAAGGCGGGCAATGTCCACGCCAAACAGGTGATGCAATCCTGGGCTGATGCCGAGTGGTTCCTCTCCCGCCCGGAGCTGGCCGAGAAGATCACTGTCACCGTGTTCAAGGTGACCGGCGAAACCAACACCGACGACCTCTCGCCGGCACCGGACGCCTGGTCCCGCCCGGACATTCCGCTGCACGCGCTGGCGATGCTGAAAAACGCCCGTCCCGGCATTACTCCGGACAAGGATGGCGCCGTCGGCCCCATCAAGACCATCGATGCCCTGAAAGAGAAAGGCTTCCCGCTGGCCTATGTCGGTGACGTGGTCGGTACCGGCTCTTCCCGTAAATCCGCCACCAACTCGGTGCTCTGGTTTATGGGCGACGACATTCCGTTCGTGCCGAACAAGCGCGCTGGCGGCGTTTGCCTGGGTGGCAAGATTGCCCCGATCTTCTTCAACACCATGGAAGATGCCGGCGCTCTGCCTATCGAAGTGGACGTCTCCAAGCTGGAAATGGGCGATGTGATCGACATCTACCCCTATGCCGGCAAGATCTGCAAACACGGCACCGACCAGGTGCTGGCGCAGTTTGAACTGAAAACCGACGTACTGATCGACGAAGTGCGCGCCGGTGGCCGTATTCCGCTGATTATCGGCCGCGGCCTCACTGACAAGGCCCGTGAAGCGCTGGGTCTGCCGTTCTCCACCGTGTTCCGTCGCCCGCAGCCGGTGGCCGATACCGGCAAAGGCTTCACCCTGGCCCAGAAGATGGTGGGCAAGGCGTGCGGCGTGAAGGGCATTCGCCCGGGCACTTACTGCGAGCCCAAGATGACCACGGTCGGCTCCCAGGACACCACGGGCCCGATGACCCGCGACGAGCTCAAAGATCTGGCCTGTCTCGGCTTCTCCGCCGATCTGACCATGCAGTCCTTCTGCCACACTGCCGCCTATCCGAAGCCCATCGACGTACAGACCCACCACACCCTGCCGGACTTCATCATGAACCGCGGCGGTGTCTCTCTGCGTCCGGGTGACGGCGTCATCCACTCCTGGCTGAACCGCATGCTGCTGCCGGATACCGTGGGTACCGGTGGTGACTCCCACACCCGTTTCCCCATCGGTATCTCCTTCCCGGCGGGCTCCGGTCTGGTGGCTTTCGCCGCCGCCACCGGCGTGATGCCGCTGGACATGCCGGAATCCGTGCTGGTGCGCTTCAAGGGCGAGCTGCAACCGGGCATCACCTTGCGTGATCTGGTTCATGCCATCCCCTATGCCGCCATCCAGAAGGGGCTGCTGACCGTCGAGAAAGCGGGCAAGAAGAACATCTTCTCCGGCCGCATCCTCGAGATCGAAGGTCTGCCGACCCTGAAAGTAGAGCAAGCGTTCGAGCTGGCAGATGCCAGCGCCGAGCGCTCCGCTGCCGGTTGCACCATCAAGCTGGATAAAGAGCCGATCATCGAGTATCTGAAGTCCAACATCGTGATGCTGAAATGGATGCTCTCCGAAGGTTACGGTGACCCGCGCACCATCACCCGTCGCATCAAGGGGATGGAAGAGTGGCTGGCCAACCCGACCCTGATGGAAGCGGACAAGGATGCCGAGTACGCCGAGATCATCGAGATCGATCTGGCCACCATCAAGGAGCCAATCCTCTGTGCGCCGAACGACCCGGACGATGCCCGTCTGCTGAGCGACGTGGCTGGCGACAAGATCGACGAGGTGTTCATCGGTTCCTGTATGACCAACATCGGTCACTTCCGTGCCGCCGGCAAACTGCTCGAGAAGTATCAGGGCGAGCTGCCGACCCGTATGTGGATCGCACCGCCCACCAAGATGGACAAGGATCAGCTGACCGAAGAGGGCTACTACGGCATCTTTGGTCGCGTCGGTGCCCGCATCGAGATCCCGGGCTGCTCCCTCTGCATGGGCAACCAGGCGCGGGTAGCGGAAGGGGCCTCCGTGGTCTCCACCTCCACCCGTAACTTCCCGAACCGTCTGGGTAAAGGTGCCAACGTCTATCTGGCCTCTGCGGAGCTGGCCGCCGTTGCCGCCATCCTCGGCAAGATCCCGACTGTGGCGGAGTACCTGCAGTACGCCAAGGCGCTCGATGCCACTGCGGCAGATACTTACCGCTACCTCAACTTCAACGAGATCGCCTCCTACACCAAGAAGGCTGATGCGGTGATCCTGCAGCAAGCCGTTTAACGGAGTTCTTGCGCGATTTGCGCGATAAGAAGCCAATAATGCCGCGTATTTACGCGGCATTATTTATTTGTGTGTTATTCACCGTCTTTTTTGAAGATTGTTTGCACGATCCTTGCTAGAGAGATCCAACCACCTGTTTGGTGGTTCGTTTTATAAACGCTTTGGGTTATGTTGTTCGGTTATGTGCGGTAATGATGAGGCATCGTTATCGAGGGAAAGTGGATATCTGTTCACTGGGTGCTTGCGTTGGCAGGCCTGACGAATTGCGGCGTGGTTCTTTATGTTTCTGTTCAGGATCGATCTCTCCCGAACCGGGTTACGCTTCGGCGGTGCCTTGCTGGTCTTTACCCTGCCGCTGCTGGTGGGAGGCTGGCTCATCCACAGCAATTATGTGCAGGAGCTGAAAGCGGAATCCAGCGCCTCGGCCCACAAGGCCAGAACTCTGATGGAGTCGATGCTGGATCATGCGGAGCAGGCCAACCGCTCCGTGCTGCCTCTGGTGAATGCTCCCTGTCGCGACAACCTGCTGGTGCTGCGCAAGAAGGTCGCCATCGAGCCTTTCCTGCGTTCGGTCAATCTGGTGCGAAACGGCATCATCAATTGCACTTCGCTGTTTGGTGAGGCCAATGATGCCGATGACGGCTCCATCTACACCGGCCGCAAGCTGCTGCTGATGAGTGGCAACCGGGTGCGGCAAAATCACCCGCTGCTGGTGGTGCGCACCGAGCAGGGCAAGCATGCCGCCTTGAGTGCCATCGACAGTACCCAGCTCAGCTTCATGCTCTCCATGAGCGGAAAATCCAGTGCGCTCTATCTGCAGGTGGGGTCGGCCTGGCTCAATGAGTCTGGCCGCTATCTGAGCGAGGCGCCCACCCTCCATCGCGGGATCAGCCAGGCCCTCACCTCATCCCATTATCCTTTCACCATCCATGCCGGTTATGCCATGCCGGTCTACTGGAAGTCGCTGTGGGCCGCGCGGCACGTGGCGCTGTCGTGGCTGGCGGTTTCCTCGCTTTTGCTGGCCTGGCTGGTGTGGTGGGTGCTGGGGCGCCCCGGCTCGCCAACAGATGAGTTGCGACGCGCCCTGCGGGCCAGGGAGTTTGTTCCCTATCTGCAGCCGCTGATTGCCAGCCACGATGGCAAGATGATGGGCGCCGAGGTGCTGATGCGCTGGGAGCATGTCAATGAAGGGGTGATCCGGCCCGATCTCTTTATCCCACAAGCGGAGGAGTCGGGACTGATCGTTCCCATGACCACCCATATCATGAAGCAGGTGGCGACAAGGTTGAACCGCTCTCAGGAGCAGTTGCCCGATGGGTTTCATATCAGCTTCAACATCAGCGCCGCCCATTGCCACGATTTTGCCCTGCTGGCCGAGTGCCGCGCCTTCCTCGGGCATTTCCTCCCCGGCAAGGTGGTACTGGTGCTGGAGTTGACCGAGCGGGAGCTGCTGATGTCAGATCCCCAGACCCTCTCCCTGTTCCGCCAGCTGGACGAGATGGGGGTAAAACTCGCCATCGATGACTTTGGTACCGGTCACTCCAGCCTGGCTTACCTGCAGCAGTTTCATGTGGATTACCTCAAGATCGACAAATCCTTTATCGCCCGCATCGGTACCGAGTCGCTCTCGGAACATATCGTGGACAACGTGATCGATCTGGCGACCCGGCTCGGTCTGGCGCTGGTGGCGGAAGGGGTGGAGAGCGAGCGTCAGGCTGACTACCTCAGGGCCAAAGGGGTCGATTATCTGCAGGGGTATCTGTTTGCCCGCCCCATGCCGCTGCGCCAGTTCTGCGAGGAGCTGCTGCCGGAAGAGGCACAAACCCGCCAGCCAGATGGGGTGCGAGGCATCCCGAATGCGACCTGATTTATCGGTGACAGACGGGCGGACAAGCTCCCCTCTGGCTGGGTAGGGAAGTGCTCTCTCCCTATCCCCCCTCGAGTGCAGGGGCTTGTTTTTCATGCCTTGCGGCTCGCTTTTCGGTAGAATCAGCGCTCATTTTGACGTCAGTAAAAGATGAGGCGCGGTATGACGGTTCAGTTCCAGGCATTTCACAGCATCAAGGCGATCGGTAATCGGGAGGTGCTGTTCAACTGGTCGAGAACCAATCCCCTTGGGGCGCTGGATCAGGTGTGGCGCCCGAAAAGCCGCGACGAGCTGCAAGCGCTGCTGCGGGAACACCCCGAGCGCAAGCTGCGCCTTATCGGCTCCGGCCTCTCCTTCGAACCCATCCACAGCGTCTATGCCGAGGGTAGCCAGGCGCTGCTGGTGGACTTGCACCACCTGCGCGGCCAGTTGGCGAAAACGGCCGATACCGTGACCTATCAGGCGGGGACGCCGCTCGATACCGTCTATGCCGAGCTGATCGCCATGGAGCGGATGCTTCCCGCATCCCCCGGTGTCATCGGCATCCAGACTCTGGGCGGAGCCCTCAGCACCGGCACCCACGGTCAGGGGCTGCACCAGTCTGCCCTCTGCGATGCGGTGGAGGCGATGACGGTGATGCTGGCCAGTGGCGACATCATCCGGGTGGATCGCACCGATCCGCGCTTCGGCGCCTTCGTGATGGGTATGGGGATGCTCGGCATCCTGCTCGACGTCACCCTGCGCACCGTGCCCAACCGCATTATGCGCTGCACCAAGTTCACCACCGATTACCCCTTCCTCCTGGAGCACAACGAGCGGCTCAACCGCGAGCACGGCTTCGTGAAGAGCTGGTGGTTTGCCTGGACCGGTGAGAGCCACATCTGGCTGGTGGATCCCGCCTCTGATGAGGAGGTGGCCCGTTACCGCGCCGGTGGCAGCGAGCCGCTGCTGCTGGATGGTGATATCGACGCCCGCATGAATGCCACCATTGATGCCACTTTGCAGAAGATGGCGAAAGACACCAAGGATGAGGCGCTGGCCGGTGAGCACTTCGAGACAGTACGCCGCTTCAAGGATGCCTCCGATCTGGTGGGCAACGTCTACCAAATTCTTTGCAAGGGGATCCCGGCACCTCAGATCAACTGCGAGGTGGCGGTGCCGCTGCATCGCATGAACGAGGCGCTGGAGACCCTGCAAGCCTGGCAGCAGGCCAATCCGGGCGTGTTGCACTACCCCTTTATCCTGCGCTGCACCGGCCCCTCCGAGGCCTGGCTCAGTGCCGCTTACGGCCAGCCGGTCTGCTGGATCGGTTTTCTGGTCTATCTGGCGGCGGACGGCACCTTCGTCAACGGCTCCATGGAGCAGATGCGCGAGCTGCAACAACTGCTGGCGCCCCTTGGCGGCATTCCCCATTTTGGCAAGCATCTGGCGATGGATCTGTATGACTTCCCGGCCCTGCTGCCGCGCTGGAACGACTTCGTGGCCTTGCAGCGCGAGCTAGACCCCCACGGCCGCTTTGAAAACCGCTGGCTCAGCGACCTGTTTGCCAACCGGTAAGGATCTGACATGACCGATATGCAAGATACCCGCGCACTCATCACTCTGCCGACCAGAGGGAAGTCATCGATATGACCGATATGCAAGACTCCAGGATCCCAGTGACCCTGCTGACCGGCTTTCTCGGTAGCGGCAAGACAACTCTGCTCAATCACTGGGTCAAGCAGCCGGAGCTTGGTGAGTGCGCCGTGCTGATCAACGAGTTCGGCTCGGTGGGGCTGGATCACCATCTGGTGCAACAGGTGGATGAGCAGGTGATGCTGCTCGACTCCGGCTGCATCTGCTGCTCGGTGCAGGGCTCTTTGGTGGAGGCGTTGCAGGGGCTGTTTATGAAGGCCATCCAGCGCAAGATCAAACCGTTCAAGCGGCTGATTATCGAGACCACCGGTCTGGCAGATCCGGCCCCCGTGCTATTTACCCTGCGCGAAGAGGGCTTTATCGCCCAGCGTTACCGCTTCGATGGCACTGTCACCGTGGTGGATGCCGGCCATATCGAGCAGCAGCTGGCGGCTCAATATGAAGCGGTGAAACAGGTGGCGCTGGCGGATCTGCTGGTGGTGAGCAAGGGGGATCTGGTGGACGGCGAACAGCTGGCGCGGGTCGAAGCCCAGCTGGCGGCACTCAACCCGGCGGCCCCGATCCAGCAGGTGACCAATGGCGAACTGTCGCCCAAGGTGCTGGAGAAGCTGGGCGCCTACAACGAAGCGGCGGGGCGCGATGTGCGCCAGCTGCTGGCCTGGCTGCGCACCGAATCCCCCAAGCAGGGGCTGGCGTCACCGATGCAGCCGAAGATGCAACCGTTCGCCGCCAAGGTGGGCACAGCTGCGCCCACCCACTTCGAGCACGGCAACATCGAGAGTTTCTCCCTGCGTATCGGTGAGCCGCTCAAGCCCTCTCGCCTGCTGGCCGCCATCGATGCGGTGCAGGCCCAATACGGCGATGCCTTGCTGCGCCTCAAGGGGATCTTGCAGCTGGAAGGGGAGAGCCAGCCGGTGGTGATCCACGGCGTCCACGGCCAGCTCTATCCGCTGCAGGCGCTGGGCGACTGGCCGGAGGGCAAGGCCCAGTCCCGACTGGTGTTTATCGTGAAAAGTCAGGACAAGGCCGGTATCGAACAGCTCTTTATGGCGACCTTAAAGGCCCCCGAGCCCACTCTGGAAGAGCGGCTCAAAGCCATGCTGGGTCAGCCCGACAACTGATCTTGCGCGTTGCAGCTCTCCTGTACCGGGTCAGGACGGCGGCGGTTGCACAGCACGAACGCCACCGGCACAAAGTAGAACGAGAGCAGGGTCGCCAGCGCTGTGCCACCGGCGATGGCGATAGCAAAGGGTGGCCAGAAGCCGCCGCCCCCCAGCAATAGCGGGATGAAGCCGCCCACCGTGGTGATGGTGGTCGAGACGATGTGGCGGCTGCAACCGGCCACCAGATCGCGGATCTGCGGCAGATTGCCCTGTTGTGCCAGCGGGTCTGCCTTCAGCTCGGCCAGAATGACGATGGCGGCGTTGATGGCCAGCCCCATCAGTCCCAGCAGGGCGATGATCACCGTAAACCCGAAGGGGTACCCCAGCAGCCAGACCCACAGCAGCCCGAGCCCAGCCGACTGGATAGCCACCAGGGTGACGATGCCTGCCAGCCGGAACGAGTTGAAGCTGAGCACCAGCACGGCCACCAGCAGCACGGCGACCAGGCTGACATGGGCCATCAGATTGCCCACCGATTCATCCCGCTTGGCGGCTTCCCCGCCAAACTCCAGTCGATAGCCCGGCGGCAACGCCAGCGCCTTGGCGGCCAGCCTCTCTTTGACCTGCTCCAGCACGGTTTGCGGCAGTACGCCGACCGCCAGATAGGCCTCCAGCACATTGACCCGCTCACCATCCCGACGGCTGATCTCCCCCCAGCTTGGCAGCAGCTCGGGAGTGGCCAGTGCCCGCAAGGTGAGATTGGCTGCCCCTTGCTGGCCGGTGCCGGTGAGCGATAGCGGCACATTGAGCAGCGCATCCGGATCCTGACGCAAGGGCTCTGCCAGCCGCACTCTTACCGGGATTGACTCGGTGCCTTCCAGCACAGTGCCGCCCAACCTGCCATCCAGTGCGCCCGCCAGCCGGGAGGCAACATCGGTCAGGCTCATGCCTGCCAGTCGGGCGGCCTCCTCATCGACCTCCAACCAAAGTTTGGGGGCCCCTGCCAGCAAGGTGGCGCGGGTCTGCACCACTGCCGGGGTATTGGCGAGCAGACTGCGCAGCTCCTCTCCCAGACGGTGTAGTTGTTCAAGGTCGGGGCCAAACAGCCGCAGCTCGACCGGGGCATTGAAAGGCGGCCCCTGTTCCAGCTTGCGCACCAGGATCTGCGCTTCGGGAAATTTTGCATCGAGCCGCTGCTGCAGTTGTGGAATGAGCCGTTCGGCGGCATCGGCATCCTGCAGGGTGATCATTCCCTGGGCGTAATCGGCCCGCCCCTGTTTTCTGGGCACCAGGTTGTAGTAGAAGCTGGGGGCGTTGTCGCCCACCACCCAGTCCTGACGAACCAGCTCGGGGAGGCTGGCCAACTCGGCGGAGATCCCCAGTGCCAGCTCGCGGGTGCGCGCCAGGCTCGCCTGTGGGGAGAGGCTGGCCTCGATGTGGATCATGTCCCGGTCGGCAGGGGGAAAGAACTGTTCGGTGAGGCGGCCCGCCACCCAGAAACCGAGCAGGGGCAGCAGACTGACCAGCAGCAGGGTACGCCAGGGGTGAGCCAGCGCCATGGCGATGCTTTGCTGGAAACGGGCGCTCACCCGGGGCAGGTGCAAGCCATCCTGATACCAGCGTCCCCCCTGGTTACTGCCAATCCAGCGGGCTGCGAGGCCAGCCACCAGGGTGTGGGCGATGAGGTAGGAGCCCAGCAGCGAACAGATCACCGCCCAAGCGATGCCGCCGACAAACTCGCCCGCCGGGCCCGGCATCAGAATGATCGGCATAAAGGCGAGCATAGTGGTGAGGGTGGAGCCCAGCAGTGGTAGCCAGAGGTGGCCGATGGCTTCCAGTGCGGCGGCACTCATGGCCATGCCGTGGCGGCGCTGATACTGCACCCGATCCGCCATGACGATGGCGTTGTCCACCATGATCCCGAGCGCCACCACCAGACCGGTGACCGACATCTGGTGAATGGGCAGATTGATCAGGTTCATGCAGGCGAAAGAGAACGCCACGGTAAGCGGCAGCGACAGGGCCACGATAATGGCGGCCTTGACTCCCAAGGTCACCAGCAGCACTGCCACTATGATGAGGAAGCCCTGCACAATGTTGATGAGCAGGGTGTCGAGCCGTTGATCGGTATAACGCTGCTGATCGAAGCTGGTGACGAGGCCGATATTATCCGGCAAGTCCTGTTGCAGCTGGGTCAGCATGGAGTCGACCCGTGCCGACCAGAGGTCGATGCGGTGATCCTGTGCCATGCGCAGGCCGACCACCACGGCCCGTTCACCATTGGCAAAGGCCAGCTGGCTCTCCGGCTGGTGCAGGGTACGTCTTACCTCGGCCAGATCGCCAAGGCGCAGGGTCTGGCCCTGCTCGCCGGTACGCAACGGGATCTGGCGGATCCGCTCCAGGGTATCGAGGGCACCGCGGATCTCTACCTGAAAGCGATTGTGGCTGCCCTGCAACTCCCCTGCGGCTACTTTGGCATCGGCACCGCTCAGCGCCTGGGCAAGCTGTTCGCCACTCATGCCGCTGGCACTGAGGGCGAGGGGATCGAACCGTACCTCGATCTCCTCCTGCGGTGCCCCGACCCGCTCGACGTATTCGGTGCCCGGCAGCTGGCGAGCTCGGCGTTCCAGCTCGGCGCTGTAGCGGGCGAGGCGATCCAGTTGTGGCTGGCCCGGCCCACGCCAGACCACATTGACCAGGCGGGTGAAGGGGTAGCCTTTCTCGTCATCCAGCTTGGGGGCACTGGCGCCGGCTGGCAGTCCGGCGGCAAGATCTGCCAGCCGGTCACGGACTCTGGACCAGACGGGCTCGACATCGCTGACCTCATCCTTGAGCTCCAGATTGATGATGGAGAGACCGGGGCGAGAGCTCGACTCGATCAGCTTGATCTCGCTCTGGGCCCGCAGCCGGTTCTCGATGGGCTCGCTCACCAGCGCCTCTACCCGCTCGGCGCTGGCCCCGGGGAAGTGGGTAACCACGCTGGCAAAACGGCTGGTGAGCTGGGGATCTTCGGTTCTGGACAGGGCCTGCAATGCCGCAAGGGCGGCCGTCAGCAGCAGCGCGACCGTCAACAGCAGCAGGCGGCCATTCTCGATAAACGGGCGGATCATGACTGTGGCTCCGGATGGCCTGCCTGATGATCCACGCTGGTGGTCAGGGTGACCTGCTGGCCCGGCACCAGTTTATGCAGGCCATCGGTCACCAGCTGTTCTTTTCCATTCAGGGCACCACTGATCCAGGCCCGCTCGCCATCTTGCTGTAGCAGGGTGACGTCCCGACTGACCACCCGGGGTGGCGTTTCGTCGTTGAGCAGATAGAGGGTCCAGCTGCCGCGCAATCCCTGGGTCAGCGCGGTGAGCGGCACCTCGTAGGCGCGGGTGGGCTCGCGGGTCTGATGCAACAGGGTGATCAGTTGCCCCTCTGCCAGTTGTTCGCCGCCCCGGGTCAGCTGGAAGCGGGCGGTGCGGGTGTGGGTCTGCCCGTCCACTTGTACCCCCAGATTAAGCAGGCGTCCCTCCAGTGATTGCGCCCCGCTTTGCAGGGGATAGCGTTGGCCGACGATCAGGGACTCGGCCTGTTTCACCGGCACGCCGATATCGGCCTCCCACTGGCCGCTGCGGGTCAGGGAGAAGAGAGGCTGGCCTGCGGCCACCACGGCCCCCAATGCCTGTTCACGGCTGACCACAATCCCGTTGAAGGGGGCGCGCAGCTGTGATTTCTCCTGTTTGACCCGGTTGGCTTCGAGGGCGGCGGCCAGCTGGTTGGCGCTTGCCTCCAGCATGCGGACTTTGCCTTGCTGTTCATCCAGCGCCTGACGGGAGCTGAACTGCTGCTGGCGCAGGGCGGTGAGTCGTTCGAGCGTCTGCCGGGCAAGGGTCAGCTCGGCCTCGTTCTGGGCGGCCCGGGCGGCCAGCTCTTTGGCTTCCACTGCCAGCAGCCGGGTATCCAGTGTGGCGAGCAGTTCGCCAGCCGCGACCGGCTCTCCCCGTCCCTTGTGCAGGGTGGCGATCCGCCCTGCCAGCTCGAAGCCTATCTGGCTGTGCTCGGGGGCGATCACCCTGCCATTGAAGCGGTGTAGCACCGGGTAGTGATCGCTGGCTTGCAGCGGCTGGGCGATCACCCGGGTCAGGGCAGGTGTTTCTTCTGACTCTGTGACCGGGCTGCAGCCACTCAGTAACAGCGCCAGCAGGATTAAGCAAAGTGTCATGACATCATCCTCTGGTTGACATAACATCAAATCACACCGGTGAGTCTAGTTTTTCGAAACTAGACTGTCCAGTTTGATTGTGGAGGAAAAATGAACATTTCACCCCGTAGTCAGCAGAAGCGGGCTGCGATCCTCGATGCTGCCGGGCGGCTCTTCTGTCAGCACGGTCTGCATCTGGTCAGCATGGACATGGTGGCCAGTGAAGCGGGCGTCTCCAAGCAGACGGTCTACAGCCATTTTGCCAACAAGGAGTCGCTGTTTGCCGAAGCGGTGGGCAGCAAGTGCGTCAGCAGCGAGCTGATGCCGGAGGTGTTGCTGCGTGGCAACAATGTACGGGAGAGTCTGATTGCCTTTGGTCGCAGCTTTCGCAAGTTGATCCTGAGCGATGATGCCATCAATATCTTTCGCACCTGCATCAGCTGCAACGATGCCCAGCTGGCCACCCTTTTTTTCGAGGCGGGCCCGCTCTACGTGACCGAGATGCTGTCCAACTGGCTGGAGCAGCAGAAGCAGCAAGGCCTGCTGTGCCATCAAGACAGCGAACAGGCCGCCTTGCAGCTGTTGCTGATGTGGCAGGGCAAGGAGCGCATGCTCCGTGAGCTGGGTCTGCCGTTGACCCAGAGCGCTGCCGAGCAGGATGCCTGGACCCTGAGTTGTGTCGATCTCTTCCTGACCGCCGCCGCTCCCCCGCAAAAATAATGGAGGTGGCAATGAGCCACACAGTGACAGATGCCCAGCGCAAGTGGCTGCCCCTGCTGGCGGCGGTCGGTTCTTTATGCAAGCGCTGGATGGCACCATTCTCAACACCGCTCTGCCCAGCATGGCCGAGACCTTGGGAGAGAGCCCGCTGCAGATGCAGTCGGTGATCATTGCCTACATGTTGACGGTGGCGTTGCTGATCCCGGCCTCCGGCTGGCTGGCAGACAGATTCGGCACCCGCCGCATCTATCTGACCGCCATCTCGCTCTTCACGCTCGGCTCGCTCGCCTGCGCCGCCTCCAATTCGCTCTCCATGCTGGTGGCCGCCCGTGTGCTTCAGGGGATTGGCGGTGCGCTGCTGATGCCGGTGGGACGGTTGGCGGTGCTGCGGGTCTATGACAAGCACGAGCTGCTGCGGGTGATGTCGTTTGTCACCATCCCGGGGCTGCTCGGCCCGTTGATGGGGCCGGCGCTCGGTGGCTGGCTGGTGGAAGTGGCGAGCTGGCACTGGGTGTTTCTCATCAACCTGCCGGTGGGGTTGCTCGGCTTTATCGCCAGCTGGCACTTTATGCCGGAGCTGCGGCAGCAGACCGCCCGGTTCGACTGGCAGGGCTTTGTGATGTTCAGCGTCGGCATGGTGCTGGTGTCGGTCGGCTTGCAGGGGCTGGGGGAGCACAGCATCTCCACCGGTTGGGCGCTGTTTGCACTGATCTTCGGCTTGGCGGCGATGGCGAGCTACTGGCTCTATGCCGCCAATGCACCGCAGCCGCTCTTTAGCCTGAGCCTGTTCAAGACCACCACCTTTGCCATCGGCATCTGGGGCAACCTGTTTGCCCGCCTTGGCAGCGGCGCCATGCCCTTCCTCACCCCGCTGTTTCTGCAGCTGGGGCTCGGTTTCTCCCCGAGCAAGGCGGGGATGACCATGATCCCAACGGTGATTGGCGCCATGCTGACCAAGACGCTGGTGAACAAGCTTATTCCGAAGGTAGGCTATCGCCGCATTTTGATCGGCAACACCCTGTTGCTGGGGGCGATGATCGCCAGCTTCTATTTCATCGACAACCAGCTCCCTTACGGAGTCTTGCTGGGGTGGCTGGCGATCTTCGGCGCCATCAACTCGCTGCAGTTCTCCGCCATGAACACTCTCACGCTGCAAGATCTCAGCCCGACCCTGGCCAGCAGTGGCAACGGTCTGCTCTCGGTGGTGATGCAGCTCTCCATGAGTTTGGGGGTGGCGATTGCCGCCAGCCTGCTCGGGCTCTTCTCGGCGGGCACCTCAGCGGCCAACGGCCAGTGGCTGGCCGGGTTCCACCTTACCTACCTCTGTGTCGGGCTGCTCTCCATGCTGGCGGCGCTGATCTTCGCCCAGCTGGCGCACGATGGGGCTACGCCGTCGGGGCGGGCAGATAGCTGACCTCGCAGGGGAGTTGCGCCAGCACTTCGGCCAGATGCTCGGTCGCCAGCAGAAAGGTCTGCTCCGGGTGGCCCGGGGTCCAGGTGAAGGCGGTGTGGTGGAGCAGTTGCGGGTCCACCAGTAGTGGAATATCGGCACGGGGCAGGAAGGGGCAGACCGCTCCCGGCAGGCAGCCAATCTCCGCCTGCATCTCTTCGGCGGTGCAGATGGAGGGCTTGGCACCGAGTGCGGCTTTGACCGCCTTGTTGTCGAGCCGTCCGTCCCTGTGGGTCAGCAGCAGGGCGAAGCGGCCATCCTTGAACTTGAGAAACAGGGTCTTGCTGAACTCCGCCTGCCAGCCGAGGCGGGCCTTGACCTTTTCATCGGTGGCGTAGTCGAGAATGGGTTCATGCTCATAGCGCTGGTGGGGCAGTTCAGCCAGCAACTGGCAGTTGAAATGGTGAATGGTATCGAGTGGCATGGGGTTCTCCTGTAGTGGGCGCTATCCTGCCAGCCTCGCAGGGTCAGGCCCAATGACACTTTCTTATCCGTGATAAGCAACCCTGTCCGTGCAAAAAACAAGGGCGCCGTGAGGCGCCCTTGCGGATCAGTGATGCTGCAATTCGCACGCTTCCCAGTGAAAGGGAATAGGGCACAGCTGCTGGGAGGCCTTGTCATAGGCCTGCCACAGCTCGCCCATGGTGCGGCCATCGACGGGGTGGCGCAGTTTGGGGGCCAGCTCGGCCAGTGGCCACAGCACGAAGGCGTTGGTGAGCACTTCACCGCGCGGCAGCACCAGCGGGGTGTCGCAGACCAGATCGCCATAGAGCAGCAGATCGAGATCCAGGGTGCGCGGGGCGAATTTCTTGGCATCCGACTCGCGGCCGTGGGCGAACTCCATGGCCCGCAGTCGCTGGCAGACGGTGGCCAGCGGCAGATCGGTCTCGGCTGCCGCCACCAGGTTGTAGAAGGGGCGGCCGTTGAAGCCGACCGCCTCGCTCTCGAATACCCGGGAAACCCGCAGCTCGCCAAATTCGGCGTGCAGGGCATCGAGGCCTGCGCGAATATGGCGATCCCGCTCGATGTTGGAGCCGATGCTGATATAGATGGTGGTCATCAGTTGCTGCTCGCCGCCGGGGTGCGGTGGCGCAGGATCTCGACGCCGACACCGGTGGCATTGGGCACGGCACCCGGCTTGGTAAGGGTGACCTTGACCCATTGTACCCGCTCGTCGGCGAGCACCAGCATGGCGACCTGCTCGGCCATGGTCTCGACCAGCTCGACCACCTTGCCGGTGACATGCTCGCAAATCTTGTTGGAGAGGTCGGCATAATCCAGTGCCAGATTGATGTCGTCGGTTGCTGCTGCGGGGCGGTTGTCGAACCCCATCTCGAGGTCAAAACGGAGCTTTTGGCGAATGCCCTTCTCCCACTCATATACACCTATGGTGGTCAAAACTTCGAGTCCGCGAATAAACACCTTGTCCATGACTGTACTTCTTCTTTACTCTTGATGGGCTGTGATGACAGCGCAGGGATGCTGGCCGGGCAACAGGCTTGCCGAGGCGCTCTGGGTGGGCATGGGCCCATGCCAGCGTATGTGGCCCGCATCATACCCCATTCATATCGTGGTAAAAACGACCAAGATGACGGCCCTGACGATTTTGATGATTATTCTGGCCTACCTGGGTGGTTCACTATCCAGTGCTGTGCTGGTCTCCCGCTGCACCGGTCTGCCCGACCCGCGGGATCATGGCTCCCACAACCCCGGCGCCACCAATGTGCTGCGCCTCGGTGGCCGGATGGCGGCGCTGGTGGTGCTGCTGCTCGATGTGCTCAAGGGCACTGTGCCTGTCTATCTCGCCTGGTATCTGCAGATCAAACCCGTCTACCTCGGCTTTATCGGGGTCGCCGCCTGCCTCGGCCATATGTACCCCATCTTCTTTCATTTTCGTGGTGGCAAAGGGGTGGCGACGGCGCTGGGCACCATGATGCCCATCGGCTTTACCATGGGGGGCGCCGTGATTGGCACCTGGCTGCTGGTGCTGCTGGTGAGCGGCTACTCCTCGCTGGCCTCCATCATTACCGTGTTGCTGACGCCGCTCTTTACCTACCTGCTCAAACCCGAATACACCCTGCCAGTCTCGTTGCTCTCCTGCCTTATCCTGATCCGCCATCACGAGAACATCTCCCGCCTGCTCAAGGGGGAGGAACCCAGAGTCTGGGGGCGAAAAGGCGCGGTCTGTGCCGAAGAAGTGGCAGAAATGGACGATGTTGCGCAAAAAAGAGACGAACGAGACAAAAAGTGAAATTTCCCGTTGACCATCCGCCTTAAAATCCGTTTAATAGCGCCCACGCCCAGATAGCTCAGTCGGTAGAGCAGGGGATTGAAAATCCCCGTGTCGGCGGTTCGATTCCGTCTCTGGGCACCAATTTTGGTGCCATGAAATAAAAAATTTGTTCATGCACAATGGTTTAAAGTGTGCCGGCTTAGCTCAGTAGGTAGAGCAACTGACTTGTAATCAGTAGGTCACCAGTTCGATTCCGGTAGCCGGCACCATTTGCCCAGATAGCTCAGTCGGTAGAGCAGGGGATTGAAAATCCCCGTGTCGGCGGTTCGATTCCGTCTCTGGGCACCAATTACAATTCCTCCTTAGTTCAGTCGGTAGAACGGCGGACTGTTAATCCGTATGTCACTGGTTCAAGTCCAGTAGGAGGAGCCAATTCAAAAAGCCCTTGTCGCAAGACAAGGGCTTTTTTCTATTTGGCGCAGCCATTTTTTAACCATAAAAACAACCACACACGCACAGATGAACCGCAGGATAGATATGGAAAATCATGTAGTTATAGAGTCAAAGGGGCGACTTGCCGCCATTCGGAACTGGATGGAACCCGTGCTGGTGCTGCTTATTCTCGGCAGCCTGTTCGGTTACCTCGGCAGCCAGATGGGCCTCTCTGCCATGGTCAACACCCTGTTCAATACCGCCCACCAGCTGCTGCTCAATACCGTGCTCTTTATCATGGGGATCACGGTGCTCTCTGGTGCCCTGAGCCAGCTATTGAGCGAGTTCGGAGTGATCCGCCTGCTGGAAGTGCTGCTGGCCCCCCTGATGAAGCCGGTGTTTCGCCTGCCTGGCCGCACCGCCCTGGCGGCCCTGATGACTTTCTTCTCCGACAACCCGGCGGTGATCAGCCTCGCCAAGGACAGCCGCTTTCGCAAAGGCTTCACTCCGTGGCAACTGGTGTCTCTGACCAACTTCGGAACCGCCTTCGGCATGGGGCTGATCGTGGTGACCTTTATGGCCACCCTGCAACTGCCGAGCGGTGAATCCACCGCCAGCGCGGCGCTGATTGGGTTGCTGGGTGCTCTGGTGGGCTCGGTGGTCTCTACCCGGCTGATGCAGCGGATGATCCGCCCCTTGGTGGGTGAAGTGCTGAACGATGACGCTGTATCGTCCGACGGCCGCAAGGTAGGGGTGACCAAAGAGGTGGCTCCCGGCTGGCTGAGGATCCTCAACTCTCTGCTCGATGGCGGCAAATCTGGCGTGGAGCTGGGGATGGCGGTGATCCCCGGGGTGCTGATCATCAGTACCTTCGTGATGCTGCTCACCTTCGGCCCCGGCGACAAGGGCTATACCGGCGAAGCGTTTCAAGGGGTTGCCCTGCTGCCGGTGCTGGCCGCCAAGGTGAGCTGGCTGTTTGACCTGCTGTTCGGCTTCCAGCAGCCGGAGCTGGTCGCCTTCCCGGCTACCTCGCTCGGTGCGGTCGGTGCCGCCATGTCACTGGTGCCCCCCTTTATTGCCAAGGGGTGGATCACCGGTAACGAGGTCGCGGTGTTTACCGCCATGGGGATGTGCTGGAGCGGCTTTTTGAGCACCCATACAGCCATGCTCGATGCCCTCGGCTATCGCCACCTCACCTCCCGCGCCATCGTTGCCCACACCATCGGCGGCCTGTGCGCCGGTGTGGCCGCTCACCAGCTCTATCTACTGCTGGGCTGAGTCGGGTTCAGACACGGAAACAAAAAGAGGCTCTTTGGAGCCTCTTTTCATTTCTATTGGTCACGCCTTGTGGGCGGATCACCGCTCGATTAGTAAGCCCGCAGGTCGTTATTCGGTGCCTGAGCGCTGCGGTGCTTTTGTCAGGTTTTACTCTGTTGGTGCCATCAGCTGCGCAAGTGGCTAAAAGAGTTGGCGATTAGGGTGTGAAAGGAAGGGGTCGCGGCTCGGGTGGGCGGCAAAACGCTTTGCCACCATATTGCCACTACCGCCTGTGGCGGCAGCTACTGGCCGCCTGACTCCCCTTTGCGCTCGGCTATCTCCTGCGTGCTGGTTGAATAAATAGATCAGCCATTCAAGGGATTAGCCGGTGCGGTGCGTTTTATCATCGTGCTGGCCCCGCTTATGCACTCCTCCTGGCAACACCATCAAGGGTCGTTGTCGCGGAGAGATATCATGATCAGCAGCCTGCTTCCCCTTGCCTCGATCGCCCTCAAGCTGGGCAGCCAGCTGCTTGGCAGCAGTAGCAAACCTGAGCCTGTGCAGCCTGCCGTACAGGAGGATCGCCTTGCCCCGACTGTCCAGAGCTTGTTCCAGCGACTCGGTATCAAGGATGCCGATAGCGAACAGAACCGCTCGGCCATCAACCACTTTATGGGGGAGCTGATGCAGACCCTGGGCAGGAAAATGGCGGCCAATCCCTCCCTGCCGCCATCGATAGCACCCGCAACCAGCTGGCGAGCGGCACCCAGAGCACCCGCCTCGATGCCCTGCAAAGCGAGCTCGATACCCTCAAGGATTCCCTCGGTGCCAGCAATCTCAATCTCGATCAGCTGCTCGGCACCTTTAAACAGACCCTGCCCAATGGCAAGGGGGAGGGAGTGGGCAAACTGCTCAATGCCAGCGCCTGAACTGTGGTGAGCAATAAAAAACGGCAACCGAGGTTGCCGTTTTTCTTTCTATTTCGGATGACTATTACCGTGGATTAACCCACCCGTTTGGCCAGCCACTGCTCTGCGGCAGTAAGGGCCGCTTCTACCTGCTCGCGGGCGACGCCGCCTTTGGCGACCCGCTTGGCCAGGGTCGCTTCCAGTTCCAGATTGGGGTAGACGTCGAACTCGATCACCGGGCTGAAACGCTGGAACTCGCCGATGGAGAGCTCCTCCAGCGGGCGGCCCACGCTGATGGCAAAGACCACGGTTTCACCGACGATATGGTGCGCTTCACGGAACGGAATCCCTTTGGCCACCAGATAGTCTGCCAGCTCGGTAGCGTTGGCATAGCCGCCCTGCGCCGCCGCCATGGTGCGCTCGCCGTTCACCTTCAGATCGATCAGCACCAGCGCCGCCATATCGAGGCAGTCGTGCCAGGTGTCGAGGGCATCGAACAGTCCCTCTTTGTCTTCCTGCATGTCCTTGTTGTAGGCCAGCGGCAGCGCCTTGAGGCTCATCAGCATGCCCATCTGGGCGCCGACCACCCGACCGGTCTTGCCGCGAATAAGCTCCAGCGCATCGGGGTTCTTCTTTTGCGGCATCAGCGACGAGCCTGAGGTCACCGCGTCGGAGAGCTCGACAAAGCCCGCCTCGCCGGTGTTGTAGAAGATAAGGTCTTCGGCAAAGCGCGACAGGTGGGTCATGGAGAGGGACGCCACGTGCATCAGCTCCACCACGTGATCCCGATCTGAGACCGAATCCAGACTGTTGCGGGTGGCGCCGGCAAAGCCCATGTCGAGCGCCAAGGCTTCGCGGTCGATGGCGTAGGCAGTGCCCGCCAGCGCGCCGCAGCCGAGCGGGCTGGTGTCGAGGCGTTTCAGCGCATCCTGCAGGCGGGAGTAGTCCCGTTCCAGCATCTCCACATAGGCCAGCGCCCAGTGGGCGAAGGTGACCGGCTGGGCCCGCTGCAGGTGGGTGTAACCCGGCAGCACGGCCGCCTGATTGGCGCGGGCCGAGGCGACCAGCCCCTGCTGCAGGGCGGTGATGGAGCCGAGCAGCAGCTCGCCCTGCGCCTTGCACCAGAGTTTCAGGTCGGTGGCGACCTGATCGTTGCGCGAGCGGCCGGTGTGCAGTTTCTTGCCGAGATCGCCGACGGCGGCAATCAGTTGGCTCTCGACCCAGGAGTGGATATCTTCGGCGTCCGAACTCAGGATCTGCTGGGGATCCTGCTGCACCGAGGCGAGCAGCACCTCCATCGCCTGTTGCAGTTTGCCCTGCTCATCGGCGGTCAATACGCCCACTTTCACCAGCGCTTTGGCCCAGGCCATGGAGCCCTGAATATCCTGCTCCGCCAAGCGGTAATCGAACCGCAGCGAATCGTTGAACTGCTTGAACCGGCTATCGGCTCCCTGACTGAAGCGTCCACCCCAAAGTGCCATACTGCTCTCCTTGAATGCGTTGTCGGCGGCGCCCTGGCCACCGAGCTTGAAATCGTGCCCTGTTTTTCTGCGAGTCTGTTATCTCACAGAAGTGGCCGGGGCGCTGCCGCTCTTGTCACACCTGCCGATGATGGCTCAGGGGCTATGCCCTCTGCCTGTAGAAGAGGGGGCCATGCCCCCTCAACGGAATCAACGGGTTATCGCGCTTGCTTAGCCGTGGGTGTGAGCGCCACCGATAGCCTGATGTTGTTCCTTCATGGCGCGGATCCGGCTGGCCAGGGTGTAGAGACGGATAAAGCCTTCGGCATGGCTCTGGTCATACACTTCGTCGGCGCCGAAGGTGGCGAAGTCTTCGGAATAGAGGCTGTTCGGCGACTTCTTCTGCACCGCAGTGACCTGACCCTTGTACATCTTCAGCACCACTTCACCATCCAGATCTTCGGCGATGGCGTTGGCCGAGGCGAGGATCGCCTTGCACAGCGGAGTGAACCAGCGACCGTCATAGACCAGATGGGAGAACTCGGCACCCAGCTTTTCCCGCCAGGCGCGGGTCGGGCGATCCAGTACCAGCTCTTCCACGGCGCGCAGCGCGGCGACCATCACGGTACCGCCCGGGGTCTCGTAGCAGCCGCGGGACTTCATTCCCACCATCCGGTTTTCGGTGATGTCGATGCGGCCCACGCCGTGCTTGCCGGCACGCTCGTTCAGGGTCATCAGGATCTGGTGCGGGCTGAGCGGCTGGTCGTCAACGGCCACCACTTCACCCTGCGCCACGGTCAGCTTGACGTACTCCGGCTGATCCGGTGCCTGTTCGGCCGGTACGGTCCACTGCCAGACCGCTTCGGACGGCTCGTTCCAGGTGCTCTCCAGCTCGCCACCCTCGGTGGAGATGTGCCAGGCGTTGGCGTCGCGGCTGTAGATCTTCTTCAGGGTCGCTTTGCAGGGGATGTTGCGGGTCTCCAGATAGGAGAGCAGATCTTCCCGGGAGCGCATATCCCAGATCCGCCACGGGGCGATCACTTTCAGCTGAGGTGCCAGCGCAGCGACCGCACCTTCGAAACGCACCTGATCGTTACCCTTGCCGGTGCAGCCGTGGGAGATGGCATCAGCCCCTTCCGCCAGTGCCGCTTCGACCATCGCCTTGGCGATCACCGGACGGGCCATGGAGGTGCCCAGCAGATAGGTGCCTTCATAGACGGCGCCGGTCTTCAGGGTCGGGTAGACGTACTCTTTGACGAACTCTTCCCGCAGATCCTTGATGATGCACTTGGTGGCACCGGAGGTGATGGCCTTCTGCTCGATCCCTTCCAGATCGTCGCGCTCCTGACCCACATCGGCCACGAAGGCGATGATTTCGGCGTCATAGTGCTCTTTCAGCCAGGGAATGATGGCCGAGGTATCCAGTCCACCCGAGTAAGCCAGTACGATCTTGTTGATTCCGCTCATGTTACTTCTCTCCGTGATGATTCGATGATGATTCAATAAAAAGGGTCGTGATTCAGGTTGATTGCCGCGTTACTTGTTGCCCTGACTATTTATGCCCAAACAGGGTCAGCAACACGGCGTTCTGGATATGCATCCGGTTTTCGGCCTCGTCCATGATGAGGGAGGCGGGGCCATCCATCACCTGCGAGGTGATCTCCAGCTCGCGGTGCGCCGGTTGGCAGTGCAGCACGTGCTGGATGCCGGTCCGGTCGAGCAGGGCCTGGTTGATCTGGTAAGGCATAAAGAGGTCTTTGACCTGCTCCATCGGGGTGTTGTCACCCATGGAGACCCAGGTATCTGTGTAGGCCACGTCGAACCCTTCGATATCCGCCACGTCATCGCTGATGTGGATGGTCGCCCCTGACTTGGCCGCCAGCGCCTGCGCCTGCAGGAAGATCTGGGTATCCGGGCCGTGACCTTTCGGGCAGATCAGGGTCACGTCGGTGCCCAGGGTCGCCCCCAGCAGCAGCAGAGAGTGGCTGACGTTGTTGCCATCACCGAGGTAGGCAAGCTTCACCTTCGACAGGTCGTCGTAGTGCTCGGCAATGGTCATAAAGTCGGCCAGCCCCTGACAGGGGTGGTAGAGGTTGCACAGGCTGTTCACCACCGGCACTGTGCCATGCTCCGCCAGCTCGACCAGGGTCTGGTGATCGAACACCCGGGCGACGATGGCATCACACCAGCGAGACAGGTTGGCGGCGAAATCCTTCACCGACTCCCGCTTGCCCAGCGCGCCGTTCTGCTGATCCAGATAGACGCTGTGGCCGCCCAGTTTGGCGATGCCGATGTCGAAGGTGACCCGGGTGCGCAAGGAGGGTTTCTCGAACAGGGTGACCACGCTCTTGCTGGCCAGCGCCTGGCTGTACTTCTTCGGGTCGGCCTTGACCGCTTTGCCCAGCGCAATCAGCGCTTCAATCTGGGCTTTGTTCAGATCACTGTCTCTCAGAAGATGTTGCATCGGATGTTCCTTGTTCCGGTGGAGATCAAATGGCCACTTGGGTGCCGACCGCGCCGCCAGCCAGCAGCTTGAGCAGCTGATCCGGGTAACGCCAGCTGGCGACACAGACCGGCTTGCCGAGAGTCTCGGCGGCGTGCAGGGCCGCTTCTACCTTGACCGCCATGCCATCGCGGATCACCCCTTTCTCCATCAGATCCAGCGCGGTCAGCTTGTCGAGCTGGGGCACCAGCTTGCCCTTGCCATCGAGGATGCCGCTCACGTCGGAGAGCATCACCAGATCGGCACCGAGCGCTTCGGCGATGGCGGTGGCCGCCTGATCCGCGTTGACGTTCATCAGTTGCCCCTCGGCGGTGATGCCGATGGAGCTCACCACCGGCAGGAAGCCCTGACCGAGGATGCCTGCTACCAGCGCCGGGTTGCCCGGCTTGCACTCGCCGACAGCGCCGAGATCCGGGTCGAGCTGGGTCACCTGACAGAGGCCGCCATCCGCCAGACAGAGCCCCACCGCCGGAATGCCGGTGGCGATCGCCTTGGCCATCATCTGCTTGTTGGCAGTGCCCGCCAGCGCCCCGGCAATAAAGGGGATCTGCTCGAACGGGGTCACCCGCAGGCCATTCTTCTTGGTGGAGGTGAGACCCAGCCCCTTGAGCAGGTCATCCACCAGACAGCCACCGCCGTGCACCAGCACCAGCGGACGGTGCTGATCGTCGAGAAAGGTTTTGAGGGTGGCGAACAGGGCGGTCAGCGCCTCGTCGTTCTCGATAAGGGCGCCGCCCAGCTTGATTACCAACGTCTGTTTGTCCATGTTCGAGATCCTTCCTAAGTCCTTAAATCAGGCCGGTGGCCGGTTCAAAACCAAATTTGATATTTATGCACTGCATGGCTTGCGAGGCGGCGCCCTTGAGCAGGTTGTCGATGGCAGAGACCACCACCAACATGTTGCCCTGCTGTTGCCAGGCGATATCGCAGTAAGGGGTGTTTGCCACACCGCGAATAGAGGGCATCTGGCCGGTGAGGCGCACCAGCGGCTTGCCTTCGTAAGCCTTGAGGAAGGCCTGATCCACTTGAGTGGGGGTGACGCCGTCCGCCAGCTGCACATAGATGGTGGCCAGAATGCCGCGCACATAGTTGCCAAGGTGGGGCTGGAACAGCACCTCCTTGCCGAGGTGGTGGCTGATCTCCGGCTGGTGTCTGTGATTGAAGGTTCCGTAGGGATTGAGGCTCACTTCGCAGAAGCTGGTGTTGATGGCCGCCTTGCGTCCTGCGCCGGAGACCCCGGAGACGGCGTTGATGATGGGCTGCCACCCCTTGGCAATCAGACCATCCTGCTGCAGCGGCTTGAGAGCGCACAGCGATGCGGTCGGGTAGCAACCAGGCACCGCAATCAGCTGGGCGGTTGCGATGGCATCGGCATTCCACTCCGCTAGGCCATAGACGGCCTGATCCAGCCACTGCTCGCTGTCGTGGGTGAAACCGTAAAAGCTGTCGTAAAAGCCCTGATCCTTGACCCGGAAGGCGCCGGAGAGATCGAACACCGGCAGCCCCTTAGCGAGAAACTTGGGTGCGAGCTCGGCGCTCACCTCGTGGGCGGTGGCCAGCAGCACCAGATCGGCCTGGGTCAGGATCCGGGTCATGCCGTCGTCGTCCAGCGGCAGCAGCGGCTGATCGAGAGCACCGACCCATTGGGGATGCAGGGAAGAGAAGCGCTTGTGGGCATCCTGACTGCCGGCGGAGACATAGAGGCCGAACAGCTTGAGTTGTGGGTGGTTCTGTACCAGTGCGGCCAGTTCGGCTCCCGCGTAGCCACTGGCACCGACGATAACGGTGTTAAGCATGTTGAATATTCCAAGTCAGAGTTCGAGATTCACAGCATGACGCTGCAGTGCACAAGGGTGTTCGATCGCCCCTTTGCACAAGTGCGGAGGGGCAATTCAGGCGGGTGTGTGTCGTCGGTTATAGATCAGGTGACAGAACATTAACTTTCCCTTACAACTAGAAGCCTTTGTTGATGAGCCAGATATTCAGGTAAAATTACAGAATATTCATGCACTCACTTTGCATTTGTATTTTCTAACAGAAACATTCCGGGGACGCAAGGAGGAGCTGATGGCCAATCTGGATTTTTTTTCACTTTATAAGAATATTATTGCGATTCCCTCTATCAGCAGCACGGATCCCAAGTGGGATCAGAGCAACGAGGCGGTGATCCGGCTGCTGGCTGACTGGTTCGGTCAGCTCGGTTTTAAGTGCGAGGTGACGGCGCTCCCCGACCTGCCGGGCAAGTTCAATCTGGTGGCGACGATCGGTCAGGGGGAGGGCGGTCTGCTGCTGGCGGGTCATACCGATACGGTGCCGTTCGATGAGGGGGGGTGGAGCAAGGATCCCTTCAAGGTGACCGAAGAGGGCAATCGTCTCTATGGCCTCGGCACCATCGACATGAAGGGCTTCTTCGCCTTTATCGTGGAGGCGCTCAAAGATATTGACCTCACCAAGCTGACCAAGCCGCTGCGCATTCTCGCCACTGCCGACGAAGAGACCACCATGGCGGGGGCCCGCGCCATCGCCGCCGCAGCCGAGCTCAAACCCGACTACGCCGTGATTGGCGAGCCGACCGGACTGGTGCCGGTGGTGGCCCACAAGGGGCATATGTCGGAGGCGATCCGCATTACCGGCAAGAGCGGTCACAGCTCGGATCCCGCCAACGGCGTCAACGCCATGGAGATCATGCACAAGGCGATGGGGCAGGTGCTGCGCTTGCAGCAGGATCTGAAAGATCGTTACGCCGACTACCGCTTTGCCGTGCCGCAGCCGACTCTGAACCTGGGTTACATTCAGGGCGGCGACAGCCCGAACCGCATCTGCGGCTGCTGCGAGCTGCATATCGACCTGCGACCCACTCCGCAGGTGGGGCCGGATGAGTTGATGGGGATGCTCAAAGAGGCGCTGTCACCCATCGAGATCCACCAGCCGGGCTGCCTGCATCTGCAGCATCTGCATGAGCCCATTCCCGCCTACGCCTGCGCCGACGACTCTGTGCTGGTGCGCGAAGCGGAGAAGGCGAGCGGTCGCGCCGCCGAGTCGGTCAACTACTGCACCGAGGCGCCGTTTATCCAGCAGCTTGGCTGCGAGACCATAGTGATGGGCCCTGGTCATATCACCCAGGCGCACCAGCCGGATGAGTATCTCGACCTCTCCTTCGTCAAGCCGACCACCTCGGTTTTGCAGCACCTGATCAGACGTTTTTGCCTGTAGCGGCGGCGGTGAAAGGGGTGTAAGAACTGTAAGTAAGTTACATAACAAGCCGGTTGTGGAGTGGTGAGGGAAATACATGTTCTGAATCGGCCTGTTATTTGACCTTGCGCAGACAATCTGGGTAGATTGTCACCCTAAGATGACGGAGCATATGTTGTAATCGCACAACAATAAGTGAGGTCGTCTAGCACCCCGGATGGGTGTCAGGCACCAACAAGATAAGGATGTGGAATGAACGAAAAGTACGCCGCACTACGCGCCAACGTAGGTATGCTGGGTCAGCTGCTGGGTAAATCCATCAAGGATCATCAGGGTCAGGCCTTTCTCGACAAGATCGAAACCATTCGCCAACTGGCCAAGTCCTCCCGCAAGGGCAATGAATCAGACCGGGAACGTCTGCTCGATACCCTGCGAACCCTGAGCGATGATGAACTGCTGCCGGTGGCCCGCGCCTTCAGCCAGTTCCTCAATCTGGCCAACGTGGCGGAACAGTTCCACACCATCTCCCGTCGCTGCGAAGAGCAGGTCTGCACCCCGGACCCGCTGGAGCAGATGTTCGACAAGCTGAAAGCCTCCAACCTGTCGCAAGAGGCCATCATTGCGGCCGTGCGCGAGCTGGATATCGATCTGGTGCTGACCGCTCACCCCACCGAGGTGACCCGCCGCACCCTGATCCACAAGCACGTACAGCTCAACGACTGCCTCGAGGCGCTGGAACTTTCCGACCTGCTGCCCCGCGAGCGGGACAAGATCCTCAATCGCATCGAACAGCTCATCAATCAGGCGTGGCACACCAACGAGATCCGCGAACAGCGCCCGACTCCGGTCGACGAGGCCAAGTGGGGCTTCGCCGTGGTGGAGAACAGCCTGTGGCCTGCCATTCCCGAATTCATGCGCAATCTGGACGAGCGTCTGCAACACCATCTGGGTGTGCGGCTGCCGCTGGATGCCGCGCCGGTCAAGTTCACCTCCTGGATGGGCGGTGACCGCGACGGCAACCCCTTCGTCACCGCCAAGGTGACTGCCGAAGTGCTGGAGCTGGGCCGCTGGATGGCGGTGAGCCTGTTCTACAAAGACATCAAGGAGCTCACTTCCGAGCTCTCCATGTCCGACTGTACCGACGCCGTGCGTGCTCGCGTTGGCGATCACCCCGAGCCCTACCGCGCGCTGGTGCGCGAGCTGCGTGAAGCGCTGCGCGAAACCAAGGAGCACCTGACCGCCAAGGTGCAGGGTCAGGCGAGCGAGAGCCAGGATCTGGTCAAGACCACCGCCCAGTTGCGCGAGCCGCTGGAGCTCTGCTACCACTCATTGCACGCCTGCGGCATGGGCAACATCGCCGATGGCATGCTGCTGGATGTGCTGCGCAAGGTCGCCTGTTTCGGCATCCATCTGGTCAAGCTCGATATCCGTCAGGATGGCGAGCGTCACGGGCTGGTCTTCTCCGAGCTGACCCGCTATCTGGGTCTGGGTGACTACGCCGAGTGGAGCGAAGATGACAAGCAGGCCTTCCTGCTCAACGAACTGAACTCCCGCCGCCCGCTCATTCCCCACGACTGGGAGCCGAGCGCCGAGGTGCGCGAGACGCTGGATACCTGTCAGGTCATCGCCCAGCACGACCCCGATGCGTTCGGCATCTACATCATCTCCATGGCCGGTGCGCCGTCCGATGTGCTGTCGGTGCAACTGCTGCTCAAAGAGGTGGGCTGCAAGTTCCGCATGCCGGTCGCACCGCTGTTTGAAACCCAGGATGACCTGATGGCAGGCACCGCCGTGATGGAGCGTCTGCTCTCGGTGGACTGGTATCGCGGCTACATTCAGGGCCGTCAGTACGTGATGATCGGTTACTCCGACTCTGCCAAGGATGCGGGCATGATGGCCGCTGGCTGGGCCCAGTACGCCGCCATGGAATCCCTGGTGGGACTGGCTGAGGCCAACAATATCCGCCTCACCCTGTTCCATGGCCGTGGCGGTACCGTCGGTCGTGGTGGTGCGCCAGCCCATCAGGCCATCCTCTCCCAGCCGCCGGGATCCCTGCGCGGCGGTCTGCGTACCACCGAACAGGGGGAGATGATCCGCTTCAAGTTCGGTCTGCCGAAAGTGGCGATCAAGAGTCTGGAGCTCTACACCAGCGCCGTGCTGGAAGGGAACCTGCTGCCACCGCCCAAGCCGAAAGAGTGCTGGCGCGAGGTGATGGAACAGCTGGCCGCCGACTCCTGCGATCACTACCGTAGTATCGTGCGCGGTCATCCGGACTTCGTCCCTTACTTCCGTGCCGCTACCCCGGAGATGGAGCTCGGCAAGCTGCCGCTCGGCTCCCGTCCCTCCAAGCGCAAGCCCAACGGCGGCGTCGAGAGTCTGCGCGCCATTCCGTGGATCTTCGCCTGGACCCAGAACCGCCTGATGCTGCCGGCTTGGCTCGGTGCCCACAAGGCGCTGCAGCAGGCGATCGACGGCGGCAAGCTGGCGGTGCTGGAAGAGATGAGCGCCCAGTGGCCCTTCTTCCGCACTCGCCTCGAAATGCTGGAGATGGTATTCCTCAAGGCGGACGTCTGGCTCGCCGAGTACTACGACACCCGTCTGGTGCCGCAGGAGCTGTGGGGCCTTGGCAAACAGCTGCGTCAGGAGCTCGCCGAATCCATCGAGGTGGTGCTGAAACTGAGCCCGCGCGGGGATCTGCTGGAGGATCAGCCCTGGATCAAGGAGTCCATCAAGCTGCGCAACCCCTACACTGACCCGCTCAACGTGCTGCAAGCCGAGCTGCTCAACCGCTCCCGCAACCACCCGGAGACCCTGCACCCCGAGCTGGACAAGGCGCTGATGGTCACCATCGCCGGTATTGCCGCAGGTATGCGCAACACCGGTTGATAGCCAGCTCAATCCAGCAGGCTTCAGTTATATCCATCAAGCCAAAGGGTGCCGACAAGGCGCCCTTTGTTGTTTCTACGATCTCGCTTGGTTTACAGGTTGTCTCTATGGGGTTGCCGCTGCCAGCGCGGCTATCTCGCCGCCGCTGATAAGCGGCAGGTTGCGGCTGATCTGCTCCACCGGCCAGTCCCACCAGGCGATGGCATTGAGACGGGCGATGGTGTCGTCGTCGAAGCGGTAGCGGATCACCTTGGCGGGATTGCCGCCGACCACGGCATAGGCGGGCACGTCACCGGTGACCACGGAGCGGGCGGCGATAATGGCGCCGTTGCCGACCTTTACTCCCGGCATGATCAGGGCGTCATAGCCGATCCAGACATCGTTGCCGATCACGGTATCCCCCTTGTAGGGGAGGCTGCCCGGGGCGGGTGCGGCATGTTCCCAGCCGTTGCCGAAGATAAAGAAGGGGTAGGTGGAGAAGCCGGAGGTCTGGTGGTTGGCGCCATTCATGATGAACTTCACCCCGCGGGCGATGGCGCAGAACTTGCCGATGATGAGCTTGTCGCCGATGAAGGGGAAGTGGTAGAGGACGTTGCGCTCGAAGCCCGCCGAATCCTCCGGGTCGTCGTAATAGGTGTAGTCACCCACCTCGATATTGGGCCCCTTGATGGTGTTTTTGATAAAGCACACCTGGGGAAAGCCGTTCATGGGGTGGGGATTGGCGGGATCGGGTCCGTGCATCTGGTCTCCTTGGATTGGCCGGGCTAGAGCGCCGGGAAGTAGCAGGCGCTCATGTCGATGGGGTGATCTGGGCAATTGGGTAGATAGAATTGCCAGCCCGCATCGGAGAAAGCGCGCAGCTCGGTTTCGACAAACTTGATGGCGAGGCTCAGGGCCTGCAGGCTGTCGATGCCGTAGATAAAGGTCTTGTCGCTCAGCCCCGCCAGCTTCACCTTGCAGCGCCAGTCACCGCTGGCGGACTTGGGATCCGGCTCGGGGGCCTTGATGGCGATCTTGAGGGTGAGCTGTTCCCCTTCGGTGCTGATAGCGTCGAAGCGGGCGGTAACGATGGCGTTTTTCATCTGGCGATTCCTTTTCCGTGGTACAGCCCCTGCGGTTGCGGGTGGCTGGCTCCCTGATGGCTGATGAGGTGAAAACTGGACTCAGGACGGCCAGCGTAAATGAACTTGTGAGTTGAAACAATGGGATATGCGCGACCGGGGGAGGGGGCTTTCGCCGCTGTGAGCGAGCGCAGTGGCGGGAGTAGCAACGCGCTGGCCACCCGTGGTGGCCGAGAGGCTGGCAGGCTGCTAGATGTAAAGGATTGTTGGCTGTGGCCGCAGATTTTTCTGCGCTGACGATGAGGGCGTGTGATTCCTCTTGAGGCAGAATATCTCCCCCCTGTTTGACGTTGAAGTACAGGAGTCTCCGTGGCGCTTTCGGTAACCCAGCTTTATGAAGTGATGGCCCAGCTGCCAGATCCCGTCTTTATTCTCAGTGAAGATGGCTATTACGTGGAATATATCGGCGGCATGGAGCAGCAATCCTATCACGACGGCAATCCGCTGGCGGGCAAGCAGCTGGCCGATGTGCTGCCACCCGAGATGGCCATGTGGGTCAAGGCGCAGGTAGCCGAGTCGCTGGCGAGCGGTCAGGTGCGAGTGGTGGAGTATGAGCTCTCAGCAGCCGAGGTGGGGGGATCAATGCTGCCGCCGGGCCGCAAGGGATACAGCGTTTCGAGGGCAAGATTGCGCCGCTGCCCTCCCTCTATGATGGCAAGCGGGCGGTGGCCTGGGTGACCCGCAATATCACCCGCCAGTACGAGTTGCAGCAGCGACTGCTGCGCCAGAGTGAAACCGACCAGCTGACTGGCCTCCATAACCGCCGTTTCTTCTTCGAGCACTGCCAGCCGTTGCGTGCAGGAGATGCGCCCTGCGGTCTTATCATGCTCGACATCGATCACTTCAAGCAGATCAACGATCGTTACGGCCACCAGCAGGGAGATCGGGCCTTGCAGCGCTTCAGTAGTTGTATCGATGCCCTGTTGCGGGCGGACGATCTCTTTGTGCGCAGCGGTGGCGAGGAGTTTCTGATCCTGCTGCCGCGGATCGATGAAGCCGGTTTGCTGCAGATGGCGGAGCAGATCCGTGCCGCGGTCGAAGCGCTGCCTGCCGATCCGGTCGCTATCACGGTCAGCTTGGGCACAACCCTGGTGCAGCCGGAGGAGGAGATCAATCAGGCGCTGGCCCGGGCCGACGAGTGGCTCTATCGGGCCAAGCGGGCAGGGCGCAACCGGGTGGCGCACTGCCCGGCAGGTTGAAAGTGCCGCTCCGGTCGCTGTGGGAAATAGCCTGCGCTTTTACCCTGAATAAATTGGCTGACATCACTGTCAATTAGTAGAAAAGTTGGCCGTATTATTTAACTCATATTCCACAGCTTAAGGTGTTAATATTATCGGCCTGTTCGCTGGTCTTATTTATGTTGTTGGACAACAGCATGAGGTATTATCGGTATGTTATCAAACAGGCGTGAATCGGGTTTTGGGTGACGAATGTGATACATCCTGTTGTCTTTTGAAACATTCCGATTCAAACAGTCATGAATTATTAACCTTGACCCGGATAGCGATTTCAACGATGGTAGCGTGGCAGCTCCGTTTCTCTCCGGTGGCCCAGTTGGTCGCTGGCGGCGTTGTTTTTTTCATGTGCAGGGCGATATGCAACGACATATCTCCAGCCTGTTATTCGGGCCAATAAAAATAATGATGACAGATTAATAAGGTATATATTGCAATGAGTGTTTCTATTGCTGAAAAGAGTAACCCTGTTTCAAAATTGAAATGGGAGAAAAGCGATTCGGTATGGACCATGGGCCTATATGCCACTGCTGTCGGTGCCGGTACGTTATTTCTCCCTATTACTGTTGGCAGTAATTCCCCGGTTATTTTGCTGTTTATTTTATTGCTGGCTTTTCCGCTTTCTTATTATTCCCACCGTGCATTGAGCCGCTTTGTGCTCTCCAGCTCCCATCGGGAAGGGGATATCACCCATGTGGTGGAGGAGCACTTCGGTGCCAAGGCGGGCAAGCTGCTGATGCTGGTCTATCTGATGGCCTTCTACCCCATCATTCTGGTCTACAGCATCTCCATCACCAATGCGATCCAGAGCTTCGTGGTCCACCAGCTGGGGGATGCCGAGCTTCCGCGCGGCTTGCTGGTGCTGGGGGTGATGCTGGGCCTGCATCTGGTGCTGCTGGCTGGCAAACAGATCGTGGTGTCGGCCATCAGCGTGCTGGCACTGCCGATGGTTGCCTTTCTGATTGGCCTCTCCATCTATCTGCTGCCCCAGTGGAGCCTCTCCTATTTCAGCGAGAGTCAGGCGGTGGATTGGCGTGACCCGGCGTTCTGGAAATCCCTCTGGCTGATCGTGCCGGTGATGGTCTTCTCCTTCAGCCATGCACCTATTATTTCCTCCTTCAGCGCGGCGCAGAAGAAGCGTTGCCAAGAGAGTGCCGATCTGCGCGCCAAGCGGATCATCAAGTACAGCAGTATGCTGATTTGCGGCAGCGTGCTCTTTTTCGTGGTGAGCTGCGTGATGAGTCTGAGTCAGGCCGAGATGGCGCTGGCCCGCACCGACAATATCTCCGTGCTGTCGGCGCTGGCGAACAAGTTCTCCAACCCGCTGATCGCCTATGTGGGGCCGCTCATCGCCATTCTGGCCATGTCCAAATCTTTCCTAGGCACCTCCATGGGGGTGAGCGAGGGGACGGTGAGCATGGTGAGCGGTGCCTGTCAGGGGCTGGGGCTCTCTCTCAAGGAGTCGACCATCGCCCGGGTGTCGTCGGTGATCCTGTTTATGGTGACCGCCGTCATCACCTATCTGAACCCCAACGTGCTCGACATTATCGAGCGCGTCAGTGGCCCGCTGATCGCGGTGATCCTGTTTCTGCTGCCGGCCTGCTCCATCTATCGCTTGCCCGCACTCAAGCGTTATCGCGGGCCGAGTACCCTTTTTGTGTTGGTGATGGGGCTGCTTGCCATCTCGGCCCTTATCTACGATCTGCTTTGACCGGGCGGTATCCCGCACAAATCAAAAAGGGCGACCATCTGGTCGCCCTTTTTCTGTGCATCGGGGTTAGCCGAGCAGGTCGCTGGCGCTCTGGCCCGCCATCAGCAAGCCGATGGCCAGCACGCTGAACCAGACCAGGGTCGCACTTACCAGCAGATAGCCGCTGGCGATGAACAGACCGTCCCGCTGCAACATGCCGGTGGCCAGCAGCAGGATGGCCCAGGCAGGCATGGCGTTGGTGAACGGGATGGCGCCCAGGGGCAGCATCAGCAGCAGGGCGGCCAGCATGATCAGCAGGCCGTTGCAGCGGTTGACCGTGTTGCTGCCGGTCAGCACCAGCAGGCGCGGGCGGATAACGCGATCGACCCGGGCCAGCAGATCCGCCCCCTTGTGCAGGGTCGGCTTGAGCTGGTCGGCGGCGAAGCGGCGCTCCATCAGCATGGCGGGCAGCCAGGGCACTCGATTGAGGGTGATGCCGATCCCGATAAAAAGGATCAACAGGCCAAACGGGGTGCTGACCCCGGGAATGGAGACCGGCAGCAGGAAGGGGACGGTGAGCAGCACGCAAAACAGCAGCATGCCCTGTTCACCCACCAGCGCGAGCATCTGGCGCAGGCTAATGTGGCTCTCGTCGATGGCATGCGCTGTGGCCCGCAGGGTATCCGCGAGGGTAGTTGTGGGGTCGTTGAGTTGCGCGGCAACCATTCCCTGATGTCCTTTTGAGTGGTGATAACGGGCCCCGATGACCCGATTTGGCGCCAGCATACGTGGCAGAGGTTAACCGTCGATGAATGGTGGCAGGGGGGCATAGCGGCGCCAGTGGGGCGGCTCGGCAGAGGTTCCGGCGAGAGGGAAATCCCGCGATGAAAGTGATCCGGTACAGCCGCCGTTTAGGATGGGCCTAGGACGCCTCTGGTATGCTTTCTGCACAATCACACAGGGAGCAGGGGATGATGATGAAGAGAGCCGGGATAGTGATGATGGGGCTGTTGCTGCCACTGGGGCAGGCCTGGAGTAGCGAGGCCGCGACCACATCCGGTTGGCAGGTGACGCCATTTTCCGGCTACAGCTCAGCCATCGATTTTGAGAAGAGTGATGAGGTGCAGCCGGTCTCTCGCTCGGCCTCGCTCGATTCACTGCAAGGACAGAGCTCCGGCAGCTGGGGCTTCTTTATCAGCAAGGAGGTGGATGATCCCGGCATGATTGAACTGCTTTACAGCCACCAGTCCACCACCCTCTCTCCCGACCAGCCGGATCGCCTGACGGTGGACACCCTGCACTTTGCCGGTGCACTGACTCTCTCTGACAACCTGATGGCGCCCTATATCGGCGCCGGGATCGGGGTGACCCGCTTTGCCGCCTACGACAGCGAGGTGACTCCTTCCATGTCGCTGGCGCTCGGGGTGCAACCGCGCCTCGCCGAGCATCTGGCCCTGCGGGCCGAGGTGCGCGGTTATGGCTCGCTGGTCAACGACAACAACCAGTTTCTCTGCAACCCGGAGCAGTGCGTGTTCAAGGTGCGCGGGGAGCTGGTAACTCAGTGGCAGGCCAATATCGGTCTTACCTTCCGCTTTTAGGCGGGGGGATTTTCCCACATGAAACAAGGGCCCTTGGGCCCCTGTCTCAGCAGCAATCTTCCGCCGTGATCGGCAATCAACCGGCAGATCTTCACGCCTCCTTGTTAGTCGGCATCGCCCATACCGCGCAGTTTCTGCCCGCCTCCTTGGCGCCATAAAGCGCCTGATCCACCCGTTTGAACAGCGAGACGGCCGGTTCCTTGGGCTCGCGGATCCCCACTCCCAGACTGACCGTCATGGTATGGGCCGGGTCGGGGGCTATGGTGCGGGTCGCAGTGAGCAGGGTGTTGGCCAGTTGCTGCAGCTCGGCTTCGTGGGCGATGGGCAGCAGCAGGGCAAACTCTTCACCCCCGACACGGGCAGCCAGCGCACCGGGCGGGCAGTGCTGTTGCAACAGCTCGCCAAACTGCTGCAACACCCGATCCCCGATATCGTGGCCGTAGTTGTCATTGATCACCTTGAAGTGATCCAGATCCAGTAGGATGAGAGCGTGGCAAATCCCCTGTTCCAGAAACAGCTGCTGATGAAAGTAGCGCCGGTTTGGCAGCCTAGTCAGATCGTCAAACAGCGCCTGTTGTCTGAGCTGGGTATTGATGTGAAAGAGATGGTGCATGGTGCTCAGGATGCCGATGCTGCTGAGCAGGATGCCACTGGAGCGCAGCAGATCCTCGGCATAGATGGCGAGCCAGAGTGGCTGCGCCACCAGCTCATCCATGATGTCGGCGGTGGCCCCCATGATCCACAACATCAGACCGCAGGAGAGCATGCGGTAGGTGTGGGTGGGCAGGTGGGCGCACTGCACTACCCAGAACAGGAACAGCATGGTGAGCCAGTTGATCACCTCGAAGCCAAAGCTGACGGCGTAAAAGCGCTCGTAGGGGAAGTGGGGCAGCAGCAACAGATGAAGGGCCATGATGGCCAGCATCACTATCCCCAGCAGCGCGATGTGGGCGCGATGTTCCCGGTCGAGATGACGGTAGTGGGAGAGGCTGATGTCGAGACGATCGAACTGCATGGTGTTCCTCGGATTGGGCCTGCCATCAGCTTGCAAACAAGAGGCTGCGTAATGGCATGCCGTGGTCGGATAACAGGAAACGGCTGGTCTGTCAGTGTAAACGAGCGGGCCCGCAGCGCGCGATATCGATGACGTCAGCTTGTGGGCTGGCTCAGGGTTTGCGCATTTCTGGTGCGTGAAGTATCGCCTGCCCTGTGACAGGGCGACCCTGGGCAGGTTAGCGCAGCTCATGCGCCAAATTGGTGCGTTGATGATGCGTGATCTTGCTAATGCATTGATTTAGAAGGATTTAAATTTGTGGCCCGCTTTATGCTTTTTACATGTCAGACGGTCTCTTGCGGTCATCGGCGGCAGATGCAGTGATGAGGAAGTGGCAAGAGACATCCCCGTGCCGGGCGCGGGTGTGATTCTGGCGGGTTGCAGCAACACCTTGCGGTTCGCCACAGATTCAATCAGGGAAACGGAGCCGGTCTTGTACCGGTACGACAGGGAAGGAGAGTGCTCTATGGTCAAAAAATGGATGATGGCGGGTCTGACGATGTTGCCTGCCTTGCTGGTTACCCCAAGTTGGGCCGAAGAGGTCGCTCAGGTACAGGCGGCGGTGGCTCCGGTTGCCGCCATGACAATCAACAAGGGTGACAACACCTGGATGCTGCTCTCGGCGGCGCTGGTGATCCTGATGTCGATCCCCGGTCTGGCCCTCTTCTACGGTGGTCTGGTGCGGGCCAAAAACATGCTGAGCGTGCTGATGCAGGTCTTTACCCTGTTCTGCCTCATCTGTGTGCTCTGGGTGATCTACGGCTATTCGCTGGCCTTTACCGAGGGGGGCAATTTCTACGGCTCCTTCAGCAAGGTGCTGCTCAAGGGGGTGACCCCTGACTCCATCGCTGCCACCTTCAGCAAGGGTGTCGGGATCAGCGAGCTGATCTATGTGGTGTTCCAGGGGGCCTTTGCCGCCATCACCTGCGGCCTTATCGTGGGGGCGTTCGCCGAGCGTATCAAGTTTGCCGCCGTGCTGCTCTTCTCGGTGATCTGGTTCACCTTCGCCTATATCCCGCTGGCTCATATGGTGTGGTACTGGGCGGGTCCGGATGCCTATACCAGCGCCGAGGCTGCGGCCACGGCGACTGCAACGGCCGGTTATCTGTTCCAGCATGGTGCGCTGGACTTTGCAGGCGGCACAGTGGTGCACATCAACGCCGCCGTAGCGGGTCTGGTGGGTGCCTATCTGGTGGGCAAGCGTCTGGGCTACGGTCGTGATCCCATGACCCCCCACAGCCTGACCATGACCATGATCGGTGCCTCCCTGCTCTGGTTCGGCTGGTTCGGTTTCAACGCGGGCTCCGCGCTGGAAGCCAACGGTATCGCCGCTCTCGCCTTTATCAACACCTGGGTAGCGCCGGCTGCGGCAGCTCTCTCATGGACGCTGGCCGAGTGGGTGATGAAGGGACGTCCCTCCCTGCTGGGTGCGGCATCCGGTGCGGTGTCCGGTCTGGTGGTGATCACCCCGGCAGCCGGTTTCGTCGGTGTGGGCGGTGGTCTGGTGATGGGACTTATCAGTGGCGTGGCGGGTCTGTGGGGTGTCCACGGTCTCAAGCGCATGTTGGGAGCCGATGACAGTCTGGACGTGTTTGGCGTACACGGGGTGTGCGGTATTCTCGGCGCCCTGCTGACCGGCGTATTTGCCAGCCCGGATCTGGGCGGCACCGGGGTGTGGGACTATGTCACCAATCAGGTTGCCGAGGGCTACTCCATCCTGACTCAGGTGAAGATCCAGGCTATCGGGGTCGGTGTCACCCTGCTCTGGTCTGGTGCCGTGGCGGCGATTGCCTTCAAGGCGGTCGACATGCTGGTGGGTCTGCGGGTGAACGGCGATGCCGAGCGGGAAGGGCTGGATGTCACCTCCCACGGCGAGAAGGCTTACAGCATGTAATCCCGAACGTCAGACAACAAAAAACCGCCGGAACCGGCGGTTTTTTTATGACTCTAAAGCTGCAAAGCCTGAGTTCACACGCTTAGTTCACGACGGCCACGTTGATGCTGCCATTGCCCTGGGTCATGCGCACACGGGCGCCCGGGGTGAAGGTGGGGCTGGCTTTCTGCACGACCACGATGGCTTCGCCGTTCTCTTTCTTGATCTCCAGCTCGACGCCGTCGACCTGATTCATCTTGTTGCCGATGGCGTTACCTGCCGCTGCACCGGCGATGGCGCCGCCTGCGGCTGCGATGTCACGTCCGGTGCCGCCACCGACTGTGCTGCCCAGCAGGCCGCCGACTACGGCGCCGCCAATGGTGCCAATCAGGGAGTTCTCATCGGCCTGGATCTTCACCGGGCGGGTGGAGATGATGGTGCCGTAGCTGACAGTCTGCACCTGTTTGGCGCGGTCTTTGGTGTAAACATCGCCAGAGTAAACGTCACTGTTGGCGCATCCGGTGATGGTGGTTGCTGCCAGCAGGGCAATAAGGGTCATACGCTTCAACATGGTGGGCCTCCTGGGCTGCACGTAATTTGAACAATCCGGTTGATGAGTGAACTTTACTCCAACCCCGTCACACATGAAATCGGCAAAATGTAACCAATTATGCGTTCTGTAACCGGTTTTGTCCTTGAATCGCAGCTGTACCGGAGAGGGTTTTAACCAGCAGCAGACGGTCTTCTCCGGGGCCGAAATAGTCGGCTACTTCCGCCTGCAATGTGTAACCGAGCCGGTAGTAGAGGCGCTGGGCCGGATTGGCCGGATCGACCGTGAGCCGCAGTTCGCTGATCTGCAGCGCCTGCTGGTTGGCCTCCATCTGGCGCATCATTCGCTCCGCGAGGCCGAAACCGCGCGCCTCGGGCAGCACCGCCAGCGAGAGCACCCAGCCTTGCGACCGCTCCTGACCGAATCCCCCCAGCACATACCCCACCAGCTGCCCCTCGTATTCGGCCACCAGCAACAACTCGGGCCACAAATCCATCGCCTGACGGAAGAAGAAGGCGGGATAGACATCTTCGCCAAACACCTTGGCATCGATCTGCCAGATGGCGTGCATGTCATGGTGGGTGGCGGTGCGTAGCAGGGGCGGGTTGTGGTGCATCAGGACTCCATCGGCAGCAAAGGATCGGCAACGCCGCTGACCTTGGGGTCAACGGCAAAAAAGGAGTCATAGGGTAGTGGTCATCCCCTGCCGGATGCAAGGGATTGGCGGCTATGGCGGCAGGGGGCGGCTCTGGGGTAGTTTGGGGGCCTTGCGCAAGCCGTCGAGCAGGTGGCGAAGGGTGAGCCAGGGGTGGCGCAGCAACATGCGCGGGCCGCTCCACTTCATCACCTGCTGGATCTGTTTGCGCATCGCCGGGGCGTAGCAGTGGATGTTGCAATTGGCGCAGGTGGGTTTGTGGCCGTGGCCATAACGGCAGCGACGAAGGCGCTGATGGGCGAAATCCCGCAACTGGCGACAGTGGCGGCAATGGGGATCCTGATGATGGTGCTGGCAGTAGAGGCGGATCATGGCGCTGACCGTCTGCTGCTCGCGCATGAGTCTGGGATGGTCACTCGCCTTTTTGCTGGCTGCGGCGTGTGAGCCCCGGGCTGGGCTGGCATGATGACTTTTCATGGCCGCCATTCTCCTGACCTGCTCGCTTTGGGTGTTGATACAGGTCAAAAGGGGGGATAAAAACAGGGCCCGCAGGCCCTGTGTCATCAGATGAGGCTGGTTGCCTGCTCCAGCCAGGCGAGATCCTCGCCTTCGAGCAGCGGGCTCAGGCGGCGGAACACCTCGACATGGTATTCGTTGATCCAGCGGAATTCGGCCGGGCTCAGCAGGCTGCGGTCGATCAGGCGGGTATCGAAAGGCACGTAGGTCAGGCGCTCGAAGCCCAGCATGGGCAGCTCGCCAACCTGTTCCAGCTCGGTCACCACTACCAGGTTTTCGCAACGGATGCCGAAGCCATCTTCACGGTAGTAGCCCGGCTCGTTGGAGAGCACCATGCCCGGTTGCAGGGCAACCATGCTCCCTTTCGGCGCGATGCGCTGGGGGCCTTCGTGGACACTCAGGAAGTGGCCGACGCCGTGACCGGTGCCATGGTCATAGTTGTAACCGGCCTGCCACAGCGGCATGCGGGCCAGCACGTCGAGCTGGATACCGGCGGTGCCACGGGGGAAGCGGGCCTGATCCAGCGCGATATGGCCCTGCAGTACCCGGGTAAACATCGCTTTCTGCTCGTCGCTCACCTCACCCACCTTGATGGTGCGGGTGATGTCGGTGGTGCCATCCATATACTGGGCGCCGGAGTCCAGCAGATAAAGGCTGTCCTGACCAAACGCACGGGGGGTGCCGTTGGTGTGATGGTAGTGGCACATGGCGGCGTTGGGGCCGAGCGCGGAGATGGTATCGAAGCTCGGCTCGACGTAGTGCTCCTGCTCGCGGCGGAACGCTTCCACCTGATCGGCCAGGGTGCCTTCATCCACCCCTTCGAACTCGCCGGAGGCGACTAGCCGATCCAGCCAGGAGAGGAAGCGGGTCATGGCCACGCCATCGCGCAGATGAGCGGCACGCATGCCGGTCAGCTCGATCTCGTTCTTGCACGCTTTCGGCAGCATGGTCGGGTCTTGCCCTGCCACCAGAATGGCGCCCGCCTCTTCCATGACGAGCTGGGTCCAGGCGTTGGCGCTGTCCGGATCGGCCAGCACCTTCTGCTGATCTTCACCGATGCGTTGCAGCACGTCGCCCAGCTTGTCGATGGGGTAGACGGAGACATCCTGCCCCACGTGCTGGGTAAAGGCGAAGCAGTCAATTTTGTCGGTATCGACGAAGAAATCCATGCTGGTGTTGGCGTAGAGCACCGCAAAGCCCAGCACCACCGGCAGCCGGTCGATATCGCGGCCGCGCAGGTTGAGCAGCCAGTTGATGGGCTCGGCCTGGGTCAGCAGCACGGCATCCAGCCCGCGCTTGCGCAGGTCGGCCGCCAGCTGTTCACGTTTGGACTGGCTGGACTGGCCTGCCAGCTCCTCGCTGTAGAGGATGACCGGGCTCTTGGTCGGCTCCGGGCGCACGCTCCAGTTCAGGTCGATGGGGTTCTGCTCGACACGGATCAGCTCGATACCGCGATCGGCCAGCACGGCCTTGGCGTTCTTGTACCAGGTCAGGCTGTGCAGGCGGGCATCAAAGCCAACCCGGGAGCCTGACGGCAGCTGCTCGGCCAGCCACTGCACATGAGGATTTTCAATGAGGTGGAGGAATTCGAACAGTTCGGCGGGGGTTTGCATCCGCGCCTGCACCGTATAGCGACCATCGACAAAGAGGGCTGCCCGTTGGGCCATGATGATGGCGACGCCGGCAGAGCCGTTGAAACCGGTGATCCAGTCAAGCCGCTCGGCATAGGCGGGGATGTACTCGCCGAGGTGCTCATCATCGTGGGGGACGATAAATGCGTCCAACTCCTGCATGGCCAGCTCGGCCCTGACTTGGGCGACGCGGGTTTCAATTATCTCGAAATTATTCATGTCGTTAGTGCCAGATGGTTGCTATATGAGTGTTCAGTTTTTATGGCCGCTGGCCAGGATCCGCTTGATCGACTGACCTGCTGCTTCGATATGCTGCCTGAGCAGCACCACCGCCTCGTGCTTGCGCCGGGCGCGGCACAGTTCCAGCAATTGGGCGTGTTCACGCTCCGCCTTGTCCACCCCGTCGCTGGCAAACAGCAGCTCGAAGCGGACATAGCGGTCACAGCTCAGATTGATCTGGGCGATCAGTTCAAGTGCCTGGGGGCGACCGGCTGCCTGATAGAGGGTGGCGTGAAAGCTGTGGTTCAACTCGGCCCAATGTTCGATCTGGGTGCCTGACTCCAAGGCGTGATCAAACTGGGCGAGGATCGCCTCCGCTTGCGCGAAGGTGGCTTCCGTCATCTTGTCGACGGCGTGAAACAGGGTATCGGCTTCCAGCAGCGCTCGCAAATAAAAGAGCTCTTCAATGGCCGAGGCGTCCAGCATGGTGACCACGGCGCCGCGATGGGCTTCGAACTTCACCAGCCCCTGCGCTTCCAGCTGCATCAGGGCTTCGCGCACCGGAATGCGGCTCACGGCCAGCTCTTTGGCGATGGCATCCTGACGCAAGGGGGCGCCAGCGGGGAACTCCCCACGGAGGATCCGGCCACGGAGGTTTTCCATCACCATCTGGGTTCGGGTCTTGTAGGGTGGGGTCATGGTCGGGTCACGATTGGGCGTTACAGAATTGTATATTGTATAAAGTTTGGCTGAATCTAACCTGTCACAACAGGCAAAGGCAAGGTTTTGGCCCCTTTATCGGGAGCGATGGCGGCGTTCGGGGCTCCACAAAAACAAAAACGCCGGTCAGCGTGGCTGACCGGCATGATGTCACTGATACGAAGCGAGCCTGTTACAGCTGCGGGCCTGCCGCAACCAGACGTTTGCCTTCATCGTTATCGGTGAAGCGCTCGAAGTTCTTGATGAAACGGCCTGCCAGATCGACGGCCTTGGCATCCCACTCGGCCTTGTCGGCGTAAGTGTCGCGCGGGTCGAGGATCGCCGGGTTCACATCGTGCAGCGCGGTCGGGATCTCCAGATTGAAGATCGGCAGCACCTTGGTCTCGGCCTTCTCGATGGAGCCATCCAGGATGGCGTCGATGATGGCGCGGGTATCCTTGATGGAGATGCGCTTGCCGGTGCCGTTCCAGCCGGTGTTGACCAGATAGGCCTCTGCACCTGCCGCTTCCATCCGTTTCACCAGCTCCTGACCGTACTTGGTCGGGTGCAGGGAGAGGAAGGCTGCGCCGAAGCAGGAGGAGAAGGTCGGAGTCGGCTCGGTGATGCCGCGCTCGGTACCGGCCAGTTTGGCGGTGAAGCCAGACAGGAAGTGGTATTTGGTCTGCTCCTTGGTCAGTTTGGAGACCGGGGGCAGCACGCCGAAGGCGTCGGCAGTCAGGAAGATCACCTTGGTGGCGTGACCTGCCTTGGAGACCGGCTTGACGATGTTGTCGATGTGATAGATGGGGTAGGAGACACGGGTGTTCTCGGTCTTGGAGCCATCATCGAAGTCGATGGTGCCATCGGCAGCAACGGTCACGTTCTCCAGCAGCGCATCGCGACGGATGGCGTGGTAGATGTCCGGCTCAGCCTCTTCGGAGAGCTTGATGGTCTTGGCGTAGCAGCCCCCTTCGAAGTTGAACACGCCGTGGTCATCCCAGCCGTGCTCGTCATCGCCGATCAGCTGACGCTTGGGATCGGTGGAGAGGGTGGTCTTGCCGGTGCCGGAGAGGCCGAAGAAGATGGCTACGTCGCCGTCCTGACCCACGTTGGCGGAGCAGTGCATGGAGGCAATGCCGCGCAGGGGCAGGAAGTAGTTCATCATGGAGAACATGCCCTTCTTCATCTCGCCACCGTACCAGGTGCCACCGATGAGCTGCATCTTCTCGGTCATGTTGAAGGCAACGAAGTTCTCGGAGTTGAGACCCTGCTCCTTCCAGTTCGGGTTGGTGCACTTGGCACCGTTCATCACCACGAAGTCAGGCTTGAAGGTTTTCAGCTCTTCATCGCTCGGGCGGATGAACATGTTTTTCACGAAGTGTGCCTGCCAGGCCACCTCGGTGATGATGCGCACGGCCAAGCGGGTATCCGGGTTGGCACCGCAGAAACCGTCGACCACAAACAGGCGCTTGCCGGAGAGCTGTTTGGTGACCAGCCCTTTCAGATGTGACCACACTTCCGGGGTAATGGCTTTGTTATCGTTTTTACCCTGGTCAGACCACCACACAGTATCCTGGGTAGTGGCATCTTTGACGATATATTTATCTTTCGGGGAGCGACCGGTGAAGATACCGGTGTTTACGTTGACGGCGCCCAGCTCGGTCACCACACCGCGCTCGAACCCTTCCAGGTCAGGGCGTGTCTCTTCCGCGAAAAGCTGCTCGTAAGAGGGGTTGCGAACGATTTCTTGGCTGTTTTTGATGCCGTACTGGTCCAGTCCTAATTGTTGGGCCAGGGTGGGTTCTGCCACGATTGTCATTGTATTCTCCTGGGTTCAGAGGTTGGTAGGGTTCTATCTGACGGTCATCCTATCACTTAGGTGGTAGAGTTTAGCGATCGCCATCAAACTTTATAAAATAGGGTATTTTTTTGTTATTAAAGTTAAAGGCGGGTTTTGCCCGCCTTTAATTAGTGTAACTGGTTTGCATCATTGCCGGGAGCCCTGCTGAACAGGGTTTCGACATCGATCCCATTAAATTGGTACTGGGCGCCGCAATAATCACAGTGCATGTCGATCTTGCCGAGCTCCTGCACCATCTCCATGACCTCTTCCTTTTCTATCTGCAACAGGGCTCCTTCGCAGCGCTCGCGGGAGCAGGTGCAGCGGAACTCGACCGCCTGCGGATCGAACACCCGTACCTTGTCCTGATGGTAGAGACGGTAGAGGATCTCTTCTGCCTGCAGGCCGAACAGCTCTTCATCCTTGATGGTGCTGGTGAGCTGGGTCAGGTGATCGAAATCGTTGCTGTGATCCTCGCTCTGGGCGGGCAGCTCCTGCAGCATGATGCCGGCAGCGCGCGGCGCACCTTCGTGGTAGCCGGTACGGATCCACAGCTTGGTGGCCAGCTGTTCGGAGCGGGCGAAGTAGTGCTCCAGGCAGCCTGCCAGGGTGTCGGCGTCCAGCGCTATGATGCCCTGATAGCGCTCGCCCTGCTCCGGGGTGATGGTGATGATCAGCTGGCCGTTGCCAATCAGGCTCTGCAGCTTGCCATCGCTCGGCAGTTCGCCTTCATAGCGGGCCACGCCGCGCAACTGCTGGTTGTTGTCACCGTTGATCACGGCCAGACGCACCGGGCCATCACCCTGCAGCTGCACCGTGATGGAGCCTTCAAACTTGAGGGTGGCGGTCAGCAGGCTGGTGGCGACCAGCAGCTCGCCCAGCAGTTTTTGCACCTGCACCGGGTAGTTCTGGGCTTCCACTACGTGGCGGTAGGTGTGATCCAGCTGGACCAGCTCGCCACGCACTTCGTACTCTTCAAACAGATAGCGATACAGCAGATCTTGGTTGCTCATCATGTATTCCTGGCTTTTCGGTGAGGTAAATCGGGCGGGCTGGGGTTGATGCCAGCCCGGTATCAAATCGGGGTCGGTCAGTACTGTTTGACCTTGAGCAACTGGCGTCGCTCCTGCTTGTCGGGGCGGCGCTCGGGGCTGGGGGCAAACTGGCTATTGAAGCGGCGCGCCTCGCTGTTCTCGGCCCGTTTTTTCAGGCTCTCGGCGGTCTCTTCATAGAGCTGCTGGGCCAGCGGGGCCGATTTGCGCTGCTCGCTCAAGGCCAGCACCCGCACTTCGCGTTCGTCCTGCCCCTGCCAGAAGCGGATCAGTGCACCCACTTCCACCTGTTTGCCCGGTTTGCTGCGCTGACCATTGTAGTGCACCTTGCCCCCGTCTATCTGATCCCGCGCAATGGAGCGGGTCTTGTAGAAACGGGCCGCCCACAACCACTTGTCGAGACGAACCTCGAGGGCACTTTCTGCATGATTGGGCATGAACAGGCTCCATAACGGGGAAAGAGGTGGTCGATTATACCAGAGCACGGGGTCGGGATAGAAACCGGGCAGCCGCCGCGCGGGGCGCAAACCATGTCAAGGTGATGCAACATATGGGCAGTTTGCTGATTCACAAGGGAAAGCCGCTGCTTTATCGGGTATTCATGGGGGCTGAGAAGGGCCTTCATACCGCGCATATAACACTGCCGCCCCGGTTGGGGGCGGCAGCGTTCACATCCATCGACCATGTCAGAGTCAGAAGTGATCGTGCTGATCCGGCTTCTTCTGGTCGTGGGGGCCTTCGCTGTGGGCGATGGCGGTACGGATGAGGTCAACCCCGGCGCGGATAATCAGCACCCCCATGTTGACCAGCTTGACGCAGACCCACATGAAGGTGATGAGCAGGATCAGCTTGAGCACGGTCTGGAACGCTTCCAGGAAGTTCTGCTCCAGCTGGGCGGTGAGGCCGTTGGCGCTGGTCATCAGCCAGGTGTAGACCTCGCGCACGAACGGGATGCGGCTTGGCATCTCCAGTACATCCAGTGCGGCAGGGAGCGCCTGGAAGATGACGATGCTGCCGAACAGGATCAAAATGACACCGATGGCGATGCCGAGGAAAAAGCCGAACTGTCTCATGGAGGGCTCCAGCATTTGCTGCATGAAATTGAAGATAGCCGCCAATAGTAGGGAGTGCCCTGCTTCATCGCAATCTTCCGTGCACCGCCAGCGCGGCGGGAACGGCGGCGATCCGGCCGCTACCGTTGCCCAACTATCTGATTTCTGGGAGGCTTGTCGCCATTGTGCATAGGGAAAGCAAATTGATGTCGAGAACCCTCTTTTTACTCTTGCTGGCGCTGTTTGCCGGTCTGCCAGCCCTGAGTGCCGAACCGGCGGCTCCCTCGGCGGCGGCCTGTGCCATCCGTCATCAGGATCAACTGCTGCTGGTGCAGGATCGCATCTCCTCCCGCTACAGCCTGAGCGGCGGCTACATAGATGGCGACGAGCGCCCCGAGCAGGCGGCACTGCGCGAACTCTATGAAGAGACCGGCTTGCGGGGGGAGGTGGTGCAGGAGCTGGGTCGCTGGCAGCGGGCGCTTATCTTCGCCTGCCGCACGCTGGAGCCTATCGTCGCCCAGCAAGATTCCGATTTTGTCTCGCTGCTGCAGGCCCCCAATCTTGGGGGAGAGATCCTTAACGCCCGGCTGATCGCCATCGACCTGCTTCCCCGCGAGCAGCGCCGCTTCCCGGATCAGCTCGACTGGCTGCAATCCCGACTGGATAAGGTGCCCGAGAGCGAGGTGCGCTGGCAGGCCGATTTCGTGGCGCAGGGCAATGCGCAGCATCAGGTCGAGATCCCGCTGATGCAGCGGCTGCAGCAGTGGCTGGGGCCCGATGTCTGGTGGCTGTCGGTCAGCAATCTGTTTGGTTCAGGCGGCTTTCAGCTTGCCCTGATACCTTTGCTGCTCCCGCTGCTGGGGTGGCCGCGGCTGCGCCAGCTGCTGTTCGCCATGCTCTGGCTCGGCTTGCTGGTGCAGGCAAGCAAGGAGGGGATCGGCTTGCCGCGCCCCTTCCATCTGCAACCGCTGCTGGCAACCCAGAGCGCGCAAGGCTTTGGCATGCCGAGCGGCCATACCGCTTCGGCCCTGCTGTTCTGGGGGGCGCTGCTTGGCTGGCTCTGGCCTGCCCGGCGCGGGCTGGCTTATTCGCTGGCCTTGCTGCTGGCGCTGACCACAGGTCTGGCGCGGGTCTGGCTCGGGGTGCACTTTATCTCCGATGTGGCGGTTGGCCTGCTGATTGGTGCCTTGCTGCTGGCGGTTCGCCCATACTGGCGGCTGGATCAGCGCGCTTCTGTCTGGGGCTTGCTGATCGCTGCGTCACTGGTTTGCGCGGGTCTGAGCCAGTCGGCCCATCTGGCCGGGATCGGGCTGGCGGCCCTCGGGCTCTGGGTTGGCGGTTTGCTTACCCTGACCCGCGGCGGTTATCCCCCCATTGTGACTGGCGCGGTCACCCTGGTGGGGGGCGCGGTGATAGGGGCGGGGCTCTGGGCGCTGCCGCTGCTGACCAGCAGTTCGCTGGCCATACTGCTTGGTCAGTTTGTGCTCTTTTTCGGGCTGGGGCTCTGGTTGAGCGCTGGCCTCTGGTGGATACTCTCTTTCTTGAAATGCGACACACGACCCAAGGGCAACGGCTCTGACAAGGGAACTCTATGAATGTGAAAAAAGTGGATTTGGCCAAGATAACCTTGGGGGTGCTGTTTCTCAGCATCCTGATTATCTCCTGTTTCTTGGTGTTGCAGCCCTTCCTGCCTGCGCTGGTGTGGGCCACCATGATCACCATCGCCACCTGGCCGCTGATGTTGATGGTGCAGCGCCTGTTGTGGGGCAAGCGCACCCTGGCGGCCCTCTTTATGACGCTGGTGCTGCTGCTGATGTTCGTTATCCCGCTCTTTATGACGCTGGCCAATGTGGCGGAGAAGGCGCCCATGCTGATCGAGCTGGGTACCCATATCAGCCAGTCACCGCCGCCGGAGCTGCTCTGGTTGCAACAGATCCCGCTGGTGGGCGACAAGCTCTATGACTTCTGGCAGCAAATTCTGGCGAGCGGTGGTCAGGTGCTGTTTGCCAAGCTGGCCCCCTATTTCGGTCAGACCGCCCGCTGGCTGGCCTCTCAGGCCGGTAATCTGGGGCTGTTGTTTGTCCACTTCCTGCTGACGGTCGGTATCTGCGGGGTGCTCTATCACTCGGGGGAAGTGGTGGCGACCGGCATTCGCCGCTTCGCCCACCGGCTGGCGGGTCAGCGTGGTGACAACGCCACTGTGCTGGCTTCACAGGCGATCCGTGCCGTAGCCATGGGGGTGGTGGTGACCGCACTGGTGCAATCTTCGGTGGCCGGTGTCGGCCTGCTGATTGCCGGTATCCCTTACGCCATGGTGCTGGTGGTGGTTATGTTCCTGTTGATCGTCGCCCAGATCGGTCCCTTCCCGGTGCTGCTGGCCTGTATTGGCTACCTCTACTGGAGCGGTGACACCACCTGGGGCACCTTCCTGCTGGTGTGGTCACTGATTGCGGGCACCATGGACAACTTCCTGCGCCCCTTCCTGATCAAGCGTGGTGCCGACCTGCCGCTCATCCTCATTCTGGTGGGGGTAATCGGTGGCTTGCTGACCATGGGGATCATCGGTCTCTTTATCGGCCCGGTAGTGCTGGCTGTGGGCTACACCCTGCTGGATGCCTGGATCAAGGAAGATGACCAACCGGTGACTGCTGCGGTTGAACCGCCCAAAGCCCAATAACGATTCAGTAAAAAGACGATTTGGTAACAAGACGATTCAGCCATCCATCGCTGATGCCAAGATCCGCCCGGTGTGAACTGGGCGGCTCTTTTGTTTGTGGTGATCGTGGCTTATGGCGATCGAGTCAGATTGGTTGATCCTCGCCAACCTCCATATCCCACATATGACCGTCTCATGTAGGTTCGATTAGCGAAGCGTAATCGGACGATCGAGATACCGCTGTCCAGGTGTTTCCGTGAATCAGCGGCATCTGGCAGAGGAGAAATATGGATGGCCGTTATCGCGGGGGAATTAATTTACGCGAACGTCCGATTACCCCTGACGGCTAATCGAACCTACGGGCCTAACACCCGTAGTACACAGTATTTTCGTTAAAACGAAGCCGCAAGAGCAATGCAGTTAATGTATTTGGCGTATTATATTATCTCACCGATACGGAATCATTCGCTGAACCATTTTCCTTGGCGCATTAGCGACTGTTCTCTCCCACATGTTATGCGAACCATATTCGAAATTGCACCATTAGCGACATCATGATCCTTTTGGGTCAAAAAGTCTTCTACGTAGAGTTTTGAACCGTGGAGAATCACATCTAAGTATCGCCGGAGTTCCACCTCATCAAGCGCCGTTGCTCTAAGCTGAAAAGGCTCATGCAGTGCAGCTTGAAGGAAAGCCGCACGCTCTATGTCTTTTTCTATAACCTCGAAGTCAGGGCGGCTCAAGGGGATTGTAACCACGAAGTCAGCGAAACCACTTGTTATTGAAATGTTCAGTGAATATACCCCATCACAAAATGAGGCCTGCATACGTAGAGCGTCAAATTTTATTTCTTTCATTCACTACTCGAGTGCAGAATAGATGTTCGTTAGTAAGATAGCAGTGATTATATGGAAGGCGATACTATCTGTTAATAGAGCCTTCCGTACAAATTTGAATTACTAGGGTGGTTGTCACAAAAAACTTTTAAAGTCAGGGGGGGACCTGCATCTGGATCTGAGCTCACTAGCTCAGCTTCATTTTCTTGAACAAGTCAGGAGTATGAGTTCGGTGAAAAATATTTAGCTCAGTTTGCCAAGATAAAAGGCTTCGGCAGGTCAGGGGCTTGTAGTTAACAAAAATTGACGTGGATAAATAACCCGGGGCGTGGCAACGCCCCGGGTTATCTGTCGGTAGGGGAGGGTCAGGCGGGCTGGTGTAGGGTGATGCAGCGAATTCCACCACTGGCGACGACTTTGTCGTCAAATTCGGAGGCGAACTCGACCAAGAGCAAAGCGGGGTTGCCACCCTCTGAGGCAGGTCACTGAATCGGGCAAGCAAGAGTGGTTAAATGGTCGGCTCACATCTTGCCGGATATTGCTGTGACCATGCCATCTGACCTTCAGCCGCTGCTCGCTTGGCCCGACTATCTGCAGGCATCCTGGCTGCGCTGCGCCCACCAGACCAGTGCCACCCTCTGGCATCCGCCCCACAGCGCCAAGGGGCAGACCTTGCAGAGCCTGCGCCAGCGCAAGCGTGACCTGCTCACCACCGGCGAGATGGCCCTCGAAGACCTCTACGAATTTATGGAGGGGCGCCCCTGCGCCCTGCTGCTCACCGACGAGAGCGGCTGCCTGCTGGCCCAGACCGGCCACCCCGACACCCTGCGCGAGCTGGCGGCGCTGGGGTTTGGCCCCGGCGCCTTTTTCAGCGAGGGGCGCATCGGCACCAATGCCATCAATCTGGCAGCGCTGGAGGGCGTGCCGCTCTGCGTCAGTGGCCCCCAGCACTTCAATCAGACCCTGCACCCGTGGCACAGCTGCGCTAGCCCGGTTTACAACAGCAATGGCCGTCAGGTCGCCATCATCGCTCTGATCTGCAAGGTGGAGGATGCTAGCGCCGGCGATCTGGCGCTCACCGTCAGCGCCGGGCGCGAGTTGGCCCATCTGCTGCAGATGGAGACCCTGATGCAGGAGTCCCAGCACCATCTGAGCGAGCTTTACGCCCTGCTCGACGGCATGGATGACGGTGTGCTGGCCTGGGACCCGCAGGGTCGGCTGCGCTACCTCAACGCGCTGGCGGCCCACCGGCTGCGGCTCGATCCGGCGCTCTGTCTCGGTCAGCCGCTGGAGCAGCACCTGCTGTTGCCCCAGCGGTTGCAGTTGGCCATCAAGGGGCAGACGCCACTGAGTCATGTGGAGGTGACGCTGGAGCGGCTCGGTGCGCAGGAGGGGGAGTTTATCAATGCGCTGGTGAGCCTCAAGCCGCTGCCGGGGCCGGAGGGGGTCAGCTTTATCGCCCTGCTGCACCCGGTCGATCGGCTGCGGGCCATTCATCAGCTGCGCCAGACGGTGCCCGAGCTGTCGGCGCTGGTGGGCGAATCTAGCGCCATGCGCAAGCTGCTGCGCTACGCCCGGCAGGCGGCCCAGAGTCAGGGGCCGATCCTGCTGCGCGGCGAGGAGGAGGTAGGCAAGGCCCAGCTGGCGGAGGCGATCCACTTCGGCAGCGAACGGGCCGCCGGGCCGCTTATTACCCTCAACTGCAAGGCGCTGCCGAGCGAGCGGATGGCGCTGGAGCTGATGGGCTCCGACGAGGCGGGGCAGGAGCGGGCGGGCAAGTTCGAGCTGGCCCACGGCGGCACGCTAGTGCTGGAGCAGGTGGAGTGCCTCTCTGCCCCCATGCAGGCGGCGCTGCTGCAACTGCTCAAGACCGGTCGCATCCAGCGCTTCGATTCGGCCCGTATCCTGCCGCTCAAGGTGAGGATCATCGCCACTAGCAGCGCCCCGCTGGAGCAATTGGTGCAGGAGGGGCTGTTTGGCCGCCAGCTGCTCTATGCCTTGCAGGTGTGCGAGCTGTGGCTGCCGGGATTGCGGGAGCGCGCGGCGGATCTGCCGGGCCTGATCAGCCAGCAGTTGGCGGCGCAGGGACGCGAGCCGGTGCGCCAGTTCAGCCCGGCGGCCCTCGACTGTCTGCTCGCCTATCCCTGGCCCGGCAATCTGGGGGAGCTGCGCAGCGCCGTCGAGCATGCCCTGCTTCATGCCGGTCAGGGGCCGATCCCGCCGGAGGCGCTGCCCGCCGCCATTCGTCACGGCTATCAGCGGGTGGCGGACGAGGTGGTAGGGCAACCGCTGCTCACGCTGGCGGAGCTGGAGCGGCAAGCCATCTTGCGCTGCGCTCACGCCTGCAAGGGGCAGGTGAGTCAGATGGCCCAGCATCTTGGCATCAGCCGCACCACCCTGTGGCGACGACTCAAGCTGCTCGAGATCGATCCCGCCGACTATCACGGCTGACGGCGAGTTGAGCCATCGCGAACCGGCCCGCAGAAAATGAAACGGCCCCGCAGATGCGGGGCCGTGTTATATGGCAAGGTCAGTGATGGCACGGTTACAGCCCCAGCTGGTGGGCGGTGACGATGGCCGCCAGCACATCCTCGGCAGTGACCTTGAACGGCATATTGTGGATGGTCTCGCCCTCGGCAGTGGAGGCTTTGGCCACCTCCATCAGGCGCGCCATATCCAGCTCCTTGACCCCCATCATATGCAGGTTGGTCGGCAGGCCCACCGAGCGGCAGAAACCCAGCACAGTCTCGATCTCCGCCATCGGGGCGTTCTCCAGCACCAGCTGCACCAGGGTGCCGAACGCCACCTTTTCACCGTGGTAGAGGTGATGACACTCGGCCAGCTGGGTCAGGCCGTTGTGGATGGCGTGGGCGGCGGCCAGTCCGCTGCTCTCGAAGCCGATACCGCTCAGATAGGTGTTGGCCTCGATGATGTTCTCCACCGCCTTGGTGCAGAGCCCCTGCTCCACCGCCAGCTTGGCCTTGTAGCCATCGGCCAGCAGGGTCTTGTAGCAGAGCTCGGCAATGGCCTGCGCCGCTAGCGTGGAGGCGCCACCGGCCATGGTCTGGCAACCGGAAACCTTGTTGGCGCGCGCCTCGAAGTAGGTGGAGAGCGCATCCCCCATGCCGGAGACCAAGAGCCGCACCGGGGCGCGGGAGACCACGCCGGTATCCATGATGACCATGTTGGGGTTGGTCGGGATCATCAGGTATTCGCTGAACTGCCCTTCCGGGGTGTAGATGACCGCCAGCGCGCTGGTGGGGGCATCGGTGGAGGCGATGGTGGGCACTATGACCACCGGCACCTTCTGGTAGAAGGCGACCGACTTGGCGGTATCCAGCGTCTTGCCGCCGCCGATGCCGATGATGACGTCAAACGGGGTCTGGTTGCAGCGAGCCAGCAGGCGGTCGATCTCGGGGCGGGAACACTCGCCGTTGAAGCAGTCGAACTCCGGCTTGATCCCCGCGCCGTGGAAGCTGGTGGCCACGGTATCACCGACCAGCTTGGTGACGAAGGCGTCAGCCAGGATCAGCGGCTTGCTACCGAGCGCTTTGACGTAGTTGCCGATATTGGCGAGGGCCCCGTTGCCTTGTACGTATTTGCTGGGGCTGATGATAATGCGGTCCATATTCTATCCCTCTCTCTTTATGAATTAAGAATCGGGGCGAAGGGGCGGCAGTGCCGGGGACGCCTTCGTCTTGAACGAAGCTGCACAGGCTCAGCGAGCGAGTGCAGTCCCTTGAAACAGTGGCGTCAGTCGCCAAAGCGCTCGGCGGCCAGCTGCTGGAAGCAGGCCAGTGCGGCGCTGGCATCCTCCCCGCGTGCCAGCAGGGTGAGCTGGTCGCCCTGACGCACGTTGAGCATGGCGAGCCGGGTCAGGCTGCGGGGATTGGCCTCTTTATCCTCCTTTTGCAGCTTGAGTTCGGCGGCAAAGGGCTTGAGGGCGGCCACCAGTCGGGCAGCGGGGCGCACATGCAGGCCGTGGGGGTTATCCACCACCACCTCGCAGCGCAGCCAGCCGTCGTCGACAACGGGGGCTGTCTCGGTGGCGGCCTGCGCCGCGCTGGCTGGCAGCATTGCCTGTTTCGGGCCCAGCGCGCCGAGCGCCTCGGCGGCGACCTCATCCAGCGTCAGGCCGGAACCGGCCGCTACCACGGCGGCCAGAGTACCTTCGACCAGCGGGGCCGGGCAGAGTCGCACCCGGGCGCTCAGCTCCGGGGGCAGCAGTTCGAGGGCGGTCTCGGCGCTGAGCAGAGCGCTGCCCAAATCCATCAGCACCAGCACGCCACTGCCGTCATCCGCCTCTTCAATCGCACTCATCACCGCGATGGCATCGGTGCCGATGGGGTGGTCGGGGTCATCGACCCCGGCCGCCAGCAGCAATCGGGCCGGGCTGCCGAGCTGGTCGGCCAGCGCTTTCAAGCCGGCCGCCAGCTGGGCGCTGTGAGAGACAACTACGATTCCGATCATGTCACAACCTCGCTCTGTCACGCAGGGCGGTCAGCAGTAGCAGGGTCGAGGTAGCCCCGGCATCCTGATGGCCGATGCTGCGCTCGCCAAGATAGCTGGCGCGCCCCTTGCGGGCCTGCATCTGGATGGTGGCCTCGGTACCGGCCGCGGCGGCCGCTACTGCCTTGTCCAGCGCTTCGTTGAGGGGCAACTCTTGTTGCTGCGCCTGTTGCAGGGCGGCCAGTGCCGGCCACCAGGCATCGCACATGGTCTTGTCACCCGGCTCGGCGCGGCCGCGAGAAACAATGCCCTCGACCCCGTCACTCAGCATTTTGCACAGCTGACTGAGGCTCAGGCTCTGGCAGGCATCGCTGCTGGCTGCGGCCCGTATAAAGAAGGTGCCGTAGAGGGGGCCGCTGGCACCGCCGACCGAGGAGAGCAATGTCATGCCGGTGGTTTTCAGCACCTGACCGATATCCTTGTCCGCCACTGCGGGCAGTTTCTCGGCCACCTTGGCGAAGCCGCGCTGCATATTGAGGCCGTGGTCACCGTCGCCGATGTCGGTATCCAGCGCGGTGAGGTAGTCACGCTGCTCGGTAAAGATGTGTTCGCAGTCGAGCAGCCAGTTGACGATGTGATGCTTGCTTAACATGGGTTCTCCTTAGCAGCCGCGACGCAGGGCGGGGGTGTGAACGGGGGCATCCCACAGGGTCATCAGCTCGTCATCCACCTTGAGCAGGGTGATGGAGATACCGGTCATGTCGAGGGAGGTGCAGTAGGGGCCGATCAGGTTGCGCACCAGATGGATGCCCGCCTCTTCGCACAAGGTGGCGAGGCGACCATAGACGCCATAGAGCTCGGAGATGGGGGTGCCACCGAGGCTGTTGACCAGCGCGATAACCCGATCACCCTTGTTGAGTGGTTCGATAAAGGTGTGCTCCTCCTGCCAGCTGCCGCTGGTGCGATCCCAGTGGCGCAGGGTGCGGCCATAGGGGGTGTTGTCCGCCAGCTCGCTGAACATGTCGTCCACCAGAGTATTGAGGTCGGTGAAGGGGCGGCGCTCGATGCCCGGCTCTCCGTGGATACCGACGCCGAACTCCAGCTCGTTGTCCGCCAGGGTGAAGGAGGGCTTGCCTGCGGCAGGCACGGTGCAGGCATGCATGGCCACGCCTATGGTGCGGCTCTGGTTGTTGATGCGGCGGGCCAGCGCCTCGCAGCGGGCAAGGTCATAGCCCGCCTCGGCAGCGGCACCGACCAGCTTCTCGCACAGCACGGTCGTGGCAACGCCACGGCGACCGGCGGTGTAGAGGCTGTCTTTGACCGCCACGTCGTCATCGATCAGGGCGAAGCCCACTTTTACACCATCGCCGTGCAGCAGCTCGACCGCGGTCTCGAAGTTGAGTACGTCGCCGGTGTAGTTCTTTACCAGAAAGAGCACGCCTGCGCCGCCATCAACGGCCTGACCGCACTCGTACATCTGATCCGGGGTCGGGGAGGTAAAGATCTCGCCGGGGCAAGCGCCATCCAGCATCCCTTTGCCCACCAGACCACCGTGCATCGGCTCGTGGCCGCTGCCACCGCCGGAGACCAGCGCCACCTTGCCCATCACGGGGGAGTCGGCGCGGGTGATGTAGTGGGGTTCGATACGTACCTTGAGCTCGGGGTGGGCGGCTGCCATCCCCATCAGTTGTTCACGGACCACAGCATCGACGGCATTGATCAGTTTCTTCATGGCTCACTCCTTGGCTTGCCACCGCTCGGGTGGGCAAATGGTTGATGGAGCCAGTCTAACGACAGAAAAAGGGATAAAAATGACGGCTGATTTGGTTCGGATTTGAAACAGCAGAAGGGGATTCGGTGTTTCAATCTGAAACGGCGCAGGGCAAGCGGGCGGGAAACTGTTAGCTGACTCACAGCCATGAAAAAGGGCCCCGCAGGGCCCTTCGCTATAACCGGAATATGCGGACGGGTTAGATGGCCCAGCCACCGGCGTAGAAGACCACCAGTGCCAGGGCGATGATGACGGTGCCGACGTTCAGCTTCTTCCACTCGGCAGCGAAGATGCGGCCAACGACCAGCGCCACGAAGCCCAGCATGATGCCGGTCACGATGTTGCAGGTGAGCACGATAAAGACGGCGCACAGCATGCCGGAGAGGGCATCGACCGAGTCGCTGAAGTCCAGCTTGGTAACGTTGCCCAGCATCAGCAGACCGACATACATCAGCGCCGGTGCGGTGGCGTAAGCCGGTACCAGATAGCTCAGCGGGGAGAGGAAGATCATCAGCAGGAACAGCACGCCGACCAGCGCGGCGGTCAGGCCGGTCTTGCCACCGGCGGCGGTGCCTGCGGCGGATTCGATGTAGACGGCAGCCGGAGCACCGCCAACAGCGCCTGCCACCATGCTGCTGACGGAGTCGGCAGTCAGGGCCTTGCCGCCGCTGATGATGTGGCCACGCTCGTTGATGAGGCCAGCCTGACCGGCCACGGCACGGATGGTACCGGTGGCGTCAAACACGGCGGTCATCACCAGTGCCAGTACGGTCGGAATGACTACCGGATTGAGGGCGCCCAGCAGATCCATGCTGCCTACCAGCGAGCCCTTCTCACCAGTCAGGCTCGGCATGGCGAAGAAGCCCTGCCAGGTCACTTTCGGGTCGAAGATAAGGCCGAGGATGGAGATGGCGATGATCACCATCAGGATGCCGCCCGGCACCTTGCGACGCTCCAGACCGAAGATGGCGGCCAGACCCAGCACCGTCATGATCACCGGGAAGGCGGTCACTTCACCGAGCTGTACCGGCAGACCGGCCCCTTCGTTCTTGATCACCATGCCAACGCCGTTGGTGGCAATCAGCAGCAGGAACAGGCCGATACCGATGCCGGTGCCGTGAGCGATGCCGGAGGGGAGGTTATCCAGGATCCACTGGCGCACGCCAGTGACGCTGATCAGGGTAAACAGCACACCCATCAGGAAGATGGCACCCAGCGCGACCGGAATGCTCAGTCCCTGACCCAGCACCAGACTGAAGGCGGTAAAGGCGGTGAGGGAGATGGCGCAACCGATAGCCATCGGCAGCTTGGCCCACAGGCCCATCAGCAGGGAGCCGAAGGCAGCGATCAAACAGGTGGCCACAAACACCGGGCCCTGCTCAAAGCCGGCAGCACCCAGCATGTTCGGCACCACTATGATGCTGTAGACCATCGCCAGGAAGGTGGTCAGCCCCGCGACCAGCTCCTGACGCACGCTGCTGCCGCGCGCAGAAATGGAAAAATAAGAGTCCAGAAAGCCGCCAGTCCCTGTTTGGGCGGCCATATCTTGCTTTGCCATAACTAATCCTGAAAGTGTGAAGGAAATCGTTTGCGTTGGTGGCGCGCAAAATAGCAAGAATTCGCGGCAAATACAGCGGATAACCTGACTTTTTCGTCACTATTTTACATTTTGAGTCCATTCGGAGCTCATTCTAAGACTCAAGCGGTGAGAGCGTGTAAGGGAGGGATCACGCGGTCTGTGGAGGGGAGATCAGTGAGGAAAAAAGCGGGGAACAACAAAAAACCCACCGAAGCGGGTTTTTTTAAATTCTTGCAGAGCTGTCAGCGGTTGGCATGAGCCATCAGCAGTATGCTCCGGCTTGAATTACAGACCAACTACGTTGGCAGCAGCCGGGCCTTTCTGGCCTTGCTCGATGGTGAACTCAACGCGCTGACCTTCGTCCAGGGTTTTGAAGCTGGTGGACTGGATAGCGGAGAAGTGTACGAACACGTCTTTGCTGCCGTCAGCCGGGGAGATGAAACCAAAACCTTTCTCAGCGTTGAAGAACTTAACGGTACCAGTCATTTTGTTAGACATAATAATTTCCTTAAATAGTGTTGAATGCCACCTAAATGGCAATTTTTGATTTTTCGTCAGCAATACGTATGGGGAGCACTAAAGAAGGAGAATTATTTGATAAGAATTATCCGAGGATAACGCTTATGCTAATCACTGCTTTACTAAAATGACTGCCTAACATAATCAGGTCTGAACTGCCGAACCATCGAGAAAGATTAAAACACGCTCTCATTTTTAAAGCAAACTTTATCTCGATATTAATGTTTTGTAACAGCCAAAAATATCATTTTTTATAGTAAACATGATGCATTTCAACGGCATAGAAAAATCAGTGCAGACTCATATCACCCTGTGGCAAGTCAGATTCGGCTTTTTTGTCCTGACTATGTAGCCAGTTCTGGCAAAAAATATGAGAAAAAATGAAAAGCTGGCGATAGACCGGGGATTGTCAGTTGGCGTTCTCTCTAACTCACAATGTAAATCACTTCTTTGCTGCTGCGATTAGCTTCTGAGCGGCAAATCAATGGCGGCGCCAAATCTGGCTCATCGAGCATCGCCCAGACATGCAAACGCCCGCTGGCACCAAGTGCCAGCGGGCGTTTTGCAAGAAGGGATCAGCGCTTGCTGCGAAACTTGTTGCTGACCGAATCAATCCAGCTGAAGGTTTCCGGCAGTACCTGATTCTTGGCGCGCTCTTTGGCTTTCTCGCGAGCCAGCTTGGAGGCAGCCTTGGCTGCTTCGGCGCGGTCCGCCACAATTTTCAGGCGACCCTCTTCGCGGATCTTGTTCCGCTCTCCGTTGGTCAGCTGGTGGTCTGCATTGGCTTGTGCCTTTTGCAATAACAAGGCTATCTCGGCTTTTTCGGCCTCGGTCAGATCTTTCATTTCCAGCTTTTTCACGGCGCGCTCCTGCGGCAGGGTGGTTAGACACCCTAACACAGTTGTGCCGATCACTTCTTATGCAATCGGCTTTCCGGCCTTAAAAATGCGGGTTTGTGCCAACTTTCCGTTATTTCGCGGCCACTTTCCAGCCTGTTTGCCACATTTCAGTTTATGGCGAGCGGCGAGGGTAGCTCTTGTTCCTCCGGCTCGACGTGGATCAGTACGATGGCGTGGGGCAGTTGCTCCATGATGGCGTGTTCGATGCGATCACAGATATCGTGGGCTTCACCGATGCTCATCTCCGGGGGCAGGGTGAGGTGGAAGTCGATATGGCGGCGGCGACCGGCACGACGGCTGCGCAGATCGTGAAAACCGCTGGCGGCAGGGCAGCATTCGGTGATGATGCGGCTGGTCATCGCCAGCTCTTCCGGGCTCATACTCTGGTCGATCAGCGGCTGGAAGGCCTCGTTGAGCATGCTGATCGCCTCTCTGACAATAAAGATGGCGACCGCAATGGCCACCAGCGGGTCGAGGATGGCGAGTGAATGGCCGAACAGACCGGCCAGCCAGATCCCGCCAAGACCGACGGCGACACCGGCTGAAGTGAGCACATCCGCCTTGAGATGAAGCGCATCGGCAGCCAGCGCGACCGACTCCTCCTCTTGGGCCACCTTGTAGAGGTAGGCCGAGACACCGCTGTTGACCAGCGCCGAGATCACCATCACCAGCACGCCCCAGCCAATGCTTTCAATCGGGCTGGGGGTGATCAGCTTGTCGACGGCTTCGAAGATGATCCAGCCCGCGGCCAGCAAGATAAGCAGTGCTTCGATGACGCCGGAGACATTTTCAATCTTGTCGTGACCATAGGGGTGCCGTTCATCGGGCGGGAGGTCGGACTTTTTCACCGCGAACAGAGCGATCAGGGCCGCCACCAGATCCATGGCGGAGTGGATCGCCTCCGAGATGATACTGACCGAGCCGCTGGCGAACCCGGCCACCATTTTCATGATGATCAGACTGATATTGGAGCAGACCGACACCATGGCGGCTCTGGTTTTTCTGTTCATGTCACAGCTTCCTGAATAAAAACGGATATTTCGGTGCGGCGCGCATTATATCCGGCTGACCGGAAATAACCTATTCGGTGTTGTAACCTGATGTTTTCGATGATATTGCGAAAGCTTATTAAAATGGTGACATCTTGCGCGGCAATAAATAATGAGAGGGATTTATATTTATCCGTGAAAATATCTAGGTAACGAGGGCTTAATATAAGCGTGACAACATTTAATAATGCGAATTACTCTTTTTTGGTCTTTCCTGTCGAGGTTGTTTGGCCTCCCCGCTCAGGAGGCGGAGCACAGTATTTTTTGGACGAGAATGAGGCTGGATCCGGATGCCGCTGGAGGGTATGCTGGGTCTGGTGATGGTCTTGCACCATCCCACCAAGCGTACTGAAGTTGATGATTCGGATGGCATGCTGGCTCCCTCTGGGAACCAACTGTCTGGGTAACATTTTTGGAGTTTGATGATGAGTAACAAAGAACATCACAACGGCAAAGATGCCAAGAAAAAACCGCAGATGTCACTGAAAGAGAAACGCGAAGCCAAACGTCAGAAAGCAGAACTGAAAAACGGCAGCGCAATGAAGTAACGCTCCCTGACTGTTGTTCCTTCGGAGCCAGTACAAAGCCAGCCTTTACCGGCTGGCTTTTATGTTTGTGGCTCACGGTGTGGCGCCGTAAGCCGCGAAAATCTGGTGATAACGACCATCCTGACGCATCGCCTCAAGGCGCTTATCAAACAGATTTCGGGCATCGGCCGTTCGGAAGGCAAAGTGATAGACGGTGGGCGGGAAGAGGTCTGCTTGCCTGACCTGATTGCGCTCGTAGTGCTCGCCTGGCTGGGCGGTGGCGATCAGCTGGTCGAGGTAGTGGTAGAACACCCGCTCCTCCAGTACGACTGCATCCACCCTGCCGCGCATCAGCTGATGTACCTGCACCTGCTGCTTGGCTACCTCCTCATAGTGGGGATTCTGGTTGGCCATGGTGGCGAACGCGCCCCCCAGAATGATCCTTGCCCGTTGAAAGGCGGTGACCCGTTTTGAATGCAGGTCGTCCAGAGTACTGATGTGGGTGCTGCGCAGGGTGAAGATCCGGTTATGGAAGGTGATAACGGGCTGGGTCAGAACGTGAGGATCAACCATACCGGGTCTGACGTTGATGATGGCATCCAGCTTTCCTGACTCGAACAGGCGGAAGGTGCGCTCCAGTGGCAGAAATTCAAAGCTGGGCTCATAGTCGCTGCCAGCGAACGCCTCTTTCAGCAGATCCAGCTCAATGCCGCGATTCTCGCCTTCGATGACATAAGGGGGGATGGCAAAGCTGACCCCGACCTTGAGTGGCGTTGCCAGCAACTGGCCGGAGAGCATGCTGGTCAGCATTAGCAATAAAGGGGTGAGCAGTTTCATTGCACTTTTCACAAAGCGCTCCTGTGGAGGATATCCATCACTGTAGGGGAGGCAACCATAAAGCGTTATATCCCTTTCGGGCTGAGAGGTTCAGCCTGAGTGCATAAAAAAAGACCCTGAGTTATCAGGGCCTTTTCAATATTCTGTTCTTAGAACGGGATATCGTCGTCGAAATCCATCGGCGGCTCGTTATATACCGGCGGCGCAGATTGCGGCTGCTGGGCAGGACGGCCATAACCGCCTTGCGGCTGCATGTTCTGCTGCGGAGCCGGTGCCGAGCGCTGCTGATTCATCGGCTGCTGGGCAGGCATGCTCTGCTGCGGCTGACCCCAGTTACCCTGGGATTGGCCACCCATGTTCTGGCCCATACCCTGGCCGCCTTGCGGACGACCACCCAGCATCTGCATCACGCCAGTGAAGCTGTCGACCAGCACTTCAGTGGTGTAGCGCTCCTGGCCGCTCTGATCCTGCCATTTGCGGGTCTGCAGTTTGCCTTCCACATAGACCTGGGAGCCCTTCTTCAGGTACTCGCCAGCCACTTCGGCCAGCTTGCCCATGAAGACGACGCGATGCCATTCGGTACGCTCTTTCTGCTCACCGGTCTGCTTGTCGCGCCAGGTTTCAGAGGTAGCCAGAGTAATGTTGGTCACAGCACCGCCACTCGGCATGTAGCGTACTTCCGGGTCTTGCCCGAGGTTACCGATCAGAATGACTTTATTGATGCCTCGACTGGCCATAATCTCTCTTCCACCTTATTTACCGGCCAGGTCGAAACCTGGTCCTACACGACTAGATACCTGATTAGTTGCTGTGTGCGGGGCGCAATGTCCCGCAGACGCATGTGACGGTCATAGTAACAGTTGCGAAGCGGATTGGCAGCATCCTTAACCGGCTTGATGCGCCAAAGGTAACTGTTGGATCCTGCTGTAGTGATGGTCGGGTTGCAGCTGTTTCCGGCGCGTCCGGCATCACATTTCTGCCATATATTCCTGTTATGCTGGCTGATTGGCGAATTGTAATCGGTTTTTAAATCGACTAAAAACATATGGTTACGATATTTATGAGATCCATTCTCATACTTTTTTAATATTGTGCTCCCATACCTCCTTGGTAGACTCAGTCGGCCAGATTAGGTGGTTTACAGGTTCAAGGAAGAGCACACAATGAAAGCCGCATGCCCGATCGCACTGGTCACTGAAAATAATGTGCAGGCCAGCACATTTGCTGCATACCTCATCTCTCATTTGAGCCGTCCCGTCCAGCTCATCCACGAGATTAATCAGCTAGATAACCAGTGTGACGGCACGCTGTTTCTCATCGATCTCGACTATATCCGCTCCGGCCAGTCGCTGGGCTGGAACCGGGTGATCTCCGAGCGTTTTGGCATGGCGACGACCGTGCTGCTCAATGCTCCCACTGCGACGGATCGCGACCTGTTGCTGATGTGGCCGCAGATCTGCGGTCTTTTTTTCCGTCAGGATCCGCTCGACCGGCTGGTTGCCGGATTGCAGAAAATTCTGCTGGGCGAGTACTGGATGCCGCGCCACCTGTTGTGCGAGCTGGTCGAATACTATCGCCAGGGCAATAGCTACCTGCTGCGTAACGACACCCTGCTGACTGCCAGAGAGCAGGAGATCATCCGCTATCTGATGACGGGCGCTTCCAATGTCGAGATCGCTGACAGCCTGTTTGTCAGCGAGCATACCGTCAAATCCCACCTCTATAACGTCTTTAAAAAGCTGAATGTGAAGAACCGGATCCAGGCGGTGAGCTGGGCCAAAGAGTATCTCGATGTATCGGATTCCCACTGATGAAAGCGCTCTCTCTGGTGTGCTGCCTCGCGCTGGTCTGGGGCTGCACGACTGCTGTGGCGGCCGAGGCCGATGCACCGCTGGAGTCGGTGCAGCCGGAGCAGGAGAGTGATCGGCTGGATGTGGATGGTCTGGTACTGGATCGCACCTTTACCCGCTTTGGTCAGGGCTTTTATAACGAATTTACCCGGTTGCGCAGTGATGAAGACCCGGATGCCAGAGAAAATCTGACGATTCATGAGCGCCCGACGGCCCGGTGGGGCAGCCTGATCTGGATCACCCATAACCGCAAGGTGATTTTTAAAACCGCACTCTCTCCCGGCCGCAATCAGCAGGAGCAGAGTGCCAAACTGGCTTGGTCACAGGTCAGGCAGACCCTCGAACAGCAGAAGATAGCGACCCTGTTCATGGATACCTTCGATTTGGAACATGATGAACTATAAGGATATTTCTCATGCGTGCCCGATTATGGCTAGTTGCAGCCCTGATAGCACCAGCGCTCCATGCGTCGGAACTTGTCTATCGCCCCGTCAACCCCAGCTTTGGGGGTAACCCTCTCAACAGCAGTCATCTGCTTGGCACCGCCAATGCGCAGAATGACTACAAGGATCCCGCCAGTGGCAGCGGTAGCAGCGGCACCTCGGCGCTGGATCGCCTGACCTCCAACCTGCAATCCCGCTTGATCAGCCAGTTGCTGGCCGATATCGGCAAGGATGGCAGCCAGAGCGGCAGTCTGGTGACCGATGATTTTGCCATCAATGTGGTGGATGAAGATGGCACCCTGGTGGTCTCGATCACCGACCGGGTGACCAACCAGACCACCATGATCGAAGTGAATGGCCTGATTGCCGACTGAGGGCGCGATGAAACGACAACTGTTATTGATAGTGCCCCTGCTTGCGCTGGCTGGCTGTGCGACCCATATCGGTTCCCCCGTTGCCGATGAGAAGGCGACCCTGATGCCACGCTCCATCTCCTACAAGGAGCTGATCAGCCTGCCCAAGCCAAAAGGGAAAATTGTTGCAGCCGTCTATGATTTTCGCGATCAGACCGGTCAGTACCTGCCTGCACCGGCGTCCAATTTTTCCACGGCGGTCACCCAGGGCGGGGTGGCCATGCTGAGCACGGCCTTGTGGGATTCCCAATGGTTTGTACCGCTGGAGCGTGAGGGGCTGCAGAACCTGCTGACCGAGCGCAAGATTGTGCGGGCGGCCCAGAATAAACCCAATGTTCCCGGCAACAACGCCAATCAACTGCCCTCGCTGGTTGCCGCCAACATCCTGATCGAGGGGGGCATCGTCGCTTATGACAGCAATGTGCGAACCGGCGGGGCGGGGGCCAAGTATTTCGGCATCGGCGCCAGCGGGGAGTATCGGGTCGATCAGGTGACGGTCAATCTGCGTGCCGTCGATATCCGTTCCGGTCGGATCCTTAATAGTGTCACTACCTCCAAGACCGTACTGTCGCAACAGGTGCAGGCCGGGGTATTCCGCTTCGTCGAGTACAAGCGCTTGTTGGAGGCCGAGGCCGGTTTCAGCACCAATGAACCGGTACAGATGTGTGTTATGTCGGCTATCGAGTCCGGGGTGATCCGGCTGATTGCCAATGGCGTACGGGACAATCTGTGGCAACTGGCCGATCAGCGGGATATCGACAATCCGATCCTGCAGGAGTACCTGCAAGACAACGCCCCGCTGCTTTGAGTTTTCCTGCTCTCGCAATGCCCTCCCTGGTGGAGGGCATTTTTTTGGTTTCCATCGAGTACGGCTTAAGACTTTCTGCTCAGCCCCCGGGCGGCGCTTTTCATCCTCGAATCAGCGGAGTGCCTGATAGGCCGCCTCTTGTCTGGCAGAGATACTGTGGGCGTTTTCCAACAAGGCGATGGCGCGATGAAACACCTGTTGAGTGCTCTCTTTTTTCTGCTGATGTCGGGCGCCCCGCAACTCGCCGCAGAGCCTGCCGTCTTCGATGAGTTGGCGATGGCAAGCGAGCTGGATTCCGGTCTGCAGAACGATGGGAATCAGGCGCAGTTGTGGCAACTCGGTAGTGAGCAGCAGCTGCACCTCACCCAGCAAGGGGATCTGAATCAGGCGCGCCTGCTGCAACAGGGTTGGGCCAATGAGTTGGCACTCTCCCAGGTGGGAGATGAGAACTGGGTCAATGGCGCGCAACTGGGTGAGGGCAATAGCGCCGAGCTCTATCAGGCGGGCATCAATAACCGGATTTGGCTGCTGCAACAAGGCAGCGGCAATGAAGCCTGGATCAGTCAGCAAGGGGCAGACAATCAGGCCCGGGCGATCCAGCTGGGTGATGGTAATCAGGCCAGCATCGAGCAAAACGGGTATGGATTGGCGGCAACCGTTATTCAGACGGGTGCCAATCAGCAAGTGAATGTCGTTCAAACCAACTGAGCCTAGGCTCAACCATTAGCACGAGAGGGAAATCATGTTTAAACGTACCATTATTGCCTCGGCAGTTCTTCTGGCGACCAGCACCGCTTGGGCGGCATCTACTGGCAACGACGCTTATGTCACGCAGTTTGGCGATACCAACAAGGCAACCGTTAACCAAGTGGTGTCTAGTGTGGATAACCGGGCTGATATCTATCAAGAAGGTGAAAACAACGAAGCGTTGACCACCCAGGAAAATACCGGTAGCTCGGTAGCCAATACCAGCCAGGTCGGCACTAGCAATAGCGGCGTAGTGCTGCAATCGGGAAATACCAATCTCTCCACCGCAACCATTGACACCAACGGAAGCCGGAACAGGGCAAGTGTTACCCAGCAGATCGACAATGGCAGCGCTACCGCCACAATTAACCAAGGGGCTGCCGGCAGCGATGCCAACGACAACAGTGCCACTATCGGACAGAACGATGCCGATCAAGCCAGCTCGGTGATTAACCAGCTTTCAAATGGTAACACGGCCACCATTGACAACTATTGGTCAGACTTTGCCGAGGCAACCGTTACCCAGCAGGGGGATGGTGGGCATACCGCCACAGTCTTCCAAAGCGCTTCGGATGGTGCCAATGTCGAGGTAACTCAGGAGGGGGCAGGTCAAACCGCCACCGTTTATCAGAATACCGAAAACTATGGTAATCTCGCCGCCGAGGGCACCAGCGCCAGCGTAGTGCAGCGCGGCGAGCTCAATACGGCTTTAGTCGGTCAGTTCGACCAAAATAACGTAGCGCAGGTCACGCAGGTGGCTGAGCGCGGACAGTATACCCTGACCCAGCGAGGCTCGGCCGATAATCAGGGTAACCGGGCTGTTGGTTATCAGGCAGGAACCAGCGAGACAGCAACGGTGGCCCAAACCGGTAACAGCAACGACGCAAACACTTATCAAGTCGGGAACGGCAACACCACCGAGGTGGCCCAGACCGGCGATGATAACGTTGCCGATGCTGGTCAGTATGGTAGCAACTCCCTGGTGACCCTGACCCAGGAGGGCGATGGCAACTATGCAGTCGGCGTTACCTCTGGTGGAGACGATAACATCGCCACGGTCAGCCAGACCGGCGATGGCCACATTGGGTATGCGGTCGCTTATGGTCAAGGTAACAAGGTGACCGTGACCCAAACCGGGCTCGACAATGCAGCGTATGCATCTGGCGGTGGCACCAATAACACTGTCACTGTGACCCAGAGCGACAGCGGTAACTACGCGTTTGCCAACTCGAGCGGAACAGGTAACCAGATCCTGGTCACTCAGGGTCAGTAACCATGATGTTAACCAAGGGCCTGCGGGCCCTTTTTTTATTATTGTGGGTCGCTGGGCTGATGTGTGGAGCTTCAGATGCCGTTTGCGAGGATCATCAAATGGACATGGCCCTTAACCTCAATGTGACTCAACACGCTCAGGGGGTCTCACTGGCTCCGACGCTGCTCAGCGATCACGATGTGACGGTGAGCTTCAGGTTGCTGGTGCGCAGCAAGGGGGCGGGGGGCAGCAGCACCCAGAGCCAACGTCGAACCCTGTCACTGGCAGCCGGGCAAATGCGCGATGCCGGCAATGCCACCTTGTCGTTGCGTTGCCCCTATCAGGTCGAGATAACGGCTGAGGTTTGGCAAAACGGGCAACGGTTGTTGCAAAAAAGCGAGTCGCTGACGTGCCCTGTGTGATTGTGTGTTCGCTTAAAAGCTGTCTATTCATCCAGTAGTCTCTATGCCATACTGACTCGCTCAGGTTTCTGTATCGAGCGTGCAACAAGATGGAAAAGATCGTGGTCCGGGGTGCTCGCACCCACAACCTCAAGAACATCAATCTGACCCTGCCCCGCGACAAGCTGATCGTGGTCACCGGTCTCTCAGGTTCGGGCAAATCCTCTCTGGCGTTCGATACCCTCTATGCCGAGGGGCAGCGCCGCTATGTGGAGTCCCTCTCCGCCTATGCCCGCCAGTTTCTCTCCCTGATGGAGAAGCCGGACGTCGACCATATCGAGGGGCTCTCGCCCGCCATTTCCATCGAGCAGAAGTCCACTTCCCACAACCCGCGCTCGACCGTCGGCACCATTACCGAAATCTACGACTACCTGCGTCTGCTGTTCGCCCGGGTCGGTGAGCCGCGCTGCCCGACCCACGCCATTCCGCTCGCCGCCCAGACCATCAGCCAGATGGTGGATCAGGTGCTGGCTCAACCGGAGGGGAGCAAGCTGATGCTGCTGGCCCCGGTGGTGCGCGATCGCAAGGGGGAGCACACCAAGCTGCTGGAGAATCTGGCGGCCCAGGGCTACATCCGTGCCCGTATCGACGGCGAGGTGTGCGATCTCTCAGATCCTCCGACTCTGGAGCTGCACAAGAAGCACACCATCGAGGTGGTGGTGGATCGCTTCAAGGTGCGCGAGGATCTGGCGCTGCGTTTGGCCGAGTCGTTCGAGACGGCGCTGACCCTCTCTGGCGGCATCGTACTGGTGGTACCGATGGACGGTGAAGAGGGGGTTGCCCCCATGACCTTCTCCGCCAACTTCGCCTGCCCGGAGTGCGGCTACTCCATGTCGGAGCTGGAGCCGCGCATCTTCTCCTTCAACAACCCGGCCGGAGCCTGCCCGACCTGCGATGGCCTCGGGGTGCAGCAATATTTCGATCCGGCCAAGGTGATCGGCGATCCGGCCATCAGTCTGGCCAACGGCGCGATTCGCGGCTGGGACAAACGCAGCTTCTACTACTTCCAGATGCTGAAATCCCTCTCCGAGCACTACAAGTTCGATCTGGAGACGCCGTGGGAGGATCTGCCGGTCAAGACTCAGGAGGTGATCCTGCGCGGTTCCGGTCGTACCGAGATCGAGTTCCGCTACATGAACGACCGCGGCGACGTGGTGGTGCGCAAGCACCCGTTCGAGGGGATCCTGCACAACATGGAGCGGCGCTACCGAGAAACCGAGTCCAACTCGGTGCGTGAAGAGCTCTCCAAATACATCGCCAACAAATCCTGTACCAGCTGCGGTGGCAGCCGACTGCGGGAAGAGGCGCGTCACGTCTTCGTCGACAACCGCAACCTGCCGGCCATTGCCGAGCAGTCCATCGGCGATGCGCTCGCCTTCTTCGAGGGGCTTAACCTCACTGGCCAGCGCGCCCAGATTGCCGAGAAGATATTGAAAGAGATCGTCGAGCGGCTCGGCTTCCTGGTGAACGTCGGTCTCAACTATCTGAGCCTGTCCCGCAGTGCCGAGACCCTCTCAGGCGGCGAAGCGCAGCGCATCCGACTGGCCAGCCAGATCGGGGCCGGGCTGGTGGGCGTCATGTACGTACTGGACGAGCCCTCCATCGGTCTGCATCAGCGCGACAACGAGCGGTTGCTCAAGACCCTCACCCATCTGCGCGATCTCGGCAACACGGTGATCGTGGTGGAGCACGACGAGGATGCCATTCGCCTCGCCGACCATGTGCTGGATATCGGCCCGGGGGCGGGTGTACACGGTGGCGAGATTGTTGCGCAGGGCACCCCCCAGCAGATTATCGACAATCCGGAATCGCTGACCGGTGACTACCTCTCCGGTCGCAAGCAGATTGCCATTCCGGCCGAGCGCACGCCGCTCACCGGCAAGTGGTTGAAACTCAAGGGGGCAAGCGGCAACAACTTGCGCAACGTCAATCTTGATCTGCCGATCGGGGTGATGACCTGCGTCACTGGCGTCTCTGGCTCCGGCAAGTCGACCCTGATCAACGACACCCTGTTCCGCATCGCTCATCGCGAGCTCAACAAGGCCACCGAGTCCACCCCGGCACCCTATCGCAGCGTCGAGGGGCTGGAGCATCTGGACAAGGTGGTGGATATCGACCAGAGTCCCATCGGTCGTACCCCGCGCTCCAACCCGGCCACCTATACCGGTTTGTTCACTCCGATCCGCGAGTTGCTCTCCGGCACCCAGGAGGCGCGTTCGCGCGGCTACCAGCCGGGCCGCTTCTCCTTCAACGTGAAGGGAGGGCGCTGCGAGGCGTGCCAGGGGGATGGGGTCATCAAGGTGGAGATGCACTTCCTGCCGGATGTCTACGTGCCGTGTGACGTCTGCAAGGGCAAGCGCTACAACCGCGAGACCCTGGAGGTGAAATACAAGGGCAAGAACATCCACGAGATCCTCGAGATGACGGTGGAGGACGCCCGCGAGTTCTTCGATCCGGTGCCGGCGGTGGCGCGCAAGCTGCAAACTCTGATGGATGTGGGCCTCTCCTATATCCGGCTTGGCCAGTCGGCCACTACCCTCTCGGGCGGCGAGGCGCAGCGGGTCAAGCTGGCGCGCGAGCTCTCCAAGCGGGATACCGGTCAGACCCTCTACATACTGGATGAGCCGACCACCGGGCTGCACTTCCACGACATCCAGCAATTGCTCAAGGTGCTGCACCAGTTGCGGGATCGCGGCAATACCATCGTCATCATCGAGCACAATCTGGATGTGGTTAAAACTGCCGACTGGATCGTCGATCTGGGGCCAGAGGGAGGCGCCGGTGGTGGCCGTATTCTGGTGACGGGGACGCCGGAAGAGATTTGCACCAATAAAGAGTCTCATACAGCTCGTTTTTTGCGCCCGCTATTGACGCGATAAGTCGTTATAATCGAAGGGGCCTTTGGCCCCTTTTTTACTATGAATATCGGACATATGAAGGGGCAGCTCGTGTGAGGTGGGTTGGCTGGGTATCACGACATCATGGTAATGGATATATCAGGTTATGGCTCAGGCTCCGCGCACGATTGATCATCAGTTGGCTTACTCCATGTTCCCCATCTGGCTGGGGGCTATCCTGCTGCTATTGTTCCTGCTGGCATGGGCCCAGATCCCGGCGGCCACCCGGATTGAAGAGCAGCGCATGAAGGATCACCTGCTGCGCGTGAGCCGGGTGGTGCAGTCCGATGTCGCAGCTCTGGATGCATTCAGTCGGGATTGGGGCATCTGGGATGATAGCCACCGCTTTATAGGCAACAGGAACAGGATGTACATCGAATCCAATCTGTTCAACGACATGCCAATGCGGGATTTCAGCCTCAACCTGATGAGCTTTATGGATCTCGGGGGGCACGAGATCTGGACCCGTACCCTGCTGCCCGATGCGCCCGGGATCAATCCTGATCAGTTTCCCTATTTCCTCGACGAGCTGAAAAAACAGCTCAAAGAGCAGTCTATGGCGCAGGGTGGGGCCAACCTGCATGGCATCCGAGCCTCCCAGTGGGGGCCATTGATGTACTCCTGGCAGCCGATCAGAAACAGTGACGGCTCTGCGCCGTTCAACGGTTTTTTGCTGGTGATGCGTTGGCTCGACACCGCTTATCTCGAGCAGGTATCGGAGCGAACCGAGCTGCCTCTGGCGATTTCCCACGCCAATCTGGATGTCACCGCTACCTTCAAACCGCTGAAACCGCAAATAACCTATCGCCTGATTGACCTTGGGCTCACCCGGCTCAGGGGGGAGGTGCGATTGCTCAACAGCGATAACCAGCCGGTGCTGACTCTGGTGATTGAGGAGGAGAGAAAGATCTTGAGTGGCGTCATGGAGGGGGCGCTCTGGACCTTTATCGGCATGCTGTTTATCAGTTTTATCTGCGTCATGATCGCCATGTATCGGCTCAATAGCATTGTGCTTACCCCGTTGCAGCAGCTGGTGTCGGCGCTGCAACGCTTTGGCGATCGGCCAGATGCCAATTTGATCCCGTTTATCGACAGCAGTGCCGAAATGGCGACCCTGAGCGGCAAGTTCAAGGAGATGGCCAGCAAGGTCAGTCAGCAACACGATGATTTGTTGGAAAAATCCAGCCAGATGGAGATGGCTGCATTCACCGACCCCTTGACCCGTTGCTTCAATCGTCGCTATCTCGATGGCTGGTTGCAGGCTAACGGAGCCAAGTCTTGTCTGCTGTTGCTGCTGGATCTGGATCATTTCAAACGGATCAATGATCGCTTGGGCCATGACATCGGGGATCTGGTGTTGAAACAGTTGGCTGATTTGTTACGCAAGGTGGTAGCAGGGGAGCGCGAGCCGATCATCCGGTTGGGCGGGGAGGAGTTCTTGTTGCTGCTACAAGTGGATGATGAGCAAGAGTTGGCGCTGCGGGTCGAATATCTGCGACAGCGGGTGGCTCAACACCGCTTTGGCAAAGAGGATGCACCACTCTGGTTGACGGTATCGCTGGGATTCTGCCGCTATCCGTTGCACCCGGAGTGCCCGGATTCATTCTGGAGTCACAGCTTCAAACTGGCGGACATGGCGCTGTATCAGGCCAAAGTCGGCGGGCGAAATCGGTGGTGTGGCTACGCTGGTAGCCTCTCTGCGGAGGGAATTGGCCAGACTCCGGAACAGCTTGCCGAAGGGGGGCATATCACCCTGCTGCACTCTGTCAATCCGGATTAACCCTGCCGTACCAATACCAGATAGGCCAGGGCGACAATAAAACCGAGCAGGATAAAGAGAAAGGATCCGATCCCCCAAACGGCCGCGAGAAAAGCCCCCACCTTTTGCCATTTCGACTCATTTTTCATAAATAAACCATTACTTCCCAGTAACTTGCATGGCGCAAAAAATACGCTGATTTGCCCATATTAACAACAATTAATAGCCACTCTGCCGAGCGATAAGGTGTGGTTTGCTTGCTTGTTTTGGCGCTAAAAGCGGTTGGTCACAACCTGTCGAAACAGGCATTCCGGCTTGTTGTCTGGGGACTCAAGGATATTGGGATGGCGCGCAAAGATGCCACACCAATCAATTTATTTCCACGCAACCTTTGCTTCAAGTCAATAACCTTGCATTTACAAGGGCATATAGTCAGCGGGCTTACAGCATCAAATGAAAACAAAAAAAGGGATTACGTGATGAAAAAATTACTTCCTCTGATGATTGCCGCTGCAGTGACCTCTCCTTTCGCCATGGCCCATCAGGCTGGTGATATTCTGGTTCGTGGTGGTTTGGCTATCGTTTCTCCTCAGGAGAGCAGTGATGATGTGCTTAACACTGGTGAGTTTCAGATTGATAGCAATCAACAGCTTGGCTTGACCCTCGGGTATATGATTACCGACAACTGGGGTGTTGAGTTGCTGGCTGCAACCCCGTTCTCCCATCGTGTGAGCACTGCTGGATTGGGGAAAATTGCCAAGGTTAAGCATCTGCCACCCACATTGATGGCCCAGTACTATTTTGGCGATACCAAGAGCAAGGTTCGCCCGTATATTGGTGTGGGCGTGAACTACACCACTTTCTTTGATGAAAAAGCGGTCGGAGCATTGGCACAGCTGGGTGATGTCAATGTGAGCCTGGATGATTCATGGGGTCTGGCTGGGCAGGTTGGTATCGATATGGCGATCACTGACCGCTGGTTTGTGAATGGCTCGGCCTGGATCATGGATATCGATACAGATGTGAATGTCGATGTTAATGGCAGCCGTGCTGCAACCATTAAGACTAACATCGACCCGATGGCCTTTATGGTGGGTGTTGGCTACCGCTTCTAATGATTCTGACTGCGGTTCTGAACGGACCGCGGAAGATAGCAAAGTGCGTCTCTTTCAGCCCGGCTTGTGTCGGGCTTTTTTGTCTCCGCGATTGTCGCTGATTGTGATCCAGCCCGATACAAAACAATTAAATACCCAAGCCTGGTTTCAGTAATTAGCGACCCCTGCCGATAATGACTATGTTCACTTTACCTTCCCCCAATGAGTGAGGATGTCTCCATGGGTTTATCTATCGTGCAGCGGATCATCGCCGGATTCGTGTTGATGCTGCTGTTGCTGATCCTGCTTGGTGTGATCAGTACCTTTAAAATCAAGGGTATAAATGACGGCCTCTCTGCCGTATCTGACCGGGCAACCCCGCTGGTGGTGGCTGTCGCAGGTCTCAAGGGGGCACTGCAGGATAGCAACCGCTGGGTGCTGGTCTACCGCACCAGTGAAGATGCCGCCCAGTTGCCGCAGCTGGCCAATCAGTTCAAGGAGCAGCAGAACCGCTTCGCCCAGCTGAGTCAGGAGATGGGTAAATTTACCGATGTAGCGGATGCTCGTGCCCGCTTCCAGCAGGTCGAGAGTGCTACCACCCAATTTTATGGCTTGGCGGATCAGGTGTTGGCCCAGCATCGGCAGTGGGTCAGCGCGCTGGAGCAGCGCCACAAGCTGGAGATGGAATTTATCCGCCTTGAGGATACCTACCAGTGGGCGGCAGATCTGCTGCTGCAACAGACCGCCAGCAAACGCTCCATGCGCAACAAGGCGGAGCTTATTACCTCGGGTATCGCTCGCGATCTGAAGAATATTCGCCGTGCCGATGCCAAAACCGACCTGAACGAGCTGGAAAAGGTACTCAGCAAGGATATAGAGATGGCACGCAAGCGTCTGGAGCGGGTGCTGGTGCCTGATGATGTGAAAGCGCGCTTTGTCTCCAATCTGGATCGGATGCAGGAGCTGGCGCTTGGCGCTCAGGGCTTGTTGGCGACCATGCGTCAGGCTCAGCAACTGGCGCTGTCGCTGGCCACGCAAAATCAGCATTTGGATGCCAGTCTGGTCAACAGCCTCAATTTGCTCGATGAGATGGGCAAGTCTGCCGGAGCCATCGCCAGCGATAGCCGAATCAACGCCGATGCGGCGGTCAGCAGTGCCAGCTTCTGGATCCTGGTGGTTGCCGCGATGTCGGCCGCTGCGGCGCTGGTGATCGGCTATACCACGGCGCGCAGCATTCAGCGCCCGTTGCAGATGATCAACAAGGAGCTCGATTACATGGCGGCCGGTGATATGACCCGCCGCATCAACTACCGCAGCAGTTGCGAATTTGGCAGCCTTTCCCGCTCTATCGATACGCTGGCGGGCAAGACCGGTGAGCTGCTCTCTCAAATCAATGCAGGCTCCCGCCATCTGGTGGATGAGGCGAGCCGCGCCGCCGAGATCAGCGAACGGGCCATGTCCCGGGTGCAAGAGCAGAAGAGCCAGACCGATCAGGTCGCTGCTGCCATCACCGAACTTGAAGTGAGTGCGACCGAGGTTGCGCGCTCCACCGATGGGACAAAGCGCGAGGTGGATCTGGCGGATGAAGAGGCCCGCAGTGGCCGCCAGAAAGTGGCTACTACCCGCCGAATTACCGAGCAACTGGCCGGTGCCATGGAGGAGGCCGTTGGCATCACCTACAAGCTGGGCGAATTCAGCAACAACATCGGCAGCATTCTCGATGTGATCCGCAGCATCGCCGAGCAGACCAACCTGCTGGCCTTGAACGCCGCCATCGAAGCGGCCCGTGCTGGCGATGCTGGCCGCGGTTTCGCGGTGGTGGCCGATGAGGTGCGGGCGCTGGCCAATCGCACCCAGACTTCGACCGAAGAGATCCAGGGGATGATTGAGAACCTGCAGAGCTCCAGCAAGCATGTGGTTGAAGTGATGGGGCGTAGCCAGGAGCAGACCCAGAGCTGTGTCGAGCAGACTCGCGAGATGGATGTGGCGCTGCAATCCATTGCCGATCGGATGGGGGCCATCAAATCGATGGCTGATCAGGTGGCCCATGCCGCTCAGGAGCAGATCTCCGTCAGTCAGGGGGTCGCTCGTCATATCGCCGGTATTGCCGATGTGGCTACGAGACGGAGCGCGAGGCGCGCGAATCCGCCAGCAGCAGCGAAGTGCTGGCCGACCTGGTCGCCAAACAGCAGCAATTGATCGCACATTTCAAGGTCTAGGAGGGCTTATGTCTAAAAAGTGGATTGGAGCCCTGAGTCTCCTGTTGTGTGGCCAGCTGATGGCCAGCGAGCTGGTGATTGAAAGCTGGCGAACCGATGACAAGGCGTTGTGGGAGCAGAAGATTATCCCGGCGTTTGAAGCGGCGCATCCCGGCATCAAGGTGAGTTTTCATCCGGTGCAGAACGTCAACTACATGCCCACTCTGTGGGAGAGCCTGAAAGGCGGTAAGGCGGGGGATCTCATTACCTGTCGTCCGTTTGATGACTCGCTCGCCCTGTTCAAGGCGGGCCATCTGGCCGAGCTGACCGAAATGGCAGGGATGGAGAACTTTCCGAGTTTTGCCCAGTCACCCTGGCAGACCGATTCCGGTGCCCAGACTTTCTGCGTGCCGATGGCCTCGGTGATCCATGGCTTCTTCTATAACAAGAAGATCTTCAGTGAGTTGGGGCTCACCTTGCCGCAAACCCGCGATCAGTTCTTTGCCGTGCTGGACAAGATCAAGGCCGACGGGCGCTATGTGCCGCTGGCCATGAGCGGTTCCGAGAGCTGGGTTGCCTCCGAACTGGGGTTCCAGAATATTGGTCCCAATTACTGGAAAGGGGAAGATGGTCGTCTGGCGTTGATTGGCGGGCAGGAGCGGTTGGACAACCCCCAATATGTGAAGGTGTTCGACGAGCTGGCCCGCTGGCGTTCCTACCTCGGTGAGGGTGGCGAGAGCCGTGATTATGCGACCAGCAACGAGCTGTTCACTTCGGGCAAGGCCGCCTTCTACGTGGCGGGCTCCTGGGAGATTGCTCCCTTCACCGGCAAGGTCGATTTTGGCGTCATGCGCCCGCCGGTGGCCAAACAGGATGATGGCTGTTTCTTTACCGATCACACCGATATCGGTATGGGGATGAACCCGGCCAGCAAGAATAAAGAGGGGGCAATGGCTTTTCTGCAGTGGCTGACGACGCCGCAATTTGCCGAGCTCTATACCAACTCGCTGCCGGGATTCTTCTCCCTCTCCAACCACTTCTTCGATGTCACCAATCCGGCGGCCAAAGAGATGATGGAGTGGCGCGATCAGTGTGACTCGACCATTCGGGTGGCGACACAGATCCTCTCCCGTGGTACGCCCAAGTTGGGGGATGAACTGGCAGAGGTGAGTCAGGCTGTGCTGCTTGGCAAGATGGAGCCCAAAGCTGCCGCTGATCGACTGGAAAGTGGCTTGAAGGGCTGGTATGCCCCTCATCAGGGCAACAAGGCCAAGAGCGCGGATTGTCAGTGTGATGCTGTTGCCCCTGCTCCTGCTCCTGCTTCGGCTTCAGCGCCAGCGACTGAGGTGTCCGCAGCCCCCGCGACCAGTGAAACATCGGCCGTGGTGGCACCAGCTGTGACTTCCGCAGAACCCGCATCAGCGGTTGCGGCCCCATTACCGGCGCAATCGGATGAGGTAGAGCAGGCGCTCTCCAACGAGTTGGAAGCGCCACAGCAGCCACAGCAATAGGTCATCGGCATCAATAAGAGCGGGAGGCATCAGCCTCCCGTTTTTTTATGGCTCGCGGCCAGCATGTATCGCTTTATTGTGCTTCGTGGGGCCAGCGGCAGAGGCTGCCGATCCGGGCTACCGGGGCAAACCCCAGAGAGCGGTAAATGCGCTGGGCATGGTAGTGCTCGTCGGCCACTATGATCAGCTGTTTGGCACGGGACAATCCTGCGCGAGCCACTTGACTCAGCAGCTGGCGGCATAACCCCTGGTTGCGCCACACATGGTGCGTGCGTACCAACTGGAAGCGCCCAAGTGTGCCGCAAAAGAAGAGGCCGCAGCTGGCGACCAGCTGCCCCTCTTGCCAGATCCCCCACCAGTCCCCGAGACCATCGGCAATCATGGCCTGATAGAGCGCCTGGCGGGATCGCAGATAGGGAAGATAGCTCTGTTCCGAGTGTCCCTCATCCCGTTCATGGAGTTCGAAGTCGAGCCACTCAGGCCAATCAGCAGTGGTGAAGGTACGTGCCTCAACCTTGTTCATGTCGCCGTGCGGGGGTGGGCAACTCTGTTCATCCAGCGCCAGCACCACGCACTCCATATATTGGTATCCCGTTGCGACAAAACCGGCGATCCGGCTGTTTTGTCCGGCCGCCAGTGGCCATTGGAAGGTGCGGTGGCGCACTCGAGGATCCTGGCCGATCAGCTGATCAAATGTGGCTTCCAGCCAGCCTTTGTCACGGTCGCTGGGTGGGTTGGGGAGTAGCAGGTAGTTGCCGAAGTAGTAATCGGGAGCATCCGGCGTGCGAACCGCCCAGAACTGATCGTGCTGAACAACCTCGCCCTGATAGCGATCGAACAGCAAGTCGGTGGCAAAGCCGGGGTGGGTATCCATGATGGTGCTCCTGCAAAGACTCATTCTATTATCGGCAGGAGTGGGAAATAGATGAAAAGGGGCCGGAGAAACCTCCGGCCAAACAATCACACGCAGATTCAGAACGTCCAGGACGATCTGCCCCCATCATAACTCGACTGGGGCAATTTTGGGATGGGCACTTTTCGGTTACGTACCGTTAATTTTGTAAATATGAAGTTCGTCAGATCGGATGTGAGGTAAATCCCTGTTGACTTTGTGTCGTTTTGCCCATAAATATAAAGACGTTTAGACGTCCAAACATCCGTTTTGACGTAGGCAGATGGATTGCAGGACAGGGAGAAGAGCATATGGGATTTCACAGTGCACGTCAGGTTGAGGCGCTCAACCAGAGCTTGGCAGATTTGAATGGCGATATATCGGTCAGTTTCGAGTTTTTTCCGCCCAACAGTGAAGGGATGGAGAATACCCTCTGGCAGTCCATCGAACGGCTGAAAGTGCTGGAACCCAAGTTCGTCTCCGTCACCTATGGCGCCAACTCCGGCACCCGTGATCGCACCCACAAGGTGATCAAGGACATCAAGGAACGGACAGGCCTGATTGCGGCGCCGCACCTGACCTGTATCGATGCCAGTCGCGATGAGCTGCGCACCATCGCCCGCGACTACTGGAACAGCGGTATTCGTCATATCGTGGCTCTGCGCGGTGATTTGCCGCAGGGGTTGGAGAAGCCGGATATGTATGCCACCGATCTGGTTGCCCTGCTCAAGTCAGAGGCGGACTTCGATATCTCGGTTGCCGCCTATCCGGAAGGGCACCCGGAGGCCAAGAGTGCGCAATCCGACCTGCTCAACCTCAAGCGCAAGATCGATGCCGGCGCCAACCGTGCTATCACCCAGTTCTTCTTCGATGTGGAAACGTATTTGCGCTTTCGGGATCGCTGCGCCGCCATCGGTATTGATGCTGAAATCGTGCCGGGGATCCTGCCGGTCTCCAACTACCAGACCCTGGCCAAGTTTGCCGGTTTTACCAACGTGAAGATCCCGCGCTGGATGCATCAGCGTTTCGAGGGACTGGATAACGATCAGATGACCCGTAATCTGGTGGGGGCGAGTATCGCCATTGATCAGGTGCGCGTGCTGAGTCAGGAAGGGGTGAAGGATTTCCACTTCTATACCCTGAACCGCTCGGAGCTGACTTATGCCATCTGCCATACTCTGGGGGTTCGTCCCAAGGGTTGACCGGTGGTCACCGCGATAAAAGCAAAAAGCCAATGAGTTGCTCATTGGCTTTTTCGTTATGGCTGATTATCAAGGTCTGGTCGGGGCGATCTCTTTTGGCTCAAGATCGATAACTGCATTACCGGCAGCCCCCGGATACTGGCGATAGACCTGATCCTGCTCCAGTGTGTAGAAGGTATCCAGATAGTCGTCGTTATTGGTCATCCAGGAGTCGGGCAGTGCCTTGACGATGCGACCGCCGAGATCGAGGAAGGGCAGGGCTTCCGGCACGCCACCCGCAGTAAAGCCGAGTTTGAGAGCTTCAATCAGCAGGGCGCTCAGCTCCTTGTAGTTGACGTTGTCATCCTGCTCCATCATCACCACATCGACGGCACCCCAGCGATAGCGATCCCAGTAAACCAGGATCTGGTTGGGGGTGTAGTCTGTGTTGTCATAGTCGAGGTAGGGCATGTCGACAATATCGACCACTGGTTCATCCCGGCTGGGATTGACCCCTGCGACCACTGCATACACTTCGGCTGCGCCGAGCAGCCAGGGCTCCTGATCATCCTTCAGTCTGATCTTTTTCAGGATACTGGTCTTGAGCGGCGCCGTGCTGGCCGCCACTCGCGGAGCGCTTTGCAGATCCGCATTGGCCAGCGCCTTGCGCATCACCTTCAAGCCTGCGTTCTTGGCTTTGACGGGATCGGCTTCGACTACCAGAACCGGCCGGGCCGGTGCCTTGTCCACATCCAGATAGACGGGATTGCCAGCGCTGTCGAACGCTTCAATGGCGCTCCAGCTCCTCTCATCTCCACTTGGAACATAGGCGACCAGCGGTTCGACACCCTGTTGCAGTGCGGCGGCCTGATCGGTGTTGGCCAGTCGCAACTGCATCAGTTGCTTGACCTCGCCATCCAGTCCTTGCCGGCTGATGGCCGCCTGGTTGGCATCGCTCGCCTGCCGTTTAAGCCGTGGGCTGGCCTTCTGCAGCAGGTTGGGAAGCGGGCTCTGGTATTGCTGATTGCTCAGCAGGGGCAGCAGGTTTTTCTGCTGAAGTGCGAGCTGGCGAGCCAGCTCTCGATCTGTATCGGCAGCCTGGACGCTCGTAGCACCCAGTATGGCCAGTAGTAACAAGACAGCCTGATTTTTCATTTTTATACTCCGTTGAATGGAACCTGACAGGGCACCATGTCCGGGAAGATTGGTGCCCTGACGCCACTAGAAGGAAATTAGTTTCACTTGTGAATCATTTTATGTGGATAGTGTGCAGAGGTTTACGGTTTGAGGTTCAATTGATTCCTTTGTCGATATAATTGGAACTGATAGATAGCCAGACCAATCAGCAGACCCCAGCAGGCTGCCGCGATGCCGAGCAGGCTGATCCCGGACGCGGTAATAATAAAGGTGAGCAGCGCAGCTTCTCGCGCTTCATCCTCTTGCAAGGCCGAGTGCAGGCTGCTGCCGATGGTGCCTAACAGGGCCAAACCAGCGACGCAGGTGACAAGGGCTGCTGGAAAGGCGCTAAACAGGGCCGCGACGGTTGCGCCGAAGCAGCCGGTCAGGAGATAAAAGCAACCCGCCCATACCGCAGCTGGCCAGCGGCGCTTGGTATCCGAGTCGACCTCTTTGCCCATGCAGATGGCGGCAGTGATGGCGGCCAGATTGAAGGCATAGCCGCCAAAAGGGGCGAGCAGCAGGCCAGTCAGGCCAGTCCAGCTGATCAGCGAGGAGGTGGAAGGCTGATAGCCATGGGCCCGCAAGATGGCAATTCCCGGCATGTTTTGCGATGTCATGGTGACAATGAACAGCGGCAGCGCGATACCAAACAGAGCATCAAGGGAGAAGGCTGGCCATGTCCAGACCGGGCTGGCGAGTTGCCAGTGAAGGGTGCCCATTTGCAAATCCCCCCGCACGCTGCAGATCAGCATCCCCACTCCCAGTACCAGCACCATGGTATAGCGGGGCCAGAGATGACGACCCAGCAGGAAGGCCAGCAGCAGGGGGCCAAGCAACAAGGGGTCTTGCGGGGCGACCTTGAACAGATCCAGCCCGAATTTGAGCAGCACGCCAGCCAGCATGGCGGCGGCCAGTGGAGCCGGGATATGTTTCATCAAACGGTCGAACCAGCCGCTGATGCCACACAGAGTGATCAGCAGGGACGAGATCACAAAGGCGCCGATGGCTTCCGCCAGAGTGAAGTTGCCCAGTGTGGTGATCAGCAGTGCCGCGCCCGGGGTGGACCAGGCGGTTAGTATGGGTATGCGGTAATAGAGAGAGAGGGCTATGCAGCTCACCCCCATGCCGATCCCCAGCGTCCAGAGCCAGGAGGCGACTTGAGCAGTATCAGCACCCGCTGCCGTGGCGGCCTGGATGATCAGGATGACGGAGCTGGTGTAGCCGACCATTACGGCGATTAAGCCTGCGACCAGATGGGGGATGGCGAAAGGCATGACTCTTCCTCTTGGCGTTGTGACGCGCTGTGCGTTATTACGTACAATACAGCTTTGACTATATCGCTGTGCGCTATAGCGCACAAGGCGCATCGTGCAAGAGTAATAAAGAGGCAGTTATGCAAGAGATGAGTCAGCATCTGGCTGCTCGACTGAAGGGGCTGCGCAGCGAGCGCGGCTGGAGCCTGGATGCCGCCGCACGCGAAACGGGTGTCAGCAAGGCGATGCTGGGGCAGATTGAGCGGGGAGAGTCCAGCCCAACGGTGGCGACGCTGTGGAAGATAGCCACCGGTTTTCGAGTCTCATTTTCCAGTTTCATTGAGCCCACACCAGCCGTGCAGGAGGAGGTGCTCTATCGCACCGCCGATGCCATTCGCCAGCAGCCAGCGGGAGAGGGCATGCAAGTGGCCCCCCTCTTCCCTTATGAAAACCGGTTTGGTTTCGAGTTGCTTGAGCTGACCCTGTTGCCGGGTTACCAGCGTGAATCCGAGCCCCATGAGCCGGGAGTGACCGAGCATGTCATCGTCATCAGCGGCATGATGGAGGTGCTGGTGGAAGGGGAGTGGCGTTCATTGGTGCAAGGGGAGGCAGTGCGTTTTGCTGCCGACCGTCCCCACGGTTATCGCAATCTGGGCATAGCCCCGGCGATTTTCCACAACCTCATCCACTATCCGGTGGCAACACCCTGAACATGTTCCGCAGTCATCAACACGGTCGACCATCTGCTCTGGGGCGGATCAGTATCGGGGTATAGACCCAGACAAACAGACCATAGGCAGCGATCCAGGCAAGCGCGCTGAGGTTCCAGCCATGCAGGGTATAAGCAGGCCAGAACAGCGGAATCGCCACCCGCATTGTGGCGGCAGCGATAACCAGGGCGAATGCGCCAGTGATCCTGCGTCCTACCTGCAAGGCCCGACCGCTATGGCCGAGGGAGACTCGCGCAATCATGCCCAGGATCATGGTGCCCATACAGCCTGCGCTGAGCAGGTGACTGGCCATCGACAACGTGATGGGCAGACCCGCGCTATGTGCCGCAAGGGCGAGCAGGCCAAGAGGGATAAACAGATAGGCGAGATGGAGTGACCACAGCAGGGGATGCGCAAGGGTCGATGGCAGATGCCAACGCAGTTGCCGCCACAGATGCAAACTCGCCGCCACTATATAGAGAGGCACTATATATATGCTGGTGACCCATTGAGTGGGGAGTAGCAACCTGCAGAGCAATATAAGCCACAGTGCCGCGAGCGCCGCCCGTTCCAGCCAGAGCTGAGGTGCAGCTTTCTCCTGATCGGTTGCCCGGGCGGTGAAGAACGGAATCACCCTTCCACCCATCACGGCGATCAGGGTGGTAAACAACAGCACAGTCGTGATCAGCAGATGCTCAACGGTGGTCCACTCTTTATGCCATAACCAGCTGGCGCCATTGAGCAGGGTCAGTATCAGCAACAGGGGCACGAAGAAGAGGTTGCGCCATTGCCGGGTTATCAAGATCGGCTTGGCAAGGAACCAGGCGCAAAGCGGCAACCAGAGCAGGTCTGCCACCATCAGGAGCGTATTCTCCTCACCCAGCCAGGGTAACAAGGTCCTTGGCAACATCCACAACCCCACCACCATTGCCAATGGCCAGCTCCGAACACCGGGATGGGCCGTCCAGTTCTGCACCGCGGTGAGCAGAAAACCCGCAACGATGGCAGCCCCGAAACCAAACAGCATCTCATGACCATGCCACCAGATCGGGTTGGCAATCCCTGGCAAGGTTAGCCAACCGTTGAGCTGCCCCAGCCAGAGCAACATAGCGATGGCAGCAAACAGAGCCCCGAATAAGAAGAAGGGTCGGAACCCCAGGCGGAACAGCGGGATGATTTGCTCTTCCTTA
>NZ_JBQBFC010000001.1:3417500-3730000 GCF_051919235.1 Aeromonas sp. 95A
TGTTGTACAGCAACAAGTCGCGTCGGTTTCACCGACACTTCTTGGGGTTGTATGGTTAAGTGACTAAGCGTACATGGTGGATGCCTTGGCAGTCAGAGGCGATGAAGGACGTACTAACCTGCGATAAGCTGTGAGAAGTCGGTAAGAGACGCTATTACTCACAGATTTCCGAATGGGGAAACCCACCCGAGATAACTCGGGTATCTGTTACTGAATACATAGGTAACAGAGGCGAACCGGGAGAACTGAAACATCTAAGTACCCCGAGGAAAAGAAATCAACCGAGATTCCCTCAGTAGCGGCGAGCGAACGGGGATTAGCCCTTAAGCATCTTGGAAGTTAGTGGAACGGTCCTGGAAAGGCCGGCGATACAGGGTGATAGCCCCGTACACGAAAACAACCTTGATGTGAAATCGAGTAGGGCGGGACACGTGACATCCTGTCTGAATATGGGGGGACCATCCTCCAAGGCTAAATACTCCTGACTGACCGATAGTGAACCAGTACCGTGAGGGAAAGGCGAAAAGAACCCCTGTGAGGGGAGTGAAATAGAACCTGAAACCGTGTACGTACAAGCAGTGGGAGCCCTTCGGGGTGACTGCGTACCTTTTGTATAATGGGTCAGCGACTTACATTTTGTAGCGAGGTTAACCGTATAGGGGAGCCGTAGGGAAACCGAGTCTTAACTGGGCGTCTAGTTGCAAGGTGTAGACCCGAAACCGGGTGATCTAGCCATGGGCAGGTTGAAGGTTGAGTAACATCAACTGGAGGACCGAACCCACTAACGTTGCAAAGTTAGGGGATGACCTGTGGCTGGGGGTGAAAGGCCAATCAAACTCGGAGATAGCTGGTTCTCCCCGAAAGCTATTTAGGTAGCGCCTCGGACGAATACTACTGGGGGTAGAGCACTGTTTGGGCTAGGGGGTCATCCCGACTTACCAACCCCATGCAAACTCCGAATACCAGTAAGTAATATCCGGGAGACACACGGCGGGTGCTAACGTCCGTCGTGAAGAGGGAAACAACCCAGACCGCCGGCTAAGGTCCCAAAGTTCTGGTTAAGTGGGAAACGATGTGGGAAGGCTCAGACAGCTAGGATGTTGGCTTAGAAGCAGCCATCATTTAAAGAAAGCGTAATAGCTCACTAGTCGAGTCGGCCTGCGCGGAAGATGTAACGGGGCTCAAACCAGGCACCGAAGCCGCGGATTCACACTTATGTGTGAGTGGTAGGGGAGCGTTCTGTAAGTCTGCGAAGGTGTATCGAGAGGTATGCTGGAGATATCAGAAGTGCGAATGCTGACGTAAGTAACGATAAAGGGGGTGAAAAGCCTCCTCGCCGGAAGACCAAGGGTTCCTGTCCAACGTTAATCGGGGCAGGGTGAGTCGACCCCTAAGGCGAGGCCGAAAGGCGTAGTCGATGGGAAGCAGGTTAATATTCCTGCACGACTTGTAATTGCGATGGGGGGACGGAGAAGGCTAGGTGGGCCAGGCGACGGTTGTCCTGGTGAAAGTGCGTAGGTGGTGTTTCTAGGCAAATCCGGAGACACAACACTGAGACACGAGACGAACACACTACGGTGTGGAAGCCATTGATGCCCTGCTTCCAGGAAAAGCCTCTAAGCTTCAGATTACAAGTCATCGTACCCCAAACCGACACAGGTGGTCGGGTAGAGAATACCAAGGCGCTTGAGAGAACTCGGGTGAAGGAACTAGGCAAAATAGAACCGTAACTTCGGGAGAAGGTTCGCTCCTGACAGTGAAGTCCCTTGCGGATGGAGCAGTTGGGAGTCGCAGTGACCAGATGGCTGGGACTGTTTATCAAAAACACAGCACTCTGCAAACACGAAAGTGGACGTATAGGGTGTGACACCTGCCCGGTGCCGGAAGGTTAATTGATGGGGTTAGCGCAAGCGAAGCTCTTGATCGAAGCCCCGGTAAACGGCGGCCGTAACTATAACGGTCCTAAGGTAGCGAAATTCCTTGTCGGGTAAGTTCCGACCTGCACGAATGGTGTAACCATGGCCATGCTGTCTCCACCCGAGACTCAGTGAAATCGAATTCGCCGTGAAGATGCGGTGTACCCGCGGCTAGACGGAAAGACCCCGTGAACCTTTACTACAGCTTGGCACTGAACATTGAACCTACATGTGTAGGATAGGTGGGAGGCTTTGAAGGCGTGACGCCAGTTGCGCTGGAGCCGTCCTTGAAATACCACCCTTGTATGTTTGATGTTCTAACGCAGGGCCCTGAATCGGGCTCGCGGACAGTGCCTGGTGGGTAGTTTGACTGGGGCGGTCTCCTCCCAAAGAGTAACGGAGGAGCACGAAGGTTGGCTAATCCTGGTCGGACATCAGGAGGTTAGTGCAATGGCATAAGCCAGCTTAACTGCGAGACGGACAGGTCGAGCAGGTACGAAAGTAGGTCATAGTGATCCGGTGGTTCTGAATGGAAGGGCCATCGCTCAACGGATAAAAGGTACTCCGGGGATAACAGGCTGATACCGCCCAAGAGTTCATATCGACGGCGGTGTTTGGCACCTCGATGTCGGCTCATCACATCCTGGGGCTGAAGTCGGTCCCAAGGGTATGGCTGTTCGCCATTTAAAGTGGTACGCGAGCTGGGTTCAGAACGTCGTGAGACAGTTCGGTCCCTATCTGCCGTGGGCGTTGGATGATTGAAGGGAGTTGCTCCTAGTACGAGAGGACCGGAGTGAACGAACCTCTGGTGTTCGGGTTGTCACGCCAGTGGCACTGCCCGGTAGCTAAGTTCGGAATCGATAACCGCTGAAAGCATCTAAGCGGGAAGCGAGCCCTGAGATGAGTCATCCCTGACCCCTTGAGGGTCCTAAAGGGCCGTTGGAGACCACAACGTTGATAGGCGGGGTGTGTAAGTGCAGCGATGCATTGAGCTAACCCGTACTAATTACCCGTGAGGCTTAACCATACAACACCCAAGAAGTGTTCTAAGGCTTGTAGCAAATACGAACGAATTACTTACATCAGCTTTCACAGATTGAAGAATTTGCCTGGCGGCCATAGCGCCGTGGAACCACCTGATCCCATGCCGAACTCAGAAGTGAAACGCGGTAGCGCCGATGGTAGTGTGGCATTCGCCATGCGAGAGTAGGACACTGCCAGGCACCCAATTAAACGGTGATGTGAAAATACATAGCCGGCTGCGAGGATGACACCTCAGAAAAAGCGGCAAACAATTTAGCGCAAGCTAACCGAATGCGGAGCGGTAGTTCAGTCGGTTAGAATACCGGCCTGTCACGCCGGGGGTCGCGGGTTCGAGTCCCGTCCGCTCCGCCACTAATTTGAAGGCCTTCCCGATTGGGAAGGCCTTTTTGCTATGGGCGGTTTTGTCCATAAGAACCACAGATTTGCACAGCAGAGCCCAGTCGTGAGACTGGGCTCTGCTGTTTTTAGCGTGTTAAACAGCCAGTGTTAGCATTTATCTGCAGGAAGAGAACTAAAACCCTGTTATCTCCTCCATTTTCTATCTATATCAAGCCCTTACCTGATGGATTACTGGCCATTTTAACTGGTTTACTTTTGGCCAAACTCTGTTCATGGCGCGCGATTAGGGTTGTATCTCGCTTATAACTCGGTAGAGTAAGGGCATCTTGAGTTTGCCTGTCCCGCGCTGGGTTTGCCGGGTTCCAGGTGTAACTTGGCCAGTTTTTATCAACCTTAAGTCAGTGGTATCGATATGGAACAAGTAAACAAGTCCACCTTCAGCGATGTACTGGAATATGTGCGTATGTCCCGTCGCCAGAACAAACTCAAGCGTGAAATTGCGGATAACGAGAAGAAGATCCGTGACAACCAGAAGCGCGTGCTGCTGCTCGACAACCTGAGCGACTATATCAAGCCGGGTATGAGCATTGATGATGTGCAGGCGATCATCGCCAACATGCGTGCCGACTATGAAGAGCGCGTGGATGACCACATCATCAAGAACGCCGAGCTCTCCAAAGAGCGTAAAGAGCTGAGCACCAAGCTGAAGGGCATGAGCTCTCACAAATAAGCGTTGCGCTTTCGCTTAAGAGACACCGGCCACTGGCCGGTGTTTTGTTATCAGCTCGGATCTCTGCCACTCCTGCAACAATCGGCTCCCCTTTTTAGAATTGCCCTGTTACCATCACCACAAAGCGGTCAATTGTTTCAAGCCATTGACTTGAAAAGACTAAGCTTGAGTGAAACACAATAAATTGCGCAACCATGGTGGGGCTGATATGGGCGCATCAGAACAGACGGATTTGACACAAGTGGCATCTCAAGATTCATCTGTCCAGACCTCGGACGGGAACCCAAAGCGCAAGCGCCGTCCCTGGTGGCGTTGGCTGTTCTGTTTTCTCTTTTTATTGTGCCTGGGGGCGGTGATCGCTCTGGTTGGCTATGAGATGAAAACCTCGAAGCTGCAATCTCAGGAGATCTCCCGCTATGCCGCCAAGCTCACCTATCAGGTCGAGCCTGGTCAGAGCAAGCAGATCGCCTTCCCTGAGGATGGCCCGTTCGACAAGCGGCTCGGCTATGTGCAGCTGCCGATGATGCAGGAGCGTTTGCTGCAGCGGGGCTATGAAGTCAGCAAGCAGGTGCATTTCTCCGACGCGCTCTATGACTACGCCAGTCGTGGCTTCTTCGTGCCCTATACCGAGAAGGTGCAGGCTGGCCTGACGTTGCACGATTGCCGCGCAGAACCTTTCTATCAATTCAAGTATCCGACCCATCACTATCCGGATTTTGACTCCATTCCGCCGCTCGTCATCCAGTCGCTGCTGTTTATCGAGAACCGCGACTTGCTGAGCAATGAAGAGCCGTTGGCCAACCCGGCGGTCGACTGGCCCCGTTTTGCCAAGGCGGCACTATCTCAGGTGGGCAAGGCGCTCGATATGCAGGATCAATCTGCCGGTGGCAGTACCTTGGCGACCCAGGTGGAGAAGTATCGCCACTCGCCGGATGGCCTGACCCTGTCGCCGACCGAGAAGATCCGTCAGATGGCCTCTGCCAGCGTGCGGGCCTATCGTCTCGGGCCAGAGACGCTGGAAGCGCGCAAACTGGTCGCCTGGGCCTACCTCAACTCGGTACCGCTCTCGGCTGCGCCGGGATATGGTGAGGTGCATGGTTTGGGGGATGGTCTCTGGGTCTGGTTTGGTGCCAATGTCGATGACGTGAACCGTCTGCTGGACCCCGCCCGCAACCAGAACGCACCACTGGCCGAGCAGGGGCTTGCCCTGCGTCAGGTTGTCTCTTTGATGATTGCGCACCGCCGTCCCTCTTACTATCTGGCTCAGGGGCGAGAGGCATTGGCTACCCTGACCGACAGCTACCTGCGCCTGTTTGTGCAGGAGGGGATGATAACGCCGCCACTGATGGAGGCGGCGCTCAAGGCCAAGATTACGTTCCGTGACTTCCTGCAGTCCCCTGCTATCACCCGGGTGAACAATAACAAGGGGTTGCAGGTTGCCCGTACTCGCCTGAGCCGTCAGCTCGGGGTGCAGCTCTATGACCTCGACCGGATGGATCTGACCGCCGATACCAGCCTCAACATGCCGCTGCAGAACGAAATCTCCCGTTATCTGCAACAGCTGGCCGATCCGACGTTTGCCGCCCAGGTAGGGCTGTTTGGTGAGCGCCTGCTCTCGCCGGAGAAGACCGGCGATGTGCGCTACAGCTTCACCCTGTTCGAGAAGTCGCCGGAAGGGTTCAAGGTGCGGGTTCAGACCGACAACACCGATCAGCCGTTCGATATCAACGAAGGTTCCAAGCTGGAGTTGGGCTCAACCGCCAAGTTGCGGGTGCTGACTACCTATCTGGAGATCGTAGCCGAGCTGCACGACAACTATGCCGGGATGCCGGTCGAGAATCTGCGCAAGCTGGCTGCCGTCTCTCAGGACAACCTCAGCCGCTGGGCCATCTCCTATCTGATGACGGCTCAGGACAAGAGCCTGCCTGTGATGCTGGAAGCCGCGCTGGATCGCAAATACTCCGCCAGCCCCAACGAAGGGTTCTTTACCGGTGGCGGCATGCACACCTTCAACAACTTCCGCCGCGAGGATAACAATCGTATTCCGACGTTGCGTGACTCTCTGCGTGAGTCGATTAACTTGCCCTTTGTGCGGCTGATGCGCGATATCGTGCGCTACAGCCTCTACAAGGAGGGCAACCGTGCCCAGTTGCTGAAGGATGACAAGGATCCCGGTCGTCAGGAGTATCTGGCCAAATTTGCCGACAAAGAGGGCCAGACCTATCTGCTGCGCTTCTGGCGAAAATATCGCGGCAAGACTCCCGAGGAGCAGCTCGATACCTTCCTCGACGGTCTCAAGCCGAGTGCGGTACGTCTGGCGGCGGTTCACCGCTACCTGATGCCGGAAGCCAGCGAAGCCGCATTTGCTGCCTTCCTGGCGGAGCGGTTGCCGCGCGAGAAGCTGAGTGCGAAACGGGTCAATCAGCTCTATGTGAGCTATGGCCCGGGCAAGTATTCACTGCCGGATCAGGGCTACATCGCCCGGGTTCACCCGCTGGAGCTGTGGTTGCTGGCCTATCTCAAGGAGTTCGACAAGGCGACCTTTGCCGACGCGGTGGCGGCCAGTCGTGACGAGCGGCAGGAGGTCTACAGCTGGCTGTTCAAGACCCGTCATCGCAGTGCCCGTGACAGCCGGATCCGCACCATGCTGGAGGTTGAAGCCTTCCTCGATATCCATCAGCGCTGGGCCAAGCTCGGTTACCCGTTCGACCATCTGGTGCCTTCGCTGGCGACCGCCTTGGGCAGCTCCGGCGATCGCCCGGCAGCGCTGGCTGAGCTGATGGGGATTATCCAGAATGGCGGTATCCGCTCGCCAACCCTGCGTATCGAGCACCTCTCGTTCGCCAAGGGGACGCCCTTCGAGACCGAGTTTGAGCCGCAGCACACCGAGGGCACCCGGGTGATGCCGGCAGAGGTGGCGGCAGCCCTGCGCAGTGCGCTCTCCAAAGTGGTTGAAGGGGGCACGGCAAGACGTATCGCCGGTGCCTTTACCCTGCCGGATGGCACTGTGCTGCAGATGGGGGGCAAGACCGGAACCGGGGATAACCGGATTGAAACCGTGGGTCGTTATGGCAACGTGACCAGCTCACTGGCGCGCAACCGCACCGCGACCTTCGTTTTCTATCTGGGTGAGGATCACTTCGGTACCCTGACCGCCTATGTACCGGGTAGCCAGTCTGACAAGTTCCGTTTCACCTCGGCGCTGCCGGTGCAGGTGCTCAAGGGGATGGCTCCCCTGCTGACGCCTTACCTGCAACCAGGCTCCCATACCCAGTGTCTGGCGAACCAGTGATGCGAGCGAATTAACGCTCATCACGCAGATAACTAACCAGAAAAAACGGGGAGGCTGACAGCCTCCCCGTTTTTATATCCTCATCGGACGCAGCAGCGCTCGATTACGATCAGGCGTTCAGTACGAACTGCTCGATCACCTGAGCTACGCCATCTTCATCGTTGCGGGCAGTGGTGTGCTGGGCGAGCGCCTTGATCTCGTCGGTGGCATTGCCCATCGCCACCCCGAGGCCTGCGTATTCGATCATGTGGCGATCGTTGCCCGCATCCCCGACGCAGATCACCTGAGCGGCGGTCAGGCCCAGGTGCTCGGCCAGCGCTGCCACGCCGGTTCCCTTGTTGCTCTGCTTGTTCATGAACTCGAGGAAGAAGGGGGCGCTCTGTACCACGGTATAGCGCTCATAGAGCTCTGCAGGCAGTCGCTCGATGGCGCGGGAGAGCTGGGGCGGCTCGTCGATCATCATTACCTTCATGATCTGCTCGTCGGCAGGCAGGGTAGCGAAGTCGATCAGATTGATCGGCATGCCGATCAGGCGGGATTCGTGTTCGGTATAGGTGCTGACACGGGGACTGATGAGACCCTGGGTGACCGAGAAACCGTGAACGTTCACTTCCAGCTCGTCAGCCAGTTTGGCGACGGCGCTGGCGTCACTGCCGGTCAGCAGCTGGCTGCGGATGATGCGCTGATCGGCCACCTGCTGCACCAGGGCACCGTTGTAGCAGATGACGTAGTCATGCTCTGTGGTGAGGCCGAGCTCTTCCAGATAGCGGCTCATCCCTTCCAGCGGGCGGCCGGAGGCCAGCACAACGGTTACCCCTTTGGCGCGCGCGGCACTGATGGCGGCGTGGGTGCGGGGAGTAATCTGGCCCTGCGGGTTGAGCAGGGTGCCATCCATATCCAATGCGATCAGCTTGTACATCTCTCACTACCTGAGTCTGGGTGGCCCGCCCGGTGGGGCCAAGGAAGTGGCGAGTGTAGCGAAAATCGGCGGCGGGATCACGACCGGTTCAGCGATGGGGCCGTGCCGGTTGAGCTATTTGTGTCCCTCGTAAGGGGTCATCTCCAGGGTTTCATCATGGATGGTCAGGCGGGTAGGGCCTCGGGTGATGGTAACCTTGCGTTTGAAGCTGGCCATCTCGACCTCGATGCCGGAGTAGAGGTGCTGGGTGGCAATGACCTCCATCTGAGCCATCAAGTTTCGCAGCTCCTCCTGGTTGGCGGTGAGCTGCTCATCGAGCTGGGCCAGTTCGGCCAGCTGATGGTCCCGGATCGGTTTGAGCTTGCGCAGGGTATCCGGATTGCGCTTGTCGCCGGGCAGTTGCAGCAACTTCATGACCAGCTCCTTGATTTTCTCCAGCTGGGCCTGACACGCCTGCTGGCGCAGCTTGAGCTGGTGTTCCTGCTCCTTGTGGGTGAAGTAGCCGCCGAGGATCTGCAGCCGGGTATGGTTGGCGGCCTCGGCCCCCAGGCTGGGAGCCATGATCAGGCGATTGGCAATGCTGGTCCCCCCCAGCAGAGTGCCTTTGCGCATGTTACTGTCACCTACCTTGATATCTTGTCCGCTGCGGGAGTAACAGTGGCTGAGCTGGCTCTGGATCTGGATATCCCCCCCGCTTCCAGCTGGGCATACTGGGCGTAGCTGGCGTGGATTTCCCCTTGTGCATTGAGTTGGCAAAGGTACTCCCCCTGCTCGTTGCGGCGGCCAATGATGCCGTGGCGTACCGTGATGCTGCCCCCCGCCTCGATCCAGCCTCCTTCGATAAAGCCGCCAATCACGATGTCACCGCTGACCCGGATCTTCATGCCCGGGTTGACGTCGCCGCTGACGATTAAGCCCCCTTCAAAATCAATATGGCCGTGGCGGGCATCCACCTGTTTGACGCTGAGCACCTCGTCCACCTTCATGCCCGCTTTCTCCTGACAGGGCAGGCCAGCCCGACCGGCAATCAGCAGGTCGGGATCGTCGGGGGAGATGAAGGTGCCCTCGCCAGCGCTCATCGGACTGTCTTTGCCATCCTTGGCGGGCAGGTCCTGACCGGTCACGGTAAAACCGGGTACCCCGACGGTGGCCGGATGACGGCGCATCAGCGGAGCGCCTGCCTTGACGGTGACGATGGAGCCGAGATCCCGCAGGTCGACCTTGCCATGCCCTAACTCCTGCGGTTTGAGGATCCGTTCGGCCGGGGTCTCCACCAGCCGCTCATAGCGAGTGTCCTGACCATTGACGGCAGGCTGGCCGTTGGCAATCACCAGCTTGAGCTGACTGCCGGGGGCGGCCTCCTTGGCTGACTGGATGGCAGCGGTGAGCAGTTGCTCACTCACCCCCTGTTTGATTTCGCTGATGGCGATCGCCTCTTTCAGCTGTTCCAGCGTCACATACTTGCCACCCCAGTCGGCAGTGATCTGGGCGATGGCGCTCATGCGATCCTTCTCCACGATTACGGCGAGTCGGGCATCCTGACGCTTGCCGACAGGGATGGGGTTGGCGGGGACGGGGGCGGCAGGGTTGGTGAGCAGGGTATTGAGCAGGCTGATGGCCTGTTTGATCCCCTCGGGCAGCGGCTGATAGCGGCGACAGTTGGAAGCGAGCAGCAGAGCCTGCACATCCTGTTCCGTGACAGGTTTGGTGAGACCGGCGGCAATCCGCAGGCAGACCAGTTCCATATCGCTTGATAGCAGCAACCACTCTTTGCTTAACACCGCATCTCCTTGCTGGATGAGAACGGAACGATCTGCTCGTTCCTCTACTGTCATTTAATCTCTCAATGATTAATAAAGCGAGTCGCCAACCCTGAGAGTGGGCAGTATTCAGATATTTCCTCTGAATGGTCAATGAATTGAAGTCAAATCGGTGATGGCGGCCAGATAAATGTGGGTGCTGTTTGGAAACGTAGTGAAAAGACGGATCGTAGCGCCAGCGACATAGGGTCGCTGGCAGGGGCGGTGGTTATCAGCTGCGCTGGGCTGTTCTGGCCAGGGTGAGGTAATCGCCGAGTACCGGCTCACCCAGCATATGGCGGCGCAGCATGTCGAGGGCGGCAAAGGCGAGGATCTTGCGGCGACTCTCCGGGTCGGGGTGGCTGACCTTGACCGTCTGACCGATGTGCTTGCCATCGGCGCTGAGCAGCAGTGGCACCCCCTCTGGCCCTTTTCGCCCTATGGTCAGTTGCAGGCCCGCATCGGTTGTCGGCAGTTGCGCCAGCTCATCGGCCAGTTGCGTGCTGAAGTTGGCCTCCAGCCGGGGATGGCCGTGACAAAGCGCCAGCAGCGCACCGCCACTCTCCCCCTCCAGCAGAGTCAGCGGTTTGTCTTGCAGCAGCGCAAGGATCTGCTGCGCCGGTTCCGTATCTCCGCTGCCAACCAGCCAGGGGCGGATCGTATCCAGCAGTCGGCGCTCTGCACTTTCCATGTCAGCGGCACTGGCGCCGTGGCCGATCAGTTTCAGCTCGATAAGGGGCATGGAGGAGCGGTAACCCAGCTCAATACCAGCTGGCCAGGGTTCGGCATCCAGCATATCGCTGAGGGCCGACTCCGAGACGCCGAAGGTGTAAAAGCGACGCAGCTCGGTATCGATCTGTGCCCCGGCCAGCTGTTTGAGGCGCGGCAGAATTTGCTCGCGCACCATCTGCTTGAATTCGAACGGCACGCCCGGGGTGAAGAAGAGCTGGCTCTGGCCACTTCGCACCACAAAGCCGCAGGCGGTGCCGACCGGGTTGTCGAGGATTTCGCACCCCTGTGGCAGCCATGCCTGTTTGGCATTGCTTTGGGCCATGGGGCGGCCACGGCTGGCGTAGCGCGCTTCGATGGTAGCGAGCCAGTCGGGGAAGAGGGTGAGCGGTTGGTCAAAGGCCTCGGCTGCCGCCTGAGCGGTGAGGTCGTCGGCGGTGGGCCCGAGCCCGCCACACACCAGCACCACCTCGGCGCGGCTGGCACTCTCTTGCAGCACCGTTTTCAGGTCGGCGAGGTTGTCCCCCACCGTCAGGCGACGGCGCACCTGCCAGCCCTGTTCCAGCAGCAGAGCGCTGAGCCAGGCCGCGTTGGTATCCACCACCAGACCCGTCACAATTTCGTCTCCGGTACTGATGATCTCGATACGCATGGCAGGCTCCTTGGATTAAACGGGTGGCAACGGTTGGCCTCGGGCCAACACAATCAGGCTTTGTTGTGCTCGAAGTAGTAGCTGATCCGGGTACGCGGGTTGAGGTACTCGAACACCGCCGGCGGCAACCGCTTGGGATGGATCACCTTGGCGATGGAGAGTTCGGCCTGCTGCAGATCGATGATGGCCGCTTCCTGACGCGGGATGCGCGGATCGTAGACCAGCACCGAGGGGTAGAGCAGGCGGGAAGCGTTGACCGACATCACCAGCCCCACCTGACCATTGGAGAGTTGCACCACGCTACCGGGGGGATAGATCCCCATCAACCGGATCAGCATGCTGAGGTACTCCGGATTGAACTGCGCCTTGCGCTGCTTGTAGAGGCCGCTCAGGGCCGAGTAGGGCACCTTGGCCTGCATGTGGCAGAGGTTATCGTACTCGTTGATCAGCGACACCATCTGGGTCAGCGGATCGAGCTGGCCACCCTTGAGCCCTTCCGGCCCGCTGCCATCGAGATATTCGTGGTGATGGAGCACGATCCCCTTCGCCTCGGCCGGGAAATCCTTGGCCAGATTGAGCAGATCCAGCCCGTAGCGCGGGTGCTGGGCCATCAGATTCTGCTCCGGCTTGGTCAGCGGCTCGGTCTTGCGCAGGATCTGGCTCGGGATCTTCAGCTTGCCGATATCGTGGAACAGCGCCCCCATGCCGACTTGACGGATCTCGTCGGCCGTCATGCAGCACTCCTTGGCCAGCAGCATGCTGAGCACGCTCACATTGAGGGAGTGGAAGTAGAGGTTGTTGCCATCCTCGCTGTCGGAGACCAGATGGAGCACCATCTCGTCAACCGAGAGCAGCTGCTCGGTCATGGCGTTGACCAGTTCCTGCGCCTCGCCGATGGCATTGAGGGGGCGGGACTGGATCTTGCTCATCACGCTGCGCACCTGGGCCAGCGACTGCTGGAACTGTTTCTCGCATTGCTGCAGATTGCGGCGATAGAGTTGCAACTGCTCGATGCGGCGATCTTTCTCCTGCTGCATCTGGGCCTGGCGCTGGGCGGCGTCTGCGCTCTCTTGTTGCTGAGGCTGTACCTGATTGAGAGGCTTGGGCGGAACGTCGCTCTTGTCGGGAATGATGGTGACCAGTTTCAGGCCGAGACGGCGGATCAGCTCGATCTCTTCTTCACTTTTGATCTTGAAGCTGGAAAGCAGGAACGGGTGTTCGCGCCACCCCAGTGGCAGGGATACATAGTTGCCGACTTGCAGTCGATCTACGGAAATCTTGATACCGGTCATTATCTTGGAAGCAGGAGACACACTGAGCCGTATGCTAGTCAAAGGCGGGGGTGAATACAAAAGGTATCTGATGACAGGGCAGGAGCTTTATTATAGGCTTCTGGATGTCCAGACATATTTACTGATGCAGTACAGGGAGTAAGCATGCCGATCAAGATCCCGGATCAGTTACCCGCCGCCGAAGTGCTGGGGCAGGAGAACATCTTCGTGATGACGGAATCCCGGGCCGTCACCCAGAACATCCGCCCGCTGCGGGTGTTGATCCTCAACCTGATGCCAAAGAAGATTGAGACCGAGATCCAGCTGATGCGGATGCTCTCCAACTCGCCGCTGCAGGTGGATGTGGATCTGCTGCGCATCGATGACAGGGAGTCAAAGAACACGCCGCAGGCGCATCTGGAGAACTTCTATCACGACTTCGAGCAGGTGCGTGGCAACAACTACGACGGCATGATCATCACAGGGGCGCCGCTCGGGCTGGTGGAGTTCGAGGAGGTGGTCTACTGGCCGCGCATCGTCGAGATCATCGAGTGGTCCCATCAGCATGTCACCTCCACCCTGTTCCTCTGCTGGGCGGTGCAGGCGGCGCTGAAAGCCTTGTATGGTATGGAGAAGCAGACCCACGGCGAGAAGCTCTCCGGGGTTTATCGCCACCATCGCCTCGATGAGCACGAGCCGCTGCTGCGCGGTTTCGATGACGAGTTTGTCGCACCCCACTCCCGTTACGCGGCGTTTGATGGCGATCTGATCCGTGCCCAGACCGACTTGCAGATTTTTGCCGAGTCAGAAGAGGCGGGGGTCTATCTGGCGGCGACCAAGGATTGTCGTCAGGTGTTTGTCACCGGGCACCCGGAGTACGATGCCCTGACGCTGGACGGGGAGTATCAGCGGGATCTGGCGGCGGGGCTCGACCCGGCCATTCCGGTCAACTACTACCCGAATAACGATCCGAGCAAGACGCCGCGCGCCAGCTGGCGCAGCCACGGTCATCTGTTGTTTGCCAACTGGCTCAACTACTACGTCTATCAGCTCACCAGCTATCGGGTGGAAGATATCGGCAAGGTCTTTACCTACGACCAGGGAGGCAAGTAGTCAGTCGCCCTGCGCCAGCCGCTCGGCCAGCTGGTCGAGCCATTGGCGGTGGCAGGCCAGGGTAAACGCCTTGGGTCTGTGGGCCTTGATGGCAGCCATCGCCTCTTGCTGTGGTTGGCCGAGGGTCATCAGCAGCGCGGCGGCGACCAGACCGGTGCGACCGCTGCCCCCTTTGCAGTGGATGACCAGATGTTTGCCATCTCCCAGCAGCTCGCGCAGCTGTGGCAGCGCCTGTTGCCAAGCAGCCTCGAAGTCGGCATCGGGTGCCAGATCATCCTCGATGGGCAGATGGAACCAGCGCATCCCTTCGTGCTCGACCTGCTGGCCGAGCTGCGCCAGTTCGAGTCGGATCAACTCGGCGCTTGTCATCAGGGTCACCACTCCGTGGGCACCGGCCAACCGCAGTTGATCGAGCGCCAGGGTCAGCGGCACCTGCTGGGTGCCGGGGCAGGGGGTCAGCAGCAGCTGACCGTCGACACGGGGAACCTCAAGGCTCCAGAAGGGGTGATACGGGTGCATGGCGGATCCTCGCGTGGTGGCCGCAGGGTTGCGGCCGGTGAATGGCGCCAAGGATAGGCGGGGCAGGGGGGATGTCAATGGCCGTTGTGTTTGCCCCGGTTTACGGGCAGAGTCTAAAAAATTGAGCGGTTCAAGGAGTTAAGATGAGAAACCTGGATCAACTGGATTTGGATATCCTGGCCCATCTGTTTCGGGATGCGGGCATGACCAACAAGGATCTGGCCGCGCTGGTGGGCGTTGCCCCCTCCACCTGTCTGGAGCGGGTGCGCAAGTTGCAGCAGGATGGCGTGCTCAAGGGAGCGCACTGTGAAGTGGATTATCAGGCCCTCGGGGGTCACATTCAGGCAATGGTCTCCCTGCAGCTGGCCCGCCACAGCCGCCAGATCATCGATGCCTTCCGCGATGCCATTCTGGCGCTGCCCGAAGTGATCAGTCTGTTCCACATGGGGGGCAAGGATGATTTTCTGGTGCACCTGTGTGTCTCCGATACCGAGCACCTGCGCAACTTCGTCTTTGATCACTTCACCTCCCGCGAGGAGGTGGTGCACCTCGAAACCTCGCTGGTATTCGAGCACAAGTTCAGCCGCTCCCTTCCCTGCTTTCCCCAGCCATAATGGCCAGTGGGCCGACGGTATGGATAGATGGAAAAAACCGCCAGCTGGCGGTTTTTTCTATTCTGCTATGGGTTGAAGTAGCACGAGCGGCTCAATTGGCGGCGGTGCGTTCATCCTTGGCCGTCTGATAGAGACTCTTCTGATAGGCCATGCTGCCCCACAGGGCAAGACCAAGGGCATCCTCCTTCAAGGCGTCCGGCTGCGCCGCCAGTGTCAGCTTCTCGCTGGCATTGTCGTAGACATAGCCCTCTGCCGCCCGTTCCGGTTGCAGGATCACCACATCCTTGCCGCGCATCAGGGCGAAGTTCTTGTCGTACTGCATGATGGCGCGCCCCGGCCAGTCGGCGGGCATGCGGGTCAGATCCTTGCCGAGCATGGGGTAGTCGGCACTGATCCCCATCAGGGAGAGCAGGGTCGGCGCCATGTCGATCTGGCTGACGATACGCGAATCCTTTCTCGGCACTATGCCATCGCCCACGATAACCCCCGGAATATGGAAGCGGGGGATGGGCACCAGACTGGCGCCACCGACCCGGCTGTCGTGATCGGCGATGACCAGGAACAGGGTGTCCTTCCAGTATTCGGACTGTTTCGCCTTTTTGAAGAACTCGCCGATGGCGTAATCCGCATACTTGGCCGCGTTGTTGCGGGTCTGCTTGGGCTGCTCGAAGAGTTCGATGCGGTTGTCCGGGAATTCAAACGGATCGTGATTGCTGGAGCTGAACACCAGACTGAAGAAGGGTTTGCCCTCTTTGTGCAGCGCCTTGAAGGTCTCGTCGGCCTTGGCCATCAGATCTTCGTCAGAGGCGCCCCAGGAGCCCTTGAACACCGGATTGTCGAAATCCTTCTGTTCGACGATGGTGGTGAAGCCGTTGCCGAGGAAGAAGCTGCGCATGTTGTCGAAGTGACTCTCGCCGCCATAAATAAAGCTGGTGTCGTAACCCCGCTGTTTGAGCAGATCCGCGATGGTGAAGAAGTTGGTCTGGCTCTTGCCGAGTTTGACCACCGACTGTGCCGGGGTTGGCGTGAAGCCGGTCAGTACTGCCTCGATACCACGCACCGAGCGGGTGCCGGTGGCGTAGAGCTGCTCGAAGGCCCAGCCCTGCTGCGACAGGGCATCGATGTTGGGGGTGAGCGGCAGGCCACCGAGGGAGCCGACAAACTGGGCACCCAGACTCTCCTGCAGCAGGATCACCAGATTCTTCGGTTTACCCTGGAAGCTCGCCTGGTTGAAGGTCTGGCTGGGCAGCAGATCTGAGTTGAAATCACTGGCCGGACGGCCACTCTCCTTGCGCATGACCTCGAGCACCTTCTGCTCCGTCATCTCGCCGTAAAACTGGCCGGCATCCTCCTCGGCGCCCATCTGTTTGATGGCAAAGAAGAGGGAGTAGGCGGAGTTGACGGTGAGCGAGTTGACCAGCGGATCTTCGGCAAAGGCGACCATGGCCGGGTTCAGGGCGCGGTGGCCGAGACTGGAGCGGGCACCGAGAAAACCTATGGCCAGAATGAGCAGGGCGAAGGCAGGACGCAGATACCAGCGGGGGAAGCTGAGGCCACGCACCAGACGGCCGCTCAGCCACCAGCCACCAGCCACCGGCCAGCACGGCGCCACTGAAGAGTACCGCCAGCAGCAGCTCGGCTTTGCGGCCCGCCCACAGCATGGCGAACACCTCTTTTGGATAGATGAGGTACTCCACATAGAGGCGGTTGGGACGCACGCCATACTCGGTGACAAACGAGGGGGTGGAGATCTCGAGGAACAGCATCAGCCAGAGTCCGACGGTCAGCCAGACGCGCATCAGTTGCAGCCAGCCCCGGCCGATGGCATGGGGGCCTGCCAGCAGCAGAGTGAGCATGGCGGGGACACCCCAGACCCAGCAGAGGGTCGCAAAGTCGACCCGGATCCCTTGCAGCAGCATCTCCTGCCAACCGGCCACGGCATCCACCCGTTCCAGTTGCCAGAGACCGAGGGCGATTCGGCTGAAAGAGAGAGAGAAAAGCGCGAGCGCGCAGAAGATGGCGAAGGGCCAGAACGGGCCGAGTCGCTGTTTTAGATCTGTCATGTTTGTTCCTGAATGAGACTCTAAACGTCTGTCCACAGACGTTTTTTACTTGTTGTGAGGTTATGACAGATCGAACTGGTTAAGGTTGCATTCAATTTTGTTAAAAGCCGGAATTAACACATTTATCATCTAAAAATGTGATGTCGCGCGCTTAATGAGCACAGCATAACCTGCTGGGTAAAATGTGAGCCACAGCGCGTATGGATGGGGAGCTGGTGTTTATAATTGCCGCGAATTTTCTCAATCGGAGCCGAAGGGATGCCGGTCTTTATCGATGTGGAATATTTGCAAGGGTGGAGCCTGTTCGTGGTGCTCTCGGACGGTACCACGGGGGCGCTGGATCTGACCCCCTGGCGCACCCAGCCGCTGTTTGCGGCGCTGGATTCGGAGCGGCGCTGCGCCCGGGTCTTCATCAATCGCCACCACCAGCTGGAGTGGCCCGCCGGATGTACCTTGTCAGCCCATGAGGTCTATCACCTCATCTCTCCCATCGATGAGCGGGAAGCCTTCAGCTAATCCCCATTTTTTGTGAGCCAACGCCAGATTCCTGTTACTGGAATGTTTGCCCGTTTGCCTTTCTGAGCCAACTTGGGTAAAACCTGCGCAACATTTTGCCAACTTGCCTTCGCTTCACCTGACAGAGGCTTGCCGCTTTCGCGCCGCAGGCCTTTTTTGCGGCCTGATGGCAAACCTTTCCCTTGCTGAAAGGTTTGGTCGGTTGAATGAAAATAACAAAATAAACAAATACATAAGGAAAATGTATGGCTTGTCATATGCGCACACCCCTTGCCCTGCTGGTGGGCGGGCTCGCCTGTCACGGCGCTGCCGGTCAGGAGTCGGTGCAACAGCTGGATCCCATGGTGGTGGTGGCAACCCGCCCCGCCAGCACACTTGAAGTGACACTGGATCCCAAGAAGCCCGGTTCCCCCATGCCCGCTGCCGACGGCGCCGGTTATCTGAAGAATGTCACCGGCATGAGCATGGTGCGCAAAGGGGGGCTCGGTGGCGATCCCGTGCTGCGGGGGATGGGGATGTCCCGCCTCAACGTGCAGATGGATGGTGGCATGCTGGCCGGTGGGTGTGGCGGCCGGATGGACCCGCCCACGGCCTATGTGTTCCCCCAATCCTTTGACCGGATCCGGGTGCTGAAGGGGCCGCAATCTCTCGAGCAGGGGGCTACTCTGGCGGGAACTGTGCTGTTCGAGCGGGACAGACCCGAGTTCACCGCACCGGGTCTCAAGGCCGATGCCTCGGCCCTCTATGGCAGCTTTGGCCGTGATGATCAGATGGTGGATATGACGGCGGGTTCGACCGACGGCTATCTGCGCGGTCAGTTCACCCACTCCGACAGCGACGATTACCGCGATGGTCACGGTAACAAGGTGCGTTCTTTCTATCGCCGCGAGAACGGCACCGCCCAGCTGGGCTGGACGCCGGGGGAGCACACCTGGCTGGAACTGACCGCCGAGCGCAGCAATGCCCGCGCCGCCTATGCGGACCGCACCATGGATGGCCCCATGTTTGATCGCGAATCCTTCGGGCTGAAGCTCAAGCAGGAGCAGATCACCACTCACTGGCAGCGCAGCGAGCTGATCCTGTGGGACAACTACATCGACCACATCATGGACAACTTCAGCCTGCGGCAAAACAGCGGCATGAAGATGCTATCCAACCCGGATCGCCGCAATACCGGCGGGCGCTGGGCCAACGATATCGCCCTACCAGCCGACTGGCTGCTGACTGCCGGGTTCGACAGCAACCGGGATCAACACCGCAGTCGGAGTGGGGTCGACTATGCCACCAAGGATCGCCAGCGCACCCTGCGTTTTGAACAGCAGGGCGGCTTCGCCGAACTGGGTCGTCAGCAGGGGGCTCACAGCTACAAGGGCGGTTATCGTCAGGATAGGGTCGAGACTACTCGCTATGGTGCAGGGGATCAGACTCTCTACAGCGAGACCGAACACCTCGACAGCGGTTTTGGTCGCTATGAGTACCAGTGGTCGCCCCGCTGGTCCAGCTATCTGGCCTGGGGGCAGGCAGAGCGGACGCCGGACTACTGGGAGCGCAGCAAGGACAGCACCCCGTTCACCCTTAACCCGGAGCGCAGCCGCCAGTGGGATGCTGGGCTGGCTTTGCGCAGCCGCGAGCTGGATCTGACCCTCTCCCTCTTTAGCGCCGACATCAAGGACTACCTGCTCTACAACAGCAAGTCGAACAAGGTGCGCAACATCGATGCCCAGACCCGGGGTGGCGAGCTGGAGGGGCGCTGGCAGTTTGCCGAGCAGTGGCGCCTCGATGGCGGTCTGGCGGTGGTCTATGGGAAAAACCGGAGCGACAACAAGCCGCTGGCCCAGATGCCGCCCCTTGATGGCAAGCTGGCGTTGGGCTGGCAGCCGGATGAAGCGCTGAGCTTTACCTTGCTGGGGCGCGCGGTGGCGGCGCAGGAGCGGGTGGACATCGGTTCCGGCACCGTGGCGGGTCAGGATCAGGGGGAGACTCCGGGCTTCTTCACCATGAACCTGAGCGGCGCCTGGCAGTTTGCCAAGGGGTGGCAGCTTTCGGCCGGGGTGGACAACCTGTTCGACACCTTCTACTACGAGCACCTCTCCAAGTCAGTGCACGCCAGTCAGGCGGGGTTGGGCTATGAGCAGAGCGGCCGCATCCCCGAGCCGGGCCGTTCCTACTGGCTCTCGCTCAACTACCGTTTTGCCTCGGCAGGGGTGCTCTAACCAGTTGAGTCAGATAACGTTTTCAGTCACAGACACCGCTGTGTGAGCATCGCTATCATGGTGAAAAACAGGCGTATCAGACGCCTGCTCTCACAGCGGGAACATAACAATGAAACAGGGAACGTTACGCTATGGCGGCCTGCTCGGGGCCGCCCTGTTACTTGCGGCTTGCGGCGGCAGCGGTAGTTCAGGTGGGGAGAGTTCTTCCCCCGTCGTCACTCCGCCGGTCACCCACCCTCCGGTCGCCACGGCCAGTCGTGCCTGCTATGGCGACGATCAACCCGCCTGCAACCTGCGGATCTATCAGGTAATGGTGGAGTCGTTTGCCGATGGTGACGGCAGTGCCAACTACGGCGTCGGCTATGGCCCCTCCCAGCACAACGGCGATCTGCAGGGGATCATCGACAGTCTCGACCACATCAAGAGTCTCAACGTCAACGCCATCTGGCTCACCCCGGTGTTCGACTCCTGCGCGGGGCAAGGCGGCGATAACAAGCTCGATGCCACCGGCTACTTCGCCTGCGACTTCTTCAACGTAGACCCCAACTTCGGCAGCAATGCCAAGCTCAAACAGCTGGTGGACGGGGCGCACCAGCGCGGCCTCTATGTCTTCCTCGACGGGGTGTTTGGCCACGTCAACAAGGTAGGGGTGAGCAAGCCCTCGCCAGAGGGGCGTCTGCCAGCCCTCACCAGCGGCGGTGCGGGTTATCCCGGCCAGCTGGTGGATTACAGCAAGCCGGAGAGCCTCGCCTACTTCAAGGAGGTGGCCCGCTATTGGGTCGAGCAGTACGGCATCGACGGCTGGCGCCTCGATCAGGCCTATCAGCTTGGGCTGGATGATTGGCGCGCCATTCGCAGCGAGGTGGAGCAGGCCAGTGCGGCGCGCAAGGCCGCCGGTCAGCAGTGGGGCACCCTTGGCTACATGGTGGGCGAGGTGTGGAAGGGGGCTGATGACATTCGCGCTCAGGCTTACGGCAGCAGCGACAATCCGGCGCTCTCCTCGGCCTTTGACTTCCCGCTACGCTACGGCATCCTGCAGGCGCTGGCGGTGGAGGAGTCCGGCAAGGGCGGGCAGGGGGCCAGCGTGCTCGATGCCAGCTGGAACAAGGTGGAGAACTACCCGAATCACGCCATGCCAAACCTGATGTTGGGCAACCACGATCTGGTGCGTTTTGGCGATCTGCTGGAGCGCGGTAACTTCAAGTCGACCGAGTACTGGCAGCGCCACAAGGCGGCCTTCAGCTTTATGGCGGCTCGCTCCGGCCCGATTACCTTCTACTATGGCGAGGAGTTTGGCGACGAGGTGCCGGGCTTTGCTGCCAAGGTTGGTGGTGACTGTGCGGCGCAGGGCTTGTGCGACGACCATGTGGCCCGTAGCGACGGCAAGGTGCCCGCTGTCACCGGCTTTGTGCCAAGTAGCGAACAAGCCGAGTTGAAAGAGTGGCTGGCCCAGCTGCTGGCGATGCGTGCCGCCCACCCCGCTCTCTATCAGGGAGAGCGAGTCAAACTGGTGGCCGAGGGCAGTCTCTATGGTGACATCAAACAGACGGCGGGGGAGCAGATAGTCTACCTGCTCAACCTCTCCACCACGGCGCTCAGCTACAACCTGCCAGCGGGCAAACTGCGCAGCGGCAGCGCGCTGGTGGATCTGCAAAGCGGCGAGAGTCTGGCCATCGGCGGCAGTAGCGTAACGGTGGAGATACCGCCCTTGAGCGGGCGTTTCCTGCGTCTGCAATAAGTCAGCCACAGCACGCTTTGATATGAGAGAGGGCCCCGTCGCGGGGCCCTCTCTGTCATTGTGGGTGACAAGGTCATGGCGGGGTTATACGGTGGTCTGGCCCCGGTTTTCCAGCCGCTGGCGGAAGGCACGGGCCAGTCGCTCGTAGAGATCCTGCGCCTCCTTGTCTTCGATATCGCCGCGGATCCAGGGGTTGTCGACGATCTCCAGCAGCACGCAGTCACGCCCTTGCTGGCGCAAATCGAGCCCGTAGAGGCCATTACCGAGTTGATGCACGGCACGGCGGGCGGTCTGCAGTACCCGCTCCGGCACCTCGTTGAGCGGCAGCGCCTCGATGCGGCTCATGTCGAGGGGGTGCTTGCGGCGGCGAATGCGGTTGCCGGGTTCGGGCCGGTAGCGGCGGCAGGCGAACAGCGGCGAGCCGTCGAGAAAGCCGATGCGCCAGTCAAACTCGGCGGGGATCCGGCTCTGCACCAGCAGCAGGGCGGAGCGGCCCAGCCCCTCGTCCAGCAGGCGGGCCAGCTGCTGCTCATAGCTGGCCATGGCGAGATCGCGCCCCTGCGCCCCGTCGGGTACCTTCACCATCAGCGGCAGGCCGAGCCGCTGCACCAGCTCGTCAACGTGGTGGCGGCCGCGACGGGTCACCACCATGGTTGGCGGCATGGGCACGCCGCTGCGCACCATCAGCTCGTAGAGATAGAGTTTGTTGCTGCAGGCGAGGATGGCGCGGGAGCTATCGATCACCGGCATCTTGAGCTGCTCGGCACGGTGGGCAAATTCGAAGGTGTAGTGGCCGACTGCGGTTTCGGCACGCAGCCAGAGGGTGTCGAACTCCGGCAGCCGTTCGATGGCCGACGGTGGCAGGATCTCGGCACGGATACCTTGGGCGGCGGCAGCTCGGATAAAGCGTTCCAGCGCCAGCCCGTCACTGCTGGCACGGCCATCATCGGGGTCGACCAGAATGGCGAGCTGGTAGAGCGGCGCCGCTTGCTCCTCATCACCGGTGCCCACCAGCGCTTGGGCGTGGTGCAGCATCAACTCTTTTTCACTTGGGCTCAGCTCCAGCGGCGACAAGCTCTGCTGCTGGCGCACCGACCAGCCGTGGCGGCCGCGCTTGAGGGTCAGCTCCTGCAGCGGCAGCTGGCTCAGGCCATAGTAATAACGCGCCAGCCCTGCCAGCTCGCTCTGTTCGCACTGGCCGAAGATGGCGCGCACTCTAATCCGATCCTCGCTCTGCTGGGCCAGCCACCCCTGTGCCTTGCGCCACAGCTTGGCCGGTGGCTGCTGGGGTTGCAGTCGGCTGATGGCCTGCAGACCCGGCAGGCAGTGGTGGCCGCGGGCCTGGGCCAGCAGCGAGCAGTAGTAGCCTGCGCTAAGGTGTTCCAGATTGCGGCAGAGGTTGATGATGCGGGGTCGGCCGCCGGTGGTCGGCACGCCATGTTGCAGATAGGTGCGGGCGGTCAGCAGATAATCGGCATGGCAAGGCCAGTCGCCCAGCTCTTCGACGATGACATAGGTACTCATATTTTCGGCTCCACAGATCAGACTGCCTGAACAGGCAGGATCCCCAGTGGGCTTCGATGCACCGACAAGCACGACAATGGCGCGAGGGGAAACAAGAGGTTACAGTGCCTAATATGACGCCTTGGTAACTTGTGATACAAGTCGCATTTTTGGTGCTGAGGATAAATAACCGAACAAGGACTCCCCGTGTTGACCGTACGTGCGGCCCGAACCGATGATCTGGGCGCCATCGTTAATCTGGAACGCTACTGTTTTCCTCCCGAAGTCGCCTTTGGCCGCAGCCGCTGGCACTATCTGCTGGCCCACGCCAAGGGGCGCACCCTGTTGCTGCTGGACGAGAAACATCAGCTGATGGGCTATCTCTGCCTGCTGGAGCACAGAGGCTGGGATCGGCTGGTCATTCAGGCGCTGGCCATCCGCTGGACGGTGCGTCGTCTGGGCTGGGCCCGCCGTCTGCTGGAGCAGGTGATCCGCGAGGGCAAGGCTGCTGGCTGGGGGGCGATTCGCCTCGAAGTGGGGGACGCCAACGAAGAGGCGCTGGCGCTCTATCAGGGATTGGGATTTCGTCCCCAGCAGCGGCTGGCGGACTACTATGGCCGCGACCAGCACGCCCACCGACTGGTGCTGCCGCTGGTGAGCGACGAGGAGCGTGAGCGGCGCAGAGTGGCTCGCTCTCAGGCGCGTAAGCCGTCTGTGCAGGCCAACGGAGCATGTTGAACGAGCAGAATCGAGGAGCAGGATGAGCTGCGACAACTGTCTTGCCACCGCCATCAGGGCAAAGCTGGGGCGCTGCCCGGTCTGCGCCATCCAGACCTTCATCATTGGTCTGAGTGGCTGGCTGGTCTGGTGGTGGTGCGGTGCCGACACCTCGGTCAACGCCCTCACCGGCCTGTTGTTTGCGCTGGGTGGCTCGGGCTTGTTGCTGCTCCATCTGGTGGTATTTGTCTGGCGCAAGGCGACCGGACGTGAATTGAGCGATGAATAAATCAGATTGGTTTCAACAACATAAATAACAATATCGGTTGAGTTAATGGAGGTTCAGATGATTGCAATGGTAACGGGCGCCTCGTCCGGTTTTGGTGAGTCCATCAGCCGCCAGCTGGTGCAGGCGGGCTACAAGGTGATCGGCACCGGTCGCCGCGCCGAGCGGCTGGCTGCGCTGGCTGACGAGCTGGGCGAGCAGTTCCTGCCGCTGGCGTTCGACGTGCAGGACAAGGCGGCCACCCGCGCGGCCATCGCCGCTCTGCCAGCCGAGTGGAGCGAGGTGGATCTGCTGGTCAACAACGCCGGTCTGGCGCTGGGGCTGGAGCCGGCCCACAAGGCGGATCTGGAAGATTGGGAGCAGATGATCGCCACCAACATCAGCGGTCTGACTCTGCTCACCCGCCTGCTGCTGCCGGGCATGGTGGCGCGCAATCGCGGCCATGTCATCAACATCGGCTCCATCGCCGGCACTTACCCCTATCCGGGCGGCAACGTCTACGGCGCCACCAAGGCGTTCGTGAAGCAGTTCAGCCTAAACCTGCGCGCCGATCTGGCGGGCACCGCCATCCGCGTCACCAACGTGGAGCCGGGCTTGTGCGGCGGCACCGAGTTTTCCAACGTGCGCTTCCACGGTGACGACGCCAAGGCGGCCTCCGTCTATCAGGGGGTGGAGGCGATCCAGCCGGAAGATATCGCCAATACCGTGCTCTGGGTGAGCCAGCAACCGGCCCACGTCAACATCAACAGCATCGAGATCATGCCGGTGGCGCAGACCTTCGGCCCGCTCAATATCAGCCGTCGCTGATCGCTGGATTGGCTGAAACAAAAGAGGCTCCCGTGGGAGCCTCTTTGCGTTGGCGAGCCGTTCATAGGCTCATGATCTTCTTGAACTCCTCCTCCGAGTACTTCTTCTCGTTGCGCTTGGTCAGATCCGTCATCAGCTTGTAGCGCAGATCTTTGGCCATCTGATAGGTCTGCTCCAACTGGCCATAGGAGTAGTCGGCGGCCAGCCCGATGGCGGTGGCCTTGTCGCTGGCGTAGGCCTGCTTGAGGCTCTTGTCGAGCACGGCGACCTCCTTGTAGAGCTTGGCGCTCTCCTTGCTCCAGACGTTTCGCAGCAGCGGCAGGTATTTGTCCGGATCGGCGCTGGCCAGCGCTGTCAGGCTGCGGAACTGCCAGTAGGCGGAGTCATCGGAGTAGCTGTCGCTGCCGGTGCGATAGGGCAGGGGGTAGGATTCCAGGGTGTTGTAGAGCGGCACCATCACAGATTCGGCCAGCACGCCGTAACTCTGCCAGATGAGCCCCTGCAGCTCTTTGGGCATCTCCTTGCGCAGCTGGATGACGTGGGATTCCAGCTGGCGATCGACGCGGATCGGCCGCTCTGCCTTGCCCGCCAGAGACGTGCCGTCATAGGTGGCGCTCAGCACCTTGGCCACGTCCGGCACGGCGATGGGGGAATCTGGTTTCATAAAGAGCGGATATTGCGTCTGCCGGGTCGCCTGTTTGTGGGAGGCGGTCAGCATTTTTGCCGAGCCACTCCCGATCCACGTTGTAGGGATCGGCAATCACCCCGAACGCCTTGGCGAAGTTGAAATCTTTCGGATCGGCGTTATCCAGCAGTTTGTGTTCGCGCACGAACTCCAGCAGCTTGGGCGAGTGCAGCACATCGGCGCTGTCGAGATTGACGCCGTGGATGCGCAGGCCGTTGGCCACCATGGCGTAGCTGTCGTCCGGCACCCGCACCGCGATCCAGTGGTGGCCGGAGCCGATCTCCATCAGCCAGGCCTCGTTCACATCCGCCACATAGAGGCTGTTGCCCTCACCGGCGCCATATTGCTCCACATAGCGGCCGAGCAGCTCGACCCCCTCTTTGGCCGTCTTGGCCTGCGGCAGGATCAGGGTCGGGATGATGGCTTCAATCACTCCCTTCTCGATCAGCGGATCGGCTTTTTGGGCCTTGTCGTTGACCTCGGCACTGGTGGTGGCCGAGATGGCGACGTTGAACTCGTTGATGCCGCGCTCCTCATAATATTTGCCTGCCGGGTCGCTGGTTGTGGCATCCCAGTCGTGGATGGCGGAGTAGGCGAAAAATGCTTTGGGCATCGGCACTTCCAGCCCGTTGCCCAGTTTCCAGAGTTTGCCCTCATTTTGCTGCGCGGGCCGGAAGGCGAGGTACTTGTTCCAGTTGTTGACGCCAAAATCCTCGTTTCTGGCGATCATTACGCTGCCGTCCAAGCTGGCTCCCTTGCCGACGATGAGGCCGGTACAGGCGTCGGCACTGGTGCCAAGCAGGGTGAGCAGGGTGGCGGAGAGAAGACTCAAGGTGTGTTTTTTCATAGGTGTACCCGAAGGGTTGTGGTGAGTGAGAGTCAGACGAGGGGATGAGGTGTGGGGAGGCTGCAACTCCGAACTGGCAGCGGAGTGAGCACGGCAGATTGGTCTGCCTGTTATTGGTTTTTCGAACAGATCATCCATGACACGGCTGGCTGGTTGTGATGTGCGCCAAAATTGTATTCCCGAGTGGTTGTTTATTTTGTGATCGAGCTGCGGTTCCTGACTTTTCTCTGGCGTCGTGGTACGCGGACGGCGAAATGTGCCAAAACAGCGTGAACTGGCAGCAGATGAGTCATGATTCTGACGCCAGTTTGCGTGGGGGACGTGGTGAGATCCGCCATATCTCTGGATCTCGCACTATCTGACAAGTTGGCCTGTAACTTGCTGGTTTAATTGATAATGGTGGGGCCTGACGCCCCATGTGACCGGATCAGCCTGTGCCCATTGCCGCAGATGCGCACTGAATTGGAGCCCCCATGGATATCAAACCCTACAGCCAGCAGCTTGCCCAGAGCGCCTCCAACAACCGCGCCCTCGCTACCCTCAACAGTGCCAGTAGCGGCGGTCAGGGCGGTGGCTGGGAGGAGATGGTCAGCCTCTCCACCCAGCGCATGACCGGCCAGGCCCAGCAGGTGCTGACCTACGAACATCTGGCCAAGAACAACAAGTTGCCACCGGCGCTGGATATGAGCTCCGACAAGGGGGGCGTGGTGCAGCAGCTGGTGGACAAGGCGCTTGGTTTCGATCGCAAGAAGTTCAACGAGATCGAAGAGAAGCTCAAGACCATCGCCGATAACAAGAAGCTGACGCAGGAAGAGCGTGCGGAGCAGAGCAAGCCGCTCAACGAGCAGCGAGAGGCGATGCTGAAAGAGGCAATGGATCGCCTGACCGGCAAGAAGAGCTCATCCAAAGATGAGGCCAAAACTGCCTGATCCTGCCGCTGTTCTGAGATCTACCCGGTCGGCACCGATGGGCCAGTGTCGACCGCCGATGGGCAAGCTTCTGCCACCTCTTTTGACCTCACCTCCCCACAGGCGCACAATGTCCGCGCATTGAGCCAGTCGAGGAGTCCGCCGTGTACAACTTCCAATATGCCAATCCGACCCGTATCTGTTTCGGCGAGGGGCAGATCGCCAGCCTGCCCGAACTGATCCCGCCCGGCAGCCGGCTGCTGGTGCTCTATGGCGGAGGCAGCATCAAGCAAAACGGCGTCTATGAGCAGCTGACCCGGGCGCTGGAGGGGGTGACGTGGCAGGAGTTCTCCGGCATCGGCGCCAACCCCAGATTCGAGCTGTTGATGGAGGCGGTGGCGCAGGTGAAACGCGAGCGCATCGACTTCCTGCTGGCGGTCGGTGGCGGCTCGGTAGTGGATGGCACCAAGTTTGTTGCGGCGGCCGCCTGCTACGAGGGGGATGATCCCTGGGATATCTGCGGTAAACAGGCGAGTGTGCACAAGGCGCTGTCGATGGGCTGTGTGCTGACCCTGCCAGCCACCGGCTCCGAGAGCAATCCCACCTCGGTGGTGAGCCGGGGGGATGTGAAGATCTCCTTCAGAAGCCCGCTGGTGCAGCCGCAGTTTGCGGTGCTCGACCCGACCACCACCTACAGCCTGCCGCCGCGCCAGACCGGCAATGGCGTGGTGGATGCCTTCGTCCATATCGCCGAGCAGTACCTCACCTTCCCGGTGGGAGGCGAGGTACAGGATCGGCTGGCGGAAGGTTTGCTGCAGGTGCTGGTGGAGAACGGCCCCAGGGCGCTGGCGGAGCCGACCAACTATCAGGTGCGGGCCAATCTGATGTGGGCGGCCAGTCTAGCGCTCAACGGCCTTATCGGTTGCGGGGTGCCGCAGGATTGGGCCTCTCACGCCATCGGTCATCAGCTGACGGCGCTTTACGGGCTCGACCACGGCCAGAGCTTGGCGGTGGTGCTCCCCTCACTGCTCCGTGAGCGGGCGAGCCAGAAGCAGGACAAGCTGGCCCAGTTTGCCGAGCGGGTGTGGCATTCGACCCGCGAGGACAAGGCCCTGCGCATCGAAGAGGCGACTATCCGCACCGAGCAGTTCTTCCAGAAGATGGGACTGGGTACCCGGCTGGCCGACTATGGCCTCAGCGAAAGTTGCATTCCGGCGGTCTGCTCCAACCTCAAGCGGGTGGGGCGCACCGCGCTCGGTGAGCAGCAGGATATCGACCCGGATCGGGTGGCACGCATTCTCGCCCGCGCGCTATAAGCCGGCGCCGGTTTGTGTCCCTGGCTGATTCATTTTCCCAATTAAAGAGGGCCGCTTGTTGCGGCCCTCTTGTATGACGGGTTAGCCGATCACTCGGTGCGTGCCTTCAGATAACCGGCGTAATCCGGGATCTGTACGCTGAACGCTTGCCGCATATGGGGGCTGTCCATGATGAAATCGGCGGTCGCCTCGTTGGTGGCGACCGGGATGTTCCAGACTGCCGCGAGGCGCAGCAGCGCCTTCACGTCCGGATCGTGGGGCACCGCATTGAGGGGATCCCAGAAGAAGATCAGCACATCGATCTTCCCTTCGGCGATCAGGGCGCCGAGCTGCTGGTCGCCCCCCATGGGGCCGGAGAAGAGGCAGGTGATGGGCAGCTGCGCCTGCTTGCCGAGCATGGTGCCGGTGGTGCCGGTCGCATAGAGATGGTGGAGCTTGAGCTCCTCCTTGCGGCGCATCACCCAGTTCAGCAGAGGGGTCTTCATGTTGTCGTGAGCCACCAGTGCCACCCGTTTGTGGGGCGCCATCTCGCGTGCAATCTGTTCCATGGAAATCGTCCGTAGCATTGTTATTGGAAGAGAGCCGTATCCTAATCGAAAGCGGCGCCCGTTGCCTTGCCGGGCGCCGTAACTGTGATCACTTCGACTGTTCAATCCACTGCTTGTTCTTCTGCTCCAGCACCGAGATGGGCAACATGCCGTATTCCAGCACATGATGGTGGAACGCCTTGAGGTCAAAGCCTCCGCCCAGTGCCTGCTCTGCCGATTCCCGCATCCGGATCAGCGCCAGCTGGCCTGCCTTGTAGGAGGTCGCCTGACCGGTGTAGGCCATGTAGCGCGGCACCTCGGAGCTGATGTCCCCCGCCCCCAGCGCCGAGTTCTCCTTCATGTAGTTGACAGCCTGATCGTGGCTCCAGCCATACCAGTGGATACCGGTATCCACTACCAGCCTCATCGCCCTGAGCATCTCCTCGTTGAGGCGACCGAAGTATTGCAACTGGTTGTTGAAGGCGGATGATCCCTCGACCTTCACGTCTCCCACCGCCGGATCATAGAGGCCCCGTCCCTGATAGAGCCCCATGTCGTGATCCGCCAGGTATTCGGTGTAGAGCGCCCAGCCCTCCGCATAGGCGGTGTAGGAGGCGTTAGCCACGTACTGCGGGAAGTCGGGGTCCTTGGCGGCCAGCTCCTGGGCGATGGTGATCTGGAAGTGGTGACCCGGCGCCGCCTCGTGGGCCAGCAGGGTGCTGATGTTCCAGCTCTGCAGACCATAGGGGTAGTATGTGTTGAGGAAGAACTGCCCCTTGCGGCCGGTCTGCGGGTTGCCGTCCTGATACCAGGCCACCCCGCCGTATGGCGCATCTTCATAGGAGACGGGCACCACCTCGTAATCCAGTTTGGGAATGGTACGTTCGGCATCGAAGAAGTCCGGCAGTACCAGTGCAGCCTTGCTCTTGAAGATGTTGTACTCCTGCAGTGCCCGCTCGTGTTCGGCCAGCGCCTGCTGCTGTGGCCCGCTCAGCATCGCCCCGGCTGCATTGTCCGGGTTGAGGCCGGCGGACCAGACCTCTAGCGGGTTCTGATAGAAGAATGCTGGATCGTTCAGATAGCGGAAGAAGGCGTAGATTTGGCCGCTCTGCTTGCTCTGGCTCACGTCGTCGCTGTCACACTTGCCGACGGTATGGCATACCTTGACCATGGCAGCGAAGATCCGCTCTACCTCGCTCAATCCCAGCTCATGTATCTGCTCGGGTGTCATATTGGTGGTGGTGTGCTTCTTCAGCAGCCAGCTATACCAGTCTCGCCCGTTGGTCATGCCACAGAAACCGTCGTCACACTCGCCACTACCCAAGCGCACTGCATAGGCGCCGCCATGCTGGTAATCCAGATAGTCGCGCAGCGCCAGATAACGGCTGTTGATGCTGTCCAACACGGCTTTGTAGTCTGCTCGCAGTGTGGCATCGGCATCCCCCGGCAACTGCTGCCAGCCGAGGTAGGAGCCGGCGATCGCCTCCCCATCCAGCTTGCTGTTGAGCTGGGCCAGCAGCCGGTCTACCAGCTCATCAGGCAAGGTGTTGCCCTGAATACTGGCCAGCTCGAACTGGTGTTTCACCTCGGCAAGATAGACATCATAGGCCTTGAGCCAGGTGAGGTGTTCCTGATACCAGGCCAGCGGGGTCATTGTTGTCTTTGCTCGAGTTGCCATTGCAAGTGCCGGCGCTGTGTCTGTGCGGTCGAGATCCCGTCGCCATGCGCCATCACCCGGCGTGACCCTGTCGGCCGAGCTGTGCTCGAAATAGTCGAAGCCACTGCTGACGGTGCGAGCCGCTTTGCCGCTGGCAGGGGCTGCTCCGACGTCATCTGCCAGATCCACCACGCGGTTGCGGAAGTGATGGATCGGGATCTGGGATTGGGGCAGATCGTAACCCGCCAGGTTGATCTGCAGATCCCAGCGGATCATGTCGTAGAACAACCGGTCCCGTTCGCTCAGAACGCTCGAGTCCAGGGCATCCAGCCGTTTGAGCAGGGAACTGTCGAGGGCCTTGCGCTTGGCGATGCTGGCGGCATCGATGGCAAAACCGTAGGGGTCGAGCGACTGGCTCTCGCGCAGGGCCTCATCCATGGTTTGCATCAGGGATGTTTTGGTGGCTGCAGGATCTGCCGGTGCGTTCGAGCTGTTGTCATTGCAGGCGGCAAGAGACAGGGCAATGGCGCAGGCTAGCGCGAGCTTGTTGGGTAGGAAGTGCATGATGTAGTCCTTTCACATGTTGTTATTGTATGTCCCTGTGAGGGGCCCCAATAGTGCAACTCCCAAGCGTCTGTTTTTGCGATCTGAATAGCAAAAATACGCTTATTTTTCATGCTGATAAGTGGTGTGAAAAGCTATGCAGCCAGACATTAAAAAACCCGCCTGAGCGGGTTTTTTAATCGTTTTTTCATGCCATAACTATTCAGGATGAGCCGTGGTGCAGTTGCGACTGCTGGTAGTTCTCCAGCCCGATGCGATCGATAAGCTCTAGCTGGGTCTCCAGCCAGTCCACGTGCTCCTCCTCATCTTCCAAGATCTCCTGGAACAGGTCGCGGCTGATGTAGTCCTGCACCGACTCGGCGTAGGCGATGGCTACCTTGAGGTCGGGGATGGCATCCATCTCCAGCGACAGGTCGCAGCGCAGCATCTCTTCGACGGTCTCGCCGATGCGCAGCTTGCCCAGATCCTGCAAATTGGGCAGCCCTTCCAGAAACAGCACCCGCTTTACCAGCTCGTCGGCGTGTTTCATCTCATCGATGGACTCGTGATACTCCTTGTGCCCGAGCGCCTTGAGGCCCCAGTCATCGTAGATGCGGGCGTGCAGGAAGTATTGGTTGATGGCAATCAGCTCATTGGCCAGCACCTTGTTGAGGTGGGCAATGATCTTGGGATCTCCTTTCATCGACAGTGCTCCTTGGTTCGTGCCTGAGGCTTCGATCGTTAGAGCTTAGTCCAGAAAAGTGACAACAAGAGGTCCGGCGAGCCAGCTCGCCTGAGAAAAGGGGTGACCCTGTTGGCGGGTCGCATCAGAAAATAGGTGTCCGGATCAGGCCACTTCGTAGTAGAGCACGGGTTGCTCCTGCTCCATCTTGTCGAGTTCGGCGGCGATAATCTCCATGGTCATGCGCACGCATTTGCCACATTGGGCGCCCACCTCGAGCGACTGCTTGAGCTGGCGGAATTCGCTTTTACCTGACTGCACCGCTTTGCGGATCTGGGTATCTGTGATGCCGCGGCACAAACAGACGTACATGATGGTCACCTCTTGTGGAATGAGATGAAATCTAAATGAGAATGGTTCGTAGTGCAAATAACCATTGGTAATAAGATCCCCTGCTTGCCACTGTGCAACCCCTTGGGGACAATGCTGGCAACCAGAGGAGATCACCATGCTCAAGAAACTGTTCAGCGCCCTGTTCGGGGGCGAGCCGACCAAGGCGCCGGAAGTCACTCCCACCGAATATGCCGGCTATCTCATCTATCCGGAGCCCATGGCAGAAGGTGGCCAGTATCGGCTGGCGGGCCGCATCACCAAGGAGCTGGACGGCGTGCTGCAAACCCACCGTTTCATCCGCTCCGATCTGTTTGCCAATCCGGCCGATGCCGAGCGTTTCATGGTGCAGAAGGCCCACACCTTTATCGATCAGATGGGAGATCGCATGTTCGAGCCCCGCAAATCGGCTGACAGCCAAGCTTCATGACACAGCAAGAGGTCACCCTGCTGCGCGAGGCGCTGGCCCGCGCCGGTGAGCGGCGCCTGATCTGGCTGGAGGGGGAGGAGGCCGAGTGCATTGCCCGCGCCCAATCCCTGCTCGGTGAGACCGTTTTTTGGCTGGGTGCCGGGCCCGAGTGTTATGCCCCTCAACCCGCCGCCAAGGCGCTGCAACTGCTCGGTCAGGAGTGCGACACGCTGGTATTCAACGCCTTCAGCGGCTTTCACCCCGATGCCTTCGGGGCGCTGGCGGGCACTCTATGCGCCGGTGGCTTGCTGTTGCTGCTGACCCCGCCAAGAGTAGAGTGGCCTGCATGGCCGGATCCCGACAGGATCCGGCTGGTGGCCCAGCCGGAGGAGGCGAGCCGGGCCGGCCACGGCTTTATCGCCCGACTGGTGCGGTTGCTGGAAGGTGATCCCGCCCTCTCTCTGGAGCCGCCGGTTTGCGCGCAGCCATGGCAACCGATTGGGCCCGAACGCAGGCTGAGCAGCGATCAGACACGGGCACTGCCCGCCATCCACAAGGTGTTGCAGGGCCATCGTCGTCGGCCACTGGTGCTGAGCGCCGACCGCGGTCGTGGCAAGAGTGCGCTGCTGGGGCTGGCTGCCGCCGAGCTGCTGCGCCAGCAGCCCGCGCTGAACATAGTGGTGACGGCCCCCTCGCAGGCGACGGTAGCGACCCTGTTTGCCCACGCCGCTTGCGGGCTAGATACCACGCAGGAACAGCTGACCGGGTTGAGCTACTGTTCGCCGGATCGGCTGGTGCACGAGGCGATGAATCCCGACCTGCTGCTGGTGGATGAAGCGGCCGCCATTCCGACCCCGCTGCTTGAAGCCATGCTGGCCCGCCACAGCCGCATCGTGTTTGCCACCACCGAGCACGGTTACGAGGGGACGGGGCGCGGTTTTCACCTGCGCTTCAAACGGGTGCTCGATAGCCAGACCCCGGAGTGGCTGGAGATCCACCTCTCTGAGCCCATTCGCTGGAGTGAGCGTGATCCGCTGGAGCCGCTGATTTTCCGCCTGCTCGGCCTCAATGCCGAAGTGGCAACTCCCTTGCCACCGACCAGCCCGAGCTGGCGTCTTATCTGTCAGGAGGCGCTGGCGAGCGACGAGGCGCTGCTCAACCAGCTCTTTGGCCTGCTGGTGCTGGCTCACTACCAGACAACGCCGAGTGATCTCAGGTCCCTGCTGGAGAGCCCGGATCTCGACATCCATCTGCTGGAGCAGGATGCGAGCCTGCAGGGAGTGGCCTTGGTGGCGCGGGAAGGGGGGATAGACCCTGAACTTGCCGAGGCGATCTGGGCCGGTCGCCGCCGTCCGCGCGGCCATCTGCTGCCCCAGTCGTTGCTGGCCCACGCAGGTTTCAAAACGGCGGGGGGGCGCAGCTACGCCCGGGTGATGCGTATCGCCATCCACCCCGAGCTGCACCGCCACGGGTTGGGGTCGCTACTGCTTGGCAGGCTTGAAGAGCATTATCGTCAGGTGGGGATCGATTACCTCGGTTCTGCCTTTTCGGCCAGCGCCGACCTGCTCCCCTTCTGGCGCAAGGCCGGGCTGGCGGTGCTGCGCATCGGCCTGCAGCGGGATGCCGCCAGCGGCTGCCACGCAGCCCTGCTGCTAAAGGCGCTGAAACCCGAACATGAGCCCGAGTTGGATCAGTGGCAGCAGCGTTTTGTACGCCAGCTGCCGACCCTGCTGGCGGGTGAGTTGAGCTTGTTGGATCCCGAGTTGGTATGGCAATGCCTGCAAGGCAGTACCGTCACCGCAGCGGAGCTTGGCGAGTTCGAGCGCGATGAGGTTCAGTGCTTTGCCCTGCATCACAAGCCGTTCGAACTGAGCCAGTCGAGCTTGCAGTTGTGGCTGGCGCGCAATCTGGATGTGTTGGCTTCACGGACTCCTGAAGAGCGTTATCTGCTGATCGCAGCCATCTGGCAATATGCCGACTGGGGAAGACTGGCTGCGAGGTTGCAACTGGCGGGCAAGCCCGCCGTGATCAAGAGTTTGCGGGCGCTGCTGGCGCGTCTCTTGAGTTCCTCTACCACTCGATAGGTTTGCCCTGCCAGTCGAGAAAGCTCAGCTCGCCATCCGGTTGCAGCCGGTTCATCAGGTTAATCAGATGGTCGGCTACCAGCTCGGGACTTTGCACATTTCCCGTCGGTACATTAGCGTGAAACGGGCGAGAGAGTTGGGTATCCACTGTGCCGGGGTGGAAAGCCAGCAATTTGACGCCGGGGGCCCGCCGGGCCAGCTCGATGGCGGCACACTTGAGCAGCATGTTGAGGGCTGCCTTGGATGCACGATAGCCATACCAGCCGCCAGCGCGGTTGTCGCCAATGCTGCCGACCCGGGCGCTGAGAACGGCCAGAGTGCAAGGCTCGCGGCCAAACAGCGGTAACAACTGGCTGATCCAGCGCAGCGGTAGCAGGGCGTTGGTCTGGTAGAGACGGGTCATGGCATCGAGATTGATTGCTTCGAGCCGCTTCTCTGGCTTGATCTCCCCCTGATGCAGGATGCCGTTGCAGATCACCACCCTGTGCGGTCTCGGTGCCAACTCCGCGATGCGCGCCACCACTTCTGTCATCTGCTCATCGCTGTAATCACAACATAGCCAGTGCAGACCCGGCGATGAGAGGCCAGCAGGTGTGGGCTGACGGCTGATGGCAATCACTGGCCCGACACCCGCCGCCAACCAGTGTGTTACCAGAGCCGCCCCGATCCCCAGAAGCGCCAATCACGACAATGCCTTCACTCATATTAGGATCCTTGTGAGTACATGATGGATTTCACCATCAGCCAATGTTGTCCTGATTGGCAGATACGATCGTGCCAGCCTGCGGGATCAAGCGGTTAACGATGCAATCTTGCCGAGATCCGAGCCGTTGGGTGAATTCCATTCCTATACTGAGGGAAAACCGCAGCGGTCTGCTGCCCGCGCAACCAGAATGAGAGTCACCATGATGTCCAAAGATGGGGAAGAGCGTAAATCTATCCTGACCGAAAGTGGCACCAACGAGCTTGAGATCATCGAGTTTCACCTCAAGAAGCAGCTACCGGACGGCCGTGAAAAAACCGCTTATTACGGGATCAACGTCGCCAAGGTGCGCGAGGTGATCCGGGTGCCGGAGACCACAGATTACCCCAACGCCCAGCGTCATATGGTGGGGGTCTTCTCCCTGCGGGATAGGCTGATCCCGCTGGTGGATCTGGCGGGCTGGCTCGGCATCAAGACCAACCCTGACCCCAGCCACAAGGTGGTGATCGTCACTGACTTCAACAAGATGGCCAACGGCTTCCTGATCGACAGTGTCAGCAGGATCCACCGGGTCTCCTGGGAGGATGTGGAGTCCCCCAGCCAGTTTCTGGAGGCGGGGGAGAACGACTGCGTGGTGGCCGTGGTCAGGCGTGATGGCAACCTCATCATGATCCTCGATTTCGAGAAGATCATAGCCGATATCAACCCCGAACTCAGCATGGAGAAGTACGACGTCACCCAGGATCGCAAGGTGCTCATCGACGATCGCATGATGGCGCTGCGCCAGGGCAAAACCATTCTGGTGGTGGACGACTCGGCCTTTATCCGCAAGATGATCGAGACCACCCTGCGCACAGCTGGCTACAACGTGATCACGGCCAAGGACGGGGGAGAGGGGCTGGAGATGATGACGGATTTCGATCGTCTGGCCCAGGAGGAGAGAATGCCGGTGACCGGCTTCGTCAATGCGGTGATCACCGATGTGGAGATGCCGCGCATGGATGGCATGCACCTGCTCAAGCGACTGCGGGATACCCCCTCCTACAAGGAGATGCCCATCGTGATGTTCTCCTCCCTGATGAGCGATGACAACCGCCAGAAAGCCCTGCAACTGGGGGCCAACGATACCATCACCAAGCCCGAGATAGGGCGCATGGTGGGGATGATGGATCACATGCTGCTTGGAATTGCCCCGCCTTCGCCAGCCAACAACATCTGACCTGCCGTTAACTTCCAATTAGCCGGTCGAATTCACTGACCGGTGCCTCAAGCGGCCACTCCTTGCCAAGGAGTGGCCGCGCTGTTTTGGCTGTTTGCTGCGATCCCGACGCCCCTTGTCTCCCGGATATGATTTGTGTAATGATAATTATTATCATTTGTTGGTGTGAAGCATATGACAGCAACCTGGGTGAAGGGGTGGGTCGAGTCGACCGAAGGTGGCAGCAGCATGAGTCACTGGAAACAGCAGACCCGAGAGGGCAACCGGCTGTTTGACTGCGGCGAGTATCATCAGGCGTTGGCTCATTATCAGCAGGCGCTCTGGCTGGCTCGTCAGCAGTTGGTGCAGTGGCATGACGCCGATGAGGCGGTGGCGGCGCTGGTGGTGGCTCACCACAATCTGGCGGATCTGCTGGTGGCCATGACTCTGCCCGATCGCGCCGCCGACCTGCTCTGCTATGTGCACGACTGCCTGTTGGCAACCTGTCACTCCCCCGCTTGCTCCTCTCGCCTGCGAGAGGCTGCTTTGCGCCATACCCGCACAACCCGTGCCGAGTTGCTGACGTTCGTACAGCGCCACGGCAGCCACGCCGGGATCATGCGCTCGCTCGGTCACTGCCTGTGTCAGAGCGAGCCCTCATCCCGGCTCCATTAATCCGAACAGAGGTCATCATGAGCCATACCCTGCCAGCCCTGAACTATGCCTACGACGCACTGGAGCCCCATATCGATGCACTGACCATGGAGATCCACCATAGCCGTCATCACCAGACCTATATCAACAACCTCAACGCCGCACTGGAAACGGCGCCCGAGCTGGCCGCACTGCCGGTAGAGGAGCTGCTGCGCCGCTTCGATACTTTGCCCGCCACCTTGCAGGGTGCGGTACGCAACCATGGCGGCGGCCATGCCAACCACTCCCTGTTCTGGCTGGTGATGAGCCCGCAGGGGGGCGGTGGGCCGGATGGTGAACTGGCTCTGGCCATCGAGCGGGAATTGGGGGGATTCGATGCCTTCAAGCAGGCTTTCACTCAGGCGGCTCTGAGCCGCTTTGGCAGCGGCTGGGCCTGGCTGGTGGTGGACAAGGCGGGCAGATTGCAGGTGGAGAGCAGTGCCAATCAGGATAGTCCCCTGATGCATGGCCATACCCCGATCCTGGGGCTGGATGTGTAGGAGCACGCCTACTATCTCAAGTACCAGAACAAGCGTCCTGACTATATCGCTGCCTTCTATCAGGTGGTGGATTGGGCCGAAGTGGCCCGCCGCTATCAGGCGGCGCGAGGCTGACTTGGTCGCTGGGAATTGGTTTGCAGTACAGCCGCCACAACCCGCGCTGCAATAACAAGACCCGCCAGTTGGCGGGTCGTCTGTTTATGGTGTGGCAGTGCTGACGCTGGCGGCTGAAGGGGCCACCGGAAATGTGGGCAAGGCCGCGCTGGGCATCTCGGCGGCGGTTTCTGCCGCGGATTTGGCGGGAGTGACCGGCTCAGTCGTTGCCGCAGCGGATAAAGCTAGCGTGACTTGTTCCGTCACGGCCGAGGCTGATGGAGTAGCCGACTCGGTGGCAACCGCGGCAGATAATGCCGCTGGCTTTGCCTCATCCACCGCCGGTTTAGGCTGTTTGAGGCAGGGTTGCAGGCTGCCGATGGTGCTCAGTGACTGGCAAGGCACAGGCAGACCGATGGGGACCGGTGCCCCGAGGAACTTGGGCCCCTTGTCCAGTACATAGAGGTCGAGCAGCCCCATCAGGCGGGCAAAGACTTCCCGCACCCGGGTGCGGATCCCCTGATAGGCGCTGGGGTCCTCGGCATTGAAGCCGACCGCATCGATACCGAAATGGCGGGCGATGAAAATGGCCCGCTCGTTATGAAAGCCCTGGGAGACCACGGTAAAGCGCTCCTGGCCGAACACCTCCTTGGCGCGAACCACTGAGTCGAGGGTGCGGAATCCGGCGAAATCCATATAGATGGCGGAGGCGGGGATGCCCGCCTTGATCAGGGCGCGGCGCATCTGGCGTGGCTCGTTGTACTGCACGGTAGCGTTGTCACCGGAGACGATGATGAAGTCCACCTTGGCATTGTTGTAGAGCTCGGCCGCCGCCTTGATGCGGTATTTGAAGTAGTGGTTGGGGCCGCCACCGGAGAGATATTTGGAGGTACCCAGCACCACCGCAACCCGGTTGTAGGGCACCTTGTCCACCTGATCGTAGGTGTAGTGACGGGCATCCGAGACGATCCACTCGCTGTAGCCCAGCAGCATGGCAATCAGGGCCAGCAGCAAAACGAGGCAGGCGAGGAGGATCTTGGCAAACTTCTTCATGCGCGGTGCGGTCAGGGTCTGAAGTTGGGAGTGGCTATCGGCATTCTATTACAACTCGGCCGCTGGCGTCAGGCTTGATAACGGGCGGGCACCTCATTCGGGCAGAGGTTGTCGCAGCAGAAGAGGGAGTGCGGGGGAAAAAGCGAGGGGCTGCGGTGGCAGCCCCTCTGTTAGGTGAAGGTTTATCAGTGGGCGGAGTCATTGCCCTTGCAGGCGTCTGACTCCTTGTTTGCTTGCCACCAGGGCAGCAGATCCCGGGCGAGCCACGCCTGATAGGCGTCGCTGTCGTTGGCGATCAGCCGGTCCAGCTCCCCTTCGAAGTCGCTCATCGCCTGCTGCCGATCCGGATTGCGCAGCGCCTGTGCCAGCGCCAGCCAGCTGGCGCCGCGACCGGTATCGTTGAGGAAGCGGTGCACGGTATAGGACCAGGAGTAGACCATCTCGCCACCCTGGTCGTAGTCAAGGTGGAGGATCGCCGCCAGTGTCGGACGCTGGTTGGCGGGGCGGTTTGCCACGTTATCCAGACCACGGGCAAAGCACTGGCCGTGGGCGATGTACTCTGCAATCCCCTCTGCCCACCAGGTAGTGCGGTTGAGCGGATAGTGGCCGAAGCTGCCGTACTGGTTAAAGCGGCCGTCGAGATAGTGAACGTACTCGTGGCGCAGGTTCCACACCTGGAAGGCAGGGCGTTTCCACTCCGCCTCATAGGCGAAGAAGCGGGCCTGATTGCCGGGGCGAGCCGGATCCCCCTCGATATAGATGCCGCCATTGTCGGTGGAGACACCAAACAGTGCGCTGCCGTAGCGGCCCCAGTCGGCGGAGGAGTTGAAGATCACCAGCTCCAGCGCTTCGTTGTGATCATCGGCCACCGGTTGCCAGCCTGTCTCCATCTGCTGGTGGAAGCGCTGCTCCTCGTCACCCAGCTCGCGGCAGATCCCTTCGGCCTGAGACTGGGTCAGATCCTGAGCGCGCAGACGCAGGGTGGGCGAGCAGGTGTGCTCGAACGGCAGAATATCTTCCATGCGGATCGGGGTACAAAGCCCGGCAAACTCGCCACTGACACAGGCTTCGCTGGTGCGATCCGTGTAGGTGAGGTAGTAGCTGGAGAGGGTCAGGGAGACCTCTTCCAGCATGGTGGCCGGATGCTGGCCGCCCGGGACCAGTCTCTGTTGGCGCATGATGGCGATGACATCGTGATCCAGTTGTTGGCGGTAGGCGATCGCCTTATCCGGGCTGGTGTGATGGAGGTAGCGCATCATCTGGTAGAGACGGCTATGGGCATCGAGGACGTTGTTGAAGATAAACAGATCCCGTGAGCCATCGCGCTGTTTCCAGAGGGCCAGCTCGCTCAGGCCCAGTTGCAGCAGGCTCTGGCGCAATGCCGCCTCCTGTTGCAGCACAGCAGCGCTGAAGTCAGCCTGCTGACCGTAAGAGGCGCTCTGATCGACCAGATTGAGCAGCTCGAACAGGCCATCGGCCCAGGGTTTGTGGCCATTGATCTGCGCCGCATGTTGCACCGCATAGCCGAGCGCCTGGTTGAGCTGGGCCAGCATGGGGGCGGCACTCTGGCGGAAGGCGGCTTGGCCAAGCTGTCCCTGCGCCGCTACGCTCCAGGCTTCCAGCACTGTGCCAGCCTGATCCTGTGGTTCGGCACCCAGCAGCAATGGGTGGTTGAGCAGATCAATCATCACCCCGGCCAGTGCCCGGGCGGCCTGATCACTCTCTTTGCCAACGCCGCCGTGGTAGTTGTGGGCGCGCACATAGTAGAGCAGCTTGTCCATTGCCGGATGGGTCGGTTGGTTGGCCGCCAGCAGGGCACGCATGCCGCGCACCACCGCCATCAGCTTGGCATCATCGTGGCCGTAATCCGCCTGCCAGGCAGGACTGTTCTGGCCGCTCACGTCGGCCACCAGTTTGGCGGCATCGCTGTCGAGCAGATCCACATCGGGCTGCTCTGGCTCGGAGCAGAGACGACCGTTGGCGCGGCGGCACTCCAGCTGCTCCTCCTTGCTGGCCAGCACGATGGGGCGATTGAGCACCCGACTTTCCTGCCACTCTTTGCTCTCTGGCAGGGGCTGCCACTCGCCGCCGGCGACCGGGTATTGGTAGCCGCTATCTTGCAACGTTACCTGAACCTCGCTGCCAGCGGGGATCACCTGACGACAGATGCGATAGCGGATGGTGTTGCTCCCCTCCTTGCGCTCCTGCGGCTCATCACACTCCTGCTGAGGCGTGAGCTGATCCAGCTGCCACTGATAACGACGCCAGACATGGATCTCGCTGACCTGAGCGGCTGCCTGACTGCCTGCCACCGGTTGCAGACGGAAAAAGATCTGCTCCAACCGGCCATCCCGCTCGCTCGGGGTCTCTTCAAGTACCTGCAACTGCTGCCAATCCTGCGGCTGATAGTGCCACTCCGACTCGGTGCAGCGGCCTTGTGCGTTGAGTTCGCAGCGATCCAGCTCCCTTTCGCTCTGACCCAGGATGATGGCTTGTGGCAGTGGCAGGCGATCCTGCCGTTGGGCGGTCGGCGTGCCCGCCAGTTGCTCCCAGCGACCCTGCTTGAGGCCATAACCAAAGTCATAACTGCTGGCCGGGATCAGCTTGCCCGCCGGAATCCGATCTTCACAGCGCACGAAGCGGATCTGCCAGCCCGCATCTACCTTGAGCTGCGGCTCGCCACACTGCTGTTCGGCCAGTGCGGCGAGATCGCTACTCTGCCAGTCGAAGCGACGGTAGACCCTGAGCTGCTGGTAAGGAGCATTGCTGCTGCGCGCCTTGAGCTCGTAGGTGATCTCTGTGATGCGAGCGGCCAGTTGCCGGCTCGATTCGCCAGTCAGCTGATACTGTCGCCAGTCATTGGGGGAGTAGTTGGCTTGCGCCGAGGATGTAGCCAAAAGCAGGGGGCCTGCCAGCAGCAGCCACCCGGTACCTGAACGGTTCATTTTTATCCCTTTGTTCTTGTTTGTGTATTGTCTTGCGAGTAATCGCAAGGCAATTTACAGGGACTCAAAAGAATATCAACATTTTTTAAATAACATATAAATCAATGATATAGCGTTGATTTATATGCTTGCTGTTTTTGAACTCCTGCTGCCGTAGTGAGGGCTCACATGCGACTTTATTGAAGAAGTTGTTAGTTGTGTAAAGTGCGTGTCAGATCTCATTTAATCAACACGAGACATGCAGCAAATGACCAGGAAAAGCGAGATGTCCCTATGGCTTAAGCCACATTATCTGGGCGGATGATGACTGGTGACTCAATCAGCAAAACCAGCTATTTGTTCGTGAGGAGGCGGGATGAAAAGATATTGGCCGCCTGTATGGGTAGCACAGGCGACCTGATAAGAGTTGCTTTCAACACCACCTGCTCATCTGTTTCGCGCCAATTTCAGCGTCACTACAGATGAGTCATCAGAGATAGCTGACAGTCACGATCGCCATGTTGCTGGCATTGGTCACTTTGTAGCTGATAGTGCTGCTAATTGAGCTGATTTGACCGGCTTGCTGCAAGTGAGCCAAAGGCATGGTTTGCTTGTTCATGCCTGAATAGCAGGTCACGCTGCTGTCAGAAAAATCACATGGAGATTCATAGATAGTGCCAGTAAACGTCACTGAGCCATCAGCCGCAGAAGCTGTGGATGGCAACAAGGCGGTACCAAGCAGCAAGGAGGTGCATACAGAGAAAACTGTCTTGCGAACTAAACGGGAGGCGGTGTGTTGAGCTTTCATATCTATGTCCTTTTCGTCACAGGTGTTGTACGAAAAGGGCAACGCAATCAAAGAGTAATGCCATAAATCGGCAATAACATCACTCTTCTCAGATGGCAGCTCCGCTGTCTTAGGTATCAAAACCCTTAGACCGGTGGCTTTGCGTCCCGACCTTTCGATCGGTTTGCCCTTTACTCTATGTCTAGATGATAACACTCCACTTTGAGAAATCAATCGGCTTAAAAATCATGAGAGATGGATCACAGTTAGTCTGCATAATTAATAACGTATATTTATTTTTTATCTCAAATCTTGCCTGTGAATATTGCGGGCAAGCCTCTATATTAGCGCGTCATATCTATGATTAATATGTAATGTAGTAGATATATATTTATGTGTGGGCTGCCAATAATTTGATTACCTGATTACCTGATTACCTGATTACCTGATTACCTGATTACCTGATTACCTGATTACCTGATTACCTGATTACCTGATTACCTGATTACCTGATTACCTGATTACCTGATTACCTCTTTAGGGGGCGATTTATGAAGTGGTTGATAACTATTGTTAAAAATAGATAGATTATCTTTGTTGTGTTCTTGTTGAAATTTTGTGTGCGACTTTGAATTCACAGTCTGAGAATATTGCAATAGATGTCCTTTATATGAACTTTATTTATTTCATGATATCGCTTTATGTTTTGTTGTTGGCTTAAGTCATTGTTTTTTAAGTGTTTATAAAAAAATTTATACAAATCAAAATGTATTTGATGTGCATCAAACGAGTCGTTAATTTGTTCGTCAAGCAAAAGCGGAATGCGGCTTTCTGCACAGACGACAAGGACGTATGTAGTTGTGCAGTTGAGGTGTAGCGGGAACTACCCTGATGCTGTGTGTTGCTTTTGCTTATTTAAATAAACCTGAAGAGGCACAGTTTATTATTGGCATGACCTCTCATCGGCTTAATGAGAGGCGAACGCCAACAGTTGCTGTGCAGTATATCGCGGCATCACTTAATATCGTGACTCCAGCATGATTGGAGTGATGCAGTACAACACACGTTAATGTAGGTATAAACGAATGAAAGCTAATAAAATTCTGGTTGCTATGGGTGTTGGTTCCATGCTGCTGTGCGGCTCCGCTTTTGCTGCTGGTGGTGCCGGTTCCGGTAAAGTCACTTTTAACGGTGAAATCATCAACGCCCCTTGTTCTGTAGCCCCTGAGTCTGTTGACCCTTAACCATCCCCTCATATGAGCGAGGCGTGGCGCGGCTTCTGAGGTATGATCGCCATCCTTGACCAGCTAATACCCAACAGACTATCCCCATGTTTAACCACGAACTAATCCTCAACCACATCGACGATATATTTGGACAGGACATGCATGCTAAGCGTGTTCTTTCCCTCGCCAATGCTACCCTCGGGGTTATCGAGTCAGGTTCACTGGCCATCCACGCCATCGGTAGTGGCCTCTCCTTGGCCAACGGTCTCGAACGTAAACATGCGGTTAAACAGGTGGATCGCCTGCTCACTAACACCAAGCTCAATGTCTGGAGCCTCTTTGACGATTGGGTGCCCTATGTGGTCGGTGAACGTACCGAGATCGTAGTCTCCATGGACTGGACCGAATTCGATGCCGATGATCACAGTACCTTGGTTATCAGCCTGCAAACCAACCACGGTCGCAGTACTCCGCTGCTGTGGAAAACCCATCGGAAATCGTTGCTCAAAGGGCAACGCAATGCCCATGAGAAAGAGCTGCTCACCAAGCTCAAGCAGACGTTGCCAGAGGGTATCTTCGTGACGGTAGTAGCTGACCGCGGCTTTGGTTACATGGAGCTGTTCGAACGCCTGGAGCAAGAGCTAGGCTTTGCTTATCTCATTAGATTTAAAGGAAATGTTTTGGTTGGTTACCCTGGTGTAGAGCAGGTTCCAGCTCGGGACTGGCTAACGCCGACCGGGCGCACCCGAACCCTCAAAGCGGTGGAGCTAACTGGGCAGCGACAGCCTGTCGAACGGGTCTATTGTTGTCATAAGAGTGGCATGAAAGACGCGTGGTTTCTGGCCAGTAACCGGACCGACCTGAGCGCCGCCAAGGCGTTGCAACTATACGGCCAGCGCTGGGGTATCGAGACCAGTTTTCGTGATATCAAAGATTACAAATTCGGCATGGGTATGGGAGATGTGCACATCAGTAATCCGGTCCGGCGCGACCGACTGTTTTTATTCAGTGCCCTGGCCATCGTCTTGCTGACGCTGCTGGGTAAGGCTGGAGACAGTGTCGGTCTAGAGAGAACGATCAAGGTCAATACCAGCAAGAGCCGAACCTATTCGTTCTTTCGGCAAGGGGTCATCTATTACCAGTTGTTACCTAAAATGAAAGAAGCCAATGCGGTCTTGTTGATGGATAAATTTATCTACTACCTGAAGCAACACCGCTTATATACCCGCACACTTGGAATTATTTGAGTCTCTAAAAATGAGGGGATCTCTGAGCTGTTGACCAGGTAGTTGAAATGGGCCAGATCAGCACCAAAGAGCTGGCCAACGGTGGTGAGTCCAGCTCCAAGCCGTTCAGCATCAAGCTGCTGAACTGTGAAATCTCTGACAAGGAAGATGCCGTCAAGGTGACCTTCAGTGGTGCCAAAGACCCGGTAGACTCCAGCCTGCTGGTGATCGGTGGTGGTGACGCCGCGGGTGCCGGTATCAAGATGACCGCTCCGGGCGGTGCTCCGATCGTATTGGGTACCCCGACTGCCGCCTTCGGCCTGGTCAACGGTGACAACGAGTTGCCCTTTAGCGCCGTGCTGAAAGGCTATGCAAGCCAAGACACCAACCCGCTGAAAGCCGGTGCTTTCACTGCAGTGACCAACTTTACTCTCTCCTACGAGTAATAGAGTGCCTTAACGTGTGACAAGGGTTGTGGTGGTGCGAGCCACCACAACTTCACACATTCTGTTTCCTCACATCGAACCCTAATCATGAAAACTTCAATGATGGCGGCCATGGTGCTGCAGCTGGTGATGATGGCGGGATCAGTCCACGCCAACGAACTCACGGATGGACTAGCCGAATCGGGCTGTACGCTGGAGGTGCTGCGCAGCATTCCACTGCAGGCTCAGCAACCGGGCACGTTGAAAATCAGCGGTTGTCAGGTTGACGGGGCGACGGTGGCATCACTGCCTTTTATTTCCATGTCCGTGCGTGGTGCCATGAGCGATGAGCTGGGCATTCTCAATAACGGCCAATATCACAAGGTATCCGGTGAGCGTTTTATTGTCTCGGATATCGTCAACAGTGATCTGGAATTCAATTTGGGGCTCATCAGCAGTCAGCTGTTTCTTCCGGACAGTACGACGCTGTTAGAACTCAATTATATGTAAGCAAACCAATTGCTTAGTGTAGATACCTCATTACGTGAGACCTTTATGCAATTCCTAGAGTGAAAATATGAGCGTTTCAACATCAGACTCTGTGAGAAAAAAACATTATTCAAAAATGGCTTTTATGCTATGCGTGTCCGGCCTGATGGCGGTGGCAAATCACGCATGGGCAGAAACGGAGTTTAATATTGATGCGCTCGATCTGGATGAGCGGACCAAGATCGACCTCTCCCAGTTTGCCGACGAAGGCTACATCCTGCCCGGCGACTACTACCTCGAGATCGAGGTCAACAAGAACAAGCTGCCCCTGCAGAAAATCCCTTTCTACGAGAGCGATACTGGCAAGGGAAAGGGTGGGGTAGCCTGCCTGCCGCAAGAGGTGATTCCCAAGCTGGCGCTGACCGACGAGGCCATCGCCAAGATCGATACCTGGCACGATGGCCAGTGTGCCAACCTGTTGGCGCTGGACGGCGTAGTGATCTCGAACGATATCGGTAACGGCTTGCTGCGTATTGCCATCCCTCAGGCGTGGATGAAGTACAGCGATCCCAACTGGATTCCGCCCGAGCAATGGGATGAAGGGATCCCGGGGATGATGCTGGATTACAACATCAATGCCCAGGTCAACGAAGGCGATGGTTACTCCAATCGCAATATCAGCAGCTATGGTACGCTGGGGGTCAACTACGGCGCCTGGCGTCTGCGGGGTGACTATCAGGCCAGCTCTTACTGGGGTGATAATGAGCGGACGTCGACCGAGCTGAACCGTATCTATGCCTATCGTCCGCTGCCGAACATGGCCGCCAAGCTAACAGTGGGTGAGCAGCAGCTCAACTCCCAGTTAATCGATGGTTTCCGCTATACCGGCGTCAACCTGGCCAATGACGAGCGCATGCTGCCGCCTAGTCTGCAGGGTTATGCGCCGGAAGTGAGCGGTATTGCCAAGACCAACGCCAAGGTCACCATCTCCCAGTCCGGCCGGATCATCTATGAAACCAACGTGCCGGCGGGCCCGTTTCGCATCCAGGGGCTGGACAGCTCGGTGCGCGGCCGTCTCGATGTGCGGGTAGAGGAGCAAGATGGCAGTGTCAATTCGTTCCAGGTAGACACGGCAACCGTTCCCTACCTGACTCGCCCTGGCTATGTCCGATACAACCTGGCGGTTGGTGCACCTTCCGAACAGACGGATTCGGTGCACGATGTGCACGGCCCTGCCTTTGTGACCGGTGATTTCTCTTGGGGGGTGGCGAACTCCTGGTCGCTGTACGGCGGCAGCCTGATTGCGGGTGAATACAACTCCATGGGATTGGGGATCGGTCGTGATCTCTATGCCTTCGGCGCTATTTCCGCCGACCTGACCCAGTCCATCGCCAAGTTGCCGGGCCTGTCGACCAAGATTGGCCAGTCGGTACGGGTGAACTACGCCAAGCAGTTTGATGAATACAACAGCTCGATCACCTTCGCGGGTTATCGCTTCTCCCAACATGACTTCATGACCATGTCGCAGTTCCTCAATAACAAGGATCGGTTGGAGAACAACACTACGACCTCGAGCGATGATTACAACACCTGGGGTGACAAGGAGCTCTACACCATCACCGCCAACAAGACCTTCTGGGCGGAGGATGCAGCCAAGGCGCTGACGGTTTATCTGGACTACACCCACAGAACCTACTGGGATCACGAGGCAGAGGATCGCTACGGCCTCACTATCAACAAGAACGTGAACATCGGCAGCTTCAAGGATGTTTCCGTCTATGTGTCGGCCTACAAGACCAAGACCGAGAACTACGAGGATGACAAGAGCGTCATGTTGACCCTCAGCGTGCCAATAGGGGACAGAAAGAGCGCGGGATACAGCGTGCAGTCCTCCAACGGCAAGGTGACTCACCTGGCCACCTATCAGGACTACAGTCGACCGGATGATACCTATCAGCTGGGGGCGGGCGTGCAGAGCAATGGCCACGCCGTGGCGCGGGGTTACTACAACCACAACAGCGACATCGGAGCGGTCAGCCTCAATGCCTACAGCGTGCAGAGCGAATACACCTCGGTTGGTGCCAGCCTGCGCGGCGGTCTGACGGCGACCCAGCACGGTGCGGCCCTGCATGAGGCGACACGTCGTGGCGGTACCCGCATGATGGTGGATACCGACAATACCTCCGGCGTCTCTTTCAACAATGGCCGCGCCGTGACCAACCGCTTTGGCGTCGCGGTGATCAGCGACATGACCGACTATCGCAAGAGCGACACCCGGGTCGATGTGGATCAGCTGAGCGACGACATCGATGCGATGAACGCCATCAAGCAGGGAACCCTGACCGAGGGCGCAATTGGGTATAATGCCTTCGAAATTGCCGAAGGGTTCAAGCTGCTGGCCAGTGTCAGACTACCCGATGGCTCAGTGCCGCCGTTTGGTGCCACCGTCGTCAAGGATTCCGGCCGTGTGCTCTCGGTGGTGGATGAAGATGGCCTGGTCTATCTGACCGGGGTGAAACCGAATGAAGCGTTTGAACTCTCCTGGGGCGGGGCCCGCCAGTGCAAGATAGTGGCGCCGCAACAAGTAACCGATCTGTCGATGAAGACTCTCACTTGCAAGTAATGGGATACCGATGAAAAAGCTGCTCTCTTATATCTGTCTGGCTGCGCTTGGCATGACCTCACTCAACGTCAGTGCCGCCATTGTGCTGGATCGTACTCGTGCCGTTTATCCGGGCGGCGCAAAGTCCATCAGCCTCAACATCAAGAACGAGAACCAGAAGCTGCCCTACCTGGCGCAGGCCTGGATTGAAGATGCCCAAGGCCAGAAGATCTCTTCTCCCTTCGTGGTGCTGCCGCCGGTACAGCGGGTGGATGCCAACCAGAAGTCCATCGTGCGCATCGCCAGTGTGCCGGCCATCGACAGCTTGCCCAAGGATCGTGAGTCCATCTACTACTTCAACCTGCGCGAGATCCCGCCCAAGAGCGAGAAGAGCAACGTGATGCAGATTGCCGTGCAGTCCAAGATCAAGCTGTTCTACCGCCCCGAGGCCATTCTGCCCGAGCGTGGGGCAGTCTGGCAGGATCAGGTGCTGATCACCAAGCAGGGCAAAGCCCTCAAGGTCAACAACCCGACCCCTTACTACATCACCTATGTGGGCCTAGGTCATCCGCAGGGCAAGGAGCGGACCACTATCAAGGGTTTCTCCGCCTTTATGGTTTCTCCCAAGTCAGAGCTGACGGTCACTATCCCGGAAACCCTGGGCAATGAATTTGTGATCAGCTATGTCAATGACTACGGCGGATATATGGATATCAAATACCAGTGCACAGGCAATGCCTGTAAAGCCGTGAAGAGCGAGTAAGCCTTATGCTACGTTCCATCTTCTGTTCAAGTCTTATGCTGTTGGCAGGAACGGCATTGGCAAATGGCTATGTGACGCCTAACCCAACCCATAATTACTATATATCGTTGGACAAGGCTGACATTCAAAACAGACCTGGTTTTACTACCAAGGCATTTGAGTGGAATTTGAGAGGGCAATACTCAGGTATCGTTACCTGCCCAGATAGAAGCATTCCGCAATCTCCAGTGTACTATAAAGCAACAATGACGGATGGCTTGCCTCAAGTTGGTGATGGTTTTGTAAAACTGAATGACTTTTTGGATATGAAAGTCGAAATTTGGATAGCCGGTTGGAAGAAAAAATTTGTTACAGCCCCATTTCCGAATGAAAGTAACGATTACCCAAATTACTCTTGTACTAAAGGGAAAGAGACAAGAATAAATAATTTCGAAAGTGGTAGCCGTGGAAAGGTAACTTTTCGCGTGAGAAAACAAATAATTAATGGTGTGCAAATATCAGATCGTCAAGTTGTAGAGATGTATGGTCGTCTAGGGGCTACAACTACAGACTTTAATAGTTTGCCAATGTCTAGAATTACGATTACATCTGCAATTTTATATGTACCAGAAGAATGTGTAATCAATGGCGGGCAAACTATCGAAGTCGAGTTTGGCGATTTACCTGGAACAGGATTGGATGGTAATAATTTTGAAAGAGCTGTGCCACTAACTTTCCAATGTAAGGGGGGCGCGTTTGAAGGTGATGCATTGAAAATAAACCTTGGTATCTCAGGACGACCAGCCTCATTCAGCCAGGATTATTTGAGAACAACCAGTGACAGCTATACGGGTAACAAGGTTATTCCCGATTTGGGAATAAAATTCAAGCAGCTGGATGGTTCACCGTTGCAGTTAAACAAATTCTATCCGGTTTCCATGCAGGGCAATATCGGTGATTGGGGCTTTATCGCTGCACCGGTAACCCCGACAGGTGCAGATATTCCGGCGGGCGATTTCTATGCGACAGCCACCATCGTTGCCGAGTTCCAGTGAGGAGTTGTCATATGTTGCGGACATTGTGGATAGGTTTGGCGCTTTGCCCGGTGCTGGCTGTGACGGCGGCCCCTCGTGCTGGCGATGATCTGGAGTTGCTGGGCAATACAGTCAATCTCCATGGCCGGATCATCGACCAACCCTGTGTGGTTTCCCCTGAATCCCTTGATCAGGAGGTCGCGATGGGGGTAGTTGATGTGAAGGAACTCTATGCCAACGGAGTCGCGGAGCTAGTGCCGTTCTCCATTCGTCTGACCAATTGCAAGCCGGGTATTTTCCGCATGGCCAAGGTGACCTTTACTGGCTCGCAGGATCCCGAACTAAGCGGCGGATTGGCATTCACGGCTGGGATTGCCAGGGGGGCAGGCATCCGCCTGTATGACGTGGCTCAATCACCTCTGAATTTGGGTAGTGCCTCCCGCGGCTATCTGCTAGGTGGTGCGGCAGATAATGAGCTTCAATTTTTTGCCAGGGTTGAAGGACATCCTGCTGCATTGACCGCCAAAAACATCCAGCCTGGCGACTATTCTGCCGTCGCCAATTTCATCGTTGCTTATGAATAAACTCAGAAGTCATTGCGCTGGATGACTTTTGTATTGCCATGGCTGGGCCAGGTGATGACGCCACCTAGATAACTGGAAAGGTAAATACCTCCAGGCAATTGAATGAACTTGGCTTTTTGTTTGGGGGGAGTTAGCGCCGCGACCAGAGTGGCGACCATAGCGTTATTGGTCAGCGCCTGCTGGTCAATGAAATTGACAATAGTATTTTTTATCTCGACCGAAATATCGCCATTATCCCGCTCCAGATCCCCAACAGAATCCAGATTGAACAGCGTCTTTCCCTGATTGTCAGTGGCTATCACGGTAGCCACTACTATTTCTCTGTTCATGGTCACAATATATTTACTCTTTCTGGTCATTTCTACCCAGTTGTCTGGTGCCTGACAATCTCTGTGATATCTGACTGTGGTTTCTTGATTATTGTAATAGTTGTTGGAAACATTATTTCCCTGCTGGTTCATGGTTGTGATAACGCATTGAACTTCTTCGGCCACCGGGTGACCGCTACGCAACAGGAAGATATTTTCGGATAATTTCCTGCTGCTATTGTTGATGGAAAAATAGCTGATGGCTTCTTTTCCAACCAGAATTGAAATCTGCTCATCAGCTTTACGTGAAACAGGTTTTATCAAGGGCGTCAGTGAATCTATTTTCACATTCAGTGCTTTTTCTGTCTCGCTGGTCATATAGAGAGAAATCTGACCTAAATTGATAGTGCGTAGTGTATTTGCTGTCGCATAGTTATAAATGACGAGGGCTAGTGAAGTCAGCGAGACCAGCAGCAATGCAAACAGCAAAATACGCTTTGGGCTGAAATATCGGTCATATTTGCGGCGAGTATATTGCCGCCTGGCTTGAGGTGCAGGGGAAGGCGTCGGCGCATGAATTTCTTCCGCTGGTGCTGGCTCTTCACTTTCCCCAGCGAGCTCAATCGGAGCACAAAACATATAGCCAACCCGTGGAATGGTATCGATCGCATCCATCAAGCCGAAGGATTCCAGCTTTCTTCTCAACGAGAGTATCTGCCGGTTCAAATTGGTATCGGTATTGTCCTGATTTGGCCACAAGGCATCCTGCAGTTTGCTTCTTGGAATGACAGTGCCTGCCTCATCACATAACATTTCGAGTAGCTCGGCTTCCTTGTTGCTGAGCTTGATGTCCTTGTCCCCTTTCGAGAGTCGAAATATTGCAGCGGAGAAAAAGATATCCTCTGCAATTTTATAAATTTTGTTACTCATGTGTGACTCGTCTTACTGCCAAGGAGTGCATTTTACCACCATGCAGTCTTTGTTCAAATAATGATAAATTGTCAATTTCTTTTATTATCATATGGTTAGCTTTCCTACTAAATGCATGGTGGAGGGTATGGTACTACAGCCAATTAATTTGGTTCAAAAAATGTGCAAAAAAGGCCGTTTATGTAATCGTTCTCACTTATTCAGACTGAGGAGGAGGATTTTGATACCACCAGCATTTTATTTTGAGTCATATGTGTATTTGGATGGCTCCATGGTGTCAGTTTTTGTCGCATGAATAATTATTGCGACCTAATAATATTCTGAAATTGTTTTCGCTGTGGCTTGAGATTGCCGCCAAGATCGGGCCATGGGAGCCAGTGGTCGGGCACCATAAAGCCGGGCAGGGTGCTGCGGAGCCAGGCTGCCAGTTCGGAGTCGGGAACCGGCTCGCCGTGCCAGTCGATATAGGCGGCGGGGCGTTGCCCCCACTCGTCGCTCGGCACCGGGACCACCAGCGCCTGGGCGACAGCGGGATGATCTACCAGTCTCTGCTCTATGGTTTCGGGCTGGATGTTTTCGCCACCCGAGATGAAGAGGTTATCGAGCCGCCCTTCTACTAGCAGTTCCCCTGCCGCAGTGAACCTCCCCTTGTCGCGAGTATGAAACCAGCCTTCGTCATCGAGGGGCAGTTCCAGCTCGCCATCTCGGTAGTAACCGGCAAACAGGGTGGCGCCGCGCACGCAGATCTCCTGCTCCCTGATGCACACTTCCCGTCCCGGTAGCGGTTTGCCAACTACGCCTGTATCGCCGGGTATAGCGGTGCAGACCTGACTGCCCATCTCGGAGAGACCATAACTCACCTTGGGTTCGAGCCCCATGGCGCAGAGGCGACTCACCAGCGGCTGCGGGATGGCGGCGCCACCGAGCAGCAGCTCACGAAGGCGGGTACGGGCGGGGTCAAAGCCCTCTGCCAGCAGGCGCCAGAGCTGGGTCGGCACCAGCGAGAGGTGGGTGATCGGTTGCTGTTCAAGTCGCGCCTTGAGCGGCTGACTGCGATCGTCCAGCACCAGAGTGGCGCCCGCCAGAAAGACCCGAAACAGGATGGCGTAGCCGCCGACATGGAACAGCGGCAGGGAGAGCAGCCAGCCGGACTTCTCATCGAGGGGGATGAGGGTGGCAGAGCCGCGTGCTGAGGCAAGGTGGTTGCAGAGCCGGTGCACCACCGCTTTCGGCGTGCCGCTGGAGCCGGAGGTGAGGATCATGTTGTTGAGTTGGGTCGATTCCAGCGGCCACGCTTCCTCGCTTGCCGGCAGTTCGCGCGTGAAGTCGAGCGGCAAGGGCTGCCAGTTGCCTGCCGGGATCTCCCCTGCCGACCAGAAGGCATCGGCATCGAGTTGCAGCGCCAGCTCGCTCTGCTTTTCGAGAGGAAAGGCGGGGTTGAGCGGGAAGAACACCACGCCGCTGCGTACGCAGGCCCACGCCAGCAGCACATCTTCCAGCGCACCGCGCACCACCGCAGCCAGATGTTCGCCACGGCGCACTCCGGCTTGTTTCAGCTGTTGGCACAGGCTGTTGAGGCGGGCATCGAGCTGGCGGTAACTGAGGGGCGAGGCGGCGTGGATGGCAATGCGGTTCGGGGCTGTGATTGCCCGGTGGCGTACCGGGCAAGGTGTCTGTTCGGGTGAACGTGTGGGTTCAATCACGGTAATACAGTTGCTCCAGTCGGCTCAGGTCCGGTTTGCCATCTTCCCCCAGCAGGTTGCCCGCCATCCAGCGGCGGGTATCCAGACCCGGCGCCTGTTCGGGAGCCCATTCGCTCGCCAGATGAAAGAGCTGGTTCAGGCCCAGATCCGATTCGAAGCAGGAGGAGATGATCACCTTGAGCCGCAGTTCGCGGGCGCGGGCGATCAGGGCTTCGCAGTTGGCGAGTGAACCGAGCAGGGTAGGCTTGAGCACCAGCGCGCGCAGTTGCGGGATCGGTTCCCACGGCTTGCCTTGTGCCAGCAGTTCGTCCAGCGCCACCGGCATGCCGGTGCGGTTGGCGACAAAGGCGATGTCGGCAAAGTCGGCGCAAGGGTCTTCCAGATACTCGATGCGATTCGGGTCGAGGTGGCCGCAGAAGGTCCACGCCTCCTCGCGAGTCCAGCCCTGGTTGGCATCCAGCACCAGCTTGAGGGAGGGGAGGCGGTCGCACAGCAGGCGGATCAGCGCCAGCTCGTCACGCATCGGGTAGCGTGCCACTTTCAGCTTGGCCTTGCCGGGCGTGCGGTGCAGCCACTCTTTCCAGTTGCGCAGCAGCTCCTGGGGGGAGCCTTGAATGAGGGGATAGGGCTCCGGCAGCGGGTTGCTCTGTTCGGGCCATGTCCGGCGCGCACAGTCGAGGCCAAATTGCACCGACGGCAGCACGGGGTTCGGGGTGTCGCCGGCGGCCAGGGCCGCCAGCGCGGCAAGGGCTTCTGCCTCTGCCTGTTGCAGGCTCTCTTTCGAGAAGCCGGGCAGGGGGGCGATTTCCCCCCAGCCGTCGTTGATGCGCACCAACAGCCCCTCGCGCGCCACCTCCACCTTGCCGTGAAAGGTCAGTGGCTGGGTAAAAGGCAGTTGATAGCGATACAGGGCGAGTGTCATCAGGGGTTCCGCTTGTATTTGGAGAAGTCGGGGCGACGCTTTTCGTTGAAGGCGTTGCGGCCTTCCTGACCCTCTTCGGTCATGTAGAACAGCATGGTGGCATTGCCCGCCAGCTCCTGCAAGCCCGCCTGCCCATCACAGTCAGCGTTGAGGGCGGCTTTCAGGCAACGCAGCGCCATCGGGCTGTTTTGCAGCATTTCACGGCACCAGCGCACGGTTTCACGCTCCAGTTCGGCCAATGGTACGACGGTGTTGACCAGACCCATGTCGAGGGCTTGCTGGGCATCGTACATGCGGCAGAGGAACCAGATTTCGCGGGCCTTCTTCTGGCCGACGATGCGAGCCATGTAGGAAGCACCCCAACCGCCGTCGAAGGAGCCCACTTTCGGGCCGGTCTGGCCAAACTGGGCGTTGTCGGCTGCGATGGTCAGGTCACACATCATGTGCAGCACGTGGCCGCCACCGACCGCGTAGCCCGCTACCATGGCAACCACAGGTTTCGGGCAGGTGCGGATGTCGCGCTGGAAGTCGAGCACGTTGAGGTGGTGAGTCCCCTCGTCATCGCGGTATCCACCGTAGTCGCCACGGATCTTCTGGTCGCCGCCGGCGCAGAAGGCTTTCTCGCCAAAACCGGTCAGGATGATGGTGCCGATCTGATCGTCATAACGGGCATCGGCCAGCGCCTGCAGCATCTCTTTGACGGTGCGGGGGCGGAAGGCGTTGCGTACCTGGGGACGGTTGATGGTGATCTTGGCAATGCCATCGTTGGACTTGTGATAGAGGATGTCCTCGTAACCGGCGGAGCAATCCTGCCACTCAACCGGAGCGTACAGTTCCGCTTCCGTCATTGCTTCAATCATGGTTTTTTCCTTCTGATCTGGGAGAGTGCAGTTGAGCACCGAGTTGAACTCTGAGTTGAGCAATCCTGGCATGTTGAACAGGTGCATACAGTTCAGCTTCCGTCATTGCTTCAATCATGACTCGTCTCTTCTTGTTGGTTGACCCACTCCGCGAGGAGTCGGGCAAAGTTATCAGGCTGATGGGCGTGCAGATTATGGCCGCCATCCAGCACCAAGTGGTTGATTCTGCGATCCTGGTTCGCCAGCTGGCAAGCCAGCTGATGGAATTTGTGATCCCGCTTGCCACTCACCCAGGTGACCGGCAGCTGGCTCGCCATGAGCCAGGGGGCGAGATCCGGCTGCTTGCCGAGCGAGGTGGCGCGCAGCATGGTGGCGATGCCCTGACCGTCGTTGCCAAGGCGGCGGGCGATCTGGCGGGCCCGGGCCGCATCGTCAAGATCGGCAAACACCCCTTGCCGGTACCAGTCTGCCAGCACGTCAGCCAGAGGCTCGCGCTCGAAGCGCCCTGCCCAGCTCTCATCGTGGGCGATGCGGGCGGCCCGCTCACCGGCTGGCAGCCCCGGGTGGCAGTTCTCCAGCAGCAGCCCCCGCAGCCCGGCGGGCTCGCGGCTGGCGTGATAGAGGGCCAGTCGCCCACCCAGCGAGTAACCCGCCAGCAGATAGCGTTCAATGTTGCGGCTGGCCAGCTCGGCGACCAGCCACTGGTGGCTCTGTTCAAAGTCGCTGACGTTGAGAGCGCTATGCTGGCCGTGACCCGGCAGGTCGAGGGCGATGCAGCGGATGGCGGGCAGCCGGTCGATCACCGGTTGCCAGTCGCCGCCATCCCCCAGCAGGCCGTGCAGCAACACCAGCGGCACATGGGCATTTTTATTTGCCACGGATGGCGGCCCCCAGCGCCTTGAGATCATCGGCCACCTGCTCGCTCGGTACCCGGATCTCGATCAAGGTAACGCCATGTTGGAGGGCGGCGCGGTAATCGCGTTCGAACTCGGGCAGGGTGGTCGGCGCCCGATAGGCGAGGCCAAACATGGCGGCGGCATGTTCAAAGCTGAGACCGTGGGGCAGCCGGTAGTAGCTCTCCAGCAGCTCCCCTTCGGTGGGCACCGGCAACATACGAAAGATGCTGCCGCCATCGTTGTTGAGCAGGATCACCACCAGCGGTCGACTCGCCTTGCTGAGCAGGGCGAGGCTATTGAGATCGTGCAGGGCGCTGAGATCCCCAAGCAGCAGGGTGGTGGGCTCATCACTGCCTGGCTCGACCGATTGGGCAAATCCGTAGGCGGTGGCGATCAGGCCATCGATGCCGGAGGCGCCACGGTTGGTCATCACCCGGCTCGGCCCCTTGCCCGTTTCGCCGAGCATATCCATCAGTCGGGTCGGCATGCTGTTGCCGACAAACAGTTGCCCTTCGATCAGGCGGTTGAGGCGATGGCAGACCCCGAGCTCGGAGAAGTGCTCGCAGGCAGCGGCGATCTGCTGGCTGGCGTTGTGTTGCAGCTCGGCCAATGTGTGCCAAGAGGCTTGTGTGGTGACCGGATGGGCCGCAGAAAAGGCGCTGGCACTGCAGAGCAGCCGGTTGCGCAGCCGGTAGTCGGGATCGAGCCGCGCCGGTTGCGGATCCACCAGCCAGTAATCCTGCCATGAATGGTGTTTTATGAACTGGCCAAGCCGCTTGGAGATAAGCCGCGCGCCAAATTGCAGCAGCACCTCGGCGCGGCCCAGCTCGGTGACGAATGCAGGGTCGTTGAGCGCCAGATCTATGTGGATGAGGTTGCGGCTATCGAAGCGGATCTGGCTCTGCAGATCCGCCAGCAGCGGCCAGCCAAGTTGTTCCGCCAGCGCGGCGACCACCTGTGCCTGTTCGGGGTCAGTGATCCTGCCGGCGACAATAATGCCGCGCTGTTGCCGAAAGGTTTCCCACTCCGCCTGAGGGGGGCAGCTCGGCGCGCTTTGCTGCCACGGGCTCCAGGGCTTGTGCGAGCCGAGCCAGTCACCGAGGGGAGCCAGATAGTCGGAGAAATCCTGATAGTGCTCGCCCGGGTAGAGGGGCTCCGGGTACATGCAGTTGAAGTGCACCACCCCGGGGGTGAGCGCCTGTTTGGCCAGTGCCTGATCCACCGAGCTCAGCACAAACGCCGCCGGAATGGTCGGGGTGGGGCTCGGCAGGTTCTGCTGATAGACGGAGTAGCGGCCGAAGATCCCCTGCTGGTCGATCGCCTGATTGGCGCCGTTGTCGATAAGCTCGTGAGGACGATCGGCGGAGAGAATAATCAGCGGCACGCCGGTGAGCTGGGCCTCTGCCACGGCGGGCCAGAGGTTGGCTACCGCGGTGCCCGAGGTCATGATCACCGCCACCGGCCGGTTGCTCCCCTTGGCCAGCCCGAGCGCCATAAAGCCGAGGCCGCGTTCGTCAAAGTGCAAGTGACGACGAAAGCCCTGATGGGCCGCGGCGGCCATGGTCAGCGGCGCAGAGCGGGAGCCGGGGGCCAGCGCGATGTCGCGCACCCCGAGGCGAAAGAGCTCCTCCAGCAAGAGGGAGGACCAGACGTGGTTGAAGGTGGCGTGCTGGCTCGAAAACGGTGTGCAGGCAAACTCTTCGCTGGCAGGCTCTTTACAGGTGGGCATAGGGGCTCTCGTAGCGTGAAAAGGGTGAATGACTATCCCAGCAGGGAGAGCACATTGGCGATCTTGTTGTCGAGTTCGGCCCACTCGGCGACAGGCTCGGAACCGGCGACAATGCCGGCACCGGCAAACAGGGTTACGCTGCCCGGCTGAATGCGGGCGCTGCGAATGGCGACCGAGAACTCGGAGGTCTCTCGACTCAGCATGCCGCAGGCGCCGGCGTACCAGCCCCGATCGTAGGGTTCGAACTCGCGGATAAAGGCGAGCGCTGCCTCGCGCGGAGCGCCGCCCACCGCCGGCGTCGGGTGGAGGGCGTCGAGCAACTGCCAGTCGCAGACCCCGGGTTTGAGCTCGGCTTCGATATCGCACTTGAGGTGTTGCAGCAGCCGCAGTTTGAGAATGCGCGGTTCGGTCAGGGTGGCATCGTGGGTCAGTGGTGCCAGACGGCTCAGGATGTCGGCGTGTACCAGTCGGTTCTCCAGCCGGTTCTTGCTGTCGGCCAGCAGTTCGGCGGCCAGTTGGGCATCGACCTCTTCATCGCCGGAGCGGCGAATGGTGCCCGCCAGCGCCTCGGTAAAGAGGTGGCGATCTTCCCGGCGGTAGAGCCGCTCGGGGGAGCAGGCGATAAAGGCCTGCTCGGGGGAGAATTGAAAACCGAAGTGGAAACAGTCCTGGGCGTGGCGGGCCCATTGGTCGAGCATGGCCCAGGGATTGATATCCGCATCGTGGTTCGGACTGGTCAGCACGCTCTCCCGCGATAGCACCACCTTGGGGGTGTGGGCCTGAAAATCGGGGGCTGTGACGCGCTCCACCAGCGTTTGCCACTGGGCGGGGCCGGGGCAATCCTGTCGCTGCCAGGGCTGCTTTTGCAGGGCAGGTAGCGGGGACTCCGGGCGCAGGGCATCGAGGGCGGCTTCTGCCGCCTGCAGTTCGGCCTCGAGATTGTTTTCATCCAGCCAGAGGTTGAGGCAGAGACTGACGCACTCGCCACGGCGCACCAGCTCGATGCGGGGCAGCACGAAACGGCAGGGGCCAAACCCCTGCCAGCCGGATTGGTCCGGGTCAAACGCCAGTCCGCCATAGTAGCGAGGGCTGTCGTCATGATGCTGGTTGGCAGTGTTAGTGCACACCTGCTTGATGGCGTGCGGCTCGGTCAGTTCATGGATGGCGCCCAGCGCGACATACTCGGGACGAGCCTCTCCACGGGCCTGCCAGTAGATGCGGGGATAGAGGGTTTGCGCCGCGAGCCAGCCCAGAAAGGAGCGGATTTCGATCGCCACTCGCAACCGTACGAAGCCGCTGACGTTGCTGTGACGCAGGGCGTCCAGTTGTTGCTTGATATGGGTCTGAGCCAACATGGATTCTTGTCTGAGCCGGGTAGTAACGAGCGATCCGGTAGCTGGATGCCGTAGGTTTATGCCAAAGGGCGATGATTTCCTATATATTATCTGCCCATTCGTCCATGTAAATCGCCCGCGGGAGCTTCACTCTCCGGGGCCAAGTATACCCAAATCCGGTTCGATAACCCTTAACACGATCAATATCCGATTGTTTGGCCATCACAAAATGACAAATACCTTCTCTGTTTGGTTGCTGGCGGCGCGTTTGCGAACACTGCCGCTCGCCTGCTCTTCCATCCTGCTGGGCTCGGGGCTGGCTGCCAGTCGTGGTGCCTTCGATGGCACCATCATGGCGCTCTCCCTGCTGACCGCCATCCTGCTGCAGATCCTCTCCAATCTGGCCAACGATTACGGCGATGCGGTCTCCGGCGCCGACAACGGTGAGCGGATCGGCCCGCAGCGGGCGGTGGTCTCCGGCCTTATCACCAAAAAGCAGATGTGCGTGGCGATGGGGCTGACTGCGCTGGCGGCGGTGGCCAGTGGCCTGCTGTTGCTGGGCTGCGCCTTCGGTGGCCAGTGGCTGCAGATTTTGGCATTTGTGGTGCTGGGTGGCGCGGCCATCGTGGCGGCGGTGACCTACACGGTCGGCAAGACTCCTTACGGCTATCGCGGGTTTGGCGACATCTCGGTGTTCCTCTTCTTCGGCCTGCTCGGGGTGCTCGGCTCCTACTACCTCTTCACCAAGACGCTGGAGTGGGATCTGCTATTGCCTGCCACCGCCTGTGGCCTGCTGGCCACCGCCGTGCTCAATATCAACAATGTGCGCGACATCGAGACCGACGCCGCCAGCGGCAAGATCACTCTGGCGGTGCGCCTTGGCCGCAACCGCGCCATCGCTTATCACTGGGTACTGTTGGGGGCGGCGTTGCTCGCAACCATCGCCTTTATCCTGATCCAGCCCGCCAGCTTCTGGCCGTGGATCTTCCTGCCCGCCATGAAGCCTCTCAGCGATGCGGCCAAGACCCTTCGCGAAAGCTACGATGGCGAGGTGCTGACCGGTTCCCTCAAGAAGACCGCCATCAGCGCGTTTCTGTTCAGCCTGCTGCTCTCCATCGGGTTAGCGCTCTCCTGATGAACGACCGGCTTGTTGTTATGTGAAACGGGCTCCCGAGGCGGGAGCCCTTTTTGTGTGCCGATGCTACGCGTTGGTACTGAATCAGTCAGACAGGAAGACTGCCATGCGTGCATCACTCAAACAGAAAATCATTCAGGTATGCCAGCAGAAAATCGCCCAGAAGGGGGAGACGGTCGGGCTCTCCTTTTATGCTTTTTTTGCCAATCGCAATGACGATCCCGAGTTGTTGATGGAGGCGGCGACCTGGTGGATCCGGACCCACAAGCTCGATCACTTCGAGAAGGCCAAGAAAATTCTCTTGTTGGTCGAGCAGGAGTGATAGTCGGCGGCCATGAAACAGAGAGGGCTCCCAAGCGGGAGCCCTCTATGCTGGTTAATGATGTTATCGACTAGCTGGCGCGCGCCACCCTGAGGGGGCGGCGGGAGAAAATCAGGGTATCCAGCAGCCAGATGGCGACCATGGAGGCGCCCACCAGCGGGAAGGCGATCCCCAGCAGGATCAGCAGGGCGATGGCACCGCGTATCGGCGGGAGTTTGGCAGGCTGCGGCGGTGCGGCGAGACGGCCCTGCGGGCGGCGGCACCACCAGATCCACAGACCGCTCACGGCACTGGCCAGCACCATCAGACAGATGATCAGCATGGCGAGCTGATGGGGCCAGCCGTAGAGCTTGCCCATGTGCAGCATGACGCCGCTCTCCACTGTCTTGGCGACCGTGCCGTAATCCTGCCAGCGCACATCGGCCAGCACCTTGCCGCTGTATTGATCGATATGCAGGGTGGCATCGTTGCGCGGATCATCGGCAAAGATCGCGATGGTATAGACACCGGTGGCGCCGACCGGCGGTGTGATGCTGTAACCCGGTTGGACTCCCCGCTCATGGGCGATCTCGACCACCTGTTGCAGCGCAATGCGCTGACTGGCCATCACCACTCCCTCGTGCTCGCCGTGGTTCATGGCGCCGTGATCGTGCCCCTCATCGACCGGCTGCGAGCTGGGCATCGGGGTGTTCTCCACCGCCCAAGGGACGGTCTGCTCATGGGCCTGATTCAGGGTGCGGGCCAGCGGCGCCGATTTGGGCACCTCGTTCCACATGGCGGCCGGGAAGCGGTTCCAGACCGCGGCGAACTGATCGCCCCAGAAACCGGTCCAGGTCATGCCGCTCAACAGCAACAGCAGCAGGAAACCGGCTCCCCAGAAGCCGACCACGGCGTGCAGATCCCGCCACCAGAGGCGTCCGCGCTGGTTCACTCTGGGCCAGAGGATGCCGCCCACCCCGGGCCCCTTACGTGGCCACCAGAGGTAGAGACCGCTCAGCAGCAGTACAAGTCCCCAGCCTGCGGCCAGCTCGATCAGCCGATCCCCCGTGGTGCCGAGCAGCAGGTCGGCGTGCAGGGAGCGAGCCACCGCTTGCAGATTCCACTTGTTATCCATGGTGCCGAGCAGGGCGCCGCTGGCGGGATCCATAAACAGGGTCAGCTCCTGTTCACCCCGATTGACGATGAACTGAGCGCTCAGGTCGGGAGCGGCAGGCGGCAGGTACTTACGCAGGCTGGCATCGGGCATGGTCATCATCACCTTGGCCAGCAGTTGGTCGGCACTCAGGGGCTGGCTGGCGGGAGCGACCTTCATCAGCTCGGGATACATCAGGTTGTCGAGCTGGGGTTTGAACAGATAGACGATCCCGGTCAGTGACAGCAGGATCAGAAAAGGGGCGACAAAGAGACCTGCGTAGAAGTGCCAGCGCCAGATCCGTTGGTAATGACTCGAGTCCCTGTTTTTCATTGCACATCCTTGTTGGGGGGGGAACCTTTCGGCTGGTGGAATGTTTGTGGCGGCGCGGACAATAGCAGTAACGTTTCGTTAACTGCAATCACACATCTTGAGATCGATTCAGTGCGGGGTGTCGGTAACATGAGGTGCCGACGGTTTGCAGGATAGGATGATTACGCGTTGGGGAAAGCCTGTTTGCTGCTGGACTTTTCCTTATAAATTATTACCTTTAAATTATTACCTTGTGGTAACAATTTGCAGGCGATGGTGGTGGTAACGGAATGGGAGCAGTCATGCAGCCACACGGGCAATTCGACATGGAACGCAGGGGCCAGATGCTGATCTGCCGCCCGAGTGGCCCCTTCAATCTGGCAGGTGCCATGGCCTATGAGGCGCGTTTTCGTCACGAACTAGCCGGATTGATGGATGGCCCCTGGGGGATTGTCGAGGTCGCGACCGAGTTTGAAGCGGCCGGGCCCGAGGTGCTGGCCCGTTTTCGTCGCCAGTTTGGCTGGTGTGCCGAGAGTGGCTGTCAGTTTCTGGCGGTGGTCTTCGTGGGGGGCTTCAAGCGCTATCTGGCAGATAACATCTTCAAGGGATTACCCTTTCGGGCGGTACGTTACTTCGAGCAGGAGGCAGCGGCCATCCAGTGGCTGGGGGAGCAGCTCAACATCGCTCCCTGTGAACCTGCGAGCGCTTGACCACTCCGCTCACCGCGTGGACGGGTTTTACTCCAGCTTGATAAACCACTTGTCCCGCTCGTCAACACAGTCGGGTTCACCAATTTCGAATTCACGACAGATCAGCGGTCGCACCTCGTAGATACGGCACATCATGGTGTTGCGGTCGAGCGCCGCACACCAGCCATCGTCCAGCCGGCGCATGACCGGTATCTCGCCATCCCGTTCCAGTACATAACGGTCCGGCACGCCGGTATCGGTAAAGAGCATCACTTCGAGGCGGCAGCAGCAGGCTTCGCAGTTCTGGCAGCTTACATCGGTTTGGATTGCTTGGGTCATGGTGCCTGTCTTGCCGCATGGCGGCATCGGAGATATGAAACAGGCGCCTGTCAGGCGCCTGTGGTCTGGCTAACGGCTTGCAAAGAACCTTAGCCCAGTTTGCGGGCGCGGTAGCTGCGACCCTTGATCTTGCCTTCCTGCAACCGCTTGAGGGCGGCGCTCGCCACGCTGCGCTTCACGGCGACGTAGGAGTACTGCTCGGAGATCTGGATCTTGCCCACATCGGCACCAGCAATGCCGCCTTCTCCGGTCAGGGCGCCCAGAATGTCACCGGCCCGCACCTTGGTCTTGCGGCCTGCATCGATGGAGAGGGTCACCATCTGCGGGGCGATCGGCTTGATGTCGCGGCCGATGCTGTCGAGATCACCCAGCGGCATCGGAGCCTGCTGGTACTCTTCGATAAAGTTGACGCGCTGGGCCTCGTTCGGCTGATAGAGGCTCAGGGCCAGACCCTGCTGGCCGGCACGACCGGTACGACCGATGCGGTGCACGTGCACTTCCGGATCATAGGTCAGCTCGTAGTTGATGACGGCGCCCAGCTCCTTGATGTCGAGACCACGGGCCGCCACGTCGGTGGCCACCAGAATGGTGGCGCTGCCGTTGGCAAAGCGCACCAGCACCTGATCCCGCTCGCGCTGTTCCAGATCGCCATTCAGCGCCAGCGCCGAGAAGCCCTTGGCGGCCAGATGGTCGGCCACGTCGTTACAGGCGCGCTTGGTGTTGCAGAACACCACGCAGGAGCTTGGCTGGTAGTGGCTCAGCAACCAGGTGAGGGCGTCGAGGCGCTGGCCGGCAGGCACTTCGTAGAGCTTCTGTTCGATGGCGCTCCCCTCGTGCAGGGACTCCACGCTCACCTCGACCGGATTGCGCTGCACGCCGCGGCTCATCTGGGCGATCCCTTCCGGATAGGTGGCGGAGAAGAGCAGGGTCTGACGCTGCTGGGGGGCATAGCTGATGACCCGGTTGATATCTTCGCCAAAGCCCATGTCCAGCATGCGATCCGCTTCATCCAGCACCAGCGTCTTGAGGCCGGAGAGCTCCAGCGTACCCTGCTCCAGATGCTTGAGAATGCGACCCGGGGTACCGACGGCGATGTGGGCACCAAAGCTCAGAGTGGCGGACTGAGGTGCGGTCGGGGTGCCGCCGCACAGGGTCACCAGCTTGACGTTGGGCAGGGCGCGCGCCAGACGACGGATCTCGGTGGCCACCTGATCCGCCAGTTCGCGGGTTGGGCAGAGCACCAGCGCCTGCACTTCGAGGCGGTTGACGTTGAGCTTGGCCAGCAGGCCGAGGCCGAAGGCGGCGGTCTTGCCGCTGCCGGTTTTTGCCTTGGCGATCAGGTCTTTGCCATCGAGCACCAGGGGCAGGCTCTGGGCCTGGATCGGGGTCATCTGCAGGTAACCCAGGCTGGTGAGGTTCTCTTGCAGGGCGGGGGAGAGATTGAGGCTGCTAAATTCGCTGTTGTTCACAAAAGGACTCTATTTCGGAGAAAACGGGGATGCGCGAGCGCTAAGGCCGCGCATCATACCAGAATGTGGCACCGGATGTGGCGGATTTTTGAACGGCTGGTCACGAGGGGCCATGAAAGGTTCATTTGTTGCCAAACCGATCGCGGGCAATCACTGACAATGTAATAAGGACTATTTTTCAAACACACATCTAATTATTTATCGCGGATAAACGTTTTCTATTTTCGGTATTTTAATATAATGACTGGGAAATATTCCACGAACAGTTACTGCGCCACAGGGAATGTTGCGAAAATGCTGATGAAATATTTTCAAAGAACATGAAAACGGCGCAGACCTTACTCAATGCTATGTTTTTAAAAGAATTTATATTTTCATGTTGCGCGATTAATATCAGTTCATTGCACAATTAATTTAAAAACGTTTGTATTATCCTGCCTCCATAATATTGCGCGGGATTGTGATGGCTATCTGATTTTTAAATGTGCAAATGTCTATGATGGCGCCGGTCAAAAATTACAATTTACTCAGGTGCTACAGGTATGGAATACGTTCACTTTGTGCTCGGACTGGTGATGGTCCTCGCTCTCTCTCTGCTGGCTAACCGCCACAACTGGAAACAGATCAAACTGCGTTATATCGGCCAGCTGCTGGTGGTCGAACTGGCGCTGGCCTGGTTCATGCTGAACTCGGAAGTGGGTCTGGCGGTGGTGGGGGGCTTTGCCGCCGGCTTCACCAAGTTGATGGAGTTTGCTAAACAGGGTACCGACTTCGTGTTCGGTGGTCTGGTCAACGAAGGGGCCTTCTCCTTCTTCCTGATGGTGCTGATGCCCATCGTCTTCATCTCCGTGCTGATCGGTATTCTGCAGTACATCCGCCTGCTGCCGCTGGTGATCCGCGGTATCGGTACCGTGCTGGCCAAGATCAATGGCATGGGCAAGCTGGAGTCTTTCAACGCCATCAGCTCGATGATCGTCGGCCAGTCCGAGAACTTCATCGCCCTCAAGAACATCCTGCCGCACCTGAACGAGAAGCAGATGTACACCTTGGCTGCGACGGCCATGTCTACCGTCTCCATGTCCATCGTCGGTGCCTACATGCAGCTGATCGAGCCGCGCTACGTGGTTGCTGCGCTGGTGCTCAACATGTTCAGTACCTTCGTCGTGCTCTCTCTGATCAACCCCTACGAGCCGGATAACTCCGTAACCGACATCAAGGCCATTGCCGAAGGTGACGAGCACCACACCCCGAAGAAAGAGAACTTCTTCGAGATGCTGGGCGAGTACATCATGGCCGGTTTCACCGTTGCCGTGATCGTGGGTGCCATGCTGGTGGGCTTTATCGCCCTGATTGCCCTGATCAACTACCTGTTCGAGATGGCATTTGGCGTGAACTTCCAGTTCGTCATGGGCTACCTCTTCTACCCGATCGCCTGGATCCTGGGTATCCCTAGTGGTGAAGCGCTGCAAGCGGGCTCCATCATGGCGACCAAGCTGGTGACCAACGAGTTCGTGGCGATGATGGATCTGGGCAAGGTGGCTGCCGAGCTCTCTCCGCGCACCGTCGGCATTCTCTCCATCTTCATGGTCTCTTTTGCCAACTTCAGCTCCATCGGCATCATCGCCGGTGCGGTAAAAGCGCTGAACGAAGAGAAGGGCAACATGGTTTCCCGCTTCGGCCTGAAGCTGGTCTACGGTTCTACCCTGGTCAGCCTGCTCTCTGCCGTTATCGCAGGCATCATGATCTGATCCTCTAGTGGTTCGCACCACTGCTTGGGCCCCTGACCTCGTCAGGGGCTTTTTTATTTCTGGCTTACAGCCGCCAGCCGCACCACCAGCCGGCAACCAGCAGGGTGAGGGTGCAAAAGCCGGTTTCGATGGCGCCGCCACTGCGCAGCGGCCAGCCCGGCAGGCGGTAACGGCGCTTGATGGGCCAGAAGAGCGGAATGCCCGCCGGGGTGAGCCAGTCCCCCAGCAGATGGCTGAGGTAGCCGACGATAAGCGCATCCTTGACCCCCATGGGCAGGGTGTCCGGCGGCAGGCTCTGGTTCAGCCCCCAGACAGCGGCAGCGACCGCCAGCAGACTGTGGGTGAAGCCGCGATGGCCGAACAGCCGCGACAGAGGTTTCGAGATCCACGGCAGGCGCTGCCCCAGCACCGATTTGGGGTGGTCGAGGTCGGGCAACAGGGCGCTGGCCAGCGCGGCAGGGATGGTCTGCCACAGGCTGGCATCGGCCAGCGCTGGAGTGAGCTGCAGTTTGTGGGCGATCAGGGTGCAGGTTACGGAGAAGAGCAGGTGCCCTTGGGCGGTCATGATGATTACGGCGTGGACAAGATGGCGGCGCATCTTACCAGCCTGACGGTTGTGGTCAGCTCTTATTTTAAAAATCAGGATGTTACGGCGAAAAAGCGCCCATGTTGGACGCCTTTAGGGTCTCTTTACAGCTTGCCTTTGACCAGCCACTTGTCGAGGGCGTTGGCGAAGCGCTGTTTGTCGGCGGCATTGAAGGGGGCCGGGCCGCCGGTCTGCACGCCAGCCGAGCGCAGCTCTTCCATAAAGTTGCGCATGCCGAGCCGCGCCTTGATGGTCTCGCGGGTGTAGATCTCGCCGCGGGGATTGAGCGCCTCGCCACCGGCATCGATCACCCAGGAGGCGAGGGGGATGTCGCCGGTGATCACCAGATCGCCGGGTTGAACCTGCTGGGCGATGACATGATCTGCCACATCGAATCCCTTCTCCACCTGCTGGGTTTTGATGAAGGGCGAGGGGGGCACCCGCAATCCCTGATTGGCCACCAGGGTGGTGACGACCTGGGCGCGGTGGGCGGCGCGGTAGAGGATCTCCTTGACCGGAATGGGGCAGGCATCGGCATCAACCCAGATGGGCATGGCATGGTTTCCTGTAGTGAAAGCGGATGGAAAACGAGAGCGGTCATGTTAACACAGGCCTCCCCTTCCCGGCGCGGGGCTGAGTCGGCCCCGCCTTTGGTGTAAGCTGGGGCCAGCACATGAAACGAGAAGGAGACGAGATGGATCGGGTGCCCGGTGAAGTGATTTATGCCCTGACCCTGGATGGCAAGGGTGGCATGGCGCCGCTGATGGCGGGAAGCGAAGTCCCGGCAGCGCATCCCGGCTGGCTGCATCTGGATTACGGCAATCCCGATTCGGCGCGCTGGCTGTTGCAGACCCCCTTGCTCAGCGAGGCGGCCAGGGAGTCGCTGCTCGGCCAGAGCAATCGTCCCAAGCTGGTGCGGATGGGGGAGACGGTGCTGCTGATCCTGCGCGGCATCAACCACAACAAGGATCACAGGCCCGAAGAGATGGTGGCGCTGCGCATCTTCATCACCCCGGATCTCATCATCAGCAGCCGTCGTCGTCCGCTGCTCTCCGAACAGGATGTCTTCAACCAGCTCAAGCTGGGGGGCGGCGCCGATACCCCGGCCGACTGGCTGGTGGAGATCTGCGATGCCCTGACCGACCGGGCGGGGGAGTTTGTCGAGGAGCTGCACGACAAGATCCTCGATCTGGAGGAGATGGTGCTGATGCGCGACATGCCCGCCAATGGCCGCTTGGCGCTGATCCGCAAGCAGCTCATCATGATCCGTCGTTACCTCTCCCCCCAGCGGGATCTGGTGGCGCGGCTGGCCAACGAGAAGATCAGCTGGCTGGATGAGGATGACCGCCGTCGTCTGCTCGATATCGCCGATCGGCTGCGGCGCTGGCTCGATGACCTCGATGCCGGGGTGGCACGCACCGCCGTGCTGGCAGACGAGATCAACAATCTGATGGCGGAGGCGACCAACCGCCGCGCCTACCAGATGTCGGTGATGGCGCTGCTCTTTTTACCTGCCAGCTTCCTGACCGGCCTGTTTGGCATCAACCTCGGCGGTATCCCCGGGGCCGAGAATCCGACCGCCTTCTGGGTCTTCTGTGGTTCGCTGGTGGCGCTGGCAAGCGGGCTGGCTATCTGGCTCAAACATCGGCGCTGGTGGTAAGGAGGCATAACCCATGTGGCAATCAATTGGCCTGACCCTGCTGCTGTTGCTGGGTCATACCCTGATCCGGCGGCTTATTCACAAGAGCCTGCTGGCGCTCGGTCAGAGCAGGCAGGTGAGCGAGAACCGGGTGCTCTACGTGGCCCATGTGTTCCACTTCCTGCTCGGCTGCGCCACCCTGCTGGTGCTGGCCGGGGTGTGGGGGCTCGACTTCTCCCGACTGGTGGTGCTCGCCTCCTCCTTCTTTGCGGTATTGGGGGTCGCCATGGTCGCCCAGTGGTCGATCCTCTCCAACATCACCGCCAGCATCACCATCTTCTTTGCCTTCCCCTACAAGATTGGCGACCGGATCCGCATTCTCGACAAGGATGATTCGGTCACCGGCGTCATCACCGAGATCGGCCTCTTCTATGTGCGGGTGCGTGATGACAACGGCGATCTGGTTACCTATCCGGCCAACCTGATCCTGCAAAAGCCGGTCAGAAAGCTGGAGGGCAAGGTGGCGGAACCGCTGCAACCGGAATAGAAAGCAACCGGAATAACAAAAGGCTCCCTCGGGAGCCTTTTTACTGTGCGGTGGATGGAGCTAGCGTTCAAAGAAGCGGTAGAGGTGCTCCACCTGAACCGGGCAGTCGGCCACCTGATGCAGATGTTCGCGGGCCTGCTCGACGTTACCGAAACTGACCGGGCAGCCGAGGGTGTCGGTCAGCTCGTAGAGGGCGCCATCCTTGCCTCTGAATTCGATGAGCCAGCCGGGAATGGCCACGTCGTGGAGTATTTCGGCCTCTTGCAGGATCTGTTGCTGATAGAGCTTACGAAGTTCACTGACTGTCATGATGCTCTCCTGTGGGGAATATCCAGCTCCAGTCTATGCCTGCCCTTTATGTGCGGCAACAGTGGTGCGGCAACGGGATCATCCCCGCAGGACCTCCCATGCCCAGCGGATGCGGACAAAGGTCTCGGCATTGCCACCCCGATCCGGATGGTGCTGCAGTGCCAGCTCCCGCCAGCGGCGGCGGATCGCCTCCTGACTCGCCCCCTCATTCAGCTCGAACAGGGCCAGCGCCTCGGCTTTGTGTCCCTCCCCGTCATAAGCGCGCCAGAAGTGGTTGAGCAGGGCCTCAACTTCGGCACGATCGGTCTGCCAGAACACCTGCCAGTCGAGATAGTAGCTACGCAGATTTTCGCCAACAGCAAAGCCGTGGTTGGCCTCCTGATTCCCGGCCAGCGGTTCGAGCCGGATATCCAGGGTGCTGATCACCAGCCACCATCCTTCTTGCCAGAGCTCGGCCTGCAACTGGTAGAGGGCGTTCATGATCAGGAAGTTGACCCGAAACAGCTGCAGCTGCTCATCGTCGGCCAGTACCGGAATTGCCCCCTGCTGGCGCAGAGCAGCCATCAGTTCATGCACCTTGTAGCTGCCCGCCGCCTGTTGCAATAGCACCAGCAGAGGGGCGATCAGCGGATTATGGTTGGCTTCGTTCATTCGGCGCCCTGCTCTCTGGGCGGCTGCAGGGCGATCAGCAGCTCACCCGCCTGCGGAGTGACGGGGCCGGTAACGATCTGGGGCTTGCCCTTGCCATCCATGATAAACAGCGGGATGGCGCCGGGATTGGCGGCCTGATACTGGGCCCAGTCGAACGCCTCGCTCAGGCGGGTCGCCTTGATCTGGCCCCCCCGGCTCAGCAGGCCGCTCAGCCTGGCATAGTTGATGTCGGGGCCGAACAGGTTCTGGCGAGCGCGGAAGGTGGCGCTCTCCCGGTTGGCCTTGCCGTGCTGCTCGCTGGATCGCAGGGAGTAGACCTGCTCCTCGCCGTAGAGGTGGGCGAAGTGCAGCACCCCGAGCGCGTTGTTGTGACGGTTGGGGGAAAGTGCCAGCACGGTACTGATGCTGGTGAGCGGCAGGTGCAGCTCGGCATGTTCCGACTGGGGGTTGCCGAAGTAGCAGGGGAGGTTGCTCATCCGCGCCTGTTTGCAGAACTCCCAGGCGGGATCGCAGAGTTGCACCGGCACACCCTGATCCGCCATCGCCCGGCCTATGGCCCGCGCCACCGAGTTGGCCCCTATGATGAGCCAGGTGTTGGGGGCGCTCTGGCGCATCTTGAGCAGGCTGGCCAGCGGCGCCGAGGTGAGGCTCTGCAACACCACGGTGGAGATGATCACCGCAAATACCAGCGGCACCAGCTTGTCGGCATCGGGGATCTCGGCCTGATGCAGGCTGATGGCAAACGAGGCACTGACTGCCGCCGCGACTATGCCACGCGGGGCGATCCAGCTCAGCAGGGCGCGAGCCCGCCAGGAGAGATCCGAGCCCCAGGTCGAGACCAGAATACAGAGCGGACGCGCCACGAATTGCACCACGCACAGCAGCGCCAGCACCATGGGGCCGAGTTGCCAGAGCTGTGCCAGATCGAGGCGGGCCGCCAGCAGGATAAACAGGCTGGAGATAAGGATGACCGCGAGATCTTCCTTGAACGCCAGCACCTCTTCCAGATCCAGCCCCTCCTGATTGGCGAGCCAGATGCCGAACACGGTCACCGCCAGCAGGCCGGACTCGTGGCTGAGCCAGTTGGAAAGGCTGAAGGTGACCAGCACCAGCGCCAGCACGCCGAACTTGTGCAGGCTGACCGGCAGCCAGTCCTTGCGAATGAGCAGGGTGGTGAGCCAGCCTGCCGACACCCCGATCAGGGAACCGACCAGCACTGTCTTGCCCAGCGCCAGCAGGGTATGGCTGATGAGATCCCCCTGACTGCCGAGGCGCACCGCCTCGAACACCAGCACCGCAAACAGGGCGCCGATAGGGTCGATGACGATCCCCTCCCAGCGCAGGATGCGGTCCACCTCCCGGGTGGGGCGGATCACGTTGAGCATGGGGGCGATCACCGTCGGGCCCGTTACCACCAGCACAGCGCCGAGCATGGTGGCGACCCGCCAGTCCAGCCCCAGCAGGAAGTAACCGGCGCTGCCGATGACGGCGAAGCTGACCAGCATGCCGGTGGAGCAGAGATTGCGCACCACCTTGCCGATCCCCTTGAGCTCGGCCAGATGAAGGGTCAACGCCCCCTCGAACAGGATGATGGCTACCGACAGGGAGACCAGCGGAAACAGCAGATCCCCGAGCAGGGCATCGGGGTCGAGCAGGCCGCTGACCGGGCCCAGAGTCAGGCCGGTGAGCAGCAGAAACAGGATGGCGGGCACCCGCAGCGACCAGGCGAGCCATTGGGCCAGTACGGAGACCAGGGCGATCCCGGCCAGAGAGAGGGCAATCATGCAGACCTCGATTCAGGCAGTGAGTATGGAGCTAGTGTAGTGGCTAAGTTGGTCAGATTGACACCCAAAGGAGCGTGCATCATGGCCGGGATGGGGATATGTGCGACAGTCGGCGTCATGGTGGCTGGCGGTGGTGTGAAGGGCGCCAGCCAGACGCCAACCGTGGTGATGGGGTGGCCTTGGGGCCGGATTAGATGGGGCTCTCCTTGTGGAGCTCGCCGACACAGTCGGCCAGCGTCAGTACCAGTGCGGAGCGCACCATCTGATCGAGCCGGTTGAGCTGCATCTGGTAGAAGGCCCAATCCTCTTCGCTGGCGGGGGGCTCCAGCTTCATCATGCCGCCCTGATTGACCCCGTGCAGGCGGTCGAGCAGATCGCGGATCGGCTTGTCGCTGAAGCGGTAATCCTTGGGGTCGCGCACCAGAAAGTCGCGGATCTTGATATAGGCTTCGATATCCTGATAGCGCTCGAGGGAGATGAGGCCGAGGGCGAAGATGAGCTTGAGGCGCACCTCCAGCTGGCCGAGGGGGCCGCTCTGGTTGAGCAGGGGTTCGATGGCGTATTTGACGGCATACTCCTCCTGACGAAACGCGCGTCGCATCAGGGAGTCGACCGCCTCTTCCAGGATGGTCACGGCTTCGAGAAAGAAGCCGCGGGGGCCATCCTGCTCGTTCAGTCGTTCCAGTACTTCATCTTCCTGGTGTGTGGTCATAGGTGCATTGGGTCCAGCTGACAGGGAGAGAGTCAGCCTCTCTCCCGGTTTTTATCATATGGGGCACATTCCCTTGCCATTCAAGCGCTTGGCGCGCTATCAGTGGTGGCTGAATGCGCCGCAAGCAGGGTCATTACAGGGTTTCGTAACGGGCGACGATGGCGCGAACCACCTCGCTCTCTTCATCCAGTCCGGTGACGCGGGCCAGCGCTTTGGCCGGGCCCAGCTCCGCCAGCAGGGCTTGCAGCTCCACCGCCTGCGGGTCATCGGCATTGCGATAGTGGAGCGCAGCGGCGATCCCCTCCTGCAACTGATCGCTCGGCAGGCCGTACTCCAGGGTGCCCAGCAGCGGCTTCACCAGTCGATCCCCCGCCGCCAGCTTGCGCAGCGGCTGACGACCGACCCGGTCAATCTCGTCCACCAGATAGGGGTTGGCGAAGCGGGCCAGGATCTTCTCGATGTAGGCGGCGTGCAGACGCGGGTCGAAGCCGTAGCGTTTCACCAGCACGGCACCGCTCTCCTCCATGGCGCGGCGCACCTTGCTGCGGATCACCGGATCTTCGATCGCCTCGCGCACTGTGCGGTAGCCCCGCAACTTGCCGAGATAGGCGGTGACGATGTGGCCGGTGTTGAGGGTGAACAGCTTGCGCTCGACGAAGGCCATCAGATTGTCGGTGGGCTCCATGCCCGCCACCTGTGGCAGCTCTCCCTTGAACTGGGTCTGGTCGACGATCCACTCGCTGAAGCTCTCGACCGTCACTTCCAGCGGATCATCGTTGGCAGCCGCGGCGGGCGGCACGATGCGATCCACCGCCGAGTCGACGAAGCCGATACAGGATTCGAGCGTGGCATGATACGCGACCGGCAGGTACTTGAGTACCTCCCGCTTGAGGTGGCTTGTGCCGCGCACCATGTTTTCGCAGGCGATGACGTTGAGCGGAGTCAGGTTGCCGGCATCGAAGCGGGCCTGCAGCCCCTTGGCCAGGGTGCTGGCAATCTTGTCCAGAATGTTGGGGCCGACCGCGGTGGTGACCAGATCGGCGGTGATGATGCGGGCGATCACCTCGTGACCGGCGGAGCTCACCGCCGCCACGTTGCGCACCACATCCAGCTTCTGATCCGCCCCTACTACATGGACCTTGTACTCCTGACGGTGGTTGAGCTGATCGATAAGCGTGTCGTTGACGTCGGCGAAGGTGACCTGATGGCTGGCATCCGCCAGCACTTTGCCGATAAAGCCGCGACCGATGTTACCAGCACCAAAATGCAATGTTTTCATGATATTAACCTCTTGAACCAAAGACGATGAAAGATGATTACGCAGCCTGTTCGGCACCCAGCAGATCCAGGAAGGCCTGGGGATCCGTGGTGCTGGCCAGCCGGTCGATGAGACCGGGTTCATCCAGTGCATTGGTCAGGCGGGTTATCACCTGCATGTGTTCGTCGTTGCGGGCGGCGATACCGATCACCAGCCGTGCTACCTCATCGGCAGCCTCGCCAAAGGCGACCCCGGCCGGGTACTGGCAGATGACGATGCCGGTACGCTTCACAAACTCCTTGGCGGCGATGGTGCCGTGCGGCACGGCAATGGATTCGCCGAGGTAGGTGGAGACCAGTTGTTCCCGCTCCAGCATGGCGTTGACGTAGTCGGGGGCCACGTAGCCGCGCTCGGCCAGCAGTCGGCCAGCGGTCAGGATGGCGGCCTCCTTGTTGTCCGCTTTCAGTCCCAGATGCACGTCATGACGGCTCAGGGTAAAGACTTCAGCCGCTTGCGGCTCATAGCTGTCGTCGTTGGCCGCCACCAGCAGCTGCGGGTTGGCGACATCATCGTTGGCGGCTTGAGTCAGACGCTGTACCAGCTCCTGATAGAGGCCGTTGTCGAGGAAGTTGGTGAGCGAGATATGGTGGGCATGTGGCGCATGGCGACGGGCCCGTTCGGTCAAATCCTTGTGGGTAATGACCCAGTCCACCTGATCGTCGAGCTGATCGATGGCGCGGTTGGTGACGCTGATATCGAGCCCGGCGGCCTGTACCCGCTTGCGCAGCATGCCGGCGCCCATGGCGCTGGAACCCATGCCCGCATCGCAGGCGACCACAATATTGCGTACCGCCATCAGTTCGCCGCCCGGCTTCTTGGCCGCTGCGGTTTCGGGCTTGCCGCCCTTCATGGCTTTCATCTTGCGAGTGGCTTCACCGAGGGCATCGGCCTCGTCCGCTTCCGGCTGCTGGGCGCGAACGAACACGGCGGCGACCAGGAAAGAGACCAGAGTAGCGCTGATGATGGAGAGGGCGACCCCGATCAGGGACGCTTTCGGCGTCATCAGCAGCACGGCGAAGATGGAGCCCGGTGAGGCGGGGGAGACCAGACCGGCGTTGAACAGGGTCAGGGTGAAGACCCCGGTCATGCCACCGGCGATCACCGCCAGAATGAGGCGCGGGTTCATCAGCACATACGGGAAGTAGATCTCGTGGATGCCGCCGAAGAAGTGAATGATGGAGGCGCCAGCCGCAGACTGCTTGGCCGCACCACGACCGAACACCATGTAGGCCAGCAGCACGCCCATGCCCGGGCCCGGGTTCGCTTCAATCAGGAAGAAGATAGAGCTGCCGTGCTCGGTGGCTTGCTGGATCCCCAGCGGCGAGAAGATGCCGTGGTTGATGGCGTTGTTGAGGAACAGGATCTTGGCCGGTTCGACGAAGATGGAGGTGAGCGGCAGCATGTGGTTTTCCACCAGGAAGCCGACGCCACCGGCCAGCAGGCCGGAGAGCACCTTGACGAAGGGGCCAATCACGAAGAAGGCGAGGATCGCCAGCAGCATGCCGATAAGCCCGGCGGAGAAGTTGTTGACCAGCATCTCGAAGCCGCTCTTGACGCGACCGTCCATCGCCTTGTCGAAGCGCTTGATGGCCCAGCCACCGAGCGGGCCGACCATCATGGCGCCCATGAACATGGGGATGTCGGTCCCCACGATGACACCCATGGTGGTGATGGCACCGACCACGCCGCCGCGCTCACCGCCCATCAGTTTACCGCCGGTGTAGCCAATCAGCAGCGGCAGCAGGTAGGTGATCATGGGGCCGACCAGCTTGGCCAAGGTTTCATTGGGCAGCCAGCCGGTGGGGATGAAGAGGGCGGTAATAAAGCCCCAGGCGATAAAGGCGCCTATGTTGGGCATGACCATATTGGACAGGAAGCGTCCAAAATTCTGTATCTTGACTTTGGTATCCGGTGATAACATGTCGGGACCCCGTTTTAAGCCTGTTTGATTAAAAGTGGTAGTCGGGATGGCCGGTTTTGCCGAACCGCCATCCCGGTCGTCTAAGCAACTTCAATCTACCAGCTTGCGATCAAATTAGGCTGAAAACGGGGTGTCTTGTGATCCAGCTCTCAGATACCCAGCGATACCCCCTCCATAACCAGTGACCCACATCACATTCCTATGCTGTAATTCGGCTACATTTCGATCTTTTCTGTTTTGAATGACCATTTTTTGTGGTTTAGATCACCAATTCAGCTTTGCCGCTCCTTCATGCAAAGGTGATTTGCATCACAAATTCATTTTTTGTATTCGAATGGGACAAATCACTCAATTACTCATCAGCGGGTATTGACGATGGATCTATCGAAACACTCCATTGCTTATCAATGAATCAATAAATTTGTAACCCGCTTTCAGTTTTTACGGTCGGCGATGAGGTCTCTTTTGCTGCTGGCTGGTGGGAATGGGCGCCAACATGCAGGATGTTATCGAGCGGCAGATGTTCGGGGCGCTTGCTTGCCGCGCAGGGCTGATAGCAGATATAAACAAACCGCCAGCAGGCGGTTTGTCGGTTTTTGCGATCTGAGCCCTGTCGGGGCTGTGGCTTAGTAGAATCCGGCATCTTCGGGGGAGGGGCGGGTCTTGAAGCGGCGATGGAGCCACATGTACTGCTCTGGTGCCTTGCGCACGGCGGCTTCAATCTCGCGGTTGGCGCGGGCGGCATCGACCATGTCGTCACCGCTGGGGTAGTCGGCGAGCGGCGCCCCGATATGCAGGGTGTAACCCTCGCTGGTGCGGATGTTGTAGCAGGGCAGAGTGACGGTGTTCTTCACCCGCGCCAGGGTGGCTGTGCCGGTGATGGTGGCGGCCTGCTCCACCGCGAAGTAGGGCACGAACACGCTGGCGTGGGAGCCGTAGTCGTGATCCGGCGCGTACCAGAGGGCGTCGCCGTTGCGCAGCGCCTTGATCATCCCCTTCACATCCATCCGGTCCACCAGATATTTGTTGGAGGCACAGCGCCCGTGGTACTGGGCATACTCCAGCACCGGGTTGGTGTTGGGGCGATAGACCCCGACCCCTGGCCGTACCAGCCCGAAACAGCGGGCGTTGAGTTCCAGCGTCAGGAAGTGGCAGGAGAGCAGCAGCATGCCCTGACCTTTTTCCATGGCGGCGATGACGTGCTCTTCCCCTTCCACCTTCATCAGGTTGCGCATCCGCCAGTCTGGCCAGAACCAGGCGATCCCCACCTCGAACACGGCGCAGCCCACGCTCTCGAAGTTTGCCTTAAGCAGTTTCTCCCGCTCATCCCGGGTCAGCTCGGGCATCGCCAGCTCCAGATTGCGACGGGCAATCTTTACTCGGGACTTCAATATCTTGGCGGCGAGACGACCGAGCTGACGGCCCAGCCACATCTGGCTACGCCACGGCAGCAGGGTCAGCAGCCAGAGCAGGCCGAGGCCGAACCAGCTGGCCCAGTAACGGGGATGAAACAGGCGGGGCTCCAGGCGGGGAGCGTTGTCATGGGCCATGGCTAATCTCTTGTTCGCAAACACAATCGGGGGATTCTAGCCGAAAAGGGGGGGCGGGGGCGAATGGCTGTGTGCTGGTCAGAGGGGTAGCCTGCGTCCGGTTAGCGTGACAGCGGCGGCAACTGCGGTCGGCTTTTTCTACACCGGATAAAAGAGTGTGATAAAATCGCCCGCTGATTTTTCAGGTTTTGAGAGTCGATACAGATGAAGATCACCCTGCCCGATTTTGAAAAAGCCCGCGTTCTGGTCGTTGGCGATGTCATGTTGGACCGTTACTGGCATGGCCCTACCGGTCGGATCTCCCCCGAGGCGCCGGTGCCCGTGGTCAAGGTTGAACACATTGAGGAGCGCCCGGGTGGTGCGGCCAACGTGGCCCTCAACTCCGCCGCCCTTGGCGCTCACGCTGTGCTGCTTGGCCTGACCGGTCAGGATGAAGCGGCCGATGCGCTGGCCGGTCAGATGGCCGGCGTCAAGGTCGCCTGTGATTTCGTTCGTCTGGCCGACTTCCCGACTATCACCAAGCTGCGGGTGCTGTCCCGCAACCAGCAACTGCTGCGTCTGGACTTTGAAGAGCCCTTCCACTCCGTCGATGCCACCCTGCTGATGAGCAAGGTCGAGCAGGCGCTGCCGAATAGCGACGTGATGATCCTTTCCGACTATGGCAAGGGGGCTCTCAACGACGTGCCCGGCATGATCCAGCGCGCCCGTGCCGCCGGTATTCCGGTGCTGGTCGATCCCAAGGGGACCGACTTCGAGAAGTATCGCGGTGCCACCCTGCTGACCCCCAACATGTCCGAGTTCGAGGCCGTGGTAGGCAAGGTGAAGAGCGAAGAGGAGCTGGTCGCCAAGGGGCTGGATCTGGTCAAGCGCTTCGAGCTGGATGCTCTGCTGGTCACCCGTTCCGAGAACGGCATGACCCTGATCCGCGAAGGTCAGCCAGAGCTGCACCTGCCGGCTCAGGCTCACGAGGTTTACGATGTGACCGGTGCCGGTGATACCGTCATCTCCACCCTGGCCACCTCGCTGGCGGCAGGCAAGAGCCTGGACGAAGCCTGTGCGCTGGCCAATACCGCTGCCGGTATTGTGGTCGGCAAGCTGGGTACCTCTACCGTCAGCCCGGTCGAGCTGGCCAACGCCCTCTACACCGAGCAGGAGACAGGCTTTGGCGTCATGTCCGAAGCCCAGCTGAAAGTGGCGGTTCGTGCCGCCCGTCTGCGTGGCGAGAAGGTGGTGATGACCAACGGTTGCTTCGACATCCTGCACGCCGGCCACGTCTCCTATCTGGCCAACGCCGGCAAGCTGGGGGATCGCCTGATCGTGGCGGTCAATACCGACGAGTCGGTTCGCCGTCTGAAAGGGCCGGGTCGTCCGGTCAACCCGACCGAGCGCCGCATGGCGGTGCTGGCTGCGCTGGGCGCGGTGGATTGGGTTGTGCCATTTGGTGAAGATACCCCGCAGCGCCTGATCGCCGAGATCCTGCCGGATCTGCTGGTCAAGGGCGGTGACTACAAGCCGGAAGATATCGCCGGTTACGCCGAGGTGACCGCCAATGGTGGCGAGGTGCGCGTTCTCAACTTCGAGGATGGCTGCTCCACCACCGACATCATCAAGACGATCCGTGAGCGCGGCTAACGTTCTGCTGGCTCCGCAATCTGGCGGGGCTCATTATCGGCCGTAGCAAGCAGGCAGAAATACGGATAACAAAAAGGCGACCTTGCGGTCGCCTTTTTCATGTTCGATAGCGGCTATCAGCCTTTGGCTTTTGCCGTGGCAGGCATCAGGCCCTGGTTTACTTCCACCAGATCCTGCGCTTCCAGAATACCGGCAGCCTGTTTCAGGCTCAGGATATTGAGGATGTAGTTGTAACGGGCTTCGGAGAGTTTCTGCTTGGCCTCGTACAGCTTGCGGGTGGAGTCCAGCACGTCGACGATAGTACGGGTACCCACTTCGTAACCGGCTTCGGTCGCCTTCAGGGCGCTGTCGGCGGAGACCACAGACTGGCTGTAGGCGCGCACCGAGCCGATGCTGGCGTTCACGTTGTTGTAGGAGGAGCGCACTGTGCTCTGCACCGAACGGAAGTTCTTCTCAAGCAGTTCACTGGCCGCTACGTAGTTGTATTGAGCCTGTTTCACCTTGGAGCTGGTGGCGCCACCGCTGTAGATGGGCAGCTTGAAGGTCAGACCGATATTGGCCTGATTGTCATTGCCGCCCGGCATGCTATCCAGCTTGTAATCGGTATTGCTGGTTTGCAGTCCGGCATCCAGATCCAGCGTCGGCTCATGGCCGGTCTTGGCCAGATCGATCTGCTCCTTGGCAATGTCCTTGCTGATGCGGGCACTGTGCAGTTGCAGGTTCTTGTCCAGCGCCAGCTCCAGCCACTTGTCGGAGCCGAAGGCGGTCTTCTGTGGGCTGAAACGATCTGTGTTCAGCACGTCCAGATTGCGATGATCGATACCGGTCAGCTCGCGCAGGGTCTCGTAGCTGTTGTCCAGCGAGTTTTCGGCATTGATCTCGTCAGCCAGCGCCTGGTCGCGGGAGGCTTCGGCTTCATGGACGTCGGTGATGGCGGTCAGGCCCACTTCGAAACGCTGCTGGGTTTGCTCCAGCTGACGCTCTACCGCAACCTTGTTGGCACGAACGAACTCCAGGGTATCCATCGCCTTGAGCACATCAAAGTAGGCTTTGGCGGTGCGCACCATCAGGTTCTGGATTTCGAGGTTGTAGGCAACATCTGACTGGGTAGCCTGCTTCTCGCTGATATCCAGATTGACCCAGTTACTGCGACGATAGAGGGATTGCGACAGCGTCACTTCACCCTTGGCTTTGGTATTACTCTGGGTATCGTTCTTGTTTTGCAGATAATTGAGCCCGGCACCCAGATCGATCTGGGGCAGCAGAGGAGCACGGGATTCGTTGATCTTCTCGAAGGCCTGGTCGCGAACGGCTTTGGACTGCAGCAACTGCGGGTCTTTGATCTGGGCTTGCTGGTAGATGTCGAGCAGGTTTTCGGCATGGGCACCGGCACTGACGCCCAGCAACACCATGACTGACAAAAGTGTTCTTTTCATAGATCGTTTTAACCTTATGTAGTAACCCAAACTGGTTGCTGGAGAGGCAAATATTGTCACCGACCAAGCTTGATTGCAGCTTAATCACTCTACTATAAGCAAAATTTAATGCTAAGAGTCTCAGGTCCGGTGACGGGAACGTCAAGAACCGGACGCAGTTTTCTCCCCGCGCGCCTAGCCAAATGGTCTGTGGCTGCTAAAATCCACCCCTCATTACCATGGCACGCCGAGTGAATGAACGTTCATTCATGTTCCTCGGATTTTATGGTCAAACTGATACAAGTCAAGCTGACGGGAGCCCCGGATGTCGCAGCAACCCTTGCCGCAAGATCGGCATTACGCCGCCGATGATGTGAAAATCATTGAAAAATCAGCTGGATATAACGGCTTCTTCAAGGTGAATGTCTATCGTCTGCAGCATCGGTTATTTGCGGGCGGCTGGAACCAGCCCATCGTGCGCGAGCTGTTCGAGCGGGGCCATGCTGCCGCGCTGCTGCCCTATGATCCAGTGCGCGACCAGATCGTGCTGGTGGAGCAGTTCCGTATCGGCGCCATGGAGACCAGCCTGACCCCCTGGCTGCTGGAGCTGGTGGCCGGCATCATTGACGAAGGAGAGACCGCCGAGGCGGTGGTGCGCCGCGAAGCGGTGGAAGAGGCCGGGATCGAGGTGGCCCGCTGCGAGCATGCCATCAGCTATCTGGTGAGCCCGGGCGGCAGCACCGAGCGGATCGAGGTCTTTGTGGGCGAGGTGGATGCCAGCAAGGCGAGTGGTCTGCACGGTCTGGCTGATGAGGGCGAGGATATCCGGGTGCACGTGGTGAGCCGCGAGCAGGCCTATGCCTGGCTCAAAGAGGGGCGCATCGACAACGCCGCCTCGGTCATCGCCCTGCAGTGGCTGGCCCTCAACCATGGCGAGCTGCGCGCCCGCTGGCTGGCGGATCGCTGAGGTGGCGCTGACCCTGCAACAGAGCAGGCGCTATGTGCCTGATCTGATGTCCTTGCAGCGTACCTGCGAGGTCAACTACTCACGGGTGTTGATTGATGGAGCTTTGCGATGCCGTTAGTTCAATCCCGGACCAAACGTTATGTGCCGGATTTGATGTCTTTGCAGAGAACTTGCGAGGTCAACTACATGGCATTGATGAAACTGCTGCCGCCTGATGGGGAAGTCGGCGCCGAGCGCCGCTATCGGGTCGGCAACGATCTGCAGTTCCAGCTCACCATCATTGGCGAGAGTCGCTTCACCAATCAGGTGATCCTGAGCCAGCACAACCCCGAATTGCCCGAATATTTACAAGCTCAGATAGAGATTCGTTTGTATCATGATGTGCGGATGGCGGAAGTGTGTGCAGCGCAACAGATTTCCCGTTTGCAACCACGTTATGATTATCCCAATAAAAAGATGCACCAGCGGGACGAAAAGGAGCAGGTAAATCTGTTTCTGGCCGAATGGCTAAAATTTTGTCTCAGACATGGTACCAGCCCGATCAATATCTCCAGTTGAACAAATAAAAAGAAGCGTGATTTTGGAAACAGAGCTCCCCCAGGCGCAGGACGGCAGTGTGCGCCTGTTGCAAATTACCGACACCCACCTCTTCGCGAGTGCCGAAGGGCGGCTGTTGGCTGTGCGCACCGCAGAGAGTCTGGCCGCCGTGCTGGAACAGGTGCAGGCCAATGAACACCCCTACGAGGTGATTCTGGCGACCGGCGATCTGTCGCAGGATCACAGCCCGGAATCCTATCAGCGTTTCGCCTCCATGATGGCGCCCCTGGGCCGCCCCATCTACTGGCTGCCCGGCAATCACGATGACAGCCCGCTGATGACCGAATATCTCCATGCCGCCGGGATCAGCGAATCCAAACAGTTGGTGGGCGACCACTGGCAGGTGATACTGCTCGACACCCAGGTGCGCGGCAAACCCCACGGCATGATTGGCGATCACCAGCTGGCCGCCCTCGACCGTGCCCTGCGCCAATATCCTGATCGCCACGCCCTTATCACCCTGCACCATCAGGCGGTGCCGGTGGGCTGTGCCTGGCTGGATCAACACAATCTCAAGAATGCCGACGATCTGTTTGCCGTGCTGGCCCGTCATCCGCAGCAGAAGACCATCCTGTTCGGCCACGTTCATCAGGAGTTTGACGAGGTGCACCGCGGGGTGCGGCTGATTGCCAGCCCATCGACTTGCATCCAGTTCAAACCGCTCTCTGATGGCTTCGCGCTGGATGAATCCGGCCCGGGCTGGCGCTATCTCACCCTCTATCCGGATGGGCGGGTGGCCAGCGAGGTGTGGCGCCTACCGGTGGGGCAGTTTGTGCCCGACCCCAACGCCACCGGTTATTGAGGAGAACATTGCATGAAGTCGGTTCTCCTTTATCTGCACGGTTTCAACTCCTCACCGGGCTCCGCCAAGGCGCAGCAGATGGCTGCCTGGGTGGCCGCCAATCGGCCCGACATCGAGGTGGTCATTCCAGCCCAGCCCAATACGCCAGCGGCGGCTTGGGCGGCTATCGAGCAGACCATTGCCGATCTGCAGCGTCGTTATGGTAGTGAATTCAAGCTCGGCGCCGTGGGCAGCTCCCTCGGCGGCTTTATGGCGACCCGGGTGAGCGAGCGGTACGGCTGCCGCGCTGCGCTGATCAATCCGGCGGTGCGCCCGCACGAGCTGCTCTGTGACTACCTCGGCCCCCAGACCAATCCCTATACGGGTGAGCAGTATGTACTGCTGCCTGAACATATGGATGAGCTGCGGGCACTGGCGGTACCGGTGACGGCGCCGGAGCGACTCTGGATCCTGCAACAGCAGGGAGATGAGGTGCTCGACTATCGCAAGGCGCTGGATGAATACCGCTTTGCCCGCCTCTCGCTGGAGTGCGGTGGCAACCACGCCTTTGTGGCGTTCGAGCGCTACCCCGCCCAGATCATCCGTTTCCTCGGGCTTTAATCATGCAACCGCCGTTGGCCGCCTTTCTGGAACAGGTACTGGTCACGGCGCAAGCGGGCCTCACCTACTCCAAAGACCCCTTCGATATCGGCCGTTTCGAGGCGCTGCGAGCGGCCACCGTGGCCCTTATCGCCAGCCAGAGCGAGCTGGCGCCGGAAGCCATCAGCGACTGGATTGCCCTCGATCGCGGTTATCCCACCCCCAAGCTCGATGTGCGGGCCTTCATTCAGAACGATGCGGGCCATATCCTGCTGGTACAGGAGCGCAGCGACGACTGCTGGACTCTGCCCGGTGGCTGGTGCGATATCGGTGACTCGCCGGCGGATGCCGTGGTGCGTGAAGTGGTGGAGGAGACCAGCCTTGAGTGCCGTGCGGTGCAACTGCTGGCCCTGTTCGACAAGCTAAAACATCCTCATCCGCCCCAGCTGCCTCACGCGCACAAGGCTTTCTTTCTGTGCGAGGTGGCCGGCGGCCAGCTGCTGGGCGAAACCGATGAAACCAAAGGGGCGGGTTACTTCCCCATCGACGACTTGCCCCCGCTCTCCTGCCATCGGGTGGTGGCCTCCCAGTTGCGCACCCTCCATGAGCACTTGCTGCAGGGGCGGCGCGATACCCTGTTTGATTGACATCTGAGGAAGTGAACCCGTCTGCAAGGAGGCAGGATGATCAAGCGTATCGGCAATACCCCAATTCAAGAGAAACACAAGGCCAGCTGCCACTGCGGCGCCGTGGTGCTGGAGCTGACCCTGCCGGATGGGGTGGTTGATCCGCGCCGCTGTGACTGCTCGTTATGCCGACGTCGGGGCGCTATCGTCGCCTCGGTGCCGCTGTCCGGCATCCGCATTCTGCAAGGGGAGGAGGTGCTGCGCTGCTACCAGTTCAATACCCGCACCGCCAAACACTACTTCTGCAGCATCTGCGGCATCTATACCCACCACCAGCGTCGCTCCAACCCAGCCGAGTATGGCTACAACCTCGCCTGTCTCGAAGGGGTCAACCCGTTCGAGCTGGGGGAGGTGCCGACGCGCGATGGCGTGCATCATCCAGCGGATCGACAGGTCTGAACAAAAGGGGCTCATATGTTTCTGTTGCGCCCTGCGGGGCAGTGTTAATCTTTAGCGGCCTGTTTACTTTGCCTCTCCCGGGGCAGGGGATGGCCTGACTCTTCTGAACTTCACTGCCAACAGGGAGCACGTTTGTGACAACTCCTTCTGCGCTGCCGGATCTGGTACTGGGCGCCTCTCTCTACTTTCCGCCGCTGTTCAAAGCGGTGCTGCTCGGCCTGCTCTGCTGGTTGCCGGTGCACCATCTGCTGCGTGACTGGCTCTATGGCGGAGATGTCTGGCACCCCTTGCTGATGGATCTCTCCCTCTTTATCCTCGCCGTCAGCGGCGCTCTATGGATGCTGTTACATGGCTAAATCACCTCTCGCGACCCTTAAATACTTCTCCACCCTGCTGGTCTGTGCGCTGGCGCTGGCGGCGGGCTGGTGGCTGTGGAACTACTACATGCAGGGGCCCTGGACCCGGGATGGCAAGGTGCGCGCCGAGCTGGTCAGCATTACCCCCGAGGTGTCGGGCAAGATCATCAAGATAGCGGTGAAGGACAACCAGCTGGTGAAGGCGGGGGAGGAGATCTTTACGCTCGACCCCGAGCCCTACCGGATCGCCCTCGATAATGCCCGGGCGGCGCTGGCCAAGGCGAAATCGGATCTCGACAAGGCGGAGCATGAGGCGAACCGCCGTAGCGGTCTGTCGCGCAGCGTCATCTCAGCCGAGACGATGGATGAGGCCCGCCTCAATGCCCAGGCGATGCAGGCGGCCTATCAGGTGGCGCAGGCCAATCTGGAGAAGGCGGAGTGGTCGCTGGCCAAGACCCGGGTGCATGCCGCGAGCGATGGCTACATCACCAACCTGCAGACCCGGGTCGGCAACTACGCCAGCGCCGGTGTGCCGCTGGTGGCGCTGGTGGATACTCACTCTTTCTATGTACAGGGATACTTTGAAGAGACCAAGCTCGGCCACATAGCACCGGGCAAACCGGCCGAAGTGGTGCTATACAGCGGTGAACAGCGGTTGCGCGGCGAGGTGGAGAGCATAGGGCGCGCCATCCACGATCAGAGCGTCGATGGCGGCAACGGTCTGCTGATCGACGTCAAACCCAATGTGCCCTGGGTGCGGCTGGCCCAGCGGGTGCCGGTGCGGATCAAGCTGCTGGATGTGCCGGCTGACGTGACGCTGATCGCCGGCACCACCTGCACCATCACCATTGGCGAGTAGGGTGAGCGAGTCGTTCTGGCTGCGCACCCCCTGGGGGAAGGCGACAGGGTGGGCAGTGGCGCTATGCCCTGCGCAATGCGCTGGCCATGTGCCTGTCGCTCTGGCTGGCCTTCGTGCTGCAGCTCGACTCCCCCTACTGGGCGATGAGCTCGGCTGCCGTGGTGAGTTTTCCCACCGTGGGCGGGGTGATCAGCAAGAGTCTGGGGCGGGTGGTTGGCAGCCTGATGGGGGCGATGGCGGCGGTGGTGATCACCGGTCTTGGCATCAGCGATCCCTGGCTGTTCAGCTTCCTTATCGCCCTCTGGCTGGGCTTGTGCACCTACATCTCCAACCACTATCAGAACAACGTCTCCTACGCCTTTGCCCTCGGCGGTTACACCGCCGCCATCATCGCCTTCTCCTGCGTCAATGTGGCGGATCTCCACCACATCTTCGATATTGCCCAGGCGCGGGTGAGCGAGGTGATCATCGGTATCCTCTGCGGCGGTCTGATGATGATGATCCTGCCCAGCACCTCGGATAGCGAAACCCTGCTGGAATCCCTGCGCAAGAGCCAGACCCGCCTGCTGGAACATGCCCAGCTGCTCTGGCTGGGGGAGATGACGCCCGAGGTTCGCAGTTCCCACGAAGGGCTGATCGGCCAGATCCTCACCATGAACGTGCTGCGCATTCAGGCTGTCTGGAGCCATCACCGGCTGCGACGCCAGAACCGGCCGCTCAACTTCCTGCTCCATCGCCAGCTGCGGCTCATCAGTCTTATCTCCAGCCAGCGCCGTATGCTGCACAACTGGCCGGAACAACCGGAAGGCATTCAGACGCTGCTCGCCACCCTGCTGACCGAGCTTGGCAAACCGGAGTGCGACAAGTATCGGGTCGCGAGGTTGCTGGCTCCCCTGATGCCGACCAGCGAGCATGATTACCGGCTGCGCACCTTTTTGCTGCGGCTGCGCCACTTCTGCTGGAGCTATCTGGAGTGTCAGCGCTGGCTCGACCGGTTGACCCGCTACGACGATCAGGAGTGGCCGGCGCCGCCCCGTCACACCTCTCTCACCAGCCATACCGACACGCTGGAGGCCGCCTACAACGGCGGGCGTACCTTCCTCTGCGTGCTGCTCGGCTGCACCTTCTGGATCAACAGTCAGTGGGATGCGGGCAGCTCGGCGCTCACCATGCTCTCCATCTGCTGCGTGCTCTACTCGGCGACCCCGGCGCCGGCTCAGGGGGCCAACACCATGCTCAGGGCGATCCTGCTGCTCAGCCTCATCTGCTTTGCGGTCAAGTTTGGCCTGATGATCCGCATCGACGACTTCTGGGTCTTCTGCCTCTTGCTCTTTCCAGCGCTGCTCACCATGCAGCTCTGCAAACAGCAGCAGGTGCGGCAGGCGGGCCTCTGGGGCCAGATGATCGTGCTGCTCGGCTCCTTTCTCGCCATCACCAATCCGCCCAGCTACGACTATCAGCAGTTCATCAACAGCAGCCTCGCCCAGATGCTGGGGGTGATGAGCGCCGCGCTGGCGTTTCAGCTGCTGCGACCCAGCTCGGATCGGCGCAAGAGCCGCCGCCTCATCCGCTCCCTGCGCCGCCACTTCATGGAGCAACTGGAGCCAGCCCCGCGCCAGAGCGAGAGCCAGTTCGAGTCGCTGATCTACCACTGCATCAGCCAGCTCGGTCAGAGTCAGGATCAGACCGCCCGTCTCTGGGTGCTGCGCTGGGGCGTGGTGCTGCTCAACTGCAGCCATATCGTCTGGCAGCTGCGCCAGTGGCGCGGTGACGAGCACCCCCTCTATCTGGTGCGCGACAACTGTATCCGCAGCCTGAAGGGGATCCTCACCGAGCAGGGGGTGCAGCACGCCTCCCTCGACCGCACGCTGGCCGAGCTGCAGCGGATCAGTCAGGGGCTGGCCAACCATGGCGATGGCACGGCGCGAGAGCTGGCAGGCATGGTGTGGCGGCTGCAAAGTTCGCTCTCCCAGCTGCAACAGGCGCTGCCGGGCCCCGCCGAGGGGAGCTGAAACAGTCTTGGGAGGGGCACAATCCCCTCCGGATCACCCTTTCCCGCAGCCAAGTTTGTCCAATACCCTCCCAACGAGTAAGATTCTCCCCAAACGTCAATTCGCAAGGCCCTCCATGTCTACTCAATACAATGCGGATGCCATTGAGGTCCTCAATGGCCTTGAGCCGGTGCGTCGCCGCCCCGGCATGTATACCGACACCACCCGGCCCAATCACCTCGGCCAGGAGGTCATCGACAACAGCGTCGACGAAGCGCTGGCGGGCCACGCCCGTACCCTGGAGGTGACCCTGTATGAAGACCAGTCCCTCGAGGTGATCGATGACGGCCGCGGTATGCCGGTCGATATCCACCCGGAGGAAGGGGTGTGCGGGGTGGAGCTGATCCTCTGCAAGCTGCACGCGGGCGGCAAATTCTCCAACAAGAACTACCAGTTCTCCGGCGGTCTGCACGGGGTGGGTATTTCGGTGGTGAACGCCCTTTCCGATCGGGTCGAGGTGACGGTGCGCCGCGACGGCCAGGTCTATGACATCGCCTTCGAGCGTGGCGAGAAGGTGCAGGAGCTGACCATCACCGGCACCTGCGGCCGTCGCAACACCGGCACCCGGGTGCGTTTCTGGCCGCAGGCGAGCTACTTCGATTCGCCCAAGTTCTCGGTCACCAAGCTGGAGCACCTGCTCAAAGCCAAGGCCGTGCTCTGCCCCGGCCTCACCATCAAGTTCCTCGACAAGAACACCGGCATCAAGCTGGAGTGGTGCTATGAAGATGGCCTCAAGGATTATCTGGTCGATGCGGTCAAGCAGTTCACCTGCCTGCCGGAGCAGCCCTTTATCGGCTCGTTCAGCTCCGAACAGTCGGCGGTGGACTGGGCACTCTGCTGGTTGCCGGAAGGGGGCGAATGCCTCGCCGAATCCTATGTGAACCTCATTCCCACCGCGCAGGGCGGTACTCACGTCAACGGCCTGCGTCAGGGGCTGCTCGACGCCATGCGCGAGTTCTGCGAGTTCCGCAACCTGCTGCCGCGCGGGGTCAAGCTGACCCCGGAAGATATCTGGGATCGCTGCGCCTACATCCTCTCCATCAAGATGCAGGACCCGCAGTTTGCCGGTCAGACCAAGGAGCGCCTCTCCTCCCGCCAGAGCTCGGCGTTTGTCTCCGGCGTGGTGAAGGATGCCTTCAGCCTTTACCTCAACAGCAACACCGAGCTGGCGGAGCAGATCGCCGAGATCTGTATCAGCAGCGCCCAGCGCCGACTGCGCGCCGCCAAGACAGTGGTGCGCAAGAAGATTACCCAGGGCCCGGCGCTGCCCGGCAAGCTGACCGACTGTAACTGCGCCGACCCCATGCAGGGTGAGCTGTTCCTGGTGGAGGGTGACTCCGCGGGCGGCAGTGCCAAGCAGGCGCGGGATCGCGAGTTTCAGGCCATCATGCCCCTGCGCGGCAAGATCCTGAACACCTGGGAGGTGGAGGCCGGTCAGGTGCTCGCCTCGCAAGAAGTTCACGATATCTCGGTCGCTATCGGGCTCGATCCCGACTCCGAAGATCTCAGCGGCCTGCGCTACGGCAAGGTGTGTATCCTCGCGGATGCGGACTCGGACGGTCTGCATATCGCCACCCTGCTCTGCGCCCTGTTTGTGAGGCACTTCCGCACCCTGGTCAACAAGGGCCACGTCTATGTCGCCATGCCGCCCCTCTACCGGATCGATATCGGTAAAGAGGTCTACTACGCCCTCGACGAGGACGAGAAGAACGGCGTGCTGCAGCGGGTCGAGGCCGAGAAGAAGAAGGGCAAGGTGATGGTGACCCGATTCAAGGGTCTGGGTGAAATGAACCCGAAACAGCTGCGGGAAACCACCATGGATCCCAATACCCGCCGTCTGGTGCAGCTCACCATGGATGAGCAAGGGGAAGAGACCCTGCAACTGATGGACATGCTGCTGGCCAAGAAGCGGGCGGGTGATCGCCGTGAATGGTTAGAGGAGAAGGGGAACCTTGCCATCATCTAGGTCATTCCTTTGTTAGATGAGGAGTGGCTGATCGATCCGGGCAACCTCGCCATCATCTAAGCCGTCGGCTGGCCCGCACAGGGCCAGCAAGCATTTAGCCGGAGTCGCCCTGTGGCGGCTCCCGAACCGAAAGAGAAAACCACATGAGTGATGCTATCGAGCTCAGTCTGGACGGGGTAGAGCGCCAGCCAATGCGCACCTTTACCGAACAGGCTTACTTGAACTACTCCATGTACGTCATCATGGATCGGGCCTTGCCGCATATCGGCGATGGCCTCAAACCGGTGCAGCGGCGCATCATCTACGCCATGAGCGAGCTGGGTCTGTCGGCCCTCTCCAAGCACAAGAAATCCGCCCGTACCGTGGGTGACGTGCTGGGTAAGTACCACCCCCACGGCGACAGTGCCTGTTATGAAGCCATGGTGCTGATGGCCCAGCCCTTCTCCTACCGCTACCCGCTGGTGGATGGTCAGGGTAACTGGGGTGCGCCGGACGATCCCAAATCCTTCGCCGCCATGCGTTATACCGAAGCGCGGCTGTCCCGCTTCTCCGAGCTGCTGCTCTCCGAGCTGGGGCAGGGCACGGTGGAGTGGACGCCGAACTTCGACGGCACCATGAAAGAGCCGGTAGTGCTGCCTGCCCGCCTGCCGCACATCCTGCTCAACGGGGTGACCGGTATCGCGGTGGGGATGGCGACCGACATCCCGCCCCACAACGCGCGGGAAGTGGCCTACGCCTGTGCCGAGCTGCTCGACAACCCGAATGCGGGGCTGGATGTGTTGATGCAGCACATTCAGGGGCCGGACTACCCGACCAACGCCGAGATCATCACCCCGCGTGACGACATCCGCAAAATCTACGAGACCGGCAAGGGCTCCATCAAGCAGCGGGCGGTCTGGAGCGAGGAGGATGGCGACATCGTCATCACAGCGTTGCCCCATCAGGCCTCCGGCGCCAAGATCATGGAGCAGATCGCCGCCCAGATGGTGGCGAAAAAGCTGCCGATGGTCACCGACCTGCGCGATGAATCGGACCACGAAAACCCGACCCGTCTGGTGATCATCCCCCGCTCCAACCGGGTGGATGTGGAGGGGCTGATGGCCCACCTGTTCGCCACCACGGATCTGGAGAAGAACTACCGGGTCAACCTCAACATCCTTGGCCTCGACAACCGGCCACAGGTGAAGTGCCTCAAGACCATCCTCAGCGAGTGGATCATCTTCCGCCGCGAGACCGTGCGTCGCCGTCTGCAGTTCCGCCTCGACAAAGTGCTGGCTCGCCTGCACATCCTCGAAGGCTTGCTGATCGCCTACCTCAACATCGACGAGGTGATCGAGATCATCCGCACCGAGGATGAGCCGGGCAAGGTGATGGTGGAGCGCTTCAATATCAGCGAAACCCAGGCCGAAGCGATCCTCGAGCTGAAACTGCGCCACCTGGCCAAGCTCGAAGAGTTCAAGCTGCGCGCCGAACAGAACGAACTGGCCGAAGAGCGCGACAAGCTGGAGCTGATCCTGGGCTCCGAGCGTCGCCTCAACACCCTGCTCAAGAAAGAGCTGCTGGCCGATGCCGAGAAGTACGGCGACGATCGCCGCACCCCGCTGGTGGAGCGTGCCACCGCCGTGGCGCTGACTGAGAAAGAGCTTATTCCCAGCGAACCGGTCACCGTCATCCTCTCCGACAAGGGGTGGGTGCGCGCCGCCAAGGGCCACGATGTCGATGTGGCGGGGCTCTCCTACAAGGCGGGGGACAGTTATCTGGCCCACGCCTGCGGCCGCAGCAACCAGCAGGCGGTGTTCCTCTCCACGTTGGGAAGAACTTACGCCCTCGAATCCCACACCTTGCCATCTGCGCGCAGTCAGGGCGAACCGCTCACTGGCCGCTTTGCGCTGGGGGCAGGGGAGGAAGTGCGCCATCTGGTGATGGGCAACGAGGGTGAGCCGTATCTCATCTGCTCTGATGCCGGTTACGGCTTTGTCTGCACCTATGACGATCTCATCGGCAAGAACAAGAACGGCAAAGCGCTGCTCACCGTGCCGGAAGGGGGTCAGGTGATGGCACCCCAGAAGATTGGCTCGCCAGAGACTGATCTCTGCATGGCCATCTCCAACGAAGGGCGCATGCTGCTGTTCCCGCTCAACACCCTGCCGGTACTCGGCAAGGGCAAGGGCAACAAGCTGATCAGCATTCCGTCGGCGCGGGTCAAGGCACGGGAAGAGTTTATGGTGATGGCCGCCATTATCCCGCAGGGGCAATATGTCACCCTGTTTGCCGGCAAGCGCAAGCTGACCCTCAAGCCCTCTGATCTCGACTACTATCGCGGCGAGCGCGGCCGCCGTGGCGCCAAGCTGCCCCGCGGTTTGCAGCGCGTGGATCGCATCGAGATTGAACCCGCCGCCGGTGCCGAACCGGTTGCGGAGGAAAATCAGGAAGGGTAATGGAAAATATAAAGGTGGCGAAAGCCACCTTTATTTATTTCCTTATAAAATCGTCTTTATATCATTAAGGAAAAATTCAATAGACATAATAGGAAAGGCTTTGACTTGTTCATATGAACCTATGTCTGGGATTGTATTGATACTAGGGTAACCCATTTTTGTCATGAGTATTGAATGGTTTGAGTTTATCGTAGGTGTATTCATGGTAGAAAAGTATGGCTTTGTTTTTTTGTAAGCCCAAAGGGTAGACCATGTTATCCCTGCTATGTAATACACACCATTACTAACATATTCTGGAGAGTCTTTGTTATATTCAACATTAATGCATACATTCATTTATGTAGTTTCCTTTTTTTTCGATCTTTATAAATTATTTTTTCAGTGCTTGAATGCATTTTTGCCATGTAGGAGGCGGGTTGAGTGTGATATTGAAGACGTCTCTTGCTGCGCGCGTGGCTAGCTTGTAATCAAATGGTAATCCAGCAAGTTCACGTTGTTCTTTATAGTGTGAGTACATTGCATTTATTTCTAAAGTTTGCTCAAATGAAAAGCTTTTATTCTCCTTGCAATATATTGAAGCACCTTCAAGAGCATATGCTTCTTTCGCCCCTCTGGGTGTATGCACTTCAATGGTAGTCGCCATAGAGTTACTACTTGATAATATCATTGCAAATAAAACCATTCTCATTAAGTATTTTCCATTTTAGATATATAATAGTTGCAAAATAAATTCATTGTTGATGTAATTTACCACAACAAAGTTGTATCTATCCTGTATATGGTGAAATATTTGATTGGCAAGGGACGTAGGTATAATCAGGTAATCGCGAAAACCGGGTGCCGCCGTTCTGCTGGCCAACCATCAGCGCCTGCTTAACCTTGTCAAGGCGTCCAAGGTTAGTTTTTGGAGTGGAGATAAATATTAAATGGCGCGCAAGCACCCTTAATAGTGATGATTGTCATCAGATGTTAAATAATATCATGAATGTCATTATTTGAATTTCGCTACGATTTCATGAAATTCTTTTACCTGTGAAGTAGTCATGTAGTTTTGCGAAATAAGCCATTCGGTACACACTTCAGATTTTATACATAACATGGGGTACATAGAAAATTCATTTAAACTCCCCATCGCTTGTAGTATATATCGGTTGTTTGATTGCATTGAAGATGGATTTAGTTCTGAAAGAAATAGGGAGTATTCAAGCATGGTTTTCATGTAAGAGTAGCCATGAGCAAAAAAGAACTTATCATAAAGAGGTATTGTTATTTTAGCTTGGCAGTCAAGGTCTCCATTACATTCAAAAGATTTTTTCTTAAATATTTCAATGTCTGCATCAACACCTTCATACCCTTGAGCTATTTGGCTAATAACATCATAACTTAATGGTGCAATAGGTAGCATATGTGTCAGAGAAGTTGCGAATGTGTTTTGTGTTAATATAAGTAAGAAAATAAAAATGAGATTTTTCAAAATACAGCCTTAGTTTTAAATTGCATTGAAACTAAATCATTCAGTATGGGCACATATCATACACATTTGGTTGGGTGCAAACAAGTCCCTTTGTGATAAGTGTAAATTAATTGAATGACTTTCAATGTTAATGTGGTTTTAATAAAAATAAATACAATGTCATTTAAAGTAATGGTTCTTATTATTTTAATGGCCGTAGGTTTGATTAGCGAAGCGTAATCAGACGATCGCGAAAACAGGTTGCCGTAATTCTGCCGGTGCTCCAGCTGATCTCTTCTCTATGTCCATAGCCACCGAGATTGCGGTGCGGACGATTACGCTGCGCTAATCGACCCTACGTGCTCCTGCTTGATTTAACGCTCTGCTGCTTGTCGATGGCTTGCTCCCCCTCATCCCCGACCCTTCTCCCCTTATCGATGGCAAAGAGTGGGAGAAGGGAGCCCAGATCTCAGCCATTGATAGCGACAGTGGTATGGCGTGACAGCGAAGTGTGACAGCTACGGCTTCAGGTTGGCAGGTGCAGATCCCCTCTCTCCTTGGGAGAGGGTGAGGAGAGCCGACGATAGGGGTAAACACCATAACAAGCGCAAGGTTGCCAACCTGAAAAGAGCCATCCATCCAGCCAAAAGAGAAAGGCCCCGCCATCCATGATGGCGGGGCCCTTTGCATTATCAGCAGCATTGCTGATTCAACCGTTCGCACTGGCAGGGGCTGGTGAAATGGCTGGCCCGAGCCCGATCAGACAGGAATGGCGGTCGCTGCCGGTAGCGGGGTGATCTTGGAGGCGATCAGCTGGCGCAGGTGGGGCACCAGCAGCAGCAACACCACGCCGCCCGCCAGCGAACCCCAGCCTAGCATATTGAACACCGAGCTGTAGCCCGGGTTGGTGGCCACTGGAGAGCTGCCGATATTCTGCGGCATGGCGCTGGAGACATAGCCCGCCAGCACAGAGGCGACGCCGGTCACCATCATCCAGCAGCCCATCATCAAGCCTTGCAGGCTGGCGGGGGCCAGTTTGCCAATCATGGCGTAGCCGATGGGGGAGATCAGCAGCTCGCCAAAGCTCTGCAGCACATAGCTGATGGCGATCCACTTGAAGGCGACCAGCCCGTCGGCCCCCGCCAGATGGATGCCGATCGGCAGCACCAGCATGCCGAGCCCCATGCAAAACAGGGAGGCGGCAAACTGGGAGGGGATGTCGATATTCCACCCCTGTTCGCGTAGTCGCTTGAACAGCAGCGCCATCAGGGGGCCGCCGATGACGATGACGAGGGTGTTGATGTTCTGGATCCACTGGGGAGCGACCCGCAGCCCGAACACATTGAGGTTGATGTTGTGCTCGGAGAAGAGCATCAGCCCCATGGGCGCAAGCTGGTAGAGCGACCAGAAGATGAGGGAGCCAAGGGCGAGGATCTGATAGGCCACCATACGGCTGCGCTCGGCGGCGTCCGGGTGGCGGGCGGTCATCACGCAGAGCAGCACCAGCACCACGGCGCCCAGGATCAGCACGAAGCTGCCGCTGAAGCTGGCGTGGGTCAGCAGCAGGCGCAGCGCCGGCACCAGCATGGCCAGAATGGCGATCCCGGCCAGCATGCGGCGGTAGAAGCCGCTCCCTTTGATATGGCGCAGCGGGGTGCTGATATCCGCCAGAATCGGCCAGCAGGCGAAGGTAGCGATGATGGCGATGATGTTGCCCAGCGTCGCAAACAGGAACAGGGTGCGGTAATCCTCGGTGAGCTGGAAGTAGCCCGCCACCGTGAAGCCGATAAAGAAGCCCAGATTCATCCCGGCGTAGTTCCACAGGAAGGCGCTCTCGCGGCGGTGATCATCCGGGGCGAAGCGCTGGGTCAGCATCATGTTGAGGCAGGTGACGTTGAGGCCGCTGCCGGTAAGGAACATGGCGAGCCCCCAGTAGAGGCCGGTGATCCCCATCTCGGCGATGAAGTAGCAGCCGATCACCTGCAGCACCATCCCCATCACGAACAGGTTGCGGTTGCTGAGGTAGCGCCCGCCGAGATAACCGCCAAACAGGTGCAGGCCATAGTTGAAGGCCCCGAAGACCCCCATCATGGCGTTGGCCTGGGATTCACTGAAGCCGAGCCGCTTGGTGGCGTAGAGCACCAGCGTGGAGTAGAGCACGGCAAACCCCAGGGTCGAGAAGGTCTGGATAAAGAACAGCGCCCCGGAGCCGGGGGGAATGGTGGGGTGTTGATTCGAAGCGCTCACGGTCTGTCTCCTGTGAGAGAAGAAAGTCATTACTCGTCCTGAGAGCGTACCGGTCTGCTGCCGGCTAGCCTTGTGCGCTTCCATGCTGGTCTGAAGGCCGGTCTGTCATTTAGCGGCCAAGCGGTGCAAATAGCCATACCTGAAATTTAATCTGGCGCGATTAATTGCTTTTTATTGATCTATTCCGCCTTTTTATGCGGAATTGAGCCGTGGTTGTAGCTCGATTTACCACGCGACTGCGGCACGGTTGATGTGATCCAGTCGGCTATTTGGTGCTGATTCTGGCGCTGTAGCGGGATTCCGCGTCGCGCTTTGTTGTCCCGAAACGCAGCTGGCGCCAAGCCGTTGTATCGCAGGTTGTTTATTCATCTGTGGGCATTGAGTGAATAAATATCGGTAAGAGAAGGGATAGCCCCGGGGTGACTTTCGCGTGTTACCTATCTGCTTGGGAGAGGGTGAGGGGAGGATAGAACAACGCCCGGCAGGCCGGGCGTTGTGGTGCGACTGATAGGTGGCGAAGCTGCCTTAGAAGTCGTGGTAGAGCGGCCAGCCGAGCAGCGGGTGCTTGAGACCGGCGCGCATCTCGATGTTGTCGAGCTTCTCCGGCGAGGCGTTCTCTTTTTGCAGCAGCTGGTACTGGCGCACAAAGCCGAGGGTGTGCAGCAGGTTGGGCACAAAGCCCGGGCTCAGCTCCTGACGCAGGGCGGCGGCCATGTCGGCAGGCAGCGCGCTCAGCATCAGGGCGAGTTGGGCGGCGAGGTAGTCGGTGTCGTACCAGCCCTCGTCGAGCTCAATCTCCCGCGCCAGTTTGCGCTTGAGATCCTGCTTCACCTTGAGCGGGGCGGCGCCACTGCCCTTGCCGCAGAGAATGCGGTAGAGCAGCGCTTCGGCCAGCTTGTCCTCCATGGTGGGGTGGTCGCTCTCGCAGGCGAAGAAGTGCTGGTCGATGAGTTCCATCAGGCGGCTCTTGTTGTGCTCGGTCAGCGCCTTCTCGTACTCCTGCCACCCTTGCCACTCCTCCACATCGGGCGGGCTCGAGATCTTGTCCAGCAGGCGGGCATCCACGTCACCGTATAGGCTGTTGCCAGCCTGCTTGGGGCTGACGGTGATGAGCATCGACCAGCCCTTCTGGAACGGCTTGATGGGGCCTTCCGGCGCCTGCAGCAGCGCCAGCGCCTTGGCCGGATCCCGCGCCGAGAGCTCCTGCAGGCCGAGGCTCACCACGCCGATGACGTCGTGGGCGGCCTGCTCCAGCAGGTGCATCTTGTACTTGTTGTAGTACTTGTCGGCGAATTTGAGGCTCATCAGCACCGCCTTGCCCTTGATGGCGGCCAGCTGTTGCTGACTCAAGAGTTCGTTGTCGCGGCCAAAGCGCAGCACCTGGGTCAGAAAGGGGCCCTGGTTGGCATCGCGAATGACTAACTGCATGAATGGGCTCCTTAATCCAGAAAGCTGAACATGTCGTCGACGTCGCCGTACTCGTCTTCCTCGACCTTGTTCTTCTCTTTGGCCTGCATCACCAGCTCGGCGGCAAACTTGTTGATGATGCCGTCCCAGGTTGAGTGCTCGTTGCGCAGCAGCGCCTTGATGGCTTTCTCCACCTCGGGGGCCAGCTCGCGAATGAGCATCAAGAGGCTGCGCGGGTCATCCAGCGCGTAGTCGTGGACATCTTCGCTCTGCTGGCGCTCGCTGTAGCGCAAGGACTCTTCGAGATCTTCCTCTTCGGCGTGCAGCACGTCGCGATAGCCTTCGTCCTCTTCATAGCGATCGCCGCGATAGAACTCGATAAAGGGGATGGCGAGGTAGAAGAGACCGGCCGGATCTTCGGCCACGCACTCGAGGATCTCGCGCTGCTTGGCTTCGCTATCCTGGGTGCGGATCAGGTAGTTGAGGAAGTCGAAGGTGTGCTGTTGCAGCTCGTCGGCGTTGTTCTTGATCGCCTCTTCCCAGTAGAGCGGCTGCTGGCAGACGATGTCGCGGATCCGCTCCGGGGTCATCAGCTCGGAGATGATGGAGGGGAAGGAGATATCGTGCTGGCCGTTAATCTGGGTCAGGGTAACGATATCAATGTTTTCAATCACTTCTGCCAGCTGGTCGTCAGACATGGTCTTTGCGATCAGCTCGAACTTCTCGCTGGCCTGCTTCGGCTCGATAACGGCCAGCTCTTTGATCTCGATGGCGGTAATTTCTATCAGACTGTTGCTCATGCCTTGCCCCAATTAGAAACGGACTTCGTCGTACATATCCTGATCGCCGTCGTCATCACCATAGCGGTCACTGCCGCCATGGTAGTCGGCGTCGGCATCTTCCCCGTCTTCCTCTTCTTCGTCGCGCAGCTCATAGTCGTCATCGGCGCGGTGGCTACCGCGCGGCAGCGGGTTGTCGAGCAGGAACAGCACGGCGCAGGCTTCCATCAGCTGATCTTCGCTCTGGGCCCGCACCGCCTTGACCAGCGGCAGGGCGGCGTTGTTGAAGCCGACGCTTACCTTGAACTCGTCCCAGCTTGGCTGCTCGCCGCTGGCGAGCCACTTGTTCCACTGCGACTTGGCCTTGGCCGGGAACTGCACCCGGCCATAGAGGGCCAGCGGCAGATACTCGGGCATAAACTCCAGCATGCTCATATCGGCCAGCAGCAGGCTCTTCATCTGGTCGGTGAACTGTTCCAGCCCCTTGGGGTCATCCTGATCCCGGTAGGATTCGATGTTTTCGCTGGCATCGCTTTGCAGCGACTTGAGCCGCGCCTGGTCCCATCTCTTTTGCATAGTTGCTCTTTCTGCCTGCTGTTTCAGGGGTAGAACTGATCCCACATCTCCTGCATGGCGGAGGCGGGGTCGGTCACGATGACGTTGTTGAAATCCTTGATAAAGGCGGCTCGCTGTTTCGGATCGGACAGCACTTCATAGGCCTGCTTTACCTGGTGCAGCTTGATGGCTGCCTGCTCTTTCTCTTCTTCACTGGCCCCGTGCAGCTTGTCGGGGTGGTACTGGTTCGACAGCCGACGATAGGCTTTCTTGATGTCGTTTTCGCTGGCGTTGGACTTGACGCCCAGCACCCGAAAGTAGTTGTTCATGGCAGATCCTGCATCACTGGCATCATAGGATTCACGCTGCGAGTGCCTGATGGTGGGGATTGGCAAACCAGGCACGGCAAAAACCCGTCATTTTAACGGAAACAGCCCGCCAACGCGATGAGTTGGGCGATCAATTAACGGGCGAGATGAAGAGGTGTCAGTTGAGCGTCTATTGTTGCCAGTCGGTCTGGCCAGTGCAAGGGGCGGGCACGGGAAGGCGATGAAAAAATGGTCAGTGGCGAGTGTGGGGTGAGATGGCGGCGGCAGCGCAAATCGGGCTGCCGCCGCAGGGGTTACTCCTCCCAGAAGGAGGCGGAGGTGTGGTAGATCATCTTCTTGCTCATCCCGCCATCGACCACCAGATTGGCACCGTTGATAAAGTCGTTGCGAGGATCCGCCAGAAAGAGGCTGGCGCGGGTGATGTCGTCGGGGCGCCCGACCCGGCCGCTCGGGTGCTGGCGGTGATCCGCCTCGGTCAGGGTGTGGTAATCCTCTGCCTGGATCCAGCCCGGGCTGATGGCATTGACCGTGATGGGGTAGTCGGCCAGCGAGTTGGCGAGGGACTGGGTGAGGGCGACCAGCGCCCCCTTGGAGGCGCCATAGGCATCCCAACCCGGTTCGTTCTGCTGCCAGCGGGTGGAGGCAATATTGATGATGCGGCCATAGGGCAACCCGCGGTTGGCCTGCACAAAGGCGCGGGCGCAGAGCATGGCGCCGCGCACATTGACCGTCATCACCTGATCGAACTGGGCTGCGCTCAGCTCCTCGAAGCGGGTGTGGAACTTGCTGATTGCGCCGTTGTTGATCAGCAGATGGATGCCGCCGTGCTGCTCGCGCACCTCGGTAAAGAGGCGCGCGATGGCCTGCTCATCCCGCAGATCGAGCGGATGAAAGTGGATCTCGGGATGGTCGAAAGCGTGAGGGGCCAGATCGGTGGCGATCACCCGATAACCCGCCTCGGCCAGTCCGATGCAGAGCTGGCGGCCAATCCCGCCAGCGGCGCCGGTGACCAGCGCAATTTGGGGTTGGTTGGTCAGCTCGTTCATTGTGCCGCTCCATTGCGTGCCCGCAGCACCTTGATGAGGGCCGACACCTCCTGCTGGCCAAACCCTTGCGCCACCCCTTCCTCAAACAGATCGGCGGCAAAACGCGGGAAGCGGCTGTCGATCCCGGCATCGGTGGCATGACCGGCGAGGCGGCTGATAGCGGCGCTCCAGGTTTTCAGGCTGGCGTAGGGGTGATCGAAATCGCCGCTCGCCAGCGTCTTGCCCAGGTGGGCCACATCGCCACCGAGAATGGGCGAGAGCTCGCTGAACTGGGCGCACACCTTGGCCACCGGCAACCCTTCCGCCTCGCAGATCAGCGCGCCGTGCAGAGCACCGAGCAGACCACCGGCAAAGTAGGCGGCAACGGCACAATCTTGCGCCGCGGCGGCGCCCACCGCCTCGGCCACATGGTCGAGGGTGGGGGCGAGCAGGCGCAGCACCGGCTCGGCCTCGCTAAAGGCAGCGCTGGCACCGGAGCAGATGATGCTGGCATCAGTGGTGCCGATCTGATCCGGGAAGCAGAGGATGGCGCCATCGAGATAACGGGCGCCGCGGGCGTGGCACCAGCTCTCCAGCGCTCTGGCCCCCTGCGGGCTGCCGGTAGAGAGCTGCACCAGCAGCTTGCCCGCCACCGCGTCGCTCGCCTCGTCCAGCAGCTGCTGGCTGACGGCGTAGTTATCGACGCAGACAAGGGTGATATCGCTTGCGGCAATAGCCGCGCCAACCGAGGGGGCGAGAGTCGCGCCCAGCGCTTGTAGCGGGGCCGCCTTGGCGGCGCTGCGATTCCAGACGGTGACCGGATGGCCCGCCTTGAGTAAGGTGGTGGCGAGGGCGGAGCCCATGGCTCCGAGGCCGATGACAGAGAGATGGCGCATGATGGCTCCTGACGGTGTTGATGGACGCTGATATAGAAAATTTGGATGCCTTGTGGCAGGTAAGCCACTATATTTGCCCCGTGTCGCCGTGAAAAATGGCTTTTATGACTGTCTGGTATAGGTGAATTCTATGGATGTGCGAACCCTGCGTGCGTTTGTTGCTGTCTTCGAGGAGCGCAACATCACGGCGGCTGCCACCCGCCTCTTCATTACCCAGCCCACCCTCTCCACCACCATCAAGACGCTGGAGGATGAGCTGGGGGTGACCCTGTTTGTGCGGCAGGCGCGCGGGGTGGAGGGGACCGAAGCGGCGCACCGGCTCTATCCCCGCGCCAAGCGGCTGATCGCCGACACCGACTCCCTCGCCCGCGAATTCCGTGAAACCTCCCCCTGCCTCGAGGTGACGGTGGGGATTGAGGCTGATCTGGGTGATGGCGTGGTGGGGGCGCTGGTGCAAGGAGCGCTCGCCCACGAGGAGATCCTGCTGACTCTGGAGGAGGGCTGTTGTGGCGATGTGCGGCTGGGCTGTGAATCCCTGCGTTGCAGTGACGAGCTATTTATCCCTCTGCTGGAGGAGGAGTTCGTGCTGGTGTTGCCGCCGGATCACCCGCTGGCGGGCAAGGGGGCGCTAACGCCGGCTGAGCTGGCGGACGAACCCTGGGTCACCTGCCCGCGCCACGACTCCCACCTGCGGCTGATCGCCATTCTCGGTAATCAGGCGCCGCTCTATCCACGGCGGGCGGGGTCGCTGCGACTGGCGGCGACTATGGTGGCCGCCGGGGCGGGGATCGCCTGGTTGCCCCGTTCGCTTTGTCCGCCCGGCTGTACAGTCGCCGAGCTGGCGGCTTCTTCCTTCAAGCGGCGGGTGGGGCTCTGCTACGCCCCCGATGCGTTGCGCTCGGCGGCTGTGGCCGCCCTGCTGGAGCAGGTGCGCGGGATGCAGCTCCCCGTCTGATGTCGGGATAAAAATGTCGGCATAAAAAAGGGCCATCCGGTGGGATGGCCCTGTTGAGGCAACGTTGTTGCGTGGCTAGAGCGACGCCCACCAGAGCCGCAGCTTCAAGCCCCACTTCGAGCTCCAGCCGGTGGTGCTGCTCACAAGCGTCCCATCCTTGATAACGAGGAAAGTCGGGGTGACCCCTACCTGCCACTTGGCGGCCAGCGCTCCCGACCCGTCGTTGTGGGTCGGGAAGGTAAGCCCCTTCTTGCTCATCCCCTTGCCTAACTGCTCCGAATTGCCGGAGCGCAGCGCCACCGTCAGCACGTTTTCCCCCTCTTGCCAGAGCTGCTGCACGGCCGGGGTGGTGAAACGGCAGACACCGCACCAGCTGGCCCAGTAGTAGACCAGCAGCGGCTTGCCCTGACTTAAGGTAGCGAGATCCGTGCTGCTGCCATCCTGCAGGGTGACGGGGGCGCTCATCGCCCCCTCTGGCAGGGTTGGGCTGCGCCACAGATCCAGCAGGGTCGAGATGACCAGTGCCATCAGCAGCAGCCAGAGTGCCTCCTTGCCCCAGCGGCGCCAGCGGGGTTGAGGATGGGTGGTCATCCCTTACCCCTGCTTGGCCAGTTCGGCCTTCACCAGCTGCTCCAGCTCCTCATAGGGGATGGCGCCCGGCACCAGCTGGTTGCCGATAAGCGTCGCCGGTGTGCCCTGTACCCCCAGAATGGTGCCGATGCGCAGGCTGTTGCGCAGCTCCTCGGTCGCCTTGGCGGCCGGTTTGAGCGCCACGTTGCCGGTGGAGGCCAGCGCCTTGTTGATATCCGCCTCGGTCAGCATCCCCTGCTTGCTCATCAGCTTGTCGTGCAGGGTGAGGAAGCGGGCGGGATCCTGTTGCCACAGGGTCAGGCTGTATTGGGCCGCCTTGGCGGAGGTCTGCCCCTTGAACGGCAGCAGCTTGATCACCAGCCCCAGATCGTCCGGATAGGCCTTGAGTAGCTTGGTCAGCTGGGGATCGAACTGCTTGCAGTAGGGGCAGTTGTAGTCGGTGAACAGCACCAGCGTCAGCTTGGGGTTTTTGGCTCCCAGACGCGGGCTGGTGGCGCTGTTGAACAGCACATCCTTGTTGCCCTTGATGAAGTTGCCAAGCTGCGCCTCCTGGGCTGCCGCGTTCTGCTTCTCCCAGGATTCGGCCGCCTCGTCGAGGATCTTGGGGTTGGTGATCAGGGTCTCGCGGATCAGCTCCTTGATGCGCGCCTCCTGCTCCGGGGTGAAGGGGGCGGCGTGCAGGGCCGGGGCCAGCAGGGTTGCGGAAAGGGAGGCCAGCAGGGTCAGGGCGCTCAGAGTCGGTTTCATGGTTGCTCCTTAAAATCGGGTGGTGCCAGCCTGAAGCAGGCCAGCCTTGTGCAATGTGGTCAGCAGATCGTCCTTGTCGAGCAGGGGTGACAGCGTGACCCCCTGCGGCAACTCCGGGCCGTAGATCTGGTTGAAGGGGACGGCCGCCGCGCCCCGCTTACGCAGGAAGGCGGCGATGGTGTCGTTCGGTTTGCTCCAGTCGCCGCGCAGGGCCACCACATCGGGGGCAGAGAGGGCCTGTTGCACCTCATCGCGCAGCAACACGTTGTATTTGTTGGCCTTGCAGGTGACGCACCAGTCGGCGGTGACATCGATAAAGACCCGTTTGTTCTGGGCCAGCGCATCTGTGATGGCGCGTTCGGAGAGCGGCTGCCAGACCACCTTGTCAACGCTGGCCGAGCCCTGCGCGCTAAAGGCGCCGCTCAGCAGCAGGGGGCTGCCAATCAGGGCGGCGAGGGCGATCGCCAGCGTGAAGCCGCGCATGCCGTAACGCCAGATGATGCCAGCCAGCAGTGCCAGCAGCATGGCAACCATCAGCCAGCCGGTGGCATAGCTGCCGAGATGGTTGTCGAGCAGGCTGGTGAGCCAGAGGCTGGAGCCCAGCATCATCAGGCCGAGCAGGATGCGCAGATGGTTCATCCAGCGCCCCGGTTTCGGCAGCCAGAGGGCGAGTTTTGGCAGGGCCGCCACCAGTAGCCAGGGCAGGCTCATGCCAATCCCCAATGCCGTGAAGATGAGCCACAGCTGGCCGAGCGGCGCCGCCAGCGCAAAGGCCACCGCGGTGCCGAGGAACGGTGCCGAGCAGGGGGTCGCCAGCAGAGTGGCGAAGCTCCCTTGCAGGAAGTGACCGCCGAGGCCGTTGCCGCCGCTGGTGGCGAGACGGGTGCTGAGGGCGCTGGGCAGGCGGATCTCGAACAGCCCCAACAGGTTGGCGCAAAACAGCAGGGTGATCAGCACCATCAAGCCGATAAAACCGGCGCTCTGGAACTGGATGCCCCAGCCGACGGCCCCTTGCGTGGCGCGCAGCAGACTGCTCATGGCCGCCAGCACCCAGAAGGAGGCGATGATCCCGGCGCTGGCGGCGAGGAACTGCTTGCGCACCGTTCCCTGTTCACGATCCTGATGTTGCAGCACAGTTCCCAGCTTGAGCGCCAGCACCGGCAGCACGCAGGGCATCAGGTTGAGGATCAGGCCGCCGAGCAGCGCTGCTCCCAGCAGCCAGAACAGCGAATGACTCTGGTTGGGCAGTGCGAGTGGCGCGCCGATCGTCCCCTTGCCCTGCCACGCCTGTTCGCCACTGGTGAGCAGCAGGCCGAGGGATTGGCCACGCAGATCCGGCGCATCTCCCTGCCAGCCATCGCTCACCGGCACCCGGGCGATCAGGGTGTTGCCTTCGACCTCAAGCGCCGGTTTGCCAAACTCGGCCCCCTCCAGAGCGTCGATAAAGAGCGCTGGTGATTGCCAGCCCTCTGCCCGCTCGGCGCGCAGTTGCAGCTGGTTGTGCTGATAACCGAGCTCGACCCGGGTTTCGGCAGGCAATTGCTGGGGCAGGGTACTCATCGCCTTCGCCCAGGCAAAATCGAAGTCGGCTGGGGCCTGCCCATCCAGCGTGAGGGTGAAGGGAAAGTCGGTCAGGATGCAGACATTGCTGCAGGTGGAGAGGCGTAGAGTCCCCTTGAGCGGTTGCCCGGCGGGATAGTTGAGGCTCAGAGGGAAGGTCACGTCCCCCTGATAACCCTGGGTGCTGAGCCCGGCTACCTCGAAGTGGCGTGGCGCCGGCCAGCGCCACTGAAAGGCACCGACCGGCTCATCCCACAGGATCTGGGGGGCAATGCCCCCTTCTCCCGGACTGTGCCAGTAGGTTTTCCAGCCTGACTCCAGCTCGACATCGAGCAGGATGCGGGTCTGATCTGCCGTGCCGCGGTCGGCCTGCAGCCGTACCCGGGCGTGATCATTCTGTGGGCTGGTGAGCCAGCCCGTGTCGCTGGCCAATCCCATGGATTGCCACAGCAGACTGCCCAGTAGCAGGGCCGTCTTGAAGAGATTCGACATCTTTTTGGTCTCGCAAAAATGAGTGACAGCTAACGAAAGAATGCTGCCGAACTCATTCCCGCCAGACGCAGAGGGTGAGGTGCAGACGCCGCTCGGGCGGCGAGATGACTCTGGGAGGGGGCAGTGGCGGTGTGTAGCGCCAAAGGGGGGCCAGCAGGGCGAGCAGCACGGCCACGGCAAAGAAGAGCTGTTCGACGCAGAGCAGGGTGGCGGCGCTTAGCCACTTGCCGTTGAGCTGGCAGCTGGTGGGCTGCGGGCTGGCCGGTTTGGCATCCTCTTGATCCGTTGCCGAGCCTGGAACGGGCTGCGCCTGACAGCTGAGGGCGTGATCGAGCAGGGCAAGCCGGGCCAGCGGCTGGGCCGCACAATTGAGCACCAGCAGGCAGACCAGCAGCAGGAGATGTTTCGTTACCCGTTGTTGCAAAATCATGTTCGCCCCGTCCATCAAGATGGGGCCATCCTAACGACCAATGGCGGGTGGGGCAAGTCGGCGGCGTATTGATGTGCAGGACTGTGAGTGGCGCGACGGGGAGGGTGGTCGGTTCTGTTTGGCGAACGCTTGTTCGCTAAAAGGGGGATCAGTATACTGCGCCGAGTTAAAACTCGAGGTGTTCGATGCTCAAAATTGCCCGTGTGCTGCTGCTTGGTCTGCTGCTCATTTTCTGGTTCCTGTTCGGCCTGCTGCTCTGTCTGGTTCGTCCGCGCCATCCCAACAACGTCTATGTCTTCGCCCGCATGTATCACGCGGTCTGCCCGCTGATCGGGCTGCGAGTCAAGGTGACGGTGGCCGACGAGGTCAAATCGGTCGGCCCGGCGGTCTATGTCTGCAACCACCAGAGCAACTTCGACATCTTCACCGTGACCGGTGCGGTGCAGCCTGGCGTGGTGGCAGTGGGCAAAAAGAGCCTGCTCTGGTTGCCGCTGTTCGGCCTTATCTTCTGGCTCTCCGGCAACGTGCTGATCGACCGCTCCAACCGCTCCCGTGCCATCGGCACCATAGGTCAGGTGGTGGATCGCATCAAGAACCGCGGCACCTCCATCTGGATGTTCCCGGAAGGGACCCGCTCCCAGGGACGTGGCCTGCTGCCGTTCAAGGCGGGCGCTTTCCACACTGCGGTACAGGCTGAAGTGCCCGTGGTGCCCATTGTCTGCTCCAGCTACTTCGGTCAGGTCGATCTCAATCGCTGGGACAACGGCGAAGTGCTGGTGGAAGTGATGGCGCCGGTCTGCAGCAAGGAGCACGGTGCCAGCGGCATTCGCGATCTCTCCGATACCTGCCGCGCCCGGATGGAGGCCAAGCTGGCCGAACTGGACAGCAAGCTGGGCCACAGCCATGCCGCCTGACGGATAGCGCAGACGAATCGACAAGGGAGCCACAGGCTCCCTTTTTTGTTGGTAAAAATCACCACCAGGTTGGCTATTTTCACCAATAAACCCTTCTTGAATTTCCTCATTAAATTCCCATCTATATGTAAAACAACAATAATTTTTCTTGGCACGGCTCTTGTAATGCAATGGGAAGAGATAGCCATCCCATCAACAAGGAGCCAGACCATGAGCGTATTCAGCCGCCTGACCGACGTGATAAATGCCAACCTGCACAGCCTGCTCGACAAGAGTGAAGAGCCGGAGAAGATGCTGCGCCTGATGATCGAAGAGATGGAGCAGGTGCAGGTCGAGATGCGTACCCAGGCCGCCCGCGTGATTGCCGAACAGAAACAGCTGGAGCGTCACCAGCAGGGGTTGCAGGCGCAGATCCTGGAGTGGTCGGCCAAGGCCGAGCTCGCCATCCAGAAGGGACGTGAGGATCTGGCCCGCGCCGCGCTGACCGAGAAGCTGGCGGAGGTCAAAAAATGTGAACAGCTGGAGCAGGACAAGGCTCGGGTCGCCGAGGTGCTGGCCCAGCTTACCGCCGATAGCGAACGGCTGGCTGCCAAGCTGACCGAGGCGCGCGAGAAGCAGAAACTGCTGACCCTGCGCGAGCAGACGGCCCACAGCCGCATTCGTGCCCGCGCTCAGGTGGACAACCAGCGTATGCATGAGCTGATGGCGCGCTTTGACGGTTTTCAGGGCCGGGTCGATCAGCTGGAAGCCCAGCTGGAGGCGGCCACCCTGGGGCAGAATCCCTCGCTGGAGGCCCAGTTCCGCGAGCTGGAGCTCAATGACGAGATCGAGCGTGAGCTGGCTCGCCTCAAAGGCCAGAAGGCGGAGGTGTAATCATGAGCCCCTGGCCCAAGGATCTGGTGCATCGCAAGCTGACCGGGGTCTGCGCCGGTATTGCCAGGCGGTTGGGGGTCTCCAGAGTCACGGTGCGGGTGGTGGCACTGCTCGCCCTGATCCTGATGCCGCCGCTGGCACTGGCCGCCTATCTGCTGGCGGTGCTGGTGATGCCGCCCCGTTATGAATTGAAGCGCTGGCTGGATTGACCGAAGGGTTGCCAAGCCGGCAGACAAGGTACTGATAAGGAGCAAGTTATGCTGGAATTTTTCATCTTGCTGGTGGTGCTGCTGGTCATGGCACTGACCGGTTTTACCCTGGTAGCCATGTTGCTGGTGAGCGGTCTGTTCGTGCTGCTTGGGGCGCTGGGCGGCATGCTTGCTCTGATCATCAAGCTGGCTCCCTGGTTGCTGCTGGTGCTGGCGGTTTGCTGGCTGATCAGCAACCGCAGCAAGCGTTCCAATACCTACCTCTGACCCGCCTGAGGTTGTGCAAGACGTTGTGTGATGCTCCCTGATTTCCCCTTTCCGGCCACTCATCGAGTGGCCTTTTTTTGCCTGCATCCCTTAAGGTCGGGTCGTTTCGGGTAACCACTGGGGGCTCCAGCTCTGCCAGAGTGCCGGGCTGTGGATCAGCTGCTCCTTGAAGGATTTCGGCTGCCGCTTGAGGCGATATTCGATGCGCAGGGCTGCCCCCTTCTCGCCGACTTCCTGTTGCCACGCCAGCGTCAGTGGCCCCTTGCCGCGCAGGGCGCGAGCGCCCTTGCCACTCTGGTGCTGGCGCAGGCGGCGCAGCGGATCCGTGCTGATCCCGGTATAGAGCAGGCCGGTGGCGGTACGCACCATATAGACAGACCAGCGGGAAGGGGCGGATGGTTGCGGCGCTGGAGTGGTGGTCGCGGACTCTCTCATTCAACGTCTCTGTGCTAAACTCAAAGCAGCTCAAGGAGGTGCGATGAGAGTCTGGTTCTGGTTGTGGTTACTGTTGTCGGTCCCGGCTCAGGGGGAGACGCTCCGTCTTTACGATTACCATCAGCATCCCCCCTTCAACACCGGAGTGGATGCAGGGCTGAGCCGCGAGCTGGTCAAGTATCTCAATGAAAAGCTGGGGGGTGAACCCAGAATCGAGCTCTGGCTGGTCAATCGCGCCCGGCTGGCGCTGGAGATGTCGGATCCCGACTTCGACGGTCTGGTGGTCTGGGTCAATCCCGCCTGGGTGGGGGATCCCCAACGCGAGCGCTATCTCTGGACCTTTCCGGTGATGCGCGACACCAACGAGCTGGTCTCGAACATTTACAACCCGGTCACCTATCGCGGGCCTGACTCCCTCAAGGGGCTGGTGTTTGGCGGGGTGGAGGGCTATCGCTATCAGGGGATTGATGAGGCGGCCGCCGGGGGGAGCTGGTGCGCCACGATGCCAAAAAGGTGAAGATCAATCTGGATCTGCTGGTGCGTGGGCGCATCGATGTGACTCTGGTGCCCGGGTCGGCCCTCGCGTTTTTCACCCATGTCCCGGCCTATGAGGGCAAGCTGTTTGTCTCGCCCTTTCCCCAATCCAGCTATACCCGCCATATTCTGGTGCCCAGATCTCGTGCCGATCTCCATGCTCGTCTCAACGATATCGCCGAGCAGATGGACCGGGATCCCCGCTGGCACCAGGTACTGGAGTCCTATCGCGGTACGCCCTGAGGGCGGCGCTTGAGCCGGTGCAGTGGTAGCAGGCTCACCAGCAAGCCCGACCAGACGAAGGCGAAACCGACTGTCTTGATGGGGTCCGGCGCCTCACCAAACCAGTAGATGGCGAGCAGGAAGGCGAGGCTGGGCTCGATATATTGCAACAGTCCCACCGTGCTCATCCGGGTTCTCGCCACCGCGTAGCAGAACAGCCCCACCGGCAGCAGGGTGGCGGGGGCACTGCCCATCAGCAGCAGCTTATCGGCCAGATCCCCGTTCACGAATGCTCCTTCCCCGTGCCACGCCAGCGTGCCGATGATGATCAGCGCGACGGGCAGTTGCACCATGGCTTCCAGATAGAGGCAGGTGCCGGTGTCGTAGTGGATCTTCTTCTTGATAAGGCCATAGCAGGCGAAGTTGGCCCCCATGATGAGGGAGAACCAGGGGAGCTGGCCGTAGCAGAACAGCATGTAGGCGAGACCCGCCAGCGCCAGGGCGACCGCCAGATGCTTTTGCGGGGTGAGTCGCTCTTTGAGGAAGATGACGGCGAATACGATATTGAACAGCGGGGTCATAAAGAAGGCGAGGCTGGTGGTCAGCACCTGCCCGGTAGTGAGGCACCAGGTGAACATGCACCAGCTGATGGACATCACGGGGCCCGCCAGCAGAATGAGGCCGAGCTGGCGCGGCTCGCTGCGCAGTTGTGCCCAGGGCACCTGGTGGCCAAGCAGCAAAAACAGGGCCCCCAGCAGCACCACAGACCAGAGCACCCGGTGGGAGATCAGCTCCCACATGTTGACCTCGGGCATGAATTGATAATAGAGCGGCAGCATCCCCCACAGGATGAAGGAGAGGGTTGCGGTGCCGGTACCCAGCCAGTTTTTCATCATTATCCGTTTATTAAATTAAACATCCATGGCGATAGTAGGGGGCGCGCCCTGTTTCCACAAGAGGGAAAACAGGGAAATGCTGGTACTATCAACGTCATGCAGCGAATCGATAAGTTGTTTGAGCAAATCAGGGCCTGCCGTCTGTGTGAGGCTCATCTGCCGCTGGGGCCTCGTCCGGTGATCCGCGGGGCCGAGAGTGCCCGCCTGCTGATCATCGGTCAGGCGCCTGGCACTCGTGTGCATGCCAGCGGTATCCCGTGGGATGACCCCTCCGGTGACAGGCTGCGCCAGTGGCTCGGGGTCGATAAAACCACCTTCTACGACGAATCCCGCATCGCCATCATGCCGATGGGTCTCTGCTATCCCGGCAAGGGCAAGTCGGGCGATCTGCCGCCCAGACCCGAGTGCGCGCCCACTTGGCATGACAAGGTACTGATGCTGTTACCCAATATCGAACTGACTCTGCTGATCGGCCAGTATGCACAAGCCCATTACCTGCGGGGGGCGGCCAAGGGATCGCTTACCGACACGGTGCACAGCTGGGCCGACTATGGCCCAGGCTGGCTGCCGTTGCCTCACCCTTCACCGCGCAATACCCTCTGGCTCAGGAAGAATCCCTGGTTCGAGCAGGAGATCGTCCCCCATCTGCAGCAAAGGGTCGCCCCGCTTCTGGGGAGACCCTGAGTATTAGACCGCTGGCTCGGCCAGCGGTTTTGGTTTGCTGCGGGCCATGGCGATGAGCGGCAGGACGATGCAGATACAGCCCAGCAGCAGCGGCAGGCCCGGTTGCTCGTCAAACAGCCACACCCCAATGGCGACGGCCATCAGCAGACCGGTGTACTCCGCCGAGGCGATCTTGCTCGCCTCCGCCTTGCGATAGGCCACCACGCACAATCCCGCATAGACCATGATCAGCGCCGAGGAGCCGAAGGCGGGCCACCACATCTGCCACTGCCAGTCGCCTCCTTCCCATAATGCCAGCGCCAGAATGAAGGGCATGCTCAGCACGTTGGTGAAAAACAGGGTCTGGGCGATGGGCTGCTTGAGCGGGATCCGCTTGATCAGCAGATTGTTGAGCGCCATCGACAACGCCACCCCGAGCGCCGCCAGTGCGGCCCAGTTCACTTCGGTCGGGCGCAGCACGATCAAAACCCCGATAAATCCGATGACTGCGGTCAGCACCTTCTGGCGCGAGATCGCTTCTCCTGCCATCCATACTGCCAGCGGCACCATCATCAGGGGGGCGGCATAGAAGAGGGCATTGGCGGTAGCGAGCGGCAAGCGGGTGAGGGCCACCACCATCAGGCAGACGCCGACCGCCCAGATATGGGCCCGCAGCAGGTGCCACTTGATGGCCACCGGTGGGTTGCGGCGCCATGACCAGAGCAGCCAAGGCATCAGCAGAATGGCGGCCGAGAGCTGGCGAAAAAAGACAAACTGGAAGATGGGTTGATCCGGCTCCAGTACCTTGACCAGCGCATCGGAAAAGACCGCAACCATATTGCCCAGCACAAGATAAAGGATGCCGATCCCTACTGCATTCATACCACCTCCCACTTCAGATTCGGGGAGGGTAGCGTGCCGGTTGATATCCAGTAAAATGATAAAAAATGACCACACATGAGATATTTAGATAGTGAAGCTTCCTCCCCTGCGTGCGGTGCAATATTTCGAGGTGGTGGCCCGGTTGCTCAGCTTCTCCCGCGCCGCCCTTGAACTGAACGTCAGCCAGAGTGCGGTCAGCCACCAGATCCGCCTGCTGGAGGATTTTCTGGGTGAGCGCTTGCTGCTACGTCAGGGTCGGCTGCTCTCGCTGACAACCCAGGGGGAGAGCTACTTCGAAGGGATTGCCGCCGGCCTCAGCCAGATTGCCCAGAGCAGCGAACAGTTGCGTGGTGGTGGCGAGATGCGGCTGCGCCTCGCGGTCTACAGCTCGTTTGCGGTGAAGTGGCTGATCCCGCGGTTGGCTGGATTGCGCCAGCTCTACCCCGAGCTGGATTTGAGTCTGGAGATGGTGGCGGAAGACCCCGAACTCTCCGATAGAGTGGCGGACTGCTTTATCACAGTCTCACCCCACGGGCGAGGCTACTGTCACGATCTTATCTATCAGGAGCGGCTCTTTCCGGTCTGTAGTCGCCGCCTGTTGCAGCAGATCAGCGGGGAGTGGCCTGAGGCCATCTGGCAGCTGCCGTTGCTTTCGGTGCAGTCCATCTACAAGGCGCGGGGGGAGGATTGGCAGCGCTGGGCCAAGGCGGGTGGGCTGGTGATTCCGGACGAGGCGCGGATGCACCACTTCAGCCATGTGCTGTTGGCGATGGAGGCGGCAGCCTGGGATCAGGGGGTGGCATTCGTGAATGATTACATGCTGCGGCCCGATGATCCCCAGCTGGTGGCCTTGCCGGTACACCAGCTGGAGACGGGGGATGCCTTCTACTTTACCTGCAAGCGCTCGCGGGCCCATGAGCCCGCCATCAGCCGATTGCGCCAGTGGCTGATGATGGAGACACGCCAGAGCATGCCGCTCTAGCCTGCACCGTTACGCTCTCTTGAACTGGCTCAGCACAAACAGGCTGGTGGCGCAGACGACGACCGAGGGGCCTGCCGGAGTGTCCTGATACCATGAGAGGGTCAGCCCGCCGAGTACGGCGAGGCAGCCGATCAGCGCGGCAAAGCCGGCCATCTGCTCCGGCGTCTGGCTGAAGCGGCGGGCGGTGGCGGCGGGAATGATCAGCAGGGAGGTGATGATCAGCGCCCCGACAAACTTCATCGCCACGGCGATCACCAGCCCGATCAGCAGCATCAATACGCAGCGCAGCACATCGACCCGGCTCCCCTCTACCCGTGCCAGCTCTTCCGAGATGGTCATGGAGAGCAGGGGATCCCACAGTCGCCACAGGGTGAGCAGTACCAGCGCGCCACCGCCATAGATCCAGAGCAGGTCCATCGGTTGTACCGAGAGCAGGTCGCCAAACAGGTAGGCCATCAGATCCACCCGCACGTTATCCATAAAACTCAAGGTAACCAGACCGAGGGACAGGGCGCTGTGGGCCAGAATGCCGAGCAGGGTATCGGTGGCCACCTGCTGGTTGCGACTCATGATCACCAATAGCATTGCCATGGCGAGGCAGCAGACCACCACCGCCAGGGTGAGATCGACCTGCAGCAGGATGCCCAGCGCGATGCCGAACAGGCAGGCATGGGAGAGGGTGTCGCCAAAATAGGCCATCTTGCGCCATACCACGAAGCTGCCGAGGGGACCGGCCAGCAGGGCGATGCCGAGACCGGCCGCGAGGGCGTATAACAGAAAGCTGTCCACTTGAATGTCCTGTTGCTTGCGCTATTTGCTGTGAGCGTTGTTGCGAGAGGGCAGGCGGATGACGGGGGCCTGCGGTTCATGATGATGGTGTTCGCCATCGCAGTGGTGGTGGTGGGTATAGACCGCCAGCACCTCCTGCTCCGGTCGCCCGAACAGACGGGCAAATTCGGGGTGGCGGGCCACGCTTTCCGGCTCGCCATGACAGCAGACGTGGCGATTGAGGCAGATCACCTCGTGGGTGCTGGCCATCACCAGATGCAGATCGTGGGAGACCATCAGCACGGCGCAATTAAATTCGGCGGCGAGCTGGCCGATGAGGGCGTAGAGCTCGATCTGGCCAGTGATGTCCACGCCTTGAACCGGCTCGTCCAGCACCAGCAGCTCGGGCTTGACCAGCAGGGCGCGAGCCAGCAGCACACGCTGCATCTCGCCGCCGGAGAGTTTTTGCATCCGGTTTTCCAGCAATCCCTCTGCGCCAACCCGGGCCAGTGCTTCCTCGATGGAGAGGCGGCTATTTTTGCCCAGTTGCAGGAAGCGGCGAACCGTCAGCGGCAGGGTGGGATCCAGATAGAGGCGCTGGGGCACATAGCCGACTCTCAGGTCGCGGCTGCGGGAGATCTTGCCCGAATCCGGGGTGAGCAGACCCAGCACCAGCTTGCTCAGGGTGCTCTTGCCTGCCCCGTTGGGGCCGACTAGCGTGGTGATTTTGCCTTTATTGAGGGTAAAGGAGACCTTGTCGAGCACAGAGCGTCCATCAAACGAGAGAGAGACCTCTTTCAGCTCTACCAGTTGGCTCATGACAACTCCGGGGTTTACAGCCAGTGAGAGTTATAATATAACAAAAAGCGGCTGTTATATTATCACATACTCACCCCCTGACGAGATTCACCAATGAGAATTATTGCGCTTTTCACTGCCCTGCTGGCGGTGAGTTTGCCTGTTCGTGCCATTGAGGTACTGACCACCATCAAGCCCCTTGGCTTCATCGCTGCGGCGATCACTGACGGCGTGAGTGAGCCCAAGGTATTGTTGCCGACCGGCGCCTCTCCCCACGATTTCTCCCTGCGTCCCTCCGATATTCGCAGCATCAACAGTGCTGGGCTGGTGGTGTGGGTTGGCCCCGAGCTGGAAGGGTTTATGGCCAAGCCGCTGGCCAATCATCCCCATGCTTTGGCCCTGACTCAGGTTGAGGGAATGCCGCTGTTCAACTACGCGACTCAGGATAGTCATGACTCCCATGACCATGATGATCACGATCATGCCGCCCACGAGCACGGTAACCATGATCATGATGAAGGGCATGAGGGACATCATCACGAAGGGGTCGATCCCCATATCTGGCTTGGCCCGACGCAGGCCAAGGTGATTGCCAAGGCGATCGCAAGTGAATTGGGCAAGCTGGATCCGGCCAATCAGGCTCGCTATGACGCCAACCTCGCGGCATTTGATGCCAAGGTGGATGCCAAGGACAAGGTGATTGCCGGCCAGATGAAGGCAGTGAATGAGAAGGGGTACTTTGTCTTCCACGAAGCGTATGGCTACTGGGAGCGCCATTACGGCATGAGTTCAAAAGGTCACTTTACCGTGAGCCCTGAGCGTCGCCCGGGCGCCAAGACCCTGGTGGATATCCGCAAGGCACTGGAAGAGAAGCAGGCGAGCTGCATTTATGCCGAGCCGCAATTTTCACCGGCAGTGATCGAATCGGTGGCACGAAATACCGGCGCCAAGGTGCTGTTGCTTGATGAGGTGGGTGAACAGGTACCGCTCGGCCCGGATGGTTATCCCCAATTCATGCAACAACTGGCAGACGCATTTGCCCAATGTCGCTGATTAGCGGCTGAGTCTCTCATCCGGACGGACTATACTGACCTCCAGCATCTGACATGGAGTGTCCGGTATGAAATGGTTGTTGATCCCGGCCTGCACACTGGCGCTATGTTGCGCCAGTGTGCAGGCTTCGCGCCTTTCCGAATATATTGCCAGCCCCGATCTGCGGGCCAAACTGCAGGAGGTGTACGGTGGCCGCGCCATCCAGCGGGCCGAGGCATTCTCTCGTCTGCTCACTCCCAGAGCGGGAACCACGGATCAGCAGAAGATCGAGCTGGTGAACAACTACTTCAACAATCTCACCTACAGTGAAGACCCCAAGCTGTGGGGAGATGAGGATTACTGGGCCAATCCGCTGGAGTTCATCGGTGCCCGGGGTGGGGATTGCGAGGATTACAGCATCTCCAAGTACTACACCCTGATGGAGCTGGGGGTGGATGAGAAGAAGCTGCGGTTGGCCTACGTCAAGGCGGTGCGTTACAACCAGTTCCACATGGTGACGCTCTACTTCCCGACACCCAAGGCTGATCCACTGGTGCTCGACAACATCAACAGCCGGATCCTGCCGGGTAGCAAGCGTACCGATCTCATTCCCGTTTACAGTTTCGATGCCAAAAGCATCTGGATCATGAAGTCACGGCGGGAAGGGACGCTGGCGGGGAGTGCCGATCGGCTGGCGCAGTGGACATCGATGAAGACCCGTTTCTCCAGCGAGCAACTGCGCTCTCCTCGTCGTCAGCTATAGCTTGCCCGCCGCCTTCAACTCATCGAAATATTTCGCCGCGCCCGGATGCTGTTCAATGCTCAGCACAGGGCCGGTTTTATTGCGTGCCCGGTGAAACATATTGGCGTAGCCATAAGTTTGCTCATTGAATTTGGTTTGCTGGGTCAGCATGGCCTTGGTCAGGCGATAGACAGACTCTTCCGGCATGGTGGCATTGGTAACCAAGGTGGCGGCAATAGCAAAGGTGGGTGTCGCCTTCAGATTGCCGGGGTAGATGCGGGCAGGCACCTGACTGCGTTGGTAATATTTGACACCCTTGAGTAGCTGATCCCGGGTGGCCCCATCGATGGGGAGGAAAGTGACCGCGCAACGTTTGGCGGTGTCGAGCACAATCCGGTTAGGGTGTCCCATCACCAGTGCAAATGCATCGATCTGCTTGCTACAGAGCGCATCCGGCAGGTTGGCCATGCTCTTCAGATCGAGATCCTGTTCTTTCGCTCCCAAGATGTTGAACAGGGCCAACGCCGTCTGGCGGGTACCCGAGTTCTTCAACCCCATATCGATGGGGGCGAGCTTGAGCTGTTCCAGTGACGTGATATCTCCATCGGCACGTATCACTATGGTGAAGGGCTCTGCATGGGTGGCAAATAGTGCGCGCAGCTCAGGTTGCGGCTGCGTGGCAAAAGGGCCCAAGCCCTTGCTTGCCTGATACAGCCAGTCTGACTGCACCATGGCGTAGGAGGACTCGCCACTCTTCAGTCGCTTCAGGTTTTCTATTGAACCCGATGAGCTCTGCAGCTTGCACGCAAGTTGCTCGTCGACCTCATGAGCCAGACGGCAAAATTCTTTGGTTATCTGGTGATAAATCCCCTGCTCACCCCCGGTGGCGATAGTGACGGTTTCAGCCATCAGGCAGGGTTGCCACAGCAGGGGCAACAGCATGGCGAGCTTCTTCATGATTGCGTCTCCTTGGCATAACCATCGATACCCCAGGTCCGCAGTTTGTCGATGTCGCGACACTCTCCCGATTCTGCCAGCAGGGTATAACCGGCGGCATGCATGGTTTGGGAGAGCAGATTCCAGTAGAGCGGCTCATCGGTCAGCTGACAGCTGATAAAGATGGGATTGAGCGGATCAAGTTGATTGAAGGTGTCTGCATTGAGGGGAATGGCGCTGAAGGCGAGCTCACACCCCTGTTCCTGTAGCGCGGCCAATGTGGACTGACCGTGGGCGGGGAATGTGGCCACATCCCAGCGCCAATCCAGTGTTTTTTCTCGACCCTGGCTTAGCAGAGGGGCAATCTCGGACCATTGCGGGTGATTGAGCAGGGAGAGGGGCAGCAAGACCCCTTCTATATGAGAGTTCTGCCACTGTTGCAGGGCGCTCTGGATGGTTGCGAGATCGCTGTCGGCACCGAGGGGCTGACTGGGCAAGAAACGCTGATAGAGCGCGATCTCCCCTTGTGTGGAGACAAATTTTTGCAGTTGCCCGCCTTCCGGCAGTGGGCTCACTCCTTGCAGCGGCTGTGGGGGCGTCAGTGGCAGCTGTTTTCCCAGCTGGGTGATTTTGAGTCGTTGTTGCAGCAGATCCCGTTTGCGTTCGGAAACCAATTGGTTGATGGAAAGTGCCACTTCTTTGAGGTCTTGCAACCAGGGAGTGGGCAGGGTGCTGTTGAACTGGTGTTTGCGGATACGGATCAGCTGCAGGTTGATCTGCTCCAGGGGCTGCAGCAGGCGTTTGCACACTAGGGAGATGATCAGGGTAAATACGACGAGGCCCGCCAGCAGCGCCAGACCGGTGCGACTGATGGCATTCCACAGATGCTGATAGGCGTAGCCGCTATGTCCTTCAAGGGTCAGAGTGCCCAGCATGCGCCAGCCATCGGTCAACTCTTGCTCAATCTTGACGGGGGGCATGCCGATAACCGAGGGAAGCCAGCCGGGGACATTTTGCTGGGCAGAGTGGAAGACCTTCTGAAACAGCAACTGGCCATCGGGATCGATCAGGGTGACCGAGCTGACGAAGCCGCCGTCGAACATGGCATTGACGATGGTCTCGGCCAGCACATTGTCGTCATTGAGCAGGGTTCCTTGCAGCACCAGCCCGAGAGCGGTGATGGCGGTTTCCAGGTTGGCTGACATCTGGTCGAGGATGGATTGGCGGACCGTCGTGACTTCCAGTGCAAACAGCAGCGCAGCACCGATCAGGAACAGGACGACAATTATTCTGATTAACAGTTTTGCTAACGACATACCCACTCCATGGAAAAGTTATCGCAACATTTTGGGTTTCTATTCAGTAGCGAATCCGACCCGGCTCTTAAAAATAGGAAAAAATGGTTAAAAAAGACGATCATTTCTGCCCATCCGGGCGGGTTATGCATAAAATGTGAGGTTCATGCAGATTGTGATGAACTATTTGTAACTATTTGTGTCCAACAAACAGTTTTATACGGTTTTGTCACAACTGACATCGCAAATCACACTCTTTAGATCTAAATACAGGATAGCGGATGAAACGTCTCCGTCCCTTGGTAGTACAGGCTGCCAATTGGGAACCACCGGTTCCCCGCAAACACTTTTACGCCATGCTGATGCTGACGGCCATGACCCTGTCAGCAGTGGCATTATTGCCAGCTCCGGGTGACATCCTCGAGCGGCCGCTGCGTCTTGAGTTGCCCATTGATACCGCAGGTACAGCAACCAACGAAAACAACACCGACTTTAACGAAATTCCCGATCACGAACTGGTTGATCAGAGTGCGCCGGATGACGATATCCCGGTCGACACCACCCCCCAGTGGCAGGATTACCGGGTCCGCAACGGCGAAAACCTGACCGCCATTTTTAACAATCTCGGTCTCTCCACTACCACCCTCTACAAGGTGCTGGACGCGGACAACAAGAACTATCTGGCGCGCCTCAAGCCGGGCCAGAATATCGAGCTGCTGATCGATCAGGACAACATCCTGCAGCAACTCAAAATCCGCCTGAACATCAAGCAGACGCTGGTGATGGCGCGCAGCGATGATGCCTATACCGCCTCGATGATCAATGAGAAGGTCGAGTGGCAACCGCAGCGTTATAACGGCGTGATCAACGGCAGCTTCTATGTCAGTGCCCGCAATGCGGGGATTCCGGCCAACCATATCCAGAAAATTGCCAACCTGTTCCAGTGGCGAATGAATTTCGCCAAGGATCTGCAGAAGGGCGACAAGTTCAAAGTGCTGGTACGCCAGGAGACGGTGGAAGGCAAGAGCACTGGCAACAGCCAGCTGCTGGGTGTGGAAGTGACCAGCCAGGGCAAGACGGTGTCGGCTTGGCTCTCCGATGACGGCAACTATTACGACGGTCAGGGCAACAGTCTGGAGCGCGGATTCCGCCGCTACCCGACCCATAGCCGCTATCGGATCAGCTCCAATTTCAACCCGGCGCGCAAACATCCGGTAACCGGTATGGTGCGTCCTCACGAGGGCACCGACTTTGCGGTGCCGGTGGGCACGCCAGTGCTGGCGACCGGTGATGGTATCGTCCAGAAGGCAACCAGCCACCCGCTGGCGGGCACTTATATCGTCATCAAGCATGGCCGTACTCTCTCTACTCGTTATCTGCACCTGAGCAAGCTGCTGGTCAAAACCGGTCAGCGAGTGAAGATGGGTGACAAGATCGGCCTCTCCGGCAACACAGGTCGCTCGACCGGTGCTCACCTGCACTACGAGCTGCGGATCAACAACCGCCCGGTCAATGCCATGACCGCCAAGCTGCCGATGGCTGAACCGCTCAGCGGCAAGGAGCGTCGTCAGTTCCTTGCCAAGGTGAAGAGCTACCGCAAGGAGCTGGCCGCGGGGTGATTCCTGTCGTCACAGTCTGAAATGAAAGGCCCCGCCAGATTGGCGGGGCCTTTTTGCATGTGCAGTGAGGGTCAATAACCCTTGTCGAAGTCGATTTTGCCATCCAGTGGCTGGCCATCGATAAAGCGGATGTAGTTGCGCACAAAGATCTGGGCCACATCATCCGGGAAGCTGTAGGCGCTGTTGTGGGGGGTGACGATGAGGTTGGGTTGGCCCCACAATGGACTGTCGGCGGGCAGCGGCTCCTGCTCGAACACATCCAGCACCGCCATCGCCAGCTTGCCGGTACGCAGTGCGGTGAGCAAATCGCCCGAGTGCACGGCGCTGCCACGACCGACGTTGAACAGGATGGCGCCCGGTTTGCAGTGTTCGAAGCGGGCTGCATTGAACAGATGACGGGTATCGCGGGTGGCTGGCAGCACGCTGACGATGACATCGGCCTGCGCCAGCATCTTGTTGAGCGCAGGTAGCTGATAAACCTGATCAAACCCGGCCCGCTCCCGACCGCTGCGGCTGATGCCCAGCACCTTCATGCCAAAATGTTTGCCGGTGTGGGCAATATGCTGACCAATGCTGCCGGTACCCAGGATCAGCATGGTGCGCCCCTTGAGGCCCTGATAGGGGTGGCTTTGCCACAGTCGCTGTTTCTGCTGTTCCCGATAAAGGGGGATTTGGCGCATCAGGCTGAGCAGATGACCAAAGACATACTCGCTCATCAGCGGGCCGAAGATGCCGCGCACATTGGTGAGCTGGTAGTCGCGGCGACTGTCAGGGTCGAGCAGCACATCGACTCCCGCATAGGTGGACTGGAACCAGCTCAGCTTGTTGGCTTTGGGCAGCAGCGGTTTGGCACGGGCCGGTTCGGCCATCAGAATATGGGCTTCGCCGATCAGCTTCTCGGCATCGCTCTGGTTATCGGCTCGCAGAATGCGCAGATGGGGGAGATTGGCGGCCTTGAGCAGCCGTTCGTAGTGAGCATTATCCTGGCTGAGCAAAAGAAGGGTACGTTGGCTCATACTCTTGTTCCTTATCAGAATTTGCGGCGCAACAAGATGCCGCTCTCGACCCATCTTACCTGACTTCATATCGCAACATAGCCGACCAGGGCGCTTTTTCGTTTTCGCCGCGCGCCTCGTGGGCTACAATCTGCCCCACATTTTGCAAAGGATCCGACTCCAGTGTTTGGTGACAAGTTTTATAAGCGACTGGCCGAGCTACAGCCTTGGCAACAGACCGTCTACACCCTGGCGCTGGCAGAGCGCATGTACCCCAACTATGCCCTGTTCTGTCAGGCTTCCGGCTTTGGCAATGCAGGCGCTTTCCGGCATGCGCTGGATCAGATGTGGGTCTACCTCACCGTCAAGGGATCCCGGGTCAATCTGGGTGCCATTCTCGAAGAGTTCGAGTCTCACATTCCGGATCCCCGCAAGTTTGAATCCTACGGTGCCTATCCCGCGCTGGATGCCTGTGTTGCGCTGGGCTGCGCTTATAACTCGGTGATCTGCCGGGTTGGCGAAGAGGCCAACGATGCCAGTCATGCGTCAGTCGGTACCGTGGCCGGTTTTATCGAGCTGCTGGAAGAGCGGGATCTGACCGAAGAGGAGCTCTACGAGCACGAGTACATGGAAGCCGAGCTGGAGTTCCAGGTTGAACTGCTCAAGCGGGTTGCCCATGAGCGCGACAGCGATCGTATCCTGGCCATCAGAGTATTCGCCTCTCAGGATGGCGTCTCCAATATCGGGATCAGTCTGGAAGAGTAATCCTCTGCGGCTCCTGATCGGAAAAAGCTCCCGTTCGGGTAAGTGCGCCTCGAACAAGCTGTTTTGGGGATTGTCTAGTGTGAAAAAATCCGAAACCAATTGATTTGGTTTCGGATTTTTTATTTTTATTGCACAGGCGATAGATTGACTGGCATGACGGGCTTTATGCCAACTGGCGTCGTTTTTTATCTCTGCAATCGGCGGATGGCCGATTAGCTGGTGCTCTGGCGCACCTCGGCGGCGATCTGGTCGAGCAGCTGTTGCCAGCCCTGACCCAGCTCGTTCACCAGCGCGTTATAGCCATCGGCCGGCAGCACCCGCTCCTGACGGAAGGGAGCATCGCGCAGCACGGTGCCATCTTCCGCCAGCAGGCGCCAGCGACCGCTCAGCACGGCGCTGCCGTCATGACGGCCCTGAAAGCGTTCCACCAGAATGGTCAGCACCGGCCCCTTGCGGGCGCCATCCTGCCGTACCACCCAGCCCGGCAGGCGGGTGGAGAGGCCATTAAGGGTGAGCTGGTTGAGCTGATCGTCCAGCGCACCGGCCCAGCGATGATACTCGGTGAAGTGCAGCTCTTGCCCTTCCAGCTGATAGACCAGACTGATCCGGTCGAGCTGGCTGGCCAGCGCCACCGGGCGCAGCACCAGCTGGTGCTGCGGTTTGGCCGGGGCCGTTACGGGTTGCTGGCTGTCGGCATCGAGCGAGTAGTAGTGCAGGCTTGGCTGGCTGCTGCAACCCGCCAGCAGGCCCAGCAGGGCCAGCGTCAGGATATCTTTTTTCATTGTTTGCCTCGCTTGGGCTCAGGGTCCGATGGATGCGCGCGATCGAAGATCAGCGAGCTGGGCTGCTCGTTGAGGGAGTGCACCAGCGGCTGCAGTTCGCGCATCAACTGATTGAGGGTCTGCACCGACTGACGCAGGTCCTGATTGGTCTGCGACTGGGCATCATAGGCCTGCAAGGTCTCCTGCAACTGCTTGAGGCTCTCGTTGAGCGAGGCGGGCAGCTGCTGGGTGGAATCCTTGGCGGTGAGCTTGTTCAGGTTGGCGCTGACTGCACTGATGTTCTTCAGGGTGCCATCCAGGGTGGTGAGTGACCCGTTGACCTTGGTCAGGGTGGTTGCCATGTCCATGTCGACAAACTTGTCGAGGATGAGGTTCACCTTGCGCTCGATCTGATCCAGCCCGCCCTGCACGGTGGGGAAGACCTGATAACCGGCCAGCTTGGCCTGTTCGAAACGTGGCGCGTCCGGATAGAAGTTGAGGTCGATGATCTTGCCGCCGGTCAGCAGGCTCGAGGTCTTGAGGCTGGCACGCAACCCCTCCTTGAACTGCTTGCCGAACAGGGCGCGCCATTGATCCTTCTCCGCCTTGGCATAGCGGTGGGAGAGGCGCTGTACCTCGATGCGAGCCAGCACCGGGATCTGGCGGCTCTTGAAGATCTGCACGCCTTTGTCCTCGATGAGGTAGGGGGCGGAGATGACGGTACCGACCCGAATGCCGCGATACTGCACCGCCGCGCCCGGGTGCAGGCCACCCACGTTGTCATCGAACAGGAAGACGTAGTCGATGAACTGATCCAGACTACCGGCCAGCACGCTCGCCTCATCCTGGAACAGGGTGAACCCTTCCATCTGTTTGACCGGTTCGCCAGGCGCCCAGCCGGGTGGCAGACCCATGGTGATGCCGCCATCGATCAGGCTCTCCAGCGAATCCATCTTCACCTTCATCCCCTCGCTGCTCATGGAGACCTCGAAGCCCGGGGTCATCCAGAAGCGGGAGTTGCTGCTCACCAGAATGTCATAGGGGGCGTGGATGAAGATTTGATACTGCATCTCGCTCTTTTCCGGCAGGAACTTCGCCTCTTCCACCTGACCTATGGTGAAGCCCTGATAGTTGATGGGGGAGCCTTCCCCGAGCGCGCGGGTGTCGCGACTGCTGAGGGTGAGACGCAGCCCCTTGGCATCGAGGGAGGCGAGCGGCGGTTTGTCGAGCATGGCGTATTCGTCCCGCGCCCGACCTTTCTTGCCGGGGGCGAGCTCGATATAGGCGCCGGAGAGCAGGGTGCTCAGACCCGATACCCCTTCACGGCCCACTCTGGGCTTGACCACCCAGAACTGGCTGTCACCGCGCAGCATGCCGGAGGCAGCATTGGTCAGCCGTCCTTTCAGCACCGCATGGCTATAGTCATCGCTCAGCTCGACGGCCTCAATGCGGCCGACGTCCACTTCGCGGGAGCGGATCACCGTCTTGCCAGCGACTATGCCCTCGGCAGTGGCGACTGTCAGGGTGAAACTGGGGCCCTGGGAGTACCAGTGCTGGAACAGCATCCAGAGACCGATGAACAGCGCCAGCAGGGGCACCATCCAGATTGCGGCGGCAGAGCTCAGAAAGTCAGAGCCCGGTTTCCACCTTTTTTTACGCTCACTCACGTTCGCGTTCTCCTTGTTGTAAATCCCAGATCAGGCGGGAGTCGAAACTCATGGCGGCGACCATGGTGATCAGCACCACACCAGCAAATGCGACGGCCGCAGGGCCGGGGTAGATGGTCATCAGATTGTCGAGCCGGATCAGGCCCGCCAGAATGGCCACCACGAAGACGTCGATCATCGACCAGCGTCCGACAAATTCGGTCATGCGATAGAGTTTGAGCTTGCCGAGGGGGGAGGTGACATTGCCGCGCTGCACCATATAGCAAAGCCAGAATAGCGCCAGTATTTTCACCAGCGGCACCACCACGCTGGCGAAAAAGATCACCGCAGCTATGGGGTAGGAGCCCATGGCCCAGAGCAGCACCACACCGCCGAGGATGGTGGAGGGGCTGTCATCACCGAGAAACACCGTATCCATGATGGGATAGACGTTGGCCGGAATGTAGAGAATGGCGGAGGTAAACAGCAGCGCCCAGGTACGGTTCAGGCCGCCCGGCTTGCGCGCATGCAGCTTGCCGCCGCAGCGGGAGCAGCTGTGGCTGCCCACCTCGCTCAGAGCGCCACAGATATGGCAGCCCACCAGACCTGATTCCAGCGCACCCGCTTCCGGGTCGATCTCCCGCGACTCGGTCGGGCCGAACAGCCGCTGCCATAGCCACATCTGATCAAGCGAGGAGATCATCTTGATGAGCAGCACCGTGTAGCCGACGAAAGCCCAGAATGACAGCCCCATCTTGATGTCGGCCATCCCCATCAGCTTGACCAGCGAGATGAGCACCCCCACCAGAAAGACATCCACCATCAGCCAAGGTTTGATCCGGCAGAGCAGACGGCCGAGGGAGCGCAGGGCATTGCTGTGCAGATCTTTATCGACCCGCCACAGCACCAGCATGATGGAGCCCATATAAACCAGCGGTAGGCCGATCAGGGTCAGGCTTAGTACCGCGCCGAGAAACAGATAGCCCTCATCCACCAGGGTGGTGATGCTCTGCAAAAAGGTCATCTCCTGACCCACGCCTTTGGCCGAGAAGGACATAAAGGTAAAGGCATTGGCGAGCACGAACATGATAAGTGCCGCGAACCCGTAGGAGATCGGCCGCAACTCCTGCTGTGGCAGGTGGCGACTCAGGGTGTGTCCGCAACGGGGGCAGCAGCTGGCCTGTCCCACCTCGAGCGGTGTGGCCGGTATCAGCAGGTCACACTCTTCGCAGGCAGTGGCATCATGGACATAGGTGGTGTGGTGTTGGTGTGAAACCGGATGCAAGATAAAACCCCAGATAAGGCCCGTGGTAGAGCCAGAGCTGGCGATTATCGCAGTTGTGCTGGTCAGCGACCAGCCCCCGGAGGGCGCTATTGCTGGCGGGAGTGAGAATGACTTTGACAAGCCAGTGCCCATTTAGCACAATCAAACGCCACTTTTTTTCCGCGGGACAATAATTTATGACAACTGAATCCCCCAGCTACTCCACGATTGAGCAAGCCTTCTCCCTCGGGAACGGGCAAGATTCTGCCCTCAACTGGTTGCGCAAGAACCGCAGTCAGGTCGCTATTTTTCTGGTGAGCGGCATCAAGCTGGAAGGCACCATCAGCGGGTTCGACCAGTACAGCGTGCTGCTGACCGATGCTCATGGTAACCAGCAGCTGGTCTACAAGGCCAAGATCTCCACCATCGCCATGCACACCGGCCGTCCGCAGGTGAATATCCAGCGTGCTCGCAAGCCGCGTGTCTCCATGGCGCCGCGCCCCCACGGTGCGCCGGGTCGTTATGACGACAATCAGGGCGGCGGCAACAACGAGTAATCGTCTGCCCCGCACTCCCCGTTGACGCGCCCTGCGTCAGCGGCTGACGGAACCTGCTCTCATTTTCATTCATGTCCCGTATGAGAGTCGGTTCCGGTTATCGCCCCTTGCAGGGCGATATTTTTTCCGCACTACGCCTTTATGCCGACCGGTTGACCCTCTTTGACCATGCAGGTCTGCATACCCGCTGCTTCTCCGGCCTGTACCCCGATACCGGTATCTTCAAACACCAGACAGCCTGATGGCTCGACCCCCAGCTTGCTGGCGACCAGCAGGAAGGTGTCCGGATTGGGCTTGTGCAGCTCCACATCGTCTGCGGTGACCACCACGGAGAAGTAGCGATCCAGCCCGGTGTTGCGCAGCACTGCTTCGGCGTTGACGCGGGGCGAGCCGGTGCCGATCCCCATCGGGATGACGCCATGATAGCGCTCGACCAGCGCCTGCATGGCCGGAAACACGGTCGCCTTGTGCAGGTTGGCCACATAGTGGGCGGTCTTGCAGCGGGTGACTTCGAGCGGATCGAGGGGGATCTGCTGCTCCTGTGCGACCAGCAGGGCTATCTTGCGGCTCGGCATGCCACCAAGCTCATAGAACCAGTCGGCGTCGAAGTGAAAGCCAAACTCGCGGGCGGTATGTTCCCAGGCGGCGAGGTGCAGCGGCATGGAGTCGACCAGGGTGCCATCAAGGTCAAAGACCAGGCCTTGGAATCCGGAAAGCGTCATGGTGCGGGTCAGTCTCTGAAAAAAGGGAGCCCATTCTAGCCAGTGGTTCTCTGCCTCGCCATCACCTAGCTGGTGAGAAACGCTTGCCCCCACATTTGTGACTGAAAATAGACGGGGGTGAGCTGGGCCGGATCGAGCTGATATTTGGGGGCAAGCTGTTCCAGCAGAGCCCAGTTGCCCTGTTCATAGGTGCTGACCAGCTGAAACAGATGAAATAGTGGCCCTTCATGCAGTTCGATGGCGCGCTGCACGCTCTTGGGCAGGTGGGCCATCAGCGGTTCCGACAGCAGGGAGCCATCGAGCACCAGTCCCACCAGAAAAGCCCAGCTTGCCTCCGCTTTACCGAGGGCGGTGAGGGCAATCAACTCGCAGAAGCGGCCGCGGGCGATGGCCATGCGGGTGCAGGCCTCCGGCATGTGCTGGCTCACCCGGGCCAGACCGTTGATCAGTACGAACTTGCGGATCTCCTGCTCCCCCAGATAGGAGAGGGCGCGGGGTACCGAGGTGATGGGGGCGGCATGATCGAAGCCGGGGGCGTTAACGTAGGTGAGCAGCAGGCCGGGCAGCCAGGCATCCTGCTCCAGCAGGCGGGCTACCTGGGCGAAGGAGAACTCTTCGTGGCAGATGAGCTGGAGGATCTGCTGTACCAGCGCCATATCGGGCTGGTTGGCCCGCTGATTAACCAGCTCCGGACGGGCGAGAAAGCCGCCGGCAAAGAAGTCGACCCCCGCCTCTCGCAGCGGGAGAAAATCCGCCCAGGTTTCGATGTTCAGCGCCATCCGCTTGTGTTCGGTGGGCTGGCAGATCCCCTCTTCCCCCATCCAGTACACCAGCAGGCGGCTGGCGCCGAGCCAGCGTGGATCCCGGTTGGCGCCATGTACCGCCAGTCTGCGCCGGCTGTCGCGCCACTGCTCCAGCACCGGAAACGAGCTGGGCTGGCGTTCACTGGAGGCTTCAACCAGCGGGATCGCGTCCTGATCCAGCAGCATGGGACGCTGTTCATCGAGCTGTTCGTGGGTGAAGGGCACCAGATATTGACGCCCCTGCGCCAGCAGGCGGCAATGTTGCGCCAGTGAAGGCCATTCGGCCGGTGAGCTGAGCTGATAGTCGATGCCGTAGGCCACCAGAGCCAGGCGACGATTGAAGATAGGGTAGCGACGCAACAGCATGGGATCACCGATAGGCCAGAGTGCGGGCCCTCCCTTGTGACTTGGCGTGGTAGAGCGCCTGGTCAGCCTGTTCAGTCAGGGTCTGCCATGCTCCGTCCTGGGAGGGAACCAGATAGCTAAAGCCTATGCTAACCGTAATGAAATCAGCAACCCGCGAGGCGGGATGGGGCATTTTCAAGCGGGCAAGACCATCGTGGATCCGCCCTGCCAGCTGTTCGGCCTCACCGGGTTGGGGGGCGCAGAGCAGAATGACGAACTCCTCCCCGCCGTAACGGGCGACCAGATTGGTGCAGCGCCGCTCTGCATCCCGCAGCACATGGGCCACCTGTTGCAGGCAGAGATCCCCCTTGGCATGGCCGAAGTGGTCGTTGTAGGCCTTGAACTCGTCGACGTCGATCATCAATACCGCCAGCAGGTTCTGGGTGCGCCGTGCCCACTCCCACTCCCGCTGCATGGTTATGTCCCACTGGCGCCGGTTGGCGATGCCGGTGAGGGGATCTTCCAGCGACAGCAGGGAGAGGCGGTGATTGGCTTCCTCCAGCGCCCGGTTGGTCTCGGCCAGCTGCATGGTGCGCTCGGCGACCCTGGCCTCCAGCTGGCGGTTGAGGGCTTCCAGCTGCTCCTGGGTGCGCTGGCGGATCAGCAGTTGCGACAGGATGGCGGCGTACTGTTTGAAGATCTCGCTCTGATAGGCTTTGAGCGGACGGTGCCAGAGCAGGTTGTCGGCGGCGATCCAGCCGATGGGAGTGGTGCCATCCCATAGCGATACCATGGCGTTCCAGCCACGGCCCACCTGCTGCTTCTCGTAGTAGAGGGGGGTATCTTCCATCACCAGTACGTAGTCCTTGCGCCTGAGCGCCTCTTGCACCGTGGGGTGGTCTGGAATGGGGCTGATGAAGTTGTGTTCATCCATCAGCTCGCCCTCTTCGCTGGTGCCCCAGGTGCCGCGCATGGTCTTGCCATCGGGTTCGATCAGGAAGATGGCGACCCGATCGAATTGCAGCTCCTTGCGGGCCAGCAGCACGGCGTCCCGCAGCAGCTCGTTTTCGCTGCGGCTGCGGGAGAGGGTGACGCTGACCATGTGCAGCGCCTGCAGCATATTGAGGAAGGAGCCCTGCAGCGCCTGACTCTGTACCAGATCGGTCTGGGTATGGAGCCGCTGGTCCCGCTCCTGATTGACCTGGCTGGAGAGCAGGTGATTGCTGAGCTCGGCCGTCAGATAGTGAATAAGGAGCTGGATACCCTGACGCTGGTGGGAGGAGAGGCGGTCGATGCGGCGGCGGGTCTCCAGATAGATGACCCCTTCCAGCTTCATGTGACGCTTGAGAGGGAAACAGGCGCGTAACTGCGGCTGGGCGGGCTCCACATTTTCGCCGGGATCCGGCGGTGCTTGGAGCTGCTCGATCACCAGTTGTCCCTTCTCCATCGCCTTGTCGATCAGGTGGTGGGGCAGGGTCAGTTGGCCGAGATGGGCGAGATCAAGCGTGGTCAGCCCGTGATCGAGCTGAAAACTGTAGAGCTGCGGTTCGGGGGCTTTCAGCCAGAGGTAGAGGCGTTCGGCATCGGTCTTTTCACGGATGGTGGCGAGGCTCACTTCGCATAACTGAGCGAAGTTGGTGAAGTGTTCCGGGTCCCATTCCTGCATACCAATATCCCTTGGATTGTACCCAAGCGAGTATAGACATATTTCTCCTTGATTAATATGTCAGAAAGGAGAGGTGGCGCACATAATGGTTGCATTAAGCCATTCTGGTGGAGACATTCACTGCGTTCTCTGTCAATCGTGGCTAGAACTGTGTGCCATAACGGTATATATGGCAGCTTGTAGGGCGGGATGCCGGGTAAAAAAGAGCCCGCACGATGGCGGGCTCTCGGGCAGATCAGATGATTCTGCGCGGCTTATTCTGCCTTGGGGGCAGCCTCAGCGGGTGTTTCACTGCTATCGGCTGGCGCACTCTCGGTCGCCGGGGCTTCCGGTGCCGGACCCGGTACCAGATCCACAGCCGGTTTGGCGATGAGAGAGCGGGTCTCTTCCACCGCTTCGGTCAGCTTGACCTCGATGATCTGGCCGAGCTCGTAGACCACCTCGGTCTTGTCCAGATAGACGCGGCCGTTGTCCCAGTTGCACTCCAGTCGATCCTTGTTGTCGAGAATATGGCGAGCAGGCATGAAGACCACGGCGCCGTTCTCCTGCAGACGCAGCTTGAGACCGGCACGCATCACGTCGATGATCTCGGCGTTGAATACCTGATCGGTGCCAGCCGCGGCTTTCAGGTAGCGAACATAGAGCCAGTCGCCGATGTCGCGCTCCACCATGCGGTGCAGGCGGCGGCAGGCGGTCAGGTGCTCGGTGAGCTCCTGACTCGGGCGCTCACCCGGGGTCTTGCCAGCGATGACCGCTTTGAGCAGACGATGGTTGACCATGTCGCCGTATTTACGGATCGGGGAGGTCCAGGTGGCGTAGGCATCCAGACCCAGGCCGTAGTGGGCGCCCGGTTCGGAGGACATCAGCGCATAGCTCTGGAAGCGGCGGATCTTGCCATCCAGCCAGCGGGTGTCGAGGTTGTCTATCCAGCGGCGCAGGGCGCAGAAGCCGGTCAGGCTGGCGATCTCGTCGCGCTCGAACGGGGCCTCGGCGCTTTTCAGCAGATCGATGGCGCCGTCGAGGGACTCTTCGTCAAAGCCGGTATGCACGTTGAAGATGCCGTAACCGACGCTCTTGCCCAGTACGCGACCGGCGCAGATGTTGGCGGCGATCATCGACTCTTCCACCATGCGGTTGGCGATGCGGCGCGGCTCGACGTGGATGGCCAGCACTTCGCCATTCTCGCCCAGCTCGAAGTCGTAGTCCGGGCGATCCGGGAACACCAGCGCGTGCTTGGTACGCCATGCTATGCGCGCTTCGGTCATCGCCTTCATCAGCGGCAGCTGGGCCAGCACGCCAGCGTCGATAGCCAGCTCTTTGCCATGCTCGGCCCAGTCGGAGACGTCGTCATAGTTGAGACGGGCGTGGGAGCAGATGCGGGCGGCGAAGAACTCGGTCTCCTCCAGCAGCAGACCATCTTCGGCGATCAGCAGACGGGCGCACAGTGTGTTGCGCTCCTCACCCTCTTTCAGGGAGCAGAGCTCGTCGGAGAGGGTGCGCGGGATCATCGGCACGTTGCGGCCCGGCATGTAGACGGTAAAGGCGCGCTGGGCGGCCTCTTTGTCCAGCTCGCTCCCTTCGGCCACATAGGCGGTCGGGTCAGCGATGGCAACCAGCAGCTCCCAGCCGTTCTCCAGCTTGGTGATGGCCAGCGCATCGTCCATATCCTTGGTCTTGGCACCGTCGATGGTGAAGAAGGGGACTGCGGTCAGATCGCGACGGGGCAGCTCTTCCTCTTCGATCACCTTCCACTCCGGCAAGTCAGCCGGCTCGACCTGGGCCAGATTGTGGCGCGCCAGCACCACCCACCAGGGCACATTGTGATCTTCCTGGGCGGCGATCTTCTGGATGATCTCGGCAGAGAAGTTGCCGTCGACCAGCGCATGGCGCTTGAGGGTCGCCACCACCCAGTCACCTTCCTTGAACTCTTTCTCATCCAGGCCCTTCTTGACGCGGGCCTTGATGGCATCCTTGATCAGCGGGTGGTCGGCGACCACGTTGAGGCGGTCGCGGAACATCTTGACCCGGGCCACGAAGCGGGTGACGGACTGCTCCAGCAGGGTATCCGGCTCGGCCACTTCCTTCTCTTTTTCGGTGCGGATCAGGGCGGTCACCCGGTCACCGTGCATCACCTTCTTCATGTAGGGAGGCGGCACGAAATAGCTGGTCTTCTCATCGACTTCCAGAAAGCCGAAGCCCCGGTCCGAGGCGCGGATCACACCCTCTTTCTTCGGGATGTTTTCGCGGATTTGTTGCTTGAGCTGGGCCAGCAGCGGATTGTCTTGGAACATAAGTGAGGAACCTGAAGTGAAAACCTGGGTGGAGACCTGATGAAGGATCGCCCAGCACTATACGTTTTTAGCCCTGCAAAGCCAAGGTGAATGGCCTGCTCAGCGTGGTTTCAACTGCGATCTGGCATGGTCGATAAGGCGCTGTGAGAGCTGCTTATGAACCCCTTTTTCCAGTACCCAGCGGTGCCAGTAGAGGCGTTCCGTCAGGACGTGGTCGGGACTGAGGTTGAGTAGTGACCCGCCAGCCAGCTGGCCTCTTATCTGCAATTCGGGGATGAGACAATAGGCCAGCCCCTGTTCTGCCATGGCGACGAAGGCCTCTGACGAGTGGACCGTATGGCAGGGATAACCGCCCGGCTCCAGCCCGAAGTGTTCTCTCATAAAGCTCACATGCATGTCATCGCGCTGATCGAACGCCACCGCCGGTGCCTTGGCCAGCGCCTCCCGGGTGAGACCGTGAGGGAAGTGGCAGGCTACGAAGGCGGGGCTGGCGGTAAGCAGATAGTTCATCTCACCGAGCTCATCAACGCAGCAACCCGCCAGCGGCTGGGGATGCAGGCTGACTGCACCAAAGGCCTGACCCTCGCGGACCTTGTCGAGGGTGCGGCTCTCGTCATCGACCAGCAGGTTGAGTTCGATGGGGTGCTGTTTCAACAAGGGGGCAATGGCGGGCAAAAACCAGGTGGCCAGGCTGTCGGCGTTCACTGCGATACTGATCCGGATTGGCCCCTGCGGCTCATCGGGAGTCAGCTCCCCCGCCAGTTCGAGCTCGAGCTGGTGTACCTGCCGATAGTGGGCCAGCAGTTTCTGGCCGAGTGGCGTGGCCTGCAGCGGCTGGCTGCGAATGAGTAGCGGCTCGGCAAACTGTTGCTCCAGCTGCTTGATCCGCTGGGAGATGGCCGACTGGGTGATATGGAGCGACTTGGCCGCCCGATCGAAGTTCTGCTCCTGCAGTACCGCATCCAGCGCCCGCAGCAGTTTGTAGTCCAGCTCTTTCATCTTCTCCCCCTTCCGTTGCCCAAGGACTGACTCTACGTCACTCGGCAGGGGACAACAATGGGCGGTGGAAGGGGCGTTGCGCTGTGATTTTTGACAGTAGTGGTCAGGCCATTGAGGGAGGATACTCTCTGGTGCCGCATGGGGTAGCCCTGCGCAGATCGTAGCGACATCTTTATCCCGGGTCTGTTTTCCCGGGATTTTTTATGAGTGAACTGCCAACACCGGTGACGGTTGCTGCAGTGGATAATGGCTGGTTTGATAATGGCCCAGCAGAGGTTGGGAGACTGCCTGCGCGAAGCGCTCATCCAGATGGAAGCGGATGCCTACGCCCCTTACCGCCCCCAGATCGACCGCCTGCCGATGACCGAGCCGCTCGATGGGCAGGCCAAGTCGGCGGAAGATGCGCTCCACCGGCAGGCTGACGACGGCGACCAGCTCCCGGATCCCGTGGGCATGGGCGAAGGCATAGACCTCGCGGAAGATGACGCAAGTGAGTTCGCTGACGCCATTGCTCATGCGCGGTGCGCGCTGGGCATCGATAGCCAGACGGGTGAGTTCCCAGACATCTGGAGTGCGTGGCGCGCTTTCACCGGCAAGGGCGGTGGGGAAGATGGTGGGCAGCATATAGGCATCGGCACAGTTGAGCAGACGAATACAGCCACACAGCCCTTGTTCGTCCTCGATCAGAACCCAATGGGTGTCTGGCGTGTCGAAGCTGTCACGCTCCAGGCCCCGATGAGACTCGACATCCCAGCCTAGCCGGTCGGAAAAGACGCGATTTCGAAAGCGATAGAGTTCATTCTCCACCTCGTTTCGTGGATGTTCTCTCAATTTTCCTTTAAAAACCAACATTATGGACCCTCTATCTTGCTATTCGCCGTTATAATCACATGTCTGGCCAAGGGGGCTTTCATATGAACAGAGACCAACTGCTTGAGTACCTCGAACATTTCACTTCGGTGACGGACGGCAATCGTCTGGCCGAACTGATCGGTCGCTTTACGCTCGGGATGGGCTATGACTACTATCGCTTCGCCCTGATCCTGCCGATGTCGATGCAAAGGCCCAAGGTGGTGCTGTTCAACCAGTGCCCCGATTCCTGGGTGCAGGCCTATACCGAAAACAACATGCTGGCGTGCGATCCGGTGATCCGGCTGGCACGCAAGCAGACGCTTCCCATTTACTGGAACCGCCTCGATGAGCGGGCCAGTTTTCTGCAGGAGGGAACCATGGACGTGATGGGGTTGGCAGCCGAGTTCGGGTTGCGTAACGGCATCTCCTTCCCTCTGCACGGTGCTGCCGGGGAGAACGGTATTCTCTCCTTCATCACCTCCGAGCGGGCCTCGAGCGACCTGCTGCTGGAGTCCTCGCCGATCCTCTCCTGGATGTCCAATTACATCTTCGAGGCGGCCATTCGGGTGGTGCGTTTCAGCATGATGGACAGTGCGGGTAAAGACCCCTTGACCGAGCGCGAGACCGAGTGCCTGTTCTGGGCCAGCGAAGGGAAGACCTCTAGCGAGATCGCCTGCATCCTCGGGATCACGGAGCGCACGGTCAATTACCATCTCAATCAGGTCACCCGCAAAACCGGCTCCATGAACCGCTATCAGGCCATTGCCAAGGGCGTTGGCACCGGGCTGTTGCTGCCCAATCTGGAGCAGGTTGTGGTCACCAACTTCCCCAGCGTGCTGCAGTAGGCCGGAGCCCGACAGACACAACCGATTCTCCTGCTGCACTCCGAGGGTCACAATTGTCAGATCCGGTAATTGACAAGGGATTGAACAGCGGATGGCTGTGGCGGCTATCATTAGCAAAATGAATCAATCAGTAAATCAACGCATTTCTCTGGATGCTTCCCCCTCGCTATAGTGCCGTTCATTCATCACTTTGGACGGTACTCTCATGCTGCTCGCTACGACGTTGCAAGGCTTCACCATCGGCCTTGCCATGATATCCCCATCGGTGCCCAGAATGCCTTTGTGCTGAGCCGGGGCATCCATCGCAATCACCATCTGCTGAGTGCCACGCTCTGCAGTGGCTGCGATCTCACCCTGATAGCTATCGGCGTATTTGGCGGGGCCAATGTGCTGGCCGCCAGCCCCCTCGGCATGGCGCTACTCACCTGGGGTGGCGTGCTGTTTCTCGGCTGGTTTGGTGGCCGTTCCCTGCTCAGTGCCTGGCGCGGTAAAGGGGAGGGACTTGCCGATTCTGCTCAGCAGATGGGTGCCAAAAGCGTGCTGGCGATGACGCTGGGAGTTACGCTGCTCAATCCCCACGTCTATCTCGATACCCTGATGCTGCTCGGCTCCCTTGGCAGTCAGGTGAGCGAGTCCCTGCGTCCGGCCTTTGCTGCGGGGGCCATGCTGGCCTCGCTGGTGTGGTTCTACTCGCTGGCGCTGGGGGCTGCGGCACTGGCGCCCTGGTTGGCCCGCGGCCGGGTGCAGCAGGGGATCGATCTGCTGGTTGGCATCATCATGCTGAGCCTGGCTGTTCAACTGGCCATAGGACGTTGAGGAAGTTAAGGCGGCAGGAATGAGCGACCGGTAACAAAAAGATGCCACTCACATGAGTGGCATCTTTGCTATTGAAAGGGGTCAGACCCTGAACTGGGAGAGCAGGCGCTGTTGCAGCAGGCTGGCTTGATGGAGCGAGGAGGCGAGCTGCAGGCACTCCTGCGCCTCCTGTTCGCCGGTTCTGGCTTGCAGACTGATACCGGAGACCTTGTCAGAGGAGTGGCTCAGGGTGTGTGACAGCTGTCCTGTAGCCACGGCCACCTGTTGCACCATGTCGGCCAGCTGGTCGATGGCGCCTTCCACCTTGAACAGGATTTGTTTGGTGTTCTCGGAGTCCTGCATGCCTGACTCCACCGTCTTGAGGTTGCGCTGCATCATCAGATAGGCGGTCTCGGTCTGCTGCTGGATGCTGCTGATCACCTGGCTAATTTCGGCGCTCGATGTTGCGGTGCGATTGGCCAGGGTGCGCACCTCGTCCGCAACCACCGCAAAGCCACGCCCCATCTCCCCCGCGCGGGCCGCTTCGATGGCCGCATTGAGGGCCAGCAGGTTGGTCTGTTCCGAGATGCCGCTGATGGTGGAAATAATCTGGCCAATCTGACCTGCCTGCTCCTTGAGGGAGTTGATGGCGATGGCACACTCGCTCACCTCTTGTACCACCCGTTGCATGCCCGCGCTGGCGGAGGCGACATACTGGCTGCTCTCGGTGGTCAGCTGGCGCACCTCGTTGGCATTGTGGGCCGCCATGCTGCAGTTGTCCGAGATACCGGTGGCGACTTGCACCATCTGCTCACTGTCGTGGTGCAGGGCCAGCGCATGTTCGGCGGTCTGGCGGCTGCTCTGGCTGATTGCCTCCACCCGGTTGACCGAGGTGTGAACGTGTTCGCTGATGTGCTGGTTGTTGTCCATGGTGGAGCTGATCATCTTCTGCAGTTTCTCGATGAAACGATCCACGCTGTTTGCCAGCGAGCCTATCTCGTCATCCCGTTGCAGGTTGATGCGGGCGTTGAGGTCTCCCTCGCCGGCGGCGATATCCTGCATTCGTTTGTCCACTTGCAGCAGCGGGGTCACCAGCTTGCGGGTCAGCCAGAAGCCGCAGAGGGTGACCATGATCAGGCTCAGCAACAGGCCACCCAGCAGCAGGGTTCGGGTCTGGCTGATGATGCCGTTGAGCTGGGCCACCTGATCCTCGACGGTGGCATCGCCGCTCTCCTCGATGGCAACCAGCTGTTGTCGCAGCTCATCGGCACTGGCTTCATAGATGGCCTGTTGGGCCTGATAGCTGCCGAGCGCATCGACCCACTGTCCCATCAGTTGCTGATGCCGGGCCAACAGGGAGCGATACTCTGCCGACAGTGTCTTGCCGGCAAATTCGCCGGTTCCCTCGATATCGAACAGCCCGGTGCCGAGCATGCTGTCGATCGCTTCGTGGTAGAAATCGGTCGCCTCTTTTAACTCGACCTTGATCGCCTCTGTGACTCCTTGTCTGCGCATCTTCTCCAGCGCATAGAGTTGGCGTAAAAAGCCGATGTTTGACTCCATCCCCCCGTCGGCCGCTTCCCAACGGGTGGAGAGGCCGCTGTTCCAGCTGATGGTCTGGTCGGGGGATTGGGTCAGCGCCTCGACCGCGCCGTCGCCAATCACCTCCAGCTGGGTCGAGAGGCGGGCCATCAGATCGGCGTTGTGATGCAGTGCCTGATCCACCTCGGTATAGGCGTGATAGAGCGCCAGCAGCTTCTCTTGTTGCTGTTGATAGTCCTGCTTGTGCTGTTCCATGGTGGCAAGGGCCGCACCATCAATGAGCTGCCCCTGGCTGACCCGGGCCAGCGCATCATCGGTCGCCGCCTTGGCAGCATCGAGTTCGGCGCGATTGAGCGGGGTTCCGTTTTGCATCTTCTGAATCTGTAGCTGTTGGTTGCCCAGCTCTATGGAGCCCTCCATGGCACCGTCGGCGGTCTGCCAGGCGGCGCCCAATACGTAGGAGAGCAGATTGGCTAGCCGCTGGCTGCCATACCAGCCAACGACCCCCATGCCCAGCGTACAGCCGAGCAATATGGCAAGACCCAGGTTGGAGGTGGTAACAATTTTCATGTGATGGCCTTCCTTGGTATCGACATTGGCACCAGTTTCGGTTCCGAACGGGTTTAGTGTAGTGGTTTATCCCCCGCTCGGGGGCCGGTGCGGCGCTGAAACATCCCGTGCACTGGCTGCACCCGATCAAGCATGGTGGAAAATGGGATAAAAAGCCTCTCTGACTACGCGGGTGTTGCTGCCCTATGCTGGATACTTATCCAGTTATTCTTTATGCTATGAGCCAATTTACGCATAGTTGTATTGGTGAGGAGAGAGCCGTGATTGGTCGCTTGAGAGGCATTGTCATTGAAAAGCAGCCCCCCGAGGTCCTGCTGGAAGTGGGCGGGGTTGGCTATGAGGTACAGATGCCGATGAGCTGCTTCTATGATTTGCCGGAGATCGGCAAGGAAGCGACCATCCATACTCACTTCGTGGTGCGGGAAGATGCCCAGCTGCTCTATGGTTTTAACCACAAACAGGAGCGGGCGCTGTTCCGCGAGCTGATCAAGACCAACGGAGTCGGCCCCAAGCTGGCGCTGGCTATTCTCTCCGGCATGACAGCTACCCAGTTTGTGCTGAGTGTCGAACGTGAAGAGATAAGCTCCCTGGTCAAACTGCCGGGAGTCGGCAAGAAGACCGCCGAGCGGCTGGTGGTCGAGATGAAGGATCGCCTCAAGGGGTGGGTCAGTCACGACCTCTTCTCCCCCGCCATGGTCACCTTGCCTGCCAGTGAGCCCGAATTGCGGGCACCGGATGTGACCGAAGAGGCGGCCAGTGCGCTGGTGGCCCTCGGTTACAAGCCGCAGCAGGCGAGCCAGATTGTCAGCAAGATCGCCAAAGATGGGATGTCGGTGGAAGAGATCATCCGTGAATCCCTGCGTAGCCTGGTGTGAGGTAGTTGATGATTGAAGCAGACCGCCTCATCTCGGCCAGTGCCGCCCGTGAGGATGACATTATTGACCGGGCTATCCGCCCCAAGAAGCTGGCTGACTACACCGGTCAGGATACCGTCTGCGAACAGATGGAGATCTTTATCGAAGCGGCCCGTCAGCGGGGGGAAGCGCTCGATCACCTGCTGATCTTTGGCCCGCCGGGTCTGGGCAAGACTACCCTCGCCAACATCGTCGCCAACGAGATGGGGGTCAATATCAAGACCACCTCCGGCCCGGTGCTGGAGAAAGCGGGGGATCTGGCGGCGCTGCTCACCAACCTCGAACCGAACGATGTACTGTTCATCGATGAAATCCATCGCCTCAGCCCGGTGGTGGAGGAGGTGCTCTATCCGGCGATGGAGGATTATCAGCTCGACATCATGATCGGGGAGGGGCCAGCGGCTCGCTCCATCAAGCTGGATCTGCCTCCCTTCACCCTGATTGGCGCCACCACCCGGGCAGGTTCACTCACCAGCCCGCTGCGGGATCGCTTCGGTATCGTCCAGCGGCTGGAGTTCTACAACGTCAAGGACCTGACCGATATCGTCTCCCGCAGTGCCCGTTGTCTGGGGCTAGACATGACGGAAGATGGAGCCATTGAGGTCGCCCGTCGCTCTCGCGGCACGCCGCGGATTGCTAACCGTTTGTTAAGGCGGGTGCGCGACTTTGCCCAGGTGAAATCCGATGGCCGGATCGACGGCCCCATTGCTGCCCGCGCCATGGACATGCTGGATGTCGATAACGAAGGTTTTGACTTCATGGACCGCAAGTTATTGTTGGCTGTGATAGACAAGTTTATGGGGGGCCCGGTGGGTCTCGATAATCTGGCCGCCGCGATCGGGGAAGAGAAAGATACTATCGAAGATGTGCTGGAGCCTTATCTGATCCAGCAAGGTTATCTGCAACGTACACCCAGAGGACGGATTGCGACCACACGAGCCTACGCTCATTTCGGTCTTCAGCGACCTGATGAGAAGTAAAAACAGTTGTTTGAACATGAAACCGCCGTCAAAGGCGGTTTTTTATTATCCGGGCAAAAAAAAGCCCACGGCGGATGCGGTGGGCAAAGACAATTCAGGATGGATGTTCACAGACAGTGAGTGCGTCTGGACACAGACCGGAAAATAAACAGGTGAGCCGTCGCGAGCTCTCAGAGTCGGTTCAGTTGATAGAGCTGAACAAAGGAAAGCTTGTAGTAACGGATGGTTTTAGCAACAAACTTTTTCATCTTCGATTCCAATAGACAGGTTCAAATTGATGGTCGAATACGTACCGTGAACCCGGATTAACCGGCCTGTATCCAAGGGTATGCCCTCACTGCGAGGCGCATTGTAGGAGTTCGAATCGACCCCGGCAAACAAGAAAAATTGCACTCTTCAAATTAGTTTATCTAATGTCTTTGTTGATGAAATTGGTTCGCATGAGTATGCATTCTTTGCAATTTTAAATTGAGTTTTCGAATCAGATTGCCTGACTCGGATAACATGGAAAAAGGCGCGTCATTCACGCTTTTCAAATTAAACCGAGCAGCGGGATGTTAAATTCTTAAATTGATTTAAATCAATGTTTTACGCTTTATCGTGTTTTGTGATCTGGCTCGCGTCAATAATCGTGAAATAGATTAAAAATGCCTTTCAAAGCCATGTATGGCGGGTCCTTTTACATTGATTTCAATCAAATAAAGGTGATATAAAAACCCGGTCATCATGGGCGAGAATAAATTTAGGCTGATTGTTTTGGAATTGTTAAACATTAGCTTTATTTGTGTTCTCGTATTGCCTTGTTGTTAATGCCAGTGGTTACTGAACGCGTTTTGTTGTGACACGTCCCAATGAGGCTCATTCGCTAACCTCCAACGGAAGCTTTGTGCTTAAAACTTAAAATAGCCGTGCCAATAATCGGTGAGGAAACATCATGATTGCTGAGCATGTGGTAGACCTATCGCGGTTCCAGTTCGCTGCGACGGCCCTTTATCACTTTTTGTTTGTACCCCTGACGCTGGGAATGGCCTTTCTCCTGGCGATCATGGAATCCGTCTATGTGATGACCAACAACACCATCTACCGGGACATGACCAAATTCTGGGGTAAGTTGTTTGGTATCAACTTTGCCTTGGGGGTCACCACAGGTCTGGCCATGGAGTTCCAGTTCGGGACGAACTGGGCTTACTACTCCCATTATGTCGGCGATATCTTCGGGGCCCCGCTGGCTATCGAAGGGCTGATGGCCTTCTTCCTGGAGTCCACCTTCGTCGGTATGTTCTTCTTTGGTTGGGATCGTCTGAGCAAGCATCAGCATCTGGCTGCCACCTGGTTGATGGCGCTGGGTACCAACCTCTCCGCCCTCTGGATCCTGGTCGCCAACGGCTGGATGCAAAACCCGGTCGGTGCCGAGTTCAACTTCGAATCCATGCGAATGGAGATGATGAGCTTCGCTGACGTGGTGCTCAACCCGGTTGCTCAGGTCAAGTTCGTCCACACTGTGGCGGCTGGCTATACCTGTGGCGCCATGTTTGTGCTGGGTATCTCCTCCTACTACCTGCTGAAGAATCGTGATGTGGCGTTTGCCCGTCGCTCCTTCGCCATTGCCGCTGCGTTCGGTATGGCTTCCATCGTGTCCGTTCTGATCCTCGGTGATGAATCCGGTTACGAGACAGGTGAAGTGCAGAAGGTGAAACTGGCCGCTATCGAAGCTGAGTGGGAGACTGAACCTGCTCCGGCTGCCTTTACCCTGTTCGGTATTCCGAATCAGGAAGAGATGCGCACCGACTACGCCATCAAGATCCCCTATGCGCTGGGCATTATCGCGACCCGTTCTCTGGACGGTCAGGTAACCGGTCTGAAGGATCTGAAAAGCGAGCACGAACTGCGCGTTCGTAACGGTATGACCGCTTACGACCTGCTGACCAAGCTGCAATCCGGTGACAAGTCTGACGAGACCCGCGCTCGCTTCGACGAAGTGAAACAGGATCTGGGCTACGGTCTGCTGCTCAAGCGCTACACCAGCAACGTGACCGATGCTACCGACGAGCAGATCAAGGCCGCCGTGGATGACTCCATCCCGCAGGTTCTGCCGCTGTTCTTCGCCTTCCGTATCATGGTTGCCGTCGGCATGCTGATGCTGGTGCTGATTGGTATGGCCTTCTATGACAGTGCCCGTCACCAGATCGGCAAGCGCAAGTGGCTGCTCAAGGGTCTGCTGTGGGGTATCCCGCTACCGTGGATCGCTATTGAAGCTGGCTGGTTTGTGGCTGAATATGGTCGCCAACCGTGGACCATTGCAGAGGTGTTGCCGACTTCCCTCTCTGCATCCAACCTGCCTGCAGCCGAGATCTGGTTCTCTCTGATCGGTATCTGCCTGTTCTATACCGTACTTCTGGTTATCGAGATGTACCTGATGTTCAAGTATGCCCGTCTTGGCCCCAGCAGCCTGAAGACTGGCAAGTATCACTTTGAACAGCTCAAGGCATAAGGAGAGCGACCATGTTTGATTACGAAACTCTGCGTGTCATCTGGTGGGCTCTGGTCGGCGTACTGCTGATCGGTTTTGCCATCACTGACGGCTTCGACATGGGGGTAGGCGCACTGCTCCCGTTCGTTGGCAAGAAAGATGTCGAGCGCCGCGTGATGCTCAACACCATGGGACCGCACTGGGAAGGTAACCAGGTTTGGCTGGTCACTGCCGGTGGTGCCTTGTTCGCCGCCTGGCCGATGGTGTATGCCGCGACCTTCTCCGGCTTCTACATCGCGATGATCCTGACGCTGATGGCGCTGTTCCTGCGTCCGGTCGGTTTCAAGTACCGCTCCCTGCGTGCTGATGCCAAATGGCGCAGCAACTGGGACTGGGCCTTGTTCGCCGGTAGCGCCGTACCGCCCATCGTCTTTGGTGTGGCCTTTGGTAACCTGCTGCAAGGCGTTCCGTTCGAGTTTAACCAGTTCATGATGTTGACCTATCACGGCAACTTCTTCGGCCTGCTTAACCCGTTCGGCATTCTGGCTGGTCTGGTGAGCCTGTTCATGCTGCTCACCCAGGGCGCAACCTGGTTGATGATGAAGACCGACGGTGAAGTGCTGGCGCGTTCCCGCACTGCCGCCATGATCTGCTCACTGGTGACCCTGGTGCTGTTTGCTGCCGCGGGTTGGTGGGTAAGCGGTATGGAAGGCTATGTCATCGTCAAGGCTGCCGCGACTGACGCGGTATCCAACCCGATGAACAAGGAAGTTGTCCTGCAGGCTGGTGCCTGGATGAACAACTACACCCTCTATCCGTGGATGGTGGCTGCCCCTGTACTGGGCCTGGCCATGAGCCTGCTGACTGCGCTGTTTGCCCGCATGAACATCGGCTGGCTGGCGTTTACCAGCTCCTCGCTGGCGATTGCCGGGGTCATCCTCACTGCCGGTTTCTCCATGTTCCCGTTCGTGATGCCCTCAAGCCTTGAGCCGTCACTGAGCCTGACCATGTGGGATGCTACCGCCTCTTTCAACACCTTGCAGGTGATGACTGTGGCTGCAGCTATCTTCGTACCGATTGTGCTGGGTTACACCATCTGGACTTACATCAAGATGTTTGGCCGGGTAACCAACAAGCACATCGAAGATAACCAACAATCTCTCTATTAAGAGGTGCGCTGACAATGTGGTATTTCACCTGGATCCTGGGGCTGTTGCTGGCCTGTGCATTTGGCATCATCAATGCGTTGTGGCTGGAACACACCGAGAACATGGATCGTCAGATCGATGAAAACAAGTGATCGACTCGCCAGGCTCGCCGCTCCACTGGAGCGGCAGCCGTGGCAGGGGTTGATGTTACTCGCGGCGGCCTTGTTGGCCGTCGCTATTTTACAGGCCCCCAATCTGATCGCGGCCAACACCAGCGAGCATGGTCTCTGGCTTGCTCCCTGGCTGATGTGGGCCGTCTGTTGTGGCGTACTTAACGGACTTGGCTTTCATCTGAAAAGTCTGCCCGGACGTGTGCTATTCAACCCCTGGCTCGCCTGGCCCAGTTTGTTGTATGGCCTCTGGCTGACACATTCATATTTCCTTTCATAAAAAACGGGGGGAGGCAGGATTTCCCTGTCTCCCCCTGCTTCTTTCCTATTCAGCCCTGCGCTATGATAGCCCCCCATCTGACTGTCGAATGGATCACAGATTGTTATGGGGGAAGTCTTTGAGTTTCCGGTGCGTGTCTACTACGAAGACACCGACGCCGGGGGCATCGTCTACAACGCCAATTATCTCAAGTTTATGGAACGTGCTCGCACCGAGTTTCTTCGTGCCAAAGGGGTCGAACAGGACGTCTGGCTGCAGGAGGGATATGCCTTCGTGGTGAGCCGAACTGAGATCGATTTCCGCTCGGCGGCCCGTTTTAATGAACTATTGAATGTATTAACGCAAGTGATTGAAGTGAAACGCGCATCCCTGCGCTTTTCGCAGCAGATCCTGGCGGCTGATGGACGACTGATCACCCAGGCCATGGTACAGATAGCCTGTGTCAGTCATCCGCAAATGAAACCTGTAGCTATACCTGAAAAAATCAAGGGAGTGCTGTTAAGTGCACGCTGAAATTTCGTTTATTGGCCTGTTTTGGCAAGCCAGCCTGTTGGTAAAACTGGTCATGATGACCCTGATGAGCATGTCTATTGTCTCCTGGGCGCTGATTATCCAGCGTTCAAAGGCGATCAAGGCGGCCAATCTTGCATCGGAACAGTTTGAAGATCGCTTCTGGTCAGGGGTCGATCTCAATCGCCTCTATCAGGAGTCCTCTTCCCGCCGCGATGATATCGAAGGCATGGAAGATATCTTCTACTCCGGTTTCAAGGAGTATGCCCGCTTGCTCAAGGCCGGTGCCCGTGGTCAGGATGCGGTGATGGATGGTACCTACCGCGCCATGCGCGTCTCCCTCTCCCGCGCGGTGGATGATCTGGAATCCAATCTGCCGGTGCTGGCGACCATCGGCTCCATCAGCCCCTATATCGGTCTGTTCGGTACCGTATGGGGGATCATGAACGCCTTTATCGCCCTGGGTCAGGTTCAGCAGGCCACCCTGCAAATGGTGGCGCCGGGTATCGCGGAAGCGCTGATCGCTACCGCCATGGGTCTGTTTGCCGCTATCCCGGCGGTTATCTTCTACAACCGCTTCTCCAACAAGGTCGAGCGGCTGGAGAACGCCTACGCCAACTTCATGGACGAGTTCACCACCATTCTGAACCGTCAAATTGCACAGCAGCAGGGTGATCAGTAATGCAAACCTATCAGCGGATCCGGCGCAAGAAGGTGGCCGAGATCAACGTGGTTCCCTATATCGACGTCATGCTGGTGCTGCTTATCATCTTTATGGCGGTCACGCCGGTGATCACGCAAGGGGTCAAGGTGGATCTGCCACAGGCTGAGTCCGAGCAGTTGCCGGAAGATGCCAAGCCGCCCTTCATCGTCAGCGTCAATACCGAAGGCGAGTATGTCATCAAGGCTGGCGAAGCCGATGACGAGCCGGTGCCAAGCGGCACGCCAGAGGCGATGCAGCAATACATCACCGAAAAAGCCATGGGCTATCTGGCGATCAACCAGAATGCCCCCGTGGTGGTCGCGGGTGACAAGGCCGTGCGCTACGAAGAGGTGATCTTGTTGATGGTGGCCCTCAAGAAAGCGGGTGTGCCTCAGGTTGGCCTGATGACAGATCCGGTGAACTAACGGAGATGGATGTGAAGCGTGGTATTTCCGGTTATCTCATCGCGTCGTTTCTGCTGCACCTGATCATCGGCATCATCCTGTTTGTCGGGCTCGATTTCAGCAAACCGAAACGACCCGAATCGAAGGGGCAGATCGTCAATGCCGTCATGCTCGATGAGAACTTCCTCAACGAACAGGCCAAGCAGATCCAGCAGCAGAAATCTCAGCCCAAGCCTCAAAAGGTAGAGAAAGAGAAGGATAAGGAAGACACGGATCTCGCCAAGCGCGAGCTGGCTCAGAAACAGGAGCAGCTTCGCATCGCCGAGACCAAGCGCAAGCAGGCCGAAGAGGCGACTCGCAAGGCCGAGGCCGAGAAGCAGAAGAAGGTTGCCGAGCAGAAGCAGGCGGAAGAGAAGGCCCAAAAAGCCGAGGAAGCCCGCAAGCTGGAAGAACAGAAGGCCAAGAAGGCCGAAGCCGAGCGTAAAGCGGCGGAAGCCGAGAGCAAGGCGTTGGCGCTGAAGAAGAAAAAGGAACAAGAGAAGAAAGAGGCCGAAGAGAAGGCAAAGGCGGCAGAAGCCAAGGCCAAGAAAGCGGAAGCTGACAAGAAGGCCAAAGCCGAAGCCGAGAAGAAAGCCAAGGCAGAAGCAGAGAAAAAAGCCAAAGCCGAGGCCGAGAAGAAGGCCAAGGAAGAGGCTGAGAAAAAGGCAAAAGCTGACGCAGAGAAGAAAGCCAAGGCAGAGGCCGAAAAGCAGGCCAAGATCGCGGCTGAGCGCAAGCGTAAAGCCGCCGAGCAGGCCAAGCTGCAAAAAGAGATGGAAGAGATGATGCAGCAGCAGCTGTCGGCTGAGGCCAATGCTCGCAGTCAGGCAGCATCGGCAGCAGCCCAGGGCGAAGTCGACAAATATGCGGCGCTCATCAAGGCCACTGTTGAGCGGTATATGATTTTGGATCCCACCATGCGGGGCAAAACATGTACTATCGGCGTACGTCTTGCGAGCAGTGGCTTTGTCATATCGGTAGATAACGGCCAGGGTGACCCGGCGGTCTGTCGTTCCGGTAAGGCGGCTGTTCTGAAAGCCAATCAACTGCCTGTGCCCAAGGATCCTGCGGCATTCGAGATGTTGAAGGAATTTAACCTGAAGTTAGAACCGAGTATCTAAGCGTGATAAAACGAGGTTGCTTGCCTCCGGTTGGCAACCTCTCGCCGAGAAAGGAATTTAACCTCTCATCTATATTGGAACCGAGTATTTAAGCCATGATCAGAAAAGTATTTTTTGCTTTGGTTGGCTGTTTGTTGCTGGGCCAGAGTGCCCAGGCGGCCCTGGACATCGTCATCACCGGCGGTATTGATAGCGCACGCCCCATCGCCGTTGCTCCCTTCAAGTGGGAAGGCAACGGACAGTTGCCGCAGGACATCGCGGAAGTGGTCTCCAACGACCTGATGCGCAGCGGCAAGTTCAAGCCGCTGGCCCGTGGCCAGATGCCGCAAACCCCGAGCAGCAGCAGCGAGATCAACTTCGCTCCCTGGGCCTCCCAAGGGGTTGAAGCCGTGGTGGTGGGTTCCATTTCGGCAGTCGGTGACGGCACCTACAAGGTCAACTTCGAGCTGGTCGATGTGCTGAAAGGCCAGCTGGCCAAGGCGCAAGGTGGCGAGAGCAACGGTTACATCCTGGATAGCCGCATGGCGACCATCCCGGGTGCCCAGATGCGCCAGTTTGCCCACCGTATCTCCGACATCGTCTATGAGCGTCTGACTGGCGAGCGCGGTGCCTTCCTGACCCGTCTGGCTTACGTCTCCGTCCAGCAGGGTACCCAGTTCCCGTACCAGCTGCGTATTTCTGACTACGACGGTTACAACGAGAAGACCCTGCTGCGCTCCCGCGAGCCGTTGATGTCTCCGGCTTGGTCGCCGGATGGCAGCAAGCTGGCTTACGTGAGCTTCGAGAACCAGAAGTCCGAAATCTACGTGCAGGATATTTACACTCAGCAGCGCAGCCTGATCACCAGTTTCCGCGGTATCAACGGGGCGCCGGAGTGGTCTCCGGATGGTCGTCGTCTGGCTATCGTTCTCTCCAAAGACGGTTCACCGAACCTCTATGTTGTTGATGTCGCTAGCAAGCAGCTGACCCGTGTCACAAGCAGCCGTGTGATCGACACCGAACCCTCCTGGATGCCGGACGGGCAAAATTTGTTGTTCACCTCTGAACGTGGTGGCAAACCCCAGATTTATAGCGTAAATTTGGCGACTGGTATGACTCGCCGGATGACTTGGGAAGGTGAATCCAACCAGGGTGCATCCATCACTCCTGATGGCAAAATCATGGTGATGGTGACCCGTGTTCAGGGACAGTATCGTATTGCCCGTCAGGACATGGAAAACAATGCCCTGTTGGTCCTTACCCAGAGTGCTCTGGATGAGTCGCCAAGTGTGGCTCCCAATGGCAGCATGATCATTTATGCCACCATCTATCAGGGTCGTAAGAGTCTCGCGTTGGTGTCGACTGATGGTCGCTTCAAGGCTGTGCTTCCGACCAGTAGCGGTGAAATTCGTGCACCAGCTTGGTCGCCCTTCTTGAATTGATAAAAATCCAATTGTTTTTTGTTTTGTTATAAAGGTTTAAGGAAATAGCATGCAACTCAATAAACTGCTCAAGGGTTTGGCCATCGCACTGCCACTGTTCACCCTGGCCGCTTGTAGTTCTTCTTCTGATTCTGACGCCGCTGGCGCTGAATCAGGTATGACCGACGGCATGGGCGGTGTACAAACCGGCGGCGCCAACGGCATGTTGTCCCCGGAAGAGCAGATGCGTCAGAAGTTCGAAGCACTGCAGCGTGACAACGTGATCTACTTCCCGTTCGACGGTTACGATATCCAGGGTCAGTACGCTGATCTGCTGGATGCACACGCCAGCTACCTGCGCGAGCGCCCGAGCGTGAAAGTCCTGATCGAAGGTCACGCCGATGAGCGCGGTACTCCGGAGTACAACATCGCCCTAGGCGAGCGTCGTGCCAAGGCTGTTGCCAAGTATCTGCAAACCCTGGGTGTGCAGGCCGAGCAGCTCTCCATCGTCAGCTATGGCGAAGAGAAGCCGCTGGACATGTCCCACACCGAGGATGCCTTTGCCAAAAACCGCCGCGCGGTTCTGGTTTACTAAGGTTTAAACCGAACGAAGTTCGTTTATATGCAAGCGGCCATTTCGATGGCCGTTTTATTTGCACTAAACGCCAAGGTTTGATCCGAATGAAATCTGCATATGCGAGCGACGATGGCGCTGGCCGTTTTATCTGTACTAAACGCTAAGGTTTGATCCGAATGAAATCTGTGTACAAGCAAGCTGTCGTTGCGCTGGCCGTAATGGTTGCTCTGAATGCGCAAGCTGCGGCACCGGTCAGCGATCTGGGCGGTGACTCAAGTGGTGGGGTTGTCCTTAGCGGCAACAACGGCGCCATCGTGCCCACCGGTAGCCTGGAAGATCGGGTTGCCCTGCTGGAGCGCACCCTCAATGCCCGTCTGCGACTGCAAGCTGAATTGCAGCAACAGGTCGACTCCCTGCAAGGGGAGGTCTCCGAACTGCGCGGTCAGCTGGAGCAGCAGACCTACCAGATGGAACAGTCGCAAGAGCGCCAGCGTCAGCTCTACCAGGAGCTCGACAAGGTTGCCAGCAGCCAGCAAGCTGCTCCAGCCGCCCCGGCCCCTGCTGCTGCCACACCGGCTGCTGCCGCCAATTACTCAACCAATCAGGATGAGAACCAGGCTTACGACGCAGCGGTCAACATGGTGCTCAAAGAGAAGAACTATGACAAAGCCATTCCGGCTTTCCAGGGCTTCATCAAGCAGTACCCCAATTCGGGCTATGTTCCCAATGCACACTACTGGCTTGGCCAGTTGCTGTTCAACAAGGGTGACAGAGCCGGTGCCTCGGCCCAGTTTTCGACCGTGGCCAACAAATACAGCAAATCCCCCAAGCGAGCCGATGCGCTGCTGAAGCTGGGTATGCTGGCGCAGCTGGATGGCAAGAAGGCGGAAGCCAAATCCTTCTATGAGCAGGTGATCAAGGGCTATCCTGGCACAACGTCAGCCAAGCTTGCCGAGCAGAGCCAGGCCAAGCTGTAACATTGCTGTATGTCACTGTTTTCGTAACGCTACTGTAAAAACAGCCTGCATTTGTACGCACAGTGAGCAAACGGATTTAAATTACGAATTTTCTGTTGCACCGGAAATTTAAATCCGTAATATAGGCCGCCGTCAGAGCCGAAGCAGTAATGCAGTCGGAACTGGTCGTGGTGAGGGTCGTTAGCTCAGTCGGTAGAGCAGTTGACTTTTAATCAATTGGTCGCTGGTTCGAATCCAGCACGACCCACCATTTTCTCCACTCGGTGGAGACAGAATTCCCAGGTCGTTTAGCTCAGCTGGGAGAGCACCTCCCTTACAAGGAGGGGGTCACTGGTTCGATCCCAGTAACGACCACCAGTTTGTAGAAAAAATGATTTAGATGGGTCGTTAGCTCAGTCGGTAGAGCAGTTGACTTTTAATCAATTGGTCGCTGGTTCGAATCCAGCACGACCCACCATTTTCTCCACTCGGTGGAGACAGAATTCCCAGGTCGTTTAGCTCAGCTGGGAGAGCACCTCCCTTACAAGGAGGGGGTCACTGGTTCGATCCCAGTAACGACCACCAGTTTGTAAGTAAAAATGATTTAGATGGGTCGTTAGCTCAGTCGGTAGAGCAGTTGACTTTTAATCAATTGGTCGCTGGTTCGAATCCAGCACGACCCACCATCATTTCAAGAATCCCAGGTCGTTTAGCTCAGCTGGGAGAGCACCTCCCTTACAAGGAGGGGGTCACTGGTTCGATCCCAGTAACGACCACCAGTTTGTAAGTAAAAATGATTTAGATGGGTCGTTAGCTCAGTCGGTAGAGCAGTTGACTTTTAATCAATTGGTCGCTGGTTCGAATCCAGCACGACCCACCATCATTTCAGAATCCCAGGTCGTTTAGCTCAGCTGGGAGAGCACCTCCCTTACAAGGAGGGGGTCACTGGTTCGATCCCAGTAACGACCACCAGTTTGTAGAAAAAAATGATTCAGATGGGTCGTTAGCTCAGTCGGTAGAGCAGTTGACTTTTAATCAATTGGTCGCTGGTTCGAATCCAGCACGACCCACCATCATTTCAAGAATCCCAGGTCGTTTAGCTCAGCTGGGAGAGCACCTCCCTTACAAGGAGGGGGTCACTGGTTCGATCCCAGTAACGACCACCAGTTTGTAGAAAAAAATGATTCAGATGGGTCGTTAGCTCAGTCGGTAGAGCAGTTGACTTTTAATCAATTGGTCGCTGGTTCGAATCCAGCACGACCCACCATCATTTCAAGAATCCCAGGTCGTTTAGCTCAGCTGGGAGAGCACCTCCCTTACAAGGAGGGGGTCACTGGTTCGATCCCAGTAACGACCACCATATTCGCAAGCGAAGCTGAGATATCAGCTGCGGTTGCAGAGAAAGTCCCCATTCAGATGGGGATTTTTTTTGCCTGAAATTCAGTACTCCAGCTTCTTCTGTTGCCGGTGTGGCGAGCCAAGCACCACCTCTTATTGTGCCACTCTGTCATTTCGCACATTCTCTACTCTGCTCTGCCGAGATTGCCCGACTGCACTCCTGTCCATCGTGATGCTGCTCATATGAACGCCTGTAATAAAGTAAACGCCAGCAATAAAAAGGGCAGGCCAAGGCCTGCCCGCAAAGATGCGCAAGGTGCTACATGATCCCGCGGATCAGGATCCCGCTGATCAGCAGCGGCGCCACCACGCGCCAGCACCAGAGCAGCGCCAGACGCAGGGCGGGTGACAGGCCCGCAGGCAATATGGCATCACCCAATTGCCAGCCCAGCAGCAGGGTCAGTACCAGACCAAACAGCGGCATCATAAGGTTGGAGGTGAGATAGTCGAGCAGCTCGAAGATGGTCTTGCCAAACAGGGTCAGATCGCTCCATGGGCCGAACGACAGGCTCACCGGAATGCCGGATGCCATGATAAGCAGGGTCAGTACCCGGCAGGCGCCACGGCGCGACCAGCCCCACTCCTCGGTGGTGAAGCGCACCAGATGCTCCAGCATGGAGATGGAGGAGGAGAGGGCGGCGACCAGCAGCAACAGGAAGAAGACTACCCCCAGCCCCTGACCGAACGGCAGATGGCTGAACACGGCAGGCATGGTCATAAAGGTGAGCCCTGGGCCCGCGGTGGGATCGATGCCGGTGGAGGCCAGCGCCGGGAAGATCATCAAGCCCGCCAGCACCGAGATAAGGCTTGCCAGAGTGACCACCCAGACCCCGGAGCGCAGCACCCCTTCGCTATTGGGCAGGTAGGCGCCATAGGTCGTGTGTACCCCGAGCCCGATGGAGAGGGAGAAAAAGGCCAGCCCCAGCGCGTCCAGCACGCTCTGGCCGGTCAGCATGGAGAAGTCCGGCAGCAGCAGCTGGCGCACACCCGCCATGGAGCCCGGCATGGAGAGACCGACCCCCACCAGCAACAACATCATGATGAAGAGCGCGGGCATCATCCAGCGCAGTGCCCGCTCCACCCCTTTCTGAATACCCCCCTGCACGAACCACCAGGTCAGGCCTGCGAAGATCAGATGGGTCAGCACCGGCCACCAGGGGTTGCTGACATAGCCGTTGAACAGGGCGGTGAGGGCGCTCCCCTCGCTCAGGTTGAGCTTGCCAGCCATCGCCAGCGCGGCGTAACCCACGGTCCAGCCACCGACCACGCTGTAGAAGCTGTAGATAAAGAAGCCGCAGGCGATCCCCATATACCCCATCCAGCGCCAGTTCGGCCCCACCAGTTTGCGAAAAGCGCCGAGCACCCCGCGCTGGCTATGGCTGCCGAGCAGGGTTTCGCCGACCTGTACCGCTACCCCCAGGGTGAAGCTGAACAGCAGAAACACCAGCAGAAAGGCGCCACCGCCATTGGTGGCGGTCACATAGGGAAACTTCCAGATGGCACCAAGGCCAATCGCTGTGCCTGCTGCGGCCAGCACATGACCGAGACGGGAAGACCACTGAACCTGGCTCATACAACCTCCGGGTAACACGACATCGAAGCAATACTCCTCTGTAGCAATAAACGACAGACCATAAAAAAGGCCGCCTGAGGCGACCTTTGCAATGAACATTCAGAAAAACTGTGCGTGCAAGGTCACCTCTCTTGCGAGCTAAAAAATCGACCAAACAGCACGAGGATGGTAGACATGAGGTGACAACCTGACTAATGAATGAGGAAACAGCCTAAACCATGGAAAGAATAATTGACACATAAAATCAAAAATTTTTTATGTGTGCCGCTGTCACCACTCTGGCTATACGTACAACTCAGTGGGGGAAAACCTCGCCGGGCCGTATCTTTTCTACCTTGTGGCTATTTACTGGGCGATAATCGACGTAGCTTCTTCTGGAACTAGTGACCGCGGCATGGCGCGGACGGGAACAACGATGAGACAGGATGTCGTATGAGATGGATGGTGTTGCCCTGGTTACTGATCAGCCTGAGTGTGTCGGCGCAGCCCGGATTAACCCTGCTGAGTCACGACTTACCCCCCTTTACCGAATACCACGACGGCAAGCTCGATGGCTTCGCCATTCGTTTGATTGATGAGGTGCAGGAGGAGCTTGGCACCCGTTATCCGGTGCGGATTTACCCGCTCAAGCGGGCGCTGGCGCTGGCACGGGTCGAGCCCGGCTATGGACTGTTCGTGGTACAGCGGCTCCCGGAGCGGGAGTCCCATTTCAAATGGGTTGGCCCGCTCTTTATCAATCGGGTCTTTATCTATCAGGCGCCGGATAGCCGCCACCCGCTGACCTCGCTGGCACAGTTGCGAGATCTGCCCAGAGTGGGGGTGGTGCTGGGCAATGCCGATGATGTGCGGCTGACCCATGAGGGCTACACCAATCTGGTGCGCTACAAGACAGTCGGGGAGGCGATAGAGCGGCTGATGCTGGGCAAGATCGATGCTTTGCCGATGGCGGAGCTGGTGATGGAGGCCACCCTCGACAAGATGGGGTTATCCCGGCGCAGTATCGTCAGCAGTGGAGTGCTGCTCCATCAGGCCGGTCTCTATATCGTCTTCTCCAAGGGAACGGAGGATGCCGAGATCACCCGCTGGCAGCATGCCCTGGAGGCCGTCAGAGCCGCCCAGGGGCGGGCCGATGAGCCCACCCGCGAAGAGTAACCGTCACACCAGACCGCGAATCAAGATCCCGCCGATCAGCAAGGGGGCAATCCAGCGCCAGCAGTTCATCAGCAAGTGATGCCAGTGGCTGGCAATCCCTTGCGGCAGCGCCTTGCGTCCCAGCTTCCAGCCCAGCAGCAGCGTCAACATCAGGCCGAACAGCGGCATCATCAGGTTGGATGTGACAAAGTCCAGCAGCTCGAAAATGGTTTTGCCAAACAGAGTGGCGTGTTGCCGCGGGCCAAACGACAGGCTGACTGGAACACCGCTAACCATGACGAATCCAGTGATGGCGCTGCAGGCCGTGCGGCGTGACCAGCCCCAGGTCTCGCACAGGAAGCACTGCAAATGCTCCAGCAGAGAGATGGCCGAGGAGAGTGCCGCAAAGACCAGCAGGGCGAAGAAGATCACCTCAAGCACCTGACCGAAGGGCAGCAGCTGAAATACCGCCGGCATGGTCATAAAGGTGAGGCCGGGGCCGGAGGCCGGGTCGATACCGGTCGAGGCCAGCACCGGGAAAATCATCAAACCCGCCAGTACCGCCACCATGCTGGCCAGCAGCACCACCCAGAGGCTGGAGCGACCAACCCCTTCGCTGGTCGGCAGATAGGCGCCGTAGGTGGTGTGAATGCCCAGACCGATGGAGAGGGAGAAGAAGGCCAGCCCCATGGCATCGAGCACGCCGGACATCCCCAGCTTGCTGAAGTCGGGCATCAGGAAGTGACGTACTCCCGTCATCGCATTGGGCAGGGTGAGGCCAAAGGCGACCAGCATCAGGATCATCAGGAACAGGGCCGGCATCATCCAGCGCAAGGTGCGCTCCACCCCTTTCTGAATGCCGCCTTGCACCACCATCCAGGTGAGGGCGGCAAACAGCAGGTGGGTGAGGATTGGCCAGACGTCGCCGCTGACATAGTCATTGAAACGGGCGGTGAGGGCCGCCGCATCTCCATGGTTGAGCTGGCCTGAGATGGCCATGCCGGTATAACCCAGGGTCCAACCGCCCACCACGCTGTAGAAGCAGTAGATGAGCAGGGTAGAGATCACCCCCATTACCCCAACCCAGCGCCACTGTTTGCCGAGCAGATCAGAGAAGGCACCGACTACCCCGCGGCGACTCATGCTGCCGAGCAGGGTTTCCCCCATCAGTACCGCAACCCCCAGCGTGAAGCTGAACAGCAGAAAGACCAGCAGGAAGGCGCCGCCGCCGTTGACGGCGGTGACATAGGGGAATTTCCAGATTGCGCCGATACCGACCGCGGAACCCGCTGCGGCGAGGATGTAGCCGAGCCGGGATGACCATTGGGACTGCTTCATAAGAACTCCAATCGAGCGCCCCTGGACAGGGGCAGAATGGCGCTCATGTTACGGAGGTCACGGCGCAATCACTACGACGGTTATCAGGCGTAAATGCGATTTATTGGCATGATTGGCTAATTTAATTCTGTTTTTTGCCCAATCCTGCCACCAAATAAAAACCGGAGCGAGATTGCTCCGGTTTGGTCTCTGACAACAGCTCGTCTGCGGACTAGATCACCCCCAGCTCCCGCAGCCGCTCCATCAGGTAGCTGTGGGCGGTATGGCGCTCGGAGAGCACCACCTCGGGCCGCGGATGGAGGAACAGCGGTAGGGAGATACGCGACTTGGCGGCGCTGCCACCGGTCGGGTTGATGACGCGGTGGGTGGTGGAGGGATAGTAGCCGCGAGAGGCCTCCTGCAGCATATCGCCGATATTGATGATGAGGGTGCCAAAGTCGCACGGCACATCCATCCACTCGCCATCGGAACCCTTCACCTGCAGCCCCGGCTCGTTGGCGGCGGGCAGAATGGTGAGCAGGTTGATATCCTCGTGGGCGGCGGCGCGGATGGCACCCGGCTCCTCGGTGCCATCGAACGGCGGGTAGTGCAGCACCCGCAGCAGGGTCTTCTGGCTCTCTTCGATCATCGAGGAGAGGGGGCAGCTGTAGTGAGCGGCGATATCGGCCGGGGTGTACTGCTCTACCCAGCCCAGCAGCTCGGCGGCCAGACCGTTGGCGAGGCGGTAGTACTCCATCGCCTGCTCCTTCAGCTCTTCCGGCATCTGGCCCCAGGGGTAGATGTGGAAGTACTCCTTGATGTCTTTCTGGCTATGGCCTTTGGCCACCTCGGAGACCGAGGGTGGGAAGTAGCCATCCTGGGTCTCGCGGTTGAACAGGAAATCCTGCTTCTGCTCGCTCATGAAGAAGCGATACCAGTTGTCGTAGATGGACTGCACCAGCTCTTTCGGAATGGGGTGGTTGGTCAGCACGCCAAAGCCGGTGGTTCGCAGGGATTCGGTGAAGCGTTGGGCCGCATCGGGTGAGCGGTAATCGACGGTCAGGACTTTCATTGTTTTTGTTGCGCGCCAGTTAAAAGATGGCGCAGTTTACCTTGCACCTGATAACAAGGAAAGCGGGTTGGCCGCCCCGTCCGGCACGGCGTTGAATAGTGACAAAAACATCAAATAAACCGCGCCAGACCGCACGGGAGCGCATCCCTTGTTATGGCCTTTTATCCTCTCTAGAATGCCGCTCACTATCTTTTCCGGAGTCTGTTCATGTCCCTCAAAATCCTGTTGCTGACCCTGCCGGTATTGCTGGCGGGATGCAGTGCCCTGTCAGAAGATGAGTGCCGCACCATGAGTTGGTACAACCTGGGTTATCAGGATGGATCGGAAGGCAAAACCCGTCAGGCGACCCGCGACTACGTTTCGTCTTGCAGCGAATATGGCCTCCGGGTGGATGAGGCCGAGTGGAAACGGGGCTACGACAAGGGACTGGAGCTCTACTGCATTCCCGAGCTGGCTTACAGCAAGGGCAAGGAGGGGCAGGCCTATCTGGGGGTATGCCCCAATGACGCCAGCTTCCTCAAGCAGTATCAGCGTGGCTATGAAGAGTACAAATTGGCTGCCCGCCTGCGGGAGATCAGCGACGAGCTGGAGCGTACCGAGCGGGATATCGATACGCTGGAGCGCAGCATCCGCAACGAAACCAACACGGAGCAGCGTGACTATTACCGCGCCAAGCGCGATCGGGCCATTCGCCACTACGAATCCCTGCGCCGGGAGTACAACCGTCTGCGCTATCCGGATCGGGTGATCCAGTTCTCCTTCGGCGGTTAATCCCTCTCTTCATGGCCAGCCCGCGTGCTGGCCATGTTGCATCCTGTCAGATCAGGGCAGTACCCAGCGCTGCAGCGCCAGTGCGATACCATCTTCGTTGTGGTCGGCCGTGACCCGATGGGCATGGCTCTGGATCTGCGGGGCCGCATTGCCCATGGCCACCGCCAGCCCAACTTGCTCGAACATGCTGATGTCGTTGTTGTTGTCCCCAAACGCTACCACCTGATCCATCGCAATCCCTTCGCTGGCTGCCCACTGGGCCAGCCGGTTGCCCTTGCTGCAACCGGGCTGCACCAGTTCTACCGCATAGGGGGCCGCCCAGTCACGGGTAAAGGGCATCTGCTCGACCACCTCGCCCATAAAGGTGTGCAGGCGCGCCGGATCCTGATTGAACAGCTCCAGTTTCCAGACCGGATTGTCGAGCCAGCCTGCCAGCTCCTCGACCGGGTGGAGGGCGATCTTGAGGTGGTCCGGCTGATTGGTCGACCAGTGGCGAATGCGGGTGACATGCTCTTCACAGCCTATGTAGCCAATGCCCTCGCTCAGGTGGAACAGGGCGCCCATCTGCTGCGCCTCGACCGCGGCCAGCAGCTCGGTAAGCGGGGCGACCGCCAGCGGGTCGCCACTTAGGATCCGGTTCTGCACCGGATCATAGAGATAGGCGCCATTGCTGCAGATGAGGGGGGTATCGAGGGCCAGCTCGTGGTGAAAGGGGCGCGCCGTCATGTAGTGGCGCCCCGTGACCAGCAGCACCTTGATGCCGTGGGCGCGGGCCTGCGCCAGGGCTGCCCGGGTGGCCGACGAGATCTTGTGATCCCTGGTCAGCAGGGTGCCATCCATATCGAGCGCGATGGCCTTGTACTCACTCATAGCTCCTCCAGCATCGAACAAATCCGTAAAGAGCTTTACCGTCCCAGACCCGGCGCCCCGATGCAAGTCTTGCCCGTGGCCGAAGCGCCGAACTGTGATCCCTTCGTGGCTCAGGTGCAGCTGGCCAGCTGTTGACGACGGTCGGCACGGCGGCGCAGCAGATAGAAACCGGCGGCACTGGCAAGGGAGCAGAGGGTGGCGAGATAGAAGGGCCACTCGGTACCGGCCAGCAGCACCAGACTGCCGAGCAGCACCGCCAGTATCTCGCTGCCTACGGCGAGGGCGCGGTAGAGCCCCATCGCCTGCCCCTGTTGCTCCGGGTGACTGCGGTTGGAGATCGCCACCGAAGTGGCCAGCTCTCCCAGACTCATGCCGATGCCAGCGGGAACGAAGGTAAGCGCCAGTCCCCACCAGTGCACGGGCAGGATAAAGAGCAGCATGCCGCTCGCCATCACCAGATGGCCGACAATGCCGAGGGAGCTGCCGCGCCAGTGACGGGCGATGCGGGAGCCGAGCCAGGAGCCCGCCATCATGGGCAGGCTCACCAGCACCGCCGCCTGCGCCAGCTGGGCCGGATCCCAGGCCAGCCTCTCCACCAGCCAGATATTGAAGTAGGTGAAATAGAGCTGCACGGCGCCATAGCTGATCAGGGTGAGCGCGAAGTAGGGCAGCAGGGCCGGTTGCAGCAACAGCTGGCGGCTGGAGAGGGTCGCTGCCTCCCGGGCGGCCGCCACCGGCGGACGATGGGGCACCAGCCAGAGCACCAGCAGCAGATTGAGCAGGGTCATCGCGACGGCCAGCCAGGCCGCCAGACTGTAATCCCCCGAGATCACCGCGGCGTAGCCCCCGATCACCGGTCCCACTACCCAGCCCAGATTCATGCCGATGTTGATCCAGGCGAAGCTGCGCGCCTTGTGCTCCTTGCCGGCGAGATCCGCCGCCATCGCCTGCACGATGGCGATGTTGCCGTTGCATAGCCCCTCCACAATCCGGCTGAGCAGCAACAGGGGGAGGGAGCGCCAGGCGATACCGAGTGCCATCAGGGCATAGCCTGCCAGTACCCCCGCCAGCGAGAGCAACAGCAGTGGCTTGCGGCCATAGCGGTCGGAGAGGCGACCGAGCCAGGGGCTGCCCACTAGCTGGAACAGGGGATAGAGCCCCATGATGACCCCCAGCCACACCTTGCGGCTCCAGTCGGAGGCTTCCGGCGTCAGCATGCCGTGGGCCGGATCCAGCAGCAAAGGTGCCAACACCGGGGAGGGGAGACTGAAGCCTGCAACTGCCAGCGTGACCGTCATGACCAGCACCCAGAGGGGATTTTTGTGCTCGTGTTTCTCCATGCTGCACCCATTAAGTAAAGTTATTGGTTTATTTATGCTGGTTCATAGACGGGATTAAGTAAAGTGAATTGTTGATTTAATAAAGGGCGCTCCCATAATGAGATCATGAACGCAAGCACCGACAAGATCCTGTTTCTGCTCAAGAGCCATGGCCCGCAGAGCGCCGCCGCGCTGGGGGAGCAGTTGCAGATGACCTCCATGGGCGCCCGCCAGCACCTGCTCACGCTGGAGCAGGAGGGGTGGGTCACATTCAGCGACGAGGCGCGCGGGCGCGGTCGTCCCGTGCGGCTGTGGCAGCTCACCGAGCAGGCCTGGCAGCGCTTCCCCGATAGCCATAGCTACCTGACCGTGCAACTGATCGACAACGTGCGCGAGCTGTTTGGCGAGGAGGGGATGGAGCGGCTGATCCAGCAGCGGGAGCAGCAAATGCTTGCTCGCTATCAGGAGGCGCTGGGGTCCCATGGTCTATCTGGCCGGCTGGCGGCGCTCAAGGAGCTGCGTACTCGCGAGGGCTACATGGCGGAGATCCGCCGCGAAGAGGATGGTAGCTGGCTGCTGTGGGAGAGCCACTGCCCCATCTGTGCGGCAGCGCGTACCTGCCGCGGTTTCTGTCGCAGCGAGCTGGCGCTGTTTCGCCAGCTGCTGGCGCCGGCGACGGTGGAGCGGGAGCAATATCTGCTGGAGGGGGCGCACCGCTGTCTCTATCGCATCACGCCGCCCGCGCTCTGATTGCGTCAAACGCCCAAAAACAACAAAGCAGGCGCCGGGATGCCTGCTTTGTTGCCTTCGGGGAGGGGGTTCTCTCGTTCCAGCCCGTCGTTTCCCGATAAGGTAAGACGGCTGATGGGGCTCTTGACCCGGTAAGGTCCTTCACCGCAGAGACCCGGTCAGGTATCTGCTTTGCCACCGGAAGATGTAACCATAGTATCCCTCCCGTGCCGGTGAGTGGTTGCAAAGTAACCACTTATTTCGGTTGTTTTTGCAATAGTTCACCCTTAATCTAGGAAAAGTGGATTAGTCATTGCAACGAGGAAGGGTAAATGCTGAAACTTGATCGCATAGACAGACATATTCTCGAGCTGATGCAGGAGAATGGCCGCATCAGCAATCTGGAACTGGCCGAGCTGGTCGGGCTCTCCCCGTCCCCCTGCTCCCGCCGGGTCAAGGCGCTGGAGGATGCCGGCCTCATCGACACCCACGTTACTTTGCTCAACGCCCGCCAGCTTGGCCTCACCCTCACCGCCTACATTCACATTTCCATGGACAGACACACGCCCGAGCGGTTCGAAAACTTCGACCGTGCCATCAGCGAACTGCCCGAAGTGCTGGAGTGTGACCTCATCACCGGCAATGATGCCGACTACCAACTCAAGGTGGTGGTGCGCGACATGGAGCACTACCAGCACTTCCTGCTGGACAAGCTGACCCATATTCCGGGGGTGACCGGGGTGCGCTCCAGCTTCGTGCTGCGCCGCATCAAGCACAAGACGGCGCTGCCGCTCAACCATCTGGGGTGAGCCCGCGCAAGCCGCTCATAGAAACAGAAAGAGGAGGCCACTGGCCTCCTCTTTTGCTATTCGCTCTTGGTTATTCGGTAGTGGTTATCGGGTCTGGATTAGCTGTCGCAGTGACGGGGCGACTGCCGTGGTCAGACGCTAACCTGGCTGATGTCTTCCACCTGCAGCAGCCAGCCGCTCTGCTCCTGCAGCGGTTCGCCGCTGACCCGCAGCCGCTCGCCGGTCGGCACCCACTGCCCTTCGGGCAGGGAGACCAGCAGGCTCTCGCTGCCGTTGTCGAACACCCAGCGATCTTCGCCAAGCGATTCAATCAGATAACCTTCCATCTCCACTCTGGACTCGGCTTGCCAGGATGGCGCAACGGAATCACGGCTCTCGATGAAATCCCCCTGAACACCAAAACTGGCTAGCCCCCACAGAATGGAGAGCCCAACGATGGATGTTTGCATCTTGTCTCTCCTCTTTTGGAACTGTAGGGCCAGTATGGGAACAGAAAACTGAGCGCACCATGAACAAGGTGGCAAAGTGCTGGCGAGATCGCGAAAAAAACCGGCCAATTGGCCGGCTGTGTCATTTTATGGTGCCTGGATCACACTATTTAGCGGCTTCTTCTGCCATCCGTTCAGCTCTTGGCTTATTCGTCCACATGGCTACCCCGCGATGATCCTCACAGATCCCCTCTGCCACCACGGCGCGAACCCGGGTGCCATCTTTGCAAATGGCCTGCCAGGCGTCGGCATCATCGATGGCGAGCGAGTTGGGGGGCGGCGTGGTTTGGCAAGCCGTGAGCAGCAGGGCGCACAGGGGGAGCAATTTTTTCATGGCGGACTCCTCGAGGTGATGGGGGACACAGAGGATTGGGATGACCTCTCCATCCGGGCTTCACCCCCCAGCATCAGTGATAACCGGTTAAGGGGCAAGGGGAGGAGCCACCGACAGGCGCAGGTGCCGTGCAGCCGGGGCTTGCCCTGTGCCCTCCTTGGGCCTAAGGTGGGCCGTTTTACTGCCTGATTGAAGGAGCGTTTTCATGTCCACTCTCTATCCCCGCGTCGGGGTCGGCGTCATCCTGACCAACGCCCAAGGCCAGGTACTGCTTGGCAAACGTAAGGGGAGCCATGCCCCCTACTGGTCGATCCCGGGTGGTCATCTGGAGTTGGGGGAGAGCTTCGAGTCGGCGGCGATCCGCGAGGTGGCCGAGGAGACCGGACTGGAGATCCACGGGCCCGAGGTGGTGGCGGTGACCAACAATCTGGAGACCTGGCGCGAGAGCGGGCTGCACTATATCTCGGTGACGCTGCACGCCCGGGCCGATGGTGAGCCGCAGCTGCTGGAGCCGGAGAAGTGCGAAGGCTGGGTCTGGTGCGATCCGCGCGAGTTGCCCGAGCCCCATTTCGATGCCAGCCGTCAGTCCATCGCTTGCTGGCTGGCGGGACGCTGCTATCTGCCGGGTGATATGCCCATGGTGTCGGCCTAATCAGCCTGATTGTCATAAAACGATCATCGCGCTGTCATAATATCCCCTCTCCATCGGGAGAAGAGGGATGAGGGAGAAGAGCGTGGGACAGGTATTTATTCAGTTTTTATGGCTGGGATGTATCAGCTTTGGTGGTCCGGCCGCTCATATCGGCTATTTCCAGCGTACCTTCGTCCAGCGGCTCGGCTGGCTGACCCAGGCCGAATTTGCCCGCTTGCTGGCGCTGTGCCAACTGCTGCCGGGGCCCGCCTCCAGCCAGCTTGGTTTCGCCATCGGTCGTCATCGCGCCGGTCTGGGTGGGGCGCTCTCTGCTTTTGTTGGTTTCACGCTGCCCTCATTTCTTCTTCTACTGGCGGCTGCGATCGGCATCGGCCAGCTGGGCAGCAATCTGTGGCTCGATGCGGCGCTGCACGGCCTCAAGCTGCTGGCGCTCATCGTGGTGGCCGATGCGGTGCTTACCATGAGTCGTCAGTTCTGTGCCACGGGAATGACCCAAGGGATCATGGTGGTGACCGCTGCTGCACTCTGGTGGCAGCCCGGTCTGCTGACTCAACTGTTGATGCTGGCGGGAGCGGCGCTGATCTGCGCCCGCAGCCAGCGCGGGGCGGGGAGTCGCCCTGCCACCGCTGAGTTGCCTGCTGCCGCCAGCAGTCAGCCTCATTGGCCGACCCTGCTGCTGTTTGGCATCCTTTTTATCGGCCTGCCGCTGCTCGGTAGTCCACTTGGTCAACTGGTTGCCGACTTCTATCGCACCGGTAGTCTGGTGTTTGGCGGTGGTCATGTGGTGCTGCCGCTGCTGCAAGAGAGCGTGGGACACACTCTCAACGAGCAGCAGTTTCTGACCGGTTACAGCTTGGCCCAGTTGGTGCCGGGCCCCATGTTTACCCTTGCCACCTATCTTGGCGCCCAGCTGCAGCCCGAGATGCCGATGATCGGGGCCCTGTTGGCGACCCTGGCGCTCTTTGCACCCGGCTTTCTGCTGCTCTGGGCGGTGGGCCCCTGCTGGCAACAGTGGCTGGCCCGGCCCCGTCTGGCGGGGGCCGTCACCGGAATCAACGCCGCCGTGGTGGGCTTGTTGCTGGCGGCCCTCTATCAGCCGGTGTGGCAGAGCGCGGTGCTGGCGCCGACCGATCTGGCGCTGGCGGCCATCGGCTTTTATCTGCTGCGGGTGTTGAAGTTGCAGGTGCCGGCCATCGCGGCCCTGTTGGTGATGGCTGCTATCCTGCTGGCGTGAATGCGGTGAAATCCCGATAAAAACGGCGCCTCCGTGATGGAGGCGCCGTTTTTATTGCAATGGGTCAGCTGCTTAAGCGTCGGGATCGAAATCCAGACTCAGGCTGTTGACGCAGTAGCGCTGGCCAGTCTCGGTCGGTCCATCGGGGAAGACGTGACCGAGGTGAGAGCCGCACTGGCGGCAGGTGATCTCCGCCCGCTTCATGCCGTGGCTGTTGTCCTCGGTGTACTCCACCGTCCCCTCGATGGCCTTGTCGAACGAGGGCCAGCCGCAGCCGGAATCAAACTTGGCTCCTGAGTGAAACAGCACGCTCTTGCAGCAGACACAGAGGTAGTCGCCGCTCTTGCGATTGTGGAGCAGGGCGCCGCTGTAGGGGCGCTCGGTGCCCTTCTCCCAGCAGACGTGAAACTGCTCGGCGGTCAGTTTGTTGCGCCACTGCTCCGGATTGTTACTGCTCATACCGACTCCTTGCCATCCATACCGGAGCCCAGCATAGCGGCTCCGTAAAGCTGACTCCAGCATGCCTCTTATGCTTTGCCTGTATCTGTGATCGAGGTGGCAACCATCTCCTCACCTGATGCAGGGAGAATTTCCTGCTGCGGTGGCTGGGCATCCTCCGCCGTGCTGGCCAGCGCCACCCGCTCCAGCAGTTTGAGGGAGTGGGCCCGACCGACCGCTACCTGCCGTTTGATGTCATCCGGCAGAAAGGGCAGCCCATCGTTGGTGGCGGTGTCGATGGTCTGGATCCACTCCAGCCCTTCCCCCGGCGGCGGCAGGCGGAACTGGATATCGTAGTCGCTGGCGTTGAACAGCACGTACCAGCGCTCGCCGACACAGTTGATCATGCCGATATCCATGGCGAACGCCTGCCCCATGGGGGCGTGCCAATCCTGATCGGTGAGCTGGTGGCCGTCCGGGTGATACCAGTTGACCTGATGGCAGCTGGACGGGGTGCCATTCCAGCTGTCGTCGCTCAGTTGCAGGTTGGAGAAGACACACGACTCCGCCCGCAGCGCCATCATCTGCTGGGTGAAGGCGAACAGCCGTTCATCCTCCGGTCGCCACTGCCAGTTGACCCAGCTGATCTGGTTGTCCTGACAGTAGGCGTTGTTGTTGCCAAGCTGGCTGCGGCCCATCTCGTCCCCGGCGAGGAAGTGGGGAGTGCCTTGGGAGAGCAGCAGGGTGGCAATCAGATTGCGTTTCTGCTGCTGGCGCAGGCTGTTGACCCGCGGATCCAGGGTCGGCCCCTCTACCCCGTGGTTATAGGAGAGGTTGTTGCCGTGGCCATCCCGATTGTCTTCACCGTTGGCCTGATTGTGGCGCTGGTTGTAGGAGACCAGATCCTCCAGGGTGAAACCGTCGTGATAGCAGAGGTAGTTGACGCTGGTGTGGGGCGATCGCCAGTTCTTCGGGAAGATATCCCGCGAGCCTACCAAGCGGGTGGCAAAGTCCCCCATCTTGCCCGCATCACCGCGCCAGAAGGCGCGCACTGTGTCGCGGTAGCGGTCGTTGATCTCTTGCCACTGGCTCGGGAATTGACCCAGCCGGTAGCCGAAGGGGCCTATGTCCCAGGGTTCGGCGATGAGCTTGACCTGTGACAGCACAGGGTCGGCCATCACGGCTTTGAAGAAGGCGCCCATGGGTTCGAACTCCCCCGCTTCCCGCGCCAGCGTCACTGCCAGATCGAAACGGAAGCCATCCACCTGCATCTCGGTGACCCAGTAGCGCAAAGCATCGAGCACCAGTCGCAGGGTGTTGGGGTGATCCAGATTGACGCTGTTGCCACAGCCGGTCACGTTGGCGTGACGGGTGTAGTCCGGGCCGTGTGGGCCCGCTTCGAAGGCGTAGTAACCGGCGTTGTCAAAGCCCTTGAACGAGAGGGTAGGGCCGTCGAAGCCAGAGGCGGCAGTGTGGTTGTAGACCACATCCAGGATCACCTCGAGCCCGGCCCGGTGCAGCTCGCGCACCATGGTCTTGAACTCGGTCACCGCCTCGTCTGCTCGGGTGCTGTAACGCGGCTCCGGGGCGAAGAAGGCGATGGGGTTGTAGCCCCAGTAGTTGGTGAGTCCCAGCTGCTCCAGTCGCGGTTCCGACATGAAGGCGGCCACCGGCATCAGCTGCACCGAGGTGATGCCGAGGCTCTTCATATGCTCGATAACCAGCGGGTGACAGATGCCAAGGTAGGTGCCCTGCAGCGCTTTGGGGATCCCCGGGTGCTGCTTGGTAAAGCCCTTGACGTGGGTCTCGTAGATAATGGTGCGGGCCGGACTGATCCCGGGTTTGCCAACCCCTTGCCAGTCAAAACTGTCATCCACTACCACCGACTTGGCAATCATCCCGGCACTGTCACCCTGATAGAGGGCTTCATCCCAGTAGGTGGGACGACTGAGCGCCTTGGCGTAGGGGTCGATCAGCAGTTTTTGCGGATCGAACAGCATCCCCTCCTGCGGAGTACCATAGACCCGATAGCCGTAGCGCTGACCGGCCTTTACGCCGCGCACGTAGCCAAAGCGATACTGGCCACGGCGGCCGGGCAACTCCAGCCGCATCAGCTCCTGCTCCTGCTCGTCGTACAGGCAGATCTCCACCTTGTCCGACTGGGGGGCCCAGACGCAGAAGTGGCAACCGTTCTCGTCAAGGCGGGCCCCCAGCGGGTGGCCCACCCCTTTTTCCATTACAAGCATCAAGACTCCTGTTTGATAAACAAGGTCGCCAGCGGCGGCAGATCCAGCACTATGCTGTGTGCCATCCCCTGCCAGGGGGTCGGCTCGGCAGCGAACACCAGACCTACATCATAGTTACTACCCCAGTAATACTCGCTGTCGGTGTTGAGCACCACCCGATAGTGGCCCGCAGCTGGGACGCCGATCCGATATTCGAGACGGGGCACCGGGGTGAAGTTGCAAGCCACCACAATAGTCTGCTTGCCCTCTTTGTCTGCCCGCAGCCAGGCAAAGATGCTGTTGTCGGCATCGTTGTGATCCAGCCAGCGGAAGCCGGTCTGCTCATAATCGGCCTGATACAAGGCAGGCTCATGACGGTAGAGGTGGTTGAGATCGTGGATCAGCCGCTGCTGACCGGCATGCTTGGGATATTGCAGCAGATGCCACGGCAGTTGGGCGTCGTGGTTCCACTCGTTGCTCTGAGCGATTTCGGTGCCCATGAAATTGAGCTTCTTGCCCGGGTGGGCGTACATGAAGCCCATGTAGGCGCGCAGGTTGGCGGCCTGCTGCCACTCGTCGCCCGGCATCTTGTAGAGCATGGAGTGTTTGCCGTGCACCACCTCGTCGTGGGAGAGCGACAGGATGAAGTTCTCGTCATAGTGGTAAACCATGGAGAAGGTCATGTCGTTGTGGTGGTAGCGACGGTGGATCGGCTCTTTCTGCATATAGGTAAGGGTGTCGTGCATCCAGCCCATATTCCACTTGAAGCCAAAGCCGAGGCCGCCGAGGAAGGTGGGGCGGGAGACACCGGCAAAGGCGGTGGACTCTTCGGCGATGGTCATGGCGTGGGGGTACTTGCCGTAGACCTCCTCGTTGGTCCACTTGAGCAGGCTGATCGCCTCGTAGTTGTGGTTGCCGCCATCGACGTTCGGTACCCACTCACCGGCGTTGCGGGAGTAGTCCAGATAGAGCATGGAGGCGACCGCATCCACCCGCAGTCCGTCGATGTGGAACTTGTCGAGCCAGAACAGGGCGCTCGCTACCAGGAACTGGCGCACTGTGTCGCGGCCGAAGTCGTAGATGTAGGAGTTCCAGTCCGGGTGCCAGCCACGGCGCGGATCTTCATATTCGTAGAGCGGGGTGCCATCGAAACGGGCCAGGCCGTGGGCATCGGACGGGAAGTGGGCGGGCACCCAGTCCAGAATGATGCCGATCCCGGCCTGGTGGCACTGGTCGACGAAGTATTTGAAATCATCAGCGGTGCCGTAGCGGCTGGTGGGGGAGAACATGCCCACCGGCTGGTAGCCCCAGGAGCCGCTGAAGGGGTGCTCGGAGACCGGCAGCAGCTCGATGTGGGTGTACTCCATCTCCTTGACGTAGGCGACCAGCTCCACTGCCAGTTCGCGCCAGCTCAGGCTGTCGCCATTGGGGTGGCGCTTCCAGGAGCCGACATGCAGCTCATAGATGGAGAGCGGCTGCTCGCGTTTGTCGTTGTGCTGACTGGCAATCCACTCGGCATCCTGCCACTGGTACTGGGCGTGGTCATAGACCACGGAGGCGAACGACGGATACTGCTCGCAGTAAAAGCCGACCGGATCGCTCTTGTGGGGCAGCCGGTTGCCCATGGGGTCCTTGAGCTCGAACTTGTAGCGATCACCGGCCTTGAGGCCCGGCACAAACAGCACCCAGTGACCGCAGAGGCTGCGCTGCATCGGGTGGCGGCGGCCATCCCAGAAGTTGAAATCGCCGATGAGGCTCACGGCGGTGGCGCTCGGCGCATAGACCGCAAAACGCACCCCTTCCACCTGCTGGCCAAGATGTTCCACGGTGCGCAGCTGGGCGCCAAGGGTGTGGTAGAGGTTTTCCGGCTGGGCGGTCAGTTCGGCCAGGCCTGCCCAGGCGGCATCCTGAAATTGATAGGGGTCGATGACCTCGGTGGTGGCATCTTGGTAGCTGGCGATCAGCTGATAGGGGAAGGCGTTTTTGCGGCGGGTGAAAACAGTTTCAAAAAGACCCGATTCATCGGTGGGCGCCAGGGTGGCAACGACTTTGCCCGACTTGAGATCCTTGACGCGGACTTCGAGGGCATCAGGCAACCAGGCGGTCAGTTTGAGGCCGGGCCCATCCGGATTGGCCTGCAGGCCTAAGTGAGAGAAGGGATCGGAACAGCGGGCAGCAACCAAACGTTCAACGAGCATCGAGATTTCCTTTCATGACAGAGCATCCACTCCGGCCGAAGCCGGAGTGGATTTAGGTGAGAGCGCTGTGGGAGACAGCGTCTCAACGACTGGCCTCATCACGGGCTTGGCTCATCTTGCCAGCCAGTGCCTTGAGTGCCTCATTGGCAAAAATATCTTCCAGATCAGCGGAAAGCTTGCGGCGCCAGTTGGGGTATTCGTAACTGGTGCCCGGTACGTTGACCGGCTTGTCCATCTCCAGCCAATCTTCCAGCTGGGTACTGAACAGGGCGCAGCTGCCGCGGGACATGTGGATCTGCAGACCGTGGTTGAGTTCGGTGTTCATGCCGACCCAGTTCACGTCATGACTGATGTTGTCAGAGATGACCTTGTGGGCATGCAGGCTGTCGAGGATCCGCTGTTTGGCCTGGTGACGATCAGCATACAGAGTCTTCAAAACACCTTCATCCGGATACAGACCCAGTTGACGGCCGAGCGCCAGATCGTCGCAGTGCCAGAAGCCCTTGAGGGTCGGCATGTCGTGGGTGGTCAGGGCCGACATCGCCTGCTCTGTGTAGTGCGCCGGGGAGATAAAGCCGCCATCTTCCTTGGAGCGCTCGAAGAAGAACACCTTGTAGGAGTGGACGCCGTTCTCTTTCAGGGTCACGTCGATCCCCTCCGGCACGGTACCCAGATCCTCGCCGATCAGCAGGCACTGATTGCGGTGGGATTCTAGGGCCAGAATGCCCAGCAGATCGTTGACCGGATAGTAGATGTAGGCGCCCTTGGCGGCGGACGCTCCGGGCGGTACCCACCACAGGCGCAGCAAGGCCATCACGTGGTCGATGCGCAGTGCGCCACAGGAGCGCATGTTGGCACGGAACAAGTCCACCATCGGCTGATAGGCCGCTTCGAACAGCTTGTTCGGGTTCATCGGGGGCAGGCCCCAGTTCTGACCGAGCGGGCCGAGAATATCGGGCGGCGCACCGACCGAGGCTTTCGGGCAGTAGAGATCCTGGTTGGCCCAGATCTCGGTGGAGCCTTCGGAGACGCCCACTGCCAGATCCCGGTAGATCCCCATCACCATGCCGGCAGCCTTGGCACGGGCATCGGCTTGCGCCAGCTGCTCGTCGGCCAAGAACTGCAGATAGAGGTAGAAGTTGACATCTTGCGGGTGCTCGGCCATCCAGGCGGCAACGGCAGGGTTGTGGTAATCGCGCAGCTCCTGCGGCCATACCGGCCAGCCCCAAGCATTTTCGCCTTTGGCATAGAAGTGGGCCTGCAGGGCATCAAATGCTGCCTGCTGTTGCAGGCTGTCGCCACCGGCGGCCACGAAGGCATCAAAGGCGGCCTGACGCTCGGCGCCAAGGCTGGCTTCGTCGAACACCTGACGCAGCATGCCGAGTTTGGTCTGGATCACGCCGGTGTAATCGACGTTCTCTTTGGCGCGCAGATCGGCCAGATGTTGCTGGAAGGCAGGACTTGCCACTTCCGCTTTCAGGCGAGCGCTTTGCTGGAATTCGGGCACCGCTTCCACATTGATATAGGCCACGTTGAGCCAGCGACGGGAAGAGGGGCTGTAGGGACTGGCGCTCTCCGGATTGGCCGGATAGAGGGCGTGGATGGGGTTGAGGCCGACGAAGTGGGCACCCCAGGCGGCCGCTTTCTCGACCAGCTGGCCCAGATCGCTGAAATCACCGATACCCCAGTTGTGGCGGCTGCGCAGGCAGTAGAGCTGCACGCTCGGACCCCATACCTTGCGGCCATCGGCAATCGGCGCCTGTTTGTAGCAGGCCTTGGGGGCGACGATGAGGCGCATGGTGGCCAGTGGTTCGTCATTGCCCTCTTCCAGCAACACCAGCTGGTGATAACCCAGCTCCGGGGCCATATCCAGAGTGACACGATAGGCCTGGCACTCCATCTCTTCAAATTCGGCCACGCCGACCAGCTCACCCTCGATGGGGGTGAATTGACCGGACAGCACCGCACCCTGCTCCTGCTGGAGCTGCCAGGTGAGGGCGTCGTTGACGAATTCGATGGGGAGGCGAACCTCAAGGGTAACGGCGTCGCCGGTGCGAACCACCATCACAGGATCCAGCGCCCGCAGCCAGTGCTGGCGATGCTCCTCTTCCAGCTGCTGCACCAGTGCGGCCTCGTCATCGACGCGGTAGCCCATGGCGCCCAGCATGGCGGCCTTGCTCTCTTCCGATACCTGGGCCGGGTGGCCCCAGGCATCGACGTACTCGCTGGCGATACCTTTTGCGGCAGCCAGCTGTTCAATCAGGGTGGTCATAGTTTGAGAATTCCCGCTGTGGATTCTATCTATACTATTTTGTTTGATTTTTATGGGGTGGTACTTGAACAGTGGCTCTTTGGCCATGCTAAACCGCGCACATTTTTACATATCTCTGTGAATGGTTGTGTGACCGAGTAGGCACTATTGTTGATATCTGCGCGATGCCACGATCTGGCACTTTTTTCGTCAAAACGTGGTAATCAGTTACATAAACAGAAAATTAATTTCACAGTTTTTCATGATATAGCGCAATTTCAGACAGAATGTTGGTTGACTCACCGGAGAGTTCTAGTAAATTTACAAGCGGAATTTTCTTTGACTACTGAACAGTTAGGTAACTAAATATGACTATCAAAGTAGGTATTAACGGTTTTGGCCGTATCGGTCGTTTCGTATTCCGTCTGGCTTGCGAGCGTGCAGACATCGAAGTTGTTGGTATCAACGACCTGATCGATGTTGACTACATGGCTTACATGCTGAAGTACGATTCAACTCACGGTCGTTTCAACGGTACCGTTGAAGTTAAAGACGGCAACCTGGTTGTAAACGGCAAAACTGTACGTGTTACCGCTGAGCGTGACCCGGCCAACCTGAAGTGGGGCGAAATCGGTGTTGACGTTGTTGCTGAAGCTACCGGTCTGTTCCTGACCGACGAGACTGCTCGTAAGCACATCGCTGCCGGTGCCAAGAAAGTTGTTCTGACTGGCCCGTCCAAAGACGCTACCCCGATGTTCGTAATGGGTGTTAACGACTCTACCTACGCTGGCCAGGACATCGTTTCCAACGCTTCCTGCACCACCAACTGCCTGGCCCCGATCGCCAAGGTTCTGAACGATACCTTCGGTATCGAGTCTGGCCTGATGACCACCGTTCACGCTACCACTGCTACCCAGAAGACCGTTGATGGTCCGTCTGCCAAAGACTGGCGCGGTGGCCGCGGTGCGGCTCAGAACATCATCCCGTCCTCTACCGGTGCTGCCAAAGCTGTTGGCGTAGTTATCCCGGAACTGAAAGGCCTGCTGACCGGTATGGCTTTCCGTGTTCCGACTCCGGACGTGTCTGTTGTTGACCTGACCGTTAACCTGAAGAAAGCTGCCACCTACGCAGAAATCTGCCAAGCGATGAAAGCTGCTTCCGAAGGCGCTATGAAAGGCGTTCTGGGCTACACCGAAGACGAAGTTGTATCTACCGACTTCCTGGGTGAGCGTCAGACCTCCGTATTCGACGCCAAGGCTGGTATCCAGCTGAACGACAAATTCGTTAAAGTTGTATCCTGGTACGACAACGAAATGGGCTACTCCAGCAAAGTTCTGGACCTGATCGCTCACATCTCCAAGTAATTTGGGATGCGCAATCGCGTAGCTTGAAAAAGGCGGCCATTGGCCGCCTTTTTGTTTTTCGGTTTCCCCTGATGACAGGAGTCCACATGCAATCCATTCGTCCCCTGACAGCCAATTGCAAGCTTGCCAACAATGCGGCCGGTCTGCCGGTTCTCACCATTAATAACGACTATGCCAAGGCCGAGATCAGCCTGTTTGGTGCCCATGTGCTGAACTATCAGCGTCATGGCGAGCCGGCCTCCATCTGGCTGAGTGACAAGGCGGTGCTGGATGGCAGCAAGCCTGTTCGCGGTGGTATTCCGATCTGCTGGCCCTGGTTTGGCCCGGCGCCCGCCCGCGTCGGTAGCGGCAAGCCCTCCCACGGTTTTGCCCGTACCACCCTCTGGATGCTGGACGGGGTCTCAGATCACGCTGACGGCACGCTTGTTCATCTTTCCCTGCGCGACAGCGAGGCAACCCGCGCCCTGTGGGATCACTCCTTCGAGCTGGAACTAGACGTGCTGGTGGGCAAAGAGCTTTCGCTGGTGCTGACCACTCGCAACACAGGTGCTCAGCCATTTACCTATAGCGGTGCGCTGCACACCTATTTGCAGATCAGCGCACCAGAGGCGGTAAGCGTCACCGGCCTGGGCGAGCCCTATGCCGACAAGCTGACCGGACAGGATGCCAAGCAGCAGGGGGCATTGACCCTGAGCGGGCCGCTGGATCGGGTTTACTGGCAGCCAGAGGCGCTGGTGAGCGTGCAGGATGGTGAGCGCGAGAGCCGGGTTGTCAGTGGCAACCACGACAGCGTGGTGGTCTGGACCCCCTGGCTGGAAGGGGCCACCGCCATGGCCGACATGAGCGACGATGGCTATCGCACCATGCTCTGCGTCGAAGCAGCCATCGCTGGCGAGGCGGGTGTGACCGTTGCGCCGGATGAAGAGCACAGCCTCTCCACCGTGATCATCTGAGCAGGATGAGGTTCAGATAAATAAAGAGGGCTCCCGCGGGAGCCCTCTTTGCATCTCGTGACGGTGGCAATCAGGCGTTGCCCTGGGTCTTGAGCTTGAGTTCGGCGGCGAAATTGAGCATGCGATCGAGGGGGATCAAGGCTTTGACCCGCAGATCTTCGTCGACATGGATCTCGTGGCGCTCGGCACCATCGGTGAGAGCCTCCTTGATCGCCACCAGACCGTTCATCGCCATCCAGGGGCAATGGGCGCAGCTGCGGCAGGTAGCGCCATCGCCACCGGTCGGTGCTTCCACCATCTCTTTCTCCGGACAGGCCTGCTGCATCTTGTAGAAGATGCCCCGATCGGTCGCCACGATCAGCTTCTGCTGAGGCAGCTCCTTGGCCGCCTTGATCAGCTGGCTGGTGGAGCCCACCGCATCGGCCAGCTCGATCACCGAGGCGGGGGATTCCGGATGAACCAGCACGGCGGCGTCAGGATTCTGCTCTTTCAGCTCGCGCAGAGCGCGGGCCTTGAACTCGTCGTGGACGATGCAGTGGCCCTGCCAGCGCAGCATCTGCGCCCCGGTCTTCTTCTCGATATAGGCACCCAGATGACGATCCGGGCCCCAGATGATCTTGTGACCCAGACTGTCGAGGTGTTCGACGATCTCGAGCGCTATGCTGGAGGTCACCACCCAGTCAGCCCGTGCTTTGACCGCAGCCGAGGTATTGGCATAGACCACCACGATATGATCCGGGTTGGCATCGCAGAACGCGGAGAACTGCTCGATGGGGCAGCCCAGATCAAGCGAGCATTCGGCCTCCAGCGTCGGCATCAGCACCCGCTTGTGGGGGCTCAGGATCTTGGAGGTTTCCCCCATAAAGCGCACCCCGGCGACGATCAGGGTTTGCGCCTCGTGATCGCGGCCAAAGCGGGCCATCTCCAGCGAGTCACCGACGAAACCGCCGGTGGCTTCGGCCAGCGCCTGGATCTCGGGATCCGTGTAGTAGTGGGCAACCAGTACCGCTTTGCGCTCCTTGAGCAGCGCCTTGATTTCTGTGGTCAAGGTCGTTCTCTGCTCGGCACTCAGGGGAAGAGGTTTGGCCGGAAAGGGGTAGTCCATCGCGACTACCGGCGGGACACTGCTCAGTGCATTGCTCATTGCGACTGTTCCATCAACGCTCGGGAAGGCAAAAATTATAACCAGAAGCCTGCCACAAACCCATCAACAAATCGGGTGAAGCGCAAGTGGGCGAATATACTCAAGTAATTCGTTGTTATTCTGCCATAAGGAGTTGCCGCATGAAGCAACGTTCCCTCAAGTTCAAGCTGTTGTGCCTTACCATGGGGCTGTTTCTGCTGACCGGGCTGGCCATGACCCTGTTGCAATCGGCCTCGTTCAGTTCCCTTCGCAACATGGTGATGACCCAGACCAGCGATGCACTGGAAGAGGAGGTCTCCCGCAGCCTGCAGTATCAGGCAGAGCGCTATGCCATCCAGATTGCCTCGCTGATGCAGAACTCCTATCAGATCCCCCTGACCGTGACCGCCCAGATTGAAGCCGGGATGGCCAAACCGGAACTGCGTTTGTCGCGGCCCCAAGTGGAGTACTTGCTCGGCAGCAGCTTGCAGCAGGCGAGCGGGATCAGCTCCATTTATGCCCAGTTTGAACCGGATGGCTATGATGGCGAAGATGGCAACTGGCTGGGCGGGGCCAGCCACTCGGTGGAAGGCAAGGGGAGTCTGGAGGTCTATTTCACCAAGGATCAGGGAGGGGCAGTCGCTCAGCAAGCGGTGGACGCCGCCGCCAGTGAGGCCAAGTTTGATACCTCCCTCAACGAGTTCGGTATTCGCAACAGCGAGTGGTATCTCTGTGGCCACGATACCCGTCAGCCCTGCCTGATGGAGCCCTACCTCTACGAAATCAGCCCGGGCAACAAGATGCTGATGACCAGTCTGACGGTGCCCGTGCTGCGTGACGGCAAGTTTGTCGGGCTGGCCGGGGTGGATATGAACCTGCCCATCTTCCAGCAACTGGCTGAAAACCTTGGCAAGAGCCTCTATGACAACAAGGCGGATGTGACTCTGGTCAGCAAGATGGGGTTGATTGTGGGCAGCAACCGCTATGCCGACAAGCTGGGCCGTCCACTCAAGGAGGTGGGCCTGACCCTGCCTGACGGTCGGCCGGTCAGCAGCGACAGTGACTTCATTCTTCATCAGCCCATCCGGGTTGAGGCAGCCAATACCCAGTGGTGGTTGATGATCAAGGTGCCCAAGGCGCTGGCGCTGAGCAAGGCGCACGCCATCAGCAATGAACTGGGCACCCTGCTGGTGGATGCCCAGCGGCAGCAGATCATCGCCATGGGCGGGATTACCCTGTTGGTGCTGGGGCTGCTGGTCTGGTTTATCCAGACCATTACTGCGCCACTTTCTCTTATCAGCCGCCATGTGGGCCATCTCTCCAGCAACGAGGGGGACCTGACCCAGCAGATGGAGATCGACACCCATCAGGAGCTGATCGATCTGGGGTCCCAGCTCAATGCCTTCCTCGGCAAGCTGCGGGGCATGGTGCAAATGAGCAAGGGGATCGGTCAGCAGGTCTACCAGCAGGCGCGGGAGATGAAACATACCGCCGACACCATGCGCAACAGTCTGGATGAGCAGAATCTGGAGCTGGAGAGCGTGGTGAGCGCCATGCATCAGATGAGCACCACGGCAGTCAGCGTGGCAGGTTATGCCGAGCAGGCGGCGCAGGAGTCGGAAGCGGCGACCCACCACATCAATACCGCCCAGCAGACCCTCAGCAATGCTCGCAACGAGATCCATACTCTGGTCGGCGATATGCATGAGGCGGATAAAGCGGTGGCGCTGGTGGCCCAGCGCAGCACCAATATCAGCAGGATCCTCGATGTGATCCGCGCCATTGCCGAGCAGACCAATCTGCTGGCCCTCAACGCCGCCATCGAAGCGGCACGAGCGGGTGATATGGGCCGCGGCTTTGCAGTGGTGGCAGACGAGGTGCGGGCGCTGGCCAACAAGACTCGTGAATCGACCGACGAGATCGGCCAGCTGATTGGCAGCCTGCAGACCGAGGTGAGCAGCAGCCAACGTCTGATGAATACCGGCATCGAGCGCTCCACCACCACGGTGCAGGGCACCGAGCAGGCGTTCGAGGCACTCAATCGGGTGGTGACCCAGATCCAGCAGATCCACGACCACATCAGTCAGGTGGCCACCGCCGCCGAGCAGCAGAGCGCCGTCAGTGACGATATCAACAAGAATTTGATGCGGATTGGTGATACCGCCAACGTGATCGGGCAGGAGGCCAGCTCCAGCCATCAGCTGAGCGAAGCGCTGGAGCAAGCGGCCACTGCGCTCGCCAGTCAGCTCGATCGGCTGCGTACCTGAGTGGCAGCCAGAGAGACAAAAGCCCGCGAGCGATCGCGGGCTTTTTTATGACTCGACGGCAGAGTTGCGTCAGTTGCGGGGTTCAACCAGCAGGATGTGGGAGTCGGCCCCGACCACCCTGACCTTGCTGCCCGCAGGCAGCGACTCGTCGCAGCGCACCGTCCAGACCGTGTCGTCCAGATGCACCCGACTGGTGCCCTGAGTCACATCATCCAGCAGGGTCAGCTCGCGGCCCATATAGCTCTGCATCCGCTCGTTGATGGTGCTGGCGGCATCCTGACCCGAGTTATCGCGCTGGTGCTGCCAGCGCCACCAGGCCCAGGTGGTGAGCAGGGATTGCACCGCAAACAGCAGCAACTGCGCCTGCCAGCCAAAGGGCCAGATCAGCAGCAGCAGGCCCACTTCCAGCGCGGCGATGCCGGTCCAGAGCAAAAAGCCCACCGAGCCGAGCACCTCGATGGCCAGCAGAATGAAGCCGAGCCCCAGCCAGTGCCAATGGGTCAGCCCCTCTAACAGGGCTGTCATGACTTGCTGCCCTTGCCATCTTTGTTGAACAGCTCGGCCATGCCAGCCACCGAGCCAATCAGGCTGCCCGCTTCCAGCGGCATCATGATGATCTTGCTGTTGGGGCCTTCACCGATGCGGGCCAGTGCCTCGGTATATTTCTGGGCCACGAAGTAGTTGATGGCCTGCAGGTCTCCTTCCGCAATTGCCTGGGAGACCATATGAGTCGCCTTGGCTTCCGCCTCGGCTGCCCGCTCCCGTGCTTCGGCGGCGAGGAAGGCGGCCTGACGCTCACCTTCGGCTTTGAGGATCTGGGACTGCTTCTCACCTTCCGCTTTCAGGATTTTGGACTGGCGCACCCCTTCGGCCTCCAGCACCTCGGCCCGTTTCTGACGCTCGGCCTTCATCTGGGCGTTCATCGCCTCGACCAGTGCCAGCGGCGGGCGCACATCTTTAATCTCGATGCGGGTCACTTTGATACCCCAGGGGGCGGTAGCGGCATCCATGGTGCGCAACAGCTTCTCGTTGATGGTGTCGCGCTGGGAGAGCATCTCGTCCAGCTCCATGGCACCGAGCACGGTGCGCATATTGGTCATGGTGAGATTGCGGATGGCGCTGGTGAGATCGTTGACCTCATAACCCGCTTTGCGGGCATCCACTACCTGCACAAAGCTGATGGCGTCGATGGTGACGTTGGCGTTGTCGCGGGAGATCACCTCTTGCGCCGGGATGTCCAGCACCTGCTCCATCATGATGATCTTGTGACCGACCCGATCCACATAGGGGATCAGCAGATTGAGACCGGGTGAGAGGGTGCGGGTGTAGCGACCAAAGCGTTCTACCGTCCAGTTGTAGCCCTGGGGCACTATCTTGACTCCGGCCGCCAAGGTGGCGATCACCAGGAATACGAAAAATCCCAAGACAATCAGTGATTCATTCATCGTGCTTCTCCATGTTCGGTGTATCGATAGACTACACTCGGTGTCCTCAGATCACCATGAGTCCTTGTCTTGATCCTCTGTGGCCCCAAAACAGGGCGTGTGCACCAGAACGGGGGCTAGCGAATGCATTGCGGTGAGCTGCTGCTGGCGCTGTAACGGTGGGAAAGTTGGCGCAATCCTTGCTATAAATCACTTTACCGCAGGGTATACCGGTTGCCACTGTGCAGCCGCAAGGGTATAGATACAAACAAATTGGCAGTGGCATGACGCAGGCGTCAGCTCCGCAAGGGGCTGGCGCCTTTTTTACTGGCGGCGCTGGGGGATAAACAGCATGAAGAGTGTGTGCGCATATTGTGGGGTAGGATGCGGGGTTAGTCTGGAGCAGAGTGACACGGGGTGGCAGTTAAGTGGTGACGCTACCCACCCCGCCAACAAGGGGGCACTCTGCATCAAGGGGAGCAGCCTTATCGACAGCCTCGATTTTCCCGAACGTTTGCTCTACCCCCGTTGGCATGGCGAGCAGTTGGATTGGGATCGTGCGCTCGATCGGTTGGCGGGCGAACTGGATCGCATCATCTCGGAGTCCGGCCCGCAGAGTGTGGCGATCTATTTATCTGGTCAGCTCACCACCGAAGATTATTACGTGGCCAACAAATTGATGAAAGGGTTTATCGGCTCACCCCATGTCGATACCAATTCACGGCTCTGTATGTCATCGGCGGTGGTGGCCCATCAGCGTGCGTTTGGCGAAGATCTGGTGCCGGCGTGCTATGAAGATCTCGAGCTCGCCGATCTGGTGGTGCTGACCGGTGCGAATACGGCTTGGACCCATCCAGTGCTGTTTCGGCGTTTGCAGCAGGCCCGGGTACAGCGCCCCGGCATGAAGTTGGTGGTGCTCGATCCGCGGGAGACCATGACGGCCAGCCAAGGGGATCTGCACCTGCCGCTGCGCCCGGGCAGTGATGTAGCCCTGTGGAACGGCCTTTGCCGTTACCTGCTTGATAGCGGTGGTTGGGATCAGGAGTATGTTGCCCGGCATGTGGCTGGTTTTGCTGAACTGGCCAGTGAACTGGATCACGCCTGCTGGCGCCCAGAGGCGGTGGCAGCCAGTTGCGATCTGCCACTCTCGGATCTGCTGGGCTTCTACAGGCTGTTTGCGGCCAATGCGCGCACCGTTACCCTGTTTTGTCAGGGGATCAATCAATCGGAACAGGGCGTCGATCAGGCTGGCTGTATCATCAATGCCCATTTGTTGACCGGGCGCATCGGTAAACCGGGAGCGGCTCCTTTTTCCATGACGGGTCAGCCCAACGCGATGGGGGGGCGCGAAGTGGGGGGGCTGGCTACTCAGCTGGCGGCCCACATGGGATTTGATGAGGCAAGCCGCGATCGTCTGGCTCGGTTCTGGGGGGCGCCGCAGCTTGTCAGTGGTCCGGGTCATAAGGCGGTGGCGTTGTTTGAGGCACTTCATCGTGGTGAGATCCGGGCGCTCTGGGTGATTGGCACCAATCCAGCGGTTTCGTTGCCTGATTCGCTACGGGTATGTGACGCGCTGCGGCGTTGTGAGCTATTGGTGGTATCCGATGTGACGGCGGCAACCGACACCGCCCGTCTGGCCCATCTGTTATTGCCGGCAGCCGCCTGGGGGGAGAAGGGGGGACAGTGACCAATTCGGATCGCACCATCAGCCGGCAGCGCGCATTTTTGGCTGCCCCCGGAGAGGCTCGTCCCGACTGGTGGACATTAACACAGGTGGCGCGTCGGTTGGGCTTTGCCGACGCGTTTCCCTATGAGCATGAGCAGCAAATTTTCTGTGAACATGCCGCCTTGTCGGGCTTTGAGAACGACGGATCGCGCCAGTTCGATATCTCCGGCTTGGCCACGCTGGATCGCACTCAGTTTGAGGCATTATCACCCATCCGCTGGCCCGTTAATGGCGCCAATCCGACCGGCTGTGATCGACTGTTTTCCGATGGGCGTTTTGCCACTCCGGATGGTCGTGCCCGGCTGGTAGTGGCTGCGCCGCAGAGCGAGAGCCCGGCATCTCCGACGGGTGAGGGCGTGGCCTTGTTGCTCAACTCTGGGCGGTTGCGGGATCAGTGGCACACCATGACGCGTACGGGTCATGTGGCACGATTGCAGGAGGCTGAACCCTGGCCATCTCTGCGATTGGGGCCGGCCAGCCTGCTGGCGCTGGGAGCCGAGCCAGGCTCCTTGCTGCGGATCCGCAGCCAGCAGGGGGAGAGCCTTGCACTGGCCTCCCGTGATGAGGGGCTGCGAGAAGGGGAGGCCTTTTTACCGATGCACTGGAGCGAGGTCTACAGCCAGGGGGCGGGTGTCAACCGGCTGGTGTCAGCCCGGCTCGATCCGCTGTCGGGGCAGCCTGCTTTCAAGCAGACGCAGGTCAGGGTAGTGCGCCAGCCATTGTGCTGGCAGGGGTTGTGGTTGGCGGAGCACCGCTTTGCGCACCCCGTCTCCTGGTGGGCCCTGCGCACCCTGAGGGGAAGCAGTGGCAAGCGTGTTTGTCAGTGGTTGGCTGATTGGCACGAGACAGCCGAGCAGGTGTGGTGTCGCCTCTGTGCCGGGGGGAACTGGCTGCGAGTGCCACAACCGCAGGGGTGGCTGGCGATCGAGTTGCTACAAGGGCGCATAGTCAGCTTGCTGTTGGTCACGCCGACCCCCCAATCGGTCAGGATCGATGGGCTGGCCAGTCTGCTTGGTGCGCCACTGCAAGCCGATGCGCTTGTCTCTACCCTGGATCAGGCACTGGCGGGCACCAGTCGACAGGTCTGTTCCTGTCTGCGCGTGAGCGAGCATCAGATTCTGGAGGCGATCACCCGGCAGGGGGTGAATGAGGTGGCAGGCTTGCAGGCACTGCTGGGATGCGGCAGCAATTGCGGGACTTGTCTGCCGGAAGTTGCACGTTTGCTGGCCACTCGGCAGACATAATACCTGAACTACCCCTGATACCTCTTGATGGATAAAAAGGAGGTATATTCAACAAGTTGGCTTTCAGATTGCCTGAGTTGGCACAACTCAGTCTCATGGAAGAGATCATCATGTTCCTCACCTCTCCCGGCGGTGTGAGCCGCTCCCTACTGTTGATCCATGCCGATGATCCGCAGCAGGCCAATCGGTTGGCTGTCCTTGGCAGCCATTATGGTCATCGAACCCGGATCCTCGATCGCCGCGCTTTGGTGGCGGAAGGCGAGGCCGCCGATGGGCTTCTGATCAGTTGCCGCCGCTTGAGTGCCGAGATCCGTATCGGACTTATCGAGCGGCCCGCCTTGGCCAAAGTGCTGTTTTGTAGTCGTCTGAGCGTGGCGGAGCAGGAGGTACTGTTGGCAAAGGGGGTGTGGTTGGTGCCCCATGATTGCGGTGAGCAGGAGCGAATCGAATCCTGGCTGACACTGGCTCGCCAGCTGCAAATGGTATTGGGGGACGGGGTGCGGCGGGAGCAAAATCTGCAGCAACAACTGGAGGAGCGCCGCTGGGTGGAGCAAGCGAAAGGGCAGTTGATGCAGCGCCAGGCGCTGAGTGAAGAGGCGGCCTATCAGTTGTTGCGCAAAACCGCAATGGATCAGGGCAAGCGTATCGGCGTTCTGGCTCGTCAGCTGTTGCAGCTACTGGCGGACTAACTTGCTCGAGCTGTCTGGCCAAACTGGTGCAGCAGCGACCCGAATTGGCGCAACGGATGGCTCGGGTGGTGAGGGGGGAAGCCTGAAAGGCAGGTGTGGCACCTCTGTGCTCGGGATCACATAAACTGGCATGCAATGTGAATAGCAGTGAATAGCAATAAAGACATGAAGTGATAACGCATTAGCCGCAGTCGCCATCCATGGCGTTGTGATTGCGGCACACATTGACCTGACGATGTCAGGTAACAGGCACTGTCGCCTCACCGATCACCCGATCGGTGAGGCGTTTTTTTTGTGGCTCAGCCAATGGCAATGGCGCCGTTTGCTGGATCCGCTTCACACAGGGAGAGACGTGATGAGCATGATCAAATGGGGGGCGCTCTGTGGCGCCGTCTTGTTGGGGGCCGCCGCACAGGCACAAGTGGGTGAGCCGGAAAAAGAGACACTGCGGCTCGGGTTTATCAAGCTGACTGACATGGCGCCGCTGGCAGTCGCCTACGAGCGGGGCTATTTCGAGGACGAAGGGCTCTATGTGACCCTGGAGGCCCAAGCCAACTGGAAAGTCTTGCTGGATCGGGTGATCGGTGGCGAGTTGGATGGCGCGCACATGCTGGCAGGTCAACCACTGGCCGCCCATATCGGTATTGGCACCAAGGCCGAGCTGGTGACCGCTCTGTCACTGGATCGCAACGGTAACGCCATCACAGTGGCCAATTCGGTCTGGGAACAGATGCAACCGGCCCTGGTCAACCATACGGGACCGATCAGCGCTGCTGCATTGCAGCCCGCCGTGGAGCAGTCGCGCCGTGATGGCAAGCCGTTCAACATGGGCATGGTATTTCCGGTCTCTCCCCACAACTATGAGCTGCGCTACTGGTTGGCTGCCGGTGGGCTGCACCCGGGGTTTTACGCCCCGGAGCGAGGTGATAACTCGGGTCAGCTCAAGGCCGATGTGTTGCTCTCGGTGACCCCTCCTCCCCAGATGCCAGCCACGTTGGAGGCAGGCACTATCAAGGGGTACTGCGTGGGCGAACCGTGGAATCAGCAGGCACTGGCCAAGGGGATTGGCAGACCGGTGATTACCGATAGCGAGATTTGGCACGCCAATCCCGAGAAGGTATTGGGGGTCACCCGGACCTTCGCCGAACAGTATCCCAATACCCATGTGCGAATGGTCAAGGCCCTGCTGCGGGCGGCCTACTGGCTGGATGAGCAACATAACCGCAATCGGCCTGAAGCGGCCCGTCTGCTGGCGCGTCCCGACTATGTAGGCGCGGATGAGCAGGTGATCGCCAGTTCAATGATCGGCACCTTCCGCTACAGCAAGGAGGATGTGCGTCAGGCCCCCGACTTTACCCTCTTTTTCCGGCAACACGCCAGCTACCCCTTCTACTCGGATGCGGTCTGGTTTTTGACCCAGATGCGTCGCTGGGGTCAGATCCCCACCGCCAAGCCAGATAGCTGGTACGACGCGGTCGCTCGGGCTGTTTATCGACCCGATGTCTACCGCCAGGCTGCCGAAGCACTGATTGCCGAGGGCAAGTTCAAGGCTGCCGACTTTGTCGATTTTGCTCATGAGAGTGGCTATCGGGCACCGGATGCCGGTTTTATCGACGGCATCACCTTTGACGGGCGCCAACCCAACGCCTATCTCGCGCAGTTCCCCATCGGCCTCAAGGGCGATGAGCGGGCAGAGTAACCAAGGAGCATCCTATGAATCTCAATATTTGCAAACGTCTGGGCTTGCCCTTGCTGGGTTGTGCACTGTTTCTGCTGCTATGGCAGTGGGGGGCTGGCCATGTCAACACCTCCCTGGGGGCCCTGCCGGGGCCAGTTGCGACGCTGAGTCAGGCGGGACGGCTTGGTGAGGAATTTGTGGCCGAGCGGGAGCGTGAGCGCGCATTTCTGGCGCGTCAGGCTCAGCGCAATGCCGAGCGGTTGGCGATCGATCCTGCCGCCAAGGTGCGCATCGTGCCCTACACCGGGCGACCCACCTTCATCGATCAGGTATTGACCAGCTTGCGCACCGTGTTGCTCGGTTTTGGTCTGGCCAGCCTACTGGCCGTGCCGTTTGGCATCCTGCTGGGGATGAATCCGCGGCTTTATCAGGCCATCAATCCACTGGTACAGGTGCTAAAACCTATCTCCCCACTGGCATGGCTGCCGCTGATCACCCTGGTGGTGAGTGCCCTCTACGTCAGTAGCGATCCGCTGTTTGCCAAGTCGTTCATCGTTTCGGCGGTGACGGTGGCGCTCTGTTCGCTGTGGCCAACCCTGATCAATACCGCGGTCGGGGTCAGCACGCTGGATCCGGATCTGGGGAATGTCAGCCGGGTGTTGTGTCTCTCCTGGCCTACCCATGTGCGCCGTATCGTGCTGCCGAGCGCCTTGCCGATGATCTTCACCGGTTTGCGGCTCTCGCTCGGGGTGGCCTGGATGGTGCTGATTGCCGCCGAGATGCTGGCGCAGAATCCGGGGCTCGGCAAATTCGTATGGGATGAGTTTCAAAGCGGCGGTGCCAGCTCGCTGGCACGCATCATGGTGGCGGTGCTCACCATAGGACTTATTGGATGCGGTCTTGATCGACTGATGCTGTCGCTGCAGTTGCGCTGGTCGTGGGATAAACGCGCCGAGCTGCGCTAACAAGAGGGATAAGGGATGAGCGCATTCTTGCAATTGAGCAACATGGGGGTGGGGTTCACCACCGAGCGTGGTTACTTCGAGGCGCTGGCCAATGTCAACTTGCGCATCGAACAGGGGGAATTCATCTCCCTCATCGGTCATTCGGGATGCGGCAAGAGTACCTTGCTAAACCTGGTGGCCGGGCTGTGCGAGCCGAGTTGTGGCGGGGTCATTCTGGCCGGTCGCGAAGTCCGTGGGCCTGGCCCGGAGCGAGCCATGGTTTTTCAACACCATGCGCTGTTGCCCTGGCTCTCGGTGTTCGAGAACGTCGCCCTGGCGGTGCGCCAGGTCGAGTCGGGTCGGGGCCGGGTGAGTGAGCGGGTGATGGAGTTTCTCTCTCTGGTACAGATGGATCATGCCGCCGACAAGATGCCACACGAAATATCGGGGGGGATGAAGCAGCGGGTTGGCATTGCCCGCGCGTTGTCACTCAGCCCCAAGGTGCTGTTGATGGATGAGCCGTTTGGCGCGCTCGATGCGTTGACCCGGGCGCATCTGCAAGATGCCTTGATGGCCATTCAGGCCAGGCTCGGTACGACGGTGCTGATGGTGACCCACGATGTGGATGAGGCAGTGTTGTTGTCGGATCGTATCGTGATGCTGACCAACGGCCCCAGCGCCACTATCGGTGAGGTATTGACGGTGTCGCTGCCCCGGCCGCGGGATCGGGTGGCGCTGGCCGACGATCATCACTACCACAGGCTACGCCAGCAGGTGCTGCGTTTTTTGTATGAAAAACAGCGCAAGGTCACCCCGCTCAAAGGGGAAGAGAGCAAGCCACAGGCCGGCAAGTTGCGGGCGTGAGAGAGTAAGGAGTACAGGGATGAACAAACAGCGATTGGTGGTAGTGGGCAACGGTATGGTCGGCCACCACTTTGTGGAGCAACTGGTGGCGGCCGGCGGGTTGGCACAGTTCGAGTTGAATGTGCTGGGGGCGGAGCCAGATCCGGCATATGACCGGGTCCACCTCTCCGAGGTGTTTGGTGGCAGAGCCCCCGAGGCGCTGCGGTTGGCGGATCCGGGCTGGTATCACGATCAGGGCATCCCCCTGCGTCTGGGGGCGAGCGTGGAGGTGATCGATCGGCAAGCGGGTCTGGTGCAGTTGAGTAATGGGGAGGCTATTGGTTATGACCGTCTGGTGCTGGCCACGGGGTCGATGCCCTTTGTGCCACCGATCCCGGGACGAGATCGTAGCCACTGCTTTGTCTATCGCACTCTCGATGATCTGATTGCGATCCGCGAAGCCTGTGCCCATGCGCGCAGCGGGGTGGTGATCGGTGGTGGACTGCTCGGGTTGGAGGCGGCCAATGCCTTGCGCCTGCTCGGTCTGCAAACTCATGTGGTGGAGTTTGCGCTTCGCCTGATGCCGGTTCAGCTCGATGAGCTGGGGGGAGAGTTGCTGGCCAGCAAGATTGCCGCGCTCGGCGTAGAAGCGCACTTGGGCAAGGTGACCGAGCGTATCGTCGATGGTGAGCAGGCTCGCCACCGGTTGGTGTTTGCCGATGGCGGGCACCTGGAGTGCGACGTGCTGCTCTTCTCGGCCGGGATCCGTCCGGCCGATAGTCTGGCGCGCGGTGCCGGGCTGGCGGTGGGTGAGCGCGGCGGTATCGTCATTGATGAGCAGTGCCAGTGCTCGGATCCGGCCATTCTGGCCATTGGTGAATGTGCGTTGTGGCAGGGGCGGATCTTTGGTCTGGTTGCTCCCGGCTATCAGATGGCTCGTGCCGCCGTGGCCACCCTGTGTGGTGGCGAGAGCCGTTTCAATGGCGCTGACATGTCTACCAAGCTCAAGTTGATGGGGGTGGATGTGGGGGCCATCGGTGATGGTCAGGGGGTGACCGCAGGCGCCCAGTCGCTGTTGCTGCTTGACCGAAGCACAGGGGTCTACAAAAAACTGGTGGTTGATGAGCAGGGTGAGCGGTTGTTGGGGGCCATCCTGGTGGGGGATGGGGCCGACTACGATCGGTTGCTCACCTACTACCAGCAAGGGATGCCCTTGCCCACCCCGCTATTGGCGTTGCTCACTGGTGAGGGGGATACGGTGGCCGCACCGCTGACCTTGCCAGAGAGCGCAACCCTCTGCTCCTGCCATAACGTGAGCAAGGGGGCCGTGGCAGCGGCGGTTCGGGCCGGGCATCACGAGCTGGGTCAGATCAAGGCCGTGACCCGCGCCGGCACCGGCTGCGGGGGGTGCAGTAACCTGCTTAAACAGGTGCTGGATCAGACCCTGAGCGAGCTCGGGGTCGAGACCGACAATCATTTGTGCGAACACTTTGCCTTCAGCCGTCAAGAGTTGTGCCATCTGATCCGGGTCGAGCAGATCCGCGACTTTGACACGCTGCTGACTCGCCATGGTCAGGGGCTTGGCTGCGAGGTGTGCAAGCCGGTGATCGCCTCCATCCTCGCCTCGCTATGGAACGAACACGTGTTAGAGAAGCCGCATCGGGCGCTGCAAGACAGCAACGATCGTTTCCTCGCCAACATCCAGCGAGATGGTACCTATTCGGTGGTGCCACGGATTGCAGGGGGGAAATTACCCCGCGCGGGCTCATCACCCTTGGGGAGATCGCCGAGCGTTACGGGCTCTTTACCAAGATCACTGGCGGCCAGCGGATCGACATGTTGGGGGCTCGGCGCGATCAGTTACCGGCGATCTGGCGTGACCTGGTGGCGGCGGGCTTCGAGACCGGCCAAGCCTATGGCAAGTCGGTGCGTACCGTGAAGTCATGCGTGGGGTCCACCTGGTGCCGCTACGGGGTACAGGATTCGCTGGCGATGGCCCAGCAGTTGGAGCACCGCTACAAGGGGTTGCGAGCACCCCATAAGCTGAAGTTTGCCGTCTCCGGCTGTACCCGTGAGTGTGCCGAGGCCCAAAGCAAGGATATCGGTGTGATTGCCACCGAGCGGGGCTGGAATCTCTATGTCTGTGGCAATGGCGGCATGCGCCCGCGTCATGCTGACCTGTTTGCCACCGATCTGGATGACCAGACCCTGATCCGCTACATCGACCGTTTGCTGATGTTTTATGTGCGTACCGGGGATCGCTTGCAGCGCACCTCGGTCTGGCTGGAAGGCATGGAAGGAGGGCTCGACTACCTCAAGTCCGTCATCATCGAGGACCGACTCGGTATCGGGGGCGAGTTGGAATCGGCCATGGCGGCCGTGGTGGGTAGTTGGGAGTGTGAATGGAAGGCCACGTTGGCCGATCCCGACAAGCTGCGGCTGTTTGAGGCCCATCTGAATCAACCAGAGGAGATCACCCCGCCGCGCCATGAGATCCGTGGTCAGTGGGTGCCCGAGATCAAGGAGGTGGTATGACGACATCCGGTATGGCGTGGCTGCCCGCCTGTGAATTGACGCAGCTGGAGGAGGGCGTGGGACGCAGCCTGCGGGTGGCCGATCGCGTGGTCGCACTGTTTCGCTGTGGTGGCGAGATCTATGCCCTCGACGGGATGGACCCGGTGGCGGGGGTGGCGGTGATGGACTCCGGCTTGGTGGGTGACTGCCAGGGGGAGCCTATGGTCGCCTCGCCCCTTTATAAGCAGCGCTATTCGCTGCGCGATGGCCGCTGCCTCGATAACCCTGCGCTGGGGCTGCGGCCTTGGCCTATCAAGATCGAGGAGGGGCAGGTCTGGCTGGCCCAGCCTGACTTGACGTGATCCCCTCAGGCGCCCCAGCCCCTTGGGGCGCCTGCTCTTAGCGGCCGCTGGCTGCTCTCTTATATTCCTTATAGTTCTAAATGAACGTTCTTTATTATTTTGTTGCGCGCTGGCGCCCCGCTAGAGTGCGCTCATCAGGTATGGAGAGGTGCAAAATGGATTATTTGCCGATGTTTGCCAAGTTGGAAGGCCGCCCGATACTGCTGGTGGGCGGGGGCGAGGTTGCCCTGCGCAAGGCGCGCCTGCTGCTGGCGGCCGGTGCCCGGCTGACCCTGGTCTCCCCGAAGCTTGAACCGGAATTTGCGGAATTCACCGGGCGTTTCAGCCATCTGGCGGAGCGCTTCACTCCGGCCCATCTCGCAGGCCAGATTTTGGTGGTAGCGGCGACCGACAATCTCGAAGTCAACGCACTGGTTTATCAAAGTGCCAATCAGCTGGGTCTGTTCGTCAACGTGGTGGATGACCCCAAGCGTTCCAGTTTTATCTTCCCCTCGATTATCGATCGCTCGCCGCTGATGGTGGCGGTCTCCAGCGGCGGCAAGGCGCCGGTGCTGGTGCGCCTCTTGCGCGAGCGGCTGGAGAGCCTGCTGCCGCGCCATCTCGGCGGGCTGACCGAGCTATCCGGCCGGGTCCGTGACAAGGCCAAGCAGGTGCTCTCCTCGATTTCCGATCGCCGCCGCTTCTGGGAGCGCGCCTTTGCTTCCAACACCCTCGCCAGCCTGATTGAGAAAGAAGATTGGCAAGGTGCCGAGCAGTGGCTGAGCGATGGCCTCGATCAGGCGAAAAGCGAAGTGGGCGAGGTGGTCTTGGTCGGCGCGGGCCCCGGCGATCCGGGCCTCTTGACCCTCAAGGCGCTGCAACAGATTCAACAGGCTGAAGTGGTGCTCTACGACCAGCTGGTCTCCGCCGAGATCCTCGATCTGGTGCGCCGCGACGCCACTCTGGTGTCAGTTGGCAAGAAGGCGGGTGCCCACAGCGTGCCGCAGGAGGAGACCAATCGCCTGCTGGTGGAATACGCCAAGGCGGGCAACCGGGTGGTGCGGCTGAAAGGGGGCGATCCCTTTATGTTTGGCCGGGGTGGCGAGGAGCTGGAAGTGCTGGCCGACGAAGGCATCCCCTTCTCGATGGTGCCCGGCATCACGGCCGCCGCCGGTGCCACCGCCTATGCAGGTATTCCGCTCACTCATCGTGATTACGCCCAGAGCGCTGTCTTTATCACGGGTCATTGCCAGATCGATGGCAAGGAGCCCGACTGGCAGCAGCTCGCCGCCACCAGTCAGACCCTGGTCATCTACATGGGGCTGATGCGCTCCGAGCATATCCAGCAGCAGCTGGTGGATCACGGCCGAAGCCAAGCCACCCCCATCGCCATCATCGAGCGCGGCACCACATCCCGCCAGCGGGTGCTGACCGGCACGCTGGCCGACTTGGCCGAGCTTGCCAAACAGGCGGTGAGCCCGTCGCTTATCGTCATCGGCGAAGTAGTGGCACTGCGCGAGCGGCTCGCCTGGTTTGGAGAAAAAAGCGGCGAGCAGCTGCGCGCTAACCCGGATCTCGATGGCTGCGACCTCAAGCTGGTGCAGCTGGCCTGACCGAGAAAGAGATATTTGATGCGGCTGCCGATGCGGCCGCGCACTGAACCACCCAGCGCCCCGAGCAGGCGCATAAGCAATGACCCGAGGACCAACATGGACCGTGAAAGATTGACCCACTTGCAGCAGCCGAACGCGGAGAGCAGTCATGCAGGTGTCTCTCGTGAAAGATTGACACATCTGCAGCAGCTGGAAGCCGAAAGCATCCATATTATCCGCGAGGTGGCTGCCGAATTTGAAAACCCGGTGATGATGTACTCCATCGGCAAGGACTCCTCCGTCATGCTGCACCTGGCCCGCAAGGCCTTCTATCCGGGCAAGATCCCGTTTCCCTTGCTCCACGTCGATACCGACTGGAAGTTCAAGGAGATGATCAAGTTCCGCGATGAGACCGCCAGGAAGTACGGGCTGGATCTCATCGTCCACAAGAACCCGGAAGGGCTTGCCATGGGCATCAACCCCTTCGTCCACGGTAGCGGCAAGCACACTGACATCATGAAGACCGAGGGGCTCAAGCAGGCGCTCAACAAATATGGCTTCGACGCCGCCTTCGGTGGCGCCCGTCGCGACGAGGAGAAGTCCCGCGCCAAGGAGCGGGTCTACTCCTTCCGTGACAAGTCCCACCGCTGGGATCCGAAGAACCAGCGCCCGGAGCTGTGGCGGGTCTACAACAGCCAGGTCAACAAGGGGGAGAGCATCCGGGTGTTCCCGCTCTCCAACTGGACCGAGCTGGATATCTGGCAATACATCTATCTCGAGAACATCGACATAGTGCCGCTCTACTTCGCCGCTTACCGTCCGGTGGTGGAGCGCAACGGCATCAAGATCATGGTGGATGACGATCGTATGCCGCTGACCGCCGAGGATGAGGTGAAGCAGGAGCTGGTGCGTTTCCGCACCCTCGGCTGCTATCCGCTCACCGGGGCCATCGAATCCGATGCCACCACCTTGCCGGAAATTATTGAAGAGATGCTGCTCACCACCTCGAGCGAGCGGCAAGGGCGGCTGATTGACCACGATCAGGCCGGCTCCATGGAGCAGAAGAAGCGTCAGGGATATTTCTAAGGAGTCGTCAGCATGAACAGCCATATTCAGACCGCCATCACCGAACAGGGCATCGAAGCCTATCTGCACGCCCAGCAGCACAAGAGTCTGCTGCGTTTTCTCACCTGCGGCAGCGTGGATGACGGCAAGAGCACCCTTATCGGTCGCCTGCTGCACGACTCCCAGCAGATCTATGAAGATCAGCTCAAAGCGCTGGAGTCCGACAGCCAGAAGCTCGGCACCACCGGCGAGAAGCTGGACCTGGCGCTGCTGGTCGACGGCCTGCAAGCGGAGCGCGAGCAGGGCATCACCATCGATGTGGCCTACCGCTATTTCTCCACCGCCAAGCGCAAATTTATCATTTCGGATACCCCGGGCCACGAGCAGTACACCCGCAACATGGCCACCGGCGCCTCCACCTGCGATCTGGCCATCATTCTGATCGATGCCCGCAAAGGGGTGCTGGATCAGACCCGCCGCCACAGCTTTATCGCGAGCCTGCTCGGTATCAAGCAGTTCGTGGTGGCGGTCAACAAGATGGATCTGGTGGAGTTCAGTCAGGAGGTGTTCGAGCGCATCAGTGCCGACTACCGCGAGTTCGCCAAGAAGCTCAGCGTCGACACCATCCATATCGTGCCGGTCTCGGCGCTGGACGGTGACAATGTGGTCAACCAAAGCGACAAGCTGGCCTGGTACGAAGGCGAAACCCTGCTGGCTCTGCTGGAGTCTGCGGAAGTGGAGCGCGAGCTGGAGCGCCATCCGGTGCGCCTGCCGGTGCAGTATGTTAACCGCCCGAACCTCGATTTTCGCGGCTTCGCGGGCACGCTCGCTTCCGGCATCCTGCGGGTGGGCGACCGGCTTGCGGTGCTGCCGTCGGGCAAGGAGAGCATTGTGACCCGCATCGTCACCTTCGACGGCGATCTGGAGTACGCCCTGCCGGGTCAGGCCATCACAGTCACCTTCGCCGACGAGATCGATATCAGCCGCGGCGACTTGCTGGTGGATGCTGCCAAGCGGCCGCAAGTGACCCAGAATGTGCTGGCCCATATCGTCTGGATGGGGGAGGAGTCCCCGCAACCGGGCCGGGTCTACGACGTCAAACTGGCCACCAAGAAGAGTCGCGGTCAGGTGGAGGCCATCCGCCACCGCATCGAGATCAACAAGCTGGATGAGTTGCCCGCGAGTGAACTCAAGCTCAACGAGATCGGCCTGTGCGAGCTGAGCCTCACCGACCCGGTGGCGTTCGACCCGTATCAGGAGATCCGTGATACCGGCAGCTTTATCCTGATCGACCGGCTGACCAACGTCACCGTCGGCGCCGGCATGATAGTGGAAGGCTTGGCAGCCAAGGCAGTCAAAGGGCACTACAGCGAGTTCGAAATCGAGCTCAATGCGCTGGTGCGCAAGCACTTCCCGCACTGGCAAGCCCTTGCCATCGGTAACGACACAAGCAAGGAGTAAGCCCATGACCTGGCAACAATTCCTGGTGCTGGGTCTGCTGGCTGCTCTCGTGGCCCTGCTGATCCAGGGCAAACTCCGCCCGGCGCTGCTCTTCTCGGGCGCCGTGCTCATCACCTACCTGAGCGGGCTGGCGGATATCAATGCCGTGGTGGCGGGTTATACCAACAGTGCCCTGCTGACGCTGGTGCTGTTGCTGCTGGTGTCGCTGGCGGTGGAGAAGACCCGCATCATGAGCTGGTTCGCCAATCTGGTGGGCACGGGTTCATTCAACAAGGTGCTGGTGAAGGTGTGGTTCTCCACCGCCTTCCTGTCTGCCTTCGTCAACAACACCGCCGTGGTGGCCTCCATGCTGGGAGCGGTCAAACGCAACCCCAACCACGCACCATCGCGGCTGCTGCTGCCCATGTGCTTCGCGGCCACCTTTGGCGGGGTGCTGACCCTGATCGGCACCTCCACCAACCTTATCGTCAACAGCTTCCTCATCAAGATGGGGGCGCCGCCGCTCGGCATGTTCGACTTCTTTATGGTGGGGGCGGGCACCTTGCTGACCGGTCTGGTGGCCGTGCTGCTGTTTGCCCGTCACCTGCCGGAGCAGGATACCGAGATGAGCCGCGAATCCGGCTACTTTCTCGAGGCCAAGGTGGGCGCCGGTTCGCCGCTGGCGGGGCGCAGCGTCAAGGAGAACGGCCTGCGCAGCCTGAAAAGCCTCTATCTGGCGGAAATCATTCGCGGCGATCAGGTGATCTGCCCGGTGCAGCCGGAACACGAACTGCACGAAGGGGATGTGCTGCTGTTTTGCGGCGATGTGGAGAGCGTTGGCGTATTGCAGGAGATGAAGGGGCTGGATCTCTACGGCCAGCACCGCCTCAACGGCCAGCATCTGGTGGAGGTGATCGTCAGCCACAGCTCGCGGCTGGTGGGTCAGACCATCAAGGATGCCGAATTTCGCACCCACTTCGATGCGGTGGTGCTGGCGGTGCGCCGCGGCGAAACCCAGCTCACCGGTGGCCTCGGCCAGATTGAGCTGCACGCAGGTGATACCCTGCTGCTGGCCCCCGGCCCCCAGTTTGCCCGCAACAAGTCGCTGGGGCGGGAGTTTGTGGTGGTGAGCGGGCTGGAAGCCTCCACCCGTCTCGATGGCAAGCGCAGCGCCGCCGTGGTGCTGGGGTTTCTCGGGGTGTTGGCGCTCTCGGTGTTTGATCTGGTGCCGCTGTTCAAGGGCTTGCTGCTGATGCTGGTGGCGCTGCTGCTCACCCGCATTCTGACCCTGGACGAGATCCGCCGCCGCTTCCCGCTGGATATCTGGCTGGTGGTGGGCGGGGCGCTCGCCATCGCCGATCAGCTGGAAAAAAGCGGGCTGGCCAAGCTTATCGCCGACTGGCTGATGGGGGAGTTCAACGGTGCCAGCCCCATCATCGCCTTTATCGGTATCTATCTGTTTACGCTGGTGCTGACCGAGCTGATGAGCAACAACGCGGCCGCTGCGCTGGCCTTCCCCATGGGTTACCAGCTGGCGCTCAGCATGGATGTCTCGACCATGCCGTTTATTCTGGCGGTGCTGTTCGGGGCGAGCTCCAGCTTTATCCTGCCCTATGGCTACCAGACCAACCTGATGGTCTATGCCGCGGGCAACTACAAGATGCCGGACTACCTCAAGCTGGCCCTGCCGGTCTCGCTGGCCTATAGCCTCGGGGTGATTGTGATGGTGCCCCTGCTGTTTCCGTTTTAAGGCGTAAGCGCCAATCAAGGGGGGTTGGATGAGCAATACCATGGCATCAGCAAGCTGTCGGCGGATAGTCAGAGGCGGCTCCCCGTGGTGCCGGACAGTTTAAGTTTTGAGGCGTGAGCGCCAATCAAGGAGTGTTGGATGAGCAATATCGTGTGGCACAAGCATACCGTGGACAAACAGAGCCGGGCCGAGCTTAAAGGGCAAAAGCCGCTGGTGATCTGGTTTACCGGGCTGTCGGGTGCGGGCAAATCGACCCTGGCGGGGGCGCTGGAGCAGGCGCTGGCCGCCGAGGGCAAGCACACCTATCTGCTGGATGGGGACAATGTGCGCCACGGCCTGTGCGGTGATCTCGGTTTCGATGATGCCGCTCGGCAGGAGAATATCCGCCGGGTCGGCGAAGTGGCGAAACTGATGGTGGATGCGGGCCTGATCGTGCTCACCGCCTTTATCTCGCCGTTTCGTGCCGAGCGGGCGCTGGTGCGCAGCCTCTTGGGCGAAGGGGAGTTTGTCGAGGTGTTTGTCGATGCGCCGCTCGCCGTCTGCGAAGAGCGCGACCCCAAGGGGCTCTATAAAAAGGCGCGGGCAGGGGAGATCACGAATTTTACCGGTATCGACTCCGCCTATGAGGCGCCGGAGCAGCCGGAAATTCATCTGCTGAATGCCGGTAAATCGGTGGAGGCGCTGGTGGGGGAGTTGTTGACTGCCCTGCGGCAGGGGAATTACCTGTAGTTGGATCGGAAGAACCTATAACAAGCGCCCGGCGGCCGGTCAGTTGGCCACCACAGGCGCTTATGGGCTGGCGACCACCACTATAAGCAAAAGTTGGGTCATTGTCGGAAAACCCATAAATACAGCTTCTTATAGTGGCACCGGCGAGCCTTGAGCCACTCCGAGGCGGTCGATAGCAACCCCGCAAAAGGATCTTCCGATCCTTGCTTATATCGCGGCGGGGTTATTCGCGATTGTCCGAATACGCTGCGCTATTCGAACCTACGGGCTGCGCTTCGGATATTCGATGTGCCAGCTTCCAGAAAATCGGCCAATGCTAAGAGGGGAAGAATGGCTAAGGATGCAATTGTAGTGGTCAACTAAATCCGGACACTTGGTTAGGCCGAACCTCGGCTTTTGCTGGCGGTATCCCGTCATTGTATTGATGTGGACGCCGCCAGTTGTAGTAATCCATCAGGTAATAACTGATATCCCGCTTTGCCTCCCGCACGCTCATGTATCCCATAGCCGGAACCCACTCCGTTTTAAGACTTCTGAACAATCGCTCCATCGGGGCATTATCCCAGCAGTTGCCACGCCGACTCATGCTCTGGGTCATGCGATAGCGCCACAGTCGTTGCCGAAATGCCCTACTGCCATATTGGCTGCCCTGGTCAGAGTGAAATAGCACACCGGATGGGCAACCACGCTGCTGATAGGCCATCTCCAGTGCTTTGATTGCCAATTCTGCATCAGGTTTATCAGACATCGCCCAGCCCACGACCCGCCGGGTGTGCAGGTCAAGCACCGCTGCCAGGTAATGCCAGCGTCCACCTGCCCAGACGTAGGTGATATCGCCACACCACACCTGATTGGGTTGCTGGACATCAAATTCGCGAGCCAGCAGATTGGAAATGTCCGGTCGCTCAGACTGGGCGACCTGATAACGATGAGCGCCCGGCTGTTTGGATACCAGCCCGGCTTCCTTCATCAGGTTACGTACTTTGAATCGACCAATCTGATACCCCAACTCCCGCATCATCGACATCAAGGCGCGGCTGCCTGCAGAGCTCCTGCTCTCTTTGAACAACCGGCGCAACTCACTGCGTTGCTGTATCCGCTCACGGTTAATCGCCCGTCTGCGGGCCAGATAGTCGTAAAAGCAGGATGTTGGAACATCGAAAGCGCAGCAGACCAAGGTGATGGGGGCTTGCTCCCTTAATCGGTCTATCAGCGCGTACGTGTGAACTCGTCCGCCATCAAGAGAGCAGTAGCCTTTTTTAGAATGTCCTTTTCACGTTCGAGCCGGTTGATACGGGCTTCCAGCTCCTGAATTTTTTGCTGCTCCGGAGTCAGTGCTTTGCCGATTGGGGTTGTGCCAGTTCGTTCGGATTGCAGTTGCTGAACCCAGCGGCGAAGTACGGTTTCACCGACATCCAGTGAACGGCTGGCTTCAGGGACAGAATATCCCTGGTCGAGCACCAGGGATGCGGCTTCGAGTTTGAATTCGGCAGTAAATGAGCGACGTAATCTTGTCATTGAACACCTCAGGTCATGGTGGCGACTGTACCACCTAAAATGGTGTCCGGGATGATTAGACCATATATGGACGCCCCCGGGTTGTGCAAGAACTGAACTGATACGGTTTGCGACCATATATCCGGCGTTATGATGGGATTAACTCCCTCGCCATGATGTCATCCGAGCCTTGCTTCCTTATCACTACACCGGTATATGCATACCCAGGTCTAATTCAGGCTGTTACAAGGACGGTACCCGTTTCTTCATCAGTGCCTGCAAACTCAGTAACGTAGATTTTCTAAGCAAATATCAAATTAACTTCCTGCAAAAGCTCTGTTCATACTGAAATCAACCGAGTCAGTTAGTACACGCCAGATGATCCGAGTTAACTTATTTGCCAGGGCGACAGTGGCTTTCAAGAAGCCACGCCGCAATTCAATTGCCTTAACCCATCTCCCTAAACTGTCATCCCGTTTTTGCACACAACGCATCACCGCTCGAGCGCCATGGATGATCAAGGTCCTCAAGTTACGATTACCGTTCTTGGTCATGGATGAAAGCCGTTGTTTTCCACCTGAACTGTGCTGTCGAGGGACTAAGCCACACCAAGCAGAAAGCTCACGGCCGCTGGAAAACTGGGTGGCATCAACCTCACTGACCACCGCAGCGGCAATCAGTGGCCCGACACCAGGAATGGTCAATAAGTGGTGATAGGCAACCTGCTGGCTGGACAGTTCAGCTAGTTCCTTATCCAAGACATCAATCCGTTCAGTGAGCATCTGCATATCTTCTCGTAACAGGCTCAGTAGTCGGCGAAGCGTGAAGGTTATCGTATTGTCTCCGTCTTCAAGCACTTCTGGCAGTTGTCGTTGCAGGCGTTGTAACCCGGCTGGAATAATGACTCCGTACTCGGCAAGTAATGCCCGTAGTTGGTTAGCCAGAGCGGTTCGCTGCTCAACTATGAGCTGGCGAGCACTACGTAACGCCTTGATATCTTGTTGTTCTGTAGTTTTAACTGAGACGAAGTGGATCCCTGGTCGGCAAGCTGTTTCACAAATAGCTAATGCATCGTTGGCATCATTCTTCTGGTGTCTTGCAAAGGCTTTGACATGCTGTGTGGGAATGAGCTTTACGTCATAGCCCATCGATATCAGTGCTCGTCCCCAGAAATGAGATGTTGAGCAAGCTTCCATAGCAATCAGTGTTTGCGGTGGAAACTGGCGCAACGTGTGGAGCAGTTTCTGGCGAGATATTTTACGATTCCAGGCAACAGAACCATCAGCCATCCATACACACACCTGAAAAACAGACTTAGCAATATCGATTCCAACTACTTTGATCGTGTTCATGTGGTGATCCCCCAAGTTGAACGCTGTCAGCCTAAGTATGAAACTGACCGCGCAGGGAGGGGGCGTCCATCACATCACTACAAATAAGGTATTTCTGGTGTTGGCTCATGACTACCCTAAGACACATAACGCCACCCATAACCGGCCCCTAAAACGCGTTAGCGTTTTAGGGGCCGGTTATGGCCTTGTTAGCCGTTCCATAGCGCCAGGGAAGTAATTAACTTACACGATAGGCCGCCACTTTTGAGGGTTGGCCTAATATCAAGCAGTTTCCGAAACAAACCACTTCATGGCCTGCTTTCACCGGAGGTTCGTCGGCTTCGTATACCTCAAATAGCTCGATTGCTGGGACTTTGCGAGACATCAAATGTAATCGAGTTCTTGTCACCATTAAGTCCTATGGATTTCAGGGGACCGAATATCCCTTCCTGTTGCCGAACAATAGCCTGAAACTCTGCCAAAGAACGCGAGCCTTCAGAGTAAACAGTTTTTTTGCTCATGTTTATACCTCTTTCCCAAATAGAATGTTCAATTTCTGGGCGATAAGCTCGAACTTAGATTCCGATTCTGCTGCTGATATTGTTGTTAGAATTGAAACCAAATGATCCTCTTGATCTTCTTGGCCCAAGGACTTGGCAAGCGTACGCAACTGAGGCGAGTTCAAGCTTTTGACATAAGCCGCCGCCGCTTCTCGACGTTTTTGGAGCGGTTCTGGAACGGGGGAAACAACTAGTATCTCTTCAAGTTTCTTATCCGCCTCTTTTGCCGCTTTCCCTGCCGATTCGGCTACTTCCATTAGTGCGCCGGGAATACTTCCTGCATTGTAGTAGGTGTCAAGATCACTCAGAGCCAGTTCTAGTGGGTATTCGTCAACCCCTTTTGTTAGTCCTTCCTTGATTCTCACTAGCACTTGCTTTCTTTTTGCCACCATAGTCGCAAGTAAGGTTGGCATGGTTTTATCAAAGTATGCATTTTTGTCGAAGGCTGCCTTGCCGCCGATCACTACTGTTGAAATAGCAGACAAAGTCTGCGCGGAACTCTCAGACAAGGCGCCCGCCCCCCCTAGTGCGAGCGTGACCCAATCTGTTGCAAGACCTAACCCAACCCTCAGAGATCCCCTCATTTTTAGAGACTCAAATAATTCCAAGTGTGCGGGTATATAAGCGGTGTTGCTTCAGGTAGTAGATAAATTTATCCATCAACAAGACCGCATTGGCTTCTTTCATTTTAGGTAACAACTGGTAATAGATGACCCCTTGCCGAAAGAACGAATAGGTTCGGCTCTTGCTGGTATTGACCTTGATCGTTCTCTCTAGACCGACACTGTCTCCAGCCTTACCCAGCAGCGTCAGCAAGACGATGGCCAGGGCACTGAATAAAAACAGTCGGTCGCGCCGGACCGGATTACTGATGTGCACATCTCCCATACCCATGCCGAATTTGTAATCTTTGATATCACGAAAACTGGTCTCGATACCCCAGCGCTGGCCGTATAGTTGCAACGCCTTGGCGGCGCTCAGGTCGGTCCGGTTACTGGCCAGAAACCACGCGTCTTTCATGCCACTCTTATGACAACAATAGACCCGTTCGACAGGCTGTCGCTGCCCAGTTAGCTCCACCGCTTTGAGGGTTCGGGTGCGCCCGGTCGGCGTTAGCCAGTCCCGAGCTGGAACCTGCTCTACACCAGGGTAACCAACCAAAACATTTCCTTTAAATCTAATGAGATAAGCAAAGCCTAGCTCTTGCTCCAGGCGTTCGAACAGCTCCATGTAACCAAAGCCGCGGTCAGCTACTACCGTCACGAAGATACCCTCTGGCAACGTCTGCTTGAGCTTGGTGAGCAGCTCTTTCTCATGGGCATTGCGTTGCCCTTTGAGCAACGATTTCCGATGGGTTTTCCACAGCAGCGGAGTACTGCGACCGTGGTTGGTTTGCAGGCTGATAACCAAGGTACTGTGATCATCGGCATCGAATTCGGTCCAGTCCATGGAGACTACGATCTCGGTACGTTCACCGACCACATAGGGCACCCAATCGTCAAAGAGGCTCCAGACATTGAGCTTGGTGTTAGTGAGCAGGCGATCCACCTGTTTAACCGCATGTTTACGTTCGAGACCGTTGGCCAAGGAGAGGCCACTACCGATGGCGTGGATGGCCAGTGAACCTGACTCGATAACCCCGAGGGTAGCATTGGCGAGGGAAAGAACACGCTTAGCATGCATGTCCTGTCCAAATATATCGTCGATGTGGTTGAGGATTAGTTCGTGGTTAAACATGGGGATAGTCTGTTGGGTATTAGCTGGTCAAGGATGGCGATCATACCTCAGAAGCCGCGCCACGCCTCGCTCATATGAGGGGATGGTTAAGAACCCAACCCCTTCTTGGAATAATGCTTGTTGGAAATCGTTGAAATGCAAATTAATTGCAAGAATTCGTGCATTCACCACTGCATCTCGCCACTGCCTTTTGCTAAGCCCATTACGTTGAGAATCTTCACTTGCTGTATATTTTGTCACCGCATCAGGAGACAAATAAGCTTTCATAGCCTCCATTTCTGCCTTGGGATCATATGATCGCTCAGGATATGCAGTTAGAGACGCCATACAGCCTGCTAATGCAAGCGGTACCAAAAGCAATGCCAGGTACCCAAGTCCATTCTTATAAATTTTCATCAATATCATCCCCTTCTTCACGATTAATAGTTCATAAGGTGTGGATCGTTTCCGGCTAACGTTGGAATTAAGCCGCGCCGCCCTTGGGCAGCGTCGGCTTGAATGACTTGTTGGGCATCACTCTGCTTCTTGTGCACCTTCAAACTTAGATTTTGTTCTTGATTTTTTAATGGCGGTGACACCATCTTCGGCCATTGCTAAAACTCTATTTGCAAAATCTGGAACAGATGACATGGCTTCTTTGACAGCACTGGAGTTGGCAAACTCATGCAATGGGCTGCCATGCTGATGATCTTCAACCAACCGTAATGGAGCCTCCTCCAATCTGTCTAGGGCAGAGCTAAATAGACGAGCCTCAAGTTCTGGATCAATTCGTTCAGCTTCTTTTCTATATCCCTCGTATGCTTTTGCAACAGAAGGGCGTTGTTTCCCAAATCGATGCGGCTTGAATGGAACTAACTGAGGGCGCGGCGATCTGATCATCACCATTCCCTTCAAGTCTGCATCATGGGCAAGTCGCTTCACCCCATCACCAACTGGTCTCAATACAACAAGTCTCTGATCCACCGTGGCTCTCTCACCTTCTGGGTTGATGCAGATGCCATGGACAACTGGTTCCACCACGACCATCACGGGCGACGGGGTCGTAGCCAGCTCTACACCGACCAGACCATCTCTACCTTCTTGATGCTCAAGGGGATTTTCAGCCTCTCCCTGCGAGCCACCCAAGGGCTACTCGACTCCCTGTTTGAGTTGATGAATGTGCCGCTGTGCGCCCCCGATTACAGCGGTGTCAGCAAGCGGGCCCGTACGGTGAAAGTGGCGTATCGGCAGCCATCTAAAGGGACGATTACCGACCTGGTTATCGACTCAACTGGCCTGAAGGTGTTTGGCGAAGGCGAGTGGAAAGTCAGGAAACACGGCGCCGAAAAGCGGCGAGTCTGGCGCAAGTTGCATCTGGCGGTAGACCCGGCGAGCCACGATATCGTGGCGGCGGAAGTGTCGTTGGAGAATGTCCATGACGCTGAGGTGCTGCCGACCCTGCTCAATCCATTGCGGCGCAAGCTGGGAAGGATTTATGCGGATGGCGCCTATGACAGCAAAGCCAGCCATCAGCTGATAACGCGCAAAGGAGGGACCGCCTGTATCCCGCCTCGCAAGAATGCGGGGCTATGGGAAAAGGGACACCCGAGAAATGCGGCAGTGCTGGTGATGCGCAAGGAAGGGTTGGCGCACTGGAAGAAGATATCGGGGTATCACCGTCGTTCGCTGGCAGAGACGGCGATGTGCCGGTTCAAACAGCTGATGGTGGGAAAAATCAGTCTGCGGAAATACAACGGCCAAGTGGGGGAAGTAATGGCGTATGTGAGTGCGATAAACAAACTGAACACCCTTGGTCTGCCTGTCAGAAAGCCCCAAGTGTAACGGTCACTTGGGGCTGGGGAAGCTGCGTTCTTACGGCTGATTTGGGAAACAACGCCCAACAGAAGCCTTAAACGCATAATCTTCGGCAAGTCTGAATCTTTGCCCTATCTGCTTTGTGGAGAGCCAAGCAAACCATACTGGAGCTCCAATGCTTAAGAGAGATAGAACTACATGTAGAGAAATTAATCCGACATTGGTTTTATCAGATAAGGCGCTTGTTAGGTGATCTATTCTTTGGGTTCCAATGGTTGCGCCAACATATAGCGCGACTAAAAGGCCAGCAACCCATGCCCACACGGATATAGAAAGAGAGGAGGCTCTTTTATCAAATGCCGCTGCGAGGCCTTTGGTTGTTGTGATTTTGTAGGCTTCCTCGCATTTTTCTACTAGCTTGTCGGTTTTTTCTTTTCCACTATTTATTTCGTTTAGTAGGTCTTTTGATTTCGTCTTGTTTTCATCTATTTTCGAGAATGATACTAATGCATCATTGGAATATTTTTGAACTTTCTCTTTTGCCTCAAAAAGGGCTTTCATGTCTGTGGGCAGATTCTCGGCCGCCTCAGTTGCTTCTTGTATAAGTTTTATCTGCTCTTCAAGGGGCTCTTTGTCGGCTGTTATCTGATCTATTTCCGCCCGGAGCGCTCGCAGGCGCTTTGCTAATTGTGGGGGCATAAGTTTTGGGTCTTTTTCAGTTTGCCATGCGTATAGTGGCTCTGTTACATCTGATATCCACTTAAGCGTATTAATGTATGCCGGAACTGCTTGAGCTGCATTCCCGCTTGGCATCTGGGGTAGTGTATGTGTTTTTAATAGCTCAATTTTGCTTGGAATTAACTGCAATATTTTCTGAAGATTATCATCAATTGATTCAGGCGCTGATGCGCGAATTTTAGTTGCGAGCTGTGTGGCTAGACTGGCAAGGTCGTGCCGTGTTAAAGCGGGACAGTTCCAGCCGAATGCTTCCAGGTAAGTTCTATCATCTTGCCATTGATTGGTGACTTGCTTTGCCAATCCATCTAATGAAATACATAGTGCCTCAGCTATTTTGTTCATTATATTTTCCTTTTAATGGCAATTATTCTGGATATGATGCCCAACAGTGATTAGATGGAAGGCGGCACTAATCCGTTAGCAGAGCATTCCATATAACTCCATAACATTTTCACTGTCGCCAAGTAAAAATAATCATTAAATCATGATGTTATCCGCTTCTTTCTCGTGCTGGGCGTATTCGCATGACCTCATCTATTTATGCCACTGTTACTACTGTATGAAAAAAATCTCGTCTGTTGGGTGTCGCTGCGCTCTTCACCTGCCTACAAAAACACGCTACTGCCCCTGAATTCCAGCCTCCAGTCTGCTGCTTGTTACCTGCGTTTTGGCACTGGCTTGGCTCATGGCTGACTCCTGCAAGAGGTTGCCAAGCGGCTATGTTACCCAACGGGGCTGGGGTGAAAAGCACAAGCGGGTCGTTTCCTGAGCAAGATCAACAAATTAATCATTAATGGGTTTAAATGTGGTCACTCAACCACTTGGGCCCATCAGCGCAGAGGGAAATCGGACAGTGAAACGGCAGTGTCGCCATCTTGCTGGCGGGCATTAAAAAACCCTATGGACCCAAAGGCCCATAGGGTTTTGCTGCGGTGATTGTTTGTATTGTGGTTATCTGGCTTGGCGAACCGGCACGGCGCGGGTGGTGGCCACTTCATAGCGGCTCTGGCTTGCCGGAGCCCCTTTCTGGAACTGGCGTACCAGCCGGTCGAGATCGCTTAACTGGTTGACCAGCTGGGTGATGCCGTGCACGGCGTGCTGGCTGCCCACGCTGGAGTCATCGGCCAGGGTCTTGATGCTGAGTACGTTGCGGTTGATCTCGGCGGTGACGTGGAACTGCTCCTGCACCGCCTGGGCAATCTGGCCGCTACCGGAGGCCACCTGCTGCAGCATATCGTTGATTTGCTGCAGGATGGTGCCGGTTGCCGAGGCTTTTTGCTGGCAGCTCTCGGAGAGTTGGCAGCCCTTCTCCATCGCCTGTTCTGCATCCTCGGCGCTGGTTTGCAGCTCGGTGATCATCTTCTGGATTTCGCTGGTCGAGGATTGGGTCTTGATGGCGAGCGAGCGGATCTCGTCAGCCACTACCGAGAAACCGCGGCCCGCTTCGCCAGCCCGTGCCGCTTCGATGGCAGCGTTGAGGGCCAGCAGGTTGGTCTGGTTGGCGATGTTGTTGATCACATCGAGGATGCCATCGATGTCGCGGCAGTGGCCGACCAGCGCACTGATCACGCTCTTGGAGGTGGTCAGCTCGCTGTTCATACCCGCCACGGCAGCCACGGTTTCGGCCACGCTGTGGTTGCCGCTCTTGAACAGGTCGGCGGTCTCGTCCAGCAGGCTGGAGGATTCGCTGGAGCTCTGTGAAACCTCGCGAATGGATTCCGACATCTCGGTCACGGCTGTCGCCACTTGATTGGTTTCGGCCTGCTGCTGTTGCAGGTTGTCGGTGATGGATTCGGCGTTGCGCAGATCCCCCTCGGCGGCCTGCAGGATCTTGCTGCAAGTCTGTTGGGTACGGGCCAGCACGGCGTTGAACTCGGCCTGATTCATCACCATCGAGAGTTCGATGGCGGCGATGTTGTCCACCTTGTTGGTGTAGAGCAGCTGCATCAGCGGGTTGTCAAAGCGGCTGCGGGCCATCTTGTTGAGCTTGCCGAGGCGGCGGGAGAGGGCATTCAGGGTGATGGCCGCTATCGCCAGCGGCAGGGCGGCCAGCGCCAGTTGCCAGTTCATGTCGTGGTTATAGCCCAGCGCAAACATGGCGAGCAGGCTCAGCAGCAGACAGAGGTTGATGGCCAGGGTATGGGAGAAGGTGGGCAGCTTGAGCGCCAGCGGCAGCTTGTTGTTGCGAAGGTCGGCATAGACCTTCTCGGCCCGCAGTTTGATCTCTTCGCTCGGGGCGGTGCGCACCGACTGATACTCCACCACCCGGCCGCTGGCATCCTTGATGGGGGTGACAAAGGCGCTGACCCAGTAGTGATCGCCACTCTTGCAGCGATTTTTCACCGGCCCCATCCAGCTTTTGCCTTCGCGGATATGGTTCCACAGATCGGCAAAGGCCTGTTTCGGCATGTCAGGATGGCGCACCAGATTGTGGTGTTCCCCCACCAACTCGTCGAGCGAGAAGCCTGCAATCTCGCAGAACTCATCGTTGGCGTAGGTGATGCGGCTCTCCAGATCCGTTGTGGAGATCAGGCTCTGGTGGTCTGGATAGAGACGTTCTCTTTGGGTTACCGGTTGATTGATTCTCATGGCCTTGCTCCCGAGCTGTGATGGTTAAATTTTGATCTGCATCAAGACATGTGCAAAGGGCGGGCCAGCTGGCAAAAGCTAATGATTGATGTGTTATTAGTGTCGTTTTGGCAGGAAAAGATCGTTGCTGTTTGCAATATGCAACTGAGCAGACGGGGTGTGCCTCTGCGGCATCTGCAATTTGCAACCTATTCTGGTCAAGCCCATAAGCTTGGAGCCAGCAGCTTGATGCGAAGGAGCCATGAACCGACGGGGCATCCGCTGCCCCGCCAGAGATCAGGGGATAGGGTCGGGAGCGGATGAGGAGGGGGCGCTGACGAGCTGCATCACTTCAATCTGGATCCCCTGCACCAGCACGGTTTTCAGATCCTGCAGGTACTCCTCCAGCGGCGACTCTTGCAGCAGTTGGGCAAGCTCGTTGCCCACCGGGGTGAGGCGGTAGTAGAGCAGGGTGATGTTGTTCTGCTTGCACTGCAGCCGCCAGCGCTGGTTGCCAAACTCCAGTTCGACCCCATCGGCGGGCAGCGGGCCGGACTCCAGCTCCGCGCGATGCAGCAGCCCCAGCTCAAACAGTTGCAGCAGGGCGTTGTAGGGCAGTCGGTATTTGCCAAGGCCAAGGCGCGTTGCCTTGGCGCGGCTCAGCAGAGTGGCCCCCTTGTGCAGCCCCAGCAGCAGTCGCTGCTCGTCGCTGCCGGTATAGTGGCAGGTTAGCGAACAGATGCGCTGGAACAGCTGGGCCTCGCGCTGGGTCATCTCTTTGAGGGTGGCGAGCGCCCGAATGGAGAAGCGGCCCGGCGTGGCGACTTCCAGCGCGAAGATCCGCCCCCACAGCTGCTGCATCGGCACCATGCTGATATCTTCCGCCAGTTGCAGGAAGCGGGTCAGCCAGTCGCTGTCCATCTCGCCGCCAGCCGCGGTCTCTTCGCAGTGACGGGAGGCCATCACCATGATGGCTTCCAGATTGCGCTGGCGGGCGGCCTGATCCGCCAGATGGCGAAAGGTGGCGCGCTGTTCGAAGGTGCTGTCGCTATTGCGGGTGAGCATGCCATCGATGCCGCGACTGCGGGCCAGACGCAGGGTCTGCTCCTGGCTGCTCAGGATCGAACTCTCTTTTTTCGGGGGGGGGAGGTCTGCCATGCTGACTCCATTCGCACAGGTTCTGGAGCTGAATGTTACTCCAACCGGGATGCCAAGATAACAAAGCGGCCTCCGTGGAGGCCGCTTTTTTTGCAACGGGAGGATTACTCCTCGTAGACGCTCACCTCGACCGCTTCCATCGAATAGGAGGCGGTGGCCATCTCGTGGCTGGAGCTGATCGTGCGCATCTTGCCCTTCACCCAGATGGCATCCCACAGGTCATCCACCGGCGCACCCTTGGGGTAGCTCACATAGATCACCTGATTGGTGGGGGGCGGCGGTACATGGATGCAGGCGCCGAAGTAGGGCACCAGCAGGAAGGCGGTGATCTTCTTGGCATCCCCCTCCAGCGGCACCACGAAGCCCGGAATGCGCACATCCTGGTTGTCCAGCTTCTTGTTTACCCCGCCCACCGGTTGCGGCACGGAGGCGAGATCCCCATCGTGGTTCACCTGCGGAGGTGGCAGCAGTTTCTCCCCTTCCGGGATGAGCACATCCCAGTCGATGGTCTTGTAATCGGCGGCCAGGGCGGGCAGCACCAGCAGGCTGGCGAGCAGCGCCACAATTTTCCACTTCATCATCTGTCCTTCTGTTTCTATTTAGGGCGTCTCGCTAGACGCGAATGCTCATGCCATCGCTCAGGCTGTAGCGGTAAGCGCGGGCAGCAGGGAGCAGGCCGATCACCATGCCTGCCAGCCAGACCACCCCCAGCAACTGCCACTCGTAGGTGCTCGGCAGCCCCAGACTCAGTTGCAGGCCATAGTGGCTGAGCAGCCAGGGCGAGGCAAGCCCCTGCCCCAGATAGAGCACGGCGACCCCGAGGGCGATGCCGACCGTGGTCAGCGCCATGGCCTCCAGCGCCAGCAGCAGGAACAGGTGGGCAGGGCCCGCGCCGAGGGATCGCAATATGGCGAGCTCCCGGCGCCGCTCGTTAAGCCCCGCCAGCAAGGTAGTCAGCATGCCGATCAGGCCCGCGACTACCACGAAACCAGCGATGACCGACAGGGCCGTTTCCGCCACGCTCATCAGGCTCCACAGCTCCTGCAGGGCGGCGCCCGGCAGGATCGCCATCAGCGGCTCTTTGGGATAGGTGTTGACGCTGCGTTGCAGCTGGAACGCCAGAATCCGGTTGCTCAGCCCCACCATAAAAGCGGTGATGGTTTTCGGGGTGAGATCCTGCGCCAGCGCCTGCTCCGGCGTCACGTTCTTGCTGTGGCGGCCGGTATCCCAGCCCAGATGGATCGCCTCTATCCCCGCCAGCGGCACATGGATGGTGCGATCAATGGGCGTGCCGGTCGGCGCCAGAATGCCCACCACCTTGAACGGCAGGTTGTCGTGCTGGCTGAACGAGGTGTTGCCAGCGCCGTGGGCGATGACGATGGATTGGTCGAGGTGATAGCCGAGCTTCTCGGCCACCTGAGCGCCGAGCACAGCTTCAAACGGCGTGTCGAATGACCGCCCCTCGCGCAGTTGCAGCGACTGTTGCTGACCGTACTTCAGGTGGGTGAAGTAGTCGCCATTGGTGCCGAGCACCCGAAATCCCTTGTGGGAGTCACCAAGGGAAAGCGGGATGGTCCAGGCGACGCCCGGTTTCTGTTTGATGGCCTGATAGGAGTCCCACCCCACGTTGTTGGTGGGGTTGCCGATGCGAAACACCGAGTAGAGCAGCAGGTTCACCTGGCCGGAGCGGGCGCCAACGATGAGATCGGTCCCCGAGACGGTGTTGGAGAAGCTTTCACGGGCCTGGGTGCGCACCCGCTCCACCCCGAGCAGCAGGGTGACGCTGATGGCGACGGCCAACAGGGTGAGCCCGGCGGTGAGGCGGCGGGCCCAGAGACTTTGCAGGGCTAGCTTTAGCATGATGCCCTCCGGTTGAGCTGTTGCAGGTTTTCGACCCGCGGGAACAGGGGTTCGAGATAAGGGTCGTGGCTGACGAAGATCAGGGTCGAGCCCTGCTTGTCGCACTCCTCGAACAACAGCTTGATAAAGGCGGCCCGGTTGTCGGTGTCGAGTGCCGAGGTGGGCTCGTCGGCGATCACCAGTGGCGGCGAGCCGATCAGCGCCCGTGCGGCGGCAACCCGCTGCTGCTGGCCGATGCTGAGGGCATGGACGGGGCGGTGCAGCGCCTCGTCCGGCAGTTGCAGCTCCGCCAGCAGACGGCGCGCCTCCTGCTCCGGGCTCCCTTGCAGGCGGGCCCGTTTGGCGGGCGAAAAGGTGAGGGCAGCGGTCACGTTGTCCTGCACCGAGAGAAAGGGCAGCAGATTGAACTGCTGGAAGATATAACCCAGATTGGCCGCCCGGAAGTGGTCACGGGCACGGCCAGAGAGCCGGGCCAATGGTTGGCCCAGCACCTCCAGGGTGCCGTGGTTGGCGGTCTGAATCCCGGCCAGCAACCCGAGCAGGGTCGACTTGCCGGAGCCCGACGGGCCCTTGATAAAGACCCGCTCACCCTCGCGGATGGTGAGGGCGGGCAGATCGAGTACAGCGTCGCCACCTGGCCAGGCAAAGGCCAGATCGCGGATCTCAACCACGGCTTTTTTCATGGCGTTACCAGCTCAGCTTGTTGGCGGACGGGGTCAGCTCGCCAGCGGTCTGGCCGGTAGGCAGAATGCCCTGCACGCTCAGCTTCTCAAGGCTCGGATAGACGCTGAACAGGGTCGCCTCAAGGCCGGTCAGTTTGGCCGGCGTGGCGCAAGTGTAGGTGTACATGGCGCCCATATCGGCGTGACCCGCTTCGTCATGATCATGGTGGTCTTCATGTTTGTCGCTGGCAGCCTTGTCATGGTCATGGTCATGGTCATGGTCATGATCTTCTTTGGCGGCCTGCAGCTCCTGCTGGGTCAGTTTGCAGCCAGCGGCCGGGTCGAAGCGGAACAAGGTGTCAGGCTGCTGGAGGCGGGCGATAGCCTTGGCATATTGCGCCTTCTCTTCATCGCTTTTGGCGGCGTGCTCGAAGCCTACCAGATCGGCGGCAGGGGCCTGCAGCTCGATCATCAGCTGGTCGCCATCGACCACCAGATTGAGGTGGCCGTGGCCATGCTCGTGGGCGCCGTGGCTGTGGCTCTCGTGTTCGTCGTGATTTGCGTGTGCGCCAAAGGTGGCTACCGCCAGCAACAGAGTAACTGCTTTCATCTTTAATCCTTTTTCAAAACAAATAGCGAAATTAAACAAAGGGATAGAGAAAAGCAGAGGCGGGCGGCGCACGGATGGCATAGCTGTGAAGCGTGGCGGTATTTGCCGAGCGTTGCATGATTGCAACAGCGGGCAAAACAGAGGTCGAACTGGGGAAACAATAGGGGGTTGCGGTGATGACCTGCTTGCCATCCAGATGGAGGGCGCAGACCAGACAGTGATGGTCGTCGTGGCCGGGCAGGGCGGATTCAAACTGGTGCCGGGCAAGGGCAGGCTGCAGCCATAACCAGCCCAGCAGCAAGATCCAGATTTTCAGCTTGATACGACCCATAGACCCTTATGGAAAGGGCGCTATCAGCGCCCTTTCTCTCTGACTTAGAGATGGGACTTGATGAGCCCCATCACGGTAGCAATATTGTTGGCATCGAGCTGGCCATCTTTGGCAAACAGCACCTTGCCCTCTTTATCCAGCAGGATGATCGCCGAGCTTTCCGGCGTCAGATCCCAGGCGTTGCGCGCCATGCCCTTGGCATCCAGCACCATGGCGGACCAGGGGAACTCTTTCTTGCTGTCCTCGGCACTGCTCTTAACGAAGCCGGAGGTGCCCCAGATGGCGTCATTGCTGTTGATGACGGTAACGGTCTGGTACTTGTCTTGCGGCAGCTTGGCGGCCTTGATCGCCTCGATCATCGGGGCGTTCAGCTCCTTGGCACTGGAGCGACCGGCAATATGCTGGATCAGGAATACCTTGCCGGTGAGCGAGGTGCTCTGCCACGGCTGGTAACCGATATCCTTGCCGTTCAGTACCAGCTCACCCTTGTCGCTGACATTGACCAGCGGCACCGGGTTGCCATCCTTGAAGTTGTGAGCAAAGACCAGAGATGGCAGCAGCGCCAAAGTAAGTACGAGATGTTTCATCCTGATGACACTCCATTTGTTATGTTATAACGAGTTTCGGATTGAGGGAATGGGCGAGCTTCATCCTAAACTGATCGGATCTGTTTAAAAAGTGTTAAATAAGATCGCAATTCAGAAGCGTCGGCGCCCCGCCAGTCAGGTGGTTGGCTGGCAAGGGCGGCTAGGATGGCATGACATCGATAAAAATCAATGAATTGGCTGCTGGTCTGAGCTGTCTGCGTCAGTAGAGCGACTCGCTGATGAGGGGGATCTTGGCCATAGTCATCTGCTGGGCCAGCAGGGACGAGCCGGTCAGCAGCACATGACGCTGATTGTTGATCACCACCACATCACCGGGTACGCCACTGTCTGCCGTAATGGCCAGCCAGGCAGGGGAGACGCTGCCGATGCTGATATCCGGATAGATGATGCTGAGCACATATTGCGGCGCCAGCTCCGCAAGCAGACTGGCCATCAGCAGCGCCTTCTCGTCGCTATCGGCCTTGTTATCCTGCAGTGCCTGCAGCGGCGGTGCGAAGTGATCCAGCTGCTCCGGCTGGGTGGGGATGGCGTTCAGCCACTCCTGCAGCAGGCTGACGCTGGTGGCGAGATCCTTGGCCGCAAATTGCTGCGCCAGTGGCTTGAGATGCCCTTTGAAGTGGTAGAAGAGCTGGGAGTAATCGGGTCGCACGCAAGGCAGTTTGCGATTGGCAGGATGGACGCAGGGGATCACCCTCATCTGGTAGAAGGCATCCTCCTGATACTGCTGGTAGGCTTGCCAGAACAGCATCGACTCCATGCTGTCGTCCCGCAGGGTGAAGGCCTGCTCCAGATTGCGAAATTTGGTAGCTGTCTCGGGGCTGCTCTGATTGATCAGGTTGATGCTGTTGTAGAGCCGTGGGCTGATATAGGCGTAAAGGGTCTCCAGCGGATTGGTGAGAGAGGCCTTCAGCAGGCTCATCTCGTGGCGACTGGCGGCCATCACCTGATCGTCGGTGGTCAGCTGGAAGTGCTTGCGCTGGCCATCGGTGGATTGCCACTGCCAGCTCATGTTGATTTCGCTGGCGTTGCTTGTAGCACCAAGAGTGGTGCAGAGAGTGAGGCTGAGCAACAGCGCGGGGGTCAGCTTCATGGTGGTGCTTCCTGCCGTGGACGATAATTAACAACTAGGTGAGCCGGCACCACTTTGGTGATGTTTCGTTTTGTGATCTGGATAACAGATTGATGTGACTTTTAATTTAATTGTGAAATTAAGTCACTCTGGAGGGGTTATGAAGCCTTGGATCATAGTGCTGTTTGGGCTGCTCAGCCTGCCAACCATGGCGGGTCAGGTGATCGTCAACAAGGGGGTGTCCATTGCGGATACCTTTGCTCTGCGTGATCAGCTGGCACGCGAGCACGAATGGCAGGAGTGGCTGCGCTACCAGCAGGCCATCAAGTGGCTGGAGGTGTTGCCAGTCAACTGCGAGCTGATGAGCCAGCCGGGCGGCGGCTATCGCTGTGGCGGTGATTATTATCGTCCCTACCAGAAAGATGGCCGTGAAATATACATTCAGGGCAATCCTGCCGAAGATGCGGCCGGTCAGCTGCCGCAAACACCGACAAAAAAGGCGCCATAAGGCGCCTTTTTTACAAGCGAAGTGACGCTTACTTGGCAGCGTAACGCTCGGCAGAGGTTTTGATCTCGGCTTCGGCAGCGGCCTTGTCGCCCCAACCTTCCACCTTGACCCATTTGCCCGCTTCCAGCTCTTTGTAGCGCTCGAAGAAGTGCTGGATCTGGGCTTTCAGCAGTTCCGGCAGATCGTTCACATCCTGGATGTGGTCGTACTGCTTGGTCAGCTTGGAGTGCGGTACAGCAACGATCTTGGCATCTTCGCCAGATTCGTCGGTCATCTTCAGCACGCCAACCGGGCGGCAGCGAATGACGGAACCGGCCAGCAGCGGGTAGGGGGTCGGAACCAGTACATCGACGGGGTCACCATCCAGAGAGAGAGTCGCGTTCACGTAGCCGTAGTTGCACGGATAGAACATCGGGGTAGACATGAAGCGATCGACGAAAATAGCACCGCTGTCCTTGTCGACTTCGTATTTGATCGGGTCGGCATTCTGCGGGATTTCGATGATGACATAGATATCGTCGGGCAGGCTCTTGCCGGCCGGTACCAGGTTCAGGCTCATGATAATTCCTTCGTTGTTAGTATCAGGTTTGCAGGCCGATATTATAGCGATGTGATGTTAAATGACCATATTTCAGCGGCTATCGCTAACAAAGAAGGGGGATGTTTCCGGTTTGCGGCGCTTTGATGTGTGCGGGATGCAACAAAACGGCTGTTTTGATGCCCTGCTGCTGACCTTGGTCACCGGCAGGGCATGTGGAGTTGCGAGCAAAGAGGGTCAGAGCGAGTAGGGGAGTCTCGATTCGTTGACCAGTCGCGACAGGGCTGTCACTACATGAGGGTCAAACTGGGTGCCGGAGCGGGACTGGATATACTCCATGGTCTGCGCCAGCGTCCAGGGCTCCTTGTAGGGGCGCTTGCTGAGCAGGGCATCGAATACATCGACTACCGCCACAATCCGCGCCGACAGCGGGATCTGCTGACCAGCCAACTGCTGCGGGTAGCCCTTGCCATCGAAGTGCTCATGGTGGCCCCGAGCGATTTCGGCGCCGAGAGAGAGGTAGCTGGTTCCCTCCACCATTTCACCCGCCTTGTGCAGGATATTGGCGCCGATACCGGCGTGCTGCTCCATGATGGCCCGCTCTTCCGGGTCGAAACGCCCCGGCTTGTGCAGGATATGGTCCGGGGTGCCCACCTTGCCCACATCGTGCAGGATGGAGGCCATGCCGATCATCTCGACAAACTCCGGGGTTAGCTGCTCGGGATAGGCTGCCATCTTCTTCAATTCGGCCACGATGGCATCCGAGAGCTTCTGCACCCGCAAGACATGCTCGCCGGTATCGGAGTCGCGAAACTCTGCCAGCGCCGCTAGCGCCACCACGGTGGCCTCTTGGGCGCGCAGCAACTGGTTGTAGAGATAGAGGTTGTCGTAGGCTGCCGAGATGCGCTGGCAGAAGACATCCAGCAGGTCGCACTCGAGGGGATCGAGGGGCTGGGTCGGGGTAAAACTCAACACGAACTCGCGACCATTCTGGGCGGCGATGTAGAGGGAGTCCTGCGGGTGTTCAAAGCGGTTGCAGCGCGTCGCCAGTGCCTTCAGAACCGAGTCATTGAGGGTGGGGAAGTCGGTGATCTTGCCATTATCCAGAAGAGTCTCGTAGTCGCCGGTAGCGGCGAGGATCTCCAGCCCCTGTTCGCCGGGACGGCGCTCGGCACAGATAGCCCCTTCGGTGCCCACATCGAGAATGGCGCTGATCTGTTTCAGCACGCCGGAGGCAAACTCTTTGAGTGAATGAAGATGGTAGAGATCGCCCGCCCCTTCCAGAATTTTTCCGAGCCCCTGCCGGCTCTTGTCTATGGCGCTGAGGGTTTCGTATGAACGCAGGGATGCGATGACGGTGGTATATAGCTTTTGTACCGTCAGTTCGGTCTTGGTCTTGTAGTCATTGATGTCGTAATCGAGGATCACCCGCTGCTCGGGGGCTTGGCCGGGCTGACCGGTACGCAGCACGATCCGCACCAGCGAGTTGTGCATTTCGTTGCGGATCCGGTGCACCAGCCGCAGACCTGCATCTTCGGTCTCCATCACCACATCGAGCAGGATCAGCGCAATCCTGGGATTGGCCTCCAGCATACGGCCAGCTTCGGCGCCGCTGTAGGCATTGAGCAGCTCCAGCGGACGGGATTTGTAGTGAATGTTGGAGAGGGCCAGGCGGGTGGCATGATGGATATCCGGCTCATCATCCACGATCAGCACTTGCCATGGGTTGAGTGCCTTGGGGACCACGACCTCCTCATCATCGAGTTCGATGATGTCGTCGTCCAGCAAGATATCGTCCTTGTCTTGGGCACTGCTCATATCGGTTACGCCTCCGGCGCTCAATGAGTATGTGAACAGTATGCACGATCACATCCGCTCGGATCATCAGGATAAGTAGATATCGTGAGCTGGCTCCGCCTCTTTATCGCTACTCGAAAGGTTCCAGATACCCCTGGATCGACTTCTTCAACCAGGCCAACACCTTGCCGTGATAGGCGTTTTCCGCCAGATAGACCCCGTAATCGCGCCACTGCAGGCTGAACTTGTGTTTCAGGGTCAGCAGGGAGCCTTGCCGCAGCTGGCTCTGGATCAGTGGCGAGGGGAGCACCGCCCAGCCCAGACCGTCCAGCACCGCATTGCGCATCAACTCGAAGCTGGAGAGGCCGATATGCTGGCCTCCCACAGGTAGCAGGCTTTTTACAGAAAATTCATCTACATACGAGAGTGTGACCTGGGTGTGATCGGTCAGATCCTGTTGTTTGACCCGCTTCAGTCCGGCCAGCGGATGGCTGGGCGCCACCACCATCAGGGTGCGGATCGGGTTGAGCACGTCGATATTGAGGCCGCTGCGCTCCTGATCTTCGGTAATAAGGCCAAAGGCGGCATCGACGAATCCCTCTTCCACCAGCGCCGGCAGTTCGGGCGGGGAGGCGAGCACCAGCGAGATACTGGTGCCGGGAAACTGGTTGTGCAGGCTGGCCAGCATCTCGCGCCACACCGGCTCGGGAATGGCATCATCGCGGGCAACCCGCAGCGCCACTTCGGCCCCCGAGGCGTAATGTTTGCACTTCTGCTGCAAGCTGTTGGCTGCCTGCAGCAGGCGAGTGCAATCATCAAGCACCAGCTCGCCGATCTCGGTCAGCCGACTCTGATTGGCACCTCGTTCAAAAAGTTCGACGCCAAGCTCAACTTCCAGCGCCGCGATGGAGGTGCTGACGGCGCTGCGGCTTTTGCCGAGACGACGGGCGGTATTGGCAATAGAGCCGCTATTGGCTGACTCTACAAAGAGTTCTATCTGATATAGCTTCATGTTTTACAGGCTGTGGCGGAGTTTTTCACCATCACCTTAGCGTGCCGAGCCAAGGCAAGGCAAACCTGTGGCGTCGGAATAATCGACGCTGAGCGATTGTCGCGAGTTGCTTCTCCCCGTTTACCATCTCTCCCGTCGAAGCAACAAAGGCATCTTATATGTTATTAAGTCGTATGTTTCTGGCCCGGCTGTTTTTGACCGGCGCCATCGTGACCGAGGTCGCCGGTACCTCCAGCATGGCCATGATCCCCGAGCAGGGGGCTGGCTGGATGAATTACATCCCGATGTGGCTGTTGATCGGTTTCTCGTACTGGTTGCTGGCGAAAGCCGCCAAAACAATCTCCATTGGTATTGCGTTTGCGCTTTGGGAGGGGCTCGGGATCACCCTGATCACCATAGTGTCGGTCATGTTCCTCGGTTACGATGTGACCGTTCAGGAGCTGATTGGCCTGGCTCTCGCGATAGTGGGGATTGTTATGGTGACCATGGGGGAGACCCATGATGAGCCTGCAGACAAGTCAGTAGAAGCGGAGGCCACAGCATGAGTCCGTTTGTGATTGTATTGGGTGCCGCACTGATCGATATCGGCGCCAACATGGCTATCAACCGCTCCAAGGGTTTTCGTTACAAGGGGTGGGGCTTCCTGGGGATCATGCTGGTACTCGGCGCCTTTACCCTGCTCTCGGAAGCGGTAAGTGGCGGCCAGATTGACCTGGCTGTTGCCTACGCCACCTGGGGGGCTATCGGCATCGTCGGTACGGCGCTGGGCGGTTTGCTCTTCTTCGGTGAGCGGCTCAAGCCCATCGGTTGGGCTGGCATGATGGTGATGGCGCTGGCTGTCGTTATGCTGACTACCGCCTGATAATCTGAAGCAATAACAAAAGCCACCCAGTTTCGCCGGGCGGCTTTTGTTTGGCTGATTGCTTGGTCGATGCAGGCTCAGCGCGGCGCTTCGTAGAGCTCCAGCGGCAGGCCGTCGGGGTCGGCGAAGAAGGTGAAGCGCTTGCCGGTCAGCTCGTCCACTCGCACCGGCTCTACCTCGACCCGATGGGCCAGCAGGTGGGTGATGACCCGGTCAAGATCGCTGACCCGAAAGGCGAGATGGCGCAGGCCGCACGCCTCGGGGCGGGAGGGGCGCTCGGGAGGCGAGGGGAAGCTGAACAGCTCCAGCTGGCTGCCGTCCGGCAGGGCCAGATCCAGTTTCCATGACTGGCGCGCTTCGCGCAGGGTCTCGGCGATGATGGGCAGCCCCAGCACCTCGTGGTAGAAGTGGCGCGAACGTGGGTAATCGCTGGCGATGATGGCCACATGGTGGATGGCGTCAAACAGCGGAAAGGTCATGGTGTTTCCTTGTCAGCAGCATAGTGAACGGGCAGCCTGCGCTGCCCGTGTTGTTGATCTAGTTGAAGAAACCGCCGAACCAGTCATCCAGCGCACTGCGTGGCGTCGCGCTGCTGGCGCAGCCGGCCGGGGAGCCCATGGTGGAGGCTTTGGCCGGCACCTGCAGGCTGCCCGGGCAGTCGCTGGTGACGCGGGTGCCGCTGGCGCGGGAGAAGTTGGCCCAGGTGACCCCTTCCGGCATCTTCAGCCCCAGACTGTTGACGCCGCGCTGGCTCATGTAGCCGCTAAAGAGCTGCAGGGCACCGCTGGCACCGGTCAAGCCCGCCGGGGTGTTGTCGTCGCGACCGACCCAGATACTGACCAGCTCGTTGTTGTCCATCCCGGCAAACCAGGAGTCGCGCAGCTCGTTGGTGGTGCCTGTCTTGGCCGCCATGGTGGCGCCGGGGAACTTGGCACTGAGGGCGCGGGCCGTGCCCTGACTCACCGTCTTGGTCATGGCGAACAGGGTCAGCCAGCTTGCTTGTTGGTCGGTGACCCGCTTGGCGGTCTGATCATGCTGATAGAGCAGGCTGCCATCCCCGTTGACTACGGCGCGAATGGCCGACAGCGGCTGGGTCAGTCCCTGATTGGCGATGGGCAGATACATCTGGTTCACTTCCAGCGGGGAGAGGGCAACCGCCCCCAGCACCAGCGACGGATAGGGCTGGATCTCCTGCTGAACTCCCAGCTTGTGCAGGGTGTCGACAACCTTCTCCAGCCCCACCTGCAGACCCAGATTGACGGTCGGCACGTTGAGGGAGCTGGCCAATGCATCCATCAGCGGCACGCTCTGGCGGAACTTGCGATCGTAGTTTTGCGGTGTCCAGACCTGACCATCCTGACCGCGAATACGGATCGGCTGATCTTTGAGCGGGGTCGCCAGGGTCAGGCCGTTGGAGAGGCCGGTGAGGTAGACCGCCGGTTTCACCAGCGAGCCGATCTGGCGGCGGGCATCCAGCGCCCGGTTGAACCCGGCGTAACGGGGATCGCGGCCACCCACCAGCGCGACAACTTCGCCCTTATGCCAGTCGGAGACCACCATGGCCGCCTCCAGCTTCTTCTTGCCGCGCAGTTTTTCGATATCGGCGAGGCCCGATTCGACCGCTCGCTCGGCCGCGTGCTGGGCGATGGGGTCGAGGCTGGTGAAGATCTTGAGGCCGGACTGCTTGAGCAGATCGGCGCCGAAGCGGCTCTGGATCTCTCGCTTGAGCAGTCCCATAAAGGCCGGGGTGCGGCCATAGCTCATCTGGCCACGGGCGATGATGCCGAGGGGTTGGCGGCTGGCCAGTTCATACTCGGCCTGGGTCAGGCTGCCGTGATCCATCAGCAGCTTCAGCACCAGATCACGGCGGGTCTTGGCCCGCTCCGGGAAGCGCCATGGGTCGTAATAGGAGGGGCCTTTCACCAGACCGACCAGCAGGGCGACCTGATCGATATCCAGCTCGTTGACCGGAATGCCGAAGTAGAAGTAGGAGGCGAGGCCGAAACCATAGACCCCTTGCGAGAAGTTTTGCCCCAGATAGACCTCGTTGAGGTAGGACTCCAGGATCTCGTCCTTGCTGTAGCGATAGTCGATCAGCACCGCCATGTAGGCTTCCTGCAGTTTTCGCCACAGGCTGCGCTCACGGGTCAGAAAGAAGTTCTTGGCCAGCTGCTGGGTCAGGGTACTGCCCCCCTGCACGGTACGACCCGCGATCAGGTTGGCGAACATGGCGCGCATGATGGCCACCGGCGAGACGCCGCCATGCTGGTAGAAGTCGCGATCTTCGGTGGTGAGCAGGGTCACCAGCAGGCTGTCGGGCACTTCGGCGATACGCACCAGCAGGCGATCTTCCCGATCTTCGGTATTGAGGCGATCGAGCAGCACCGGGTCCATCTGGGCGTAACCGAGCTGGCGCTGGTTCTCCAGCGACTGGATCCCCTCAAGGCGCGGGCCGTTGAAGGTGAGGCGCAGGCCACGGGCACCGTCGGCGCCATCATAGAACTCGAACGGACGGCGAATCAGCTCGATGCGGTTGCCGTTGATGGTGTATTCACCCGGCGTGTGAGGCTGGCGCACCTGCTTGTAGCTCAGCATATTGAGCTCGCGCAGCATCTGGTCCCGCGACAGGCGCTGGCTGGGATAGAGCTCCAGCGGGCGGCTGTAGACCATCACCGGCAGCTGCCACTTCTCGCCATCGAAGCGCTCGCGCACCTTGGTATCGAGGTAGATGCCAAACACCACCATAAAGGCCGCCACCACCAGGGAGAGCTTGAAGCCAAGCCAGAACAGCTTGCGCCAGATGGTGCGTTTGGGCGCTGCCTTCTTGGGGGCACGCTTGCGTCGTTGGGTTGCCATAAATCCTCTTTGCTTTCCTTTCTACTTGTTATGTCGCATTCGCGAACGTCCGAGCGGGATTAACCCATCGAACCTAGATGCCCATCTTCTTCTTGGTGACCTTGGTCGGCATCGCTTCCAGCGGATTATCCGGCCAGTAGTGGCGGGGATAGCGCCCCTTCATCTCTTTCTTCACCTGTTCGTAGGATCCAGCCCAGAAAGCGGCCAGATCTGCAGTGATCTGCAGCGGTCGCTGGGCGGGGGAGAGCAGCTCCACCACCAGCGGCACCCGGCCATCGGCCACGCAGGGGGTCGAACCTTGCCCGAACATCTCCTGAATGCGCACCGGGATCACCGGTGCCTGTCCCGGCTGATAGCGGATCCGCACCCGGCTGCCGGTCGGTGCCGCAAAGTGGCTCGGCAGCGCCTCGTCCAGCCGTTTGGGCAACGGCCAGGGCAGGGATTGGCGCAGGATGTCGCTCATATTGAGCCTCTTCAGCTGCTCCAGCCGGGTCATGCCGCTCACCGCTGGCAGCAGCCACTGTTCCAGCGTGGCCAGCAGGCTCTCGTCATCCATCGCGGGCCACCCCTCATCGGGCAGCCAGTCGCGGGCGCAGCGCAGGCGGGCAAGCAGCCCTTCGCTGCTCTCGTCCCAAGGCAGCACATGCAGCCCCTTGCGGCGAATGCCTTGCAGCAGGCAGCGCCCTTTCTGCTCGTCAGAGAGTTCGGTCAGCGGTCGCTGGCTCAGCACCAGTTCGCCGATCACCTGCTGGCGTTCGGCGCGCACCCGCTCTTCACGTTCATCCCAGTCGAACCACTGCCGCTCGCTCACCAGTTCCGGCAGCAGGCGTACCAGCTCGTCCAGCTCTATCGGTTCGGCGATAAAGATACGACTGCCGCGATCGTTCTGCCCCATCTCGATGGCGATAAGGGCCCCTTGTCCCTGACAGGGATGACCTTCTACCAGATCGCAGCTCACCCCACCACTGAGTTGATAGCGACTGCCGCTACGCAGTTTGCCTATGCGATCCGGCCAGGCGAGGGCACAGAGCAGCCCCAGCCACTGGCCCTGTGCATTGGCAGGGCGGGCGCCAAGCCGTTCAAACCAGCGGACCGCACCCTGACGCAGGGCACTTTGACGGCGGTGGAACAACACAGATAGGCGCTCCGATCCTCGCAGATCTTCTTCCTGCAACGCCACCAGATAAGCGGCATCGGCGACAATCCCTGTCAGACCCTCGGACTCCAGCTCGCGGGCGCGCAGCAGCATGCGGGCGAGACGAGGGTGGGTACCGAAGGCCGCCATGGCACGGCCAGCGGGAGTGAGTTGTTGCTCACCTTCAGGCTTCATGGCGCCAAGGGCCACCAGCAGCCGCTGGGCGCAGGCCACCGCGGCGGCGGGGGGCATGTCCAGCAGCGGCAGATCTTCCACTTTTGCCCCCCACTGGGCGGCGTCCAGCAACAGGCTGGTCAACTCCTGAGTGAGAATGTCTGGCGGGCTCTGCTCAGAGAGCCGCTCCTGCACCTCGCTGCTCCAGAGCCGGTAGCAGACGCCGGGGCCGAGACGACCGGCGCGACCGGCCCGCTGGGTGGCGGAGGATTTGGCTATCTGGCGGGTCTCCAGTCGGGTGACGCCGCCTTTCAGATCAAAGGAAGCCCGTCGCTCCAGCCCGCTGTCGATCACCACCGAAATCCCCTCGATGGTGAGGGAGGTCTCCGCCACATTGGTGGTGAGCACCAGCTTACGGCGGCCGGCAGGCGCCGGTTCGATGGCTGCTTGCTGCGCCGCCATGTCGAGGCGGCCGTAGAGGGGGGCGAGGGTCACGTCGTCCGGCAGTTTGTCTGCCAACCATTGCGCCAGTCGCTCGATCTCACCCTGTCCCGGCAGAAAGACCAGCAGGCTGCCATCTTGCTCGGCCAGCGCTTCGATTACCACTGCGCCAACTTGCGGCTCCAGCCACTGCTGGCGATTGGCGGGGCGGTAGTGATAGTCGATGGGAAAGCCGCGCCCCTCGGAGCGAACCACAGGGGCATCCGGCAACAAGGTCTCGAGTGCCATGCCATCCAGGGTTGCGGACATCACCAGTAGCTTGAGGTCATCGCGTAATCCCTGCTGGCTCTCGATAGCGAAGGCCAGCGCGGTATCGGCGTGCAGACTGCGTTCGTGGAACTCATCGAAGATGACCAGCGAGACGCCGGTGAGCTCAGGGTCTTGCTGCAACATCCGGGTCAGCACCCCTTCGGTGACGATCTCGAGCCGGGTCGCTGAGCTGGTGCGGCTCTCGCCACGCACTCGCAGGCCGATGCGCTCGCCCACCTTCTCCCCCAGCTGACGGGCCAGAAAAGTGGCGATATTGCGCGCAGCCAGGCGCCTTGGTTCCAGCATGATGATGCGGCCGGGCAGCCGGTTCTGACGCACCAGCTCCAGCGGCAGCAGAGTCGATTTGCCCGCGCCGGGGGGCGCCTGCAGGATCACGCTGGTGTGGCGGTCGAGGGCGGCAAAGAGTTCGGGCAATACCGAAACGATGGGGAGCTGGGACAAAGCGATGAGCACCTTCTGTAGCAACCGGTAAAACGGCGCCTATTCTGCCACAGCCACCCGCGCCACCGTGAGTGGATGTGCGGATATGGCCACTCGGGTGGGAGGGTGGCGAGACATGGCCGGATGGCTGCCATAGAATGGGCTCATCCAATGAGCGTGAAAAAGGCATTATCACCACATGGCCAAACTCTTCTTTGCCCTGCCCGTCAAGGAGCTCGCCCCCGAGCTCATCGCTTGGCGCGATCAGCAGCCCTGGCCCGGTCAGCCGGTGCCGCAAGCCAACCTCCACCTGACCCTGGCATTTCTGGGTGAGGCGGACGAGTTGACCACCCGCCGCCTGATCGCCGCCGTAGAGCGCCAGCACTGTCCGCCGCTCTCCATCAGGCTGGATGAGACCGGCTGGTTCAGCCGGGCCAAGGCTGCCTGGATTGGCCCGAAGGAGTGGCCCAACGAGCTGACCGTGCTGGCAAAGGCGCTGCGACGCCACGGCGAGAAGCTGCGTCTTGGCAATGGCGAGCAGGGTTATCGTCCCCATGTCACCCTGTCGCGCAAGGCGGGTGAGGCGCCTGCCATCCTGCCTGCCCCAAATTTTCTGCTGCAGGCCGATGAGTTCTGCCTCTATCAATCCATCTCGACTCCGGACGGGGTACGCTACGAGCCGCTTGCCTGCTGGCCGCTGCGCGCCCGGGTAAAAGAAGACGCGCGGAGGGCTAACCCGTGATCTTTGATCCCCCCTGCAATCGGGCCAGCTGGTGGCCCGCTACAAGCGCTTTCTGACCGATGTGCAACTCGATAACGGCGAGGTCATCACCATCCATTGTGCCAACACCGGTGCCATGACCGGCTGTGCCGATCCGGGCACCCGGGTCTGGTACTCCACTTCCGATAACCCCAAGCGCAAGCTGCCCAACAGCTGGGAGATCGCCGAGAGCCCGGCGGGCCACTTTATCTGCGTCAACACGGCGCGCGCCAACCAGATTGCCCGGGAGCTGATCGAGCAGGAGGCCATCGCTCCGCTGGCGGGGTACAGCCGGTTGCGCACCGAGGTGAAGTATGGCGAAGAGAACAGTCGCATCGATCTGTTGCTGGAAGATGACGAGAAGGGCAATTGTTACATCGAGGTAAAATCGGTCACCCTGCTCGACGAGCGGGAGGATGCTGGTATGGGCTACTTCCCCGATGCGGTCACCGCCCGTGGAGCCAAGCATTTGCGCGAGTTGATGGCGATGAAAGCGGCGGGCCACAGGGCCGTGCTGCTATTTATGGTGTTGCACTCCGGAATAAGCCGGATGCGCCCTGCAACCCATATAGATCCGCACTATAGTCTGCTAATTGAGCAGGCAATCGCGGCGGGGGTTGAAATTTTATGCTATCGGCCCCATGTTGGGGTGCAAGGCATGGTGGCTCAAGGGTTTATCCCGTTTGAATCTGGTCACCTGTTACCCGAGGGGAGTGCATAAATATTGGAGTGGGTAACATTATTGGTACGGCTCGTTTGCTTACCCGTTACCCTTCTGCTATAGATGTCGCCCTCAATTTATGGATGGCACGGGTAGCGTGCTGAATTAGGAGACAGGGCATGCCAACAGGCGAAAACAGGAAATCTCTGGGCCCCCTGGCCATTGCGGGTGTCGCGCCTTACCAGGAAAAGCCGGGTGAGGAGTACATGAATGACCAACAAAAGGCGCATTTTCGCAAGATCCTGGGTGCCTGGCGCAACCAACTGATGCAGGAAGTTGATCGTACCGTCGACCATATGAAAGACGAGGCTGCCAACTTCCCGGATCCCGTGGATCGTGCCGCGCAAGAAGAAGAGTTCGCTCTTGAACTGCGTACCCGCGACCGTGAACGCAAGCTGATCAAGAAGATCGAGAAGACCTTGCAGCTGCTTGAAGACGATGATTTCGGTTACTGCGAACACTGCGGTATCGAAATCGGTATCCGTCGTCTGGAAGCCCGTCCGACTGCCGACCTCTGTGTTGATTGCAAGACGCTGGCCGAGATCAAGGAAAAACAGATGGCCGGTTGATCCCGACCCTCTGGTATATGAAAAAGGGAGCTCGCGGGCTCCCTTTTTTATTGAGCTTTTGGCGGTCGCGCCCCAGAATGCAGCCTCAATGAATCGCTTACCCGAACAGTCATGCCAGTGAATCCCCCGTCCTCACCCCTTGCGCGCCCCTATGTTGGCCGCTTTGCTCCCTCACCCTCAGGCCCGCTTCATTTCGGTTCGCTGATCGCCGCCCTCGGCAGCTTTTTGCAGGCCAGAGCGCAGCAGGGACGTTGGTTGGTACGCATCGAAGATATCGATCCGCCGCGGGAGATGGCGGGGGCTGCGGCCCTGATCCTCAAGACCCTTGAGGCATATGGTCTCGAGTGGGATGGGGAGGTGATGTTCCAGAGCGCGCGCCACGGCCGTTATGACGAGATCATCGACCAGCTCTATCGGGCGGGGGACCTCTACTGGTGCCGTTGCACCCGGCGCGAAATCATGGCCGCGGGCGGTCTCTACAGCGGCCACTGCCGCACCCTCGGGCTTGCGGCCGAAGGTTGCGCCGCCCGGCTGCGCCAGCACCATCCGGTCTACCACTTCGATGATCGCTTGCAGGGCCATATCGCGGTCCCGGCGGCGCTCGCCGAGGAGGATTTCATTATCCGCCGCCGCGACGGGCTCTATGCCTACAACCTGGCGGTGGTGGTGGATGATATGGACAGCGGCATCACCGAGATAGTGCGCGGTGCCGATCTGCTGGAACCCACGGTGCGCCAGATTGCCCTCTACCAGACCCTGGGGGCGCCGGTGCCCGACTGGGTGCACCTGCCGCTGGCGGTGCTGGCAGATGGCAACAAGCTCTCCAAGCAGAACCATGCGCCGGCCCTAGCGCTCGATGAGGTGCGACCGGCCCTGTGGCAGGCGCTGCACTTCCTCGGCCAGTGCCCGCCGCCCGAGCTGATGGCGAGCCGGATCGACGAGATCATCCGGTGGGGTATCGCTAATTGGCAGCTCGAACGGGTGCCCGTCAGCGAGAAAATCCCGCTGGACCTTGAGTAAAAAGAGCCGGTTTTCGTGTAATAGGACGTGAGCTATGCGCAGATAGACGGCTATTTTTTGGTTCTGTTTGATTCAAATGAGCTGAAGTAGCCACATGGTTTTTCATTTGTGCAGGCGTGAGCTATGTGCAGATAGACCGCTATTTTCGCTGGCAGACGGTTTCATGCGGGATCAATTGTCAGCACGGTTTTTCATTTGGTTAGGCGTGAGCTATGATAGGCCGCTATTTTTTGGCCTCCCGTCAATTTAGAAGTCATGAAGAGGTGTACCATTTTTTCCCAGATCGCAAACTTTTGCCGCAAGGTGCTCGGCAAGGAAGACGGCGAGCAGTCGGTGGAATCCCCCATTCCAGCCCGTGTCGCCGGTCAACGTCGTACCTTAAGCCGTGATCAGCACCCTATTTCGCGCAAAGAGATCAGCGAGAATGCACTCAAGGTGCTCTATCGCCTGAACAAAGGGGGCTATGAGGCCTACCTGGTCGGCGGCGGAGTCCGGGATCTGCTGCTCGGGAAGACGCCCAAGGATTTCGACATCGCAACCGATGCGACGCCGGAGCAGATCAAGGCGCTGTTCAGCAACTGCCGTCTGATTGGCCGTCGTTTCCGCCTGGCCCACATTGTCTTTGGTCGTGACGTGATCGAAGTGGCCACCTTCCGGGGTCACCACCATCAGGTCAATACCAGCAAACATGTGTCGGCCCAGTCTGATGAAGGCATGCTGCTGCGCGACAACGTCTACGGCACCATCGAAGAGGATGCCGAGCGCCGCGACTTTACCGTCAACGCCCTCTACTACAGCGCCAAAGATTTCACCCTGCACGATTTCGAAGGGGGTCTGGAAGATCTGGCCGAGCGCAAGCTTGAGCTGATCGGCGATCCCGAGACCCGTTATCGTGAAGATCCGGTGCGGATGCTGCGCGCCGTGCGCTTCGCCGCCAAGCTGGATATGACTATCAGTCCGCGTACCGCTGCCCCCATCAAGGAGCTGGCGCCACTGCTGCAAGACATCCCTGCAGCCCGCCTGTTTGAGGAGACCCTCAAGCTGTTCCTGGCTGGCGACGGTCTGGCGACCTACAAGCTGCTGCGTGAGTATGGCCTGTTCCAACAGCTCTTCCCGCAAGTGGCTGCGCTGTTTACCCCGCACGGCAACTCGCCCTACGAGCAGTTTATCGAGCAGGCGCTGATCGATACCGACACCCGCGTCCGCGAAGATAAGCGCGTCACTCCCGCCTTCCTCTACGCCACCCTGCTGTGGGGCTGCGTCGAGGCCCGTGGTCGGGTGCTGGAGAACGAGAGCGGCCTGCCCTGGTATGACGCCTTCATGCTGGCGATCAACGAGGTGCTGGACAATCAGGTGCGGATCATCGCCGTTCCCCGCCGTTTCACCACCGATGTCCGCGACATCTGGGCACTGCAACAGCGGCTGACCCGTCGTCAGGGCAAGCACCCCGAGCGCGCCATGGAGCATCCCAAGTTCCGCGCGGCGTTCGACTTCCTGTTGCTGCGCAACCGGGTCGAGCGCGGTCTCGGTGAGCTGGCCAGCTGGTGGGAGCGTTATGTTGCCTCCAATCCGGATGTGCGTCCGCAACTGCAGCGTGAAGCGACCCGTCGCCCGGCCAGCGGTGAGCGCGGCGAGGCCCGAAACCACGATGGCGAGAAGCGCAGCAGCAACAGCCGCAACCGTCGTCGCCCCCGTCGCCGCAAACCGAAAGTGGCCGAGTGACCACAGACGTGATGACCGAGGTCTTCATCGCCATTGGTTCCAACCTGTCTGACCCGCTGGGTCAGGCTCGTCGCGCCGTTGCCGCGTTGGCAAGGTTGCCGGAATCTGTGCTGGTGGAGGCCTCGTCGTTTTACAGCAGCCGCCCCATGGGCCCTGCTGACCAACCGGACTACGTCAATGCCGTGGCCCGGCTCAATACCCGGCTCGCGCCCCTTGCGCTGCTGGATCAATTACAAAAAATCGAGCTGGAACAGGGACGTGTGCGCAAAGATGAGCGGTGGGGGCCGAGAACTCTGGATCTCGATCTGCTGCTCTATGGGGATCAGGTGATCAACCATGAGCGCCTGATCGTACCCCACTACGGCATGAAGGAGCGGGAGTTCGTGCTGCTGCCCCTTGCCGAAATTGCGCCTGCTCTGGTGCTGCCCTGCGGCACCCCGCTCGCCCGACTGGTTGCCCGCTGCCCGGGCAATGATCTCGCCATCATTGCGCCGAGTGCAGACGTACAGGAGCCTTTATGAGCAAGATCACCACCGCCAGCCTGCTGAAGATGAAGCAGGATGGTCAAAAGTTCACCGCCATCACCGCCTATGATGCCACTTTTGCCAAGCTGTTCGACGACGAGGGGGCCCACGTGCTGCTCATCGGCGATTCACTGGGCATGGTGCTGCAAGGGGGCCAGGATACCCTGGCGGTCAACATGGATGAGATGGTCTATCACACCCGCTGTGTGGCGCGCGGTGCCAGCAAAGCACTGGTGGTCGCCGACATGCCGTTCATGAGCTACGCCACCCCCGAGCAGACTTACCAGAACGCTGCCCGCCTGATGGCGGCCGGTGCCCGCATGGTGAAGATGGAAGGGGGCGACTGGCTCTGTGACTCCATCCGCCACCTTACCCGCAACGGGGTGCCGGTGTGCGGTCACCTCGGCCTCACTCCGCAATCCGTTCATGTCTTTGGTGGCTTCAAGGTGCAGGGGCGCGATGAGTTTCAGGCCCAGGAAATTTACCGTCAGGCCCTCGAACTGCAAGCGGCCGGTATCCAGCTGCTGGTGCTCGAGTGTGTGCCCACTGCGTTGGCCGAGCGCATCACTAAGGCGCTTCGCATCCCGGTGATCGGCATTGGTGCCGGCCCCGCGACCGACGGTCAGATTTTGGTGATGCACGATGCCTTTGGCGTCACCTCCGGCTATGTGCCCAAGTTCACCAAGAACTTCCTGGCCGAGACCGGCGATGTGCGTGCCGCCATCCGCCTCTATGTGCAGCAGGTGAGCGAGGGGAGCTTCCCCGGCCCGGAGCACTGCTTCAACTGATCCTGGCGGTTGCATGATGGGGGCTGCGGCCCCCGTCTCTGCTTGTCAGCTTCGCACAGTTAATCTGTATAGCTAATCCGTATCTTATTGATTCATCTAAAGGTGAACTGCTGATAGCCATGTTCGTGCCCCATCCAGCCCGAGCGCTATCTGTGGATGCAACCCGTCTCTCTTTTTGATTTATCGGAAGGTGAACTGCTGATGTTGGTCGTAAATAATCCCGTCGTTCTGCGTGAGCAGATAAGCCAATGGCGCCGTGAAGGGCGTGCCATCGCATTCGTGCCCACCATGGGCAATCTGCATCAGGGCCACCTGACGCTGGTGAAGGAGGCGCACAGCCACGCCGAGAAGGTGGTGGTCAGCATCTTCGTCAACCCGATGCAGTTCGACAAGGCCGAGGATCTTGCCAACTATCCGCGCACCCTGGAGCAGGATTGCGCTGCGCTGGAAGCGGCCGGGGTCGATATGGTGTTCACCCCGACCCCGGAGATCATGTATCCGCAGGGGCTGGCCAGCCAGACCTTCGTCGAGGTGCCGGGTCTCTCCAATCTGCTGGAGGGGGCGCTGCGTCCGGGTCACTTCCGCGGGGTCAGCACAGTCGTTACCAAGCTGTTCAATCTGGTACAGCCGGATGTGGCCTGCTTTGGCCAGAAGGATTACCAGCAGTTGGCGCTTATTCGAAAGATGGTGGCCGACATGGCGATGCCCATCGAGATCGTCGGTGTGCCCACCGTGCGGGCCGAAGACGGGCTGGCACTCTCTTCCCGCAACGGCTACCTGACTGCCGCCGAGCGTGTCATTGCCCCCGAGCTGGCGCGCACCATGAACTGGATCGCCGAGCAGATTGAAGCGGGTGACCACCACCTGCCCTCCTTGGTCGCGCAGGCCAGCCAACGCCTCGACAACGCCGGTTTTCGCACCGATGCCATCGACATCGTCGATGCAGCCAACCTCGAAGCTGCTACCGACGAGAGCGAGCAGCTGGTGATCCTGATGGCTGCTTATCTCGGCAAGGCCCGTCTTATCGACAACTGCGTCGTCACCGTAAAGAAGTAATTCCCCCGATTGTCAGCGGACGCCTTCCCGGGCGTCCGCTGCTTTTTCACGCCTGCACTCTCCTGCATTCCGGCGTTTTGTTCTGCGGCCCAGCCCGCATCTCCCTTCGTTTCAATCCACTTTCGGCCTGATGGCCGCTACAGGTATTCATGATGTTTGTCCTGATTGCATCGCTTGTTTTCTGTCTGCTCTGTTTTGCTCTCACCCGGTTGCCCACCGGGTTGCCGCTCTCGCGCAAGGTGCTTGCGGGTCTGCTGCTTGGCGCCCTGTTCGGGCTGGCGCTGCAACTGGGTTGGGGCGCCGATGATGCCGGCGTCCAGCAGACCCTGGAGTGGGTCAATATCGTCGGCGGCGGCTATGTCAGCCTGCTCAAGGTGGTGATGATGCCGCTGGTGTTCACCTCCATCCTCTCCGCCATCAACAAGCTGGAGCAGGCCCAGTCTCTCGGCAAGATCAGCGCCGTGCTGATCGGCTCCATGCTGATGCTTGTGATGATCGCCGGTCTGGTGGGGATGACCATCACCCACCTGAGCGGTCTCACGGCAGCCGGGTTGCTGAGTCACGGCAGCGACACGGCCGCCCTGCAACAGAGTATGAGCACCATCGACGGTGCCCAGACCCTGCCGGCCCTGCTGCTCTCGCTGGTGCCCACCAACTTTGCCGCCGATATGGCGGGTAGCCGCGGTCTCTCGGTGATCGGGGTGGTGATCTTCACCGTGTTGGCCGGGGTTGCCCTGCTGCAGTTGAAGGCGGAGCATCCACAGGCGGGTGCCCGCGCCGCCGTGGCCATCGACACCCTGCAGTTGTGGGTGATGAAGATGGTGCGGGTGGTGATTGCGCTCACCCCTTATGGCGTGATGGCGCTGATCGCCCGGGTGGTGGCTCACTATCCCATGAGCGAGATCCTCAGCCTGCTCGGCTTTATTCTGGTCTGCTACGTCGCCATTCTGGCGATGTTTGCGGTACACATGGTGATCCTGCTGCTGATCGGCCAGAACCCGCTGCACTATCTGCGGGAAGTGTGGGGTGTGCTCACCTTCGCTTTTGTCTCCCGCAGCAGCGCGGCTTCCATCCCGCTCAGCATCGAGACCCAGCAGCGCCTTGGGGTGCCCGCCAGCATCGCCAACTTTGCCGCCTCGTTCGGTGCCAACCTCGGCCAGAACGGCTGCGCCGGTATCTATCCGGCCATGATGGTGGCGATGATTGCCCCCATGCTCGGTATCAACCCGTTTGATCCCCTGTTCCTGCTGACTCTGCTGCCGGTGATTGCACTGGGCTCTATCGGGGTGGCTGGCGTCGGCGGTGGTGGCACTTTCGCCGCGCTGATCGTGCTCTCCACCCTCAACTTCCCCATCGCGCTGGTGGGGGTGATGATCGCCATCGAGCCTCTGGTGGACATGGGCCGCACTGCTCTCAACGTCAATGGCTCCATCATGGCGGCAATGATCACCAAGCGGTTGCTGGGCAAGCAGCAGCTGGCCAACGTGGAGACGATGCAGACGCAGGCAGCCAGCTAACCCCGAGCGTTACCCAATATGAAGAAGCCCGCAGTTGCGGGCTTCTTTATGTCGACTGTGTTGTCTTGTGAGCAGACGCAGTTATTCGGCAGAGACGGGGTAACCGGCTCCTTTCCAGGCGAAGATGCCGCCCGGCACCCGATAGACCTGTTGATAGCCCTGAGTCACCGCCCAGGCGGCGGCATTGTGGCTGCGGCCGCACTTGACGAAGCCGCAGTAGATCACCACCGGGCGGGACTTGTCTTCACCCAGCAGCGCCTGGAACTGCTCCGCCGTGCCGCTCCCCTCGACTATTTCGCTCCAGTTGTCGCCGGACTTGGCCTCCTTCACGAAGACAAAGTTCTTGGCGCCCGGGATGTGCTCTTTCTTGTAGGAGTCCTCATAGGGCATGGTGTCTATGATCACCAGCTCCTCGCCCTTGTCCATCCGGGTTTTCAGCTCGGCTACGGTCAGCAGCTGATAGCCCCCCTGCTGCGCCTCCTGTGCCAGTTGCACTGCCGACTGCTCCAGCTTCACCTCCTGCTCGAACTGGTTATCGCCACAGCCACCGAGGGCAAAGCTGGCGGCGATCAGCGAGGCCAGCAGGGTGCGGGATCGCAATGTCATCATGTCACTACTCCTTTAGAACGGGAAAAACGGGGCGGGAAGTTAGCAGCAGGGCGCCCGCAAGCGTCAGTAGCAGCAGATCCCGCACAATGGCCTCCGGCAACGAGCCGAGATCAGCCCTGCCCAGACAGCCGCAAGAGATGTCGAGCCCGATGGCAACGCCATAGCCCAACACCGGAATAAACAGGGCGAGCAGCCCGATCACCAGCCAGAGTCCCCAACGCCGGTTGGCGATGACCGCAAGTCCTGCGCAGAGCTCCAGCGCGATCAGCCCCCAGGCCACGAACGGGATCAGCAGCGGCCAGATCAGGCCAAAGGCGCCGATCTGCTCGATGAACAGGGCGGGGGAGACCAGCTTGAACCCGGCCGAGGCGAGGAAGAATCCTCCCAGAGCCAGATTGGCCAGCATGCGCAGATAAACGGCCATGGGATAGATCTTTATCATCCATGACTCCGACTGCCAGCCACAGGCGTTTGCTTCGCCATGTCCAGGCTATCGGCCGGATAGCGGGCCAGCTCCTGATAGTCGCTGTCTGCTTCGCAGCGAAAGACGGCAGCGGTTTCACCGCGCTGGCACCACTGCTGCCACTCATCTGGCGGGCAGTGGAGGCGAATGGCGAGGCCACAGCCGGCGCTGAGCAGGCGCGGCACGTCGCAGACCCGAAACGACTGGTCGCGCTGCTCCAGCCGCTTGCGTAGTCTGACCGTGCCGAGGGTAGAGTGGAACAGGTAGAGAAACTCCTGATTCATGATTTGCCTCCCGTGCTGGCGCGCGCGCCGAACAGGGCGGCACCCAGCGCACCGGCAAACTGGGCATCCGGGTGGGTGGCCACTTCGCAGCCCAACCCTTCGGCCAGATAGTGGCGGAAGGTGGCGCAGTGGCTGACACCGCCGGTAAAGAGTACGCTCGGTCGGGCGCCGAGGCGGCCGATAAAGTTGGCACTGCGCCGGGCCATGGAGCGGACGATACCGGCCAGGATTGACTCGGCCGGAATGCCCGCCGAGCGCAGGCTGATAGCCTCCGATTCGGCAAACACGGTACACATGCTGCTGATGTCGTGGGGCTCGGCCCCTTGCAGCAGTTCGTCAAGCTGCTCGACCCGAGCTCCCAGAGTGCGGGTGATCACCTCGAGAAAGCGACCGGTGCCGGCGGCGCACTTGTCGTTCATCAGAAAATCGGTGAGGTTGCCGCCGCTATCGAGCTGGATCACCTTGCTGTCCTGCCCGCCGATGTCGATGACGGTGTGTACCGACGGGCAGAGCAGGCGAGCCCCCAACCCATGGCAGGAGATCTCGGTAACCCGGCGATCGGCGAACGACGCCAGATCGCGGCCATAGCCGGTCAGGGTCAGGTGGGGGCGCTCTGGCAAATCGGCCGAGAGCTCCTCCCAGCCTTGCTCGATGGCAGCCAGCGGACGAAAGGGGGTCGGCACCAGAAAACGGCGGACGATACGCCCACCATCCCGGCTGTCGAACAGGATCCCCTTGGTCGCGGTGGAGCCCGAGTCAATCCCGATGGAGAGTGACACGGCGTCTCCTTACAGCATCTCGATAAAGGCGGCCAGCCGGGTGGCCAGTTGTCCCTTGTCGGCGCTGGAGTAGTCGGTCTCGACTGCCATGTAGGGGATACCGTGGCGTTCGCGCACATGGCGCTTGATGGCGAGCGACTCCACCGCATAGGTGTGGCAAGCCTGCAGGATCACATCGATCACTCCGTCCGCCTGATACTCCTCCACCATCTGGCTCAGCAGATTCATGCGCTGGTGGTTGGGGGAGATGCAGGAGCAGCCGATGGCCAGATACTTGTCGGTCAGCGCATCGAACGGGTCGCCCTCTTCGCTGACGCACTGCTCGGTTGCCTTGGCGCCGGTGCAGTTCTCGTAACCCACCACCCAGCCGCCGTGCTCCTCGATGAGGCGGACCACCTTGTCGGCCGCGCCGCCGATGGGGCAGCCGGTGATGAGGATGCGCGGGCGGGCATCGAGCCGCTTGCCCTCGGCATACTCTACCTTGATGCGGCGGGTCATCTCCTGCAGCTCGCTGATGAGCTGCTCCTTGTCGAAGCGGAAGGTGGCACCATAGACCACCTTGAGCAGGTCGGTACCGCTGAGTGCCGGCGGATTGAGCTGGCCCAGCCGGTAGAAATCGGCCAGCGCGCGGCGCTCGCGGTTTTTCAGCACGATGGCGTCTCGCAATGCCTGCTCGCTGATGGGGTGGCCAAACTGCTGCTCCAGCAGCTCCTTGAAGCGGACGATTTCGCTGCGCCATAGGGTGCGGGAGGCCTCGTCATCGGCGCGGTTGGGCAACTGCATCACATGCACCGGTTTGAACTCTGTCATGTACTCGTACATCTTCTTCTTGCCGTCGCAGGTGGTTTCCCCCACCACCAGATCGGAGAAGTAGAAGTAGGGGCACTTGTCGGTCTTGCCGAACCCGTAGCTGCTCTTGATGAGCGGGCAGAGGTTGCGGGGCAGATCCTTTTCGGCCTCCTCGATGGTCTCGTCGCTGGTGGAGCAGAGCGATACCACCACGGCGCCGGCGGCTATCGCCACCTCCTGCGGCATAAAGGTACAGTAGGTGCCGACTAGGGGGATCTGTCGCTCCTTGAGTGCCATTACAGCCAGAAAGCCCTGACGACGGGCATCTGAAAAACTATCGAATATGGCTGGCAACTCGGTGATAAGTGACATAGGCGATCCTGCCCTGATGAGAGAAATGAAGAGACGGACGAGCCATCCGTGACGGCACATCCAACCGCGAGAATTATACCTTTGGGGGTAATTCGAAAATTGCGGTGGATCACAAGGTGTCAGGTAAATCCTTAATGACAGGCAGGTTATTGAGAAGGGGGCTAGCAGGTTGAAGGGGCTACAGGGGGAATAAAAAACGGGCACCGCGAGGTGCCCGTTTTAGTCATCAGTGGCGCAGCCCGGTGCCGCGGGAGATAAGCCACCAGGCGATACCGTAGAGGGCCACGATAAAGCCGATGATGATGAGGTAGGCGGTGCCGAGTGGCACGTCGGAGATACCGAGGAAGCCGTAACGGAACGCGTTCACCATGTAGATGATGGGGTTCACCTGGGAGACACCCTGCCAGAAGGGGGGCAGCAGGCTGATGGAGTAGAACACCCCGCCCAGATAGGTGAGGGGTGTCAGCACGAAGGTGGGGATGATGCTGATATCATCGAAAGTCTTGGCAAACACCGCGTTGATGAGGCCACCCAGCGAGAAGAGGATCGCGGTGAGCAGTACGGTGAAGCAGACGCTGAACAGATGGTGGATCTGCAGCGGCACGAAGAACAGCGACACCAGGGTGACGATGAGGCCGACACAGAGGCCGCGTGCCACGCCTCCGCCCACGTAACCGGCGATGATGACGTAGTTGGGCACCGGCGCCACCAGCATCTCCTCGATATTGCGCTGGAACTTGGCGCTGAAGAAGGAGGAGGCGACGTTGGAGTAGGAGTTGGTGATCACCGACATCATGATGAGGCCGGGCACGATGAACTCCATGTAGGTGAAGCCGCCCATGTCACCTATGCGCGAACCGATCAGGTTGCCGAAGATGACGAAGTAGAGGCTCATGGTGATGGCGGGCGGCACCAGGGTCTGGATCCAGATCCGGGTGAAGCGGCTCACCTCCTTGGCCAGAATGCTCTTGAAGGCGATGTAGTAGATGGCCAGATTCATGCTTTTCTCCCCTCTTCGACCAGATTGACGAACAGCTCTTCCAGCCGGTTGGCTTTGTTTCGCATGCTCACGACCTGCACCTGCTGGTTCGACAACTGCTCGAACAGGCTGTTGAGTGACTGGCTCTTGTCGAGATCCACTTCCAGGGTGCGTTCATCCGGCATGCGGCCGTTGAACTCTGGTACCTCAGGTACGGCAGAACCTGGCGCAAGGTCGAGCAGGAAGGTCTCACGACCCAGCTTGCCCAGCAGGTTTTTCATGCTGGTGTTCTCGATCAGCCGACCCTTGTCGATGATGCCAATGTTGCGGCAGAGCATCTCCGCCTCTTCCAGATAGTGGGTAGTGAGGATGATGGTGACACCCTGCTCGTTGAGATCCTTGAGGAAGGTCCACATGGAGCGGCGGATCTCGATATCGACCCCGGCGGTCGGTTCATCGAGGATCAGCAGTTTGGGCTCGTGCATCAGGGCGCGGGCGATCATCAGACGGCGCTTCATGCCGCCGGAGAGGGTGCGGGCAGGCATGTCACGCTTCTCCCACAGATCGAGCTGGCGCAGGTACTTCTCGGCGCGGATCTTGGCTTCTGCCTTGGGCACGCCGTAGAAACCGGCCTGATGGGTGACAATCTGGATCACCTTCTCGAACTGGCTGAAGTTGAACTCCTGCGGTACCAGTCCGAGCTGGGCCTTGGCCTGTTCCAGATCGCTGTCGATGTCGTAGCCAAACACCTTCACCTTGCCGGCGCTCTTGTTCACCAGCGAGCTGATGACGCCGATGGTGGTGGACTTGCCCGCGCCGTTTGGGCCGAGCAGGGCGAAGAAATCCCCCTGCCTGACGGTAAGATCGATGCCTTTAAGGGCTTCGACGCCCCCCTGATAGGTCTTTTTCAGGCCGCTGATTTCCAGTGCGTTCATTGCAACCTCTGTGATGGTTGAATCCGGCTCGATACAGAAAAGGCGGCCAAGGCCGCCTGCACAGAGTAAAGGGCGCAAGGCCGCTTCACCCGTGATATTCCTGAACCTGGCTTACTCCTGGGGTACCACTTTGCCGATAAACGGCAGGTTGCGGTACTTCTGGGCGTAGTCGATGCCACAGCCGACCACGAATTCGTCCGGAATGGCGAAGCCAATCCAGTCGACCGGCACCTGCACTTCGCGGCGGGAGGGTTTGTCCAGCAGAGTGCAGATGGCAAGGGATTTCGGCTCGCGCAGGGAGAGGATCTCGCGCACCTTGTTGAGGGTGTAACCGGTGTCGATGATGTCTTCCACGATCACCACATCCTTGCCCTTGATGTCGTCGTCTAGGTCTTTGAGGATGCGGACGTCACGGGTGCTGTGCATGCCGGAGCCGTAGCTGGAGGCGGTCATGAAGTCCAGGGTGATGGGCAGCTTGCACTGGCGGCAGAGATCGGCCAGGAAGATGCAGGAACCGCGCAGCAGCGCAATCATCACGACTTCGTCAGAACCCTGATAGCGGGCGGTGATCTCTTCACCCAATTTGGCGATCCGGGCGGCTACTTCAGCCTCGGAGATCATCACCTCGACGGTGTGTTTCATCACTTACTCCCATAAGGCCAAAGGGGATTTGGCCGTTCATGAATATCAAAACCGATGATTCTACCACTCATGTTGAAGGGTGCTAGAGATACGTGGTGCTTTTATCGGCTTATTTTAATTGATAGAGTTAGCAGGCACTCAGGCATGATTAGTTAAAATACTATAAACACCATAATCAATAACTATTAGATGATAAAAACTATGGAACCACGCGCAGAAATAAGACGTCGTACCCGGCTGTCGCCGGAAGCTCGTCGCTCCCAATTGATGGAATGTGCCATCGAGGTGTTCTCCCGTCGCGGCATTGGCCGTGCAGGTCACGCCGAGATAGCCGAACAGGCCAAGGTCTCTGTGGCTACCGTCTTCAACTATTTCAACACCCGCGAGGAGTTGGTAGATGAGGTGCTGGCCGAGATCGAACGCTTTGTGAACCAGATGCTGTCGCAGGCATACGGTGACCAGGGCTCCATTTTCGACAAGATCCAGCGTCATGTACGCCTCTCTGTCGATGCCGCCTACGATCAACCGGATTATGCCGGTATCTGGCTGGAGTGGAGCTCATCGGTTCGGGAAGAGGTATGGCCCCGCTATACCCGGCTGCTCGATCAGTGCCTTGAGCTGATCGCCAGCGAGCTGCAAACCGCCATGGATGCAGGGGAGATCACCAGTGTGCTGTCGGCACAGGATCTGGCCCGCTCTCTGACCGGTTTTGGCTATGTGATGATGCAGATGATCAATCAACCTCAGCGCCCGGCGCGCCAAGAGGTGACTGATTTCCTGTTCAAGTACGTGACGGCGCCAATTCAGGCTCGCTAACACGGCTTAACGAAAATACGGCGTCACTCATTGAGTGGCGCCGTTTTTTTTATGGCCGGATGTGGCGGTCACCTCACTGGTGGCCATAGCCCCAGCGGTGGGTTAGCTCATGCTCGACACCCAGATGATCGAGGATGCGGGCGACCATAAAGTCCACCAGATCGGCGATGCTTTTCGGCTCATGATAGAAACCGGGGGCTGCGGGCATGATGGTCACCCCGAGCCGTGCCAGTTTCAGCATGTTCTCCAGATGGATCGCCGAGAAGGGGGTTTCGCGGGGCACCAGGATCAGTTGGCCGCGCTCCTTGATCACCACATCCGCTGCCCGCTCCAGCAGGTTGTCCGAGGTGCCGTTGGCAATGGCCGAGACGGTGCCCATTGAGCAGGGGCAGACCACCATCTGTTTGGGCGCGGCCGAGCCGGAGGCCACCGGCGAGAACCACTCTTCCTTGCCGCAGGCGACAATCTGCCCCTCCTTGGCGCCATATTGGCGACAAAGATAGGCAGAGAGCTCTTTCGGCGAGCCCGGCCAATCCTGCTGCTGCTCGGTTTTGAGCACCACACGAGCCGCCGATGAGGCGAGCAGGTAGACCAGATAGTCCGCCTGCACCAGACACTGGAGCAGGCGCAGGGCGTAGGGGGCGCCGGAGGCGCCGGTCAGCGCCAGGGTGATCGCTTTGTTCATAGTTCGCCGTGGTAATCCTTGAGGCGGGCGATCAGCTTGTCATGAATACCGCCGAAGCCGCCGTTGCTCATGATCAGAATATGGTCGCCATCGCGGCTCTCGGCCACCAACCGGTTGATTAGGGTCTCCAGATCGTTGAATACCTTGGCGGGTCGGGTCATATGGGCCGTCACCTCGCCGAGATCCCAGCCGATGTTGGGGGGTTGGAAGAAGAACACCTCGTCGGCGCCATCGAAGCAGCCGGCCAGCTCCTCCTTGTGAACCCCCAGCTTCATGGTGTTGGAACGTGGCTCCAGCACCGCCAGAATACGTGAGCCGCCTACCTTGGCGCGCAGGCCGCCGAGGGTGGTCTCGATGGCGGTGGGGTGGTGGGCAAAGTCGTCATAGACACTGATGCCAGCTACCTCGCCCTTGAGCTCCATCCGTCGCTTGGGGGATTTGAACTGGCAGAGCGCCGCGATGCCGTGCTCCACCATCACGCCAGCATGACGTGCGGCAGCGATGGCCATCAGGCCGTTGTTGACGTTGTGCTCGCCGATACACTCCCAGTGCACCTCGCCCTGTTTTTCGCCATCCAGCCACACCTCGAAGGCGGAGCCGTCATCGGCCAGCTTGACCGCCTTCCACTTGGCGTCGTCCTGACCCACCAGCTCTACCTCGCTCCAGCAGCCCATCTTGCGCACGGCGGTGAGGTTGTCATCCGCTTGCGGGAACAGCACCCGGCCGTTGCTCGGCACGGTGCGCATCAGGTGGTGGAACTGGCGCTGGATGGCGGCGAGATCCGGGAAGATATCCGCGTGGTCAAACTCCAGATTGTTCATCACCAGGGTGCGCGGGTGGTAGTGGACGAACTTGGATCGCTTGTCGAAGAAGGCGCAGTCATACTCGTCCGCTTCGATGACGAAGAAGGGGGCAGAGCCCAAGCGGGCCGAGACCGGGAAGTTGCCCGGCACGCCGCCGATCAGGAAACCGGGCTCCAGCTTGGCGTATTCGAGCACCCAGGCCAGCATGCTGGCGGTGGTGGTCTTGCCATGGGTGCCGGCGACGGCAAGCACCCAGCGATCCTGCAGCACGTGCTCCAGCAGCCACTGGGGGCCGGAGATATAGGGCAGATTGCGGTCCAGCACATATTCAACACAGGGGTTACCACGGCTCATGGCGTTGCCAATCACCACCAGATCCGGCGCCGGATCAAGCTGGGAAGGGTCATAGCCTTCGGTCAGTTCGATGCCCTGTTGCTCGAGCTGGGTACTCATGGGGGGATAGACGTTGGCATCCGAACCGGTCACCCGGTAACCAAGCTGTTTTGCCAACACCGCCAGACCACCCATAAAGGTGCCGCAGATCCCGAGAATGTGAATATGCATACCGCTTCCTTTCGCAGTAAAGGGAAGTGCGCATTCTAGGGGGTGTTGCGGTGGTGGCACAAGCCGCACTCATGGTGAGAGGCCACAGATGCAGCACTGGAGGCAGAAATCTTGGCGCTGTTGGGATATGCGAGATTGGAAGGGGCTGGCGGGCTTTATTTGAGACTTGATATTGTGTCGCACTTTCTTACAATTCTCCGGTTTTGTGACGCACACTACAGTTTTACCATATTGCCCTTTTCCAACGGAGAGTCCCCATGGGCAAGTTCCTGCTTTGCTATCTGATCGGTGGTCTGGTGGCCATCAGTTGGGCTGCGCTGCCCGCTCATGGTCCCTGGGATCAGTGGGACCTCGCGATGTTTCATACCGTTAACGGCTGGATCGGGCAATCGCCGTTGTGGGCCGATCTGGTGGCCATCACCAATAACCGGCTGTTCGATCTGGCGGTACTGGCTTGCATGGGGCTGATCCTGGCCCGCTGTTTCTTCGCCCGGGATCTGGCGGGTCGTCGCCAGCTGGTGGCGATGGGCATAGTGATGCTGCTGAGTGCACTGGTGATCAACCAGCTTGGTCACCGATTGCCGGTGGAGCGACCCAGCCCGACCCTGATGGTGGCCGATGCGCTGCGGGTGACCCAGATCAGCGGTATTCCGACCAAGGACTCTTCCGGTGACAGCTTCCCCGGGGATCACGCCCTGTTCCTGATGATCTTCGCCGGCTACGCCTTGCGCTATCTACCGCGCTGGGCGGGAGTCACCGCATTGCTGATGGTGCCGATCTTTTCCGCGCCGCGCATTCTGGCTGGGGCTCACTGGTTTACCGATGTCTACGTCGGCGCACTGGGGCTGGCGACCCTCTGTCTGCCCTGGTTGCTGCTGACCCCGCTGGCGGATCGGCTGATAGAGCGCATCGCCCCCCGATTGGCCCGTGTGCCGCTGCTGCGCAGTCAGACCCACTGATTGAACGTCGCAAAATAAAACGCCCCGACATGAAAATGTCGGGGCGTTTTGTTATCAACCCGCGAGAGATCAGCCTTGATAGCCGTTCGGGTTGTTGCTTTGCCAGCGCCAGGTATCGACCATCATCTGCTCCAGACCGCGTTCTGCCTGCCAGCCCAGCTCGGCACGGGCCAGCGTTGGCTCTGCCCAGCACTCGGCGATGTCGCCCGGGCGACGGGGTTTGATCTGGTAGGGAATGGGTCGGCCGCTGGCCGCTTCAAACGCCTTGACCATCTCCAGTACCGAGTAGCCCTGACCTGTGCCCAGATTGTAGGTAAAGACGCCGGTGTCACTTTTGATGCGCGCCAGTGCTTTCAGGTGGCCGATGGCCAGATCCACCACATGGATGTAGTCGCGCACGCCTGTGCCATCCGGGGTCGGGTAGTCGTTGCCAAATACCCCCAGCTCCTTGAGCTTGCCGACACCCACCTGGCTGATATAGGGCAGTAGGTTGTTGGGGATGCCGTTGGGATCTTCACCGATCAGGCCGCTCTCGTGGGCGCCGACCGGGTTGAAGTAGCGCAGCAGCACGATGGCCCAGCGGGGATCGGATTTGGATAGATCGCGCAGGATCTCTTCGACCATCAGCTTGGAGCGGCCGTAGGGGTTGGTGGCACTGGTGGGGAAATCTTCCCGCAGCGGTACCGAGGCGGGATCGCCATAGACGGTGGCTGACGAGCTGAATACCAGCCGGAAAACCCCGGCCTTGGCCATCTCCTCGCACAGCACCAGAGTGCCGCTGATGTTGTTCTGGTAGTAGGTGAGCGGGATCTGGCTCGACTCCCCGACCGCCTTGAGACCGGCGAAGTGGATCACCGATTCGATCTGGTGGTTGGCAAACAGCTGCTGCAGACAGGTTCTGTCCAGTACATCCCCTTCAACGAAGGTGATCGGCTGGCCGGTGATCTGCTCGACCCGCTTGAGTGACTCCGGTGAGGAGTTGGAGAGGTTGTCGAGTACCACGACCTGCTGCCCCGCGCCGAGCAGCTCAACCAGTGTGTGGGAGCCGATATAGCCGGCACCGCCTGTGACCAGTATTGTCATTTTTTATCCCGTGTTCTGGTGAAACTGGGGCTGAGTCTAGCTCCCCTGCCCACTTGGGAAAAGGTTGGGATACCGATGACGCCTTCACCACACCTCAAAAAAGCCTTCACCACGTCTCAATAATCGAGACTGATATCCCCTTGCGCGGTGCAGGAGCAGGCCAGAGCAACGCCGCTCTCCAGATCCTGCGCACTCAAGGTCATCACGCTCTGGCGCTCGATATCCCCCTCTGTGGTGCAGCGACAGCTGCCACAGACACCGGCTCGGCATGCGGCCATCATGGTTTCGCCCGCCGTTTCCAGCGCCGCCAGCAGGGTCTGACCCGGCAGGATTTTCACCTTTTTGCCGCTCTTTTTCAGGGTCAGCCAGAAGTGGTCGCTGGTGGTCTTGGTGGGCTCTGCGGGAGGAAGACCAAAGGGCTCCTGATGCAGCTGCGCCGGTGGCAATCCGAGCTCCGCCAGGATGCTACTGACCGCCGCCATATAGGGTACCGGGCCGCAGAGATAGACATGGCGCTCGTGCAGGTCAGGGGCCAGTTCGGCCAGCATGGCGGAGGTGAGCCTGCCAACCCAGGGGTGATCTGAAGGGGCCTGTTCCAGAATCAGGGCATGCCGTACACCAGGATGGGCTTCAGCCAGCGCAGTCAGCTCGTCTGCGAAGATCACATCCTCGGGGGTTCTGGCGCTGTGAATAAAGCGGATGTTTGCATCCGGCCGTTTGGCGAGCTCGTCCCGCAGCATGGCCCACATGGGGGTGATGCCGGAGCCGGCACTGAGCAGCAGCGGCCGCTCGCAGGGCAGCGCGGTCAGGTTGAACTCGCCGAACGGGCCATCGGCCCGGATCTTGTCTCCCACCTGCAAGGTCTGGTGCAAATGGTGGGAGACCAGCCCGACATCCTTGATGGTGACCTGCCAGCACGCATCTTGCGGGCTGGAGGAGAGGGTATAGGCGCGGCACACAGGCTTGCCGTCAATCTCGGTATGCAAGGTCACGCACTGGCCTGCCAGTACGGGAGGGAGGCTGCCAGAAAGCGGCGCCAGCTGCCAGCTCACGACGTCGTGGGTGTTCTGTTGGCGGCCAATGCAGGTGAGCGTGAGAGAGGTCATCACAAGGCTCCTTATGTTTGAAACGGGTTGAAAAACGTCTGATGAAAAAGCCGGATCCAGAAAAAAGGCGAGCCGGGCGGCTCGCCAAACGCTTACAACATGAGGTATCGATCAGGCCGCCAGGATCTCGGCCAAGTCAGCTTCGACCGTGGTGGTCCCTTTCAGGCCAAACTGCTCCTCCAGCACCTTGAGCAGGGCCGGGGTGAGGAACGCAGGGGCGGTCGGGCCGGTACGAATGTCTTTCACCCCGAGCGCCAGCAGGGTGAGCAGGATGACGATGGCTTTTTGCTCGAACCAGGAGAGTACCAGGGTCAGCGGCAGATCGTTGACGCCGCACTCGAACGCTTCTGAGAGCGCTAACGCCAGCTGGATGGCGGAGTAAGCATCGTTGCACTGACCCACGTCCAGCAGGCGCGGAATGCCGCCGATGTCGCCAAAGTCGAGCTTGTTGAACTTATACTTGCCGCAGCCCAGGGTCAGCAGCAGGCTGTCTTGCGGGGCGGCTTTGGCAAATTCGGTGAAGTAGGCGCGCTCGGCCTTATCGCCGTCACAGCCACCCACCAGGAAGAAGTGGCTGATCTCACCCGCTTTCACCTTCTCAATCACCGCAGGGGCGGCTTGCATCAGGGCGTTGCGGGCAAAGCCGATGGTGATGAAGTGCTCGAGCTCGGTGTGCTTGAAGCCTTCCAGTGCTTGCGCCTTGGCAATCACGGCGGAGAAATCATCCCCCTCCAAATGAGTGACGCCCGGCCAGCCGACGATGGAGCGGGTGAAGATGCGATCCGAGTAGTTGCCCACATTCGGGTCGATGATGCAGTTGGAGGTCATCACCACGGCGCCCGGGAAGTTGGCAAACTCCTTCTGCTGGTTCTGCCAGGCGGAGCCGTAGTTGCCCACCAGATGGGGGTACTGCTTGAAGAAGGGATAGGCCAGCGCGGGCAGCATCTCGCCGTGGGTGTAGACATGGATGCCGGTCCCCTTGGTCTGCTCCAGAATGAGCTTGAGATCCATCATGTCGTGGCCGGAGACCAGAATGCACTTGCCCGGGATCGGGGTGACGCGTACCTGGGTCGGTTCCGGATGGCCGAAGGCGCTGGTTTCACCCAGATCCAGCATCTCCATGACTTTGAAGTTGAGCAGGCCGATCTCCATGGCGCAGTTGAACAGCGGCTCCAGCTCACTCGGGTCTGTGCTGAGCCAGCTCATGATGCGGTGGAATTCGGCGGCCACCTCGTCACTCTGCTGATCCAGCACCCGGGCGTGCTCCATGTAGGCGGCGGCGCCCTTGAGGCCGTAGAGGCAGAGCAGGCGCAGCCCCATGATGTCCTCGTTCACCTCGCTCTTGCCCCGATTGGGGGCAGCTGGCGCGGCATGGGCAAGTTGTTCCAGCAGCTCTGCACCGGGCTCGAAGTGAGCGGACTGTGGCAAGTCGTTGACCTGCACCGCCAGCTTGGCGGCCAGTTGCTGGCGATAAGCCAGGGCCTGATTGACGTAAGCCACGATGCGATTCGAGTCGAAGTTGACGTTGGTCAGGGTGGCGAAGAAGGCCTTGGGCACGAAGGTATCGATCTCGCGGTCGATGATGCCCTGCTCGCGGGCAGCCAGCGCCCAGGCGCTGAGCCCCTGCAGGGTATAGATCAGGACATCTTGCAGATCCGAGGTTTCCGCCGTCTTGCCGCACATACCTTGTGCGTAAGCACAGCCGTTGCCTGCCGGGGTACGAATTGTCTGTTCACATTGCACACAAAACATCATGCCTCTCCCAATTGGACATTTCAGTTGTTTGTTTTGTGGCGATTCTATTCCCCTCGCGAAAAACTTAATAGACATTCAATTTGCCAATTAAGATTCCCTTGATGCAGATCAAAAACAAAAAAAGCCGCCCAGACAGGGCGGCAAGCGGGTGGATAAAAGGAGAGACAACTCAGGTTTGCAACAGAACATAACAATCAAACGGGTTGGGGCAAGGCCTGGTCAGATGCCCCGGCCCGGCACTTCCTCAAGCCAGCATACGTACGCTGTAGCCGGCTTGGCTGACTATCAGGCCAGATAAGCGCGCAGCATCCAGACCAGCTTTTCCTGCTGCTGCACATAGTCGGAGAGGATGGCGGCAGTGCCCTCATCACCGGCTTCGGCGGCCTGGCCCAGAATGCGGCGCTGGGCGACCAGCAGTTCGCGGAAGCTCTCCAGCAGGGATTCGACACAGGCGCGGCCATCGTGCAGCCCCTTTTGCTCAGAGATGGCAGAGACTTTCAGGTAGTCGCTGAAGCTGTGCATCGGCACCCCGTCCAGCGTCAGGATCCGCTCGGCCAGCGCATCGACTTTCAACAACAGGTCGTTGTAAATCTCTTCAAATTTCAGGTGCAGTTCGAAGAACTGGTTGCCACGGATATTCCAGTGGAAGCCGCGCACGTTCATATAGAGGATCTGGTAGCTGGCCAGCAATTTGTTCAACTCGGCTGCCAGGGCTTGTGATTGAGCAGTATCAAGACCAATCGGGCTTTTCATCATTCACCTCCAGATTTGGAAATCGGTTTTAAATTCTCTTTCGGAACGCAGTCAGAGTAACGCCTTGCAAAATGCAGGGACAATTGCTTGTGCCTAACTGTTTGATAGTTAATGGCTATCAAACAGTACGCAGCAACGGGGGCAATGGATGAGTATTAGGGGAAGTATTTTTCCAGCAGCGCCATCAGGATGGCCTGACACTCGCGGTCCGGTTTGCTATCGACCTTGCTTGCGCGAAAGTGGAGCTGAAAGGCGCCCATGACGGCGCGGCTCTGCTCATCCCACTGGCCGCTCCGGGGCAGGCCGTAGCCATAGCGGGCCAGCTGCTGCTGCCACATGGCCGCATCCCAATCGGGCAAGGGGCTGGCCAGTAAGTCGGCCACCCGACCTTCATCTGGCCAGGCGCCGACCCCGTACGTCAGATAGAGCTGGCGCCAGGGGAAGTGAGGGCCGGGATCCTGCTTGCGCTCGGGGGCGACATCGCTGTGGCCCAGCACCTGGGTCGGTGGAATCTGGTAGCGGGCGACCAGCTCCCGGCTGAGTGCGCCGACGGCAGCAATCTGCTGCGGGGTATAGGGTTGCCAGCGCCGGGCATGGGGTGCCAGCGACTCATCTTCCGCTGGATAGCCGAGGTTGACGATCTCGATGCCAAGGGAGCTGGCATTGAGCCCGGCATATTGGTGCCAACGGCTGCGTCCCGCATGCCAGGCGCGCGCGCTGTCCGGCACCAGCTGATAGACCGGTAGCGGTGTTTCGTGGCTGTCGCGGGGGATCAGGTAGTGGGCGCTCACCTTGTGCTCCGGCTCGGTCAGCAGGCGCAGGGAGTTGGCATCATCTTCGTCGGTGTAGTGGAGGATCAGAAAGGCGATCCGCTCGTTCTGGTTGGCGCTCTGATAGCGGGTCGAGAGCCGGTACTCGGACGGGGTACAGGCGCTCAGCAGTAGAACCAGTGGTAGAAAGAAGAGGGGAAGAAGACAGCGCCAGCGCCATCCCCCTGCTGCAGCCAGGTTGCTGAGCGTGGGAGGAGTGAGTCGCTGGCACATGTCGAAGGCTCTGTCTGGTCAGTCGCGCGGCTGGTTAGCCGCGGTATTTGGCCGTGAGGCCGATCAGGAAGTTGCGCAGGATCTGATCCCCGCAATCCTGATAGTGCTTGTGATCCTTGGAGCGGAACAGGGCACTGAGCTCGGACTTGGAGAGGTTGAAGTCGGCGAGTTTGAGGGTGCCGAGCATATCCTCTTCCTTGAAGTTGAGACCGATGCGCAGCTTGCGCAGGATCATGTTGTTGTTGATCCGGTTCGGGATCACCTGGGCCGGTGCATCTTCCCGCACGCCGCGGCGGGCGATGATGAAACCGTCGAGGAACTGGCTCAGGGCCGAGTCGGGACAGGCGACATAGCCTGCCTCTTGCTCTTCACCTTCCGCCGCCTCTTTCATCAACCAGCTGTGCAGCTGGGCGTGAGTGACCGTCAGGTTGCCCTTGGCAAACATCTCGACCATCTGGTCGTTGCTGATGGTGAGGGCGTAGCGCAGACGGCGCAGAATATCGTTGTTGGTCATGCTGACTCCTGTGTAAACGGCGCAACTTTACCATCTGGCGGCCCTCGCGTCAGAAAAAGCGGGGGCCGATACAGTTCAGGTCAAGCTCATCAAGCTTTGCCGAGATAGCGGGGCGCCTCCTGGCGCACCAGTTCCAGCGCATCTTGCAGCTCCAGCAGCTCGGGTTCCAGCTCGCTGACCGGCACGCCGTCACGCAGCTGTTGCTCCAGCTGGGAGAGCAGCCGTTGCAGTCCCGGCACCCCGGAATAGGCACAGCCGCCGTTGAGGCGATGGAGCTGGGCTAGCACCTCGCTATCTTCAATTTCGCCCGCCAGCGCGCTATCCAGCACAGGTTCCACTTCGTCGAAACTGGCCAGCAGCATGGTCAGCATCTCTCTGGCGAGATGCTCTTTCCCCGCCGCTTGCCGCACCGCCAGTGCCCAGTCGATCTGTTGGGCACCATTATTCTGGTGGCGGCGATGGGCAAAGTCGGTGATGAGCTGGGCCAGCATGCTCTCGTCGATGGGCTTGGCCAGATAGTCGTCCATCCCCTGCCGGATCAGCCGCTCCCGTTCGCCGGGAATGGCGTGGGCGGTCACCGCCACGATCGGGGTGGTGGTGTTGAGGGACTGGTTGCGGATCGCCTGGGTGGCGCTGATGCCATCCATGATCGGCATCTGGATATCCATGAAGATGATGTCGAACGGCTGGCTCTGGGCCTGCTTGACCGCCTCCTTGCCGTTTTTGCACACCACCACCTGACTCACCATCTCCTTGAGCATGGCGGCGATCAGCTTGAGGTTGGCGGCGTTATCGTCCACCGCCAGCACCTTGATTGGCTGCAACTGGCGCGGCGCAGGCTGGGCGGGCAGCTTCTGGCGGCTCGATTCCGGCGAGAGCAGGGCGTGCAGCAGCTTGCGGTGGTTGACCGGTTTGGAGAGACAGTGCTGGGCGCCATGGGCCAGCATAGCTTCATAGAGCGCTGGCTCGTGGCTGCTGAGCAGCACTATGGTGTTCTGCTGCTGGCCGTTCAGTCTGTCGAGACGGCCGATCACCTGCTGCGGCGTATGCAGGGTGCTGCTGCCGATGATCACCATCTCCTGCTCGCTCATCTCGGGCCAGGGAGCATCGCTGGTCAGTGGGTGCACGTCGAGGTGCCACTCCGCCAGCAGGGCGAGCAGAGAGGCTTGCGCGAAGGGATCCGGTTCCAGCAGCCAGAGCCGTTTGCCACGGATCCGATCCAACGGCAGTTGATCGGTCTGGGGCAGGGGGGAGACCTCCACATCCAGACTGAACGAGAAGATTGAGCCCTTGCCGAGCTCCGATTCGAAGCGGATCTGGCCGCCCATCTGCTGCACCAGCTTCTGGGTGATGACGAGGCCCAGGCCCGTGCCGCCATAACGGCGGGAGATGGAGGAGTCGGCCTGATTGAAGGCCTGGAACAGCTGATGTTGCTGCTCTTGGGAGATACCGATGCCGGTATCGCGGATCTGGACGTTGAGCCTCACCTTGTGGTTGCCACTGCCGGTCTGCTCGATATGGACATCCACGTTGCCCTGCTCGGTGAACTTGATGGCGTTGCCGGTGAGGTTGGTCAGCACCTGTTGCAGACGCATGGGGTCGCCGGTGAGGTAGTCCGGCACATCGGCATCCACCCTCAGGGAGAGCTCCAGCTGCTTGTCGTGGGCGCTGGGGCCGAGCAGGTGCATGGTCTCGTTGAGGGTGTCGCGCAGGCTGAACGGGATATGCTCCAGCTGCAGCTTGCCCGCTTCCAGCTTCGAGAAGTCGAGGATGTCGTTGATGATGCCAAGCAGGTTGCGCGCCGACTTCTCGATAGTCTGCATGTAGTCGGTCTGGCTCGGGGTCAGGCTGGTTTTCAGCAGCTGGCGGGTAAAACCGATGACCCCGTTGAGCGGAGTGCGCAGCTCGTGGGACATGTTGGCCAGAAACTCCGACTTGACCCGCGCCGCCTCCTGCGCCCGCTTCTTGGCCATGTCGAGTTCTACGTTCTGGATCTCGATCTGTTCCAGCGTTTCGCGCAGGTCAGAGGTGGCCTGATCGATATTCTGCTGCATCTCTTCGTGATATTCGGAGAGCGCCTTGGCCATGGCGTTGATGCCGTTTTTCAGCATATCCAGCTCGCCGGTGAGCTGGCCGCTGACCCGGGTATCGAGCCGCCCCTCCCTGATCTTGTGCACCGCCTGCACCATGTTGGTGATGGGCTGGGTCACGCTCTTGACCAGCCGGAAGCCAAACAGGGTACTGAAGGCGACCCCGATGAGCACCATGATCACCGCAAAGAAGGTGTCTCGGTACTGCAGCAGCATGGCCCGATCGGTCGCCATCTGCATCGAGATGTAGCCAATCATCGGCGGCTCTACATCGCTGGGCAGCGGGAAGCCATCGAGGCTGGTTTCGGCCTGGATCGGAGTGCGCAAAATGATGTCGTCCCCCTGAAACGTCACGCTGGTCAGATCCGGAATAGGCTCGCCATCGGGCAGCCTGAGTCGGGTGAAATCCCGGTGGTAGTTCGAGGTGACGAACAGCTGGTTGTCCTGGGTGAAAACCGCGATGGACTTGATGAAGGGGGAGTTCTTGCGATGGGTCAGGCCAATCAGCCGCTTGAGGGATTCGCGACTGTGCTGGGTCATCCCGTATTCACTGGCGATCGCCAGCGGTTCGATGATGTTGATCCCCTGATCAATGAGGTTGTTTTCCAGCTGCTGGTAGCGGTGGAAGGTGAAGTAACCGGCCATCAGGCCACCGATGATCAGGGTCGGCAGGATGGTGAAGGCGAGAACGCGTGCTCTCAGGCCATATTTGGTCATACGAACAGGCCACCAGTGAACAGGGTTGGCGATAGGGTTGATGGCAATACACGGGCTCTGTGGCCGTATTTGGTCATACTATTATTCTTGTGGGACAATACCCGGCAGCAGATTCCACAATCATGACATAGCCACCTATAGGCACCAAGTTTTATGGCCCAGTTTTTCAAGCCCCAAAAGAAGTCCACCCAGCTCCAACGCATTGAATTTACGATAGACACCCTCGATCACCACTGCGTCGGTATCGGTCGCCATCAGGGCAAGGCGATCTTCGTCGAAGGGGCACTGCCCGGCGAGACCGTCAAGGCACGCATCACCGAAGAGAAAAAGCAGTATGGTCACGCCGCCTTGCAGCAGGTGGTGACCCCGGCGGCCAATCGTATCGCCCCCTTCTGCAGCCACTATCGCGAGTGCGGCGGTTGCAGTGCCCAGCACATGTTGGTTGCCGATCAGCAAGCCGCCAAGGCGGCCGGACTGGTCAGCCTGTTCGAGCGGTTGGGCAACATCAAGGCGCCGGCGCTGGAGCCGGTACTGACCGGTGAAGATCGCGCTTACCGCCGGGTCTGTCGTCTGGCCATCAAATTTGACAAGAACGGTCGCTGCACCCGGGTCGGTTTCCGCCGTCGCAACAGCAACGATCTGGTGGAGATCGACAGTTGCCCTGTACTGGCCGAGCCGCTCTCTGCGCTGATTGCCCCGCTGCGTGAGTGCCTCAATCGCTTGAAGAGCCAGCGTGAGCTGGGCCATGCCGAGCTTATCCAGGCGGAGCAGGGGATCATGATGCTGCTGCGCCACATCGGCCGCCCCAATGAGGCGGATCGCGCCCTGCTGGTGGAGTTTGCCAAAGCGCAGGGAATAGACCTCTATCTGCAGGCGGCCGATGATCGCATCGAAGCGCTGCAGCAACATTTTTCCCCATCCTATTCGCTGGATGGCCTGTCTCTTGCATTTGCTCCCGGTGATTTCATTCAGGTCAACGGCCCCATCAACCAGAGCATGGTTGAGCAGGCGCTGACATGGCTCGGGGCGAGCAAGGATGACAAGGTGCTCGATCTCTTCTGCGGCATCGGCAACTTCACCCTGCCGCTGGCCCGTCAGGCTCGCGAAGTAGTGGGTGTCGAAGGTGAACTGGCCATGGTGCAGCGGGCCGAAGAGAACGCCCGTCGCAACGGCATCACCAATGCCCGTTTCTACAAAGCCGACCTGAGCGATGACATTGTCGGCATGTCCTGGGCGCGGGAAGGGTTTGATCTGGTGCTGCTGGATCCGGCTCGCCCCGGCGCGCTGGAAGTGATGGGACACGTCGTGAAACTTTCACCCAAGCGGGTGGTCTACGTCTCCTGTAACCCGGTCACCCTGGCGCGGGACAGTCAGGTGCTGGTGAAAGGGGGTTATCGTCTGGTGCGCCTCGGCATGCTCGACATGTTCCCTCACACCGGTCATCTGGAGTCCATGGCGCTGTTTGAACGGGAGTAAATGACTCATCAGTTCGGCGATGCGGATATGTAATCTGGCATGTCTGCGTCTGTTTGAGCTGATGTGATTGGGGTAATCTAGACCCTCGTCGTTCGGCAGGGCCTGTTGGCGCGCTCTATTGTCTTTCTGGACAATATGCCTTGAAAAGTGCGCTGGATATCCCCATTTGAGGCAATCTCATGAGGGGAGAAAGTGACAGCTTTCGGCCCGATAATTTAAAGGATTGATACCATGGTTGCGGTTCGCGATATTCATTTGAAAGACAACTTCACCCTGGAAGAGTGGGTCAGCTCGCTCTCCTTGAGTGACAGTGAAAAGGATCAGCTGCGAACCGTCTACCAGTATTGTCTGACGCTCGGTGACGAGGCGCTGACGAGCAAGCTGCTGGTGCGTGGTATCGAAATGGTGGGCATCCTGCAGATGCTCAGCATGGATATCGGCACCCTCAAAGCGGCCATCATCTACCCCTTCGTCGAAGCCGGTCTCATCAGCCAGGAGCGGATGGACGAGGACTTCGGTTCCAAGATCGCCAAGCTGGTGGAAGGGGTGCTGGAGATGGAGGCAATCCGATCCCTGCAAACCCTCCATCGCAGCGAAACCTCGCCGGAGCAGGTCGACAACGTGCGTCGCATGTTGCTCGCCATGGTCGAGGATGTGCGCGCCGTGGTGATCAAGCTGGCGGAGCGGATCGCCTGCCTGCGGGAAGCGAAGACGGCAGATGAAGAGACCCGGGTGCTGATGGCCCAGGAGATCACCAACATCTATGCGCCGCTCGCCAACCGTCTGGGCATCGGCCAGCTCAAGTGGGAGCTGGAAGATCTTGCCTTCCGTTACCTGCACCCGGATACCTACAAGCAGATCGCCAAGCAGCTCGACGAGAAGCGGCTCGACCGCGAGCGCTACATCCGCGAGTTTGTGCAATCCCTGCGTAATGGGTTGAAAGAGGCGGGAGTTGACGCCGAGGTGTACGGTCGGCCGAAACATATCTACAGCATCTGGCGCAAGATGCAGAAGAAGCACCTCGAATTCAACGAGTTGTTCGACGTGCGCGCGGTGCGGGTAGTGACCAAGCGGCTGCAGGATTGCTATGCGGCGCTCGGTATCGTGCATACCCAGTTCCACCACATTCCCCGCGAGTTTGACGACTATGTCGCCAACCCCAAACCCAACGGCTATCAGTCGATCCACACCGTAGTGGTGGGGCCGGAGGGCAAGACCGTCGAGATCCAGATCCGTACCGACCAGATGCATCAGGATGCCGAGCTCGGCGTTGCGGCGCACTGGCGCTACAAGGAAGGGGCACAGGCTGGCGGCAAGGCCAACACCTTCGAAGACAAGATCGAGTGGCTGCGCAAGCTGCTCGCCTGGCAGGAAGATCTCTCCGAGAGCGGCTCCCTGCTCGAAGATCTGCGCAGTCAGGTGTTCGAGGACCGGGTCTATGTCTTCACCCCGAAAGGGGATGTCATCGACCTGCCGGCGGGCGCTACCCCGCTCGATTTTGCCTATCACGTCCACAGCATGATCGGCCACCGCTGCATCGGCGCCAAGATTGACGGCCGCATCGTGCCGTTTACCTATGCGCTGCAGACCGGCGATCAGGTGGAGGTGATCACCCAGAAAGAGCCGAACCCGAGCCGCGACTGGATGAACCCCAACGCCGGCTTCCTGCGCTCCAGCCGGGCGAGGGCCAAGGTGGCGACCTGGTTCAGAAAACTGGATCGGGACAAGAATATCGTGGCCGGTCGCGAGCTGTTCGAGAAGGAGCTGGATCGCCACAACCTCAGCATGTCCAAGATCGACAAGGGCAACATGCTGCGGCGTTTCAATCTGGAGAGCACTGACGATCTGCTGGCTGGTATCGGCAGCGGCGATATCCGCATCAACCAGGTGCTCAACTATCTCGACACCTGCTACAACAAGCCGACGGCGGAAGAGGAAGATCGCCGCCTGCTGGAGAAGCTGGAGCAGAAGGCCAATGCGCCGATGCGCCACAAGCCCAAAGATCACATAGTGGTGGAAGGGGTCGGCAACTTGATGACCCATATTGCCCGCTGCTGCCAGCCCATTCCAGGGGACTCCATTCAGGGCTTTATCACCATGGGCCGTGGCGTTTCGATCCACCGGGAAGATTGCGAGCAGCTCAAGGAGTTGTCACGTCGCAATCCGGAGCGGCTTATCGATGCGGTGTGGGGGGAGAACTACTCCGGCGGCTACGGCCTCACCATCCGGATCATCTCCAACGATCGCTCCGGCTTGCTGCGCGATATCACCACAGTGCTGGCCAACGAGAAGATCAATGTGATGGGGGTGCGCTCACGCTCCAACGTGCGCGAGCAGACAGCTGAGATTGACATGGAGCTGGAGATTTACAACATCAACGCCTTCAACCGGGCGTTGGCCAAGCTCAGTCAGCTTAACGACGTGATCAGCGCCAAGCGGCTTTGATATCGAACCGACCGGCCCCAGTGGCCGGTCTGTATTTACGACCCTTTTTGAACGAATTGAAAGCGAATATCCCATGTCCCAACGTTACGATCTGCCCCAACTACTCGACATCATGGCTCGTTTGCGTGACCCGCAAAACGGCTGCCCCTGGGATCTGAAACAGGACTTCCAGACCATAGTGCCGCACACCCTGGAAGAGGCCTACGAAGTGGCCGATGCCATCGAGACCAAAGATTGGCAGGGGCTGAAAGGGGAGCTGGGGGATTTGCTGTTTCAGGTGGTGTTTTACGCCCAGCTGGGTAAAGAGCGGGGCTTGTTCGACTTCGCCGATATCGTCGATACGGTGAGCGAGAAGCTAATTCGCCGTCATCCCCACGTTTTTTCCGATGCAGACCTTGGCGACGAGAAAGCGGTAAAAGCGAACTGGGAAGCGGAAAAGGCCAAAGAGCGGGCGGCCCTCGACAAAGAGAGCGTGCTGGACGACATCCCGCTCTCGCTGCCTGCCCTGACTCGCGCCGCCAAAATTCAGAAACGCTGCGCCACCGTCGGTTTTGACTGGAAGACGCTGGGGCCTGTGGTGGACAAGATCCACGAAGAGATCGACGAGGTGATGGAAGAGGCGCTGATGGCCGATGTGGACGAGGCGCGGGTGAGCGACGAGCTCGGCGACCTGCTGTTTGCCACCGTCAATCTGGTGCGTCATCTGGGCAAGGATCCGGAGCAGGTACTGCGAGGCGCCAACGCCAAGTTCGAACGTCGTTTTCGTCAGGTTGAGCAGATAATCGCCGCAGAAGGCTTGAAAATGACCGATTGCACCCTCGAAAAGCTCGATGCCGCCTGGGATAAGGCGAAGGAAACCGAGCAAAGTTGATTTGGCGCAAGATGGGGGGGCGGTGAGCCTGATAGATTTTTGCTCATTGTTTGGGAGAGGGGTTTTTGGTATACTGTTTCCCCGTCCTGCTTCATCCCCGAAGCACCCCTTAAAATTCCCTAAACTTCTTTCAGGTTCAGCATGACGACCAAATATATTTTTGTTACTGGTGGCGTTGTTTCATCCCTCGGCAAAGGCATTGCCGCAGCTTCTCTGGCAGCCATTCTGGAAGCCCGTGGTCTGGATGTGACCATCATGAAACTGGACCCGTACATCAACGTGGATCCGGGCACCATGAGCCCGACCCAGCATGGTGAAGTGTTCGTAACCGAGGACGGGGCCGAAACCGATCTGGATTTGGGCCACTACGAGCGTTTCATCCGCACCAAGATGACCCGTCGCAACAACTTTACCACCGGCCGTATCTACGCCGACGTACTGCGTAAAGAGCGTCGTGGTGACTATCTGGGCGCCACCATTCAGGTTATCCCGCACATCACCAACGCCATCAAAGAGCGGGTGATTGCCGGTGCCGAAGGCCATCAGGTTGCCATCGTCGAAGTAGGCGGTACCGTAGGTGACATCGAGTCCCTGCCGTTCCTCGAAGCCATTCGTCAGCTGGCTGCCGAAGTGGGCCGCAACAACGCCATGTTCATGCACCTGACGCTGGTTCCTTACTTGGCTGCTGCCGGTGAAGTGAAGACCAAGCCGACCCAGCACTCCGTTAAAGAGCTGCTCTCCATCGGTATCCAGCCGGATGTGCTGATCTGCCGCTCCGACCGTGCCATTCCGGCCAACGAGCGCGCCAAGATCGCCCTGTTCTGCAACGTGCCCGAGCGCGCCGTCATCTCCATGAAAGACGTCGACTCCATCTACAAGATCCCGGCACTGCTGAAATCCCAGAATCTGGACTCCTACTTCACCGAGCGTTTCGGTCTGGAGTGCAAAGAAGCTGATTTGTCCGAGTGGGAACAGGTTATTTACGAAGAGGCCAACCCGACCGGTGAAGTGACCATCGGTATGGTCGGCAAGTACGTCTCCCTGCCGGACGCTTACAAGTCCGTCAACGAGGCGCTCAAGCACGGTGGTCTCAAGACCCGTCACTCCGTCAACATCAAGTACATCGACTCTCAGGATATCGAGACCCGTGGCGCCGAGCTGCTGGAAGGTCTGGACGCGATCCTGGTGCCGGGTGGCTTCGGTGAGCGCGGTGTGGAAGGCAAAATTCTGGCTGCCCAGTATGCCCGCGAGAACAAGATCCCCTACCTGGGTATCTGCCTCGGCATGCAGGTTGCCATGATCGAATTCGCTCGCAACGTGGCGGGCATGGAAGGGGCTCACTCCTCCGAGTTCAAGAAAGATTGCGCGTATCCGGTCGTCGGCCTCATCACCGAGTGGGTGGATGAAGAGGGCAACGTCGAGACCCGTACCGAGAAGTCCGATTTGGGCGGTACCATGCGTCTGGGTTCCCAGCTCTGCCACCTGGTCGAAGATTCCAAGGTGCGTCAGATGTACGGCAGCCCGACCATTTACGAGCGTCACCGTCACCGTTACGAAGTCAACAACAAGCTGCTGCCGCAGATTGAAGCGGCAGGTCTGAAAGTGACCGGTCTCTCCGCCGACAAGAAGTTGGTGGAAATCATCGAGATCCCGGATCACCCCTGGTTCGTGGCTGCGCAGTTCCACCCGGAGTTCACCTCTACTCCTCGTGATGGCCACGCTCTGTTCGCCGGTTTTGTGAAGGCGGCAGGCGAGTATCAGAAGCGTAATTTGAAGTAATTGAAAATAAATGCGGTTGGGGCACTGTGCCACAGCCGCTTTTTTTGGCATATTTTTGTTGTTTTTTTACGAAACCTGAGGAAATACACATGTCCAAGATCGTTAAAGTGATCGGTCGTGAAATCATCGACTCCCGTGGTAACCCGACCGTTGAGGCCGAAGTTCACCTGGAAGGTGGTTTTGTTGGTATGGCAGCCGCTCCGTCTGGCGCGTCCACCGGTTCCCGCGAAGCGCTGGAACTGCGTGACGGCGACAAGAGCCGTTTCCTGGGTAAAGGCGTGCTGAAAGCCATCGAAGCCGTAAACGGCCCGATCGCTCAAGCTCTGCTGGGTAAAGATGCCAAGGACCAGGCCACCGTTGACCAGATCATGATCGACCTCGACGGTACCGAGAACAAATCCAAGTTCGGCGCCAACGCCATCCTGGCTGTTTCCCTGGCTAACGCCAAAGCTGCCGCTGCTGCCAAAGGCATGCCGCTGTACGCCCACATCGCCGAGCTGAACGGCACCCCGGGTGTTTACTCCATGCCGCTGCCGATGATGAACATCATCAACGGTGGTGAGCACGCCGACAACAACGTCGACATCCAGGAGTTCATGATCCAGCCGGTTGGCGCCAAGACCCTGAAAGAAGCCGTTCGCATGGGCGCAGAAGTGTTCCACAACCTGGCCAAAGTGCTGAAGTCCAAGGGCTACAACACTGCAGTTGGTGACGAAGGTGGTTTCGCTCCGAACCTGAAATCCAACGCCGAAGCGCTGGAAGTTATCGCTGAAGCCGTTGCCGCTGCCGGTTACAAACTGGGCACCGACATCACCCTGGCTATGGACTGCGCTGCTTCCGAGTTCTACGACGCAGAGAAGAAAGAGTACAACCTGAAAGGCGAAGGTCGTGTCTTCACCTCCAACGGTTTCTCCGACTTCCTGGCTGACCTGACCACCAAGTTCCCGATCGTCTCCATCGAAGATGGCCTGGACGAATCTGACTGGGAAGGTTTCGCCTATCAGACTGCTGAACTGGGCAAGAAAATCCAGATCGTGGGTGACGACCTGTTCGTAACCAACACCAAGATCCTGAAGCGCGGTATCGACAACGGCATCGCCAACTCCATCCTGATCAAGTTCAACCAGATCGGTTCCCTGACCGAAACTCTGGCTGCCATCAAGATGGCCAAAGACGCTGGCTACACTGCCGTCATCTCCCACCGTTCCGGTGAGACCGAAGACGCGACCATCGCCGACCTGGCTGTTGGTACCGCTGCTGGCCAGATCAAGACCGGTTCCATGAGCCGTTCTGACCGTGTTGCCAAGTACAACCAGCTGATCCGTATCGAAGAAGCTCTGGGTGCCAAAGCTCCTTTCCGCGGTCTGAAAGAAGTTAAAAACCAGGCTTAATTTGCTGGTTTGCCAGCCTCGGCTGGAATGAAAATAACCGGAACCCTTGGGTTCCGGTTTTTTTATGCCTGCTGTTCAAGCCAGCGTTGCAGATGCTGCACAAACAGTGCGGGCTGCTCGATGGGGTAGAGGTGCCCTACGTGCGGCACCTGCAAGCGATCGCAGGCGGGAATGGCGTTGCCAATAGCCTCACAGACCAGCGCAAACAGCGCTCTGGTATCTGCGCCCTGCACGATGCAGGTGGGCATGTTGAGCATGGCAAGACGCCCGGGTGACCAATCTGGCCGCTCGCTTTGGTTCAACTGTTTGGGCAGGCTATCGGCTTCTGCCAACTGCGCCTGCTGCCACTTGAGCGGTTGTGCAGCAAAATAGCCTGCATGACCACCCGAACCATCGATCAGGGTCGCCACGGCCTCTTGCAACAAGCCTTCCCCAACCTGGCCAAACACGGGGCCAAACATGGCTCCGGCATCGGCCATAAAGGCAGCGATCCCCTGTTCATCGAGGGCTCCAGGGCAACCCGGTTCCACCAGATAGAGGCTTATGAATTGCTCCGGAGCCATCAGGGCAGCGGTCAGGGCAACATCCGCCCCGTATGACCAGCCCGCCAGATGCACTGGCCCGCACGGCAATTGTTCCAGCAGGGCAAGCAGATCACTGGCGTGGGTCTCCAGACCAAATGGCCCGTTTTTGCCCGCCTCGCCAAAGTGGCGCAGGGTGGGAGCATAGACGGTGTAGTGACGTGAGAGCTGCTCGATATGTTCGAGCCAGAGTGTATGGTTGGCTAGCGCGCCATGGATCAGCAACAGCGGCTCGCCCGAACCGGCCTGCAGGCAGGGCAGCGGGCTGTCATTGACGATAAAGGTGTGAGTCTGTGATTGCATATCAACGCCTCCCCGGCGTGTCATAAGAGCAGAGGAGTATATGACAAGCGTCCTGTGGCCGGTAAGAGGCCTCTTTCAGGCTGGCGCTAGCCACTATAAGAAAAAAACTGGGGCATTATCGGAAAACCCATAAATTCAGCTTATAGTGGCACCGGTGCACCTTGGGTTGCATCAGGGGGGGCTGATACAAGCCCCACAAGGAGATCTTCCGCTCCTTGCTTATTTCGTGGCGGGGTTATACGCGATTGTCCGAATACGCTGCGCTATTCGAACCTACGAGCTATTCGAATCTACAGGCGACGTGCCTCAAATGATTTCGCTGGTGTATTGCTGTAGTCGTTGTTTGGCGTCCTGATATACAACTGAGTTAGCCAGCAGATAGGCACAGAAGTTTGATAGTTTCGCTCTTGGTTGCGTCAATTCTTCAATCGTGCGTAGCGCATCGCTTATTTTTCCTGCTCGCTTCTGCTTGTTTTTTGGACTGCGTGCTAGGTCAAATTCTTCAAGAGCCTCACGAATGTCAGCCTCAAAAATACGAAAGTTAACTAATATATCGCCACGTGCCGAAAAAAGTCGCTTATCTGATAGTCCACACACTTCGATGGTTTTTTCAGCAATACTATAGTTCTTTCCAATTTTTGGCTCAATCATTATATCTGTATACGTAAAACAATCATGGGGGTCGAGATCGTAAGGGTTTATTATTGGTTGTAGTTGTGTATCATGGTTGAGCTTTTTGTTATTGCAGGCCTTGCAACTGTAAAGAAGATTAGTCCATTCAAAGGATTTATTTGTATATATGGATTTCGGATGGAAATGTTCAACTTCAGCAAAGCCAGTTTCGGCAGGAATGCCCTCGCAGAAAGCGCATTTATGAAATGAACTTGTTTTCAGTGCGTTGCGTATATCATCATGACGATAATGCTTTAATGCTGCATCTTTTTCATTGTTAGGTATATGTTTGTACCCTTTGTACTTATTTACCAATTCCATAATACCCTGCGTCCATTCTTTACGGTTATCACATAAAATCTGTGGCTCAGGTGGCCTGGTTAATTTAATCATTTGTTTTAGCTTCCATGCCTGCTATACGTGTTTTTAGAATGATCAAAACAACATCATCCGGATGGCAGATGGATTCAAGATTGGCATAGCTTTTTTTGAGAGCTTCAAGGTTATTTTCTTTAATATGTTCATAGCAAGATTTCACCAGTGCTTCATAATCTTTGTTATCAAGACTTCTTACACCCATGAGTTCGGTCAGAATTAAGTCAGTGCTCCAACCTGAATACGCTTTATCTGAAGGGCGGAATTCATATTTTTCATTTGAATATGATGGTGGAAGCATGATGATTTCATTCTCTTTAGCCGATGCCAAGAGATGTGGCGAATGAGTTGTTACAATGAATTGTATATTAGGAAATATTGTCGCAATTCCCTGTCTTACTGTAAGTTGCCATTCTGGGTGGAGGTGATTATCCAGTTCATCGATGAGTACGGTTCCTGATGCTGTTTTTACATCTCTTTTTCCTTCCGGCAAGCATGCTTCAATCCATTCAAATATAGCAATTATGATATACAAAATGGCTTGAAACCCAGAAGATAGTTCTTCCAGAAAACATTTTTTTTCATAAATTGAAAATACAGGTTCGAGATCCCGCCCAGTCTCAATATACTGGAAAGCACTGTTGAATGGCCCAATCACAGGCAATGAATTTATTAAATGATCCCAGTTTGACTTTTCTTCTTTTGCCCAAGGTTTATCTATTACAAAATATCGATTGATAAGCCATTGTTTTACATCTCGTGAGGAATTGTTATAAAGGGAGTTGAGCGCATTACGGCAATATATATTTATGCTTTCTTGGCTGTCTTTCTCTCTGGTAACGCCATCTATGGCTTTATAGCCAATTTTTCGCTGTGCACCGATAACCAATGGCGGGAGTTTATATGAATTTTTAACATCACTTACATGGAATGACTGACGCTTATCTTCAGAGGGTGGGGTAACATAAGTGTTTATCTGGTCATTTCTGTATTTTTTTGCTCGCAAGAAACCCGAGCCTAAGCCGAATCTAAATTTTTCACCATCCTCATCGACATCTATCCAATACTCACTGTCATCTTGGTGCCTAGAATATTCACCATTTCAGTTTAAACAGTGTGCAATGGCTGCAAGAATAGAGGTTTTACCACAACCATTGGGACCTGTAATAAAGTTAAAATGTTCATTGAATTTAACATTAACTTCCGGGAATCGTTTGATGTTTTTAACATGTAATTGTTCTATAGACATTCGTTATTCCTTAACAACATTGCAAAAATAATGTGAAGCGAAGGTTGGTGCCCCAGATTTTTAGCCAGTGAGCGAGTTTTACGCTGGTTCTGACTAGGAAGGTATGTGTCCTAATTCACGATTTTTACCACCAGCTGGATATGGTCGATCAAGCGACCACGATGCAGGGTTTGTGTTTCCATACACCACCTTGATTTGCATGTTGTGGATGAGTCAGCGGCTTGCCGGTCAGTTTGTTTGGATCAAAAAGGGACCGGGCGAGATATGGCATGGCTACCGCCCCTGAATTTCAGCCTCCAGTCTGCTGCGTTTCACCAAGGGGATGGGGTTGGCATGGCTCATGGGAGACTCCGACGAGGCAATTGTTGCCAAATGGCAATATTAACCATGGCGCTGTGGAGAGAAAGCTCAATATTGAGATTTTCTGTGCAAGATCAATAAATTAATCAAATGTCACCTACGATTGATGACGCGCCGAGATAGCGTGAACAACCATTCTTGAACTATCTCCATAGAATATTCATGGTCATATCCGGCTTGAACCAGCATAAAACTCTTTGTTATTGTCCGCCTCCCCCGCTGAAATAGCTTATTTATCTATAAATCAACAAGATAGCATTATGTGGTGGCGTCGCGGGGGCATCTGCTATCGGGAAGGAGAGTTATGAAGTCGCAGTTCAAAGTGGCGCTGGCCATGTTGGCCCTGTTCGTCGTCCAAGGCTGCACAGCCCCGGATTCATCCGCCAAGCGCAATGCACCCGGCCCGGTGCTGACAGTGCATTACGAAAGCGCCCCCCTGATCCCCGTCACCATCGCCGGTGAGCAGTACCAGTTTTTGCTGGATACCGGGGCCAGTATCACCTTTATCGATCGCCGTCTGGCCAGCCGCTTCAAGGCGCTGACCTTAAGCGAATTGCCCAGGGCCTATCAGGCTGATTTTGCCAGTGTGAACAGCGTTTCGGGCCAACTGGGCAGCGAGCAGCTTGGCTTTGTTGAGCCGCAGCCCTTCTCGCTGGGGTCGGTCACCATTGATGACAGCGATCTGTGGGCAACCGTTGATTTCGATCTTTTCTCCCAGTCTCTCGGCAGCCGTATCGATGGCATCCTCGGGATCGACACCATCCGCCGTTTCAACTGGGTGTTTGATCGCGACAGGCATCAGCTCACGGCTTCGCTGACGGCACCGTCGGCAGCCACGTTCGAGCGTTGCATCGGCTATGAAGATAGCTACAACCGCTCCCCGGCAGTGTATCTGACCCACGGCAAGAGCAGCGTGCGTATGTATCTGGATACCGGGGCCGATCAGAGCTATGCCGATCATGCCTTTATCGACTTTATGGCGAGCCAGAAGGCGATCTCTGGCGAAGATGCCATGCCACGCAAAGGGGTGGACGCCAGCGGTATGGTGGAGGGGCGTGACCATATCCTCACCGGCCTGCACTTTGATGAGCGCCAGCTCGGTGAACTGCGCGTGTCGGAAAACAGCAATGAGCAGTATGGTCTGGGGCTGGATTTTGTTAACCGCTTCAATCGCTTTGCGATCATGCCCGGGCGGATGATGCTCTGCTACGACGCCGACAGCCTGGCGCGCAAAGTGCCGCCAATCCTGCGCAATATCGGGGTGCGCTTTGATGGCGAGCATCTGCAGGTCTACTACAGCGACGAACGGGATCTTGCCCCCTATGGTCTGGCCAACGGCGACATTCTGGAGCAGATCAACGGGGTGGCTTATCGTCCCCTCGAGATCGACAAGGTGCGTGAACTGCTCAGCACCGGCAAGCCGGGGTCGCTCAAGTTGCGGATTGTGCGGGAAGGAAAACCGCTGGATATCGCCATCTAGTCAAGGTGGGGCGGCAAGGCGAGCCGCCCCTATGAGCCTCAGCCCTTGGTTGGATTTTCCATGCAGGTGAGGGGTGGCTGGCCGTAGCGCTCCAGCGTGGCGTCGTCCCCTTTGGTGAAGAAGGTGAGGTTTTGCCCTTCATAACGGGCGCCGCTGGCGCTGGGGGCTTCATAGGCGAGCACTTGTTGCTGCTTGTCGCCCTCGCTCAGGTTGATCACTGCGGCGGGCAGCTTGGCATCGTTATAGAAGTAGGTAGAGAGTGTGACGTTCTTGCCGCACTGGTAGTTGACCGGTGCCGGCACCATCAGCTGGCCGCCGCTGATCTGCAGTTCGGTGATCCGCAGCAGGTAGTTATCCTCCACACACTGGCGCAGATCCTGCCCTTTCCAGCAGTCGTTGCGACCCTTGATCCAGCCGCGCTGCATGGCGCGCTCGGTCTTGAGCTGTTCGGGAGAGAGCGCGGCAATCGCCTTGGGGTAGAGGGCCGCCAGTTCGTTATCAAGGGCGGCCAGTCCGGCATCCTTGCAGATCAGGGTTTCGACCGACCCGGAGGCTTTGGTGCAGTCAAAGGAAGGGGTTGCGGCAGTGGCCAGCAGAGGGGCAAACAGCAGGGTGGCAAGCAAGGTCTTGTTCATCGATAGATTCCAGCAATGAAGAGGGCATATCTGCCTACTACAGCACACTCTTCAGGGCAATGCAGCAGGGGAGCCGAGCCCACTTGCACTGCTGAATGGCTGCCAAACGGAAAAACCCGACACTCCTGGCCGGAATGTCGGGTTTTTTGTGGCCGCGATAAAGGGGGAGGCGGGTTGCCCGGTTGATCAAGCCAGCGCCAGTTGCTGACTGCGGGCGCGCCACAGCCGCTCGTGGAAGAAGAACACCACGGTATTGATGGCCGGTTCGATCATCGCCATCACGCCGCCGGTGAGCAGCTCGCCGCTCAGCAGGAAGGCAACCCCGAAGGCCACCGAGAAGTGGACCACCGCGAAGCTGCTGGTCTTGGCCTGCAGGCTGTGATTTGGCTTGAATTTGTGCCAGCCAAGGTCATGAAAGTAGAAGGCGACCGTGTTGACGGCGGGCTCGATCAGGGCGATCAGGCTGGCGGTCAGCAGCTCACCGGTCAGCAGGTAGGCCACGGTAAAGGCGACACCGAAGTGCAGGATGGCAAAGCTGATGGTCTTTTTCATGATGGCGGCTCCCTCTGTTGATGATGAGAGTATCTGCCAAAATGAGATTAAATGAAAACTATTCTCATCTATTGCCCAGATAGGGAAAACCTATCAAAGGAAAAGTGCCTCCGCACTGTCGTGAGGCAGGCTCGCGGTGTGCCAGCATTTCGGGCTGGCCGGATAAAAACAGGAAGCCCCGTGACGGGGCTTCGCTTTTCTGTCTACCGGGGCACAGGGTCGCTATTACTACTCTGAGACCTTGTTGAGCCACTCGACCCTGTACAGAAGACCTTGGACACCCATCTTTTGGGTTTGGGCTATGCTACGCCTTGCTCCAAAAGGTGGGTGTCCTAGATTTGGCCGTCAAGACCAAACGGCCCCTCTTTGCCCGCCTCGCCAAAGTGGCGCAGGGTGGGGGCATAGACGGTGTAGTGCTGCGAGAGCAGCTCGATATGTTCGAGCCAGAGGGTGTGGTTGGCCAGCGCGCCATGGATCAGCAGCAGCGGCTCGCCGCTGCCCGCCTGCAGGCAGGGCTGCCCGCTGCCATTGACGATAAAAGTGTGAGTCTGTGACTGCATATCAACGCCTCCCCGGCGTGTCATAAGAGCGGAGGAGTATATGACAAGCGCCCTGTGGCCGGTAAGTGGGCTCTTTCCGGCTGGCGCTAGCCACTATAAGCAAAAGTTGGGGCATTATCGGAAAACCCATAAATCCAGCTTATAGTGGCACTGGCACGCCTTGGGTTGCTCCAAGGTGGTCGATATCAACCCCGCAAGGGGATCTTCCGATCCTTGTTTCGTTTGTGGTGGGGTTATACGCGATTATCCGAATACGCTGCGCTATTTGAACTTACGGAATTTCATTGGGTATCTGTAAGGTTTGTCCATTAACCAGTAAATCAGATACGCATATTTTGCACCGAATTTCGTTAAACTTAATAGCCATAAGACCCCACTTAGAATTAGTTGATACAATACTGGTATAGATAAAAAAAATGCTAGAAAAAACAACATTTCTACGAAAGTCATCTTGCTAACTTCATAACCCGTCTGCGTAAGTATTGTAGTGATGTGATGGACGCCCCCTCCCTGCGCGGTCAGTTTCATACTTAGGCTGACAGCGTTCAACTTGGGGGATCACCACATGAACACGATCAAAGTAGTTGGAATCGATATTGCTAAGTCTGTTTTTCAGGTGTGTGTATGGATGGCTGATGGTTCTGTTGCCTGGAATCGTAAAATATCTCGCCAGAAACTGCTCCACACGTTGCGCCAGTTTCCACCGCAAACACTGATTGCTATGGAAGCTTGCTCAACATCTCATTTCTGGGGACGAGCACTGATATCGATGGGCTATGACGTAAAGCTCATTCCCACACAGCATGTCAAAGCCTTTGCAAGACACCAGAAGAATGATGCCAACGATGCATTAGCTATTTGTGAAACAGCTTGCCGACCAGGGATCCACTTCGTCTCAGTTAAAACTACAGAACAACAAGATATCAAGGCGTTACGTAGTGCTCGCCAGCTCATAGTTGAGCAGCGAACCGCTCTGGCTAACCAACTACGGGCATTACTTGCCGAGTACGGAGTCATTATTCCAGCCGGGTTACAACGCCTGCAACGACAACTGCCAGAAGTGCTTGAAGACGGAGACAATACGATAACCTTCACGCTTCGCCGACTACTGAGCCTGTTACGAGAAGATATGCAGATGCTCACTGAACGGATTGATGTCTTGGATAAGGAACTAGCTGAACTGTCCAGCCAGCAGGTTGCCTATCACCACTTATTGACCATTCCTGGTGTCGGGCCACTGATTGCCGCTGCGGTGGTCAGTGAGGTTGATGCCACCCAGTTTTCCAGCGGCCGTGAGCTTTCTGCTTGGTGTGGCTTAGTCCCTCGACAGCACAGTTCAGGTGGAAAACAACGGCTTTCATCCATGACCAAGAACGGTAATCGTAACTTGAGGACCTTGATCATCCATGGCGCTCGAGCGGTGATGCGTTGTGTGCAAAAACGGGATGACAGTTTAGGGAGATGGGTTAAGGCAATTGAATTGCGGCGTGGCTTCTTGAAAGCCACTGTCGCCCTGGCAAATAAGTTAACTCGGATCATCTGGCGTGTACTAACTGACTCGGTTGATTTCAGTATGAACAGAGCTTTTGCAGGAAGTTAATTTGATATTTGCTTAGAAAATCTACGTTACTGAGTTTGCAGGCACTGATGAAGAAACGGGTACCGTCCTTGTAACAGCCTGAATTAGACCTGGGTATGCATATACCGGTGTAGTGATAAGGAAGCAAGGCTCGGATGACATCATGGCGAGGGAGTTAATCCCATCATAACGCCGGATATATGGTCGCAAACCGTATCAGTTCAGTTCTTGCACAACCCGGGGGCGTCCATATATGGTCTAATCATCCCGGACACCATTTTAGGTGGTACAGTCGCCACCATGACCTGAGGTGTTCAATGACAAGATTACGTCGCTCATTTACTGCCGAATTCAAACTCGAAGCCGCATCCCTGGTGCTCGACCAGGGATATTCTGTCCCTGAAGCCAGCCGTTCACTGGATGTCGGTGAAACCGTACTTCGCCGCTGGGTTCAGCAACTGCAATCCGAACGAACTGGCACAACCCCAATCGGCAAAGCACTGACTCCGGAGCAGCAAAAAATTCAGGAGCTGGAAGCCCGTATCAACCGGCTCGAACGTGAAAAGGACATTCTAAAAAAGGCTACTGCTCTCTTGATGGCGGACGAGTTCACACGTACGCGCTGATAGACCGATTAAGGGAGCAAGCCCCCATCACCTTGGTCTGCTGCGCTTTCGATGTTCCAACATCCTGCTTTTACGACTATCTGGCCCGCAGACGGGCGATTAACCGTGAGCGGATACAGCAACGCAGTGAGTTGCGCCGGTTGTTCAAAGAGAGCAGGAGCTCTGCAGGCAGCCGCGCCTTGATGTCGATGATGCGGGAGTTGGGGTATCAGATTGGTCGATTCAAAGTACGTAACCTGATGAAGGAAGCCGGGCTGGTATCCAAACAGCCGGGCGCTCATCGTTATCAGGTCGCCCAGTCTGAGCGACCGGACATTTCCAATCTGCTGGCTCGCGAATTTGATGTCCAGCAACCCAATCAGGTGTGGTGTGGCGATATCACCTACGTCTGGGCAGGTGGACGCTGGCATTACCTGGCAGCGGTGCTTGACCTGCACACCCGGCGGGTCGTGGGCTGGGCGATGTCTGATAAACCTGATGCAGAATTGGCAATCAAAGCACTGGAGATGGCCTATCAGCAGCGTGGTTGCCCATCCGGTGTGCTATTTCACTCTGACCAGGGCAGCCAATATGGCAGTAGGGCATTTCGGCAACGACTGTGGCGCTATCGCATGACCCAGAGCATGAGTCGGCGTGGCAACTGCTGGGATAATGCCCCGATGGAGCGATTGTTCAGAAGTCTTAAAACGGAGTGGGTTCCGGCTATGGGATACATGAGCGTGCGGGAGGCAAAGCGGGATATCAGTTATTACCTGATGGATTACTACAACTGGCGGCGTCCACATCAATACAATGACGGGATACCGCCAGCAAAAGCCGAGGTTCGGCCTAACCAAGTGTCCGGATTTAGTTGACCACTACATATCAATCCTATGAGCCATAGCGTAACTGCTGCTAGCATAAGTCCCTTAGCAGTGATAAAAAAGGTTGTTTCTTTCTTAACTCTTTCCCAGTCATGTTTCAGTAATCTTGAGATGCTATCATTGATTTTTAGTAAAGTAGAGGTTTTGTTATAGTATTCCAAACAGATTAGTCGGTGGATAATATCTTTATCATTTTCATCATAAGGGTTAATCAAAACCTGAAGCTGAGCTCTTGCCTCAGTAACTTTATCCCAGTTTTCATTTAAACTATTTTTGTTTATTTCAATAACTAACTCTCTGATTTTATCACGCCACTTTTGACGTTCTTGGGTGATATTTTGAATGATAATGCTCTTGTCCTTGTCATAACGAGTAAACAATAGAGTGATAAGTGATCCAAATATACCTGAACCTAATATTATTCCTACATTATCTAAAAATTCTTTCATTTAAAAATCACCACTTTTTGTAAGTTAACCCGTATTAAGGGGGGGGCATAAATAAGGTTTCCGCAAGACACTTTTACCTCCAGATTCACCGCATGCCAAAAATTTAACGTGGCATGAACCCATCTTAAACGCTTTGTTAGTATTTTAATACACTGTACGCACAAGCGACTGATAGTTAACCCTGCGGTTTACTGCATTCATGAAATAGTAGTCATCAAAAATAATTTTCTTCCTCAAAATTTCATGAGTTTCATCACCTGAAACCTCCGTAATAACTAAGTGGAAACTCTGATACTTTTCATCATCAACTTCGAATACATCGAAATCAGTAAAATGAAACGTTAGATCAATAAACTGTCTTTTGTCCTTCACTTCTTTTTTACGATCGATCTGCCCATACTTATAAGCTATACACCATTTTGATTTTTTATTGAACAATTCCTGTAATTCTATCCCTGATGGATAGTTCGTATCAAAGCTAGCATAAAAAAGGTTCTGACTATCAGCCATATATGCGAAAGCATAAGGTAAGTTTTCCCTGGTAACATAGCGATAAAGATGACCTTTTTCTTCTTTGAAATTGGTCACCATATTGACAAACAACTTCTCATTCGCTTTCAAGCCAATGCTTTTTCTTAAAACTGTATCGATCAAGTCCGGGTATGATTGAACAAGCTCGATTAATTCATTAGCTGATGCAGTTCCTTCGTCTCTTTGTGCTTTGCTGGTAGAGGAACTGGGGTTTGCGTAGCGGCATTGTTCATATGCATCTTGATCGTAATCAGCAAGGTCGGGAATACTTCTTTTTATGTGTCGGGCATGCATAGAAATGGGGCGTTTGTTTTCGTCAACAAACTGATCATCAACATGAAGATGAATCAGGATTACTGGGTTCTCACAAGCGGGGCAAAGAGCATAGTGCTTCTTTTCATCATTCACTGTTTGATAAAATGGGTACTCGCGAATTCAACTTCGAAGTGCAATTCCCGATTAAAAATCAGGCTGCTTTCAGAAGTTCGTCAAAAACCACCTGTGGCTGTTTGAATCCCAAGCATTTGCGCGGCCTGAAGTTCAGCCGCTTTTCGACGGCTGACAGTGCCTCTGCTGTCACCACACTCAAATCACTGCCTTTGGGCACATATTGCCGCAGCAGACCATTGCTATTCTCATTCTGTCCCCGTTCCCATGCACTGTATGGATGCGCAAAGTACACCTGCGCTTCCAGCTCTGCTGCAACACGTTCATGTTCGACAAACTCGCTACCATTGTCAGCTGTGATGGTATGGACATGTGCCTGGTAGGGTTTCAGCATGCTGATAATGGTGTCCGCCACCGCGCTGGCTGTTTTGCTGGGAACGTATTGAACCAGGTAGAGCCGGCTCTTACGCTCCAACAGACTCACTATTGCACCGCTGCCTTGCTTACCCAACACGGTATCGACTTCCCAATCTCCCACACGGCTCCGCTCATTGACTATCGCAGGGCGTTCATCAATCGATACCGGATTGGGAATGACACTGCGTTTGCTGTTCTTACCCTTGCGATAGCGTTTGTGACCCTGACGCAGATGCCGGTATAGCGTGCCACCGTTGGCCTTGTCGCGTGCCACATAGCGGTATATCCACTCGTGGCTAACCGGGCAGTTAATCATGTCTCCAACGCCACTGATTTGCTCGGGACTCCAGTCCGCGACCAGCGCCATGCAAACAAAGTCGATGGTATCAGACGGGACAGTACGCTTCTGACTCGTCAGCCGTCGTGCCGTGGCAAGTTGGTGAGCCTGCTGCGGCTGATAGGCCTGCCCAGCACAATTACGACGAAGCTCACGACTGATAGTCGATGGATGAACCCCGAGCTGTTTGGCAATGCGGGCCTGTGACAGGCCATGGTCACGGAGGCAGGCAATCTGGTATCGTAGCCCCTCGGTCAACTGCTGGTATTTCATGGTGTATCGCTTTGTTTCTTTGGCGAGAAGAAGCGTACCCTAACTGGTAGTTGACCGCCTCTCTCCTATGCACCATGGGCATTGCACTTATTATCTGAATTCACGCTTACGCTTCGTTGCTTCGATAAAATTTCTCTCACTTACTTTAATGTATTGAACGATGCCTTTTTTTACTTTGAATACTCTCATGCTGACTCCTTAACTACATAAAACAAAAATGCAACACAAATAAACCTCAAGTCATGTGAAATCATTTCATTTTTGCGGGTGTTTAAAGAAAATACTAACTCCAACCTAAGGAACTGGTAACGGCATGTAAAGTTCCTCTTAAAGGAATATGTTAGGAAGTTTTTTAGCCTGTGATTTTCTTGACGAAAGGTTTATGGCCAGCAAAATAAAGCCTCATATACACTTTTTTATCTGATAGGGAGAAGTAGTCCCCCTGATTAAAGTTGTATGTTTTTTTGCCAAAAGGTTCAATTCGAGCGTCTAAACATGAGTCTTCTGGAGACCAAATATAACTACATTTGGAAAATGGAAACCATCCTTTTTTTGAATAAAGCTCTAAATACTCCAGTAATACTGGTTTTGATGATAGATTTTTTATACTTATACCATGCCCAAGTTCCACACTGCTTCTTGTAATTGATGAAACTTCAATTTGAAACCTCTGTCCCCAAACTTCATATAACTTCAGCACAAATAGAATTGTGGACAACAATGCGCCCCAAACACCTAAGAGCAGTGATATTTCTAGTTCTTTACCAAAAATATTCATTTTGACAACAGCCTTTTCGCCTAACTGTGACTATATTGAAGACGGTGCTCACACATAAGTATCACCTTCCATGTAAAACCGCTCTACTCTTGATACCAAGTATTAGCAATGTCGTTTTAAATCAATGGATTATTCTCTAACTTCTGAAGCTAAACGTGTTTGCGTGACTTCATCTTTTTACTCTCGCATTGCCACCGTATTAAAAAACAGTTAAGGCGTTCGTCATAGCATGTACCGACATAGCTACCGCACTGAATTACAGCCTCCAGTCTGCTGTTTTTAACCAACGGGGTATGGCTGGCATGGCTCATGGGGTGACTCCTACGAGGCTTTGTTGCCAATTGGCTATAGTACCGGCCTATTGGCCAAGGGAAAGAGGGATGCGGGGATTTTCTGAGCCAGATCAAGCAATTAATAAATCGCGACCGGTTGGTGCAGGGAGTGGAAAATGCGGCCACTGTGTTGCTGGATAAAAAGTGTTGGCGGGTAGCCGTGTCGGTGGGTAAAAGCGCTGGCGGGTAAAAAACAAGAAGCCCCTGAACGGGGCTTCTCTTTGCGGGTCATGCCGCCACTGTGAACGGCTGGGTTGGCCGCATCGCTGGCGCGTTGACCGGGCGCCAGAGCAGGTTGGTGCGAGCTTACTCTTCGACCTTGTTGAGCCACTCGACCTTGTACTGGGCGCCGGTGCCCTGTGCCAGCTTGGCACAGAGCGGTTTGAGGAAGGCTTCAATCTGCTCGTCCAGCATCCAGGGCGGGCTGATGATCAGCATGCCTGAACCGTTCATGCCCCAGTCGGCAGTCTGACCGGCCACTTCCAGCTCGGCCACCAGCACATTGCCGAAGTTCTCGCGCTTGATGGCGCGCAGCATGTCGCGAGATTTGTCCGCCTCTTGCCCGAGGATCGGATACCAGAGGGCGTAGATGCCTGTTGCCCAGCGTTTTTGCGCCTTTTTCAGGGTATCGACCACGGCGAAGTAATCTTCCTTGAGCTCATAGGGCGGGTCGATCAGCACCAGCCCGCGGCGCGGGGTGGGCGGCAGCAGGGCGATCAGTCCCTCGAAGCCGTCACGGTGGTGCACGGCCACGCGAGGGTCGTAACCCATATTGGCGCGCAGATCTTCGACCTCGTTGTTGTGCAGCTCCATCAGCGCCAGCTTGTCCTGCTCGCGGGTGAGGCGGCGGGAGAGCTCCGGCGAGCCGGGGTAGTAGTGCAGCTGGCCATCGCTATTCATCTCTTCGATGACGCCGAGATAGGGGGCCATGGCAGACCACTGGGCCCGCTCGTCCCACAGGCGACCGATGCCGTCGGCATACTCGGCCTTTTTCTGGGACCAGTCGCCGCGCAGGTCGTAGAGACCGCCACCGGCATGGGTGTCCAGCACGATGAAGGGTTTCTCCTTCTTCTTGAGGGACTCGATGATCAGGGCCTGAACGGCGTGTTTCAGCACGTCGGCATGGTTGCCGGCGTGAAAGGCGTGACGGTAGCTCAGCATATTAGATCTCTGAGGGGGCCCTGCTGGGCACCCAGTAACGATAGATAGTTCAACAAATTGCGGCTGTTGCCGCGAAACAGAGAGAGGCTGCGCAGGGTCTGCAACAGGACGCCCTGTTGCAGCCGCTCCAGCTCCAGCTCGTGGGCCAGCATCGACTGATACTGCTGCTCGTCGAGTCGCGTCTTGGCGCTCTGGCGCAGGGCGCGCCACGGGGTCAGCACCGCTTCGGTCTGCACCAGCGCCGGTTGCAGGTCGGTGAGATCGACCACGATGCCGAGTTGATCGAGCCGGTGCAGCAGCAGCGCCAGATTGACGTTGCCCCCCTGCTCCTGCACGGTGAGCCAATCCTGGCTGCGCTCACCATAGACCTTGCCGCTCCAGTGCCAGAAGCCGATCGGCGTCGGCAATTCGTGGACCGCGACCCGCTCGCTGGCCATCAGCTGTTCGTCACGCAAAGAAGGCTTGCTCCATGGTTTCCAGCTCTTCGGAGAGGCTCATCCACTCCAGCTCCACCTCTTCCAGCTGCTCCTTGAGGGGGCCCTGGGATTTGAGCAGTTCGGAGAGCTTGGTTTTAGCGCTCTCTTCGTAGATGGCGGGGTCGGCCAGTTGGCTCTCGATGTCGCCAAGCTTGCCTTGCAGCTTCTCCATACTCGCTTCGAGCTTTTCGAGCTTCTGGCGCAGGGGGCGGGTTTGCTGGCGGAACTCCGCCTCGCGCCGCTTCTGATCCTTGCGAGCCACCGCCGAGTTGGCAGAGACGGGGCCATCGGCCGGTTTGGCGTTGGCCTCTTTCTCCTGCTCGCCGAGCCACTTGTGGTAGTCGTCCAGATCGCCGTCGAACGGCTCGACCCGGCCACCGTGCACCAGATAGAAGTCATCTGTGGTGGTACGCAGCAGGTGACGGTCGTGGGAGACCACCACCATGGCCCCTTCGAAGCCTTGCAGCGCCATGGTGAGGGCGTGGCGCATCTCCAGATCCAGGTGGTTGGTCGGTTCATCGAGCAGCAGGAGGTTCGGCTTTTGCCAGGTGATCAGCGCCAGCACCAGCCGCGCTTTTTCGCCGCCAGAGAAGGGGGCTACCTTGTCGAGCGCCTTGTCACCGTGAAAACCGAAGCTGCCCAGATAGTTGCGCAGCTCCTGCTCGGTCTTGTCCGGCGCGAGGCGGGCCAGATGATCGAGTGGGGAATCATCGAGACGCAGGGTCTCCAGCTGATGCTGGGCGAAGTAACCGATGCTCACCCCGGCGCTCACTTCGAGCTTGCCGGAGAGCGGCGGGTTGGAGCCCGACAGCATCTTGATAAAGGTCGATTTACCGGCGCCGTTGCGACCGAGCAGGCCGATGCGCGAACCCGGTACCAGATTGAGTTTGATCTTCTCCAGGATCACCTTGTCGCCGTAACCGGCAGAGAGGTTCTCCATGGCGATGAGCGGGGTCGGCAGGGCCGACGGCTCGCGAAACTCGAAGCTGAATTCGGAGTCTGCGTGGGCGGGCAGGATCTTCTCCATCCGCTCCATCGCTTTCAGGCGGCTCTGGGCCTGACGGGCCTTGGAAGCCTTGTAGCGGAAGCGGTCCACATACGCCTGCATGTGGGACATCTCCCGCTGCTGTTTCTCGTACATAGACTGCTGCTGAGCCAGCTGTTCGGCGCGCTGCAGTTCGAAGTCGGAGTAGCCGCCGGTGTATTCGTTGAGCTTGCCGTTCTCGATATGGATGATGCGGCTGATGACCGAATCGAGGAAATCGCGGTCGTGAGAGATGAGCACCAGCGTGCCCTGATAGCCCTTGAGCCACTTCTCCAGCCAGATCACCGCATCGAGATCCAGGTGGTTGGTCGGTTCATCCAGCAGCAACAGATCGGAGCGGCAGAGCAGCGCCTGAGCGAGGTTTAAGCGCATGCGCCAGCCACCGGAGAAGCTGCGTACCGGCGAGCTCAGCTGCTCGTCGCTGAAACCGAGGCCGTGCAGCAGCTCGGCGGCGCGGGCGCGAATGCTGTAGGCGCCGATGGTATCGAGGCGACCGTGCAGCTCGGCTACCAGCAGACCGTTGTCATCCTGTTCGGCTTGCACCAGCTGGGCTTCCAGCGAGCGGAACTCCTTGTCGCCGTCGATCACGTACTCGAGCGCGGAGCAGTCGAGCGCCGGGGTCTCCTGCGCGACGCCTGCGATCTGCCAGCCAGCGGGCAGGCTGAAGGTGCCGCTGTCGATGGCCAGCTCGCCCCGTACCAGTGCAAAAAAGGTGGACTTGCCACAGCCATTTTTGCCCACCAGACCCACTTTGTGGCCGGGGTGAATGGTGGCGGAGGCGTTGTCCAGCAGCTTGCGGCCGCCGCGGATCAGTTCGATTTGACTGGCAACTATCATGGGTGGGATCTGCTTGCTCAAAATGGAGGAGAAAAACTGGCGCGGATCTTACGTGAAATGACGCTGATTTGCACTGTAGCGAAGGGCTGGCCACTGGCTGGCGCTGCAAAAACATGCCATAACAGAGAAACCAGTTTGGTTACGGGAGGTTAGCATGCATATCAGGGATATTATGACGACCCGGGTCGCCACCGTTTCAATGGATGATCGACTCAGTGTCATCAAGGATATCTTCGAGCAGGCACACTTTCGCCACCTGCTGGTACTGGAGGAGGGTGAGCTGGTGGGGGTCATTTCGGATCGGGATCTGTTCCGTGCCATCAGCCCCTATCTCGACTCCGAAGCCGAGATGAGCCGCGATACCGAAACCCTCACCAAGCGGGCCCACCAGATCATGAGCCGCCACCCCGTCACCATCGCCCCCCATCTCACCGTGCGCGACGGCGTCAAGCTGATGCTGGAGAAGGGGGTCTCCTGCCTGCCGGTGCTGGAGAATGGCGCCCTGGTCGGCATCATCAGCTGGAAGGATTTTCTCAAGGCGGCGTTGGAGAGTGACGCGCTGGTTTGAGCCGACGCTTATCGCCACTAGCTGATAGAGAACCAATATAGAGAGAGGGGAGCCAAGGCTCCCCTCTCTCTATATTGGCTTTGCCGACAATGCCGGTTTGCACGCTGCCTGCATCATCATGGCTCGGGCTGCCCTGCGACAAGGCAGGAGGGGCCGCTGCCGGAGAGGTGCGGCTGAAGATGAGTGCGGATCTCCTGCAGGGTGCGCTGGTACTGCTGGGCATGTTGATCGAGAAACGCGGGACTGTGCTTGAGGCGCCGCTCCAGGGTATCGACCAGCAGCGCCACCCTGGGAGCGGCCATACCCGCAGGCCAGCAGTGTTGCAGCAGCTCCAGCAGTTGCCAGGCATCGCCCGGCAGGGCGGGGAACTCCTCCAGCAGCTGCAAGCCCGCTTGCAGGGCTGTCTGATATTGGCTGGCCTGCATCGCCTTGTGGCGCAGCTGGCGCAGTTCGCTCAGCCGTTGTTCTCTCGCCGTCAGGCGCTGGCCCAGCTCGGCCACCAGATGGTGGAACAGTTGGCGGGTGAGCGGGTGGGGCGCCACCCTGACGCGGTATTGGGTCAGCTGGATCAGGTAGCGCTGGGCGTGGTGGGGCAAACCGCAGAACTGGCTGACCGCAAAGCCGAGCAGCAGGGTGAGGTGGTTGTCGCTCCCCTCATCCGGCTGGTGGTGGGCAATCAGGATCAGCGCCTCGTCGAAGCGGTAATCCAGCCCCAGCATCAACGCCTGCAGCAGCTCATATTCGTGGGGTTGCAGGTGGACGGTGCGCTTGAGGTGCTCCCACTCCTGTTGCAGGGAGCGGATCCGGTTGCTGGAGGGGGCGTGCCACAGCACCGCCAGACTGGCATTGAGCATGAAGCTGTCGATGGCGAGCCGGACGCGCTGCTCGCTGAAGTGGCGCAGGGTCAGGCTGTTGGCCTGCTCCAGCACCTTCTCCTCATCTTGCAGCACCAGCCCGAGCAACATCGCCAGCTGATGCCAGCGTGGCTGATGGGGGCGGATCTGCAGCAGCTCTCCCATGGTCTCCCACGCCGCCAGCCAGTGATGCTGGTGCAGCTGGCTGGCGAGTTGCAGCTCCAGCCGGGTGGCCATCGAGACGCTGGCCTGATGGCGCTGCAAGTCGGTCTGTGCGCTTTGTAATTTGCCGAGCCCCAGCATGGCGTAGAAGAGCCCGGCCCTTGGCCAGCTCGCCTGATATTCGTTGGCACAGAGGGCATAGTGCTGGGCGGCGGTGATCCGCTCGGCTGATTGCAGCAGCAGGTAGCCCTTGAGTCGATCCAGCCAGGGGGTCAGTGAGCGATTCTCCCGTTGAAACAGCAGGTCTTCACAGAGGGCGGTAGCCAGTTGCCACTCCCGCAGCAAAATGGGGGCGGCCAGCGTGCGGGTCAGGTTGCTTAACTTCACCAGCTGGCCGAGCACCGCGGTGAGCTGCTGGGTCATGAAGGGGAGGGGCAGATAGAGGGAGAAGTAGAGATCCGAGGGGAGAAACTCCTGCTCGCTCTGATCGGCATCGAGCAGCAGCAATACGCAACCGGGTTGCAGCAGGCCGAGATAGTGCGCTTCGTGCAGCAGCCGGGCTCCGTCAAGATCCTGCTGCTTGTCCTGCTGACAGATGATGGCGTCGAAGGCGTGCTGTTGCAGCAGGGCCAGCAGACCACTGCGCTCGTGGTTTGGATGGCTGTGGTAGTGGATCCGGTCGGCGGGCACCCCCTGTTCGGTCAGTTCCCGGGTGATGGCGCTACGGAGCAGGGGATCCTCTTCGAGCAGCAGTATCGTCATGCACGTACTTCCTGTGAGCAAACCATTAGGTTGATTATGGTAGACCCAAGAGGAACATAGGCACAGCACTCGCTGAGTGAAAAGCTGACAGTAGCCAGCAGGGTGCTGGAGGGCGCACTATGGGCTGTTATTTCAATCGGTTATGCCACCTCTCAGGGCGGCAACCTGTTATTGCCGAGGGCGGGTTTGCGTCCCGAAGGGGCAGTCGCTCTGGCGGATCAGCCGCGACCCCTTGCCCTGTTCCCCCTGCCAGCTCAATTCCAGTTTGCCGAGGCGGCCCAGATGGCGCAGCTCGAACTCGTAGCGCTGGCAGAGGTTATCCTGGGGCAGGCTCGCCATACCAGCAGGCAGACGGTATTGATAGCGCAGGAGTGGCCCATCTTCCAGCTTGCTGGTCACCGGCACCAGCCCCTCTGGGGTGGGCAGCGGCGCCCCGAGTGCACGGCGCAAACTGAGCGGCGCATCGATCGCCTTTTGATAGTGCAGGCCGTTCATCGCCGCCAGCTCCTCTTCCAGTCGTTGCAACTCCCCTTCCAGTCCATTGAGCGCGGCCCCCAGCTGCTTGTGGGTCGTTGACGAGGCGCAGCCACCCAACAACAGGGTGGCAAGCAGCAGGGTGGCTCTGATGGGGGGCACGGCATCTCCTTGGCTATGACGATGAAGCGTGAAGGTCAGGTCGGCTGGCCCTGACTATAGCAGGGGATTGCTGGGGGGCGTCCCCTGAAGCAGCTGCGCCAGACGGGCCAGCCCTTCGCCGACCCGGGCGTCGGTGGCGGGTTGGCTCAGGCTCAGGCGCACCCCCTGCGGAGCGGCAAACTGGCCGGCGGCGAAGTGTTCCCCGCTCGCCACGCCAACGTCAAGGGCATCGGCGGCGGCAGCAAACTGCTGGCTGCGCCAGGGCTCCGGCAGCGGCAGCCAGGCGTGCATGCTGCCCGGCTGCCAGCGGGCGGCAGGCAGCAGGTGGCGCAGCAGTTCGCCACGGCGTTTGAGGATCTCCCGCTGCTGCTCGACCAGCGGCATGATCTGGCGCTGACTGACCATTTTGCAGGCGAGCTCGATCAGCAGCGGGCTCACCATCCAGCTCGACAGCCGCATGGTCTGGGCGAAGGCGCTGCGCAGGGCGGGGGGCGTCAGCACGAAGCCCACCCGCAGACCGCCGCAGGCGATCTTGGCCAGACTACCCAGATAGATGACCCGCTCCGGCGCCAGATTGACCAGAGGGATCACCGGTTGCTGGGGCAGCAGGCCGTTGACGTCATCCTCGATGATCAGCAGATCGTGGCGACGGGCGATGGCGACGATGGCCTCCCGCCGCGCCAGACTCATGATGGCGGTGGTGGGGTTTTGCAGGGTTGGCGTGAGGTAGAGCAGCTTGGCCCGGCGGGTGCGGCAGGCGGCGTCCAGCGCCTCGGGCAGCAGCCCCTCCTCGTCCATCGCCAGTCCCACCACCTGATTCTTCAGTTGGCGAGCGTTACCCAGCATACCGGGGTAGCTCAGCCCCTCGCACAGGATGGTCTCCCCCACGCAATTGGTCGCCAGCAGCGCCAGCATGATGCCGTGCTGGGCGCCGTGGCTGAACAGCAGGCGATCCTCACTGCAGGCCACCCCTTGCTCCGCCAGCCAGTTGACGAACTGCTGGCGCTGATCCGGTCGTCCCGCCTCCTTGTCGTAGCCGAGCAGGGCGTTGAGATCCCCGTCCGCCACTTCCCCCAACATGGGGCGAATGATGGCCGCCCGATCCAGCTGTACCGGCAGGTTTTGCCACAGCTCGATGCGGTGCCCCTCTTCCTGGCGGATCACCCACTCATTGGCGGGATCCGTGTTCGCTCCCTTGACCCAGGTGCCGTGGCCCACCCGGGCGGCCAGCAGGCCGCGCCGCTCCGCCTCGCTGTAGGCGCGAGTGACGGTGCCAACGGTGACACCCAGACGATCCGCCAGGGATCGGTGGGTGGGCAATCGGGTCTGCGGTGGCAGCTCGCCATTCACGATCCCCTGTTCGATCGCTTTGACCAGCTTGAGGTAGAGGGGGCCATCGAAGGCCGTAAGGTCGGGCGTCCAGATTGTCATGGTGACAATAAATCCATTGATCAAAATTTGTTGTCAATATAGCGTGAATTTCAACCTGATAACAACCAAATAGCACGCATTGTATCGATACAATGTGGCAAGCAAGGAGTCACAATATGACGATGGAGTGGTATGTCACCCTGTTCGGTTTTGCCGTACTCACCTGCGGTACGCCGGGGCCCAACAACCTGATGCTGACGGCCTCCGGCGCCAACTTCGGGGTGCGTCGCACCCTGCCACATCTGCTCGGGGTGGGGCTGGGGCAGCCGGTGCTGCAGCTGGTGCTGGCGCTGGGGCTTTATCCGCTGTTCGAGCGCTGGCCCTTATTACGCCTCGGTTTGCAGATTTTCGGCAGCCTCTATCTGCTCTGGCTGGCGTGGCGTATCGCGGTGGCCGGGGCGCCGGGGGATCCGGCCAGGAAGGCCCGTCCGCTAACCATGCTGGAGGGGCTGGGCTTTCAGTTCCTCAATCCCAAGGCGTGGATGATGGGGATCTCCGCCATCAGTCTGTTCAGCCTGCCCGGCGCCAGTTACTGGTCGAGTCAGCTGGCGGTGATGGTCATGTTTGCGCTGGTGGCCCTGCCGGTCTGCTTTGTCTGGGTGCTGTTCGGCCATCAGCTGAGCAACTGGATCAGCTCGGATCGGGGCTGGCGGCGACTCAACGGCTCCCTCGGTCTGCTGACGGCGCTCTGCGTGGTGATGCTCTGGTATTGAGCCGTGTTGCGCCGATGGGGGAGGTGGCCGAGAAAGAGGCATTTCTGACTTGTCGCCACGGGGTTGGCTCTGCATATTAGAAGGCTTTCCCCATAACGGGGGCGTTGCATCGACAAGAGGTTGAGATGGATCTGAACTGGTTACTGCCCCTGGCGGGGTTTGCCCTGGTTACCTGCGGCACGCCGGGGCCCAACAATATGTTGCTCACCAGCGCCGGGGCGGCGCAGGGTTTTCGCCGCACGATTCCCCTGCTGGTGGGGGTGGTCGGGGGGATCAATCTGATGATCCTCGCCACCGCGCTGGGGCTTGGCGTGGTGTTCGAGAAGGTGCCGCTGCTGCACGATGGCCTCAAGCTTATCGGTTCGGCGTATCTGCTCTGGCTGGCGTGGAAGGTGGCGACCGCCAGCGGCCCGGCCGAGGGCAACCGTCCGCTCATTCCCGCTCATCAGGGGGCCATGCTGCAACTGCTCAATCCCAAGGCATGGATGATGGCGCTCTCCGCCATCAGCGGTTTCACTCTGGCGGGGGAGGCTTACTGGCCCTCCGCGCTCTGGGTGTTGGTGATCTTCTTTATTACCGGCCTCTACACAGGGGCGTTCTGGGTGCTTTTTGGTGCCCAGGTGCGGCAAATCATCCGCACCGCCCGGGGTTGGCGGCGTTTCAATCTCGGCATGGGGCTGGCGACGGCCGCCTGTGTCGGGATGATCTGGATTTAGCCCGGGGTTGGCCCGGGCCTTTACCGGCTGTCTTGTTGGCCCTGCGGGGCCTTTTTTATCTCGTCCGCGTGGCCTTGCCTGCAAGGTGGCGCGGTTCTGCCCTCCCTTGGGATGAAAGGAGTTCATATGAAATGTATCGGTCTGCTGGGTGGCATGAGCTGGGAGTCCACTGTCAGTTACTATCAGGCGCTCAATCGCGGGGTGCGTGCGCAGCTTGGCGGTTTGCACTCGGCGCGGGTGCTGCTCAATAGCGTCGACTTTGCCGCTATCGAGCGGTTGCAGCATGCCGGTGACTGGCCCGCTACCGCCCGCCTGCTGGCGGCGGAAGCGCGCAAGTTGCAGGATGGCGGCGCCGATTTCTTGCTGATCGGCACCAACACCATGCACAAGGTGGCCCCCGAGATTGAGGCGGCCATCGATATCCCGCTGCTCCATATCGCCGATGCCACCGCGGCCAAATTGCAGGCGGACGGGATAACCCGGGTCGGCCTGCTCGGCACCCGCTTCACCATGGAGCAGGATTTTTACAAGGGGCGCTTGCAGGTGCGCTTCGGGTTGGCGGTGCTGGTACCCGATGAGGCCGGGCGGGAGCGGGTACACAGGATCATCTATGACGAGCTCTGTCTGGGGGAGATCCGCGAATCGTCGCGGGCCGAGTATCTGGCCATTATCGAGGAACTGGCGGCCGCGGGTGCCGAGGCGGTGATCCTCGGCTGCACCGAGATTGCCCTGCTGGTGGGGGATGCCCGGGCGGCGGTGCCGCTCTACGACACCACTGCCATCCATGCCGAAGCGGCGGTCGCGCTGGCACTGGCATCCGATTAATAAACTGGTCAGATCTCACTATTCATGCTTGTCTCATACCCCTTGCCATAAAAGCGTGTAAAATTGCGCCCTGAATTTTCCCCGGCCAACGCGGGTTGGCTGCGGTTTCCTAGCATGCAAGGCTGACATTGTGACTGAAGTAGATAGATTCGCGGATATTCGCCCCTACCGCGATGAAGAAGTGCCGGCAGCCATCGAACGGCTGATCCAGGATGATGAATTTATCGGCGCCATCGCCAAGTATCGTTTCGGTTCCCTGATGAGCTGGCTGGGTTGGGCCATCCGCCCGATGATCCGCCTGTTCCTGCGCCGCAAATGGTCAAAAGTGACCACTGTGCATCAGGTCCAGATGGGGGTCACCCGGTACATGTCCCGTATGATCGCCACCTCCACCAAGGGGGTGACCTTCTCCGGGATCGAGCATCTGAAGAAAGAGCAGGGCTATCTGTTTGTTTCCAACCACAGAGACATCGCCATGGACCCGGCGTTCGTCAACTGGGGGCTGCACACCCACGGTTTCGATACCGTGCGCATCGCCATCGGTGACAACCTGCTGCGCAAACCCTGCGCTACCGAGCTGATGAAGCTCAACAAGAGCTTTATCGTCAAACGCTCCGCCAAGGGGCCGCGGGAGATGATGAAGGCGCTCGGCGAGCTGTCTGCCTATATTGGCAACTCGGTCCACGAAGGTCACTCTATCTGGATCGCCCAGAAGGAAGGGCGCGCCAAGAATGGCGATGATAAGACAGATCCAGCCATCCTCAAGATGTTCTACGTCGACGGCAAGAAGCAGAAGATCGACTTCGTCGACTACATGCGCAGCCTCAATATCGTGCCGGTCAGCATCAGCTATGAGCTGGATCCGACCGACAAGGCGAAGGCGCGCGAGCTCTACGAGAAGTCGGTCAACGGCAGCTATGAGAAGGGCGAGTTCGAGGATATCGAGAGTATCGTCGCCGGTATCGTCGGCATGAAGGGGCGGGTACACGTCTCCTTCGGCGCGCCGATCACCGAGGGTTTCAGCGATCCGGACGAACTGGCCGCGTTGATCGACAAAGCGATCTGGAGCAGCTACCACCTTTTCCCCAGCAACTATCTGGCGGCCGATGTTTCCGGCAAGGCCAACACCATCGAGCAGGCTGCCTTCCTGACCCGTCAGTCAGAGGTGCCGGAAGAGCACAAGGCGATCTGGCGGGCCATGTACGCCAAACCGGTGGAAAATGCCCAAAAGGCTTGAATGAAACCGGTTGTTAAACGGTTTTGCGAAAAAAACGGGCGCTGATGCGCCCGTTTTTGCGTCTGGTCAAAGTCGAGGGGGAAAGGGTGGTGAATAATATGGTTTCAGCTGGTACGATCACTATGAAAATGGGATTATGTCTCTTGGCAAGGTGCTGACGAGTGTGTAACAGTGCCCATATAGCTGAACATGAGCAAAAGCTCTAAACCGGTTTGCACGGATTGCAGACGGCATTATTGAAGGACCTGTCACAGGTCCTTTTTCATTGGCTGGCAAAGATGCTGCCCAGATATACCTAACAGGAAACAGACGCCATGATCACCGGTAGCCTGAACACCCTGCAGCGGACGCCGCTGCCCGCCCCGCTGGCCCGCATTATGGCTGAGGTGGTGAAGAGCGTGGCTCACTGGGGTGACGCTCCGCTCGGCAAGACCGAGATCGATGGCCTCAACCTGTTCTGTCTGGTGAGCGAGAATCTGACCGAGCCAGCCGCGGATCGCCGTGGCGAATTTCATGAGCAGTATCTCGATATCCAGTTGCTGCTGCGCGGTGAAGAGTGGATAGGTGTGGGCCCCCACGACTACGTGAGTGACGGCGCCGACCATCCCCATCCCGACCTCTGGTTTGTCGATGACGAGCAGACCTGCTACCTGGCGCTGCAACCGGGCGATTTCGCCATCTTCTGGCCGGGCGAGCTGCACCGCCCGCTCTGTACCTTCAACCAGCCCGCCAAGGTGAAGAAGCTGGTGGTCAAGGTACACAAGGATCTGCTGGCTATCGCCTGAGCACTCCCATTAAAGCGAGCCCTGCGCAGCTGATGCGTTGAGACTCGCAAGCATTGAAACCAGTGATACGCACCACAAGTTGCGATGACTCTTTCAAGAGCAAGAATTGAAACCAGTGATACGCACCACAGGTTGCGATGACTCTTTCAAGAGCAAGAATTGAAAAATTGGACGCACCCTCCTGCGACCATAAGCCCCCGGCAGGGGAATCCCATCCTCTTTTGGATGACACGACACTGTCGGCATAAAGCCGAAGCACAGGAAGATGTAGAAAATGAGCAAGTTGGTATTGATCCTTAACTGCGGTAGCTCTTCCCTGAAATTTGCCGTAATGGACGCCGAAACAGGTGAGGACATGCTGTCCGGCCTGGCCGAATGCTTCAATCTGGATGATGCACGTATCAAATGGAAACTCCACGGGGTCAAGGGCGAAGCCATGCTGGGAGCGGGTGCCGCTCACCAGGAGGCCCTCGACCATATCGTGGGTCACATCCTGCCGCAGGATCCGACTCTTGCCGAGCAACTGGTGGCCATCGGTCACCGAATCGTACACGGTGGCGAGCAGTTCTCCCGCTCCGTGCGTATCGATGACGGCGTGATCGCCGGTATCGAAGCCGCCATTCCGTTCGCCCCGCTGCACAACCCGGCGCACCTCATCGGTATTCGCGCCGCGCTGAAAGTGTTCCCGCAGCTGTCCGAGAAGAACGTGGCCGTGTTCGACACCGCCTTCCACCAGACTCTGCCGCAAGAGGCCTACCTCTATGCGCTGCCGCACAAGCTCTACCGCGAACACGGCATCCGTCGTTACGGTGCTCACGGTACTTCTCACCGCTACATCGCGGAAGAAGCCGCGAAAGAGCTGGGCAAGCCGTTGAATGAACTGAACATCATCAACTGCCACCTGGGTAACGGTGCCTCTGTCTGCGCCATCAAGAACGGCGAATCCGTAGACACCTCCATGGGTCTGACTCCGCTGGAAGGTCTGGCGATGGGTACCCGCTCCGGTGATATCGATCCGGCCGTGGTCTTCTTCATGCACGACCAGCTCGGTTACAGCGTGGAGCAGATCAACCACACCCTGACCCGTGAGTCCGGTCTGCTGGGGATGACCGAAGCGAGCAGCGACTGCCGCTATGTCACCACCAACTACGCCACCGACGCCGGTGCCAAGCGCGCGCTGGATGTCTTCACCTACCGTGTGGCCAAGTATGTCGGTGCCTACGCCGCTGCGATGGACGGTCGTCTGGACGCCGTGGTCTTCACCGGCGGTATCGGTGAGAACGCTGCCATGGTGCGCGAGATGGTGCTGAACCGTCTGGCTCTGTTCGGCTTCAAGGTGGACAAAGAGGCCAACAACGCCGCGGTACTGGGTGGCGAAGGTCGCATCACCACCGCCGACAGCCGTTGCGCCATGGTGATCCCGACCAACGAAGAGCTGGTCATCGCTCGCGATGCCCTGAGCCTGGTCTGCTAAGTCAACCTCGCTTTGAAACAACGCCCGGCCAGTGCCGGGCGTTGTCATTTCTGGCGTACGCCGATTTGACATGGGGGAGGGGAGCGGTACCCTGACCACCACTGTTTTTGCAGCCAGCGGGCTGCCCGGTTCGGGAGAGAGCAATGAAAGAGGCGTTTTTTAACTGGTTGTCGGGCCTTGGGGTGGAAGTGACCAGCATGATGGCGCTGGTGATCGCGCTGGGTTTTATCGTCATCACCTCGTTGCTGCTGCACATGGTGCTGCACCGGGTGTTGCTGGTCCGGCTGGTGGGGATCCTCGGCAAGGCCAAGCAGGTGTGGCTGCCGCCCCAGTTGCAACAGCGCCTCTTCAACCGGCTCGCCTTCGTGCTGCAGGGGGCCGTGCTGCTCGGTCAGGCGGAGATCTGGCTGCCCCGTCAATCGGATAGCCTCAAGCTTATCGAAATGGTGGCCCAGCTCTGGATTTTGCTGTTCCTGCTGCTGGCCTTCTTCGCCCTGCTCGACTGCCTGTTGTCGGTGAGCCGCTACACCCGCCTTGGTCGGGATTTGCCCCTGCGCGGCATCTTCCAGGGGGCCAAGCTGGTAGGCAGCATTCTGGTGGGCATCCTGATGATCGCCCTGCTGCTCGGCAAGTCGCCGCTGTTCCTGTTCAGCGGTCTGGGTGCCATGACCGCAGTGCTGATGCTGGTATTCAAGGATCCCATCCTCGGGCTGGTGGCGGGGATACAGCTCTCTGCCAACCGGATGCTGAGCGTCGGTGACTGGTTGCAGATGGACAAGTACGGCGCCGATGGCGAGGTGACCGATATTGGCCTCACCACGGTCAAGGTGTCGAACTGGGACAAGACCATCACCACCATTCCTACCTATGCCCTGATCTCCGACTCTTTCAAGAACTGGCAGGGGATGACCGAATCGGGGGGGCGCCGCATCAAGCGCAGCGTCAATATCGACATGACCAGCGTGCGCTTTCTGACGGCCGAGGAGCAGTTGCAGCTCAAGCAGGCCCAACTGTTGGCACCCTATCTGAGCCGCAAGGAGCAGGAGCTGAGTGCCTACAACCAGCAGTTGAGCGATGCCCTGAGTTGCCCCATCAACGGCCGTCACCTCACCAACCTCGGCACCCTGCGCGCCTATCTGGATGCCTACCTGCGTGCCCACCCCGGCATTCGCAAGGACATGACCCTGATGGTGCGCCAGCTGGCACCCACGTCAGACGGTCTGCCGCTGGAAATTTACTGCTTTACCGCGACAACGGCATGGGCCGATTACGAAGGGATCCAGGCCGATATTTTCGACCATATCTTCGCCATCATTGAGCAATTTCATCTGCGGTTGCATCAATCTCCCACAGGTTACGATATGCGTGCCTGGCAACGGGGATAAACAGGGAAACCGGACGGGTCGGGGACGCGGAAAAAACCGCATATTAATCATCGACCCGTCGCCACTTGTCAGTTGAAATTTGCCGTGCAGAGGAGAAAAATGGCGGCCTTCTCTTCGCGCCCCTGATCCCCTCTTGATCAGCTGCCAGCCCAGAGACGTCACTTCAAGTCATCATCATGGGAAAGTTATGAAGATCCTTCGCAATAGTGTGGCAACACTCTGCTACAGCCTGCTGCTGACCGCTGCGCCGGTTTTCGCTGTTGAATATGCTCTGCCTGCGGCCAACAGCCGTCTGGTAGGGGAAAATCTGGAATATGTGGTTCCGGCCGAAGAGAACGGCCAGCCGCTGGAGGCCATTGCGGCCAAATTCCAGCTGGGGCTCACCAACATGACCGAAGCCAACCCCGATGCGGATCCCCTGCTGGTACAGACCGGCGAGAAGCTGGTGATCCCCCAGCAACTGATCCTGCCGGATGCACCCCGTGAAGGGATCGTGCTGAACGTGGCCGAGATGCGCCTCTACTACTACCCCAAGGGTAAAAAAGTGGTGGAAGTGCTGCCCATCGGCATCGGCCAGCTCGGCACCGATACTCCGGAAAACTGGGTGACCAGTGTGCAGCGCAAGAAAGCGGGCCCGACCTGGACCCCGACCGCCAAGATGCATGCCGAATATGCCGCCCGTGGCGAGAGCCTGCCTGCGGTATGGCCGGCCGGCCCGGACAACCCCATGGGTCTGTTTGCCCTCTACATCGGAAAGATGTACGCCATCCACGGTACCAACGCCAACTTCGGCATCGGCCTGCGGGTGAGCCACGGCTGTGTGCGTCTGCGCAACGACGACATCGCCTACCTGTTCAAGCAGGTACCGGTCGGTACTCGCGTCCAGTTCGTCAACCAGCCGATCAAGGCCTCTCTCGAGCCCAACGGCATCCGCTATCTGGAAGTGCACCAGCCGCTGTCGCGCAGCGAAGAGGAGTTCAACTCCAAGCTGCCGGCACCGCTGCCGATGACCCCGGCGGTGACCCGCTTCATTGCCCATGCCGACAGCGACTCCCAGCTGGTGAAGCAGGCGCTGGAGCAGCGCAACGGCATGCCGATGGCGATCAACCGCTAACGGCAAATCCCCGTCATGACAAAGGGCGAACAGCATGCTGTTCGCCCTTTTTGTTTCTGCTAGGTTGACTCAGCTTCGCAGCAGATTTGCCTGCAGCTCGCTGCCGAGCTGATCGAGCAGCTGATAGCGCGCCTTGTAGCTGGCCCGCTTGCGGGAGGGGATCTCCTCCAGCGTCTTGCGGGGCACCTCCAGCGGCAGGCTCATCCAGAGTTCATCCTGCACGCAGCCCTGATGCTCCTGCCACAAGCCGTCGAGGTCGAACTTGACCCGATCGGCGGTGCGCTTGCTGCTCTGATAGACGTGGCTTTGGGTGCGGATCCCGAGCAGGCTCTTGCACGCCAGCCCCCGGGCCAGCTCGGCGGCCATATAGACCAGCAGGGACATGGGGCGCAGCCCGCCGCACGCCTTGGTGACCAGCTTGATCTCCTCGCTCTGCCCCTTGCCGCCTTGCAGCGAGCAGATCTCGAGGGTCGGGTTCGGCGCAGGGCGCAGATTGAGGGCCATGTAATAGAGCGCAGCGTCACCCAGCTTGAGGGTCAGGCTCATCTCCCCCTCTTTGCCCATGTGGGTTTGGTAATCCAGTTGCAGGGTGAGGGGGGCAGTCAGCTTGTCGCTCTGCCACTGGGCCAGCAGCAGGCCGCGCCCGCTGTAGATCGCCAGCTGTTGCGCCTTGGGCAGCTGACGCGCCAGCTGCTGGTAGTGGCCGCTGATAAGCCCGGCTCGCAGGCGCTTGCGGAGCCCCTTGTGGCGATAGGGGTGGATCGGCTTTTCCAGAATATCGGGGAAGCGGCTGATCGCCTGCGCCAGCAGCGGTTGCTCCTGCTGCTGGCGATAGAGGGCGCGGGCGCCGGGATTGAGCCAGAGACGCCCCACATACTTGGCCCGTCGGATGAGATGGCCCGACTCCTCCACCGGGTGAAGGCGGCGGGCGAGGGTTCGCAGGTGTGACAGATGAGATGACATGGTGCCGACCTCTGACTGGTGTGATGAGACAGGGCGGGGAGTGTAGGAGCGGGGCGCTGGCTTGTAAAAAAATGGATAGTAACAAAATGTGAAAACATAACGCTCAGTAACGGCTGGCGCTGCGATATGGCTGCCACGGCCACGGCAGGAAATCTGGCGCCATCCTCTTGATGCGGCAGATGATTTGATGCGCAAAGGTTTTTATTGTGTTTTGTGTTTGTTAAAAGTGGTTGAGCTGGCGCGAACGGCTGATTAAGCTAGGCCGGTTTTTTAGGGATGAGCCCGTCACCAGAGCGGGCAGAGAATGACACAAAACGGAGTTTTGCATGACAGCTAGCACACCCATGTTAATCACCTTCCTGGTGTATATCCTCGGAATGGTGTTGATCGGCTTCGTCGCCTATCGCGCCACCCGCAACTTTGATGACTACATTCTGGGCGGCCGCCGGATGGGGAGCTGGGTTACCGCTCTCTCTGCCGGCGCCTCCGACATGAGCGGCTGGCTGCTGATGGGGCTGCCCGGCGCCGTCTTCGTCAGCGGCATCTCCGAGAGCTGGATTGCCATCGGTCTGGTGATCGGCGCCTACCTCAACTGGCGCTGGGTAGCGGGTCGCCTGCGGGTACATACCGAGAAGAACCGCAACGCCCTGACCCTGCCGGACTATTTCACCTATCGCTTTGAAGATCACAGCAAGGTGCTGCGCATTCTCTCGGCGCTGGTGATCCTGCTCTTCTTCACCATCTATTGCGCCTCCGGCGTGGTGGCCGGTGCCCGTCTGTTCGAGAGCACCTTCGGCATGGATTACAACACCGCCCTCTGGGTCGGTGCCGCCGCCACCATCACCTACACCTTCTTTGGCGGCTTCCTCGCGGTGAGCTGGACCGATACGGTGCAGGCGACCCTGATGATCTTCGCCCTGATCCTGACCCCGGTCTTCGTCATCATCGCCGTGGGCGGGATAGACAGCGCCATGATCGAGGTGGCCGCCAAGAGCGCCACCAACCTCGACATGTTCAAGAATCTGGATGTGATCGCCATTGTCTCGTTGATGGCCTGGGGCCTTGGTTACTTCGGTCAGCCCCACATTCTGGCCCGCTTCATGGCGGCGGATTCCCACCACTCCATGGCCAATGCCCGTCGCATCAGCATGACCTGGATGGTGTTCTGCCTCGCTGGTGCGGTGGCCATCGGCTTCTTCGGTCTGGCCTACTTCGCCCGTTTCCCGGAAGTGGCGGCTGGAGTGACCGGCAACCCGGAGCGGGTCTTTATCGAGCTCTCCAAGATCCTGTTCAACCCCTGGATCGCCGGTGTGCTGCTCTCCGCCATTCTGGCGGCGGTGATGAGCACTCTAAGTTGTCAATTACTGGTCTGCTCCAGCGCCATCACCGAGGATCTCTACAAGCCCTTCCTGCGCAAGAACGCCTCCCAGCGTGAGCTGGTGTGGGTGGGTCGCCTGATGGTGCTGCTGATCGCGGTGATTGCCATCGCCGTCGCCATGAATCCGGAAAACCGGGTGCTGGGGCTGGTGAGCTACGCCTGGGCCGGTTTCGGTGCCGCCTTTGGCCCCGTGGTGCTGCTCTCGGTGCTGTGGCCGCGGATGACCCGCAACGGCGCGCTGGCGGGCATGCTGGTCGGTGCCATCACTGTCATCGTCTGGAAGCAGTTCGGCTGGCTGGGGCTGTATGAGATCATTCCGGGCTTCCTGTTCGCACTGCTGGCCATTGTGGTGGGCAGCCTGATGGGCGAAGCGCCCTCAAAATCGATGCTGGAGCGTTTCCGCGATGCCGAGGAGGAGTACAACACCCCGGTCGAGAGAGCGGGAGAACCAGTCGCGGTGAACTGATCCCCCTTACCGCTTTCTGATTGAGAGCCCCGCCCCCGGACAAGGAGTGCCCTGGTTGGCCATCCTTGCACCGGTTTGGCGGGGCTTTGTGCTATCTGATTCACTCTTGGGCACTTTTTTATGTTCGGCCGGTGGCTCCCGGGTGCTCGCTTTCTTTTGTCTTGGCACCGAATATGGGACACTAGGCCGCCTGAAGGAGACCTAGTGCATGCGGCTATTCACCCTGATCCTGATCCTCCTGCTGGGGGGACTGCAATATGACCTCTGGCTGGGGAAGAACGGGCTATCCGATTATCAGAACCTGTCGGAGGCCATCTCGCAGCAACAGCGGGACAACCAGACTCTCAAGGATCGTAACGACCTCATTTACCGCGAGATAGATGATCTCACCTCTGGCCTCGAGGCCATCGAGGAGTTGTCGCGCAACGATCTGGGTTACATCAAGCAGGGGGAGACCTTCTACCGGATCATCCCCAAAGAGAAAGACAAAGAGACAGCTCCGGACGATGAGCCCTACGATGACTGATGCCAGCCGGGTATCCGGCCTGACGGCGATCGTCCCTGCCGCCGGTATCGGCAGCCGGATGGGGGCCGATTGCCCCAAGCAGTACCTGCAACTGGCGGGTAAAACCATTCTCGAACATACCCTGGAGCGGCTGCTCTCCCACCCGGCCATCGCCCAGGTGATCGTGGCGCTGGCGCCCCATGATCGCTGGTTCGAGGCCCTGCCCGTGGCGGCCGACCCGCGCATTGTGCGGGTAGAGGGAGGCGCCGAGCGCGCCTTTTCCGTCCTCAATGGTCTCCATGTGGCGCAAGGGGAGTGGGTGCTGGTGCACGATGCGGCCCGCCCCTGCCTGACTCACGGCGATCTCGATGCGCTGATTGCCGCGGCCATGAACTGCGGCGGTGCCATTCTCGGCAGTCGGGTGCGCGATACCATGAAGCGCTCCGATGGGGAGGGCAATATCATCGCTACCGTCGAGCGCGAGCAGCTCTGGCATGCCCTGACGCCGCAGATGTTCCCGACCCGAGCCCTGAAGCGGGCGCTGGAAGAGGGGCTACTGCTGGGCGCCACCATCACCGACGAGGCCTCCGCCATGGAGCGGGCCGGATTCACGGTGCGGATGGTGGAGGGGCGCGCCGACAATATCAAAGTGACCCGGCCGGAAGACTTGTCGCTGGCGGGGCTGTTTTTAAGCCAGCAGGCATAAGCCCCTCAGTCAGAACAGACCGTTCAGAGCAGAGTGTCTCGAACAAACAGGCCCGAACAAGGAGTTAGCATGATCCGGATTGGACATGGTGTGGACGTACACAAAATTGATGGGGTTGGTTTCAGCATGTTGGGAGGTTGCCGCTGATGATGCGCATTGGTCATGGTTTTGATGTCCATAAATTTGGTGGTGTTGGCCCCTGCATGCTGGGTGGCGTGCCGGTTCCCTACGAGCAGGGGCTGGTTGCCCACTCTGACGGCGATGTGGTGCTGCACGCGGTAAGCGATGCCCTGCTGGGGGCTATCGGTGCCGGTGACATCGGTCGCCACTTCCCCGATACCGCTGCCGAGTTCAAGGGGATCGACAGTCGCATTCTGCTGCGTGATGTCTTTGCCCGGGTACAGAAGGCGGGGTATGCCATCGGCAACCTGGATGTGACCATCATCGCCCAGGCCCCCAAAATGGCCCCCCATATCGACGCCATGTGCGCCGTGCTGGCCGCCGATCTGCAATGTGATTTGAACCGGGTGAACGTCAAGGCGACCACCACCGAACAGCTTGGGTTTACGGGGCGCAAGGAAGGGATCGCCACCGAAGCCGTCGTCCTACTGGTGAAACAATAATGCTGGAACAACTTGCCTATCTGCACGGGGTGCCCACTGCCCGCGGTATCCTCAAGGCCGAGGCCGCCGATTTCGTGGTCAATGAAGATCTCGGCTTCGAGCCCTGCGGGGAAGGGGAGCATATTTTCGTCCGGGTGCGCAAAACCGGCGAGAACACCGCCTGGGTGGCGGGTCTGCTGGCCGATGCGGCCGGGGTCAACCGCAATGCGGTGACCTGGGCGGGCCTGAAGGATCGCCACGCGGTGACAGAGCAGTGGTTTGGCATTCACCTGCCAGGCAAGGCCGAGCCGGACTTGTCGGTCATCGAGAGCGACAGCATCCAGATCCTGCAAGCCAGGCGTCATAACCGCAAATTGCGGGTTGGCTACCTCAAGGGCAACCACTTCACCCTGCGTCTCACCGGTCTGGAACAGGCCGACGGGCTGGAAGCGCGCCTGCAGGCCATCGCCACTCAGGGCGTGCCCAATTACTATGGTGAGCAGCGTTTTGGCCGCGATGGCAACAACCTGGAAGCGGCCAAGGCGATGTTTGCCGGCAAGCGGATCAAGGATCGCAACAAGCGCTCCCTCTACCTCTCTGCCGCCCGCAGCATGCTGTTCAACGCCATTGTCAGCGCCCGTATCGAGCAGGGGCTGGCTCATCAGCTGCTGGCCGGTGATTGCGTGATGCTCAAGGGCACCCACTCCATCTTCAGCGAAGAGAGCGTGACCCCCGAGCTGGAAGCGCGTCTTGCCTCCGGCGACGTGCAGCTCACCGCCCCCCAGTGGGGCCGTGGCCGCTTGGCCAGTCAGGGCGCCGCTGCCGAGTTCGAACAGGGAGTGCTGGCCCCTTACAGCGATTGGTGTGACGGGCTGGAGAAAGCCGGGCTGGATCAGGACAGGCGCCCCCTGCTGCTCAAGCCGGAGCAGATGAGCTGGCAGCTGGACGGCGAGGCGCTGACCCTCTCCTTCTTCCTGCCGGCGGGCGCGTTTGCCACCAGCGTGGTGCGCGAGTTAATGCAGGCCGAAGAGGCCGATCACGGTTTCAGGAATCAGACCGATGCGAATTCTGGTCAGTAATGATGATGGTGTGCATGCAGAGGGCATTCGTGCCCTCAGCGAGGCGCTGCGCGCCTGCGGCGAGGTCATTGTGGTGGCGCCGGATCGCAACCGCAGCGGCGCGAGTCACTCCCTGACGCTGGAAGTACCGCTGCGGGTTACCCGCATCGCAGAAAACGGCTTTAATGGGTGCGAGAGCTATGCGGTGAAGGGGACGCCGACCGACTGCGTGCATCTGGCGGTCAACGAGCTGGTGCGTCCTGAACCCGACATGGTGGTGGCCGGCATCAACCACGGTGCCAACTTGGGGGATGATGTCATCTACTCGGGCACGGTCGCCGCGGCCACCGAGGGGCGCCATCTCGGCTACCCCTCCATCGCCATCTCGCTGGTGGGCAAGACCCACTTCGCCACGGCGGCCCACTATGCGGCCCTGCTGGTGAAGGGGCTGATGAAACACCCCCTGCCTGCCGATCAGATCCTCAACGTCAACGTGCCGGACTTGCCCCTCGAGCAGATCAAGGGGATCAAGACCACCCGCCTTGGCAATCGCCACCGGGCGGAGTCGGTGATCTGCACCGAGGATCCCCGTGGTCAGCCCATCTACTGGATCGGCCCCCCCGGTAGCCAGCAGGATGCCGGTGAAGGCACCGATTTTGCCGCCATCGAGCAGGGCTATGTCTCGATTACCCCCCTGACCATCGATATGACTGCCTATGACAGTCTCGCCGGTCTGGGGGCCTGGTTAGATCTGCAGGGATGAGGGTGGTGTGATAGTACAGCGCCTGTTAAATCAGCTCATTGCGCAGGATATTCGCGATTTTCGCGTGCTGGCGACCATCGCGAAAGTGCCGCGCCAGCTGTTCGTGGACGAGGCCATGGCGCACAAGGCGTGGGACAACACCGCCCTGCCCATTGGCCACGGCCAGACCATTTCGCAGCCCTATATGGTGGCGCGAATGACCGAGTTGCTGATGCAAAACAATCCGGCCCATGTGCTGGAGATTGGCACTGGCTCGGGCTACCAGACGGCGATCCTCGCCCATCTGGTGGAGCATGTTTATACCGTGGAGCGGATCAAGTCGCTGCAGTTCCAGGCAAGACGCCGGCTGCGTCAGCTCGATTTGCACAATGTCTCGGCCAAGCACGGCAACGGCTGGCTGGGGTGGCCCAACAAGGGGCCTTATGACGCCATTCTGGTGACGGCCGCGGCGAGCGAGATCCCGACGGCGCTCACCGATCAGCTGGCCGAAGGGGGTCGACTGGTGTTGCCCGTGGGTGACAGCCAGCAGACCCTGCAGCTGATCGAACGATCCGGATCCCAGCTGACCAGCCGTATTCTGGAGCCGGTACGTTTTGTTCCCCTGATTGACGGAGATGTTGAGTGAAGTTGTTTTCCCGTTTGTACGTACTGGTGATGCAGTGGGCTCGCCACAAGCATGCCCCCTGGTATCTCTCCATCACCGCTTTCATCGAGTCGGTGTTCTGGCCGATCCCGGTGGACGTGATGCTGGCACCGATGGCGCTCGCCAAGCCCCACAAGGCGTGGCACTACGCCACGCTGGCTACCGTCTTCTCTGTGCTGGGCGCCCTGTTTGGCTATGCCCTTGGCTATGCCCTGTGGGATCCGGTCGTACTGCCACTGGTGGAGTCTGTGGGCTATCAGGACAAGATCGAGATTGCTCGCAACTGGTTTGAGCAGTGGGGGATCTGGGTCATTTTCATTGCCAGCTTCACCCCTATCCCCTACAAGGTGTTTACCGTGACGGCAGGGTTGTTGCAAATGGCTCTGCTGCCCTTCATCATCACCTCCCTCATCGGTCGTGGCATGCGCTTTTTCCTGGTTGCGGGCCTGATGCGCTGGGGTGGCGAGAAGATGGAACGCAAACTGATGCACTACGTAGATGTGCTCGGTTGGCTCTGTATTGGTCTGGCCGTGGTGGCCTATTTCTGGTTTAGTCGTTAAGGATCCATTATGCGTTCGCGTATTTGGCAAGGAAGCAGTGTCGTGGTGTTGTCATGGCTGCTGCTTGCCTGCTCCTCCAGTAAAAATGCAGCTCCGGTAGATGGTGTTGATGAGGGGCAGTTTGTCTCGACCATTCCGGCTCGCCAAAGCGGTGCCCAGGTCAGCGCCCCCATTCAGGGCGGCAGCTATGTGGTGAAACGGGGCGATACCCTCTACTCCATCGCCTTCAACTCCGGCAACGATGTGCCGTCGCTGGCCAGCCTCAACAACATCAGCCCGCCCTACAACATCTATCCGGGGCAGCGACTGCGACTCGATGGTTCCAGCGCCAGTGTTGGCAGCAGCCGCAGTGCCGGTACCTATGAGGTGCGCCGCGGCGATACCCTGAGCAGCATTGGCCGCCAGTTCGGCATGACGCCGCAGGCGCTGGCCCAGAGCAACAACCTGAGCGCCCCCTATGCGCTGCAACCGGGTCAGGTGCTCAATGTCCAGACCGCAGGCGGCGGTTCGACCCAGATGGTAGCTGCGACTCGTCCGGCAACCGTGACGCCGGTGGCCGTGAGCCGTCCGAGCAGCGGTCCGCGTCCGTTGGCCGAGCCGAGTGGATCTGGTCAGACCACGCCGTTCATCTCTCAGAAATCCGTTGCTCAGGCAGCACCGAAGGAATACGCTCAGTCCAAAGAACAAAAAATAAACAACTCCCAGTCGAGACTTGCTTGGCACTGGCCCGCAAAAGGCCGGATTGTCGAGGGGTTCTCTGTTGCAGAACAGGGTAACAAGGGGATCGACATAGCCGGCCAGAAGGGGCAACCCGTCTACGCCGCCAGCAGCGGTAAAGTGGTATACGCTGGCAGTGCTTTAAGGGGGTACGGCAAGCTGATTATCCTCAAGCATGATGATGACTATCTCTCCGCTTACGCACACAACGACGAGTTGCGGGTGAAGGAAGGGGACAGCGTCAAGGGGGGCTCGGTCATTGCCAACATGGGTAGCACGGACGCGCCGGATGTGCGATTGCATTTCGAGATCCGGTACAGAGGCAAGTCGATCAATCCGATGAGCTATTTGCCAAAGCGTTAACCCCAGAGAGACCGTCTTACTCTGGTAACGTCAGGGAGACACACCATGAGCCAAGAACAACTGGTAATGCAGGATGCAGAGTTAGAGTTTGACGCTGAACCCGAATCTCACGAGGTAGAAGAGTTGCAGGAGGTAGCCGCCGAGGCGGACGAGACTATCTCCGATGAATTGCTGGCACCTGAGCTGAACAAGGTGATGGATGCCACGCAACTCTATCTGGGGGAGATAGGTTTCTCCCCGCTGCTCACTGCCGAAGAGGAAGTCTACTACGCCCGTCGTGCCTTGCGAGGTGACAAGGCCGCCCGCAAGCGCATGATCGAATCCAACCTGCGGCTGGTGGTGAAAATCGCCCGTCGTTACAACAACCGCGGGTTGGTGCTGCTGGATCTTATCGAAGAGGGCAACCTCGGTCTTATCCGTGCGGTCGAGAAGTTCGACCCCGAGCGCGGCTTCCGTTTCTCTACCTATGCCACCTGGTGGATCCGTCAGACCATAGAGCGGGCCATCATGAACCAGACCCGCACCATCCGTCTGCCCATTCATGTGGTCAAAGAGTTAAACGTTTACCTGCGCACCGCGCGCGAACTCTCTCACCGTCTCGATCATGAACCGACCGCCGAGGATATCGCCTTCGCGCTGGATCGTTCGGTGGATGATGTGAACCGCATGCTCAAGCTCAACGAGAAGATCACCTCGGTGGACACCCCCATAGGTGGCGATCGCGACAAGGCGCTGCTGGATGTCCTCTCCGACGAGCGCGGCATGGGGCCGGAGCTGGAGTCACAGGAAGATGATATGCGCAGCAGCATTGTCCACTGGCTTGAGGAGCTCAACCCCAAGCAGCGGGAAGTGTTGGCCCGTCGTTTCGGTCTGCTGGGCTACGAGCCCGCTACCCTCGAGGATGTGGGGGCCGAGATTGGCCTGACCCGCGAGCGGGTACGCCAGATCCAGGTCGAGGGGCTGCGCCGTCTGCGGGAGATCCTGCTGAGCCAGGGGCTCTCCATCGAGGCGCTATTTCGTACCAATTAAGTCCGCACCAACTGATCAGCGCATCAGCCAGATAGCACGAGGGGAGCAACTGCTCCCCTCGTTTTTTATTGCCTGTGGTCTGGCGATGGCTTCGTGGTTATACCAGCTCAGCCAGCATGGTGTCGGCGTAGGGCACCAGCGCTTCTCCCTTCTTCACCTTGGTGAGGTAGTCCGGGTTGGCGATAAGTGGACGACCGATAGCCACCAGATCGAAGCGGTTAGCCTCGATGGCCGCTGCGGCGCGCTCGGCGTCGTAGTTGCCCACCCCGACCAGATTGCCCTTGTAGTGGGCACGCAGATAGTCGGAGGCGCGGCCACCCAGATAATCGAAGGTGAGGTTGTCATCGAAGATGCCGAGGTGGATATAGGCCAGCGGGCGATCGTTCAGCTTGCACAGCAGATAGTCGAACACGGCGCGATCTTCCGGGCTGCCCGCCAGATGGACATAGGCACCCGGGGAGAGGCGAATACCAACCCGATCACCGCCGATGCGGGCGCTGATGGCATCGACCACTTCCAGCGCGAAGCGGCTCATCTTTTCCGGGCTGCCACCGTAGTTGTCGGTGCGCAGGTTGGTGGAGTGGTGCAGGAACTGGTCGATCAGGTAGCCGTTGGCACCGTGGATCTCCACCCCGTCAAAGCCCGCCTCGATGGCGTTGGCTGCGGCCTGGGCGTAATCCTGTACCAGCTGGGCGATTTCCGCCTCGGTCAGGGCGCGCGGCACCTGATAGGTCAGCTCGCGCATGCGGGGCACAGTGCCCTCGTGCGCCACGGCAGAGGGAGCCAGCACTTCAGCCTGATGGAAGAAGGGGTGGGAGAGGCGGCCGACGTGCCACAGCTGGGCGAAGATCTTGCCGCCTTTGGCGTGTACGGCGCTGGTCACTTTCTTCCAGCCATCGATCTGCGCCTGGGTGAAGAGGCCCGGTGTATTGGGGTAGCCCTGCCCGTCGGGGCGGATGATGACGGCCTCGGAAACAATCAGGCCGATGTCGGCGCGGCGGCCGTAATAGGCTGCCATCTGCTCGGTCGGCACCAGACCTGGGCCTGCCATGCAGCGGGTGAGCGGGGCCATCATGAAACGGTTGGCCAGGGTCAGAGTGTCATTGAGTCGATACGGCTGAAACAGGGTATTCATGATAGGTTGTCCTGAACGGGTTATTCTTGAACGTGCATTCAAGACGTTTTTTGCGTCGGGCGCAAGCTTTTTTTGAATGCGCGTTCAAGAAGGTTGGCCCGAGCGGGCGGCTGGGGTAAACTTGCCGCCCTTTCCAGCCACTCTTTATCGGCGGGCCCTGTTGCCCCTTGCCGGTGAACCATTTCCCACGGGAGGAACCATGCGCATAGCCGAGTTTGATCGGGACGAGGTACTGCGAAATGCCATGGAAGCGTTTCGCGCCAAGGGATATGCCAAGACCACCATGCAGGAGCTGGTGGCCGCCACCGGCCTCCATCCGGGCAGCATCTACGGCGCCTTTGGCAACAAGCGCGGCCTGCTGCTGGCGGCGGTGGATCATTATGTCGAGGGTAAACGCACCCTGCGCCGCTCATTGCTCGACAACCGGAGCCCGCTGGCGGGCCTTGCTGCCTATCTCGACCGGATTGTGGGGGAGGCGCTCTGCGGCTCCTGTCTGGTGACCCGCACCATGATGGAGCTGAGCGAGCAGGATGAGGAACTGACCCAGCGGGTCAAGGGGATCTATGGCGAGCTGGAGCAGGATCTGGCCGAGTTGCTGACACAGGCGCAGGCCAAGGGTGAACTGGCCCCGGATAGCAATATCCACACCCTCACCGCCCTGCTGCTGATCAACCTGCAAGGGCTGGTCACTTTCGCCCAGTGTCGCCCCGATCGCCCCCTGCTCGACGACGTAGTCGCCCAGCTGATGCGGGCCTTGCGGGCGTAACGCGATACCGCAGCAACAACAGTGGCTCCCTTGGGAGCCACTGTTGTTTGCGGGAGGGTTACCTCGGCCCCACCAGTTCCTTCATCAAATCTTTCAGCCACACCAGCGCCGGTTGCTGGGCGTGCACGGGGTGCCAGACGCAGTTGAGATGATAATCCGGCACGTCGTCGGGCAGCGGCAGGCTTTTCAGCGGCCAGTGGGTGGCGAGCAGCTCGGCTACCATGCTGGGCAGCACCAGCAGGTGATCGCTCTGGCTGACGATGGCGGCGGCGGACATATAACTCTGGCTGTTGACCGAGATGGTGCGGCTAAAGCCCTGACTCTTCAGATAGCGGTCGAGGCTCGCCTCCGAGGTGCCAAGGGGCGAGTGGAACACATGGGGCATGGCGATGAGCTGCTGCAGGGTGATGCGCTCCTGCCACAGGGAGGGGTCATCCTCGGCCCCGGCGGGGGCCGATTTGGCAATGGGCAGATCGGCGCGCACCAGCCCGGCCAGCGGCTCGGTGAGCCAGGTCTCTTTGCCAAGATACCCCGGCACCTGCATGTACTCGTCAAAGCCCAGCACCAGATCGATCTCGCCGCTTGCCAGCTCGGCTTCGGGCAGGGTGTCGCGCAGGATGCGGATCTCGATGGTGACCCCCAGCGCCAGCCGTCTGAGGCGCTGGATCAGCGGCGGGATCAGCACACACTCCACGTAATCTGTGGTGCAGAGCACGAAGCGCCGCTTCGACTGGCTCGGCTCGAACTCTTCTTCCTCGGTGAGCTGCTGCTCCAGCAGCCGCAGCGCCTGCTGCACCCCGAGGTGCAGCCGCTGGGCGCGCGGGGTCGGCAGCATCCCCTGCGGAGTGCGCACCAGCAGCGGGTCACCGAGAAAGGTACGCAGCCGGTTAAGGGAGTGGCTCATGGCGGGCTGGCTGATAAAGAGCGCTTCGGCGGCGCGGGTGACGCTGCCCTGCGTCATCAGGGCGTCAAACGCGAGCAGCAGATTGAGGTCGAGCTGGTGCAGTTTCATGGGGGGATTATTCGCCGTGTTTATGGGACAATCCATCCTATTCATTTGATGGATGGGGGCGCAACGTCTTAATCTGCGACCCACTCTTATTTTTCCGGGTTCCCGCACCGCATCGGGCGTAAACGGGGGCCTCAATCCATGCAAGGAGCCTTGCGATGAGCATCAAGACCATTAACTCCACGCCGGCCGCCGACGGCTTCACCATGCCTGCCGAGTGGGCGCACCAGCAGGCCGTCTGGATGATCTGGCCGTTTCGCCCGGACAACTGGCGCGTAGCCGGTCGCTTCGCGCAAGAGACCTTCGCCAAGGTGGCCGATGCCATCGGTGGCGCCACCCCGGTCTTTATGGGGGTACCGGCCCAGTTTATGGAGCAGGCTCGCGCCATCATGCCCGCTCACGTCACCTTGGTCGAAATGGATAGCGATGACTGCTGGGCCCGCGATACCGGCCCCACCATCGTCACCAACGCTGCCGGCGAGTGCCGTGGGGTGGATTGGGGCTTCAACGCCTGGGGCGGTCACAAGGGCGGCCTCTACTACCCGTGGAATCAGGATGAAGAGGTCGCTGCCCAGATGCTGGCCCAGCACGGCATGGCTCGCTACGACGCGCCGCTGATTCTGGAAGGGGGCTCCATCCACGTCGATGGCGAAGGCACCTGCCTGACCACCGCCGAGTGCCTGCTCAACGAAAACCGCAACCCGCACCTGACCAAAGCGCAGATCGAAGCTCACCTGCGCGACTATCTGGGCGTCACCAGCTTTATCTGGCTGGACGAAGGCGTCTATATGGACGAAACCGACGGCCACATCGACAACATGTGCTGCTTCGTGCGTCCGGGTGAAGTGGCCCTGCACTGGACTGACGACCAGAACGATCCCCAGTACGCCCGCTCCGTGGCTGCCCTCAAGGTGCTGGAAGCGGCGGTCGATGCCAAGGGTCGCAAGCTGAAAGTGTGGAAGCTGCCCCAGCCGGGCCCGCTGTTCTGCACTGAAGAGGAGTCTGCCGGTGTCGAGAGCGGCAGCGGTGTGCCGCGCGAGGCAGAGGGCCGTCTGGCCGGTTCCTATGTGAACTTCCTGATCACCAACGATCGCATCGTCTATCCGCTGCTGGATGCCGCCACCGATGGCGAAGCCCAGCGCATTCTGGAAGAGATCTTCCCGGAGCACACCGTGATCGGCGTGCCGGCTCGCGAGATCCTGCTGGGCGGTGGCAATATTCACTGCATTACTCAGCAAATTCCTTCCGGCAAATAAGAACCGGTTCCGGTGAGTATTAAAAACCCCACGCCGTGGGGTTTTATCCCTTGATGGTGTGATGGTCGCAGGCGCAGATGCGGCGATCATCATGACAAACAGTCACCCTTTTACAGGAGATCCTAAATGATCGAAGTGACCGAAGTTTCCATTGCCGAGCTGCGTGCCGCGCTCGAATCAGGCCGCACCACAGCGGTCGAACTGGTCAAGGCCTATCTGGCCCGTATCGAGGCCTACAACGGCCCCGAGACTGCCACCAAACTCAACGCCGTGGTGGTCGTCAATCCCGATGCGCTGAAAGAGGCCGAGGCTTCCGATGCCCGCCGTGCCCGTGGCGAGACCCTGGGGCCGCTCGACGGCATCCCCTACACCGCCAAAGACAGCTATCTGGTCAAGGGGCTGACCGCCGCCTCCGGCAGCCCGGCCTTCAAGGATCTGGTGGCCCAGCGCGATGCCTTTACCGTTGAGCGGCTGCGCGCCGCCGGTGCCATCTGCCTTGGCAAAACCAATATGCCGCCAATGGCCAATGGCGGCATGCAGCGCGGCGTCTATGGCCGTGCCGAGAGCCCCTACAACGCCGACTACCTGACCGCGCCCTTTGCCTCCGGCTCCTCCAACGGTGCCGGTACTGCCACCGCCGCCAGCTTCTCCGCCTTCGGTCTGGCCGAAGAGACCTGGTCGAGCGGCCGTGGCCCCGCCTCCAACAACGGCCTGTGCGCCTACACCCCGTCCCGTGGCGTCATCTCGGTGCGCGGCAACTGGCCGCTGACCCCGACCATGGATGTGGTCGTACCCTACGCCCGCACCATGGCCGATCTGCTGGAAGTGCTCGACGTAGTGGTCGCCGACGATGCCGATACCCGTGGCGATCTGTGGCGCATGCAGCCCTGGGTGCAGCTGCCCAAGGCATCCGAAGTGCGTCCTGCTTCCTATCTGGAGCTGGCAGCCAAGGCCGATGCCCTCAAGGGCAAGCGCCTCGGCGTGCCGCGTATGTTTATCAACAAGGATGAACTGGCCGGCACCAGCGAAAACCCCGGTATCGGCGGCCCGACCGGTCAGCGCATCCATACCCGAGAGACCGTGATCGCCCTCTGGGAAGATGCACGCAAGGCGCTGGAAGCCGCTGGTGCGGAGGTCATCGAAGTGGACTTCCCGCTGGTATCCAACTGCGAAGGTGACCGACCCGGCGCGCCGACCGTGTTCAATCGCGGCATCGTGAGTCCGGAGTTTCTCAACGACGAGCTGTGGGAGCTCTCCGGCTGGGCGTTCGACGACTTCCTGCGCGCCAACGGCGATCCCAAGTTGAACAAGCTGGCTGATGTCGATGGGCCGAAGATCTTCCCCCACGATCCGGGCACCCTGCCGAACCGCGAGGGCGATCTGGCGGCGGGCATGGATGAGTACGTCAATATGGCCAAGCGCGGCCTGAAATCCTGGGACGAGATCGCCACAGTGCCGGATGGCCTGCGCGGTCTGGAGAAGACTCGCAAGCTGGATCTGGAAGACTGGATGGACGGGCTCAAGCTCGACGCCGTGCTGTTCCCCACCGTCGCTGACGTCGCGCCGGCTGATGCGGATGTGAATCCGGCCTCCGCCGATATCGCCTGGAGCAACGGCATCTGGGTAGCCAACGGCAACCTCGCCATTCGCCACCTCGGCGTGCCGACCGTCACCGTCCCGATGGGCGTGATGGCCGATATCGGTATGCCGGTAGGCCTGACCTTCGCCGGTCGCGCCTATGACGACAACAACCTGCTGCGCTTCGCTTCGGCCTTTGAATCCACCGGCAGCAAGCGTATGGTGCCGCCACGCACGCCGCCGTTGGGGTGATTGGTGGTTAGGGCTAAATAGCCCGTGTTCGTCTGGGGATAATGAAAATATAACCACCCATCACTATGTGGGTGGTTTTTTTATTTTCCATCCTCAACCCAGTAAGTAAATGTAAGCAAGTGATTGGAATTAATTTCCATAGTTAGATGGATGTGTGGAAAGTGTTATTTTTGATGCCAGCTTTCTGATGACTTAAATAAATGTTCATATGTTTTCATGTCTTTATCTAACAAAAGTACAGAGTCTTCTGCTGTGAAGAAATACCTCTGAGCAGTTCCCGCTATTTTTGTGTTTAATAGCGAAACAAATTTTTCATCTGCTTTAAATGTTGACTGTTTACAAGGTTCATTTCTCGCTATCACTGCCATATTTTTATTAATAGGAAAACAGATTTCATTTTCAGGTGTATCGAGACCTAAATATATTCCTTTCATCATATCTCGATGGCTGATATAACATGGGTTATCAGATGTAATGAACTTTTGTGAAGGTTCAGATATGAAGAGTTGAAAGTGTTTATTACTAAAGGAGTTAATAGCTATTTTTAACGATGTTAGCTCCGCTGATATGATATTACCTTTTGTTGCCATGAGTTTATGTCTGTTAGTTACTTTGATTCCATCACTTAAGCCATCATCAATGAAGTTCTCTATATAAAGTAAATTTTCAGTTAGTAAGTTTCTTCTCTTTGGGTTTCTTAACCACAAAGTGGCACCTAATAAAAATAGGCCAGTCAAATCTTCTTTAGATGGTATAGCTTTATTATTTTCCATAAAATCTAAAGTAAGTTTTATTTTTGGTTCAATATCTGTGGCATAGAATTTTTCAATTGATAAGCTGTCTGCCAATCCAGGAAGAGAGTAATAATCTCTTGATTTACAAACATTGGTAGGGCTAGTTTTATAAGTTTTTTTCCCATCGACGGGAACTACACAAAATTGTGCACTTTTATTATTGTCCATGGTAAATCCAGCTAAATAGCTAGCCGGAATATAATGGTGCCCAGCTTGCCTTCCCATCCATACCTCCAATTGAAGCTGTTTAAGGTGATTTCCCTGCTCATTGTAACTTGGGATATTCAGGGATTCCCAGCATTTCGGCTCATGTACATTTCGTATGTTGTGCGCCATATGCTCATTTCGTAGAGCCGTAGAAACTGAATAGCGAAGCGTATTCGGACGTTCGCGAATAGATCGTGGCCGAGAGGCCGCCGATTCCCCCCTGATTTTTCTGCATTCCCCCTGACTTCACTCAGACTTCACACAACCTCATTTTCCCCTCACAAATCCCCCGTATCTTCTGCCCACTGCTTAAAAGGCCCGGCTTGCCACAGGGGTGGCGAGGGGGCGGTTGGTTCGAGGGAGCAAGATGATGAAAGGTTGGATGAAGTGCACATTGGCCGGGGCCGTGGTGCTGATGGCGAGTTTCTGGGGTGGCAGCGTGCGGGCGGCGGGGATCTCCCTCAAGCAGGTGAGCGGCCCTGTCTATGTTGTTGAAGACAACTACTACGTCAAAGAGAACTCCATGGTCTATTTCGGGGCCAAGGGGGTGACTGTGGTGGGGGCGACCTGGACGCCGGATACCGCCCGCGAGCTGCACAAGCTGATAAAAAGAGTCAGCAGCAAGCCGGTGCTGGAAGTGATCAACACCAACTACCACACCGACCGTGCGGGCGGTAACGCCTACTGGAAGTCCATCGGGGCCAAGGTGGTGGCGACTCGCCAGACCCGGGATCTGATGAAGAGCGACTGGGCCGAGATTGTCGCCTTTACCCGCAAGGGGCTGCCGGAGTACCCGGATCTGCCGCTGGTGCTGCCAAACGTGGTGCACGATGGCGACTTCACCCTGCAAGAGGGCAAGGTGCGCGCCTTCTACGCGGGCCCGGCCCACACGCCGGACGGCATCTTTGTCTACTTCCCCGACGAGCAGGTGCTCTATGGCAACTGCATCCTCAAGGAGAAGCTGGGCAACCTGAGCTTTGCCAATGTGAAGGCCTATCCGCAGACCATCGAGCGACTCAAGGCGATGAAGCTGCCGATCAAGACGGTGATTGGCGGTCACGACTCGCCGCTGCACGGCCCCGAGCTGATTGATCACTACGAGGAGCTGATCAAGGCGGCGCCGCAGTCATAAGGGTTGCGCGACAGACTGGTAGCAAGCCGTGCCATTGCTGCAATCAGCAGCCATAACGGCACACCACAAAACGCCCGCTTTCAGGAAATAAGCGGGGGTTTTGCGTTTGCGGTTTTTTTGGTGGCTGTGAGTGCGTGGCATTAACGCTGTTCAAGGGAGGGAGGCTTTCATAAGATGGCCCTCTCTCTTTTCCCTGAAAGTTATCCATTTTCGTTATGCAATACGCCTCTCTCGCGCGCCTCAAGCAGGCCTTTATCACCGGGATGTGGGCCTCGCTGGTCAGCATCGTTATCGGCTTCGCCTTCAAGGTGTGGTTGGCGCAGTGGGTCGCCAAGGGGGAGCTGGCGCTGTTCAACAGCGTGGTGGATTTGATCTCCCTCTCCTTTATCCTGATGACAGGTTTTCGCTCCTCCATGGTGGTGAGCTACTCCCAGACCAAAAGCGATCGGGACATCATCAATATCTTCCGCTACTTCCTCATCGGCATCGTGTTGCTCACCTGGGGGGCGGTGATCCCCTATATCAAGCACGGGCTCCATATCCGGGTGGAGTATCTGCAACTGGTGGGGGTCATCTTCGGGCTGGGGCTCAAGGTCTACTTCACCAATCTGGTGGCCATGTACCGGATGTATGCGCTCTCCAACCGGGTCACCTGGCTGGAGCCGCTGGCCAACGGTCTGCTGTTTATGGCCTGCTATTTCGGACTGGGGATGGATGCGCTCCCTTCGCTCTTCTACGGGCTGACCTTCTCGTCGCTCGCCATCGCCGGTTATATGTATGTTTCGCGGCGCCGGGCCATCGCCACCAAGCCGCTCGCCAAGGTGGCGCTCGGCCCCGAGATGGTGAGCTATGTGAAGAAGAGCTTTACCGCCTCGCTGGAGGCGGGGGCCAGCATCCTGATGATTTACATCACTGTGCTGCTCACCATCCGCCACTTCAGCATCGACGAGCTGGGGGATTTTCAGGTGGTGGTGCGCCCCATCTTTACCTATATGACCACCCTGTTTGTCTTCCCCATCTACCGCTTTGTGCTGCCTGAGCTGGCGGTCAATCTGCGCAATGGCGATCACCGCCAGATAAGGTTGATCCGCCGCTGGATCTTCCGCCTCTCCGCCATCGTCAGTCTGGCCTTCTTTGGCTTGATGCTGCTGGCGGGCAAGCCGCTGGTGTTGCTGTTCTTCCCCGCCGACTACGTGGGGGCGGTGCCTGTACTGTTCCACTTCTCTATCTTCTTCATCTTTATGATGCTTAACGGCTATCAGCTCGCCTATATCAAGGCTCACGGTCACTTTACCCAGAGTTTGCTGATCCGGCTGGCGGGCATAGTGGCGCTGGTTGCCGCCTACTATCTGGTGGCCGAGTTCACCGCCAACGTGGTGGCGATTATCGTGGCGCAGGGGCTCGGCTATATGGTGATGTTTATCCTCTCGACCCTGGCGGAGCGGCAGATCTTGCGATCCCTGCCACTGGTGCTGGCGACCCGCTAGGGGGTGACTTGCCAAGAGCTGGCCCCTGTCAGATAACAAAAAACGCCCATGCGGGCGTTTTTTGTTGGCGGCGCAGGAGCGGCTTAACGCTTGCCCTTGCCACCCTTGTTGCCAGCGAGCGCCTGCTTTCTGGCGCGCTGCTTCTGGGCCGCCTTGCTGTTGCGGCGCGGCTCGGGCTCGAAGCGGGTGAGATCCGGCTCAAAGCCCGGGAACCACTGCTGGGGCAGGCGGGTGTCGAGCACCGCTTCCACCTTCTCCAGCAGCGGCGCATCTTCCGGGCTGAACAGGGTGATGGCGAGCCCCTTGTTGCCGGCACGGCCGGTGCGCCCGATACGGTGGACGTAATCCTCCGCCACAAACGGGAATTCGAGGTTAATCACATAGTTGAGATCCGTGATATCGATGCCGCGGGCTGCCACGTCGGTGGCGACCAGCGCCTGCAGGGTACCGGCGCGAAACTCCAGCAGCACTTTTTCCCGCGCGCTTTGCGACAGATCGCCGTGGAAGGCGAGGGCATTGATGTCAGCCTTGCCAAGCTGCTGGGCTAGCTTGTCCGCCCCTTGGCGGGTGCGGCTGAAGATCAGCGCCGGTGCCCACCCTTTCACTTTCAGCATGTGTTCGACCAGCGCCAGCTTGCGATCGCTGTCCACCGTATAAACCCGCTGCTCCACCTCGGCCGCCGTGGTGTTGCGCGGCGCCACTTCAATCAGCTCCGGGTCGCGCAGCAGCACCTTGCAGAGGGCAAACAGGTTGTCGTCGCAGGTGGCGGAGAAGAGCAGGGTCTGGCGATCCCCCGGGAGCTGTTTGAGCAGCGCCTTGATCTCGTCCATAAAGCCCATGTCGAGCATGCGATCCGCCTCGTCAAACACCAGATGGCGCAGGCTATCCAGGCTCAATGCCCCCTGACGCAAATGGTCGAGCAGGCGGCCCGGGGTGGCGATCAGGATATCCACCCCGGCTTGAAGCGCCTCTACCTGCGCCGCGATACTCACCCCGCCGTAGACCAGCGTGCTGGTGAGACCGGTGCCCTGGCCGTAGCGCGCGACGCTCTCGGCGACCTGCACCGCCAGCTCGCGGGTCGGCACCAGCACCAGCGCACGGATTGGGCGCGGGGATTCTGCTTGCGGCTGCGCCAGCAACTGCTCCAGCAGCGGCAGCACAAAGGCGGCGGTTTTGCCGGTGCCGGTCTGGGCCCCCGCCATCAGATCCCGCCCTGCCAGAATGACGGGGATGGCACGAGCCTGAATGGGGGTGGGGGCGGCATAGCCGAGCTCGGTCAGGGTCTGCTGCAGACGGGGGGAGAGGGCCAGTTCGGCAAAGGAGGCTGTGGACATAGGGGCACCAGTCGGGGTTATCGTGGCCAGCGGCCGCGATGCAATGAGTGATCGTGGCCGCGATGGTAACAGAAGCTGGGGGCGCGGCAGAAGGCGATGATGAGCAAGGGCGCATAGCTCCCGGTTTTGCATGCTGCGCATGGCGGTGGCGCAGGACCTCGTCGCCGCGCTTCTGTTTTACCGCGAGTCGGCAGTGCAAGGGGCATCAGCCATGACACTACTCCACGATCAGCACGCTCTCGCTGGCCAGATGGTGCAGCCACTCCCTGACGATCAGCAGCACGGCGGCAAAGTGCTCGTCGCGTGGCAGCAAGCTGGCGGTGAGGGGATCCCCTTCCGCCATCGCGGCCAGCTGGCCAAAGGCTTGCTCCACCAGATCCCGGCTGAGTTCATTGTCCCCCAGCGCTTCGGCCAGCGATGGCTGGCTGCGCAGGGTCAGCTGCAAGCCGGGCGGGATCTGTGGGGCGATGCGCATCAGCTCATCTTCCACCACCATGATGGCCCGCTCCAGTTCGAGCGGGGTGGGTGGCGCATTGCGAAACGGTCCGGGCTGGATGGCGTGGGTGCCAAAGGCCAGCGGGTAGTGTGACGGGGCCGCATCTGGCTGGCTCAGCCAGAGCTGACTGCTCTGTTCACCAATCTCCAGCAGCAGGGTCATCATCTCCGGTACGGGTTGTGTCATGGTGCTGAGCTCCTGTATTGTAAACGTTTTCCCATTCTGCCTTTGATACCCCCGCCGCCGACGTTTTGCGAGCACAATTTCTGCGAGTCGTCCCTCACTTTGTTGCAAACCCCTTGCAAAAAAATCCATTGGTGGCAGTCTGGATGTCTAAATGGCTATCGCCGTTTCGTTATCCTCAGATGATTCAGGAGTTCAGATATGGATATTCGCACCACACCCCGCGCCATCGCGCTCGCCCTCATGCTGGCAAGCGGCATCGCCGCCGCCAACGAAGCGCTGGTGATCCAGACCGATTTCGGCCTCAAAGATGGCGCCGTGTCGGCCATGAAGGGGGTCGCCTTCGGGGTGGATCGCACCCTGCCGCTCTATGACCTGACCCACGAGATCCCGGCTTACAACATCTGGGAAGCCTCCTACCGCCTCTACCAGACCCTGCAGTATTGGCCCAGGGGCACAGTGTTTGTCAGCGTGGTGGATCCCGGTGTCGGCACCGAGCGCAAGTCTGTGGTGCTCAAGACCAAGAGCGGTCACTACATCGTGACTCCGGACAACGGCACCCTGACCCTGGTGGCCGAGCACTTCGGCATCGAGGCGGTGCGCCAGATCGACGAGAAACTCAACCGCCTCAAGGGTTCCGAGAAGTCCTACACCTTCCACGGCCGCGATGTGTATGCCTATACCGGCGCACGGCTAGCCTCCGGCGCCATCAGCTACGAGCAGGTGGGCCCGCTGCTGCCCGCCGAGGTAGTGAAGATCCCCTATCAGCCTGCGGTAGCAGAGAAAGATGGCACCCTCAAGGGCACCATCCCGATCCTCGATGTGCAGTACGGCAACGTCTGGACCAATATCGACGATGCCTTGCTGACCAAGGCGGGGATCAACAAGGGGGATAACGCCTGCATCAAGATCCGTGAAGGGGATGTGGTCAAATATGACGGCAAGGCCCCTTACGTCAGCAGCTTCGGTGATGTGCCGGAAGGTCAGCCGCTGGTCTACCTCAACAGTCTGCTGCAGGTGTCGGTGGCGCTGAACATGGACAGCTTCGCTGCCAAGCATCAGGTGCAATCCGGTGCCAACTGGCATATCAGCCTGAAGAAGTGCTCCTGAAGATTGTCGGGCTTTCGACAAGCGGGTTTGAAGCAAGAGAGGGCAGCCAAAGAGGCTGCCCTCTCTCATCGGGTGGTAAGGCGTTGCTGATAAGAAGTTGTTGTCAAAAAGCACATTAATTGAATGCAATTGATAATGATTGGTATTTGGTTGGATAATCGCGCACTTGTCTGACCTCCCAACCATACCGAATGAAAACCAGCCTTTTACTGCTCAGCCTGCTGGCTCTGACCGCATGCAATGACAATCACAGCAATACGTCTGTGGCCCCCTCACCCGAGGTGACCCCACCGGTCGTCAAGCCGACCGAACCGCCCATCACGCCGCCAACAGTGCCGCCGGAAACTCATACCCGGGTTCCTCTGACCATTGAGGTCAATGTGGCCGATCGGCTGGGGGCGGGGGCACAGCTCGAGGTGAGACAGGTCGCCACCGGGATCCGCGTGCAGCAGGCCATCGAGCCGGGCCAGCTTGCCCGCATCACCTTGCCAGCAGGTCTGCAACTGGATCAGCCACTGGAGCTGCTCGGTAGCGACGAGGGCTATCTGCTGCGCGCGGTATCGGTGCGGGTGGCGGATCTCTCTGCCGGGATCACGCTGGCGCGCCGCAACAGCGTGCCGCGGCTGGGGTTGAACGAGGAGGATACGGCGCTCTTCCTGCTGGCGGATCAGAGCGGAGATGGCTCCCTCAGTCAGGCCGAGTGGGGCAGAGCAGAGGAGATCCGCCTGCAACAACAGGCGGCTCTTCAGGATTATGCAGCCTTCCTGCTGGCCCAGCGTCAGCCGGGTGCCGTGCTCGACTATGCCGACAGCTGGCAGATGCTGCTGGCCTTGCGCGATGACAAGCAGGCGCGCAGCTGGTATCAGCGCAGCAACAGTACCCAGATCCAGTCCGCCCGTACCCAGCTCTATCCCGCCAACCCCAGCCAGCCGGACGAGCCGGAGACGGCAGATCTGCTGCGTCTCGATGAACAGGGGCTGCTGGTGGTGCGTGGCCCCTGGCAGTGCCTGCACGATGTGCGCACGGTCAGTGGGGTCAAGGGTAGCCAGTACTGGTTGTATGGCAGTGACACCAGTGCGTTGAAGGTTGCCAGCCAGCCTCAACTGGCTGCGGGGCTGACCGCTTGTGGCCGCAGCGACTGGCGCCTGCCGACCCTCACCGAGTTCGAACGGCTGCTGAGCAGTGACAAGTCGGCATGGCGCTATCCCAATACCTTTGCTGTTGGCCTGCCCGCCCAGATCTGGCTGCAGGATGGTGCGGGTCAACCCCGTCTCTATCAACTGGCGACCCGAACCTGGCTGGATGAGGGAGAGGGCAGTTTGCTCTGGTATGCGCTGGCACCCTATCCGGTGCGACCCTCCGTGGTGCGCGACAGCAGCAAGCCGGACATGGCGGTTCTGCGCGCCCAGTACAGCGGCGCGTCAGCCCAATGGCCTGCCGCCAGGGTGGATGAAGGGGTGGAATGGCAGGAGCTGGGGCCGCTGCCAGCGGTTCCCTTCCCGGCCGACAACCCCTATAGCCGGGCCAAGGTGGTGCTGGGTCAGCAGCTCTTTTTCGACAAGCTGCTCTCCAAGGGGCGGGACATCAGCTGTGCCAGTTGCCACGATCCGCAAAAGGGGTGGAGCGACGGCCTGAGCGTCTCGGTCGGTCATCTGGGCCAGAAGGGCAATCGCAACGCTCCTTCCATCCTCAACAGTGCCTTCAGCTCGACCCAGTTCTGGGACGGGCGGGTCGCCACGCTGGAGGAGCAGTCGCTTCACCCGATCCAGAACCCCATCGAAATGGCGCTGAGCCATGACGAGCTGCTGGCTCGTTTGCAGGCCAGCCCCGACTATCAGGCAGCCTTTGCCACCGCCTTTGGCGATCAGGGGATCACGCTGGAGCGGATCGCCAAGGCGATCGCCACTTTCGAGCGCACCATCATCAGCCGCGACAGCGATTTTGAGCGCTTCGTCAAAGGGGATAGTCAGGCGCTCAGTGACAAGGCGCTGTGGGGGATGCACCTCTACCGCACCGATGGCCGCTGCATGAACTGCCACTCCGGCCCGCTGCTGAGTCAGCACGGGTTCGAGAGTGTGGGGCTCACCTATTACGGTCGTGGCAAGCTGGAAGATCGCGGGCGCTTCCTGCAGACCCGCAACAAGGCAGATATCGGTCGCTTCAAGACCCCCAGCTTGCGGGACGTCGCCTTTACCGGCCCCTATATGCACAACGGCATCTTCCCGATCCTGGCCCAACGTATCGGCGGCTCGGTGCAGGGGGTGGTGGCTATGTACAACTTTGGCGTGACCAAGTGGAGCGGCGGGGTCGGCTTCCCGACCGGTGCGGATCAATATGATCCCTTCTTCCCCAAAGCCTCCGATCACCTGCATGCCCTTGGCCTCAGCAATGACGAGCTCGATGCCATCGGCGAGTTTTTGCGCAGTGCCTCGGCCGAGCCGCGCCGCACCCCGGCCACTGTTGCCGAGCTGGGGGTGAGTGAGGTGGATGACCCGGCTCCGGTGGGAGCCGTGATCACCGGCTTGGCCGTGCTGCCTGCCCAGCCTCAGCTGGAAGTGGGGCGGACGCTTCCTCTGCAACTGCAGTGGCAACTGAGCGATGGCTCTCTCGGTCCGCTCGATGCGCCTGTTGATTGGCGCAGCGAACAGCCGGAGTTCGCTACCGTGAGTCCGCAGGGCGAGGTGCGCGGTGTGGCGGTCGGTACGGCACGACTGGTGGCGACCACGGCTCGTCACACGTTGACCGTGACGGTGCAGGTGGTCGATGCCCAGCCTGATTTTGCCCGAGGCTGTCGTCAACCCGAGCTGGTGGCGGGCAAGCTGGCCTTTGTCTGCCAGCTGACCAGGGACGAGGCGGAGCGTCTGTCCATCTCCTATGACGGTGTGAGCAGTGACAGCGATGGTGACTACAATCCCTTCCCGCTGGAGTATGTGACCATGGGTCAAGCGCGGGCGCGGGATTACTGCCAACAGTTGGTGGCGCGCGGCCACGATGACTGGCGTCTGCCGACCCGGGCCGAGCTGGAGGTGCTGTTTGCCGCCTACAACAAGGATGGCGCGACGGATCAGTTGCTCCAGCAGCAGGGGTGGCCGCTCTACAACCGCTACTGGAGCAGCGATGCAACTGCCAATGACGATGGTGAGTTGCCGCTGCTCGACCTGAGCACCGGCGACCCGCTGTGGGATCTGGCGGATGAGGCTCATGCAGCCACCTGCGTCAGGGCCATCTAGCCTTCATATAGAGTCAGATGAAAAACGGGCGCCTCGGCGCCCGTTTTGTTCTCTGGTAATTAAAGAAAAGGATCAGAACTCGTTGGAGAGCGCCTTGTACCCTTTGACCAGATCGATATTGGTGTGGGCCACGTCCTCGGAGAACTCGGCGGCATCTACCGAAACCCGCGGGATATGGGTCAGATCGCTCTGCTGGTTGATGCGGGTGGTGGAGGGGACGTAGAACTCCGGCGGCAGATCGCAGCCATCGATCACCGAGTTGTGACGCACCACGGCACCGTCACCGATATGGCAGTTGAACAGCACGCTGTTGAAGCCGATAAAGACCCGGTTCCCCACTTCGCATGGCCCGTGGACGATGGAGCGGTGGGCGATGGAGGTGTACTCGCCGATGGTGACGGCGGCACCGGATTTGGAGTGGATCACCACGCCATCCTGAATATTGGAGTTGGCGCCGATGACGATGGGTTCCATATCGCCGTTGGCATCCACTTCGTCGGCGCGGATCACCGCATAGGGGCCGACAAAGACATTCTCTTTGATGATCACTTTGCCGCAGATGATGGCGGTCTTGTCGATATAGGCGGATTCGTCGATGACAGGCAGATGGCCGGAGGGATTCTTGCGGATCATGTTACATCCTGTGGTTGCCAAGAGGGATTATCGGGTGGTGGACGAGGAGCCTACCGGTCGGTCAGCTTACCCCTCGTTGCCCCTCGGTGAAAGCCCTGACTGGTCTGACCCTTGTCGCGCGGCGTCTCAGCATGGCTGTTTCCCGCCGCCAGAATATGGGAGCATGGCTGTCATCCCGAGTCGCGTAAGGTGGACATATAAAGATGAAGAAGATGATTGCCCTGTTGGCGGGTGGTTTGTTGCTCTCCTCGGCCGTGCAGGCCAAAGGGGAGGCCGGGGAGTTTGACTATTACGCCATGGCGCTCTCCTGGTCGCCCGAGCATTGTGCCGTCAAACCGGCGGATCGGGACCAGTGTTCCCGCAAGCTGGGGTTTGTGCTGCATGGTCTTTGGCCTCAGTACGATCGCGGTTATCCCAGCAGTTGCACCCGCGAACGGCTCGATCCCGATATGGAGAGCGAGTTTGCCGACCTCTACCCCAGCCGTTTCCTCTATCGCCATGAGTGGGAGAAACATGGCACCTGCTCCGGCCTGAGCCAGCAGGCCTTCCATCAGCTGGCAAGCGACCTGCGTCAGAAGGTGAAGATCCCGGCGGCCTATCAATCCCCGGAAGAGCCGCTGCGCAAAACCAGCTTCCAGCTCAAGGCCGATCTGGCGAGCGCCAACGAGTGGCTGGCCCCCGACAACATCACGGTGGCTTGCGCCGATGGTGGCCGCTTCCTGCGGGAGATCTATATTTGCGTCAATAAAGAGGGGACGGATGCGGTCACCTGCTCCGCCGAGATGCAAAAGCGCGAGCGCCGCTCCTGCGGTCAGCCGGATTTCCTGCTGCGC
>NZ_JBQBFC010000001.1:3735000-4686291 GCF_051919235.1 Aeromonas sp. 95A
GGAAACAACCCAGACCGCCGGCTAAGGTCCCAAAGTTCTGGTTAAGTGGGAAACGATGTGGGAAGGCTCAGACAGCTAGGATGTTGGCTTAGAAGCAGCCATCATTTAAAGAAAGCGTAATAGCTCACTAGTCGAGTCGGCCTGCGCGGAAGATGTAACGGGGCTCAAACCAGGCACCGAAGCCGCGGATTCACACTTATGTGTGAGTGGTAGGGGAGCGTTCTGTAAGTCTGCGAAGGTGTATCGAGAGGTATGCTGGAGATATCAGAAGTGCGAATGCTGACGTAAGTAACGATAAAGGGGGTGAAAAGCCTCCTCGCCGGAAGACCAAGGGTTCCTGTCCAACGTTAATCGGGGCAGGGTGAGTCGACCCCTAAGGCGAGGCCGAAAGGCGTAGTCGATGGGAAGCAGGTTAATATTCCTGCACGACTTGTAATTGCGATGGGGGGACGGAGAAGGCTAGGTGGGCCAGGCGACGGTTGTCCTGGTGAAAGTGCGTAGGTGGTGTTTCTAGGCAAATCCGGAGACACAACACTGAGACACGAGACGAACACACTACGGTGTGGAAGCCATTGATGCCCTGCTTCCAGGAAAAGCCTCTAAGCTTCAGATTACAAGTCATCGTACCCCAAACCGACACAGGTGGTCGGGTAGAGAATACCAAGGCGCTTGAGAGAACTCGGGTGAAGGAACTAGGCAAAATAGAACCGTAACTTCGGGAGAAGGTTCGCTCCTGACAGTGAAGTCCCTTGCGGATGGAGCAGTTGGGAGTCGCAGTGACCAGATGGCTGGGACTGTTTATCAAAAACACAGCACTCTGCAAACACGAAAGTGGACGTATAGGGTGTGACACCTGCCCGGTGCCGGAAGGTTAATTGATGGGGTTAGCGCAAGCGAAGCTCTTGATCGAAGCCCCGGTAAACGGCGGCCGTAACTATAACGGTCCTAAGGTAGCGAAATTCCTTGTCGGGTAAGTTCCGACCTGCACGAATGGTGTAACCATGGCCATGCTGTCTCCACCCGAGACTCAGTGAAATCGAATTCGCCGTGAAGATGCGGTGTACCCGCGGCTAGACGGAAAGACCCCGTGAACCTTTACTACAGCTTGGCACTGAACATTGAACCTACATGTGTAGGATAGGTGGGAGGCTTTGAAGGCGTGACGCCAGTTGCGCTGGAGCCGTCCTTGAAATACCACCCTTGTATGTTTGATGTTCTAACGCAGGGCCCTGAATCGGGCTCGCGGACAGTGCCTGGTGGGTAGTTTGACTGGGGCGGTCTCCTCCCAAAGAGTAACGGAGGAGCACGAAGGTTGGCTAATCCTGGTCGGACATCAGGAGGTTAGTGCAATGGCATAAGCCAGCTTAACTGCGAGACGGACAGGTCGAGCAGGTACGAAAGTAGGTCATAGTGATCCGGTGGTTCTGAATGGAAGGGCCATCGCTCAACGGATAAAAGGTACTCCGGGGATAACAGGCTGATACCGCCCAAGAGTTCATATCGACGGCGGTGTTTGGCACCTCGATGTCGGCTCATCACATCCTGGGGCTGAAGTCGGTCCCAAGGGTATGGCTGTTCGCCATTTAAAGTGGTACGCGAGCTGGGTTCAGAACGTCGTGAGACAGTTCGGTCCCTATCTGCCGTGGGCGTTGGATGATTGAAGGGAGTTGCTCCTAGTACGAGAGGACCGGAGTGAACGAACCTCTGGTGTTCGGGTTGTCACGCCAGTGGCACTGCCCGGTAGCTAAGTTCGGAATCGATAACCGCTGAAAGCATCTAAGCGGGAAGCGAGCCCTGAGATGAGTCATCCCTGACCCCTTGAGGGTCCTAAAGGGCCGTTGGAGACCACAACGTTGATAGGTGGGGTGTGTAAGCGCGGTGACGTGTTGAGCTAACCCATACTAATTACCCGTGAGGCTTAACCATACAACACCCAAGAAGTGTTCTAAGGCTTGTAGCGAATGAACGAACTACTCAAATTAAGTGATAGTGACAAGCCAAGCGCAACATCACTACTCACGTCAGCTTTCTAGATTAAGAATTTGCCTGGCGGCCATAGCGCCGTGGAACCACCTGATCCCATGCCGAACTCAGAAGTGAAACGCGGTAGCGCCGATGGTAGTGTGGCATTCGCCATGCGAGAGTAGGACACTGCCAGGCACCCAATACAAGGAACCCCGCTCATCGAGCGGGGTTTTTTATTGGCTGAAATTCAGTGTTTTGGCTGATAATTGACCTTCTTTACCCCCTCTTTTACCTGAACACCTTATCCTCCCTGTCTGTTTTACTCATAGAAATTGACCCCAACGGCGTAAAATGGTGCTTTATTTCGTCGGAGATAGCCCATGTTTTGTCCAAAATGCGGCGGTCAAACCCTGCAGAGCGTCAGCCCTAAAGAGTTTCGCTGTGGCTGCGGTTTTCATTTTTTCCAGAATGTGGCGACGGCTGTGATGGTGGCGCTTTGCTGGCAGGACGAGGTGCTGGTTGCGGTGCGTGCCCGTAATCCTGGCAAGGGGTTGCTGGATCTGCCGGGGGGATTTGTCGATCCCGGCGAGTCGCTGGAGGGGGCGCTGGTGCGCGAGTTGCAGGAGGAGCTGGGGCTCGATGTCAGCGCTCATCCTTGTACCTATCTCGGTTCCTTCCCCAATATCTATCCCTACGATGGCATCACCTATCACACCTGTGACACCTTCTTTGCCATCAAGCTGAGTGAAAAACCGGTCATCCAGCCAGCTGGCGATGTGGCCGCCTGCCAGTGGCAGAAGATCAGCGATATCCCCATGTCCCGCTTTGCTTTCGAATCGACGCGCACCGCGATGGCGCGGCTGCAGCAATCCTCTTTGCAAGCTTGATCCCTGCTGATGACGATGGGGATTGGCAGCGACCATCCCTGTCTCATCCTTGTCCGCTTTTGTCCCGCAGACGCCATTCGTCAGACGGTGAGTGGTATAGTCTGCAGTGGATCCGGATTCAAGGAGCATATCGTGAAGAAGATAGTTCTCATCTTGCTCGGCATCGCCGTGGCGGCCTTGCTGGCCATAGTGACGCTGATAAGCCTCATCGACCCCAATCAATTCAAGCCCCAACTGGCTGAACAGGTGCGCAAGAGCACGGGGCGCGAACTGGTGATGGCGGGGGAGATTGACTGGCGTTTCTGGCCGAGTCTCGGCCTCTCGCTGGAAAAGGTCGCCTTGCGTAATCCGGCCGATTTTGCCGAGCCAGATCTGGTTCGTTTCGAACAGGGGGAGGCCTCGGTTGCCCTGTTGCCGCTGCTCTCCCATCGCCTGGAGATCGGCAAGGTGACCCTGAGTGGCGCCCATCTCTTTATCCAGACCAAGGTGGATGGCAGCTCCAATCTGAGCGGACTGTTCAAGGATGCCGCTGCTGATGCAAGCGAACCGGTCGTCCCCGCAACCCCTGCGCCAACCGCTGATAGCAAGCCTTGGCAGATCAGCTTGCAGGGTGTCGCGCTCTCCCAGGCCAGTGCGCGGATACAGGATGATCGCAGCGGCACCTCGCTGCGACTGGATCGCCTCGATCTCGATATGGGGCAGCTGGCCACCGGTCAGTGGGTACCCGTGACGCTGGCCGCCAAGGGGAGTGCCGACAAGCTCGCTTTCGATGTTAAAGGGCAGACCCAGATCAAGCTGGCGCAGGAGGTGATGGCCAGTGAACTGAAAGATCTGAGCCTCAGTGGCAGCCTGAGTGACCCGTCCCTGCGACTCGATAGTTTCTCCATCAAGGGGGACCGATTGGCCCTGGGTGAGTGGAGCAACCTCACGTTGGCGCTGAAAGGCGCCAAGGTAGAGGGGCAGCAAGCTTTACTGGCTGGCTCGCTGGAAGGAACGCTCAAGGGACGGCTCGACAAGGAGATGAAGCTGGCCGAGCTCTCCGATGTACTGCTGACGGCAGCGCTGGAAGGAGATGCGCTGCCGCGCCCGCAGATGAAGCTGAAACTGGCCGGGTTTGCCCGTGCCGAGCTCGACAAGCAGTTGATTACCCTGAGCAAGCTGGTGATGAGTGCCGATGAGGCACTGTTGAGTGGCGATGGAACCGTGCAGCTTGGCGCTGTTCCCACAATCAGCTTCGATCTCAAGGGGGAGAAGCTGGATCTCGACAAATGGCTCGCCAAATCGGTACCGACCACACCTGCGCAGGTGAAAGAGGACAAACCGAGGGCCGGTGTTGCCAGCACAGCTGCAAGTGGCAATAAAGCGGTAACCGGCAAGAGCGAAGCCCTCTCCGCGGTCGAACCGGATCTGGGCGCTCTCAAAGGGGTGGATCTGGATGGTCGGCTGCAACTCGGCAGCCTGCGTCTGAAAGGGTTGGATCTCGGTGCTGTCGATCTGCAGGTGGCTCTGGCCAAAGGGCTGCTGACGCTCAAACAGTTCAGCGCGACCGTGGCAGGTGGTCAGGTAAACGCGAACGGGGTACTCGACACGCGCCAGCAGCCCGCCACCTACAAGGTGCACAAGCAGGTGGCCGGAGTGAACATTCGTCCCTTGTTGCAGGCTCTGGCTCAGAGTGATCTGCTGGAGGGCAAGGGCGATCTCGATGTGCAGGTGCAGGGCCGTGGTCTCTCCGCGCTTGCACTGCGCAACGGGATGCAGGGCAAGGTTACCTTGAAACTGAGCGACGGTGCCCTGCACGGCATCAACCTGCCGGAGATGATCCGCGAGGCGCGGGCTTCCCTCAGCGGCAAGGGGGCCGAGCAGGTGAAGGAGGCGCGCAAGACCGACTTCAGCGCCCTCACCGCCAGCTTCCAGATTGCCGACGGCATCGCCCGCAGCAACGACATCCAGCTCTTTGCCCCCGCCTTGCGGGTCAAGGGGGAGGGGCAGACGGCGCTGGTGCCGGAGAGCCTCAACTTCCTGTTCCTTACCTCCATCGTCGAGAGCAGCAAGGGGCAAGGGGGTAAGGATGTGGACGAGCTGAAGGAGATCACCATTCCGGTGCGGATCGGCGGCCACTGGCAGGCTCCCAGCTATCAACTCGACGTGAAGGCGCTGCTCAGCAACAACAAGCTGCTGGAGGATAAGGCACGTAAGGAGGCCGAACGCGGCCTCAAGAAGCTGCTGGGGGACAAGGCCGACAATGAGGCCGTCAAAGGGGTGGCCGACCAGTTGCTCAAGGGACTGTTCAAATAGTGACGGTTCATATGGGCTGGCGGGAGCCGCGCCAATGCCGTTAGCGGTTGACCGGATGTCAGCGCCATTGAAAAATGGCGCTGACATTTTTTATGGCGCAGTGCTCTGCTGTGTCTTCATCCGGAGTCATCTCGAGTTGAACCCATGCGCCTGATCCTGCTGCTCTGCTCCCTGATCTGCTACAGCATGGCGTATCCCGTGCTGGCCGGGCCGCTGGCGGAGCGTCTGGCGGGCGAGCTGGCCAGGCAGGCTCCCGAACAGGCGCTGCCTCTTGACGAGGTGCAGCGGCTCGACCGTCGCCTGATCGCTCCCGACTCTCTTCATCCCGCTTGGCTGCGCTACCCGTTGCGTCAGTTGCAGGCCATCTATCGCTATCAGCAGGAGTGCGGGACAGAGAATGACTTGCCCGCCGAGTGGCTGCCACTGCTGCGAGCGCTTTGCGGCCAAGGGGCTGTGCCCTCGACCCGCTGGTTTGCCGCTCACCCCGTCTATCCGCTTGGCGGCTCCAGCTCGGCTCGCTGGGAGGCTGGTCATCCGGCGGCCGGGCTCGACGCTCTGCTCCATGTGCGGGAGCGGCGCGATCGGTTGGGGCTGCTTGGCGAGCTCGGCGATGACAACCTCGATGCCCTGCTGCGGGGTGAGCGTTGGCTGCTGCAATCCGGCCAACTCTGGCTGTTTGGCGATGGGCAGTGGCGCCGCTATAGCGCCGGGCAGTGGCAACCGCTGGCCGATCGGCTTGGTGTAACGCTGGATAGCCGCACAGCTGGTACTTGTGAAGAGCGAGTCGGAGCGATCTGTTTCAATACTCGCCCCACGCTTGACTGGCAGTGGCTGGCGCTGGCCAGCTCTCTTGGTTTCATCCTGCTGCTGGGGTGGGCCAGCTGGCAGCGCTGGCGCCTGCTGCGGGAGCGGCGTGTCGCATTGCAGATGCTGACCCACGAGCTGCGCACTCCCATCATGGCACTCTCCGGCATCAGCGAGGAGCTGCGCCACGATTTCGACCGGCTGCCCCCTTCCGCCCAGCAGAGCGTGGGTCAGCTGCTGGGCAGTGTCGCCCGCCTGCATCAGCTGGCGCAGGCCAGTCGTCACTATCTGGCGGCTGAGACTCTGGAAGATGAGCGGGTGGCGGTCAGTCTCACCGAGTGGCTCACCCTGGCTTGCGAGCGGCATGACGCTACCTTCTGCCTTGAGCGGGAGATGACTCTGGCGCTCCCCTTCTACTGGCTCGACCTTGCCCTCGACAACCTGCTGCGCAACGCCAGCCAGCATGGCCACGCGCCGGTTCGGATCTGTGCCAGCTGGCAGGCGGGGCGTTTGATCCTCGCGGTCAGCGATGGCGGAGAGCTGCCAAATTACCGGCTCGCCACCCTGCTGCGCCGTGGTGCCCGTGCCGAGGGTTTGGGGCTGGGGCTTGCCATTGTGCGCCATCTGCTGCGCCGTCTTGGCGGACGCCTCACCCTATCCGGCTGGCCCACTACCTTTACCCTGACGCTGCCCTGTCAACTCTGGAGCGACCCCAAATCATGAAGACCATCCTGCTTGTGGAAGACGAGGCGCTGCTGGCGGAGAACCTGCAACGCTATCTGACCCGCGAAGGGTATCGCTGCCTCTGGTGCGATACCCTGACAGCGGCGGAGCAGCAGTGGCTGGCGGCGGATCTGGTGCTGCTGGATCGCACCATGCCGGAGGGGGATGCCCTCGACTGGCTGCCCCAGTGGCTGGCGCGCAAGGCGCTGCCGGTGATCGTGCTCACCGCAAGGGTGGAGGTGAGCGATCGGGTGGCCGGGCTCGATGCGGGGGCGCGCGACTACCTGACCAAACCCTTCTCCCACGACGAGCTGCTGGCGCGGATCCGGGCCCAGTTGCGTCAGCTGGGGGATGGCACTCAGGCAGTGGGCGGCTTGCAGCTTCATCCCGCCCGGATGCAGGCGAGCTGGCAGGATGCGGAGGTGAGCTTTACCCCCACCGAGTTTGCCCTGCTCACCTTGCTGGTGCGGATGGCGGGGCGGGTGCTGAGCCGGGAGGAGATCCTCAACCGGGTATGGGGCTATCAGGCGTTTCCCTCCACCCGCACCGTCGATACCCATATTCTGCAACTGCGCCAGAAGCTGCCAGGGCTGGCCATCGAGACGGTGCGCGGCATCGGCTACCGGCTGGAGGTGACAGCGTGAAGCGTGCAACGCTGGCCGCGCTGCTGTTGGCTCTAAGCGCTGGCTGCGTTATGGCAACTGAACGTGCCGATCCACTGCAACCGGCTACGTTGGCGCTGTTGCAGGGGGATAACCGGCACGCCTGGCAATCTTTGCAGCAGGCATGGCCAGCCCTCAACAGCGATGCCGAGCGCCGCAGCTGGCAGGGGATGCTGGCCGCGCTGAGTGCCCAGCACTGCGGCAAGGATTTCCCACTGACCTTGCCTGATGGGGTGAGCGAGCTGCGTCTTGAGCTGATCCAGCGCGATGCGCCGCTGCTGCGGGATTATCGGGTGCAGCTGACCGGGGAGGGGCCCATCACCGTCGCTGAACTTGTCGATCCCGCTGGTCGCAACCGGTTGGCTGGCGCCCAGTGGGAGGCGGAAGAGAATAAAGGGGTCAGGGTCGTGGGGGCCGATCTACCTACGCCTTTACCAGCCGGGCTCTATCAGCTGCGGCTGGCGGTGGCGGGCAAGGAGTGGCAGGTGGCGTTGCCGCTGCCTGCGGTGCAGGATCTGGACTGGCTCTCCCGCTCGCCGCTGGCGGTGGCCAATCCCCCCGCCAATCCCGCTTCCTGTACGCCGCTCTGGCTTGAGCAGACGGTGCTGGCCCGCCCGCAATATTCCCTGCTTTGGTGGAACCGTCTGCCTCTCGATGGCAAGGTGGGTTGGCCTGCCGCCACGCCCGACAGCTGGCGTACCCTTTCGCTGGTGCAGACCAGCCAGCGTGGCCAGCTGGTGTTGCAGCTAAGCCACAGTCAGGCGGGGCCGGTTGAGTAATGGTCGTCGTGATGGTCAGGTCACCGCAATCCTGACATTGGCCTGACAATCGCAGGCGGCCGATCTGCTGAAATGGCGATTCCCGTGTGTTATCAGGAATCACCGACCATGACTCTTCTTCCCGAATTAGCGAGCCGGATCCGCCCGCTGCTGCTGTTGGCGCCGCTGTTCTCCTTGCCTGCCGAGGCGCTGACCCTGGCCAACGATCAGTGGCGCATTGAGCTGGATCCCGCCACCCTGGCGGCCGAGGCTGTGCTGCCATCGGGCCAGCACCTTGCCATCTCTTCTCCCGGCCCGCGTCAGCCTGTCACCGCCTTGCTGCAGGAGGGGGAGCGTGCCAGCTGGCTGATCCGCGCCGATGGCGAGGTGCGGGCCTTGGCTCGCCTTGAGGGCAACCGTCTGATCCTCACCCTCAGCCGTGCAACTGCTGGCGAGCTGGTGTGGCCGCGGGTACCGGCAGGGGCGCAGGCGCTGATGCTGCCGATCCACGAGGGATTTCGCATTCCGGCTACGCACACTGCGTGGCGCAAGGCGCTGGCGCAGGAGTATCAGGGGATCAACACCACGGATAATCTTACCCTGCCACTGGTTGGGCTGGATTACGGTGATCAGCAGCTGGCGATCCTCTTTGCCAATCCCTTCAACAACCGGCTCACCTTTGCTCCGAAGCAAGATGGCATTGCCCTCACTGCGACCCACAGCGTTAACCGTCTCAATCTGGCCGACCCCTATGAGGTGGAAGTATCGCTGCAGCCGGGTCACGACTGGCTGGCGGCGGCCAAGGCCTATCGTCACTGGTTGCAGGTACGGGGCGAGCTGGTGTCGCTCGAGAGCAAGCTGGCGGCGGTGCCGGATGGCAAACGGCTGATCGGCGCCTCTCACCTCTACCTCTGGGGCGAGCGACTGCTGGTGCCACAGGATGTGAAAAGCTGGCCCGCGTTGCACCGCCTGATCCCCGCCGACTGGCTCAAGGGGGAGAGCAAAACGGCGCTGCAAGCGCCCGATCTCGAGCGCAACCGCTATCTGCAAAACCGGGTGCTGACCGGAGTTGAGCAGGCGCTGGCGCTGCGCCATCCGGGTCAGCAACCGGCCGATTTCGCTGCCCGGCGTGCGCTGGCTGCCACGCAACTGGGGGCTGCGCTCAACGAGCCGCAGAGTTGGGGTGATGGCAGCTCGGCCAAGATGATCGCCGCTCTCAAGCAGGCTGGACTACCCAGACTCTGGCTGGGTCTGCCCCAGTGGACCGCCGGTTTTGCTGCGCCAAAGGGGGTTGAACTTGCCAAAGCGGCGGGCTATCTCATCGCCCCTTACGACTCCTACGATACTGCGCTGCCGGAGGGGAATCGTCAGCAGAGCTGGCTCACCGCCCAGATGGGGCAGGATATCTATCAGCGCTGCGGCATCATGCAGGAGAACGGCCGGCGCAAGAGCGGCTTTCAAAATCGCGGCGTCTACACCAATCAGGCCTGCGTGCGCCCGGTGATGGAGCAGCGAGTGCCCAAATTGCAGCAGGCGAGCCACTACAACAGCTGGTTCCTCGATGTGGCGGCGACCGGCATGGTGTTTGACGACTTCGATCCGGCCAAGCCGACCACTCAGGCGCAGGATGCGCAAAACCGGATGGCCGGGATGGCGTGGATTGCCAAGAGTCAGGGGGTGCTGGTGGGCTCCGAGGAGGGCGGGGCGGTAGCCAACCGCACCGCAGCCTTTGCCCACGGCCCCCAGACCAGCGGCTTTGGCTGGCAGGATCCCGATATGCGCCGCAACAAGCGCTCTCCCTACTATCTGGGAGCCTGGTATCCCGACTATCAGCCCGCGTTCTTCTTTCGCCAGAGCCACCTAAAACCTGAGTATCAGGGGCTCTACTTCGATCCGGCGCTGCGGTTGCCGCTGTTCCAGAGCGTCTTTCACGACAGCATAGTGACCACCCACCACTGGACGATGGATAGCCTCAAATTCAGGGAGAGCAGTCAGGTCACCGAACTGTTGCAGCAGCTCTACAACGTGCCGCCGCTGCTCAACCTCAGTCTGGATAGCGCCAGCGCGCGCATTCCCTATCTCAAGGGGCTCGATGCCTTCTTCCGCCCACTGCATGAGCGGCTCTACAACCAGCCCCTCACCGGTTTTCGCTGGCTCGACAAAAAAGGAGTGGTGCAGCAGAGCGAGTTTGCCGATGGCACTCGACTGATTGCCAACTTCGGCCCGGCTACCGAGCAGGCGGGGATAAAACTGGCCGCTCAAAGCGTGTTGGCGCTGCTGCACGATGGCAGCCAGCAGCAGTTTGTCTCGCAACCGGATGGCGTCCGCTAATCTGGCGTTTTGGCTTTTATTTCATCAGATGATGCTGTGGCAGAACTTTTCATGTATAGATGAACGTTCTGCAAAATAAATGAGAGGCAGTTCTGATGATTGAGAGTGAAGTGATTAGAGAGGTAAACCATCCGGCGTGGCCGCTGGTCTGGCAGATCTATGGCGAGAGTTTTCCCCGCTACGAGCAGCGCCAGTCACAGCATCAGCCCCAGAAGATGCGGGATCCTCGCTATCACTGCCAAATCTTTTATCAGGACGGCCTGCTGCTCGGTTTTATCTTCTGGTGGGCGTGTGGCGAGCAGGTCTATATCGAACATCTGGCCATCAATCCTGCGCTGCGCGGCCGCAACTACGGCAGCCGTCTGCTGGCCGAATTTTGCGAGCGGGCAGGCAAAACCGTCATTCTCGAGATCGATCCGCCAGAGGATGAGATTGCCATTCGCCGTCTGCGCTTCTATCAGGGGCTGGGCTTTTGTCTCAACGACTATGCCCATCTCCACCCGCCCTATCATTCTGATTATCAAGGACATGCGCTGCGGGTGTTGAGCTATCCGGGGCTTCTTGAGGAAGAGGCCTATCAGCGTTTCAACCAGATGCTGGTGGAGACGGTGATGGAGCACGGCTGAGCAGCCGTAAGAATGCTGTTTTACCGATAAGAGCTGGGCCCGCCTGAAGCAATTCAGGCGGGCCCTTTTTCATTGCCGCTGGAGGGAATTACTCCCCCAGCAGCTTGTGCCAGACGGCGAGCACATGGCTGCGTTCGTTTTGCAGCTGATCGTCGCTTACCTTGCGGGAGATCTCCGAGAGGTTGAGGCGATGGCCGAGGTTGCGGATCTCCAGATAGGCCTGCTTCAGCCCCTCCGCCTGCTCCAGGGTCAGCACCCCCGCCATCACGCACTCATCGAAGATGCGCACGTTATCGGACCAGCGGGTGAGGGCATCGGGCTCGCCGCAGGCGTGGGCCAGCACCAGATACTGGGCGATAAACTCGATATCCACCATGCCGCCGGGGGACTGCTTGAGGTCGAATTCGCCAGCCCCCGCCTTGAGCAGGTGATCCCGCATCTTGTGGCGCATCTCGCGCACCTCGCGGGCCAGGGTCGGCAGATCCCGCTCCTTGGCCAGCACATCGCGGCGGATACGGGCAAATTCGGCAACGATGGCGTCATCGCCATAGATGGGGCGGGCCCGCACCAGCGCCTGATGTTCCCAGGTCCACGCCTCGTTTTGCTGGTACTGCTCGTAGGCCGACAGCGACGAGACCAGCAGGCCGGAGTCGCCGGAGGGGCGCAGCCGCATATCGATCTCGTAGAGGATGCCGGACGGGGTGCGGGTGCTGAACAGGTGCAGGATCCGCTGGGCGAGGCGCAGGTAGAACTGGCGGCTGTCGATGGGTTTGCGGCCATCTGTGTAGCTGTTGGGGTCGCCGCCGTGCAGAAACACCAGATCGAGATCCGAGCCGTAGCCGAGCTCGATGCCGCCCAGCTTGCCATAGGCCACCACCGCAAAGCCGCGCTGGCCGCTGGTTGCCACCTCTGGCGGCACCCCGTAGCGCTCGCTCATCTGGGCCCAGGCTTGATTGACCACCTCTTCGGTGATCGCCTCCGCCAGCCAGGTGAGGTGGTCGCTCACCTTCATCAGCGGCAGGGCGCCAGCGATATCGGCCGCCACGATGCGCAGCAGCTGCACCTGTTTGAACTGGCGCAGCGCCTCCATCTGCTGCTCCACGTCCTCTTCGGGGATGCGCAGCAGGAACTGACGCAGCTGGGGCTTGTACTGATCGAGCGGGGTGGGGTGGTAGAGGTGCTGGGGATCAAGCAGCTCGTCCAGCAAAATCGGGTAGCGGGCCAGCTGTTCACTCACCAGATGGCTGGCATCGCACAGCCGTACCAGCTGGCGCAGGGCGCCCGGGTTTTCCGCCAGCAGTTGCAGATAGGCGCTGCGGGTGAAGATGCGGGTCAGCAGCTCGCATACCCGCTCGAACAGGCGGGCGGGCTGCTCGCTGGCGACCACCAGCCGCAGCAGCTCCGGCATCAGCCAGTCCAGCGCGATGCGCCCCTGCGGCCCCACCTGACGGCGCTTGTACTCCTCCTTGAAGCGCAGCAGGGCGGCGCAGAGCGGAGCGGGCTCGACGACCCCTTGAGCAGTCAGCAATTTTTCCAGCTCGGCGGCATCGAGCTCGGTGCGCCAGAGATCGAGCCAAAGCTGCTCCAGATGGGCGGGTGCCTCTTTCTCTTCCCCCACCACGGCGGCGAACTCCTGATGGACGGCGGCCATCTCCTCATCGAGATGAGCCATAAAGGCGCCCCAGTCGTCAAAACCGAGGGCGGCGATCAGCCGCTGGCGATCCCGCTCTTCGGTGGGCAGGGTCTGGGTCTGTTGATCGGCAATCTCCTGCAGAATGTTCTCGACCCGGCGCAGGAAGCGATAGGCCGTCAGCAAGCGGTCGCAATGGGCAGATTCGAGGGCGCCACATTGGGCGATGGCGGCCAGCGCCTCCGGCAGGTGACGCACCCGCAGTGCCGGTTCACGGCCGCCGCGAATAAGCTGCAGCGCCTGGGCGATAAACTCCACTTCGCGAATGCCGCCAGCCCCCAGCTTGATGTTGCCCTCCAGCCCCTTGCGGCGCACCTCGGCGGCGATCATCGCCTTCATCTGGCGCAGGCCGTCGATAACGCCAAAGTCGATATAGCGGCGAAACACGAAGGGGCGCAGCATCTCGGCCAGCTCCACCGCGTGCTCGCACTGGGGGCCCAGTACCCGCGCCTTGACCATGGCGTAGCGCTCCCAGTTGCGGCCGTGGTGCTGGTAGTAATCTTCCATGGCGGCGAAGGAGATGGCGAGCGGCCCCGCATCGCCAAAGGGGCGTAAGCGCATATCGACCCGGAACACCTGACCATCCTGGGTGGGCTGGTGGAGGGCGTTGATGATGCGCTGGCCGAGTTTGATAAAGAACTGCTGGTTGGCCAGCTCGCGCCGCCCGCCAACCGTGTAGCCGTTCTCGGGGAAGGTGAAGATAAGGTCGATATCCGAGGAGAAGTTCAGCTCGCCACCACCGAGCTTGCCCATACCGAGAATAAGCAGCGGCTGCGGGTTGCCATTGCCATCCATCGGGGTGCCCAGCTCGCTGCACTGTTTGGCGTAGAGCCAGTCGCGAGCGGAGCAGATCAGGGCATCCGCCAGTTTGGTGAGATGGATAAAGCTCTCTTCCACTTCAGAGTGGCCCAGCAGTTCGCGCCAGGCGATCACCAGCATGCGGCTGCGGCGGAACTGGCGCAGGATGCGCTTGAGCGCCTCTTCATCACTCACCTCGGCGAGCAGGGCGGTCAGATCGCGCTGGTAGGCGGGCCAGCGTTCGGAGCCTTCCAGATCTCCGGAGGCGAGCAGTTCGGTCAGCAACTCTGGCTGTTTGAAGAGGGAGTCGGCGACAAAATCGGAGAGGCCGAGCAGGGTCAGCAGGGTCTGGCGAACGGGCTCGGGCTGGTTGCCATAGTCGGGGGCCAGCTCGACCAGTCGCTGCCATTGGCGCTCGGCCTGTTCTTGCAGCAGGGGGGAGAGGGCGGAGAAAGAGGGAGAGTGCTGGGCCACGGTTGCCGTCCTTGTGGTTCACGACAGCGGGTTAACGACACGAGGTTAACAACGCTGCCGGTTCAAAATGGTGGCTGCCAATCTAGCACTGTCAGGCCCCCGCGTCACAGCGCAGGGGCGAGAAGCATGATCCGGCAAATAAAAATGGGCTCCCTGTCGGGAGCCCATCGGATTGCACTGGCCATTATCAGTGGCTGTCGACCCAGACGAACTTGAGGACGAACAGCAGGGCTACCACCAGCACGCAGGGGTTGATTTCGCGCCAGCGGCCGGTGCCTGCCTTCATCACACAGTAGGAGATAAAGCCCACGGCGATCCCTTCGGTGATGGAGAAGCTGAACGGCATCATCACCGCAGTCATAAAGGCCGGTACCGCTTCTGTCAGATCTTCCCACTTCACCCGGGTCAGCTCGGAGCACATCAGCACGCCCACATAGATAAGGGCGCCAGCGGCGGCATAGGCCGGCACCATGGCGGCGACCGGAGAGAAGAAGATCGCCAGCAGGAACAGCAGGCCGACCACGATGGCAGTCAGACCGGTACGGCCGCCGACGGCGACGCCGGAGCTGCTCTCGATAAAGGCGGTGACCGAGGAGGTGCCCATGAAGGCGCCGCCGACGGAGCTCACGCTATCCACCATCAGCGCCTGTTTCATGCGCGGGAAGTGGCCCTTGTCATCGGCCAGCTTGGCGCGGTTGGTGACGCCGATCAGGGTGCCGGAGGAGTCGAACAGGTTGACCAGCATAAAGGAGAAGATGATCCCGGCGAGGCTGATATCGAGCGAGCCCATCAGGTCCAGCTGGCCGAACACCGGTTCGATGCTGGGGGGCATGGAGACAAAGCCCTTGAAGGTGACATCGCCAAACAGCCAGCCCAGCGCCGTAGTGACCACGATGGCAATCAGCACGGCGGAGTGGACGCCGCGGGCGGAGAAGATGCAGATCAGGAAGAAGCCGAGCAGCCCCAGCAGGCAGGGCAGGGAGGTCAGGTTGCCCACGGTCACCATAGTCGCTGGGCTGGCCACGACGATCCCTGCGTTGTGCAGGCCGAGCAGGGCGATCAGCAGGCCGATACCGGCGGTGATGCCGACTCGCAGGGTGAGCGGGATGTTGCCGATCAGCCAATAACGCACCCGCAGCAGGGTGAGGATCAACAGACCCATGGCGCCCCAGAAGATGGTGCCCATGCCCACTTGCCAGGAGTAGCCCATACCTGCAACCACCACGAAGGCGAAGAAGGCATTGAGGCCCATGGCGGGGGCCAGCGCGATCGGCAGGTTGGCCAACAGGCCCATCAGGATGCTGCCAATACCGGCGATGAGGCAGGTGGTGACGAACACGGCCTGGGTGTCCATGCCCGCCGCAGAGAGGATCTGCGGGTTGACGAACACGATGTAGACCATGGTCAGGAAGGTGGTGATACCGGCGATCACTTCGGTGCGGGCGGTAGTGCCATGGCCTTGCAGGGCAAACAGGCGCTCAAGCAATCCTTGCCCGGCGGCCTGATTGGCAGCTTGGTGTTGTTGATTCATGTTGGATTCCAATAGGTGACGTGAAATAAGCAGCAGGGGAACGGGCTATCCCATCCATGCGGGGTAAATTGCCCTGTTTCTGGCGGTTAAGTAACCAGACTCGTCCTGATACCGTGACAGCGCGCACATTTTTACACAGGCGGCGCCGTTTACAAACCCCGGATCTGCGAAGCAGATCAATGAATAGGGTAAAAATTCAAACGTTTGCTTTTTGAGCATTAAAAAAGGTTCTCAGCAGAGAACCTTTTATCGAAAATTGGGGGCTTACAGGGTCTTGAAGTAGCGCTCGACCAGCTGGGCCAGCACCGAGTCGAGTCGGTCTTGTACCTCACCCAGTTCGCGGCCGAAGCGGCGCAGAAAGAGGCTGGCCTGTTCTTCGGTCAGCTTGCGCCCCTCGATAAAAAACTCCTGCTCCGGCAGTTGCTTGTCGTAGCGGGGGATCAGCACCCAGCTCACCAGCTCGGGCTCCACGGCGGCAAAAATCTTGGCGGCGGCGGCACAGAAGGTCTCTATGTGCTCCTTGCCATCCGGCCCGAGGCAACCCGGTTCAACCCGGATCTGGATGGTGAGTTTTTTCTCTATGGGGGTCGTCATCGTGCTACATCCATGCAAAGGCATCCGTCTAGGATTGTAAGTCAAAAGGCAAGAGAAAGGGGAGCCGAAGCTCCCCTCAACACGCAGTCAGCCTTATTTGGCGATGCGCTTGTACTTGGCGCGATGGGGCTGGATCGCCTCGGCGCCGTAGGTCTTCTTCTTCCACTCTTCGTATTCGGTAAAGTTACCTTCGAAGAACTCGATCTTGCCCTCATCCTGATAGTCCAGGATGTGAGTGGCGATACGGTCGAGGAACCAGCGGTCGTGGGAGATGACCATGGCACAACCCGGGAACTCCAGCAGGGCGTTCTCGAGGGCACGCAGGGTTTCGATATCCAGATCGTTGGTCGGTTCATCCAGCAGCAGCACGTTGCCGCCGGTCTGCAGCAGCTTGGCCAGATGCAGACGACCACGTTCACCACCGGAGAGTTCGCCAACCCGCTTCTGCTGGTCGGAACCTTTGAAGTTGAAGCGGCCGATATAGGCGCGGCTCGGGAACTCGTAGTTGCCGATGCGCAGGATATCCTGACCGTCAGCGACCTCTTCGAATACCGTCTTCTTGTCATCCATGCTGTCGCGGAACTGATCGACAGAGGCCAGTACCACGGTTTCACCCAGGGTGATGGCACCGGAATCCGGCTGCTCCTGACCCGACATCATGCGGAACAGGGTCGACTTACCGGCACCGTTCGGGCCGATGATGCCGACGATGGCACCCTTCGGAATGGCAAACGACAGATCATCGATCAGCACCCGATCACCGTAGGATTTGCGCAGGTTGGCCACTTCCACCACCTTGTCGCCGAGGCGCGGTCCGGGCGGAATGAACAGCTCGTTGGTCTCGTTGCGCTTCTGGTAGTCGTTGGTGTTGAGCTCTTCGAAGCGAGCCATACGGGCCTTGGACTTGGCCTGACGGCCTTTCGGGTTTTGACGAACCCACTCCAGCTCTTTCTCGATGGACTTGCGACGGGCCGCTTCGGAACTGGCTTCCTGCGCCAGACGGGCGTCCTTCTGCTCCAGCCAGGAGGAGTAGTTGCCTTCCCACGGGATACCTTCGCCGCGGTCCAGTTCCAGGATCCAGCCTGCCACGTTGTCGAGGAAGTAACGGTCGTGGGTGATGGCCACAACAGTGCCTTCGTAGTCGTGCAGGAAGCGCTCCAGCCAAGCAACGGATTCTGCATCCAGGTGGTTGGTTGGTTCGTCCAGCAGCAGCATGTCCGGCTTTTCCAGCAGCAGACGGCAGAGCGCCACACGGCGGCGCTCACCACCGGAGAGGTGCTTGATCTTGGCATCCCAGGCTGGCAGGCGCAGGGCATCGGCCGCACGCTCCAGCTGGTTTTCCATGTTGTGGCCGCCCTGGGCCTGGATGATGGCCTCCAGCTCGCCCTGTTCGCGGGCCAGCTTGTCAAAGTCGGCATCCGGGTCGGCGTAGGCCGCATAGACCTCGTCCAGACGGGCCATGGCGCGCTTCACCTCGCCAACGGCCTCTTCGACCGCTTCGCGTACGGTCTGCTCCGGCTCCAGCTTCGGCTCCTGCGGCAGGTAGCCAATCTTGATGCCGGGCTGCGGACGGGCTTCCCCTTCGATCTCGGTATCGATGCCCGCCATGATGCGCAGCAGGGTCGATTTACCGGCACCGTTCAGACCCAGCACGCCGATCTTGGCGCCCGGGAAGAAGCTCAAGGAGATGTTCTTGAGAATATGACGCTTGGGTGGCACTACCTTGCCGACCCGGTTCATGGTGTAAATAAATTGAGCCATTGGCTAATTCTCTTCCTTTTCAGCAGGTTAATGTCTTGGCATTAACAGACTGATGTCGTGGTGGGGCCAGGTCGACACAGGTCAACCGGGTTCCAAAAAACCCGTCGATTGTAAACCAACGGACGAGGGGGGGCAAAGGTGGCACCCGGCTATGTCCCCCCTTTGCCGCAGCGGTCACGCCTTGCTGCATCAGCCGTGCAATTTGGGCATGATGTGGGCTGTCGTTTTGTCCCGGAGCCGTCATGAACCCATCCTCTCAAGCCCCCTCACTGGCCGCCTTTCTCTGCACAATGGGATTGGACGCCGCGCTGAGTGAAGCCATCAGCCTGCGCTTGCCACGGCAGACGCTGCGTGCCGGTCAGGCACTGTTGGCGCAAGGGGCAGAGCAGGAAGCAGCCTTCTATATCGAAGCGGGCATTGCTCGCGCCTGCCACTACACCCGGGACGGACAGGAGCGCTGCAAGGAGTTCTACTTCGAAGGGGAGCTCTGCCTGCTCTATGACAGCTGGCTCACGGGGGCGCCCGCCCGCTACCAGCTGGAGGCGCTGACGGAGTTGCAGGTGGTGCGGGTTCCGATCGCCCTGCTGGAAGAGCCCGTTTGGCAGCCGGTCTGCATGGCCCTGTTGCGCCAGCAGCTCGGTTACAAGGAGCGCAAGGAGGCGTTTTTGCTGCTCCACTCCCCCGAGGAGCGTTATCGGGAGCTCTGCCACACCTTCCCCCACTGGCCTGCGCGTCTGACCCAAGTGCAGCTCGCCAACTACATCGGCATCAGCCCGGTCACCCTGTCACGGATCCGCAAACGCATTAACATGGGTTAATGCCGCTCTCCGGCCATCCTCTCAGACTGCGCCATCCAAACGAGGGATAAGGGGTGGATAATGTCGCTGTTTCTGTGGTCGCAACTGCTGGTGAGTCTGGCTTTGCTGCTCGATCTGTTGTCGTTTCAGTTGCGGGATCGCCGCAGGATCCTGGCCTGTCTGGCCCTCTCCTGTGCCCTCAATGCCGGTCACTTTGCCCTGCTCGGGCAGTGGTCGGCCGCCAGCCTGTTGCTGCTGGCCAGCATGCGCTTTCTGGTCAGCATCTGGCTGGTTCGCCGCATCTTGATGTGGTTTTTCATGGGGTTGGCCTGTGCGGCGGCGCTGGCGACCTATCAGGGCCTGCTCTCATGGATCGGGCTGCTGGCGAGCTTGCTGCAAACCCGGGCCGCGTTTTGCTCCGACGATCGCCTGTTGCGGCGCTGGATGCTGCTCGGCACCCTCTGCTGGCTGGGTAACAACTTGCTGGTGGGCTCACCGGTGGCCGTACTGATGGAGGGGCTGTTTCTGATCAGCAATCTGGTGGGTTACTACCGCCACTATGGCTTCGATTATTGGGGGCGTGGCCGCCACTGTGGCCGCAGAAAGAGGTGTGTGCCTCCTTCCGAGCGGGCGAGCTCCTGACCTCCCGCTCAGGGCTGCTTGTGGCCAGCGAAGTAGAGCACCCGTTTCACATACTCCTGCGTCTCGTCATAGGGTGGGATCCCGCCATAGCGCTCCACCGCTTTTTCCCCGGCATTGTAGGCTGCCGAGATCAGTACCCAGTCGCCATCGAAACGGCGATCCAGCCATTTGAGATAACTGACGCCACCCTTGATGTTCTGGGCTGGATCGAATGGCCGGGTTACCCCGAACCGTTGCTGGGTTTCGGGGATCAGCTGCATTAGCCCCTGAGCATTCTTGGGTGAAACGGCGCGGCTGTTGAGATTGGATTCGGCGATGGCAATCGCCAGTACCAGCCGGGCATCCACCTTATGGTGTTTGGCGGCGTGACGCAGCATGGTGACCAGCTTCTGTTTGCCCGGTGACTGGCGTGCCAGATATGCCTCGACATTGAACGGTGTGCTGGGCAAGGCGGAATAACTCCCTTGTCCGCCGCGCATGCCGACACCGCACTGATCGCCCATGGGGGCATTGCCGACCCGCGGGTTGTAGTAGCGGCTGGCCTGCTGGTTGCCAAGGCGCATTGCCATGGCGAGATAACTGTTGGCCAGCTTGGCGCTGCGCACCGAGGCAGGGCCGGTGGCGAGCAGGCGGCCAATCCGGAAATATCCTTCGGGATTGCCGGTGCTGGCGGCGACACAGTAAAGGGCGATGGCCTTTTGCAGATTGCCGTGTTGCTGGGCCACTTGACCCTGCTTGATCGCCGTCAGCGCCTTGGGGGCCTGTCTGAAATCCCTGCCTTGTGCCATCGCCCGCGGCGTACCTGCCAGTAACAACGACAAAAAAAGCAGCAAAAACAGTCCGTTTTCGCTGATGTTCCTCATGGGTTATCTCCTGTTTGAGTACAGAAGATATAGAGGAACATGGCTGCTATCGCCACGAACCCAGTGGATCCTGTTGTTATAGCGTGGAGATTTCAGAGAGCAAAACGGTATGGAACTAACGGCATCTCGACAGTTTCACACCATCTTTCATCCGGTTAAAAGTCGTGGTGATACTCCTGCTCATCCAGCACGGCGGGAGGAAGCGCGCGATAGAAGCTGCCAATTTCGCTGACAACCCAGAGCGAAAGCAGGGCCAGCAGGCTGAGCAGGGGAAGCAGAGAGTGGCTCTGGGTCAGGGCATAGGCCGCGATGGCGGCGCCAATCAGGAGAAGGGTTCGGATCATGAGGTGGCTCCTTGTCGTCATGGGGGTGTTGCGTGGCCACGGACAGAGCGCCTGGGGTCGGGAGTGTCTCCCGGGTGGCTCGAAGCGAAGTGATTATATCGCGTCATGCCGCTGCCGGTCCGTGGTGTCATCACACTTTCCATAGTCATGGGGTTCGTATCGAGTTGGGCCCCGCCAGATGCGGGGCCTGTTGTTGTGTAACGGTTAGAAGAAACCGCCGTTGTTATCGTCACTGTCGGTCCAGCCGCCACTCTGGCTATCGTCATCGAGAAAACTGCTGCCAATATCGGGAGGTGAATCCCAGCCGTCCCAGCGAACCGGTTCCGCATCGACCGGATTGGCAATGGCCGCCGGTTCAATGATATCGATGATCTCCTCGGGCCGATTGTTGTGAAACAGTCCGCCGATCATATCGGCCAGCATGACTCCGCCGGCAACTCCTGCTGCGGTTTGCAGGGCGCCGCCCAAAAAGGAGCTGGTACGGGATGCTGGCTGGGCAGGAGCGGATGCCGGTGGCGGCGTAAAGCGCGGGGGCGGGCTGCTTTCGCTACCAAACAGGCCGGAGAGAAAACTGCCGCCACTTGGGGCGCTCTGGCTGGCTTCCAGCTCCTTGACCCGCTCGTTGAGGCGAGTAAGGGCAGCCTGCTGGATCAGCAGCGCCTGGGCCATGTAGTAGGGGGCATCGGGCTGCTCTGCCAGATGCTGGCGGATCAGCTGATCCGCTTGTTGGTCTCGCTTGCTATCCCTGGCTTGCGCTTGCTTGAGGCGGTCGAACAGTCCATCGATCAGACCCTGTTCCTGTGATTGCATCTCAAATCCTCGCTATGGTGCGCAGACAGTGCGTTCAGCCATCCTAAAACTCGCGGGGCATCAGTGGTATCTGATTAACTCATCAATGACCGGAAGGCTGATTCATCTGTTCGCTCATGGTGTCGATGAAGTGGCGGATCGCTGCTGATTGCCCGTCATCTGGCGGGATATAAAGCACGCAGAGATCGGCGGGGATCGCCTGTTCGAGGCGGATGAAGCGGACGTGGGGCCACTTCTGGCGGGCGTAGCTGGCAGGCACCAACGCTACCTGTTGGCTGGTGGCCACCACCGCCATCAGAGTGTTGGGTTCAACCACTTCCTGATTGAGGTGGGGGTAGAAACCCTCTACCAGGCAGGCGTTGATGATGAGATCGGTAGAGGAGGAGTTGGCGCGGCTCATCAGCACGAACTGCTCCCCGGCAAGTTCAGGCAAGGAGACCAGTTTGCGATCTCGCAGCGGATGCTCGTCCGATACCACCAGCACCATGGATTCACGATAGACAGTCTCGGCCAGCAGTGGGTGGATGTTGACGGTATCGGCGAAGCGGGCGAGGCCGAGATCTATCTCATTATTGGCCAGAGCCTGCTTCTGCCGCTCCGGGGAGAGCTCGGTGAAGGTGATTTCGAACACGGGGTAGCGCTGGTGGCACTGGCGGATCACCTCGCCAAAGCCGGCCCAGAAGATGGAGCTGACCAGCCCGATGCGGATCTGGTTGCGCTCCATGCGTCCCGCCTGAACTACCCGGTTAAGGCCACTTTCCAGCACGTCAAACAGCAAAGTGCACTCGGCTTGCAGCAGACGGCCGGTGGCTGTGAGGCTCACCTGGCGGGTATGGCGCTCGAACAGTGTCAGCCCCAGCAGGGATTCGAGTTCCTTTATCTGGGCGCTGAGCGGTGACTTGGAGACATTGAGCTGCTGGGCTGCCCGGCTGAAGTGACCATGACTAGCCACTGCATGGAAGTAGCGCAGCATCTTGAGGGTGACGCGATCGCGCCAGTGACTGTCTAGGGCCAAGTGACCTCCTTCGATTGCTGATAGAGAACCGGGGGCGATCCCCGTCAAAGTTTTCACTGTCCGTGCAGATAGCAGCAGGGCCGCTGCGCGGCGGATGGTCGATCTGGTTCACACCTTTGCCGGGCCGTTTTGACCCTGCCGAATCGGGTTGGCGATAAAACGGGCCCAATCAGCACTACTGATGTCTGTTCCTGCCGTTTGCAGCCATTCCCTTGAGGGTTATTGTGCTGAAAATCGGGATAGTAAGGCCGATTTTAGCGATTTTTATCGCTCAATACCTCTCCTAGAGTGAGCGTCATGTCTCATTCACAGCCTCAAGAGGTACAGCTCATGCAACAAGATCCGGTACTCAACGCCGTCGCCACCATTCTCGCCTGCAAGCCAGGTTTCGCTCCCCGCGCCGCCATGATCCTGGGCTCTGGCCTCGGCGTACTGGCCGATGCACTGCAGGAGAAGGTCACCATCCCCTATGAGGAGCTGGATGGTTTCCCGGTAAGCACGGTAGCGGGCCACAGCGGTGAGCTGGTGCTCGGCAAGCTGCACGGGGTGGACGTGATCTGCATGAAGGGGCGCGGTCACTACTACGAACACGAAACCATGAAGGTGATGACCACCCCGGTGCGCACCTTCAAGCGTCTGGGCTGCGAGCTGCTGCTGGTGACCAATGCGGCCGGCTCTTTGCGCCCGGAGCGGATCGGAGTCGGCTCTCTGGTCATCTTCAACGATCACATTAACACCATGCCGGGCACTCCCATGACAGGGGCCAATGACGAGGCCTATGGCCCGCGTTTCTTCAGTCTGGCCAATGCCTATGACAAGGCGCTGCGCAGCGAGGCGTTGGCGTTGGCCGAGCGGGAGGGGATCGCCGTCAATCAGGGAGTGTTCGTCTCCTACAGCGGCCCCTGTTTCGAGACCGCGGCCGAGATCCGCATGATGCAGGTCATCGGTGGCGACGTGGTGGGGATGTCGGTGGTGCCAGAAGTGGTCAGCGCTGCCCACTGTGCCCTGCCGGTACTGGCCATCTGCGCCATTACCAACATGGCGGAGGGGCTTGGCGACGTGCAGCTCTCCCACGAGCAGACTCTCAAGTGCGCCAAGCTGGCGGAAACGGACTTCATCCGCCTCATCAACGTCTTTATCAAGCACCACTTCCAGTAAGCAGGGAACGACCAGGAGGTCAGTTATGTTTGCAGCAGGATTTCTCGGTATGGCGGTGCTGATCCTCATCGCCGTGCTCGCATCGACCAACCGCAGGGCCATTCGCCTGCGCACAGTGGGGTTGGCGCTGGCCTTACAGGTCGCCATCGGTGCCTTGGTACTCTATGTGCCATTGGGGCGCCGGGCGCTGGAGGGGATGGCTCACGGGGTTGATGCCGTGTTGGCGAGTGGCAAGGCAGGCATCCACTTCCTGTTTGGCAACCTGGTCAACTTCTCGGTGGACGGCATCGGCTTCGTGTTTGCCCTCAATGTGCTGCCGCTGGTGGTGTTCTTCTCGGCGCTGATCGCCGTGCTCTACTACCTCGGCATCATGCAGGTGGTGATCCGCTTCATCGGCGGCGCCATGGCCCGTCTGCTAGGCACCTCCCAGACCGAATCCATGTCTGCGGTGGCCAACGTCTTCGTCGGCCAGAGCGAGGCGCCGCTGGTAGTCAAACCCTACATGCCCAAGATGAGCGATTCGGAGTTCTTCGCCGTCATGTGTGGTGGCATGGCTTCGGTCTCCGGCACCGTGCTGGCGGGTTACGCCATGATGGGGGTCGACATGCAGTACCTGTTGGCCGCCTCCTTCATGGCTGCGCCTGGCGGTATCCTGTTCGCCAAGCTGATCATCCCCGAAACCAGCCAGCCGGACTATGTGTTCGACAACAGCATCCAGTTTGACGGCAAGAAGCCGGAGAACGTTCTGGCGGCGGCAGGTGAGGGTGCCAGCAGCGGCCTCAAGCTGGCGGCGGCTATCGGCGCCATGCTGATCGCCATGATCGGGCTGGTGACCTTGGTCAACACCTTGTTGGGTGGGGTGGGGGAGATGGTGGGCATGCCGCTCTCTCTCGAACTCATTCTGGGCTGGATCTTCTCGCCGCTTGCCTTCCTACTCGGGGTACCGCTGGCGGACATCGGCATCGCCGGCGCCATGATCGGCAAGAAGTTGGTGGTAAACGAGTTCGTGGCCTATAGCGACCTATCTCCCTACCTGAAGGATGCCAGCACTGTAGCTGCGGCCGGTCTGCAGGTGCTGGAGGAGAAGTCCAAGGTGATTATCAGCTTCGCTCTGTGCGGCTTTGCTAACCTGGCTTCCATGGGGATCCTGATCGGCGGCCTCGGCACCCTCTGCCCTTCCCGCACCGACTTTATTGCCCGCTATGGCCTGCGTACCGTGCTGGCTGCCACCAGTTCCAACCTGATGAGCGCCGCCATCGCCGGGATTTTCTTCTCTCTGGCCTGAGCGTCCCATCCCTTGTCCAGGGGCGCCGCGGTGCCCCTTCCTCATCCCAACAGGAGCCTTCCATGATTCCAGATACTGTTTTTGAACCTGTCTGTACCTCCACCGAGGCTGCCATCCGGGCCATCCGCTTGATGGATCTCACCAGCCTCAACGACGATGACCACGATGCGCGCATCATCGCGCTTTGCCATCAGGCGCAGACCCCCATCGGCAACACCGCCGCCGTCTGTATCTATCCGCGTTTCGTGGGGCTGGCCAAACTCACCCTGGCGGCGCAGGGTGCTCCCGAGGTCAGGGTTGCCACCGTGGTCAACTTTCCGCACGGTGACGATGACCCGGCAACTGTGCTGGCTGAAACCCGTACAGCCCTCACAGATGGTGCCGACGAGATCGATCTGGTGATCCCCTGGCGTGCGCTCAAGGCGGGGGACGATATGCCCGCCCGGGCGTTGGTGCGCGGCTGCAAGGCGTTGTGCGGAACTCGGCGGCTCAAGGTGATCATCGAATCCGGTGAGCTGCAGGATCCCGCGCTTATCCGCGCCGCCTCTCTGCTCGCCATCGAGGAGGGGGCCGACTTCATCAAGACTTCCACCGGCAAGGTGCCGGTCAATGCCACCCCAGCGGCGTGCCACATCATGCTGGCGGCCATCGCCGAGTGCGGTGCGCAGAACCAGGTCGGTTTCAAGGCTGCAGGCGGGGTGAAAAGTGTGCAGGACGTTGCGGAGTATCTGGCCATGGCGGCAGCACACTTTGGCAATGAGTGGCTGGTTGCCGAACATTTTCGCTTTGGTGCTTCCAGCCTGCTCGGCCAGTTGCTGGCCACTGTTGAGGGCAAGACGCCGGTTGCTGCCGACGGCAGTTATTGAGTTATTCCAATCCAGTGCGGCGCCCGGCGGGGCGCCCCTTTGCACAGGTGCATGCCATGTCCCATCCCCGTTTTCATTTCGTGCAGGCTCACGGCAAGGTGTTGTTGTTCACCCTGCTCATCAGTCTCTCCTTTCCCATCGGTAGCGCCCTCACCGCGGTGCTGGACCCTCTGGTGGTCACCTGGGCGCGCTACTTGCTGGCGGCGCTTACCTTCGTGACTATGCTGGCTTGCCAACGTCGTCTGGTGCTGCCTTCGCTGCAGGATCTTGGGCGTTATACCCTCATCTCGCTGCCGGCCCTCTGCTACTTCGTCGCCATGTTTGTGGCGCTGCAGGAGACCAGCGCCCTCGATGCCAGCGCGCTCTACACCACGGTTCCCCTCATCAGCGCGCTGGCCAGCATGCTTATATTACAACGCCGCATCGGTTGGTCGATGGCGTTTGCATTGCTGGGGGGAATGGTGGCGGCTGCTCTCATCATCTTTCGCGGTGAGCTGAGCCAGCTGGCGAGTCTGAGTCTCACCCCCAGCAATCGCATCTATCTGCTTGGCTGTGTGGGGATGGCCCTCAATCCCATAGTGGTGAAGCGCTATTACCGGGGGGAGTCGTTTGCCCATCTCACCTGCTGGACTCTGATCTGCGCCACCCTGTTGCTCACTCTGGTGGCAGCGCCGCGGCTGCTGGCGACCGACTGGCAGCAGGTGTCACTGACGCTCTGGCTTGGTCTTGCCTATTTGGCGTTGTTTGCCACGGCGCTCAGCTTCTTTTTGTTTCAGCAGGGGAGTGTGGTGCTGCAGCCGGAGCAGGTCTCGGCCTACACCTATCTGATCCCGGTACTGGTGCTGTTGACCGGCATGTTGAGCGGGGAGGAGGTAATCTGGCGGCAGGTGGGCTGGGGTGTGCTCGGCGTGCTGCTTACCATGGCGGTCATGGTACTGGTGCCTGTTCGGCAGGCACGTCGCTCCTGAAGCAGGTCAGCGGGCGGGCCGGTAGTAGTCGAGATACCAGCGGACAAACTCGGCAACACCTTGCTTGAGGGGCGTAGCGGGGCGCAGGCCGGTGAGGGTGTGCAGCGGCTCGCTGTCGGCCCAGGTGGCGTGCATGTCACCTGCCTGCATCGGCAGCATCCGCTTGATGGCAGGTTTGCCTATGGCCTTTTCCAGCTCCTCGATAAAGTCGAGCAGCCGTACTGGCTGGCCGTTGCCGATATTGAGGATGCGATAAGGGGCGGCGCTCTCGGCCGCGCTCTGCTCGCTGGCGTGCCAATCGGAATTTTGGCGGGGCGGCTGGTCGGCCACGGCGAGGATCCCAGCGACTATGTCATCTATGTAGGTGAAGTCGCGGCTGAGATCGCCGTTGTTATAGACGTCGATAGGCTCTCCCGCGAGGATGGCGCGAGTGAACTTGATGATGGCCATGTCGGGGCGGCCCCAGGGGCCGTAGACGGTAAAGAAGCGCAGCCCTGTGGTGGGCAGGCCATAGAGCGCCGAGTAAGCGTGGGCCATCAGCTCGCCACTCTTCTTGGTGGCGGCGTAGAGGGAGACCGGGTGATCCACCTGCTGCGCGGTGGAGTAGGGCATCTGATCCCCCATGCCATAGACCGAGCTGGAGGAGGCGTAGATGAGGTGCTGAATCCCGTGGTGACGACACCCCTCCAGCACCGTCAGCATGCCGGTGAGGTTACTGTCGGCATAGGCGAACGGATTGTCGATGGAGTAACGCACCCCCGCCTGCGCCCCCAGATGGATCACCCGCTCGAAGCGATGGCGGGCAAACAGGGTCGCCATGGCTTCGCGATCCGCCAGATCCCGCCGCTCGAAGTGAAAATGGGGGAAACTGGCCAGCTGGGCCAGCCGCGCCTCTTTCAGACTCACCTCGTAGTAGTCGTTGAGGTTGTCGATCCCCACCACCCGATGACCTGCGGCGCACAGTTGGCTGGCCACGTGAAAGCCGATAAAGCCGGCGACGCCGGTGACCAGATAGATCATGGTTTAGTCTCCGGGTTGCAACTGGTGTTGGCAGGCGGCTTTTTGGCGGGAAGATGTGGTCGCCCGATGGCGTGATAGTCAAACCCGAGTTCGCTGAGCTTGCGCGGCTCATAGAGGTTGCGGCCATCAATGATGACGGGCTGGTTGAGCAGGGCCTTCAACTGCTGGAAATCGGGGGCACGAAACGCCTGCCATTCGGTACAGATCAGCAGGGCGTCGGCCCCTTCCAGTGCCGCTTCCTGAGTCGGGCAGAGCAGCAGATCCGGCCGCTGGCCGTAGATCTGGCGGGCGCGCTCCATCGCCTTGGGATCAAAGGCCTGCACCCGGCCACCGGCAGCCCAGATGGCGGCCAGCAGCGGGCGGCTCGGCGCATCGCGCATGTCGTCGGTGCCGGGTTTGAACGCCAGCCCCCACAGGGCGAAGGTGCGGCCGCGCAGATCCGGCCCGAAGCGGGTCAGCAGGGTTTGCGCCATCTTCTGTTGCTGGCGCTGGTTGACCTGCTCGACCGCCGCTAAAAGCGGGGCGTCGCAGCCGACACTCGCCGCGGTATGGCGCAACGACTTGATATCCTTGGGGAAGCAGGAGCCGCCGTAGCCGCAGCCCGGGTAGATAAAGTGGTAACCGATGCGGGGATCGGCTCCCATCCCCTGGCGCACCGCCTCGATATCGGCCCCCAGCTGCTCGGCGAGGGCCGCCATCTCGTTCATAAAGGAGATCTTGGTGGCCAGCATGGCGTTAGCGGCGTACTTGGTGAGCTCGGCGCTGCGCAGATCCATCACCACGATCCGGTCGTGATTGCGGTTGAAGGGGGCGTAGAGCGCGCGCAACTGCTCAAGCGCCCGCTCGCTGTCACAGCCGATGATGATGCGATCCGGCCGCATGCAGTCGTTGACCGCCGCCCCCTCCTTGAGAAACTCGGGATTGGCCGCCACTTCGCAGGCGAGGGTCAGCCCACGTTCGGCCAACTGTAGCTCAATATGTTCCCTTACTTGCTGCGCCGTGCCGACCGGTACTGTGCTCTTGGTCACCACCAGCTTGGGGCGGCTCATCAGTCGGCCTATGGTGTCGGCCACCGCCAGCACATGTTGCAGGTCGGCCGAGCCATCCTCGTCAGCTGGGGTGCCTACGGCGATCAGCAGCAGGTCGGCGTGTGCCACGCCAATGGCGGGATCGACCGTGAAGCTCAGGCGGCCGCTGGCCAGATGGCTCTCGACCAGCGTGGCCAGCCCCGGCTCGTAGAAGGGGATCTGCCCCTGCCTGAGGGCGGCGATCCGTTCATCATCCACATCCACGCAGCAGACCTGATGGCCCACCTCGGCCAGAACGGCGGCCTGCACCAGCCCGACATAGCCTGTGCCAAAAATGGTGACCTTCATTAAAAGTGCCTCGTGCTGTGAATGGGGGGATGGCGCGCTTAAACCGCGGCATGCTGCATCTTGGTGCAGCGAGTGTCAATGCCAGATGACAGGCACCAGAATGGGGCGTTCAGCCTGCCTGTTGTGATCCTTTTCACAAAAAATAGACTGGACCCCATAACGAAGCCCTGTGGACAGGGCTCGCAGCCCGCCCGCAACGGCAGGCGACAGACACTCTCTCTTTACTTCGCTTGGATACAGGTTATGGACAACACCTCGATTCGCACTGCTCATCCTATTTATGAGGATGTGCTGGCCCTGCTGACGGCGGCCGGCTTTGTTTCCCTCGGCATCTTTCTGTTTCATCAGGTTGGTCTGCTCACTGGCGGCACCGCCGGGTTGGCCCTGCTGCTGCAAAAAGTGACCGACATCAGCTTCGGCCTGCTGTTTTTCGGCATCAACCTGCCCTTCTATGCGCTGGCATGGCTGCGGATGGGGCCACGTTTTACCTTCAACACCTTTGTCTCGGTGGCGGCGGTCTCCTACATGACCGATCACCTCAACGGGGTGCTGCAGATCGGCAAGATAGAGCCTCTCTATGCGGCGCTGATCGGCGGTACCCTGATTGGTATGGGGCTGCTCATCATGTTTCGCCACAAGTCGAGTCTGGGGGGCTTCAACATTCTGGCGCTCTTTATTCAGGATCGCTTTGGTATCCGGGCGGGCAAGCTGCAGATGGGGCTCGATTGCGCCATTGTTGTCGCCTCGTTTTTCGTGGTGCAGCCCTGGATCCTGGCGCTCTCCATCGTGGCGGCGGTTATCTGTAATCTGGTGTTGACACTCAACCACAAGCCGGGCCGTTACCAGATTGCCTGACAAGCGGCAGCCGTGGCTCGATATTGCAAGAGTGACCCGATAGCACGAGGCGGCCTGATGGCCGCCTCGTCTGTTTCTACCCTGGGGTTTGTTCGCTGCGCCTAGCTCGCCTGCTCCAGCCTGCTGTCGCCGCTCATGGCGTTGCCACTGATGGCGCTGCCGCTGATAGCGTGACCACCGACGGCGAGCGGGGTGTGGCAGGCCACCTGATGATGGGCCTCATCACACGCCTCAAGCCTTGGCGCCTTGCTTTTGCACAGATCGGTCGCATGGGGACAGCGCTGGTGGAAGTGGCAGCCGCTTGGCGGCGAGATGGGGGAGGGCACATCGCCGGTCAGCAGAATGCGCTGGCTGCGCCTGCGCGGGTCCGGTACCGGAATGGCAGAGATCAGCGCCTGGGTGTAAGGGTGGCGCGGCGCCAGATAGAGCGACTGGGCATCCGCCAGTTCGACGATCCGTCCCAGATACATCACCGCGATGCGATCCGAGATGTGTTTGACCACCGACAGATCGTGGGCGATGAAGATGATAGAGAGGTTCATCTCCCGCTGCAGGCTGAGCAGCAGGTTGACGATCTGCGACTGCACCGAGACATCAAGGGCCGAGACTGCCTCGTCGCACACCAGCAGCTTGGGCTTGAGAGCGATGGCGCGGGCGATGCCGATCCGCTGGCGCTGACCGCCGGAAAACTCGTGGGGGTAGCGATCCACCGCACTTCCCGGCAGGCCCACTTTTGCCAGCAGCTCTTGCACCCAGCCGCGGCGCTGCTCAGTGTTGCCTTTACCGTGGATGATAAAGGGCTCCTCCAGGATCTGGCCCACGGTGTGGCGGCTGTTGAGGGATTCTGCAGGATCCTGAAATACCATCTGCATCTCTTGGCGCAGGGAGCGCATCTCCTTCGGGCTGAGGTCGGTGATATCGCGCCCCTCGAAGGTGATGGTGCCCGCGGTCGGCTCGAACAGTTTGAGCAGGCTGCGCCCGAGGGTGGACTTGCCGCAGCCCGATTCCCCCACCAGCCCCAGCGTTTCTCCCTGTTTCAGGTCGAAGCTGATGCCATCCACCGCGTGAACCGTATATTGCTTGCGCAGGAACCCGCCTCCCAGCCGGAAGTGCTGTTTCAGATCCCTGACCGATAACAGAGTGCTCATGAGGTCAACTCCTTCCAGTAGTGACAGGCGACATGATGGCGCGGATTGAGTTGCTCCACCGCCGGAATGGCGCTGATGCAGAGATCGGTCGCATGGGGGCAGCGGTTGGAGAAGCGGCAGCCAGCGGGCATCTCGTGCAGGGCTGGCACCTGTCCCTTGATGGTCTTGAGCAGGCTCTTGGGCTCATCCTCGAGACGCGGGATCGAGCTCATCAAGCCGTGGGTATAGGGGTGACGGGGATGGTCAAACAGCTCGAACACATCGGCCTGCTCTACTGCCCGCCCGGCATACATCACCACCACTTCGTCGCATAGCTCAGCTACTACCCCCAGATCATGGGTGATAAAGATGATGGCCATCCCGGTCTGGGCCTGCAGCTCTTTCATCAGTTCGAGGATCTGGGCCTGAATGGTGACATCCAGCGCCGTGGTCGGCTCGTCGCAGATAAGCAGGTCTGGCTCGCAGGAGAGCGCCATGGCGATCATCACCCGCTGGCGCATACCGCCGGAGAGGTTGTGGGGATAGACAGCAAAGCGCTGGGCCGGTTCCGGGATACCCACCTTCTGCAGCATGGCGATGGCCGCGGCTTTGCGCTGTGCCTTGTCATACTCGGGGCGATGGAGACGAAACACCTCCATCAGCTGCTCCCCCACCGTCTGCACCGGGTTGAGGGCCGTCATCGGCTCCTGAAAGATCATCGAGATGCGGTTGCCGCGCACCTTGTACATCTGATCCGGCGCAAGTGACAGCAGCTCCTCCCCCTGAAAGCGGATGGAGCCGGCGACCACCTGACCGTGGGGTTTGGGCAAGAGCCCCATGATGGCGAGCGAGGTAACGCTCTTGCCACAGCCAGACTCGCCGACGATCCCAAGGGTCTGACCCGGGGCCACCTTGAAGCTGACCCCGTCGAGTACCTTGATCTTGCCGTCATCGACGGCGAACTCCACCTCAGATCACGTACTTCGAGGATTGGGGCTGGGTGCTGGGCGTTATCAGCGGCGAACTCCCCCCCGTTATCCGGTATGTCAAGAATGGGGGCCTGGGTGTTGGGCATAACTGCTGCTCCCTTCGCAATGGCCTGAATATCAATGACGTGCATAGGTCTTGTCGAGCAGGTTGATGGGCGCCAGCGCCTCCCCTGCCTCCTTGGCGTTGCGGGTCTCTTCCTTCACCTTGGGATCGAGCCAGAGCAGACCACCACTACTGTGAGGATAACCATCCATCGGCCAGTAGAGCAGATCCGGCGTGTTCTTGGTGGCAGGTACGTCCGGCAGCATCACATAACGCCAGCTGCTGGCCCGCACATAGTTGAGCTGCACCCCGGGCACGAAGATGGCGAGATCATAGATGCGCTGCTGGATCTGGCGGGAGATCTCGGCCCGTTTGGCCATGTCGAATTCGACGTTGTAGGCGTCGATCAGTGCGTCCAGCTCCTTGTCCGCTACGTTGAACAGGTTGTTGGTCTGCGGTTTGTTGGCATTGGCGGAGTGGAACGACTCCCAATATTGTGGATAGAGACCGCCGCCGCCCCAGCCGAGCCAGGCCGCCTCGTGTTTCTTCTCCAGCATCACCTTGAAGCCGGTGGCGCCATCCACTAGGTTAAGCTCCAGATCGAGACCCGCTTTCTTGGCCTCCTCTTTCAACACGGTCAGGCGCTTGGAGTGCTCCTGACTGGTGTAGGTGAGTGCCAGCGTCAGCCGCTCCCCCTTCTCATTTTGCAGGATGCCGTCCGGCCCCGGCTTGTTGTAGCCGCCCTTGGCAAAGTACTCCCGCGCCTTGCCGATGTCATAAGCCCGCTCCGGCAGCGTCATGTCGGTGAACTCGCCAAAACCCGAGCCGAAGGTGGTGGCTCTGTCATAGTCGCCGCGCAGCACGGTCTCTATCATCTTGTCGATGTTGAAGGCGTGCTGGATGCCGAGGCGCACGTTTACGTCTGCCAGTTTGGGGTTGGCCACATTGAGGTGAACTCCCTGACCGCCCTGTTTGGTGTCGGTCATGGCCATCACCTTCTGCACGTAGCCTTTTTTGTACTCCGGGGTGACCGCTTTTTCATGCCACCAGTTGGGCAGGATCATCTCGAAGGTATCGATCTCCCCTTTCAGGAAGTGGCGGAAGGCGATGTTGTGGTCGCGGATCACCTGCACCTTGATGGTGTCGATGTTGAATCTGTGCTGGTTATAGCGATCGTCTTTTGCCCACCAATCCTTCTGCTTGCTAAAGGTAACCGACTTGCCCTTCTTGACGTCGCTGATCACGTAGGGACCTGTGGTGGGCACCACGGCCCAGTTGTACTGCTTCACCCAGTTGGGGGTCAGCTTGTAGTAGTGCTTGGGCTGGGGCCACAGCTCGGTGGTGTTGAGCAGGTCCATCTTGGCCTTGCGGTTGCCCGCTTTGACCATAATGGTGTGATCATCGATCTTCTCTACCGCTACCACTTCAGTGGTGTAGTAGTTGTTGAACCAGGGCCCCTTGATGTGTTTGGAGCGCATCATCTCGTAGCCGAAGGTGTAGTCGTCAGCATTGACTGGCTTGCCATCCGACCATTTGGCTCGCGGATCCAGCTTGAAGTAGACGGTCTGGCTGTCTGGCGCGATGGCCCAGTGGGTAGCCAGCGAGGGGATGGGGTTGCCGGTATTGGGGTGGAAGCTGATGAGCCGTAGTTGGTTATCGAGAATAAAGGAGCGGAACGATCCGTTGGAGTCAGGCCCTACGGTGCGGAACGTCAGCGGAAAGCTCTCCACAAACATATTGAGGTTGCCACCCGGCAGCGCCTTGGGGGAGGCGAACACAGGATCCGTGTCATTGGTCTCCCATTTGAGATCCGCGGGCAGGCTGGCCGCCCAGACCCAGGATCCGTTTACCAGCACAAAGAGAGCACCTATCCATTTGATTTTATTTTTCATGTTTGACTTCCAGGTCCGGCCCCTGCACTGGGGGTCTTGATTGATAACGGGATTATCCCTTGCTCCCGGGACCGCCGATGGCGGCGGCCCGTCCTTCATTAATCACTGTTCGTTATCCGGCGCCTGCTGATGCGCTGGCATCGGCTGGCTTATTGGTAACGGGTAAATTTACGCGGATCGAACGCCTCGCGGATCGCCTCGCCGATAAAGGAGACCATGATCAGCACCAGACTCACCGCGGCCACCACCGAGCTGACGATCCAGATGGCATCCAGATTGTTGATGCCCTGGGAGAGCAGCTCCCCCCAGCTCGGGGTCGGCGGTGCCAGCCCGAAGCCCAGATAGTCGAGTGCCGTCAGGGTGGAGATATTGCCCACCACGGCGAACGGCGCCAGGGTGACGATCATCATCAGGGTGTTGGGCAGGATGTGGTTGAAGATGATCCGCCCGGTGGTCGCCCCTTGCGCCCGCGCCGCCATCACATAGTCCCGCGCCCGCTCCTTGTAGGTGAGGGTGCGCATATACCAGGTGATCCCCATCCAGCCGAACAGCACGTTGATGGCGACAAACAGGCCGAAGTTGGGCTTGGCCAGCGACACCAGGATCATGATGACGTAGAGAAACGGCACCTGGGACCAGATCTCGATAAAGCGTTGCAGGATGAGATCAAAGCGGCCGCCGAGAAAGCCCATCAGGCAGCCGATGGTGACCCCGATGGCGTAACTGGCCGCCAGCGCGATAAAGGCAAAGCCGATGGCGATGCGAAAGCCGTAAACCAGTCGCGCCAGCACGTCTCGGCCGCTGGTGTCGGTACCGAGGAAGTGGCGCTCGGCTGCGCTGGGGGCGTAAGGCGGGTAGGCATCCTCCTTGAAATCCTGCTCGTAGGGGTTCCAGGGTACCGGCGGCAGCAGTACCCAGTCGCCCTGGCCCTCTGCGGCAAACTTGGCCTTGAGCTGGCGGTAGTTGGTTTCGTACTCGTAATCGAGCCCGAACTGCTGACCGGGGATCACATCGCCATAGGTGGGGAAGTGCAGCTGGCCCTGATAGCTCACCATCAGTGCCCGGCTGTTGACCAGCAGCTCCGCCAGCAGGGAGAGCAGCACCAGGGTGGTGAAGATGATGAAGGAGTAGTAACCGCGCTTGATCGACTTGAAGCGCTTGAGTTTTTTCAAGGTAACCGGATTGAGCTTCATGGTCAGTCTCCAAACCGCACGCGGGGATCAACAGAAGGTGCAACGCAGATATCGGAGACGATATGGCGTGATATCAGCATCGGCATGGCAATAGAGGTCTGCTTCATGGTCAGTCTCCAAATCGCACGCGGGGATCAACGAGGGCAACACAGATATCGGAGACGATATTGCCAATCAGCATCAGCATGGAGGTGATGGCCAGAATGCCCATGACGGTGGGGTAATCCCGCTCGACGATCGCCTCGTAACCGAGCAGGCCGATGCCGTCGATGTTGAAGATGGTCTCGATGAGGAAGGAGCCGCCAAAGAAAACGGTGAGCACAGACCCCAGGTGACTGGCGATGGGGATCAGGCTGTTGCGCATGGCGTGGTCGGTGACAGCCTTGCGAAATGGCAGTCCCTTGGCCACGGCGGTACGCACATAATCGGCCGACAAGTTCTCCATCAGGCTGTTTTTCATGGTCATGGTGAGGATGGCGAAATCGCCGATGGCGTAGGCGATAAGCGGCAGCAGGGCGTGGGCAAAGACCGTGCGGATCTGATCCCAGCTGCTCTCCATGTACTCAAAGTCATCCCCCGGAAAACCGCCCATCGGCAGCCACTCCAGATGGAAGGCGAAGACGGTGATGAGGAAGATCCCCACCACGTAGGCTGGCAGGGCATAGGCCATGTAGATAAGCATGGAGCTCAACGAGTCGAAGCGGCTGTTGTGCCTGAGCGCCTTCGCCACACCTAGCGGAATGGAGACCGCATAGCTCAGCAGAAAGGTCGCCAGTCCGAAGAAGGCGGTGACCGGGAGCCGATCCTTGATGAGATCCCACACCGGTTCGTAGTAGCGGGTCGATTCGCCCAGATCCAGCACCGCCAGCTTCTGCAGCCACTCCCAGTAGGCGACCAGCATGGGCTTGTCGAGGCCATAGAAGGCCTTGAGCTCCTCGATCTGCTCATCGGAGAGGGCCTGCGCCCCCTTGCTGCCGCTGGAGCGGCCAGATTCATTCTGGGAAACCTGGGCTTGCAGCAGCATGCGCTCGACCGGTCCGCCCGGCACGAAACGGGTGATGGTGAAGACGAGCAGGGTGATACCGAGAAACGTCGGAATGATCAAAAGCATCCGGCGTAGGAAATACGACAGCATGGTGGAACCTCGTCCTTGTTGTTCTTTTTTGCGGCCAGTCAAATCCGGTGACGGGCCTGTCCTTCCTGGCATTACGCGCTGGATTGGTTGCCAAACAGCAGACAATCCGCTTGGCCACTGTAAAAGCTCTGCAACAAAAATCAAGTACAAGGAAATGGAAAACTGGGACAAATGACCCGCTGAGACCAAAAGCACCGAAAAATGACGTTTTTTATCTGAAAAGTGAAAATCAAAACAAAACGCTACTGCTCAACATTATTTTAAAAAATATAAGCAGCTGTTTATTTGAGTTTTTTGTGTTTTTAAGTTGTTGATTAATAGCGTTTTTGTTTGAGCGGTGAAATTGAAGGAAAACGATATCATCTCAACGATCTTATCTGTTATCCCCATGAGAACCGTCAGGTGAAACCCTCATGAAGTTAGTGTTTTATTCTTATTAAGGCCGATAAATCAAAATAAGATATAAACGGACAGCACGTTAACTAATAAGTTCATCAAATTTTAATTCAGCGCCATTTACGCCAATTAACAATATTTTTACATTGTGAGGGTTATTTTTGGCAGAATTATTCACTAATTATGCCGGTCAAAATTAATACACTCCGCTTATTCTACGCCTGACCTCGCCACACCCCTGCTCCATTGACGTCGCTAGTCAAAGATTGATAAGCCTTACACATCGCTCCAAAGAGGGCGGTATCAGGAAGCAAACAATAAACAACCAGGAAGGATATAAGCGATGCTTAGGAAGAGCAGAATCTCTGCTGCGATTGCGTTCGCCTTGGCGAGCCTTGCGGCGGCCCCATCCGTATCTGCCGAAGAAGGGCAGAACGTCGAAAAACTGCAGAAAATCAAAGTCACTGGTTCCCGTATCTCCCGTGTTGATGTTGAGGGGGCGACTCCGGTCGTCTCTGTCAGCAAGGCCCAAATTGAACAGTCTGGTCAGCAGACTGTGGCGGATTATCTGAAACAGGCCTCCTACAACTCTTTTGGTGGTTTCTCCCCATCCTCCGGTAGTTCTGCCCAGTCACAAGCCACAGTAGGGCTGCGTGGCTTGGGCTCAGAACGTACCCTGGTGCTTCTCAATGGCAAACGTGTTGCTGGATCCCCCTCCATGGGGGGCACTTCCATCAACCTTAACACCATCCCCATGGCTGCTGTTGAGCGGGTGGAAGTGAACCTGGACGGCGGCTCCGCACTCTATGGTTCTGATGCTATCGGAGGTGTTATCAACGTGATCCTCAAGGAGGGTTTCGAAGGGTTGACATTCCAAGGGCGTCTTGGCTCACCAACCGAAGAGGGCGGTGATGAGAAGAGTGGCTCTGTGGTTGCGGGCGTCAATGGGGAGAAAGGGTCCCTGATGATGGTTTACGAGCACGATGAGAAGGACGTGATCTACTATCGTGACCGTGACTATCTGGCTTTACAAGGTGCAATGTCCCCCAGCGTGGCTGGCCGTAACATCATGGATTTAGATACAGGTGATCTGAAGCAGCTTGCAGGTATCAACTGTGCCAATGTCGGGACCGGCTTTGTTGAACAGGATGGTTTATGCAACTTTGATTTCGCCAAGGTTGCTGCTAAAACAGCCTCTCGTTCTCGCGATACTGTCTATGTGAATGGTCGCTATCACATCAATGACAGTGTGGATTTTGTTCCTCAGTTTATTGGCTCTCGGGTGACCAGTTTTGGCCGCTTTGCCCCTGCTGCGGGCTCATTTGTGAGTGATGATCCTGCGTTGTTGGCTGCGAACGGAATCACTGGCGGTCAGGCTGCAATTTTCTATCGATTCAACAATATTGGTCCCCGTGATAACGATGTGACTGACTTTACCGGCAGCATGAACCTGGGCTTTGACGGTGTACTACCTACCGAGGCCGTTGGGGATGTTGAATGGAACGCCGGTTACATGTACTCCAAGACTGACAATACCAGCGATGGTAGCGGTTATATCCTCAAAAGTGCTGCCCGTAATGCAATCAAAGATGGCAAGTTCACCAATGGTGAGTTTGATAAGTCAGTAAATGATCTGTTGTCCTACGATACCTCGCGTACTTCCAAGATGGACTTTTTCCAGTGGTATGGCGGTTTGGGTTGGGAAATGGGCGAACTGCCTGCCGGTCCAATCGGTTGGTACTGGGGCTCCGAGTATAACGACTGGACTTACTCCGATACCTATGACAGTCAGTCTGAAGCAGGCAACGTCATAGGTTCATCCGGCAACTCCGGTGGTGGTGTGCGCGATGTGTTTGCCACCTATATCGAGAGCCTGATCCCCATCACCGAGCAGGTCGAGCTGAACCTGGCGGGTCGTTATGACAAGTACAGCGACTTTGGCAGCGCCTTCTCGCCCAAAGCGAGCCTGCGTTACCAGCCGCTAGACAACTTGATGTTCCGGACCTCCTGGTCACAATCGTTCCGGGCGCCGGGGCTGGATGATCTCTATGCCGCAGACTCATTCTCTGCTGACTATGCCAAGGACTATGTACGCTGCAATGCTACCGGCACAGCTAACTGTCCTGAGAAACAGTATGACGTTACCCGCCAGTCCAATAAAAATCTGAAGGAGGAGACGGCTGATACCTTCACTATCGGGGCTGCTTACAATCCGCTGGATAACTTGAATCTGTCACTCGATTACTACTACATCAAGATTGATGATGTGATCCAGCTAGCCACGGCACAAACCCAGATTTATCAGGAGCTGAACAGTGGCAGCAACCCGAACGTAATTCGTCTCCCCAACGGCACCATCAAGGAGATCAAGGCTGGCATGGTCAACTTGGGGCAACTCAAGACCAGTGGTGTAGATTTTAAAGCCGATTACAAGTACGACTTCAACACCTTCACCCTGCGTTATGACTTCGGTGGTACTTACATCCTGCAGTACGAAGAGGGGTTGTTTGCCGGTGGTCCGATGATCGACAAGAAGGGTTGGAATGGCAAACCTGACTTGCGCCTCAACTCCGGGATCGGTGCCAACTTCCCGCAGCTGTGGAATCTGGATACCTACCTGAGCGCCAACTATATCGATTCCCAGAGCCAGGACTATGTTGATGGTCAGGAAGAGGGTCATATCGCTTCCAACACCGTCTGGAACCTGAACGTCGCAGTCGATACCAGCTGGAATGGCAAGATCCAGACCGGTGTGAAGAACATGTTCAACCGTGGCCCCTCCCTGTCCAATGATGGCTTCACTTACGATGAAGACCTCTACAGCATCGACGGTCGCATCTACTACATCGACTACACCCAGAAGTTCTAATCAACCCTGTTGATATACAACCTCAGCCGGCCCGGTCGGGCCGGCTGTGCCCAACGTCCAAGGAAGTTACGGAGATAGGGTAATCCTATGAAGACAAGGACCATTACAATGAAGAAAGCGCTCCTTGGCAGCCTGGTTTCGGCCGCCTTGTTGACCAGCTTCAATCTGAGTGCCGCTACTGCCGGTCAGGCTGTGGACGCTCAAGCCGCCACCAACAACGCATCCAAAGTTTCCCAGCAGAAGATCGACAGCTATGCCGAATCTGCCGAATCCGCACTGGCCCAGTACAAGGCCGCCCTGCGTCAGGTCGACAGTCTGCGCACCTACAACGAGCAGGTGAGCAAGATGGTCGAGTCCCAGAGCGCCGAGCTGGCGTCGATGCAAAAGCAGATCGCCCAGATCGACCAGACCAGCACCGAAGTGGTGCCCCTGATGCTCAAGATGATCGACTCCCTCGAGCAGTTTGTGGCGCTGGATCTGCCGTTCCAGAAGGTCGAGCGGGAGGACCGCGTGGCGGCTCTGACCGACCTGATGAACCGGGCCGATGTCACCATCTCGGAGAAGTACCGCAAGATCCTGGAGGCCTACCAGATCGAGGAGGGCTTCAGCCGCACCATTGAGGCCTACAAGGCGAGCCTGGACAAGGATGGCAGCGAGAAGACCTACGAGTTCCTGCGCGTTGGCCGCATCGCGCTGCTTTACCAGTCTCCGGATGGTCAGGAGACCGGCATGTGGAACAAGAAGACCCGTCAGTGGGAAGAGTTGCCCCAGGAGTATCGCAGTGCGGTTGAACAGGGCCTTCGCATCGCCAAGAAGCAGGCGCCTCCCGCGCTGATCAAGCTGCCGGTTCAAACTGCGGAGAAAGCATCATGAAAGGAATCAAACTTGCTATTGCCTCCCTGATTGCGGGAGCTACCCTGGTCACCCTGCCGGTGACCGCTGCCGAAAAACCGGTGGATCTCAATGCGCTGCTGAACCAGGTCAAGGCCTCCAGCCTGAGCGAATCCCAACTCAACAAGGAGCGGGAAGCCCGCTTCCTGGCTGACAAGAACGAGCAGGGGGCACTGCTGGCCAAGGCCAAGGCCGAGCTGGCTGCTGAAACCGCCAAGGGTGATCAGCTCAAGGCGACCTTCGATGCCAACGACAAGCAGCTGACCGAACTGACTGAAACTCTGCGCCAGCGTTCTGGCAACATGGGCGAGATGTTTGGTGTGTTGCGTCAGTTTGCCGGTGAGTTCAAGGGGATCTTCAACGCCTCCGCTCGTCGTGTCGAGCATCCGGAGCAATCAGCTCTGTTGACCCGTCTGGCCGAGAGTAAAGAGCTCCCCTCCAGCGACGATCTGGAAGCGTTCTGGACCACCACCCTCGGCCGCATGGTGGACGGTGGCAAGGTGAGCCAGATCCCGGCGACTGTGGTCTACGGCGAGGGCAACCAGGCCGAGAAGACCGTCACCCAGATCGGCGAGTTCAACACTGTCTCCGAAGGCAAGTACCTCACCTTCGTACCGGAGACCGGCAAGTTCGAGCAGCTCTCCCGTCAACCGGAGAAGAGCGTGCTGGCTCCCATCGCCGAGTTTGAACAGGGCGGTGACGGGGTCAAGCCCATCTTTATCGACCCGTCTCGCGGCGTGATCCTCTCCCTGCTGGTGCAGTCACCGACCCTCAAGGAGCGTATCGATCAGGGCGGTTCCGTGGGCTATGTGATCCTGGCATTGGGGGTCATAGGTACCCTGCTGGCCATCTTCTGCGGTATCCGCCTGTCGCTGATCGGCTCGTCCATGCGCAAGCAGCTGAAATCTGATCAGATCATCAAGGGCAACCCCATTGGTGACATGCTGGGGGCCTACCAGAACCATCGCGGTGACAACATCGAGGATCTGGAGTCCAAGCTCGACGAGATCATCCTGCGCAACGTGCCCAAGTTCGAGAAGGGCATCAGCCTCATCAAGCTGATCGCCTCAGTCGCGCCGCTGCTGGGCCTGCTCGGCACCGTAGTGGGGATGATTGCCACCTTCCAGGCTATCACCCTGTTCGGTACCGGCGATCCCAAGCTGATGGCGGGCGGTATCTCCGAGGCGCTGGTGACCACCATGCAGGGTCTGGTCGTCGCGGTGCCCATGCTGTTCCTCTACACCATTGTGCAGACCCAGAGCCGTCGTCTGATCCAGGTGCTGGAAGAGCAGAGCGCCGGTTTCGTCGCCCGTTATCAGGAACGTCTGCACGCCTCCAAAGCCGCAGCGTAAGGAGTCACCCATGTGGTTCTGGTTGATTGAAGAAGTCGAGTCGGTCCGCCGGTTTTTGGGATTGGGGGGCGATGTACTGGTCGCCCTGTTCTTCCTGACCCTGATGATGTGGGCCCTGTTGCTGGAGCGCTGGTTCTACTTCATGGCGGTTTACCCCAAGCAGGTGAAGCAGACCAAGGCCACCTGGCTGGCTCGCACCGATCATCTCTCCTGGTCTGCCAAGCAGATCCGGCGCGAGCTGGTCTCACGGGTTGCCATGGCGGTGGACAAGGGGATGCCGGTCATCAAGGTGCTGATCGCTCTCTGCCCGTTGATGGGGCTGCTCGGCACCGTGGTGGGGATGGTGCAGGTGTTTGACACCCTGGCCATCACCGGCACCGGTTCGCCGCGGGCGATGGCATCGGGGATCTCCAAGGCAACGGTACCGACCATGGCGGGCATGATCGCCGCCCTTTCCGGCCTGTTTTTTGTCAACCAGCTCGATCACAAGGCCAAACTGGCGGTGCAAAAGCTGGAAGACAACCTGAAACACGGTTGATGCAGGATGCATACCCCCGGCGAGGCATGGCCTGCCGGGGGCACAGAACAAGCAAGGAGTTTCTGCTATGAGAAAACGTTACAGCGACAGCGGTGCTGACGAGGCGGCTATCGATTTGACCCCCATGCTGGACATAGTGTTCATCATGCTGATCTTCTTCATCGTCACCACCTCCTTCGTCAAGGAGTCCGGTGTCGAGATCAACCGTCCCAGTGCCAGCACGGCCGAGACGGTGAAGAAGGGCAATATCATGGTCGCGGTGCGTGAAAACGGTCAGGTCTGGGTCGACAAGCGGGTGGTCGAGGTGGGGGCGGTACGCGCCAACATCGAGCGGCTGCGGGCCGAAAACCCGGAGAGCGCCGTGGTGATCCAGGCCGATAACGAATCCCGTTCCGGTCTGGTGGTGCAGGTCATGGATCAGATCCGCATGGCCGGTGTCCAGAACATCTCCATCGCGGCAGACAAGAGCAGCTGATGCCGGAGAGAGACCTATGAGATACCTGATATCGTTGGCGGTCTCCTGTGTGGTGGTGTTCTTTCTGTTTCTGGGAATGAACAAGCTGATCACACCGGATCACCGGGAGCTGGTGGAGAAGGATGACGTCACCATGACCGATTTCATCCGCCTCAAGCCCCAGGAGACCCTGCAAGAGAAACAGCGGGAGCTGCCCAAACCGCCGCCGCCCAAGCGTCCGCCGCCGCCTCCCGAGATGGAGGTGGCCAGCACGGATCGGCCGAAGATGGAGAGCGCGCCGATGGACATGCCCAAGCTTGACATCCCGGTCAACATCGGTGGTGGCAACGCGCTGGGGGCCTACAGCACCGGCGGCGGTGGTGGCGGCGTCGGTGGCAACAACGGCGCCATTCCGCTGGCAACCTTCGAGCCCATGATGCCCCGCAAGGCGGCACTGGCGGGGCTGGCTTCCGGCAAGGTGCTGGTGGAGTTCACCGTCACCGAGCGCGGCACCGTCAGTAACGTGCGGATCGTCAAGGAAGAGCCGCGCAGCTATGACCTCGGCAAAGAGGCGCGTAAAACCATCGCCAAGTGGACGTTCAAACCGGCCATGGTGGATGGCAAGCCGCAGGCGAGCCGTATGCAGCAAGAGATCGAGTTTGCGGTCAACTAAGGAAGGTGGCGATGAACAAGTTACACAAGATGATCCTCGCCCCGGTCGCCATGGCGGTGCTGCTCAGCACCGCCAGTTGGGCCGCCGAGCAGCCGGCCCTGTCGGATCGGGCCTATCGGGCGGTCAACAAGGCGCAGGAGCTGATCACCGAGAAGAAATACGGTGAGGCCAATGCCAAGCTGCAAGACGCGCTTTCAGGTGCGGGCGAGCGGGTCTACGACAAGGGGGTCATATTGCAGACCCTCGGTTTCGTGGCCGCCCAGCAGGAGAAATACGGTCAGGCGACCAAGTACTTTGCCGATGCCATCGCGACAGGCGGCTTGCCGCCACCGGTGGCCCAGCAGGTACGATACAACTTGGCCCAGCTCTATATGGCGGAGGGTAATTATCAGGGGTCGATCAAGACCATGAAGGAGTGGTTTGCCAACCAGGGCAAGGATGACAAGCCCAACTCCCATGCCTATATCACGCTGGCCAACGCCCATGTTCAGCTCAAGCAGTACCGTGACGCGATCCCGGCGGTGGATCAGGCGATCAAGCTGTCGGCAGGTAAAGCGCCGGAGTCCTGGTATCTGCTGAAGATGGGCGCTCACTACGAGCTGAAACAGTACAAACCGGCGACCGAGGTGCTGACCTCTCTGGTCAACATGTTCCCGGAGAAGAAGAAGTACTGGACCCAGCTGTCGGCCATGCATATGCAGGCAGGCAACGATGCCAAGGCGCTGGCGGCGCTGGAGTCGGCCTACAACCTCGGCATGTTGACCGAGGCCGCCGAGCTGCAGCGCCTCGCCAACTACCTCGCCTTCACCGGCATTCCCCATCGCGCCGCACGGGTGATGGAGAAGGGGATGAAGGACGGGGTGATTGAGCGGAGCGCCAGCAACTACAAGACCCTGGCCAACTACTGGCATCAGGCCAAGGAGCTGGATCCGGCCATCGACACCCTGGCCAAGTCCTACCAGCTGGCCCCGAGTGCCGAATTGCAGCTGAAAATGGCGCGCATGATGATCCAGAGCAAACGCTATCAGGATTTGGTGGCGCTGGCCGCCAAACCGGCAGCCAATGCCAATGGTGAACAGCGGGCGGATCTCAAGTTCCTGACCGGGGTCGCCTATTTTGAGCAACAAAAGCCGAAGGAGGCCCTCAACGCCTTCACCCAGGCGGCTCAGAATGGCAACGTCAGCGGTCGGGCATCTCCGTGGATCAGTTTCCTCAAAGAGCAGAGTGGCACCGGAGAGGCAGCCGTCCAGTAATTCCAATGACAACTACCTGTAGTCCCTTTTATGGTTGCCTGGTGGCTCCATTAACCGCTCTTCGGAGCGGTTTTTTTATAGCTGAAACCGGCACTGGCGGGTGGCCGACGCTCGGTTTTATCCCTCTTCATGCCAATACAAAGCCTCCCTCGACATTGGCTTATCTCCCCCGATGCGACAAACGTTTTAGCTAGGGCTGCAACCGTGACACAAGGTGGCGCAGCGTTGTGGTTGACGAGGGCTCGGGTGGCTCGCTGCCAGGCGGGCTGTGCTATTCATCTTTCTCTTTGCTGTGACTTGCCAGTGTGGCTTTTGCCCTGTTGATAAGCGTCACATCGAAAACGGCTACTTTTAACAAGAAAAGCAACATATGGAAGTTGAAATTTTGGCCGACTCAGGAAAGAATGCGCGCTCGGTTATTGGCGTCGTGGGGCAGGTTGACCCGCCACCGGCAGACCGAGGATGAGACGGCCCCCGGCCCATTTGGTACAGGAAACCACACAGGAATTTTATGAATCCCCTTCGCACTGCCGCTTCGGCCCTTTTATGCACATTTGCGCTGGTCAGCCAGCAGGCTGCCGCCGTCGAGTACCGTCTGCCTGCGGCCAACAGCCGCCTGATCGGTGAAAATCAGGAATACGTGGTGCCTGCGGACAACCGTCCGCTGGAGCAGATCGCTGCTGACTTCCAGCTGGGTCTGACCAACATCATGGAAGCCAACCCGGGCGTTGATCCCTATCTGCCAAAGGCGGGTAGCACCCTGATCATCCCCCACCAGCTGATCCTGCCCAACGCGCCCCGCGAAGGGATCGTCATCAACGTTGCCGAGATGCGTCTCTACTACTACCCGAAAGGGAAGAACGTGGTGGAAGTGCTGCCCATCGGCATCGGTCAGCTGGGGGTAAACACCCCGGAGAACTGGATCACCAAGGTAGAGCGCAAGCGCGCCAACCCGACCTGGACCCCGACCGAGAACATCCGTCGCCGCTATGCCGCCCAGGGCAAGACCCTGCCGGCAGTATGGCCAGCCGGTCCGGATAACCCCATGGGTCTGCACGCCCTCTACATTGGCAACCTCTATGCCATCCACGGCACCAACGCCACCTTCGGTATAGGTCTGCGGGTGAGCAGCGGTTGCGTCCGTCTGCGCGCTGACGACATCAAGTATCTGTTCGACAACGTGCCGGTCGGCACCCGCGTCCAGTTCGTCAACCAGCCGGTCAAGACCACGGTCGAGCCGGATGGCGGTCGCTACATGGAAGTACACGAGCCGCTGTCGCGCACCGAGGAGGAGTTCAACTCCACCGCCTCCGTGCCGCTCCCGATGACTCCGGCTATCACCCGTTTCATCGCTCACGCCGAGTCTGACTCCAACGTGGTCAAGCAGGTGCTGGAACAGCGTACCGGTATGCCGACCCGCCTCAATCCCTGATTGAGCAAGTTGGCGGTGCCGCGCGCACTGACTGAATAAAGAAAACGGCGACCAGATGGTCGCCGTTTTTTATGGATAAAAACCAATTTTGTTGTTCCGGTTTTTTGGGGGGGGGGCATACAAACAACACTGGATATCTAACTAGCTGTTCCGAATAGTAGGTCACTGGAGGAAGGGGAAAGATGTGATTTAAGTAGGAACTGTCCTTATCCATTACACGAAGAGCGAATCTCAGCTGCTGAGATAAAAAATACCCGATGCTGCGGATCGGGTATTTTTGTGGCTGTCCACGTCATCCTTCCGGCTGAGAAGCGACTCGATAGCGCCATACCAAAAGCAGATGTTCTGCCAGTAAAATTCTTACAGACCCAACTTCTTGTGCAGGTAGTGGATATTGGTGCCACCGTGCTGGAAGTTTTCGTCTTTCATGATCTCTTTTTGCAGCGGTACGTTGGTCTTGATCCCTTCCACTACCAATTCGTCCAGCGCATGACGCATGCGGGCGATGGCAATGTCACGATTCTCGCCGTAGCAGATCAGCTTGCCGATCATCGAATCGTAGTAAGGCGGTACCTTGTAACCGGCATAGATGTGGGAGTCCCAACGCACGCCCAGACCACCCGGCGCGTGGAAGCGCTGCACCAGACCCGGAGAGGGCATGAAGGTGGCCGGATCTTCGGCGTTGATCCGGCACTCGATGGCATGGCCACGGATGCGGATATCCTGTTGGGTGATCGACAGGGGCTGACCGGCGGCGATGCGCAGCTGCTCCTTGATCAGATCGATACCGGTGACCATCTCGGTGACCGGATGCTCAACCTGAATACGGGTGTTCATTTCGATGAAATAGAACTCGCCGTTCTCGTACAGGAACTCGAAAGTACCCGCACCGCGGTAACCGATCTCGATACAGGCGCGCACGCAGCGCTCACCGATGAACTTGCGCATTTCGGCAGTGATACCCGGCGCAGGTGCTTCTTCCACCACTTTCTGGTGGCGACGCTGCATGGAGCAGTCACGCTCGCCCAGATAGAGGGCGTTGCCCTGGCCGTCTGCCAACACCTGAATTTCGATGTGGCGCGGGTTTTCCAGGTACTTCTCCATGTAGACCATGTCGTTCTTGAAGAACTGGCCTGCTTCGGATTTGGTCAGCGCGATGGCGCCCGCCAGTTCCGCTTCATTGCGCACCACGCGCATACCGCGACCACCACCGCCACCGGCGGCCTTGATGATCACCGGATAGCCGATGCGCTTGGCAATGGCAGCGTTGTGCTTGGCGTCGTTGTCGACGGGACCGTCAGAGCCCGGTACACACGGTACGCCCGCTTTCTTCATCGCTTCGATGGCGGAGACCTTGTCACCCATCAGGCGAATGGTCTCGGCGCGCGGGCCGATGAAGATGAAGCCGGATTTTTCGACCACTTCGGCGAAATCGGCGTTCTCGGAGAGGAAGCCGTAACCCGGGTGGATGGCCACGGCACCGGTTACCTCGGCGGCGGCGATGATGGCCGGGACGTTGAGGTAGGATTCAGTACTGGCCGGTCTGCCGATACAGATGGATTCGTCGGCCAGCAGCACATGTTTGAGCTCCCGGTCGGCGGTGGAGTGAACGGCCACTGTCTTGATCCCGAGCTCTTTACAGGCGCGCAGGATCCGCAGGGCAATTTCACCGCGGTTGGCGATGACTACTTTGTCCAACATGGGTGGCGATTTCCCTTATTCGATGATGAACAGCGGCTCGTCAAATTCGACGGCCTGACCATTTTCAACCAGGATCGCTTTGATCACACCGGCCTTGTCAGACTCGATTTGGTTCATCATTTTCATGGCTTCGACGATGCACAGGGTGTCGCCGACATTGACTTGCTGACCCACTTCCGCGAACGGCTTGGCATCCGGGCTGGAGGAGCGGTAGAAGGAGCCAACCATCGGGGAGCGCATCAGGTGACCGCTCGGGGCGGCATCTGCGGCCGGTGCGGCGGCAACCGGGGCGGCAGCGGCAGGTGCGGCAACCGGAGCGGCTTGCTGCATCATCATCTGCGGCATGGCGGTGGTCACCTGACCGGAGAAGTTGCGGCTGATGCGAACGGACTCTTCACCTTCGGAGATTTCCAGTTCGGCGATGCCGGACTCTTCAACCAGTTCAATCAGCTTCTTGATTTTGCGGATATCCATTAGCATTCTCTTTCTTCTTTATCTGATCAGTGATTATCAAGCCGCGCGCAGATGGTGCACGGCCGCGGTTAAAGCGAATTGGTAGCCATCGGCCCCCAGACCACAAATGACCCCTTTGGCGACATCAGACAGATAGGAGTGATTACGGAACGGCTCCCTGGCATGGACGTTTGACAGGTGAACCTCGATAAAAGGGATGGCGACACCCAGCAGCGCATCGCGAATGGCGACGCTGGTGTGGGTGAAGGCGGCTGGATTGATGATGATAAAATCCACCTGGCCCATGGCCTGATGGATGCGGCCGACCAACTCATGTTCGGCGTTGGATTGCAGATGTTCCAGAGTGACACCGAGTTCGCTGGCGTTAAGCTTCAGATCGGCGACGATCTCATCAAGCGTCTTGCTGCCGTAGATACCCGGTTCCCGTTTGCCCAGCAGATTCAGGTTTGGTCCGTTGAGCAGGAGAATGCGGTGATTTTGCGACATATTGAGTACATCCTCGATGATAATGCTGCTATCTATCAGCTATCTTGTGGACTACCAGAAATCTAGCCATTTTCTGCGCAAATCGGTGTGCCCTGGCACACAGATTTCGCAATTATATTGATTTCGTGAAAATTAGCAGCATTTTACTGGTCTAATCTCTACATCTGGCTATTTATTGCACGTTTCGGCCTGAGATACTTCTTCGCTGCCACCTTGCTGTTTGCTGGCAGATGAGAAACGACAAAGCCGGCACAGGGCCGGCTTTATTGAGCAACAAACGAAGCGGGATCAGGCTGCTTCCGACTTCTCGCGGATGAGTTTGTCTACTACCCCCGGATCCGCCAGGGTGGAGATATCCCCCAAGCTGTCGGTCTCGCCGGTGGCGATCTTGCGCAAGATGCGGCGCATGATCTTGCCGGAACGGGTCTTCGGCAGCCCCTCTGCCCAGTGGATCACGTCCGGCGTGGCGATGGCACCAATCTCCTTGCGGACCCACTCCTTCACCTCTTTGTGCAGCTCGCGGCTCGGCTCTTCCCCGGCGATCAGGGTGACATAGGCATAGATACCCTGACCCTTGATCTCGTGAGGAACCCCCACCACCGCGGCTTCAGCGATCTTGGGATGGGCCACCAGCGCCGATTCAATTTCGGCGGTACCCATGCGGTGGCCAGAGACGTTCAGTACATCATCCACCCGACCGGTGATCCAGTAGTAGCCGTCCTCGTCGCGACGGGCACCGTCGCCGGTGAAGTAGCGGCCCGGGAAGGTGGAGAAGTAGGTCTGCTCAAAGCGTTCGTGATCGCCGAACACGGTGCGCATCTGGCCTGGCCAGGAGTCGGTGATCACCAGGTTACCCTCGGTGGCCCCTTCCAGCGGTTCGCCCATGTTGTCCACCAGCGCCGGTTGCACCCCGAAGAAGGGTTTTGTGGCCGAGCCCGGTTTCAGGTCGGTGACGCCGGGCAGCGGCGTAATCAGGATGCCGCCGGTCTCGGTCTGCCACCAGGTATCGACAATGGGGCAGCGCTCATCGCCAATGGTGCGGTAGTACCACTCCCAGGCTTCCGGGTTGATGGGTTCACCCACCGACCCCATGATGCGCAGGCTCTGGCGCGAGGTGCCGGTGACCGCTTCGTTACCCTTGGCCATCAGGGCACGGATGGCGGTTGGTGCAGTATAAAGGATGGTGACCTTATGCTTGTCCACCACCTGACTCATGCGGTTGGTGGCCGGGTAGTTGGGCACCCCTTCGAACATGATGGTGGTGGCACCGTTGGCAAGCGGCCCGTAGACCAGATAGGAGTGACCGGTGACCCAGCCCACATCGGCGGTACACCAGTAGATATCCTCTTCGTGGTAGTCGAACACATATTTGAAGGTGAGACTGGCATAAACCAGATAGCCGCCTGTGGTGTGCAGCACTCCCTTGGGTTTGCCAGTAGAGCCGGAGGTATAGAGGATAAAGAGCGGATCTTCGGCGTTCATCGCCTCGGGCGGGCAGTCGCTGCTGACGGTGGCGGTCGCTTCGTGCCACCAGATGTCGCGGTGGTTGTGCCAGGCGACATTGCCGCCGGTGCGCTTGAGCACGATCACCTTGTTGACCTGGGTTTCCGGGTTGGTGAGCGCTTCATCCACATTCTTCTTGAGCGGCACCGGACGGCCACCACGCAGCCCCTCGTCGGCGGTGATCACGATGCGCGAGCCCGAGTCGATGATGCGGCCGGCCAGCGCTTCTGGCGAGAAGCCGCCGAATACGATGCTGTGTACCGCGCCGATGCGGGTACAGGCCAGCATGGCGATGGCGGCTTCGGGCACCATGGGCATATAGAGGCAGACCACGTCGCCGCGGTGAACCCCTTGTGCTTTCAAGACGTTGGCAAACTTGCACACTTCGCTGTGCAACTCGCGGTAGGTGAGTTTGCGATCTTCGGCAGGGTTGTCCCCTTCCCAGATGATGGCGACCTTGTCACCCCGTTCGGCGAGATGGCGATCGAGACAGTTGGCCGAGACGTTGAGCTGGCCATCTTCAAACCATTTGATGGAGACATGGCCCGGATCGTAGGAGGTGTTCTTGACCTTGGTATAGGGTTTCATCCAGTCGAGAATTTTTCCCTGCTCTCCCCAGAAGGTATCGGGATCCTCGACGGAAGCCTGATACATGGCGGCATAGTCGCCCTTGTCGAGCAGTGCATTGCTGCTGATGTGGGGTTTGACCGGGTAGACCTTGCTCTCGCTCATCTGTCACTCCTTTGAATAGATCTTTTAATGGTTTCTTAACAACTTATACCTTTGGTGGCGGGGGGCAATTAGACTTTTGGATAGGCGGCAAAAGTTGGTTACAGGACAAAGAGTGACAATTAATCGGCGAGTGGGTAAAAGGGGGCGTGTCGATTAATTGGATGTCATGATGTTTTCTCTGTTGCTCTGTGCATCCCTCTGGCAGTTTGATGCGCCAGTGCCCGCTGGCGAACCCCCGAAAGAGTTTGCGATCACCCATCAGGAGGCCTCACCTGCGCTGCGGGATCGGGTGGCCGATCAGCTTGGTCATGCATGGCAGGCCAAGGAGCCCGGTACCAGACTCACCTTCAGCGAGCCAGCTCCCCGTTATGCTGGCGAATCACCGTTGACGCGCATGCTCAATGATCGTGATGATGGTTGGGAATCCCGCTTGCAGATCGAGTGGTAATCCAGTCGGCAGCCAGGAGGCGGATGCCTCCCGGCTGGTGATGATGATTGCCTGCCGCTATCAGACGTAGCGTTGATGCAGGCGATCTCCCATATGTTCGACATGCAGTGGTTTGCTGAACAGATAGCCCTGTCCTTCGCCGCAGTTGAGTGATTGCAAGAAGGCGTGTTGTGCCTTGGTTTCAATCCCTTCGGCGGTGACCTCCATATCCAGACTGTCGGCCAGATTGATGATGGTGCGGCAGAGCTCCCGACTGTTCTTGTCTTCCGGTAATGCTTGCACAAACGCCCGGTCGATCTTGATGCGATCGATCGGCAGGGTCTTGAGCAGACTCAGTGACGAGAAGCCGGTACCAAAGTCATCGATGGCAATCTGCACGCCGAGATTTTTCAGGCGGGTAAAGAGATCCAGACTCTGTTCGACCCGCTGGATGATGCTCTCCGTCACCTCTATCTCCAGCCGTTCTGGCGGAAATCCGGTCTCGGCCAGAATAGCGGCGACCCGTTCAACGTAGCCCGGGGAGCGCATCTCCCGTACCGACACATTGACCGACAAGCGGGGCACCGGCAGTCCGGCGGCCAGCCAGTTTTGTCCCTGCTCGCAGGCATTGCGCATCACCCACTCCCCAATTTTCTCGATCAGGCCGCACTCCTCTGCCACCGGAATAAAACGGGTCGGCGCTATCATTCCCTCATTCGGATGCTGCCAGCGCAGCAGGGCCTCCAGCCCACTCAGGTGGCCGTTGGCCAGATTGGTCATGGGTTGATAGAAAATGCAGAGCTGTTCGAGCTCCAGGGCCTTGAGCAGACCCTGCTCAATCTGCATTCGCTCGCGGGCTCGAGCCGCCATGCAGGGGGTATAGAACTGGAATCCGTTGCGCCCCTGACTTTTCGCCTCGTACATGGCGCTGTCGGCGGCGCTGACCAGGGTTTCCGGGCTGTCTGCATGATCCGGATAGATGGCGATACCGATACTTGCCGAGATCGCCACCAGCTCATGGGCCAGCTCAACCGGTTCACGCAACACGGTCAGCAGGGTATTGGCCAGGGTTGCCAGCTCGTCAGGCTCCTCCAGATAGGGGATCAGCACCAGAAACTCGTCTCCCCCGAGGCGGGTCGCCAGATCGTTGTGCTGCAGGCAGCTGCGGATCCTCTCTGCCAGCCGCTTGAGCAGCTCATCGCCAACCCCGTGGCCCAGGCTGTCGTTGATCAGCTTGAAGCCATCCAGATCGATAAAGAGCAGCCCCAACCGTTTGCGATTGAGCTGCGCGGTTTTCAGCTCAAGGGCCAGCCGCTCCTGCAACAGATGACGATTGCCCAGCTCGGTCAGGGGATCGTGATAGGCAAGGTGATTCAGTTCGGCCTCCACCTTGCGAATGGCGCTGATGTCGGAGAGGGCGATCACATAGTGAGTAGTGTTGTTGAAGTTGTCATAGACAGCGCTGATCTGCTGCCAGGAGGAGAAGTAGCTGCCATCCTTGCGCAGACAAACCATCTCGCCATGCCAGGCGTTGTTACCGGGGCGCAGGTGATACCAGGGATAGTCGAGGTCGGTGTAGCGCCTGGGATGCATGATGATATCCGGGGTACGGCCTATCACCTCCTCGGCATTGTATTGGGTCAGCATGGTGAAGGCCGGGTTGACCGACAGAATATGGTGCTCGCTGTCGAGGATGATGATCCCCTCGGCCGTGGTATCGAATACCACGTTGGCCTGATGGAGTCGTTCCTCCTGACGGCGGCGGGCGGTGGCATTGTGAATGACTCCCATGACCCGGTGGCCGACCGACTAGGTGGCGGGGACATGGTCGGCATGAATATCGACCCAGTGGCGCTCGTTGAGAGCGGTGAGGTAGCTCAGGGTGAGATGGATGGGGTCATGACTTTGCAGGGCGGCCTTGAGCTGGCTGCCGGATTCCGGTTCAAAACAGTCGACGAACGCTTGCAGCCCACCGTGGAACTGGTTGGCCTCAATGCCCAGCAGCGGCTCAATCTGGCCGTCGAACAGCAGTCTGTCCTCCGCCACGTGCCACTCCCACACCCCGATTTGGGCCGCTCGCATTGCCAGTTGCAGCCGTTGTTCGGTTTCGTACTGCTCGGTGATGTCCCGTACGATGGCGAGGATGCCGTTCAGCTCTCCCTTCTCATCACGCATCGGGCTGTAGGTGGCCTGAAAGCGGCGGGAGCTGTTGTCGTACGCCGCGGTTTGGCCCGTGATGGCGATATCCACGTAGGGCATGCCGCTGCGCATGATCTGCTGAAACATGGGCTCCAGAGTCGGTGCCAGCTTGGGAACCACCTCTCTGAGGTGCTTGCCCTGATGCTCCTCGATGCTCTTGCCATTGATGTCGGCCAGCACCTGATTGACTTTACGGTAGCGAAATTCGCAGTCAAAGACGCCGATGCCCAGAGGGGCATTATCCATCACCTGTTCCAGGACGGTGTGATCTGACAGCTGGGTCAACATTGCCTCGGTGTCGGCGTTGAAAAGCTTCCCATCCATGATGACCTCGGCATTGATTGTTTTATCACTTGCATCAGTTGTCAGTATGGCACGAACTGTTTGGCCGGGAGTCAAGCGGAGTTATCTGGTTGTTTTGACGGCAAGAATAGGCAGAAAAACCTGATAAAAAGGATGGAAAAAGGGGGCGAGTGGTTATCCCTTCTGGCGACCAAACGCCTGAATACCGCGCACAAATACCAGCCAGCCGAGCAGGTGAAACGGGAGTGCAAGCAGATAGAGCAGCAGGAAGTGCGACTCGCTGCCGCTGCTGTTGATGAAGTCGATCCAGGCGGCCAGCAGCGCCAGCATGCCGGCAATCTGGAAGCGGCGGCGCAACACCACCTCGACGCCGAGATTGGCAAGGTAGAGGGTGAGCAGGATGCCAGCAAATCCGGTGAGCTGGGCGGTGCCGTAGAGCTCGCGATCCGGGTTGAACAGCAGCGCGATCAGGGGAGTAATGCCCTGATCCAGCGGGATCAGGGCCAGCAGCCAGCATGCAATCAGAAGCAGGGCTGTCTTCATCGCGGCCTCAGTCGGCGGACGGTGCCGGTTTGACCAGAGAGAGGTAGTTGGCATCCATCTTGAGGAAGACCCCCAGCAGACGGGCACTGGCGCCGTAGAAGCCAAACCGGTCGGCGGCGCGACAGGCGCTTTCGAACTTGTCGAACCAGCCCAGCAGATGGCCGTGCAGCAGCGCTTCCTGCTCGTCGAGCCAGCGTTCCCGCTCGGCCGCGCTCTTGGCTTCCGCCCCACGGATGATGAGATTGCCCATCAGATCCAGCTCGATGGCCAGATGATCCGCGGGCTCTTTGTATTTGTCGCTGACATTGATACCAAGGCGATCGAGGCGGGCCTGCATCTCGGCCATCGGTGCCTGCATCAGCAACTTGGCTTCGCCGCGGTAGAGCGATTCGTAGGGCAGGGCGCCCTGTTTGGGGTCCACCAGAAACAGCCCGGCGAAGTCGGCGGCGAGTTCCAGTTGGCGATCCGGGCGCACCAGCAGGCGCGCAATGGCCTCGTTGAGTTCGGCCACGGCTTCGCGCATCGGATCCAGGGTGGAGAGGCTTTTCAGGAAGCCTCGCACATCATAGGTGTCATATTCGGCGATCTGCTCATCACTGAGTTCGGCGGCGAACAGGGTGGAGAACCACCAGTAGAGTTCGGCCCGGCGTTCGCTGGTAGCCATAAATTCCTGCATTTTTCCTCCGTGGATGGCAATCGGGAGCCTTGATGGCTCCCGATTCTAACGACTTTAAAAATAAAGGAAACTCAAGGGGGCGCTTTCGTCCCCCCGGGGTCAGAGTGCCGGGAACATGGGGTCGATGCCCTTGGCCGATTCCGGCGCGCCGAAGGCGGTGACAGCAGGTGCCTGTCCGCGGAACTTCTCGATCTCCACCAGCGCGGTATGGGCCGTGGTGGCCTGCGCCAGGCTGGAGGAGCCGATGTCGGCGGTCAGCACGTTGGGGTCACCATAGGTACAGAGCGTCCCTACCTTGCCGCCCTCTTGCGGGCCATACCAGGCTCCTTCCTGAATGCGCACCACGCCGGGGGCGTAGTCATCGCTCACCACCAGACCAGCCAATACCTGACCGCGGCCGTTGAACACCCGCACCAGATCGCCGTCCTTGAGGCCGCGGGATTTGGCATCCTGCGGATTCATATAGACAGGTTCGCGACCCTGCACCGTGTAGGTGGCTCGGTAGTTGTCGGAGGAGCAGAGCTGGCTGTGCAGCCGCTTGTCCGGGTGGCAGGATTGCAGGTGCAGCGGGTACTGTTTGCTGCCCGGCCCACCGTGGGAGCGCTCGTAGGGTTCAATCCAGACCGGATGGCCCGGGCAATCCCCATAGCCGTAGTCGGCGATGGTCTTGGAGTAGATCTCGATAAGGCCAGACGGGGTACCGAGGGGTTCCAGATCCGGCTCCTGACGGAACGACTCGTGACGCACCCAGGGTTGGCCTGCCGGGAAGGTGACGAAGCCTTCGCCGTGCCAGAACTGGCTGAAACGGGGCAGACGAATGCCGATGCCGCGGCCCTGCAGGCGGGCGTCGTCATAGATGCTCTGGATCCACTCCAGCTTGCTCTTGCCGCCGGTGAACTCGGCCTCGCGACCGAAGCGACGGCAGAGATCGGCGAAGATGTCATAGTCATCGCGCGCCTCGAACAGCGGCTCAACCACCTTGTACATGGCCAGAATGCCCGCGTTGGAATGAGAACCCCACTGCTCGATGTCATCCCGCTCATAAGTGGTGGTGGCGGGCAGCACGATATCGGCGAAGCGGCAGCTGGCCGTCCACTGGTGATCGATGCTGACCACGGTTTCCAGCTTGCGCCAGGCCGCGACCATCTTGTTGCGATCCTGCTGGTGGTGGAACGGGTTGTTGCCGCAGAACACCGCCATCTTCATGTGGGGGTAGGTGATGGTCTGGCCGTTGAAGGCGATCTGCTTGCCCGGATTGAGGATGCTGTCGACGAAACGGGCCACCGGAATGTATTTGGAGTAGCCCTTCCAGTCGCCGTCATGGAGTGGTTTAACGCCGGGGATGACCGAGCTGAAACCTGACATGATGGGGCCGCTGGAGGTGATGGTACCCGCCCCGTTGTAGTGCCAGCCAAAGCCGTAACCGCCACCTGGCAGGCCGATCTGGCCAAGCATGGAGGCCAGAACCACCAGCATCCAGGCGTACTGTTCGCCGTGGTGCATGCGTTGCACGCACCAGCCGCCGATAAGCTGGGTGCGGCCGCTGCTCATGGCGCGGGCCAGCTCGCGGATGGTCTCGGCGGGGACGCCACAGATGGCGGCGGCCCACTCCGCATCCTTCACCTGACCATCGCTGGTGCCCAGCAGGTAGGGCAGGAACTTGTCAAAGCCGGTGGTGTAGTTCTTCAGGAACGCCTCGTCGTGGCGCTTCTCGCTGTAGAGGGTGTGGGCGATGCCCAGCATCAGCGGTACGTCGGTCTGTGGATTCAGGGTCACCTGATCGCAATTGAGGAACTTCTGGGTCTTGGATTTGACCGGGTCGACACTGATCACCCGGATCTCGCCCTTCGCCACCTTCTCTTTCAACTGCGCCCAGTAGTCGTAGACGCTGTGATCCGGCACCAGCCAGCCCACCTGCAGATTCTTGATGGGATCGGAGCCCCAGATGACGATGGTTTTGCTGTGCTCCAGCACCAGCGGCCAGGAAGTCTGCTGCTCGTACACCTCCATGGCGCCCGCCACGTGGGGCAGGATCACCTGGGCGGCACCGGTGGAGTAGTCACCGGCCTTGGCCAGATAGGTGCCGTGCAGGTTCATGGCGCGTCCCAGCATGGCGCCAGCGGAGTGCAGTTTACCCACCGACTGCCAGCCGGAGTGACCGGCATAGAGGGCGCTCGGGCCATAGGTCTTCTGCACCCGCTCCAGCTCGTGATAGAAAAAATCGAGCGCCTGGGACCAGGTGACCCGCACGAAGCGGTTCTGGCCGCGTTCGCTGGTGTCGGACTGGTGGCCCTTGCGTAGCCAGTCCAGTCGCACCATGGGGTAGCGGATGCGGGAGGGGTTGTAGACCACCTCACTCAAGGCCTTGAGCATGTCGGTGGGGTGCTTGTCGTGCTCGAATGGCAGGGTCTCGACCCAGCGGCCATCGACCACCCGGGCACGGAAGGCGCCCCAGTGGGAGCCGGACTGCACCAGTTTTTCGCCGGACTCGGCGGCTATCACAGCGCGACCGAGTAGGGAGGGGCCGATCAGGGCAGAGGCACCGCTGGCCAGCAAGCCGCCCAGAAAACCACGACGGGAAATATTGATCATCTTGTTATTCCTCTCTCGGATCCGGAACTCGAATCCGGAATTAGTGGCTGCCCTGACCACCGGTATCGGCGGCATGGTTTTGCAGGTATTTGAGCAGGGTGCGCTCCTCTTCCTTGCTCAGGCGGTAGTAGGCAGACATCGCCTTGAGTCCCGAGATCCAGCCGTTGGCAGTGAAGTGAGCGGGATCCGGCGCGCCGTGGCAGGAGTTGCAGGTGGATTTGTACATCTCGCCGGCGTAATCCCAGATCGGTTTGAGCGAGGACTCAAAGCCCTTGCCATCGACCCAGGCCTGCACCTGAACCTGTTCCCACTTGATATGGGTGGCGCTGTCGGTCTCCTGCTTGAGCACTTTCTCGCTCGCTTTCAGTTCGTCACGGATGGTGGCGACGAAGACCCGCTTGCCCATGTATTCGCTCAGCACCCGGCCCTTGCCATCGCTCTCGCGCCACCCTTCGATGGTCACCTTGAGGCGATCGCCGCTGCGGTCTACGACGTCGATGCGGGAGGCGGGCAGTAGTTTGCCGACCGGGTCGCTGCTCTGTTCGCTGGCATAGAGATCTTTTTCACCCAGGTTGTAGAGGGTCTCGGTGGCTGGCGCCTCTTGCGCGTCGTTGACCAGGGTGGCGTAAGTGGCCCGGAAGCCGCCCGCCATGTTGGGCAGTTCGTGGGCGATGCCCTTGTGGCACTCGATGCAGTTCATGTTCTTCGCCGCCGCATCTTTCATCGCCAGCGCTGCCGCCGGGGACTGCTTGGCGTGATCCATGTTGTCGTAGCTGTGGCAGGACTTGCAGGTCTTGGAGTTCTGGCTGCTCATCCGTGCCCACACCTTCTCGGCCAGATGCAGGCGCCGGTCCTCGAACTTCTCCTGGGTGTCGATGCTGTGGCCTATGTACTCCTGATAGAGGTCGTTGGCCGCCTCCATCTTGCGGGCCACCTTGCCGACAAAATCCTTCGGCTGGTGACAGTCGGTACAGATCGCCTGTACCCCTGAGGCATTCTTGAAGTGGATGGACTCCTTGTACTCCGGATAGACGGTGTCTTTCATGGAGTGGCAGGAGATACAGAATTCGAGGCTGCTGGTTTTCTCAAAGCCGTAGTGCAGGCCGACGGTGCCCGCGAGGGTGACGCCGACGCCCACCAGAAGCAGCGCCAGTACCGACCAGCGACGGCTGGGGGTGCGCAGGAAGTGCCACAGTTTTTTCATCATGCTCTCTCACATCACTTTTTTGATGGGGGCCATGATAGGGAGGCGTTGTGAACGGGGCTGCCGCCACAAATTAATGAAATAGGGGTATTTATGACAAAATGTGAATAGAATAATCCTCCCTTGTCGACCATCGTGAACCCTGCCCATGAGCTACCACATTCTGGTTGTTGAAGATGATGCGGTTACCCGCGAGAAGCTGACCGGCTATTTCGAGCGGGAGGGCTATCGGGTGACGGCGGTCGAAAACGGCCAGGAGATGCGCGCCGTGCTGGCGGAGCAGACGGTCGATCTGGTGATGCTGGATATCAACCTGCCGGGAGAAGATGGTCTGCTGCTGACCCGTGAACTGCGGGCGCGCAGCACGGTGGGGATCATTCTGGTCACCGGCCGCAGCGATGCGGTGGACAAGATTGTCGGCCTCGAGATGGGGGCCGATGACTATGTCACCAAGCCGTTCGAGCTGCGGGAGTTGCTGGTGCGGGTCAAGAATCTGCTGTGGCGGATCTCGCTGGCGGCCGCTGCGCCGAGCGAGCCTGCGGTCACTGACGATGCGGTGCGCTTCGGCCCCTGGCGTTTTGACATCCCCCGCCGCCAGCTCAGCAAGGACGGAGTGCCGGTGCGTCTGACCAAGGCCGAATATGAAGTGCTGGTGGCCTTTGTCGCCCATGCCGGGCGGGTGCTCAGTCGGGAGCGGATCCTGACCCTCATCAGCCATCGCGGCGATGGCCCGAGCGATCGCACCATAGATGTGTTGATCCGGCGGCTGCGCGGCAAGATGGAAGCGGATCCGCGGGATCCCCAGCTGTTTGTCACCGTCCATGGTGAAGGCTATCTGTTTGCCGGCGAGATAGCCTCCTGACCCCGTTGCGGTGGCCTTGACCTGTTTGACCGGGTATCAGACCGGAGGGCGGGTATCAAATTGCGGGCAGTCGTCGCCAATCTGGTGCCAAGGCGCCTTGGAGCCGACAAAGATGTGAAACGCGGGTCGCTGGCTCGGCACGTCGTCCAGTATCCCCAACCGCAGATTGATCTTGCCGCTGCTGCTCTTCTGGCTGAACAGGCTGGAACCGCAGTGACGACAGAAGGCCAGGGTGGTCTCTGCCGATTTCCGGTAGCGGCCGATGGCCTCTTCTCCCTTCACTATGGTGACCTTGCTGCCATCCAGTCCGCCGACCGAGGCGTAATCTCCCCCTGAAAACTTGCGGCATTCGCTGCAGTGGCAGTTCCCCATATAGTCGAACTGATCCGGCAGGGTCAGGGCGACGGCGCCGCACAGGCAGCTGGCATGTAACTCTTTCATCTCTTCTCCTTGAGTGTGCTGATCGGATTTGGAACGGCTATTCGACCCGATAGACGGGGCGAAAAGCGCCATCCGAGAGGGAATCTGCGGGGTCGGCCAGCGGTGCAGATAGCGTCAGAATGGGTGGCCCCATCACCCGCGGGCACTGCTCGGCACTGGCATCAGGGTGTTGCAGCAGGCAGACCGCCTGAGTGACCGCAAGGCGCCCCTGCTGCCGCATCTGATCGCTGTTGGCGGCGAGGATCTTGCCCCGGCGCAGGCCCCGCTGTACCCCGTGGCTGAAATAGGTGCTCAGCACCTGGGGTTTGTCGAGATGGCGCTGCGCCAGCTCATTGACCGCCACTTCGGCGGCGATGGCGCCCCCCACCAGATAGTCGAGGTCGGGATAGCGGGCCAGCGTCTGCTGCACCAGGGTGCGCTGGATTTCCCGGCTGTTGTCGCCGCGCTCGGTGGTGACCAGCTTGATGGCGCTCCCCTTGATGGCATCGGCAAAGCCCGGCTCGACGAAGTTGTTGCCGCCACTCGCCTGCGGGCCGGGGAAGAGGGCGACCGAGACCGGCTTGCTGCCGGCGGGGTGACGCTGCGCCAGCCAGTGGCCAATCTGCCAGCCCATCTGGTACCAGGAGACCCCCACCTTCGCCTGCACCAGACCGCTGGGCAGATCGTTGACCAGTCCAAAGACCGGCAGCGGCGTAGCCTTGATTGCCTCGCGCAAGCCCTGATAGCTCACAGCGCCGAGCAAGATGGCGTCGCTGCCTTCCTGCACGCAGCGCTGCAACTGCTGGCGCTGCTCGGCGAGGGCGTCATAGCCTCCCGCTTCGTGGATCTGCAACTTGATTCCCAGCCGCTTCGCCTCGTCAACCATGCCCTGATTGATCGAGAGCCAGTAGGCGTCGCGCAGATGGGGGTAGAGGGCACAGAGGGTCAGCGGTTTGGTTGCCGCAGCAGGTTCCTGCCACTGCTGGCGCAGCGGCTGGCCGCTGAATTCGCCGCCGGGCCAGATATCGACTGCAAAGGCGAGGGCGGCGCGAGGCAGCGTGAGCAACCACATGAGCAACAACGGGGAGAGATAGACGCTTCGCATGGCCAGGGGTTTTGTTAAAGTGTTGGGCCATATTATCCGGTCAAAGCCGACCACAACCAAGGGACTTCCCGTGAGAATCTTTTCCGGCCTGGGTGGCAAGTTGCTGCTGGCCTTCTCCCTGATGGCGTTGCTGACCCTGAGTGCCTCCCTGCTGGGCTGGGTGGGGCTTAGCCATCTGCGCCAGCTTGAGCAAGGGGTGCAGCAGACTCTCGCCGATCAGGAGCTGGCCCGCACGCTCTCTCGCCTCAGCAGCGAGATCCAGAGCGCGTCGCGGCTGCTGGCAACAGCGACCAGCGAGCAGGAGCGGGAGCATCAGGGGCGCTTGCTCACTCTGCAGGGACAACAGCTGCAACAGGTGCTGGAGCAACTCGGCCGTGGGCAGGGTTCAACAAGCCTCGATCAGCTCAGTCAGAGCATCATCGGCAATCTGGGCCAGCAGGGCTGGCTGGTGGGGGAGCGACTGACCCTGATGGCGCAGGGGGAGGCGCAGCGGGCCCGTCTGGTGGCGGCGGCCGGACAGATCGCCGAGTTGGCGCGCAGCCAGATGGAGAACGCCGAAACCGTGATGGTGGCGGGATTGGGTTCCCTCTACCAACAACAAGGTGCGCAGGCGGCCCGGACGCTGGACCGCCTGCTGGAGCAGGATCTCGACTGGCTGGAGCAGATGACCGAGCTGCGCCATCGCACCCTGATGCAGCAGCAGCGCATCGAAGAGATGTGGCGCAGCGATCGGCAGGAACAGTTGCAAACGTTATTGCAAGAGGGGCAGCGGGAGCTGGCTATCTTGCAACTGCGGGCCGGGGCGGTGACCGATCCGGCCCGCCGGCAGGCGGTGGAGCAGGCGCTGACCGTGCTGGCGCAGAGCGACAAGCTGGTACAACTGCGCAGCGACTGGCTCGGCAAGGGGGAGGCGCTGCGGGTGCTGGCCAATGCCAATGAGGCCCTGATGAGCAGCCTCAACCAGCAGGTCGGTGAGCTGGTCAACCGTGCCCGCGATTCGCTGGGGCAGAGCCAGCAGGCGCTAAGCCAGCGCCTCAGGCTGCTGGAGCAGGCGTTGATGGCCATTGGCCTGCTCACCCTGCTACTACTGATGCTGCTGATGTGGCGCATGGTCTATGGCCGGATCGTCTGGCCGCTGCAACGGGCGGTGGCGGGGATGAGCCGGTTGGCGCGCGGGGATCTGGTACCTCTTGAGCCGATCGCCAGCACCGGGCGCGATGAGCTGGCGGAGCTGGGGCGGGCCTTGCAGGTGTTTCGTGACAATGCGGTGGAGCTGGGCCGCTATCAGCGCGAGCTGGAGTCGCGGGTCGAGGAGCGCACCGGCCAGCTCAGCCACGCCAACGAGCGGCTCAATGAGGAGGTGGAGAAGCAGCGGCAGGCCCGCGCCGAGGCAGAACAGGCCAACCGCGCCAAGTCGGTGTTTCTCGCCACCATGAGTCACGAGATCCGCACCCCCATGAACGGCATTCTCGGGGGCCTGACGCTGCTGGAAGATACCCACCTGAGCGAGACCCAGCAGCGCTATCTGGCCGCCATCGAGCACAGCGGCGAATCCCTGCTGGAGATCCTCAACGACATTCTCGACTACTCCAAGATAGAGGCGGGCCATGTGGAGGCACGCCGCGAGCCCTTCCCCCTGTTCCAGCTGGTGGATGAGCTCAGCGCACTGTTCCGGCCAAAGGCAGCGGCCAAGGGGGTCACCCTGGCGCTGGAATATGCGCCCGGGCTGGCGCCTGTGGTCGAGGGGGATCTGGGCAAGCTGCGGCAGGTGCTCGGCAACTTGCTCGGCAATGCGGTCAAGTTTACCGCCCGTGGCCAGATTACCCTGACGGTGGCGCCTCTTGTCTGCCAAGGCCCTTGCGCCGAACCCTGCATCCGCTTTGTGGTGCGCGATAGCGGCCCCGGCATTCCGGCCGATGAGCAGGAGGCGGTATTCGAGGCGTTTCGCCAGCGCCAGCGAGACGTGGGCCATCAGGGCGGCACTGGGCTGGGGCTGGCGATCAGCCGCAAGCTGGTGGCCGCCATGGGGGGCGAGCTGATCCTTGCCAGCGAACCGGGTAAGGGGTGTGAATTCAGCTTCAGCTTGCCGTTGCAGCGCTCGAGCGCCCAACTGCCCGCCGAGGCACAGCCGCTGCACCTTGGTCAGTCTCGCGACATCCTGCTGGTGGAGGATAATGAGATCAATCGGCTGGTGGCGCACGGCATGCTGACTCGCCTCGGCCATCGCGTCACCCTGGCGGAGGATGGCCGCAGCGCGCTGGCGCTGGTGACCGAGCGCCCCTTCGAGCTGGCGCTGCTCGATATCAATCTGCCCGACATGGATGGCATGACCCTGCGCGAGGATTTGGCCGCCATCAGCGAAGAGGTGCATGAGCGGCCGCTGCCCGCCATCGCCATCTCGGCCCAGATGTATCCGGAGGATATCCGCCACTGCCTTGCCGCCGGGTTTGTCGATTTTGTCGGCAAGCCGGTACGGCTGGCGGTGCTGGCGAACGCTATCGATCAGCTGTTTCGGCAAGAAGGCGCCGCTATCGAGCCGCCTGTGCAGCTAGCTGCCGCGCCCTCGACTAACCAGCTCGAGTGGGCCAATCCGGTGCTGGACGCCGATCTGCCCCTGCTCGGCATGGCGCGGATCCGCCAGCTGGTCGCGCTGTTTGAGTCGCAAGGGCGGGTGTTGGTGGATGAGTTGGCTCAGGGTGAGGGAAGTGAGCAACGTCAGCTGGCGCACAAGCTCAAGGGGAGTGCGCTGGCGCTGGGGTTGACCGAATTTGCCAGCCACTGTGCTGCTCTTGAGGCGGGAGGCGGTGAGCCAGCGGCAATCGGGGCGCAATTTGACGCTGCGGTGAGCGGGTTGCAGCAGTGGCTGGTGGCCAACAGGGATTCGCCGTTCTGATCCCTGCTGGCGATGCACAACGTTCAGAGGGGGTGGCCAGCCCCTGCGCCGTTTATTCGATCTCGCGAAACAGCACCTGCTTGCACTTGGCACAGACCCATTCCCGGCGAAAATCGGTCAGGTGCACCATGCCCACTTCCAGCAACTCGTGGTGGCCGCAGTGATAACAGAAGATGATGTCGCCATCGACTGATTCAGGGTGGGCCGCCAGATAGTCGGCTTTGGTGGGGAGCTGCTCCCACGAGGTGGTGGAAACATGTTTTCGTTGGCTGGTGTAGTAGACCCAGTAGAACAGAAAAAAGACAGCCAGGATCACGAATGTCAGCAGATGGTCCATCTTGAACTCCTCCGGTTAGGTGCAGCCCCTCGGATGCATGGCTGCAATCAGCTCCATCATCATTAAATTTGTTTCGAATGAGTATGTTACAGGATGGATAAAGAGGGCGTTGTGATCCCCTTCGGGTTTTGCCCGCCCGCCGCGGGATGAAAAATGTGCCGTTTGGCGGAGCGGCCAGGGTATTGAACGGGGAGGGAATCTTGTTTTTTACAACATAAATTCAACATTTTTTTAGGTGGTTGGACTGTCTCTTTGATCCAGCTCACGTTACAATGCCCGCGCCCACTTCACCTAACGCGCAAACGATTTTCAGGAGAGAAACGGATGTTGAAACGTGACATGACCATCGCCAATTATGATCCGCAATTGTGGCAGGCCATCACAGACGAAACCCGTCGTCAGGAAGAGCATATCGAGCTGATTGCGTCTGAGAACTACACCAGCCCCCGTGTCATGGAAGCCCAGGGCTCCCAGCTGACCAACAAGTACGCCGAAGGTTACCCCTCCAAGCGTTACTACGGTGGTTGCGAGTATGTGGATGTGGTCGAAACACTGGCTATCGAGCGCGCCAAAGAGCTGTTCGGTGCCACTTACGCCAACGTGCAGCCGCACTCCGGCTCCCAGGCCAACAGCGCCGTTTACATGGCTCTGCTGCAGCCGGGCGACACCGTACTGGGCATGAACCTGGCACACGGCGGTCACCTGACCCACGGCTCTCCGGTCAACTTCTCCGGCAAGCTTTACAACATCGTGCCTTACGGTATCGATGAGTCCGGCAAGATCGACTACGACGACATGGAACGTCAGGCTGTCGAGCACAAGCCGAAGATGATGATCGGTGGCTTCTCCGCCTACTCCGGCATCGTTGACTGGGCCCGCATGCGCGAAATCGCCGACAAGGTCGGTGCCTACCTGTTCGTCGACATGGCCCACGTGGCTGGTCTGATTGCCGCTGGCGTTTACCCGAACCCGGTGCCCCACGCTCACGTCGTCACCTCCACCACCCACAAGACCCTGGCCGGTCCGCGCGGTGGTCTGATCCTCTCCGCCGCTGACGACGAGGAGCTTTACAAGAAGCTCAACTCCGCCGTCTTCCCGGGTGGTCAGGGTGGCCCGCTGATGCACGTCATCGCCGGTAAAGCCGTTGCCTTCAAAGAGGCGCTGGAGCCGGAGTTCAAGACCTATCAGGCTCAGGTCGTCAAAAACGCCAAGGCGATGGCTGCGACCTTTATCGAGCGCGGTTACAAGATCGTCTCCGGCGGTACCGACAACCATCTGATGCTGGTTGACCTGATCGGCCGCGAGCTGACCGGTAAGGATGCTGACGCTGCACTGGGTAAAGCCAACATCACCGTCAACAAGAACTCAGTGCCCAACGACCCGCGCTCCCCGTTCGTCACCTCCGGTGTGCGGATCGGTACCCCGGCCATCACCCGCCGCGGTTTCAAGGAAGCCGAGTCCATCGAGCTGACCCACTGGATCTGCGACGTACTGGACAACCACGACAACGATGCCGTGCTGGCCACCGTGCGCGAGAAGGTGCTGGATATCTGCCGCCGCTTCCCGGTTTATGGCTGATAAGCCAGACCGTTCGGTTTGAGACCAATGCCACCTGCGGGTGGCATTGTTTTTTCTGGCTTTTACCGGTTTTGGATGGCCGTGCTACACTGGCCGACCTAGATCCTGGCCCGCCGGGCCGGTCCCTGTTCCATTAACGCCGGAGGTCCGATGCATTGCCCATTCTGTAGTGCGGTTGATACCAAGGTGATCGATTCCCGTCTGGTGGCAGAAGGCCATCAGGTGCGCCGCCGTCGTGAGTGTCTGCTCTGTCACGAGCGTTTTACCACCTTCGAGATGGCCGAGCTGGTGATGCCCCGCGTCATCAAGTCCAACGGTTCCCGCGAGCCGTTCAACGAAGACAAGCTGCGCGCCGGCATCCTGCGGGCGCTGGAGAAGCGGCCGGTGAGCATGGAGGCCATCGAAAAAGCGGTCAACCATATCAAATCCCGCCTGCGTGCCACCGGCGAGCGCGAAGTCGCCTCCGAGCTGGTGGGCAATCTGGTGATGGATGAGCTCAAGAGTCTCGACAAGGTGGCCTATATCCGCTTTGCCTCCGTCTATCGCAGCTTCGAAGATATTCGCGAGTTCGGTGAAGAGATCGCCAAATTGGAGAAATGATGGTATCGGATGGGCAAGTGGATATCCACTTCGCCCCTCTCTACTTCAGGACACGAAGATATTCGCGAGTTTGGCGAAGAGATCGCCAAGCTGGAGAAGTAAACCGCCATTCTCACCCATGTTGCCGCGTCCGATTACGCTGCGCTAATCGAACCTACGATACTGCGTAAAGTCGAGATGTGTTGTCAAAGGAGCCCGAATGTTTAGTCAAGATGATTACCAATGGATGAGTCGGGCCCTCGAACTGGCCCGCCGCGGCCGCTACACCACGGCCCCCAACCCCTGCGTCGGCGCCGTGCTGGTCAAAGATGGCGTGGTAGTTGGCGAAGGGTGGCATCAAAAGGCGGGCGAGCCCCATGCCGAGGTTTACGCCCTGCGCGCCGCCGGTGACAACGCCCGTGGCGCTACCGCCTATGTAACCCTCGAACCCTGCTCCCATCACGGTCGCACTCCCCCCTGCGCCGAGGCGCTGATCAACGCCGGCGTGGCCCGGGTGGTAGCAGCCATGGTCGATCCCAATCCCCAGGTGGGCGGACGTGGCCTGCGGATGCTCTCCGAAGCGGGGATCAAGACCGATTTCGGCCTGCTGGCGAGCGAAGCCGAAGCGCTCAACCCGGGCTTTTTCAAGCGGATGCGTACCGCCTTCCCGCGGGTGACCGTCAAGCTGGGGGCCAGCCTCGATGGCCGCACTGCCATGGCGAGCGGCGAGAGCCAGTGGATCACCTCTCCCGATGCGCGCCGTGATGTGCAGCGGCTGCGTGCCCGCCACGATGCGGTGCTCTCCAGCGCCGAAACCGTGCTGGCCGATGGTGCCTCCCTGACCGTGCGCTGGGACGAGCTTCCCCCCTCGGTCAAGGCGAGCTATCCCAAAGAGACCCTGCGCCAGCCGCTGCGAGTCATCGTCGATTCGCAAAACCGGCTTACCCCCGACTTGCCGCTGTTCCAGAGCGAGAGCCCGGTGCTGCTGGCCCGTCACAAGGCGTCCGGTGAGTGGCCCGAGTGGGTGCAACAGCTGGAGCTGCCGCTGCTGGATGGCAAGCTGGATCTGGTCAGCCTCTTCATGCTGCTGGCCAAACAGAACGTCAACTCGGTGCTGGTCGAGGCGGGGCCACGGCTCTGCGGCGCTCTACTGGATAAGGGGTTGGTGGATGAGCTGGTGCTCTATCAGGCGCCCAAACTGATGGGGGATGAGGGGCGCGGCCTGTTCCATCTGCCGGGCCTGACCCGGCTGTTCCAGGCCCCAAAGCTCGCCATCAAGGATGTGCGCATGGTCGGCCAGGATATTCGCATTACCGCCAAAATAGCCTGATTTATCAATGTTCAAGGGGGCATAATCAGCCCCGTCATCAGCAAGGTGATCTGCATGTTTACCGGAATTATCGAAGCGGTGGGAACCCTGGCCGAGCTGCGCCGTCAGGGCGATGACATGGCCCTCACCGTCCATGCACCGCATCTCGACTTCAGTGACGTCAAACTGGGCGACTCCATCGCCACCAACGGCGTCTGCCTCACCGTGGTGGCGCTGGGCGACAAGAGTTATACCGCCGACGTGTCGCTGGAAACCCTCTCCCGTACTGGCTTTGCCGCCGCCAGAGTGGGCGATCGGGTCAACCTCGAGAAGGCGCTGATGCCCACCTCCCGCCTCGGCGGCCATCTGGTCTCCGGCCATGTGGATGGGGTAGGGGAGGTGAAAAGCGTCTCCAGCAGCGGCCGTGCCATCGAGTACTGGATCAAGGCGCCGGGGGAACTCTCCCGCTATATCGCCGAGAAGGGCTCCATTGCGGTGGATGGCATCAGCCTCACCGTCAACGCGGTGCAGGGGGACCTTTTCCGCCTGACGATCGTGCCCCACACCGCGCAGGAGACCACTATTGCCAGCTGGAAGCCGGGTCACAAGGTCAACCTCGAGGTGGATCAGATCGCCCGTTATCTGGAGCGGCTGATGATGGGAAAAAGTCAGGAGAGCAGCGCCTCGACCCTGACCATGGAGACGCTGGCCAAGGCCGGTTTTCTCTGACGGTGTGCGCTGAGTCTGGCCACCAAAACGATTTTCTGTGATCCCGCTCTGATTGAAATGGAGCCGCTAGCCCCAATCTAGAGCAACATACACACGCATTTGCGTTGAGCCTGCGGGCTCAACCCCCAAGCACACTGATGGAGTAGCCCATGGCGCTGAGCACAACCCAGGAAATCATTGCCGATATCAAGGCTGGCAAGATGGTGATCCTGATGGATGACGAAGACAGGGAGAACGAAGGGGACCTCATCATGGCCGCCTCCTGCGTCCGTCCGGAGGATATCAACTTCATGGCCCGCTACGGCCGTGGCCTCATCTGCCTGACCCTGACCCGGGATCGCTGCAAGCAATTGGCGCTGCCGCTGATGGTGGATCGCAACAATGCCCAGTTCTCCACCGCCTTTACCGTCTCCATCGAGGCGGCAGAAGGGGTGACCACAGGTATCTCAGCCGCCGATCGCGCGGTGACCGTGCAGGCGGCTGTGGCGCCCAATGCCAAGGCGGCCGATCTGGTGCAGCCGGGCCACATCTTCCCGCTGATGGCGCAGGATGGCGGCGTGCTGACCCGTGCCGGTCACACCGAAGCGGGCTGCGATCTGGCCCGTCTGGCCGGTTTCGAGGCGGCCGCCGTCATCGTCGAGATCCTCAACGAAGATGGCACCATGGCGCGCCGTCCGGATCTGGAGGTGTTCGCCGAGCAGCATGGCATCAAGCTTGGCACCATCGCCGACCTTATCGAGTACCGCAACCAGCACGAGACCACGGTCGAGAAGGTGGCCGAATGCAAGCTGCCGACCGAGTTTGGCGAGTTCGACCTCATCACCTTCCGCGACACCATCGACAATCAGGTTCACTTCGCCCTGAAAAAGGGTGAGGTGCAGGCTGACCAGCCGACCCTGGTGCGGGTCCATCTGCACGATGTGCTGAGCGATCTGCTGCTGACCGACCGCCACGCCGCCCGCAGCTGGCCGCTGCCCAAATCCATGGCCCGCATCGCTGACGAAGGCGGGGTGCTGGTGATTTTGGGGGCGGAATCCCATGGCGCCGAGCTGCTGGCCCGGGTCAAGGGTTTTGAAGCCGCCGACAAGGGACTGGCACCGGAAGGAGCCAAGTGGCAGGGCACCTCACGCCGGGTTGGCGTGGGCTCCCAGATCCTCAAGGCCCTTGGTGTAAGCAAGATGCGCCTGCTGAGCTCGCCGAAGAAGTACCATGCCCTCGGTGGTTTCGGTCTGGAAGTGGTTGAGTACGTTGGCGAGTAACGTACTACCAGAGAAGTACCATCCCCTTCTGGGCGGTTTCGGTCTGGAAGTCGTGGAATTTACCGGCGAGTAAGCGCGCCGGACTGGTTAAATCGCAATCATGGCCGTCTATTGCGGCCATGGTTTTTGTCGTGGGTCTGTTGTGCTAGAATATGCGCACTTTTGACTCCGGCCCTTTTGATTGCACAGATACAGGATTTCCAATGAAGGTTATCGAAGGAAATATCGCCGCTCCTGAGGCGCGCGTTGCTATTGTTGTTGCCCGTTTCAACAGCTTCATCAACGACAGTCTGGTGAACGGCGCGGTGGACGTACTGAAGCGTCAAGGTCAAGTGCAGGACAGCAACCTGACACTGGTAAAAGTGCCGGGCGCGGTTGAAATGCCATTGGTCATCAAGAAGCTGGCCAAGAGTGGTCAATACGACGCCATCGTGGCGGTCGGTACTGTCATCCGTGGCGGCACCTACCACTTCGACCTGGTGGCAAACGAGAACAGCAAGGGCATGGCCCAGGTAATGATGGAATATGAAATTCCCGTTGCCTTCGGTGTGCTGACCACTGAAAACATTGAACAAGCCATCGAGCGTGCAGGTACCAAGGCGGGTAACAAGGGTGCAGAGGCTGCACTGGCAGCGCTCGAAATGATCAACGTCCTGAAAGAACTGGACGTGTAACGAGGAGAAGTACATTGAAACCGTCTGAGCGCCGTAAAGCCCGCCATTGCGCCACCCAGGCCATCTACCAGTGGCAGATGACCAAGGCTAACGTGGGTGACATCGAAGAGCAGTTCAAGATCGATCAGGACACCAAGGGTGTAGACCTGAACTATTTCCGCGATCTGCTGTTCGGGGTAGCCCTCCACTGCAGCGAGCTGGACAAGGTGTTTGCACCTTTCCTCTCCCGTCCGCTGGAAGAAGTGGACATGGTGGACAAGGCGATCCTGCGTCTGGCGACCTATGAGCTGACCCGTCGTGATGATGTACCGCCGCGCGTGGTCATCAACGAAGCGATCGAGCTGGCCAAAGCTTTTGCTGCCGATGACAGCCACAAGTTTGTCAACGGTGTACTGGACAAGGTGATCAAGTCGCTGAACAAGCGTTGATCCTGCTGTCCGTCAGCATCTAAGAGAGGAGCCAGCTTATTGCTGGCTTTTTACTGTATGGGTGAATTTGAGCTGATTGATAAGTACTTCAAGGTCCCCCACGCCCGCAAGGACGTGGTGATGGGCCCTGGAGATGACTGTGCCCTGCTGACCCTGCCCCCCGATACCCAGCTGGCGGTGAGCACCGACACTCTGGTGAGCGGCGTACACTTCTTTCCCGACATGGATCCGGTGGATCTCGGCTACAAGGCGCTGGCGGTCAATCTCTCCGATCTCGCCGCCATGGGGGCCGAGCCGCGCTGGGTGTCGCTGGCGCTGACTCTGCCTGCCATCAACGAAGGTTGGGTTGCCGGGTTTGCCGAAGGGTTTCTGGAGCTGGCCGAGTACTACAATGTGGCGCTGGTGGGCGGAGACATGACCCGCGGGCCGCTCTCCATCACCATCTCGGTGAAGGGGTCGGTGCCTGCCGGGCGCGCCTTGATGCGCAGCGGCGCCAAAGCGGGTGACGGCATCTATGTGACCGGCACTCTGGGGGATGCCGCGCTGGCGCTCTCCCACCTGCTGGGCAAACGTACCCTCAACGAGAACCAGCTGGCTGCCGTGCTGCCACGGCTCGACCACCCCCATCCCCGCATTCTGGCCGGTCAGGCGCTGCGCGGGCTGGCGGGCAGTGCGCTGGATCTCTCCGACGGGCTGGCATCGGATCTCGGCCATATCCTCAAGGCCTCCGGTGTACGGGCCCAGATCGATCTCGATCTGCTACCGCTCTCGCCGGTGCTGCAGGATGCGGTGAGCGAGCAGGAGGCGTGGCAATTGGCGCTGGCCGGTGGCGATGACTACGAGCTCTGCTTTACCGTACCGGAGGAGCACCGCGGCGCGCTCGATACGGCGCTGGCTCACAGCGGGGTCAAGTTCAGCCGCATCGGCCGCATCGTGGCGGGCGAGCCGGGCATCGACTACCTGCGTGGTGACCAAGCGGTCGAGCTGCAACTGAAAGGGTGGGATCACTTCGCATGAGTTTGTTCAGGATAAAGCCCGAGCTGACACGACTGGATCTGAAAAATCCGCTTCATTTTTTGGCGGTGGGGTTTGGTTCCGGTCTCAGCCCCAAGGCGCCGGGCACCATGGGCACCCTGGCGGCCATTCCGCTCTATCTGCTGGTGAGCGGGCTGCCGACCCACTGGTTCATCGCCCTGCTGGCGGTTGGGTTTGTGGTCGGTATTCGTATCTGCCAGAGCGCCACCGATGCCATCGGCATGCCGGATCACGGCGCCATCGTCTGGGACGAGGTGATCGGTTTTGGCGTCACCATGATCGCCGCGCCAGGCGGTTGGGAGTGGGTGGTGGCGGGATTCGCGCTGTTCCGGTTGTTTGATGTGCTCAAACCCTGGCCCATCTCCTGGTTTGATCGCCGGATCCACGGTGGCCTGGGCATCATGCTGGACGATCTGATCGCCGGCCTGTTCGCCCTGTTTTGTATGCAATTACTGGCATTCTGGCTCGGTTGAGAGCCATCTTCCGGGGGATGACCGTTCTAGCATCCCCCGATTTATATCTGCTTAATTTTCATTCATCGGCATATGCTGCCGTTTATCATCCATTTCACATAAATATTCACTACTCATTCGGGGCTGGTGATTGTTTTGGAAATAGTGATAAATGCTGCTTGTTGCGTTGTTGTTGAAATTAAAGTAATGATACCAATAGATGTACGGACGCACCGGCCATTTTTGTGATGAAAATCATCATTTATCTCTGCTGAATTGGTGGTTATCTGCACAAAACATTGCGGAATTGTATAACTCAATCATTTACACCCGTGGTCAAACCGTCTAAGTTACTCGCGGGTTATTCCAAAAAAATGCAAAAAACCCGCCCGGATCGCTGGTTTCGCTGCCTCATGGATTGAGCAAATATTGCCCAAGGTAACAACCGGCATCTGCGGCTGATTTACGGACGAATTATTTGGGACGGATGTCCCCCGCAGAGGTAAACATGTCCTTGCTCGAAGTAAAGAACTTGCGGATCGAGTACCCCTCCCGCTACGGGGTACTGGCCGCGGTGAAGGATCTCTCTTTCTCTATCGAAAAGGGTGAGATTGTCGGGGTGGTCGGTGAATCCGGCGCTGGCAAGTCCACCATCGGCAACGCCGTTATCGATCTCCTGAGCCCGCCGGGTCGCATCGCCCGTGGCGATATCTATCTCAATGGCGAGCTCATCTCCGGCAAGAGCCAGAATGAGATGCGGGCCATCCGTGGCTCCCGTATCGGGTTCATCTTCCAGGACCCCATGACCTCCCTCAACCCGCTGTTCACCGTTGAGCATCAGCTGGTGGAGACCATTCTGGCCAATACCGACCTCTCTCGCGAGGCGGCTTTTGCCAAGGCGCTGGAGCTGATGGGGGCTGTGGGTATTCCGCAGCCGGAGCTGCGCATCAAACAGTATCCGCACCAGTTCTCCGGTGGCATGCGTCAGCGGGTGGTTATCGCCATTGCGCTCTCCTGCGATCCGGAGCTGATCATCGCCGATGAGCCGACCACGGCGCTTGACGTCTCCATTCAGGATCAGATCCTCCAGCTTATCCGCGCCCTCTGCAAAGAGCGTCAGGTGGGCTGCATGCTGGTGACCCACGACATGGGCGTGGTCTCCAACGTTACCGACAAGGTGGCGGTGATGTATCGCGGCGATCTGGTGGAGTTCGGCCTGACCGAACAGGTGCTGGGCAGCCCCAATCACCCCTATACCCGCAGCCTCATCTCGGCGGTACCCCGCTCCGATGTGAAGCTGGTGCGTTTCCCGCTGGTCTCCTATATCGAGGATGCCAGTGCGCCGGATACCAACATCGACCTCAAGACCCACTGGCTCGGCCAGAGTCAGGACGAGCGTGCCTATGAAGGGGCGCTGCTGCGGGTGGAGAATGTCGATCTGAAGTTCGTCACCAAGGACTCCATCTTCCCGAGCCGTCGCCAGTATGTGCGCGCCTGCAACAACATCAGCTTCGAGATCTTCGAGGGGGAGACCTTCGGTCTGGTGGGGGAATCGGGCTCCGGCAAATCGACCATTGCCCGCGCCATCACCGGTCTCTATCCGCCTGATACCGGCAAGATTTTCTTCGAGGGGATCGATCTGACCGCCCTCAAGAGCGAGCGCGAGCGTCGCCCGCTGCGTCGCCAGATGCAGATGGTGTTCCAGAACCCCTATTCGTCGATGAATCCGCGGATGAAGGTGCGCGACATCATTGCCGAGCCGATCCGCTTCCATCAGCTGGCGAGCAGCGAGAGCCAGATCGAGGGGATCGTCGGCGATCTGCTGGATCACGTGGGTCTCGGTCGTGGTGCCGGGGTCAAATATCCCCACGAGTTCTCCGGCGGCCAGCGCCAGCGCATCTCCATTGCCCGCGCCCTGGCCACTCGCCCGCGCTTCCTTATCTGCGACGAGCCGACCTCGGCGCTGGATGTGTCGGTGCAGGCCCAGATCCTCAACTTGCTCAAGGATCTGCAGCAGGAGCTCAAGCTCACCATGCTGTTTATCAGCCACGATCTGCCGGTGATCCGCCAGATGTGCGACCGCATCGGGGTGATGCAGCACGGTCATCTGGTGGAGGTGGCCGAGACCGAGAAACTCTTTACCAATGCCGAGCATGAGTACAGCCGCAAGCTGATCTCCCTCATGCCGGAGTTCAAGGGAATGTCCCGCGAGGGGCTGGAAATCGCAAGCTAGGAGAGCGCCGGTGCGCCGGTCTGCTTGTCAAAAAAAGTGTCATAAGAAAGCCAAAAGCATGGAGAACAAGATGAAGAAAGGATTGTCCAAGATTGCCCTGGCGCTGTTTGCCGCCGGTTTCGCCTTCAGTGTCTCAGCCGCTGATATCAAGGTGGGTGTCGCTTCTGACGCCACTTCGCTGGATCCACAGGAGCAGCTCTCCGGTCAGACCCTGGAGATGTCGCACCTAGTATTCGATCCCCTGATGCGTTACACCCAGGACCTGCAGTTCGAGCCCCGTCTGGCCGAGAAGTTCGAGCGTGTCGATGACAAGACCGTCCGCTTCCACCTGCGCAAAGGGGTCAAGTTCCACTCCGGTAACGACTTCACCGCTGACGACGTGGTGTGGACCGTCAACCGCCTGAAATCCTCCGTCGACTTCAAGGCGATCTTCGATCCCATCAGCGAAGTGAAGAAAGTCGATGACTACACCGTCGATCTGATTACCGCCAAGCCGTTCCCGCTGGTGCTGCAGACCGTCACCTACATCTTCCCGATGGACTCCAAGTTCTACACCGGCAAGACCGAAGCGGGCAAAGACAAGGCCGAGATCGTCAAAAACGGCGACTCCTACGCCTCTACCCACGTCCCGGTACTGGCCCGTTCACCGTCAAGTTCCGCGAGCAGGGTGTGAAGCTGGATTATGCCCGCAACGCCAACTACTGGGACAAAGCCTCCAAGGGTAACGTCGAGAACCTGACCGTGGTGCCGATCAAGGAAGATGCGACCCGTGTTGCAGCCCTGCTGGGTGGCGATGTGGACATGATCTATCCGGTTGCGCCGAACGATCTGGAGCGCGTGAAGAATGGCAAGGACTCCCAGCTGGTCACCCTGTCCGGTACCCGCGCCATCATCATCGAGCTGAACCAGAACACCAACCCGGCACTGAAAGACAAGCGTGTACGTCAGGCCATCAACTACGCCATCAACCAGGTGGGTATCGTCGAGAAGATCAACAAGGGCTTCGGTACCCCTGCTGGTCAGCTGAGCCCGAAAGGCTATGCCGGTCACAACGAGGCGCTGGTACCCCAGTATGATCTGGCCAAGGCCAAGGAGCTGATGAAAGAGGCCGGTTACGAGAAAGGCTTCAAGATGACCTTCATCTCCCCGGCTGCCCGCTACGTCAACGACGTCAAGATTGCCCAGGCTGTCTCCGCCATGCTGGCCAAGATCAACATCAAGGTGGATCTGAAGACCATGCCGGTGGCCCAGTACTGGCCCGAGTTTGACAAGTGCGCCGCGGACATGCAGCTGATCGGCTGGCACTCCGACACCGAAGATACCGCGAACTTCTTCGAGTTCCTGACCTTCACCAAGGACGCCAAGACCGGTATGGGCCAGTACAACTGCGCCGGTTATGCCAATGCCGAAGCTGACAAGCTGGTGATGGATGCCAACGCCGAGACCGATCCGGCCAAGCGTGCCGAGATGCTGAAGAAGGTCGAAGCCATGCTGATCGAAGATGCTGCCTACGTGCCGTTGCACTGGGAAGATCTGGCCTATGGCGCCAAGAAGAACGTCGACATCAAGCCGGTGGTCAACGTGATGAACTTCCCTTACCTGGGTGACCTGGTGGTCAGCAAGTAAGAGAACGTCGCAAGGAAGGACGGGGCGGGGTGGTCAGCTGGCCACTCCGCCCACTAACAGAAGCCTGTGCCACGACACAGGCCACGTAGAAGGACAAGCATGTTTACATTCCTGCTGAAACGGTTCTATCAGGCCGTGATAGTGATGTTCGTCATCAGCCTGGTCGCCTTCTCCATCCAGGATAACCTGGGTGACCCGTTGCGCGAGCTGGTGGGACAATCCGTCTCTGAAGCCCAGCGTCACGAGTTGCGCGAGAAGATGGGCCTCAACGATCCCTTCCTCATCAAATACAGCCGCTTTCTGAAAAATGCGGTGCATGGGGATTTGGGCACCTCCTATTTCTTCAAGCGACCCGCTCTCGAGGTGATCCTCGACAAGCTGGTGGCTACCCTTGAGCTGGTGTTTGCTGCCGCGCTCATCATCGTGGTGGTCTCCATTCCACTCGGTGTCTATTCGGCGATCCGCCCGCGTAGTATTCCCACCAAGATCATCATGGCGGGGAGCAGTATCGGTATCTCGATCCCGGTATTTTTGACCGCCATCATGCTGATGTACCTCTTCTCCATCCAGCTGGGCTGGTTGCCAGCCTATGGTCGCGGTGAGACCCGTAACCTGCTGGGCTGGGAGTCGGGCTTCTTTACCTGGGACGGCATCCTGCACCTGATCCTGCCCGCGGTGTCGCTCTCTTCCATCATGTTGCCGCTGTTTATCCGGCTGGTGCGCTCCGAGATGCTGGAGCAGCTCTCCTCCGAGTACGTCAAATTCGCCCGCGCCAAAGGGCTGGATAACAACAAGGTCTACTATCAGCACGCACTGAAGAACACCATGCTGCCGGTCATTACCGTCGGTGGGGTGCAGATCGGCACCATGGTGGCTTACACCATCCTGACCGAGAGCGTGTTCCAGTGGCCGGGCACCGGTTTCCTGTTCCTTGAGGCGATCCACCGGGTCGATACCCCGCTGATCACCGCCTACGTCATCTTCGTGGGACTGATCTTCGTGGTGACCAATACCCTGGTCGACCTGCTCTACGGGTTGATTAACCCGACCGTTAACCTGACTGCCAAGGGGTAAGCATGAGTAACGCTGTAACTGCAAGCCCAAGCCGTTGGGCACGATTCAAGAACTCTGACATCGTCTACTACTTCCTGCGGGACAAGGTAGCCATGTTCAGCTTTGCGGTGTTCGTGGTATTTGTGCTGGCGGCGCTGCTGGCGCCTTGGCTCGCCCCGCACAACGTCTATGACCAGACCAGTTTTGATCTGATGGATGCCGAGTTGCCCCCCTCCTGGCTCGAAGGCGGCGAGGAGCGTTTCTGGCTCGGTACCGACAACCAGGGGCGGGATATCTGGAGCACCATCCTCTATGGCGCCCGTATCTCCCTCACCATCGGCCTGTTTGCGGTGGCGCTGCAGCTGGTGCTCGGTATCGTCATCGGTCTGATTGCCGGTTATTTCGGTGGTCGTATCGACAACCTGCTGATGCGCTTTGCCGATGTGCAGCTGTCGTTCTCCACCATGATGGTGGCGATCATCATCTCCGCCATCTTTCAGGCAACCTTTGGCTCCGAGTTCTACTCGAAGTTCGCCATCATGATGCTGGTGGTGATCATCGGTATTGCAGAGTGGCCGCAGTACGCCCGTACTGTGCGCGCCTCTGTGCTGGCGGAGAAGAAGAAGGAGTATGTGGAGGCGGCCAAGGTGATGGGGTTCCGCGCCCCGCGCATCATGTTCCGCCACATTCTGCCCAACTGTTTGTCGCCCATTCTGGTGATCTCCACCGTGCAGGTGGCCAACGCCATCATGAGCGAGGCGGCGCTCTCCTTCCTCGGCCTGGGGATGCCGGTTGATCAGCCCTCGCTCGGTTCGCTTATCAGCGTCGGCTTCAACTACATCTTCTCCGGTTCCTGGTGGATCACCGCCTTCCCGGGAATCTGTCTGGTGGTGCTGGTGCTGGTCATCAATCTGCTGGGTGACTGGCTGCGGGATGTGTTTAACCCCAAGGTCTACAAAGGGTGAATAGAAAATCAGAGCGTTGGGAAGATTTCTGTGCAGACAAGCTCAGGTAATTTGAGCTTAACTGTGTCAAAAAGCTAAAGAAGAGGGAGGCGCAGTGCCTCCCTCTTCTTATTTGATGCCCGCTTGATGCGGGTTTTTTATCATCGCCGTGGCCGTGATCAGTGGTGATGGCCCTTGCCACCACAACCGCCGCCACCGCAGCAGCCGGCGTGACCATGGTCGTCACCGTGGTCGTGGCCATGATCGTGACCGTGGCCTGCACCGCCGCAGCAACCGCCGTGGCCGTGATCCTCATCGTGGTCGTGACCATGGCCGCCACAGCAGCCGCCGTGATCGTGGTCATGACCGTGATCGTGACCGCAACCACCGACACCGTGAACGTGGCCGTGAGCCAGCTCTTCGGCAGTGGCAGCACGCACATCCTTGATCTCGACCTTGAAGCCCAGGGTTACGCCAGCCAGCGGATGGTTGCCATCCACCTTGACGAACTCTTCGGACACTTCAACCACGGTCACCGGACGGTGGCCATCGTCGGTTTCAGCCACAAAAGTATCCCCTTCGGAGACTTCCATGCCGTCGAACAGCTCGCCCGGTACTTCTTGTACCAGTGTCTCGTCATATTCGCCGTAGGCCTGGCTCGGTACCAGAGTCACTTCGAAGGCTTCACCTACCGCGCGACCTTCCAGCTCGGCTTCCAGGCCTGAGACCAGGTAACGGGTGCCGTGCAGATAGACCAGCGGCTCTTTGCCGACAGTGCTGTCGATGACTTCACCGTGCTCGTCGGTGACTGTGTATTCCAGCGTAACCACGCTCAGAGGAGCTACTTTCATGTCAGGATCCTGCGGATAGAAAAAAACGGGCTCAGAATACCCTAAAAAGCGGGCCGCGCATATGCCGTGCGGCGCCACGGGGTGACGAAAAAAACGGCAGCAGCGTCAGCAAGGAGACCCGCATTCAACCCGCCGTTGCCTTATCAGGGGCGAAACACCCCGATCACCTCTTCCGCCTCGCGAGTCTGCTTGTCGACCTCGGCAGGCGTTTGTACCTGGGTATCGCCACAGGCGACGCAGGTCACCTTCTCGACTCCATGCTCCAGATACAGCATCATGTTGTCCAATTTACCGCACGCCGGGCAAACCGCACCGGCAATGAAGCGTTTTTTACGTCTGGTTTCCATATTTGTTACCTCCAGGCAGCATCATATCAGGGTTTTTACATGCATCACGCCATCGAGTATCACCATTTTTCCTGCCAGGGCCTGCACGCCGGCAACCGCAAACGGACCCCGGTCGGGCAGCTGTTGCGGATCACCCGGGGCGCTGCGCTGCTGAGACTGGGCCAACATGAGCTGTTGCTTCCGGCAGGCAGCAGCTTCTGGCTTTGTGCCGATGCCCTCGCGGCCTTCAGCCCCCTCAGCGGTTGCGATTTCGATCAGCTGAGCGTCTCTTTGCGCGTGGCTCAGCCGCAGCAGGCTGGCTGGCTGCAGGCCACGCCCCTGCTCGATGCCCTGCTCGACTCGCTGGCCCGGTGGCAACGTCCAAAAGAGTGGCAAGGGGCCTACGGTCAGCGACTGCAGGTGATCCTGGATGAGCTGCAACAGTGCGCCATCAGCCAGCAAGGTCACGGTGAGCTGCAAGCCTGCTGGCAAGCGCTGGCCAATGGCCAACCGGAGTCTCTGCAACTGTGGGCACAACAAGCCGATGCACCGGTGGAAGGGAGTGAATTGCAACAACAGTGGCAACTGCTGCAGGCGCTCAGATTGCTCAAGGGCGGCAGCAAACCCGCGCAGGTGGCCAGCAAGCTGGGTTATGCCGATGAGGCCGCATTGCAAGCGGCCTGCCAGCAGTGGGGCGTTGGCGAGGATGGAGATCAATAACCGGACGCCGGTGTGAGTGTGCCAACGAAATTGGCTGAATGAGTCCAGTTTTTTGCCAGATGGTCGTTAACAAGGAAGGGCCATTCCCCCCGTAATCCTTTATGCTAGAGGCCTGAAGTGACTGCCAACGTTTCGACCAACAGGACATCTGCCATGACGAGCAAAGCCAATCAATCCCAGGGCATGTTGCTGTTTCACCTTTCAGCCAAACAATCCTTTGCCATCGGTACCCTCAAGGTGAAGGAGATAGTGCCCTACACCCAGCTGACGGCAATGCCCCACTCGCACCCGACCGTGTTGGGGGCCGCCAATATGCGCGGCTCCACCATTCCGGTGATCGACATGGCGATGGCGGTGGGCTATCGCCCCATCAGCAAGGAGGAGATGCCCCACTGCTTCATCATCATTACCGATTGCCGCCGCACTCTGGTGGGTTTTCTGGTACGCGGTATCGACAAGATCACCGAGTGCAACTGGCGCGATATTGAATCGCCACCCGCCTCCCTCGGTCACAATGTGTTCGTAACCGGCGTGACCCGGGTCAATGACCAGCTGATCCAGCTGCTGGATGTGGAACTGATCCTCTCCCGGGTCTATCCGGACGATCCGAGCCACCTCTATCCGGTGCTGACCGATGTGCAGCGGGAGCGGATCAAGCCGATGCGGATCCTGCTGGTCGATGACTCCTCGGTCGCTCGCCGTCAGCTGATGGCCGCCCTCGACTACATCAATATCCCCTATGAAGTCTGCACCAATGGCAAGGATGCACTGACCCTGATGCAGACGCGGGCGAGCCAGAAGACCCCGATCGACATTCTGGTGAGCGATATCGAGATGCCCGGGCTCGATGGCTACGAGCTGGCCTTCGAGGTGCAGAGCGACAGCAAACTGGCGGGGGCCTACATCATCCTGCACACCTCCCTCTCCAGCGAGATCAGTGTGGAGCGGGCCCATCAGGTGGGTGCTCATGAGGCGCTGACCAAGTTCGAAGCCAATGAGCTGATCCAGGCCATGCTGCGCGGCGCCGAACATCACGATCGCCTGCTGAAATAAGCCAATGACTGGCGGGAGGAACACGCCTCCCGTCCTCCTTATCTTCGACCCAGACCGACTGACCCCATGCTGACCGAGAGCCACTTCCACGCCCCCTGGTGGGCACGCAATCCTCATCTGCAGACCATATTGCCCAAATGGCTGCGCCGCCCCCCTGCCCGTTTTGTGGCGGAGCGGTTTGAACTGCAGGATGGGGACTTTGTCGACCTCGCCTGGAGCGGGGAAGTCAGCCTTGATGAACGGCCGCTGATAGTGGTGTTTCACGGGCTGGAGGGAAGCATTCACTCCCACTACGCCAAGGGATTGTTCGCCCACCTGCAGCAAGAGGGCAGAGAGGCCGTGCTGATGCACTTTCGCGGTTGCAGTGGCGAACCCAATCGCCACCTGCAGGCCTATCACTCTGGCGCCATCGGTGATGCGCAGGAGCTGATTGCCGAGCTGAGTCAGCGCTTCCCGGGCAAACCGCTGATCGCCATCGGCTTTTCACTGGGTGGCAATATGTTGGTCAATCTGCTGGCGCGGGCCTGTCCTGCGGCATTGAAAGCGGCGGTGGTGGTCTCGGCCCCGCTGCAACTGGCGAGCTGCGCCGAGCGGGTCAATCAGGGCTTCTCGAAGGTCTATCAGAACTATCTGCTACGCACCATGCGCCGCAACCTGCTCAACAAGATCAGCCAGCAGCAGAAAGCGAGTGAACGCTGGCAACCTCGACAAGTGGAGCAGATTGCCACCCTGCGCGATTTTGACGAGCTGGTTACCGCGCCGCTGCACGGCTTTCACAGCGCCAACCACTACTACCAGAGCTGCTCGGGACTACCGCTGCTGGCTCAGATCCCCATCCCTACCCTTATCCTGCACGCCGCCGACGATCCCTTTATGTCACGCGCGGTCATTCCCCGGCCGGAGCAACTCTCGCCCACGGTGCGCTATGAGTTGAGCCAGTGCGGCGGCCATGTCGGCTTTCTGCACGGCACGCCCTGGCGGCCACGGTTTTGGCTGGATGAACGGATCAGTCGCTGGATTGCCGAACAGAGTCACTCTGCAACACAGAACTGATTGCGTCCCGACTCCTTGGCCCGATAGAGCGCCTGATCGGCCCGCTCCAGCAACTGGCTCGCCCCTTCGCCGGAGACATTGCTGGCAATCCCCTGACTCACCGTCACCCAGGGGGCAACATCGGACGCCAGATGCTCCAGCTGCAGGCTGGCCAAGCCATCTTGCAGCCGCTGCGCCACGCTGGCCGCCGCCTGACGGTCGGTATTGGGCAGCAGCAGCACAAACTCTTCCCCGCCATAGCGGGCCACCAGATCAGATGGCGTGCGTACCGCATGGTTGAGCGCTTGTGCCACCTCCTTGAGGCACATATCCCCCACCTGATGGCCATAGTGGTCGTTGAAGCGCTTGAAATAGTCCACATCGATCAGGATGAGCGATAGCGGAGCGCCGCTCTCCTGGCTATGGGCCAACGCGCGATCCAGCTCGATATTGAAATGCCGCCGGTTGGCGACACCGGTCAGAGGATCTTGCTTGGCGAGCTGATCAAGTTGGCGCAGCAGCATCAGATTTTCATGCTCTCGCATGATCGCCAACTCAAACCAGCGGTGCAGCATGCGACGGCCGACCTCCAGCGCAATCACGCCAAACAACACGCCAAGCAGGTAAATCTGGAGAAAATCGACGCGCAAAAAGAGCTCCAACCCCACACCCACCGTCATCGGGCCCAAGAGGTAGCCATACAACACCTTGCGATCGGGATAAAACGCGATGAGCGCGGCCAGCAGGTTGAGCCGCATGATCCCGTTGGCATAGCTGACCCCTCCCCGCAGTTCCACCTGACCAATCGTATAGATATGCAGCGTCCAGAGTCCGCCCCATAGCACCATCACCAGTGCAGCCATCCGTAACCAGAGGCGGTCCTGCATATGGTCACAAAACAGGCTGACAACAGGTAGCAGCAATAACACCACCATGACCAGGGCCAGCTCACTCTGAAAGCGCCAGGGTAAGCTGTCATCACTGGCGAGCCCGACCTGGCTGTAAACCTCGTAGCGTATCGAAAGAAACAATACCACCAGCCAGTTCAACAACCAGAACCACACCATGCCTCGGGCAATCGCCTCTCGACGTGCGCTGTCCAGATGCTCAGTCAGGGTTAACGGCGCGCTGCGCTGCGCTTCAGACAACATCTCTCAGACTCCGGTGAAAAGGTAAAAAGTGATTGCATTCGCGGGATTCAACACAACAATAGCCTGACGATCACCTCTTTTGCTGTGAGACCTTTAAATGATCATTCCCTGGCAAGAACTGGACGGCGACACCCTGACCAACCTGATCGAACACTTTGTGTTGCAGGAAGGAACCGAATATGGAGAGCAGGATGTACCGCTTGGCGTCAAAGTCGATGCAGTGAGAGAACAATTACAGCAAGGCAAAGCTGTCATCGTCTATAGCGAGCTGCACGAATCGGTGAATATCGTGATGAAAGACCGCTTCATCGAGCAGTCTTGACCCAACCGCAATCCGGACCTTATAACGGAATTCCCAAGGAAGAGAGAATCCCATGTCGGCCAAGCACCCCATTATTGCCGTTACCGGTTCGTCCGGTGCCGGCACCTCCACCTCCACCAACGCCTTTCGCTCCATGTTCCATCAACTGGGATATACCGCGGCTGTGGTGGAAGGTGACAGTTTTCACCGCTACACCCGACCGGAAATGGATGTAGCGATCCGCAAGGCGCGCGAACAGGGGCGTCATATCAGCTATTTTGGCCCTGAGGCCAATGACTTCGGACTGCTGGAGAGCTTTTTCCAAGGCTATGGGCAGGATGGCAATGGCCAGTATCGCCGCTACCTGCATAGCTTTGACGAGGCGGTGCCCTTCAACCAGATGCCCGGTACCTTCACCCCCTGGCAGCATCTGCCCAGCAATACCGATCTGCTGTTTTATGAAGGGCTGCACGGTGGTGTGGTCACCGAGGATCACAATGTGGCGCGCCACGTGGATTTTCTGATAGGCGTAGTGCCCATCGTCAACCTGGAGTGGATCCAAAAGCTCATTCGCGATACCTCGGAGCGAGGGCATTCCCGCGAGGCGGTGACCGGCTCCATCGTTCGCTCCATGGATGACTACATCAACTTCATCACCCCGCAGTTCTCGCGCACCCATATCAACTTCCAGCGAGTACCGACGGTGGATACCTCCAACCCCTTCAGCGCCAAGGTGATCCCGAGTCTGGACGAGAGTATGCTGGTGATCCGGTTTCGCGGCATCAAGCAGGTGGATTTCCCCTACCTGTTGTCGATGATCGACGGCTCATTCATGTCGCGGATGAACACCATAGTGGTGCCGGGTGGCAAGATGGGCTTTGCGATGGAGCTGATCCTGCGCCCGCTCATCCAGCAATTGATCGAAACCGGCAAAATAACCTGATTCAAAGGAGTTCACGATGCGGCTTGCTTATCTCTCTGTGGCACTGCTCGCCCTGCTTGGCGGTTGCAGCAGCGGGCCGGCGGCCCCCACGCTGGAGTCCGGGACCATGCTGGTTCGCCCGATGGGCAACTGGACCTATGGTACAACCCCGCGCTACGCCCTGGCCGAGCAGTATCAATTTGCCGGTGAGTTGGCGGAAGGGTGGCTGGAGCCAATGCAGCAGGCGGTAAGCCGGGAGCTCAATGGCAAGGGGTGGCAGAGTGCACCGCTCGACGAGGCGGATCTGTGGGTCGCCATCGGCGTCGCGGGCGGCAAGGATATGAGTGACGGCGAGATTTTCGCCCGTCTTGGCATGACGCCCGGGGTATATGCCTCGGCCAACCAGCGCAAAGGGTCGCTGGCCATCGTGCTGCTCGATCGCAAAACCCAGAAAGCGGTCTGGAGCAGCATCATCCAGCTGACCAGCGACGTGAGCATTGCAGATAGCCAGCGTCAGGCACTCAGCCAGCAGCTCGCGGCCGAGCTGCTCAATCGCGTCCCCACCAACTAACGCTTGTTTAGTGATAATGGATGGATAGAAAAACGGCTTGCCTCCCGGCAAGCCGTTTTTTTTGTGGTCTCAACCTCTTGACCCAATCCGGCCAAGGCCAGACTCGGGCACAAAGCCGCACACCTTCAGCTATCTGTGGTCACTTATTTGAGCGTACAGGTCAGCAGTGTGACCCCTTTCTGGGTGAGGAGGGCTTGTTTCTCCTGATTCCAGAAAGTGGTCAGGCCATCAGAATATTTGGCGCCAGACTCTGACTCCACACGCGCCAGCTTGTGATAAACCCCGGCATAGGGGAACTGCACCATGTCGGCCTGAGCATCATAGGTAACGGCCAGCATCTCTTCGCCACACTGGTATTGGCTGTATTGATACTGGGTAGGTTGCGGGCTGCTGCACGCCGCCAGGCCCAAAAGGGGAAGCAGAGCGATCAATTTTTTCATTGCACTTTCCTTATGTAATGGCTTTATGTCATGGCCTTGTGCAGTGGCCTTACGTAACGGCCTTATGCCAGGGTACCAACGAAACTATCGTTATCAAGCTTCAACAATTTGATAACTATGGGTAATTTGTACCGCTTTTTCCAACATCAGGGAAACAGAACAGTATTTTTCCATCGACAGATCGACCGCTCTGGCCACCTGTTTCTCTGCCAATCCCTTGCCTGTCACCACGAAGTGCAGATTAATCTTCTCGAAAACCCGGGGCACGCTATCGACCCGTTCGCCACTGACATCAACATGGCATGCGGTCACCGACTGGCGCGCTTTTTCGAGGATGGAGACCACATCAATGGAGCTGCAGCCACCGACCGCCAGCAGGATCATCTCCATCGGGCTGGCCCCCTCACCGGGGTTGGCACCATCCAGGATCACCTTGTGACCGGATTCACTCTCACCCACAAACTTCATCCCTTCCACCCAGCTGACCTTGGCTTTCATCTCGCACTCTCTCCTGTTAATCATGATGATGGATCCCTAGCATAACCCAGTCGCTTATCTCTGCCGAACAGGGGGAGTTGGGATGGAAATAGATCAAAATCAACATCTCCGACCTCTATCTTCCCTAGAATGGCCGAAGCGGCGCAGCAGGCATTACTCAAAGGGCTCTGTCAAAAGCCCGCAAAGCCTTGTCAGCACAGGCAAAGGCTCTTATCCTACTGCGACCAATACAAGGAATGGCAAGATTGGCAGCTTGCCCGGACGCACAAGTCCATAAAAAGACACTACAGAGGAATTCTCATGGTCATTGGCAAACCGCAAAGCGATCCCACCCTGGAATGGTTCTTGTCGCACTGCCACATTCATAAGTATCCCGCCAAGAGCACCCTGATCCATGCGGGTGAAAAAGCGGAGACCCTCTACTACATCGTCAAGGGCACTGTGGCCGTCTTGATCAAGGACGATGAGGGCAAAGAGATGATCCTCTCCTATCTGAACCAGGGCGATTTCCTGGGCGAGATGGGGATGTTCGAGGAGAACGAGAATCCCGAGCGCTCCGCTTGGGTTCGCGCGAAAGGCTCTTGCGAAGTGGCAGAGATCTCCTACAAGAAGTTCCGCCAGCTGATCCAGGTCAACCCGGACATTCTGATGCGTCTCTCTGGCCAGATGGCCAAGCGCCTGCAACACACCAGCCAGAAAGTGGGTAACCTCGCCTTCCTGGATGTGACCGGCCGGATCGCCCAGACCCTGCTCAACCTGGCCAAACAGCCGGATGCCATGACCCACCCGGATGGCATGCAGATCAAGATCACCCGTCAGGAGATCGGCCAGATCGTCGGCTGCTCTCGTGAAACCGTGGGCCGCATCCTGAAGATGCTGGAAGAGCAGGAGCTCATCTCTGCCCACGGCAAGACCATTGTGGTATTTGGCACTCGCTGATGACCCGTCCGCAGGCCTGACTGAGGCCTTGGGATAAAAAAGGCTGCTACGGCAGCCTTTTTTGATCCTCTCCCCTATAATCCCGAACGCCCTTCACTGTTCCGGCATTCGCCCAGAGAGTTACTATGCATCTTCAATGTCCCCGCTGCCGCAGTCCGCTCCATCTTCATGAAGCCTCTCAGGGGCGCTATTGCGACAACAAGCATCACTTCGATCCGGCACCGGAAGGTTATCTGGATCTCATCCCCGGCAAGAAAAACCCCAAAGACAGCGACAGCCGTGCCCTGATGCGCGCCAAGCACCATTTCCTGGAAGCCGGCCACCAACTGCCGCTGGTTGAGGCCATGGCCGGCCTGCTCGCTCCGCTGGCCCCACAAGAGCTGATCCATCTTGGGTGCGGTGAAGGCTACTACTGCCGCGCGCTGGCAGAGCGCCTGCCCGGCTGGCAGTTTGCTGGGGTTGATATCGCCAAGAACACCATCTTTGCCGCCAAAAAGGCGCAACCGGACGGCCAGTTTGTCATTGCCGATCCCGCCCGTGCGCCGCTGCAGCCGGGCTCGGCTCAGGTGCTGCTGGTCAACGATCTCAAGGTCAAGACCGAACAGCTGGTCAGCTGGCTGGCCCCCGGTGGCCATCTGCTCTATCTGCAACCGGGCCCGCGCCATCAGTGGCAACTGCGAGTCAGCCTCAATCCGGTGAGCATGGAACACCCCCTCAGCTGGCCAACCCTCGGCGGCCTCAATCCGGTGGCTCAACAGCGCTGCCAGTTCAGCCTCACCATGGATCAGGCCATGCGCAACTTTATTCTGGAGACCAGCCGTCTCGGCTGGCGGGCCACCGGTGAGCAGCGTCATGCTTTCGCTCAACAGGGCCCGGATAAGCTGGAACAGGATCTGCTGCTGACTCTGTGGCAAAAACCGCTCTGATCCCAGTGCGAGAGCAGGATGGCACTGCTCTCGCCGCCCCTTTGAACCGCAAAACGTGAGTTGGTTCACAACCTGGACCACTTATCCCCGCCAGCGTCTGCAGCACTTGGCCACAGATTAAAAAACCAACCCTATGAATTTATTGGATTAACAAAACAACAAAAGCATCAATAGCGATATTTTATTCTGACAATAACCAAAATTAACTACCGATTAATTCAGCTCCAATCAAGGTTTCGGCGCCAACCGTGTGGCTATCGGACTATTTCCGATTTCACAGTTCCGAATACAAATTCGGGCGTGTCTACACCAGAGGAATAACGCATATGAAGAAGTCTGCACTGACTATTGCCATCTCCAGCCTGCTGCTGGCGAGCGGCGCCCATGCTGCTACCGTTTACAACCAGAACGATACCAAGCTGGAGATCGGTGGCCGTGCACAAGGTGCTTACTACGGTACTGACAACAACGGTGCCGAAGGTGACCAGAGCTACTTCCGTCTACACGTTGCTGGCGAGACCAAGATTGCTCCCGAGATGAAGGCGTTCGGCTTTGCCGAGTACAACCTGCCGACCTCCGGTTCTGACAACGACGAGCTGCGTTATGCCTATGCCGGCATCAAGCACGACCGTTTCGGCGCCTTCAGCTATGGTCGTCAGGATGGCCTGTTCACCAAGGCCGTCAACAACTATACCGACGTCCTGCCTGAGTGGGGCGGTGACGGCCTGGGTAAAAATACCGAAGTATTCGGTACCGGCCGTACCAACGGTCTGGCCCAGTACATCTACACCTATCAGGGGCTGACCCTGGGTGCCCAGTTCACCGGTAACAATGATCCGCAGAACTCTGGTCGCACTGCGACTGATAAAGATTTCAGCGTTGACCACGATAAAGGCACTGTTATCGGTAATGACACAACCTGGAACAGCACTGGTTCCAAAGAAGGCTTCGCAGTATCTGCCAACTACGATTTCGATATGGGCCTGAGCCTGGGTGCTGCCTATAACCAGGCTGGCAAGACCGACGAGCAAGCTCGCTATGCCGCCTTCGGTGGCGACAAGGATGCCAAGCTGATGGGCTTCGGTGCCAAATATGCAACTGGCGACCTCTACCTGGCTGCAACCTACTCCCACGGTGAAGACCACCTGTTCGTCAACAACGGTTACGCCGAGAAGATGGATGGCTACGAAGCCGTTGCCCAGTACGCCATCGGCAAGTTCAAGCCTTCTCTGGCCTACCTGCGCACTGACGTGAAAGACTCCGCTCACGGTATCGATGATACCTACACCGAGTACGTATCTATCGGTGCATGGTACAACTTCACCGAGAACTTCAACGCCTACGTTGATTACAAGCTGAACCTGCTGGACTCCGTAGATGGCAAGTCCACCAACTCTCTGGGCAAGAACACCGACGACGTAGTCGCGGTTGCCCTGCAGTACAACTTCTAAGTAATTGGAAGTCAGTTATACCCTGTGATACCAATGTCTACTGTTTGAATGACTTCCGGCCGCTCTGCGGCCGGTTTTTTTATTGCGCCTTTTCAGCACCTTGCATATAACTATCGAGCGGATTGATGGCAATATCCGCATCGTTGACAGGGAGTGACAAGGAGATATTCACGGATGAGACAAGCGCGCGGGAACATAGACTGGCAACGCGGGTGGCTGTTTTTGCCACTGCTGTTGATATCGCTCATCTGGAGCAGCACGGCAGATGCCAGCTGGGATCAGAGCCTCTATCGTCAACTGGGTCTGGCCGGCAAACTGGATAAACAGACCTTTCGTCAGGCACTCAACAGTTATCAAACCGTGCGCCACAAACGCAAACCCATTCTCACCATCATCGATTACAGCAAGCCATCCACCCAGCGCAGACTGTTTGTCATCGATATGAAACGCCACAAGCTGCTTTATCACACCTGGGTCAGCCATGGCCGCAACTCAGGTGAACTGGCCGCAAAACACTTTTCCAACCAGCTCAACTCCCGCCAAAGTTCCCTCGGCGTCTATCGCACCGCAGAAACCTATCTGGGCAAGCATGGCTACTCCCTGCGGCTGGACGGGCTCAGCCCCGGCAAGAACAGCAATGCCCGCAAGCGTGCCATCGTGGTACATGGCGCCGCCTATGCCAGCCCGACCCATCTGCGCAAATATGACAAGCTGGGCCGCAGCTGGGGTTGCCCCGCCCTGCCCAAAGAGCAGGCCAGAGCCATCATAGATACCATCAAGGGGGGGAGTGTCATCTACGCTCACGGCTAGCGGGCACAACACCAGAAAACGCAAGGCCAGCAATCGCTGGCCTTGTTTGTTACGCTTTTCACACTAAACGTGGCGCGTTATTGGCGCACCACCAGTACCGGGCAGGGTGCATGACGCACCACAGACTCGGCGACACTGCCTACCAGCAGATGGCTGATACCGGAGCGGCCGTGGCTGCCCATCACGATCAGCTCAACCTCATCCTCCTTGGCCTGAATGACAATCTCATCGGCGGCGCGGCCAAAGCGAATATCAAAGGTGGCCGGGATCGGCAGGGTGGCAACCAGCTCTTTGAGCTGGGTTCTGGCCTGACGCTCCATCTCGTGAGTGATCTCGATGGCCGTCATATGAAGGATCTTGTAACTGTCAAAACCGTGCAGTTGATCAACCACGTGGATCAGCTTGAGCTGGGCCTGATGGCTCTGTGCCATAAAAACGGCATAGTCGAGTACCGCGCGAGACATTTGGGAAAAATCGACTGGACAGAGCAGAGTCTTGATCGATGGCATAATGCAGTCTCCTCTACTGATTGGGGTGCTATTGAATCTTTACTCGATCATAACGATCCGACCGCAAATAACCCTCGACCCGGTCGCAAAATGGAGATGCGAGATGTTTTCTCCGCCCGCCGCGATCAATGCATGGTATAAATCAGGTGATAAATGCTCTCCTCACCCCTGCGAGGATAATGCTGACCATGCTGCGCATCGGTCTGACCTGACTATATTCATTCAGCAAAAAAGAAACCCGCCATGGGCGGGTGGAAGGATTGCAACACTAACCAGGAGGAGGTGTTACCAAGTAGACCCCACCTCTTCGGTAATAGTTCAATTTTATTGAAGTTTTTTCGTTTTCTTTGCGGGGTTTCCATCGGGATCTGCGGGGGCGGATGGGTTATCATTCTGCTCCCGTCATCCGGTTGCAGAGGATCTATGCCCGCGTTTTCCTGGTTAGCGCTCTTTTTCGGCGCCTTCTATTTTGTCTACGGTGCTTACTTGCCGTTCTGGTCGCTCTGGCTGGAGGGGGTGGGCGTCAGCGCCGAGATGATAGGTCTGCTGCTGGGGGCGGGGATGGCGATCCGCTTTGCCGGCAACCTGATGGTGATGGGGCAGATCAAGGGGGCGGGCCATCTGCTGCCGGTTACCCGGTTGCTCTCCCTGCTCAGTCTGCTGGCGTTTCTCGGCTTCTATCTCAGTCATAACCTCTGGTGGCTGGTGGGCTTGACCCTGCTGGCGAACTTTATCTATCCGACCCTGATGCCGGTGGGGGAGGCGCTGGCGACCCGCATGGTGGTGCAGGCGCACCTCGATTACGGCAAGGTGCGGCTGTGCGGCTCCTTTGCCTTTATCGTCGCTTCTACCCTGGTGGGGGCGCTGGTGGGCAACTTCGGTAGTGACTGGATTTTGCACACCATGGTGGCGGGGCTGGTGCTGATGCTGCTGCTCAGCTGGCTGCCGCTTTATCCGGCGCCACAGGATAGTCAGGGCGAGCGGGCCAAGGCGTCCTTGCTGGCAACCCTGCGCAGCGCGTCGGTGCGCCGCTTCCTGTTGCTGACAGCGCTGCTGCAGGGGAGCCATGCCGCTTATTACGGTTTCAGCGCCATCTACTGGAAGGCGCAAGGGTATAGCGGCACCATCATCGGCTATCTCTGGGCGATCGGGGTGGTGGCCGAGATCTGCATGTTTGCCGCCGACAAGCGTTTCTTGCAGCGCTTTGGCGCCCAGAGTCTCTTTATCGCCGGTGCTATCGGTTGTGTGGTGCGTTGGGTATTGCTCGGGGCCTCGACTGAACTGTGGGTACTGGTGCTGGGGCAGCTGCTCCACTCGGTGACGTTTGGCATGAGTCATCTCGGGGCGGTGCGTTTTATGACTCGCCAGCTGCCCGCCGAGCAGTTGATCCCGACCCAGGCGCTCTATGCGGCCCTTGGCCTCGGCATGACGGTGGCGGCCCTGATGGCACTTTGCGGCGTGCTGTTCGAGCCTCTCGGCGGCGGCATCTTCTTCCTGATGGTGCTGGTGGTCTTGCCGGTCTTCTTCCTGCGGCTGCGCCCCTTTGCGCCGTCTGCGCAGGAGAGTGCTCCAGCCTGATATTTGTCTATTTGAATCGTCACCTAACAAAAGGGAGAGCCACGGCTCTCCCTTTTTCGTTACTGCGGTTTGTGGCGCTACTGCTGCTCGCCAAGATAGAGGCGGCTGAGGCGGCGCCAGGTATCCGAGCCGATGGTGCCTGCAAGCAGCTCATTGGATGCAGCATCAAAGCGGCCATCCGGCAGCCAGCCCAGTTGGGGCAGCAGTTGCGCCAGCGTCACGTCATTGTGTTGCAGCTCCCGCTCCAGCGCTTCCCAGAAGGCGCTCCCCTTGACGTAAAAGAGCGGGTAGTAGGAGCGATCGCCCGCCAGCACCTCGCGAGCTGCCCGATAGAGGCCGCTCTCGCTATGGGGTAGCAGTTTGCCCCGCTCGGCCAGCTCGTTGACCGCCGTGACCTGATGCAGCCGAAAGCGGCGCAACGCCTTGATGGCGAGGTACTCGGCGAGGCTCTCGTTGACCCAGGTGGGTTGTGGAGCCGCGCGGCGAGCGCTGAGGATATGCACCGCCTCGTGGGCCGAGGTGCGCAGCAGGCGCAAGGGGGCCTGTGGCGTCGGCTTGCCAGCCTCGGTGGGGTAGTTGGCGACAAACACCTGATCCCCGGCGGCTCCGCCAAGGGAGTGGGTCGCCACATCTCGCCCCAGCCACACCAGTTGCCACGGGTGAGTGGGTGGATCCACATCGAGCTGGAAGGCCAGATAGTCGATGATCTCATTCAGTTGCTGTTGCAGTGCTGGCAGAACGAGCTGATTGGCGGTCTCGTCATGGCTCAGCACCAGCCGCGGATCCGGCTTGGTGACGGGCACAGTGTCCAGACCAAATGGCAGGATCAGCGGCGGCCGGTTGACATCCGGCAGCCGTTGGCAGCTGCCATCCGGCAGACATACCTTTCCTTGGCGGCTCCCCATCTGGCGCACAAAGTTACCCCACTCGGTCAATAGCCACTGGTTGGGAGCAAACAGCAGCGACTGTTGGGCCGAGGCATCCGCACCCTCTGTCGGAGCCGGTGTGAGTGTGATCTGCCAGCCGATCTCCTTGCAGGAGAAGGGCTGGTTGAGGGCAACCGGCTGGTTGTCTGCAAGGCAGACCAGCGCGGGGGACACCGGCGCGGCACTGCCCGGTAACTGACGAGCGGGGAGCAGGGTAAAGGGAGGTTTGCCCTGCATGGTGAGGCGCACTTGCAGCACATTGGCGTTGGCGCCCTGCTCGATAAGATAGCGGGGGCCGCTCGCGTCATTGCCAGCGCAGGCCCACAGCGGCAGCAGCCACAGGGCAAACAGGGTGATATGACGACTCATAAGGGGGTTAGCGCTCCTGCTCGTAGCCCAGCAGATCGCCGGGCTGGCATTTGAGTTCACGGCAGATGGCCTCCAGAGTGGAGAAGCGCACCGCCTTGGCGTGGCCATTCTTGAGGATCGAGAGGTTGGCCTCGGTGATGTCGATGCGCTGGGCCAGCTCGCGGGCGGTCATTTTGCGCTCGGCCAGCAGGGCATCGAGGCGGATGATAATGGGCATATGTTCCTCACACCGTCAGTTGCTGTTCATCGGCCAGCAGTTTGGCCTCGCGCATGACCAGTGCCAGCGCCAGTACGATCAGTCCCGCCAGCAGTACCCGGAAATCTGAGGTACTCAGCGCTATGGTACCGAGTACTTCCGGGCCTCTCATGGTGAGCACCGTATCCAGCAAGGGGGTCAGGATCAATTCGACCAGGAAGGTTGCACAGAGCAGCAGTCCGATCTGCCGGTAGCGGCGGATCTGCTCGAAGGTGAAGAGCAGACCGGCGCGGTAGCCACGAAACAGCTGACGCAGTTGCCAGAGCATCATCATAAAGACCAGATCCGGCAACAGCTGCACCAGGGTGCCGAGCAGCCGGGTGGAGAAGTGAAGGGGATAGTCGGCAGGATTGATGCCGGGGCGGCTCAAGATGGTGTTGAGCTTCTCCTGCAGAAAATCGGCGCCACCGAAGGGGGTCCACACCTCCAGCAAGGTGATCAAAGGGGTCGCCAGCAGTGCCAGCAGCAGCAGCCATTCGATCAGCATGCTCGAGCGTTCGAGTTTGTTGGAGATCATCTCATTCCTCACTGTGATGGTTTTATCTGAAAGGTAAAGTTTATCGTTTATCAATATTTACATCGGCAATGTTTATTGTTTTGCGATATACAGTCAAGATAAAACTTATTGAAAAACGATAATTTCAATCTCTCCGAAGGGGATGACTTTTGGCTGCAGCCTCTCTAGACTGGCGAGGCTGTATACAAAAACTCAACATGGACAAGGAGTTATCGATGCACCAGGGATGGCTGCTGATCGGATTGTCGCTCACCTATCTGGGGCTGCTGTTTCTGATCGCCTTCGTGGCAGACAAGCACAAACGGCACCGTCTCAAGGGGCAACCGCTGCTCTACAGTCTGTCGCTGGCTGTCTACTGCACCTCCTGGACCTTCTTCGGCACCGTGGGGCAGGCGAGTGAATCCCCCTGGTCGCCGGTGCCCATCTACCTTGGCCCCATGCTGGTCTTCCTGTTTGGCTGGCGGCTGCTGGCCCGCCTTATTCTGGTGGCCAAGCGCGAGCACATCACCTCCATCGCCGACTTTATCGCCGCCCGCTACGGCAAATCCCAGCGGCTCGCCATGGTGATCGCCCTTATCGCCATCATGGGGATCCTCCCCTATCTGGTGTTGCAGCTTAAAGCCATCGTCACCGGGCTGGATCTGCTGATGGTCAACAGCGGCGGCATCAGCCCGACCAGCAATACCAGCGAGTTGGCGCTCGGGGTTACTTTGCTGCTGGCGCTGTTCAGCATCCTGTTCGGTACCCGCCATCTCGATGCCACCGAGCACCACAGGGGGATGGTGGTGGCCATCGCTTTCGAGTCGGTGGTCAAGTTGCTGGCCTTTATCGCGGTGGGGGGCTTCGCCCTCTGGCTGATCCTGAGCAAACCGGGCGAGGCTCACGAGCAGGTGACCCGCGACTTCTTTGCGCAGGTGGTGGCGGTGAGCCCCGGCAACCTGCTGGAGCTTGCCATCTACACGGTGCTGGCGATGTGCGCCGTCATCTGCCTGCCGCGCCAGTTTCATGTGACTGTGGTGGAGAACAATCAGGGGCAGGATTTGCACTGGGCGCGCTGGATCTTCCCGCTCTACCTGTTCGTGATGGGGCTCTTTATCTGGCCGCTGGCGCTGGCGGGCAAGCAGTGGGTGGGTGCCGATATGGCCTCCGACACCTATGTGATCAGTCTGCCGATGGCCCTCGGTTTCGATGGCATGGCGATGCTGGCGTTTCTCGGCGGCACCTCGGCGGCCACCGGCATGGTGATCGTCTGCACCATCGCGCTGGCGATCATGGTGAGCAACGATCTGGTGCTGCCGGTGCTGCTGCGCCGCTTCTGGCGGCAGGGGCGCGACGAGCGGCTGGTACGGCTGCTGTTGCAGGTGCGCCGTGGCGCCATTCTGCTGATCTTGCTGGCGGCCTGGGGGCTTTACCTCTGGCTCGGCGATCTCACCAGCTTGTCGCGCATCGGCTATCTCTCCTTTGGCGCGGTGGCCCAGTTTGCGCCGGCCCTGCTGCTCGGCCTCTACTGGCGTCATGGCAATCGCAAGGGGGTCTATCTTGGGTTGAGCCTCGGGGTGAGCCTCTGGTTCGTGACCTTACTGGTGGAGAGCGGACTGCTGGCCGGTTCACCGCTGGCTGAACTGCTGGCGCCGCCGGACTGGCCCGCATTTCGCGAGCTGAGTCTCGGAGCCTGGTGCATCTTCCTGAGCCTGCTATTCAACCTGCTCGGTTATGTGGCGGGCTCGCTGCTGTCGCGCCCTGCGGTGAGCGAGCGGCTGCAGGCCGCCAACTTTGTCGGCAAGCCGAGCCGCGATACCGCCGCCCTCTATCAGGCGCGGGTCTCGGTCAAGGAGCTGGAGATGCTGGCAGCCCGCTTTGTCGGTTCAAGCCGGGTCAAACGCGCCTTTGGTCGTTTCGCCGGTGAGCGGGGCGGCACCCTTGCTCCGCAGATGCAGGCCTCGGCCGAGCTGATTGCCCACACCGAGCGGCTGCTGGCCGGGGTGTTTGGGACCTCCTCGGCGCGGTTGGTGCTCGCCTCTGCCCTGCAGGGGCGCAACATGCAGCTCGAGGAGATCGCCACCATAGTCGATGAGGCCTCCGACGTGTTTCGCTTCAACCGAGGCTTGTTGCAGGGGGCGATCGAGCATATCGGACAGGGGATCTCGGTGGTGGACAGGGAGCTTCGGCTGGTGGCCTGGAACCGCCGCTACATCGAGCTGTTCCACTATCCGCCGGGGCTTATTCAGGCAGGGCGCCCCATTGAAGAGATCATCCGCTACAACGCCCAGCAGGGGCTCTGTGGCCCCGGCGATATCGAGGATCACGTGGCACGGCGGGTCGCCTTTATGAAGCGGGGCAGCGCCCATATCTCGGCGCGGGAGCGCCCGGATGGGCGGGTGATCGAGATGCAGGGCAACCCCATGCCCGCCGGTGGTTTTGTCATGACCTTTACCGACATTACCCCGTTTCGCGATGCGGAGCGGGTGCTGCGCGAAGCGAACGAACATCTGGAGGCACGGGTGGCCGAGCGCACCCGTGAGCTCTCCGAACTCAACCGTCAACTGCTGCTGGTGAACCAGCAGGTGGAGCGGGCCAATCAATCCAAGAGCCGTTTTCTGGCGGCGGTCAGCCACGATCTGACCCAGCCCCTTAATGCCGCCAAGCTGTTTACCTCCTCCCTGCTGGAGATGTTGCCCGATGCTGGCGAGCAGGCCCGCATTGCCCGCCATATCGATGATGCGCTGGGGGCGACCGAGGATCTCATCACCGATCTGCTCGATATCTCGCGGCTCGAAGCAGGCAAGTTCAAGGCCAAGAAACTCGACTTTGCCCTGCGCGATCTGTTCGACAACCTCAAGGCGGAGTTTGGCGTGCTGGCGCAGGCGGGGGGGATCCACTTCTCGGTGGTGGAGTGCAAGCACGCGGTACACAGCGATGTGCGGCTGTTGCGCCGGGTGCTGCAGAACTTCCTCACCAATGCGTTTCGCTACAACCCGGGGGGCCGGGTGCTGCTCGGTTGCCGCCGGATGGGGGAGAAGATCCGCATCGAGGTGTGGGATAACGGCCCCGGCATCCCGCAGGACAAGCAGGAGGCTATTTTTGACGAGTTCTCCCGCCTCGATCACTCCCGCACCGCCAAGGAGCAGGGGCTGGGTCTGGGGCTCGCCATCGCCCGCGGCATCTCGCAGGTGCTCGGTCATCAGCTCACATTGCAGAGCTGGCCGGGCAAGGGGTCGGTCTTTGCGGTGACCCTCAATCTGGCGACCCGGCCGGTCACGGCCCATCAGCTGGCGGCGCCGGTGGTGCGTGATAGCCAGCTGGAAGGTGTAGCCGTGCTCTGTATCGACAACGAGCGGGACATTCTGACCGCCATGAGCACCCTGCTCGGCCGTTGGGGCTGCGAGGTGCGCTGCGCCGTCGATCTGGCCGAAGCCGAGGCGCTGGTGGCAGACGGGTTTGTGCCGAGATTGGTGCTCTCAGACTACCACCTCGACGATGGCAAGACCGGGTTGGAGGCGCTCGCTGCCTTGCAGCGGGTGTGTGGCGACGAGCTGGGAGGCATCATCATCAGCGCTGATCGCAAGAGCGAGCTGCAGACGCAGATCCGCGAGCGGGGGTATGGCTACATCAGCAAACCGGTCAAACCACTCAAACTGCGGGCCCTGATGAACAGCCTGCTGCTGCGCTAGCCGCAGCCGGGGCTGCTAGCCGTGAACCTGCTCACAAAACCGCGCAATGATCCTGTGGACCCTGGTCATGGATGAATGCCGAAAACAGAGATTTATTGGCGAAGATCTCTTCATCTTCCTGCGTAATGGCTGCCAGTTAGTGCATTGGCTTGCCACTGTCGGTGAACGCCGACAGTGGCAGATCGGATTGGCTCACTCTATAGTCGGGATGCGATTTTTTGCATCGCAAATGAAGTAACCGAAGGGCAAACCGATCGCAAGATCGGGACGCAAAGCTTCCGGTCCAGGGATGAGCCGTACTTGAGATAGCGGGGCCACCACAGGTTGTTGTGCACCTTTGCCAAGAGGCCGCACTGCCGTCTGCGTTACCTGTCAGGGCGTAACCCTTTTCGTTGCCAACATAACGAAATAGGGAAATATAAAAAATGCTAAGTCCAAAGCCTACCATGCTGGCCCTCGCGGTCGGTCTGTGCTGCGCCTCGTCCGCTTATGCTGCGGCGCCCGGCAAGCCGACCATCGGATGGGGCCCCACCAAGTTTTCCATCGTTGAAGTCGATCAGGCGGCCACTGCCTACAACAATCTGGTCAGGGTAAAGGATGCCGCCGATGTGGAGGTGAACTGGAACCTCTGGAGCGGTGATCTGGGCCAGAGTGCCAAGGTGCTGCTCAATGGTCAGGAGGTGTGGTCCGGCCCCTCGGCCGCGGCGGGCAGCGCCAAATTCAAGGTGAAGAAAGGGGGGCGCTACCAGATGCAGGTGGCGCTGTGCAACGCCGATGGCTGTACCCTCTCTGATGCCAAGGAGATCGTGGTCGCCGATACCGACGGCAGCCATCTGGCGCCACTCAAGGCGCCGCTGCAGGAGAACAACAAGCCCTACGCCAACAAGTCCGGCAAGGTGGTGGGGACTTACTATGTGGAGTGGGGGGTCTATGGCCGCAAGTTTACGGTCGACAAGATCCCGGCCCAGAACCTGACCCATATCCTCTATGGCTTCACCCCCATCTGCGGCGGGGATGGCCTCAACGACAGCCTCAAGGAGATCGAAGGGAGCTTCCAGGCGCTGCAACGGGCGTGTGCCGGCCGGGCCGACTTCAAGGTGGCGATGCACGATCCCTGGGCCGCCATCCAGATGCCGCAAGGCAACCTCACTGCTCATGACGAGCCCTACAAGGGCAACTTTGGCGCTCTGATGGCGCTCAAGCAGGCCTATCCGAACCTCAAGATCCTCCCCTCGGTCGGCGGCTGGACCCTCTCCGACCCCTTCTACTTCCTCGGTGACAAAACCAAGCGTGACGTGTTTGTCGGCTCGGTGAAAGAGTTCCTGCAGACCTGGAAGTTCTTCGACGGTGTGGATATCGACTGGGAGTACCCGGGCGGACAGGGCGCCAACCCGAAACTGGGCAGCCCGAGCGATGGTGCCACCTATGTGGCCCTGATGAAGGAGCTGCGAGCCATGCTCGACGAGCTGGAGGCCGAGACCGGTCGCCAGTATGAGCTCACCTCGGCCATCGGGGCGGGGGGCGACAAGATCCAGGATGTGGACTACAAGGCGGCCCAGCCCTACATGGATCACATCTTCATGATGACCTACGACTACAACGGCGCATGGAGCAACACCGAGCTGGGTCACCAGACCAACCTCTATGCGGCGAGCTGGGATCCCGATACCAAGTACACCACCGACAAGGCGGTCAATCAGCTACTGGCGCAGGGGGTTGAACCGGGCAAGCTGGTGGTCGGTGCCGCCATGTATGGCCGTGGCTGGACCGGGGTGAGCGGTTATCAGGGCAACAACCCCTTCACCGGCAAGGCGACTGGCAAGGTGAAAGGCACCTGGGAGGACGGGGTGGTGGATTACCGCGACATCGTCAACAACCGGATGGGGGCGGGCTGGGAGAAGGGCTATGACGAGGTGGCCGAGGCGCCCTATCTGTTCAAGGCGGCGACCGGCGATCTCATCACCTATGACAACGATCGCTCGGTCAAGGCCAAGGGGCAGTATGTGCTGGCCAACAAGCTCGGTGGCCTCTTCTCCTGGGAGATCGATGCCGACAACGGTGACATCCTCAACGCCATGCACGAGGGGCTGGGCCACGGCGAGGGAACGACTCCACCAGCCAACAAGCCGCCGCTGGCCAACGCGGGCAGTGACCTCAAGGTGACCGGCCCGACCGAGGTGACGCTGGATGGGTCGGCCTCACACGATCCGGAAAACCGCGCGCTCAGCTACAGCTGGAAGCAGATCTCCGGCCCGCAGGCTGCCCTGCTCGATGCCACTCAGGCCAAGGCCCGGGTTGTACTCGATGCCGTGTCCGCCGACATCAATCTGGTGTTCGAGCTGACGGTGACCGATGACCAGCAGTTGAGTGCCAAGGATCAGGTGGTGGTAACCAACAAGGCGCCGCAAGCCAATCTGGCACCGGTGGTGAGTGTAACTGCCACGGCCTCTGTGGAAGCGGGCAAGCAGGTGACCATCAAGGCGACCGCCTCTGATCCGAACGGTGATCCGTTGACCTATCAGTGGAGCGTGCCGGCAGGCATCACCGCAACGGGCCAGAACAGCGCCACCCTGGTGGTGACTGGCCCGAGCGTCACCAGCGACACCGGCTATGACCTCAGCGTCACCGTCTCCGACGGCGGGCTGGATGCCAGCGCGGCAACCCGTCTGACGGTCAAACCGGCCAGCAGTGGCGGTGGTTGCACGGCGACCGATCCGGATGCGGCCAACTGGCCAGTCTGGAAAGCGGCCAGCACCTATAACAGCGGCGACAAGGTGAGCCACAACCAGCTGGTATGGCAGGCCAAGTACTGGACCCAGGGCAACGAGCCTAGCCGCACTGCGGATCAGTGGCTGCTGGTGAGTAAGGTGCAATTGGGTTGGGATGCCAATGTGGCCTACAACGGTGGCGAGCTCACCACCCATAACGGCCGTCAGTGGAAGGCGCAGTACTGGACCAAGGGTAATGAGCCCGGCAAACACGACGTCTGGCAGGATGTGGGGGCCGCCAGCTGTAAATAAGCATTGAATGGTGGCAGGGCATGCCGGTCATGCCCCATTTTTTCTCCCCGCTTCGCCACATTCTGGCGGGTCTGCCAACCGGTTTCCCCCAGCTTCTCTCGTGTCCCTGCAAAGTGCTCACTCCTGCCTAGTGATTAATGCTCTCCCCGATAGCTGGTATCTGTGCCGCACGCTGCTTTTTGCCAGCCATTGAGGCTGTTGATAAGCCAGATCATCCCGGCCAGTGGCAAGGCATAAATCGTCAAACGAACAAATTTGTCGTATCTGGATAACCGGGTGCGTGAGGGCAGTTCGTTGGGCATGAAGACACCTGCTGGCCATGCAAAGCGGCGATTATAAATTCATTAGTTGCGATACAGATGGGTCTTTTGTCGCATATTGTTCTTACTCATTGATTTTTCTCAATTTGGTGTGATGCAGATCAAAAAAATGGTGTGAGGTATCTGGTTGGAGGTGATGAGATTATCTCTGCATATCCGGCTGTTTTTTAAACATTAATTTCTTGAAAGTCGGTAATTGTCGGGGTTGGTAACTGGTGGGCTGGCAATGGTCCGATTTGCTTACTTATCAGAATTACCCTACAGTCAATCGGCGATTATTTATCGCCAGAAATAACGTTGTGACAAGGGCAAACCGATTGAAAAGTCGGGACGCAAAGCTTCCGGTCTAAGGGTCAAGACGACCTAGGATAGCGGGGCCACCACAGTAGAATGCAGGCTGCCTTTGCCAAGGGGTGGCCGTTTTTGTGTCACCTGTCGTGTTGCGTTGCCCTTTCGTTTTTCCCATAACGAAACGAAAAGGAAAGCAATATGCTAAGTCCAAAACCCGCACTGCTGGCCATGATGGTCGGTACCCTGCTCGCCTCCTCCGCCGCTTATGCGGCAGCTCCCGGCAAACCCGCCATCGGTTGGGGCCCCACCAAGTTTGCCATCGTCGAAATCAGCCAGTCCGCGACCGCTTATAACGAGCTGGTCAAGGTGAAGGATGGCGCCGATGTGACCGTCACCTGGAATCTCTGGAACGGCGATATTGGCCAGAGTGCCAAGGTGCTGCTGGATGGCAAGGAAGTCTGGTCCGGTCCCTCTTCCGCCGCGGGTACCGCCACCTTCAAGGTGCACAAGGGGGGCCGCTATCAGATGCAGGTCGCGCTATGCAACGGCGATGGCTGCACCCTGTCTGATGCCAAGGAGATCGTGGTCGCCGATACCGATGGCAGCCACCTTGCGCCGCTCAAGCCTGCCCTGCAGGAGAATAACAAACCCTATGTCAACAAGTCCGGCAAGGTGGTCGGTACCTACTATGTGGAGTGGGGGGTCTATGATCGCAACTTCACCGTGGACAAGCTGCCGGCCCAGAACCTGACCCATATCCTCTATGGCTTCACCCCGATCTGTGGCGGTGATGGCCTCAACGACAGCCTCAAAGAGATTGCCGGCAGCTTCCAGGCGCTGCAACGTGCCTGTGCCGGGCGCAAGGATTTCCAGGTCGCCATTCACGATCCCTGGGCTGCGCTGCAAAAAGGGCAGGGGTCACTGGTCGCCTGGGATGAGCCCTACAAGGGCAACTTCGGCAATCTGATGGCTCTCAAGCAGGCTTATCCGGACCTGAAGATCCTCCCCTCCGTCGGTGGCTGGACCCTTTCCGACCCCTTCTTCTTCATGCATGACAAGGCCAAGCGTGACGTGTTCGTCGCCTCGGTCAAGGAGTTCCTGCAGACCTGGAAGTTCTTCGACGGTGTCGACATCGACTATGAGTTCCCGGGCGGCGACGGTGCCAACCCCAATCTGGGGGACAAGACCAAAGATGGGGAAACCTATGTGCTGATCATGAAGGATCTGCGCGCCATGCTCGACGAGCTGGAGGCCGAGACCGGTCGCACCTATCAGCTCACCTCCGCCATCGGGGCCGGTTACGACAAGATTGAGGATGTGGATTACAAGGCTGCCCAGCAGTACATGGACCACCTCTTCGTGATGAGCTACGACTACAACGGTGCCTGGAGCAATACCTCCCTGGGTCATCAGGCCAACCTCTATCAGGCCACCAACGGCTCGGCCAACAAGCGCTACAACACTGATGCAGCGGTACAGCAACTGCTGGCGCAAGGGGTCGACTCCGGGAAGCTGGTGATCGGTGCCGCCGCCTACGGTCGCGGCTGGAAAGGGGTGAGCGGCTATCAGGGCAACGATCCCTTCACCGGCACCGCCACCGGCAAGATCAAGGGCACCTGGGAAGATGGCGTGCTGGATTATCGCCACATCGTCAACAGCCATATGGGCGCAGGCTGGGAGTACAACTACGACGAGACTGCCGAAGCGGCCACCCTGTTCAAGCCCTCCACCGGCGAGCTGATCACCTATGACGACGAGCGCTCGGTCAAGGCGAAAGGCCAATACGTGCTGGCCAACAAGCTGGGCGGCCTCTTCTCCTGGGAGATCGATGCCGACAATGGCGACATCCTTAACGCCATGCATGAAGGTCTCGGTCACGGTGAAGGGGTCACTCCGCCAGCCAACAAGCCGCCGGTCGCCAACGCGGGCAGCGATGTGGCGGTGACCGGCCCGGCTACCCTGACGCTGGATGGCTCAGCCTCCCATGATCCGGAAAAAGGCTCCCTGACCTACAGCTGGAAGCAGGTCTCCGGTCCGCAAGCCGTGCTGGGTGATACCACGCAGGCCAAGGTGCGGGTCGATGTGAATGCCGTCAGTGCCGATACCGCCCTGGTATTCGAACTGACGGTGACCGATGACCATCAACTGACCGCCAGGGATGAGGTGGTGGTGACCAACAAGGCGCCACAGCCCAACCTGCCACCAGTGGTCACATTGCCTACCAGCGTCAAGGTGGAAGAGGGCAAGCAGGTGACCATCACCGCCAAGGCATCCGACCCCAATGGCGACGAGCTGGTCTATCAATGGCAAGTGCCTGCCGGTATCACGGCGACCGGCCAGAACAGCGCCACCCTGGTGGTCACCGGCCCGGCGGTGGATACCGAAACCGGTTATGACCTCTCTGTGACCGTCTCCGATGGCGCACTCGACGCCAACGCGGCCACCCGTCTCACCGTCACGCCAGTCAACGAAGGCGGTGAAGGGGGCTCTTGCAACACCACAGATCCGGAAGCGGCCAACGTTCCCGCATGGCAGGTCAGCAAGGTCTACAACGGCGGTGACAAGGTGAGCCATAACCAGCTGGTATGGCAGGCCAAGTACTGGACTCAGGGTAATGAGCCGAGCCGCGCCGCCGATCAGTGGGCGCTGCTGAGTCAGGTTGATCTGGGTTGGAACGCTGCCGTTGCCTACAAGGGCGGGGATCTCACCAACCACAACGGCCGTCAGTGGAAGGCCAAGTGGTGGACTCAAGGCAATGAGCCGGGCAAGCACGATGTCTGGCTGGATATCGGGGCAGCAAGCTGTAACTGAGGCCTCCTCACCGATGACGGGGCATGGCGACATGCCCCTCATTCCCGGTAGCAATATGAACGAGAACCCGACAATGACCACAAATGTGACCCGAATCGCTGCCCTCATCATGGCAACCCTGGCGGCTGGCCCCCTGTCTGCCGCCACCTCGCCCCTGATATTCAATGACACGACACCGCAAAGCGATCTGGCGGGTAGCTTGGCTGCCAGCGTGCAGTTTGCCCAGAGCCAGATCCTGCCTTCCTATCCCAAAGAGGGGGATCGCCAACCCATCCTGACCAGCCTGCGCAAGAGCCTGCTGCTGGTGAAACCACTCCAGGCCGACGGGGTGACCCCCATGACGGTGGAGGCCCGTGACGGCAGCGGCAAGCTGCTTGGCACCCTGACCTTGTCGCCGCCATCGGCGCTGCCCGAGACGGTCTACCACCTCGCGGGGGTTCCCGAAGGCGGAGTGAGCTTCGTCCCGGAGAGCGGCAGCAGTGCCATCATCAGCAGCAGTGCTGATTTGGCCAAACTGAGCGACAAGAGCGGCGCCTTCCTCAAGGAGCGGCTGACTGGTCGCGCGCTGGTGGAGATCCAGACCGCCGACGGCCGCTGGGTTCGGGATATCTACCTGCCCGTGAGCCCGGAGCTGGAGGGCAAGATGGTGCGGATCCGCTCTAGCGCTGGTTATAACTCGACGGCCTTCTATGGCGAGCGACAGGTGACCGTCTCCCGTGGCCAGACCCTGCAGTTCAAGTTTGCCAAGGGGCAGTGGTTCCGTGAGGGGGAGCTGGAGAACAACCGCATCACCTATGCCCCGAATACCTGGAGTGGCGAGCTGCCTGCCGGGTGGAGCCAGCCCGGGCTGAACCTCTCCGTTCGACAGGGCAACCTCAGTGGTGAACTGCGTGATATCAAAGTCGGCGCCCCCGGCGAGCTGCTGCTGCACACCATCGACATCGGCATGCTCACCACGCCACGGGATCGCTTTGCCTTTGCCAATGACAAGGAGGCCCATCGCGAATACTTCCAGACCATCCCGGCCAGCCGGTTGATCGTCAGTCAGTATGCACCGCTCTCCCTGCCTGAGGTGATGCTGCCCAATGGCACCTTGCTGACCGATTTTGACCCGAGCGAGGGGGGTTGGCATGGCGGCACCATGCGCCAGCGCATCGGCAAGGAGCTTATCTCCCACGGCATCGACAATGCCAACTACGGCATCAATAGTAGTGCCGGTGAAGGGGAGGGGAGCCATCCCTTTGTGGTGGCCCAGCTGACGGCGCACAACAGCCGCGGCAAATATGCCAATGGGGTTCAGGTGCACGGTGGCTCCGGTGGCGGTGGTATCGTCACGCTGGATGATTCGCTGGGCAATGAGTTCAGCCACGAAGTGGGCCATAACTTCGGCCTTGGCCACTATGTGGATGGCTTCCGTGGCTCGGTTCATCGCAGTGCCGATCAGCTCAACTCCAGCTGGGGCTGGGACAGTGACAAACACCGTTTCATCCCCAACTTCTCGCCGACCCGCACCAATGAGGATGCCTGTCTGGATGGCCAGTGCCAGCCACCGTTCGATGGCCGCAAGTTTGGCTACGATGCAATGGCGGGTGGCAGCCCCCTCTCCGGCGCCAACCGTTTCACCCTCTATACCCCCAATTCCGCCGCCATCATCCAGCGTTTTCTGGAGAGCAAGGCGGTGTTCGATGCCAACTCGGCCACCGGCTTTAGCAAGTGGAACAGTGCGACGGCCAGAATGGAGCCCTATCAGCACACAATCGAGGGGATCGAGAAGGTCGATGCTCCCATGGATGCCCTGAGCGAGGCCGGACTGAGTGCCCTGCTGGCGGATTACGGCTTGGTCAGGGTTGCCATGTGGGATGGACGCTGGACTCGTGATATCCGGGTGCCGGTTGCCTCTGCGGACAACCGTGGGCGCAGTCTGACCATCGATCATGGGGCCGGTTACAACAGTCGCCTCTTTATCAACGGCAAGGAAATTGTGGTGAACCGGGGCTTCAAGAAGAGCTTCACCTCGGATGGCCAGAGCTGGGTGGAGGTCTCCCTCATCGATACCAAGGTTGCGCGCAAGCCGGAGCAGTTCGGCGTGCCGGTGACCACCCTGGTGGGCTATTACGACCCGCAGGGGAGTCTGCCCAGTTACATCTATCCGGCGCTGCATGGCGCCTACGGCTTCACCTATCCGGATGACAGCAACACCCTGTCCGGCAGTGACTGCCAGTTGCAGGTGGAGACTCGCGATGGTCTGCAGCGCTTCAGGCTAGCCAATCACCGGGCGGCCAGCAGCGTCATGAACAAGTTCCACATCAACCTGCCCACCGCCAGCGAGCCCGGCCGCGCCACCATCCAGTGTCGTGGCCAGACACTGGTACAGCAGAGCTTGCTGCCACCGCAGCAGACCCTCTCCTTTACCGTCAACGGGCGGCCGCTGGAGCAGGGCGTGGTGGAAAACCAGCCTCCGGTGGTGACCGTACCGGCGCAGCTTGGCGGCATCGGCGGTGAGTGGCTGACCATCACTGCCGAGGCGAGCGATCCCGAGGGCGATGCGCTGAGCTACCGCTGGCACTTCCCAGCTGGCTGGCAGGCGGACGGCGAGACCAGTGCCAACCTGCGTCTGTTACCGCCAGTTGTCACCACCAGCGAGCAGCATGAGCTGAGTGTGAGCGTCTCGGATGGGGTACATCAGAGCGAAGGGCGCGTCGTGCTGACGCTGGAGCCCGTGGTCGACGGCTCTTGCAACACCACAGATCCGGAAGCGGCGAATGTTCCCGCATGGCAGGCCAGCAAGGTCTACAACGGCGGTGACAAGGTGAGCCACAACCAGCTGGTATGGCGTGCCAAGTACTGGACTCAGGGCAATGCGCCGAGCCGCAGTGCCGATCAGTGGGCGCTGGCGAGTCAGGTTGATCTGGGCTGGAGCGCGACCGTTGCCTACAACGGCGCGGAGCTGACCAACCACAACGGCCGTCAGTGGAAGGCCAAGTGGTGGACTCAGGGTAACGAGCCGGGCAAGCACGATGTCTGGCTGGATGTCGGGGCGGCAAGCTGCCCCTAGGTTGAGTCCATGATGAAGATGGCGGAGCCTGTTCAGGCGGGCTCTGCCTTTTGCCACAAAACCATAGAGAGCAACAATAATGAAAAAAAACCGCATCACCCTTCTGCTTGCCGGCATGATGCTGAGCGGCCACCTGTGGGCGGCCGAGGCATACGACATCAACAAATCCTATCCGGGCGGCAGTCAGGTCAATTACAACGGCCAGGTTTTCGAGGCCAAGTGGTGGGTCAACCCGGGTCAGGCTCCGGGCATGGCGGCCGCCAATGAGTGGGATACCCCGTGGAAGCTTGTCGGCGAAGGGGAAGTGACCCCGCCGGATACCGGTGGCGATGACAAGCCCAATCCGCCGACGCCAACTCCGCCGGATGGCAACACTACCCCCGTCTATATGAGTCAGGCCGAGCTGGATGCCAAAGAGAAGGCGCTGACCGACTTCCCGGCGATGGAAGCGGTCAAGGCCTCCATCGCGACCCGTGACAATCTGGTCGTAGAAGCTGTGCTGCCGGGCCGTGTCGACAACCCGGGCAACGTCAAGCGGGTCGAAAGCCTGCTGAGCGAGAGCCAGTTCAACTACCTCTTCCCGCTGCGCGCCCCCGAGTACACCTATCGCGGCCTGCTGCAAGCGGCGGCCAAGTTCCCTGCCCTGTGCAGCGACTACAGCGATGGCCGCGATGCCGATGCCATCTGCCGCAAGACGTTGGCAACCATGTTCGCCCACTTCGCCCAGGAGACCGGTGGCCATGAAAACTGGCGCCCGGAGGCCGAGTGGCGTCAGGCGCTGGTCTACGTGCGCGAGATGGGATGGAATGAGACCATGCGCGGCGGTTACAACGCCGAGTGCCGCCCGGATGTGTGGCAGGGTCAGCAGTGGCCGTGCGGTACGTTCGATAATGGCGAGTTCAAGAGCTACTTTGGCCGCGGCGCCAAGCAGCTCTCCTACAACTACAACTACGGCCCCTTTTCCGAGGCGATGTTCGGCACGGTGCGCACCCTGCTCGACCGCCCCGATCTGGTGGCCGACACCTGGCTGAACCTCGCCAGTGCGGTGTTCTTCTATACCTATCCGCAGCCGCCCAAGCCCTCCATGCTCCATGTCATCGATGGCACCTGGCAGCCGAATGACCATGACAAGCAGAACGGTCTGGTGCCGGGCTTCGGAGTCACCACCCAGATCATCAACGGTGGGGTGGAGTGCGGTGGCCCGGTCGAGCACGCCCAGTCCCAGAACCGCATCAACTACTACCGCGAGTTTGCCAACTACCTCGGGGTGGCGGTGCCATCCGACGAAGTGCTGGGTTGCAAGAACATGAAGGTGTTTGACGACAATGGCGCCGGTGCCTTGCCCATCTATTGGGAGCAGGACTGGAGCTATGTGGCAGAGAACCCCAACGGCGGCAAGAGTTACGCTTGCAAGCTGGTGGGCTACCAGACCCGTTTCAGTGCCTTCAAGGAGGGGGATTACAGCCGCTGCGTTCAGCACTTCTATCCGGAGGTGGTGATCGAGGATAACGGCGGTGGCACCAACCTGCCACCGGTGGCCAATATCACCGGCCCGGCGCAGGCCGAAGGTGGCAGCAAGGTGACCCTTTCTGGCCAGCACTCCAGCGATCCGGAAGGCAAGCCACTCTCTTATGCCTGGACTGTCCCGGCTGGAGCTTCTGCGCCTGCGCTGGAGCAGGTGACGCTGGAGTTGACTCTGCCCAAGCCGGCCAGCGATACCAAGCTGGAGATCAAACTGACGGTCACAGATGAAGGTAATCTGAGCCGCAGCACTACCCATAGCCTGCTGGTGAAAGGGGAGGAGGGGGGCGTGACGCCGCCTGACTATCCGGCCTATAAAGAGGGGACTCCCTACAAGGCGGGCGAGCGGGTCAGCAACGGCGGTGCCAGCTACGAGTGCAAACCGCACCCCTACACCGGCTGGTGTGCAGGTGCTGCCTGGGCTTATGAGCCGGGCAAGGGTACGGCCTGGGCCGATGCCTGGATCAAGCTCTGAGCCGTTTCAGGGTTACAAGGCTTGCCGACAAGCCTGCGCACTATCTGGTGCAATAAAAGATGGGGCCTGCGGGCCCCATTCTTGTTTGGTGGAGTTCAGGTTTGGCCGTGGAACATCTGGCCCGGACAGGACAGCGCCTCGAAAGGGCTGTGTGATGATGTGTGTTGTTATTTTATTACATTTTCCGTGAAAGGCTTTCAGCAATTATTTGCCGTAGCGGAAGTAGTATTCACGGGTGGAGGGGGCATAGGCATCTTTCTCTACAACGCCGTTCTTGGTAGTTGCACCGCGCAGGTGGAACAGGACTGCCAGATTCTCAAACATGGTTTACCTCATCGCTCAGTCATTTATGGTTATGGTGTGTGACCTGGGTCACGGTTTGATCCTATGGTCATTTGTGAGCCAGATCAACTTTCTGTGTTGTAAATTTACAAAAATCATGGGAAGGGTTTTCAAATGCAATGCCCTTTATGGAAAGGCTTTCCCGAGGTGACGGGGGAGAAGCTGACGATCAGCCTGCAAAAGATGCCTGAGAGCGGGGGCGTTGCACGGGGAAAGAGGCTTGCTGCACGGCCTCTCCTGTATAGGTGCTTGAGCCGATTTGTGACATAAAACAGAGAGATAGCACGCGCCTTGCTGGTAAAAACAGCGAACTGCTGCAATTTTGACTAAACGAATCAGTCGCGGTTATTTTAGGGTTGACAGCAAAGCGGGTGATGCCTATCATGCGCCTCCGTTGCCGGAGATAACTTCGGTGGCGCCGAGGTGAGTTGGGGTTATAGCTCAGCTGGGAGAGCGCTTGCATGGCATGCAAGAGGTCCGCGGTTCGATCCCGCGTAGCTCCACCAAATTCTCCTCGAACAATCTGGAATCAAAGGGGTTATAGCTCAGCTGGGAGAGCGCTTGCATGGCATGCAAGAGGTCCGCGGTTCGATCCCGCGTAGCTCCACCAGATTCTTGATTGTGATTGAATACCCAGGGCAATGTGGTGTGTATCACCCAAGCCGACCTTTGTGGGGTTATAGCTCAGCTGGGAGAGCGCTTGCATGGCATGCAAGAGGTCCGCGGTTCGATCCCGCGTAGCTCCACCATTATTTAGGATGAATGGCCGCCAGAACCATTCATTCAGTACCGAATTTGGGGTTATAGCTCAGCTGGGAGAGCGCTTGCATGGCATGCAAGAGGTCCGCGGTTCGATCCCGCGTAGCTCCACCAAATTCAGAGTGACTGCCGGTCATTCACACAAATCGGGGTTATAGCTCAGCTGGGAGAGCGCTTGCATGGCATGCAAGAGGTCCGCGGTTCGATCCCGCGTAGCTCCACCAAATTCTTGTTACAAGAAGCAATAAGGCCACCGCATCACGGTGGCCTTTTTGTTTTCTCCATCATTTATTTTCTCCATACGTCCGCGCCTTTCATTTGTAAATCCAATGACCTGATTGAAAAAGCCCGCGAGAGTTGCGGGCTTTGCTTGCACTATTCAAATGCGCCTGTGGTTAACGGCGACGTCGCCAGGCCAGCGGCAGCAGGGCCAGCAGGCCGAGTCCCAGTGCACCACCGCCTGAGGAGGTGTCCGGTTTGGTGGCATCGCTCTCCAGTCTCAGGTCGACGATGATGGGATCATGGTCAGAGGCACTGAAGGGGTTGTCAGACTTGAGCAGGGTGCCGGTGTACTGGCTGCCGTACTCGAACAGGGAGCTCTCGAAGGAGTTGATGTGCCAGTCGGCGACACCTGCCACCTTGCTGGCCAGCGCCGGGTTGGCGAGGGCGTAGTCCAGGGTGCCCAGCTCCCCGTCGTAGCTGTAGGAGATGGCTTTCTCCTTGTTGAATTTGACGTTGAGATCGATCAGGCCGTAGCTGCGAGTCACTTCGCGACCGAGCTGTTCATAGGACTGCTCACCGATAAAGGTGTGGGAGGCCGATACGATCTTCCGCTCGCTGGTGGCCGGGTTGTAGTCGGTCAGTACCCGGATCGGATCTTCCTTGGCGTAGGAGTTGAAGTCGCCTACCAGCAACACCTGGCCTGGCAGTTTACTGACCGCCTCACCCAGCACCTTGGCGGCAGAGACCCGGAACTCGGTGCACTTGCCTTGCAGGTCGGCCGGTTCTGTCTTGCCATCGCCATTTTCGTAGCAGCCTGACCCCTTGGATTTGAGGTGGTTGACCACCAGCGTCAGCGGCTCCTTGCTCTTGGCGAGGGTGAAGGTCTGAACCAGCGAGTCGCGCTGACCAGCTGTCTTGGCTACACCACCAGTGGTGTAGCGCTGCTCCGGCAGCTTGATGACGCTGGCATCTCCGCTGGGGGTGAGCAGGGCAGGGCGGTAGATCATCGCCACCATGATGGCGTCGCCGCCGAAGAACTTGCCATCGGTAAGGGCAGTGACCGGCAGACGCACATAGGCGTAGTGTTTGCTCGCATCCTTCTGCTGTTCGTTGAGGCGGGTCACCAGATTGTGGAGGGCCGAGTTATCCTCGAAGCCGTTGTTCTCCATCTCCATCAGGCCAAGCAGATCGGCATCCATTGCGGTAATGGCATTGACGATCTTGGTGCGCTGCTTCTCGAACTCGGGCTGGCTCTTGGCACCCCGGTTGCAACCTTTGGCGTTATCGGCATCCGCCTGATCCTTGCACAGGATATTGAGTGCGCCGCCAATGCTGGAGTGGCTGGTGAAGTAGTTGAGCACGTTGAAGCTGCCGATCCGCAGATCGCTGCCAGCGAGGCGAGCCGGCGCGTCTTGACGATCCTCTTCAGGGCTGCGCAGCAGGGCGCCGGCAGTCAGGGTGACATCGCTCGGTACCACCAGACGGAAGGCATCCTTGTTGTATACGATCACCCCCTCCAGCCCGGTCAGTTGATCGCCGATACGCAGATATCCCTGATCGGCATCCCAGCTCGGGAACCAGGGCAGTACGCCATCCGGTGCTTTGTAATCAGACTCGACCACCAGACGGTTGCTGCCATTTTTGGTGGCCAGTGCGACAGCGTCCGCACTGCTGGCGACATGAAGTTGGGTCGGTTTGATCAGCGGGGTTTTGTGGGCCAACTCTACGTTGTTGCGATAGACCTTGTAGTCGAAGCCGTAGTTGCGTGTCAGGTGCAGGTCACTGCTGCTGTCGAGACGTACCCGCATCCCTTCGTGGCGATTGAGCGCTTGCGCAAGCGTCTCCCCTTCATTGACCTGTAGTACGCTGGTCGGCACATTCAGCCCTTGTGCGGTGACTTGCAGGCGGGCTTTGTTGGATTCGAAGGTGGGTTTGAGCTGGGTGCCGCCGTAATACTCCTCGACCTTGGCTTCAAGGCAGAGTTCAGCCCCCGGTTTGATGTCTTTATATTTGGTCGCGAAGTCCTTGTCGTTCAGATAGACAAAGATGCCATCAGAGGTGGCTGGATTGCCATCGCCCACCGGGTCTGTCAGATAGAAACCCTTGGTCAGGCTTTGGCCCAGCGTCGTCACGATACCGCGAACGTTGAAGGTGCCCGTGCTGATTTTACCGGTCACGTTACCGTTCTTGTCGGTCACGGTCTGGGTGGCCAGCGCGCTGGCGGAGCCTGTGCCCTGAATGGTCGGGATGGGAGTGAGTTGAGCCGGATCGGACGGGCAGACAAATGCCGCATGGGCGCCTGAGGATGCAAGTGCCAGCCCCACGGCCAGCGACAGCAGGGTACGAGTACCTTTCATAGGTGTTCCTTTTTTATTTTTGCCAGTGATTCCATAGCCTTGGCTCGTTGACCAAGGGCGCGCATTGTCACATTTCTGGCATGTCATACCAGTGAGCCAACGCACATTAAATGAATCTGGGAAGGTGCGGGAAAGCGTTTTTATGATCCCAGTAACGATATGATTTTGTTGATAATTCAATCAATTTTAACCCTGTGATCATGACGCTTTCGTGGCAGGGGATAATTCTCTTTGAGAATAAAGATTGAGGGGATCTTGTCGCCTTCCTATACTGGGTTCGTTCCTCACGGAACCCAGGTAAAGGGCAAACCGGCAGTGATGTCGGGGCGCAATGCTTCCGGTCTCGATCGTGGATCCAGATAGCGGGGTTTCCCTGGGTGAGGGGTGGTTTTTGTGGCAGGTCCATTGCCAGTTGTCTGCGCCCATCATGCAGGTTGCGATTGTTCTTTGCCTTGGTGACCAAGCCAAGACAAAACAAGGAAGATAACAATATGCAACAGCTCTTCAGACCCAGCAGGCTTGCCATGCTGGTCGCCCTTGCGGCTGCGCCCGCCTGGGCTCAGGCCGCTTATCCCGCCTATAAATCCGGTACTGCCTACAAGGCTGGCGATATCGTCAGCAACGTCGGTGCCCTCTACGAGTGCAAAGAATTCCCCTATTCAGGCTGGTGCGGGGCATCCCCCTATCACTATGAGCCGGGGGTGGGGGTGGTCTGGGCAGATGCCTGGAAGCCCTATGGTGGCGAGGTGCCTCCTCCTGCACTCGGCGTAGCCGTCAGCTCGCCAGCTGCTGGTGCCAGCTTCAACGAAGGTAGCAGTGTGGCGCTGGCGGTGACCTTGAGCGGCCCGGTGACGGCGCTGGTTAAAGTGGAATACCTTGTCGACGGCAAGCTGGTGGCCACGGCCAGCGCCTCGCCCTGGAGTGCCAGCTGGAGCGCCGCCGGAGTGGGAGGCCATACCCTCAAGGCTCGCGCGCTGGATAAAGATGGCAAGGTACTGAGCGAGGCGGATTCGAGCTTCAACGTCGCCGCCGTGGTGGCGCCGGAGGCGCCCAAGGCGAGCATCAGCAGCCCGGCCAGCGGCGCCAAGGTGACGCTGGGTCGTAGTGTGGCGGTGAGCGGCAATGTCACCGATGCCAACAACGATGTGGCCAAAGTCGAGCTCTATGTCGACGGCAAGAAGGTGGGCGAAGATACCACTGCCCCCTGGCAGGTGAACTGGACGCCGGATGTCAAAGGCAGTGCCGCCCTCAAGCTGGTGGCCACTGACAAGACCAATCTGAGCGGCGAGTCGGCGGCGGTGACCGTCAATGTCGAGGAGGCCGCGCTGCCGCCCACCGGTGGCAACCTCTCTTGTGACATTCGCCAGATCTATCGCCCGGATGGCTACGAGTGCATGGGGGATGACCATGCCCGCCGGGTCATCGGCTACTTCACCTCCTGGCGCACCGGCAAGAACGGCCTGCCCGCCTATCTGGTGAGCGATATTCCATGGAACAAGATCACCCACATCAACTACGCCTTCGCGGCGGTGGATGAGCAGAGCCACACCATCAAGGTGGACGATGCAGCCACCAAGATGACCTGGGATGGCGTGCCGGGTGCCGAGATGGATCCTGAATTCGCCTACAAGGGCCACTTCAACCTGCTGTCGAAGTACAAGAAGCAGTATCCGGACGTGAAGACCCTGATCTCGGTCGGCGGCTGGGCCGATACCCGCGGCTTCTACACCGCCACTACCAAGGGTGACTGCTCGGTCAATGTTGCCGGTATCAATACCCTGGCTGACTCGGCGGTGAGTTTTATCCGCCAGTACGGTTTTGACGGGGTCGATATCGACTACGAATACCCCACCTCGATGAAGGATGCGGGCAACCCCAACGACTTCCCGCTCTCCAACCAGTGCCGGGCCAAGCTGTTTGCCAACTACGAGGTGCTGATGAAGACCTTGCGGGCGCGGCTCGACAACGCCGGTAACGAAGATGGCCGCAAGTATATGCTGACCATCGCCTCACCGGCCTCGGCCTATCTGCTGCGCGGGATGGAGAACTTCCAGGTCACCCAGTATCTCGACTACGTCAACCTGATGACCTATGACTTCCACGGCGCCTGGAACCACTTTGTCGGTCACAACGCGGCCCTGTTCGACAACAATGCTGACCCCGAGCTCTCCCATTGGGGCGTCTATACCCAGACCCAGTTTGGCGGTATCGGTTACCTCAACGCCGCCTGGTCTGCCCACTACTTCCGCGGTGCGCTGGCGGCTGGCAAGATCAACGTTGGCGTGCCCTATTACACCCGCGGTTGGCAGGGGGTAAGCGGTGGCAGTCACGGGCTGGGTGGCAAGGCAGCCCTGCCGAGCCAGAACGAGTGCCAGCCGGGCACAGGTGGCAGCACCATTCCGTGCGGCAACGGGGCGGTCGGCATCGACAACATCTGGCATGATCTCGACAAGAACGGCAAAGAGATCGGCGGTGGCGCCGTGCCCATGTGGCATGCCAAAAACCTGGAGAATGCGGCCAGCCTCGGCATCACCACATTGCCAAGTTATGGCACTGCCTGGGGTCTGGATCCCAACAATCCGGCTCACGTGATGCAGGGCAAGTATGTGCGTTACTACGATGACAAGGCCCACGCGCCCTGGCTGTGGAATGAAGAGAAGAAGGTGTTCCTCTCAACCGAAGATGAAGAGTCCATGGGCCACAAGCTCGACTACATCATCAAGCGCGGTCTGGGTGGCGTGATGTTCTGGGAGATGGCGGGTGATTACGCCTTCGATCCGGCCAAGAACGAGTACGGCATGGGCAGTACCCTGACCACCCTGGCTTATGAGAAGTTTGCCAAGGCAACCCCGTACAACACCAAGCAAAACGATCTGGCCGCGCCGAGCGCCCAGCTCGACATCCAGGTCAGCCTCTCCGGCTTCAAGGAAGGGGACTCCAACTATCCGATCAACCCGAAACTCAAGCTGGTCAACAAGTCGACCCAGACCATTCCGGGCGGCGCGCGCATCGAGTTTCTGGTGCCCACCTCTACCTCTGACACCATCACGGATCAGAGTGGCATGGGCCTGAAAGTGGTGGAGAGCGGTGGCAACGACAACTCGGAAGGCATTGCGGGCGAGAAGGACTTCCACAAGGTCGCCATGAACCTGCCGGGCTGGCAGACTCTGGCGCCGGGGGCCGAGATTGAAGTCGCCATGACCTACTACCTGCCCGCCGCTGGCGTGCCGAGCGGTATGCGCATCATCAGCGGCAGCCAGACCATTGGTCTCAAGGCCGAGTTCCCGACCTTGCCGGAGGCCGTGCTGGGTTCGGGTGGCGGCGAGAATCCGGGCACCAGCTGCAGCAGCCAGAACGTCAATCCGGCGGCCTACAAGGCCTATCCGAGCTGGCCACAGGGGGATCATGCCAATGGCGGCGATCGCATTACCCATAACAAGGTGGTGTGGCAGGCGAACTGGTGGACCAGCAGCGAGCCCAAGGCAACCGATGGCAGCTGGAAGTCTGTCTGTAGCTATTGATTTTAAAATCAATGAGATAAGTGAGGCTTCGGCCTCACTTTTTTTGTCTGGTTGGTCGCTCTGGTTGAAAATGCGCCTGCCTTTCCTGGCGGGCAGCCTCTATAATAGAGTCGATTAATAATCAGATGGATATCAGCGTATGGCGAGTATATTGGATTCCGTTGATCAACGAACTCAACTGGTGGGTGAAAACCGACTCGAGTTGTTGATGTTTCGTCTCGGCACCCGTCAGATGTTCGCCATCAACGTCTTCAAGGTACGGGAAGTGGTCAAGTTGCCCCATCTGAGCAAGATGCCGGGCTCCCATCACAATATCAGCGGGGTGGCCAATATCCGCGGTACCTCGATCCCGGTGATCAACCTGCGCAGCGCCATCGGCATGCGTCCCATGCCCATCGACAGTGAATCCAACCTCATCATCACCGAGTACAACCGCACCATTCAGGGCTTTCTGGTGGGGCAGGTGGCCAACATCGTCAACATGACCTGGAAGGATATACTGCCGCCGCCACGCTCCGCCGGGCGCGCCAACTACCTCACTGCCATCACCCGCATTCCCGAAGATGGAGTGGATCAGATCGTCGAGATCATCGATGTGGAGAAGGTGCTGGCGGAGATCATCACCTATGACATCCGGATCTCTGAAGAGGTGCTGGATCGGGAGATCCTGCCCGAGATGCATGGCCGCAAAGTGCTGATCGTCGATGACTCCAGCACCGCCCGCAATCTGGTGCGCGAGACCCTGGGCCAGCTTGGGCTTGAGGTGATCGAGTGTCAGGATGGTTTGCAGGCGCTGACCCTGCTCAAGGGGTGGTGCGATGCTGGCAAGAAGGTGACCGACGAGATCCTGCTGATGATCACCGATGCCGAAATGCCGGAGATGGACGGCTACCGCCTGACCCACGAGGTGCGCAGCGATCCGCGCATGTCTGATCTCTTTATCACCCTCAACACCTCCCTGAGCGGCAACTTCAACGAAGCCATGGTCAAGAAGGTGGGGTGTGACCGCTTTATCTCCAAATTCCAGCCCGACTTGCTGGTCGGCGTGGCCCAGGAGCGGCTGCGTCAGGTGCTGGAAAGCTGAGAAACTGCCTGCCGGTTATGCTAAATCAATAACAACACATCCCGCTTCGGCGGGATGTGTTGTTATTGGGTATTGGCGATGGATTGGGTGAATCAAGGTGCCAAGCAGAGATCGTCGACCATTCAAAACATCCGATTTTGGCGGGATATTTTGTTATGGGATATTGGTGATAGACGGCGGGCTTATTGGCTGAGCAGCGGCTCCATAAAGCGGGCGACTTTATCGCGGATTTGGGGCTGGGCCGCCGGGGTGGGATGAATACCATCGTTCATCATAAGTTCAGGGCGCAGCGCAATATCATCCATAAAGAAGGGCAGCAGGGGCAGATCGTTAGCCTGGGCCAACTCGGGAAAGATCTGTTCGAACTGGCGCAGATAGCGGGCACCGTAGTTGCGGGGCAGCTGGATTTGGGTCAACACCACACGGGTCTGCTGCTCCTTGGCGAGCGCGATCATGCTGGCCAGATTCTGGCGGGTAATGGTCGGTGCGAAGCCGCGCAGGCCGTCGTTGCCTCCCAGTTCGATCAGCAGCCAGTCCGGTTTGTGCTCCTTCAGCAGAGCGGGCAGACGGGCCAGCGCCCCTTGTGTCGTTTCACCGCTGATGCTGGCATTGAGCAGGGTGTGTTTTCCCCCTCCTCCTGCCATTTCTGGTTGAGCAGGGCAGGCCAGCTCTGCTCAACCTGCATTTGATAGCCGGCGCTCAGGCTGTCTCCCAGCACCAGCAGGGTCTGGGCCTGAGCCGACGAGAGCAGGCTGCCGAGGCCAACGAACAAGGCAAACAGAATACGCACCATCAATTCAACTCCCGCTATGGATTGTCATCAAGGAATTGGAACAAAGGATACAGAGCATGAGTTCAACCCCCATTATTGTCGTCAAGGGCCTCGGCAAATCGGTTCGCCTCGGCCAGGAAAGCCTCACCATCCTTGAAGGGATCGATTTGCAAGTCAATAGTGGCGAGACGGTGGCTCTGGTCGGTGCCTCCGGCTCCGGCAAGTCCACCCTGCTGGGATTGCTGGCCGGGCTCGATCTGCCGAGTCAGGGAGATATCGAGATCCTCGGCAAATCCCTTGGCGAGCTGGATGAGGAGGGGCGGGCCCGATTGCGCGCCGAGCAGATCGGCTTTGTGTTCCAGTCGTTCCTGCTGCTCCCGACCATGACGGCGCTGGAGAATGTGATGCTGCCCGCCGAGCTGCGCGGCGAGCGTGATTGCGAACCAAGAGCTCGCGAGCTGCTGGCCGCGGTCGGGCTTGGCGAGCGGTTGCACCATCTGCCGCCACGGCTTTCCGGCGGTGAGCAGCAGCGGGTGGCCATCGCCCGCGCCTTTATGACTCGTCCCAGCCTGCTATTGGCAGACGAGCCGACCGGCAACCTCGACAGCAAGACCGGCGAGAAAGTGATCGAGCTGCTGTTTGAACTCAATCGCAAGCATGGCACCACGCTAGTGGTCGTGACTCATGACCATCACTTGGCCGAGCGTTGCCAGCGGCAACTGGTCATGACGGCGGGTCGGCTGGATCGCGAGGTGGCCCATGATGTGGTGTAACGGGGTGAGCTGCGGGTCAAGCGGGAGATGCAAGGGATGATGCAGTGGCGATTGGGATGGCGACTGCTGCGCCGGGAAGGTTTCAGCGGCGAGCTGCGCTGGTTTGTGCTGGCGTTGGCCCTGAGCGTGGCGTGCGTCTTGAGTGTGGCATTGGTGGCGGATCGGCTCGATGCCGGACTCAAGGCGTCGGGCCGCGACTTTATCGGAGCGGATCGGGTGCTGCGCACCGCCGCCGCCCTGCCGGATGGCTGGCTAGCCCGGGCTAAACAGGATGGCTTGGCGGTGCAGACCACCGTCAGCTTCAACAGCATGCTGTTTCACGGCGACGCCCTGCAGCTCGCCTCCATTCGGGCGGTGCCCGATGGTTTTCCCTTCTATGGCAAGCTCACTCTGGAACCTGCCCGTGCCCCGGCTCCCGGCGAGATCTGGCTCTCCGCCCGGGTGATGCAGCTGCTCAAGGCCAAAACGGGGGATGAGCTGGAGGTAGGCAATACGGTGCTCAAGGTGGCAGGCCTGCTTGGCGAGGAGCCGGATCAGGGCTTCAGCCCCTTCCTGCTGGCGCCGCGGGCGCTGATCCACAGTGCCGATATCGAGGCGACCGGTGCCCTGCTCCCCGGCAGCCGCCAGCAGTGGCGCTATCTGTTCAAGGGGCCGAGAGAGTCGCTGGCCCGTTACGAGCAATGGTTGTTGCCGCAATTGCAGGCCGGACAGAAGTGGATCAAACCGGATGACAGCGAATCCCAAGTGGGTCGCTCGCTGGCCAATGCCGAGCGTTTCTTCCGGCTTGCCTCGTTAAGCGGGGTGTTGCTGGGGGCGCTGGCGATGGGGATTGCGGTGCGCCACTTTGCCGAGCGCCAGACCAATATGGTGGCGCTGCTCAAGACGCTGGGGGCATCCCGTCGCTCGCTCTGGCAACTGATGGGAACCCTGCTGCTGTCGCTGACGCTGATCGGTGCGCTGCTGGGTCTGGTAGCGGGCACCGTCATGCAGTGGATCACCTTGCAACTGTTGGGGGACCTGCTGCCGCCGGATCTGCCACCCCCCTCCTGGCGCCCCTTTGCGCTGGGGGTGGCGGTAGCGCTCTTTATCACCCTGCTGCTCGCTTTTGTGCCCTTCTTGCGGCTGCTGAAGGTGCCGCCGCTGCGGGTATTGCGCCGGGAGCTGGAGGCGGGGATTCCCCCCTGGCTGGCTCTGCCGGTCGGCCTGTTCGGGCTGTTTGCGCTGGTCTGGGGCTTTACCGCCGATGTACGGCTGGCGCTGGGTCTGGTGGGGGGCATGGGCTTGCTGATGGGGCTGCTGGCCCTGCTGGCGGCGCTGATGTTGCGGCTGGGGGCAAGAGTGAGCGGGCCTCATGCCTTGCGGCTGGCGCTGGCCCATCTGTCGCGCGAGCGCAACAGCGGCCTGTTCCAGCTGGCGGGCTTTGCGCTGGCATTGATGCTCTTTGGCTTGCTATGGGCGGCCCGGGTCGATCTGCTGGATGAGTTTTCGGCACGTCTTCCCGTCGATGCGCCCAACCGTTTTCTGGTCAATGTGGCCGAGAACGAGCGGGAGGGGATCCTGAGCGAGCTGGCGGCAGCCGGGGCCAACACCTCCGACTTCTACCCCATGGTGCGCGGCAGGCTGACCCATATCGCCGGTGAGGCGGTGGGCGAGGGGGCCAGCAGTGGTCGTGAAGGGGTCGATCGGGAGCTCAACTTCACTACCACGGCAACCCTGCCAATCGACAACAAGCTGGTGGCCGGTAAATGGCTTGCCGGGCCCGGCGAGGTGTCGGTGGATAGCGAGTTAGCCAAGCGACTCGATATCAAGCTGGGGGACATGCTCGCCTTTACCATCGAGGGGCGCAGCTTCGGCGCTAGGGTCACCAGTTTGCGCAGCATCAAGTGGGACAATATGCGTCCCAACTTCTACATGATCTTCTCCGAGGATCTGCTGGCACCCTTCTCCCGTACCTGGCTTGGTAGTTACCGATTGCCCGATGCGGGGCGCACTGCCGAGGTGGAGTTGATCCGCCGTCACCCCACGGTGAGTCTTATCGATGTGGATGACCTGATTGCGCGGCTCACTCAGGTCTCGGAGCAGGTGAGCCGGGCGCTGGCGCTGATGCTGGGGCTGGTGACAGTGGCCGCGCTGCTGGTGCTGCTGACCCAGACCCAGGCCAGCATGGCTCAGCGTCGGCGCGAGCTGCTGCTGATGCGCACCCTGGGTGCCAGCAGCGATCTGCTCAGGAAGATGCTGCGCTGGGAGCTGGTGGCCAGTGGTGCGCTGGCGGGGTTCTGTGCCGCCATGGTGGTGGAGCTCTGCTCTTTTGGCCTGCAGTGGTGGTGGTTCGAGGGGCAGTGGCAGTTCCACTGGGCTATCTGGCTCGGCCTGCCGACACTGGGGGCACTGCTGGTGACGCTGGCGGGGCAGGGGATGCAGCGTCAGCTGCTGGCTGGCACCCTGAGCGATCGGCTGCGAGGGCTGGGTCAGGGGTTGTTGTAATCCCGCCAGCGCGAGCCGATGCACACAAGGTGCAATAGCGCAGCCACCATAAACAAGCAGCCCGGCCATTGGCCGGGCTGCTTGCTATGTGGGGCGCTGACGAGTGGACGCAGCGAGCGGGTGTGAGTTAGCGGGGCTCACGCAGAAGATTTGCGAGGGCGCTCGGCAGCTCGGGATAGCTGAAGTGAAAACCGGCCTGTTGCAGCCGTGCTGGTATCACCTTTTGTCCGGTCAGCAGCAGATCTGCCGCCTCCCCCATCACCAGTTGCAACAGCGGCGCCGGGACGAAGAAGAGGTGTGGACGGTGCAGCGTGGTGGCAAGGGTTTGGCTGAACTCCCGGTTGCTGACCGGATGGGGCGCAGTGCCGTTGAAGATGCCGCTGCACTCTTCGTGATCCAGCAAGAACAGCATGGCGCGCACCAGATCCTGCACATGGATCCAGCTCATCATCTGGCTGCCTGACCCCATGGGGCCGCCGAGTCCGAGTCGGTAGGGAGGGAGCATTTTGGGCAGGGCGCCCCCATCCATGCCAAGCACCAGCCCGATCCGCACGATACAGACCCGGGTTTGGCGGCTCTGGGCCTCCTGCGCCAGGGTCTCCCACTGCTGGCAGAGCTGGTGGGTAAACTCGTCGTTGGGAGAGCGACACTGCTCGTCGAGGGTTTCGGTGCCCTGTCTGCCATACCAGCCGATGGCGGAGGCGTTGATCAGCACCTTAGGCGGCGTGCTGGATAGCTTGATGAGATCCACCAGCTGCTCGGTCAACAGCCAGCGGCTATCGCAGAGCAGCTGTTTGCGCGACTCGCTCCAGCGTCCGGCGGCGATGGGTTCACCGGCCAGATTGATCACCGCGTCCACGTCATTGAGGTCATCGAGCCGGTCGAGGTTATCCAATACCTTGATATCGTGACCGAGCAGGGAGTAAGCGCGGCTCCCCTGCCTGCTCAATACCACGACCTCGTGATTGACCTTGAGATGGGCAACCAGCTTGCGGCCGATAAAGCCGGTCCCTCCGGTAATAAGAATCTTCATCGCTGCATGCTCCTGCTGCCGTTTGCTCAACTTTAATGGTGTGGCTTCCCTTCAACAAGTGAGACGTGCTTCGGGAGTTTTCTGTTTGACGTTTGTTAACTCTATCCTCTTCATACGACATATTGTTGAACAATAGTTTGAATTGATTGATTTTTGTTGGGTGGACATTTGTTGATCAATCGCTATTATGGCGACCCTTTTCGCCTGTCCAAAGAGGCTGTCACCCATCATCCGAGCATCAAAGAGGCCGCCATGCCATTTCGTCGTTTGAAACTTCGCCAGCTTTACTCGAGGATTCTGGTGGCGCTGCTGATGGGGGGCGGGATCCTGCTGCTGGGGGTTGTTGCCGTTATCTGGCAGACGGTGACGGAGATAGAGCGTGATGCCGATTCACGGTTGCAGCATGCCCGGATGATGTTTGATCGCACCATCGGCCATGCCCGGCAAGCGGCCATCAATGTGGAGGGGATGCTTGGTCACTCCTGCAAGGAGGCGGCACAGCTGCTGCGCGAACAGGTGGCCACGGTGCCTTATGTCCGTTCCGCCAATCTGGCTGTCGGCAGTCACATCTACTGCACTTCGCTCTATGGTGACTACGATGGCCCCTTCAATCCCGACCGCTATGTGGATGGCAGGTTGCAACTGCTGCCTGGCAATGAGGTCACACCGGATCGCCCGTTGATCGTGCTGCGTCATGAAACTGACAAGGGGTGTGTGTTGATCGGTGTAGATGGCTACTACCTGCGCAATACCCTGGAGATCTCCAGCAAGAACTCCCCGATGGCTCTGGTGGTGGGGAAGAGGGCTCTGTTTGGCTCAGGTCAGGTCGGGGCGGCGCCCTCTCCGGCAGAAGAGGGTTATATTGCCCTCGCTTCGGCCGATTTCCCCTATCAGGTCGTCACCCGGGTCACGGTGCATGACTACTGGAGCCACGCATGGCGCTACTCCAGATATACCTTGTTCCTCTCTCCGTTGCTGGCGCTGCTGATTGGATTCGGCACCTTCAGGCTGATGGGGCGTAGCAGCTCACCAGCGGAGGAGCTCAAGCGGGCGTTGATCGAGGAGGAGTTTATCCCCTACCTGCAGCCGGTGGTCTCTGGCGATGACGAGCAGTGGCGTGGCTGTGAGGTGCTGATGCGCTGGCAGCATCCCAAGCAGGGGATGATCTCGCCGGATCGCTTTATTCCGCTGGCGGAAGATAGCGGGCTGATCGTGCCCATGACCAGCCTGTTGATGGCCCAGGTGCGCGACCACTTCTCCCCTTATGCCCGCAAGCTGCCGGCAAAGTTTCATTTTTGCTTCAATATCAGCGCCAAACACTTTCAGGATCTCGACCTGTTGGCTGACTGCAAGGCGTTTCTCGACGCCTTCAAGGAGAATCCTGTTGATTTGGGGTTGGAGCTGACGGAGCGGGAGTTGCTGGTGGCCGATGAGACAACGGCTCAGATGTTTGCCGAATTACGCAAACTGGGCGTGTTGATCTCTATCGATGATTTTGGCACCGGTCACTCCAGTCTCACCTATCTGCAACAGTTTCAGGTCGATGCACTCAAGATTGACCGGAGCTTTGTGGAGATGATCGGTACGGATGCACTCTCCAGCCATATCGTCGAGAACGTGATTGATCTGGCGAAACGGCTTGAATTGATCCTGATCGCGGAGGGGGTCGAGAAGCAGTCGCAGGCGGACTACCTGCGGGCGCGCCACGTTGACTATCTGCAAGGGTATCGTTACAGCCGCCCCATCCCGATGAAGCAGTTTTGCAAGACCTTGTTTGGCCGAACGGTTGAATGGGGAGCATAAAAAAACCAGCGATCACTCGCTGGTTTTTTGTTAATACGGTTTGGCTTGGGCGATCAGAGCATGCGCTGGAGGGCGCGGGCCAAGCGTTTGACCCCCTCTTCAATGGTCGCTTCATCGACGCAGGAGAAGCTCAGGCGCAGGGTGTTCTTGATCTCGGGGCGCACGTAGAAGGGGGCGCCGGGTACGAAAGCCACCTTCTCCTTGATCGCCTCGTCAAACAGCGCCATGGCACTGATGTGGGCTGGCAGGGTCAGCCAGAGGAACATACCCCCTTCCGGTCGGGTGTAGCTGACGCCGGGCGGGCAGTGACGGGCCAGCGCGGCTTCCATGGCGGCGCGCTGGCGGCCATAGACCTCCTTGATCTTCTCCAAGTGAGCGTCGAGGGAGTTGTCGGTCAGGAAGCGGTGCAGCACCTGCTGGCTGAAGGCGTTGCTGTGCAGATCGGTCGCCTGCTTGGCGATGGTCACCTTCTTGCGCAGCCACTCCGGCATCACCATCCAGCCCAGACGGAAGGCAGGCACCACGGTTTTGGAAAACGAGCCGAGCAGCACGGTATTGTTTGGCGCCAGCTTGGCAATGGGGGGCAGATGCTCGCCCTCGAAGCGCAGCTCGCCGTAGGGATCATCTTCCACCATCAACAGCTCGTGGCGCACCAGTCGCTCGGCCACTGCCTCGCGGTTGGCACGGCTGTAGGAGACACCGCTCGGGTTCTGGAAGTTGGGCACGCCGTAGAGCAGCTTGGCATTGGATCCGCTTGCCAGCAGCGCATCCAGCGCCGCCAGATCCAGTCCCTCTTCTTCAAGGGTGATCGGCTTGAAGGTGGGCTGGTAGACAGAAAAAGCCTGAATGGCGCCAAGGTAACCCGGCTCTTCGATGATGAGATCCTGACCCTCGTCGATCAGCACCTTGCCCAGCAGATCCAGCGCCTGCTGGGAGCCGCTGGTGATCAGGATGTTGTCCGGATTGATCTGCATGCCGTGGCGGGCCAGATAGCGGTCGGCAATATATTGGCGCAGCGGGGCGAAGCCTTCGGTCGCCGCATATTGCAGGGCGGCAGCCCCCTGTTCGCGCAGCACATCCTGACAGGCCTGATCGATCGCCTTGACCGGAAACAGGTGGGGATTGGGCAGGCCACCGGCGAAGGAGATGATCTCCGGATTGGCGGCAACTTTGAGGATTTCACGGATAAAGGAAGGTTCAACCTTCTCGAAGCGCTGGGCAAAAAACGGCTGCATAGACAATTCTCTCGGCATGTGGGCGGTCGCTCCATTCGACCGCCAGGTTATCCGTTTGTATCAGATTTCAGAAATGAGGCAATGATTGTCACAAAAATCGCCAAAAAAGGGCTGGAACGACTCTGCTGCGGATTATATTGGACGGTTAGTCGGTATGGTGATGCCAGTGAGGGGGCAGGGAAGTGGATGGCCGGAATATTTGTTGCGCGAAACACTTGCGCCTTGGGCCTATCTTGGGATAATTCGCTCCCCTGTTTTCGCGGGTCGATGAAATGCCGAGCCGCGAGCGGTCCCGCTCGGGATCGGACACAAGATGTATTACCCGGATTGATGAAATAACGAGACACATTATGCCTGTGACCCAAGATGTATTTAACGAAGACGGCAAATTCATGCGCAAGATCCGCAGCTTTGTCCGTCGCGAAGGCCGCCTGACCAAAGGGCAGGAGAAGGCCCTGGAAGAGCTCTGGCCGGTCATGGGCATCGATTTCGAGCCAAAGCAGCTCGATCTGGTCGCACTGTTTGGCCGCGAGGCACCTGTGGTGCTGGAGATCGGCTTTGGCATGGGCGCCTCTCTGGTTGAGATGGCCAAGAATGCCCCCGAGAAGAACTTCATCGGCATCGAAGTGCACTCCCCGGGCGTGGGCGCCTGTCTGGGTACCGCTCAGGAAGCGGGCGTCACCAATCTGAAAGTGATCTGCCACGATGCGGTCGAGGTGCTGGAGCACATGATCCCGAATGGTTCACTCTCCTGCCTGCAGCTCTTCTTCCCGGATCCCTGGCACAAGAGCCGTCACCACAAGCGCCGCATCGTACAGCCTGCGTTTGCCCAGGATATTCGCCAGAAGCTGGCCATCGGTGGCGTGTTCCACATGGCGACCGACTGGGAAAACTATGCCGAGCACATGCTGGAAGTGATGAGCGCCGCCGAGGGTTACGAGAATACCTCTGCCACCGGCAACTGGGTGCCTCGTCCGGACTGGCGTCCGCTGACCAAATTTGAACAACGTGGCCACCGTCTCGGCCACGGGGTTTGGGATCTGATTTTCAAGCGTGTCAGCTAAGCTGGCACGTCAACACACCTAGCGTATCAACTAACTTGAGGAGCTATCATGGCCAATCGTAGCCGCCGCCTGCGCAAGAAACTGCGCGTCGATGAATTCCAGGAAATGGGTTTCGACATCAGTTTCAACTTCCCGGTCGGCACTGCCGAAGAGACCATCGATGCGGTAGTCGATGCGATGATCGATGAGGTTGTTGAACCCCGTAAACTGGCTTTTGCCGGCTCCGGTCACCTGGCCTGGGAAGGGATGATCTGCACCCAGCAACTGGGCAAGTGTACCGAAGAAGACCGCGCTGCCGTCAAATCCTGGCTGGAAGGCAAGGGGATGGAAGCCGTGGTCGTTACCGAGCTGTTCGACCTCTGGTACGGTGAACCGGCCTGATACAAGGCTGCCGCATCTGGCGCCTTGTTGTGGGTAACTGAAAAATCCCGCCGCTGGCGGGATTTTTGTCAGTGGGGATGGGATCTCCACCGCTGTTTTAGTCATGGAATCGCTTATTGCTTATGGTGTTGTCATCCGAATTACTGGCCAGCATCCTTGAAGAGGTGCGCCCGTTGCTGGGACAAGGCAAGGTGGCCGACTACATTCCGGCACTGGCTCAGGTACCGGCCGATCGGCTTGGTATCGCAGTCTGTACCGTCGATGGGGAGCTGTTCACCGCTGGTGACGCTTTTGAACCCTTCTCCATCCAGAGTATCTCCAAGGCCCTGAGCCTGACCCTGGCACTCACCCTCTATCAGGAGGAGGAGATCTGGGCCCGGGTTGGCAAGGAGCCCTCCGGCCAGCCCTTCAACTCGCTGGTGCAGCTCGAGTTCGAGCAGGGGATCCCCCGCAACCCCTTTATCAATGCCGGGGCGCTGGTGGTGAGCGATCTGCTGGAGACCCGCCTTACTGCACCGCGTCAACGTACCCTTGAGCTGGTGCGCCGCCTTTCCGGTAATCCGGCCATCATGGCGGATCAGGTGGTCGCCCGTTCCGAATATCAGCACTCTGCCCGCAACGCCGCCATCGCCTATCTGATGAAGGCCTACGGCAACTTCGAAAACGAAGTGGACAAGGTGCTGCAAAGCTACTTCAATGCCTGTGCCATTCGCATGAGCTGCGTCGATCTGGCGCGGGCATTCATCTATCTGGCCAACCGTGGTGTGCCACTGGGTGAGAGCGTGCCGCTGCTGCCCGCCCGCACCACCAAACAGGTCAACGCCCTGCTCGCCACCTGCGGTCTCTATGATGAGGCGGGCGATTTTGCCTATCGTGTCGGCATGCCGGGCAAATCGGGTGTCGGCGGCGGTATCATCGCCCTGATCCCGGGCGAGCTCTGCGTCTGTGTCTGGTCGCCCGAGCTCAACAAAGCCGGCAACTCGCTGGCGGGCACGGCGGCGCTGGAGCTGCTGGCCGAGCGGCTGGGTCGCTCCATTTTTTAACCTTGTTCACTATGAATCGAGAAATCACCATGAAACGACATCTTCGCTTCCTGCAGGCCGCGCTGGCGACCTTACTGCTCTGGTGTGCCCTGCCCGCCGTGGCAGGGGAGTTGCCACCGCTCTCGCTGGCCGATGCCAAGGCCAAACAGGCTGTCATCCTGGATACCCGCGCCAGCTACTTCTATCAGGGGTGGCCGATGGAAGGGGAGAAGCAGGGCGGCCATGTGGCGGGCGCCGAGAACCTCTCTGCCGAGTGGAAATACAGCGATGAAGAGTGGCCAAATGCGCTCGAGATCAAGGGGCTGAAGGCCGATCGTCCGGTTGCCCTCTACGGTGCGTCCCGCGAAGTGGCCGAGGTGGCCCGTTTGCTGCGCAAGCAGGGGATCAAGCAGCTGTTCGAGCTGCAAGGGTGGCAAGCTGCACCGCGCGAGTCGCTGGCACGCTGGCAGCAGCTGGTCTATCCGCGCTGGTTGGCGGACCTGCAAGAGGGCAAGCCGGTTGCCGCGGCGCCCAAGGGGGACTGGAAGCTGTTTGAAGTGGATTGGGGTTCACCCAAGGCCTACCTCATCAGCCACATCCCGGGGGCCGGTTATATCGATACCAACAGCCTCGAAGAGGAGCCGCTGTGGAACAAGGTCTCTGACGAAGCGCTCAAGAAGCTGCTGCTGGATAACGGCATCCGTCACGACACCACCGTTATCCTCTATGGTCGCAACACCATGGCGGCTGCCCGTGCCGCGCACCTGATGATGTATGCGGGGGTGGAAGATGTACGCCTGTTGGACGGTGGTCTGGATGCCTGGTTTATCCAGCACCTGCGCACCGAAACCGGTCTGCCCAACAAATATGAGCCGGTGAAGGAGTTTGGCGTGGCCATTCCCGCTCACCCCGAGTACTACACCACGCTAAGTCAGGCGAAAGAGCTGCTCAAGCAGCCCGATAGCGCACTGGTCAGCGTGCGCACCTGGGACGAGTTTGTCGGCAACACCTCAGGTTACAGCTATATCAAGCCGAAGGGCGATATCCCGGGAGCCAAGTGGGGTCACGGCGGCGTCGATGCCAACAGCATGAGTGATTTCCACAACCCTGACGGCACCATGAAGCCGGCCCGCGAGATCCTCGCCATGTGGGACCAGTGGAACATCGAGCCGACCCAGCAGGCGGCGTTCTACTGCGGTACCGGCTGGCGGGCCTCCGAGGCCTTCTTCTACGCTTGGCTGATGGACTGGAAACAGATCAGCGTCTACGACGGCGGTTGGTACGAGTGGAGTTCCGATCCCAAGAACCCGACCGTGACCGGTGAGCGTCAGCCTGCCAAGTCATGATTGCGTTCTTGCGCTGAAAAGAAGAGGCCGGACAGAGATGTCCGGCCTTTTTCATTGCGCTCACCACCCGGCCAGATAGCGAGGCTAAGTCGCTGATTATTGACGGCGATCCCGCTTTGCTCATCTCGTCATCCCGTGCCGTGCGATTGAACTAGGCTTCAAGAAACATCCTCGTTGTGAGGATGATCGCAGAAGAGGCCGCAATGAAAAAACTGATGATGATCCTGGTGTGTGCCCTGGGGCTGGTGGCATGCAGCTCCCAATACATCATGAGCACCAAGGATGGCAAGATGATCACCACAGAGAGCAAACCCAAGCTGGATGAGAGTACCGGCATGTATCGCTATTACGATCATGAAGGGCGCGAGGTAATGATCAAGAAAGATGACGTGACCCAAATCATGGAGCGCTAAGCGCTCTCTTGCCGCAAGGGCCGCTATCTGCGGCTCTTCTCTTTTTGCCGAAAAGTCGTGCTGTTTTCTCTGTTGATCCCCGCACATTCGCAGCAAATTCAGCCGTGATACAGCTTCCGTTATGGTTTAACCCTTATCATCACACTCCATTTTTTATTGGAGGTGTTATGTCCTTGATGTCTATCTGGAATTCCCGTTTTTCTGCACGCAGCTTGCTGGGGGGTGCCTTGCTGGTGGTGGCGTCAGCCAGCCATGCCGGTGACGATCAGTTCACGCTGGGGCGGACTATTTTGCTGGGAGCCGGTGATCATGGTGCGACAATACCTTTGGTGGTTTGCCGTCAGACCAAATATATCAAGGTGAAGGCGGAGCGTGATTTGACCCTGGATCGGGTGGTGGTGACCTATGGTGGTGATCGTACCAAGACCATTCGTTTCGATCGGGAAATGAGCAGTGATAAAGAGACCGAGTGGAAATCACTGGGCTCGCGCCGTTGTGTGAAAAAAATCGAAGTGTACGGTAATTCAGAGCGCAGCAAAGCGGGCGTAAAAGTATTCGGCCGCAAATAATTGATGCAGTTTTTCTGCGCAAACAGATGAGTTAAAAATAATGGCGAGCCGTGGCTCGCCATTATTTTTTATGGTCGGGTTCGCTATTTTTTCGGCCGAAACGGCTTGATGACAGTTTCATCGCACTCAAGATACGGCCCTTCCATCAAATCGATACAGTAGGGGATGGCGGGGAAGACTGCATCCAGACATTCGCGGATTGATTTGGGCTTGCCCGGCAGATTGACGATCAGGGTATCGTCGCGCAGCCCGGCAGTCTGGCGCGATAGAATGGCAGTCGGCACAAATTTGAGGGATTCGGCCCGCATCAGCTCGCCAAAGCCCGGCATCATGCGATCACACACCGCCTCGGTCGCTTCCGGCGTGACATCCCGCTTGGCCGGACCGGTGCCGCCTGTGGTGACGATGAGACAGCACTGCTCCTCATCCGCCAGCCGGATCAGGGTCGCTTCAATCTGATCCTGCTCATCGGGGATCACCTGATAGACAGGTTCCCACTCCGAGGTCAGATAGGCGTTCAGGGTGTCGATGATGGCCTTGCCGGAGAGGTCTTCATAGATGCCCGCGCTGGCACGATCGCTGACGGTGACGATACCGATTTTTGCCTTGCTCATGGTCTGCTCTTGAATGTCCGATAAAAGTGGCAATTAAAATAACATAATCAGTGAGATATGTTAAATCGTCAGGAGATGACGCGGGTCGGTGAGGGAAGAATAAAGTGTCGAATGAAGCAAAATAAGGCCACCCGGATTTTTATTTGCAATAAAAAACAGAAAATCACAACCTAAAATGTATAAGTGTTTTATCTCGCCTGAATTAAAAACAATCGCTTGTTTCCAAACACAATTAAAATAAATAGACACCCTCGTAGTGACCATTGTCCGGTTTAGTCGCCAGTGGATGGATTGAACCCTTTTTAGCCGCGTCGTATATAAAGATTTATATGGCTGGGACGTGATGGTGTGGTACCGCAGTGTGTTGCCAGCAATAGTCGCCAAGGAGGGCATATGGAGTTGCCTGATTTTGACACCCTGAAGGAGTTGGCTGCGAGTGAGCCCTCCCGGCTGGATGCGATTCTGGAGCAGCAGATCGACCAGTTGATGGCCCGTGCGAGCCCCGATCAGCAGCGCCGTCTGCGCGGGTTGCAGTTCAAGATTGATGGTCAGCGCCGGCTGGCGAAAAACAATCTTGATAGCTGTATCCGGATTACCAACATGATGCGGGAATCTTTTTATTTGATGCGCAGCGAAATGAGCCAGTTCAGGGAAGAGGGGGACCCTCCGTCTGAAAGCGATGGCAGTGGTAAAATAATCCATCTGGCGGACTATCGACGTCGCAAATAATCTACAACAACCCCCTTGGTTGATATTTCAGCCAAATCGGTGAGGCCATGATAAAGGGAATTGCTGGCGACCTGATTGTTATGGTTTTTAATGTTAGTCGTAATGTATTTGTGATGTAATTTCTTTTCTCCTTCTTGTAATAACTAATTAGTCAGGTTGTGATAGGGGTGGATGAATAACAGTAAAAGTTAGGCTAATATGGCCGAAATTTTTATTGCTACGACTCGAAGGGATTATGAGAAGTATCACACCAAGACGGGTGTTGTCGCGGGAGCAACAGACAGAGATCACCCGCATTATCGTCAAGGTAGGTCAGATGTTGGCCCAGTTCGGGGCGGAGAGCCGGATCATCGAGCAGACCACGGTGCGGCTGGGGATGGCGCTGGGGCTGGAGAGTGTCGAAATGGCCATCTCTTCCAGTGCCATCGTGCTCACCAGTCTCTATCAGGGGGGTTGCGTCACCACTACCCGGCGGGTGCGCGAACATGGCATCAATATGCAGGTGGTGTGCGAGATCCAGCGGATCTGCATCATGGCGGAAAAAGAGCTGATCGGTGCCCGTGAAGTGCGCCAGCGGCTCGAGGCCATCGTCCCCTTCCACTATCACCCCTGGCTGGTGGTCCCCATGGTGGGGCTCTCCTGTGGCGCCTTTAGCCTGCTGTTTGGCGGTGATTGGCCCATCTTCCTGGTGACCTGTTTCTCGTCTGCTGTGGCGATGCGGGTGCGCCAGCTGATGGCCCGCCATCACCACAGCCCGCTCATCAACTTTGCCGCCACCGGCTTTATTGCCACCTTGCTCTCCTCCTGCGCCACCTTCTTCAACTGGGGTGACCAGCCCTATCTCGCCATGGCGGCCAGCGTGCTGCTGCTGGTGCCGGGCTTTCCGCTGATCAATGCGGTCTCCGACATGGTTAAGGGCTACTTCAACATGGGGCTGGCCCGCTGGGGGACCGCGACCCTGCTGACCATCAGCGCCGCCATAGGTATCATTTTGGCCATGTCGGTCACCGGTATCTGGGGGTGGAAAGTATGATGGATTTGCTCTGGCTACTGGCCAAGGATGCCTTCTGGTCCTCCATCCCGGCGGTGGGGTTTGCCATGTTGTTCAACGTGCCACCACGGATGCTGAAATATTGCGCCATGGGCGGCGCGCTGGCCCACAGCCTGCGTACCCTGCTGATCCACTATGGCATGCCCATCGAGTGGGCGACGCTGGCTGCGGCAACCACGGTCGGCTTTGTCTGCGTCTACTGGTCGCGCCGTCTGCTGGCACCGCGTCCGGTGTTCAGCGTTGCCTCCATCATTCCGATGATCCCGGGCAGTTATGCGTTCAAAACCATGATTGCGGTGGTAGAGCTCAATATCAACGGCGTGACCATGGAGTTGATCCAGAGTGCGGTGGAGAACGGCCTCAAGGCGCTCTTTATCGTCGGTGCCCTCAGTTTCGGTTTGGCGATCCCCTCTCTGGTCGTGTACCGTAACCGCCCCATAATCTGATAGACGGTGAGAGGCCCCATGAAGATTTCCATGATTGCCGCCATGGCCCACGACAGGGTGATCGGCAAGGACAACCAGATGCCCTGGCATCTGCCTGCCGATCTGGCTCACTTCAAGCGTGTCACCCTCGGCAAACCGGTATTGATGGGGCGCAAAACCTTTGAATCCATCGGTCGACAGCTGCCCGGACGGCGCAATCTGGTGATCAGCCGCAATCCCGACTATCAGGCTGAGGGCATTGAGGTGGTGGGCTCCGTCGAGGCGGCGCTGGCGCTGTTGGCTGGTAGCTCGGTGGAGGAGTTGATGGTGATCGGTGGTGGTCATCTCTATGCCGAGATGTTGCCGAGCGCGGATTGTCTCTACCTGACCCGCATCGATCTGGCGGTGGAGGGGGATACCCGTTTCCCCGCTTTTGACGATGGCCAGTGGCAACGCATTGCGTGCGAGAGCCACCCTGCCGATGAGAAGAACCCGCACCCCTATAGCTTCGAGACCTGGCAGCACCGCTGACGGGCGAATGCTAATGGGCAAATAACAACAAGGGCATCTTCGGATGCCCTTGTTGTTCTGATGGATTTCAAGACTGGATTAGATGCCTGAGCCGTCGTTCTCGCCATTTTCCTCGTGCAAACCGCACTCGCGCTTGAGGCCGAAGAAGCGGGTCTGCTCCTCGCTCATGCCCGGCTCCCACTTGGCGGTGGTGTGGACATCGCCCACCGAGAGATAACCCTGCTCCCACAGCGGGTGGTAGGGGAGGTCGAACTCTTTGAAGTAGTAGAAGACGTCCTTGTTGCTCCAGTCGATCACCGGAAGGAACTTGAAGCGGCCGCGCTGGATACCGAGTACCGGCAGCTTGCCACGGCTGCCGGACTGCTCCCGGCGCAGGCCGGAGAACCAGGTCTGGGCCCCCAGCTCGCGCAGGGCGCGGTCCATCGGCTCCACCTTATTGAGCTGGTTGTAGCGGGTAATCCCCTCCACCCCCTGCTCCCACAGGAGGCCAAATCGCGCCTCCTGCCAGGCCGGGCTGAGCTCGGCCCGGTAGATCTTCAGGTTGAGCGCGAGGCGCTCGGTCAGCTCGTCGATAAAGCGGTAGGTCTCCGGGAAGAGATAACCAGTATCGGTCAGCACTACCGGCACGTCGGCCCGCTCGCGGCTTACCAGATGGAGCATCAGCGCCGCCTGAATGCCGAAACTGGATGAGAGCACATGCTCCCCCGGCAGATTGGCCAGGGCCCAGCGCACCCGCTCGGAGGCACTCATGGTATCCAGCTCGCGGTTGAGGGGCGCGAGTGCCTCGACTTGCTCCTCACGGCCGAGGGCCAGCAGTGCCTGCAGGTCAAGGCGGCCATCTTCAGCGACATTAAGCGGCAGATTAAGCGGCATAGAAGTCCCTCGCAGAGTCGATAACGGGGGCAATCACCCCAACCCGGATCACGAAGTCGCCGAAGCACTCACCCTGATTGCGCTCTTTGGCCCAGCGGCCGATCAGCGCGTCCAGTTCGGCCAAAATCTGCGGCTCTGTGATGTTCTCCTGATAGAGGCGCGGAATGCGGGTCCCCTCCAGGTTGCCCCCCAGATGGAGGTTGTAGCGGCCGGGCGCCTTGCCCACCAGACCCACTTCCGCCAGCATGGCGCGGCCGCAGCCGTTGGGGCAACCGGTGACCCGGAAGATGATGGCGTCATCCGCCAGGCCGTGCTTGGCCAGCAGCCCTTCGATGTCGGTGACAAAGGCGGGCAGCATGCGCTCAGCCTCGGCCATCGCCAGCGGGCAGGTGGGCAGGGCCACACAAGCCATGGACTGCTTGCGCTGCTCGCTCACGCCGTCATCCAGCAGGCCGTATTGGCGCGCCAGCCCTTCGATGCGGGCCTTCTCACCGGCAGGCACGCCCGCGATGATGAGGTTCTGGTTGGCGGTCAGGCGAAAATCCCCCTGATGCACCTTGGCGATCTCCAGCATGCCGGTTTTGAGCGGCTTGCCCGGGAAGTCCAGCAGGCGGCCATTCTCGATAAACAGGGTGAGGTGGTGCTTGCCGTCGATCCCCTCGACCCAACCAAAGCGATCGCCACGGCTGGTGAACTCATAGGGGCGAACCGGCCCGAACTGGATGCCAGCGCGGCTCTCCACCTCGGCCTTGAAGGCTTCGACGCCAACCCGTTCAAGGGTGTACTTGGTCTTGGCGTTCTTGCGGTTGACCCGGTTGCCCCAGTCGCGCTGGGTGCTGACCACGGCGGCCGCCACCTCCAGTACGTGGGAGAGCGGAATAAAGCCAAAGTCGCTCGCCTTGCGCGGGTAGGTGCTGGTGTCGCCGTGGGTCATGGCCAGACCCCCGCCCACCAGCACGTTGAAGCCAACCAGCTTGCCACCTTCGGCAATCGCCACGAAGTTGAGATCGTTGGCGTGGATATCCACGTCGTTGTGAGGCGGGATCACCACGGTCGTCTTGAATTTGCGCGGCAGGTAGTTGGACCCCAGGATCGGCTCCTCATCCTGCCCCAGTTTTTCACCGTCCAGCCAGATTTCCACGTAGGCGCGGGTCTTGGGCAGCAGGTGCTCGGAGATCTTCTTGGCCCACTCGTAGGCCTCCTGATGCAGCTCGGACTCCACCGGGTTGCTGGTGCAGAGCACGTTGCGGTTTACGTCGCCTGCGGTGGCGATGGAGTCGATGCCGGTGCTGCTCAGGGTCTTATGCATCAGCTTGATGTCACGCTTCAACACCCCGTGGAACTGGAAGGTCTGACGGGTGGTCAGGCGGATGCTGCCGTAGAGGCTGTGCTCTTCGGCGAACTTGTCGATGATCTGCCACTGGGCCGGGGTGATGATCCCACCCGGCAGGCGGGCACGCAGCATGACGTTGTGCAGCGGCTCCAGCTTCTGGGCGGCGCGCTCCGGGCGGATGTCGCGGTCATCCTGCTGATACATGCCGTGAAAGCGGATCAGCTGGAAGTTGTCGCCGTTGAAGCCGCCGGTGAGCGGATCCTGCAGATCCTGCTCAATGGTGCCGCGCAGGAAGTTGCTCTCGCGCTTGAGGCGCTCGTTGTCGGCCAGCGGCCCTTCGACCGGTCCCGCTTTTGGGTGAGAAAGAGGTTGTTTGCTCATCAATAGACATCCCTTTGATAACGTTTGGCACGACGCAATTCGCTCAAATACTCTTCTGCTTCCTCACGGCTCTTGTGACCGTGTTCGGCAATTACATCCAGCAGGGCCTCCTGTACATCCTTGGCCATCTTGTTGGCGTCGCCACACACATAGAAGTGAGCGCCTGCTTCCAGCCACTGGTAGAGCTCAAGCCCTGCCTCACGCAGACGGTCCTGCACATAAATCTTGTTGGCCTGATCCCGGCTGAAGGCTAGCGAGATCTTCGACAGCAGCCCCGATTTCACATAACGCTGCCACTCCACCTGATAGAGGAAATCCTGGGTAAAGTGGGGGTTGCCGAAGAAGAGCCAGTTCTTGCCTTGCGCGCCCTGAGCTTCCCGCTCCTGCATAAAGGCGCGGAACGGGGCGATGCCGGTGCCCGGGCCCACCATGATGACGGGGGTATCTGGGTTGGCAGGCAGGCGGAAGTTGTCGTTGTGCTCGACAAACACCCGCACCTCGCCATCCTCAATCAGCCGATCCGCCAGATAGGAGGAGGCGGCGCCAGAGCGCACAGTGCCATCTTCCTGCGGGTAACGCACCACGCCGACGGTCAGGTGCACCTCCTCTTCCACTTCGCTCTGGGCAGAGGCGATGGAGTAGAGGCGCGGGGTGAGGGGGCGCAGCAGGCCAACCAGCTGCTCGGCCGTGAGCGCGGTCGGGAAGCGTTTCAGTACATCCACCACTTGGGCAGAGGCGACCAGTGCATTGACCTGGGCCTTGTCGCCAGCCAGATCTTTCAGCGCCGCATTATCCGATATGTCAGCGAGCCCTGTGATAAAGCCGCCGTGCAGCCGGGTCAGTTCGAAGTGACTGGTCAGGGCCGCGCGCAAGGTGCCGTGGGCCGTGGCTTCATCGCCAGAGAGGCCGGTCAGGGCCAGCACTTCGCCCACCAGTTCGGCGTCATTGTCGAACCAGACACCGAGGGCATCACCCGGCTGATAGGCGAGTCCGGAGGACTCGAGGCTGATCTCGATATGGCGGATATCCTTGGTGGAATCCCGGCCGGTGATCTTCTGATTGACCGACAGACGGGCAGGGAAGGGATTCTCCTTGCTGTACTGGCTGTGGCCAACCGCCTGCTGCACCGCGCTGGCTACGCTGCTGGCAGCACCGATAGAGAGCGTCGCTGCAATGGCATTAAGTGCCTGTTCGCTCCAGCTCTTGGCTGCATCTTGATAATCCACATCGAGGCTGGCGAGCTCATAAATGCGCTCGGCCCCAGCGCTGGCGAGGAAGTTGTCAAAATCTTTCCCGGTCTGGCAGAAAAATTCGTAGGAGCTGTCACCCAGCCCCAGCACCGCGAACTTGAGGCCGTCCAGCTTGCCGATCTTGCCTTTTTTAAGCTGCTCGAACAGATCGACGGCGCTCTCCGGCGGTTCACCCTCCCCGTAAGTGCTCACTACCACCAGCAGGTGGCTCTCTTTCTTGATCTGCTTGGGTTTGTAGTCGGCCATCGACGCGAGGGTGACGGGGAGGCCTCGGGCCTCGGCCTGCGCCTTGATGGCAGTGGCGACCCCTTTGGCGTTGCCTGTCTGGGAGCCGTAGAGAATGGTCAGGCTACCGCTGGGCGCAGCCACGGCGGCGCTGGTTGCAACGCCTTGGTGACCGCTCTGGGAGAGGCCGTAGAGATATCCGCTCACCCAGGCCAGTTGCTGGGTATTGAGGGTCGAGATTACCTGACCCAGCTGACGTTGCTGCTCGTCAGAGAGGGGGAGAGGTTGAATGGGGAATCCTTCAATTGCATCACACGCGTCTTCCATGGTCTGATTTTTGGCCAGATTAAAGGGCGTGTTGGCTAACAACAAAGAATAAAAATATCTTCTTTATTCCATTATTGAATTTATAAAGTGATTTGGCGGTAAAGGAGATAGAAAAACGCCCCGCAGTTGCGGGGCGTGTTTATTGGCTATCACGCTCGGGATTGACCCAAGGGATTTAGCTGGCTTCTGTGGGCCTTACTTCTGCGGATCTTACTTTTGTGGACGTAAGGCCGGGAACAGAATGACGTCACGGATGGTGTGGCTGTTGGTGAACAGCATTACCAGACGGTCGATACCGATGCCCTGACCGGCAGTCGGCGGCAGGCCGTGCTCCAGCGCGGTGACGAAGTCTGCGTCGTAGAACATGGCTTCGTCGTCGCCAGCTTCTTTCTGATCAACCTGATCCTGGAAACGCTTGGCCTGGTCTTCTGCATCGTTCAGCTCGGAGAAGCCGTTGGCCAGCTCGCGGCCACCGATGAAGAACTCGAAGCGGTCGGTTACGTCCGGGTTCACGTCGTTGCGGCGGGCCAGCGGAGAAACGGCAGCCGGGTACTCGGTGATGAAGGTCGGTTGCAGCAGCATGTGCTCCACGGTCTCTTCGAAGATCGCGGTGATCACGTGGCCCAGTTCCCATCCCTTCATCAGATCGATGTGCAGACGCTTGGCAACGGCCTTGGCGCTCTCGAGGGTAGCCAGATCGTCCAGGGTTACATCCGGGTTGAACTTCAGGATGGACTCGACCATGGTGAGGCGCTGGAACGGCTGACCGAAATCGATGGTCAGACCCTCTTCGCCCTCTTTGGCGTAACGGATCTTGGTGTCGCCCAGAATGTCCTGCGCCAGGGTGCGCAGCAGCTCTTCGGTCAGGTCCATCAGATCGATGTAGTCGGCGTAGGCCATGTAGAACTCGATCATGGTGAACTCGGGGTTGTGACGAACCGAGATACCTTCGTTACGGAAGTTGCGGTTGATCTCGTAGACACGCTCGAAACCACCGACCACCAGACGCTTCAGATAGAGCTCCGGAGCGATACGCAGGTACATGTCGATGTCCAGCGCATTGTGGTGAGTGACGAACGGACGCGCGGAGGCACCACCCGGGATGACTTGCATCATCGGGGTTTCCACTTCCATGAAGCGCTTTTCGTTGAAGAACTTGCGGATACCGGCAACCACCTGGGTGCGGATCATGAAGGTCTTGCGAGACTCTTCGTTGGCGATCAGATCCAGGTAGCGCTGGCGGCAGCGAGCTTCCTGGTCGGTCAGACCTTTGTGCTTCTCGGGCAGCGGACGCAGTGCCTTGGTCAGCAGGCGGATATCGGAAACGTGAACGGAGAGCTCACCGGTCTGGGTCTTGAACAGGGTACCTTCGACACCCACGATGTCGCCCAGATCCCACTTCTTGAACTGCTCGTTGTAGAAACCTTCCGGCAGGTCGTCACGGGTAACGTAGACCTGGATCTTGCCGGCCATGTCCTGCAGGGTGGCGAAAGAAGCCTTGCCCATGATCCGGCGGGTCATGATGCGACCGGCAATCTTCACCCGTTTACCCAGGCTCGTCAGCTCCTCGGCGCTTTTGTCGTCGAACTCTGCGTGCAGATCGCCAGAGAGGCTGTCGCGACGGAAGTCGTTGGGGAAAGGATTACCCTGGGCGCGCAGGGCGGCCAGCTTGGAACGACGCTCGGTCATCTCGTTGTTGAGTTCGAGAGTTTGGTCGACTTCCGGAGTGATGGTTTGTTCAGACATGGTGATTCCTGCTTGTTTACAGACCTGATTTCAGGCTGGCTTCGATAAACTTGTCCAAGTCACCGTCGAGCACCGATTGGGTATTACGGGTTTCGACGCCGGTGCGCAGATCCTTGATACGGGAGTCATCCAGCACATAGGAACGGATCTGGCTGCCCCAACCGATATCAGACTTGGTCTCTTCCAGGGCTTGTTTCTCAGCGTTCTGCTTCTGAATTTCCAGCTCGTAGAGCTTGGCTTTCAGCTGCTTCATACACTGGTCTTTGTTTTTGTGCTGGGAACGGTCGTTCTGGCACTGTACCACGACACCGGTCGGAACGTGGGTAATACGCACCGCGGATTCGGTTCGGTTAACGTGCTGACCACCGGCACCGGAGGCGCGGTAGACGTCGATCCGCAGATCCGCCGGGTTGATCTCGATATCGATATCGTCGTCGATCTCGGGGTAGACGAACACAGAACAGAAGGAGGTGTGACGGCGGCCACCGGAATCGAACGGGGACTTGCGAACCAGACGGTGTACGCCGGTTTCGGTACGCAGCCAGCCGAACGCATATTCGCCGGTGAACTTGATGGTGGCGGATTTGATACCAGCCACGTCGCCTTCGGAGCATTCAATCAGCTCGGGCTTGTAGCCGTGGGCATCGCCCCAGCGCAGGTACATGCGCAGTACCATGTTGGCCCAATCCTGTGCTTCGGTACCACCGGAGCCGGATTGAATATCGATATAGCAGTCGGAGCCGTCGTGCTGACCGGAGAACATGCGGCGGAACTCGAGATCCACCAGCTTGGCTTCCAGCTGTTCGGATTCGGCGATGGCTTCGTTGAAGGTCTCTTCGTCTTCCCCTTCCACGGCCAGGCTCACCAGCATCTCGACGTCATCCACGCCCTGGGTCAGGGTGTCGATGGTGCCGACCACGTTTTCCAGCGCAACGCGCTCTTTACCCAGCGCCTGTGCGCGCTCGGGCTCATTCCATACGTCCGGCTGTTCCAGCTCGGCGTTGACCTCTTCTAGACGCTCTTTCTTGGCGTCATAGTCAAAGGTACCCCCTAAGAAGCTCGGTCCGCTCAGACAGCTCCTTAAGTTTATTTAATACGGGATTAACTTCGAACATCGTGAAAACTCTCAGGGTCGATGTGATTTAAAAACGGGATATTCTAGCCAATTGTGGAAGGAATAAACAGGGTTGCCTTGGCTTGTGCGGCTCATGCCGTCAATTTCTGGTGCACTTTTCTCCACCTCGGTAGAAAATATCGCCCGCAGACCCATTTTCAGGTTCAGTTTTGGCCATTCGGGTCGCTAATGACTACGTGTAGTGTTGTGCAATTTAGGGAAAAACCCGCTCCTCACCTCAATAAGAAGAACACATGATGAAAAACCTGTCACTCAAGCAGAAGATACTGTTGTCAGTGGTGATCGCCCTTTCGTTGGTGATTTTGTTGCTCTCCTGGCAGAGCTATAGCAGCCAGAAGTCCCTGTTGCTGCAAGGCAGCCAGGAGCAGTTGCAACGGCTGGGTACCCAGCAGGCCGAGCGTGTCAGCGACTGGCTCGCCGCCCGTCGCGACGTGATCCAGGCGCTCGGCAACAAGGCCGGTGCCGAACCCCTCAATGCCTTGCAACAGGCACAAGTTTCCGGCCGTTTCCAGCTCACCTATTTCGGTGAGAGCAGCGGCAAGATGAATGACTCCGATCCCTCCATCAACCGCGATGGCTACGACCCGCGCTCCCGTGGCTGGTATCAGGAGGCGATGAGCAAAGGTGGCCTGATTGTCACCAAACCCTATCTCGATGTGGCTTACAACATCATGGTGGTGACCCTGGCCCAGCCGGTTTCTGGCGGGGTAGTCGGTGGTGACCTCTCTATCGCCTCGCTAGTGGAAGACGTGACCAAGATGCAGCTGCCTGCCGACGGTTTCGCCATCATGATGCACAAGGATGGCACCATCATCGCCTACAAGGATGCTGCCAAGGCGATGAAACCGGCCAGCGAGATCGACAACGATCTGACCAACGCGCTGATCGAGCAGAGCAAGTCGAGCAAGGATCTGGTTCCGGCCTACTTCGACAACGAAGGTCGCGACAAGCTGCTGTGGGCGGCCGATATCCCCGACACGGATTGGGAGCTGGTGCTGGTGCTGGACAAGGCCGCGCTGGAAGCGCCGCTCTCCTCCCTGCTGATGACCCAGCTGGGGATGGCGCTGCTGGTGCTGGTGGGTAGCATCCTCACTATCTCCTGGCTGGTCAGCATGCTGCTTGGCCCGCTCACCAAGGTCTCCCAGGCGCTGGCCCGCATTGCCGATGGTAACGGTGATCTGACCCAGCGCATCAAGATCGACGCCAACGACGAAGTGGGTCAACTGGCCAACAGCTTCAACCGTTTCGTCGGCAGCCAGCATCAGCTGATCGGCAATATCCGTCAGCTGGCCAACGAGTTGAACGCCGATGCCGAGCGCAGTCTGGTGACCAACCAGGCCGCGGTGGACGAGTTGCAGCGTCAGCAGCAGGAGGTGACCATGGTCGCCACGGCGGTCACCGAGATGGCGAGCGCCACCATGGAGATCGCTGGCAACGCCGAGAACACCGCCGCCGCTGCCCAGCAATCTGCCCAGAGCAGTGAGCAGGGCAAGATGCTGGTCAACAAGACCCGCCAGTCCATCAATGGTCTGGCCGAAGAGGTGGGGCAGGCGACCGAGGTGATCGGCGAGCTGAGCCGCCACGCGCAGGCGATCACCAGCATCCTCTCCACCATTCAGGGGATTGCCGAGCAGACCAACCTGCTGGCGTTGAACGCGGCCATCGAAGCGGCTCGCGCCGGTGAGCAGGGTCGTGGTTTTGCGGTGGTCGCTGACGAGGTGCGGGTGCTGTCGCGCCGTACTCAGGACTCCACCCAGCAGATCCAGTCCACCATCGAGACCCTGCAACAGACCACTGCCCGTGCGGTGAGCCTGATGCAGACCAGTCAGGGGCTGGCGGACAACAGCGTGCAGGATGCCGATCAGGCGGTGCGCGCGCTGGAAGAGATCACCAGCGCCATCTCCCTCATCTCCGACATGGCGGGTCAGATCGCCACAGCCGCCGAGGAGCAGACCCAGGTGACCGGCGAGATCACCCAGAACACCACCGCCATCAAGGATGTGAGTGACGAGATCACCGCATCTGCCATGCGCGATCTGGATCAGGCCCACAGCCTCAAAGGGCGTGCTGCTGACCTTAACCAGCAGGTGTCGACCTTTATCCTGTAAAGTGCAACTCTCGGCCTGTTCCGGCTGAGATAAACAAGCCCCGCCCTCTGTCGAGTGCGGGGCTTTTTGTTGTTCGGGGGATTCCGGGTAGTTCGGGTTGCTCGCGGGTCATCCTGGTGCCGGATACGTGCCCCTGCGTCAGCTGGCGAGTAGAGAACAAACAAAGAGCCCACCGAAAGGTGGGCTCTGATCATATACGTCTGACGGAAAGGGAATTACAGGAATGGCATCGCCATAAACAGCTTGATCACCATGGCGTTGATGATGTCGATAAAGAAGGCCCCCACCATGGGCACTACCAGAAACGCCAGGTGGGAGGGACCGAAGCGCTGGGTGATGGCCTGCATGTTGGCAATCGCGGTCGGGGTGGCCCCGAGGCCAAAGCCGCAGTGACCTGCTGCCAGTACGGCCGCATCGTAATTTTTACCCATCACCCGGAAGGTGACGAAGATGGCGTAGAGCGCCATCGCCACGGTCTGGGCGGCCAGCAGAATGAAGATGGGCAGCGCCAGGCTGGCCAGATCCCACAGTTTCAGGCTCATCAGTGCCATGGCGAGGAACAGCGACAGGCTGACGTTGCCCAGCAGGGAGACCTCGCGATCGCTCACCTCATGCCAGTTCAGCAGGGTCAGGACGTTGCGCAGCAGCACGCCGACAAACAGCACGCAGACAAAGATCGGCAGCTCGAAGGCGCCCCCTTTGAGGGAAGCAGAGAGCAGCTCGCCGCCCTTGAGGCTGATGGCGATCAGCGCCAGCGTCTCGATAACGCTGAAAGTGGTGAGGGGGCGCTCCATATCCGGCATTTCGAAGCCCTGGGGGGCCTCATCCTGATTGTGCTCCTCACCGGGCACCTGCACTTTCTTCACCAGATAGCGGGCGACTGGGCCACCGATCAGGCCGCCCAGCACCAGACCAAAAGTGGCACAGGCGATGGCGAGCTCAGCGGCGGATTGCACGCCGTACTTCTCGGAGAAGGTTGCGCTCCAGGCCGCCCCGGTGCCGTGGCCGCCGGAGAGAGTGATGGAGCCTGCCAGCAGCCCCATGTGGGGATCCAGACCGAGCAGGGTCGCCAGACCGACACCCAGACTGTTTTGCACCAGCAGCAGGCCGGTGACCACCATCAGGAAGGTAACCACCGCCTTGCCGCCGCGTTTCAGGCTGGCGAGATCGGCGGAGAGACCGATTGAGGCGAAGAAGGCCAGCATCAGCGGGGTTTGCAGGCTGGTATCAAATTGCAGCTCCATCTGCAGGGTGGAGCGCAGCAGCAGCAGTACCAGCGCGACCACCAGGCCGCCGGCTACCGGTTTGGGGATGTTGAAGGTACGCAGCAGCCCGACTCGGGTAACCAACACCCGGCCAAGCAGCAATACCAGAGTGGCAGCGACCAGCGTTGCGTAGGAATCAAGTTGTAACATTCAGTACTCCCATGTTGATTGGCTGTGTCTTTCATAGCAAAAGACTTACAGATTCAGCCGGGATGAAAACAGTGTGGCTTATGTGCCAGCAAAGAAGGGGAAACATCTCCCCGCCCCAGGAAAGATGGGGCTTGTGCGGGCCTGAAATGCTCAGGCATCCAGATGAGATTTTAGTAAAATCCGGCGGATTGTAGCAAAAAGCATCGTTTAATTCCATCTTTGTCGTATTAATGCTCGTTTTAGTGGTTTATTGTGACATTTAACACTATGTAGGTAGAGGGCAGAAAAGCCGAAAAGGGTGCATGGAACGGCTGTCATTTGGGGCGCCAGTCTCTATAATTCGCCGGTTTCCGCTGCACGCAGAGGCGCTGGCGGGCGTTGACATTGTGGTTCACCCCGACATGGTTCATATTCCGGCGGTGTTCACTTCATCAAGAGGAGAGGGTGTGAAGAAGTCTATCTACATTGCCTACACAGGCGGCACCATTGGGATGCAGCGTTCCGATCACGGCTACGTGCCGATGGCGGGCTTTATGGAAGACTGTCTGGCGCGTATGCCCGAGTTCCACCGCCCCGAGATGCCGGATTACCATATCCACGAATATGCGCCCCTCATCGACTCCTCCGACATGACCCCGGCGGATTGGCAGCGCATCGCCGAAGACATTCGCGACAACTACGAGAAATACGATGGCTTCGTGATCCTGCATGGCACCGACACCATGTCGTTCACCGCCTCGGCGCTCTCTTTCATGCTGGAAGATCTGCACAAGCCGGTCATCATCACCGGTTCCCAGATCCCGCTGGCCGAGCTGCGCTCCGACGGCCAGCAGAATCTGCTCAACGCCCTCTACATCGCGGCCAACTACCCGATCCACGAGGTGACGCTGTTCTTCAACAACCAGCTCTATCGCGGCAACCGCAGCAAGAAGGTGCACGCCGACGGCTTCCACGCTTTCGACTCCCCCAACTATCCGCCGCTGCTCAATGCCGGGATTGCCATCTCGCTGGAAGCGGGTGAGCTGGGTGTGCCCTCCGAGCGGCCGCTGGTGCTGCACGACATCACCCCCCAGCCCATCGGCGTGGTGACCCTCTATCCGGGGATCTCCAGCGAGGTGATCGCCAACATCCTGCAACAGCCGGTGAAGGCGCTGATCCTGCTGTCATTCGGGGTCGGCAATGCGCCGCAGAACCCGGCCATGCTGGCGCTGCTCTCCGAGGCTTCGGCCCGCGGCGTCATCATCGTCAACCTGAGCCAGTGCCTGCACGGCAAGGTCAACATGGGGGGCTATGCCACCGGCAACGCCCTGTCGCGGGCCGGGGTGATCTCGGGCTTTGACATGACCGCCGAAGCGGCGCTCACCAAGCTGCACTTCCTGCTGAGCCAGGACTTGCCCTCCCACCGCATTCGCGAGTTGATGCAGCAGTCCCTGCGTGGGGAGCTGACGCCCTGATAACCCTCGCGGTAGGGTGCAATAAGCGCAGCGCATTGCACCGGTGACGAGGGGTGATAAGTTAGGAAAAATGAGGGGAGCCATCATGGCTCCCCTCTCTGTTGTGGCCGCCGAGAGCGGCCTGCCGGGTAAGACTCAGTGGTTGAGGTCGACCCGCACTATCTCTTCCTCGTCGCGATACTGACGCTTGAGCTCGCTCTTGCTCTTCATCACGATTTCGCCGTCACGACCTATGTTCATATGTTCGGGATTGTCGAGATGCATCGCCTGCCAGGCCATCACGGCTTGCAAGGAGGTGGCCTTCTGCTCGTCGGTGAGGGGCTTGCCATCAGGCCACTTGCCCAGCTCGACTGCGGTTTTGAGCCGCTCATACACCTCTGCGGGCATCTGCCTGATTGCTTGCAAAAACTCACCCTGTTGAAACGACATCCGGCCTTCTCCTTGAACTATTGAGCCATAAACTTCGGGGTCAGCCCGGCAGATCCTGGCGGGCTATGCAGGTAGATCCTGGCGGACTACGCCAGCCATCTGCTCCATCACCCGCACTACCTGACAACTGTACCCGAACTCGTTGTCATACCATACGTAGAGCACACAATGATCCCCTTCGGCGATGGTCGCTTGGGAGTCGACGATGCCCGCATAACGGGAACCTACCATGTCGGAGGAGACCAGCTCGGTACTAGCGCTGAAGTCGATCTGGCGATGGAGGGCCGAGCTTAGCGCCATCTGCTGCAGATAGGCGTTGAGGCTCTCCCGATCGGTGGCCTGCTCCAGCGACAGATTGATAATCGCCAGCGAGACGTTGGGGGTCGGCACCCGGATGGCGTTGCCGGTCAGCTTGCCCTTCAGTTCCGGCAGCGCCTTGGCCACCGCCTTGGCGGCGCCGGTGCTGGTCATCACCATATTGAGGGCCGCGCTGCGACCGCGGCGCTCGCCTTTGTGATAGTTGTCGATGAGGTTCTGATCGTTGGTGTAGGAGTGGACCGTCTCCACGTGGCCGTGGCGGATGCCGAACCGCTCCTGCATTACCTTGAGCACCGGGGTGATGGCGTTGGTGGTACAGGAGGCGGCGGAGATGATCCTGTCATCCGGGCCTATCACCTCATGGTTGACCCCGAACACCACGTTCTTCATCTCCCCCTTTCCGGGGGCGGTCAGCAGCACCTTGCCAGCACCGCGCGCTTTCAGGTGCTCGGAGAGGCCTGCTTCGTCACGCCAGACGCCGGTGTTGTCGACGATCAGCGCATCGTGAATACCGTAAGCGGTGTAGTCGATGTCGGCCGGGCTATTGGCGTAGATCACCTGAATGAAGGTGCCGTTGGCGATGATGGCGCTGCGCTCCACATCCACCTCGATGGAGCCGTTGAAGGGGCCGTGCACCGAGTCGCGGCGCAGCAGGCTGGCACGTTTTTCCAGATCCCCGTCGCGACCACCGCGTACCACGATGGCGCGCAGACGCAGCGGATTGGCAGCGCCGGTGCGCTCGATCAGCAGACGGGCCAGCAGGCGGCCGATGCGGCCAAAGCCGTAGAGCACCACGTCGGTCGGCTGCGGCATCTGGCTGCGGCCAAGGGCCGGTGCCAGTCGCGCTTGCAGATAGTCCTCGATCCCCGCTTCATCCTGATGATCCTGCCAGTAGCCGACTGCCAGCTTGCCAAGGTCAACCTCGGCGGCGGTGGGTTTGAGGGCAACGATGGCCTGAAGCAGGGGGAAGCTTTGCTGGATGGGGAGGGGAGCGCCTTGGTGGCGGCGGACGACCCGGTGGGCCTTGAGGATATCGATGGTGGAGGCGTTTTGCAGCGGGCGGCCGTAGAGGGTGATCTCGACCCCTTGTTGTCGGTAGAGGCGACCAATCAAGGGCTGCATGGCTTCGGCGAGCTCCTGGCTCTCCTGCCACGCTTGCAAGTAGTGCTCGTGGGTCATTGACCAGATCCTTTATTTCACGTTGTTGGTGTAAATAGAAAATTCGTCGAATGCAGATCAGTGTAGGGGTGTATATTTCGTTATATTATTCTGCAGTCGCGGCCTTATATGGCGCGCGCATTGTAATGGATATGTAACCGGTTTGCTAGCCGGAGGTGGCCCGCAAAGGCGCCAATTGTTATCAACCCGCGTTACCAACAAGATGTGAACCATGGCCAATTTCCCCCTGCGACAGACCTTCATCATGCTTTCAGTCGGCCTTGCCGTGGCTGGCTGCAATGACGACCGGATCCACAATATCTGCAGCAACCATGCCGAGCTCTGTCAGGATCTGGTGGACGATGGCTGGTGCCGCTACGAGCGTACCGATGTGATCCGCAGTCGCTTCTATCTCAAGGAGGAGGGGACGGATCGGCGCAAGTACGAGCTGATGCGCAACCTTGAGCGCTATCTCAAGTGTGCCGAGCGCTCCACCAGCATTGAATACAAGAATGCCCGCGAGCAGAAGAGTCCACGGGTCGAGGGCATGCTGGCGGCCGGGGATCAGTTGGCCCAGCTCGATGCGGCGACCCGCAATTCACAAGATCCCTACTTGCTGCTCTGGCACTGGACCAACAACACCAACGAGCTGGCTCGCCAGCAGTTTATGGCGCTGGAAGGCACCAAGGCGCTGGATGAACCCGAGCTGCAACTGGCGCTCGGCGGTATCTACGCCAAGAGCGACCCCGAAAAGGCCATTGCCACCCTGCAGCACGGTCTCTCCCTCTATCAGGAGGGGGACAAGGTGAACAGCCGCATGTTCACCTCCCTCAGCACCCTCTATATGGGCCAGAAACAGTACGGGCTGGCCTATCTGTGGGGCAAGGTGAGCGAGTCGTTTCAGGATAGCCCCGAGGTCTCAGCCAAACGTTTTGGCATCTACCACACCCTGAGCAAGACAGAGCAGGATGGTTACGATGTGCGGGCTGCCGAAATTGTCGAGCAGCTAAAGCATGGCAACTACCGGCCCTGATGCAGTGATGACGACGTTCTCTCCGGCCAGCTGCTGGCCCAATCCGTTCGATCTCTCTTTCGTTCATGGCGAGGTACGTACCGATGGCCTCACGCTTGAGCGCCTCACAGTGCGCGCCGTGGTGCCCCGTGGTGACGAGCTGCTGCTGGTGCACTCCCGGGTCAATGGCGATCTGATGTTCCCCGGGGGCGGCATTGAAGCGGGGGAGAGCCACCATGTGGCGCTCGCTCGCGAGCTGCTGGAGGAGTGCGGTGCCGAGCTGCGGGAAGTGGGGGGCCTGCTTGGCGAGACCCGTGAATATCGCGCCGCCCGCGAGCCGGGGTTCGATGCCTACTGCATCCGCTCGCTCTACTACTTGTGCCGGATTGGCGATCAGCTGGTGGCCCCGCAGCCGCAGCCCTACGAGATCCGCCTTGGCTTCGTGCCCGGCTGGTTTGCCCTCGACGAGGCGCTGCAGACCAACAAAACCCAGCTGGCGGGGCCCTGTCCCCAGTGGACGGCGCGAGAGACCCGGGTGCTGGCCCAGCTGCAACGCTGGCATCAGCAGGGGATCTTCGACCACGGCTGATGAGTACATCAAGCCGCAACGGTCAGTGACACCAACAAAAAGAGCGCCAATAGGCGCTCTTTTTTATTGCGAGGGTGGCGGTTACTTGGCCACTCTGTCGTGCGAGATCATTTGACCTCTTCGCCCTTGGCTTGCAGATCAGCATGGTAGGAGGAGCGCACGAAAGGACCGCAGGCGGCGTGGGTAAAGCCCAGCTCCATGGCGACATCTTTCAGCTCGTCAAACTCTGCTGGCGGCACGTAGCGCTTGACCGGCAGGTGGTGGCGGCTCGGCTGCAGATACTGACCCAGGGTCAGCATGTTGACGCCGTGGGCGCGCAGATCCTTGAGCACCTCGACGATCTCTTCGTTGGTCTCGCCAAGGCCCATCATCAGACCGGATTTGGTCGGTACGTGGGGGTGCATCTCCTTGATGCGGCGCAGCAGCTCCAGCGACCACTTGTAGTCGGCACCCGGGCGGGCGACGCGATACATGCGCGGCGCGGTTTCCAGGTTGTGGTTGAAGACGTCCGGCGGGGTTTCGCGGAACACCTCCAGCGCCTGCTCCATCCGGCCACGGAAATCCGGAGTCAGGATCTCGATGCGGGTCTGCGGGCTGTGCTCGCGGATCTCGCGGATGCAGTCGGCGAAGTGCTGGGCACCGCCGTCGCGCAGATCGTCGCGGTCCACCGAGGTGATCACCACATACTTGAGGTTCATCTCCTTGATGGTCAGCGCCAGCTTCTTCGGCTCTTCCGGATCGAGTGCCAGCGGGCGGCCGTGGGCCACGTCGCAGAAGGGGCAACGGCGGGTACAGATGGCGCCCATGATCATGAAGGTGGCGGTGCCGTGGTTGAAGCACTCCGCCAGGTTGGGGCAGGAGGCCTCTTCACACACCGAGTGCAGCTTGTTTTTGCGCAAGGTGCTCTTGATGTGTTCGATCTTCTGGCTGGAGGGGGGCAGCTTGATCCGCATCCAGTCCGGCTTGCGAAGGAGTTCTTCGTTGGGATCCGGCATGAATTTCACCGGGATCAGGGCCATCTTGTCGCCATCGCGCAGCTTGACGCCCGGCTCCATACGAACGGGTTTGCTCATGATTCACTCTCGGTGTTTGTTATTGTTTGATAGCCAATCAGGCGGGCCAGCTCGGCCACCAGAATGGATTGCGCCTCGGCCACGCTCTGCGGGCCGCCCAGAGCGCTGGTCTGGGTCATGGCCATGCCCGCATAGCCGCACGGATTGATGTGCAGGAAGGGGGTCATGTCCATGTTGATGTTGAGGGCCAGCCCGTGGAACGAGCACCCCTTGCGGATGCGCAGACCCAGCGAGGCCAGTTTTGCCTCCATGCCAAGGTCATTTTTCACATAGACCCCGGGGGCATCGGCCTTGGCATAAGCCTGGATATCGCTTTTGGCGAGGGTGTTGATGATGGCTGTCTCCAGCGCGGTCACCAGCTCGCGAACCGAGAATTTGCAGCGGCGGACATCCACCAGTACGTAGAGCACCAGCTGGCCCGGGCCGTGATAGGTCACCTGACCGCCGCGATCGCTCTGCACCACCGGGATACTGCCCGGATTGAGCAGGTGTTCGGCCTTGCCGGCCTGGCCCTGGGTGTAGACGGGATCGTGCTCGACCACCCAGAACTCGTCCGGGGTGTCGCTGGTGCGGTTGTCGGTGAAGGCTTTCATGGCGTCCCATACCGGCTGGTAGGGGCGGCGACCCAGCTGCCTGACAATCAGGCTGGACTGGGCGGGGATCTGGGATGACATGGCGTCCTCGCGGCGTGCTGCGGCCAAAAACAGTCGCCCCGCAGAACGGGGCGAGAGAGAAATTACAGTACGTATTTCACCAGCTCGATCTTGCCAAGGGCGTGGTACATCGCTTCGATGTGCTCCTTGCTCTGGGCAGTCACGGTCACGCGGACCGAGTGGTAGTTGCCCTTGGAGCTGGGCTGGACTGTCGGGCTGTAGGTGCCGGGGGCGTGCTGCTGCAGCACTTCAACCACCATTTCCGGCAGTGCCGGGTCGGCAACGCCGAGTACCTTGAACGGGAATTTGCAGGGAAACTCCAGCAGTTCATCAAACTTGGTATTCATTTACTCACCTTTTGCGTCATCACCGGGATGACTTCATCTTGGATGGCTAGTGGCCGATGGCCCGTGGAGGCCGCCATTTCAAGTCTATATGGGCACGGCTCATAACTATATGGGCGCTGCCCGGACCGGGATCAAGGCCAGGATCGGTCAGACAAGGATGGAAGTGCTGCTTTTTACCACAAATCAGGGTGAGGCGGAACCTGCAGTTTACAGGGTTATTCACTGCCTTTGCCGGTCACAGACAGCAGCGGCGCCTGTTGGCGCCGCTGTTTGGTGAGGATTGTGCGTTGGATTACTTGAACCAGCTGGTGACCAGCAGTACCAGATAGTCCCACAGACGGCTCATCAAGCCACCTTCCTGCACCTCTTCCAGGGCAACCAGCGGCACCTGCTTGATCTCTTTGTCGCCCTGTTTCAGGAACACGGTACCGACGCGCTGCCCCTTGGCCAGCGGCGCTTTCAGCTCGCTGTCGAGCTGGAAATCAGCCTTCAGGTTGTTACCCTGACCGCGGGTGACCAGCACGGAGACATCTTTGTCGACGCCCAGTTTCACTTCCGGTTTGTCGCCCATCCAGATCTTCTGGGTAACTAGCTCGGTGCCTGCCTTGTACGGGGTCAGGCTCTGGAAGAAGCGGAAGCCGTAGGTGAGCAGTTTTTTGCTCTCGGCGGCGCGGGAGGCTTCGCTGCTGGCGCCCAGTACCACGGCGATCAGGCGCATGCCTTCGTTGTTGGTGGCAGAGGAGACCAGGTTATAGCCGACCTGACTGACGTGGCCGGTCTTGATGCCATCCACTTGCAGGGATTGATCCCACAGCAGGCGGTTGCGGTTGTGCTGGGTGATGCCGTTGAAGACGAAGGATTTCTGGGAGTAGATCTTGTACTCCTCCGGCAGGTCGCGGATCAGCGCCTGACCCAGACGGGCCATGTCGTGAGCGGTACTGTAGTGACCTTCCGCATCCAGACCGTGCGGGTTCATGAAGTGGCTGTCGTTCATGCCGAGCTTGGCGGCCCAGCTGTTCATCAGGCTGGCGAAGGAGTCGGTGCTGCCCGCCAGGAACTCGGCCATGGCGACGCAGGCATCGTTGCCGGACTGGATGATGATGCCCTTGTTCAGGTCATCGACGGAGACCTGCTTGCCCACCTCGATAAACATCTTGGAGGAGTCGGAGTAGTTCTTGGACCAGGCGTTCTGGCTGATGGTCACCATGTCGGTGCGCTTGATGTTCCCCTTCAGCAGCTCCTGGCCGATGATGTAGGAGGTCATCATCTTGGTCAGACTGGCAGGCGGCAGACGCTCTTCGGCGTTCTGCTCGGCCAGCACCTGACCGGAGTAGTAGTCGATCAGAATATGGGCCTTGGCGGAGATCTCCGGCGCGGCGGGAACCACCATGGGCATGGCATTCGGGGTCGGTGTCGGCACCGGCGTATTGGCCTGGGCGGTTACGCTGATCAGTGAGGCCAGAAGAACTGAACGGGCAAATTTGGACATCTTGAAATTCCTGCGAGCCAGATGGGGATAAAATGCGGGCCTAACTATACCAGATGCGCCCGCAGGTTATAGCCCGAGATGGCGATCAGAACTGGTTTTTTATCCATCACTCCCTGTCATCACGCCATAAAACGACGTGATGACAGTGAGTAAGCGGTTAGTCACATCCGCGGCAAAGTGGGGCGCTCAGGGCACGATAAAGGCCTGTTCCAGCCCGCCCTGACGTACTTTTTCCAGCACACTTGCCTGCTGGTCGGCGGCGACCGGGCCAATCAGCACCCGGAAAATGGCGCCATGAGCATCGATCCGGTAAGGCACGCCGTAACGCTGGGTCATCACCTTGCCCATCGCCTCGGCCCGATCCCGGGAGCCGCTGGCCAGTACCTGGATCATCTTGCCATCCCCACTGCTGGCGGGCGCTGCAGCCTTGGCTGGTGCTGGCTTGACCGGTGCCGCTTTGGCGGGCGTGGCCGCGGGCGCCTTGACGGGAGTCGGTTCGGCAGTGGGAGTGGTCATCGCCAGCGCAGTCGGTTCACCCAGGAAGCCATCTTGCGACAGCGTGCTGGAGGCCGCAGCCGGAGTGGTCGGAGTCATTTCGATGGGCTTCATTGGCTCCATGATCACCATCTGATCCGGGGTGTCGCTGATCAGCTCCAGCCGTACTCGGGCCTCACCGCTATCGACCATCTCCAGCTGCTTGGCCGCTGCGTAGGAGAGGTCGATCAGGCGCGGGCTGTTGAACGGGCCGCGGTCGTTGACCCGCACTATGGTCTCCAGCCCGTTGTCCAGATTGGTGACCCGCACATAGCTCGGGATGGGCAGGTTGCGGTGGGCGGCGCTGAACAGCTTGCTGTCCAGCACATCGCCGTTGGCGGTTTTCTGGCCGTCCAGATCCGGCGACAGCCAGCTGGCGGTGCCCTCTTCGCTGTAGTGTTTGATGTCGCGCCACACCTCGTGCTTCTGCTTGCCGATCCAGTAGTCCCGGTTGCCGCTGGCACTCAGGGGCTCGGGGTGCGGAATGGCGCCGGTGGCTTGCGGGATCTCGATAACGGGTGGCTTGCTGACCGGTGCTTGTGGCTCGACGGGAGCGGACTGTTCCGGCTGGCTGCTACAGGCGGCCAGCAACAAGCTCAGGCTGAGCGGGAGGAGTTTGTGACGAAGATGCATACGCTTCCTGAATGGCTTGGCTAAGTTGATACACCGCCATCGCATAGAGTGGGCTGCGATTGTAACGGGTGATCACATAAAAGTTATGCCGTGCGACCCAGTATTCCGGTCCATCGGCTTGGGCAAACGCCAGCAACTTGACCGGCGTCTGTGGGGCCAGCGGCGTGGCGAGCTCAATCCCTGCCGCCGCCAGTTCTGACCACTGCTGTGTTAACTCGGGCTCAGGCCTGAGTAGAGGTTCGACTGCCATCAACCCGATCTGGGCCGGTTCCACCACGGATTCGCCCCAGCGCCACTGGTGGCTGGCAAAATAGTTGGCCACGCTGCCGATGGCATCGACCGGGTTGGCAAACAGATCCCGCTTGCCATCCCCGTCAAAATCGACGGCGTAGTGGCGGTAGCTGGAGGGCATGAACTGCCCCATCCCCATGGCGCCGGCATAGGAGCCCTTGAGGGCATCGAGTTGCCACCCTTCCTCTTTGGCCAGCACCACCAGCTGGGCAAACTCCTTGGCAAAGAAGTCGCTGCGCTCCGGGTAGTGGAACCCCAGGGTGTAGAGGCTATCGAGCACCGGATGACGGCCCATCTGGCGACCGTAGAAGGTTTCTACCCCTATGATGGCCACGATGAGCGAGGCGGGCACCCGATAGGTCTGCTCCGCGCGAGCCAGCGTCTCGGCATGTTGCTGCCAGAACTGCTGGCCGTCACGGATGCGCTCCGGGGTAACAAACAGCGGCCGGTAGCGATGCCAGGGTTTGGCCTCCCACGGCTTGCTGATGGTGTCGAGCACCTCCTGCCGTAACTGGGCGCGGGCGACGGCAGCCTGCAGCTCCGCCAGTGGCACCTGCTGCTGGTCGGCGAGCAGGGCCAACCGATCCGGCGCCACGGCGGCGGTCGCCATCGTGGTGGCGAGCGAGAGCAGCAATCCAACCCGTCTCATCAGGCGAGTAGTCTTCTATGAGTCTGGATGGACATCAGTATGCCAAAGCCGGCCATCAGGGTCACCATGGAGGTGCCGCCATAACTCACCAGCGGCAGGGGTACCCCCACCACCGGCAGGATGCCGCTCACCATGCCCATGTTGACGAACACATAGACGAAGAAGGTGAGGGTGATGGCGCCGCCCAGCAGTCGCTCGAAGCTGTTCTGGGCCTGCATCGAGATAAACAGGCAGCGGCTGATGACGTAGAGGTAGAGCACCAGCAGCAGGGCAACCCCCACCAGACCGAACTCCTCGCTAAATACCGCGAAGATGAAGTCGGTATGCCGTTCTGGTAAAAACTCAAGCTGGGACTGGGTCCCTTGCAGCCACCCCTTGCCAAAGACGCCGCCGGAGCCGATGGCAATCTTGGACTGGATGATGTGATAGCCGCGGCCGAGCGGGTCTTTCTCCGGGTCGAGCAGCATCAGCACCCGCTGGCGCTGGTAGTCGTGCATCAGGAAGAACCAGAGCACCGGCATAAAGGCCAGCATCAGCAGGACCGCCAAGCCGATCAGCCACCAGCTGAGCCCCGCCAGGAAGATGACGAAGAAGCCGGAGGCGGCCACCAGAATGGAGGTGCCAAGGTCAGGCTGGGCGGCGATCAGCAGGGTGGGCAGCAGCACCATGATGAGGGCGATCACCACATGGCTGAACTTGGGGGGCAGCGAGTGGCGACTGAGCCAGGCGGCCACCATGATTGGCATGGAGAGCTTCATCACCTCGGAGGGCTGGAACTTCATAAAGCCCAGATCGAGCCAGCGCTGGGCCCCCTTGCCGATGTGGCCGAACACGTCCACCGCAATCAGCATCAGCACCACCACGGCGAACAGCGGCACGGACCAGCGAGCGTAGAGGGAGGGGGGCAGCTGGGCCAGGCCGATCATCAGGGCAAAGGCGAGACCGCCGCGCACCAGCTGGCGCACGATGGAGTCCATATCCTGACCGGAGGCGGAGTAGAGCACCACCATGGAGAGGGTCATCACGGCCAGCAGACCGAGCAGCAGCGGCAAGTCGATATGCAGCTTGTACCAGATGCTCTGCTGGCGGGCAGAATTACTCATTGGGGGCGACCTCACTCGGTTGGGACGGCTTTTCCGGTGCCGGTGGCAGTTGCGGATCAGGGGGCAGCAGATAGGCATCCAGCATCTGGCGAGCAACGGGTGCCGCATTGGTACTGCCACCACCGGCGTTCTCCAGAACCAGAGCCACGACTGCCTTGGGGGTTTCATAGGGAGCAAAGGCGACAAACAGGGCATTGTCGCGGTGCTCCACTTTCATGGCTTTGGCGTTGTAGACCTGATTCTCTTTCATGTTGACCACCTGGGCGGTGCCGGACTTGCCTGCCGCCACATAGGGGGTGTTGGCAAAAGCGCGACGGCCGGTACCCTCGTGGCCGTTGATCACTCGCCACATCCCCTCACGCGCCACCTGCCAGTAGCTGTCGCTCTTGGTTTTGAGCGCCATGTTCGGGTTGATCGGAGCATCGACCACTCCCGCTTGAGAGGCGGTGCTCTTGAGCAGGTGCGGGGTCACATCGTGGCCATTCTGGGTCAGGATGCTAATCGCCTTGGCCAGCTGGATTGGCGTGGCGCTCCAGTAACCCTGACCGATACCGATGGAGATGGTGTCCCCCTGATACCAGGGCTGACGCCAGCGGGCCATTTTCCAGTCACGGGACGGCATGACCCCCTTGGTCTCTTCATAGAGGTCGACGCCACTGTACTGACCGAAGCCGAACTTGGTCATGTAGCTGTGGATCTTGTCGATGCCGACACGATAGGCGAGATCGTAGAAGTAGGTATCTGCCGAGACCTCGATGGCGCGATAGACATCGAGCCAGCCGTGTCCCCAGCGGCGCCAGTCGCGAAACTTCTTGGTGGTACCGGGAATAGAGAAGCTCGGGCCGCCGAAATAGCGATAGCCCGGGGTAATGGCCCCCTCGTTGAGCCCCATTACCGACATCATGGGCTTGACGGTGGAGGCGGGGGCATAAATGCCCTGAGTGGTGCGGTTCACCAGCGGCCGCGCCGGATCGTTGAGCAGCGCCGAGTAGTTGGCGCTGGAGATGCCGGTCACGAACAGGTTGGGGTCGTAGCTGGGGCTCGACTCCATGGCGATGATGGCGCCGGTTCTCGGATCCATCATCACGATGGCACCGCGCTGGCCAGCCAGCAGTTGCTGTGCCTTGAGCTGCATCCGGACGTCGATATTGAGGTAGATATCCTTGCCGGGAATAGGCGGCTGGAACTTGAGGGTGCGGACAATCCGGCCGCGGTTGTTCACCTCGACCTCCTGATAGCCCGCCACGCCGTGCAGCTCATCCTCGTAATACTTCTCCACCCCCTGCTTGCCGATATCCTTGGTGGCCGCGTAGTTGGCGAGTTTTTCTTCCTTCTCGAGGCGCTCCACGTCACGGGTGTTGATCTTGGCCACATAGCCCAAAGCGTGGGTGAGGGTGTCACCAAACGGGTAGTAGCGTTTGAGGTAGGCCTCGATGCTGGCGCCCGGGTAGTTGTGCTGGTTGACCGAGAAGAGGGCTACCTGATATTCGGTCAGTTTCTCGTAGAGGGGGACCGGCTTGAAGCGGCGCTGGCGCTTCACTTCGGCGAGGAACTTCTCCTTGGTGCCCTCTGGCAGACCCAGCAGGGTGATCAGCTGGTCGGCAGTTTTTTCGAGATCTTTGGTCTCTTCCGGCACAATTTCCAGACTGTAGACCGGGCGGTTTTCCGCCAGCAGCACGCCGTTGGCGTCATAGATGAGGCCCCGTGGTGGCGCCACCGGTACCACGCGGATACGGTTGGAGTTGGAGCGAGTCTGGTAGGTGTCGTAGGACTCGACCTGCAGATAATAGAGATTGCCCAGCAGCACCAGCATCAGCACGACGATGCCGATGTAGGCTACCAGGGTGCGCCGGAAGAACAGATTGCCCTCGGCACTGTGATCGCGCATTTCGATGCGTTGTTTCAGCATGCCTTTACCTCAAGACCCTTGGGGGCAATAAGAGCAGGAACTGCATTGTTCACTCTCTGTGATAGGGGTGAATATGAGAGGTGAGACTCCAGAGACGCATGGCTCACTCTCTATGATACGGATGATTGGTGGTGATGCTCCAGGCCCGATAGAGGCTCTCGGCCACCAGCACCCGCACCAGCGGATGGGGCAGGGTGAGCGGTGACAGTGACCAGCTCTGTTCGGCGGCAGCTTTGCACTCGGGGGACAAGCCTTCCGGCCCGCCTACCAGCAGCGCGACATCGCGGCCATCGAGTTTCCACGCCTCCAGCTGGGTCGCCAGCTGCTCCGTGGTCCAGGGCTTGCCCGGAATGTCGAGGGTGACGATGCGCGAGCGCCCCGCAGCCGCCAGCATGGCTTCCCCTTCCTTCTGCAGGATGCGCGGAATGTCGGCATTTTTGCCCCGTTTGCCTGCGCCGATCTCGACGAGTTCAAACGGCATGTCTTTGGGGAAGCGGCGACGATACTCTTCGAAGCCATGCTCTACCCAGGCGGGCATCTTGGTGCCCACCGCAATCAACTGGATCTTCATGGTCGTTACACTTGTGCTCTTATTGCGTATTCATTTGAGCGGCACCGCTCCACAGCTTTTCCAGTTGGTAGAAGTCACGATGTTCATCCTGCATCACATGCACGATCACCGAGCCCATATCTACCAGCACCCATTCACCGCTCAGTTGCCCTTCCACGCTCAGCAGATCCAGACCCGCGTGGCGGGCCTCGCTGGCCAGATGGTGGGCAATGGCGCTGACGTGACGACTTGAGTTGCCGGAACAGATGATCATGGTGTCAGTAATGCTGGATTTGCCGCGTACATCGAGGGTGATAATGTCGCGGCCTTTCATGTCATCGATCTTGTCGATGATAAAGGCATGCAATTCTTGGCCTTGCAATGAGTCTCTCCTGTATTCCGGCGCGCAGCGTTTGCGTCAGGGCGGCGGATTATATCATGGTCACTCCCGTTTCCCATCGGGTGGGGCAGGATTACGACAGGGGCTAGCGGCGGTTGGCGCGGTAGAGCCCCTGTTGATCAATATAGTGCGCAACCGACTCGGGCAAGAGGTAGCGGGTGTCTTGCCCCTCATCCAGCAAGGCTCGCAGTCGGGTGGCTGACAGTTCGATGGGCTGGTTGTCCGCCAGCCAGATATGACCGGCCAGACGCTGATGCAGCGCGTTGGCATCCGTGGTGTGATGGCACGCCAGCAACTGCGCCACCTCGGCTGGATAATCCGGTTGCCAGCCCGGCCGCACGCTCACCACCAGATGGGCATGGTCGAGCAGCTCCTGCCAGCGGTGCCAGCTTGGCAGGCTCAGCAGGGAATCCATCCCCATCAGAAAACAGAGCGGCGTATCGGGCAGTTCATGACGCAGCTCGATCAGGGTATCGATGGTGTAAGAGGGTTTGTCCCGTCTCAGCTCCCGCTCATCCACCACAAAGTGGTGGTTCTCTGCTGCCGCCAGTTTAACCATGGCGAGGCGCTGTTCGCTCGAGCAGAACGGATTGGCACGGTGGGGCGGGATATGGTTCGGGATCAGCCGTATTTCGGCCAGCCCGAGGGCATCGCGCGCCTCGATGGCCGGGCGAAGATGACCGATATGGATGGGGTCGAAGGTGCCGCCAAGCAAACCGACAGGCGCCTTCAGCATGGCGCACTCTCCATCACCAGCGGCAGCGGGGTGCCATCACGAAAGCCGAGGGCAATGGTCTGCAGCATCAGCCACGCCTGTTCGGTATCGAAGCGGCGCTGGGCATCGTCCAGCTGGGCCATCAGTTGCCACAGTTCCTGCAACTTGGCAAACGGCAGACGGGTCAGAGCTTGCTGAATGAGCTGCTGGCGGCTCTGCCAGATGCGCAGGCGGCTGAAGTGCTCCCCCAGCGGCTGGCCGTTGCGCATCGCCAACGACAGCTCGGTCAGCTGCTCCAGCTCGCGGCAGAGGGTCCAGGCCAGCATCCCCGGCTCGGTGCCTTCGGCCCGCAGGGCGGCCAGAATGCGCTGGGCCCGGTTCACCTTGCCCTCCAGCAGGGTATCGACCAGCTGGAACGGGGTGAAGTGGGCGTGGCGGATAATGGTCTCTTGCAGATAGGTGACGCTGATGGGCTGGGGCGGCGAGAGCAGGGTCAGCTTCTCGATCTCCTGGCTGGCGGCCAGCAGGTTGCCCTCGTAGGAGTGGCACATGAAATTGATGGCATCCGGCAGCGCCTTGAGGCCGAAACGCGCAAAACGGGCGCTCATCCAGCGCGGGAAGAACTTGGGCTCCGGATGGTTGACCGGCACATAGGTGCCAATTTGGTAGAGCTTGTCGAACCAGGCTGCCTTCATCTGGGTCTGGTTGAGGCGACCGCCACTCAGCACCAGCAGCAGGTCGGGATGAAGCTGCTTGCCAATTTCGCTGATGCGGGCAGCGAGATCCTTGTCCACCTTGGCGGGCAGCTCCAGCTCGATGATCTGGCGGGCAGAGAAGAGGCTCATGGCCTGACAGGCATCGTAGACCTGATTCCAGTCCAGCCCCTGTTCCACCACGAAGGTGTGGCGCTCATCGAAACCCTGCTTGCGGGCGACCTGACGGATGGCATCGATGGCCTCCAGTCGCAACAGGGGCTCGTCGCCAAAAACGAGATAGCAGGGCCGAAGCCCTGCTTTGAGGTGGTCACCAAATTGCTCAGGGTAGACTCTCATCAAAGTACTCGCATCAGAAGCTGACCTGACTCAACTGCCGGATCACCTGATTGGCCGCCTGCTCCTGCATCTCGCGGTTGAGCTGCTCCTGCTCACGGGAGGAGGCGAGCGCTGCATCCGGCTTGTTGAGGAAGCTGCGGTTGAAGTTGATGGGGAAGACCTGAGTCGGCTTGCCCGGCACCGAAATGGTGAACTGGGTACCAAAGCCCAGCACATATTCGGTGTCCGTCCCCAGCGCGTTGACCGAGGCGACCTGACTGGTGCTGCCTACGCCGCCCAGAGTGAGCACCGGAATGCCCTCCTTGTCGGCCAGGGTCACGCCAGAGGCCTTCAGGCGGGTGGTAACCATCCGGTAGAAGTCGCTCTTGTTGTCGCCCACGACCTTCATGGTCATCAGCTCGCTCGGAATGCCGTTGCCGCGCATGTGAAAGCCGCAGCCTTGCAGCAGCAGACCAGCCAGCACGATGGCCATCCAGCGGGTGAAGATGGTGCCCATAGAAAATCCTCTTTGCATTAAGGGAAAGCGGCGGGCGCAGGGCCCGCCGTTATCATCCGTTTGCTGTTACAGATTGGCAATGATCAGTTGGTAACCAATCAGTTGGCAGCCAATTAGTTAGCGACAATATTGAGCAGCTTGCCAGGTACATAGATCACCTTGCGCACGGTCAGACCGTCGGTGAACTTCTGCACGGAAGCATCGGCCATCGCCAGCTTCTCGACGTCGGCCTGGCTGATCTCGGCCGGCACGGTCAGTTTGCCGCGCATCTTGCCGTTGATCTGTACCACCACCAGCTTCTCGGTCTCGACCATGGCCGCTTCATCGGCCACCGGCCAGGCTGCGTGATCGATGTCGTCGCCCTTGCCCAGCATCTTCCACAGCTCGAAGCCGATGTGCGGGGTGATGGGGTAGAGCATGACTACCACGGCTTCCAGCGCTTCCTGCATCAGGGCGCGATCCTGCTCGTCGTTGCCCAGCTTGGAGAGATTGTTCATCAGCTCCATGATGGCGGCGATGGCGGTGTTGAAGGTCTGACGGCGACCCACGTCATCACTCACCTTGGCGATGGTCTTGTGCAGTTCACGGCGTACCGCTTTCTGCTCGTTGGTGAGAGCAGCTACATCGAGTGCGGCAACGGCGCCACCGGAAACGTGTTCGAAGGTGACGCGCCACAGGCGACGCAGGAAGCGCTGGGCACCCTCTACGCCGGAGTCGGACCACTCCAGCGTCATTTCTGCCGGAGAGGCGAACATCATGAACAGACGGACGGTATCGGCGCCGTAACGCTCGACCATCAGCTGCGGGTCGATGCCGTTGTTCTTGGACTTGGACATCTTGGTCATGCCGGAGTGCATTACCTCACGACCTTCGTTGTCGATGGCCTTGGTGATGCGACCCTTCTCGTCACGCTCTACCTTGACGTCGGTCGGGCTGACCCAGACGTTGCCGCCTTTTTCGTCCTTGTAGTAGAAGGCGTCGGCCAGCACCATGCCCTGACAGAGCAGGCGCTTGAACGGCTCGTCGCTGTTGACCAGACCTGCGTCACGCAGCAGCTTGTGGAAGAAGCGGGCGTAGAGCAGGTGCATACAGGCGTGCTCGATGCCGCCGATGTACTGATCCACCGGCAGCCAGTGGTTCGCAGCAGCCGGGTCCAGCATGCCTTTGTCGTAGTCCGGAGAGCAGTAGCGCGCGTAGTACCAGGAGGACTCCATGAAGGTGTCGAAGGTATCGGTTTCGCGGAACGCTTCCTGACCGTTGTAAGTGGTCTTGGCCCACTCGGCATCGGCCTTGATCGGGCTCTGGATACCGTCCATCACCACATCTTCCGGCAGCAGTACCGGCAGCTGGTCTTCCGGCGTCGGCACCACTGTGCCGTCAGCCAGAGTCAGCATCGGGATGGGGGCACCCCAGTAGCGCTGACGGGAGACACCCCAGTCGCGCAGACGGAAGTTGACGGTGCGCTTGCCCTTGCCCAGTGTTTCCAGCTTGTTGGCGATGGCATCAAAGGCACCCTGGAAGTCGAGACCGTCGAACTCGCCGGAGTTGAACAGCACGCCCTTCTCGGTGTAAGCGGCTTCGCTCACGTCGACGTCGCCATCAACCGGCTTGATGACCGCCTTGATGTCGAGGCCATATTTGGTGGCGAATTCGAAGTCACGTTGATCGTGGGCCGGAACCGCCATCACGGCGCCGGTGCCGTAGTTCATCAGCACGAAGTTGGCGACCCAGACCGGTACCTTGCGGCCATCCAGCGGGTGAATGGCGTAGAGGCCGGTGGCCATGCCCTTTTTCTCCATGGTGGCCAGTTCGGCTTCGGCTACCTTGGTGTTCTTGCACTCTTCGATAAAGGCTGCCAGTTCCGGATTGTTTTCGGCGGCCTGCAGGGCCAGCGGGTGGCCAGCGGCGATACCGACATAGGTGACGCCCATGAAGGTGTCCGGACGGGTGGTGTAGACCTCCAGCTGATCAGCCTGACCCTCGATGGCGAAGCTGATGTTGACCCCTTCGGAGCGGCCAATCCAGTTGCGCTGCATGGTCTTGACCATCTCCGGCCAGCCTTCGAGGTTGTCGATATCGTTCAGCAGCTCTTCGGCGTAGTCGGTGATCTTGATGAACCACTGGGGGATCTCTTTCTGCTCCACCGGGGTGTCACAGCGCCAGCAGCAGTTGTCGACAACCTGCTCGTTGGCCAGTACGGTCATGTCGTTCGGGCACCAGTTGACGGAGGAGGTCTTCTTGTAGACCAGACCCTTCTCGTAGAGCTTGGTGAAGAACCACTGCTCCCAGCGGTAGTAATCCGGTTTGCAGGTGGCGACTTCACGATCCCAGTCATAACCCAGACCCAGCATCTTCAGCTGGTTCTTCATGTATTCGATGTTTTCGTAGGTCCAGGGGGCCGGCGCCGTGTTGTTCTTGATGGCGGCGTTTTCCGCCGGCAGACCGAACGCATCCCAACCTATGGGTTGCAGCACGTTCTTGCCATTGAGGCGTTGATAACGGGAGATCACATCACCTATGGTGTAGTTGCGAACGTGCCCCATGTGTAGACGACCAGACGGATAGGGGAACATGGAGAGGCAGTAGAACTTCTCTTTGTCTACTTTTTCCACGGCCTTGAAGGTTTTCTTGGCATCCCAGTGCTTCTGCACTGCTGGTTCGATTGATTGGGGAACGTATTGCTCTTGCATTGGTGACATCCGGATCTGTGAAATGAATAGATAAATCAGCTGGGAAATCGCAATAGAATACCCATATCCTGCGGCGGCAACAACCGCCAGCATCCGTCAAGCCTGAAGCCGGGCCAGAAAGGGATTTAGCAGAGGAGTAACAGCCATGGACAAACGTCAAAAAGGGTATGAAACCTTCATTGCCGAACTGCAAAAGCAGTGGCAAGAGACAGAGCAGTTCCAGGGGGAGCGCCTCAACCGGATGATTGCCCGCGTTCAGGCCTATCTGGAAGCGGCCAGTGACCTCACTCAGGACGAGCTGGCGCTGATCGCCGAGTATGTGAAGCGGGATCTGGGGAACTATGACGAGGGGCGCAAGGATGAGCAGGTGGAGGAGTCTGCCTTTATGCTGGCGCTCAAAGATACCGCCTGGTCCTGGTTGGCGGATGTGACTGACCGCGCCCAGGTGGAGTGGCGCGAGCTGGCCGACGAGCTGGAGCACAAGGGCGTCTATGAGGCGGGCGACTGGGTGGGGCTCGGGGTCATGGTGTGCGACCAGTGTGGTTGGCGCCATACCGTGCTGCATCCCCAGCAGCTCGATACTTGCCCCGAGTGCGGCTGCGCCGAGTATCATCGCGAGCCGCTCTCGCCCTGAGTTTGAAAAGCTTATTGAACGACGTAGTTCGATACCGCAGCGTTGGTGTGAATTGAGAAAACACAATGTGAGGATACAGTGCAGTGACGCAGATTTTTTTCAGGCCGTATATTGGCGATAAGTATTACGAAAGCTGTTACGGCGTGCGAGTCATGGTTCTTGGTGAATCTCATTATGGTGATGCGGAAGACCTTTCTTCCGACTACACACAGTTTGTTGTTAACGAACATGCTTTTTGTGCTGGATCGCCTTTTTTCACTAAGCTCACGAAACTATTACGCTGTGAAGCTGGAGCGGTAAATATTGAAGAGCGGCATGAAACCTGGAGGCATGTTGCTTTTTATAACTACATTCAAGAGTTTGTTGGGGATGCAGGCCGTATCCGACCAACTACTGCAATGTGGGAGAAGGCTGTTTGTGCTTTGAAAGAGGTTGTGCAGGAACTACAGCCAGATGTGATCCTTGTTTTGGGGCATCAAATGTGGGAGCAGTTGCCTGAATTGCCTGTGGAATGGGCATGCGTTAAACATCCTTGTGGTGGAATGTCTTATGCCGATGCAATCCCTGAGTTTCTGGGCGCAATAGAAAGGGCACAAAAGTAATCTGCTAAAAAATCCGCAGCGTTTGTAGAATGAGATAAATAGCAAGAAGGCGCCATCAGGCGCCTTTTTCTTGCTTGCAGATTTCGTCGGGGCGTTTACTTGCCCGCGACGGAGAGGCCGCCAAAACGGATCTGCGGGGCGTAGAAGCCCTTGCTGTCGTTGTGGTGCAGGGTATCACCGACCGCTTCCAGCTCGCCCAGCAGGCGGTAGAAGTTGCCTGCTACCGTGATGCCGCGCACCGGCTGCAGTCGCACCCCATCGCGGCAGAGGAAGCCCGACGCGCCAAAGGAGAAGTCGCCGCTCACCGCATCGGCACCCGAATGCAGGCCATCCAGCTTGACCAGCTCCAGATAGTCGCCGCTCTGCACTTCCCCTTCGCAGTGAGGGCCCGCGCCAAACACTAGGTGGCGAGCGGTCACATCGAGGGCGCTGCGGGCACCGCGGGCGGCCGAGCCGTTGCTGGCCACACCAAAGTGGCGGGCGGTGGCGCTGTTATGGAGCAGGGTCTTCAGCTCCCCTTCGCCAATCAGCAGCAGATCCGAGCTGGCCGCCCCCTCGCCATCAAACGCCTTGATGTTCATGCCGCCCGGCATATAGACCCGGCTTTCCAGAGTAAGCCAGCGTGACGCCACGCTCTGGCCGACCTTGCTGCGCCAGGGGTTGATCCCTTGTTGGGCCCACTTGCCCGACAGCACACCCTGAAAGCAGCCAAACAGGCTGGCGAAGCAGTTGGTGCTAAAGATGACGCTGTAGCGACCGCTCGGCACCGCTTCACCGGGCAGTAGTCCATCGGCGATGGCGTAGATCTGCTCGATCAGGGCCTGGCTATCCAGCTCGTCGAAGCGACGGCCATACTGGCCCTGCGAGTGCATCGACTGGCGGCCATCCCGTTCCACCAGCGCCGAGGTGTAGCAGCCGACGCTGAACTCGCCGTGCTGGCAGAGGGTGCCCTGACTGTTGGCGAGCCAGAGCTGGCTCTCCCCTTCGAAGAAGCTGTTGTAGGGAGCGCCGCTCACATCGGGCATGGCCAGCATGTCAGATTCCAGGCGCAGGGCCAGAGCGATCTTCTCCTCAACCGGCGTGGTATCGGGCTGGTTGATCTCGGCGCAATCTGTGGTGATCCGGCTATTGGCCACCGAGATGCGCTGATCCGGGTCAACCTTGGCAAAGCGGCTGGCATCGAGCGCATCCTGCAGCATGGTATCCAGCGCCAGCTCATCGAGGGATTCCGAGTAGGCGATGCCGACCCGACCCTCTTTTATCAGGCGAATACCGAGTTGCTGGCTGCTGGTGACCTTGTATTCACCCAGCTCGCCCTTGTCTGCCTTGAGGGAGAAGGCCTTCTCCTGATTGGCGATGATGTCTGCCTCGGCACCAAGGTCGGCCACTTTATCCAGCAGGCGGGTGAGCAGTTGGTTCATGTCGAGTTGGCTCATCAGGCGTTCCCTCCCACCAGAATGTTGTCCACTTTGAGGGCCGGCTGGCCCACCGAGGTGGGCACCGAGCCCGAGACCGAGCCACACATACCGGCGGCCAGCGCCAGATTGCGGCCCACCATGGAGATCTCTTTCAGCACCTGCGGGCCGGTGCCGATCAGGGTGGCTGACTTGAGCGGCTTGGTGATTTTGCCGTGCTCGATGAGGTAGGCCTCCTGCACATTGAAGTTGAATTCACCGGTGCCGGGCTGTACCGAGCCGCCCCCCATCTTCTTGGCGTAGATGCCATGCTCGACGGTGGCCAGCATATCATCGAGGCTATGGTTGCCCGGTTCGATATAGGTGTTGCGCATGCGCGAGGTGGGGGCGTACTTGTAGGATTCGCGCCGCCCGGAGCCGGTGCGGGCGTAGCCCGTCTTGAGGGCCCCCATTCTGTCCACCAGAAAACCGGTCAGTACGCCGTCCTTGATGAGCTGGGTATGCTGGGTCGCCATCCCCTCGTCATCGACGTTGATGGAGCCCCAGGCGTTGCTCTGCAAGCCTTCATCCACCGCATTGACCACCGGATTGGCGATGAGCTGGCCCATCTTGTCGTGGAACACCGACGCCTTTTTGGCTACCGAGGTGGTCTCCAGCAGGTGGCCGCACGCCTCGTGGAAGATGACGCCGCCAAAGCCGTTCTCCATGATGACCGGCAGGGTGCCGCTCGGACAGGGAGCCGCGCCCAGCTTCACCAGTGCCTGACGGGTGGCGGTGAGCGCCAGATCGCGCGGATCGATGCGATCGGCATGCTCCCACCCCATCAGGGCGCCGGGGGCCTCGTAACCGACGCTCTGCTCGCTCCCTTCCATGGCGATAGTCTGGGCCATGATGCGGTTGTAGTGGCGGCGATCGGCCACTTGCACCCCTTCGCTGTTGAAGATCTCCACCTCCTGCTCCCAGCCCAGCACGTTGCCGGAGAACTGGCTCACCTTGTCGCTCTCAGCACGGGCCGCCGCATCCATGGCGTGCAGATAGGCGATCTTCTGCTCCAGCAGCTTGTCTGCCGACAGGGGCAGCGCGACCGGGTTGCGATCGCTCAGGCGGGTGAAATCGAAGGCGGTGGCGGTCACCACGGGGTCGCGGCGGTCTTTGGCCGCCAGCAGGGTGACGATGCGCAGCAGTTCGTCGCGGCTGGCTTGGTTGGTGTAGCCGTAGAGCACCTTGTGGCCGTAACAGAGGCGCACGCCGATGCCGAAATCGAGGCCACCGCTGATGTTCTCTATCTGGCTGGAGAGCAGGCTGAGCTGGCTGCGGCGCTTGCGCTCCACAAACAGCTCGGCGAAATCGGCACCCAGCGCCAGTGCGTGATCGAGCACGTCACGGGCAATGGCGGGGGCCAACAGGGAGAATGGGGTCATAGAATATCCTTTTCTGGTCTGTCCGTTTGCTTCCGACATCCGGCTCTGATTGTTATGGGATGTCGAGTCCATTGTTGCAGACCAGCACAAAAAAGTCGCTATAGCGTCATGCGATGATACCGATTGAGAAAATCGGTGCGATAACTGCGCCCGGCGGCCAGGGCCAGGGCCAGGGCCAGGCGCTCAGGGTCGTTTTGCCAAAACGTGGGAAAGATCAGAGCAGGGCGTGAATTTCGCTCAGGATCTGCTCGACCCACTGCTCGATGCGCGGATCGGTCTGGTCATATTGGTTGGCATCATCGAGGGCCAGCCCGACGAAGTGACGGCCATCGTCGATCAGTGCCTTGGAGGCATCGAACTCATACCCTTCGTTGGGCCAGTAGCCCACCAGCTTGACCCCTTTTGGCACCAGCTGATCGTGCAGCATGCCGAGGGCGTCCTGGAACCATTCGCCATAACCGAGCTGATCGCCGAGGCCAAACAGGGCCACGATGCGTCCCTCCAGATGGAGATCAACGATATCTTCCCAACGGGACTCCCAGTCCTCCTGCAGCTCGCCGAAATCCCAGGTGGAGATGCCGAGGATCAGGATCTCGTAATCCTCCATCAGGCGTAGGGAGACATCCTTGATATTGTGAATATCCACCAGCTCGGGGCCGATGAGGGCGCGGATCTTCTCGGCAGCCATCTCGGTGTAGCAGGTGGTGGAACCGTAAAACAGACCAATCTTCATCGCTCTACTCTCTGTTGGCGCTTTCTCGCTTGCTTTTGGCGCGTTCTCGCATGCTCGTGTGGGCTGCGCCATGTTGGCAACACGATGGGTAACGTAAGGGGAGGGCGCCAGTCTAGCAGATTGCCATTCGACCTTCACCGCCCGGCAAGGGGCGTGGCAAACGTGCCTTATCTTTCCAATGAAAGTGCCTTGTCTTTCCAAGGAGTTGGCGCGTTACAATGGGCCATCGATCCCCTGATTGCAGCGCACCATGAGCAAACCCGCCCCCCATCCCCTGATTGAACCCTTCCTCGACGCCCTCTGGCTGGAGCGGGGATTGTCTGACAACACGGTCAGTTCCTATCGCAGCGATCTGGAGAAGTTCTCCATCTGGCTCGACGAGCAGGGGAGCTCGCTGCTGCTGGCGGGGATGGACGAGATCCAGCACTACCTCGCCTGGCGGGTCGATCACCAGTTTGCGGCGAGCAGCACCGCCCGCTTCCTGTCGGCCCTGCGCCGTTTTTACCAGTATCTCAACCGTGAGAAGCTGCGCATCGACGATCCGACCGTGCTGCTGGAGGGGCCCAAGCTGCCGAAAAAACTCCCCTCCGATTTAAGCGAAACGGAGGTGGAGGCACTCTTGAGTGCGCCGCTGGTGGATGACCCGCTGGAGTTGCGGGACAAGGCGATGCTGGAGCTGCTCTACGCCACCGGCTTGCGGGTTTCCGAGCTGGTGGGGCTCACCGCCGAGCATGTCAGTTTGCGTCAGGGCTTGGTGCGCGTAGTGGGCAAGGGTAACAAGGAGCGGCTGGTGCCGATGGGCGAGGAGGCGATGCACTGGCTGGAGCGTTACTACCGGGAGGCCCGCACCCTGCTGCTGGGGGGCTCCAGCTCGGATGTGGTATTTCCCTCCAAGCAGGCCCGTATGATGACCCGCCAGACCTTCTGGCATCGCATCAAGCTCTATGCCCTGCGGGCCGGGATTAACGGCGAGCTATCCCCCCATACCTTGCGCCACGCCTTCGCCACCCATCTGCTCAACCACGGCGCCGATCTGCGGGTGGTACAGATGCTGCTGGGCCATGCGGATCTCTCCACTACTCAGATCTACACCCATGTGGCCAACGAGCGACTCAAGGCGCTGCACGGGGAGCACCACCCCAGAGCTTGAGTGGCTGGCCTCCCAAAAACAAAAAACCGCCAGCAGGCGGTTTTTTTATCTCTACACGACAGGAGATGGCGCTTATTTCCCTTGCTGGGATTTCAGCAGATCACGGATCTCGGTCAGCAGCTCCTGATCCTTGGTCGGGCCTGCCGGGGCGGCGGCTTCTTCTTCCTGCTTCTTCTTCAGGGTGTTGATGGCCTTCAGTCCCATGAAGATGGCGAAGGAGATGATCAGAAAGTCGATGATGGTCTGGATGAACTTGCCATAGGCGATGACCACGGCGGGTGTTGCACCTTCTGCGGCCTTCAGGGTGACCGCCAGGTCGCTGAAGTCCACGCCGCCCAGGATCAGGCCGATGGGCGGCATGATCACGTCACCGACAAAAGAGGAGACAATTTTGCCGAAGGCGGCACCAATGATGATACCGACCGCCATATCGATGACGTTGCCGCGAGCGGCAAAGGCTTTGAACTCTTGAATCAGACTCATTATTTCCTCCGAAATTAAACAAGATAGCGCGTTGATTACCCTTGCCAAAGGGCGAACTCTTGTCAGGAAAAACAGAGGCTAAGCCGCGTTGTTCCTGTCGTCCTGACTAGCTTGCGGGCGTTATGAGTCCTTGGCAATCGGGGGGAACCATTTTTTTGGTACAAAGTGATATTAATTTTTTGGTAAGTAGCTGGTTGAATGATGAGCTGTGCTGCTGTAGTTTGCTGGGTCGATTCATTCATACCACGTGAGTAAACAAGTGAAGTATTTACTACTGGGAATGATGCTTTTGTGCACATTTGCTGCCAGAGCGGGGATGGATACCCAAGCCTTGAAACAGACCATCACAGCCCGGCTGGGGGTCCCCGTCTATTTGGTTGAACCGACCCCGATCGCGGGGTTGTATATGCTGGGCACCTCGCAGGGGGTGCTCTACAGCGATGCCAAAGGGGATTATGTGGTGCAGGGGGTCATGCTGGATATGACCCGTGACATGAAGAACCTGACCATCTCGGGTATGCGCGAGCAGCGCCGACTTGGCTTGGCACAGGTGGCCCATGCCCCCGTCGTGCTCAAGGCCCGGGATGAGCGTCACCGGGTTGCGCTGTTTCTCGGCGAGCAGGACGCAAAGCGCCGTCAGCTCTCCGGCACCTTGCAACACCTGCAGGCATCCGGGGTGAGCGTGGCACTCTATCCGGTGATTGATCACGCCGAACGGGCCGCCGACTGGTGCAGCGATCCCCTGCTGCAAAATGATCCGTTAAAAGCCTATTTGCCTCAAACGGCATGTAGTGAGACCCTTATCCAAAATATTGGCCTGAGCCAATGGTTGGGGGTCAAGGTACTGCCGGCCTGGGTCTCCTCTGACGGGGATCTGGTGCGCGGGTATCAGCCCCGAACAGCTGCTCAAGATACTGGATCATATTGATGTCCCTGCAAATCCGTCGTCGTCCGCGAGTTGATGATTCCCATCTGCCTGCCACCCTGCATCCCCTGCTTCGCCAAATCTTCGCCAGCCGTGGCGTAGAGGACCCCGCCCTGCTGGAGCGCAGCGCCAGCCAGCTGTTGCCGCCCCAGCGCCTCTATGGGATGGAGCAGGCGGTGCCGCTGCTGGCGGAGGCCCTGACTGCCCAGAAACGGATCCTTATCGTCGGCGACTTCGACTGCGATGGTGCCACCAGCTCGGCCCTGTGTGTGCTGGCCCTGCGCGCCATGGGCGGTCGCCACATCGATTTTCTGGTGCCCAACCGCTTCGAGTTTGGCTACGGCCTCACCCCCGAAATTGTCGAGCTGGCGGTGGCCCGTGGCGCCGAGTTCCTCATCACGGTGGATAACGGCATCTCCAGCATCGCTGGGGTGGCGGCAGCCAAGGCGGCCGGCATGCAGGTACTGGTTACCGATCATCATTTGCCGGGTCAGGAGCTGCCTGACGCCAATGCCATCGTCAACCCGAACCAGCGCGGTTGCGATTTCCCCTCCAAGTCGCTGGCCGGGGTTGGGGTGGCCTTCTACCTGATGGCGGCCCTCAACACCCATCTGCGTCAGCTTGGCTGGTACGAACGGCAAGGGTTGCGAGCCCCCAATGTGGCGGATTACCTCGATCTGGTGGCCCTCGGCACGGTCGCCGACGTGGTGGCGCTCGATGGCAACAACCGCATTCTGGTCCATCAGGGGTTGCAGCGGATCCGGGCCGGCCGTTGTCGCCCCGGCATTCAGGCGCTGGTGGATGTGTCGGGCCGCGATGGTCGCCGCCTCACCGCCGCCGACCTCGGTTTTGCGCTGGGGCCACGCCTCAATGCGGTAGGGCGCCTCGATGACATGTCCCTCGGGGTCGCCTGTCTGCTCTGCGATGATCTCAATCTGGCGCGCCAGCTTGCGGCCGAGATGGACAGCCTCAATCAGGAGCGCAAGGAGATCGAGCAGGGGATGCAGCAGGAGGCCCTCGCCACTCTGGAGCAGATCCGTTTTCGCGATGGCGAGGTGCCGTCGGGCATAGTGCTGCACCGCAACGAGTGGCATCAGGGGGTGGTGGGGCTGGTGGCTTCCAAGGTGAAGGAGAAGTACTACCGCCCGGTCATCGCGTTTGCCGAGAGCAGCGAGACCGAGCTCAAGGGCTCCGGCCGCTCCATCCCCGGCGTGCACCTGCGCGATGCGCTGGAACTGCTCGATACCCGCCATCCGGGCCTGATGGGCAAGTTTGGCGGCCACGCCATGGCGGCGGGGTTGACCCTGCCCAAGGCCAACATTGAGGCGTTCGGTCGGGCCTTTGAGGCGGTCATCAGTGAGCTGGTGACACCGGAGCTTTTGACCGGGGTGTTGCTCACCGATGGCGAGTTGTTGCCAGACGAGCTCAACCTCGAGCTGGCGGAGCTGATTCGCGCCTCCGGCCCCTGGGGTCAGGCCTTCCCCGAGCCACTGTTTGACGGCGAATTCGTGCTGGTGCAGCAGCGGCTGGTGGGGGAGAAGCACCTCAAGATGATGCTGACAACCGATTCCGGTCACGCGGTGGATGCCATCGCCTTTGGCGTCGATCTCAAGCGCTGGCCCGATGCCTCGGTCAAGCGGGTGCGGCTTGTCTACCGGCTTGACGTCAACGAGTGGCGCGGCAACCGCAGCGTGCAGCTGCTGGTGGAGCATCTGGAAGCGGCCGGTCTCTGAGTCAAGAGCATCGCAGCCCTATCGCTGACAACGGCCACCCTCGGGTGGCCGTTTTTGTTGGCGGATCTCTGGAAAAGGGCGTTGACCTGTCTATAGCCTCACAGTTTAAGCTCGTCTCTATCGGGTCACCTGAGGGCCCGCACCGTGAGTGATTGCCATGAAAATATCCGAACTGGCCCGCCGCTGCTGTCTCGCCCGCTCCACCCTGCTCTATTACGAGAAGCTGGGGGTGATTGCCGGTACCCGGGCCGCCAACGGCTATCGCCACTATGACGAGGGGGATCTGCAGCGACTGCAGATGGTTCAGGCCCTGCAGGCGGGTGGTCTCAGCCTCAAGCAGTGCCTCGCCTGTCTGGCTGGCGAGATAGATCAAGCGGCATTGCAGGCCCGGGTCAGGGAGCTGGATGAGGAGCTGGCGCGGATGCAGCGCGCCCGGGATCTGTTGGCGGATCTGGCAGGGCTGCGCCCGCGCTCCGGTGAGGAATTCAAGGCCTGGCAGCTGCAACTGCAGCGCGAGGCACCGGAGGCCTACTTCGCGTGGGTGATGAAACAGGGTTTTAGCGAGAAAGATCGCTACCACTTGCAATGGTTGAGCAAAGACATGAATGAACATGAGCGTTACATCAAGGACTTTATCCAGCTGCTGGATGGAATGAGTTACTGGGGGCCGGGGGATCGCGCCTTCACCCAGCAGCAGTTTGCAGCCTTGCCCATCCGGCCGCGCCGGATCCTCGACATGGGCTGCGGGCGCGGTGCCTCGACCATGGCGCTGGCTCAGGTGACCGATGCCACTATCGTAGCCATCGATCTGGAAGAGGAGGCACTGGCCGCCGTGGCGCACTCCGCCCGTGCAGCAGGCTTTGAGCATGTCTCCACCCTCTGCGCCAACATGGCGGCACTGCCGGACGATCTGGCCCCAGCCGACCTCATCTGGGCAGAGGGGAGCGCTTACGTGATGGGGGTTGCCAATGCACTGAAGGCGTGGCGCCCGCTGCTCGCGAGCCCACAGGCTTGCATCGTGCTGAGTGATGCGGTCTGGCTGACCGATAACCCGCCCGAGGAGGCATTGGCATTCTGGCAGCAGGATTATCCCGCCATGCAGACGCTGGCGGGCCTGCTTGAGACGATACAAGCGGCAGGCTACCGCTGCCTGTCACACACTCCCTTGCCGATGAGCGCCTGGAACAACTATCTGGACCCTATCGAGGTCAATCTGGTGCGCTATCGTGACGAACTGGGGGAGAGTGCCGCCTGGCAGGATTTGAGCCGGGAAGTAGCCATCCACCGCCAATATCTTGGCAGTTACGGCTATGTGATCTGCTGCCTGCAAAAAGATGCGTGATAAGTTGTCGTAAAAAAACGAGGCGCCTGTGGGCGCCTCGTTGTTTATCGGGGGTTGGGGGTGGCCATTACAGCTCGCGGGCCCAGGGGTGAGCCTTGGGACGCAGCGCCAGCGCCAGACCCAGCAGCAGCACGGTCAGGCCGTAGAGGGGCCAGCTGCCAAAGCGCATGTAGGGGGTCTCGCCGTGGGCGGGACGCACCTCGCTGCGCAGCACGCCCGCTTCAAACTGCGGGATCTGGCCGATGATGCTGCCGTCGATCTCGGTAACGATAGTGATGCCGGTGTTGGTGTCGCGCAGCAGCGGACGAGCCAGCTCCAGCGCGCGCATCCGGGCGATCTCCATATGCTGCCAGGGGCCGATGCTGGTACCGAACCAGGCATCGTTGGAGACGGTCAGCAGGAAGTCGGTATCGGCATTGACGTTGCGGCGCACCTCCTCCGGGAAGATGATCTCGTAGCAGATGGCGGCGGCAAACTTGAGCCCTTTGGCGATCAGGTTGGGCTGCACTTCGTCACCCCGGCTGAAGGAGGACATCGGCAGGTTGAAGAAGGGGGCGATGGGGCGCAGCAGATCTTCAAACGGCACGAACTCGCCGATGGGCAGCAGGTGGTATTTGTTGTAGCGGTTGGAGTGGTTGTAGAAGTAGGACTCCTTTCCATCCGCATCCTGCACCCCCATGCCGAGCACGGTATTGTAGAAGCGCTGTTGCTGCTCGTCGTAGTGAATGATCCCCGCCAGCAGGCCGGTATCGTTCACCTTCATCGCCTTGTCCAGATTCTCCAGATAGGGACCCATCGCCTTCTCGATGGCCGGGATCGCCGATTCTGGCCAGATGATGATGTCGGCATCCTGATTCTCGCGGCTCAAGTCCTGATAGGTGCGCACCGTGGGGGCCAGCGCCTCTGGATCCCACTTGAGGGACTGGGCGATATTGCCCTGCACCAGTGCCACCTTGACCGGCTCGCCACGGGTCACCCAGTTGAGCTGCATCAGACCGTGAGCACCTGCCACCAGCAGGGCAGGCACCGCCAGCCAGAGCGGGGAGCGGGATTTCCACACCAGCCAGATAGCGGAGGTGGACAGCAACAGGGCGAGGGTGATGCCCTGCACCCCGAGAATGGGGGCAAAGCCCTTGAGGGGGCCGTCGATCTGGCTGTAACCAAACCAGAGCCAGGGAAAGCCAGTCATCACCCAGCCACGTAGCCAGTCAGCCACCAACCACAGGGCCGGGAAGGCGAGCAGCCAGCGGCTCCAGTGACGGCCGCCAAAGAAGCGGGCAAAGACCCAGCAGGCGAGCGTCGGGTAGAGGGCCAGATAGGCGGAGAGCCCGGCCAGCAGCACGAAGGCGACCGGCAGCGGGATACCGCCAAACTCGGTCATGCTGACGTGGATCCACCACAGCCCCGGCAAAAAGAGTCCCATGGCGTAGCCAAAACCGCGCCAGGCGGCCTGTTTCGGCGTGGCTTTGTCCAGCAGGGCGTAGAGGCCGAGCAGGGAAGGGATCACCAGCGGCCAGTAGCCGAAGGGGGAGAAGGCCAGCACGGCGATGGCACCAGAGGCCAATGCACTGAGGCTTAACAGAATTTTGGAAGTAACAGGGGATAATCTCACGGGCGATGGTGCTCGTCTTGGTGTGAAACTGGGGTCGAATGGCCGGTATCTTAACCTGTAAGCGGGGCAACGGCGAGCCTCGATGCCGGTGGCAGAGAGCACAACGCCCCGAGGTCGGGGCGTTGTTTCACACATCGAGCGGATCTGCCTATTGCGGCTCGGATTGCGCCGCCGCGTGGTGCTCGGGGATCTTCACCTGCAGCTGCTGCAGACGGCGCCGGTCGGCATGCATCACCTTGAACAGGTAGCCATCCAGCTCGATCTCCTCGCCCTTCTTGGGCAGGTGGCTGAAGGCGTGCATCACCAGACCGCCTACCGTATCCACCTCTTCATCGCTGAATTTGGTGCCGAAGAAGTCGTTGAAATCCTCGATCTCGGTCAGGGCACTGATGGAGAAGACCCGCTTGCTGAGGCGGCGGATTTCGTCCGGCTCATCCTCGATGTCGTCAAACTCGTCGTCGATCTCGCCAACGATCAGTTCCAGTATGTCTTCGATGGTCACCAGACCGGAGACGCCACCAAATTCGTCGACCACGATGGCCATGTGGTAGCGCTCTTCACGGAACTCCTTGAGCAGACGGTCAACCCGTTTGCTTTCCGGCACGATCACCGTGGGGCGCAAGATTTTCTCGAGCTGCAGCGGCTCGCTGGCGTGATGGCCGCCAAACCCGAAGGGGAGCAGATCCTTGGCGAGCAGAATGCCCTCCACATGATCCTTGTCCTCGTTGATCACCGGGAAGCGGGAGTGGCCGGACTCGATGATCACCGGCAGTATTGCATCCACCGGCTGGGACTTCTCGATGGTCACCATCTGGGAGCGGGGGATCATGATATCGCGCACGCGAAGATCGGCGATCTCCAGCACCCCCTCGATCATGTCCTTGGTGTCCTGATCGATGAGGTCGCGCTCTTCGGCATCGGCTATCACGTCTACCAAATCATTGCGGTCTTTTGGCTCGCCCTGGAAGAGTTGGCTGAGTTTGTCGAGCCAGGTTTTCTTCGGCGAGCCGGTACTAGGGTGATCGTCGGTCATTTTCTCTCTTGGTTACTCGTATGAACACACTTGAAATAGTTCGGGTTATATAAGGATGGTCATCTGCTGTTTCAAGACGATGACCGTCCGGCCTTTTACTCTTCGTCGTTCAGATAAGGATCGGCAAAACCGAGCTCCTGCATGATGTCGCGCTCAAGCGCTTCCATCTCTTCGGCTTCCTCATCCTCGATATGGTCATAACCTAGCAGATGCAGACTGCCGTGCACAACCATGTGGGCCCAGTGGGCCATCAAGGGCTTGCCCTGCTCCTCGGCCTCGCGCTCTACCACCTGACGGCAGATCACCAGATCGCCGAGCAGCGGCAGCTCCAGACCGGGTGGCGCCTCGAACGGGAAGGAGAGCACGTTGGTGGGCTTGTCCTTGCCGCGATAGGTGAGATTGAGCTCGTTGCTCTCCGCCTCGTCGACGATACGCACCGTCACTTCTGCCTCCTGTTGGAAGCCGAGAATGGTGCCGTCGAGCCAGCCTTGCAACTGGGCTTCGGTGGGCAGGCCGTCGGTGCTGGCACTGGCCAGTTGCAGATCCAGGGTTACGCTCATTGCTCGCTCTCTTTGCTGGTGTTTGCTTGGCCGGCCACCTTCTCGGCTGCCTGCTTGGCGTCGAATGCCTCATAGGCCTGCACGATGCGGGCCACCACCGGGTGGCGCACCACGTCTTTGGACTCGAAGAAGTTGAACGACAGACCATCGACCCCTGGCAGCACTTCCAGCGCGTGGCGCAGGCCGGATTTGGCGTTGCGCGGCAGGTCTACCTGGGTGATGTCACCGGTGACCACTGCCTTGGAGTTGAAGCCGATCCGGGTGAGGAACATCTTCATCTGCTCGGTGGTGGTGTTCTGGGCCTCATCGAGAATGATAAAGGCGTCATTGAGGGTTCTTCCGCGCATATAGGCGAGCGGCGCCACCTCGATGATGTTGCGCTCCATCAGCTTCTCGACCCGCTCAAAGCCCAGCATCTCGAACAGGGCGTCGTAGAGGGGGCGCAGGTAAGGATCCACCTTCTGGGAGAGATCGCCGGGCAGGAAGCCCAGCTTCTCCCCCGCTTCCACCGCCGGACGGGTCAGCAAAATGCGGCGAATTTCCTGACGCTCCAGGGCATCCACGGCTGCCGCGACCGCCAGATAGGTCTTGCCGGTACCGGCCGGGCCGATGCCGAAGCAGATGTCGTGGCGCACGATATTGGCGATGTATTGGGCCTGATTGGGGCTGCGTGGTTTGATGAGACCGCGCTTGGTCTTGACCGTCACCTCCTTGCCATAGGGGATGCTCGGCGCCGGTTCGTCATCCTGCTCCAGCACCCGCGACTCCTGAATGGCCAGATGGACCATGTCGGGGGTGATGTCGGTCACCTTGCCACCCTTGAGGGGCTGGGTTTCCACATAGAGGTGCTTGAGGATGACGGCGGTGGCATCCAGCTGGGCCGGTTTGCCCACCAACTGGAAGTGGCTGTCACGGTAGCTGATCTCGACGCCGAGGCGGCGCTCCAGCTGCTTGATGTTGTCATCGAAGGGGCCGCACAGGCTGGCAAGGCGCTGGTTGTCGGCGGGCTCCAGATGCAGATTCAGGGTCGAGATGTGTCGGCTCAAAATATCCTCGTCTCAAGGCGCTCCCCATCCGCCGGGCGAATGGGGAGGAGGGGATTAATGGGGAGTGAAGGCGGCAACGCCCAGCTCGTCCGGTACGTTATCCGGGCGACGGGCCAGGATTTCGCTCGGTGCGGTGGCGATCCGCAGGTTCATCTCGCTCTCGCCGCGGATGAACTTGCCGCGCAGGGAGTTGGGACGCACCTCGGTGATCTCCACGTCGGCAAAGCCGCCGATCAGGGTGTGCTGGCCTTCGAAGTTGACCACTCGGTTGTTCTCGGTGCGACCACACAGCTGCATCGGGTCGAGCTTGGAGGGCCCTTCCACCAGGATGCGCTGGGTGGTGCCCAGCATGGCACGGCCAATCTGCATCGCCTGGTTGTTGATGACGTGCTGCAGGCGGGCCAGACGGGCTTTCTTCACTTCCATGTCGACATCGTCGGGCATGTCGGCGGCCGGGGTGCCCGGGCGCGGGCTGAAGATGAAGCTGAAGCTCATGTCGAAACCCACATCCTCGATCAGCTTCATGGTCGCTTCAAAGTCTTCGTCCGTCTCATTCGGGAAGCCAACGATGAAGTCGGAGCTGATGGTGATGTCGGGACGGGCGGCACGCAGGCGACGGATCTTGGATTTGTACTCCAGGATGGTGTGCGGGCGCTTCATCATGGTCAGAATACGGTCGGAGCCGCTCTGCACCGGCAGGTGCAGGAAGCTGACCACTTCAGGGGTGTCTTTGTAGACTTCGATGATGTCGTCGGTGAACTCGATCGGGTGGCTGGTGGTGTAGCGAATGCGATCGATACCGTCGATGGCGGCCACCAGACGCAGCAACTCGGCGAAGGTGCAGATGCCGCCATCAAAGGTCGGGCCGCGGTAGGCGTTGACGTTCTGGCCGAGCAGGTTCACTTCGCGCACGCCCTGCTGGGCGAGCTGGGCGATTTCGTAGAGCACGTCGTCCAGCGGACGGCTCACCTCTTCACCGCGGGTGTAGGGCACCACGCAGTAAGTACAGTATTTGGAGCAGCCTTCCATGATGGAGACGAACGCGGTGGCCCCTTCGGCGCGCGGTTCGGGCAGGCTGTCGAATTTTTCGATCTCGGGGAAGGCGATATCAACCTGGGCACCATGGCCCTCTTGCACTTCCTTGATCATGGCGGGCAGGCGATGCAGGGTCTGCGGGCCGAACACGATATCCACATAGGGAGCGCGTTGGCGAATCGCATCGCCCTCCTGAGAGGCAACGCAGCCACCCACGCCGATCACCAGACCGGGCTTTTTGGCCTTGAGCTTTTTCCAGCGTCCCAGCTGGTGGAACACCTTCTCCTGCGCCTTTTCGCGGATGGAGCAGGTATTGAGCAGCAAGACATCTGCCTCTTCGGGCTCTTCGGTAAGGGTGTAGCCATTGCTGGCATCCAACAGGTCGGCCATTTTGGACGAGTCATACTCGTTCATCTGGCAACCCCAGGTTTTAATGTGAAGTTTCTTGCTCATTGCTTCTCTTGACTTGTTTTGAAATCGGCATGGTCAAAGGACCGCGCATTTTACTCCGCAATCTGGATACTGCCTAGCTAATATCCAGCTGGCAATGGTGCTCACCCGATACCTGTTGCCAGCAAGCTCAATAAGCTTTCTCCTTGATTTGACGCAGCAATTCCCCGTTTGTCTCACTGTTTATCAGCCGCCCTTGCGCTATCATGCAGCCATCCGGTTCACGTCCGGGCGTTGTCGCCGGACGCACCCTTTCAGGAATAAATGTATGGAACAGTGTGATATCGCCATCGTCGGCGCCGGCATGGTGGGCGCCGCCACCGCCTGTCTGCTGGCGGCTCAGGGCCTCTCGGTGCGGGTCATCGAGACCCAACTGCCGGAGCATTACGCGCCGGAGCAGCCGCTGGATCTGCGGGTCTCCGCCATCAGTCAGGCCTCGGTGGCGCTGCTGGAGCAGGCCGGTGCCTGGCACCATCTGCAACAGATGCGGCTCTGCCCCTACCGCCGGCTGGAGACCTGGGAGCTGGACGGATTTGCCACCCGCTTCAATGCCGCCGATCTCGGTCTGCCCCAGCTCGGCTACATCATCGAAAACCGGTTGGTGCAGCTCGCCCTGCTCAAACGGATGGAGGATTTTCCCACCATCCAGACCCACACCCCGGCGGCGGTGACCAGCCTGCGCCAGAGTGCGGATGAAGCTGTGCTGACTCTGGACGACAGCACCGAGCTGGCCGCACGTTGGGTGCTGGCTTGCGACGGTGCCGAATCCCACACCCGCAAGCTGGCTGGTATCGGCGTATCGCGCTTCGAGTACCGCCAGCACTGCATGCTGATCAATATCGACACCGACTTTGCGCAGGAAGATATCACCTGGCAGCAGTTCACCCCGAGCGGCCCGCGCGCCTTCCTGCCACTACCAGGCCAGCACGGCTCTCTGGTGTGGTATGACAGCCCGGCCCGTATCCGCGCGCTGGCGGCCATGAGCAACGAAGGGCTTGCAGCCGAAGTGCGCCGCCACTTCCCAAGCCGGCTCGGCGGATTTACCGTCAGCGGCAAGGGGAGCTTCCCGCTGGTGCGCCGCCACGCCAACGACTATCACGCCGGTCGGGTGGTGTTGCTTGGCGATGCTGCCCACACCATCAACCCGCTGGCGGGGCAGGGGGTCAACCTTGGCTTCAAGGATGTGGCCTGCTGGACTGATCTGCTGCAAGGAGCTGGCGCCGACTGGCATCAACTGGCGTTGGCCGAGCGTTACGAGCAGCGGCGCCGTCCCGACAACCTGCTGATGCAGTCGGGGATGGATCTCTTCTACGGGGTGTTCAGCAACGAGATTGGCCCCCTCAAGCTGGCCCGCAATCTGGCACTCAATCTGGCGGATAAAGCTGGCCCCTTAAAGGAGATGGCGCTGCGCTATGCACTGGGGCTGGTTTGACAGGTAGAAACCAGATAGCACGGGCTGAATGCGCGAAGGAGCAAAGGTGATGAACAAGGCACTGCTGGTGATCGATTTTATCAACGATATTGCCCACCCCGACGGGCGCATTGCCGCCTCCGCAGCCCATGTGCTGGAGCAGAATGCCATTGCGCATGCCAATCAGGCGCTGGCCCATGCCCGCGCCAACGGCTGGCTGGTAGTGCTGATCAAGGTGGGCTTTGACGGCGGCTATCAGCTGCAACCCAAGGGGTCTCCCATGTTTGGTCGCGCTCACCAGTTGGGGGCGCTCTCTTTGGCTGACAGCGGCACCGACTTTCATCCTGATCTGGATGTGCAGCCCGGCGATCTGGTGCTGACCAAGCCGAGGGTCAGTCCCTTCTATGGCACGGCGCTGGAGCCTGCGCTGCGGGCCAATCACATCGACCACCTCTATCTGTGCGGGGTGAGCACCAGCTGGGCCATTCAGGCGGCAGCGCGGGATGGTCACGATCGCGACTACGCCATCACCATTCTGGAGGATGCCTGCGCCGCCGCAGATGCCACCGAGCATCACACCTCGCTGCGGATGCTGGGTCGCATCGCCGAGATCATCAAGGTGTCCCAGCTGGCTTGATCCTTAACGCAGGCTGCGCCCGATCACCGTGTTGAGATTGACTCTGCGGCCCCCTGTCGGGCCGCAGCGCTTTTGGGCAACATGATTGTCGGGCAATATAGTGCTACATGGATAACAACAAGGATGGACAGATGCGTTATCAGGGACGGATCGCGAGCTGGAACGAGGCGCGCGGCTTTGGATTTATTACGCCGGAGCAAAATGGCGCCGAGCAGACAATCAATGGATCACGCGGTGCAGGGCTGTTTGTGCATGTTACGGCGCTGCAATCAGATGGCCGCGTGCCAGAGCCGGGGGAGCGTGTCACCTATCTGATCGGCAGTGGCCAGGATGGCAAACCGAGGGCGTTACAGGTCTTTTTCCCCGATCGCCCGCTCACGTTGGCGGATGCCGTGCCGTCGGCCGCATCATCGGCGGCGCCATCGTTTCGGGCGGCAAGTCAGCCGCCACGACCCACTTCTACCAGAGAGCGGAGTAACCCCTATCGACGTCGCAAGAGCAGCTGGAGTGGCAAATTGATCCCTCTGCTGGTGCTCGTCGGCCTCTTTTCCATCTATTCCCGTTTCTCGGCCGAGTCGATGGCGCCATTGCCGGTCTCCTCTTTCAATCAGGAGGAGGTCAGCACGCCACAGGCAACGACCTTTATTCGCCAGTGTGATGGTCGGCAACATTGCTCCCAGATGACCTCCTGCGAGGAGGCAACCTGGTTTTTACAAAACTGCCCTGGTACCAAGATGGATGGGGAAGGAGATGGCATCCCCTGTGAAAATCAGTGGTGTGGTCATTAAATGTGACTTATCAGATACATATGATCATGATGTGCTCTTGTTATCCGGAACAGGGAAACTGGCCTGAAACCTTGCCGGATGATGTTCGATGGTGAAATTTGGTCTCAGTTGGCTAAGTGGGAACGGGGTGCTTTACTCTATCTGCTAACTTAATTGTTAATAGATGGCGGTATGCCACTTTTGCCACAGGATGGCCATCATGGTGGATGATATACAGAGGCCGCGAAGTCACTTCTCCGAGCGGGCTCATTATCTGGCTGCGCTGCTGGATTCGCTGGAAGACCAGATATCGGTGATAGATCGGGATGGCGTGATCCATTACACCAATCTCGCCTGGGATCTGTTTGCCGAGCAAAACGGCATGCCCAAGGGATATAACTGGATTGGGGTCAATTACATGGGGGCTTGTGACGCTGAATCCGAGCCCTCGGGATTGGCTGCCGTGGAGGGGATCCTCCGGGTTATCCGTCATCAGCAGGAGAAGTTCTATCTGGAATACCCCTGCCACAGCCCCGACACCCATCGCTGGTTTATGATGCGAGTCGCGCCGGTACCCGGACTTGACGCCGAGTATTTTTCCATCGCCCATATCAATATCACCGAGCGCAAGCTGCTGGAGCTGGAAGTTGCCAGCCTCTCCCAACATGATCCCTTGACCGGACTGGCCAATCGGCGGCTGTTCAACAGCTTTTTGCATAACGAGTGGCGGCGCAGCATGCGTGAACATACCCCGCTCTCCCTCATCATGCTGGATCTGGATAACTTCAAGGCGTGCAATGACCATCTTGGTCATCAGATGGGGGATGGATCCCTCCAGCTGGTGGGCCATCTTCTGCAATCCTTCTGCCAGCGTCCGGCGGATCTGCCCTGCCGTTTTGGTGGTGACGAGTTTGCCCTGATCCTCGGCAATACTGATAGAGATGCGGCCCAGCGGATTGGAGAGGAGATCCGCCAGGCCATCAACGATCTCGACATCGTGGTGGCAAATAATATTCAGCTTAGCGCCAGCATTGGCATTGCCACCTACACGGCTGAGCAACTGCTGGAGGGAGAAGGGGCGTTGCTGGCCGCGGCCGATGCGGCGCTTTATTGCGCCAAGGGGGCGGGTAAAAACCGTAGCCACTGCGCCAGCTGTTGAGCCGCATTGCCGCTTTTGTCCTGCATGCGCCCCCTTGATGGGGGAGCACTGTTTTGACGTGGCACGATGTTAGCTACCAGCGAGCGTTGGTTTCAGCGCTCGGGCGTGGCCGACATCGGCAGGGGATGGCTGGCGATCACCTGCCTGACGAAGTGATCCCGGATGGGGTCGGCAAAGTCCGGATTCCATACCATGCTGACCTCCCACTCGGAGCTGGGACCAGAGAGAGGATAGAGGGTGACATCGGGCCCTGCGATAAAGCTGACGCTGCGTGGCAGGATGGCGTTGCCGATGCCCGCCGCAACCAACGCCACCAGCGTCTGGATATCTTCGGCCTCTTGGACCATGCCGGTCAGCCGATTGGCGCCGAGAAAACCGGCGATCTGCTGGCTGAGCCCGGGGCAGCGGTGGCCCACCATCTGCAACAGGGGTTGACTGGTCAGTGCCTGCTGGACGTCGAATGCGGCCGGGTCTGGTTCGGTCATTCGTGTCGGCACCGCCAGCACCAGCCGGTCGATCAGCAACCTGTGCTCGCGCAACTGCGGCAGCTCGGGACGGCGCATAAAGCCAAGCTGGAGCTGGCCGGAGAGCAGCTGCTCCTGCTGGATCGCGGAGGGCATATCCTGCAGATGGACCATCACGTCCGGGACCTGCTGCTTGAAGCGGGCGACCAGCGAGGGTGCAAGCGCAAAGCTCGACAGGCCAAACCCAATCTTGAGCCGACCGGCCACGCCACTCGCCACCGCCAGCGCGTGACGTTCAAACTCCCTGCCGTGTTTGACCAGTGCGCTTGCCTGAGTGAGCAGCTGGGCGCCGAGCGCCGTCAGCTCGGCGCCGTGGCGGCCCCGTTTGAACAGGGTGCAGCCCAGCGTCTGCTCCAGCCCCTGGATCTGCTTGGTGAGGGCCGGCTGGGTGATAAAGAGGCGGCTGGCCGCTTCCCGGTAGTTGGCGGTGTCGGCCAGCGTCACAAACGCCTGCAGTTGCCTCAAGTCGAATTTCATTCCAATTTGTTATCCAAAGTGGCGATTTATTGATTATAAATTATCTAATCGCCTTGTTCTAATGGCTCGGCAAGGGGGGAATCGTCCTCCTCTGAACCGGAACAAGGAGCCATATCATGTCCACTCAACGTTATCTTTTTTTGATCAAGGGCAAGCTGGTGCTGGCTCAGCCGTTGGCGGCCCCGGAGACGGGGGAGCTGCTCGCCAGCCTGTTGCAACAGGGGTTTGTGGTCGGCCCGCTGCAGGTGTGGGCAGGCAGCGCCGAACAGGCGCTCGCCTGTTATGAACGTGCCGCCCAGCAGCAGGCTTTTGCCGATGCGCAGCAGGGGGCTGAGCCTGAGCTGGCGGGAGTATCGGCATGATTACCGACATGAACACGATCACCCTGTCGGTATCCGCCCTGCTGCTCGATATGGATGGCACCCTGGTCTGCTCGATAGGCGATGTGGAGAAGGTGTGGCGGCTCTGGTGTCAGCATCATCAGCTTGCCCCCGAGCCGGTACTGGCGATGTGCCACGGTATGCGCTCACGTGAGGTGATCCGGGCGTTGGCCCCGCAGCTGGATGTGGAGCTGGAAGCGGCGCGGCTCGACGAGCTGGAGATGCTGCATACCGGCGGAGACGCCATCGCTGGGGCTGGCGAGTTGCTGCACTGTTTGCCGCCAGAGCTTTGGGCCATCGTGACCTCCGCCAGTGAGCGGGTTGCCCGCCATCGCCTGAGTTGTGCCGGTTTGCCGCTGCCCCACGTACTGGTGGGGGCCGAAGAGGTGGTCAATGGCAAACCCGATCCCGAGCCCTATCTGCTGGGGGCTGAACGGCTTGGCGTCTCGCCCGCTCGTTGCTTGGTGTTCGAGGATGCCCCGGCCGGTATCGAGAGTGCCCTGCGTGCAGGTTGCACCGTGGTGCAGGTAGGGGGCGATGCGCCGCTCAATCCGGCGGTGGTGGCGGTGATCTGCGACTGGTGCGAGGTGAAGGTGGAGTCGGGGGAGGCGTCCCTGCTGGTGACGCTGCCCACCTGAGCGGTGGATAGAGCGCGTTATGACCGCAGATTGCGGTATGAACCATCGCCATCAACACTGTATGCCGCAATAAAAACGCCCCCGAGATGCGGGGGCGTTTTGCTTTCTCAACGGTTATTTGAAAACACGGAAACGGGTAGCGTCGTCGATAAAGGTCTTGTCGCCGGCCGGTTGCTTGATGCTGCCAAAGGGCATCTGGGCACGCAGCAGCCAGCTGGCGGGCAGGTTCCACTCCTTGCGTACCGCCTCGTCGATCAGCGGGTTGTAGTGCTGCAGGGAGGCACCGACTTTCTCCTGCGCCAGCGTTGTCCAGACCGCAAACTGGGCGATGCCGGTGGCATGTTCCGACCAGATGGGGAAGTTGTCTGCGTAGAGGGCGAATTTTTGCTGCAGATCCTTGATGACGTCGGTGTCTTCGAAGAACAGCACGGTACCAAAGCCTGCGCGAAAGCTGCCATCTACCTTGGCCTCACTCTGGGCGTAGGCTTCCGGCGGCACAATCTTTTTCAGCTCGGCTTTGACGATATCCCACAGCTTGTGATGCTGGGCGCCAAACAGGATGACGGCACGGGAGCTCTGGGAGTTGAAGGAGGAGGGGCTGTGCCTGATGGCATCCTGGATCAGGGCCGTCAGCTGCTCCGGTGTATGGGACACCTGGTCGCCCAGGGCATAGATGGTACGACGTGCTTTGATCTGTTCGATAAACGGACTGCTCATAACATCTCCTTGTTCTGCTTGGCGTTGCAGCCGGTGATGGACGGTTTGTCCAGCGCCTGCCGAATCAGGTATAGACTATAACACCCGCGATGCAGAGCGGGGTTAACCCGGGGTAACTAGCGTTTTTCCTGTCAGTTGATATTCGTTTGCGAACCTTGAAGTTTCGTTAATGTTGGAAATGTCATTTAAGGGGCGCGAAAGTGATATTAATCAATGATTCACTCTCCTTTCTCTCCCACAATCCCCGTATGTTTTCTTGGTTCGGATGTGATGTGAGCCGTTCGTATCTCAATAAACGCTACTATGTGCTGGTCCCCCTCTCTGCATTGATTGGTTTGATGATCCTGATAGTGACGATCATCATGGCTATTGCCAGCTATCTGAGGGATATCGACATGACGGTATCCGGTTTCGGCCACATGGCATCCTCCGTTGAAGCGTCCCTGATCCACGAGATGGTGAAGGTCAATGAGCGGCAACTGGCAGTGCTGGAGGCTTCGCTCGACAAGGAGAAGATCGCTCGCGGCGGGCTGGCCGACTCCCCCATCTGGGCCATTGCGCACAAGATCAAACCAGGTAACCACTACATCTACTTTTACAACCTGAACGCGGATCGTATCGACAGCTACCCGGACTGGCTACCGCCCCCCGGTTATCAGGCGGCGCTGCGACCCTGGTATCAGGTGACCACCATGCCGGGCGACGAGCTCGTCTGGTTTGGCCCCTATCCTGAATACAATACCAATAAACTGATACTCAGCCTGATCAAACGGGTGCGGGACGATCAGGGGCAACTGCTGGGGCTGCTGATGGTCGACATGTCGTTCGACTCGCTGCAGCAGGCGCTACAGCGGACGGTTGGTGGCAATCAGGCTGCACTTTATCTTACCTTGCGCGACAGCGGCCAGCTGGTGGTGGGCAGCAATATGGATCTGCTGGCAGATCACCCCATCGAGCAGCATCAGGGCCAGCAGTGGCTCGGTCTGGATGTGTTGTGTCATGGCACTTTCCTTAAGCGCGAGCTGGCGGACATTGGCTGGGATCTCAATATCTATCAGCCGCCCGTGCTGTTTCGCAACAGCCTCTATGAGGCGCTGCAGATGGTGGTTTTGCCATTGATCTCCCTGTTTGCCATCTGGTGTTGCACACTGAGTCTGCTGGTGCGGATCTTCCGCCAGGAGCAGGCGCTGGTGTCGGGTTCACTGACCGGTATCGTGCGCAATCTGGAGAGTTCTCCCCCCATCACCAAGGCCAATACCTGGTTTGTGCGACGCAGCCTGAACGAGATCGATCAGGTCAGGGCCAGCTTCCTCAAGGGGCAGGATGCGCTGTTGCGGGACCCTCTGACCGGTATCATGAACCGGCGAGCCTTCGAGCAGCACAAGAGCGCGCTGGAGCTGAGGGGGGAGCGCTTCTGGCTGCTGCTGTTTGATATTGATCACTTCAAAGGACTCAATGACAGTCGGGGTCATGCCTTCGGCGATCAGGTGCTGTGTCGGGTGGCAAATTGCCTTGCTGATGTGCTGGGGGTGAGCACGGTTTACCGGATCGGGGGCGATGAGTTTGCCGCTCTGTTGCAACCGCCACAGGATGAGCTGGCGGAGAAGCTCAATTGTCTGCTTGACGTGGTGCGACATCAACAGTGGCGTGAGCACAAGGGGCAGGTCACCTTGAGTATCGGCGGCGCCTGCCATTCACCCGTCGCCGACCCCATCTTCGAGCGTGCTGATGCAGCCCTTTATCGTAGCAAGGAGGCTGGCCGGGACTGCTGGCATTTGGCGGATGAGGCTGCTGACTGACAGCTTTTGTCCCAGCGCGGCGGGTCTGTGCCGGGACACGACAACCAGATTGTGGGTCACCCTGCCGTAATAGTTTGGCTTTTTGGTAATTTTAATCTTTAAATTCAATTGCTTGAACTTACTCTTCCATTTTGGGCGGTGGCCGTGCGGCCATTGACTGTCGCATCCCTCATTTCTGCTGGCTGGCGAACCCCGTGGCGCTTTGTATAGTGCCGCTGAATATTAATCAGGTTTGACAGGAGTACCCATGGAGATGAATTCGCGTGCTCTTCGCGCACTGGCACTGCTGGGCGCCTTGCTGGCTGGCAGCACGACCGTGCACGCCTCCGAGACCCTCAATACCATTTTGGGTGGCGGTGCAGGTGGTGTGGCGGGCACCATGATCGGCAAGGAGCTGGGTGGCGATACCGGTGCGCTGGTGGGGGCTGCGTTGGGCGGTGCAGCCGGTGGTGCGGCGACGGCCAACAAGGGCAACAAGAATGAAGCGGCCCTTGGCGGCGCGGTGGGGGCGCTGGGCGGTGCCGCCATCGGCAAGAGTGTCGGTGGTGATACCGGTCAGCTGATCGGCGCCGGGGTCGGCGGGGCGAGCGGTTCGGCCATCGGTGCCAAGACCGGCGATGGCCACAAGAGCCAGGATCGCTATTACGATGATGACGACGATCATCACCATCACAAGCACCACAAGAAGTACAAAAAGCACAAGAAGCACAGATGGCACGACGACGATTGATGTGCGCGCAGTGACTACACCATGCAAAACGGGGCCTGTTGGCCCCGTTTTGCATGGTGTAGTCACTCGATTTTGCGGTTACTCGCTCGTGCGGTTACACCAGCCGGTGCTGGCGGCGACCGGCGGCAAAGGCGTTGATGTTGTCGATCAGCTGATCGGCGAGACGCTGCATCGACTCCTCGCTGGCCCAGGCCACATGAGGGGTCAGAATGAAGTGGGGGTATTGCAGCGCCTTCATCAAGGGATGGTCGGGGGGCGGGGGTTCGACGCTCGCCACATCGAAACCGGCGCCACCGAGGCGGCCGTTGGCCAACGCTTGCAGCAGCGCCTCCTCATCCACCAGTCCGCCACGGCCGACGTTGATCAGCAGGGCGCCCGGTTTCATCAGATCCAGCTCCCGCTCGCCAATGAGGTTGCGGGTGTAGGGGGTGAGCGGGCAGTGCAGGCTGATCACATCCGAACTTTGCAGCAACTCGTCGAGGGGTAGGCGATCCTCGTCGTGACTGGCGCCGACCTGGCTCTGGGCGTAACGCACTGTCATCCCCATCCCTTTGGCCCGCTCGCCGAGCGCCTGTCCGAGCGTCCCTTTGCCGATGATACCAAGCTGCTTGCCGTGCAGATCCATGATGTTGTGGTCGAAGAAGCAGAACTGGCCGCTCTGTTGCCAGCGTCCCTCCAGCAGCGACTGGCGCCAGCAGAAGAGGTTGCGCGACAGGGCCAGCATCAGCGCCATGGCGTGCTCCGGCACCGAGGGGCCCGAGTAATTGCGGATATTGCACACCCCGACGTTGGCGGCGCGGCACGCTTCCAGATCCACGTTGTCGCTGCCGGTTGCGGCCAGGGCGATGAGTTTGAGCTCCGGCAGCTGGGCCAGTTCGGCGGCGCCGATCCGTACTTTGTTGATGATAGCGATGCTGGCATCTTTGAGCCGTTCCACCACCTGCTCCGGGGTAGTACTTGGATAGCTCTGCCAGTGGTGGGGGAAGTCGGGGTGATGCAGGGTGATGCCCGCATCCAGGGTATCGCTGTCGAGAAACACAATCTGCTGCATGGGCCTTCCTGCCATTGTTCAGGTTCGAGAGGCCATGATGCCAAAGAGGATGCAGTCAGGGCCAGCCTGCCGCTGTGTCATGGCTGGGCTTTATCCGGCAGATGTGAGCTTGCGCGCTTTATTGCGCCACGCTAGCGGCCGGTTTAGAGCCAGCCCAGATGGTTGAGCCAGCCCTGAATGCGGGTGGGGGTCTCCTCCAGCTCCATCAGGGCGTAGGGGCGATAGTTGAGCTTGTTGCTGCGGCGGCTCTCGCTTTTGCGGGCCTCGGCGGCCAGCAGGGGCCAGCGACCGCCATCCTCCTGATAGAGATCGAGTGTGGGGATGGCCGCCTGAGCCACCTGTTTGGCCAGGGTCTGGTTGCTCTGCTGATTGGGGAAGAAACCATCGAGTAGCACCAGTGCATCGGGGGCGGGCAACTGTTCGCTAGCGATGAGGTTGGTTGTCCAGGCAGCGCCGGTACCTTGCGCCAGGATCAGCTTGAAGCCCCCCTCCTGCAGCTTGGCATCGGCCAGCTTGTTGATCCGCTCGGCAAACTGCTTGCGAAACTCATCGCTGTTTTTCGCTTTTTTCTCGGCGGCTGGGTCCAGTTCGGTCTGTTGGGGAGAGGGGAGCAGCAGCAGGGTATCAAAGCCCAGTCGGCCGAGGGCGCGGGTCAGTTGCCAGAGCTGGCCGCTGCGCTGCCAGTCGGGCAGCAGGATGGCAAGCCCCACATAGTTGTCGCTGTCGTGCTTGGCAAACAGCACAGTCTGCTTGTCGATCTGGGTGGCTTCGGGTTGCCCTTTCCAGTCGCTCGCTTGCCAGTGATCGAGGGGGAGTGGCTCCGCGATGGGCGGTGCAACGTCGCTCGCCTGCGCGACATGGCCAGCCAGCATGGTCAATAACAGCAGTGATAAGGATAATTTGGCCATAGTGTGCTCCCCCGGTTATCTGGGTTAGCGGCGGCGGTGGGATTTTCTGAAGGGAGAGGCGGCGTTAGGCTGCGAACAGGCAATAAAAAAGCGAGCCGGAGGCTCGCTTTTTTGCAATCAATTCAACGTGGTCAATTAGTTGACGCGACGCTTGAATTCACCGGTGCGGGTATCGATTTCGATCTTGTCACCGATCTCTACGAAAGCGGCAACAGCCAGCTCGTAGGTAGTGCCTTTCAGACGGGCAGGCTTGGTCACTTTACCGGAGGTGTCGCCACGGGCAGCCGGCTCGGTGTACTCAACTTCGCGCACGATGGTGGTCGGCAGTTCTACGGAGATGGCTTTCTCGTTGTAGAAAGTCACTTCACACAGATCTTCCATGCCGTCTACCAGGTAGTTCAGCACGTCACCCAGGTTGTCTTTCTCTACGTCGTACTGGTTGTACTCGGTGTCCATAAAGACATACAGGGGATCGGAGAAGTAGGAGTAGGTGCACTCTTTACGTTCCAGCTGAACTACGTCCAGCTTGTCGTCGGCCTTGAAGACGGTCTCGGTAGCGCTGCCGTTCAGCAGGCCCTTCAGCTTCATTTTGACCACGGCGGAGTTACGGCCGGATTTGTTGAATTCAGCCTTCTGAACCACCATCGGCTCGGTGCCGATCATGACTACGTTACCAGCGCGGATTTCCTGTGCGGTTTTCATGTAAAAAATTCCTGTTCGTGAAACGGACGGATAAAAACTGCCAGATTATATACGGCTTTCTAAAAATTTCACCAACCGTGTGACGAGATCCCCATCCCGGAGCAACTTCTGTGACCAGCTTCGCCCATGTTGCTGCCAAATGGCGCTATATCGGGGCCATTGGGCCCAAAGTTCGCCGCAATCTTCGCCACGGTTGAGAGCCAGATTGAACCGGCGCAGCCATTGGCCGCACTCGGCGGGTAGATCTGATAAGTAGTGGTCAAGGAACTGCTCCAGCTTGACCAGATGAGCCTCTTCTTCCTGCTGGTAGATGTGCCAGAGGAAAGGACGAGCTGCCCACTGGGCCCGCACGAAGGAGTCCTCGCCGCGCACCAGATTGAGATCGCAGCTCCACAGCAGCCGATCGTAACCGGCCTGATCGGTCATCGGCAGCAGCTTGATGGTGAGGTTGCCCGCGTGGAGCAGATCCCCCGCCTTGGCGGTGGTGATGGCCTCTTCAAGGCCTGCGCCGCGCAGCACATCCTGCAGCGAGCGGCCCAGCGGCAGCAGCAGGGTGATGGGGGTGGCGCTCTGGCACCAGCTCTCGACCAGACTCTTCAGCGCATTGCTCTCGTAGGTAAAGAGACTGACCCGCAGTTCGTGCTCTTGCTTGGGCGGCAAACCGAGGCTGGCCCAGTAGGCGGTAAGTCCCGCATCATCTTGCTGCCACTGTTCCCGTTCGGTGATGAGGTCGCGTTCGCACAAAAGGCCGCCGGTTTTAGCGGTAAAGCCCGGGAAGAAGAAGTATTTGTTGAGGCTTTTATTGCCAACCCGCTGGGGCGAGGCGAGGCCGTGGCAATCCTCGACCCAGCTCTCTGCTGAGAGGTATTCCAGATTGAGCCAGCATGGGGGGCTGGGTTGGCTCGCCATCTGCTCGGCCATTCGTTCAATGAAGGGGGCGGGCAGCTCGCAGGCAAAGGCTTCGATCACCACCCTGGCCGGTGTCATGTCGGTCGGCAGGGTCTCATGCCAGTGCTGGATATAGATGCCATCGATCCACTGGCCATCCTGCGCCGGGTCGAGCCCGGGGCAGATGCGAGAGAAGCTTGTCAGATCGTCGACCCAAAGCCGCACCTGAACCTCATCGCCATGTGCCGCTATATTCCCCTCCCGTTTTAGCTGGCGGGCTAGTCGCCAGGTGACGCCGATGTCGCCGAAGTTGTCGACGACGCAGCAGAAGATGTCCCAGTCAAACGGGGGCAGGGGAGTTGTCATGGCTCGGGATCCCAGATGCAAAAAAACCGGTGCGCAGGGTAGCACACCGGTTGACTGGCTTCTAACCGTCAGCGTGTGACGGCGGTCTGTGGCAGGTTACTCCTTGCCGTAGACGTTGTTCTCTTGCTCGCGTACCCGGATAAAGGTGGTGCGCTTGGTGAGCTCTTTCAGCTGGCTGGCACCGACGTAGGTACAGGTGGAGCGCACGCCGCCCAGAATGTCGCGCACGGCGTTCTCGACCGGACCGCGGTAGGGCAGCAGTACAGTTTTACCCTCGGAGGCGCGGTATTCGGCGACGCCACCGGCGTGCTTGTCCATGGCGCTGGAGGAGCTCATGCCGTAGAACTTCATGAAGGGTTCGCCGTCTACATCGACGATCTCGCCACCGCACTCTTCGTGGGCTGCCAGCATGCCGCCCAGCATCACGAAGTCGGCGCCGCCGCCGAAGGCTTTGGCGACGTCGCCCGGGCAGGTGCAGCCGCCGTCACCGACGATCTGGCCGCCGAGGCCGTGGGCCGCATCGGCACACTCGATGATGGCGGAGAGCTGCGGATAACCGACGCCGGTCTTGACGCGAGTGGTACAGACGGAGCCCGGGCCGATGCCGACTTTGACGATGTCGGCGCCGGAGAGGATCAGCTCTTCGACCATCTCGCCGGTCACCACGTTGCCCGCCAGAATGACGTGGTTAGGGCAGGCTTCACGAATCTTGCGCACGAATTCGACGAAGTGTTCGGAGTAGCCGTTGGCCACGTCGACACAGATGAAGCGCAGCGCTTCGGACATGGCGAGGATCTGGCGGGTCTTGGCGAAATCTTCAGCCGAGGTGCCGGTGGAGACCATCACATGGCCCAGCAGCGCCGGGTCGGTCTCGTTGACGAAAGCTTGCCACTGCTCAAGGCTGTAGTGCTTGTGTACCGCGGTCATCATCTCGAAACCGGCCAGCGTGCGCGCCATGGCGAAGCTGCCGACGGTATCCATGTTGGCGGCGATAACGGGTACGCCTTGCCATTGGGTCTGAGTGTGTTTGAAGGTGAACTGACGGGTCAGGCTTACTTGGGAACGGCTCTTGAGAGTAGAGCGCTTGGGGCGGAACAGGACATCCTTGAAACCGAGCTTCAAGTCTTCTTCGATACGCATTACAAATTCCTTATTGAGCCTTGTTGAAAGTCACTTTTGCAGTGGCAAATTTTCGGCAGGCGCAAAAAAACCGGTGGTTTTCAGGCCCTCCGGTTTACAACAGTGTAGGCAAAAATCCCTTCAGAACAAGACTGATAATTTGTAAATCCTTGTGGTAGCCTTTGGCGTCACAACCTGAGGTTAACCACCAGTTTCATCCAGCACCGTTCAGTGCCTTGCTCTCCTTCGATATTCCTTCCCGCTTGGGCCGCCGTTCGGCCACCCCTTGTCGTCTCTCTCCTGACCCGCCAGATATTATCCAAGTAGCTGAAATAAATCGGATTGACCCACAATGGGACTGTGGTAGATCTGAGCGCAGGATTGACAAGGCAGGGCAGTAAAATGGGCAAGATGATGGTGGGGATCGCCTTGATGCTGGCACTGTGTGGCAGTGCGCTGGCTGAGACCCCGACCAGCTATGGCTGGATCGAGAAGGGGCTTATTTTGCCCACCGGCGTGGCGGTGAAGATGAAACTCGACACCGGGGCGCTCACCTCTTCCCTCGATGCGCGCGCCATCACCAGATTCAAACGGGATGGCAAGCCCTGGGTGCGCTTCATGCTGGTGGTGACCGATGCCGACAGCGGCAAGCTGGTCAAGCAGCAGTTCGAGCGGCGGGTCGAGCGCAGCGTGACGGTGCGCGGGGCGGGCGGTATGGAGCAGCGGCCAACGGTGACCATGTCCATCTGTCTGGGGGACAAGGTGTATGAGGAGTGGTTCACCCTGCGGGATCGCAGCAAGATGATCTATCCGGTGCTGCTGGGCCGACGTCTGCTGGCGGAGCTGGGCCCGGTGGATGCCAGTCGAACCTTTACCGTGCAGCCAGATTGTCATTGAAAGTAAAGAGCCCGCATCGCGGGCTCTTTACTTATCGCTTATCTTGCCGGCGGGAGCGGGAGTAACACGCTCACCTCCAGCCCCCCTTCCGGCCGGTTGTGGACATCGAGGTCGGCGCCGTGCAACTGGGCGATGCGCGAGACGATGGCCATGCCGAGCCCCACGCCATCCCCCTGCTGGGGATTGACCCGAAAGAAGCGTTCATACAGCCGGGGCAAGGCGCTGGCGGGAATGCCGGGGCCATTGTCGCTCACATCCACCCTCACCCGGTTGCCCTCTCGCAGTACCCGCACCCTGATCTCGCCCTCCGGCTGGGTATAGCGCAGCGCATTGTCGATGAGATTGCTGAACAGCAGCTCGAGCAGGGTGGCCTGACCCATCACCAGTTGCGGCACTTCACACTCCAGCGACAGCTGCTGATCCTTCTTGAGGGCAATGGGAGCCAGGGTCGCGAGGGTGCCTTGCAGCAGGTGGCCTATCTCCAGCTCGGTCAATACCAGCCCCTGCTGGTTGTCGATACGGGCCTGGGTCAGCAGCTGGCGGATCAGCCGATCGCTGCGATCGAGGGCCTGCAGCATCTTGTGCAGGGATTGCTGGCGGCTGGCGTCATCATCGGCCGCAAGGGCATTTTCACTGTGGATCCGCAGCACCGCCAGCGGGGTGCGCAGCTCGTGGGCCGCTTCGTTGGTGAACTGTTTCTCCCGCTCTATGGTCTCCGCCAGCGCCTGCATCAGCCGGTTGATCTCGTTGGTGAGGGGGGTCAGTTCCTGAGCGCTTATCTTGAGGCTGAGGGGGCTCAGGTTGGCGGGGTGACGTTCGCTGATGGCCTGGGCCAGCTGACGCAGGGGGGCCAGCCCGCGGGTGATGAGCCACCAAAGCAGGGCCAGCAGAAAGGGCAGGGTGATCAGCAGCGGCAGCATGGTGAGGGTGGCCATCTTGCTGGCCAGTTCGCTGCGCTCGTCGTCCCGCTCGGCCACCACCAGCCAGGTCTGCTCCTGCTGGTTGTAGAGAGTGAAGGTGCGCCACTGGTGATTATCTTTTTCGACCGTGTCGAAGCCGATGGCCAGGGTGACCAGCGGCTGATCCGGGGCGCTGGGGGCGCGCAGCAGCAAGCCGCCCTTTTCATCGAGCAGCTGGAAGTAGAGATTGCGTTCGAACTCGTGGCCGTAGGGGGTGATCTCCCGATCCTCGCCGGTCAGGTTGAGGCTGGGGTCTTTTTGCCACTCATCGGGATTTTGTGCCTCCCACTCCTGATAGACGGTGCCGTTGGCGGGCAACTGCCCCTGCTGGGCCAAATAGCGAGCCAGCAGTTGGTTGGTGATGCGGGCCGACTGGGCGAGGCGGGCATCAAACAGCTCCTCCATCTCGTGGCTCGCCTCCATGTAGCCGATAAAGGCGCTGATGGTGAGGCTCAGGCTCACCAGCGTCAGGATACCGGTGAGCAGAAAGCGGCGAATGGAGCGCGGGCGTTTCATCGTGCGGGTGTCCGGCTTGGCTGTTCGAGTTGGGGAATGATGTAGCCGACCCCGCGAATATTGCGGATGAGGTCGCTGTAGAACTTCTTGCGCAGATGGTGGATATGCACCTCCACCGCGTTGCTCTCGGCCCCTTCATCCCAGCCGTAGAGGCTCTGTTGCAGCTGATCCTTGCTCAGCACCCGGCCGCTCTGGCTGATCAGCTCCTGCAGCAACTTGTATTCGTGGGGGGTGAGTTTGACCGCTTCCCCCTGATAGGTGACCTGCTGGGATTCGGGATAGATAAGGATATCGCCATACTCCAGCACCGCCTGAGCTTGCCCCTTGCTGCGGCGAACCAGGGCGCGCAGGCGGGCGTTGAGCTCCTGCAGGGCGAAGGGCTTGACCATGTAGTCATCGGAGCCGGCATCAAGGCCGACCACCCGATCGTCCAGCGCATCGCGGGCGGTGAGGATCAGCACCGGCAACTGGTGGCCTTCACGCCGCAACTTGCGCAGCAGGCTGAGGCCATCGATGTCGGGCAGGTTGAGATCGAGGATCAGGGCGGCGAACTCGTCGCTCTTGAGGGCTGCCAGAGCGGGCAACCCCTGTTGCAGCCAGTCCACCGTGTAGCCGCTATGGCGCAGTGCATCCTGCATACCATCCCCCAGCATCACATCATCTTCCACCAGCAGGATCCGCATTCTTTTCTCCCTGTTTGTTGGGTGTGGCGATCTGGCTCAGCGCCAGGGCGTGCCGTGGCATAAACAACCCTGCCCACCAGTATGCAAGCTGGTGGGCAGAGTTTAAATAGTTCTTTGATCCATCAGGATTTTATAGCTTGGCCAGCCGATCGCGGATCTCCATTCTGCGCCCTTCGTCGGCCACTTCGCGGCCCGGGCGAGCCGGGGCGGCCAGCGCCTTGTCGAGATAGGTTTTGGCCTCGGCCTTGCGACCCTGATCCAGCAGGAAGTCGCCATAGAAGAAGTTGGGGTCGATGCCATCCGGATTGATGGCCAGCGCCTGCTTGAGCAGCTGCTCTGCCTTTTCGTCATCGCCAAAGCCGACCGGCCAGCCGGGCACCTGATAGTAGAGGGAGCCCAGACTGGTGTAGGCAGAGCCGTCCAGCGCCTTGGGATCCTGCTTGAGCGCCAGCTCCAGCTTGGCTTTGGCCTCTTTCACCAGACCCAGTGCCCCCAGCCCCCCTTTGGCCCCCGCCCAGGTGCTCTTGACGATGGCCGACCAGATCAGCAGATCGGCGCGAAAAGGCTCCTTGGCGCTGGCCGCTTCGGCCTGGGTGCTCAGGGTTTCGAGGCAGCTCTCTTTCGCCTTGCCGCTCTGTTGATACTGGCAGACGGCCCACTGTTGCTGGATGGGGACGAGGGCATCACCCGCGGCCATGACTGAGGTGGATCCCAGCAGGATGGCGATGGCACAAGAGGTCACTGATTGACGGAAAAAGTTCATATTAATGCTCCTTCTTGGTCGGGATCGGGCGGGACAAGTCTGGTTGTGGCGCGCTGTTGGCGCCAGCATCAGCCGTCCCTGGCTGAAGATGACGGGCATAACGTTTGATGATCGGCAGCTGTCTGGCCAGCGCCTTGTCGACAATGCCGGGCAGCATGGCATTGAGCCGCACGAACAGTTTTTCCGGCCAGCCGAGCCAGCTGCGGCGGGTTTCGTTGCACAGGGCGATGACCGCCTCTTCGGCCACCTCCTGCGGGCTGTCGGTCTGGGTGCCTAGCGCTGCATTCATCTCGTAGGCAGCCTCGGAGTTGAGCTTGGTGCGGGTGGCGCGGGGGGCAAAGTGCAGCACCTTGATGCCGCTCCCCTCCAGCTCCCGTCCCAGCGCTTCGCTAAAGCCGCGCAGGGCAAATTTGCTGGCGCAGTAGACGCTGTAACCGGGGTAGCCGATGCTGCCCAGGCTCGAGCCCATGTTCATGATGATCCCCGGCTTGCGCATGGTTGGCAGCAGGGCACGGGTGAGCTGGATGGGCGCCTCGATATTGAGCAGCAGTTGGCGCTCCACCTGCTCAAAGCTCTGATCTTCCAGCCAGGCAAACTGGTTGCAGCCAGCGTTGTTGATCAGGATGTCGATCCCATGCTCCAGCGCCGGGTGTTGCAACAGCTTGGCCCGCTCCTGTGCAGAGCCGAGGTCGGCGAGCACCACCTGATGGCGCTCGGGATGAGGCAGTGACTTGCACAGCCGCTCCAGTGCCGGGCCGCGACGTCCGTGCAGCAGCAGGCGGGCCCCCTGGGCGGCCAGCTCCTGTGCCAGCTCCTCACCTATGCCACCGCTGGCGCCGGTGAGCAGCACGAGTTTCCCTTCAAGGTTCATGGTATGGATTCCCTTTTTGCTGTCTGCTGCCGACTTACGGTGTGGCGGTGAGGTTGTAGAGCATCTCGCCATAGAGGCGGTAGACCACCTTGGCCCCGTGGATGATGGCGGCCTGATCTGCCGGGCTCTCGACCCGATCCATCAGGGATTCAAAGAATTTGAGGTGCTCCTGATCCAGGGCGCCGTGGGAGCTCAGGTAGCTCATCGCCTGGGGTGGCAGGCCGAGACCCTTTTTCAGCTGGTCGGCGACGGTGAGGGCGATGGCCACGCTGGTGCCTTCCAGCACCTGTACCATGCCGAAGAAGCCCATGGGGTTGCCGCGCTGGATCTGGTCGTAGAGGAAGGCGACCATCAGCTCGATGGACAGCCCGGGCTGGCCGTGGCGCACCGCCTCGGCATCACCGCCACAGGCGCGGATATCGCTTAAGATCCACTCCTGATGGCCATACTCCTCGTCGATGTATTCGGCAATGGCGCCGCGCACCCACTCGTACTCCTGACCCAGCTTGCCGCCGGTTGCCATCAGCAGCGGAACTGTGTGGCGCACGTGGTAGTAAGCCTGCGCCAGAAAGGCGAGATAGGTGTCACGGCTGATATCGCCACGGCGACAGGCTTCGATAATGGGGGCGTTGAACAGATGCTCACGCTCACTGGCAGTGGCTTGTTGCAGAGTCTGGTAGAAGCTCATGACGATTCTCCTGTAAGGCATTGGCTGATTTGCCGGGAAAAGTGTTGGTAAATCTCGTTGCGACGGGGGCGCCCGTTGGCGGTCAGCAGCCCGGGATGTTGATCCAGCGCCACCGGCAACCAGTGGTGCAGCCGGGCATAATCGGGCAGCCGCTGGTTCAGACCGGCGATCTGGTGGGGCAGATCCGCCTCTTTGCCCGGCAGGGGCTGGATCAGCGCCACGTTGGCAGGCTGGCCATCGCCAAACACCACGATGCGGGCGATGGCGGGGCAGAGCTGGGCCTCGGCTTCCACCCACTCGGGGGAGAAGTTGCGGCCAAAGGCGGTGATCTGGACATTCTTCTTGCGCCCGGTGATATGGAGGTAGCCTTCTTCATCCAGATGACCCAGATCGCCTGTGGCGATCTGTTCGGGAGCCGGTTCGTTGCTGCCGAGATAGCCCAGCATGGCACTGCCGCTCACCATAATTTCGCCGTCGCTGGCGATGGTGACCTGACAGTGGGGCAGGGGGCGGCCTACGCTGCCGGGCTTGTCAGCATCCGGGCTGTTGAGCGCCACCACGGAGCCGCACTCCGAGAGGCCATATCCCTCATACACCGGCAGGCCGAGCTGGCGGGCATGTTTGATCAGGTCTGGGGCTACCTTGCCGCCACCGACGGCAATAAAGCGCAGGCTCTTGAGCTGCTGGGCCAGCGTCGGTGTGCTGGTGCAGAGCACCAGCAGCAGGCGCAGCAGTTCGGGCACCAGCACCAGACTGTGGGTCGGCCAGCGCAGCAGCGCCTCCCCCAGCATGGCTGGATTGAGCGAACTGGATCCGGTGAAACCGAGCTCCCCGAGGGACGGAATGCGGCTGCAGGCGCCGGTCAGTAGCGGCACATAGAGGCCGGTGATGTTCTCAAGCAGGGTCGCCAGCGGTAGCAGGGTGAGGTGTTTTTCCACCTTGGCTAGCGCGACCCGCTCGGCCAGCGCATGGCTTACCGCCATCATCTGGGTCAGTGACAGGCAGACGCCCTTGGGCTGGCCCGTGGTGCCGGAGGTGTAGGTGATCTTGGCGGTGCCCTTGGGCAGCGCTGGTCGATTGGTCGGGGTATGGCGCCAGAGCGGCAGCTCGCCGGTGATCAGCGAGAGTGGCTCGGCGGCATGCCACCCCTGATGATGTGGGCCCACCAGCGCATCGGCGCCGCTGCTCTCCAACAACCAGGCCTGCTGGGCCTGACTGAAGAAGTGGGGCACCGGAATGACCACGATACCGGCGCGGGTGCAGGCGAGATCCAGCAGCGCCCAGGGCAGGCCGTTGTCCAGTTGCAGCGCCAGACGGCTGATGTCGAGCTGTTGCAGCTGGCTGGCCAGACGCTGGATCTGTTGCCACAGGGTCTGGTAATCGAGACGCTGCTGGTTGCTCAGCAGCGCAGGGGATTGCGGATGCTCGTGGGCATGTTTGGCGATGGCGTCGAACAGGCTCATTGGGCGCACCTTTTTTGATGGGGCTGGTTATCACTGCTCTCGCCGGCATCCTCAAACAGGGTCGGCATGGGGGCCAGCAGATTGAGCAGCAGGCTGCTCTTGGCCAGCACCTCGCGCCCCTGATTGATGTCGCCCACCATCACCTTGGGTTGGCAACGGTAGTACTCACCCCAGGAGTCGGCGTCGGCCCCCACCTGATGGGCCTGTGCGGGGGCCAGCTCCACCGGGTTGAGTTGCAGCCGGGCAAAGCTGTTGCGCAGCTTGGCGGTGCCGGTAAAGACCACGTAGTCGAGGGTGTTTTCACACAGCAGACGACACAGGGCTGCGAACATCAGGCGGGCATTGCCCGGTTCGCTGCAGGCCAGATTGCCCACTTCGATAATGCGGTGGCGTGCCGGATAGACCCCGAGGCGGGTGTTGATGGCGGCCTCGATGGGTTGCTCCAGATACTGTTCCAGATAGAGAGGCCCTTCACTGGCATGATTGAGACCACAGGCACCGACCAGCGTCCCGTCCGCCCGATATAGCCCCAGCAGACAGGGGAGAAAATGGGGGATGCGGGCGTTGAATTCGAGGGTGTAGGCGGCCTGGATATAGGTTTGCAGCGCCATGACCTGCTGCGGGGACTTGGCTAGCAGCAATCGGTAGGGGGCCTGGATCTCGATGGTCATGGGTGACTCCTTCTCTTGCGATGGTTTGAGAGTAAAAGGGCAAACTTAAGAAACCCTTAAGGAGCAAAAAAAGTTGTCAGCGAGGCAGCGGGCAGGCAATCTGCGCCGCTGTTATCCAACAGGAATCCCCCAAGAGGAATAGCCATGTCATCCACCGTCAGCTGCCCCCTGTGTGCCAGCCATCGCAGTTATCCCCTGCCGGTGGCGGGCAAGCGCTATCATCGCTGCCTCGCGTGCGAGCTGGTCTGGCTGGATGAGGCCGATCATCTGGATGAGGCGGCGGAGAAGGCGGTCTACGACGGCCACGATAACCAGGTTGATGATCCCCGTTATCGCACCTTTCTGATGCGGGCATTTGGCGAGGTACTGAGTCGGGTGCCAACCCCTGCCAGTGGCCTCGATTTTGGCTGCGGTCCCGGCCCTGCGCTGGTGGCGATGGGACGCGAGGCGGGTTACGACATGGTTGGGTATGACAAGTTCTATGCCGACTTTCCCGAGTTGCTGACGCGTCAGTATGATTTCATCACCAGTACCGAGGTGATCGAGCACATTGCCGAACCGCGTGCCGTGCTTGACCGGTTGTGGGCCTGTCTCAAGCCCGGCGGCATGCTGGTGCTACAGACCCAGCGGGTGCTCGGTGACGAGCGGTTTAAAAACTGGCGCTATCGCCACGACCCGACCCACATCGTCTTCTTTGCCGAGGCATCGTTTCAGGTGCTGGCCGCCAGCTGGCAGGCCGAGCTCAGCTTCCCCCACGCCGATGTGGCGGTGTTCACCAAACCTGAACAGGGTGTATTCATTTGATCATGGATTGGGCATGCTGATCGCCTGACTTCTGGAACGGATGCCCTGTTTTCATGTCCATACCCCACCTCTCACTGCAGGATGCCCGTCATCTGCAACTGGCGGCGCAGGGGCTGCTTGCCCCCCGTCGCTGCAAGGCGACCCCGGCCGATCTGTTGGCCACCATTCGCCGCATGACGCTGCTGCAGATCGATACCATCTCAGTGGTGGCGCGCAGCCCCTATCTGGTGCTGTTCAGCCGCCTTGGCCAGTACGAACCGCGTTGGCTGGAGCAGTTGCTGGCCGACGGCGAGATCTTCGAATATTGGGCCCACGAGGCCTGCTTTGTGCCCCGCGAGGATTACCGGCTGCTGCGCCACCGAATGCTTGATCCTGCCGCCATGGGGTGGAAGTTTTCGGCCAACTGGCTCGCTACCCATCAGCAGGAGATCGGTCAGCTGATCGAGCGTATTCGTCAGCGCGGCCCGGTGCGGGCGGCTGACTTTGAACGCACAACCGGCAAGGGGAACGGCTGGTGGGACTGGAAACCGGAGAAGCGTCATCTGGAGGTATTGTTTACCACCGGTCAGCTGATGGTGCGGGAGCGGCGCAACTTTCAGCGGGTCTATGACCTGGCCGAGCGGGTGCTCCCCGAGTGGTGTGATGAGCGGGATCTGCCGAGCGTTGAGCAGGCGCAGCGGGATATGGTGCGCGCCAGCTGCCGGGCGCTGGGGCTGGTCAAAACCGGTTGGGTTGCGGACTACTACCGGCTGCGGCGCGGCAAATACGATGACCTGCTCCATCAGCTGGCGGACGAAGGGGAGCTGTTGCCGGTACGGGTGGAGGGGTGGCAGCACGGCGCTTTTGTGCACGCCTCGCTGGCCGATGAGCTGGCAAGGGCACAGGCGGGCACCCTCAAGGCAACCCATACCACGGCCTTGTCGCCGTTTGACCCGCTGGTGTGGGATCGCAAACGGGCCAGTGAACTGTTCAACTTTGACTATCGCATCGAGTGCTATACCCCGGCGCCGAAGCGTCAGTACGGTTACTTCGTGTTGCCGCTGCTGCATCGCGGCAAGCTGGTGGGCAGGATGGATGCCAAGGCCCATCGCCAGCAGGGGATCTTCGAGATCAAGAGCCTCTATCTGGAAGCTGGTGTGAGAGTGACCCGCCAGCTTGCACAGGATCTGGCGAAAGCCCTGCAAAAGCTGGCTGACTGGCACCAGACACCGCAGCTTCGTTATGGTGCCATTCCGGCCAATTTGCTGGCGTTGTGGCATGAAAGCGCCCCTGCAAAGTGAGCAAAATCCCTTCTGGGCTAAGCTGCAAGAGGGATAAACAGTCCGGGAGCGGGAGATGAAACGAGCGGGAACATGGTGGGCGGGATTGGCGATGGCCATCTTGTCCCCCGCGCTATGGGGGCAAGAGCCACCAGTGAAGGTCTGTCTGGGGGAGGGCAACGAGTGGGCCCCCTTTACCTACTGGGAGCGCAAGGACGGTGTGCCCGATACCAGCCGCCTGACCGGTTCGGCGACGACGCTGGTGCTTGATTCATTACAACAGAGCGGGCTCTCGCACCAGATCCGCTATCTGCCCTGGGCGCGGGTGCAGCAGGAGCTGGCGGATTATCGCCAGAATGGTCTGTGCGAGCTGACCTGGGATGCCAGCTACAAGCCGGAGCGTGCCGAGTTTGCCTTCTATAGCGTCCCCCTATATTACACCCACCTCGGTTTCTTCTATCTCAAGCGCCGCTACCCCGAACCGCCGGATCTGCAGACGGTCAATCGTTCCCGGGTGTGCGGGGTGATTGGCTACAACTACACACCCTACGGGCTTGCGCAGGAGCCACGCCGGGTCAAACAGTTGCAGCAGGCGCTCGATATGCTGGAGCGGGATCGTTGCGACTTTCTGCCGAGCGAAATCGAACCTCTGGTGGCAGGCATCAGCCTTGGCATCTACCGCAGCGAGAGCGGGTTGCTCAATCTCGCCCTGCCCAGTCGCAAGGGATTCTATCTGCTGGTGAGCAAGGGCTCCCCCCGCGGCCACCAGCTGGTGAACATCCTCAATCAGTCGCTGTTGGCATTTCAGGAAGGGGGGCATACGGATGAGGTGATGCGCCGCTTCTTGCCGCCGATGGAGTAATAGCGAAGGGTTGCTGTCATTCAGGGGGAGCAGATAAACAGAGGACCAGCCGGTGCAAACCGGCTGGCCCTTTTTTACGTGAGAGGCTGTCAGGCCGCCAGACGGGTCAGTACCTTCACCAGCAGCTCGATGCGCGGGGCAATGCTGGCCAGATCCAGATACTCCTCGTCACTGTGGAAACCGGCACCGATAGGGCCCAGTCCATCCAGAGTGGGGATGCCGAGGGCGGCGGTCAGGTTGGCATCGGAGCCGCCCCCCACCTCCTGCCAGCTGATTGGCAGTCCCAGTTCGGCGCCACACTCCTCCACCAGCTTCATCAGTGCCTGGGTGCCCTCTGACGGCACCATGGCCGGTTTGTGGGCCTCGCGGGTCAGCTGGATGGTGACGCCATCCAGATGGGGACGCTCGGCCAGGGTCAGCAGATGATCGTTGATCTGGTGGTACTCCTGATTGTCCCAGAAGCGGACGTCTACCACGGCGCTGGCATGGGCCGGCACTATGTTGGCGCCGTTGCCCCCCTCGACAATGCCGATGTTGAGGGTGGTGCCGCTCTCGAAGTTGGTCAGGGCGTTGATGGCCAGGATCCAGTGGCCCAACTCGGTGATGGCGCTGCGCCCCTTCTGCGGTTCGTTGCCCGCGTGAGCCGCCTTGCCGGTGAAATCGATGCGATAACGGGCCATCCCCTTGCGCGCCTTGACCAGCGAGCCATCGGCGCGGGCCGCTTCGGCCACCAGAACCTGTTTTGCCTGTTTGGCCACTGTTGTCAGCCAGTCGCTGGAGTGGAGGGAGCCGATCTCCTCATCCGGGTTCATGCAGACGCAGATGTTCAGGCGATCGCGCACCTCGCGGGGCAGTTCACGCAGGGCATAGACGATGTTGAGCAGGCCGGATTTCATGTCGGAGACACCGGGGCCGTAAGCGCGCTCACCATCGATGCTCATCGGGCGGGCGGCGGCGGTGCCGAGGGGGAAGACGGTATCCATATGGCCGATCAGCATTACATCGATCTGTGCCGCATCAGGCTGGTTGCGGATCTCCAGCCCCACCCCCGCGGCGCCGCAGTCGACCCGCTTGATCTGCCAGCCGCCCATCGCCTCATATTTGGCGGCCATCAGGTCGGCCACTGCCGCAATGCCCGGCTGGTGCAGGGATCCGCAATCCAGATTGATCAGCGGGGCCAGTTCGGTCAGGTATTGATCCAGAGAAAAAGTCATTGCTTGCTCCACTATCAGGTTCGGGTCAGAGAAGGATGTTCATCACCAACATGGCGCCGAAGGCGTTGAGTACCGAGATGGCGACCATGATGGGGATATAACGCCCTTCGGTGCCGATACAGCCGAGGATGCGGCCCATGTACTGCACCTGGGAGCCCATCAGGTAGATGGCTGGCGCCAGAATGGCGATGTGAGTGCCGTTGAGGATCCCCTGATCGAACAGGGTGATGACCACACCGACTGCGCCCCCCATCGACATCCAGGCGCCGATCAGCACGGCTGCCGCCTCACCGGGCAACCCGAAGATGGCCATGACAGGGGAGAAGATGGCGCCCATGGCATCCAGCGCGCCGGTGATCTGCAGCGCCTTGATGATGACGAAGGCCATCAGTACGTTGGGAACGGTGGAGGTGGTGGCGATGACCCAGCCCTTCTTGGCCCCTTCGACGAAGATATCGGTGACGATGGGTTTCTTGATGTTGGCCTGGCTCATTTGGCTTGCTCCTGAGTGTTGAGAGTCTGCTGGGTGTTGTTATCGGTCTGCTTGCCTTCGCTCATATTGAGGTAGACCCGAAACAGGTTGGCCCCGACAAATTTGAAGGCGAACATCACGATGACAGCCAGACCAATGGAGGAGCTGACCGCTGGGCTGCCATCTGCCAGCGTCAGAGTGAACAGCACGGCGCCGGAGGAGAAGAAGTTGACGATGGTGGCACCAGCGGAGAACTGGAACATGGTGAACACGTCGGTTTCACGCTTGGTGATGAGCCCTTCATCCTTGAGCTGACGGGTCATGGCGGCACCGGCATCGGTACTCTGCAGGGAGGCGATCAGTGCCAGACCTGTATTGCCCGGGATCCCCATCAGCGGACGCAGCAGCGGGGTCAGCAACTTGCGGGCCGCTTCCAGCGCGCCGTAGTGTTCCAGCACATTGATCATGCCAAGGGCAAACATCACGGTGGGGATCAGGGTCAGGGCGAACAGAAAGCCGTCTCTCGCCCCGTTGCCCCCCTTGCCGCGCATGTCGGTCATGGCGGTCTTGATGCCGTCACCATTCTCGCTGACGCTCTGGACCATGGTGCCGAACGAGCCGTTCAGCGTGGTGAAATCGAATACCCCGTACCACTCGCCGGATTGCAACAGTCCGGAGAAGAAGACCACGGCGAAGGCCAGTGCCAGGTAACTGCCTATGCTCACCGAGCGTGTTTTGTCTGTCATTAGCTAGCTCCATATGAATAATTATTTAATCTGAATAATTATAATTGATATGGATATCACTAAATTGATGGTGGTCAAAATGGTTTGCTACAAATGACGAATGTATTGGGGTTATGTGACTGCGATCGCCATATGCTTGGACGATAATCTGGTTTTTATCGAATTATTTGAGTGAGTAAAAAGCAGAGGCGGGATAGCGGGGCAATAAAAAACCGGGCACGAGGCCCGGTTTGCTCAATCAGTCAGATGTGATTACTGGAGTACCAGCACCATCAGCAGGCCGACGGTAATGGCAGATACCAGGAAGGCAAAGCCATAAAATACATAGTGGTGCAGCTTGGTGGTGTGGATCCCCAGATCGTGCAGACCGTGGTAGATACGGTGCATGCCGTGCCAGACTGGCAGGGCGATGATCACCAGCAGGATGCAGGCACCCCACCAAGAGCTGGCGAACGCGTGCACGCGGTCATAGCTCATGGTTTCCACGTCCATGATGCCCATGGGCACCAGCAGACCGGTGATGAGGACAATGACCGGCAGCAGCATGGCAACGACCATGCCACCCGCACCAAACAGACCCCAGTAAATTGGTTCGTCAGAACGTCTCATTGTTTTCTCCTCAGGCCACGATGATCAGGACAAGCAGGGACACCACCGCCAGCGCCACATACTGGGCGAGAACGATCGGCTTCTCCGGTACCAGGTCTTCACCACGGAAGATACGCATGGCTTTCGGCGCCAGGGCGAACCAGGTTTTGGCATGGAACAGGCACGCCGCCAGAGCGACGACATGGAACAGGATGGCGATCGGGCTTTGCAGGGATTCCAGCCAGCCGTTGAACGCTTCCTGACCCTGAACCAGGCGCATCAGGCCCCACATCAGCACAACGGCGTAGATGGAGACGAAGATACTGGTGCCTTCACGGATCATGTAACCGGTGTAGAAGGCGTTCTTCAGCCACCAGTCTTTCTTCATTTCGCGGACGTAAGGTTTACGTTTGCTATCAGTGTTGTTCATGGTCTCAATCCTGCTCTCAATCTGGCTTGAACATGGCGATCATGTAGTCCTTGGCGCTTTCGACCTTGCCAAGCTGGATGGCCGCCGCCGGATCGACGCCCTTCGGGCACACTTCGGAGCAGTAGCCCACGAAGGTACAGCCCCAGACGCCTTCGTCCTGGCTGATGATGCGCATACGCTCTTTGGCACCAGCATCACGGTTGTCGACGTTGTAGCGATAGGCCAGAGCCAGTGCCGCCGGACCGGTGAACTTCTTGTTGATGCCGTACTGCGGGCAGGCTGCGTAGCAGAGACCACAGTTGATGCACTGGGAGAACTGCTTGTACTGCGCCATCTGGGCCGGAGTCTGGATGTACTCGCCATCACACAGGCTGCGAGGCTCGCTCGGGATGATGTACGGCTTGATGCTCTCCAGCTTCTCGATGAAGTCGGACATGTCGACCACCAGATCGCGCTCGATCGGGAAGTTGTTGAGCGGCTCGACGGTCATCTTGCCCGGCAGATAGTCGCGCAGGAACGCCTTGCAACCCAGCTTGGGCACACCGTTGACCATCATGCCGCAAGAGCCGCAGATCGCCATCCGGCAGGACCAGCGGAAGCTCAGGGTAGAGTCCAGGTGATCCTTGATGTACTGCAGGGCGTCCAGCAGAGACATCTCTCTCTGGTATGGCACCTGGAAGGTTTGCATCCAGGGCTCGTTATCCTGTTCCGGACGGTAGCGCAGGATCTCAATTTCAATCATCTCAGCCATTCTTCTTAGCCTCGTCTTGTTTCTCACCCTCGGAGCCGTACACGCGTTTTGCCGGCTGGGACTTAGTGATCTTCACATCGGAGTAATCGATGGAGGGCGTTTCGCCATTTTTGTAGAACGAGAGCGTGTGCTTGAGGAAGTTCACGTCATCGCGCTCTTCGTAACCATCCAGACGCTGGTGGGAACCGCGGGACTCTTTACGATTGATGGCGGAGTGCGCCATGGCTTCAGCCACGTCCAGCATGTAACCCAATTCGATGGCGTACAGCAGATCGGTGTTGAAGACAGAGGACTTGTCGTTGATTTTGACCTTTTTGTAACGGGCTTTCAGCTCGTTGATCTTGTCGATGGTGCCCTGCATCAGCTCTTCGGTACGGTAGATACCGACGCCGGCTTCCATGGACATGCCCAGCTCGTTGCGGATATCGGCCGGGTTTTCGGTACCGTCTATGTCCATCAGGGAGAGGTGCTGCTTGATGAGCGCCTCGGCCTTGGCGGCCAGCGCTTCGGTGTTGCCATGCTTCTGAGTCTTGGCAAATTCACCTGCCTGCTCACCGGCCAGCTTGCCGAATACCACGATCTCGGACAGGGAGTTGGAACCCAGACGGTTGGCACCGTGCAGACCGACGGAGGCACATTCGCCCGCGGCGTAGAGGCCGGGCAGACGGGTGGCACACTTGTTGTCAGTCTCGATACCACCCATGGTGTAGTGGGCAGTCGGACGTACCGGGATAGGCTCTTTGGCCGGGTCCACGTTGACGTAGGCTTTGGCCAGTTCGCAGATGAACGGCAGACGCTCTTTCAGGTACTTCTCGCCAAGGTGACGCAGGTCGAGGTGAACCACATCGCCCATCGGGCCCTGAATGACGCGGCCTTTCTGCTGCTCTTGCCAGAATGCCTGGGAAACGCGGTCGCGCGGACCCAGCTCCATGTATTTGCTCTTCGGCTGGCCGATCGGGGTTTCCGGGCCCAAGCCGTAGTCTTGCAGGTAGCGGTAGCCATCCTTGTTCAGCAGGACGCCACCCTCACCACGACAACCTTCGGTCATCAGGATGCCGGTGCCCGGCAGACCGGTCGGGTGATACTGGACGAACTCCATATCACGCAGCGGTACGCCGTGACGGTAGGCCAGTGCCATGCCGTCGCCGGTGACGATGCCACCGTTGGTGTTGTAGCGATAGACACGGCCAGCGCCGCCGGTTGCCACGATCACGGATTTGGCTTGGATGAAGCGGGTGATACCGTTCTGGATGTCGAAGGTCAGTACGCCCTGAACGCGGCCGTCGTCCACGATCAGATCAAGACAGAAATGCTCGTCGAAGCGCTTGATGCTCGGGTATTTGACGGAGGTCTGGAACAGGGTGTGCAGAATATGGAAACCGGACTTGTCTGCGGCGAACCAGGTACGCGGAACCTTCATGCCACCAAACGGACGCACGTTGGCTTTACCATCCGGCTTGCGGCTCCAGGGGCAACCCCAGTGCTCCAGCTGGATCATCTCTTTGGTCGCGTTGTTGACGAAGTATTCCACTACGTCCTGCTCGCACAGCCAGTCACCACCGGAGACGGTGTCGTTGAAGTGGTTTTCGAGGGAGTCGTCATCACGGACGACACCGGCGGCGCCGCCTTCGGCAGCAACCGTGTGGCTGCGCATCGGGTAAACCTTGGAAATCAGGGCGATGTCCAGGTCTGGCTGTGATTCGGCTATAGCGATAGCGGCGCGTAAGCCGGTACCGCCAGCACCGATGATGGCCACATCGGTCTTGATAATATCCACATCTGCCTCCTTAGGGATAGATTTGCTGGGCACGATTTTGCTCTATGAAAAAAATTCAGGCTTGATGCAAGTCAAACTGCTAGGTTTTATTCCCTTTTTATTGGTTATTTTTCTATAAAACACCCAAATCCCTGGATGAAAATGTCGTTATTATCGTCATTTATTGGTGTTACTGAGCAGTTGAACACCTAGCTACGAGCACTTTAACTTCTGGATTGTACGTAGTTTTCTTTCAATAAAATGCGAATCACCTCTCTTTTTAGGTACTCGCGAAAAAAATTTTAAGTTTTTTATTGTAATTTTTTAATGAGAATTATTGGCATTTATCTATTCGGATAGAAATAGGTAATCCGAAATGCTGCGGTGACTACGGCGGTGATCTGATAATCCCAGACGAATTACAAGGATTTCAAGGCGGGGTATTTGGCGGGTAATGTGAGATTACTCACTGAAAATTAAGCGCTATTTAGAAAAATAAAAGGGGCCTGTACGGCCCCTTTTGCTCATGCTCAAATGCGGAACATGCCGACCTGATTACTCAGTTCACCCGAAATGTTTTTAAGTTGTTCAGAGAGATGGCGCGAACTGTCTGCATCCACTGCCAGTTCGTCCGAGACATCTTTGACCGCCTGAATGTTGCGGCTTACCTCGTCGGTGACGGCCCGTTGCTCTTCGGCTGCGCTGGAGATCTGGGTCGCCATATCGGAGATCTGGTTGATCGAAGTGGTGATCTGCTCCAGCGCATGGGTGGCGTTGTTGGCGTCATCCACGCTGTTCTGGGCCAGTTGCTGGCCTTCATGCATGGTGCTGACCGCTCCCTGGGTATTGCGTTGCAGGGTTTCGATCATGCTGCGGATCTCGACAGTCGAGCTGTGGGTACGTTGTGACAAAACGCGCACCTCGTCGGCCACTACCGCAAAGCCACGGCCCTGTTCACCGGCCCGCGCCGCTTCGATGGCGGCGTTGAGCGCCAGCAGGTTGGTCTGCTCGGCGATGCCCTGAATGGTGGAGAGGATGGTGTTGATCTCCTGAGCGTTTTTCTCCAGTTCCTGAATGATGTTGGAGGCCTGTTCCACCTGGGTGGCCAGATCGGTGATGGAGCGCTGGTTGCGGGCGATCACCTGTTTGCCATGCTCGCAACTGCTGGAGGAGCTGCGGGCCGCTTCGGCAGTTTGCTCGGCGTTGCTGGCAACATCGACCGCAGTTGCCGACATCTCATGGACCGCAGTGGCGATCTGAGTGATCTCGTTTTGCTGGCGAGCCAGCCCCTCATTGGCCTTCTCCGCCATGCTGTGGGAGGACTTGGCCTGCTGGTTGAGTTGGCCGGAGGAGTTGGAAATGTCCTGCACCATCGCATGGAGCCGCTCAATGAAGGTATTGACGTGTTTGGCAACCGCGCCCACCTCATCTTCACGCTCGATCTTGAGGCGGCGGGTCAAATCGCCGTTGCCACGGGAGAGATCGGCAATTGCCTCGCCCAGGGTTTTCAGAGGCGCTAGCGAGCTGTTGATGGCGACATAGGAGAAGCCAGCCACGATCAATATGGTGATAAGTCCCTGAATAAGTGAGGAGGTGACCATGCGGCGTACCGACTGGTAAGCGGTTTCGTCATCCACCATCATGCCGTAATACCAATTGGTGTTGGGGATCGCGTTAAAGTCAAAGACCTCTTTCTTACCGCTGATCACCAGCTCGTTGATCGTACCGTCATGAGCGATCTGATTGATGTAAGACGCGGTCAACTCGGGGGCTAGCGTTGTGGCGGGTTTCAGACTCAGGGAGGCATCGGGGTGGGCGATGATGGTGCCGTTGCTGTCGACCAGAATGGCGTAAGTCCCCTCGGTAGTGACCGTCAGAATGTCCGAGATAAGGGCGCTGATAGAGACATCTCCGGCGATAACCCCCTGGGTGTTGCCACGCTGGAATGGCTCGGCGATGGTGACGATCAAACTGCCGTTAGAGACATCGGCGTAGGGCGCAGTGATGACCAGTTTACCGGCGGCAACTGCATCCTTGTACCAGGTGCGTTGACGGGGGTCATAATCGGCTGGCAGGCCGGAGGGGGTACTCTCGAGCATCTTGCCGTCAGCAGTACCGGCATAGACCCCCTCAAAGCCACCGGCATTCATGGCTTGGGCCAGATGGCTGATGGGTTCATCTTCTTTGGTGAATGCTTCCTTGGTGGTACTGACCATGCTGATGCGGGCATCGACCCAGTTGGAGATACCCTTGACGTTGGCCATGGAGCTTTCGTCAATGATGCTCCAGACCAGTCTCTGGGTTTCAGTGCGCAGTTGTGAGGTGTTGTACCAGACTTGCAGGCCGGTGATCACCAGGATGATGATCCCGATAGCCAAGACCAGCTTGTTTTTAATGGATAAGTTCATAGTGACATCCCTGTGAGCGTTAGTCTGAAGTGTGTGTGGAATCTAGTTATTGTTATGAGCCTCTGTTTATCGGCTGAAGTTGAACTCTTTGTATCCCGGTCAGCTATTTAAAGTTAGTGCCTAAATCAGTGGTTATCCATGCGCGTATCGCCCCCTCACTGTGTCAGAAAACGATCTGGTCGATTGGTGAAGATTCCATCGACCCCCATGCTAGAGAGCGTTTCATAATCTTCTGGATAATCAACGGTATAAACCAGAACTTTGAGTCCACGGCGATGTGCATCATCGACCAGCGCGGCGTCGATGAAATCAACATCGCAATTGATGGACCAGGCCCCCAGCTCGTCGGCAAACTGCGCCAGGTTGAGCGGCAGGTTGGCGGTCAGGGCACCGAGCCGGATATCGGGCCGCGAGGCGGCAAATCGGGCCAGCTCCGGGTGATGGAAGGAGGAGACCACCCACTGGCCGGGAGTAAAGCCCAGCTCGGCCTCTGCCCGTCGGGTCAGGGCTGCCACCGCATCGGCGGTATGAGCCCCCTTGAGCTCGATATGCAGCTCGCAGTGTCCGGCGATGATTTCCATCACCTGCCACAGGGTCGGGATCACCTCTCCCTCACCGGCATCGAGCTGCTCCAGATAGGAGCAGGATTGCTCGGTCAGTACCCCCTTGCCATTGGTGCAGCGCTCCAGCCGCCGGTCGTGGAAGACCCACAACTCGCCATCGGCCGCCTGCACATCGATCTCGATGGCTGATACTCCCAGCTCCAGCGCTTTGGCCATCGCCTTTAGGGTGTTCTCCGGTGCCAGACCGCTGGCGCCACGATGGGCAATAATCTGCATGTTCTGCTCCTTCTACCTCGCGGATCAGCCGCGGCTCAGGTGAATGTCGATCTGTTGATGGGGCAGGGTAAGTCCCTGCTGCTGCATCTTCTCCAGCACCAGCGAGTGAACCTCGTGAGTGATGGGCATCCGGTGATCCATGTTGTTGACGTAGAGGCGGATCTCGTAGATCAGTGCCGAGTCGGTGAATTCGATCAGGAAGACCTCGGGCGTCGGCGTCTCCAATACCAGGGTCGATGCCTGGATGGACTCTTCCAGAATGCGTTGCACCAGTTTCGGATCCCGGGTCAGGCCGATCCGGATCCGCAGTTTGACCCGGGTGATGGCATCGGAGAGCGACCAGTTGATGAACTGTTCGGTGATGAAAGCCTTGTTGGGCACGATGATCTCCTTGCGATCCCAATCCACGATAGTCGTCGCCCGGGTTTTGATCTTGGTGACGGTGCCGGTGAGATCGCGGATGGTGACGGTGTCACCGAGCCGGATTGGCTTCTCAAACAGGATGATGAGGCCGGAGACAAAGTTGGCGAAGATCTCCTGCAGACCGAAACCCAGTCCCACCGAGAGGGCGGCGACCAGCCACTGGGTCTTCGACCAGTCGATGCCGAGCATGGAGAAGCCGGTGAGGGCACCGATCAGGATCACCAGATACTTGCTGGTGGTCGTGAGGGCAAAGCCGGTACCCGGGGAGAGGCTGAGGTGTTGCAGCAGGGTCAGCTCCATCAGCCCCGGCAGGTTGCGGGCAGTCACCACGGTCAGAATGAAAACGAAGGCGGTCAGCATCAGATCCTGCAAGGTGATGGCCGAGAGCTGCTCGATGCCGCCAATCTTGCTGCTCACCTGCCACACCTCGATATTGCTGAGGAAACTGAATGCGGAGTTGAGATCCGACCATTGCACCACCACCAGCATGGTGAAGCCCAGCATCAGCAGGGTGCGCACCAGCCCCAGCGACTGGGCGCTGATGGTATCGAGATCCAGCTCAGTCTCTTCCACCACGTCCGGGGTCTCGGAGCTGAGCTCGTCATGCCCCTCTTCCCGGCCGCGCTGGGCCAGGATCTCGGCCCGCTTGCTCTTGGCACGCTCGAAGGCGAGGCGGCGGCGCTGGATCAGCATCCAGCGTCTGGCCAGATAGTAGACCAGCAGGCAACCCAGCCCCATCAGCAGGCTAAGCTCCAGCTGGCGCAGCAGGGTGCGCGAGGTATAGAAGTAGCCAAACAGGGCGCCAATCACCGCCAGCAGTGGCGCCAGCATCAGGCTATTCCAGATGAAGTGGTGCAGTAGATGGGGCTTGGTCATGTCGGTCTGGCCCCAGGTGAGCGGCAATCGCTCCCGGTTTAGGCGGGCGAAGAAGAGCAGCAGCCAGAGTGCACCGATCATGAAGGCCATCCGGCCGAGGGAGTCGTAGAAGGCGTGCTCCTGATAGCTGTTGGCCATCCCCTGCACGAAGAAACTCGGGATCAGCACCAGCAGCAGGGTGCGAAACTGTCCCCACACCTTTTGCACCTGTTCCCGGGGCCAGCGGAAGTGGTGGATCAAAATCCCCCGCTCCAGCGTCAGATGGCGGGCCATCACCAGCGCCAGCAGCAGAAACCAGATCTCGCCAAGACCGCGTGCCACCGCCACCGCAAACGGGTATTGCCAGGCCCCTTCGAGCAGGCCGCGCACCATCAGCACCATGGCGGGCAAGGGGAGGGCGGCAAGCAGGGAGCGCAGCAGCAAGCGGCTGGTGAGGCTGATTTGTCCTGGGTTACCTTGCCGATCCGTGGCGCAATATGGTCGCAATAGAGGCTCAGGTGACGGGCCAGTTTGAACCAGCTCCAGGCCAGCACCAGCAGCCCAATACCGGCTAGCGTGAGGCTCAGCGGGCTGTTTTCGGCGATGGCGTAGGGCAGTTGCAACCAGTTGTCCGGGTTGAAGGCCAAGGTCAGCGCGGCGGGAATGCCGAGCATGACCTGCGGGGTAAAGGGGCGCACATCGGGCATCCAGAACAGGTGGCTGGCGCTTATTTCACGGATCTCGTCGATCTTGCTGTTCTGGCGGCTGTAGAGCAGCTTGAGACGGGTCTGCTCCTGAATGAGGGTGTCGGAGGCGTCGTTGAGCCGGGTCAGCAGCTGGCGCCGGGCCTTGAGCAGGTTGTCGAGCACCGCTTGCTGTGGCCGATCCAGCGTCACCTCCTCTTCGGCCATCAGCTTGTCGCGCAGTTGGCGGGTATCCTTGAGCCCATCCTGCTCGCTCTCGTACTGGTACTTGGCCATACGGGCGCTGACGATGGCGGACTCCAGCTTGTCGAGGGGGAACTGGGGGGGCAGATCGGAGAGTTTGCTGCGCAGGTTCTCGCCGTAGGCATTACTGATCTGCAGCCACTCCAGCTGTTCGCGCACCGAGTTGACCAGCTCATTCAGTTCAAACAGATTCTTGTCGACGCTGCGCTGCTCGTCCTGCACCCGCTCAATCTGATCCTCCAGCGTGCCGAGCTGGATGGAGAGTGCCTGATTCTGCTGTTGCTGCTCCAGCAGTAGCGGCATGTCGGTGGTGAGCTGTTTGCGCAGCCGTTCGCTCTCCTCCAGCGCCTGCTCGGTCTTCTCCCGCCGCAGCTGGTTCTGTTGGGTCAGCAGGCTGGCTTGCCACTCATCCTCGTCAGCGATGGCCAGATTGAGCTCCTGCAGTTTCAGCTTGCCGAGATCGTTGCGCTGCTGGGCCGAGAGCTGCTCCAGCTCCAGCATCTGGATCCGGTCGGAGAGGCTCTGCTCCTTCATTCTGGTCAGCAGCAGCTGTGCCTCCTGCTGGCGATCCGATTCGCTGCTGAAGCTCAGTCGCTCTAGCTGGCTGCGGGTCAGTTGCAGCTGTTTGCGCAGATCATCCACCCGCAGGTGATACTCCTGCCCGGTGCTCTCCAGCTGGTTGAGGCTATCCATCACCCCCTGCCGCTCCTTGCGCAGGTTGAGCTGGCGGTTGCTGCTCAAGCCTATGGCCTGGCGCAGCGCCTCCTCCTGGAGGCTCGCCAGCGGCGGGCGAGCTGCGGGCTGATAGTTGTGCAGGCTCTCCTTGAGCCGTGCCGACTCCTTGGGGTAATCGATAAGGATCTGCTGATAGGCTTTGCTCTGCTCCCGATAGCGCTCGGCCTCTCTGGCAAATTGCAGCGCCTGCTGGTAGCTCTCCCGCAGCTTCTGGTTTTCCGGGGTATCGCTCTTGGGCACGCTTTGCAACAGGGATTCGGCCTGGGCAATGGCATCGTCGGCGCGCACGGTTGGCGGCAACAAGAGAAGGGAGAGCAGCAAGAGGGTGAGCAGGCGTTGCAACATGAGGCTCGTTTCCGTTCAGAAGAGGTGGCCCTAGCCTAAAACAGGGCAGGGAGGCGGGTAAAGCAGTCTATATTAATGATTCATAACACAAATAACAGGAAGTCGTGCTGCCGTTTCGCTATGATCCCGGCCGCTTTCTCTCCACCGAGTCGAATATGTCAGCTGTTGATCTGGGCACAGCCCCGCTATCTCGCCTTTTCTGGCGTTACGTAACCCCGACCGTGGCGGCCATGCTGATCACCGGCATCTATGTCACCATCGATGGCATCTTCGTTGGCCATGTGCTGGGTCAGGATGGCATGGCCGGTCTGATGCTGGCTTATCCCATCTGCGCCGTGCTCTATGCGGTGGGGGCGCTGATCGGCATGGGGGCCTCGTCGCTGGTCTCCTTCTATCTGGGGCAGGGCAATCCGGCCAAAGCCCGCCATATCGTCGGCAATGCCCTGGTGATTGTGTTGCTGGCCTCGGCACTGCTCAGTTTTATCGGGATCCGTTATGGCGAGCCCATGCTGGCCTGGATGGGGGCGGAGGGGGATATCTTCACCGCCGGGCTCTCCTACCTGCAGGCCTACGCCTGGCTTGGCGTCTTTGCGGTGCTGTCGATGGCGTTCAGCTCGCTGCTGCGCAACGATGGCCGCCCCGGATTTGTCACCCTCATCATGGTAGTCGGGGGGCTGCTCAACGTGCTGCTCGACTATCTGCTGATGGTGGTGTTTCCGTTCGGACTGGCCGGGGTGGCGACGGCCACCATGCTCTCCCAGGCGGTGACGGGCCTCGCCTGCCTGTGGCACTTCTTCACGCCGCGCAGCCAACTGCGGATAAGCTGGGACACCTTGCGCCCTGATCTGCGGCTGATGGGCGAAACGGTGCGCCTCGGGGTCTCCAGTTTTCTGATGTACCTCTATCTCTCTGTGGTGCTGGCGCTGCACAACAAGGCGTTGCTAGCGGTGGGTACTTCGCTGCATGTGGCGGCCTACGGGGTGATCAGTTACACCGAGGCCTTCTTCTATCTGGTGTTTGAGGGGATCGCCATGGGTATCCAGCCCATCGCCAGCTTCAACGCGGGCGCCGGTCACTGGCGGCGGGTGCTGCGGATCCGCAACCTGGCACTCGGAGTGACGTTGGGGATCGCCCTGTGCGCCATGTTCCCGCTCTATCTGTGGCCGGAGGCGGCGGTCTATCTGTTTGCCGGGGACAACGCTACCTTGCTGCCGGTGGCGAGCCTCGGGATCTGGCTCTACTTCTGGGGGTTGCCGATGGAGGGCTTGCTGCTGGTGGGGGCCACCTACTTCCAGGCCATCAATCGGGCCCGCATCGCCTCCCTGCTCACCGGTGGCAAGCTGGTGCTGATCGGCGGTTTCTTGTGGGGATTCTCGACCCTGTGGGGCGTGCCCGGGGTCTGGCTGGCATTGCCAACGTGCAGCTCGCTGCTGGTGTTGGTGATGTGGCGGGCGATGCGTCGGGAGTCCGGCGCCCACGCGCTGGCCGGATAGGTAATCAGGTTCGACGTGCAGATAGCAGACAGGCAGCCATGGGCTGCCTGTTTTGTTAGAGGATGTTTTGTTAACGGGCTCTGCCGATTCAGGGCTTGAAGGCGCCGATAAAGATAGCGGGATCGACCCGGGTGTCGTTGAGGCTGACGTTCCAGTGCATATGGGGGCCGGTAGCGCGGCCGGTCGAACCGACTCGCCCGACGATGCCGCCACGCGGCAGGCTCTGGCCGAGCTTCACATCTACCTTCGACATGTGGCAGAACATGCTGATGAGCCCCTGACCGTGGTCGACAAAGACGGTATTGCCATTGAAGAAGTAGTTGCCGATCAGGATCACCTTGCCTGCGGCGGGGGACTTGATCGGGGTGCCGGCGCCCACTGCGAAGTCGAGGCCGGAGTGGGGATTGCGCTCCTCGCCATTGAAGAAACGACGCAGGCCAAACGGGCTGGAGAGGGGGCCGTTGACCGGCTTGTCGAACATCAGGTTGCTCGGCTGGTTGGGGCTGAAGGTCTGGTAAGCCCGGGTCTGCTCCGCCAGCTCGCGGTTGATACGTGTCATATCCTCGGCGAGCGGATTGACCTGACGGCTGTTCTTGAGCTTGATGTGCTGCTCGCGGTAGTGCTTGGGGGTGACGGTGAAGCCAAGCGTGCGCCCATCACCGGTAGTCAGCTGCTGGGCCCCAAGCGGGCTCTTGAGGGAGATGCCGACGATGGCGATCCACTGGCCATCTTCCTGCACGACCAGTACGGGCTTGCCCTGATAATGGGCTTGTGGCGCCGTGGATGCCTTGCCAAGGGGCACGACGGCCACGCCACCCGGCACCGGATGGTTGAGCAGGCGACTGATAAAACCCTCGGCCAGGGCTGACTGGCTGGCCAGTAACAACAACAGACAACACACAACTCTCATGACGATACCACTCGATGTTAAAGCGCCCGGGATGGCGGGATGACAACCCTCTGTCCGGTATTCGTCGATCACTAAAGGGTGAGCACGACACGTAGGCCACGACAGTAGCGGTTGGGGGAGGGAGCAGATTGTGCCTCGTTATGGTCGGGGCAGCCAGAGGCGAGGCGTGGCTGACGCCCCTTTTGTGTATAGCTGCGTCAGGTTTTATGTCGTAGTCGGGCCGCTTCGCCATTGAGTCGCCCCCGCCCTGGCTCTAGAATCGGCTTCCGGCACTGATGCCACCGACACTCCGAGGAGACGATATGAACGGATTACCCCCTTTGCGCACCACACCGGCCCGGTACACGACAGGTCGTGGCTGGCTCTGGGTTCGCAGCGGGTTCGATATCTTCAACAAGGGGATGGGGATCAGCGTGGCCATGGTGCTGGTCTGGTTTATGGTGGGCATGCTGCTGGAGCAACTGCCAGCGGGTGGCCTTATCTCCCAGCTGCTCTACATGGTGTGGGGCGCGGGTTGGGTGGCGGTCGCCGCTCGGGGTTATCGGGGGGAGCCGCTGCAGTTTGCCGATCTCTTCGCCGGTTTTCGCCACAAGCTGACCCCGCTGATGCTAGGCGGTCTGCTGGTGTTGCTGCTGTTCAGCCTGGTGGGCCTCGTCTGTCTCGGTCTGCTCTCCATGTGGGGGCTGCTCCCGCTGCTGACGCAGGATCCCGAGAGCATGGTGGTCTCTGCCAGCCAGTTGCAACAACTGCTGCTGGTGTTGCTGGTGGGTATGCTGCTTATCATTCCCGTGCTGATGGGGGTCATCTTTGCTCCTGCGCTGATCTACCACCACGATATCGGCATCATTCAGGCGGTACGGCTGAGCTTCTTCGGCTGCTGGCGCAATATTTTTCCCTTCTTCTGGTGGGGGCTGCTCTCAGCCATTTTGTTGCTGTTTGGCGCTGTGCTGTTGCTGGTAGGTCTGCTGGTGGTGATCCCGGCGCTCAACTACTCCATCTATGTGGCTTATCAGGATATTTTCCTGGACGAGAGTGCGCAGCCGGAAGCGCCGCACTCAGAACCATTCGGATTTGAAGCCTGAGCAAGGGATCAGAGTGAAGAAGGGGCCCGCAGCGGCCCCTTCGTTATGTTTGGGTGTGCGGAGTGCTTACTCCTGCCAGATGGGATCCGCCGCCATGCGGGCCAGCAGAAAATCGAGGAAGCTGCGCAGCAGTGGCGACATCTGCTTGCGAGTGGCATACACCCCGTAGACGCCGAGGCGCTTGGGCTGCCAGTCGGTCAGCAGGGGCACCAGTTCCCCACGCTCCAGATAGGGTTGTGCCGAGTAGCGTGGCTGCAGGCTGATCCCTGCGCCTTCCAACGTTGCTTCCAGCAGCAGGTTGGAGATATTGGCGCTCAGGTTGCCGCTGACCGGCACTGACTCGGGGCCACCCGGACCATTGAACTCCCACAGGCTCTTGCCGAAGTAGGTGTAGGTGAGGCAGTTGTGCAGCGCCAGATCCTGCACCTTGTGCGGCATCGGATGACGGGCCAGATAGGCCGGGCTGGCGCAGACCACCGAGTGGCAGGTGCCGAGACGGCGCGCCACCAGATTGGGGTCGAGGTCGTTGGTGATGCGCACCGCCAGATCGATCCGCTCCTCCACCAGATTGACGGTTCTGTCGAGCAGCAGGATATCGATGGCCGTCCCCGGGTATTGCGCCAGATAGTCGTTTGCAGCCCCGACCAGCAAGGCTTCCGACAGGGAGTAGCTGCTGGTGATCCTGAGCTGCCCCTTGGGGGCATCGTCGCTCTTTACGGCGATTTGCTCCATCTCCTCGCCCAGCGCCAGCATGGCGCGGGCACGGTTCAGTGCCTCCTCACCTGGGCCAGTCAGGCTAAGACGCCGGGTGGTACGGTGCAGCAGGCGAGCGCCCATCCAGCTCTCCAGCTCGGCCAGATAGCGCGACACCATGGCGCGCGACATATCCAGTTTCTCTCCGGCGCCGCTCAGGCTTCCCTGTTCGACTACGCTGACGAAGACCCGCAATGCGGTCAGTCGATCCATGTATAGCTCTCTATATGTTCGGTATGTGCAACAGTGATGCGCTGTTAGTGCTGTATTTGCACCCTAAATGATCCAATACACTGTGTCCATCAAATGACCCCCCGAATACTTAATGAGGAATAGATGATGAACAACACCCTGATCCGCAACCTGACTCTGGCTACCACCCTGCTCAGCGGCGCCGCACTGGCCGCCCCCCTGAGCGTGACCGTCTACAACCCTGGCGAGAAGGCGATCTTCCCGGTCTCCTCCTCACTGGTGACCGGTGACAAAGAGGCAATCCTGATCGATGCCCAGTTCGACGTGCAAAATGGCCAGGCGCTGGTCGACATGATCAAGAAGAGCGGCAAGAAGCTGACCACTGTTTATATCAGTGCCGGTGACCCCGACTTCTACTTCGGTCTGGAGCCGGTCATGGCTGCGTTCCCGGATGTCAAAGTGTTGGCCGACCAGCATGTGGTTGACCATATCAACCAGACCAAGGATGCCAAGTTGAGCTACTGGAGCCCGATCCTGGGCAAGGGCGCACCGAAGAGCCTGACCGTGCCGCAAGTGATGACTGCCAGCCACCTGACGCTGGATGGCGAGAAGATTGAAATCAAAGAGATGAACACTCCTAATGCCTACCTCTGGGCCCCTTCCATCAAGACTGCTTTTGGTGGTGTGCCGGTTTACCACGGGGTGCATGTCTGGATGGCGGACAGCCAGACCAAAGCGGCCCGCAGCAACTGGGTCAAGGCGCTGGACAACTTGCTGGCCCTGAAACCCGAGCGCGTGGTACCGGGCCACTTCCTGGGCACTGCGCCCAAAGGCAGTGCCGCTGTGACCTTTACCCGTGACTATGTACAGCGTTTCGAGCAGGAGCTGGCCAAGGCGAAAAACTCCGGTGAGTTGATCGAGGCCCTGAAGAAGGCCTATCCGGCACTGCCGGTTGACGATGGTCTGGCCATTGGTGCCAAGGTCAATACCGGCGAGATGAAGTGGTAAGCCACTGAGCCTGCTCTCCCTGTGTTTTTTTACCGGGCCTAAGGGCCCGGTTTTTTATCCAAGATTGACGTGAGAATGAAGATGAGCGAACAACAAACCACCCTCCATTATGTCTATGACCCGCTCTGTGGCTGGTGCTATGGTGCCGCCCCCCTGCTGCAGGCGGCAGCTACCATTGTCGGACTCAAGATCGAGCTGCATGCGGGCGGCCTCTGGCTGGGCAGTCGCCGTCAGCCGATGGGCGAGGCATTGCGTGATTATGTGCGCCCCCATGATCAACGGATTGAAGCGCTGACCGGCCAGCATTTTGGCGAACGCTACTTTAACGAACTGCTGCTGCGGGAAGGGTGTCTGCTGGACTCCGAGCTGCCGATCCGTGCGGTTTTGGCCGTCACGGCGTTGGGGGGCGATGGGCTGGTCATGTTGCACCGGATCCAGCAATCCCACTATCGGGACGGGATCTGGATTGGTGAGCCAGCGTTTCTAGCCACGCTGGCGGCAGAGCAGGGGATTTCAGCCGAGGCATTCCAGCAAGCTTATCTGCAGGCCCCCTTGCTGCAACATCTGGCAGATAGCCAGGGCTGGATGAAACGGCTAGGCGGTCAGGGTTATCCTACTTTGGGTATAGAGCGAGGGGGAAAACTCGAAAGAATAGAGGTCAACCAGTATCTGGGGGAGCCGGAGTTGCTGATCCCACGACTGTTGCGGGCAATAGAGTAAACCGTTAATAGTCTGCGGTAGTTAAAGTGGCCCTCTCTGCGTGTCGATAGCGATATATGGTGCTTATGCAAACTACAAAAGCACAGCCCTACGGCTATGCTCAATTACAAAAACATGAACACATAGCTCCTATCAAAACCGACATTAAACGATGACACGCAGTTAAGGATGAATCTATGCTCCAGAATATGTCCATAGGTCAGAAGTTGAGTACTGGCTTTGCGGTGCTGGCACTTTGCGTATGCCTGCTTGCCGGGTATGGCGTCTCACGACTGTCGTATCTCAATCAACAAAACACTGTATTGGCAGAGAACCTTATCCCTTCTGTTCGCTATGCAAGTCAGATGCATATCGCACTGCTTGATGCTCGGCGTTTCCAATTATCTATGGTGATCGCGATGGGCTACAACGACAGTGCGGATATTGAACGAACCCAACAAGGTGTGATGGATTCAAAGGCACGTTTTGAGCAGGCTGCGGCTAATTACGGCGGATTGGCTTTTAATGCTGCTGATGAAGAGCAAACCTTTAACGCGTTGAAGACTGCCGGAAATGCCTTTTTTACTGCGCATGACCCGCTATATCAGGCGGTGAAACAGAGTAGTGACAAGACAAGAGAGATTTTGCAAGGGAATCTCAGAACCACGCTGGAGCAGGCAACAAAATTAACGATGGATTTGCGTGAGATAAATGAGCGTATTGGCAAGGAGATGGATGCCCAAGGTGAAGAGGCATACACCAGCTCCAAATTCCTCAGTATCTTGACTGGCGCAGCGACTCTCATCTTCGTGGTGTTGATTGCATGGTATTTGAGTCAACAAATCAAACGACCCGTTAATCGCTTGCTGGAACTTGTTGGTAGCGTCGCGGCTGGTGATTTGACTCATCGTGTGGAGTTGAATGCGTTTAATCAGGATGAATTAGGACAACTGGCGAAAGGCTTTGCGCAGATGCAAGAAAACTTGCGCAAACTGGTTGGGGAGGTATCCGGTTCTGTTGTACAGATGAGCTCTGCGGTAGAGGAGATCAGTGCTGTAGCAAGGCAGTCAGCCAACAATATGAATGCTCAGCAACATGAGCTGAACCAGCTGGCGACGGCGATGAACGAGATGCAAGCCACGGTGCAGGAGGTCTCTCGCAATACCAGCGATGCGGCCAGTGCCGCCACCTCGGCCAGTGAGACGGCCGAACTTGGTGCGCAAACGGTGAATGACTCCATTCAACGTATTGAACGGGTCGCCGGTGCCATCGAGAGTACCGCGGTGGTGATCCGCCAACTGGGCGATGACAGTCGCAATATCGGCATGGTGCTGGAGGTGATCCGCGGCATTGCCGAACAGACCAACCTGCTGGCATTGAACGCCGCCATTGAAGCGGCCCGTGCCGGTGAGCAGGGACGGGGGTTTGCGGTGGTGGCCGATGAGGTGCGTACTCTGGCCAAGCGCACTCAGGACTCCACCTCCCAGATCAATACCATCATTGCCGAGTTGCAGCAGCGTGCCGAACAGGCGGGCAGTACCATGCAACAGAGTCAGGAGCTGATGAATACCACGGTTGCTACCGCGCGGGAAGCGGGCGAGTCTATCTCCCAGATCAGTGGCTCGGTCAGCAGCATCTCCCACATGAATATCCAGATTGCAACGGCCACCGAAGAGCAGGGGGCGGTGAGCGAGGAGCTCAACCGCAACGTGGTCAATATCAGCCATGCTTCCGAAGAGGTGGCCGCCGGTGCCACCCAGATGGCTCAGGCGTGCAACGAGCTGAACCATCTGGCTACCCAACTGCAAGATATGGTGCGCCGTTTCAGGGTGTAATCCCTCGGTGAGTCAAACAGCCCGATTACCACAAGGTGATCGGGCTTTTTCTGTTTTGGAAGGGCAGCCGGAGAGGTTCACCGCGAGCTGATGACTTGTCCCGCCGGACGATATTGTGCATGCTGATGGCCCATTTTCCAGGCAGGACTCTTGCTGTATGAATCTTCGTGATCTCGAATATCTGGTGGCGCTGGATGAGGAAAAACATTTTCGCAAAGCCGCTGAACGCTGCTTTGTCAGTCAACCCACCCTGAGCGGCCAGCTGCGCAAGCTGGAGGATGAACTCGGGGTCATTCTGATCGAACGTACCTCGCGCAAGGTGCTGTTTACTCCGGCTGGTGATGCCATGGCCCATCAGGCGCGTCGGGTGCTCAAGGAGGTGCGCGAGCTCAAGAGCATCGGTCAGCACTTCTCCGAGCCGATGTCTGGGGAGATCCATATCGGTTTTATTCCGACCGTGGGCCCCTACCTGTTGCCCCGCATTATTCAGACCCTGCGTGAGCGTTTTCCCCAGCTGGAGTTCTACCTCTATGAGGAGCAGACCCAAACCCTGCTCAAACGGCTGGAAGAGGGGGAGCTGGATTGCGTCATTCTGGCCGAGATGCCGGGGATGGAGGGGTTTGGTTCAATCCAGCTCTATCATGAGCCGATGTGGTTGGCGGTGCCTTGCCATCACCCCGAAGCACAGGCCAGACAGGTGCCGCTTGGCAATCTCAAGGGCAAGAAATTGCTGATGCTGGCCGATGGCCACTGTTTGCGGGATCAGGCGATGGGATTCTGTTTCGCCGGCGGGATAGGTGAGGATCAACGCTTCAAGGGGACCAGTCTCGAGACCCTGCGCAACATGGTGGCCGCCGGTAGCGGCATGACTTTGGTACCAAAGCTGGCCGTACCTGCCGATCATGATGAGGGAGGGGTGAGCTATCGGCCGGTGGTTGACCCTGTGCCGGGGCGTACCATCTCGCTGCTCTATCGCCACTACTCGGTGCGTCGCCCCTGTTTCAACGAGCTGGCCGCCTCGATCGCTACGCTGATGAGCAAGCAGTTGGCCCAATAAAAAACCGGCAGCCAAGGCTGCCGGTTTTGCTTCTGCCGCGAGAGCAGCTTAGAAGATATCGTCGGTTGAGACAGGCCCTTCCACATCGGGGTTGTCACCGCCGTAGACCTGATTGCCATCCGAGCTCGGTGCTGCGTAGCGGGTCGGCTCGGTCCCTTCCTTGAAGTATTCGTCGGTGCCGCCACTGGTTGCCAGCAGGCCGGTTTCGCTATCAATCTTCACCGTCATGATCCCTTCGGGAACCGGCATTTTGTGCTCCGGCAGCTTTTTGAGGGCGACTTTCATGAAGTCGATCCAGATAGGCTGCGCGGCGCCGCCACCAAACTCGGCACGGCCAAGGCCACGCTGGTGGTTGTCAAAACCGATCCAGGAGGTGGCAACGATGTCCGGGGTGTAGCCGGAGAACCAGGCATCCCGCGATTCGTTGGTTGTACCGGTTTTGCCTGAGATATCGTGACGTTTCAGGTCACGGGCTGCACGCCAGCCTGTACCACGCCAGCCGTTGCCACCCCAGATGGCTGTGCTCAGGGTGTCGGTGATCAAGAATGCACTCTGGGCACTGATGGTATGCGGTGCGATGATTGGCGCGAGAGGGGTCTGCGTGCCATCTTGTGCGGCTCCATCAACAGTTGGCTCCGGCAGTGTGCTCTGCTCGGGTGCTGCCTGCTGTTCGCAGGTGGTGCAAGCAATAGCAGGATTGGCCTGATAGAGGGTGTTCTCCAGACTGTCGGTCACTTTGTCGATGAAGTATGGGGTCACCAGGAAGCCACCGTTGGCCAGTACCGAGTAACCACGTACCACTTCGAGGGGGGTGAATTCGGCAGCGCCCAGCGCCAGCGACTCATGGGGAGAGATGAAGTCGCGGGGGAAGCCAAAGCGGGTCAGACCGTCGATATAGGTATCCAGACCGATGGCGCGCATCAGTCGAACCGACATCACGTTCTTGGACTTGGCCAGTCCCAGACGCAGCGGAGTGGGACCATCATAAACGGCCGGGGAGTTCTTGGGCTGCCACATGGGCCCTTTTGACGGATCCCACTGGTTGATCGGCGCATCGTTGATGAGCGACGCCAGGGTATAGCCGTGCTCCAGCGCGGTCGCATAGAGGAAAGGCTTGATATTTGAACCGATCTGGCGACGCGCCTGATCGACCCGGTTGAATTTGGATAGTTCGAAGCTGAAGCCGCCAACCACTGCTTCCAGCGCGCCATTTTTCGGGTTCATGGCAACCAGCGCGGCGTTGACGTCCGGGATTTGGGCCAGCAGCAACTCTTCGCCCTCTTCCCGCACCCAGATCTGGGCGCCGACTTTCAGCACATCGCGCGCCGATTTCGGGGCATAGCTCTGACGGTCGTCGGTAATAAAGGAGCGGGCCCATTTAATGCCGTTCCAGCCGAGCTCTGCTTCCTTGCCATTCTTCAGTACCAGCGTGGCGCTGCGATCACCGAGCTTGGTCACGACCGCCGCCATCAGCGGATCATAAGTGGGCTGCTTGCCAAGGTGAGCGACAATCTGCTCGTAATCCCAGGCTGTCTCGCCTGCCTTCCACAACTGATCCGTCGGGCCACGATAGCCGTGACGCATGTCATAGGCAAAGACGCCATCCAGCAGCGCCTGTCTTGCCGCCCGCTGACGTTCGGCAGAGACGGTAGTGTAGACGTGCAGGCCCATGGTGTAGGCATCTTCACCGAACTGCTCGACCATCTTCTGGCGCACCATTTCCCCCAGATAAGGGGCGTGCAGGGTCACTTCGGCGCCGTGAAAACGGGCCTTGATCGGCATTTTGGACGCTTCGTCAAACTGGGCCTGGGTGATCTTGCCAGTTTCCAGCATCCGGCCCAGTACCACGTTGCGGCGAGCAAAGGCCCGCTCGGGGGAGCGGATGGGGTTGAGCATGGAGGGGGCTTTCGGCAGACCGGCAATGATGGCGATCTCGTCCAGTCCCAGATCCTTGACCTCTTTACCAAAGTAAACCTGTGCCGCAGCACCGATCCCGAAGGAGCGATAACCGAGGGGGATCTTGTTGAGGTAGAGTTCGAGGATCTCATCTTTTGAGAGATTCTGCTCGATCCGCCAGGCAAGGAAGACCTCCTTGATCTTGCGGATGATGGTCTTCTCATTGCTCAGGAAGAAGTTGCGGGCAACCTGCTGGGTGATGGTACTGGCCCCCTGACGGGCATGGCCGGAAACAGCCCAGACGGAAGCGGCTCGAATGATACCTATCGGGTCAATGCCCGGGTGCTCATAGAAACGTGCATCTTCGGTCGCCAGTACGGCATCGATCATGGGTTGCGGAATTTCGTCCAGACGCAGCGGAATGCGACGAATTTCGCCATATTGGGCGATCAACTCCCCATCCCGGCTGTAAACCCGCATCGGGGTTGCCAGCTTGACGTCACGCAGTGCGGTGACATCGGGCAGTTGGGGTTTGATATAGAAGTAGATACCGATGAGGCTGGCAACACCCAGCACTGCACCCAGCATCATGACAATAAACAGGCGAACGAGCCATTTCAGCATGGAAGAACTACCAATCGTCTTAAAATTAGCCAACGGGCGCAGAGTATAGCCCTTTTGCCATTGGGAATTCGAGGTTTTCCTGTGGCGAGCCACCCACCTCAAAAGGATGCGAGAGGTTAGCACTACGGGGAGTAATAACCAAGGAGGGCCACTTGCCATGAAGAAAGCGAGATGGGTCACTTTTCGACATAAACTTTATGACATTGATAGTTAGAGCATTTAGGATGAGTGAAGCACTCCTCTGATCGGGTGTCCTACACTCTGTTCAGGAATAAAACCAAATAACGCATGGATGTGTATATGTTTGGGCTTTTTAACAAGGGATCCCTCCTCCCTCTGGTGGGCATTGATTTTGGCAGCCAGACCATCAAGGCCGTTACCCTCAGTGGCCGACCCGGCAAGCTTCATCTCGAATCTGTCGCCGATATCGCCACCCCGAAAGGGACGCTGGTTGACTATCAATTGCAGGATATCGAGCGCGTCAGCCAATCTCTCAAGACTCTCAAGCGCCTGATCCCAACTCACAGCGACTATGCCGCCACTGCGGTGACCGGCTCCAACGTGATAACCAAGGTGATCCAGATTGATGCCCGCCTCAGCGACAAGGAGCTGGAGAGTCAGGTGCAGCTGGAGGCCGAGCAGATCATTCCCTTCCCCCTCGATGAAGTGAGTCTCGATTTTGAGGTGCTGAGCACCAACAATAGCGAAGATCGTCAAGATGTGCTGCTGAGCGCAGCCCGCACCGAGAGTGTCAACGGCCGGGTCAGCGCCCTTGCCGAAGCCGGTATTGCCGTCAAGGTGGTGGATGTGGGCGCCCATGCGCTGGGCCGTGCCGTGGTGGCCTGCCTGCCCGAATTGCTGGAGAGTGAACGGCCCATCGGAGTGATCGACATTGGTGCCAGTGCCATGACCTTTGCGGCGCTGGTCAAGGGAGAGGTGATCTACTCCCGCTTGCAAAACTTCGGCGGCGATCAGTACAGCCAGGCGCTCTCCTCCTTTTATGGCATGACGCTCGATGAGGCAGAGCAGGCTAAAACCAAAGGTACCTTGCCAGTTGACCATGAGCTGGATGTGCTGATGCCCCACATCAACTCGCTGCTGCAGCAAGTGCGGCGCAATATCCAGCTGTTTTGCAGTTCATCCGGTTATCGCGACATCGCAAAACTGGTGCTGACGGGGGGAGGCAGTCTGCTACCCGGTTTGTTGGTACAGGTAAAAGAAGAGGTCAATTGCGAGGTGTTGCACCCGGATCTGTTCGCCCTGTTTGGCAAGCCGAAAGGGGAAGCCGAGCTGGTACATGGTGCTAAATATATGACGGCATTCGGGTTGGCTCTGAGGAGTTTCACACCATGTCAAATATAAACCTTCTGCCCTGGCGTGAAGCCCGGGCCCAGCGCCAAAAGAAACAGTTCGGGGCCTTGCTGGGGATTTTTGTGCTGGCCACGGTCGCGCTGGGATTTTTTGCCAACTGGCTCGTTGATCGCCAGATCGTCGCCCAGCAGCAGCGCAACCAGCGGCTGGTTCAGGAGATGACTATTCTCGATGCCCAGCTGGGGGAGATCCGTCTGCTCAAAGAGCGTCGCAAGGAACTGATCGATCGGATGCAGCTCATCGAGCAGTTGCAGATGCGACGCAATGTGCCCGTTCGCCTCTTTAATCAACTGCCTTCATTGGTACCCAACGGGGTTTACCTCAACACCCTTTCGATGCAGAACAATATTATTGATGTTAATGGCAAGACCGAAGCCTATGGTCGGGTGGCCAGCATGATGCGGCGGATTGATGGTTCCGGTTGGTTGGGGCAGGCAAAGATAAGCACTATTTTTGCGGCTGATGTTGCGCCAGTGTCATTGAGCCAGTTTTCCATGATGTTCCTGATCGCCAACAATGCTGCGGCTGCAGGGAATGTGGCCAAGGAGCAACAATGAATCTTCAGCAACTCAACGAGTTGGATATCAATGACATAGCAAGCTGGCCAAAATGGGCAAAAGGGGTCTTCATCTTTTTCTGCTGCGTGTTGACCGGTGGCGCCATCTACTACTACGTGATTGCCAACTCACTGACCAGTTTGACTCAGGAAGCGGGGAAGGAGACCGAACTGAAAGCCCAGTTTGAAAGCAAGGCGATGCTGGCTGCCAACCTGGGGGCATACAAGGCGCAAATGGTTCAGCTTGAGCAACTGGTTGATACCCAGCTCAAGCAGTTGCCCAATACCCATGAGGTCGCCGGTCTGCTGGACGATATCAGCTTTATTGCTACCGACAATGGCTTGAAATTGAACCGGATCAACTGGGAACCCGAGGTCAAGCACGAGTTTTCGACAGAGCTACCGATGCGTATCGAAGTCGTGGGCACTTACCATGAAATTGGCAAGTTTACCGCTGACATGGCTGCCTTGCCCCGTATCGTCATTCTTGACTCTTTCACTCTGGGTCAGAGCAAGGATGAAGGGGAGCTGATTTCGATGTCGATGCTGGCCAAGACCTACAAGTACAATGGTAAAACAGTGGAGCCGAAACAATGAGACGCATCTGCTGGTTGTTGTCTGCCCTCTTGCTGGCGGCCTGTGGTGGCCAGGAGGACATGGATAGCTATGTCGCCCAGACCAAAGCAAGGCCGCCCATACCTATCGAGCCCTTGCCCGAGCTGAAGCCTTTTGCCCCTATGCACTACCAGCAACGCGAGTTGCGCAGCCCCTTCATGGTTCCCCAGCCTGAGACGACGGTCGCAAGTACAAGCACTGCCAAGGCCCAGCCGGATTGTGCTCAGACCCTGATGGACCGTGAGAAAGAGGTGCTGGAAAATTATTCGCTGGCCAGTCTGTCGATGCATGGTTCTTTGGGTAAGGCGGGTCAGTTGTGGGCCTTGATCAGCACCCCGGATGGCAAATCGATGCGGGTCGGACTCAACCAGTATATGGGGCTTGATCAGGGTCGGGTCATCAAGATCACTGACACTGCCGTGGATTTGCTGGAAACCATTCCGGACGGGAAGGGGTGCTGGGTAACAAGAGAAACCCAGTTGGCAATGGCCAATGTGCAAGAAAAACAATAATCAGGGACGAACAGCAATGAGAACAACAATAGAGAGTGTATCCAAAGTGGCTTTGCTGTTTTGCGCCAGCGCCCTCAGTCAGGCGTGGGCAGTGGCAACCCTGCAGGAGATCAAGGTCAATCCACTGCTTGCCGATCAATTGCTGGTGGAGCTCAGTTTCAGTGAGCCGGTCACGGGCTTTACCGATCGTCTCTCTTACCAACCCAATCAGCTGTTGTTGCATGTTCCCGGTGCGGTAGGGGCGCTGAAAGTGAACCCGCTGCCGATCCAGCGCCTGGGGGTAGATAATATCAAGGTTGAGGGTAAGGGCGCAGGTCTGGATATCAAGATCGCACTCGATCAGCTGGCCCCCTATCAGGTTCAGCAACAGGGGAACAAATTACTGGTGTCATTGGGCGAGGGGGCCTCTTCCGGGCTCATCAATGGTGAGAGCGCGCTGATTGCACCCGCAACCTCGGCTACTCCTGTGCCAGCGCCCTCTTCGATGGCGGCCACACCCTCTCCTTCGGCACTGCTCAATCCTCAGGTCGTCGCCCGGTCGATGCCTGTTGCGCCCGTGACTACGCCGGTAGCCACACAGCCTGCCAGCAAGCCGGTGCTCAACAACTATCAAAGCAGTGGGGGCGGCGCCTATTTCAACACGGTTACCGGTGTGGATTTTCGTCGTGGTAAAGATGGCCAGGGGGAGTTTCTGGTCACGCTGGATAACAGCTCGGCCGCCGTCGATGTGAGCAGTCGCGGCCAGACCGTACTGGCCAAGTTTCATGGTACTCGGGTTCCGGATGGCTTGCTTAATCTGATCAATGTGCAGGATTTTGCAACGCCGGTCTCTCAGGTTGAAGTCTCCCGGCAGGGCAGCGATACCCTGTTTGAATTGTCGATCAATGGTCAGTTTGATTACCGTTACGATCAGGCAGACAAGCTCTTCATTATCGAGGTGAAAAAGCGGACGACGGCCACGGCATCCAAGCAGTATCAGGGAAAGCCCATCTCATTGAACTTTCAGGATATTCCAGTCCGTACCGTATTGCAGCTTATTGCCGATTTCAACAACCTTAACTTGGTAACCACAGATTCGGTAGCAGGCAATATTACCCTGCGTCTGGATGGGGTGCCGTGGGAGCAGGCGCTCGACATTATTTTGAAGGTGCGGGGTCTGGATAAGCGGTTGGATAACAACATCTTGCTGGTAGCGCCTGCAGAAGAGATCGCAACACGCGAGAAGCAACAGCTGGAGAGCCGAAATCAGGTCGCAGATTTGGCTCCGCTCTATACCGAATATCTGCAGATAAACTATGCCAAGGCCTCGGAAGTGGCTGCCCTGCTCTCTTCCGAAAGTACCAAGTTGCTGTCACCCCGTGGTGCGGTCAGCGTGGACGAGCGAACCAACGTGCTGGTGGTCAAGGATACCGCCGATGTCATCAGCAGCATCAAACGGATGCTCGATATTCTCGATATTCCGGTCAAGCAGGTGGTTATCGAGGCGCGGATGGTGACCATTGATGACGGTTTTGATGAAGCGCTCGGGGTGCGGTGGGGGGTGACCAAGAATGATGGTCATGGCAACAGTACTTCAGGCTCTATTGAAGGGAATGATGCATCGGGAAACGGCAATCTTGATAATAATGGCAACATCATTACCAATATGACTAGACCAGATGCTAGTAACCGTATGAACGTCAACCTGCCGGTGACCGGAGCGGCCGGAACCTTGGCATTCCAGGTCGCCAGATTAGCTAATGGCACCCTGCTGGATCTCGAGCTCTCTGCGCTGGAGCGTGAGAATAAGGCGGAAATTATCGCAAGTCCCCGGGTGACTACTGCCAACCAGAAACCGGCGCTGATCGAGCAGGGTACCGAGATCCCCTATGTAGAGTCCTCTTCCAGTGGCGCCACCTCGGTCACTTTCAAGAAGGCGGTACTGAGCCTGAAAGTCACGCCGCAGATCACCCCTGATAATCGGGTGATTCTCGATCTGACCGTCACTCAGGATACCAAGGGAGAGACTGTCGATACGCCTACTGGCCCGGCAGTATCCATTAATGCCCAATCCATCACCACTCAGGTGCTGGTCAATAATGGCGAGACCCTGGTGCTGGGTGGTATCTATCAGCAGACTATCAAGACGGATGTCACCAAGGTGCCGCTGTTGGGTGATATCCCCGGATTGGGGGCCTTGTTCCGCAAGACGGCCAATGAGAACAAAAAGCGGGAGTTGCTGATTTTCGTGACGCCCAAGATAGTCACCGACGCCTTCTGAATGCTTTACATGTGAGGGTAAAACACATATAACCTTACGCCCCAATGAGGCTGGGGCGTAAGGGCTGCGGTTGCCAGTCCCGATATCTATTGAGATAATCCCCCTCCTGATCCATCGCAAGATAAGGTTCATAGGTACCCCGATCCAGTATTCATCGGGGTCGTACAGTTTGTAATTACTAACGAAAAGACATGGCTGAGAAACGCAATATTTTCCTGATAGGTCCCATGGGTGCGGGCAAGAGCACCATAGGTAGACATCTGGCAGAACAACTGCATATGGAGTTTTTCGACTCAGATCATGAGATTGAGCGCCGCAGTGGTGCTGATATCGGCTGGGTGTTCGATGTTGAAGGCGAAGAAGGTTTCCGGATTCGCGAAGAGAAGGTGATCGGCGAATTGTCAGAGCAGCAGGGTATCGTGCTGGCGACGGGTGGCGGTGCCATCAAGAGTCGCGAAACCCGCAACAAGTTGTCTGCTCGTGGCATCGTGGTCTACCTCGAAACCACTATCGAAAAGCAGCTGGCGCGCACACAGCGAGACAAACGCCGCCCTCTGCTACAGACCGAAGAACCGGCACGCGAAGTGCTGGAACGTCTGGCACAAGAGCGCAATGCCCTGTATGAAGAGGTTGCCGACTTTGTTGTGCACACAGATGACCAGAGCGCAAAAATCGTTGCCAATCAAATTGTAAAGCTGATCGGTATGTAATCTAGAGGACGTCCATGGAACGGTTGAAGGTCGAACTGGGTGAACGCAGCTATCCCATCGAGATAGCTGCCGGGTTGTTGCAGCGCCCCGAGGTGCTGGTATCGACCATCAAGGGCAAGCGGGTGATGATAGTGACCAACACGGTTGTTGCTCCGCTTTATCTTGAACGGGTAACCGCTCTGCTGTCGGGTTTTCAGGTTGAACACCTGATCCTGCCTGACGGTGAGGCATACAAGAACCTGGCGACCTTTGAGCAGATCATGTCTGCTCTGCTTGAAACCAACCATGGGCGCGATACGACACTGATCGCTCTGGGGGGCGGCGTGATCGGGGATGTGGTGGGCTTTGCGGCAGCAAGCTATCAACGTGGCATTCCTTTTATCCAGATCCCGACCACCCTGCTCTCCCAGGTTGACTCCTCTGTTGGCGGTAAAACCGCTGTCAACCACCCCCTCGGCAAGAACATGATTGGGGCTTTTTATCAGCCCAAACAAGTTGTTATCGATACCGAATGTCTGAGTACCTTGCCCGCCCGCGAATTTGCCGCAGGGATGGCCGAGGTGATCAAGTACGGCATCATTTGGGATGCTGATTTCTTCAGCTGGCTGGAGCAGAACATGGTGCGTCTGCAACAGCTGGAACCTGCCGCGCTGGCCTACGCCATCAAACGCTGCTGCGAGATCAAAGCCGATGTGGTCGGTCAAGATGAGACCGAGCACGGCGTCCGTGCTCTGCTCAATCTGGGTCACACCTTTGGTCATGCCATCGAGGCTGAGCAGGGGTATGGCAACTGGCTGCACGGTGAAGCAGTATCCGCTGGCACCATGCTGGCTGCCTGGACTGCGCAGGCCCGTGGCGATATGAGCGAAGAGGACGTTGCGCGAGTGCGCGCTCTGCTGCTGGCCGCCAATCTGCCCATTCATGCGCCTGCCGAGATGGATTTCGCCGCCTTTATTCGCCATATGCGCCGTGACAAGAAGGTGCTGGAAGGCAAGCTGCGTCTGGTGTTGCCGGTTGGTATCGGCCATGCGCAGGTGGTGGGGGATGTGTCCGATGCCGAGTTGCTGGCGGTGATCGAGTCTGGTCGTGACGAATAAACTGCTAAAACTTCCTTCCCAGCGGCAGCTGGTTGACCGGCTGCTGCATCTGATTGAATTCAATCACCCTTTCATTTTTCTCTCCGGTAAACCCGGTTGTGGTCGCGGTACCCTGTGCGAATCCCTGCTCGGCGTGTTGCCGGAAAAAGTGCGGGTGGTGAGCCTGATTGGTACACCTGCCATGAAGATGGTGGATGTGCGCCAGCTGTTGCTGCCACAGGTGGTGGCGCGCCCGCTGTTCAATCCACAGGATGCGCTGGCGGAGAGCTTCTTTCGCATGCTGGAGGGGAGCAAGCCTGCCACCCTGCTGCTGCTGATAGAGCGGGCCGATCAGTTGCCAGCCGAATTGCTGGGAGAGTTGTGGGCGATCATCCGTCATAACGATACCCTAGCGGCGCCCCATCAGCTGGCCATTATCGTCTCGGGCAGTGACGTCTGGTGTCGTACCCAACGACCGCAGCTCAAAGGGCGTGCCATGCCAGCCCTTGAGCTGGAAGTGCCGCCACTGAGCCCGCCCGAGCAGCGCATCTTCTTGTATGAGAAAGCCAAAGAGCTCAAGATCCCGGCGACCCTCTTGCCCAAGCCGCAAGTGGAGGAGATCCTGAAAACGGCGAACGGACATCCGTCCACCATCATGCAGTTACTGGAGGATATCATGACCGACAGAAGGCCCAAGAAGCGTCAGGCGGAGTTGCCCGTCAAGAAGATTGCCACCGCTATCGCGCTGGTCGCTGGCGGCCTGCTGGCGTTGAGCTACCTGCTGCCAGCGCTGTTTGACAATGAAAGCAAACCGGCACTGCAGGATCCGGCGCAGAACACGGCATTGCCGATCCCGGTAACGGGAGGCGATCCCCTCACCGCTGGCGGTTCGAACACCGATGCCGCTGCACAAGGCGCGCAAAACAGCGATGCAGCCAGCAATCCAAACGGGGTTGTGAAAGATTGGCAGCCGGAGGCGAAAGTGCTGCCCAAATCGGTGGAGAGCGAAACTGTGACCACCGAATCAACCAATTACGAAGGGCGTCGGGTGGTGATCTCTGACGAGGTCGTGCAAAAGCTGATGACCGAACCCAAGGTGAGCGGTGCACTGCCTACTGACGTGGTGGACGAGCTGACCGGCAAGAACCCGAGTGGCACAGCTCCCAGTGGTGCAGTCGCAACCACGGCGCCAGCCAGTACCGCCAAGGCACTGAATCCGGCGACAACCGCAACGCCTGCGGCCACCACCAAAACAGCCAGTAACGAGCCGGTTGCCGCGCCAGCACCCAAAGTGGCCCTGACACCGGTCGCCACCTTGAACAAGAAGCCGCGCAACCACTACAGCGTTCAGCTGATGGGGGCGAGCAACACCAAGGCGGTGGATCAGTTTGTCGCCGAGCATGGTCTGGCGGGCAAGGTATGGGTCTATCAAACCAAATTCCGTGGCAGCCCCTGGTACGTTGTGCTGCAAGGGGATTATGCCGGTCTGACCCAGGCCAAGAGTGCCATTCGCAAGCTTCCGCCAGCCTTGCTGAAAGGCCAGCCCTGGCCCAAGTCGTTTGCACAGGTACAAAAAGAGCTGAAGCAATAGCCTTGATACCGGATAAGGGGGTAGAATCGTCCCCCTTTTTGGGTCTTGCCTTCTTACACACCGGATTTCCATGAAAAAAACACGCGCTTTTTTAAAATGGGCCGGGGGAAAATACTCCCTGGTTGAAGAGATTGCCGAGCGCCTGCCGGCCGGGCGTGTGTTGCTGGAGCCCTTCGTCGGGGCCGGGTCAGTGTTTCTCAACACCGACTACGACGCGTATGTGCTCAACGACATCAATCCGGATCTGATCTGCCTGTACAACCATCTCAAGCTGACGCCGGACAGTTTCATTGCCGAGGCGCGCAAGCTGTTTGTGGCAGAGCACAACCACAAGGCGGCCTATTACCGGCTGCGTACCCAGTTCAATCAGACCGAGACCACCTTCGAGCGGGCACTCTTGTTCCTGTTTCTCAACCGTCATGGTTTCAACGGACTGTGCCGCTACAACAAGAAGGGCGGCTTCAACGTGCCGTTCGGTTCTTACAAGAAACCCTATTTCCCGGAAAAAGAGCTGTGGGCCTTTGCCGAAAAGGCGCAGAAGGCGACCTTTATCTGCGAGAGCTACGCCGATGCCATCAAGCGTGCCGAAGAGGATTGGGTTATCTATTGTGATCCTCCTTATGCGCCGCTCTCCACTACGGCGAGCTTCACCACCTATGCCTCCGGCGGGTTTACTTTGGATGATCAGGCGATCCTGGCGCGACTGGCCCGTCACACAGCTGCTCACAAAGGGGTGCCAGTGCTGATCAGCAACCACGATATTGAGCTGACTCGTGAGCTTTATCGCGGTGCCCGCCTCGACGAGATCCTGGTCAAGCGCACCATCAGTCGCAACGGCGGCACCCGCAACAAGGTGGCCGAGTTGTTGGCGCTCTATCCCCCCGGAATCGAACCGGAGCAGGGCTACTATCCCAGCGACAGTGAACTGCTGCCACTGACGTAACAGACCATGCGGCGCCCAAGGGCGCCGTTTTTTATGGGCAAGTCCGCGCCCGTGCCGATGCCGCAAAACCCGGGTGGCTGGGGGAGGGGAGGTGATTGCCCCATTTACCCCGCATTCGAGTCGTTTTCGCCCGCCTTTTACGTTAAAATTGCGCCGCTTTTTCTCCCTGGCTGCCAATGGATGATGCTGATGAAAGACTTTCTGATTGCCCCCTCGATCCTCTCTGCCGATTTTGCCCGTCTGGGTGAAGATGTAGCCAAGGTACTGGCTGCCGGTGCCGACGTGGTTCACTTCGACGTGATGGACAACCACTATGTCCCCAACCTGACCATTGGCCCCATGGTCTGTCAGGCGCTGCGTGACTACGGTATCGAGGCCCCCATCGACGTGCACCTGATGGTCAAGCCGGTGGATCGCATCATTCCTGATTTTGCCAAGGCGGGTGCTTCCCTCATCACCTTCCATCCGGAAGCGTCCGATCACGTTGATCGCTCTTTGGGCCTCATCAAGGAGATGGGCTGCCAGGCGGGTCTGGTGCTGAATCCTGCTACCTCGCTCTCCTGCCTCGAGTATGTGATGGACAAGCTGGACGTGATCCTGCTGATGTCGGTCAACCCGGGCTTCGGTGGCCAGAGCTTCATCCCCGGAACCCTCGACAAGCTGCGTCAGGTGCGTCGTCTGATCGACGAGAGCGGCCGCGATATCCGCCTCGAGATCGATGGTGGGGTCAAGGTCGACAACATTCGCGAGATCGCCGAAGCGGGCGCCGACATGTTTGTCGCCGGCTCGGCCATTTTCAGCCAGCCTGACTACAAGGCGGTGATCGATAAGATGCGTGCGGAGCTGGCTCATGTCACACGCTGAGCGCGCTTTTGATTTGGTGCTGTTCGATCTGGACGGCACCCTGATTGACAGCGCCGCCCAGCTGGCGCTGGCGGTCAATCTGACGCTGACCGATCTGGGTCTGGAGCAAGCTGATGAAGCGGTGATCCGTACCTGGGTTGGCAACGGGGCCGACAAGCTGATCCAGCGGGCGCTCGCCTATCGCGAGGCCGATCCCGAGCTGTTTGCCAAGGCCAGACCGATCTTTTTCCAGCACTACAACGCTTGCCTGCTGCAAGGGCTGGCGATGTATGACGGGGTGGCCCAGAGTCTGCGTCGCTTGCAAAGCCTGGGCTACAAGCAGGCGATCGTCACCAACAAGCCGAGCGATTTCGTGGCCCCTATCCTAGATGCCCTCGGCATCAGCGATTGTTTCGAACTCTGGCTTGGTGGCAACTGCGTGCCGGTCAAGAAGCCGAGCCCGGAGCCCTTGCTGCACGCCTGCCAGGAGTTGGGGGTGAGCCCGGCTCGCACCCTGATGGTGGGCGACTCAGAAAATGACGTGCTGGCGGCCAAGGCGGCTGGCATGAAGGTGGTGGGTCTTACATACGGCTACAACTATGGCCGCCCCATCGCCGACTCCCATCCAGACTGGGTATTCGAGCAGTTTGCCCAGCTCGATGCACTTTTGGTCTAATAGCGCAGCTGGGCTGGCTGAATAACAAGGATTAACACTCTCATGACTAAACCAATCGTATTGAGCGGAGCACAACCCTCCGGTCAACTGACCATCGGCAACTACATGGGGGCCCTGCGTCAGTGGGTCAACATGCAGGATGAGTTCGACTGCCTCTACTGCATCGTCGACCTGCACGCCATCACCACTCGTCAGGATCCGGCTGCCCTGCGCAAGGCTTGTCTGGACGCAGCCGCCCTCTATCTGGCGGTTGGTATCGATCCCAAGAAGAGCACCGTTTTCATCCAGTCTCACGTGCCGCAGCACGCCGAGCTGGGCTGGATCCTCAACTGCTACACCCAGATGGGTGAGCTGTCGCGCATGACCCAGTTCAAGGACAAGTCCGCCCGTTTCGAGAACAACGTCAACGTCGGCCTGTTCGGTTATCCGGTGCTGATGGCGGCCGACATCCTGCTCTATCAGGCCAATCAGGTGCCGGTCGGCAACGACCAGAAGCAGCATCTGGAGCTGACCCGCGACATCTGCACCCGTTTCAACAACCTCTATGGTGAGGTATTCACCATGCCGGAGCCCTTCATTCCGACCGAAGGGGCGCGGGTGATGAGCCTGCAGGATCCGACCAAGAAGATGTCCAAGTCGGATGACAACGAGGCCAACTTCATCGGCCTGCTGGAAGATCCCAAGCAGATCGTCAAGAAGATCAAGCGTGCGGTGACCGACTCCGACGAGCCGGCGGTGGTGCGTTTCGACCCGGAAAACAAACCGGGTGTCTCCAACCTGCTGACCCTGATGTCCGGGGTGACGGGTCGCTCCATCCCCGAGCTGGAGCAGCACTTCGAAGGCAAGATGTACGGTCACCTCAAGACCGAAACCGCCGAAGCCGTGGTTGCGCTGCTGGAACCGATCCAGGCCCGTTTCCACGAGTTGCGTCAGGATGAGGCCCATCTGATCGCGATTCTGGCAGAAGGAGCACAAAAGGCGCGCGAAAGAGCTGAAAAAACCCTGACCAGCGTATATGATGTAGTCGGCTTCGTTCCTCGAGCCTGACATACTGGGAAGGTGTAGTAGAAGAGAGCTGGGTATTTGCCTGGCTTTCTTTATTTTCTGCCTAGCTATTTTGTTTAATTTCTTTATTTCAACCTGGGTAATATCCCCAAGAGAAAGCATGCCTGTTCAACCAACTATTTCTGCTGAAGAGCTGAGTGACAAAGGTCACTGGCTACGTAAATTTCGCAAGGCGAAAAACCTCAATACCCTGCAGTTGATGGTCTCCAATGCCATCGACAAGCACCATAAAACCCCTGCCGTTGCTGCCGCCATCTATCTGGCCGAGTGTCAGCGTGAACGGGAAATGGAACAGGGTCGTTATCTCGATCGTTAATTTTCCGCTGTTGGTTATCTCATGCTGTTGTTGATCGATAACTACGACTCTTTTACCTGGAACCTGGTGCAATATTTCGGCGCCCTGGGGCAAGAGGTTGTGGTCAAGCGCAATGATGAACTGACGCTCGATGCCATAGCGCAGCTCTCCCCCCGTTTTCTGGTGATCTCTCCCGGTCCCTGTACGCCCAATGAGGCGGGGCTCTCTCTCGACGCTATCAGCCACTTCGCTGGCAAGCTGCCCATTCTCGGCGTCTGTCTCGGTCATCAGTCGCTGGCGCAGGCCTTCGGCGCCCGCGTAGTGCGTGCCCGTCAGGTAATGCACGGCAAAACCTCGCTCATCCGCCATTGCAATGAGGGGGTGTTCAAGGGGCTCAACAACCCGCTGCGGGTGACCCGTTACCACTCGCTGGTGGTGGAGCGCGACACGCTGCCCGACTGCTTCGAGATCACCGCCTGGAGCGAGCATGCCGATGGTTCGTTTGACGAGATCATGGGGCTGCGCCACAAGACGCTCCCCATCGAGGGTGTTCAGTTCCATCCGGAGAGTATTTTGAGCGAGCAGGGCCATCAGTTGCTGGCCAACTTTCTGGCGCGTTCATAAAAAGTTGTGATCGCCTTCTCAAGTTCGAGAGAAGGCAAAAAAAATTTCCCTGACACTTTATTCACCCCCTCTCCTGCCCAAATTATCTCTTGCCAAGCCCCCCTGAGTCGTTATGCAATGCGGTTGCCTAAAATCTCAAGAGCAATCGAACATTGTTCCTTATAGGCCGTCTTGTTACAGACTTTTTACTTTATTTCTGTGATAATCCCGTCACGTTTACACGGATTTAACTTTTGGGCGGTGGATTATTCTGTCGCCGAATCGAAGGAGAGCTATATGTCAGAGTTGTTGGCAGTGACACGTGAAGTGTTTGATGAAGTGATGGTTCCCAACTATGCGCCCGCCAAGATCATCCCGGTGCGTGGTGAAGGGTCACGTGTCTGGGATCAGGAAGGGCGCGAGTATGTCGACTTCGCCGGTGGCATCGCCGTCAACGGTTTGGGTCACTGTCATCCCAAGCTGGTCGAGGCCCTGAAAACCCAGGGCGAGAAGCTGTGGCACCTCTCCAACGTCATGACCAACGAGCCGGCCCTGCGTCTGGCCAGGAAGCTGGTCGCCGCCACCTTCGCCGACAAGGTCTACTTCTGCAACTCCGGCGCCGAAGCGAACGAAGCCGCTCTCAAGCTGGCTCGCCGCTACGCCATCGAGAAGTTTGGCGAGCAGAAGACCCAGATCATCGCCTTCAATCAGGGTTTCCACGGTCGTACCTTCTTTACCGTCAGCGTCGGTGGCCAGGCAGCCTACTCCGATGGCTTCGGTCCCAAGCCCGGTGACATTACCCACGTACCCTACAACGATCTGGCGGCGCTGGCCGAGGTGATCTCCGACAACACCTGCGCCGTGGTGATGGAGCCGCTGCAAGGGGAGGGGGGCATCATTCGTCCTACCGACGAGTTTGCCAAAGGGGTGCGCGAGCTGTGCGACAAACACAATGCCCTGCTGGTGTATGACGAAGTGCAGTCAGGGGTCGGCCGGACCGGTGATCTCTATGCCTATATGGGGCTGGGCGTCACGCCGGACATCCTCACCAGCGCCAAGGCGCTGGGGGGCGGTTTCCCCATCGGCGCCATGCTGACAACCAACGAAATCGCCTCTTACCTGAAAGTGGGCACTCACGGCTCTACTTACGGCGGCAACCCGCTGGCCTGTGCGGTCGCCGAGGTGGTGATCGATGTGATCAATACTCCGGAGGTGCTGGCTGGCATCAAGCAGCGCGAACAGCTGTTCCGCGATGGTCTTGAAGCAATCAACGCCAAATACCACTGCTTTAGCGAGATCCGCGGCAAGGGTCTGCTGCTGGGCGCGGCCCTGAGCGATGCCTACAAGGGGCGTTCCCGCGACTTCCTGCTGGCCTCCATCGATCAGGGGCTGATGGCACTGGTGGCTGGTACCAACGTGGTTCGTTTTGCCCCTTCACTGGTGATCCCGGAAGCGGACATCAAGGAAGGGTTGGCCCGCTTCGAGAAGGCGGTTGCCCAGGTGGTTAACGCCTGATTCCAAATTGAGGTGGGGAGCTCTCCCGGCAGGAGCCGGGACCCCACCTGTCGTCAATGAAAGGGAGTTGTCATTTATGTTGGTTATCCGTCCCATCGAGCAAAAAGATTTTGCCGGGCTCAAGACCTGCGCCATCGAGTCCGGTACCGGCATGACCTCGTTGCCCGTCAACGATGAGCTGCTGCAGCGCAAGATTGATGCCTCTACCCAGACTTTTTCCGACAAGCCCGCCGGCAAGGGGGACTGCCTCTACTTCTTTGTGGCCGAGGATCTGGAGACCGGCGAGATGGTCGGCACCTGTGCCATCGATGCTGCGGTTGGCCTCTCCCAGCCGTTTTACAACTACCACATCGGCAAGGTGGTGCACTCTTCTCCCAAGCTTGGCATCTACAACGTCGTTGAAACCCTGACCCTCTCCAACGACTACACCGGCAACTCCGAGCTCTGCACCCTGTTTTTGCGCGAATGTGCCCGCGAGGGGCTCAACGGCCGCCTGCTCTCCAAGCACCGCTTTCTGTTTATGGCCGAGCACCCCGAGCTGTTTGACGAGACCGTCTTCGCCGAGATGCGCGGCGTCTCCGATGCCAACGGCCACAGTCCCTTCTACGAGTGGCTGCAAACCCACTTCTTCTCGATGGATTTTCCCACCGTCGACTATCTGACCGGCATCGGCAAGAAGCGCTTTATCGCCGAGTTGATGCCCAAGTACCCCATCTACGTTAATTTGCTGAGCAAAGAGGCGCGGGCCGTTATCGGCCAGACCCACGAGAAGACCCGCCCGGCCATCAAGATGCTGCAGGACGAGGGCTTTGTGAACCGTGGCTACGTCGATATTTTCGATGCGGGCCCCACCGTCGAGTGCGACGTGAAGAATATCCGCAGCGTGCGCCGCAGCAAGAAGCTGCGGGTGCTGGTGGGCGAGCCCATCGGTGGCAAGACCCACCTTATCTGCAACAGCCGTTTCGAGCATTACCGCGCCTGCTACGGCAATATCCGGGTCGATCTCGACAAGCATGAAGCCATTATCCCGCCCAAGATGGCGGCGGCACTCAAGGTGCAGGATGGCGACATGGTGCGGGTGGTTGACCTCGACTGAGGCAAACAGGACAAGCAAACCGATTATCAGACAGGCAGCCGAGGCTGCCTGCCAGCGACAGGGAGTGAATGGATGAGCCAGTTAGTGCAATTTATCGACGGTCAGTGGCTTGCCGGTGAAGGCAAGCCGTTCGAGTCAACCGATCCGGCCAAGAACGAGGTGATCTGGCAGGGGGCTGCCGCCAGTGCGGCGCAGGTGGATGCCGCCGTCAAGGCCGCCCGTGCTGCCTTTTACCACTGGGCGGACATGAGCCTTGAGGATCGTCTGGCCATAGTGCGTCGTTATGCCGACCTGCTCGGCGAGCAGAAAGAGGCACTGGCCCTGACCATCGCCCGCGAAACCGGCAAACCGCTGTGGGAGACCCGTACCGAAGTGGCCGCCATGCAGGGCAAGATTGCCATCTCCATCCGTGCGCACGACGAGCGCACCGGCACCGTTGAAAATGCCATGCCAGGCGCCAAGGCGTTTGTCCGTCACAAGCCCCACGGTGTGGTAGCTGTGTTCGGCCCCTACAACTTCCCGGGCCATCTGCCCAACGGCCATATAGTCCCGGCGCTGATTGCGGGTAACGCCGTGGTGTTCAAACCCTCCGAGCTGACCCCCATGGTCGCGGAAGCCATGGTCAAGGTGTGGCAGCAGGCCGGATTGCCCAAAGGGGTGCTCAATCTGGTGCAAGGGGAGGTCGAGACTGGCAAGGCGCTGGCTGGCAACCCCGACATCGACGGCCTCTTCTTTACTGGTTCTTCCCGCACCGGTCATTTCCTCCATCAGCAGTTTGCCGGTCAGCCGGGCAAAATTCTGGCGCTGGAGATGGGCGGCAACAACCCGCTGATCGTGAAAGACGTGAGCGACATCGACGGCGCCGTCCATGCCATCGTCCAGTCGGCGTTCATCACTTCCGGTCAGCGTTGTACTTGTTCCCGCCGTCTGTTTGTCGAGCGCGGCGAGCGCGGCGATGCGCTGGTCAAGCGACTGATCGAGGTGGTCAGCCAGATCAAGGTCGGCCTCTATGATGCAGCCGAGCAGCCTTTCATGGGTTCGATGATAAGCGAGAAGGCAGCACTGGGCATGGTCGAGGCGCAAGCCAACCTGCAGCGCCTCGGTGGCGAGAGCCTGCTTACCCTCAAGCACCTGGAAGCGGGCACCGGCTTTGTCTCTCCGGGCATTATCGACGTGACCCTAGTTGTCGCACTGCCGGACGAAGAGTACTTTGGCCCGTTGCTGCAACTCATTCGCTATGACGATTTCGATGCCGCCATCGATCAGGGCAACGCCACCCGCTACGGTCTCTCGGCCGGTCTGCTGGGGGACAAGGAGGCGGACTGGCACCATTTCTTCAAGCGGATCCGCGCCGGTATCGTCAACTGGAACAAGCCCATCACCGGTGCCTCCAGTGCCGCGCCGTTTGGTGGCATCGGCGCCTCCGGCAACCACAGAGCGAGCGCCTACTACGCTGCTGACTACTGTGCTTACCCAGTTTCCTCCGTTGAAGACAGCAAGGCCGCCATGCCGGATCAACTGTCGCCCGGCCTGCACTTCTAATAACGACACGGGGCATCCAGCGGTGCCCCCATCTGTACCCGCAATCAAAGGAAAGAGAGATGCAAAAGGATATCGACACCCTGTTCAGCCATCTGTGGGACAACTACATCAAGGTGACCCCGAGCGCCCTCAAGGTGCACACCCTGCTGGGTGGCGGCGAGCCCATCGTCAACGATCACGTGGCGTTTCGTACCTACAACCTGCCCAAGCTGGGGCTGGAGAAGCTGGCTGCCCACTTTCTGGCGCTCGGTTACGAGCAGAAGGGCGAGTACGTTTTCAAGGTCAAGAAGCTCTATGCCAAGCACTTTGAGCATCAGGATCCGGACGCTCCCAAGGTATTTATCAGCGAGCTGAAGGTGGAAGAGCTCTCTCCGGCTGCCCAGGCTATCATCCACAAGCTGGCGGATCAGGTGCCCGATCATCTGACAGATACCCCGGCATTTCTCTACACCGGTGCCCCCTGGCAGGTCTCCTATGCCGATTATCAGACCCTGCTGGCTGAGAGCGAGTACGCGGCCTGGATGGCCGCCTGGGGCTATCGTGCCAACCACTTCACGGTCAATATCAACAAGTTGAAGGATTTCGACACCATCCATCAGGTCAATGCGGCGCTCAAGGCGGCGGGTTTCGTGCTCAACAGCGTGGGTGGCGAGGTGAAAGGGGATCCGCAGGTGATGCTGGAGCAATCCTCCACCATGGCGGACAAAGCAGAGGTGCCGTTCAGCGATGGGGTGCGTACCATCCCGAGCTGCTTCTACGAGTTTGCCCTGCGCTATCCGCAGGCCGATGGCGTGCTCTATCCGGGCTTTGTCGAGGCCTCCGCCGACAAGATCTTCGAATCGACGAATGCCATGTAACGGGAGCCACCCTGTTTCAGTCGCAACGCCTCCTCGTGGAGGCGTTTTGTTTGGCGCCGAGTGACGGTGGCGAGTGTTATCTGACGCCGCGTGAAGAGGGGATTTGGACGGCGCCTGATAGGTGAAAATTTGTTGATAAAAATGTGAACGAGATCACTTGAGACGACACAGATTGACGCTGGCGGCGGAGCAAAAAGGAGTAGAATGGCGCTTTATTTTTGCGGGGCCAATCGATGCCTAATTATCACTTTTTTAAGCAGGGTCAGGCGCTTACCTATCTAGATGCCAATGCACCCAGCTATAGCGATGAGCGTCGTCAACTGGTCGAACAGGGATTTGCCGCCATCGCCGCCCCCACCTTTGCAGATACCCCTGCCGAAGCCCTTGAGCTGCTTCGCACTCATCAGGCACTACAGGACGAGGCCAACGCCCTTTGTTTGACGGTTGCCGCTATTCCGGCGGCGATCGCAACTCTGTCCGGGCACTGACGCTACTGCCATGCTCACGTGAATAAAAAATGGTGCCACTGTGATGGCACCATCTTATCGGTTTGCCTGCTTGCCCCTGAGCCGTTTAGCGCTGGTGCAGGTCACCTTCGATAACCAGCACGGTATCCATTCCTGCCGCCTTGCCAGCCTCAAGCCCGATCCGGGTATCTTCAAACACCAGACAGTTGGCCGGATTGGCCCCCAGCTGTTCGGCCACCTGCAAGAAGGTGTCGGGATGCGGTTTGTGGTTGGTGACATCATCGGCACTGACCACCACAGAGATATAGGCATCGAGCCCGGTACTCTTCAGGATCGACTCCGCCTGACTGCGCGGTGAGCCGGTGCCAATCCCCATCTTGACCTTGCCGTGATAGTGCCTGACCAGCTCCCACATCTTGGGAAAGACGCTGACCTTGTCGATATGTTCCATATAGAGGGCAATCTTGCGACGGGTAAAAGCCTCGACATCCACCGTCAGCCCCTGCTGCTCGGCCAGCATGGCGATGATCTTGCGGGTGGGAATGCCGCCGTACTGATAGAGCTGATCCCGCTCGAAGGGGATGCCGAACTCGGCGCAGGTGAGCTCCCAGGCATCCAGATGAAGGGGCATGGAATCTACCAAAGTGCCATCCATATCGAAAATCAGGGCATCGTAGTGATCAAACCCGTACTGCTCACGCTCGCTCATGGGGGCTCCTCGAATCAAATAGAGCAGGCTAGCAGAAACGGTCGGCATTTTGTGGGATCGGCCTCATGGTTGGGCAGATTGTGGCCGCCGTTTTTTCTATCTCTTGCTGATTTGTGAGACAATAATCCGTTCATTGCCGGATACTTTGGCATATCAGATCTGCGAGTCCGCTTATGACCTCGAAAATATCCCCCAAAACCATTTTCTCCAGTGTGGCGCTGGTGATCGCGCTCGGTTCACTGGAAAAGAGCATAGTCACCACCCCGCTGCCCATGATTGGCGCCGAGCTGCACGCTGGGGCCGCCCTCACCTGGGTGGTGACCGCCTATCTGCTGGCGGCTACCGCCGTGCTGCCCCTCTACGGCAAGTTGAGCGATCTCTTTGGCCGGGTGCGGATGCTCAATATCGGCATCGGCCTGTTTCTGGCGGGCTCGGTGGCCTGCGCGCTCTCTCTGGATTTGCCGACCCTGTTGGCGGCGCGGGTGCTGCAAGGGCTGGGGGGCGGAGGTCTGATTGCCCTCGCGTTTACCGTGATTGCCGACACCATTCCGCCGCGGGAGGTGGGCAAGTATCAGGGCTACATCTCGGCGGTCTATGCGGTCTCCAGCATCGCGGGCCCCTTGCTCGGCGGTTATTTCACCGAGCAGCTCAGCTGGCGCTGGATCTTCTGGATCAATCTGCCGCTCGGGGCGCTGGCGGTCTTTCTCATCAACCGCAACCTCAAGCAGCTCAACGTACGTCGCCACAGTCGCTTCGACTGGAAGGGGGCGGGTCTGCTGATTACCGTCACCACGCTCACCCTGTTGCTGCTCTCGCCGGAAGCGGCGCTGCCTGCAGTCTGGCTCTCGGCGGCGCTGGGCGTCGCGTTGCTGCTGCTCATTCTGATTGAGCGGCGTGCCCACGACCCCATATTGCCCGCCCATCTGGCGCGGCTGCCCGGCTATCTGGTGAGCGTGCTGCTGGTGATGCTCTCCCAGTTGCTGATGTTTGCCGTGCTGGTCTATCTGCCGTTGCAGATGCAGTGGCAGAAGGGGATGAGCGCCAGCGAGAGCGGCGCCATCATGGTCATCTTCATGATCTGCATCACTGCCGGCGCCTTTGTCGGCGGCAAGCTGATTGGCCGTACCGGTCACTACAAGAGTTTTGTCTCGGTGGGCTTTGGCCTCGCGGCGGTGGCGCTCTGGCAGATCCACTTCGATGCCTGGGTCAAGCTGGCCCTCGGGTTTGCCGGTATTGGTCTCGGTCTGGTGCTGCCTGCCCTCTCGGTGGTGGTGCAGAACGCCCTGCCACGGCAGGATCGCGGCATCGGCATGTCGCTGTTCAACTTCGGGCGGGAGCTTGGCGGTGCCGTCGGCGTGGCTATCTGCTCCATGCTGTTTCATTTCCGCCTGCCAGCCGGCAGCGGTGGCGATCTGAGCCGGCTCGCCCCCGATCTGCTGGCCCCAGGCTTCAGCGCGACCTATATCGGCATGGCATTGATCGCCACGCTGGCGCTGCTCATCACACTGCTGGCGTTGAAGTGCCACGAGTTGGCCTCAATCAGCGCCTGATTTGGCCAGCGCCAACATTGGCTCACCATAGATAGCATCAGGGCTCCCCGCGGGGAGCCCTGATTGTTATTTGGCGAATAGCGTGGCTGTTGCCATCAAGCCATGCGCGAGTTACTCCTGCGCCGGACTCTCCTTGCCCGCCAGCTGGCTCAGCCAGGCGAAGCTGCGGTTGGCCTCCTGCTCCGCCTCTTCATAGAGCTGGCTGGCCACCTCCGGCAGCTGGCGCTCCAGCCGCTGGAAGCGGGGCTCATGGCGCAAGGTCTCGGCCAGCGAGGCATTGGGGGCCCGCGAGTCGAGCGCCAGCGGCAGTTTGCCCTCGTCAGCGCGGCGCGGGTCGAAGCGGTAGAGCGGCCAGAAGCCGGTGGCGGTCAGCTGTTTCATCTGCTCATGGCTCTCGGCCATGTCGTAGCCATGCTCCTCGCAGGGGCTGTAGGCGATGATGAGCGAGGGGCCAGGGTAGGCCTCCGCCTCCTGGATCGCTTTTACCGTCTGGTTCATCTGGGCACCGAGGGAGATCTGTGCCACGTAGACGTGGCCATACATCATCACGCTGGCGCCGAGATCCTTGCGTGCCTTGCGTTTGCCCTGCTCGCCAAACTTGGTGATGGCACCGAGTGGCGTCGCCTTCGATTGCTGGCCACCGGTGTTGGAGTAGCACTGGGTATCGAGCACCAGCACATTGATGTTCTCCCCCAGACTCAACACATGGTCGAGCCCGCCAAAGCCGATGTCGTAGGCCCAGCCATCGCCGCCGATGAGCCAGACCGATTTTTCCACCAGATAGTCTGCATCGCGAGCCAGCTCAAGGGCCTCCGGAGTCTTGCTCTCTTGCAGCAGCGCTCGCAACTGCTGGATATGGGCCCGCTGCTCGGAAACCGGCAGAGTGGCGTCGCCGAGCGCCTCGCGCAGCGCTGCCGGTATGGTGTCGCCCAGGCTCGCCAGCAGACGGCGCACCCGCTCCCTGTGCTGATCGACGGTAAGACGGAAGCCCAGTCCGAACTCGGCGTTGTCTTCAAACAGCGAGTTGGCCCATGCCGGCCCGCGCCCGTCGGCGTTGGTGGTGTAGGGGGTGGTAGGCAGGTTGCCGCCATAAATGGACGAGCAGCCGGTGGCGTTGGCAATCAGTAGCCGATCGCCATAGAGCTGGGTCAGCAGCTTGATATTGGGAGTCTCGCCACAGCCGGAGCAGGCGCCCGAGTATTCAAACAGCGGCGAGATGAGCTGGGAGGTGCGGATGTCGATGCGCTCCAGCTGCTCGGCGCTGCGCTCTGGCAGGTCGAGGAAGAAGTCGTAGTTGGCCTTCTGCTCGTCGAGGTGATCGAGGCGCGAAGCCATATTGATCGCCTTGCGATCCGGGTTGCTGCGATCCTTGGCCGGGCACACCTCGACGCAGAGATTGCAGCCGGTGCAATCCTCCGGCGCCACCTGCAGCACGTACTGCTGGCCGCGCATGTCACGGGATTTCACATCCAGCGCATCGAGAGTGGCGGGAGCTGCGGCCAGTGCATCCGGTTCTACCACCTTGGCGCGAATGGCCGAGTGGGGACAGGCGGCGACGCAGTAGTTGCACTGGGTACAGAGCTCCGCCTCCCAGATGGGGATCTCCTTGGCGATGTTGCGCTTCTCCCAGCGAGTGGTGCCGACCGGCCAGGTACCATCCGGCGGGAAGGCCGAGACAGGCAGGTTGTCCCCCAGCCCCGCCAGCATGGCGGCGGTGACGGTCTGGACAAAGTCGGGGGCCTTGGCGGAAACCACCGGCGGGCGCGGGCGGCTGGCGGGATCCTGCTCGCCAAGTGGCACCCGGGTCAGAGCGGCGCAGGTTGCCTCCAGTGCCATCCAGTTGCGCTCGACCAGCGCTTGTCCCTTGCTGCCATAGCTGGTGACGATGGCCTGCTTCAGCAGGCTGGTCGCCTCTGCGGGGGGAATGATGGCGCTGAGCTGGAAGAAGGCCATCTGCATCACGGTATTGATGCGGTTACCGAGCTGGCAGTCGCGGGCAATTTTGGCGGCGTTGATGATGTAGAAGCGCGCCTCTTTCTCGCGCAGGGCATGCTGTACCTCGCTGGGGAGGCGCTGCCAGATCTCCGCTTCGCTGTAGGGGGTGTTGAGCAGGAATATGCCGCCCGCTTTCAAGCGTTCCGCCATCCGGTATTTGTCGACAAACTGCCACTGATGGCAGCCGATAAAGTCCGCCTCTTCCACCAGATAGGCCGATTGCAGCGGCCGCTCGCCCACCCGCAGGTGAGAGACGGTGAGGCCGCCCGCCTTCTTGGAGTCGTAGACGAAATAGCCCTGCGGATAGAGGTCGGTGTGGTTGCCGAGGATCTTGATGCTGTTCTTGGCCGCCGAGACGGTGCCATCGCTGCCAAGACCGTAGAAGAGTGCCTCCAGCTTGTGTTGCTGGTTGTGGATGGGGCTTTGCGAATCCAGCGTGGGCAGCGGTAGCGAGAGGCCTGTGATGTCATCGAAGATGCCGACGGTAAAGCGCGGGCGCGGGTTCTCTTGCACCAGTTCGGCAAACACCGCCAGCGCGCAGGCGGGGCCGAACTCTTTGGAGGAGAGACCGTAGCGACCGCCGATGACCCGCGGCAGGCTTGCCCGTTCGCCCCGGCTGACCGCTTCGGCCAGCGCCGTCATCACGTCGAGATAGAGGGGCTCGGCCTGTGCGCCCGGCTCCTTGGTGCGATCCAGTACGGCGATGGCGCGGGCACTCTCGGGAATCGCGGCCAACAGGTGCTCGGCCGAGAAGGGACGGAACAGCCGCACCTTCACCAGCCCAACCTTCTCACCTTGGGCCAGCAGGCGCTCGATCACCTCTTCACAGGTGCCAATCGCCGAGCCCATCTGCACCACAATCCGCTCCGCCTGCGGGTGGCCGACATATTCAAACGGCCGGTAGTGGCGGCCGGTCTGTTCGCCAAATGCCTGCATCGCCTCGCTCACATGACTATAGGCGGCGTCATACCAGGGGTTGCTCGCCTCCCGGCACTGGAAGTAGGTGTCCGGGTTGGCGGCGGTGCCGCGAATGACCGGTTTGTCGGGGGTGAGCGCCCGGTCACGATGGGCACGGATGGCATCTGCGGGCAGCAGGGCACGCAGGGTGTCGTCAGCGAGCGGCGCTATCTTGGCGATCTCGTGAGAGGTACGAAAGCCGTCGAAGAAGTGGATAAAGGGGAGGCGGCTGTTGAGGCTCGCTATCTGGGAGATCAGGGCAAAGTCCTGCGCCTCCTGCACATTGCTGGCACAGAGCATGGCACAGCCGGTCTGGCGCACCGCCATCACGTCCGAGTGATCGCCAAAGATCGATAGCGCATGGGTCGCCACGGTACGCGCTGCCACATGCAGCACAAAGGGGATAAGCTGACCCGCCAGCTTGTAGAGGTTGGGGATCATCAGCAGCAAACCCTGCGACGAGGTAAACGAGGTCGCCAGCGCGCCGGTCTGCAGGGCACCGTGGACGGCGGCGATGGCGCCCCCTTCCGACTGCATCTCGACAACCCGGGGCACATCCCCCCACAGGTTCTTGCCCCGTTCGCTCGACCAGGCCGACGACTGCTCAGCCATGGCCGAGCTGGGGGTGATGGGGTAGATGGCGATGACTTCGCTGGTGCGGTACGCCACCGAGGCGACTGCGTTATTCCCGTCTGTGGTGATCATCTGTTTTCCACTTTGCTATGCCAGTTTGAAGGCCGATAGTTGCATCGGCAATGGATAGGTCGCAGGCATAGTAAGAGGGGCAATGAGAGCGTATCAAACGAGATAAATAATCAATTAATAAGTCAGTAATAGTGGTTAATTTAATCCCGTTGCGTGGGAGCGTGATTTTCTGCTGGTAGCCAACGTGGGGCGATTGACGGGCCATTGGTATGGCCCGTCAGCACGGGGTTAACCCTGCTCCACTTGCAGCCAGATGGCGCACTGATAAGGGGCGAAGAGTGGCAGTGGTTCGCCTGGGTAATTGGCCAGCAGCAACCGCATTCCGTCTGCCACCTTGTCGAAGTGGGGCATCGGCAAGGGGTTCGCCGTGAGATTGGCGAGTAGCAGCAGGGTGTGCCGCTCTCCGCTGGCCGGATCCTGCCAGTGGCGGCGATAGCCGATGCGCTTGGGATCATCCCCATCCAGCAGTTCGAAATTGCCGTGGCGAACGACCGGGTGGGCCTTGCGCAGGGCGATAAGCTGGCGATAGCAGTGAAACGGCGAGTCGGGGCGGGCCAGCTGCTCGTCAGCATTTATCTCGAGGTGGTTGGCATTGAGGGCAATCCAGGGCGTGGCCGTGCTGAATCCGGCGTGGGGGCCGGCGTCCCACTGCATCGGGGTGCGGGCGTTGTCGCGGCTGATGGCATCGAGCCGCCGACTCAGCTCGGCAGGAGCCAGCTCTGACTGGCTGGCGCGGTAGTTGATCGCCTCCACATCGCGTAGCTCGTCCGGCTGCCAGTGACGGTTGGTCATGGCCAGCTCCTCCCCCTGATAGATGAAGGGAGTGCCCTGCATCAGGTGCAGCACCATGGCCCACAGCCTGGCGCTGGTTTCCCGCCACTCTGGCCTGTCATCGCCAAAGCGGGATACGGCGCGGGGCAGGTCGTGATTGCCGAGAAACAGGCTGTTCCAGCCACGCCCGTGCAGACCTTGCTGATGGCGGGCCATGGCTCGCTTGAAGGCGAGGGGATCGAAGCGGGATGACCACTTGTCACTGCCGAGCCCCAGATGCTCGAAGTTGAACACCATGCTGAACTCGCTGCCATCGTGGTTCGAATAGTTCTGCATATGGGCGAGATCGGCCCCCCAGGTCTCCCCCACAGTGATGATCCCCTTGCCGCCGAAGCTCGCGGCATTGAGCTCGCGGATATAGTCGTGCAGGCGCGGGCCGTTGCTCATGGCAAGCCGGTCCCACTCCTTGCTCACCATGTCGATCACATCGAAGCGAAATCCCTTGATCCCTTTGCCCAGCCAGAAGTTGATCACCGCCGCCATTTCGGCCCGCACCGCCGGGTTATCCCAGTCCAGATCGGCCTGACTGGGATCGAAGTTGTGCAGGTAGTAGCGATCAAGCGCTGGCACATACTGCCAGCCGCTGCCGCCAAAAATCGAGGTAATGGGGTGAGCGTCAACGAAGGCCTGGTCGCGAAACACGTAATAACTCTGATAACGCGGATCCCCGGCCAGTGCCTTCATAAACCACTCGTGCTCGGTGGAGGTGTGGTTGGCGACGATATCCATCATGATGCCGATGCCGTGGGCGGCCGCTTCGGCTATCAGCTGCTCCATCTCGGTCAGGGTGCCGAAGGCGGGGTCGATGGCACGGTAGTCCGCCACGTCATAGCCGTTGTCCCGTTTGGGGGAGCGATAGATGGGGGTGAGCCAGAGCATATCGACCCCGAGGGTGGCCAGATAGTCGAGGCGCTGACGGATGCCGTTGATATCGCCCATGCCGTCGCCATCGCTGTCCTGAAAACTCATGGGGTAGATCTGGTAGATGACACAGCTATCGAGGTCGATATCGGGCGTGTGAAGGGAGTGCGTATTCATCAGCTTGGCCGGTTGGGGGAGAAGATTTTCTATCTTACGCAGATGAACGGGTACTCGACAGGGCAGGGGAAACCTTGAAAAGGGTTCCATAGTTGGCTGATTGCCAAAAGTGCGGGAAGGGTCACAAAGGTGCCATCCCGGGCCACGGCTGTGGTCGGGATGGCACGGCACTTAGCGTTGATGCTATGCAGGAATACAGGTTATTGAGCAGCCTTGGCCTGCTCGCTGCGCTGCTCCTGCTGGTGTTCGGTCTGTGCTTCCAGCTCCTTGCCGAGGAAGTAGTTCAGGAAGGTGCGGATCACAGCGATGATGGCGAGGCGGATCAGCTCCTCCTTGCTTGGCGCGACCGTGGTGGCCAGGATGTCAGCGGCGAGCTGGAACTCCAGCGCCAGAATGAGCCAGCTGCCAAAGCAGAGACGAATGCGCGGAAAGCCGGGCTGGTGATCCCGCACTCTTGCCGCCAGCCAGAGGGTTTTGCCAAGCCCTATCACCACACAGGCGATGGAGATGATCTCCAGCAGTAGCTGGAACAGCTCGACCCCGTGCATCATCCCCTCTTTCAGGCTCGCTATCTCAAACACTCGGGTCACCTCCATGATTCAAAAGAGGACACTATTAACACATCGCTCGGCAAAGGCCAAATCAGAGCCTTCTAATGAGTTGTGAGAGCTGTTCAATGAGCTGACGCGCCGCGGAGCTGACTCCGACCAGTTGGAAGAGGCCGTGTATAACGCCCAGTTGCCGCTGACAGGTCGCCGTGACACCGGCTTGCAGCAGTTTGCGATAGAGGGCTTCCCCTTCATCGCACAGCGGATCATATTCCGCCGTTACGATATGGGTCGGCGGCAATCCTGACAGGGCGGGATGATGGAGCGGACTGGCTTCGGGGTGAGTGACGGGCAGCTCCCCCAGATAGGCGTGAAAACCGCTTAACAGCATGTCGCGGGTGATGAGGTAGTCATCCCCTAGATGCCGATAGCTGTCACTGTCGCCCGCAGCATCGAGCATCGGATAGATGAGCAGTTGGGCTGCAGGCAAGGGTGCGCCTTGCTCCTTGAGTCGCAAGGTGGTGATCAGGGCGAGGTGGCCGCCGGCACTGTCGCCCGCAAGGGCAATCCTTGCCGGATCCCCATGCCATTTCTCCACATCGGCCATGATGGCGAGCGTGGCTGCCAGTGCATCGTCATGTGCTGCAGGATAGGTGTGTTCAGGGGCAAGGCGGGTATGTACCGCGAACACCAGTGCCTCGGCGCGATTGCACAGCATCCGCATCTGGCGGTCGTGAGTGTCGAACTCACCGCTGACAAAACAGCCGCCATGAAAGTAGATCAGGGCCGGACGGCTTGTACTTGAGGTGGGCGCTGGTTGATAGAGGCGAACGGAATAATGGCCGTTTTGCCACTCTTCGACAGCGCCAACCTTTTCCCGTTCACCACCCAATACGGCTGAAACAAGATAGCCTTCACGCCGCTCCTGCCAGCTCAGGCTGCTCGCCTTGGGGCGGCCTGCGGCAATGAACTGTGTCACCATGGCCGCAATGGCCGGTTCAAGTTGTATATCCATAACGCACCAATAACTGTATATAAAAACAGTTATTTTGCGCTTTTAGCCAGAGAGCGCAACCGGCGTTAGCTGAGGCAGCTCACAAAATCAGGCTTCAATCAGCACGAATTCAATCACATAGAGCGGCGGCAGATCGGGGTAGATATCGCGGATCACCTGTTGGAGCTCGGGGAGGGTCATGTTCTCCTGACGGGCGTGCTCGTCGTTCAGTTCATCGAAGGCGACCGCCTTGACCGAGAGCACCTCTATGGTGCCAAAGGGCTGGTGCTCCGGGTTGGTGAACAGCGCCAGACGTTGGCCGGGCTGCCAGTTGGCCTCGCTCTCGTCGCGGATGGTGATGGTCTTGCGGCCCGCCTGAATGTCGGCAACGAAGCGGCTGAAGAAGGTGAATTCGGGATAGGAATGAGCAGACATGGTGACTCCTGACTGGGTGAATCGAAATGGGATGAATGGAAATCAAAGATCGAGATAGGCGCGCAGCCTGGCCAGATCGGCGATAACGGGGCCGTCACTGCTGTCGGCAATTATGCCCTGTTCGACCAGCTCCTTGAGGGCGCGGCGGTAAACCCGCTCGGTGGTGCCGAAGCGCGCCGCCTCATGGGCCCGCTTGCGCGATCCCAGCATCGGAGTGCGCTGGCGCTCACGCCATAGCTCATAGGCGATGTTGTAGGCGATGGGGTGGAGCAGCCGGCTGGTGGTGATCTCCAGGGTGTCGAGATAGTCGCTGGCAAGCGCCGCAGCGAAAAAGAGGGTCAGCTCAGGCTCGGCCAGCAGGCGCTGGGCCAGCTTGTGGGCGCAGATGACCCGGGCATCCAGCTCGGTCTCGGCCACCACATTCCACTGTACCGGGGTGGCGCTGAAGAACTCCATCTCGCCGAAGATTTGGCTGTGGCACTCAATTTCGCCAAGCTGGAAGCGGCGGCCCGAGTGCACTGTGCTGTTGAGGGAGACCCGGCCATGTTCGACCAGATAGAGTTGCTCGCTCTGCTCCCCCTGGCGCATGATCAATTCGCCCGGCAGGTAGCGGCGCAGAAACAGGGTGCAGGCGTCGAGCGCCGCGGCAAAGCGGGGTTCAAGCTGCTGGAGTTCGGCGTGAAAACGGCCGAGGGGGTAGGGCTGTTGCTGCATGACTTGCCTGTCGCACCGGATGACGAGGGCCATGAGGCTAGCAAGAGTGCGGGCCGGATACCAGCCCGCACGGTAGCGGATGTGCCGCAGTTAACGGTTTACGGTTTATTGCACCAGGGCGTGGAGGGCAGCCGCGATGGCGTGCTGCTCACCGGCCATCATCGCCTGTTCGGCACTGGCATAATCCGCCACCCCTTGTTGCACATCCTGCTCGAACAGCACTACGTTGCAGAGCACGGCTGCAACCCGCACCTTGCGCAGGCGACCCACGGTCAGCAGGGCTGCGGTCTCCATGTCAGCGCCGAGCACGCCACGGGCATGCCAGTAGCGGCACACCTCCTGCTCATCATCTCGATAGAAGCTGTCGTGGGAGCGTACCAGCCCGTGCCAATGAGGCTGGCTGCAGGTTGCCACATGGTTGAGCAAGGCGGCCTGCAGCCAGATATCGGCGCAGGCGGGGTACTCGGCGGGCAGATAGGCCTGCGAGGCCCCCTCATTGCGTATCGCCCCTTCCACCACGATAAGGTCGCCGAGCCCGATGTCGTGCTGCAGGGCACCGGCGGAGCCGACCCGAATAAGCGAGCGGGCACCGGCTTGCACCAGCTCCTCCAGCGCGATGATGGCCGAGGCACCGCCGATGCCGGTGCTGCAAACCGTGATGGGCAGCCCCTGATAGCGGCCGTTGATGAGGCGAAACTCCCGGTTTTGCCCCAGCACCTCACACTCTTCAAGCTGGCTGGCGATGCGATCGACCCGGGCCGGGTCGCCGCACAGTACCACCCGCTCGGCAATCTGGTCGGGGCGGCACTGGAGATGGGGTAACAGACTCATGGCTTACAGACCTTGTGGCTGGCGCTTTGCGGCAATCACCCAGAGGCGAGTGCCGTTGGCGGCGATAAACAGCAGGATCAGGTACTCCAGCGACATGGCGTAGACGCCCTGCGCGGCATAGACACCGATGCTGATGATGTTGATGACGACCCAGAGGATCCAGTTCTCCACGTATTTGCGGGTCATCAGGATCTGGGCGACGACCGAGAGCACCGTCATGCTGGCATCCCAGAACGGGAAGGCATCGGGGGAGGGCTCGGGGGTAGCAAGGTTGGCACCAAACAGGTTGAGCAGGGAGACCGAGGTGCGTGCCAGGGTGGCGAAGACCGGGTCGATATAGCGGGTCAGCAGAGCGATGGCCAGCACGCTCACGGCGGCGGTCACCATCAGTTTGGATCTGCTGAGCCAGCGGATCTGCAGGGTATCCCCCTGATCGTTGGCCGGGCGGGTCCAGGCGTACCAGCCGTAGACGTTGGCGCAGAAGAAGAACAGCTGCAGCATCAACAGTCCGTAGAGCTGGATCTGGAAGAAGATGATGGCAAACAGGCTGACGTTGATCAGACCGAACAGGTAGTTGATGGTCTTCTCCTGACTGGCGAACCAGATGCAGGCCAGCCCGAACAGGGTACCGATGGCTTCAATCCACGACATGGCGTAGCCGCCGCCCAGCGGTATGGTCACCAGGGTGTTATTGATGCTGAACAGCTCGAATATGCTCATTTTCTGATCCTTGGGCATGAGGGTTAGTATGCGAGGGTGCCATTCTAGGTGGTGCGGCTGCTGCCGGGCAGGACTTTTGTCCGCCCCGTACTTGGCCCATATCAAAGAAATCGCCGCTGCTGCCCGGTTATTCCAGCGGTGATGGGTTATGGTGCCCCCGCTGGCCGGACTTTATTGATATGTAGCAAGATGATAGCGCCATGGCTGTGGTCTGATAGAGTCCACTCTCCGGGAGGAGAATCACGTGATAAAAGGAGGTTGCATTGAATTCCGAGCTTGTCTGGGTGCTCTGTCTGCTGGCTGGCGCCATCTATCTCTTTATGACCAACAAGGTGCGGATGGATGTGGTCGCCCTGTTGATCATCATCCTCTTTGTGCTGAGCGGCACCCTCACCCTGCCGGAGGCGCTGGCGGGCTTTAGCGATCCCAACGTCATTCTGATAGCCGCCCTGTTTGTTGTCGGGGAGGGGTTGGTGCGCACCGGCATCGCCTATCAGGTGGGGGATGCGTTGGTGAAGGTGGCGGGCAGCAGCGAGACCAAGCTGCTGGTGTTGCTGATGGTGGCGGTGGCGAGTCTGGGGGCTGTGATGAGCAGCACCGGGGTAGTGGCCATCTTTATCCCGGTGGTGCTGAGTGTGGCGAACCGGATGGGGATCCCTGCCGGTCGCCTGATGATGCCCCTCGGTTTTGCCGGGCTGATCAGCGGCATGATGACGCTGGTGGCCACGCCCCCCAACATGGTGGTCAACAGCGAGCTGATGCGCCACGGCATACATGGTTTCGGGTTCTTCGATTTCACCCCCATGGGCGTGCTGATCCTGGGGCTGGGCATCCTCTACATGCTGCTGGTGCGCGGCTCCCTGGTGGGCGAAGGGGAAGAGGGCAAGGGCAAGCCGACCGGGCGCCGCACCCTGCGCGATCTCATCCGAGACTACCGATTGGCCGGTCGTGCCCGTCGTCTGGCGCTGCGGCCTGACTCCCCGCTGATTGGTCACACCCTGGACGAGCTGCAACTACGCGCCCGTTATGGTGCCCACGTCATCGGGGTGGAGCGCTGGCGCAAGTTTCGCCGGGTGATGGTGCCGGTGTCGGGGATCAGTGAATTTCAGGCGAAGGATGTGCTGCTGATCGACATGTCAGACCCCGAGGTGGATGTGCGGGCGTTTTGCAGCGATGCGCGGCTCGAACCCATGATCCTGCGCGGGGAGTACTTCTCCGATCAGGCGCGGGAGGTGGGGATGGCCGAGGTGTCGCTGATCCCCGAGTCCAAGCTGCTGGGTAAAAGCGTGCGTGAGGTGACCTTCCGCTCCAGCTATGGTCTGAGCGTGGTGGGGCTGCGCCGCGACGGTGAGGCGCTGGCAGGCAAGCTGGTAGACGAGCCGTTGCAGATGGGGGATACCCTGCTGGTGGTGGGCAACTGGAGCCATATCAGACAGTTGCAGACCCATAGCCGCGACTTTCTGCTGATGGGGCTGCCCGCCGAAGTGGACGAGATGGCCCCCGCCCGCAGTCAGGCGATCCATGCCCTTATCTGCCTCGGGGTGATGATCCTGCTGATGGTGACCGATCCGGTGCCCAACGTGATTGCGGCGCTGATCGCCTGTCTGCTGATGGGCAAGTTTCGCTGCATCGACATGGAGAGTGCCTACAAGTCGATCCACTGGCCGACCCTGATCCTCATCGTCGGCATGCTCCCCTTTGCGCTGGCGCTGCAAAAAACCGGCGGGGTGGATCTGATCGTCGGTGGTCTGATCAATGCGGTAGGGGAGATGGGGCCGCGGGTCATGCTGGCCAGCCTGTTTGCCCTTTGCGCCGTGATCGGGCTCTTTATCTCCAACACCGCGACAGCTGTGCTGATGGCGCCCATTGCACTGGGCACGGCCCAGCAGATGGGGGTATCGCCCTATCCGTTTGCCATGACCATTGCCATCGCCGCCTCGGCCGCTTTTATGACGCCGGTCTCGTCACCGGTGAATACTCTGGTGCTGGGGCCGGGCAACTACAAGTTTGCCGATTTTATCCGTATCGGGGTGCCATTCACCCTGTTGGTGATGGCGGTGAGCGTGGTAGCGATCCCCTGGTTCTTCCCGTTCTGATAACCGGGATGATGAATGTGTGCACCAGCGGCCTGCGGGCCGCTTTTTTATGGCCGGGAGACAAGAGTGGCAAGGCGTGCTCGGAATCAGTGAAGAGTGATGTGGACGGGAATTAACGTGGAGATTGGTTAAATAGAGGAGCGAGAGAAAAACTAGGGAGAGGCAAATTTCAGATACAAAAAAACCAGCGTGAGCTGGTCTGTTTGGTACTGCTATTAATGGTGCGGAAGGAGAGACTCGAACTCTCACGCCTAGGGCGCCAGAACCTAAATCTGGTGCGTCTACCAATTTCGCCACTTCCGCAATATTAATGGTGGCTATGACGGGATTCGAACCTGTGACCCCCGCATTATGAGTGCGATGCTCTAACCAACTGAGCTACATAGCCGTTTGTTATCGACCACTGATGTGGAAGAGAACAGAAAAATGGCTGGGGTACTAGGATTCGAACCTAGGGATGGCGAGATCAAAACCCGCTGCCTTACCGCTTGGCGATACCCCAACAGAAATAATGGTGGCTATGACGGGATTCGAACCTGTGACCCCCGCATTATGAGTGCGATGCTCTAACCAACTGAGCTACATAGCCGTTTGTTATCGACCACTGATGTGGAAGAGAACAGAAAATGGCTGGGGTACTAGGATTCGAACCTAGGGATGGCGAGATCAAAACCCGCTGCCTTACCGCTTGGCGATACCCCAACAGCGCTCCTCAACAGTCATGAGACTGGCAAAGAACTTTTAAAAATGGCTGGGGTACTAGGATTCGAACCTAGGGATGGCGAGATCAAAACCCGCTGCCTTACCGCTTGGCGATACCCCAACAGCGTTCCTCAACAGTCGCGAGACTGGCAAAGAACTTTTAAAAATGGCTGGGGTACTAGGATTCGAACCTAGGGATGGCGAGATCAAAACCCGCTGCCTTACCGCTTGGCGATACCCCAACTAGAGATGGTGGCTATGACGGGATTCGAACCTGTGACCCCCGCATTATGAGTGCGATGCTCTAACCAACTGAGCTACATAGCCAACCTTGCTTCCGGTGAGTCGTTACCTCGTCACCGTGCGGGCCGAATTATGCGTATCTGGCTCTGGGGCGTCAACCCTTTTTTTGCCAGAAAAACGCAATTTGAGTGCGTTTGACCAGTTATTGGTCTCTGTTGCGCAAAAGCCCAACAATCTGGTTTTTTTTAAGACATTGCCATTATTGCCCGGGCAATGGCAGATAAAAAACAGGCCAGCAAATGCTGGCCTGTCATGGGATTAGACGTTGAACAGGAAATTCATGATATCGCCATCTTTGACGATGTAATCTTTCCCTTCAGCGCGCATCTTGCCCGCTTCCTTGGCGCCTTGCTCACCCTTGTAGTTGATAAAGTCTTCAAAGGCGATGGTTTGGGCGCGAATAAAGCCTTTTTCAAAGTCAGTGTGGATCTTGCCTGCCGCTTGCGGGGCAGTGGCACCGACCGGAATAGTCCAGGCGCGCACCTCTTTCACACCGGCGGTGAAGTAGGTCTGCAGGTTGAGCAGCTGGTAGCCTGAGCGGATAACACGGTTCAGGCCCGGCTCTTCGATGCCAAGGTCAGCCATGAACTCGGCGCGATCTTCATCGTCCAGTTCGGCGATGTCCGCTTCGATGGCGCAGCAGACCACGACTACGACCGCGTTCTCGGCGGCAGCGATTTCACGCACCTTGTCCAGATAGGGGTTGTTCTCGAAGCCATCTTCCGCCACGTTGGCGATATACATGGTGGGTTTCAGGGTCAGGAAGTTGAGGTGGCTGACAGCGGCCAGCTCTTCTTTATCCAGCTTCATGCCGCGGATCATCTGACCATTTTCCAGCGCGACCTTGATCTTCTCCAGCACTTCCACTTCCAGCTTGGCATCCTTGTCGCCGCCTTTGGCGCGCTTGGACTGACGGTGAATGGCGCGCTCGCAGGCGTCCAGGTCCGACAGGGCCAGCTCGGTGTTGATCACTTCGATATCGTCAGCGGGAGAGACCTTGCCGGCAACGTGAATGATGTTCTCGTCATCGAAGCAGCGCACAACGTGGCCGATCGCTTCGGTTTCACGGATGTTGGCCAGGAACTGGTTACCCAGACCTTCACCCTTGGAGGCACCGGCAACCAGGCCGGCGATGTCGACGAATTCCATGGTGGTCGGCACAACGCGCTGCGGATTGATGATGGCAGCCAGCTGATCGAGGCGGGGATCCGGCATCGGCACCACACCTGTGTTCGGCTCGATGGTGCAGAACGGGAAGTTGGCGGCTTCGATACCGGCCTTGGTCAGCGCGTTGAACAGGGTGGATTTGCCTACATTGGGCAGGCCCACGATACCGCATTTAAAACCCATGGATTGTTACCTTACTTGATGGATGCTGTTGGGGGTCGCCCGCAGGCGGCCCATGTCATGCTTGTTCTGGTCGTTGCTCATGTACCGGCACAATGCCCGTACAGGGTCAAACCGACCTAACCCTTTTCAGCCTTGAAGCTGTGCAAGCGATTCATGGCCTTGGTCATATCTTGTTTGAACAGGATATCGGTGGCGCGCAGGGACTCGTCCAGCGCGGCGTCGATCAGGTTCTGTTCACTGCTGGGGGCCTTGGTCAGGACGAAGCCAGCCACCTGCTCTTTGCTGCCGGGATGGCCGATCCCGAGCCGCAGCCGGAAGAAGTTATTGTTGTTGCCCATCTTGGCGATGATGTCCTTGAGGCCGTTATGGCCACCGTGACCACCACCCTGCTTGAACTTGGCGATGCCAGGCGGCAGATCCAGTTCGTCATGGGCCACCAGCATTGCTTCCGGCTCAATCTGATAAAAACGCGCCAGTGCGGCCACCGCCTTGCCAGAGAGGTTCATATAGGTGTTCGGGATGAGCAGCCGCACATCCTGCCCCTCGACCAGGATGCGGGCAGTATGGCCGAAGAACTTGGGGTCTTCACGCAGGCTGACATTGTGCCAGCGGGCCAGTTGCTCCACATACCAGGCGCCCGCGTTGTGGCGGGTCTTGGCATATTCCGGGCCGGGGTTGCCCAGTCCGACGATCAGTTTGATTTCGCTTGTCACGCTTGATGTCTTCACTCGCAGCTGCCGTGGGCACACTACCCAGGGCAATAGGACGCAATATTCTAGCCGCCGAGTGGCGATCACTCAACCAATGCGCATGTTATGGCGGGATTTGCAGCATTATTGCGGCCAATGGGTGGCTAACGGTGGGCAAACGGGCCTCTTGCATGAGGCCCGTTTCAGCTTACCGATGGATTGTGCCCGGTTGACTACCGTCGTTATTTGGCACGCAGCAGGGTGACGGTCTCTTCATCCAGTGCGGTCAGGGTGGGACGGGCATCGCGGACATACTCCACGAAAGAGGCTGCATCGGTGCCGCAATCCACGCCGCTGGCTTTGCAATCGAGGGCCTGGCCCGGGGCATAGACGGCGCTCAGCAGTTCACCGTTTTGTGCCACCTTCAACACCGGGAAGGCGGTCAACTTGCCATTGACGCTGGCGATGTCGACCCGCTCGCTCTGGTGGCGCTGGGCATTGGCCAGTGCCTGCCAGCCATCGTTGCCGTTGGCGCTGTAGGCGTTCATCACTACCCGATAGCGCTGGCTATCCACCAGATCCTGCCACTCGCCGCTTGCGGTCTTGCGCTGCAATTGGGTCAGGGTGCCCGCTTTGCCTGCGTCGGTCTCTTGGAAGGTGTAACGCAGGTGACCGCCATAGGGGAACTTGCCGGCATGGGCGCTGGCGGGCAGGGTGGCGGTGATGGTCTCGGTCAGCAGGGCGCGTACCTCGGCGCCGGTCAGGGTCAGCACCGCGAGCTGGTTCTTGAACGGCAGCAGGGTGAGGGCGCTATCCCCCTCGCGCCATTCGCCAGCAGGCAGGTCGGCGCGCACGCCACCCACCGCCACCAGAGAAAAATCGACCGGGCCACCGGTCAGATCTTGCACTGCTGGGGTATTGGCCCAGTAGAACTCCCCTTCGGCAACCAGCGGCGCCACGTCGGAGCCATGGCTGTCGCTGCCGTTGTCACCGGGGCGACGGGCATTTTGCAGCTGCTCGGGGATGGTGCCGATCACCGGGCCGTAGGCTTTCTCCAGCGCCGGTTTGTAGTGGCTGTCGATGATGCCGCGCAGGCGCGGATCTTCATCCACGGTCACCAGATTGGGCTGGTTGTCGACAAATTGGCTCGCCTCTTTGCTGCGGGCGTCGTCGAGCGCCTGCTTGCGCGCCGCATCGGCGAAGAAGTCGCGGCTGGCCAGCAGGCTGTTGTGGCCCTGGCAGTCGGTCACCTGACCCTGGCTGTCAAAGGTCACCTGTGCCAGACCGATGGCCTGGGCGTAGGAGCCCGCCTGCACCACGCAGGTTTTGCCGATGCCATCCGGATTGGTCACCAGCTTGGCGTAATCGCCGGTCTTGCCCCAGCCGATATTGCGAAAATCGCCGAGCAGGCTGTGGGAGTGGCCGCCGACGATGGCATCGAGGCCGTTTACCTTGGCCGCCAGCGCCAGATCCCGCTCGTTGCCGATGTGGGTGAGCGCCACGATCTGGTGGATCCCCTTGGCTTGCAGCATGTCGACCGTGGCCTGAGCCGAGGCGACCTCCTTGCCAAAGCGCAGCTTGCCGACGTTGGGGGCGATATTGCCCATGTCTTCCAGCACCAGACCGATGACGGCGACCAGCTGTTTGCCTTGCGGCAGGTTGTCGAGATCGGTGACCGGGCTCTTCTGGTTGCCGTCAAAGGCGTAGACCACGAAGGGCTTGAGGTTGTCAGCCTTGCTGAGGGCCGGATCGGCCTTGGTGTCGAGGTTGGCGGCCAGCACCGGGAAGTTGACCCCCTCGATGAAGCGGGCCAGCTTCTGGTTATCCAGATCGAACTCGTGGTTGCCCAGCGCCATGGCATCGAGGCCGAACTGGCTCAGCAACTCGGCGTTGGCCATCCCCTCGTTGAGTTTGAAGTAGCCGCTGCCCTGCCAGGCATCACCGCCGTGCAGCAGCAGCAAGGGCTGGTTCTTGGCCAGCGCATCGGCCTGATAGGCTTTCGCCATGGTCAGCAGGCGCGGGTAACCGCCAAAGCGGGTATAGAGGGTGTCCGTCTCCCCCTGCTGGGCAAAGATCTGCCCTTTGATCTCGGCATTGACCGGATCAAACTGGGAGTGGGTGTCGTTCATGTGAGCAAGAGCCAGCACGAAGGGCGGGTTCTCTTTGGCGGGCTGACAGGCGAACAGGGCGGAGGTGAGGGTCGCGAGCAGGAGGGGACGCAAGCAATTCATGGGTAAATCCTTAAGCCTGCCGGGGGCAGGGTCGTACCAGATAGCAGAAAGTTGGAAAGAGAAGGTCCAGAAAGACGAAAACCGCCTGATGGCGGTTTTCGTTATTGCTGAATCTATCAATGCTCAAACATGGCAGAGATGGACTCTTCGTTGCTGATGCGACGAATGGCTTCGGCCAGTACAGTTGACAGCGTCAGCTGCTTGACCTTGCCGACCGCTTTCATCTCCGCAGTGAGCGGGATGGAGTCGGTGATGATCAGTTCATCGATCACGGAGTTCTTGATGTTCTCGACGGCGGAACCGGAGAAGACCGGGTGGGTAGCGTAAGCGAATACACGCTTGGCACCGCGCTCTTTCAGGGCCTCTGCGGCTTTGCACAGGGTGCCGCCGGTGTCGATCATGTCATCAACGATGATACAGTCGCGGCCGGCAACGTCACCGATCAGGTGCATGACCTGGGAGACGTTCGGGCGGGGACGGCGCTTGTCGATGATGGCGATGTCGGTGTCATCCAGCAGCTTGGCGATGGCGCGGGCACGCACGACGCCACCGATGTCCGGGGAGACAACGACAGGAGACTCGAGGTTCTTGGACTTCATGTCTTCCAGCAGCACCGGGCTACCGAACACGTTGTCTACCGGAACGTCGAAGAAACCTTGAATTTGCTCGGCATGCAGGTCAACGGTCAGCACGCGATCCACACCGACGCTGGAGAGGAAGTCAGCGACAACCTTGGCGGTGATGGGTACGCGGGCGGAGCGGACGCGGCGGTCCTGACGGGCATAACCAAAGTAGGGGATAACGGCAGTGATACGGCCAGCTGAAGCACGACGCAGAGCATCCACCATGACGATCAATTCCATCAAATTGTCGTTGGTCGGGGCACAGGTGGATTGAATGATGAAGATATCGCCACCACGTACATTCTCATTGATCTGTACGCTGATCTCGCCGTCGCTAAAGCGACCTACGGCAGCATTGCCGAGTTTGATAAACAGGCGATCTGCGATCTTCTGGGCTAGTTCCGGCGTTGCGTTACCAGCAAACAGCTTCATGTCAGGCACGGTTTGAAACCTCGGGGTTGCATCCAGTATGTGGGGGAGTCTGAAATCAGACCCTATCGTTTTGGGGCAAACGATTTATCAAGATAACGTACAAGGTGTCTGCTGCCCAATGATTGTGATGATACCGGTAACCCGAATCCGTGGCCGAGTGCAAAACCGGCCACGTTAATCATCATCAATACCGTTCGGTAAAATTGGCTGGGATACCAGGGTTTGAACCTAGGCACGTTGACGAGATCAAAGATCAGTCACCGTTTATCACAGCTAAATTACCGATGCTCGAAAATTGGCTGGGGTACTAGGATTCGAACCTAGGAATGGCGAGATCAAAACCCGCTGCCTTACCGCTTGGCGATACCCCAATCATTTGAACTGTTGCAATGTGGAGAAGAGAGGTGATATGTTTTCGCCCTTGGCGACAAACCCATCAAGTCCCTTCGGCACGCAGGCCAACACTTCCCGAGCAGTCACTTCGTCTTCAAATTGAGCAAAGACGCAGGCTCCTGTGCCCGTCATTCTTGACGGCGCGTATTCTAGCAACCAGCCGAGCGCATTGGCAACCTCGGGGTGGCGCTTTTTCACCAGTGATTCGCAATCGTTTTTCCACTCGCCTTCCAGCAGGTTGTCCAGCGCCATTTTCGGTGTGGCTCTCGGCAGGTCCGGATCCTGGAATACGGCCGCGGTCGCTACATGGCAATCGGGCTTGAGAACCAGATACCAGGCATCGGGCAGTTCGACCGGTTGCAGGCGCTCGCCCACTCCTTCGGCAAAGGCCGCCTTGCCACGGACAAACACCGGCACATCGGCCCCCAACTGGACGCCAAGCGCTGCCAGTTCATCTTCACTCAAACCGGCTTGCCAGAGGTGGTTAAGCGCCACCAGCGTGGTGGCCGCATCGGACGAACCGCCGCCAATGCCGCCGCCCATGGGCAGTACCTTCTCCAGCCGGATATGGGCACCTTGCGGGCTCGGCAGGGTTGCCTGCAGCAGGCGTGCCGCCCGGATAATCAGATTCTGTTCATCCAGCACCCCGGGAATGGCCGGGCTCAGGGTGAGAGTGTCGCTACCCTGAATCACCTCGAACTCGAGCCAGTCGCTGTGGTTGAGGAAGATAAACAGGGTCTGCAGCTCGTGATAACCATCGGGACGACGGCCATTGACGTGTAGAAACAGGTTGAGTTTGGCCGGTGCCGGCCAGCGTGTGGAAGCCATTAACGTGCAAGAGTCCATTGGTTGATCTGAAGCTTGAGGCGGCTGTTCTGGCCGGTCATGGTCAGCTGGTGTGGCAGGCGGTAGCCATCCTGATCCCGATAATCGCCATAAACGATCTGCCACTGGCCGTCGCGCACGCTGGCCAGACTGCTGTCGGGGTTGAGTTCAAACTCTGCCTGACCTGGCAGCCCCTTGATCCACTCCGGTAATCCTGCAACCGGAATATTCCAGCCGGTCAGTTGATAGATGAGCGCTTCGGCATCCTGGCTCTGGTGGCGATTGCCGTCGCTGTCGAGCAGGGTGATCTCGCCTTTGCTGCGGGAGAGCTCCAGAATGCTGGTGCCAATCAGGCTGGTGAGGTTGAGGCGATAATCCTCCCCATCCTGCTGCCAGTTGAGACGGGCGCTGCCCTTTTGCTGTGGCGTGATGATGGCCATCTTGCCGGATAGCTGCCAATGGGTCAGCTGCTCGAGGCGGGTCCGCTCCTGGTTCCAGTTCACCTGGTCACGCTGGGGCTGGGTGGTGGCACAACCGGCCAGCAACAGCAGGCAGGTGAGGGTAAAAATACGTAGCAGCAAGAGACGGCTCCAGAGAGAGGAATTTGCCACAGTATACGGGGCGGCCGTATTGCTTTTAAAGACTTACCCTTTCTCGTACAATTGGCAGCCTTTGCACCCAGCGTATGAAATGATCGTCGCCCACTCATGAGTTTGCTTGCCCTCGGAATCAACCACAACACCGCCAGTGTCGCCTTGCGGGAACGGGTCGCCTTTGGCCCGGACTGCATCGATCGCGCCTTGCGTGAGCTGGTGAGCCAACCCGGTGTCAGCGAGGCGGTGATCGTCTCCACCTGCAACCGGACCGAACTCTATTGCAATCTGGAGGAGGAGCGGCAGGAGCAAGTGCTGCGCTGGCTGCAGCAGTTCCACGGGCTGGACGCGGCCGAACTGGTCACTGCCATCTATCAGCATCACGATGAAGAGGCGGTGCGCCACCTGATGCGGGTGGCGTGCGGGCTCGACTCGCTGGTGCTGGGGGAGCCGCAGATCCTGGGGCAGATCAAGCAATCCTACGCTCATGCCCAGCAGGCGGAGTCGGTGAAGGGGGCGCTGGAGCGGCTGTTCCAGAAATCCTTCTCGGTGGCCAAACGGGTGCGTACCGATACCGAGATTGGCGCCAGTGCCGTGTCGGTGGCGTTTGCCGCCGTCAGCTTGGGTCGGCGGATCTTCTCCGATCTCTCCCAGACCAAGGTGCTCTTGGTCGGGGCGGGGGAGACCATCGAACTGGTGGCCCGTCACCTGCGCGAGCAGAACGTCACCAAGATGATGGTGGCCAACCGCACCCTGCAGCGCGCCCAGACCTTGGCGGCCGAATTCGGCGCCCAGGTGATGACGCTCGAAGAGATCCCCGACTATCTGCACGAAGCGGATATTGTCATCAGCTCGACCGCCAGCCCCCTGCCCATCATCGGCAAGGGGATGGTGGAGCGCGCGCTAAAGGCCCGCCGTTTCAAACCCATGTTTCTGGTGGATATTGCCGTGCCGCGCGACATCGAAGCCGAAGTCGATGAGCTCTCCGATGCCTATCTCTACACGGTGGATGATTTGCAGGGGATCATCGAGCAGAACCTCGAAACCCGTAAACGGGCTGCCGCACAGGCGGAAGTGATCGTGCAGGAAGAGCGCGACGAGTTTATGGGCTGGTATCGCGGCCAGAGCTCGGTCGATCTCATTCGCGATTACCGCCATCAGTCACAGCAAGTGGCTGATGAAGAGTTGCAACGGGCCCTGCTGGCATTGGCGCAGGGCGAGAGTGCCGAACAGGCGCTCAAGGCGATGGCCCATCGCCTCACCAACAAATTGATCCACGCGCCGACCCAGGCGTTGCGCCAGGCTGCCTCCCAGGGGGATCAGAGCGAGCTCTCCCGCTTGCGGCAGGCGCTGGGGTTGTCACAAGAGCCATAATTTTCGGGCAACCTGCCGGTTGTCCCGTCCTCCATTGAGAATGCAAGAGTTATGAATCCGTCACTGATCAGAAAGCTGGAAGGCCTCATCGAGCGCCACGAAGAAGTACAGGCCATGCTCGGCGAGCCAGACGTGGTCTCGGATCAGGATCGCTACCGCGCCCTGACCCGCGAATATGCCCAGCTGGAAGATATCGTTCACGCCTTCCAGCGTTACCGTCAGGCGCAGGATGATCTTGATACCACCCAGATGATGCTGGAGGAGGAGGATGCCGACCTGCGCGAGATGGCGCAGGAGGAGCTGCCGCTCGCCAAGGCCAATCTGGAGGCGCTGGAGCAGGAGCTGCAACTGATGTTGCTGCCCAAGGATCCCAAGGATGACAACAACTGCTATCTGGAGATCCGCGCTGGTGCCGGTGGCGACGAAGCGGCCATCTTTGCCGGTGACCTGTTCCGCATGTATTCACGGTTTGCCGAGCGTCAGGGCTGGCGCGTCTCCATCGTCAGCTGCAACGATGGTGAATACGGAGGCTACAAGGAGGTGATCGCCAAGATCGACGGCGAGCGCGTCTATGGCCGTCTCAAGTTTGAATCTGGTGGTCACCGGGTACAGCGGGTGCCGGAGACCGAATCCCAAGGCCGTGTGCACACCTCCGCCTGTACCGTCGCCGTGTTGCCGGAAGTGCCGGAAGCCGAGCAGATCGAGATCAATCCGGCCGACCTGAAGATCGACACCTTCCGCGCCTCCGGTGCCGGTGGTCAGCACGTCAACAAGACCGACTCGGCCATCCGCATCACCCACCTGCCGACCGGTCTGGTGGTGGAGTGCCAGGACGAGCGCTCCCAGCACAAGAACCGCGCCAAGGCGATGTCGGTGCTCTCCGCCCGCCTGCAAGCGGCCGAGGATGAGCGCCACCGCGCCGCCGAGCAGAGCACCCGCCGCAATCTGGTGGGCTCCGGCGATCGCTCCGAGCGCATTCGTACCTACAACTACCCGCAGGGTCGCCTCTCCGAGCACCGCATCAACCTGACCCTCTATCGCCTCTCCGAAATTTTGGAAGGGGATCTGGACTGCGTCATCACACCGCTGGTGCAGGAGTATCAGGCCGATCAGCTCGCCTCGCTGGCCGAGAACAACTAATGCAAATGGTGATCCGGCAAGCTCGCATTAAGTGTTCTGCCCATAAGGTGGAGTGGCACTGATGCAGATCCAGCAGGCCCGCGCCCATATCATGACCGTGCTGGCTGGGGGAGAATCCCCCCGCGCCGACGCCGATGTACTGCTCTGTCATCTGCTCGATTGCCGTCGCAGCTATCTGATGACCTGGCCCGAGCGTGAGCTGGATGCCGCCCAGCAGGCCACCCTGCAGGGGTGGCTGGCCCGTCGTCTCAATGGCGAACCCATTGCCCATCTGGTGGGCGAGCGGGAGTTCTGGTCGCTGCCGCTGAAAGTGAGCCCGGCGACCCTGATCCCGCGCCCCGATACCGAGGTGCTGGTCGAGCAGGCGCTGACCAGAATCCCGCAAGGGCCTTGCGCCGTGCTGGATCTGGGCACCGGCACCGGCGCCATCGCGCTGGCGCTCAAGTCCGAGCGGCCCGAGGTCGATGTGTGGGCGGTGGATCGGATGGCGGATGCCGCGGCGCTGGCCCGCGAGAACAGCGCCGCGCTGGGGTTGCCGATCGAGGTGCGCGATGGCAGCTGGTTCGAGCCCCTTGGCGAGCCGGATCGCGACCAAACACCACGATTTGCGGTGATTGTCTCCAATCCCCCCTATATTGATGGCGCCGATCCCCATCTCGAGCAGGGTGATGTGCGCTTTGAGCCCCGCTCGGCGCTGGTTGCCGATGACGCCGGGCTGGCCGATATCCGCCACATCGTGGCCCATGCCCCCGCTTATCTGCTGACCGATGGCTGGTTGCTGCTGGAGCATGGCTGGGATCAGGGGAAGGCGGTGCGTCAGTTGCTGCGTGATGGCGGCTACCGCGAGGTAGCCACGGTGCGCGATTACGGGGATAACGACAGGGTGACGCTGGGCCTCTGCCCGCTGCGCTGACGGTTCCTCACTGTTAATCGGCGGGTTGCCTGTGCGCCCCCATGCAAGGATTGAATATGGTTTTTGTGCTCAAACACCTGCACCTCACCCTGATTGCCGGGGCCGTGCTGATGTTTATGCTCCGCTTCTACTGGGTACAGACCGCCACTGGCCGAGCTTACAGCGCGCCGGTGATGAAGGTCAGCGGCTGGCTCAACGGTCTGGTGGTGCTCTCCGGCGTATTGCTCTGCATGGTGCTGGATCTCAACCCGCTCAATAACGGAACGCCCTGGCTCAGCGAGAAGCTGATGGTCATTCTGGTGCTGGTATTTCTGGCGGCGATGGCGCTGCGGCTGGCCAAAAGCAATCTGGTGCGCTGGTGCTCCTTTCTGGGGGCGCTCGGCTGGATCTACTTTATTGCCAAGTTGGCAGTGCTCAAACAGACGAGTGTGTTCGGCTAAGGCATGAAGAGAATGTTACACATAGACGAATGGACCGATTTCGAAGCCCACGACATCACCGAGCTGGCGTTGTCAGTCAGCGACGAGATTTATGGCTCGGTCGAGGAGGGGATCCGCGAGTTGAACCTGCTGGACGAGTGGCTGGATGAGCAGATCGAAGAGGGCACCTGCGACGAAGTGCGCCAGCAGTTGCTGCAGGGCTTCTACCACAGCCTCGGTTTTCATGGCGACTGGCAGGATTATTTCTCTGCCAACAACTGCGATCTCAATCAGGTGCTGGTTCAGCGCAAAGGGATCCCGGTCAGCCTCGGCATTCTCATCATCCAGCTGGGGCGCAAGCTTGGGCTCGATGTGGAGGGGATCTGCTTCCCCGGCCACTTCCTGGTGAGCTTTGCCGGTGGCGAGGGGGAGGTCTATGTCGACCCCTTTACCGGCGACGAGCTGAGTCTGGCCCGCATCGAGCTGCTGCTGCGCGGTGCGTTGGGGGACTTGGCGACCCTGACCCCTGACTACCTGCAGCCCTCCGGCCAGTGGGAGATCATCGAACGGCTGCTCAACGTCAGCAAGGGTGCCCTGCTGCGGGAAGATCGCATGCCCGAGGCGCTGCGTTGCAGCGAGCTGTTGCTGCGGATGAAGCCCGGCGATCCGCTGGAGACGCGGGATCGCGGCTTTATCTACGAGCAGCTCGATTGCCCGCGCCAGGCCGCCGACGATTTTGAATATTTTATTGAACAATGCCCGGACGATCCGGTCGCCGATGTGCTGAAAGTGCAGCTGGCCGCGCTGGATCTGAGCCCCAAGCCCCTCCATTAAGGGCGGCTTGAAACTGAAACAGACGAATATCAAGGCCGCTGCGTCCGGTCGCAACGGATTAACTAGGCTTCAGGCCCTTTTATTAAGGATGTCTTAGATGGAACAGAAGAATATCAAGATCAACCAGATCGACGTTGCCAACGACAAACCGTTCGTGCTGTTTGGCGGCATGAACGTGCTGGAATCCCGCGACATGGCGATGGCGGTGTGCGAGAAGTACGTGGAAGTGACCAGCAAGCTGGGCATCCCGTTTGTCTTCAAGGCGAGCTGGGACAAGGCCAACCGCTCCTCCATCCACTCCTACCGCGGTCCGGGTCTGGAAGAGGGGATGAAGATTTTCCAGGAGCTGAAAGCGACCTTCGGCATGCCGGTCATCTCCGATCTGCACGAACCCCATCAGGCCAAGCCTGTCGCCGAGGTGGTGGACGTTATCCAGCTGCCCGCTTTCCTGGCGCGCCAGACTGATCTGGTGGAAGCCATGGCCCGCACCGGCAACGTCATCAATATCAAGAAGCCGCAGTTCCTCAGCCCAAGCCAGATGAAGAACATCACCGACAAGTTTGAGGAGTGCGGCAACGATCAGCTGATTCTCTGCGAGCGCGGTGCCAATTTCGGCTACGACAACCTGGTGGTGGACATGCTGGGTCTGGGCGTGATGAAGAAGAGCACCGGTGGCTATCCGGTGATCTTTGACGTGACCCACTCCCTGCAGTGCCGTGATCCGCTGGGTGCCGCCTCCGGTGGCCGTCGCGAGCAGGTGACCGAGCTGGCGCGTGCCGGCATGGCGGTCGGTCTGGCCGGTCTCTTTATCGAATCCCACCCGGATCCGAAAATTGCCCGCTGCGATGGCCCGAGTGCCCTGCCGCTGGAGAAGCTGGAAGGCTTCCTCAAACAGATGAAGGCTATCGATGACCTGATCAAGGGCTTCGAACCTCTCGATACCTCGGCCTGATCCCGACGCTGTCATGCCTGATGAAAATGCCCCGCAATGCGGGGCTTTTTTTGATAAGGATGCGGTGACAAGCACGCATAAAAAAACGGCCGATTGGCCGTTTTTTTGTGCCGATACAGCGAGTATCAGCTCTTCACTGCAGGGCGCTGATTACAGGCTCTGGGTGAAAGTACGGGTAACCACGTCACGCTGCTGTTCCGGGGTCAGGGCGTTGAAACGCACTGCGTAGCCAGATACACGGATGGTCAGCTGCGGGTACTTCTCCGGGTTTTCGATAGCATCTTCCAGAGTTTCGCGACGCAGCACGTTGACGTTCAGGTGCTGGCCACCTTCAACAGCAGGCTCAGCCTGAACCGGCAGTTCGCGGTATTCGAACTGACCCAGGTCAGCCAGTTGCACTTCTTGATCGGCAGCGAAAGCATCGCCTTTGACGCAGATGCAGCGAGCTTGTTGCTTCTCTTCGTCCAGCAGCCAGAAAGAGTTCAGCAGAGCGGTGTTGGCGGCCTGGGTGATTTGAATGCCTTTGATCATGGTATGACTCCTCAATGGGAACGCGAATCCAACTGTAAGGAAATTACCCTGATGTATTTAAGCTACCGTCGATGGCGATGACTTAAAGGGCCCTTGCCTTACACCTTTTCTTTGATGGGGTCATATATACCACGGTGGTAATATTACAAAAATTGATCTAGATCAAGAAAATCCGACAAAGCGCCATTTCAATGGGATTAAATTCTTGAGTTGAATCAAAAATAGGTCATTTTTCTGATTTTGTAAGATATCCAAATTATGCATCTTTTATCTCGTTAATCTAGTAATTTAACTACATCTTTTGGACTTTTTTCTGAGGTTAATTGAGGGGTTGGCTACACTCAGCAAAAAAAGCGAGGAGAGTGCCGGGTGAATAATGGGTGGCGAAAGTGGGCATGGCTGGCCCTGTTCTGTTGCTGGGCAAGCAGTGTTGCGGTGCGGGCCGAGACGGTGCGTATTGCTGTGGGCGAGTGGCCACCTTATATCAGTGAGGCGCTGCCCAATCAGGGCTTTCTCTGTGAGGTGGTGCGCCAGGCCTTTGCCGAAGAGGGGCTCGATGTCAGCTTTCACTTCTATTCTTGGGCCGAGGCTTACCGACTGACTCTGGAGGGGCGCTATGTGGTCACCATGCCCTGGTTTCGCTCCCGCGAGCGGGAGCAGCTTTTCTATCTCTCCGCCTCGCTCGGCCATTTCACCACTCGCCTGATGACGCTGACCGGTACGCCCGCGGTCAATCTGGGTGAGCTGAAACACGAGCCGGTCGGGGTGACCCGTGGCTACTTCTATGGCGATGGTTTTGCCGCTCGCCAAGCCGGGCTCACCCTCGAGTGGTCAGATTCCGATGAGGAGAGCATGGGCAAGCTGCTCGACGGGCGGATCCACTATCTGGTGATGGATGAGCAGGTGGCACAGACCCTGTTCCAGCAGGCGCTCGTTCGTCATCCCCAATCGCTGTCACTGACCGGTGCCGCCGACCCCATCTGGTCGCAACCGGGATACCTGCTGATGCGCAAGGTCGATCCCGAGGCGCGCCGTCTGATGCTGCTGTTCAATACCGGCCTGCGCAAGCTGGAGCGCTCAGGGCGCCTAGCCAGGCTCTGGAAAGCGTGAGCCACGGTTGCGTCTTGCGGGCTGGCCCCCTATCCTGAGCCCTTCGCCGTATCAAGTGAGGAGGCCGGGGTGCTGACCTGGAGTGATGTGATTGGCTCTGAGAAAGAGCAGGACTATTTCAAGAGTACGCTGGCAACTGTCAGAGCCGAGCGGGAAGCGGGCAAGGTGATCTACCCGCCAGCTACCGATGTGTTCAATGCCTTCAAGCTGACCGAGCTGGATCAGGTCAAGGTGGTTATCCTGGGCCAGGACCCCTACCACGGCCCCAATCAGGCGCACGGCCTCTGTTTCTCCGTTCTGCCCGGCGTGCGTACGCCTCCCTCACTAGTCAACATCTATAAAGAGATGCAGCGTGACCTGCCAGGTTTCGTCACACCCAATCACGGCTTTCTCGAATCCTGGGCCAAACAGGGGGTCTTGCTGCTCAACACTGTGCTGACGGTGCAGGCCGGTCAGGCCCATTCCCACGCCCATCTGGGATGGGAGACCTTTACCGATCGGGTCATCGAGCAGATCAATGCCAGTTGTCAGGGGGTGGTGTTCCTGCTGTGGGGTGCCCACGCCCAGAAGAAGGGACGTTTCATCGACCGCCAGCGCCACTATGTCCTGACCGCGCCGCACCCGAGCCCACTCTCTGCCCACCGCGGTTTCATCGGTTGCGGTCACTTTAGCGAGACCAATCGCTTGCTGGAACAACAGGACAAGAGTCCGATAGAGTGGAAATCTGTCTGCATCCCACTTGATTGAGTGCAAAGTTCGGGCGACAAATGACCGTATACTCAGGGACATAAGATTAATTCAGAGCCAAGGAGTGCCCATGTTATCCAGTCTGCACAAGGACCATCTCAACATCGCCCGACTTTTGGAGCTGCTCAAGCACAAGCTGGCAGCCATCCGTGCCGAAGAGCCCATCAGCTATTTTCTGGTGCGCGATGTCATCGACTACCTGCGGGAGGTCTCTGACAAGTACCACCATCCCAAGGAAGACCTCATCTATGACTACTACCTGAAATATCGGGTGGTGGAGGGTGAAGTCGCCAACCGCCTGCAGGAGGAGCACGTCAAGCTGCTGGAGGCCGGGGCCGATCTCAAGGAGATGGTGGAGATGATCCTGATGGATGCGGTGATCCCCCTCGATCAGTTCACTACCAAGCTGGAGCGCTTCGTGGAATTACAAGAGGCACACATGAACTATGAAGAGGGGGTGATCTTCCCCCATCTGCGTGACTCCCTGACCGAGGATGACTGGCGTCATCTGGAGCAAAACTGGCAGAACCGCGCCATTGGCGACCCCCTGTTCGGGGCTGAGGTGAGCCAGCACTTTCAGGCACTGGCCAAACGCCTCTCTTTGCCGCTCACGAACGGCTAAGACTAGCCCGTACCTGCCGTGTGGCGGGTATTGTGTGAGTGCAACTTGAGTGAAAACAGAAAGGCCTCCATCCGGAGGCCTTTTGCATGTTGGAGCAAGCTTACGCCTGTGGTTTCAGGAAGTTGCGATAGAGCATGTAGAGGTGGGCCGAGCTCCAGCTGAAGTTGCTGGCCCCCTGCATGGCGCCGGTCTCCGGATTGTAGTTTTCGCGGATGGGGCCGCTGCCCGCCAGTCCTTCGGCATTGTTGAACAGCTTGTTGACCAGTGCCTCGGCATCGCTGCGATAGCCGTAGTTCTCCAGCCCCTTCACCCCGAAGTAGAACTGATCGAGCCATACCCGGCCGCGCCAGTAGATATTGGGGTCGTAGGCCGGGTTGGTCAGCGCGGCTGTGCCCAGCGGGATCTTTGTGTTGAACTCCTGAGCGTTGAGCATGACCTCGCGCACCCGCGCCGCTTTCTCCTTGTCGGCGACTTCTGCCCAGAGCGGGCTCCACCCTTCCGGGCCACGGCCGCGAGCGGTCAGCAATTTGCCGACACAGCCGTTGCCGTCAGCCACATCCCCCTGAGCAATCTGGCGATCGTAATAGAAGCCTGATGCCTCATCGAACATGCAGCTATTGATGTAACCAGCCAGCTGGGTCGCGCCATCGCGGTAGCGGCTTGCGTCGTCCGGTTTGCCAAGCAGGTCGGCCATGTCGGCCAGAATGCGTTTCTCCTTGGCGAGGAAGGCGTTGAGCTCCACCGACTCCTGATCGATGGAGAATCCGATCAAATCGCCATTGTCCTGATGGTTTTCAAAGAAGGCGACGTTCCAGTCCTGACGCGCCTTGGCCAAATCTCCGCCATAGGTCTTGTCGGCATAACGTTGCAGCTGGCCCGGTTCGATAAAGCCGAAGCGGGCGGCGTTGTCCATGCCTGACTCCCAACCGGCGCCGTGCTGGGCACCGATATCCATGTCGCTGTAACCGCCCACGTTCAACACCTGTTGATAGAGCGGCATACCGGCGCAGGCATACCAGCCATCCCCCTCACTGGTACAGCTGGAGAGATCCAGCCCGGCGGGAATGCCGTTGGAGTACTGCACCTTGAAGGTGATATTGCCGTACTCGTCGTTGTGCTCCACATGCTTGGTGGCGCCATATTCGATGATGCCGTTGCGGTTGTTGTCCCGCGCGCGGTACCACCAGTCGTGGTAGGCCTGCAGCTTGGGATACATCTCGGCGATAAAGGCCTTGTCCTTGGTGGCGCTGTAGATTTCCCAGATGGCCCAGGCGGAGAGGGGCGGCTTGGTGTCGCGCTCGTTCCAGTTGCCGCCATCGCCACCGCGATCCGCCAGCTTGTTGTAGAAGACGGCATCGATCACCATGCCCGCATCCTGCGGTCGTACCGGATCATCCGGCTGTACCTGATAGTCATACATGGCGCGCACGTTATTCTTGGCTACCTCAGGGTTGAAGTGTGCCATGGCATAGGCGTGCTTCCAGCTGTCCCAGGCCCAGACGCCATCGAACCAGCGGGCGGTATTGGAGGGGGTTACCCCATCGTGGAGGATGGCGCCAGCCGGGGATCGCCAGTTGCCATTGAGGGTCTCCATCGCCTTGACGGCGATGCGGCGCTCCGACTCGGGGATACCCTGATTGGAGAGCCCCTTGGCAAGGTAGCCCTCCCAGCGGCGGATGGAGTCGGCAAAATAGCTGGCCGGGTTGGCCAGCAGGGCCTGATGGCTCTGTTGATGGCGGCTGGCGTCATCTGCGGAGTGGAGATAGCTCTGCAGGGTGTAGATATCCTCGCTTCCCTTGGCGGCCAGGGTAATGCTGGCGTCGCTTTGGTAGCCCAGTGTCTTCTGGTCGAGGGTGGTGCGACTTGGCAGGGTGCGGTCGATTCGATAGCGGGCGCTGCCGCTCTGCATGATGTTCCAGGTGCTGCGCAGTTTACCGAACTGGAATTCGATTCCTTTGTCGCTCTCGCTGATGGTGCGTGTCCAGCCTGGATATTTGCTGGCAATCGTATCCTTGGCATCCCATTGATTGAGCAACTCGCCCTGCCAGTTGAGGTTGAGGGTGAGCGGTGCATCGGTCTGATTGATGAGTCGGGTGCGGATAAGAGCGGTGCGGGCATCGCCATAACGCAGCTCCAGCTCCAGCGTAAAGGGCTCGAACTCGAAGCGTTGCACCAGCGCTCCGGGAATGGCGTACACCTCCTGCTTGCGGGCGCTGGTGAGCGGAAACGGGCGGCCGCTCGCATCGCTCAGGGTGAGCTTGTCCAGCTCGCTGGCAAAGAAGAGGCTGTACTCCTCGGAGATGACCATGGGGCCGGTAAAGCCCCCCCACTCCTTGTCGCTGGCAGGCAGCAGGAAACCGTGCCAGGCCCCCAGATCGAGCAGCGGGTTGTATTTGAGGTTGGAGTAGCTGTCAAAGTCGCGGAATTGGGTCGGTGTTCCCCGACGGTCGATCACGTCCTTGTACTGGATGGCCTGCTCCGGTTTGGCGACTGTGCTGCTCTCTGTCTGGTTATCGTTGCAGGCAGTCAGTCCGAACAGGGCGGTGCCGAGGGCTACCGAGAGTAAAGTTTTACGAAACATTGCTCGCTCCAATTCCGTTTATGTAGGTTAAAAGGAAGATTTTTTACGCTTATTTTTAGTGAAAAGGTGTTCGGTAGCCATTGTATGGCAAGAGAAAAGGGAGCGTTGGCGCGAGATCACACTCTGAAGAGGCGGCAATGTGAGCGGGATCACCGGGTTACATCAGGTTACATAAGATTGGCTTTAAGTAATATTTTACTTGCCATTGCTCGCCAATCTGGCAGGGCAGGTGTGCAGGTATTGGTGGGGCGTCAGGCCGAACTCCTGTTTGAAGCGGGCGGCAAAACGGCTGGGGGAGTCATAACCGCAGGCGAGGGCGACCTCCAGCGGGGTCAGGCCCTGTTGCAAAAGGTTGAGGGCGTGACTCATGCGCACCTGAGCCAGCAACTGGCGAAAGCTGCGACCTTCGGCGGCCAGCTTGCGCACCATGGAGGCGCGGCTCATGGAGAAGTGGGGGGCCACCACCTCCAGGGTGTGGTCGATGCCGGGTTCCACCGCCAGGTAGCGTGCCAGCCGCTCTGCGAGGGTCATGGTGCTGGCGGGAAAGAGTAACCCTAGGGCGTTGGCGGCCCGCAGCTCGGCATAGAAGCCGCGCAGCAGTTCGGCCTGGGTTGCCTCGCTCAGTCCCCGTTCGGCCATGGTGCTGATGAGTTCAAAGCAGAAGGCGAGCCCGGGGGTGACCTTGACGGCGGGTTCCTCCAAATCGGCGTGGGAAGGGGCTGACTCGGCCAGCCATTCTGGTGGCGGCGGAGTGAGCAGCGTGATGGCGTGGGAGCGAAATTTGCCCTGCTCCGGCTGATTGACGAAGGTGAGCTGGTGGCCTGCCGGGATCAGCAGCCACCGCTCCCTGTCAAACGACAGACGTCGCTCGCGCCACCATAGTTGCTTGCTCCCCTGGGTGACCCAGATGAGGGTCGGGGCGTAGATGAGCACCCGATGCAGGGGCTGCTGGCGGATCCCGAGATAGTGGCTCTGTTGCAGCAGGGGAGTGCTCATCCGTTTGGCTCCTAGGGGGTGACGAAGGTGGCGGTCAGGGTGGCCTTGCCGAGCGCCATGCTGTTGAGCATGTAGCCTACCATAGCGGGCGGGGTATCAGCCTTCACCTCGAGATCATGGGGCAGGGCCCAGGCGGTGAACTGATAGCGGTGCATGCCGTGACCAGCGGGCGGGCAGGGGCCGCCGTAACCCTGGCTGCCAAAGTCGGTGCGGATCTCCAATCCCTGCTTGAGCTTGCCGGAGGCATTGCTGGCCAGCTCGCTCTGGGTGGCAGGCAGGTTAACCACCAGCCAGTGCCACCAACCGCTGCCGGTAGGGGCATCGGGGTCATAGGCGGTGATGGCAACACTCTTGGTGCCTGCCGGCAGATCCTGCCAGCTAAGTTGGGGCGAGTGGTTGTCGCCGCTGCAGCCAAAGCCGTTGAAGCTGAACTGTTTGTCCATCAACTGGCCTTCGTGAATGTCCGTGCTCTTCAGGGTCATAGCAAAGGCCGGCATGGCCGTCAGGCAGAGCAGTGGCAACAGGGCACTCTGTTTGAGCAATTTCATCGGGTGACTCCTCGTGTGGTAACGGGTTCACTTTAACGAGGGCAGGGTAGAATGTTATTGCAGAACGGCTCAATGTGAGGTCAATTGGTGAGTTAATTGAGCTTTTTGGTGGTTTTCATGGCGATAAGGTAAATAGCAGCCATAAAAAAACCGGCATCAGGGATGCCGGTTTTTTGTTTGACGATAAGAGGTGCGGCTTAGCGCAGGATCATCTCGTCACGGCCCGGGCCGACGGAAACCATCGGAACCGGTACGCCGAGCAGCTCTTCGATACGCAGCACGTACTGCTGGGCCGCTTTGGGCAGCTCTTCGAAGGTGCGGCAGCCGGTGATGTCTTCGCTCCAGCTTTCCATCTGCTCGTAAACCGGCTTCAGGGCAGCGGTTTGCGGCCAAATCGGGTTCTCGGTGTGGGCACCTTCGTAGGCCACGCAGATCTTCAGATCCGGCAGACCGGTCAGGCAGTCCAGCTTGGTCAGTGCCACTTCGGTGGCGGCTTGCAGCTCGACACCGTTCTTGGTGGCGACCGCGTCGAAGTAACCGACATCACGGGGACGGCCGGTGGTGGCACCGAACTCGTTGGTGATCTTGCGGAACTCGTCCTGGTTCTCCATGGCGGTCAGCAGAGTGCCGGTACCGACAGAGGAGCTGAATGCCTTGGCCACAGCGATGACGCGCTCCGGGCGCAGACCCGGCAGACCGCCACCGATACCGGCGTAGGCGCCAGATACGTGGGAGGAGGTCACCCAGGGGTATTCGCCGTAGATCAGGTCACGGCCAGCGCCCAGCTGCGCTTCGAACAGCAGAGTCTTGCCTTCCGCCTGCAGCGCTTTGAGCGGCATGCTGACGTTGCAGACGGCGTCGATCCACGGGGCAGAGACTTCCAGCAGCCAGTCGGCCATCTCCTGGGCAGTCTGGGTGAATTCGAAGGAGGGGTAGATAGCCTTCATCTGCGGCAGTTTCCAGTCCAGCATGAACTGGATGCGCTCGACCAGTACGTCTGGCTGTTTCAGCCAGCCGACCAGGATCGCTTTCTTCATGACGCGATCGCCGTAGGCAGGAGCGATGCCCTGACGGGTGGAGCCATAGGCGCCGTCACCCAGACGTTGCTCTTCCAGGGTATCTTCCAGTGCGTGCAGCGGCAGGCAGAGAGTTGCGCGGTCAGAGATGGCCAGCTTCGGAGTCACGCCGGAGGCTTTGACTTCGTCGAGCTCGACGGTCAGTTTCTCGGGGCTGATCACCATGCCCGGGCCGAGGACAACCAGGCAATCCGGGTTGAATACGCCACTCGGAACCTGGTGCAGCTTGAAGGTGCCAAGGTCGTTGACCACGGTGTGGCCAGCGTTGTTGCCGCCCTGGAAGCGAATGCTGGCGCCAGCTTGACCTGCCAGATAATCCACGATGCGGCCTTTGCCTTCATCACCCCAGTTAGCACCTACGACTACGATAGACGACATGACTCTTTCTCCTAAGACGTTAGGCGTCCATCCTAGGAGCCTGATGCGGATTAGAAAAATTAATTATCTTTATAATTCCGATAAGAAAACCATATAATTATGGCCAATTAAGCGGCAAACCGTCCGATTTTGCCTGGCAAGCCCCGCACCTCGCGGGTTGAGGGACTCTTATGCTGGATATTCACTGGCTGCAAACCTTTGTCACTCTGGCCCGATTGCAACATTTTGGTCAGACCGCCACCGAACTGCACATGACTCAACCCAATGTCAGCCTGCATATCAAGCGGCTGGAGCAGGCGACCCGGGTGCGGCTGATCGAGCGCAGCCCGTTTCGCCTGACGCAGGCGGGGGAGCGGCTGCTGCAAAGCGCCGAGCGCACGATTGCCGAGTTGCAGCTCTGCCAGTCCGATCTCAATGCCCTCAACCAGCTGAGTCAGGGGACGCTGGCCATCGCCGCCAGCGACATCATCTCCCGCCTGCTGCTGATCCAGCCGTTCCAGCGCTTCAAGCGGGAGTTTCCCGGCATCGACCTCACTCTGTTCAACACCACTTCGGATCAGGCCGCCGAGCTGGTCAAGGCGGGCAAGGCGGATCTGGGTTTTGTCATGGCGCAAAAGCGCAGCGAGCCGCTCTTCTATACCGAGCTGCAACAGGTGACCTGGTGCGCGCTGGGCCACGGCCTTGCCCGCTGGCAGGCGCGGGCGGTGGCGGGAGAGAGCGACCCCCTCGACGAGCCGACCCTGATCCTGCTCGGTCACGACACCCGTACCCGAGCGCTGATCGACCCGTCCCTGCCGCTGCTGGCCTTGCCCCCCTGCCGCATCATGGAGGTGGGCAGCGTGGACGCCCAGCTGGACTGGGCCGAAGCCGGGTTTGGTGTCGCCATCGTGCCCGACTTCTCCCTGCATCCTCGCCTCAACCTGACCGCGCCGGTTGCCAGCCTGACCGATTTCCCGGGCACCAGCCTGGGTTATGTGGTGCGCCAGAATCAGGTGCTGTCGCGCGCCATCAAGCAGTTGCTGCACTGGGTGGAGGAGGAGATCCAGAAGCCCAACCCCTATCTGACCCGGGTGATTGAGCCGTAGTGGTACGGCAAGGTGAGCAGGCCAATTGATTTCGCCACTGTCGAGCGCATATCAATAATCAGGGCAGCTGAGGCTGCCCTGATGCATTTGTGGGAGCTGACCATTCAGGGTTGCGGCGGCGTGACTGCGCTGGTGGCAGGGGAGGGTGACGTGTCGGCCTTATCCTGCGGTGGGGTTTCGTCAGCAACTGCGCTGCTGGCAGGCTGGGTTGCCTGCTCTTGCGGCGCAGTTGCCGCAGAGGCGCTTTGCGGCAACTGAGCTGGAACGGCAGCCGATGGTGCTGGCGCAGTTGACGCTGCGGCAGAGGGAGCAACTATTTCCCCCTCTGTGGTCGGCGTAGCAGTGAGCTCGGGGGTGACCTCAAGTGCCTCTTCGGGCAAGGGATTAACCTCTGTGGCTTCTGTTGCCACTGCGGCACTGCTGGTGGCGGTCGCGTCAGAGGGCGTAGTCGCCCCGCTGGTGGCACTCACCGGCTCTGTCGTGGGCGCCGCCTCCGAGGCCGATGGTGCCGGTGTTAACGGCTCCGGCGTCAGCTGTTCCGCGGTTAACTGCTCGGGGGGCAGTGGCAAGGGGGCTGGCGGTCGATCCGACATCCCCGCATGGAGGGGAAGCTCGGTTTGCGCCTGCAACTGCTCGGGGGTCACCTTGCTCAGGGCCGGATGCAGCCGGCTGAACTGTTTGACCCGGGCCAGCAGGGTATCTCGCACGGTACGGACGATGGGATCCGGCAGACTGGCCAGCGCCACCAGTTCGGCACTCATCCCGATATTGTTGATGGCGGTGGTCTGTCCCGGATAGAGGTTGGCGGCGATGCGGCTGCGCTGGTAATAGGGGTGTTGCTTGAGCAGCGTGTCGATCTGCTCCCCTTCGATGGGGATGAGGCGCACCTTGCAGCGGCTGATCAGGTCGCCGACCGCCAGACTGGGGTGACCGGCCACCACAAAAGCGGCATCCAGCGAGCCATCGCACAGCCCTTCCAGCGGTTCGCTGTCCGACTTGAGTTGATAGGCAGCAAACTGCCCGGGTTGCCATCCCATGGCTGCCATCAGGGCCTGGCTGGTGATCTGCTCACCGGCGCCCTTGTTGCCGGGATAGACCCGCTTCCCTTCGATATCTGCCAGGGTGGTGATGCCGCTATTGGGGGCGGCCAGCAGGGTCAACGATTCCTGATAGAGGCGAAACAGGCTGCGCAGCTCATTGTTGGCCCCCTGCCCGCTGAAGGGGCCGGTGCCGTGCAGGGCGTGGTGCAACACATCGGACTGCACCAGCGCCAGCTGTACGTCCCCCTTGTCGAGTGCCTTGAGGTTGGCCATCGAGCCACGGGTGCTCTGCACGGTGCAGCTGTCCCCATGCAGGGCATGGCCGGCATTGAGCACCCGGCAGATGGCGCCACCGGTCGGGTAGTAGACCCCATTGAGCGGGCCCGTTCCGATAGTCAGCGCCTGGCTGCCAAAGGAGAGCAGCGCAGAGAGTGCACAGAGGGGGAGCAGAAGGTGATGCAAGATCCGTAGAGACATAATTGACCGTTGACTGAGTTGACCGCTGGCTGGTGACACAGGGAAAAAGGGATGGGGCTTGCCCATCCCGTTGCTGGCTGATCAGGGCTTGTTATTGAGGATTGCCCGCTCCATCCGCGCCAGCGCGTCGGTCAGCCGTGCCCTGGTGCAGCCGAAGTTGAGCCGCACGAACTGACCGTCGCCAAACTGGGCGCCGGGGGAGAGACCAACGCCGGCCTGCTCGAAGAAGGCGATGGGATCGGCAAGGCCAAGGGCGCTCACATCGATCCAGGCCAGATACGTCGCCTGATGGTTGGCCAGCTTGACGCCGGGCCAGCGGGCAACCGCCTGCTGGATCAGGGCCAGATTGGCCGCCAGATAGTCGAGCTGCTCGGTCAGCCACTGTTCGCCACCCTCATAGGCCGCTTCGGCGGCGACAAAGCCCAGCAGGTTGACGTCGGCGCTGATGCCGCGCATCGCCTGCTGCAGCCTGAAGCGCAGACGGGCGTTGGGGATAATGGCGAAGGAGCAGCAGAGACCGGCGATATTGAAAGTCTTGCTCGGGGCCATCATCACCGCGCAGCGCTCGGCCGCTTGTGCACTGATGGCGCCGTAGGGAATGTGGCGGGCGTTTTTATCCAGCAGCAGATCGCAGTGGATTTCATCGGAGCAGATTACCAGATTGTGGCGCGCAGCGATGGCATCGATGGCCAGCAGCTCGTCACGGGTGAAGATGGTGCCGCCCGGGTTGTGGGGGTTGCAGAGCAGCAGCAGGTCTGCGGCGGGAGCCTGACGCTCCAGCTCTTCAAGATCCAGCACCCAACGACCGGCCTCTTCAATCATCGGCACGGTGAGTAGGGGGCGATCATTGAAGCCCGGCGCCTGCAGGAAGGGGTAGTAGACCGGCTTGGGGGTGATGATACCGCGGCCATGCTGGCTCCACGCCTTGCAGGCAAGGTTGAGCCCCGGCACCACACCGGGCAGGAATACCAGCCATTCGGGCTCGATGGTCCAGCCATAGCGGGTCGCCATCCGTTCGATAATGAGTTCGATCAGGCGCGGCGAGGGGCGTGAATAGCCGAAAATGCCGTGTGCAACCCGTTTGGTCAACGCCTCGATCACGGACGGGGGGAGACAAAGTCGGTATCGGCAACCCACATGGGCAGCACATCCTGACCCTTGTACTTGTCCCATTTCAGGCTCATGGTGCCACTGCGGTCTACTTCCTGATCAAAATCAAACATGCGAACTCCTTGTGCTGGCAGGATGGGCTTTCACTCTACGGGGTCGCGGCCTCCCTCGCAAGGCGCACACCCGCTTATGCCATCCTTGAGCCCGCTCTTGATAGTGACATAAGATAGGCGCCGAATTTTCATACGGCTGCCGCCCGTTAGCCCGTATCGTCCTTCCAATCAGTGGTAACCCTATGAGCTTGTCGATAGCGGCGGTCAAACGCCCGGACCCCGTCTCTCTTTCATTTCTTGCCGTGACCTTTATGACCGGCGTCGCGGTGGCACTGCAGGTGCCTACCTTAAGTCTGTTTCTGGCCGAAGAGGTGCAGGTGCGCCCCTTTCTGGTCGGGCTCTTCTATACCATCAATGCGGTGGTGGGCATTCTGGTCAGCCAATGGCTGGGCCACCGCTCCGACAACAAGGGGGATCGCAAGCGACTGATCCTGCGCTGCTGCTTTGCCGGGGTGGCGCTCTCCTTGCTGTTTGCCTGGAACCGCAACTACTGGCTACTGGCGAGTCTGGGGGTCATGTTGGCGGCGCTGGCGGCCACTGCCAGCCCCCAGTTGTTTGCGCTGGCGCGGGAGTACTCCGACAGCCGCAACCGACGGGCGGACATGTTCAGCTCGGTGATGCGAGCCCAATTTTCGCTGGCCTGGGTCATAGGCCCGCCCATCGCCTTTGCGCTGGCCATCGGCTACGGTTTTGAGTTGATGTATCTGGCCTCGGCACTGGCCTACGTGCTCTGCGCCCTGGTGGTGTGGCGCTGGCTGCCCTCTCTGCCGCTGCCCAAAATGGCCGAAGAGACAGAGCGGGTCAGCAGCTGGCGGGATCCGGCGGTGCGGGCGCTCTTTATCGCCTCCACCCTGATGTGGACCTGCAACAGCATGTACCTCATCAATATGCCGCTCTATATCACCCGGGAACTGGGGATGGATGAGAAGCTTGCCGGCATCCTGATGGGTACGGCGGCGGCGCTGGAGATCCCCTTCATGCTGCTGGCGGGTTATTACACGGCGCGCTTTGGCAAGCGCCCCATGATGTTGCTGGCGGTATTGGCTGGCGCGGCCTTTTACACCGGTCTGGTGACCCTCACCGATCAATACGCCCTGATCGCCTTGCAGCTGTTCAACGCCATCTTCATTGGTATCGTGGCGGGGATCGGCATGTCTTATTTTCAGGATCTGATGCCGGGGCGGGCCGGGGTAGCGACCACCCTGTTTGCCAACAGCATCCGCACCGGCTCCATCATGGCGGGGGCCATCGCCGGTGTGGTGGCGGAGGTGTGGAGTTTCCACGGGGTCTTTATGGTTGCGCTGGGATTGGCACTGGTAGCACTGGCCGCCAGCTGGCGGGTGCCCAACGTCTGACGGGGGGCTGGCTGTTATTTGTCGTGCTGGGGCTGGGCGTGCGGGAGTAGCGATGATTCGCCCTGATATTCGTTGCGCAGGCAGCGCAGCAGCAGCTCGGTCGCTGGGCCGAGGGATTCGGGGGAGAGGGTCAGCAAGTAGGTGTAGAGGTGGCGCTCGTTGCCGCTCTCCAGATCCAGCTGTATGAGTGACCCTTCTGCCAGCTCCCGCTCTACCAGATGGCGCGGCAGCCAGGCATAGCCGAGGCCAAGGCGCAGCATGGCGAGCACTTCGTGGTAGTGGGTCGCCTTCCAGCCGGTGTCATCCGCATCGTTCCAGTCCACCGAGCGGTGAATGGGGGGATGCAGGCTGATCTGGTTGTGGCCGGTCAGCACATCGCTGCGGATGGCCCCCTCCTCCTGTGCCAGCGGATGGCTGGCGGCGCAGAGCGGCAGCAGGCACACCTCGTCCAGCAGCAGACCGGTGCGATCGCCGGGCAGGTGCTCGGAGAGCATCAGATCCCCCGGTTGCAGGGCGTTGAAGTGGCAGTGAATGCGTTCGTGCAGGTTGACCCGGCAACCCCGACTGCGAGGATAGAAGCTGGCCAGCGCCCGATAGAGGCGATCCCTTGGCTGCAGCGCCGAGACATAGAGGTTGATCTGCGGCTCCCACTGCCGCTCCAGGTTGTTGGCCAGATTTTCCAGCTCTTCCACCTGTTGGCTCAACTGACGGGCCCGCTTGAGGAAGATCTCGCCCGCCGGCGTCAGCACCGCCTTGCGGCCGCGCACCTCCAGCAAGGGCACCCCCAGACTCTGCTGCAACTTTGCAACCGCATGATTGAGGGAGGACTGGCTCTTGTTCAGCGCCTCGGCCGCCTGGGCGTAGCCGCCGCAGTCGACCACCGCCTGAAAGATCCGCCATTGCTCAAACGTGCTCTTGGGACGAAACATAGTTCAACCTGATTGGAGATAGGATGGTCAGTGGTTCGAACAGGGAGCCTGTGCCCCCTATTCAATTTAACCCCTGCCGCACAACACTCTGGGTATTTTATTGATTTATTTGGGCTGAGCCGCCTGTTTATTTTGGCTGAGCCACAAAGGTCTGACCGGTTTTGCCGCGGCTGTCCGACCCCATCAGGTAGAGGTAGAGCGGCATCAGGTCGGCCGGAGTCTTGAGGTTCATGGGATCTTCCGCCGGGAAGGCGCTGGCGCGCATCTTGGTACGGGTACCGCCCGGATTGAGGGTATTGACCCGCACACCGGTGTTCTCAAGCTCGTCGGCCAGCACTTCCATCATCCCCTCGATGGCAAATTTGGAGATGGCATAGGAGCCCCAGTAGGCGCGCCCCTTGCGCCCCACGCTGGAGGAGGTGTAGACGATGGAGGCATCGCCCTGCGCCTTGGCGGTCTGGCGCAGCAGCGGCAGCAGCGCCTGGGTCAGCAGGAATTCCGATTTGACGTTGACCTGCATCACCTCGTCCCACTCCTTCTCCTGAATGTGTTCAAACGGAGAGAGGGTGCCGAGCAGACCGGCGTTGAACAGCACGCCGTCGAGGCGGCCAAACTGCTGGGCGAAGGTTTCGGCCATGCCGCGGTAGTGGGCGGCGGTGGCCCCTTTCAGATCCACCGGCACGATGGCTGGCAGCGGATAACCGGCCGCTTCAATCTGGTCATACACGGCTTCGAGTTTGGCGCTGGTGCGGCCGAGCAGGATCACGGTGGCACCGTGAGCGGCGTAGGTGAGGGCGGCTTCGCGGCCGATCCCGTCGCCGGCACCTGTGACCAGAATGACTTTATCCTTGAGCAGATCGCGGGGCGCCTGATAATCGAGCATGACAACTCCTGTTAACAAATTCCGGCCATAAGTGCATGGCAATCGGCGCCAAGTGTACTGATCCGCGCGCCTGTTTGACCAGCCAGCGGCAAGAAAAATGTGAAGAAAATAGAGAGGTTGTGATGCTCGGGTTGGTTTTTCCGGGCACTGGCTGCGATTTTTTGCGCGCATTCACCAAACTCCCTAGAATGTGACGAAAACCGATCCATTCTGGAGTCCATCGTGACATTTCTGACCGAATATGGCCTGTTTCTGGCCAAGACAGTGACCTTCCTGCTGGCCATCGGCGCCATCATCCTGATGATTGTCAGCACTCGCCAGCCGAAAGCGCGCAAGGGTGAGCTGGTGGTGACCGATCTCTCGAGCGAGCTGGAGCAGGGGCAGTTTGCGCTCAATAGCGCGCTCGCCAGCAAGGCCGAGCGCAAGGTGATGGAAAAGCAGCAGAAAGAGGAGCAGAAGAAGCGCGCCAAGGCGGGGGATGAGCGCAGTCGCCTGTTTGTGCTCGATTTCAATGGCAGCATGGATGCCAAAGAGGTGGCCTCCCTGCGCGAGGAGGTGAGCGCGGTGATTGGCGTCGCCCAGCCCGGCGACGAGGTGCTGCTGCGGCTCGAATCTGGTGGCGGCGTGGTGCATGGTTACGGCTTGGCCGCTTCCCAGCTGCAGCGTCTGCGCGATCGTGACATCAAGCTCACCGTGGCTATCGACAAGGTGGCAGCGAGCGGTGGCTACATGATGGCCTGTGTGGCGGACAAGATCCTGGCTGCCCCCTTTGCCATCGTCGGCTCCATCGGGGTGATCGCCCAGCTGCCGAACTTCAACAAGTTGCTAAAAAAGCACGATATCGAATTCGAGATGCACACCGCAGGGCAGTACAAGCGCACCATCACCATGTTCGGCGAGAACGATGATCTGGGGCGCGAGAAGTTTCGTGAGGAGCTGGCGGCGATCCACGAGCGCTTCAAGGCCTTTGTGGCCGAACATCGCCCGCAACTCGATATCGATCAGGTCACGACCGGTGAACACTGGCTGGCAAGTCAGGCCAAGGGGCTGGGGTTGGTGGATACCCTCTGCACCAGCGATGACTATCTGCTGGCGCAGGCCAGCCACCACAAGGTGATCGGCATCAGCTATCGCAAGCCAAAAAGCCTGACCCAGAAGCTGGGGCAGCAGGGTGCGCAGGCGCTCGAAGCGGGATTAGGGCAGCTGTGGCAGCAGAGCCCCTGGCGCTAAGCCTGGCCCTCTGGCGTTAGCCAGAGGGAAATCCCGCGATAAAAAGGCCAGCCGATGCCCACCGGCTGGCCTTTTTGCATCCGGTTGCACCTTGCTGGTGAGCGAGGGTTGTTTCTATTGAGGCCCTCTGTTACAACTGAATGCTTTCCCCGTTTATGACAGGATCTTGTGGTAAGAGCTGCGGGGCATGGAGCATAGCGATGTCATGGAGCACCTTCAGGCAATTTACCCCGCTGGTCTGGATCGTCATTCTGGGCACCTTTATGGTGCGTACCAGCTACTACATGGTGTGGCCCTTCCTCTCCATTCTGCTCTATCGGGAGTATGACCTTTCGGCCACCTTCATTGGCCTGTTGCTGGGGGGCTCAATGGCCCTCTCTACCCTGGTCAGCTTCTACGGCGGCTGGCTCTCTGATCGCTTCGGGCTGCGCAGCATACTGCTGGCCGGTTGTCTGGTGGCGATGATCTGTTTCGGCCTGCTCGGTTTTTCGCACGAGGTGTTCTGGCTCGGGGTTGGGGTGATGGGCAGCGGCCTCTCGTCAGGGCTCATCGATGCCCCCGGAAAGGCACTGATGGCCGACAGTCTGGCCTCGGCCAAGGCGCGGGAGCTGGCACTGCACCTGCGCTATTTTCTGCTCAACCTGGGGGCTGCGTTGGGGCCGCTGCTCGGGGTGACCCTCGGGATCAACGCCCAGCAGGAGACCTTCCTGTTTCTGGTGGTGAGCTATCTGCTGCTGGCGCTGGCCTTTGGCTGGGGCTTTTGCCGGGCTGGCAGCACAGGCAAGCCGGGGACTGCCGGGCCCGGCTTGCGGGATGCCATCAAGGTGTTGCTGGCGGATCGCGCCTTCCTGCTGCTGGTGATGGCCAATCTCCTGATGGTGCTGGTCTACTCCCAGTTTCACTCGCCGCTGGTGCAATACCTGACTAGGGCCGGTATGCCGCAGGTGGCCGAGCTGGTTGCCCTGCTGGTGGCGACCAATGCCCTGACCGTGGTGCTGCTGCAGTTTCCGCTGCTGCGGTTGTTGTCACGCTGGCCGGTGCGGGTGCGGCTTCATATCGGCATGGCGCTCTTTCTGGCGGCCCAGCTGCTCTTCGCGCTGGGGGACCCGATGGTGCGCAGCCACTGGTTTGGTGCCGTGCTGTTGCTCAGCATCGGCGAGACCATCCTCTTCCCCCTGCTCAACGTGCTGATCGACCAGATGGCTCCTACCCACCTCAAGGGGAGCTACTTTGGTGCCAGCGCACTGGCCGGGTTGGGAGGGGCCGCAGGCGCCCTGCTGGGAGGCTGGATCCTCGAGCAGTGGAGCGGGCAGTTGCTCTATGTGCTGATGGCGCTGCTTTGTGTGGCGATTTTTGCGCTCTATGAGTGGGGGGCCAGAGTACAGCGTCCCGCTGTGGCCTCGTCTGTGGTTGAGCGGAGCTGACCCGGTTAATGCGGGGATCTGTGATGCTGAATGTTCAGTGCGTGCTACCCGGCGTCTTCTCTTTGAGCGCCTTCTTGGCTGCGTACATCCTCTCGTCGGCGAGCCGGATCAGGTTTAGCCCGTCGTCGTAGTGCTCCGGCCCGGTTTGCACTATGCCGATACTGAGGGTGAGATCGCCCAGCTGCTCCTTGACGGTGTTGATCAATCGTTTGAGATAGATATCCCGCGCCTGACTCTCGTTGCAGTTGGGCAGGATCAGGCAGAATTCATCTCCGCCATAACGAAAGCAGCTGTCTTCGGCGCGAAAGACCTGACGGATGCAGTTGCCAACGATGCGCAGGATCTCGTCTCCGCGCTGATGACCTTCGGTATCGTTGATTTGCTTGAAGTTGTCGATATCGAGATAGGCGATGGCCATGGGTTCGGCACGGCGCTGACAGGTGCGCAGGCTCAGCAGCAACAGCTCGTTGAGGTGGCGAACGTTGAGCAATCCGGTCAGGGCATCGGTGCGGTTCAGCTCCTCCAGTTGTTTGGTACGCTCGCGTACTTTCTGCTCCAGACTCTTGGCATAGTTCTCCGACTTCTCTCTGGAGGACTCTATTTCCGACACCAGACTGCGAATGTAGGTTTCGAAGACCAGAGTGATGTCGAACAGAAAGAGTTTGTCCAGTGCGGCCAGCATGACGAGGCGCTCCGGCTCATCGTGGATCTGCTCGAACATATCCTCGATCAGCAGGGCTTTGAGGGTGTTGATGGCGGCCAGATAGAGCTTGGGTTCGACCCCGATCCGCTTGTGAACCAACCCGATCCGCAGCCGGTTGTTGACGTACTCCAGATCGTAATGGCCGCTGAAGAGATCGAGCACATAGCGCCGTTGCGCGGTGCGCAACCGTATGAGGGTATCAGCATCCCCGATCAACAGGGCGATTTCGGTGATGGCCGTCTGCTGCTGGTAGAAGCGATCCACCAGGGCGTCGATCCGTGGTTCTATCTTGCTGCAATAACTCGCCAGCCGCGCCACATCCTGCTCATTGAGCAGCAATAACTCCTTGCGATGGGCAATTTCGAAGTCGGTGATCCTCATCTGCTCAAGCAGGGTCTGTTCGGTCGGATTCATCGTCGTCCTCGGTTTATTACTGGGCGTTACGCTGTCCGTGAGGTGGGACAAACAAGCAGGCGTGGCAACTGATAGTGTAGTCAGTGAGGCTGGCGGCGCGCGCAATGCCCCCGTATGGCGGGGGCCATGGAGGGTCAGATGAGGGCTAAAGGGGCAAGAGATCCGGAGGGGGAGGTCAGAACGTCAGCACCTTGTCGGCCGCCAAGGTCCATTGGGCCAGCATCGGCAGGGTGCCGATCTCAATGCCCTCGATCAGCGGCAGGGCGGTGATGCCACGGGCATCGGTGCAGGTCTTGCACAGGCGAATGGTGACGCCTTGCGCCAGCAGGATCTCCAGCATCTGGCGCAGGTTGTATCCCTCGGCCGGTGCCTGACCGGCCAGTGCTGCACTCACCGCATCGGACATCAGGAACAGCTTCAGGCTGGCACCACCCTGTTCGTTGAGGGCGATAGCGAGACGCAGGGCGTTGAACAGGGATTCGCTGCCATAGGGGGCACCGTTGGCAATGACCACAATTTGTTGATTCATAACAGACTCCCGATTGGAAAGAGCGCCATTGTAGAACCAACAGGGTGCCAATTGCGTGATGTTGCACAACTTCTGTCGCACCTTTTTCCCGCTTGCTTGACCCTGCTGCTGATCGAGGTTTTTATGGTCAGCTCGCAAACAAGACCGGATGAATCGAGATGTGGAAAGTATTGGGAGCCGGCTTGCTGCTGTTGGCGGGTCAGGCCTTTGGCAGTGAGGCGGTCGGTTGCAAGGCCCGTCTGCAGGCCGTCAACGACCAGCTGGTGTTTGCCAAAGCACACAACAATGCCGGGCAGATTGCCGGGCTGGAACAGGCCGCGCGCAATATCAAGGCCAACTGTACCGATGAAGGTCTGCTCAAGGAGCAGAAAGAGCGGGTTAACAAACTGCGTGGCGAGGTGGATGAGCGTCTGCTCGAGCTGCAGGAGGCGAGAGTCAGTGGCAAACCGGAGAAGATTGCCAAGCGGCAGGCCAGGCTGGAGGAGTCCCAGACCCGGATGCTGGAGGCCCAGCGGGAGCTGGACAAACTGATCCGGCTGGTCGGCAAGTGATGGCCAGCCGCTGCACGCAGGATCAAAAAAGGCCGATTGCTCGGCCTTTTTTCGTTTTATTGCCTGTGCATCCGCACAAACTTCTCCATCAGCTGATCTTCGGTTTCCACATGAGCTGGATCCCAGATGATGCAGTCGATAGGGCAGACACTGATGCAGGTCGGCTTCTCATAGTGACCGACGCACTCGGTGCAGCGACTGGGGTCGATCTCGTAGATCTCCTCACCCAGGCTGATAGCCTGGTTGGGGCACTCGGGATCGCACATGTCACAGTTGATGCACTTGTCGGTGATGAGCAGCGCCATTTCAGGCCGCCGTGTGCGGGTTGCGGGTATCCTGGCTGTCGCCCAGATTGCGCAGCAGGATGCCGTAGTTCACATCCAGATCTTTCGGGACCGGCACATAGACTACGTGACCGTTGCCCGGCGCGGTGTCGATAAGCTCCCCTTTGCGGTTCTCCATCTGCTCCAGATTGAAACGGACGTTGCCCTGCGGGGTCATCAGCTCCAGGTTGTTGCCCACCAGGAACTTGTTCTTCACCTCGACCTCGACCATGTCACCTTTGCGACCGGTGATCTCGCCGACAAACTGCTGGGTGTCGGAGACGGAGTAGCCGTAGTCGTAGTTCTGGTATTCGCTGTGGTTGTGACGGCGCAGGAAGCCCTCGGTATAGCCGCGGTGGGCCAGATTTTCGAGGGTGCCCATCAGGCTGCGGTCGAACGGACGACCCGCTACCGCATCGTCGATGGCCTTGCGGTAAACCTGAGCGGTACGTGCGCAGTAGTAGAAGGATTTGGTGCGCCCTTCGATTTTCAGGGAGTGAACGCCCATCTTGGTCAGTCGCTCGACGTGCTCGACCGCGCGCAAGTCCTTGGAGTTCATGATGTAGGTGCCGTGTTCGTCCTCGAACGCGCTCATGTACTCGCCCGGGCGGTTGGACTCTTCCAGCAGCACCAGGGCATCGGTCGGCTTGCCAAGGCCTAGCGTGTTGTCCGGACGCACTGCGATGGGTTCCTGACGGTGGACGATCTGGCCCACGTCATCTTCTTTACCTTCGTGCACCTTGTACTCCCAGCGGCAGGAGTTGGTGCAGGTGCCCTGGTTGGGGTCACGCTTGTTGATATAGCCGGAGAGTAGGCAGCGGCCGGAGTAGGCCATGCACAGCGCGCCGTGAACGAACACTTCCAGCTCCATCTCCGGTACCTGCATGCGGATCTCTTCGATCTCGTCCAGCGACAGCTCGCGGGAGAGGATGGCGCGGGTCAGGCCCATTTGATGCCAGAACTTCACCGTGGCCCAGTTGACCGCGTTGGCCTGCACCGAGAGGTGAATGGGCATATCCGGGAAGGCTTCACGCATCATCATGATGAGACCTGGGTCGGACATGATCAGCGCATCCGGCTTCATCTCCACCACAGGGCGCATGTCGCGGATAAAGGTCTTGAGCTTGGAGTTGTGGGGCTGGATGTTGGCCACCACATAGAACTGCTTGCCCAGTGCATGGGCTTCGTTGATGCCCAGCTGCAGGTTTTCGTGATCGAATTCGTTGTTGCGCACCCGCAGGCTGTAGCGGGGCTGGCCGGCATAGACGGCATCGGCGCCATAGGCGTAGGCGTAACGCATGTTCTTGAGGGAACCTGCGGGGGAGAGCAATTCTGGTTTAAACATGGCGGACTCTTTATATCTGATTGCAAATCAGGACGGAACTACCTAATAGTTCCTATTAAACAATGGCTTATCACGTATTTTTTATAGTGTATAGCCGTGTGTAGTCGGGGGTTTCCAAACCATAAATATTTTACCACCAAACCCAACAGTACACAGCTTTGCTGAGTTGATTTCGGTGCAACTGTACTAGCAGAGCGTTAGGTCGCAACATGACATGATGAGTGGGTCTGTGTGAGTCCCTCCGTGCTATCCTGATTCATCAGCTCATCATCACCGACAACCATGAGCTATTTGGAAAGGAGTAACTAGCTGATTCGAGATCAACAGGCACGATTAGTCTCATGGGTAGGGTCAATATTTGTTTTTGCGGACAGTGAGTTAAACTGAAATGTGACAACGACAGGTAGTTATGGGGGACAAGAGATACCCTAATGGCAGTCTCTTGGGTGTGGCCCCATGCAGCGTAAGCTGCAAGATCACAAGAATCCTCCGAAACGAAAATGAGTATCCACTAAATGGCTCGTCTCACAACCTATGTCTGAACTAGGTCCCTAGTAAATCAATACTTCAGCATATCCTCCACGACGGCTAACCGGCCTCGAAAGACGCGATATTCCTTATCATGCTCTAAATCAAGTAGCCTTCATTCTTATCACAGCAATTCTTATTTTTGGCGTGTTTGTCAAGTCCTAACCTTCAAGCTCTCGTGACTTTCTGGTCAATAAAAAGCTTCTAGATCGATGGAGAGCCTTAATCGAGGCTTGTTTGATGTGCCTGTAAGCTGAGTGTCTAGGATTAGCCTGCTCCAGCCGATGTCACTCAAGCGGAACTATCAAGCCAAAATTCGAAACAAAACACAGAAAAACTGAAACAAAATCCGAGAATTTCGTGGCAGGAGTGCGCTACAATGAAACGATACGACGACTGAGATTCATTTGTTATGGAACATTTATCTGAGATTCTTAAAATTCTGGATGGAGCGCTGAAAGCAAATGCAAGTATGGCTACAAACTATGCGGGCTTATTGGCTGATAAACTTGAGCAGAGTGGAGAGACTCGCCAAGCTCTCATGATAAGAGAGCGACTAGCGCGGGCTCCAGCAGCTCTTGCAAGTGCTCAGGATGCATCTAGAGGGATCAGCTTTGGTAACTTGCCAGTTGATGGGGAAAGTCGCTTACACACTGTTGACGTTAGCCATCCGATACTAGGCGAGACGAATTTGTTGCTCCCCAGTGCAATTGAAGAACGAGTATCTGAATATTTAGTCAATATCAATCACTATGATGACTTGGCTAAAGCTGGAGTAGCAATGCCGAGCAGGCTGCTTGTGTACGGCCCTCCAGGCACAGGGAAAACTAGACTCGCTCGTTATGTTGCTGCACGGCTTGAACTTCCTCTTCTAACTGTTCGGTGCGATACATTGGTTAGTAGCCTACTGGGACAAACAAGCCGTAACTTACGCAGAGTGTTTGAATATTCCCAGCAATCTCCATGCATCCTCTTTCTCGATGAGTTTGATGCACTCGCTGGAGCTCGCGGTAATGAAAGGGATGTTGGTGAACTACAACGAGTAGTCATTGCTTTGTTGCAGAATATTGATGCCCTTCCTGATTCAACAATCTTGGTTGCTGCCACAAATCATGATCAGTTACTAGACCCAGCCATTTGGCGGCGTTTTGGCTTTCGCATTCCAATGCCAGCTCCTGATGACTCACTAAGATGTCTGCTATGGGAGCAATTTTTGAAGCCATTTGCACCAACTGGATTAGACATGGATGGGCTTGTAGTTGCTTCCGAAGGAGTTACTGGTGCCAATATCGAGCAGATATGCTTAGATGTAAAACGTAATGTAGTTCTTTCTGGAGCATCAGAAATTGATGAAGCTCAACTTTTTCGTCGCTTGGGATTGACGATTGCACTAGCTAATGGAATTCTCTTATCAACAATTGAGTCTGAAATTAGATGGCTGAGAGCTTGGGATTCAAAGAGATTTTCCTATAGGAGTCTAGCTAAACTCTATAAGATCTCCACTCGCCATGTTACCAATGTTCTTAAGGAGATGAACTTAAATGGCGAAGAAATCTGCTCCACCGTCTAGAGAAGGGTTGAAAGCAAAAGTAGAAAACCCATTTATACATATTCCCTTTTCAAGCCAAGACCTTGGTTCAATTGATCGAGGTGGTGGCGGTGGTGGAAAGATTCTCGTTGAGATAAATGATAACTATAGACAGAATCTTGCCAAAAGCTTGGATATCGCAGCAGGTCATCTTTTGGATGAACAAAGGCAGCACCCAGGATATCAGTCTACTATTATTTTTAAACTCAGAGATATTGGTATAGCTAAGACTCATAGACCTATAACCGTAACTGCTGAGTCAGGACTTGCCTCAGCAGGTCATGCTGCATTAAATGAAATGCTAGTTTCGGGTGGTAGAGAGTCGCTTGATAAATTAAGAAATGTAATTCTTAAGAGAAATACCAAAGCGATTCAAGCAAATCTGAGTGCTATTGAGACCATTGAACCTTGGACTCGTCAGAAACGCAACCCAGAAGGCGTTGACTATTTGTTAGAAAGAGGGCGGGCGATAATAAGACTGTTTCAGTATGCGAAGGATGATTTTAACGTAAGTAATTACAATGGAGCTATTAGCCTATTCCGTTATCTGGGGATAAAGGGTTGTGAATTGCAACGTCACCGTGGGCTTCCACTTTTCTCTGTGGATAAACTAGATCTTTTAGATAAAGATAAACTTGAGTTTCTTCTAACATATCCAGGAATGAGGCAGATTATTGCTGAGCCAATCTTTAGGTCGTCAACGGTTACATCTAATGATTTTAATGCTGACCTGAAAGCAGGTTCATCAATACCTAATTTGTCAATGACACCTACTGTTGCAGTTTTTGATACTGGTGTTAGCCCTAATGCGAGCGCTATATCAGATTGGATTATATCTAAAGATACATATATTCTTCCGCCAGATACTGATTATGCTCATGGTACAGCAGTTGCGTCTTTGGTATCTGCGGGTTCTCATTTTAATAAAGGAAATTCTTGGCTCCCGAATACTCAGTGTACAGTACATGATGTTATTGCACTGGAAGTAAATGGATCTTCCATGAGTGATCTTGAGCTTCGTTTACGTGATGCAGTACGAAAAAAACCAGAAATAAAGGTCTGGAATTTGTCTCTCGGCGCACAGGCTTGCAGCGAGACTGAGTTTAGTGATTTTTCTATGTTACTTGACGAACTCAGTGATGAATATGGGATTTTATTTGTCGTTGCTGCGGGGAATTATATTGATATTCCTCGCCGAAGTTGGCCTAATCCTGCGATAAAAACTGATCGAGTATCAAGCCCTGGTGAGTCAGTGAGGGCATTGACGGTTGCATCAATAACACATGCTGATGGTTCTGGAGCATTATCCATGGTTGGAGAACCGGCACCCTATTCACGTCGTGGTCCTGGTCCAGTATTTACACCTAAACCTGATATATGTCATGTGGGCGGTGGGGTACACACCCCATGGACTGTTGGCTCAAGCAGCTTGAATGTGTTAACACCATACAATCAACTCGCAGGTAATTTTGGTACTAGCTTTGCTGCACCTGTTGCTTCCAGCATGGCGGCACATGCATGGCAAGCCATTTCTGAGCATCCGGAGTTAACTCCTAACCCTTCATTAATCAAAGCATTGATGATTCACTCAGCTCAATTATCATCACCAGATTATAGCCCTTTTGAACGCCGATACTTCGGCTCTGGTAGACCAGATGACATTATGGGTGTACTTTTTGATAGTGACGACAGTTTCACCCTTGTGTTCGAAGCAAATCTTATTCCTGGAATGAGATGGCGAAAACCAAATTATCCTATCCCATCCTCACTAATAAAAGATGGAAAGTTTCGTGGGGAAATAGTTATAACTGCCACTTATGCACCACCTCTAGACCCTAGTGCAGGGAGTGAATATGTTAGAGCGAATGTTGAGCTAAGCTTTGGTGTTTTAGATGGCGACAATATAACGGGAAGGGTTCCAATGGAAGGAGAGGATGGTGACAGTGGTTACGAGATCGCTCAGATTGAGCATGGAGGAAAGTGGTCTCCAGTTAAAATTCATAGAAAAAGGTTCCCAAGAGGGTGTGAAGGGGAAAACTGGGCTCTTCAAGCAGGACTAACATTACGAGCTTTTGAAGCACCTCTAAAAGATGCTTTGCCTGTTTCAATTATCGTTACACTAAGGTCTCTAGATGGCGATCCTAATGTCCATTCTGACGGGATTAGGGCGTTACAGTTGAATAACTGGGTTCATAATCAACTACCAGTCCACGTACCTGTTACAGTGCAAGCATAATACTTACTTCATATTAAGGTCGTCTTTCATGATGGCCTCAATACTGATTTTTTCATATGATTCTAGGCATTAAAATTAGGCACAGTCCCAATTACGTGTTGGAAGGCTAGTCTTGGAATAGGTCATCACCTTGAGGGCATTCATCATGGATACCCAAGTTTTCCAACATCTCCTTACCCTGTTCCCACAACTCTTTGTTCGACAAAGACATATTGCTCAGCGCGGTTGCAGCAGCCCAGTTTGCCCCTCCCATTAATGACCTGCTACCAGATTGCCCTGTGTGTCCCTATTGCTATACACAACCAGACGGCCTGAGTTTTCCCTGGGACTGCATCATCACTACCAGCTCTGTTGGTCTGCTGCATGTGTTATATTCGGCTCAAACATTGAGTTGAATGATGGGCGGGGTCGGCTCATTATTGAAACCCTGGCACGTTGAATGAGGAAATGATGGAACCATTTTGGATTTGGCAACAAGCCGACTGGCCCCATTTTCGTTGGCGGGATAGCGAGATATTGCCCAGATTACGGCAGGTTCAACGCAGACAGGGAATTCTAATCGGTAGTCATTCCAGGTTGGGGAACCCCGACCAAACGTTGGACACGTTATTGGCTAACATCATCGCCTCGTCCGCTATCGAAGGCGAACGTCTCAATGCCCAATCCGTGCGATCTTCCCTGGCTAGGCGGTTAGGGAGCTCACAAACTCAGTCCTATCCAGTATCAGAGCGCTCAGAGGGGCTCGCGGCCATGATGCTGGATGCCATCGACAACCATGAACAACCACTGACAATTGAACGACTTTACCAATGGCATCGTTGGCTGTTCCCTGTCAACGAATGGTCGGTACAGCCAATGAACGTAGGGCAGTTGCGAGGAGATGAGCCGATGCTGGTTGTCTCTGGGCGTGTTGATCGCCCTACCGTGCATTTTGAGGCTCCACCCAGAGCCGCTCTGGACGATCAACTGGCCGAGTTCATCCCCTGGTTTAACCAGACTCAGCATGACCCCACGATGGATCCACTGCTTCGTGCGGCGATCTGTCATTTCTGGTTCGTGACCCTGCATCCCGTTGATGATGGCAATGGGCGGCTCACGCGGGCATTGACCGATCTCGCGCTGTCACAGGCTGACAGCCACAGCATCCGGCTGTATGCCATGTCAGTTGCGATTCTAGAGCTGCGGGGTGACTACTATCGAGCGCTTGAGTCAGCGCAGAGGGGCTCGCTAGATATTACCTCCTGGATCTGTTGGTTTCTCGATACGCTGGATTACACCCTAGAACTGGCATTACAGGTTATTGACCGTTCTCTTGCCAAGACACATTTCTGGTTGCGGCACTGTCATGACGCTCAGAGATCCCCTCATTTTTAGAGACTCAAATAATTCCAAGTGTGCGGGTATATAAGCGGTGTTGCTTCAGGTAGTAGATAAATTTATCCATCAACAAGACCGCATTGGCTTCTTTCATTTTAGGTAACAACTGGTAATAGATGACCCCTTGCCGAAAGAACGAATAGGTTCGGCTCTTGCTGGTATTGACCTTGATCGTTCTCTCTAGACCGACACTGTCTCCAGCCTTACCCAGCAGCGTCAGCAAGACGATGGCCAGGGCACTGAATAAAAACAGTCGGTCGCGCCGGACCGGATTACTGATGTGCACATCTCCCATACCCATGCCGAATTTGTAATCTTTGATATCACGAAAACTGGTCTCGATACCCCAGCGCTGGCCGTATAGTTGCAACGCCTTGGCGGCGCTCAGGTCGGTCCGGTTACTGGCCAGAAACCACGCGTCTTTCATGCCACTCTTATGACAACAATAGACCCGTTCGACAGGCTGTCGCTGCCCAGTTAGCTCCACCGCTTTGAGGGTTCGGGTGCGCCCGGTCGGCGTTAGCCAGTCCCGAGCTGGAACCTGCTCTACACCAGGGTAACCAACCAAAACATTTCCTTTAAATCTAATGAGATAAGCAAAGCCTAGCTCTTGCTCCAGGCGTTCGAACAGCTCCATGTAACCAAAGCCGCGGTCAGCTACTACCGTCACGAAGATACCCTCTGGCAACGTCTGCTTGAGCTTGGTGAGCAGCTCTTTCTCATGGGCATTGCGTTGCCCTTTGAGCAACGATTTCCGATGGGTTTTCCACAGCAGCGGAGTACTGCGACCGTGGTTGGTTTGCAGGCTGATAACCAAGGTACTGTGATCATCGGCATCGAATTCGGTCCAGTCCATGGAGACTACGATCTCGGTACGTTCACCGACCACATAGGGCACCCAATCGTCAAAGAGGCTCCAGACATTGAGCTTGGTGTTAGTGAGCAGGCGATCCACCTGTTTAACCGCATGTTTACGTTCGAGACCGTTGGCCAAGGAGAGGCCACTACCGATGGCGTGGATGGCCAGTGAACCTGACTCGATAACCCCGAGGGTAGCATTGGCGAGGGAAAGAACACGCTTAGCATGCATGTCCTGTCCAAATATATCGTCGATGTGGTTGAGGATTAGTTCGTGGTTAAACATGGGGATAGTCTGTTGGGTATTAGCTGGTCAAGGATGGCGATCATACCTCAGAAGCCGCGCCACGCCTCGCTCATATGAGGGGATGGTTAAGGTCATGACGGTCTCAGTCCAGAGCAAACCAAGGTTGTTAACCGTTTATTGGATGGCGGCCAACAGGGTTTTGAAAATGGCATCAACGCCAGTCAATATCAAAAAGTCGCCGGAGTCAGCAAGGCGACGGCTACACGCCATCTGGCTGAATTGGTGGAGAGGGGGTGCATTGAGAAATTACCTGGTGGCGGACGCAATACACGCTACCAGATCCGCTTGCACACTGAGGGGGTTTGAAAAAGCATCGCCATGGGGGCGTTAATTTCATTTGGTAGATGAGATCTGCGATTGACGTACCAATGACGCTCTTTAGTTAAATGTTGACACCATGATGAGTGCCGTCAGGCATATGAACGAGTAAACTCAGCCGACAGTCATATCTCTCAACAGACCTTTTGAGCGACAATAAACTATTTAGAACATCGGCATCAATTTCAGGAACATCACCCGCCCCGATATTTGAAAGCAGTTTGGTCACAGCGATACGAACTCGCAGCTCTTCGGCATGCTCCTTGGCTCTCTGGACTACCTCGGATGATTCCGACTCGATGATATCCTCTAATGTCCTCCCCATACGGTGCTCCTACTACAGATAGAATTAAAGGCCCACGCCGAGCAGGCATGGGCTCTCAGCACTAGATCAAGAACTCTTCCAATGCTCGACCATTAGCCACTGCTTCTGAGATGGTCTTGGGCATGCGGCCCTGACCAGTCCAGGTCTTTTCCTGGCCATCTTCGATGTATTTGTATTTTGCAGGACGGGGAGCGCGCTTGCTCTTTACTGTACCCTCTGCTTTTGCAGTGGTTGCAGTACCAACCAGCTCACTCGGATCTATGCCAGCGCCTTTCAGCAGCTCGGCAAACTCAGCCAGTTTTTGCAGGCGCTCGGCAGATTCCTCTCTCAATTTGGTTTCTTGCTGCTCACGCTCAGCAAAAACCTCATCCAATTTTTCTTTAACTTCGACCAGTTGCTCAAATGACAACTCACGCAATGCAGCTCGCAGACTACGGATATTCAACAAAGTTTTCAAAAAATCGTTCATTTTTATCCTCATGTATCACACTTTTATATCAGTGAAATTATCTCTCAACCCCAGCATTAGCACCACTGTTTTTGGCACCAAGACGATTGTAGAAGTAGCATTATTCAAAAAGACGTGAGCGAAATCGCGTTCGGATCTGTTTAGTGGCCTAGCTCCAACCTGCAATGAAACTATGTAACCAAAAATTAAATCTAGGTGGTAGTGAGCGTTGAGACCACCTCACCAGATGAGCCGATGAACGATCTTGATCGGCTCACGAAATGAGCCGATTGGAGAATATCATTGGCTCACAGAATGAGTCGATGATAGGAAATAGTTCTCTCCACACAACCTCGAATATAGGGGCATACTATTCAGATTATCTCCCTATTAGAATAATCACGCCCAAATGTATTTGGGTCTGCGGCCTCATAGTCATCGTCAAACATATGATCCCCGCGATGCATCTCCCTCATTGTTGCGAGTATACCGAAAAAACACATTTCACACAGATGCACCAGATAACGCTCACCATCGTGACAGGAACCATAGCCAAAATCCGCCGATAACGAGCCGTATTGATTGGTTCCAAAATTCGTTTTTGTACTACGACCACAGACATCACAGAGAATGTCAACGACCTGTTCTGTTGGCACAATTTCTTTTACGAGCATGCTAAGCTCCTAATCTGATGAGAATAGGAGTTATCATACGCGGACTGACTATATATGGTGCAACCTGTTTTTAGTTACTTTTTGGTATCCATGCGAATGAGAGCTTTCACCTCGACAACAGTGGCACCGATAGGAACATCTATCGAACTCAATAACTCGCCATTTTCAGTTCTGGTAACCTCGGGGTCGCATTTGTACCAACACCATTCTCGGCCAGTTTTTGTGTCGGCTGCCTCTAAGATTCCACAACGATAATCAAAATTGATGGTCACTGAATGTTCTCTCGGCTAGCTAGCTTGGTTATAGCATAGTAAATATATGAGAATTCAAGTCTCATAAAGACCCCAGATAGAATTATGCCCAGAGATTCACGAAAAAGTTGGTATTGCCCGAATGGGGCGCTTCAACCTCTGTATCCTGTGCCTCATCCAACAAAGTCCTCAGACCCATCGCCATCGCCACATGGAACAGATAGGATAAGGTAATCTGGTATCGTAGGTTCAGGGGAAATTTCATCATGTCCTATGCGAGTTATCATCCAGGTAAGGCTACGGCCTCTACTAAGACAATATTTGACTCTCTTGGCATACCGAGTGACCCGTTGGGGGCACATCTATGGATCGTGGCTGGCGTAGCTCCTGGCAGCATTCATCGACTGGCTGAATTGATGAGTGCAGACATAGGTTTGATATGCCGCTTAGTAAGCATTAGCCGCCACACTGTTGCTCGCAAGCTGAGGATTGGGGCTCCCCTATCAATCTCTCAGGGTGCCAGGGTATACGGCGTTGTACAGGCCCTCGATGCGGCACTATCCCTCAACAAGAACGATACTGCCAAGGCGTTGTCATGGCTAAACAGACCAGCCTGGGGCCTCGGTGGCGTGGCTCCAGCCACATTGCTGAATACACCGATGGGGGTTCAGGCTGTTGTGAATTTGGTGGGACGGATTCAGCATGGGGTGTGCGTATAAGCAATAAGTCGGGGGGCGGTGAGAATAAAACCATCCAGATTGGCCAAATTTCCACCAAACAGAATTATTTTCAAACTTTTTCACATCCCCCCACTTGAAAAATTCGGAAAACTGTCCATTTACTAATTATGAGAGCTATAAATTAATTTTTTCCATTTCAACATTCCGCTGCTGCGCAGCGAAGAGAAACCAGTTTTATTACCCCCTATAAGCTATTTTATTAAATAAATTAAATTTAAAGAGCACTGATAAATTAAAGTTCCTTAACTTGGCTTAAGACATCAATGCTCCATCACTCAGTAATAAATTATATTCATATAAACAGAAAACAGAAAACAGAAAGCAGAAAATAGAAGTTAAAGCATAATAAAAATGTGGCTATATTCGCCCTGTAGGGCGGAAAATTAAAAAGGCGTTTTTGCAAAGCATGATAAACCTACCTGTGCAAGCGCTTCTCTGCTATCATCCGCAGCCCATGAACAAATCGCATACTGGTGTGACTGTAACGCTGCCCTAACCCCTCCCTCTGCGGCTCCTGCCGCCTGACTCTGGTTGTCACAACCGGAGCGCTTTCTTACACCCATTAGATCCCAATACAACAATCTGATCCTGCCCGAACTCCATCTGACCCCCAAGCCGATGGGTGCGTTGTGCTATGGATCCTAAACAAGCGAGAAAATCTCCCCATGCTAGAACGTGCAAGACAAGAATGGTTCTCCAACATCCGTGGTGACCTGTTAGCCGGAATCGTGGTCGCCCTGGCGCTGATCCCAGAAGCCATCGCCTTCTCCATTATTGCTGGAGTAGACCCCAAAGTCGGCCTCTATGCCTCCTTCTGTATCGCCGTGGTCATAGCCTTTGTTGGCGGTCGTCCAGGCATGATCTCGGCAGCCACAGGCGCAATGGCACTCCTGATGGTGACCCTGGTCAAAGAGCATGGCCTGCAATATCTGCTGGCAGCAACTCTGCTCACTGGGGTACTCCAGATCGCGGCTGGTTACTTGAAGCTCGGCAGCCTGATGCGGTTTGTCTCCCGTTCCGTGGTCACCGGCTTCGTCAATGCGCTGGCGATCCTCATCTTTATGGCCCAGTTGCCTGAGCTCACCAACGTCACCTGGCAGGTCTATGCCATGACAGCAGCTGGTCTTGGCATCATCTATCTGTTCCCGCTTATTCCGGTGGTTGGCAAGCTAGTGCCTTCTCCGCTGCTCTGCATCGTCATCCTGACGGCAGTCGCCATCACCATGGGCATCGATATCCGTACTGTAGGCGATATGGGCGAGCTGCCCGATACTCTGCCCATCTTCCTGTGGCCCGAAGTGCCGCTCAATCTGGAGACGCTGGCGATCATCTTCCCATACTCCGCAGGTCTGGCTGTGGTCGGTCTGCTCGAATCCATGATGACGGCGGCCATTGTCGATGACCTGACGGATACCAGCAGCGACCGCAATCGCGAATGCAAGGGCCAGGGGATCGCCAATATTGGTGCGGGCCTGATGGGTGGCATGGCGGGCTGCGCCATGATTGGTCAGTCCATCATCAACATCAAATCCGGTGGTCGTGGCCGCCTCTCTACCTTTGTCGCAGGCACATTACTCATTCTGATGGTTGTCTTCATGGATGAGTGGATCCGCCAAATCCCCATGGCCGCATTGGTGGCCGTGATGATCATGGTTTCTATCGGAACGTTTTCATGGGATTCACTGCGTAACCTCAAAAAGCACCCGCTCTCCACCAATATCGTGATGGTGGCAACAGTGGCTGTGGTCGTTGCTACCCATAACCTGGCACTTGGGGTATTTGTCGGGGTACTGCTCGCCTCCTTGTTCTTTGCCAACAAGGTTGCCCGTTTCATGCTGGTCAAGAGCGACTGCGAGCGCAAAGGTGAGGTGCGTACCTATCTGGTTCGGGGCCAGGTGTTCTTCGCCAGTGCCGAACAGTTCTTTGCCGGATTCGACTTCAAGGAGGTGGTAGAGAAAGTGGTGATCGACCTCACCCATGCCCACTTCTGGGATATCACCGCTGTCACCGCACTGGACAAGGTGGTCATCAAGTTCCGCCGCGAGGGCACCGAAGTCGAGCTGATTGGCTTGAACGAAGCGAGTACCACTATCGTTGACCGCTTTGGCGTTCACGATAAACCGGAAGAAGTTGAAAAGCTGCTGGCTGGACACTGATCACAAGAAGGAATTTACCATGACAAACATTTTTGCCTGTATCGATGGTTCACCTGCCATGACAGCTGTGTGTGATGCTGCGGCATGGGCCGCAGCCAACACTGGGTTACCTGTCACTCTACTGCACGTATTGGAAAAAAATGAGTTTGAAGGACAAGCCGATCTCTCCGGCAACATCGGCCTGGGCAGCCGCGAGCATTTGCTCAAGGAGCTCGCCGAGCTGGATCACCAACGCAGCCGTCTCGCCCATGAACAGGGGCGCATTCTGCTGGACAGTGGCAAGGAATATCTGGCTGGCTTGGGGGTGTCAGGGGTCGAGGCCCTGCAACGCCACGGCCAGTTGGTCGAGACGACCCTGGAACTCTCATCCGGTATGCGGATGTTGATCATGGGCAAGCAGGGCACCGCCCATGCCCACGAACTGATTGGCAGCAATATCGAGAACGTCATCCGTACCTTGGCTAATCCCATCATGGTAGTGCAGCCGGGCTTTCAGGCCCCAAGCCGCTTCCTGTTTGCCTATGACGCCAGCCCGACCACCAAGAAGGTGCTGGAATTGATCGCAAGCAGTCCTCTGCTCAAGGGGCTGGAGTGTGACTTGGTGATGGTCGGCGAACCGAGTGATGAGCACGAGCGCCAGCTGGCACAAGCCAAACAGTTGTTGAAGAGTGCGGGTATCAGGGTTGAAGCAATGCTGCTGCAAGGAGAGGTGGTGCCAGTTGTTTGCCAGCATGCAGAAGAGGTAGGCTGCGACCTTATTGTGATGGGGGCTTACGGTCACTCGCGCATTAGGCAATTTATTGTTGGAAGTACGACAACGGCCATTTTAAAAATGGCGGAAAGAAGCATACTGCTGTTAAGATAGTTAGTCGTGCGCTAAATACAAAAAGGATGAGTGGAACAACCACTCATCTCTTACATTACGGATATTATAAATAATTCCTATTCTATATGGATTCCTAATAGTACATATTTACCATACTAGCACGAGATCAGGATATGCTATCTTTGACTGTTGTACCTAACAATTTGATAAGTATCGCATGTCCCCTCTTAATAACCGTTTGCAAATGCAATTACTTAGTGTAAAACGCATAAAGTGGTGTTTCATGCATTGGAGATATTATGTCTAAAAAACTCGAACACGGACGTTATTCAATAGAGCTTCATGCTGATTGTATCGTCATATGTGAGTTAATAGGTACATTCAATAAGGAGGGTGTGGCAGCATGGATTTTAGAAATGCATTCGACTATTGAAACAATAAAAGAAAAACCATTTGGCCTACTTATTGATGTAAGACATTATGCTGGTGCGACAGAAGACGCCCTTGAAGCGGCAGATAGTTTTCATCAATGGTTGGGAAATAGCATGCTAGTGTGCCAGGCGCATGTAATATCCTCACCAACGTTGTACTCAATTTCGATAAGTAGGCTCCCGTCACTTAAGCTGCATGAAGTAAAAAGTTTTTTAAGAATTGATGAAGCCTGCGCATGGATTGTAGAGAAACTAAAAAAACAAAATAATATAGTGTGATTAAGTGCGGTGATACTGAATTTAAGACATGGAATTAGTCTAGAAATGCAAGCTATAGAAAATTAGTATCTATAAGCAGCTTTCCAATAAGTATACATATCTACTTATATCATATTAGATGTTACAGTCCGCATGAAGCTAAAAAACCACCTAAAAGATCTTGAAATAGCAGTAATGACTATATATTCCGGCTCAAATCACACCTTGGATTGAAATATGGATTTCTTTATGCGATAGATTATTTCTTTTAGAAAAATCGTCAACGCAGATAGAGTAGGAAATTCTACAACGCTTATTAGCTTGAAGATTACATATCAACTTTGACTCATCAAGATATTATAACATTTTTCTACAAGAGGAGAAATCGGCCTGTCTTTCAATAAAACGATAAATAATGGGCGAAATCTAATAGAAATAGGCATAACAGAAACATCATCAGCATATCCTGATTCACGCACCACCCGAGAAGACACCAGCGAAACTCCTAGTCCCTCAGCAACAGCTCTGACTATTCCTTCAGTACTACCATATTCAATGCACCGTATAGGGATAATGCCTTGATTTTCTAACCATAACTCTGTTGCTTCTCTCGTTCCTGAACCAGGTTCTCTTAACAACCAAGTGTGTTGTGCCCAATCATGTTCATATGTATCTGATGTTAGGGATGTAATAAGACAAAGCTCATCATCATGCCAATGACATGATAAGAGGCGAGGATCACTCAGTGTTCCTTCGACCAATCCGATATCGATTTGACAGTCTAATAACTGCTGTCCTATATACTGCGTATTTCCCGTAGTTATTTTTAGGTCAATATCAGGAAAACGTTGTATAAGTTTTGATAAATATGGTCGAAACCAATACCCAGCAATTGTGCTACTTGCTCCAATTGTCAAGCGCCCTTTCTTCATTCCAATTCTGGCTTGCATATCATCAATGGCAGCACGCTCTAACATGTATATTGCATGCGCATGGTCAAATAGCACTTGCCCATGCTCAGTCAAATGAATCCCTTTTCGGCTTCTACCTGAACCTCTTTCTAGTAATGGAAGCCCTATCTGACGCTCTAACTCACTAACTGCTTTTGATACCGCTGGCTGGCTAATACAAAGATGTGTGGCTGCATTGGAAAAACCGCCCTCACTTGAAACCGTATAAAAAATGCGCAAAAGGTGTAGGTTTATAACCATAACTGTAGGTTATCCATTGTTAATTATTATGTATTTTTATTATCAATTATCAAGGCATATAATGCTATAACACAGTAAATAAGTATAGAAGACCACTCAATGCCTCATTCGTCTGTTGTACATGATAATAATTCGTTTTTGAAAAGTAGCCTAAAAAGCTACCAGTGGTGGCTAGGCATCATACTCGTAGCGATAATTGCCGCAATGAGTATTTTAGCTAGTAAACTGGATGTTGCAACTCATATGGGCCTTAGTGCGCTTACTTTGGCTATTGTATTTGGGATTTTTATTGGAAACACCTTCTTCCCTCGTGTAGCAAATCATACTGCTATAGGTGTAGATTATGCTAAAAATAAATTACTTAGAGTTGGCATTGTTCTTTATGGCTTCAGAATAACCTTCCAGCAAATAGAGGGGATAGGCTGGGCAGGAATTATCATAGACATATTAATGATCAGCTGTACGTTTATCTTGGCTTATTATATTGGAACAAAACTATTAAGACTTGATAAACAGACAACAATGCTAATTGGTGCAGGAAGTTCCATTTGTGGTGCAGCTGCGATAATGGCTGCTGAACCTGTGATCAAGGGCCAAGCTCATAAGGTTTCAGTTGCTGTTGCTACGGTGGTTGTATTTGGAACTATTGCTATGTTTCTATACCCACTAATTTATCCCTATTTAGATATAAGTGCTGAACAATACGGCATGTTTGCTGGTTCAACAATTCATGAAGTCGCACAGGTAGTGGCAGCAGGCCGTAGTGTCAGCGAGGATGCAGCAAATACGGCCGTGATTGTTAAGATGATTCGTGTCATGATGCTCGCACCATTTTTAATAGTATTATCTACATGCATCGGTAAAGAGACTCATGATACGTCCCATAAAAGCAATAGCATTACTATACCATGGTTTGCGGTATTATTTATTGTCGCCAGTGGAATAAATTCCCTTAACATTATACCTCCACACATTGTCAATTACTTGATTGATATCGACAGTATATTGCTTGCAATGGCTATGGCCGCTCTTGGATTACGTACTCACATTGGTGCAATACATCAAGCGGGTGTAAAACCTTTGATTCTTGCTGCCATACTATTTCTATTCCTTTGTGTAGGTGGTTTTGTTATAAATCTAGCCGTATTAATTTTATTTTGAATATTAAAAGAAAATGGCAAAGATCTCATTTGATAATGTAATCCCACTTTAATATAAAAATTTTTTTCCATCATATAAAAATATAAATCAAGAGTGCAATTAAATACATTGCATCCAAATGCAAGATGTATCTTTCAGAGACATCTTGCATTGTGATGTAGAGCATCAATAATAATGCATCACACTTACTGTGATTTTAATTAAATCAGTTACTAACTACTGAATTTTTTTAGTAGAAATCATTAGCAAAAAGTGCTTTAATGAACATCCTGAATGCCAATTTAATGTGTAACATCGAAGGTGTTTGACATGCATGGAGTTGCGTTATTTTTGCATATTTTAGGTGCAACAATCTGGACTGGCGGGCATATTATACTCGCTCTAATAGTTCTCCCTAAAGCACTAAAGGAATCGTCAACGAAAATATTACTAGACTTTGAATCTGTATACGAGAGAATTGGAATGCCTGCCTTAATAACGCAGATAGTCACGGGTATTTACCTGGCATTGAACATTGAGAGTGATGTACTAAATTGGTTTAACGTTGATAACAGGGTTACAAATGTTATTCTCATTAAATTGGCATTACTTACACTCACTACCTGTTTTGCAATAAATGCTAGATTTCGTGTAATTCCGAATTTAAATGAGTCTAATTTAGCTTTAATGGGATGGCACATTCGAGCAGTGACGATCATATCTATCCTATTCGTTTTTGTAGGCGTTTCATTCAGAACAGGATGGTTGTATTAAAGTTATAATGAAACTAATAAAAGCAATGTTAGATAAATCATCACTTGGTGCATAATATTATGTATGCCAAGTGGTGATTTCTTCTTAACCCAATACAAGGCATACATATGATGTGATATTTTATAGGAAATATAGGGGGCTATCCCATACACCTAGTTTATAGTTCGATTATGTGCCCACACTGCCACTTCCACTCTTGATTTCAAGCTTAATTTTTTTAGTATATTTTTCACGTGAATTTTGACTGTTCCTACAGATATAAATAATTCTTGAGCGATTAGCTTGTTTGAAAAACCGTTTGACATAAGCTTTAGCACATCTATTTCTCTATGGCTTAAAGAATTTATCGAGTTAGCTGCTTTTTTTGATTGCTTAATATAATGATCTGAATTACAAATCTTTAATATTGAAGGGCTCGCCACAAATGAAATAGAATAAATTGATCTTATTGACATTATAAAATCAGATGGCTCTATGTCTTTGAGCAAATATCCATCTGCTCCTGCCCTGAAAGTCTCAATTACATCCATTTCAAGGTCGGAACATGTGAAAATTATGACTTTGCATTTCAACCCATGTGCCTTTATTTTTTTTAACGTTTCAAGACCGTTCAGTATGGGCATATCAAGATCTAATATTATTACATCCGGCTCGTAAGTAATTGCCAGCTCTAGCCCTTGTTGGCCATCACCTGCTTCTGCAACGACTTTAATGTCAGGATCTGTAGATAAAAGCTCTTTTATTCCACTGCGTAGAATGGAATGATCATCAATCAATAAAGTTTTTAGTGGCGATGGTGGTCTGTTTGATTCAATGTTATCCATAACTAGGGCTCTATTATATTATTAATGCTCTGATTTCAAATCGAAATTTCAAAAATGTAAAAAATACTGATATTTACTTCAGTCCCAACCGCTTGGCTAGGCGGTGTAAATTACCACAATCAATATCTAAGGCTCGTGCTGTTGCAGCCCAATTATCATTATGATCTGCTAGTACCTTTGTAATTAGCGCAGACTGAAATGCATCCGTTGATGCTCTCAAACCCATTTGGTTAGTGGCGAAGTCATCAATATTTTCGGTAGGACTTATGCCAGATTGAGGCATTGGTGGTATAGCTATACTGAAGTGATGGGTTGCAAGCGTCAGAACCGAACTTCGTTGCTCTGCTCTCGCCAATACAGCACCACGATGAATGGCATGCTCCAGTTCGCGCACATTACCAGGCCAGCCATAGCCCTTCAAAAGATGCAGTGCTTGAGGTTGGATCCGCAGTTGCTCTAATCCCATACTCACTCGACAGCATTCGCAAAAGTAACCAGCCAACAAGGAGATGTCATCCTCTCTGTCTCTCAGGGCTGGTACATGTATAGGGAAAACACTCAGGCGATGATAGAGGTCTGATCGAAACTCGCCATTGATGACCGCTTTCTTCAAGTCTCGATTCGTTGCAGCAAGCACACGTACATTGACTTTCAGTGGGGTATCATCACCAATCCGCTGCAAGTCTCCATATTGAATGACACGTAGCAATTTTGCCTGCAATGATAAGGATAATTCTCCAACTTCATCCAGGAACAACGTGCCTTTATCCGCTAGTTCAAATTTACCCGCACGGTTATGAATAGCGCCTGTAAACGCTCCCTTTACATGCCCAAATAGTTCACTCTCTGCTACTGATTCCGGTAGGGCTGCGCAATTGAGATATACCAATTTTCGATCTGTACGTGGCGAGCCAAGATGTACAGCTTTTGCTATTAACTCCTTACCTACACCCGTTTCGCCCAAAATCAGGACGTTTAAATCAGTATTAGCAACTATATCTACCTCATGCTTTAGCTGCTGCATCGCCTGAGAATGCCCGATTATCTCGAACCTATCTGCACCTGTTGGTGTTGAAGGTATTAATGGCTCACTGCTCTGGCGAGCTAAACGCTCTAGTAGTAATGAGTTACTTAACGCCGCTGCCGCTAGCGCACCAATTAAACGCAACTCTTCATCGCTAATGTCATCAAACTGAGCAGGATTCATTCCATCTATGGTCAATGCACCAATCAAGACTTGATCGGAGAACAGAGGCAAACCAACACAAGCATGCACCTTAAATTCTGCATGATCAGGGATCAAGCCATCATAGGGGTCTGGCAAGCTACTATCTGCCGGAAAGCGTACTACGTCACCAGCACGGGCAATTGCCTCCATGCGTGGGTGCTCCTTGATGGCGAAACGGCGTCCTAATACGTCCTGCATTAAGCCATCGATGGCGAGCGGGATGAACTGGCCTCCTTCGTACCGTAGCAAGGCTGACGCATCTGAGTTCAGTAGGCTGCGAATACTCTGGATAAGGCGGTGGAATCTGTCTTGATGTGAAATCCCCAGCTGTATGTCTATAGCAATACGAGCCAAACTGTCTGTCGAAATCATTGTTAGTGTCCAAATGACATTGATGCTGTCATTTAAACAATATCAATACTATGTCATTTTAACAAGAAAATAAACTAAGTCTCATAAAAACAATGAGTTATGAGTTGGCATGTTAGCTGCAATAGTTGATATCAAGAAATACCAACTATTACATACTGAGGAATTGCCAGATGACCATTCATGTCAAAAACAACATTCACTGGGTCGGCCAACGGGACTGGGAAGTTCGAGATTTTCATGGTACTGAGTACAAGACAAACAAGGGGACGAGCTACAACAGCTATCTCATCCGTGAAGGGAAGAACGTGCTGATTGATACAGTCGATCATAAGTTCAGCCGAGAGTTCGTTCAAAACCTTGCAGCAGAGATCGACCTAAACCTTATCGATTATGTGGTGATCAACCATGCTGAGGAAGATCACGCAGGGGCACTGACCGAATTGATGGCTCGTATCCCAGGCACTCCGATTTACTGCACTCACAACGCTATCGACTCAATCACGGGACACCATCATCATCCTGAATGGAACTTCCATCCAGTCAAAACAGGCGACAGTCTCGACATCGGTAATGGCAAGCAGCTGGTGTTCATTGAAACACCTATGCTGCACTGGCCCGACAGCATGATGACCTACATGACTGAGGACGCAGTGTTGTTTTCTAACGATGCCTTCGGTCAACACTATTGTGATGAGCATCTGTTCAATGACGAAGTAGATCAAACCGAATTGATGGAGCAGTGCCAACGGTACTACGCAAATATCCTCACCCCATTCAGCCCACTTGTGACAGCTAAAATCAAAGAGGTGCTTGGATTCAACCTGCCAGTAAGCATGGTGGCAACCTCCCACGGTATTGTCTGGCGTGAGGATCCGACCCAAATTATTCTCAAGTATCTGGAGTGGGCAGACCACTACCAAGAAGATCGTATCACCCTGTTCTATGACTCGATGTCAAACAACACCCGTATGATGGCCGATGCCATCGCACAGGGTATTCACGAAGTTGACCCTGGGGTCGCAGTCAAGATCTACAACGTAGCCCGCCACGATAAGAACGAGATCCTGACACAAGTGTTCCGCTCCAAGGGAATACTCGTGGGCTCATCCACAATGAACAACGTCATGATGCCTAAGGTGGCAGGCATGCTGGAGGAGATAACTGGCCTGCGCTTTAGAAACAAGCGTGCTTCTGCATTCGGCAGTTACGGCTGGACTGGTGGTGCAGTAGATCGTATCCAGACCCGATTGATGGATGCAGGCTTTGATATCAGCATTTCTCTGAAAGCCAAATGGCGACCAGATGGTTCTGCACTGGCAGAGTGCCGAGAGCATGGACGCCAGCTCGCTCGTCAATGGGCGTTACATCCTATTGAGGTGCCTCGCCCAGAAAAAGCAGCCCATCAAGTGCCATTCACTGTTGATATCTCCCCTGTAGAGGAGACCACACAGTCAGTTGTAGCCGGAGTAGACGATGAGCAAGCAATGCTTTGCACAGTCTGCCAGTGGGTTTATGACCCCGCCTTAGGTGAACCGGATCAATTGGTTGCGGTTGGCACTCCCTGGAGCCTTGTACCGGAGAGTTTCCTTTGCCCTGGCTGCGGCATCGGCAAGGAGGTATTCGAACCATGCGCAGTGGAGGCATGTGTATGAGCGCATTAAATGAGCATTATGCTGGTTCCAGCCAGGATATAGTCATCATCGGTAGCGGCTTTGCCGCTCAGCAGTTGGTAAAAAGCTTGCGTAAATTAGATGGTGAAAGACCGATCCGTCTTATTACCGCTGATAATGGCAATGAATATAACAAACCGGACTTGAGTCATGTGGTCAGTCGTGGTTACACCGCCAGCGCAATGACAAAGTTGACGGGGGCTCAATTTGCTGAACAGCAACGTATCATTCTGTCACCTAATACGATTGTGCATAGCATTAGTCCGAATAACAAAATGGTACACACAAATAATGGCGATTTTTCTTATGGCCAGCTAGTGCTGGCAACTGGGGCCAGTTCTATACTGCCTCCCGTTCCCAACTCGGATAAAATGGTAACCCTCAATAGCCAAAATGATTATGCCAATGCCGAACAATTAATTAAGAATGCAAAACGCATTATGGTACTCGGAGCAGGTTTGATCGGCTGTGAGTTGGCTATGGATATGGTGGGCCAAGACCGAATTGTGACGCTTGTAGATCTGGCGGACAGCCCCCTAAGTACATTAATGCCAGCTGCATTGAGTCAACCGTTACTGCAAGCCTTACGGGAGCAGGGGGTTGACCTAAAACTTGGTCGAGGTATCAAGTCGATACAAAGAGGAGATGCCAACGAATCCTTTACGATAGAGCTCACTGACAGCAGTTTCAGTGAACAGGATCTTGTCATTTCAGCTATAGGTCTACAACCGAATCTATCCTTAGCGATGAATGCGGGACTGGCTGTAAGGCGTGGAATTGTAGTGGATGAATACCTGAGAACATCGAGTGAGCACATTTATGCGCTTGGTGATTGCGTTGAGTGGAAAGGTGAATTACGCCCCTTTTTGCAGCCAATTGTTCTCGGTGCCAATGCATTATCTAAAACTCTGATTGGTAAGCCAACACCACTAACGCTTCCTCCAATGCTAGTGAAGGTAAAAACACTTCAATATCCTTTGCAGTTAGCTGGTAGAACAAAAGGTACAGACCTTTCATGGCAGTTTAAGTGGAATAAAAATGGAATGGTCGCAGAAGCTCGCAGCGAGGATGGTGAAATGTGCGGCTTTGTCGTAGGTGGAGACCAAATGGGAGCTGCATTCCCACTTCTACGCCTTCTTTCTAGATGAATAATTGCTGGCTGAGCATATGCTCAGCCTTACTTAATTTCATAGATTATTAAGGATAAAACATGTCGCTACTGCATAGTATACCAGCTCATTGGGTTGTTCGCCGTTCAACCCCATTCTTTACAAATGAAAACGTACCACAGGCTCTATTAACCCATCACAATACAGCTGCTGGCGTATTCGGTCAGTTATGTGTAATGGAGGGGACGGTAACATATTACGGTTTTGCTGATGAAACAGCGGAGATACCTGAAATTACGCTTGTAATCCGAGCCGGAGAGTTTGCAACCAGCCCACCTCAGTATTGGCACAGGGTTGAACTGTCTGAAGATGCTAGATTCAATATCCATTTTTGGGCTGAAAACGTAAGCTCAGACACCCCACTCATTAAGACAAGAGAATAAATTACAATCTTGTCATCGCCACAAACTAGGCCAACTGCCCATCCAGATCAAAATGAATAACTGTAATGTTGTTTATGATTGGCTGTTTTTGCGATGGGAGTTGGCTAGATGAGTGGGATTGAAACCATAACCATGCTGAGTGGCTTGGTGTATCTGTTGTTGTTCCAGTGGCATGAGCGTTCAGGTTGGTCTTGGCAGCTGTCCCTGATGCTAACCGCCGCTGTATGGTTGACGGTAGCAGCCAAGCCACCACTAAGTAGTTTAATCGTGCTTGCTGTCGCTATTGTCATGCTTTATAGATATAAATTAATATCCGCATTTTATGATTCAAGAGATCAACAACTTCGTAGTTTAGTTAGATATTTCTTAGTTACATCGTGGGGATTTGTAACAATACAGTATGGTGTTTATATTTTTCAACTCCACCAGGGTGACCTACCTTGGCTGTCTAGACCTGATATCGTAGATGGCTTTCTACCTATAGCGGGCGGTCTTGGCTTGCGGGCGTTGTTGAGTTTGGGCATTACTGATTACCACCATCCAGCTGCAACAATCACAGTCTTGGTTATTTCCTTATCTGGACTCATTTTAGGTCGTGCCTTCTGCTCATGGTTTTGCCCTCTTGGGGTTGTCGGTGAATGGCTGCATCATTTTCGAAATTTGCTGCTACCAGGTGAGTGGGCTCCGCCAAAATGGTTAGACCTACTGCTCAAATCTCAGAAATTTCTAGTTCTATCATTTCTGATGTTCATAGTTATTCTTGCTGTTCCAAATGTTGCACTGCCAGGGTACTTGATGAGCCATTATCACCAAGCTGCTGACATGAAAATGGGAGCCTTCTTTTTCAACTTGAACTTTATATCAGGTATTTTTGTTGTTTGGGTATTAAGTATCACGATGTTTTTCAAGCAAGGCTTCTGTAGATACCTATGCCCTTATGGTGGATGGCTTTCCTTGCTGGGGCTTCTGACACCATTACGTATTCGCAGGTCTTCCAGCAGCTGTTTACGAAGCAAGGGATACGATTGTGATAAATGCAGTAGAGCATGTCCATCAAGTATACAGGTTCATGAACTTATATCAGTCAGAAATCTTGAGTGTACAAACTGTTTAACTTGTATCTCTGCATGCCCAAAACAAGCTAATGCTATTCATTTTGGCACTGCGAATAAAAAGATTTCTGCAAGAACGCTACTTGCAATGTTGTGTGTTTTACTTCTCTTAATGCCATTGCTAGCTCATGTGATTTTCGATTTTTGGACAAGCAACACACCATTAGAACAGCGCCGTTATCTATTGGAAATCCTTCCTGGCCTTTCACATTAGAGTGATAGTTATTAAAGCGCCACTTTTCGGTGACGCTTTATTTCTGCAAATGATTCAATAACGCAATAGTTATCACTACTAGTCGAAAATAATCTTCTCATTATGAACCCACACTGCAACTTCAATTCTTGAATGAAGATTTAATTTTTTAAGAATGTTTTTTACATGAACTTTAACTGTTCCTTCAGAAATAAATAAACGTCTTGATATAACCTTATTAGGCAAGCCTTGAGCAATAAATTTCAAAACATCTATTTCGCGATGGCTTAACACTTGGAGATTTTTGTCTTTAAGGCGGTTTTTTCTTCTTGACTGCATACTTTCAATAAGGATTGCAGTTAGTTTTGGGCTTATCACAAGTTTTCCCATGCACGCCTGTTCAATCGAGCTAATCAGGTCTTCAGGTTCCATGTCTTTGAGTAGATAACCATCTGCTCCAGCAAGGATAGCATCCGAAACATCATCTTCATAATCTGATACTGTGAAGATTACGATTCTGCTAGATACATTATGCGCTCGTAATGACTTTAATGTGTCTATACCACTAAACTCAGGCATATTAAGATCTAACAAAATTAAGTCAGGTTCATAATCTAATGCTAGCTGAACACCATCTTGTCCTGTACTGGCTTCAGCTACAATAGTTAAAAAGGGATTTGTACGTAAAAGTTGCTTAATCCCGCTCCGTAGGACAGGATGATCATCAATTAGTAAAATTGAAAAAACATCTGCGTTGGTTGTTAAAGCTTTTTCCATGTGTGTTCCTCAAACTACGTGAAGATCAATTTTCACTTGCGTCCGTTCATTAATGAATGAAATATTTTCTGATTTTAGAAAAACAACTAAGCTCGATATTGAATCCTCGAACTCAGCTTCACCCTTCAGGATGATAATGACATATTCAGCTAGGGATTTTATATGCAGCTCAATCCGTGATGGAGGCATACTTATCCTTAAACATTCGAATAATTTATTGAAGAAGTTCAGTATGAGTATTTCCTGCTCATGCGAATAGTCCTCATAAAAATCTTTATATTCCAACCTAATGTTAAAACCATATGTGTCATTAAATATTGCTATCGCATCTTTTAATAAAATTAACGTTTCGATTTTCTTATATGGAATTCTAAAAGTAGAAATTAGTTTTCTGATGTTTGAGTAAGCTTCATTTAACTCACACCTCATCTCTGAAACATTATCAACCTGAGAAGAACTAATGATGATTGGATCCCTTTGAAGAAGGCTAATCTTTATCTTTAAGTATGATAAAGACTGTGCTATCGAATCATGAAGTGTTTGAGCAATTGTGTTTCTTTCTTTAAATAATAATAGTTGTTGTTGTTGTTGCTCTTTGTAGTAAAGAGATAAGGATTGAGACAGCAAGTTGCAAAATGCAAATATTAATTGTTCTGTATCATGTAATATAGTGACTTCATTTGAAAAGAAAAATTCTATGTAACCATAATCATTATGCGCATCTCCAATGTTCCATAACCTATTATTATATTCACTCTCAATAGGGGATGTGACATCTGCATTATTAATACATAATGAGCAACGCATAGAGGCACAATGTAATGGCCTCACGTTCTCACCAAAGGTGTATAAATGTTTGACCGAATTTTTATGTGGATCATGAATATATACTTTTATTTTTCCAGCCCCAGTGTATCCGATTAATTCTTTCATGAAAGGAGCTAAAACTTTGCAGTTGAATTCTTGATTTTGAAATAATCTACAACTGCGATAAAGGAATTCTAAATGCAAATTCTGCAAGTTAAGTTTATGCGTTTTTTCAGCTACCATCTGTTCCAGATCGCTGTAGGTATGCTTAACAACCTCTGACATATTGTTTAATGCATTGCCAAGCTGCCACATCTCATCGCGGTAATCATGTGATTCAGAATCAAATTTTGAACTAAAATCACCATGCTGAATGTTTTTAGCCATTAACAATAATTTTGACCACGGTCTAAAGAAACGCTTATTTAAGCTATAAATTGCGATGAAGGAAAACAATATAACAATAAAAGAAGATGCTTTTTGAAGGCCATTAATCACTACGATCTTAGATTCTGTTTTGTTCTCAATGCTTTTGATTATCTTCTGTAGCAAACTAATAAACTCTTTAGAGCGGTTAATGCTTAATGGTGTTGCTACATCACCAGATTTTAAGTGGGAAAGAATGTTTTTTAATTTTGGATCCCACAAACTGTTGAGTTGTATGTATTCTTTATTAAGGTTGTGCTTTTCAGCCGTGTTAATAAAAAAAGGATCATGCAGAATTGATTCAACGCTATTAACCGCTTGCACTTTTTCATCAACAGACAGTGTTCCTGAGAGGAGTGCATAGACTTTCATTCTAATTGAACCAATACTATTTATCACATATGCATTCCCTTGGATGCTTGATGACAAATAAATCGATGCACTCATATTAAATATAGATATGAGGCATAGTGTACATATAATTGACGTTATAGAAATTGTAATAGACAGTTTCTTCCAATACTTCAATAGTATGTTCACGAATTTGACACTTCCTAAGATTGTCACTACTGATGTTTATACCTTTTAGATACCCTAATAAAAATACCTCAAAGTAAATACCTACAATATTCCAGACATTAGCCAGCTCATGATAAAGAAAGTCTTGTTGAAGCTAAGTGCATGATTTTGTTGTGGTTAATTTCAACCCGCCCCCCCTGTAATAGGTAGTTATCGAAATATTCATCTTTTGTAATACATATGTTCAGTTGATCTAAGTCAATAAAAAATATCCATTTAAATTGTTTATTGGACATTGTGTACCCCAACACTTACCGGTGAGCAAAATGTCCATATATCAAAAATACAAAGATGGATGTGAAGACAGTCACACAAATAAAAGAAATAACAGCAAAACGCTCGTTGACTGGAATCCTGATGACAAGTGCTTTTGGATTGAGAATGGTTCTCATATTGCCAGAAGAAACCTACTGATATCTATCCCTTGTCTACTGATCTCATTCTCTGTGTGGATGATATTCAGCGTAGTAGCAATGAATTTGCCTTTAGCTGGTTTCACCTTTACAACAGACCAGCTGTTTCTGCTGACTGCACTCCCGTCACTTACTGGAGCTTTAGGACGGATTCCTTACTCATTTGTGATCCCAGTTTTTGGTGGCCGGAGATGGACAGCATTCAGTACCTTGTTGCTTATGATACCTATGTCATGGTTGACCATTGCAGTGCAAGACACCACAACGCCGTATTCAACATTTCTAATAATTTCTTTGTTATGTGGGTTTGGTGGTGCCAACTTTGCATCTAGTATGGCTAACATCAGCTTGTTTTATCCAAAAACTCAACAAGGAAAGGCTCTTGGTTTAAATGGGGGGCTAGGTAACTTGGGTGTCAGTGTCATGCAGATGCTTGTACCTATCGTAATTTCTGTAAATATCTTTGGCCCTTTCGGTTTAGGTCAAGGAAATCCTGATGCATCAATATGGCTCAGCAATGCATCCTTAATATGGATACCAGTAATATTGATATTGAGTATTGCAGCGTGGCATTTTATGAATGATATTGCAGCACCCAAAGCCTCGTTTAAAGAGCAATGGGTAGTGTTAAAACAAAAACATCTTTGGATTTTGAGTGTTTTATATTTGGCTGCCTTTGGTTCATTCATTGGATTCTCTGCGGGGTTTGCAATGCTCGCTAAAACTCAATTCCCTGATATTGAAATAATGAAATATGCTTTCATAGGGCCATTATTCGGCGCATTGATGAGGCCAGTTGGTGGCGTTTTATCAGATAAGCTGGGCGGTGTTAAAGTCACCTTTGTTAGCTTTTGCTTAATGGCTACGTTAGTTGCGTTTTTGTTTTCAACTCTTCCATCAGATGCAGGGCATGGCAACTTCACCTATTTTCTAGCTGTCTTTATGGCTTTGTTCTCATGCGCAGGAGTTGGGAGTGGTTCTACATTTCAAATGATCGCCGTTTTGTTTAGGGGGATGATGATAAAAAGGAATCTACAGCGATATGATTCAGAAGCTCAAGCCTTAAAAAAATCAGCAAATGATACAGCAACAGCATTAGGGTTCATCTCAGCAATAGGTGCAATTGGTGGTTTCTTTATTCCAAACGCATTCGGCTTATCAATAGCTCTCAGCGGAACACCAATTAATGCGATGAAAGCTTTTTTAGTCTTCTATGTTATTTGTGGGCTAATAACATGGTTTGTATATGGAAAAGAACTCAATAAATAGAATGTTACTATTAATGCATATGCATATGGAGCAGTAAAATGAGCAAGTTTCTTGACAGGTTTAACTATTTAAAGACATTAGGTGAAAAGTTTTCTGGTGAACACGGCCAAACGTACAATACGAACAGAGATTGGGAAGATGGTTACAGAGACCGCTGGCAACATGACAAAATTGTACGCTCAACACATGGCGTGAACTGTACTGGTTCATGTAGTTGGAAAATCTATGTAAAAAACGGCTTGGTTACATGGGAAACGCAGCAAACTGATTACCCTAGGACCAGGCCAGATCTCCCAAACCATGAGCCTCGCGGCTGCCCAAGAGGGGCAAGCTACTCGTGGTATCTGTACAGCGCCAATCGACTGAAGTACCCAATGGTCAGGAAAGCGTTGATTGAACTTTGGCGAGACGCAAAAAGTAAGCACAAAGACCCTGTTCTAGCATGGGGTGCGATTGCTTCCGATCAGAATGTATCCAAAAAGTATAAGGCTGCCCGAGGTAGAGGCGGTTTTGTTCGTAGCACCTGGAATGAAGTTAATGAGATCATTGGAGCGGCAAACGTTTACACCGTAAAAGAGCACGGCCCAGATCGCGTTGTTGGCTTCTCACCAATTCCAGCGATGTCTATGGTTTCCTATGCCGCAGGTGCAAGATATTTATCGCTCATCGGTGGCTCTTGCCTTAGCTTCTATGACTGGTATTGTGATCTTCCTCCCGCATCACCGATGACTTGGGGAGAGCAAACAGACGTACCAGAGTCAGCAGATTGGTACAACTCCTCATACATCATAGCCTGGGGCTCAAATATTCCTCAGACTCGTACTCCTGATGCTCACTTCTTTACTGAAGTTAGATACAAAGGCACCAAAACTGTCGCCATAACTCCAGATTATGCTGAAGTAGCTAAGCTTTGTGATCACTGGCTTAACCCCAAACAAGGTACAGACAGCGCGTTAGCATTGGCTATGGGCCATGTCATTTTGAACGAGTTCCACGTTCAACATAAAAATGAATATTTTGTTAGTTACGCAAGGAAATATACCGATTTTCCGATGTTGGTCAGATTGACCAAACGACCAGATGGTAGCTATGAAGCAGGACGCTTCCTGAGAGCATCAGATTTGGTCAATAACATAGGTGAACAGAACAACCCTGAATGGAAGACCATAGCGATTGATGAGGTTTCTGGTGATCTGGTCGCGCCACAAGGGTCGATTGGCTATAGATGGGGAGAGGATGGAAAGTGGAATCTTGAAGAGACCGCTGGGCAGTCCAAGACACCAGTCACTTTGTCTGTTGGAATAAAGGAACCTCAACATTTAGTTGAGGTGGCTTTCCCATATTTTGGTGGATTGGAAAGTGAGCATTTCACACCTGTTGAATTAGAAGAAGTTATCAGAAGAAAAATTCCAGCTAAATCCATCGTGTTGGCAGATGGAAGCCAAGAATTTGTGACCACCGTCTACGATCTCACCGTGGCTAACTATGGTGTAGAAAGAGGGTTTGATGACCCTAGCAGCGCACATACCTATAAGGAAGTGAAGGCATATTCACCCGCTTGGGCAGAAAAAATAACGGGTGTACCACAAGATGAGATTATCCGCATCGCTCGTGAGTTTGCTGACAATGCAGCCAAAACACATGGGCGCTCAATGATCATCGTTGGTGCAGGCATGAACCACTGGTATCACATGGATATGAATTACCGTGGTTTGATTAACATGCTGGTATTCTGTGGTTGCGTAGGACAGAGCGGTGGTGGATGGGCTCACTACGTAGGGCAAGAGAAGCTTCGTCCCCAGACGGGCTGGCAACCGTTGGCATTTGGCCTAGATTGGCAAAAGCCTCCACGCCACATGAATGGTACGTCTTTCTTCTATAACCACTCTAGTCAATGGCGATATGAGAAGTTAGATGCCCAAGAATTGCTTTCACCTTTAGCTGATGCAAGTAAATATAGTAAGCATCTCATTGATATGAACGTGAAAGCAGAGCGGCTGGGTTGGCTTCCTTCAAGCCCTCAGCTGAATACTAATCCACTGAGTATTGCTGAACAGGCAAAAGCGCTTGGGGTAAGCCCTGTAGAGTTCACGGTTAACTCGCTGAAGGACGGCAGTATTCGTTTTGCTGCTGAGTGTCCCGAAGATCATTATCCACGCAATATGTTTATTTGGAGATCAAACCTTCTTGGGTCTTCAGGTAAAGGTCATGAATACATGCTCAAGTACCTGTTGGGCACAGAACATGGCATTCAAGGAAAAGATCTCGGCTCATTCAGTGATAGCAAACCATCTGAAGTTGATTGGAAAGATACCCCAACCCAAGGCAAGCTTGATCTCGTTGTGACTCTAGATTTTCGGATGTCGAGTACCTGTCTGTTTTCAGACATCGTGTTGCCTACTGCAACCTGGTATGAAAAAGATGATATGAATACCTCGGATATGCATCCATTCATCCATCCATTGTCAGCAGCTGTAGATCCAGCCTGGGAAGCAAAATCCGACTGGGAAATTTATAAGGCAATTGCAAAAGCGTTTTCTGAGCTCTGTAAAGGACATCTTGGCGTTGAAACCGATGTGGTTACATTGCCAATGCAGCATGACTCTCCAGCAGAAATAGCCCAAGCGTTTGAAGTAAAAGACTGGAAATTGGGTGAATGTGATCTCATTCCAGGAAAAACTGCACCACATATAATGACCGTTGAGCGCGATTATCCTAACACCTACGCAAGATTTACATCGTTAGGCCCACTCCTTGATAAGCAAGGAAATGGTGGCAAGGGTATTAATTGGAACACAGAAACCGAAGTAGACCTTCTTAAAAAACTTAACTACACACACCATGATGGCGCGAATGCTGGGCGGCCAAAGATTGACACTGCAATTGATGCGGCTGAAGTAATTCTTACTTTAGCCCCAGAGACTAATGGTCATGTGGCTGTTAAGGCTTGGAATGCATTAAGTAAGCTGACTGGCCGAGAACATGCACATCTTGCTATCAACAAGGAAGAGGAAAAAATTCGTTTCCGTGACATTCAGGCTCAGCCGAGAAAAATCATATCTAGCCCAACATGGTCTGGTTTGGAAGACGAGCATGTCTCGTATAACGCAGGTTATACAAACGTTCATGAGCTAATTCCATGGCGAACCATTACTGGTCGTCAACAGCTGTATCAGGATCACCAATGGATGCGTGATTTTGGCGAAAGTCTCATTTCATATCGACCACCAATCAATACCCAGACTATTAAAAATATTATGGGTAAGAAGGGTAACGGTAACAAAGAGAAAGCTCTGAACTGGATCACTCCGCACCAGAAATGGGGTATCCACTCAACATACAGCGAAAACTTGTTGATGCTTACACTGTCTCGGGGTGGGCCAATTGTTTGGATAAGTGAAGATGATGCTAAAGATCTAAAAATTGAGGATAACGACTGGATAGAGGCATTTAATATCAATGGTTCATTAACTGCTCGTGCAGTGGTGAGTCAGCGCGTCCCTGCTGGAATGGTAATGATGTATCACGCTCAAGAGCGCCTGGTGAATATTCCAGGCTCCGAAATAACAGGACAACGTGGTGGGATTCATAACTCCGTTACTCGTGTCTGTCCTAAACCAACTCATATGATTGGCGGATATGCACATCAGGCTTATGGGTTCAACTATTATGGCACAGTGGGCTCTAACCGTGATGAGTTTGTTGTCGTCCGCCGCATGAATCAGGTTAAATGGCTTGATGACGAAAATAATGACTATACACAGGCTGACAATATGTACAGTAACAAGGCAGGGGAGAAGTAAAAATGAAAATTCGTGCGCAAATTGGAATGGTGCTAAACCTCGATAAATGCATCGGATGTCATACTTGCTCTGTTACTTGTAAGAACGTATGGACAAGTCGCGAGGGAATGGAATACGCCTGGTTTAATAACGTAGAAAGCAAGCCAGGCGTGGGCTATCCAAACGATTGGGAAAATCAGGATAAATGGAAGGGTGGCTGGGTTCGAAATATCAATGGAAAAATCGTTCCAAGAATGGGTAACCGGATTGGCGTTTTAGCCAAGATTTTTAACAACCCTGACATGCCGACTATTGATGACTATTATGAGCCTTTCACCTTTGACTATGAGCATTTACATAATGCTAAACAAGGTGCGCATCAGCCAATAGCACGTCCACGTTCACTGATCACTGGTCAACGTATGGACAAGATCAACAATGGCCCAAACTGGGAAGAAATCTTGGGCGGGGAATTCACTAAGCGTTCACAAGACTACAATTTCAACCACATCCAAAAGGAGATGTATGGACAGTTTGAAAATACGTTCATGATGTATCTCCCTCGGCTTTGTGAGCATTGCTTGAATCCTGCATGTGTGGCTACTTGCCCTAGTGGGGCAATATATAAACGTGAAGAAGATGGCATTGTCCTTATTGACCAAGACAAATGTCGTGGTTGGCGTATGTGTCTTACTGGTTGCCCCTACAAGAAGATTTACTTTAACTGGAAAAGTGGTAAATCTGAAAAATGTATCTTCTGCTACCCCAGAATTGAGTCTGGTCAACCAACCGTCTGCTCTGAAACATGTGTAGGACGAATTAGATATCTGGGAGTAATCCTTTATGATGCAGATCGTATTGAGCAAGCAGCATCAACTGAAAATGACAAGGATTTATACAACAAGCAGTTGGAGATTTTCTTAAATCCACATGATCCTGCTATCATTGAAGAAGCCTTAAAGCAAGGCATCACTCAAAATGTTCTAGATGCTGCTCAGAAGTCACCTGTGTACAAGATGGCGATGGAATGGAAGCTTGCACTCCCATTACACCCAGAGTATCGCACGTTACCGATGGTATGGTATGTACCACCTCTTTCCCCTATCCAATCAGCCAAAGATGCAGGCTATTTAGGTGATGATGGTGTTCTACCAGATATTTCTAGCTTGCGAATTCCTTTACAGTATTTGGCGAATCTGTTGACCGCTGGCGATATAGCACCTGTTAAGAGTGCACTGAATCGTATGTTGGCAATGCGTCATTATAAGCGAGCTGAAACTGTAGATAAAAAGGTGGATACCAGCGCATTAGAGCAGGTTGGTTTAACTGAACACCAAGCGCAGGAAATGTATCGTTATTTGGCTATAGCTAACTATGAAGACCGCTTTGTAGTTCCTTCCAGTCATCGCGAGCTAGCACGAGAAGCATTTCCTGAAGCTAAAGGGTGTGGCTTTAGCTTTGGTGATGGTTGTAAAGGTAGCGACACTAAGTACAACCTGTTTAATAGCCAGAGAATTAATGCCATTAATGTATCTACAAATCCAAGTGAGGATAAAAAATGAAATCTTTAAAGATCATATCAATCCTCTTGGACTACCCAGATATTGATCTGTGGGAAAACAAGGATGAAATCTTTGATTGCATAGCTGAATGTAATGAGCTGACATCGGCACAAAAATCATCAATATGTGATTTTGTAACATATGCGTTTGATCGTTCTCTACTTTCATTCCAAGAAATATATTGTGATATCTTCGACCGTGGCCGTTCCACCTCTCTGCTTCTTTTTGAGCATGTTCATGGTGAGTCGCGTGATCGCGGACAAGCAATGGTAGACCTGCTTAAGCAATATGAAGATGCAGGATTTTCTCTTAACAAAAGAGAATTACCGGATTTTCTTCCTGTTTACTTGGAATACCTTTCAACAAGAAATAACGCTGAAATTATAGAGGGGTTGTGTTTTATCACTCCGATCTTGGGGTTGCTTAAAGAGAGGCTACTCAAAAGAGAAAGCAAATATCATGTTCTATTTGGGGTTCTAATTGATCTATCCATGACAGAGTACGATAGCGCTCTTATAAGCACACAAGTTATGAAAGAGGCTGATGATGCAACACCCGCTGCGTTAGATGCTGTTTGGGAGGAAGAGCAGGTGAAGTTTTTAGGAGGAGAATCATGTCCCAGTTCAATTCAATCGATTCATAGCAACCGATTTAAGAATGCAGTCGTACCACAGTACCTTGAAATTGGTGAGGCAAACAAATGAACTATATTCATAGCTTCTTCTTTGATATATACCCATATATTGCAGTTACCATTTTTCTACTTGGTAGTTGGGTTCGTTACGATTATGGGCAGTACACTTGGCGAGCAGGATCAAGCCAGTTGCTTGATAACTCGAATATGAGGCTGGCATCTGGACTGTTCCACATTGGCATTCTTGGTATCATCTTCGGCCACTTTTTTGGCTTGCTGACACCTCACTGGGTATATGAGTCATTCTTATCATTGCAAGCAAAACAACTCATAGCGATGTGTGCTGGCGGTATCTTTGGTGCAATGACGTTGTACGGTGGTTATCTGCTCTTAAAGCGGCGTCTGACAAACGTAAGGATCAGAGCAACATCATCGACTGCGGATATTTTGATTTTAGTGCTATTAGTTTCCCAGGCAGCGCTTGGTCTTCTGACAATTCCATTTTCTGCTTTCCATCTTGATGGAAGTGTCATGATGAAGCTCGTAAGTTGGGCACAAGATGTTGTAACGTTCCAAACAGGGGCATCTAAAAATTTAGAAGGGGTATCGTTTATCTACAAAATTCATATGATTTTAGGTATGACTTTGTTTGTTGTCTTTCCATTCTGTCGATTGGTACACGTTTGGAGTGTACCGCTCGAATATTTAACTAGACGCATCCAGATCGTAAGGTCTCGTCGGTAACATGATTAGGGTAGTAGTCGCAGTGTAAACTGCGACTACTATTTATCAGGTGTAGTATGGTATATCACGTATCAAATAAGCAGTTTGTGACTAAGTTAGTCGAACCTTTCTTTGTCGCAATTTTCTGGCCAACTCTGCTGTTGTTGGCATCTGAAGTTACTGGTTTACCAATAACCGAAGAGTTATATCGCAATACAATTTTATTCTCATTGCTAATATTCATTATTACGGCGGCAATAGATATAAGATACATTTATATCGCAAGAAAAGTAAAATTAGAATTGAGTTTCAGTGGCATTGAGTTTCATTGCCATAAAAAACACCTTTTTTTCTCATGGCGCCAAATATCTTTAATTAAGTTAATTGAAAGCAAGCCTGGCTCTAGAGTGCTACATATACTTCCTGATAACGAAACTATTGACTTAATTCTTTTTGAAGACCACGAAAAAATATATTCACAAGTCATATTTTATTGTAAACAGTTCAATGTGAATTATGACTAGAGTATTCTGACCATTAAGTATGAGCAATTCACTTGCTCATACTTTTAGTAAATAAGGTTTTTATTGGTCAGCATCATAGTTTTCATTCAGTGCTGTAATACGTGCCACTTGGAAAGTATTTTGAAGCGATTGCAATTCTGTTTTATGCTGCTGTGCCAATTGCTGTAAATATTCTCTCCCTTTATCTGTTAGATGCACATCTACTTTGCGCTTGTCATTTTCATTTTTCCGCCGTTCAACGAGATCCAACTCCTCACATCGCGTAAGTAAAGCTACGGTAGCGTGATGACTCATTTGTAACCTTTCCGCTAGTTCACCCACGCTTGCCCAGTTGCGCCCTGGGTATCCTTGAATGTGCAGGAGGGATAAATACTGTAATGGTGTGAGCCCGAGCTCCTTGGCCGCAGTTTCACTGAAGTGAAGAAAACGCTTTAACTGATAGCGAAACTCAGAAAGTGCCTCAAATTGAGCTTTTGTTAACATAGCTTACTCGGTTGTTGACTTCTTAGGTGAAATACAATAAGTTCAATTATATCACATTGTGATATATAATTTGTAGTGTTTCTGTTACAAAGGAGATGGCAATGCATAAGCAAGTTCACCCAAAATCACTTTATTGGGGAAACACCGTAATTCTACTGAGTACCATCGATGATACTGATACAACTAACATTACACCAATATCATCGAGTTGGTCTCTTTCGAATAATATTGTCATCGGCCTCAGTCTAAATTCAAAGGCTATCGAAAACATTGAGAATTGTCCAGAAGTCGTATTGAATGTTGCATCAGACAACCTTTCGGATAGAATTGAATCTATTGCCAAATTGACCGGAAAGGATCCTGTCCCATCTGAAAAGATAGGTTTCAGTTATTGTGGTAATAAATTTGCTCTTGGTGGATTTACAGAGCTGGCGTCCTGTACCGTTAAACCATCTCGTATCCAAGAATGTTTAATTCAGGTCGAGTGTGTAGTTGAACATATAACAAAGCGCAATAATTTTGCTATCGTTGAATTGCGAGCCACTCATGTGCATGCAGATGCATCTTTACTTAAAAAAGATGACGTTATTGACGCGGATTTGTGGAGCCCTCTGATTTATAATTTCAGGAGTTACCACGGAATTACCAGCGCTATTGGTAGAAACTTTAAATTTGATAATTGATTTCGCAGATGCCCTATTTATTAAGGGCATCTTCATGGGACTATGATTTTTAAAGGATGTTTTATGAGTGAATGTTTACGTTCTTTACCATTGGTTTATTCATGCTCTGGTTGTTCAAGTGCAGCGCAGATGGCAAACTATATGGCTATTCAGCTAGATAAACGAGGTGATGCAGAAATGTCCTGCATTGCAGGTGTTGGTGGAAACGTAAAGCATTTAGTCCGTATAGCAAAGTCTGGTAGATCGATCATTGCTATCGATGGATGTCCTTTACAATGTGTCAAAAGTTGTTTGGCTATTCACAATCTCACTCCTACAAATCATGTCTTATTGAATGAGCATGGAGTCAAAAAACTTCAGAAAACAGATTTTGATTCTGATGAAGCGGATAGGCTTGTTTTTGAAATCGCACAGTTATTAACTCTTCTATAAGAGGTTGCTCCTCAAATTTATCGGTATGTATTATTCATACGTGGCTATAGATATGGGGTCACCACCTATCCGATTACCCATGATCTTCCCGATATGGTATCAGATGGATTTCCTCTATCGTGTGGTTCAATTCAACCAGCATGCTCTTGATGCCAAAACGATGCTTAAATCGGAAGCATCATTCCGTCAGATGATTTGGTAGAGGCTTGGTTCCAAGCGTATGGCAACTGCTCCGCAGCGAGTTCTGCACATTCCCTATTATCGTGCTTACCCAGTTGAACGCAAGATGCTCCAGTAAATCCAGGTTGCCTCCAGTGACGACACTCAGGTACTCACAGTTGGCTTCCTTGACTGCCCTGAAACGGGATAACTCATCAGATATCACGGCACTCCCGTTAGCAAGATGTCGTTTAGCCCACTTGCCAATGGTCTTAGTTTTGAACCCATCAACCACCGTCATCCACATTTTGATTGGATTTCTTTCCTTCTTCAGGGACACTGCCGCCACAAAGGTGTCTTGCAAACGGTACCACAACCCCGCTTGCCACCACGGCGTTCACTGCCCCAGTAGACATCATCGAGTTGAATGATACCGCTGATGGGATGCTTGTCGTCAGACTCCTTCATCGCTTGCAGCAGCTTGTGCTTGAGCATCCAGGCGAGATCTCCGTCGCTCGTTGGTAGAGACGGCGATGTCCCGGTTCAAACAGCTGATGGTGGGAAGAATCAGTCAACGAAACTACAACGACCAAGTGGGGGAAGTGATGGCGTATGTGAGTGTGATAAACAAACTGACGACCTTGGCCTGCCGGTCAGAAAGCCCAAGTGTAACGGTCACTTGGGGCTGGGGAAGCTACGTTTTTACGACTGATTTGGGAAGCAACGCCGTTCGGAGTGACTGCTAATCATGGGTAATCAGGAATCGTTGTTAGAGTTATAATTTTAGAAAATGGCTCATACCCTTCATGACCGTTATATTTGCCTGCTCCATTGCAGCTAAAGCAGAAAGTGCCCCATCGTAATCGCCACTATGGAAACGAGCTACCGCATTTCTGGCATTGTCATGTACAGCTTGATGTGGTTTTTCCATCTCGCGATAACCTGATGATTTAGAGAAACTGGCTTTACCTTCACCAGCGTAATACCACTGGCCGAGTCGACACTCAGTGTAATCAGGAAGCTGCTCCGCAGTTAGGTTGGATAATCCCATTAATACTTTATACACTTCTAATTTAAGACTGAGTTCTTCCAGATTGGCTAATTCCGCATTGGAAAGCAGCGAAGCTCCTGTAATTGATTGCTCTAAATTTTGCGAAAGCTCCGTTAATTGCGACATGCCATTAGTTGCAGAAAGACTATCTGCACTGTAACGACGAGCATTGATGGCGCCTTGTTCCATAACGTTTTTGGCCTGTTGGGTATCGGACTGGATTTCGCTCACCAACCCAGCAATTTCTGTTGTCGCTTTGCTGGTCCGCTCCGCCAGACTTCTAACCTCATCAGCCACTACAGCAAATCCGCGCCCTTGTTCGCCAGCGCGGGCGGCTTCAATTGCTGCATTTAACGCTAATAAATTTGTTTGATCGGCAATACCTTTTATTAATTGAACAATACCATTGATTTGACTAGCGCGCTCATGTAGCGAGGCCACATTTTCTGAGGCTGCCGTAATTTGTTCAAACATCGTGTGCAGATTGTTAGCCATTTGCTGAAAAGCAAGACGATTTGTTTCTGATTCCCGAGAGGATGAAATAGCAGTTATTTTTTGTTGATTCAGCTGTACAGCTAGGCCCAAAAAAGAATCACCGAGCCCATGTAGTGATTGCCCAAAATTTGCAATATTGGTAAACATTCCAAGGAAAAATCGCTCTCTAGATTGTGTATTCCTTAGCCTTATCTGAATTTCTTGACTTTCTTCGCATGCTATCTTATAGCTGGATTGTAACTGCTCTATCTCTTCTTTTAGCATCTGATTTTCATCAGATAAGATCTGATATTGTTGTTTAAGCTTTAAGCCAAACATAAGTTACCTCGAAAAAAATAATGCGCATTTAAAAACATTCACGTTGCCAATTAAACTATGAAACGTAGATAAAATGAAGTGATTTATGCGCGTTCTAAACAATAAAAATGGGTTCCAGCCTATCCAGAAGCCGCCCAGGTAGGGTGATTTTTAATACAGCACGGATTCAAATGTGATAAACATATTAGTTGATTAGATATATATTTTTGTTGACAATATAAGCAAGTGTGTTTATGAGCGATACTGATAGATAAAAAAGATGGATCGTAAACATTACCTACTTTATGAACAATAACTACCACAAGAGACCACAAGAGATTCTTGCTGCCAACCTTAATTCTCGTTTCCGATTAAACCTATTTTTAAGTTCGATATTATGGATGAACATGCATTGAACAAATGCTTTCTCTTATTTTCTCACAAAGTCAACATAACCAAAATACGCGACTACCAAATCCACGGGGATATGCAGATATCCCCGAGAATAATAGATGACTGGTCATTAATTGGTGGTGGCGTTTGCGAATAAAATATTATTTTCCAAATGAATATGTTGCATCAGGTCTTCTCGCAATTGTGTCAGGCCGGTATAGAGTGCACGCCATGTCACGCAAGCGTCTACCGGAGGCGTAATGTCATTGGTCAGGTGCATTATTTCGTCCAAACATTCACCATGCTGTTCATGTTCAATACGCATCATAGCAATTGGGCCTTGTACTGAGTTGTTAAGACCCTTTTTCAGCATAGGGAATAGGATCTGCTCTTCTTTCTGCATGTGACCTTCCAGCTCCCGCAGCATATCAACCAGATGAGCCCCCAGACCTAACGGACAGCCTATTTTATCCGCATGGACATGTTCCACTCGATTTGTAAGGCGGATCAGTTCTGGTAATTGAATTCGATGCTGAGCATGGAAGCGTTCCAGGATAAAATCAATTAGCGCAGAAGGTGTTGCAGTACGCCAATCAATTTCGTGGCTTGGTAACTGTTGTACTTGCTCTAATTCAGTAATAACCAGCGTGGCATCGAGGTTACGGTGAGCGATGGCATCTTTTAACGGTTGTTGACCACCGCAGCAAAAATCTAGTTTAAATTTGTGGAATACTCGTGTTGCACCAGGAATTTCACAAGCAATATTGGCAATAGTTTGTTCGAGTAAGACCATGAAAGCGCTCCTTGATAAATAATAGAGTAATTTTATCTCGATAAGTAAAAGCATAAATCATGCCATATCTAACACATTGAAATATATGGATTATATATTTTTGTGGTGTTTTTTACCATCTCCTGATAGGGTTAAAAAAACCATTTCTGGTAATAAATACCATGTTTGAAACATCATTGTTACTTGATCTCACTACTGAACTACCGCGTTCCGTTCGACAGGAGCGGCTGGTTTCCGCGATTCGAACTAATTTTGGTTGTAGTGCAGTTGGTTTATTGAAATTGGATGGTGATTGCCTTTGTCCTGTGGCAGTGGATGGCTTAGTGCATGAAACATTGGGGCGCCGTTTTGTCGTGGCACAGCACCCTCGTCTGGCCACTATTTTATCCAGTCGTTCAGCAGTGCGATTTGAACCGGAAAGTCTGTTACCTGATCCATATGATGGTTTACTGGACTCACAACGTGGGCTGCCATTACCCGTACATGATTGCATGGGGATCAGCCTCTATCTAGGAGGGCAATTGTGGGGCGCATTAACGCTAGATGCTTTTGAGGGTTTTGTTTTTGACGATGAAGCAGTTGATAAATTAACGCACAGTGCTTCTCTGACTGAAGTGGTGATACGTATGAGCCGTTTAGAAGAAGAGATTCTAGCGTTACGAGTTGGTAATCGAGCATCAGAAGCGTTATTGCTGGGTGAACAAAATACTAGTGATGGTGAAATCATTGGGCAAAGTGCGATTTTGCTGAAGTTATTGCATGAGCTGGATGTGGTAGCAGATTCCGAACTTCCCGTGTTGTTGCTGGGCGAGACTGGTGTAGGAAAAGAGCTATTTGCTCGCCGCTTACACAGTAAATCACCACGACATATTGCACCGCTGATCCATGTCAATTGTGCGGCATTACCAGAGTCACTCGCGGAAAGTGAACTGTTTGGTCATGTTAAAGGTGCATTTTCTGGTGCGATAAGCGATCGCCCCGGTCGATTTGAAGCAGCACATGGCGGTACGCTTTTTCTCGATGAGGTTGGTGAATTACCACTGACTGTGCAGGCTAAATTGCTACGCACGTTACAGAATGGCGAGATCCAACGACTCGGTACAGATCAGCAGCAGAAAGTCGATGTTCGGATCATTGCGGCAACCAATCGACAGTTGCATGAGCAGGTAAGAGAAGGGCAATTCCGGGCTGATTTGTACCATCGGTTGTCGGTTTATCCAGTGCCGATCCCTCCACTGCGGAAGCGTGATAACGATGTGTTATTACTGGCAGGGAATTTTCTAGAGCTAAACCGTGCCCGTCTTGGTTTTCGTAGCCTGCGATTATCACGCGAAGCAGAACAGGCTTTGTTTACTTATGACTGGCCGGGCAATGTACGCGAACTAGAGCATGTGATCAGCCGGGCTGCTTTGCGTGCACTCAGTCGGGGAGCTGTCAGAACAGAAATTGTCACATTGGAACCAGAGCATCTGGCATTGGATGCCAACGCGATTTGTTCGACAAAAACCGAACATATACTGTTGTCACAGGTTTCGCATGATGAACAGACTGTATCGCTAAAGATTGCCGTGGATGGTTATCAGCGTAAGGTTATAAGTCAGACTTTGGATGCCTGTCAGGGCAATTGGGCTAATGTGGCTCGTCGGTTAGTTCTTGACCCAAGTAATTTACATAAACTGGCTAAACGGTTAGGCTTAAAATAACGTTGATACCGTTAAATCTTTTCACGCGGCTTTCCCAGAAACCACTTGGTCAGAGACAGTTTGACATTCTCGAGAATCGTAGATATGACCGTGGCCATCAAGGGCGGGAGTCATCAGGATTCTTGCCATCTCTATCCTATCCACAAATGGTTCTATGTATAAAAACGCATCAGTTTATTCAGTTAAATCGGATTTAGAGATATGACCACTCCCCAGGCGAGCTCATTGGGCTTTAGAGGATGCATAGGAGCAGGCTGACCAACAGGGAAAGGTGTGCAAGGATAACCCCCTACAGCACGTTGAATAGGCTCTGGAATTGAAGCCAAGGTGGGTGCCTCAATGATGGTGGCATCGACCAAGGTGCCTTGAGTCATCATGACGCCTGCTTCGGCCAGCCAGCGATTGATGGTCTTGAACAATTGGCGGGCCAGTTGATGCTGCTCCAGCAGGTGGCGGAAATTCATGATGGTGGTGCGGTCCGGCAAGGCGCTATCCAGGGATAACCGGGCAAACAGACGCATGGAGGCGATTTCGTACAGAGCATCTTCCATCGCGCCATCGCTCAGGTTGTACCAATGCTGCATGCAGTGAATGCGTAGCATGGTTTCCAGCGGATAAGGTCGCCGGCCATTACCAGCCTTGGGATAAAACGGCTCGATGACTTCCACCATGTTTTGCCATGGCAGAATCTGCTCCATGCGGGACAAGAAAATCTCTTTTCTGGTCTGACGGCGCTTACTGCTGAATTCACTGTCGGCGAAGGTGAGCTGATGACTCATGATGAACCCTTTTTCATGGCTCCAGATGACAAACATGATCTCATATCAGGGACTTGTTCGCACCTTCCCTAACAATCGCCGTCTGTCAGCTGAATAGTGGGCAAGTTTTGACGCTATGCCCACAGTGTAGAATTTTTTAAATTGCCGTTAGTCAACGGCAGGATGCCAGTATAATAAAATACTATTATTTTAATATGCCTGCGTACATACAATCCGTTGTTCATCATTTTTTTAGTTTTTAGACAGACCTGTTATCGGTATTTACTATCCAAACTTACCGTTAGTTTTATTTTTTAACAATGATACAGTTTTTGCTCTGTAACCAGGAGGTAGTTTTTTTTCTAGGTCGGATTGTTTAAATCCAATAACCTCAGTTATCAGGTAGGTAATGGGTTTCAATCCCTGGAAAATATTCTTAGCTTCCTCAATGTTTAATTTTGTTTTTTTGTGAGATCTGATAATTTCATCACACAACGGACTTAGCATGTCGACCAGTGTCCCATCCTTACGTATAAGGTGGAAATTTAATGAATTACCATTTTCTGATGTCGAGGGGAGGTGGTTTATTTTTATCGGATCAGCAATAACACCTATGAACTCACCTATACGTCTATTTTGAATAAACCCAAATTCATCGCGATATTTTTCATCATCGGAAACTGATCTTTTTATAACGGGATAACCACCCCAAAACCCTCTGGCATGATTCGCGAGATAGGAATTTTTAACGTCATTTTGTTGCTGTTTAGCCCATTCGGTAAATTTTATCACTTCATCCTGTGTTAGACTTGAAATGAGTGAGTAATCAGAGTTTATATCAACAGTGCCAAGGTGCTCATGTTTGGATTTATATATTGACCTAATGGTTCCGTCCTTGAGTTCTAAATTTTCTTGAATGCTGATTGTTGTACTGAATGTGATTGTTTTTAAATTTGAATTCAATCTTGCTATTGCCATATAACTAACCTCATAATTTATTGTTTTTATTATTTTATCTTTAATAACTCAATGCCATTTGGGATGGTTCTTCCAGTCCAATCATCAATCCATTTGTTAGCGTTGTGAATTGACGTGACTAACTTCTCCTGATTGGATGATGTAATCACAACGATGTTTGGCGCCTGTGTCTCTGCATCCATAACGTACCCATCGGGTAGATTTGGTTCCAATCCGTGATTAACTGACTCAAAACCATTCTTGAATATACGTTTTAATGCAGCCGTTATCGCGGCTAAGAACTCCTCAATCACTGAATCGGAAGGTTTTTCTTTCCATTCACATGAAAAATTCAGTTGTAGCAGGCTATGAGCGTTAAATCGTTTATCCCTGTATATGTATGACTTAACCCTACCTATAATTTTCTTATATTGCTTTTGAGTACAGCGAACCAATGCTATGAAATTTTCTATATAAGTGTCACATTTAGATGTTAGTGATTTTTGGTTATGTTTTCTTTCATTTAAACTAACCTTTGATGCTATAGGGATGGTTTGTTTTAAATGTAAATTTGGCTCTGGTGAAATTTTATTGTATTTTTGAAGTTCAATTTTTATTTTTTGTTCCTCTAAATTGTGAGTACGTAACTCTAAAATTTTATCATCTCTAGTTGGTGAGTATGTAATACCCTGTTCTAATAGCCTGCCCCAGGCCGCACGGCGGCGTTTAACATGCGTTCCTGAAATCCATATCAGTCCATCAACACTGTACATAATGCCTGTTGGGACACCATTTTTTCTACGCACGGTAACCATCACATTATAGCACCGCAATTTTTTTACGAGTCCTGAGATGGTGCTCGGTCTACATTCAAACACTCTATCTAAAACAGATCTTATAAGATTTTTTGGATCTTGCTGGGCTGACAATGTTCCTCTACCAATGCCGGTTTTCATGTCTGTGATAGAATATTCAATTCCCCAGTTTTCATTAGGATTTTTTTGTTTAACGAGGCCAAGAATTTTTTCTATATCTCGTACCGCCTGTATGCAACGGTCATAATCGTTGTAGGTATTGACTAGAGTGCGATCTAGTTTTACGCGACATGCAACGATATGGATATGTTGGCAATGAGCGTCATTGTGTATTACAGAGGTCCATTTCGTGTCATTTCCATATCCCATCCGATCCATGAAAATTCGAGCTGACATGAACCAGTGATATGGGCTGAGGCTATCACCAGCAGGTAACGAAATTGAATAATGCGCACATTTCATTTCTCCAGAACCCAAATACAAATTCGCCTGCTGCTCTAGTTCTGTGAGCAGCCCACTGACATTATAGTTTTTACCGCTTTCAGTGAGCGCCAACTCTGGGTAGCTGAATACATTTCCGCCAAGATAATTTATCTGTGTTGGGGTCTGTTTTTTATGGTCTTTCTTTTTGTTGTTAGGATTTTTGAATGGAGAATTCCTGAATATATAATTTAGTCTCCCAGAAAAACCTGGCGTCAGATCAAAAACCTCACCGATCATGTTTGCCCTCCGCATGTGCTACGCCTGAAATATTTATCAGTAATTTATAGACGGATTGGATTTTCTGGAGGATCAAAACATTTTTGGAGTGATTATTTTTGACCTCATCAGAATGTAAATGGAGTCTACACTCCAAAATGAATTCGTTGATATCTGCCGCCAGCCTATTTAGCTGAGCTAACCAATGGATCAATTCTACATGACGGATAGCTGGTTCCGAGTCTATGTGTTTCTCGTTGAGTGCAATTGCGCGAACGAGTTCGCTAATTTTAGCTACCCCGGATGCATGGCATCGTGCCTGTAATTTCTGATATTCGTCCGCTGTAAACGAAACTCGAACTCGCAGGGTGCGTTTGTCTGAGTCTATTTTTGGGGGTCTACCCCATTTTTGCCTTTTTATCATAAACACCTTCTTATAGTTGTTATTAGTGTTTTTGTGCCTATCTGTGAACAATAAGACCAGATAAGTAGCCACCTAAATATAGCTGGTAAGGAAAATTATCAAGAACATAATAATTTAAGTGTAATCTGTCATAAATATTGATGTTAAGCTACAAGGAAAAGTCTAAATCAATAATCTTGTTTTAATTATTGCAAATTATAAAAATGATATCAACCCTTCCAATGAAATTATTATTGATTTTTGAAAAGTTATTTTTGAGTAAATTTCTAGGTTCGTAATTTTAGTTTTGATGATAGCTATGTCAGTGGCGTGATCACTCATTTTTTGACCGTAATAAATGGTCATTTTTAAATTGATTTTATCGGTAAGGATGGCGAAAACGGTTACAGAGAAATTTTGATCTGATAGCGGGTATTTCTACCACCCTCAGGCATTTTTTCAAGGCAGCTGCCCGGGAATTCAGATAATAAGTGCGACACTCATGGTTAAGCGGTGAGAGGTAGTCAACTGCTGACGGTGGTACGCTTCAGCTCGCCAAAGTAGAAGCAGTATCACCATGAGTTATCAGCAGGTGACTGAAGGGCAACGATACCAGATATCGGCAAAGGATATCCGTTGCCGCCATGGCTCACTCCATTGGTGTTATCGTTCCACTGTCTATCGGGAACTGCGGCGTAACGCCTGCTAAGATAGCTATCAGCTTGGCTGCTGGCCGATCTTCGGCTCGGTGCTTTCTGGCAGATGGATTATCGGTAGCGTGAAATGGAACTCGGCTTGTCCAGCGATGGCGATTGTTGTCAGCTGACAACGGAGTGATCAGTACATCAGTGCCCGCAGTCATCTGCATTATAAGTATCGTGAAATGGAAACCAAGCTGCTGGCTGGCAGCGATTGTCAGCTGACAACGAGGTGATCTGCACCTCAGTAGTCGCTGGCGACCCCATTATCGGTATCGTGAAATGAAATCCTGGCTGCTGGCCGATCTTCGGCTCGGTGCTTTCTGGCAGATGGATTATCGGTAGCGTGAGATGGAACTCGTCCTGTCCAGCGATGGCGATTGTCAGCTGACAACGGAGTGATCAGTACATCAATGCCCGCAGGCATTTGCATTATAAGTATCGTGAAATGCTTACAGTACATCAATCTCGGTATCAGCGATTTTTTCAGAATATCTCCCAGGCACAGGGTTGTTGTTTTCAACGGTTTTGTTGTAGTCACAACGAGAGGATTGAGATACCTGCTGGCTTCCTAATCGGCTGTCTGGGCGATGCGTTTGTGAGTTGTGACACCGACGATTTCCTAAATAAGGTCTCCTTTCCCTACAGGCCTCATGAGAGGACTGCCTAGTATCATCGCTACTCTGTGAGGGTCGACGGAGCACCGGATGTAGCGTTTGTGGGCAAACTTCTGGCCGAATGTGACGCATCTCCCTGATGCGTCTGATGACAACGAGTGTGGTTTCGTATGGGTCTGCCTAGAGCTGAAACTGTACCAAACCAGCTCAGGGCGGTTTGTATGCAGTGATAAGGTGAGGTGTTTGACGTGTTCGAGTTTATTGCAAATCCAGGGCGGGCCATTGGGTAAGAGCAACAGCCATGCTATGGCTATGGCTATGGCTATGGCTATGGCTATGGCTATGGCAGCAATGATGCAGGCGAGACCCCAAGGGCTTTGGCGATCAGATAAACTTTCTCCAAGGTTACCCTAGTCTCCCCACGTTCGATTTTTCCCATATGACCACGGTCTATACCAGCAATTAGCGCTAGTTTTTCCTGTTGCATACCTCGTGCAGACCGCAGTTCTCGTACATTTTTACCGAATGCAGTTGCGAGCATCGCCAGCTCAAACTCGTCAGAATCCATTTTATCTCCTCACTAGAGGATCTATGGTCTACGTTATACGGCGCACTGTACACGGCTGTGAGTACACGCATATAATGACACTGCATATAAGCATCATTCTGAGGTGGAAAATGTCTAATCAGCAGATCGTTCTGAGCCAGAATCAAAAAAGTGGCACAGTGACACTAACCTTTCAAGATGCGGATTTCCTAGCCGCAGTAGGAGATTCCTTGAGAGTGGAGTCATTCCTACATGTTACTATCAATCAATCCGTATATGATGAATTTGTTAAGAGCCTGATGGCTTCGTTTGTTGCCGAATTTATGGATTTTAAGGAAAATTGGCCGATACCTCAGGAGCTAAGAAAGGTGTAAACAAGTATCTGACATAAGATGTTGACACTCATACGGAGCCGCATCTCAGAGGGCCATCATTAGTCATGCCTGGCATTCCAGCCAGTCGGAGTTGTTGCCCAAATTGATGCAGATTGAATGGAACTAACTTAGGGCTCTGTGATCTGATCACTACCATCCCTCTTCAACTCTGCATCATGGGCGCATCGCTTCACCCCATCACTGACGACGGGGACGCAGCCAGCTCTACACCGACCAAACTATCCCTACTTTCCTGATGCCCAAAGGGATTTTCAGCCTCAAGCTTCGCGCAACTCAGGGGCTACTCGACTCCTTGTCCGAGTTGATGAACTTACCGCTGTGCGCGCCGGACTATAGCTATGTGTCAGCAAGCGAGCACGCACGGTGACGGTGGCCTATCGACAACCCGCCAAGGGGCGTATGAATCGTTCCCAGTTCCCTGGTCATCGACTCTACTGGCCTGAAGGTATTTGGCGAAGGCGAGGGAAGGTCAGAAAACACGGCGCCGAGAAGCGGCGAGTGTGGCGCAAGTTACATCTGGCGGTGGACTCGGCAACCCACGATATCGTGGCAGCAGAAGTCTCGCTGGAAGATGTCCTGCCCACCTTACTCAACCCGCTGCGGCGCAAGCTGGGATCCGCTTATCTCACGCAAAGGGGCGACAGCCTGTATCCCGCCTCGCAAGCACGCGGGGTTATAGAACAAGAAATGAAGCGGTGCTGGCGATGCGCAAGGAAGGTCTGGCGCACTGGAAGAAGATATCGGGATACCACCGTCGCTTGCTGGCTGATTTGGGCAACAACGCCTACTAGCACCTATGAAAAGCTATTTTTGCTTGTTAGTTGTATAGCTAATGATAGTATATTGAGCGTTTTTTTGGTTTCCGTAGCTGAGTTTTCTGTTTAGCTAATTTTAATTGATGAATTAATGTTAACATTTGGATCTTTTTATTTTATTGTTCTATTAGTGGATTGGAAATGGAAACTATATCTTCCCCGAAAAACAAATTTATTATGGAAAGGGGCGCTGGATCGATAAATTTCGATCACGACCAATTTTTAGTTGAAGATCTTTTAGACGAAAATTCGCTAGCTGGATTTTACGGTCCCAGCGGTTCGCGAAAATCGTTCATTATAATGGATATTGCCTGTCGGATCGCATCAGGGAAGAAATGGCAGGGCAGGGAGGTAAAACATGGTGCTGTAATCTATGTTGCTGCCGAGGGAAGCAATGGCATGAAAAAACGCATGCACGCCTGGATTAATAAATACAATGATGGGCATGACCTAGACAATCTGTACCGTATATCACAACCAATATTTGTATCACAACCACAGGTTGTTACTGATTTAATTTTGGCTACAAAGAATGTTCAAGAAGAAACTAATTTGCCTGTAAGATTGATTGTTATTGATACGCTTGCACGTAGTTTTATCGGTAATGAGAATTCTGCTGAGGATATGGGGAAATTCATCGCCGGTTGTGATGAAATAAAATGCAAAACTGGTGCGACAATTCTCATTGTGCATCACACAGGAAAAGATTTGGGTCAGGGAGCAAGAGGGGCATATTCATTCAAAGCTGCATTAGACAGTGAGTATTTTATAGCTAAGATAGAAGGCAATGATGCGCTAACTACTAAATTAGAATGCACCAAAAATAAGGAGGGGAGCGATGGATTAAAAATGGAAATAAATCTAAAAATCGAGGCTATAGGGAAAACCACAAAAGGAAAAACTATTGATACCTTGGTTGTCATAGACCGTGATAGTCGTTTGGTAGGAGCCCAAAACACTAGGAAAGATAAGAATATCCAGCCACCCTGTGAAAATAAAAAAACTAAAGCAATAGTTGATGAAAATTTCTAAAAATAATGACCACAATGTAAAGAATTTTGCTCTGGCTGCCCCATTTTTAGGGCGAATACCTGGGTTGTTCATGCCTATGCCAAGTGGTAAGCGTCCAATAAATATTAAACTAGATATTGAAAGTGGTCATGAAAGACTGTGTGCTGAATTGGCAGAAGGGCTTGATAGCTCAGACCAAAGCGTACTTCTCGCATTAATCGCCCTAGCTGGTATAGAGAGTAAAATAATTTCGTCAGCTAATACCGGACCGAAGTCGACTCTATTGTGGAATAATTTGAATGTAAGTTTTGATGCTGAAACTGAACAATGTGCGTTAGTAACTACTACACAGACCGACATTTTAAACATTCTAGGGTGGAATAGATCGGGTCATGAATACAATAGGTTGAAGAAATGCTTAAATAGATTAAATAATGTTAATTTACTTATATTTAAGGGAGAGAGAAAGTGGAGATCTGGGCTACTGAGTTATCTAATCAACAACACATCAGTCATTGGTGAGGAAGATGTCGTCTATGTTGTGTTGAACTCCAAAATTGCATATGCGGTCGATGGGGGACAATACGCTAGGATATGTTTGGAGGAACGTCGTTTGCTTAGTTCAAATATAGCTAAGCTACTTCATGCATGGCTTTCATTCAATATCAATCATGGCTACCACTTATCTCCTTATATAGATACACTAGTACAGAGGATTTGGGGTGAGCCATACAAGCCTCACCAACCTAAATCAAAAACAGAGTATGAAAAAAAAGAGATAAGGCGTAAACGTGCTGAGATTGTTACTGCACTGAAGCAGCTCAGCGAGTTGGACGGCTGGAGAGTTCGGTTTAATGACAAGGTTGGCTCGAATAAGCAAGTCCAGGTGAAGCGTTTAAGAGTCATCAATGGGGCTGTAGAAAAGAGTAATCCATGACGTTAAAGCGATGTACGCAATCAGCGTTAAAGCATGGTGCGTCGTTACGTTAATTCATGGTACGAAAATTGATTTTAAATTCTCTTACAGCCCTTGTTCTACAAGGGTCTTAGCCATTTCATGTTCCTGCTGTTTAAGAAGATCTTCTTAAAGGAAGACTCCTCTTATTACGAAAAAAACTCAGTATCTCTATTGCTCAGTGTAAAACACTGAGCATCATGATGGCCAGTTCCTTTTCTGTTCACTATGATGTCAATCTATGCGTTTTAAGCTTAGTGGCCATACACAGAATTAATACCAGCCATGAAAATGGTATTATCACCCTCAGCCCTCATCTTGAGATAAGTGGGTTCATCATAATGATGTTCATAGAAATAACCACCTCTTCATGGAAAATCATGGAAAAGTAGTGTGCCATCGAATTTCAATTTGGCTGGTAAACAATTAACGATTTCCATAACTAAAAATAGTAATGCCATCTGTTCATAAAAAAGTCCCGACCATATACAAGAATTTATGCGGGTGTCAATTTTTTGATAAAATGAGGGCGAAGCCCTAAAATTTTAAAGCGAAGCGCCTAATAATACAAATCGAATAACAACGAAGTGGCACGAGCGTGTGCGAAGCTAACACGCGGGTGTTTAAATTTCAATTGTGCTCAGATATCACTCACTCGCTATGGTAGTGATAGTATTTTTATTCAACGTTAGAAATCTATCTATTTATCATTTGTCTTTTTTATTTCTATCCAATTCAGCAGTTCGAATTCGTCTCATAGTTGCATGAGAGTAGTGCCGTTCGATCATTTTTACGCTGTTGCCGACCTGCGCAGCAATGTGTGCAAGCGGCTCTCCCCTAAGTATCTCATTAGTTATATAGGTATGCCTGAACCAATACAATGTTCCTTCAACTTCCATCTCATCAGCGAAAGATCGCCAAATTTCGGCAGGACGTTTTAGTTCGAATAGGCACTGGCTTGGAGCCTTAGCTTTGGCTTCAGAAATTTTTTCAAATCCCTGTATTTTAGCTAGCGGAGACATTACCTCAATTATAACCTTGCTCTCCTGCCCACTCCTTGAAATAATCATCTCACGGCCCTCTTTTATCGTGCCCTCCATTTTCCCCTTGCGTACTTTTAAGTAATAATCTTTTTCTGTTTTTAGATCATCCCATCTAACACCAAGTGCCTCATTCCCTGTTCTAATACCGGTTAAATAAAGAAACCTGCAATACAAGTTAAAAATTACTCTATCGGTGTTTGTTGGGGATAATGATTGCCATTTGGTTAATTTATCAAAAATTGTTTTTATTTGATTAGGTTCCCAGCACTCTCCTTTTATAATATTTTTAGTTTCTACTTTATTGCTCATGTCAGGTATCGAGCTTATGAGGGCTTGTTCTTTTGCTTCAAGCAAGATCCTTCTCAATACAATATGGATTGAGTTGGCAAGTGATTTTCCTGGAGCATCATGAGTCTCACAGTATTTATTCCAAAACAGTCTAACTGATCTATCGTTGATGCTAGCAATCTCTTGCTCACCAAAATATGGAAGGAGGTGATTCTTGATCAGGCTAATGTAGTATGTATCTATAGGCTTAGAGCGCTTCAAGTAGAATTGAACGATTTCATTCGCTATTGTTTTAAACGTAATACCCTTTTTAAGCGCAACACCACTCGATAATTTAATTTTTAACATCAGTGCTATTTGATGTGCTTCGGACGTTGCATCTCGTAAGTCGAGTTTCCGTGTGCTCTGACGATAGTCATAAATGCCATCTGCTGGTTGATGGACTCTACAGTGCCATCTGGAGCTGCCTTTTTGTTTGAATAGTGTTATGCCCCCGCCCAAATCATGACGATTTTTGAACGTGCTCTGACTGTCAGCCTCGATCCTCTCTGCCAGCATTCTAGCCAAGTCATGTACAGAAAATTTACTCAACACATCGATCAAATCGCTCATGAGAAGCCCCTAATACTCAACGCAGTCTCATACTAGCATTGTGTATAGTTCCATGGATATCAATTTGAAGATTGTTGTAAGTGACTGAATTTATGGCGGTATGTTATATTGCGTTCTGATTGCAAATCAGGACGATGCCACCTGATGGCATCGTAGTGGTTGAGCTGCGGTGCAAGATGCCCTCCGAGAGGAGGCTCAATGCAGCGCGACCCCATGACGGCATATCCGGGCCTATCTACAGAAGATGCGCCGGATATTCGGGGTGCGAGATTGTACTCGCCCCCACGTCATCATGCAATTTGGCAGGACATTGTTGGCTGCGCGAGCCGACAGGATGCCGAAATGAAGCCGTCGCTCAGGCCCAATGGGAGAGGGGGGAGGGCATGGCGTAGACGTAACCCTGTTGATAGTCACAGCCGAGCTGGTCGGCAATCTCGATATGGGTCTGGTTTTCCACCCCTTCGCACACCACCTTCATGCCGAGTCGCTGCAGGTACTCCACCAGTCCGGTCAGCATGCGCAAGGCATGGCTACTCCTGGTCGCTTGCAGCAGCAGGGAGCGATCCAGCTTGATGATCTCGTAGGGGAGCGCCATCACTCGCTGAAAATTGCACTCCTGGGTGCCAAAGTCATCGCAGGCGATATGGGCACCGTGGCTGCGCAGTACCTCGATCAGGGCCAGCTCCTTGCGCTCTAGCGGGGCGTACTCCACCACCTCGAACCAGATTGCGATATCCAGCTTGCGGGCCTGCAAGAGAGTGAGTAACAGCAGGTTCTTATATGTTGTGCTCTCAAAAGCGGGGTTGAGGTTTATCGAGAGGGCGCAAGGAGCATGGCGTGCCAGCGCGGTCAGATCACGCCAAATGGCTCTGAGCATAACGATATCCACATGCAGGGACTCTTCATCACTGAGAGAGGGAAAGTCTATTCCCTGATAACGCTGCTGGCGGGGTTCCCAGCGTCTGGCCAGCGCCTCAAAGCCGATGATCTGACGATCCCGGTCTACGATTGGCTGATAAAAGGGCACGGCAATGTCCGCTGTCATCAGGGATGCCATGTCACCGACCGGAAACTCATCTTTGAATGCAAACATGGCATTTACCTATTGGTGGATATGACTGTGGATAATACGGGAGGCTATTGAGGGTTGGCACTAGGAATTGTCTGAATGTTGATGGTGTAATATTCAGACAGTATCAGATTATTCCGATTAATCCTGATGGATAAATTATCTACACTGGTGACATAGATAATTAGCCACCAAAAGTCATATACAGATAATAATTTATATAGAATGGCCTTTTGGAGTTCTTTGCAATTCTTAGTTTTAAATTTTACAGTGGTTCATTTTAATTAAGATCTGTTGCTCTATTAATTACTGAGTGAAAGTGTCCATGAATATTTTTTTTGTTTTTTTTTTTGCTGATATTAAGCACTCACGCCTTTGCATCACCGGATATCAGTGTTGGGACTTTATATGACTATATGCCGGCAGAAAAAAACACTCAGCTAAAAAGAGTACGAAACATCGGTGATGAAACCGCTTTTGTCAAAATTACCCTGGCCGAAATTATATATGGTGCAGATGGTATGCCAAAAGAGCGGGAGTTACCGGAGGAGGGGGTTCGTCAGTTGGTGATCAGTCCTTCCAGGCTGATTATCCCTGCTGGCGGCTCACAGGCTACCCGCTTTATCTATATGGGCTCGCGGGAGAGGGAGCGCTATTTTAGGGTGCGCTTTGTGCCGGTCAAACCACAGGGCGATGAAATAACCGAGTTGCCACCACAGCAAAAAATTAGTGCTGGGGTCAGTATCATGACCGGTTTTGGTACCATTTTATTTGTCGCCCCAAAAACACCCCGTTATGACACCTATATCGGGCGCGAAAACGGTGCCCTCTATGCAGAGAACCGGGGCAACGCCACCGTGATTCTAGATTATCTGGAGTTGTGTGACAAAAAGGAGACGTCATGCAGTCAGCCGGAGCAGATGCATCTACTGCCCGGCGTTAAAAAGCGGGTCAGTCAAGAGGCAACCCGGACGGTTCGTTTTGAACTGATCGAAGGGAAAAAATCGGCATTCAAGGAGTTCAAGCTCTGATCCCGGTTTATTACAACAAAGACAATCACACAATAAGGAGTGGCTATGAAGATGTTAGCGCTTTTCCCCGCCCTGCTGCTGGCCAGCGGTTCCCTGATGGCAGCCGAGCAAGTCGAGCATACAGTGACAGTGACGGCGCAGATCCCGACTGCAAGCTTTTATGTCCAGCCGGTAGGGGAGTGGATAAACACCCCGCAAAAGCTGACCTTTAACGCTTTCAGTCAGCAGCTGGAACCGTTGACCAAGCAGCTGGAGATGAAGAGTACCCTTGGCGCCATCAAAGGCTATCTGCTCTATCCGGCCAGCATTATCAGTGGCAAGGATAGTATCGCACTGGCCGTCAAGGTGGCCGGAGTTGAGTTGAATACTTCATCTAAAGAATTGTTGAACCAGGCGGATGCCAATATCGGTAAAAAGGTCGGGCTGGAGATTATTCCCGCTGTGCCGCCAGCCAATGGTTACAAGCCCGGCAACTATCAGGGGATTGTTAGCATGATGTTTGAATCCGAAGCGCCGAAAGCATAGCTGTTGACATCAACAAGCGGGGGCCTTCAGGCCCCCATTTTATTGGGACAGTCAGCACTCAGGTTTTACTCCATGGTTCGCTTTCTTCTTCTCTTGCTCGGGATACTGCTTTTTAGCCCTCTGGCGGTGGCAGCAGACCCTGTCATGCTGCTGCAACAGGCGCGGCAGCTGCCCGAGGGGTTTGAAGAGCACTTCTTTGGGGTGCCCCTGATGGTGCGGGTGACCGTCGATGGACGCTTGCTGGGGGATGGGGAAGTGCTGCTCGGGCGGGATAACTCGGTACAGCTGCTCTCGCTGCTGGAGGTGCAGGAGAGCGACTTTGATGAGGGGGCGCGTGAACGCTGGCTGACCAGGTTGGGATCGCACCTGCCGCTCGGCGGGTGCAGCCGTGCCTGTCCCGAAGGCATAGTGGGATTGCAATATAGTCTGGAGGAGTCCCAGCTCTCGGTACTGACCGGTGAGGTAGAGCAGGAGGCGCGGGATCAGCGCTTTATGACATTGCCTCAAGAGAGCAAGGGGTTGCTGATCCAGAACCAGCTGAACCTGGTGCAGGGCACTCAGCGCAACGGTCACTACAACCTGCAGCTGGAGGGCAGCTGGGGGCAGTGGACCCCCTTTATGGAGGGGGATGCCACCTGGCAGGAGGGGCAATCGAGTGAAGTCGGCCTGGCTCAGCTTTATGGCGAGCGGCTCCATGAGGCCAATTTTTATCGCCTTGGTTTCTTCTTTCCCTCGGCGCAGGGGTTGGTGCGTCAGCCGAACTACTACAGTGGCGCAACCCCCACAGTGCTCGGGATGATGTGGGGCAGTTCGGATCTGCTGCGCCGGGAGCGCGGGGTGCCCAGTCTGGCGCCGATCCAGGTTGCACCGGCCCGGTCGGGCATGGTGGAGATCTATCGTGATGGCAACCTGATCCAGTCCCAGCCGGTCGTATCCGGTTTGCAGGCACTTGATACCCGATCGCTTCCCGGCGGTATCTACGAGGTAGAGCTGCGGCTGCTGGAGGATGGTCAGGAGACCCGCCGTTGGCGCGAGATGATCTACAAACCCTCCAACTGGCAGACGCCGGAGGAGCCGTGGCGCTTCAACCTGTTTGCCGGACGCCAGACCCGCTGGCTGGTGCGGCAAGGAGACAGTGATCTGGAAGGGGCCAGTGGCGGCGTAGCGGTGAACCACCTGCTGCTTCCCTCGTTGGTAGTGGGCGCAGGTAGCCAGTATGTGGACAGACGGGCCCAGCACGCCCTCTCGCTCGATTGGGAGGCGACCAGTCAGCTCCACGGCTTTGCCTCCCTCAACCAGAGTGTTGGCATGGGGTGGGGTTACGATCTGCAGGGGATCTACTGGCATGGCAACAGCAGTCTGGTGGCCAGCCATTCGCGCAATCTGCGCAAGCAGGGAGAAGCAAGTGCGGTGTCCAGCCTGTCACTGCAGCAGTCGCTGGAAACGTGGGGCTCCCTCGGCGTCTATGTTTCGCACCAGTCTGGTCGTGGCAATGGTGCCGATCTGGGGTGGCACTATAGCGATCGGCTGTGGGGGCGTTGGGTGACTTGGGGCGTTACCCTGTTCGATCGTCCTGGCAGCGAGAGCACGGCGCAGCAGCGGGATCGCGGCAGCACCCTCAGTCTCACTATCAACCTTGGGGGGGATGATCGCCAGTTATCGCTGGGGCTGGGCAGCAATACTTCCCGCTCGGGCGGTGCCCAGCGCAGCGCCTATCTCAACTACCAGCAGGAGGTAGACTGGGGGCCGCTGCGTCAGGTCAGCGTGGGCAGCAATTTTGACAGCTATGGTAGCGGTTTGTCCGGCTATGGTCGCTTTGCGGCCCCCTGGCTGGGGGGGGATCTGTTTGCCCAACGATCCTCTTATAACGGTGAGGTGACCGGTGGCATCAACCTGGAGAGCTTGGTGGCTCTGGGGCGGGAGGGGGCGCTGGCGCTCGGTTCCCGCGAGATGGACGGCATGGTCAATGAGGCGGCGATGATCTTAGATATCGACGCTGACGACGAGAGGACACGGATCCGGGTCAGCGACGATCAGGGCGGTGTGCAGATCCTGGGGGCCGGACGCCATCTGGTCTCGGTACCCGCCCTGCAAAGCGGTGCCTTGCAACTGGAGATGGACGACCACGACGGGGCGCCGCTCACCATCAGGCCAACCGTGCTCCCCTACCACCTTAATCGTGGTGGGGTGGGGTATGGTCAAGTAAATGCCTTACGCACAGTCACAGTGATTGGCCGTCTGCTGGATAAGCAGGGAGCCCCACTGAAGGGGGCAATAGTGGTCAACCACTCGGGGCGAACAGTCAGCGAGGCCGACGGTTTCTTTGCGCTAGAGATGAGTGAACGCAATCCCAACTTTCAAGTGCAGTATCAGGGGGGGCAGCAGTGCGAGCTGTCGCTCGATACAACCAGAGCTGACCGACAGCCCGGGGTATTACTACTAGGCGATCTGGTCTGTACTCCCCAAACATGGGTTAATCGATAATTTCTGAAGCGGGAAGTAAAGTAAGTATGAGAGCAGGCTCGATACACACTTATTGGTTACTGTTAGTATTGCTGTATGGTTACCCTTTATATGGAGCAACACTTAATATAACGGCAGAATACAATCCTGCCACCTATGAAGCAGGAGGAGCCAAATTTATCAATACGACCCCCTGTACCCAGTTTCCTAATGCACCAGGTTTCTGGTGCAGTGCCACTGCAACAGTTGATACACCCCAGGCGGTACATTTTAAAGTTAGCACCCGTCGAACAGTAAAGATTGGCGGGGATATCAGAGATGGGGTCCATTATATTGGTTTTCCTGGAGCTCGGGATGTCATCCTGCAAAAAGATGGCGGCGGGCCATCTTTTAAAATGAAGTTTATAGTGACTGCTGTTGGCGTGGCAACAGCAGTGGACCTCCCCAGTAATAGCAATATACCAGACTATGGTGACTGCTCTGATAGCGCTATATGGAGTAATAACACTTCTATTTTTTTATTTCGTGATATAAAAGCGCATAAACAGTTGATTGGCGGGCGATGTTATGGAAATAATAAAATCTACGGGGATAAGGATATAAATATTTACACGGCATATCTTGGCTATCGACTGGAGGCACCGAATCCCCTCAGATTGGAGAATGGGGGTTATAGTGGTCAAGTGACATTTTCAATAGGGGGCGGGAAGGATTTTGACTTTGGTAGTGGCTACTATGGGGACACACAGTTAACGGTGTCATTCAAAGTAAAGGTGCGTCATCAAATAAAAGTAGAGTTTCTCTCTGGTGGCAATAAGGCGTTGTTACAACCACCTGAAGGGTGGTTGGATTGGATTCATAATGGCAAAAACGCGCCGACTCTCTTGCAGCACAGACTCCCGTTTCGGCTTTGGCACAGTGCCCCATTTACCCTGGCATTACGCTGCCAGTACCCATGGAAAACGGAGTGTGCGTTAAGAGATGGCAAGGGGCGTACAGTGCCATTGAAAGCATATTATCTACATCCCAATAACACTATGGAACTTTTGACTACAGACAAGAAAAAATTTGCATTATCTGCGAATGCAGCTCCCGTAGTTAATGGCGCAAGAGCCATTCAATTTCAGATTGATGGGGGGGTTGTGACCGAGATGATGAAATATCCAGGCTCTCGCTTTACAGGAGATGTGACCCTGATATTTGATGCCGCCATCGACTAGCAAAGACCGCTGCTCTTGGCATATTCAAAGAGAGCGCTATCGCTGCTAATACCCAGTCGCAGCATGGCACTTTTCTTTTGGGTGCTGATGGTTTTTACGCTGCGATGAAGATGATCGGCAACTTGAGTGACCGACATACCGCTGGCCAGTAGGCGTACCACTTCATTTTCTTTTGGGGTGAGCGGGTTGATTTTGTCTGGATCGGTGATATCGACATTAGATAGCAGCATTTGTACCGTCGGGCCAATATAGCTATGGCCAAGCAATATTTGGCGAATGGCTTCGGCCAATTCATCGATGACTGACTTTTTCAAGATTAGGCCATTAATTCCAGCCTGAATCAGGGATTGCATGATTGCGCTGTTCTGGAGCTGTGTCAGCACAATAATGGGTAGAGTTGGATAATCACGGCGCACCTTGTGGATCATAACCATGCCATCGCAGAGGGTATCCCCCGGCATACTGAAATCGGTGATCAGCAGGTCGCAGTGATATTGCTGTAATGAATTGAACAATTCAGATACCTGATATGCCTCGGCGATCACTTCACAATGAGGTGTTATCTGTTCAATCAGGCTGCGGATCCCGGTCAGAATCAAGGGATGGTCATCGGCAAGAATAATCTTGAAGGACATGGATGAGCCTCTTATAAAGCGGTGAATAATATTCAGGCTATCAAAGCTTACATTTCTATACTACCTTGCGCACCCCATTTTTCAGGTGCATATAACTTTTGGCCAATATATGTGGTTCCTTATGCCTATATATTATTCAGTCATACCATTCATCAAGCGATTTATAATGATGGTGTCTTTTTTCTTGACGCCAGCGATTTTTGCTGCAGACACACCTCCTGTGCCAACGATTAAAGTGGGAATAATAGCTGGTGGGTGGGGACCATTTCAGCAGTGGGACGGCAAGGTTGTCGCCGGCTTCAGCGTTGAATTGATGGAACAATTGGCCAAAAAGTTGGACTACCAGATAGCCTGGCAGGCCTACCCCAACTGGGAAGCCATGTATGCTGATACCTGCCGTGGCAAGCTGGATATCCTGCTCGATGCATTTAATTCTGAGGTGCGCCAGTGTGTCACCTATAGCCTGCCTTACTACACCTCGCCGACCGTGGTGGTGGTGCGCCAGGATAGCGCCCTGTTTCGGGATGTAAGCCGTTTGCAATCTGCGAGCATTGCTATCGAAAAAGGCTTTCTGACAGAGAAGTTGGTCAAGCTGCACTATCCCAATGTCACACCGAGGCTGTTTGTCGATACGCGCCGTGCATTGCAGGCGGTTGAGCAAGGTCGGGCGGATGCCTATATCGGCAACCTTCATGTGGCCAATCTGTTTATCGAGCGCCACCCTGCGTTGGCGGTGGTTGCCCAGTCTCCCTTGTTGATGGAAACCCTGCATCTTGGCATCGCGACCCAGAAACACTCTCTTGCTATTCGGCTTGATACTGCCATTCAGTCGCTGACGGTCGAGGCACGCAGTGCATTGGAGAAACGCTGGTTGGGGGAGAGTCTGGAGCCCAACTTTATGGGTCACAGCCTCAGAGATCCCCTCATTTTTAGAGACTCAAATAATTCCAAGTGTGCGGGTATATAAGCGGTGTTGCTTCAGGTAGTAGATAAATTTATCCATCAACAAGACCGCACTGGCTTCTTTCATTTTAGGTAACAACTGGTAATAGATGACCCCTTGCCGAAAGAACGAATAGGTTCGGCTCTTGCTGGTATTGACCTTGATCGTTCTCTCTAGACCGACACTGTCTCCAGCCTTACCCAGCAGCGTCAGCAAGACGATGGCCAGGGCACTGAATAAAAACAGTCGGTCGCGCCGGACCGGATTACTGATGTGCACATCTCCCATACCCATGCCGAATTTGTAATCTTTGATATCACGAAAACTGGTCTCGATACCCCAGCGCTGGCCGTATAGTTGCAACGCCTTGGCGGCGCTCAGGTCGGTCCGGTTACTGGCCAGAAACCACGCGTCTTTCATGCCACTCTTATGACAACAATAGACCCGTTCGACAGGCTGTCGCTGCCCAGTTAGCTCCACCGCTTTGAGGGTTCGGGTGCGCCCGGTCGGCGTTAGCCAGTCCCGAGCTGGAACCTGCTCTACACCAGGGTAACCAACCAAAACATTTCCTTTAAATCTAATGAGATAAGCAAAGCCTAGCTCTTGCTCCAGGCGTTCGAACAGCTCCATGTAACCAAAGCCGCGGTCAGCTACTACCGTCACGAAGATACCCTCTGGCAACGTCTGCTTGAGCTTGGTGAGCAGCTCTTTCTCATGGGCATTGCGTTGCCCTTTGAGCAACGATTTCCGATGGGTTTTCCACAGCAGCGGAGTACTGCGACCGTGGTTGGTTTGCAGGCTGATAACCAAGGTACTGTGATCATCGGCATCGAATTCGGTCCAGTCCATGGAGACTACGATCTCGGTACGTTCACCGACCACATAGGGCACCCAATCGTCAAAGAGGCTCCAGACATTGAGCTTGGTGTTAGTGAGCAGGCGATCCACCTGTTTAACCGCATGTTTACGTTCGAGACCGTTGGCCAAGGAGAGGCCACTACCGATGGCGTGGATGGCCAGTGAACCTGACTCGATAACCCCGAGGGTAGCATTGGCGAGGGAAAGAACACGCTTAGCATGCATGTCCTGTCCAAATATATCGTCGATGTGGTTGAGGATTAGTTCGTGGTTAAACATGGGGATAGTCTGTTGGGTATTAGCTGGTCAAGGATGGCGATCATACCTCAGAAGCCGCGCCACGCCTCGCTCATATGAGGGGATGGTTAAGGGTCACAGCAATTTCCTGCTGCGCCCTGATGAGCGATCCTGGCTCTCGACATTGCCACCGTTGAAACTGGGATTGCTTCCCAGCTGGATGCCCTTCTCTTATAACGATGAGAATGGTAACTCGGTCGGCTTGATGTTGGATTATCTGAATTTGCTGCAGGAGAAATTGGGGTTGGCTTACAGCCGAATACCGGTAAAGGATTGGCCTGACCTGCAACAGCAACTGCTGCATCACGATGTGGATCTGGCGATACTGCCCGCCCGGGTCATCAAGCGGCTGATTGGGTGGCATGCCAGCGAGCCCTTCGCATCTTTTCCTCTGGTACTGGTGACGGCCCGTGGCAGCCTTCCGATCGGGGATCTCTCCGATCTGGCCGGTAAAAAGCTGTTGCTGACCGACAGCATGCTGATCCCCGAGCTGAGGGCACTGGTGCCTGACCTTAAACTGATCACGACCAAGAGTGCTAGCGAGGGGCTCACCCGTGTTGCCGCAGGTGAGGGAGATGCCTATATCGGTAATCTGGTGGTGGTCTCCCGTCTTATCACCGAGCAGTTTGATGACCGGCTTCATATTGCTGCGCCCACCCCCTTCAAGGATGAGCTGGCCGTTGCTGTACGTGAGCCTTACATTCCCTTGCTGCCCCTGGTCAACCGGGTGCTTGCCAGCATGAGCGACAAGGAGCAGCGCCAGATACGCAACAGCTGGCTGGCGCTCAATTACAGCGAAGGTATCCCCAGAGCGAAACTGGTGCGCACCCTGCTGCCCGCCGGGGTGGCGATCACACTCTTTATTCTGGTGCTGTCGGTGGCTTACTGGCGGCTGCGTCAGGAGATAGTCCGTCGTCATCAGGTTGAGGCTGCATTGGCCAGAGCCAAGACCAAGGCGGAGTCTGCCGCCACCCAGAAAGGGGAGTTTCTGGCCACCATGAGCCACGAAATTCGCACGCCTATGAATGGCATTATCGGTATGGCGGAACAGCTCACCTTTACCGAATTGACTCAGGATCAGCGCCAGATGGTGGAGGTTATCAACCGCGGTGCCCAGGGGTTGCATGCGCTGATCGACAACGTGCTCGACTTCGCCAAGCTGGAAGCGGGCAAGATGCAACTCGAAGAAGCGCCGTTTCTTGTCCGGGAGCTGCTTGACAGCGTGCTGACCATGACGGTGAGCGAAGTACATCGCAAGGGGTTGCGCGTCTATCTCTGGGCGGATGTCGGTGTGGCGGCTCGGGTGAGCGGTGATGCGCTGCGTCTGCGCCAGATCCTCTTCAACTTTGTCAGCAATGCCATCAAGTTCACCGAGCGGGGCTTTATTGAGATCTCGGTGCAACTGCTGTCGCAGGGGGAGGGGCAACAGCAATTGTGCTTCGCTGTGCGCGACAGCGGCATCGGTATGAGCCCAGAGGCGCTTGGCCGGATCTTCAATGCCTTTGAACAGGCAGAGCGCTCCACCACCCGCAGTTATGGTGGTACCGGCTTGGGCCTGAGTATCTGCCAGACCCTGGCCACCTTGATGGGTGGCGAGATCCGGTTGGAGAGTGCCCCTGGGCTGGGCACTTTCATCAGCCTGACGGTTACGTTGCCAGTGCTGGCACAGCGAGAGCCGGATCCTCGTCTCAATGGCGTGCAAGCCCACATCGATCTCCATGACGAGAAGCTGTGCCACACCCTGTTGTTGCAACTTGATGCGTTGGGAGTAATACGAACGTCGGAGTCTGGTGATGCTCAGTTGCGTTTCACAGACCATGAGTTGGCGGGCAACAGGGTCATCCGGGTGCTGCCGCTGGCAACCCCCCTCGGTTATCGTTGTGATGAGGAGGGTTGCACCCTCAACAGCAATCCCATGACCTGGCATGCGGTGCGGGAAGTTTGCTATCACCAGCTTGGCTTGAGCGATGGGACGGCAACGAAAGGGATGCGAAAGAGCGCACCCATGCAGCCCTGTCGGGTATTGCTGGTGGAGGATAATCCCCTCAACCAGTCGCTGGTAATACGCCAGCTCAGGCAACTTGGGATGAACTGCGATGTGGCAGAGCATGGCCAGCAGGCTCTCGAGATGGTCGCGCAGCATGCCTATGAGCTGGTGCTCTGTGACTGTCAGATGCCGGTGATGGATGGTTATGAGTTCACCCGCAGGATACGGGCTGCAGAGAAAGGCGAGCGGCAGCTGATCATCGCCATGACGGCCAATGTGTTACCAGAGCAGGCTCAGCGCTGTTTTGCTGCGGGCATGGACGATCTGTTGGGCAAACCGGTGCTGCTGGATACTCTGCGCCAGATGTTGCAGAAGTGGCGAATCTTACCCGCGCCAACCTTGATTGATATTGTGGCCATGGAGGCATTTTTTGGTCATGGTGACAAGTTGCAGCAGATGTTTCCGCTTTTTCGCCAGGAGCTTGAACAGTCGATGGTGCAGGAGCCACTTGATGACAATGCATTGGCCAATTGGGTGCATCGTCAGGCGGGGACCATCAGCATGATGATGGCGCCTGAATTGGCGGAACAGGCATGGCGATTGGAAGAAAAAATCCGTCAGTTTGGATCGCCAGCTTGTACAGATGAGCTGACACGCTTTCGTGCCCAATTACAGCAAATCATCGATGAATTGACGTTATTGAGCGAGAAAGGGCACTCAGTTATCGAGGGAGAGCTGGAGTAAGGGGAACTGTTCACTCATAAAATTGCGGGGGCTGTGGCCATTGCCTGCGCTGGCCAGCCATTCCCAATCCAGTTTTGGCGAGCCCGCTTTGAAGCGTTGATAGGCAACGCCCTGATGAATGGTCAGAAAGAGGGTCGTGGGGAGTCCCAGCTTGTTGCTGTAGCGCACCATCAGATCACCCTGATAGTCGTTGCTGATTCTGACTTTGAGCGCCTGCAGTGTCAGACCGGTGGCGTGACCATGCTCGTCCCAGACTTCAAACATGATGTGAACACTCTGATGTCTATGATGCCACGATGAGCAAGATGGGATGCAATTGCAACTGTCAGATCTGACAATGCCGAAAAAGTGTGAGGGGGATAGCAGAAAGTGAAAACCCGGCGCTAGGCCGGGTTTTCTTGAATGATGGTGGAGGGAGAAGGATTCGAACCTTCGAAGGCAGAGCCGTCAGATTTACAGTCTGATCCCTTTGGCCGCTCGGGAACCCCTCCACGGGGGCAAAGCAAATTGTATTCAGCCATTGCAATCAGGGAAATGGTGGAGGGAGAAGGATTCGAACCTTCGAAGGCAGAGCCGTCAGATTTACAGTCTGATCCCTTTGGCCGCTCGGGAACCCCTCCACGGGGTATTTCCTGATTGTCACTACTTTTGCACTTGAATGGTGGAGGGAGAAGGATTCGAACCTTCGAAGGCAGAGCCGTCAGATTTACAGTCTGATCCCTTTGGCCGCTCGGGAACCCCTCCCCAAGTGCGAGGCGCATACTATCAGATTCAGAGGCTTTGTGAACCCCTTGATGAGGCATCTGGCAGTAAAAAATGACTGTTCGTCGATTTTTTGATACATTCAGCTCAAAATTCAAGCTTATCAGCAAGTTGTGCGCTGCTTTTCTGCACAAAACAGCATCCGTGCAAGTTGGCGATCGCGCTGAAGAGAAGGCCGATAGCAGAAGACCGCCAGCGTTGGCGGTCTTCCCGGGCATCACATTTAGCGCTGGAACGGGTAGACCGAACCCAGTTTCAGGATCTGGGTCAGCTCGTCCAGAGCGCTGCGGGACTCCTGCACCAGTGCCGGATCCCGCAGGTCATCGAGGGTCAGGCGGTCACGGTAGTGGCGATCTACCCAGCCATCGAGGCGGGCAAACTGGCTGTCGTTGATAAGGCAGGCCGGATTGACCGCAGCGAGTTCCTGATCGTTCATGGCAACCCGCAGTCGCAGGCAGGCCGGGCCGCCACCATTACGCATGCTCTGTTTCACATCCATATAGTGGACCGCCTTGATCGGAGTCTCCTGCGTCAGCAGCTTGCCAAGATAGGCCGACACCGCCGGATTATCGCGGCACTCGGTGGGGGCGATAATGGCCATCTCGCCGCTCGGCAGGGTGAGGATCTGGGTGTTGAACAGGTAGGATTTCACCGCATCCAGCACGGATACCTCGGCGGTTGGCACTTCGATAAAGTGCAAATCCCCCTCGCCAAACTTGCCGCGGATTTCGGTCAGTACCGCTTCGGTGTTGAGGAACGCTTGCTGGTGGAAGAAGAGCACGTTCTGGTTGCCCACCGCGATCACATCGTTATGGAATACCCCCTGATCGATTACCTCCGGGTTTTGCTGAATAAACACCACGCTCTCCTCGCCAAGGCCATGTAGGCGGGCGATGGCCTGGCTTGCCTCCAGGGTCTGGCGGGCTGGATAGCGCTTCGGCGCCGGGCGGGAGTAGTCAAAGGCACTGCGGCCATAGACAAACAGCTCGACACCCGCCTCGCCATAGGCGCGGCAGAGGCGGGTATGGTTGGCCGCTCCCTCGTCGCCGAAGTGGTCATTTTCCGGTAGATGGAGGTGGTGGCTGAAGTGGCGATCATTGTTGAACACGGCGCGCAGGATGCGACCAGTGACGTCAGGCTCCAGGGAGCGGTGAAACTTGTTGGTCAGGTTGGCGGGGGTGAAGTGAATGCGGCCATCCTGGGTATCGGCACTGGGAGAGACGGTGGCGGCGTTGGCTGTCCACATGCTGGAGGCCGAATAGCAGGCAGCCAGTACGGCGGGAGCCTGTTTGGCGGCCAGCTCCAGCACCCGGGCATCGTTGCCGGTGAAGCCGAGGCGGCGCAGGGTGGCGAGGTCGGGACGCTCTTGTGGCGCCAGTACCCCCTGGGTCATGCCAAGCTCGGTCAGCGCCTTCATCTTGCGCAGCCCCTGTTTGGCGGCCTCTTTCGGATTGGAAGCCTCCTGGGCATTGCTCTGGGAGGCAACATTGCCGTAGGAGAGGCCGGCATAGTTATGAGTCGGGCCGACCAGACCGTCGAAATTGACCTCGAAGTGCTTCATTGAGTACATCCTTTCGATTTTTATGATGGGTAGCGGTTCCTTCCGCGCACAATGCGTCGGGGTTGGGCCATTATAAAGAGATTTTGTGTTTTTGTAACAAGCCGGTAACCAGCAGACGTTTTTATGTCGTTTCAGATATAAAAAGAGGGGCGGTATGGCAGAAAATTGAAAAAGCGGTTGCGTCTGGCCTGTTGCCTTCGCATTAATAAATAAAGAAGCAATAAAAGAAGCCGTGTGGTTCGGGCTGGTCAGGCAAATTTGCTCACAAGATTGCTTTTTCGCGCCAAATCTCTTATACAGCCCCACAAAACCGCACACCAACCCCGTCGGGTGCAATGAGGATAATAGTTACAGCATGGGCAAATCACTGGTCATAGTGGAGTCTCCGGCCAAGGCCAAGACGATCAACAAATATCTGGGCAAGGACTACGTGGTGAAATCCAGCGTTGGTCATGTTCGCGATCTGCCCACCAGCGGCAGCGCCAGCACCGAGCCCAAGAAACCTGTCATTCGCGGCATCAAGTTGAGCGAATCCGAGAAGGCTGCCAAGGATCGCAAGGCCCTGTTTGCCCGGATGGGTATCAATCCGACCGCTGGCTGGCAGGCTAACTACCAGATTTTGCCCGGCAAGGAGAAGGTGGTCAGCGAGTTGCAAAGTCTGGCCGAGAAAGCCGACACCATCTATCTCGCAACCGACTTGGATAGAGAAGGAGAGGCGATCGCCTGGCACCTGCGCGAGATCATCGGTGGCGATGACAGCCGCTACAAGCGCGTGGTGTTCAACGAGATCACCAAGAGTGCCATCAAGGAGGCGTTCGCCCAGCCGTCCGAACTCAATATTGACCGCGTCAATGCACAGCAGGCCCGTCGTTTCCTCGACCGCGTGGTGGGTTACATGGTCTCCCCGCTGCTGTGGAAAAAGCTGGCCCGCGGTCTCTCCGCCGGTCGGGTACAGTCCGTTGCGGTGCGTCTTATCGTCGATAAAGAGCGCGAAATCAAGGCGTTCGTACCGGTCGAGTTCTGGGATCTCAATGCCGATCTGCTGACCGCCGACAAGAGCGATCTGCGGATGGAAGTGGTCAGCCGCAACGGGGCTGACTTCAAGCCAGTGACCCAGGCCGAGACCTTTGCCGCTGTCGCAGCCCTGGAAGGGGTCGACTACAAGGTGGTGAACCGGGAAGACAAGCCGACCGGCTCTAAGCCGTCCGCGCCGTTTATCACCTCCACCCTGCAGCAGGCGGCCTCTACCCGTCTGAGCTTCGGGGTCAAGAAGACCATGATGATGGCCCAGCGTCTCTATGAAGCGGGTTACATCACCTATATGCGTACCGACTCCACCAACCTCAGCAAAGAGGCGGTTGAGGCGGTGCGTGAATATATCGGCGAGCAGTATGGCGCGGCATATCTGCCAGCCGAGCCGAATCTGTATGGTGCCAAGGCCAATGCTCAGGAAGCGCACGAGGCGATCCGTCCCTCCAACGTACAGGTGACTGCCGAGATGCTGGAAGGGATGGAGCCGGATGCCATGCGTCTGTACGATCTCATCTGGCGTCAGTTCGTTGCTTGCCAGATGACCCCGGCTCAATACGACTCCTCCACCCTGACCGTCAAGGCGGGTGAGTTCGAGCTCAAGGCCCGTGGTCGTACCCTGCGCTTCGCCGGTTGGACCAAGGCGCTGCCGCCGATGGGTCGCAAGGGCGAAGATAGTCAGCTGCCGGCGGTGACCGTGGGCGAGGTGCTGAAGCTGATCAAGCTGGATCCGCGCCAGCACTTCACCAAGCCGCCTGCCCGTTTCACTGAAGCTGCGCTGGTGCGCGAGCTGGAAAAACGCGGCATCGGCCGTCCGTCAACCTACGCCTCCATCATCTCCACCATCGTTGATCGCGGTTATGTGCGGGTCGAAAGCCGCCGTTTCTTCGCCGAGAAGATGGGCGAGATCGTCACCGATCGTTTGGTGGAGAACTTCGTCGAGCTGATGAACTACGAGTTCACCGCCAAGATGGAAGACAAGCTCGATGGCATCGCCGAAGGGAGCCTGGAGTGGAAGAAGGTGCTGGACGCCTTCTACGCCGAGTTTACTCAGGAGCTGGAGAAGGCTGACAAGGCGCCCGAAGAGGGCGGCATGCGTGCCAACCAGATGGTGATGACCGACATCGACTGCCCGGATTGCGGCCGCAAGATGGGGATTCGTACTGCTACCACCGGTGTTTTCCTTGGCTGCTCCGGCTATGCCCTGCCGCCGAAAGAGCGCTGCAAGAAGACCATCAACCTGGTCTCTGCCGACGAGTTTGTCTCCGCCACTGACGGCGAAGAGGCGGAAACCGAAGCGCTGCGCGCCAAGCACCGCTGCGGTGTCTGTGGTACAGCGATGGATGCCTACATCATCGACGACAGCCGCAAGCTGCACGTCTGTGGTCGCAACCCGGATTGCGATGGCTACGAGATCGAGAAGGGCCAGTTCAAGCTCAAGGGCTACGAAGGGCCGAGCATCGAGTGCGACCGTTGCGGAGCCGAGATGCAGCTCAAGAACGGCCGTTTCGGCAAGTACATGGGCTGCACCAACGAGACCTGCAAGAACACCCGCAAGATCCTGAAAAACGGCGACATCGCGCCACCGAAGGAGGATCCGGTACCGTTGCCGGAGCTCAAGTGCACCCAGTCCGATGCCCACTTTGTACTGCGTGACGGTGCTGCCGGTCTGTTCCTGGCGGCCAGCAACTTCCCCAAATCCCGCGAGACCCGCGCGCCGCTGGTGGAAGAGCTCAAGCGCTTCAAGGATCGCATCTCCGCCAAGCACAAGTATCTGGCCGGTGCCCCGCTCACCGATCCGGACGGCAACCCCGCTATCGTACGCTTCAGTCGCAAGACCAAGGAGCAGTACGTGATGAGCGAGGTCAACGGCAAGGCGACCGGTTGGACCGCTCACTACGACAACGGTACCTGGCAAGAGAGTTTGCCAAAGGCTAAAAAAGCCTGATGAAAAGAGGCCCCGACAAGGGGCCTCTTTGCTTATGGATAGCGGTATACTGAGACAGCTGCAAGGAGTGCAGCTGTCGTCAATCGCGAAGTAGACAAGGAGGTTGAGATGGAGATTAACGAGATCCGGCCAGGCATGAGTTGCATGACTCGGGAAGGGGCGGCCTATGTGCTGGAGGTGGACCGACAGAGCCTGCTGGTGCTGCTGCAGCGCGCGGATGAGACCATACCGGTGCAGGTGCGCAGCGACGAGATCCTGGCGCCGCTGGAGTGATCCGGCCGTGATCCCCTCAAAACGGCAGTAGAAAAAGCAGCTCGGCCAGATCGGGCTGCCATTGCCACTCCTTCATTCTGACCCGTCCACCGATCACCACGACCCCCTCCTGCTGCAGGCGTCCCGTCTGTTCGGCAAAGCTTGGCGATCCTTTCGGTAACGAGATAGTGCCCGCTGCGCCCAGCACCCGATGCCACGGCAGTACCTTGTCGGTTTCCCGCAGCACCTTGCCCACCAGTCTCGCCCGTCCGGGCAGCCCAGCCAGATCGGCCACCTGACCATAGCTGACCACCCGGCCTGCCGGGATCAGGGCGATGATCGCTTCGATACGGGCAGTTTTGTTCAATGGGTATGGACTTGGTTGAATGCTCATAGACCCGATTCGTCAAAAACAACAGAAGCGCCATTGTCGCGCTTCTGTCATGGGGCTGGCAATGATTCAGCCGAAGGTCTGGCTAAGCCCCTTCAGTTGCTTGGCCCGTTCCAGCAGAGCCTGACTTGAGTGATCGACATCCAGCATCTTCTGACTGTTGGCGTGGGAGTACTCGGAGATCTGGTGGATGCTGCGGCTGATCTCCTCCACGACCGCTTGTTGCTGCTCAGCAGCGGTGGCGATCTGAGTGGAGTGTTCGGTGACCAGCTCTATCTCTGCCAGCACGGTATGGAGGCTGCTGGCGCCCTGGCGGGTCATCTCGGCACATGCGCGGGTCTGTTGCAGGTTCTCCTGCATCATCCCCTTCCAACGTCCCAGCGTGTGCTGGATCTGCTTGATGCTGCCCTGGATCTGCTCGGTCGCCTTGTGGGTGCGGGTCGATAGAGTTCGCACCTCGTCGGCCACCACTGCAAAACCACGGCCCTGCTCCCCGGCGCGAGCCGCTTCGATGGCGGCGTTGAGGGCCAGCAGGTTAGTCTGCTCGGCGATGCCCTGGATCTCGCCCATCACACTGCCAATCCGTTCGGATTCGCTGGCGAGCTCTACCGCCGAGTTGAACGCCAGCTCTGCCTGTTTGGCGAGCTGTTCGATCTGTTGTTCGGTCTGGTTCAACTGCTGGTTGGTTTGTTCACAACGATTGCGAGCTTCGTTGACCTGACCGTTGGAGTCCTGAATGTTGCGGGCGATCTCGTGAGCTGTGTTGGCCATCTGAGTCATAGCCGTAGCCATCTGCTGGGTCTGGGCATCTTGCTCGTTGATATCGAGACAGGCTTGATGAGAGGCCTGCTTCAGATTGATGGCCAGGGTTTGCAGAGGTGCCGTGGCATCATTGATCCGCCCCAACACGGTTCGGATGCGGGCCTGCAGCATCTTGATATGAAAATCGGCAATGGCGCCGGGATTGTCACCGGAGTAGACCAGCCGGGTCAGACTGTCATATTCGCGGCCCAGTTGCTGCAGATAGTGGGGCAAGGCGAAGAGCTCGCGCCAGTAGGCTCCGCCAAGAAGCAACAGGGGCAGCAGCATCAGCAGGACGGTCATGGCCCCTTGGCTGGCGAAGGCCCAGCCCATTATGCCGAGCAGCAACAGGGTAATGGCCGGGGTGCGCACTCTGGCAAGAGAGGGAAGGTTGCTGCTGTTGCCGCGCTCGGCCTTGAGCAGGGCTTGGTAGGTCTGAGCGGCGATGCGCTTGAATTGGGGCTCGGGCTTGCAGCGTACCGACTGGTAGCCGCTGATCCTGTTCCCCTCGTAGATGGGGGTGACGTAGGCATCTACCCAGTAGTAACGACCATCCTTGCAGCGATTTTTGACGATGCCGCGCCAGGGTTTGCCCTCCTTGAGGCGGGCCCAGAGATCGGCGAAGGCGGCCTTGGGCATGTCGGGGTGGCGTACCAGATTGTGGTTGTGTCCCACCAGTTCATCGACCGTGTAGCCTGCGATGTCGCAAAAGGCCGGGTTGGCGTAGGTGATCACCCCGCGCAGGTCTGTGGTGGAGACCAGTTGTACGTCGGCAGGAAACTCCACTTCGCTGTCCAGGGTATGGACGTCTCTGCGGGTCATAGGAATACGCTCCGATGTTCTTGTTGATAATGTTGTCGTTGTTATTGTGGCAGATCTGGAGGTGGCCGCAGGCTCGCGCCAGCAGGAGGCGGACCAGCTTCATTGGGGGCTGAATTTTGCCAATAATGGCGGATGAATGGTAGGGGGTTGTGAGATTTTGTTGGCTAATTGTAAAAAAGGCGGCCAATTGGCCGCCAAAGTAGAGACAACATTACCTCTGTGGCATCCGGTAGCGCACCTGCAGTTGGTCGAGGATCTGCAGCTGGCCCGGCAGGCGGGCGGCGAAGTGCTCCCAGCCCTTGTGGGCGGGCTCGCTCCAGGCCACCTCGGCCGTGGCCAGCATGCGCGGGAACAACATGTAGTCGAGACGATCGCGGCTGGTGATCAATTCTGACCACAAGGGGCTCAGTACCCCGAGGATGTTATCGTTGGCATGGAAATCGGCTGGCGCAGGATCGCAAGCATAGACCTGCTCCAGATTGAGGGTTCCCGCCCAGTAGAGGCCGGGTTCATGAATATCGGCGCTCCAGGCGAGATCGAGATAGAGGAACTGGGCGGGCGCCATCACCACCGGATAGCCGGCCGCGGCGGCGTCCAGCCCCGCCTGAAAACTGGTCCAGGCACAGACGGCAGCTTTGCGGCTCACCTTGTCGCCATGCAGGATCTCCTCCCAGCCGATCATCTGTTTGCTTCTGGTGGCCAGATAGCGCTGGCAGTGGCGCAGCAGATGGCCCTGCAGCTCGCGACAGTCGGCGTATCCCTGTTCGGCCATCAGCTGCTGGCAGGCGGGGCTGTCGGTCCAGACCCCGGTCGGCACCTCGTCACCCCCCATGTGGATCTGCGGGCCGGGGAAGAGCTCGCACACCTCGTCCAGCACGGCCTCTAGGAAGCGGTAGGTGCCGGGCAGGGCGGGGTTGAGCACGTTGTCATCGAAATGCTGAACCGAGCGGTAGCGGGAGTGATCCGCCGTTTCGATCAGCAACTCGGGCAGCGCCTTGATGGCGGCGTGGCAGTGGCCCGGGATGTCGAGCTCGGGAATGACGGTGATGCCGAGCTCACTGGCATAGTTCACCAGCTCCTTCACCTCGCTCTGGGTGTAGTAGCCGCCATAGGGTTCGGCGCCGCCGCTCAGCTGGGGGCCGATCGCCAGATCGTGGCCGCGCCAGGCACCCACGTCGGTCAGTGCCGGGAAGGCTTTGATCTCGAGTCGCCACCCCTCGTCATCGGTCAGATGCCAGTGGAAGCGGTTGAACTTGTAGAGGCTCATCAGCTTGAGCAGGCGCTTGATGGTGGCCGGAGTGTGGAAGTGGCGGGCGCAGTCGAGAAAAATGCCGCGAAAGCCAAAGCGCGGGGCATCCTCCAGTGTGATGCAGGGCAGGCTCTCCCCATGTTGCAGATACCACTGGGCTAGCGTCACCAGCCCATGGCGCCAGCCCGTTTCGTCGGCGGCGGCAATTACCACCTCCTGCGGCGTGATGGTGAGTTGGTAGGCTTCAGGGGCTAGCTTGGCCTCGGTTAGCCGGATTTCTGCGTCGTGATCCTGCTCCAGTGCCAGCGACGTCAGCTCGTTGAAGTGGGCCAGCAGCTTCGGTACATCGCGGGGGGCGCTGACATGAGCCCGCTCGGCCAGCCGGAAGTTCCCCTCCAGCAGTACCAGATGGGCCGGTTGCGGCACTATGCCGGGCAGGGGCTCGACATCCGGTAGATCGGGTCGGGTTACCGGCGGGTTTTCCAGTCCAAGATCCTGAGCGGCCAGTGTCACCGGCAGCAGCTGAGCACCCGTGGTGGCCTCCGGCAAGCTGAGGAAAAAGCCCTGCGGCATGTCGGAGAGCTTCTTGATGGGCGTCTGGCGGCAGCAAAAGCGCAGCTCGCAGCTGCCAGCGTTCGGGATCAGCACCTTGTAGCTGCCGCTCTGGCGCTCCAGCTCGCCCCCTTGCAAGGAGTCGGGGTCGATATGGCGAGCTAGACAGAAGTGCAGCTTCCACCGGGTATCCGGTATGTGGGAGAGGGTGAAGGTGAACCAGACATCCTCGCCGTCACGTCGGGCTACCAGGGTGTGGATCAGGGGTGTAGACATGGAAAATCCTCTGATTGGGCAAACAGGATGGCGCCATCGAGCGCATCTGCCTGGGGGGGGATCAGGTTGAGCTGGCCGAGACGGGGAGCGAGGCGGGTGCCAATCCCCCCCAGCAGGGCGATCTGTCTGGCACCCAGCTGGGTCATCCCCTCCAGCAGGATCCGCAGTTGTTCGCAGGTTTCGTCCAGCAGCTGATTGGCGAGCTCGTCACCATCGCTGGCGGCATCGAATACCCAGGGGGCAAAGTGGCCATAGTCCGCCGGAATGGCGCGGGCGGCCCAGCGTACCACTTCAGCCTGATCCCGCTTGAAGCGGTCCATCAGGCGGATGGCGAGGGTGCTGGGGGGCAGAATGCCGTCGTGGCAGAGCAGGGATTGTTGGATGGCGCGCAGCCCCAGCCAGGCGCCGCTGCCTATGTCTGAAATGGGGAAGCCGCGGCCGGAGCAGGTGCGAATGCGCCCCTCCTGATAGACAAGCCCCACCGAGCCGGTACCTGCGATCAGAATGGCCCCCTCACGGCCACCAAAGGCACCGAGGCAGGCACCGAAGGCATCGGAGGTGAGCCTGACGCTGGCAAAGGGGAAGGGCATCTCGAGCAGGGCGTGATAGCAGTCGGCCAGCTCGGCGGAGGCGAGCGCCAGCCCGACCCCCATCTGCTGTTCGCTCTCGATGCCGAGCCCGGCGGCAAGGCGGGCGCTGGCGATGGCGGCCAGCACATTGGCGTGGGCATGGGGGATGCCCAGCTCCAGATTGGAGCCGGCCGCGCGCCCCTCTCCGAGCAGTTTGCCCGCCCGATCCCGAATGCGGGCGCGGGTGTGGGTGCCCCCGCCATCGACGCCGACCCAGAACTCAATCATGGCGACCTCCATTTCCCTGCGCACTCTGCCAGCTGATGGCCAGGGCGAACCAGGCGGCGTGGGGGATCCACTGCTCGCCCCAGCGCCAGTTCTGATCCAGCCGATCCTTGTACTCCTCCGGAATAAAGGCCACCTCATTTTCGTCATCGAATCCGGCGGTGATGCCGTTGCAGATCCCCCCGAGCGCATTGGGATACCCGGCGGTATAGGCGGGGTTGTTGATGCCGTGGCCCGCCAGCATGCAGGCGTTGAAGGGGTTTTGCCCGAGGATCCAGTCGAGTTGGCGCTGACCGTAAGTGATGAGCGGCTGGCTCTGGCGGGGGAAGTGGCGGGCGCCAGCAAAGGCCATGGCCGCCAACGATGCGAGGCGGGCATTCTCCCCCTGCCACCAGTAACCGGATTCGTTGTTGTGGGGCATAAAGAAGCTGACGCGCGGTGCTTCATCCACCCCTTTGACATATTGGCGGGCGAGGGAGAAGGGATTACCCGCGCGGGCACAGAGCGCCAGCTCGGCGGCCAGCGCCTGCTCCACCACGGTTTGTACCCGGGCCTGGTGCCCCTGATCCGGTTCTATGCCCAGATATTCCAGCAGCGCCAGCACCGGCAGACCCGCCTCGGCGGCGTGGTAGTAGGGGCGCGAGCCATCCTCGTTGGCCGACCAATAGTGACCCAGCTCAGGATGAGGGCGCTGGCGGGCACAGAGCTTGCTGGCACGGACTCTCGCTTCATTCAGCCACTCGTTGCCGAAGGTGCGGGTCAGCTCCACCGCTGCCAGCAGGGCGCAGTAATCGTCGATGATGTTCTCGACCCCGTCATCGAGGTAGGCAAGGTTGTGTTCGCACAGATGCAGGTAGCCGCGTTTGGCTGCCTCGGCGTAGCGGCTGGCATCGAAGTCGCCACTGACGCTCTCGCGGGCGGCGCGGGCCAGCGCGGCGATGGCCATGCCGCCCCCTTGGCGAAAACCCGCCTGCCAGTTGGCTGACTTGAGCCCCTGTTGGGTAGCATAGACGCACAGCTCGCGCTGGGCGGGATCCTTGCTCCACTTGTCGAACAGGGTCATGTAGAAGAAGCCCGACTCATCCTGCATCCGGCAGAGGAAATCGGCGCCGTGCAGCGCCTCGTCATTGAGCCGCTTGCAGAGGTTCACCCCGTCGATATCGCGGCGCGGGGCCAGCAGCTCCCGGCACTTGAGCAGGGCCCACACCACCATGGGGGTCTGCTGGGGGTTGAGGTAGTTGGCGTAGGAGAGGTGGCTCAAGTACTTGCTCATGTCGCCGCTGGCATCGAACCAGCCGCCGTGCACATCTTTGTGCTGGTCGGTGCCAAACAGGCGGGCGCTGCGGTCGGCCCGATCAAAGGTGCCGCTGGCGCGCTGCCCCTTGAAGTAGTGGATGACATCGGAGAGGCAGCGGCTGGCCAGCAGATCCTGGCCGATGGCAAAGCGGGTGGAGCGGACAATGCCTTGGGCAGTGATCGCCTCCAGCCGATAGTGACCCGGCTCCTTGAAGGCGGAGAAGTCGGCGCGCCAGTAAGCGCGGCCCTGCCAGCCAGGGACGCTGCCAGCCGGTTGCAGCGGGGTTTCAAACAGGATCTGACCATCATCGAGGCGTTGCAGCCTGACATAGCCGCCGAGATCAGGGGCGGGGGAGGTTTGCAACAGGGCGACCTTGTGTCCGTCGCACTCGTAGCCCACCTGATTTATCAAGAGTTCCATCAAGGTATTACTCCTGTGGTTCACCGCCGGGCGGTGAGGCACATCACGGGGCTGTGGCCGCTCCGTCTCGAGGCATGGCCGGACAGGGTTGTCCGGCCGGTATCGGGTTCACCTTCACTCGTAGAGGTAGCAGCGCACGAAGTGGTTGTCGGCAAGCTTGGTGATGGGTGGCAGCGCCTCCTTGCAGCGGAGCATCGCCTGATTGCAGCGCCCGGCAAAGGGGCAACCGCAGGACTCCGGCGTCCAGAGCGGGATCTCCCCCTTGCGGCCCCCCTCCAACTCGGCGTGGATGCTCTTCTCGGGGTCTGGCACCGCCGAGATGAGCAGCTGGGTGTAGGGGTGCTGCGGGTGGTGCAGGATCTCGTCCACCTCACCCCACTCCACCATGTGCCCTACATACATGACAGCCAGATCTTCCGCCACATAGCGGGCGGTGGCGATGTCGTGGGTGATGTAGAGCATGGAGACGCCGAGCTCGTTCTTCATCTGCTCCATCAGGTTGAGGATGCCGATGCGAATGGAGACGTCGAGCATGGAAGTAGGTTCGTCCGCCAGCACCACCTCCGCCTCCACCGCCAGATTGCGGGCGATGTTGACCCGCTGGCGCTGACCACCGGAGAGCTGGTGCGGATACTTGGCCGCCGTTGCTTTGGCAGGGGTCAGGCCGACCTTTTCCAGCAGGGCGTAGACCATGTCGGGCAGCTCTTTTTTGTCGATCACCTTGCTGTGCAGCAGCAGGGGACGGGCGATGTGGTGATAAATGGTGTGGGTCGGGTTGAGCGAACCAAACGGATCTTGCCACACCATCTGCACGCTCTGGCGATAGTCCAGCAGGGCGGTGCCCTTGTTGAACTCCTCCAGGTCGTGGCCGCGATAGAGAATGCGCCCGGCACTGAGCTTGTACATCTTGGCGATGATCTTGGCGATGGTGCTCTTGCCGGAGCCCGACTCCCCGACCACCGCCAGGGCGCGGCCCCGGTGCAGGTTGAAGGTGATGTCGGAGAGCGCCCGCATCTTGCCACTCTTGATGGCATTGGAGTTGATGGGGAAGTCCTTGTAGAGGTGCTGGACTTCGATGATGGGTGCATCGGTTTTGGCGATTTGCATGACAGACATCCTTAACAGCCAGCGGCCTTGTCCAGATAGATCACGGAATCTTGTTGCAGTCCCTGCTCCTCATAGAGGTGGCAGGCGGTCTGTTGCCCGGGGCGGATCTCGGCCAATTTGGTGTACTCCTGACGGCAGCGATCGTGTACCTTGCCGCAGCGGGCCTGAAAGCGGCAGCCTACCGGCACCTCCAGCAGGTTGAGCGGTGTGCCCGGGATCCCCTCCAGTACCTTCTTCGGCCCGTGCAGGGGCGGGAAGGAGTTGCCCAGCCCTCTGGTATAGGGGTGCAGCGGCGCGGTCAGGATCGCCTTGGAGGGAGCGACCTCCACCAGCTCACCGGCATACATGATGCCGATGCGATCGCAGAACTCCACCATCAGGGAGAGGTCGTGGGTGATGAACAAAATGGAGAAGTTGAACTTCTCTTTCAGGGCATAGACCTTCTGCAGGATCTCCCGCTGTACCACCACATCGAGCGCCGTGGTCGGCTCATCCATGATCAGGAGCTCGGGGTTGAGCGCCATGGCGATGGCAATCACCAGCCGCTGGCGCATGCCGCCGGAGAACTGGTGCGGGTAATCCTTGAGCCGGCTCGGGTGGATATCGACGATGGTGAGCAGCTCCTGGGCGCGCTTGATCGCCTCGTAACGGGTCATGCCGGGGTTGTGGGCCAGCAGCACGTCGCAGAACTGCTCCTCCATCCGCAGTACAGGGTTCAGGGCGTTCATGGCGGACTGGAACACCACCGACACCTGTTGCCAGCGATAGGAGCGTAGCCGCTCGTCGTTGTAGTGGAGGATGTTCTCCCCCTTGAACAGGATCTCGCCACCGCTGATGTAGGCGGGCGGCTTGTGCAGCCGGGCCACCGAGAAGGCGACGGTGGATTTGCCGCAGCCCGACTCACCGGCGAGACCGAAGATCTCGCCCTGTCTGATATCGAAGCTCACCGAGTTGACGGCGCGCACGTCGCCATTTTCGGTAATGTAGTCAACGCAAAGATTGCGTACTGACAGCAGGGGATGCTTGTTCATGCTGTCTTCTCCTGTGCTGTGGCAACCGGTGTGGTGACCGGCGCCGCGAGTTTCTTCCAGCGGCTCAGCCCTTTGTGGGAGCGCAGCTGCGGGTTGGCAATCTCGTCGATGGCGAAGTTGAGCAGGGCCAGACCGGCACCCAGGGTGGCGATGGCAAAGCAGGGGGCCAGGATCTCCCACCAGGCGCCGACCAGAATGGCGCTGGAGGTCTGGGCGTTGTAGAGCATGATGCCCCAGCTCACCACGGTCGGGTCGCCGAGGCCGAGGAACTCCAGGGTAGCTTCGGTGACGATGGCGTAGATGATGGAGCCGATGAAGCTCACCCCGATGATGGAGATGAGGTTGGGCAGGATCTCCACCAGAATGATGCGCCAGGCCGGCTCGCCCAGCACTTCGGCGGCGATGACGAACTCCTTCTCGCGCAGGGCCAGGGTCTGGGCACGGATGACCCGCGCGCCATAGGCCCACGAGGTCAACCCTATTATCACGGCAATCACCGCCGGTGACGCCTCCCCGATAAAGCTCGCCAGCACCAGTAGCAAGGGGAGGTTGGGGATCACCAGCACCACGTTCATCAGGAAGGTGAGGCACTCATCCACCAGACCGCCGAAGTAACCGGCAGTGATGCCGATGGCGACGGCCAGGGTGCAGACCAGCAGACCGGCGCTGAAGCCCACCAGCAGCGAGATACGGGCGCCGTTGGTGAACTGGGCCCAGATGTCGTGGCCCATGCGGGTGGAACCCATCACGAACTCGGCACTGGGCGGCTGGTGCGGGCGAGCCACCCGTTTGGTCGGCTCGTTGCTGGCCAGAATGGGGGCAAAGAGGGCCATCAGTACGAAGGCAACCACGATGGCGAGGCCACAGGCAGCCTTCTTGTTGCCCAGCAGGATTTTGAGAATGGTCGGCATACGCATCTTATTTGCCTCCTGTACGCAGACGGGGATCCAGGAAGACGTAGAGCACGTCGGCCAGGAAGTTGAAGCTGAGCATGGTGATGGTCATGATGAGCAACTGCCCCTGAATGAGCGGGTAGTCGCGGGCCAGAATGCCCTGATAGAGGGTCAGGCCCAGGCCGGGATAGTTGAAGATCACCTCGGTGATGAGGGAGCCACCGATAACGAAGCCGAGCGCCATGGAGAGGGCGGTGACGCTGGGCAGAATGGCGTTGCGGGCGCCGTAGTTGAAGATCACCCGGTTGTTGGAGAGCCCCTTGGCCTTGGCCATGGTGATGTAATCCTCGCCCAGCAGGTTGATCATGTTGTTGCGCATGGTGATAAGAAAGCCCCCCACCTGTACCACGGCCAGGGTCAGCACCGGCATGATGGCGTGGGTCATGATGCTCTTGATGTGCTCCCAGCCCCAGTCAGCCTTGATCTCCGGGCTGTAGGCGTAGCCGATGGGCAGCCACTCGAGGCTGACCCCGAACAGGAACAGGGCGAGCAGGGAGACCACCACAGGCGGAATCGCCTGCATCACCAGGGTGAGCGGGGAGAGAATGCTGTCCATCCGGCCGCCGCGATACCAGGCGGCGAAGATGCCGACGATGGAACCGAGGGAGAAGCTCAGGATGGTGGAGGTGCCGACCAGAAACAGGGTCCAGCCGATGGCACGGCCCAGCACGTCAGAGACCTGCTGCGGGTAGAAGCGCACCGAGGTGCCGAGATCCCAGGTGAAGCACTCTTCACATAGGTGAGAAACTGGGTGCCGATGGGGCCATCGACAAAGCCGAAGGTGGCTTTGAGGGCTTCCAGAGCGGCGGGTTCCATCATGGCGCCAGCGCGGGCAAACATCACGGAGACAGGATCCCCTGGCATGGCACGGGGTAACAGGAAGTTGATGGTGGCGGCTACCAGAAAGGCAACCAGGTAGAAGGAAAAGCGTCTCAGTATGAATCCCATGATAGTACCTTTTACTGCAAGTCTGCCCCGCGTCGGGTATAGCTACCCCAACCCCGGCAAAGTCGGGCAAGAAGGGGATTAACGGGGAAGATGGCCCCCCGCAGGGGGCCGGGATTGTTTAGCTGTTTGGCTTGAGGGACAACACGTGCAGCAGACGCTCAGGGGTGTCCGGGTGGAGCTGAGGTTTGGCTACCGGGTTATCAGCACTGAACCAGCCGTTGAAGCGCTTGGTGCTGTACTCATACCAGGTCGGGTTGTTGAAGACCGGAATGATGGTCTGGTTGGCACCAACACGATCCTGGATGGCGAACATGATCTCCTTCTGCTTGGCCGCATCGGCGGTCTGGGTGAAGTCATCGATCAGCTTGTCGAGTTCGGGATCCTTGTAACGGGGCGCGGCGAAGCGGTTGCCACGGTCGCCCATGTTGCGGGAGTGGAACGCAGTCTCGAAGTACTTGTGCGGGTTGGCACCGGCAAAGTAACCCTGCAGGGCGACATCGAAGTCACCGGTGATCAGGTTCTCGGTCCAGACGGTTGCTTCCGGGGTAGCGGTCTTGGCGTTCAGGCCCAGCGCCTGCAGCCCTTCTACACCAATCTGAACAGTGTTGACCCAGTCGGTCCAGCCATTCGGTACCAGTACCTTGAACTCGATCTTTTTGCAGCTCGGGGTGTCGAGGAACTTGTCGCCGTCACAATCCTTGTAGCCTGCCTCTTTCAGCAGGGCCTTGGCCCCTTCCAGATCGAACTTGTTGTACTTGCCGTACTTCTTGTCCACTTCCGGGTTGTTCCAGGAGTCAAAGGCTTTGCCCAGACCTGACGGGTACTCGTTGACGGTGGGGTAGCCGTAGCCCGCGATATCCACCATGGACTGGCGGTCCATCGCCATGGAGAAGGCGCGGCGGAAGTTGATGTCGTTGAAGGCTTCGTTATTGCCCGGGTTCTTGGTCTGGAAGTTGACGTTGAACGCCACGGTACCGGAGGCCGGGAACCAGTATTTATTGTTCTTCGGATCGTTGCCGACGTAGAGGCGCTCGATATCCGGTACGAAGGAGCCGAACCAGTCGATGTCACCTTTCATGACAGCAGCCAGCACCTGGTCGTTGGTGGCCATCTGCGGCATGCGGATACAGTCGATGGCGAGGTTGGCGTTATCCCAGTAGTGCGGGTTGCGGCACTGGGTATAGAGCTGGGCGGAGAAGTTGTCCACTTCGGTGAAGGGGCCAGTACCAACCGGCTTGTCGTTGGTGAAGGCAACCGGATCTTTCACCGATTTCCACTGATGCTCCGGCACGATAGGTACCAGCACCAGATCGTTCACCACGTTGGTGTTGACCTCGGTCAGGTCGAATTTGACCTTGTTGGGGGCCAGCTTCTCGACGCTCTTGATCTGGGTCCAGATTGAGCGCTCATCCAGCGCCTTGTTGGCCTTGACCAGATTGAAAGAGAAGATGATGTCATCGGCATCAAAGGCTTCGCCGTCAGACCACTTCACGCCGTCACGCAGATCGAAGGTGACGGATTTCAGGTCATCGCTGAACGCATAGTTGGTGGCCAGACGATAGACGGGTTTACCCCCTTGCATATCGTTGAAGATCACCAGCGGCTCATAGATGAAGTGACGGGTGGTGTGCAGCAAGCCCGCTTGCAGGAAGGGGTTGAAGTTCTTGACCCAGGCGGTTTCCTGCTGTGCGACCATGGTCAGCACGGTTTTGTTTTCTGCGGCCATGGCGTTACCGGCGGCACCGGCAAGCATCATGGTTCCCAGCATTACAGCGGTAGAGATTTTGGATACTTTGGCAAGCATATGTTTTCCTTTCTTATTTTTTGGCATTCCCGAGGGTTCGCCTTGTTTTGTGTGAGCACCGGTTTCGCATGCTGATGAAATCGGCCCTCTGTGTTGGTCAGGTGTCTAACCTTTGTCGTTCTGTTTTCCAACGCCCTAAGCAAACCAGAATTAACAGGAAAACAACAACTATTGATTTCGTTGTTTTCGTAAAAATTGACGGTGTTACGTCAATCTCGTCAAAATCGATTTTTATCTTTTTAAAATCATAACTTTGCGTTATTTGCTTTCGCGTAAAAAGTGGCTGTGAAAATGGCGTATATGACAAATTTGTGAATTGGATCTGCTCTCGGTTTCGGGGTTGTGCGGGGCTTTGTTTTGCATAAAAAGAAACCAGATTGCCAATTGTGATCCGGCGCCCGTTTAGGGCACCGTGTCACGGCTTGCGGTTGGCGAGTTGACGCAGGGTCTGGGCGCTGTGCTGCAACTGCTGGCGCTGGTGGTCATTGAGCGGGCAGTGGCCCAGCACATACTCGGTGGTGGCCACGACCGTTTTCCAGCGTGGCGACTTGGGCAGGGTGTCCAGACTCAGGTATTTGTCGAGGGTGCGGGTCTGCGGGCTGGATCTGTCCATATAGACCCGCCACAGCTTGCTCTTCTCCGCCAGCACGATTTTGCCCTTGCCGGTCCCCTGCTGCCAGGCATCCAGGGTGAGCTGCATGGTCTCTACCAGCGCACGGCGTAGCGGCTCGTCATCCTGCTGGCGAATGAGGTCGTCGGCCAGCGAACGGAACTCGCCACCCAGGCGGCTCAGCTCGCCCAGCAGCTGTTCATCTTCGATGATGGCTTGCCGCGAGAGGTTCTTGAGGGCGTTCTCCAGCGCCATTACCCGGTTCTCATCCTGACGCAGCTCGGTACTCAGAGTGAGGGCGAAAGCGGCCTGTCCTCCGAGCGCGATGGGCAGGGCACGGGCGTTGAGCACATCTTTTTGCCCGGCCACCAGAAACTCCAGATTGTGTTCCCGCTCGCTGGCAAGGTCGGGCCACTGCTGTTGCAGCGGGGTGGCGAGCCACTCATTGAGGGGCTGCCCCTCCATGGCTTCCGGCTCCTGCCCCAGCAGGCGTGCCATCACCCGGGAGGCAAACAGCACAGTGCCCTGCTCGTCGATAAAGAGCATGGGGTCGGCCCCTTCACCGAGCAGGGCCAGCAGGCGCTGCTGATCCTGATGCAGTCGATCCTGCAGGGTGAGGCGATGTTCGATCTCCTGCTTCAATAGCCGGTTCTCTACCAGCGAGGCACGTCCGGCCTTGGCCTCCAGCAGTGCCTTGACCCGGGCAAACAGCTCCTCCTTGCAGAAGGGTTTGACCAGATAGTCGTTGGCACCGGCCCCGAAGCCCTCCTCGATATCCTTGGGTTGGTTAAGGGCGGTGAGCAGCAGCACCGGCAGCATATCTTTCGGGTGCTGCTGGCGCAGGCGGCGGCAGACGTCAAAACCGGAAAGGGTCGGCATCATCACATCGAGCAGGATGAGGTCCACCGGCTCCTCGGCCAGCTTGGCCAGCGCATCGTGGCCGTCACTGCTGGGCAGGATGCGGTAGCCGCAGGGCTGCAGCAGATGGCGCAGGATGTGCAGGTTGATGGGCTCGTCATCCACCACCAGAATGAGCGGCGCATCCTCGGGGGGAGGGGGCAGATCGTCGCTCTCCCAGTCCGGCAGGATCAGCGGTTGCTGGCGCACCAGCTGATGTTCGATCTGGCGGCTGTCGAGAGTCAGATAGGCCGCTTTGCCGGTGGCAAGGGGCAGGGTAAAGGCGAAGGTAGAGCCGACGCTCGGCTCGCTCTCGACAAACAGCTCGCCCCCCATCAGGTGCACCAGCTGGCGGGTGATGGAGAGGCCAAGGCCGGCCCCCTGCTTGCTTACCTCCGGGCTCATCTGCACCAGCGGTTCGAAGATATGTTCCAGATGGTCGGGGGCAATGCCGATGCCGGTGTCGGTGACCTTGATGCGCAGGAAGTTGTTCTCGACGATGGCACTGAGCACCACCTTGCCCTGCGGCGTGTACTTGATGGCGTTGCCCACCAGGTTGTAGAGCACCTGTTCGAGCCGCTGCTCATCGGCCAGCACCGGCGGCAGTTCGGCCGGGCTGATATCCACCAGGGTGAGGGGTTTGGCCTGCACCAGATGCTGGCAGAGATCCAGCACCAGCCGGATAACCCCTTTTGATGAGACGGGCTGGGAGTGGATCTCCAGCTGGCCGTAGCGCATCTGATGGTAGTCGAGCAGATCGTCCACCAGACGGGCCAGGCCGTCTGCGCTTTTGATGATGAGCCCGAGCTGCTTTTGTTGCCCTTCGGTCAAATCCTGCTGGCTGGCGAGCATCGACTCGGCCATCCCCTTGATGCCGTGAATGGGGGTGCGCAGCTCGTGGGAGGTGTTGGCCAGCAGTTCATCCTTGAGCTTGTCCGCCTGCTGCAGGCTGAGGTTCTGCTTGTGGGTCAGCTTGACCTGCTGTTGCAGCTCCTGGGTCTGCTGTTCGATCAGTTCGATCTTGTCCTTCACCGAGCGCTGCATATGGCGAAACGCTTCGGCCAGCCGGTCAATATCATCGCCGGTGCGCTCGATGGCGATGGGGTGATCCAGCGCGCCGTCGGCCACCTGCTCGGCCGCTTCGGTCAGGGAGCGCAGCGGCGCCGTGATGGAGTGGGAGAGCCAGCGGGAGAAGAGGATCAGCAGCAGTACCGAACCAGCACCCAGCACAATTACCAGAGTTTCCAGCTGGCGGATCGGGGCATAGGCTTCCCGGGTGGAGACCTCGGCAATAAAGGCCCACTCGGTATCGAACACCTTCACCTGGGTGTAGGCGGCCAGCACCTCGTCATCCTGATAGGAGTGGAACAGCCCGACCCCCTGCTCGCCGGAGAGCGTCTTGGTGATGAGGGGCGTTTGCAGTGGACGGAAGTTGGGGCTGAAGCTGTTCTCGACGCTGAACTCCGGTGCCAGCCAGGCATCGGCGCGCATCCGCTTGTCGGGGCCGATCAGGATGGTTTCGCCGGTCTCGCCCAGCCCCTCCCGCTCCGCCATGATCTGGTTGAGCTTGTCCGGCAGCAGCTCGAAAATCACCACACCGCGCACATAGTCGTACTGCATCACGGGCGCCGCCATGTAGGCGACCACCTGCCCGGTCAGCTCGTTGCGGCCAAAATCGGTGAATTCGAAGATCTGCTGCGGCTTCTGGCCGCCATCAAGACGGCGTTTGATCTTGGCGAAGGTCTGGCCCAAGCCACTGCCCTGATAAGGTCCTGAGAGCAGATTGGTGGCAAAGTTAGGGTGCTTGGTGACCGAATAGACCACATCACCGTTGAGGTCCACCAGAAAGATGTCGCTGTAGTTGGACTTGCGCACCATGTCGGCATAGCCGCGATGAAAGCGCTGGTGCACCCGGCCATACATCTCGTCGGCGAGGATAAGCGCCGTGATGGAGGGTTCGATCTCCACCTGACTGTCCGGTTTGCGCAGTTGATCCCAGGAGCCGGGCAGATAGCGGGCCTGAGCACGGCTGCGGGCCTCCTGCGGTGTGGTGCCCAACTTCTCGAAGGCGCCGGTAAAGCCATAGAAACGGCCGATACTGTTGCCGGCGAAATCCTGCTGGGAGAAGTTGATGATCTGCTCTTTGAGGTTGTTGAAGTAATCCTCGAGCTGACTCTTCTTGATATTACGAACGGAGACCAGGTGGTTGGAGGTCTGGGTGGTGAGATCCTTGCCGTGGCTGTATAGGAAGAAGAGGGTGATGACCAAAAAGGGCACCATGCCCAACATGAAAAAAGCCAGCATTAACTGCGGCCTGAGCCCACGAAGCGTGAAGATCCATTTCATCTTGTGATTTTCAATTGAGAATCCGGTTATTAAGCCGCTCAAGTCTCGAACGAAAGCGTAATCATTTCAACGACTTTATCCCAAATTCGCTTGGTGGGTCACAGCTGGCTGGAGAAAAATGCAGCAAGGCGTTTAAACCCTGAGCAAACAGTCTGCATCAGGGCTTAAATTGCGAAAAAGGGGTTGTGCTGGCGCTCGTGGTACGTATAATGCGCCTCGTTGTCAGGCAACTGGCACGAAAGCAGTAACGCGGGAATAGCTCAGTTGGTAGAGCACGACCTTGCCAAGGTCGGGGTCGCGAGTTCGAGTCTCGTTTCCCGCTCCAATTTTCCATCGCACCAACGATGGAACCCACTTTCAAGACAATCAGTCTTGTTAGCATGGCGCGTTAGCAAAGCGGTTATGCAGCGGATTGCAAATCCGTTTAGTCCGGTTCGACTCCGGAACGTGCCTCCATCTTCTCTATCTCTCTTTTCCCTGATTCATCACTCTTTTGGTCAGTATCCTTGCTGCACCAGTAACTGTTCGCAGCCAGCCTGTTTCCACTCGCGCTCGAGATAGTGGCTCACATCCGCCATGTTTTGCCCCCGATATTGAAACTGCACCTCGGCACTGTGCTGGTTGAGATCCGCAATCCGTTGCTTCAGTGTGCCGCATTGCCACAGGCTGACGGTGGGCACGCCCCGTTCGGCCAGCACGATGGCATCTTCCCGATTCAGTTGCCACTCCTCCAGTTGTGCCCGTGTCAGGGCAACCATCAGCACCAGCAGTGCCACTTCCGGCAGTTTCATGCGTGTCTCCCTACTGCATGTTTTTCCCCTGATAACTGTGGCAAAGCGCACGATTTTCGCAAGTTTGTTAACTGTTGGTTAATGACGTAACCCGTTTTCAGTATTTCCCGTTTTTCACCATTTTTTTATAAAAAAATGCGTTGGTGATGTAGTAATCCTACATGGAGTGGGGTAATCTTTGCTCAGTGGTCTTACCAGTAAGGAGTTACATCATGTTTCATCCCTTTTCCCTGACTCAGATTATTCTTCGTCGCATTTATGTATTGCTGGTGGGCATTCTGGCTTTCCCCGTGATGCTGTTTCGCAGCGATCGTGCCCGCTTCTACAGCTATCTGCACCGGATCTGGAACAAAACCAGCACCAAACCGGTGTGGCTCAAAATGAGCGAGCGTGGCGAGCGGATCTTCTACTAAACCCCATTCGCACCATGTGCAAAAAGAGACAGCCAAAGCTGTCTCTTTTTTTATCTGTTTGCCGCAACTCCTGCCTCCCAACACTACTCAGATTGTTTATTTCTTGTTTCTTTAAAGTTGCATCCAGCCCTGCCAGTTGGCGGGGTTTTTTTATGTCTGACGCATCTCTTTTGATGGAAGCAGTGAAGAAGATTAACGGGATGAAAGCACCATATGGCACTTTCCTCGTTCATTAATGGGTGGTCGTCGAGAAATTTTCAATGATGAAATAGCTGTTTAAAATCAATTGATTGAGTGTCTGTCTTTGGATTTTTTAACTCTTTTTGTGTTTTTTTTGAAAGGGAATATCCCGTTTGCCGGTTCTATTGCAGGTACCCGGTTGCGACAAATCGGGGATATCAGCAACATCCAACGACATCAAAAGGAACATGAACATGAATGTTAAAAAAAGCACTGCTATCGCCTCCGCCATGACCGGTCTGCTGGCGCTGGGCGCCCAATTTATCGCGGCACCAGCCATGGCTGCCGATGAAAAGGAGAAGTGCTACGGCGTGGTCAAGGCCAGCAAAAATGACTGTGCGACCAAGAGCAGCTCCTGCGCCGGTACTGCCAAGGAAGATGCTCAGGGTGATGCCTTTGTGGTGATGCCCAAAGGGCTGTGCGAGAAGCTGGTCGGCGGTTCGCTGCAACCCAAGTAAGAGACATCGGGCAGGGGATGGCCAACGGGTCGCCCCCTGCATCTTCTCTGATTGGCGAAAGCGAGTCTTGCGATGAACCCTTTGATTGGTATCGGATTACGCACTCCCCATTACGATGAGATCCGGCAAACCCTGCCGGCAGTCGGTTGGCTGGATGTGCATAGTGAAAATTACTTCGAACGGCACAGCCACGGTTTTCAGGTGCTCGCCGAACTGGCGCAGCACTACCCCGTAAGTCTTCACGGCGTTGGCATGTCCCTCGGTTCTGCCGACCCGCTCGATGCGCACCATCTGCAGCAGTTGTCGACACTGGCCGCGGCGATCAAACCGGTACGGATCTCCGAACATCTCAGCTGGGGCAGCATTGGCGGGCGTTACTTCAACGATCTGCTGCCGGTGCCCTATACCCGCGCCTCCCTGCGCAACATGAGCGACAAGATCCAGCAGGTACAACAGACCCTGGGTTGCCGCATGTTGATTGAAAATCCCTCCTCCTATCTGCAACTGCCCGGGGAGATGAGCGAGTGGGAATTTCTGGCCGAGCTGCAGCAGCGCAGCGAGTGCGGCATCCTGCTCGACCTCAACAATCTCTATGTCAGTGCCTTCAATCACGGTTTCTCTTGCGATGAGTATCTGGCGGCGATCGATCTCGCCACCGTCGGGGAGATCCATCTGGCCGGTTATACCGAGAAGCAGCTGCCGGAAGGCTCCCTCTATATCGACACCCACAGCGCCCCTGTGGTGGAGCCGGTCTGGGAACTCTATCGCCAGATCTGCCGCAAGCAGGCCATTCCCACCCTGATTGAGTGGGACCTCGAGATCCCGCCGCTGCCGGTCTTGCTGGCAGAGGCGGCGCAGGCCGGCGCCATTCTGGATGAGGCGCGTGCCATGAGTGCACCACGGGAGGTGGCCCATGGCTGAACTGGCACAGCTGCAACAGCACTTTGCCGATGGTCTGCTGGGGGCGCCTGACGCCATTGCCCCTCACATCAGCGCCCGGCTCTTTTCTGCCGAATCTGTGCTGCAGGTCTATCGCAACCACTTCATCCTGAGCCTTGGCGAGGTGCTGGCGAGCAGTTATCCCGCCGTCAAGGCTATGGTCGGGGATGACTTTTTTGCAGCGGCGGCCCGTAGCTTCGTATTGGCCGAGCCGCTCAGGGAAGGGAGCGTCATGCACTATGGCGCCGGGTTTGGTCAATGGTTGGCCCGCTTGCCGACTACAACCGGACTGCCCTGGCTGGAGGCGCTGGCGCAGTTCGAATGGCAGCTTGAGCGTGCCAGTCTGCTGCCGCTGGAATCACGCTGCTGGCCAGCCGAGCGTCTGGCCGCATTATCGCCGCAACAATGGGAGCGGCTGCGACTCTTGCCAGCCACTGATCTGCTGCTGGTTGCCAGCGATTATCCGGTGCTGGCCCTGTGGCAGATGGCGCTGCACGGTGGCGAAGCGGTGGAGGTGCTTGATGCCCCCGTCTGGTTGGCATTGAAGAAACAGCCGGATTGCCGGGTTGCACCCTTGCCCCTGACGGCTGGTGAGTGGGCGCTGCTACAGGGATGTCTCGCCGGTACGGCGCTGGTCGATCTGCTTGCGGCCGACCCTGCGGCCAGTGAACATCTCGCTCGCCTGATAACCCTTGGTCTGCTGGTGGATATGGAGGTAATGCCATGATGGCAAACAAATGGCTGGCGCTGGCCAGCTCAAGTGGTGATTTGCCGCGCTGGAGCAGTACCGGTGTGCTGTTGCTGGCGCGGCTTTGGGTCGCGTCGGTTTTTATCACTTCAGGCTGGCTCAAGCTGACGGCGTGGGATTCCACCCTCTATCTGTTTGAATCCGAGTATCAGGTGCCCCTGCTGCCCTGGTTGTGGGCTGCTTATCTGGGTACGGCGACCGAGCTGCTGTTGCCGCTCTTCCTGCTGGCGGGGCTTTTTACTCGCCCGGCCGCCTTGCTGCTGTTTGGCTTCAATATCATGGCGGTGATCTCCTACCCGACCCTCTGGGCGGGTGGCTTTTACGATCACCAGCTGTGGGGCTGGATGCTGCTGACCCTGATCATCTGGGGCGGCGGGGTGCTGAGCCTGGATCACTGGCTGACACGTCGCAGCCATTGATTTATCAGTGATTTCCCCAATGACAAAGAGCGCCACAAGGCGCTCTTTGTCATAATGACGGCCGGCGAAATTTCCCATGAGAGAAAAGGAGCAGCCAATGATTATTCGTCAGGCAAGGGCCGCAGATATTCCCGCACTGGTGGCGCTGCGCATGGAGCTGTTTTGTGAGGTCGGTGAGCTGGTGACGCCGCAGGCAGACCCGGCCTTGTGGCAGGCCACCCTTGACTACTTTACCCGGGCGATGAGTGAAGAGAGTGCTTTATCCTGGCTGGCTGAGGCCGATACGCAGGAGGGCGGCAAACAGATCGTGGCGGCAGGGACGCTGGCATTATTTGAACGGCCACCCTATCCCGGCAATCTGGCGGGGATGGAGGGGTACCTGCTCAATATGTATACGCGGCCGCAATGGCGCCAGCAGGGGATCGCCACGGCGCTGCTTGATGCCATAACTGCCTTTGCCAGAGCGCGTCAGCTGGGCAAGGTGTGGCTCCATGCCAGTGAGCAGGGGCGTCCCCTCTATGAGCGGATCGGCTTTGTCGTCAATCCGGCCTATCTGGAGTGGCAACCGGCGGTGGAATAAGGGTTGCAGCTCTGCATGAGTGGCGTTTGGTCGGTGAATTTGATTTACAGCAATAAATATGGCGTCAGATGGGATCGCGGCAACGCCGCCAACTATGCTGATGGAGCACGCCACCATTATCTTATTGATCCACTGCGTGGTTTGGCCATGGTGGGTGCCAGTCTGGAGGATACGTTTCGATGTTCAATAGCAAACTGAAAGCCGAGTTGCAGCAGTGCCAGGATCAACTTCTGGAACAGCAGGGATTTTTTGACGCAGTGCACGGCAGCGTGGCGACCATCACCTTTATGCCGGATGGCACTGTGCTGGCCGCCAATGATCTCTTTCTCAACGTGGTGGGCTTCAGTGCGCCCGAGGTTATCGGCCAGCATCACCGTATCTTCTGCGACAAGCTCTATGCCCAGAGCAGCGACTATCAGCAGTTTTGGGCGGACCTGAAGCAGGGGCGCTCCCGTACCGGGGTGTTCCAGCGCTTCAACAAACGGGGCGAGGCGATCTGGCTGGAAGCGACCTATTTTCCGGTCAAGTTGCGGGGCGTGGTGACCAAGGTGATCAAGATCGCGGCCGATATTACCGAGCACCACCTGCAACTGCTCAGCCAGCAGGCGGTGGTGACGGCGCTGGATCGGTCGCTGGCGGTCATCGAGTTCACCCCCGGCGGGGAGGTGATTGCTGCGAATGGCAATTTCCTCCATACCATGGGCTATACCCTGGCGCAGGTGCAGGGCAAGCATCACCGCATCTTCTGCGACGATCAGTTCTATCGAGACCAGCCCCACTTCTGGGATGAGCTGGGCCGTGGTCAGTTCAAGTCCGGTCTCTTCTGTCGTCAGAACAGTCACGGTAGCAAGGTGTGGCTGGAGGCGACCTACAACCCGATCCTTGATGAGCATCGCAAGGTGGTGAAGGTGATCAAGTTCGCCAGCGACATCACCGAGCGGATCAACAAGAGCGATGCGGTGCGGGAAGCGGCCATGTTGGCCCACGATGCGGCCCGGGAGACCCTGAACTGCGCCGAGCGTGGCGCGGGTCTGCTCTCCTCGGTGGTCGATACCTCCAGCCTGATTGCCAGCCAGCTGACTCACAGTATCGGCCTTATCAATCAGCTCAACGAGCAGTCGCGCAGTATCGAGGCGATCGTCTCCACCATCAGCAGCATCGCCGACCAGACCAATCTGCTGGCCCTCAACGCGGCCATCGAAGCAGCCCGGGCCGGGGATCAGGGTCGTGGGTTTGCGGTGGTGGCCGACGAGGTTCGCCAGCTGGCGGCCCGTACTTCCCTCTCTACCGACGAGATCGCCAAGGTGGTACAGAACAACCGGGAGCTGACCGCCAAGGTCACCTCCGAGATGTCTGACGTCGCCAGCAGCGCCGAGCTGGGCAAGCAGCAGGTGGGCGAGGTGAATGAGGTGATGAGCGACATCCGCCGGGAGGCGAACAACGTCTCCAGCACCGTCTCTGATCTGGCAATCTGAGCCCCCTGACTTCCTGTCATGCCGGGGCATTGACTCATATTTGAGCAGTCAGTGCCCCAATCTGAACCCCTCCTGTATCGTCCCGCCATTGTGAATTGTCCTCTTCTGGCCCCTTGATTAGGCTTGCCGCCTCATTTATTTCAGAGCAGGAACAGAACACGATGGCATTACAACAGAAGGGGCGGGCAATGGCCCTGCTGGTTATGGTCGCGAGCATGGGTCTGGGCGGCTGTATGGGGCAGATGGGGCTTTCCGGCATGGTCACCAAGGGCAACCTGAGCGTGGTGGATAACCGCTACGCTCGTGCCGGGGTCTTTATGCTGCTCTCCCCTGTCTACGGTCTGGCCGCGACCGCTGACCTGTTTGTGTTCAATACCATCGAGTTCTGGTCTGGCAAGAACCCCATCACCGGCAAATCTCCGGCTGTGGTGGACATGAAAGCCAATCCGGTGATCAAGGTGAACCAGCATCTGGATCCGGCCCTCAAGACGGTGCCGCTGGCCATGCTGCCACAAGGGGTGCGCGAGGTAGAGATCAGCTACCCGGACGAGCATACAGCCCAGATGGAGGTGCACTATCTGGATGGTCGCCGCAGCATGATGCGTGGCGAGAAGCGTGGCGAGTTGATGGATATCTACTTCGATGGCCGCTTTGTCTCTACCCTGAGCCGCGCAGAACTGGAAGAGCGGGCGAATCAGGGCAAGGCTGCTGCCTAAATTCAACTGAATCCAGATCGATCCAGCTTCAGATGGGGTATACCTAATCTGCTGGCAAAATCGCCATGATGTCTAAGGGAGTAGACTATGACGGTGAATGGATTGCGATTGGCGGAGTTGATTGGTTCCCTCAGTCATGCGCTCGATATGACCGAGGGGCAACCAAGAGGACACTGCATTCGCTGCTGCTGGATAGGTTCCCGTCTGGGGGAGCGGCTGGGACTGGACGCCCGGCTGCGCCATGACCTCTACTACACGCTCCTGCTTAAGGATCTTGGGTGCAGCAGCAATGCCGCCCGCATCTGCGAGCTCTATCTCACCGACGATCTTCACTTCAAACGCGATTTCAAACTGGTGGATGGCTCCCTCTCCGAGGTAGTCAACTTTGTGCTGGGCCACACCGGCTTGCAGGCGGATCTGCTGGGACGTTTTCGCAGCCTGTTTCATATCTTTCGCAACGGTGACCAGATTGCCAACGAACTGATCCAGACCCGCTGTCATCGGGGGGCGGATATCGCTCGCCAGCTGCGTTTCAGTGACGAGGTGGCTGATGGCATTCTCTCCCTCGATGAACACTGGAATGGCAAAGGTCGGCCCCTGCAACTGGCTGGTGAGGCGATCCCGCTCTTCTCGCGCATTGCCCTGCTCTGTCAGGTGGTGGATGTATTTCACGCGGCCGCAGGCCCGGATGCGGCGCTCAAGGAGCTGCGCGAGCGCAGCGGCAGCTGGTTTGATCCGGCACTGGTTCGGGAATTTGAAGCGCTGGCCGACGAAGAGTTCTGGCAAGGACTGGCCGATCCCCGACTGACCGAGTGGGTGCTGGTCCACCCGGCCGGGCAAGGGGAGGTAGCGCTGGATGAGGATTATTTGGACGAAATCGCGGCGGCCTTCGGGCAGGTGGTGGACTCCAAAAGTCCCTACACCGCCGGTCACAGCGGCAGGGTTGCGCTCTATACCGACATTCTTGCCACCCAGATGGGGTTGTCCGAGTCGCGTCGACGCTGGCTCAAGCGGGGCGCCTTGCTCCATGATGTGGGCAAGCTCGGGGTGAGCAACGCCATTCTCGACAAGCCGGGCAAACTCGATGCGCAGGAGTGGGCGGCGGTGCAGATGCATGCCGCCTATACCGAGGAGATCCTGAGCCGTATCGGCGCCTTCGAGGAGCTGGCACAAGTGGCGGGCGCCCACCATGAGCGGCTCGATGGCAAGGGCTACCCCAAGGGGCTGAAGGGGAACGAGATTACCCTTGAGACGCGCATCATTACCACAGCCGACATCTTCGATGCCATCACCGCCAAGCGCCCCTATCGCGGCGCCATCCCTGTGCCGCAGGCGCTGGAGATGATGGCGGAGAATCTGGGCACCGCTATAGACCCCGACTGTTTTGCCGCCCTGCAGGCGGGTATTCAGGATTTCTCCCTCTACCTCACCACCGAGCAGCCGTTGGCCAATGCCAGTTAAGATTTGCAGCCTTCATGGCCCAAGCGGCCAATCAGACAGCAAAACGCCCCGCCACTGCGGGGCGTTTTGCATTGGGTCTAGTCGGGCTGCTTGCGATGGGGCGGGGTGAGGATCAGCCCCAGCAGGCGGCGCAGGTGGGTGAGCTGCTCGGTCAGCTGGACGTTGAGCCAGAGGTAACCATTGATGGCGGCCTCTGCGTTGGGCGGCAGCGATACCTGGGTCGCCACCTCGTGCAGGCGGGCGATGGCGGCATCCGCGCCACGCCCGTCACCGGTTTGCATCATCAGGGCAAGCTGGTTGATCGCCTCCTCGGTGGCCAGATGGCAGGCTTGCAGCGCAGCCGTGCTCTGCATCAGGAAGTGGCTCTCCCGATCGTTCCAGTAGGTGTTGGCCAGCATCTCAAGAGTGCAGAGGGTGTTGCGCATGGTGACCTGCACCGCATCAAACAGGGCGACGCTGTGGCGCGTCTCCTTGGCCGCCGGGGCCAGCAGGGCCCGCAGTTTGCCGGTTTGGGCCAGCAGTTGGGAGAGATTGTGCTTGAGGCGCGGGCGCTCCAGCACATTGGGGGAGAGGTGGGTGTGATAGAGCCGCCCCGACTGCTGCAGGATCTGGTGCAGTTGCAGCCGCCAGTGGCTGTAGGCCCGCTGGGGGTAGATGCTGCAAAAGAGCAGCGCCAGCAGGGAGCCCAGTATCACGTCGGCACTGCGCCACAGCGCCGTCTCTATGTCCCCCGGCATGGCCCCCATGGTGACTCCCAGGGTGATGCCGATCAGCAGCCCCACATAGGGGCGCTTGCCGAGGGCCAGATAGCCGCAGAGGAACATGATGCATCCGCACCAGATCAGGGTGAGTGGCAGGGAGTAGATCTCGAGATAGAGCGCCACCACCCCGCAACTGGCGCCGAAGATGGTGCCCACCACCCGCTGCAGGGCGCGGGAGAGCACATTGCCCCAAAACGAGATGGGGCCCATCACCACCACCAAGGTTATCAGCGGCCAGGTGCTCTCCGGCAGTTTCAGCTCGCGGGTCAGCAGAAAGGTGAGCATAAAGGCGAGCGCAATGCGCAGGCCATGGACGATCCGGTAGCGGCCATAGACCAGCAGATCGAGTCGGGAGAGGGGGGCATCAAGACGCACGGTCTGCCTCCTGTCAGGTGGGGGACGGGGCGCCGTGCATCCGGCCGACGCCCCGTCGGGATTTAGGCCAGTCGTCCCTGCAGGGGGTGGATCCAGACCCGCTCGCCAACGGCGATCCCGGGTTGATCCGGTACGATTTCGATCAGGCAGTTGGCATCGGCCATGGAGCTGAGAATGCCCGAGCCCTGTGGCCCTGTGGTGCGCACCCGCAGCTGGCCGTTACGGTCCTGATGGAAGATGCCGCGCAGAAACTCGGTGCGCCCCGGGCGGCTCTTCATCTGCTCGTCAGCCAGTGCCGAGAGGCGCAGCGGCTGCCACCGCTTGCCTTGCAAGCGGGCGATAGCAGGCTCGACAAACTGCAGCACGCAGATCATCGCCGCCACCGGATTGCCCGGCAGGCCGAAGAAGGGGGTCTGCCCCAGCTTGCCAAAGGCGAGCGGGCGGCCCGGGCGCATCTGGATGCGCCAGAAATCGATCTGGCCGAGCTCTGCCAGCACCAGTTTGATAAAGTCGGCGTTGCCTATCGAGACCCCGCCGGAGCTCAACACCAGATCGGCGCTGGCGGCGGCCTGCTCCAGCTGCTGGCGCAGAATGGTCTTGTCATCGGGAATGATGCCAAGGTCCATCACCTCGCAACCGGCGGCACGGATAAGGGCCATCAGGGTGAAGCGATTGCTGTCGAAGATATGGCCGGGGGCGAGCTGCTCGCCCGGCGCCTGCACCTCGTCGCCGGTACTGAACAGCGCCACTTTCAGCGGGGTGCGCACGCAGAGCGATGCTTGACCGAGTGATGCCGCCAGCCCCAGCTGGGGGGCACCCAGCCAGGTACCGGCCGGGATGGCGACCGCGCCTTTGGCGAGGTCTTCCCCGGCGAGGCGCACATTCTGCCCCGCCCGGATCGGTGCGGTGACCGTGACCCACTCACCTTCAATCAGCGTCTCTTCCCGCATCACCACGGTATCGACGCCGGGGGGGAGCGGGGCGCCGGTCATGATCTGCACCGCCTGACCGGCCAGCACAGGCTCGTGGCGCTGCTGGCCCGCCAGCACTTCCCCCACCAGTTGCCAGTGGCCGGCGGCGAGATCGTCGCTGCGAAGGCCAATGCCATCCATCGCCGAGTTGGCGTGGGGCGGCACATTGATGGGACTGATCAGATCGGCGGCCAGCACGGCGCCGTGGCATTGGGCCAACGGTTTGTCGCTGCAGGCCGTGCTCGGGGTGAGGGCCGCCAGAATGGCGTTGCGGGCCGCCTCGACCGAGAGAAAGCCCTTGCCCGCCTCCGGCTCCTTGCTCTGGCAGCCGTCAAGCCAGCGGCAGACGAAGTCGGCAATGGCCGCCAGATCGTTGATATCGAGGTAGGGCAGGCTTGTCTGCTGTTGTTCGCCACTCTGTTGGGGCTGATCGCTGGCCAGCGCGATGATGTCGCTGTCTTCGGGGAAGAGCAGTGGCTTGCCAATTTCGGCGCGGTGCAGCTCGATTTTCGGGAAGTGTTCGTGCTTGAACCCCTCTACCAGCAGCAGATCGAGCTCTGTCTGATCGAAGCTGGCCAGCAGCTGGCGAAAGTCCGCTTCGGCCAGTTCCGTCTCAATGACACGGGCATGACGACGGCGGGAGGCAACCATCATCTGTCGGGCACCCGCCTTGCGCAGGCGATAGCTGTCTTTGCCCGGCTGGTCGATATCAAAGTCGTGGTGGGCGTGCTTGAGCACCCCGATGCGCAGGCCGCGATCCACCAGCAGGGGGATCAACTGCTCCAGCAAGGTGGTCTTACCGGTGCCGCTCCAGGCGGCGAAGCCGAGCAGGGGAAGAGTGGGGGCCGGGGTCATAAGGTGACTCCTTGTTGGGGGTCGATAGCCGGGGCAAGCAGACGGGCCTCGTAGGCGGCCAGTTCGGCAGGGCTATTGAGATTGATAAAGGCATCCGGCTGATCGGCAAAGCTCACCACCGCCATATTGTGGCGGGCAAACCAGATATCGATTTTGCGCTCACCCTCTGCCAGTGCGGCGGTGAGGGAGGGGAGCAGGGATTTGTGCAGCAGGGCCACCACGGGTTGCAGCCAGTCGCCATCGTGGGCCACTACCAGCTCGGTATCCGGGGTCAGGGCGGCGCGAAAGCGGCTCATCAGATCCAGCGGCAGGGCGGGGCCATCGCAGGGGACAAACAGCACCCAGTCGTGACGGGCGGCGGCAAGACCTGCCTGCATGCCCGCCAGCGGGCCTAGATAATCGTTGTTGTCATCGCTGATGACCGGGGCCAGCGCCTGATAGCGGGGCTGACTTCGGTTGGCGTTGATCAGTACCTCATCCACCTGGGGGCGCAGCCGTGCCAGAACGTGGTCGATAAGAGGGCGTCCCGCCAGTGCTACCCATCCCTTGTCTTCGCCCCCCATCCGGGTGGCGCGGCCTCCTGCCAGGATCACTGCTGATACGGCAACGGGATCAGAGTGGCTGTCGCTTTTTGAAGTCATGTCGCTCGATGATTTTTAAAGGGGTCGTCTCTTGCAGCTGGCCACGGGCGAGGGTCCATTGCCGCTCGCACAGGTCGGTCAGGGCGTTGCTCTGGTGGCTGATGACGACCAGGCCGCTGCCATGTTCCCGCAGATCTTGCGCCAATGCGGCCATCAGGGCAACCGAATGTGTATCGAGATTAGCGGTGGGCTCATCCATCAACAGAAAGGCCGGTTGCAGCGCCCAGGCGCGCGCCATCGCCAGCCGTTGCCGTTCGCCACCGGACAAAATGCTGATGTGCTCCCGCGCCAGCCCCTCCAGCTCGACCCGGCGCAGCGCCTCGAACACCCGGATCTCGCTGCCGAGCTGTTTATCCAGCGCCCAGGCCACGTTGTCGTGCACCGTGCGATCAAACAGATAGGGGGTCTGGTGCAGATAGGTGACCCGGCCCGGCCCCAGATCCCTCTTGAGCAGGCGGTTGAGTCGCTGTTGCCAGCGCCCCGGCAGATTGGTGTAGCCGCGGGTCGGGGGGAGTAGCCCCGCCAGGATCTTGAGCAAGGTGGTCTTGCCTACCCCGTTGGCCCCATGCAGCCAGATGGTGTCCCCCGCCGCGATGGAGAGGCGCTCAATCTCGAACAGCTGGCGCTCGCCAAAGCGCATCGTCAGCTGGTGGGCGGTCAGGGCCATGGGGTACTCCTGTTGATACACAGTGGGGGCATGGTCAGTTCTTCAGATAGCTGTGGCCGCGACACGCCGTCAGCAGCAGGTTGAGCAAGAGGGCGAGGGTGAGCAGCACTATGCCGAGGGCCACCCCCTGGGTGAAGGCCCCTTTCTGGGTTTCCAGCGCGATGGCGGTGGGGATATTGCGGGTAAAGTGCAGGATATTGCCCCCCACCATCATGGAGCAGCCCACCTCGGTGACGATACGGCTGAAGGCGCCGATGATGGCGGCCAGCAGGCCAAAGCGGCACTCGTGCATCAGGCCGATCAGCGCCTTGGGCCAGGAGACCCCCAGGGTCAGGGCGGTCTCCCAGGCGCGCCGGTCGCTCTGGACAAACGCCGCGTGAGCCATGGTGGCGATCACCGGGAAGGCGATCAGCATCTGCCCCACCACCATGGCCTGCTGGGTAAAGAGCAGCTTCCAGTCGCCAAAGGGGCCGGCCCGCGACAGCAGCATGTAGAGCAAGAGGCCAATCACCACGGTCGGCACCGATTGCAGGGTATTGATGCAGGAGAGCCAGAGCCAGCGGCCGGGCAGCGGCAGATAGGCCAGCGCAAAGCCCAGCAGCAAGGCGGGCAGCAGCACCAGCAGCAGGGCGATGCAGGAGACGGAGAAGGAGACCCCCACCACCTGCCACAGTTCGGTGTCACCACTGAACAGCAGGGCGAGGGCTGCTAATGTCGTGTCGATCAATGTCGGCATCAGACCTCTCTCTCATAGTGCAGGGCGAGGGCCGTCAATAAGGTCGTGTCGAGCAGGGTCGGCATCAGGCGCCTCCCTCAGCGAACCGGGGGAGGGCCATCAAGGTCATCGCAGGGGTCGGGGTTGCCATTATTTCCCGTTGGCATCCGCCACAAACAGCGCTTGACCGGCTACCTTGAAGTCGCCGATCAACTTCTGGCCATGCTCGGAGACCAGCCAGTTCTTCAGGGTGCGCGCCCCTTCGGTGTTGAGGTCCGGGTAGCGCTTGGGGTTGACCAGGATCACCTGATAGGGGTTGAACAGGCGCTTGTCACCCTCCAGCAGCACGGCGAGATCCAGCTTGCTCTGGTAGGCGAGCCAGGTGCCGCGGTCGGTCAGGGTGTAGGCACCGAGCTCCGAGGCCATGGTCAGGGTCGGGCCCATCCCCTGGCCGATGGACTTGTAACCGGCAAACTCGGGTTTAACGTCTGCGGCTTGCCACAGGGTCTTCTCCTTGATGTGGGTGCCGGACTCGTCACCGCGGGAGATAAAGGTCTGGCCCTTATCCTTGATGGCTTGCAGCGCTTTGGCCGCGTCGTGCAGCTTGGCCAGACCCGCCGGGTCTTTCGCCGGGCCGACGATGACGAAGTCGTTGTACATCAGGTGCACCGGCTCGATGCCAAAGCCCGCGTCGACGAACTTCTTCTCGGCAGAGGGGGCGTGGGTCATCACCAGATCCGCGTCGCCATTCTCGCCCATCTTCAGGCTCTGGCCGGTACCGGCCGCCATCACCTGCACCGGATAACCGGTCTCCTTGGTGAACTGGGGCAGCAGCCAGCCCAGCAGACCGGACTGCTCGGTGCTGGTGGTGGTGGCGAGGCGGATCGGCGCTTTTGTGGCATTAGTATCCGCTTCGGCGTGGGCCGCACCGGCGATCAGCAGGCTGGCGGCGAGGGAGAGGGCAAAACGTTTGAGGTTGGTTTTTATCGTCATCGTGATGCAACTTTTTTCAGGGTGGATGAGGAGAGGGCAAGAGTAAGCAAGCAGGGTGCCAAACTGTTCCTGTGCCGCTGCATTCACGGTTTGCCGTTTAAAAACAGAAGCTTATTAGAATCAATTAGGTGAGCTTGTTATCGCTTTTAATAATTGGTGTTGGTGCTTTTGATACGGTAAGGACAAAATGTCCCACTAAGGTTCCGGTTCTCGGGACATTCACCGACCGTACGTGCATCCGAGGTACTTTTTTCCATGACACTCCCTCCCAGCCGCTGGTCTGCCCTCTCCCTGCTTATCGTTGACGATGAGCCCGGCATGCGCAGCTTTCTGGCCAAGGCGCTGGCCAAGCGTTTTGCCCAGATTGAGACTGCCGCCAGCGTGGAGGAGGCGGAAGCCCTGCGCTGCCGCCTTCACTTTGACCTTATCATTGCCGACATCCGGCTGCCGGGGCGCTCCGGCATCGAGTGGCACGAGGCCATCGACCCCGCCACCCGCCGCAGCGACATCATCTTCATGACCGGTTTTGGCGATATGGAGACCGCCCTCAAGGCGCTGCGCCTCGGCGCCAGCGACTTTATCCTCAAGCCCTTCAACCTCGATCAGATGGTGCAGGCGGTGGACAGAGTCATCGAGCGCCGCCAGATGGAGCGGGAGAACCTGCTGCTGCGCCGGGAGGTGAGCAAGCTCTTCCCGCCCACCCTGATTGGCGACAGTGCCAAGACCCGCGAGCTCAAGACGCTCATCGCCAGAGTGGCGCCCTCCAATGCCGCCGTACTGGTGGAGGGGGAGTCCGGCACCGGCAAGGAGCTGGTGGCCCGTGCCCTGCATCAACTCTCCGGCCGGATGGGGGCCTTTGTGCCCCTCAACTGCGCCTCCATCGCCCCGGAGCTGCTCGAAAGCGAGCTGTTCGGCCACGTGCAGGGGGCCTTTACCGGCGCCCGCAAGGGGCGTGACGGCCTGTTCCGGGTCGCCCATCAAGGCACCCTGTTTCTCGACGAGATCGGCGAGATGCCGCTCGCCATGCAGGCCTCATTGCTACGGGCGCTGGAGCAGAAGGCCATTCGCCCGGTCGGTGCCGAGCGCGAATTGGCGGTGGATGTGCGCATCGTCGCCGCCACCAACCGCAACCTCAAGGCCGAGGTGGAGGCGGGCCGCTTTCGTGAAGATCTCTTCTATCGCCTCAACGTGGTGGCGCTGCCGGTCGCCCCGCTGCGCGAGCGGATCGACGATATCCCCGCGCTGGTACACCACTTCACCCGCCAGCTCACCACCGAGATGGGGATGGGCTCCTTGAGCTGGACCCACGAGGATGTGGTGGCGATGCAGGCTTATCCCTGGCCCGGCAACGTGCGGGAGCTGCGCAACCTTATCGAGCGCTGCCTGCTGCTGGGCAAGCCCCCGGCGGATTACTGGCAGAGCAGCAAGCCGGCCGAACAGGGCGCGAGCGAGGAGGGTTATCCGCTTGCATGGCCGCTGGCGGAGGTGGAAAAAGCCCACATCCTGCAAGTGGTGGCGAGCCATGATGGCAACAAGTCGGCCGCCTCCCGGGTGCTCGGGGTGGCGCGCAAGACGCTGGATCGCAAGTTCAAGGAGTGGGCCATCGAATGAGGAAGGCTGACTGGATGGGGTGGCGATGAAACTGACCCTGCTCTCCCGCTGCATGCGCGCCCTGTTGCCCCGTTGCGTGCGCACCAAAGTGCGCTGGCGCCTGCTGCTGCTCACCTCGGTACCCATCATGCTCACCCTGGTGGGCATGATTGCGCTCACCCTCTACTGGACCCTCACCTACAGCTGGCAGAACCTGCTCACCACGGTGCGCAGCGATCTCGGGGTAGCCCACCACGCCATCACGGTGCAGCAGCAGCGCCAGACCGAGCATCTCGAGCATCTGCGCGATGCCTGGGCCTTTCAGCTGCGGCTGCGGGAATCGCCGGATCAGCTGCATGACTGGGTGATGCCGCTGGCGGCCAACTATGGTCTCGATTTTCTGCGCTTGCGCCGTGGCCCCGAGCTGGATCAGCTGACGGCGCAGGAGCGCGCCGCCCTCACGGCCGGGCGCAGCGTCAGTCACTTTGTGGTCTGGTCGCAGCAGGAGATGCTCGCCCTCTCCCCGCAACTGGCCAAGCGGGCTGTGCTGTGGCAGCGGGATGGCACCAGGGTGGTGGAGAACAGGGGGTTGATCAGCCTGTCACTGACGCCGGTGATGGGCCGCGATGGCTCCCTTTGGGCCGTGCTGGAGGGGGGCGAGCTTGTCAACGGCAGCACCCGGCTGGTGGATGAGCTCAAGGGTCAGGTGTTTGCCAAAAATACCCTGCCGGATGGCAGCGTCGGCACCGTCACCCTGTTTCTCGATGATCTGCGGGTGAGCACCAACGTACCGGTCAGCAGTAGCCGTCAGGTGGGTCGGGCGGTGGGCACCCGGGTCTCGCCGCCGGTGCGCGATCAGGTACTGGGGCGGGGGGAGATGTGGGTTGACCGCGCCTTCGTTCACGACGCCTGGTATGTCTCTGGCTACGAGCCGCTCTTGGGAGCCAGGGGCGAGCGGCTCGGCATGCTCTATGTGGGCTTTCTCGAGTGGCCCATTATCCGCACCTACCTCACCAATCTGGTGGAGCTGGGTTCCGGCGTAGTGCTGCTGTTGCTGCTCTCCGGCCTGCTGGTCTATCGCGGCGCGCGGGATCTCTTCTCCCCCATCGAGCGGATGCACAAGGTGGTGCGGCAGGTGCAGGCCGGGGAGTCGGCTCGCATCGGCCCGCTGGCCCTCGATCCCGATCACGAGCTGGCCCAGCTAGGTCGCCAGTTTGACGCCATGCTGGACAGGCAAGAAGCGCACCAGCAGCAGATGGCCCGCAGCGCTGACGAGCTGGAGCAGAAGGTGGCCGAGCGCACCCAAAGTCTCGAGCTCAAGACTGCGGAGCTGGAAGATCATATCCATATGCTGACCGAGGCGCGCCAGCAGTTGCTGATCAGCGAGAAGCTGGCAGCCCTTGGCGAGCTCTCGGCCGGGGTGGCCCACGAGATCAACAACCCGCTGGCGGTGATCCTCGGCAATGTGGAGTTGATGAAGCTGGAGCTGGGGGAGGCGGCCGAGCCGGTCAGCGAGGAGCTGGCGCTGGTGCTGGCACAGATCGAGCGGATTCGCGCCATCACCCGCAGCCTGCTGCAATATTCGCGCCCCGGCGATTACGAGACCGCACCTGTGTGGCAGCACCTCAATCCCATCATCGAGGAGAGCCTGACCCTGGTGCGCTCCGCCCTGCGCCAGCAGCAGGTGGAGCTGGTGGCCGATCTCAGGGCCCAGCAGCCCATCGAGGCGGATCGCCAGCAGCTGCTACAGGTGCTGATCAACCTCTTGGTCAACGCCAGCCACGCGCTGGGAGAGCAGGGGGAGATCCGGGTCGAGAGCCGCGACTGGGTCGATGAACTGGGTCAGCTGCGCGGGGCCGAGGTGCGGGTGATCGACAACGGTAGCGGCATCGAGGCGGCCATTATCGACAAGATCTTCGATCCCTTCTTCACCACCCGCGCCACCGGCACCGGACTGGGGCTGGCCCTGAGTCACCGCATCATCAGCCGCTGGGGCGGCGAGCTCTTGGTGGACTCCACCCCGGGGCAGGGGAGCTGCTTTACCGTGCGGCTGCGCAGCCACGCCCTGCTGCCAAGCGGCAGCGAGCCCGCGAAACTGGAAGGGTGGCGCATCGCCCTCAATGCCGAGGGTCGTGAGACAAGCGATTGATGCTGTTATAAAAAGGCCCGTGATAAAAACAGCCCGTCAACATGGTTGGCGGGCTGTTTTGTCGGTGGGGGAGTGGTTATTTACTGCGGACTCCACACCAGCTTGCCGCTCTGGGTCAGGTCATAGCCGCCGAGGCGGGCCGCCAGCTCGCGTCCCTCGGGGGATTGCAGCCAGCCGATCAGCTGTTGCAGCAGGGTGCGAAAGAAGACCCCCTGCGGCATCACCAGATCGAAGCACTCCTGCGACAGCGGCATAAAGCCGAGGCCGAACTCGGTGGCGGTGCTCTGGGCGCCGGGCCCGACGTCCGCATCGCCACGGCTGATGGCAGCGGCCAGCTCCCGCTCGCTGTTGACCTCGAGGGTGCGCTCCAGCCGGGTCAGCGACTCCCCCTGGGTTTGCAGCCACTCCTGCAGGGCGCGCTGGCTGCCAGCGCCTTCCTGACGCATGGCCCAGCGCCAGTCGAGCGCCTCTTTCGCCTCCTTGGGTTGCAGCCCCTGGCGCAGCACCAGACCCTGCACCCGCCTGAATCCATGAACGATCACCCATTGCCGGTGGCCCTGATACTGCTGCACCAGCGCCGGGTGGCGCAGGTGCGCCTCCTCGGCCTGCCCCCAGTGGATGGCGCACAGATCCACATGGCCGCGTGCCAGCATCGCCAGCCCCTGGCGGGTGCCGCACGGGGTGTAGCCCACCAGTGCCTGGGTGCCGAGCTGCTGGGCCAAGCGGCTGCTGGCGTAGTGCAGCAGCACGTCGTCCGAGCCTGCCAGCAGCAGCCGGTCGTTCATCACCCCCTCGTGGCAGCTGCCGAGCAGCCAGCGGTCGAGCAGGGAGCGGGGAAACAGCCACTTGCCGGTCGCCTTGGTGGCGGGGATGCGCGCCTCGTTGGCGAGCTGGTAGACCTTCTTCTCGTTGAGATCGAGGTATTCCGCCACCTGCTTCACGTTCATAAACTCGTTCATGACTTAATCCCGCATCCCGCGACCTGCCGAGCTGGGCGCCAGCACCGGCGGCTTCTCGTCCAGCTCGATATGGTCGTGGCCGCTGAATACCTCGAAATGGCGCCCCTTGGCGCGGGCAATCATGGTTATACCGAGCTGGCGGGCGAGATCCAGCCCCATCTGGGTGACACCAGAGCGTGACAGCAGCACCGGAATGCCCATCTGTGCCACCTTGATCACCATCTCCGAGGTGAGCCGCCCTGTGGTGTAGAAGATCTTGTCGTGGCCACTCTCGCCGCGCACCCATAGCTCGCCCGCCAGGGTATCCACCGCATTGTGGCGCCCCACATCCTCGACAAAGGAGAGGATCTCCGCGCCGCGACAGATGGCGCAGCCATGGACGGCACCGGCCATCTTGTAGGTTTCGTTATGGGCCGACAGGGCTTTCAGCAGGGCGTAGAGGGTGCTCTGTTTAAGCTCAGGCGCCGCCAAGACCACCCCTTCGAGCTTCTTCATCACGCTGCCATACATGGTGCCCTGACCGCAGCCGGAGGTGACCGTCTTCTTCTCCAGTGACTTGTCGAGATCTTCGGCCTGCTGGCTGCTCACCACGGCAGCGGCCTCGCTCTCCCAGTCGACGATCACCGACTCGATGGCTGAAATATCCTCGATAAAGCCCTGATTTTTCAGATAACCCAGCACCAGCGCCTCGGGGCGGGCCCCCAGCGTCATCAGGGTTACGATTTCCTTCCAGTTGAGGTAGACCGTCAGTGGCCGCTCACAGGCGATTTGGCGGGTTTGCAGCGTGCCCTGCTCATCCATCACCTCGACGGCCATGGTGAGCTGGGCTGCGGCATTGCTTTTGATAAAGGTCGGTGTCATGGGCCCCTCGCGACCGGTTGCCGGGATCTAAGGGGAGGGATACAGCAAGTTTTGTTCCAAATTACTTTTGGGTGAGGTTCTATCTCGGGGTATTTGTGAGTGCCATGTTCAACCGGATTTGGCTACATCCCGGACTTTTTGCTCGACTTGATAGGCAATGGCTTGAATTTGCGAGAGTTCAAGGGTTCCAACGCGAAACTGATGCAGTAACTTTGGCAATGCAGAAGGGTTTACCACATAGGGTGATATTGCTTTTTGCCGCAAATCCACAAACCAGCCAGGTAGAACCAATATGCCCCCAACGGGAATATCGTTGCCTGTGGCGCTATTGAGCCAGTTACGAACCGAGGTGACGTTGCGGCGAACCTGCTCCAATGGTTCTGTTTCCGTATGATTGGGAAAATGGAGAGCATCATTTTCAACCCGAACTTTGAACTGCTTTGCACCATCGTTGATGGGCTTGGATCTGCCTTTGGTTTCTATGACGAATACCCCATTGGGGCAGATGATCAGGTGATCTATGTTGAAGTTATCAAAGGGAATATCGTGGTAGACCCGATAGGGGTGCTGAGGGGGACGCACAATGTGATCCAGTTCTTGAGCAACGGCAAGCTCGCATGAATACCCCAGTTTGAGATGCTGCAGCCGTTTTGCTGTCTTGTATGTTTTGGCTGTGCCGTAAGTGAAGATCCCAAGCATCATCATCCCAATGAAAAGCAACACTGGAGAGGTAATGGCCGTATTCTGCGTGTAGTGCTGCAGCAAGATGTAGAACCCTATCATCACCATGACCAATGGAGTGAAGATGATTTGGGAAAAGAGATCTATCTCCAGATCCTGTATCTGTTGCTTAAGCGTATGGCCTGCTGGCCTTAGAAGGTCTGCGGTTAAGGGACTGACGTTGTGTGAACGCAGTTTTTTCCTTATCAACAAGATGATCCCTACTGATAAGAACATTGGCACCAATAACAAGCTGGTGGTCGCCAGAGTAGATACAACAAGCGAAGAGAATTCCATTTCGATCGTCTTTGTTGAAGTGTGACGCTGTAGCGTAGCGGTCCTGTAAGAGTCTATCAATATGATTTTGCGTTAGTTAATTGTTTATAAAGCTAAAAGTTAGACGCTAAATCCTCTGTCATTGCGCCATGTTATGAATGCGCGATCATCCGAATGGGATTCGCTAATCGAGCTGCCGAAACCCCATCCCTCCTTGGCCCCACTCTTGCTAAGTCTTATCCCATTGATGGCCGTGGCCGCCATAAAACTCCTGCCCTGATCCGCCCCGAACGGGGTGGATCACGGGGGAGGGCGGCCCGGCAGAGACCTTCTGATGGGAGCCGTGACAGTGCAAGACACCACCAATACCTTGCCCCCGCAGCGCTGGCTGCAACTGGAGTTAAAGACCATCGACAGCCAGGTTGGCCGCTGGCAGAGCCGCCGTTTCGAGATTGCGGCGCTCCACCCCGCCGAGCCTGAGGCCGCCGGTGCCTTGCCCCTTACCCTGTTTCGCGATGAGCGGGGGGATTATCGCTTCAATTTGAGCTCCGGCTCGCCCCGCCTCTTTGTGACCGGAAGCCGCGTGGACAATGGCTTTGTGGCCGATGGTCTGACCCTGAGCCAGACCGTGGCCGCCGCCTATATGGATGGCGAGCGGCAGGTGCTCTCCTGCCCGCTGCCCGAGGCGCTGCAAGCCTGGGTGGAGGCCTTTATCGGCCGTCACGGCGAGCTGCTGGAGGCCCGCCGCAAGGGCAAGAAGGGCAAGGGGCGGGCGCAGGATCAGCTGGGTGTCGATAGCCAGGATCAAGCCAGCTGTGGCGCCGTTAAAGCCACCGGCCCCGATGGCCGCGAGCGTGGCTGTGACAGCGGAAATCGCGCCCATGAGTGAGTTCCTTAAGCGCTGGTCGTCTCGCAAGAGTGAGGCGCGCAAGCATCAGGCATTGCAGCCACGGGAAGAGGTTATCCCCGAGGCAGTTGCCGCCCCTATCGAAGGCAGTGGCGAAGGTGAAACACCAGATACATCGCTGGATAGCCCAGTAGTCAGCACTGACAAGGGGAGCTGTGAATCCCTTGCCGTTGAGGGGACCGAGAGTGGCGAACCGCAGCTAACAACAGCCCAGCCGGGCAAGGCCAAGCTCCCCGACAAGGAGACGCTGCGGGCCATGTTTCGCAGCCACAAACCGGATGGGCTCGACGACTACACCCAGGATTTCAGCCAGCCCGAATTGCTGCCTGCGGCCCTGACCGCTGGCCTGCGCAACTGGCTGGTGGATCAGGTAACCGCCCCGGAGAGCGAATCGGCCAATCCGGCCATCGGATCTGCTGAACCGGTGGCGGTTGTCAGCGAACCAGCCGCCGACGAGCTGGCTGATAACTATTCTCAAACCCACACCGACGATCGGGACATTTTGGTTTCCTGTGATGGACAAAATGTCCCAACCAAAGGCGGGGGAATGGAACCCTCAGGATCCTGACTCCCTGTCAGTCACTTTTTTTCCGGGGGAGTTGGCTCGCCTCTTGCTCTCTCGGCTTACCAACAAGCGCCCATCCCATGAGGTGGCGCGCGCAGGAGTGTATGTGAGCACTGAACAAACATTGCCAAATCTGAGCCCAAATCTGGCCCACGGGGCGGGGGCGGCCGAGCATAACGCGCGCGCTCGCGCCTATGCCCTGCAGCACACGGTCAAGACCGACAACCTGATCCCGGCCACTGTCTCTTACCAGAGTCAGGGGCGCCTGCTGCTGGTCGGCCCGGAAGATCGCATTCGCCGCGCCGCCAGCCTGCTGCCCGCCGGGGTGAAGCCGACTCTACTGGTGACCGAAGCGGTCCATGACGCCGAGGCAGCAGATCTCGAAGCCATTTTTGATGCCACCGCATCCCTCGCGGCCCTGACCCTGCGCGAACCGGGCCTGACAGGGTATCTGGGGCAGTTCCAGCTCACCGGCCTCAATGGACATGGTGAGCGGGTTAATCTGGCTGGGCTTTGCTTCCCACAACAAGGCTTTCCACAACAAGCGGCTGCTGTCAGTGAACAGCCACGCTTCGATCTGGTGGCCGATCTGGGCCGCGCCCCGCTCTTTGCGCTGGAGCGCCCGCCGGTCGGTTATCTGCATCTCTCCGATGATCAAGGGCTGGCCGAACGGCTCGCCGAGCTCTGTGCGCTGACCGGTATCTTCGACAAGCCGCGCTATTTTCGCCTCGACCCCGAGGCCTGCGCCTTCACCGCCCGCGGCGTGCCGGGTTGCAGCCGCTGTCTCGATGTCTGCCCGACCGATGCCCTCAAGCCCATCAATGGTCGCATCCAGATCGATCCCCATCTCTGTCAGGGCTTTGGCAGCTGTGCCTCTGCCTGTCCGACTGGGGCGATTGCCTATCACCAGCCCGATGCCAACACCAGCGGCGACTATCTGCTGCGCTTGCTCAAGCATTATCGGGAGGCGGGTGGCGATGCGCCCCAGTTGCTGATCGCCGGTGAAAACGAGCGCGAATGGGTGGAAGCCGAACTTAGCCGTTTGCCTGCCAACTGGCTGCCGGTCTGGGTGGAGGAGAGCGCGAGTTTAGGCATCGAGAGCTGGTTCGCCGCACTCGCCTATGGCGCCAGCGCGGTGCGCATTGCGCTGGGTGACGATGCCCCCGAGAGCGTCCGTGCGCTGGTTGAGCGGGAACTGGCGAGCGCCACAGTGCTCTTGGCGGGCGCCGGTCTCTCTGCCGATCGCATCGCCCTGTTTAACCCGGATGCTGGTGAGCCTGTTTCCGGCCAGCCCACCGTTGCCCTGCTGGAGAAGCCGCTCAAAGGGGACAAACGGGAGAACCTGTTTGCCGCCTTCGATGTCCTCTGGCAGGCCAACGAAGGGAGCCGCGAGCCGCTGGCAGTGCCTCATGGCGCTCCATACGGCAGCGTGGAACTCAAAGAGTCTGACTGCACCCTCTGCATGGGCTGCGTGGCGGTCTGCCCAAGCCGCGCCCTGCATGCGGTGGGTCATGCGCCGGGTCTCAACTTTATCGAGCAGGATTGCATCCAGTGCGGCATGTGCGAAAAGGCGTGCCCCGAGCAGGCCATCGTGCTCACGCCCCGTCTGCAACCCGTGCCCGAGGCGCGCCGCGCCGTCCAGAGCCTCAAAGCCGAAGAGGCTGCCTGCTGCATTCGCTGCTCCAAGCCGTTCGCGCCCGCCTCGATGATCCGCCGCATCCAGCAAAAACTGGCCGGTCACTCCCACTTCCAGAACGAGGCCGCCCAGCGGCTGCTGATGTGCGAGGAGTGCCGGGTCAAGGATGTGTTTGCCGCGCTGGCGGCGGATCCCGTCTCCCAGCTCAAGGTGTGAGGGGCCAGTGATGAATGAACAACATAACGAAAAGGCTGGCGAACTGACCATGACCGAACTGGAACAGAGCAGCGCCGATCTCTACGCCCTGCTGGCAAGCCTCTGGCGCGCCGCCCCCCGTGGCGAACAGCTCGCCTGGCTGCAAGGGTTGCAGCCGATTCCCGGCCCCTTTGCCAGAGGGCTGGGGCTGGTGCAGCTGGCGGCCAGCAGCCACCACGAAAACGAGCTTGCCGAGGAGTATCAGGATCTCTTTATCGGGCTGGGGCGCGGGGAGATTGTGCCGTTTGCCTCCTGGTATCTCACCGGCTCTTTGATGGAGCTGCCGCTGGCGGTACTGCGCGCAGATCTGCAGTCGCTCGGTTTCGAGCGCCAGAGCGGAGTGTGCGAGCCGGAAGATCATCTCGCCGCCCTCTGTGAGGTGATGGCGGTACTGATTGGCGAGCAGCACCCGGATCGCAACCGCTTCTATGAGCGCCACCTTGCCCCCTGGGTACTCGCCTGCTGCCGCGATCAGCAACAGGCGAAAGGGGGCAGCTTCTACCGGGCGGTCGGCGCCCTTGCCGAAGATTTCTTCAAGCTGGAAAACGAATTGCGCCTGCCGTTTGGCGCCTGCGTGGTGACGGGCTGAATGCCCTTATCCACCCATAACAAAACGAACAGACGAGATATCCCATTGGACGCGAAGCTGGCGCACAGGCGCCAGCAAGAACAACAACAGAGGTCACAAGAATGAGCGATGAAAAGCTGAAAGACCCGTCCCGCCGCAATCTGATCAAGGGAGTTGGCGTGGTCGCCACCATAGGCGTGCTGGCCGGTGCTGCCGGTCGGGTGGTGAGCAAAGAGGCGCTGACCCACGATACCAAGCCTGATCAGGGCTATCGGGAGACCCCCCATGTTCACGACTTTTATCGCACCCTGCGTGGCACTGACTGAGCCGGATCAGTGAAGGAGAATTCATGAAACTGACAAAACGTGCCGAGCAGCCCCAAGTGGGCGAGCAGGGCAATGAGGCAACTCGCGGTCAGGGGCTGACCCGTCGCGCCTTTATGGTCAACTCCGGTCTGGTGGCCGGTGGCGCAGTGGCCGCCGGTTGGCTGGCGCCAGCCATGATGCAGCGGGCCGAAGCCAAAACTGTGGCGGCCGGGGTGCCGGTCGAAGTGAAGCGCACCATCTGCTCCCACTGCTCGGTGGGCTGCGGCGTCTATGCCGAGGTGCAGAACGGCGTCTGGACCGGTCAGGAGCCGGCATTCGATCACCCCTTCAACCTCGGCGGTCACTGCGCCAAGGGGGCGGCTCTGCGCGAGCACGGTCACGGCGAGCGTCGCCTCAAGTACCCGATGAAGCTGGTGGGCGGCAAGTGGCAGCGCATCAGTTGGGATCAGGCTATCGAAGAGGTGGGCAACGAGGTGCTGCGCCTGCGCAAGGAGTCCGGCCCGGACAGCGTCTACTGGCTCGGCTCCGCCAAGCACTCCAACGAGCAGGCCTACCTGTTTCGCAAGATGGCCTCCCTGTGGGGCACCAACAACGTGGATCACCAGGCGCGGATCTGCCACTCCACCACGGTGGCTGGCGTCGCCAACACCTGGGGCTACGGCGCCATGACCAACAGCCTGAACGACATGCACAACAGCAAGTCGATCATGTTTATCGGCTCCAACCCGGCGGAGGCCCACCCGGTCGCCATGCAGCACATCCTGCTGGCGAAAGAGCGCAACGGCTGCAAGATCCTGGTGGTCGACCCGCGCCGCACCCGCACCGCCGCCAAGGCGGACATGTACCTCTCCCTGCGCCCGGGCACCGACGTCGCTTTTATCTGGGGCATGCTCTGGCACATCTTCAAGAATGGCTGGGAAGATAAAGAGTTTATCCGCACCCGCGTCTATGGCATGGACGAGGTGCAAAAAGAGGTGGCGCGCTGGACCCCGGCGGAAGTGGAGCGGGTAACCGGCCTCAACGAACAGCAGGTCTATGGCGCTGCCAAGCTGCTGGCCGACAACCGCCCCGGCTGCGTGGTCTGGTGCATGGGCGGTACCCAGCACACCACCGGCAACAACAATACCCGTGCCTACTGCATCCTCGAACTGGCCCTCGGCAACGTGGGCAAGAGCGGGGCGGGTACCAACATCTTCCGCGGTCACGACAACGTGCAGGGGGCCACTGACTTTGGCGTCACCTCCGACTCTCTGCCCGGCTACTACGGGCTGGAAGAGGGCTCCTGGAAGCACTGGGCCCGGGTGTGGGATGTCGATTACGAGTGGATCAAGGCCCGCTTCGACAACAAGGCCTACAACGGCAAGCTGCCGATGAACAACAATGGCATTCCGGTCTCCCGCTGGGTGGACGGTGTGCTGGAGAACGCCGATCTCATCGAGCAGGGCTCCAACATCCGCGCCATGTTCTACTGGGGCCATGCGGTCAACTCCCAGACCCGCGGCCCGGAAATGAAGAAGGCGATGCAAAAGCTCGACATGATGGTGATTGTCGACCCGTACCCCACCGTCGCCTCGGTGATGAACGATCGCACCGACGGCGTCTACCTGCTGCCGGCCACCACCCAGTTCGAGACCTATGGTTCCGTCACCGCCACCAACCGCTCCATGCAGTGGCGCGATAAGGTGATTGAGCCTCTGTTCGAATCCAAGGTCGATCACGAGATCATGTATCTGCTGAGCAAGAAGCTTGGCTTTGCCGACCAGCTGTTCAAGCACATCAAGGTGGAGAACAACCAGCCGCTCTTGGAAGACATCACCCGCGAGTACAACCGCGGCATGTGGAGCGTGGGCTACACCGGCCAGAGCCCGGAGCGGCTCAAGGCGCACCAGCAGAACTGGCACACCTTCCACAAGACCAACCTCAAGGCCGAAGGCGGCCCGGTCAGCGGCGAAGTGTATGGTCTGCCCTGGCCCTGCTGGGGCACCCCTGAGATGAAGCATCCCGGCAGCCACATCCTCTACGACACCAGCATTCCGGTATCGGAAGGGGGCGGCGGTTTCCGCGCACGTTTCGGCATCGAGTATCAGGGCGTCTCGCTGCTCGCCGAAGACTCTTGGCCGAAAGGGAGTGAGGTGGAAGACGGTTATCCCGAGATCACTGCCGACCTGATGAAACAGCTTGGCTGGTGGGATGAGCTGACCGAGGCCGAGAAGAAAGAGGCCGAGGGCAAGAACTGGAAGACTGACCTCTCCGGCGGTATCCAGCGGGTCGCCATCAAGCACGGCTTCGTCCCTTACGGCAACGCCAAGGCGCGCTGCGTGGTGTGGACCTTCCCGGATCAGGTGCCCAAGCACCGCGAGCCGCTCTACACCCCGCGCCGCGACTTGCTGGCCGACTACGCCACCTGGCCTGATTCGAAGAGCCTATGGCGCCTGCCGACCCAGTACGCCTCGGTGCAGGAGAAGGATGTCAGCAAGGAGTTCCCCATCATCCTCACCTCCGGCCGTCTGGTCGAATACGAGGGGGGCGGCGACGAGACCCGCTCCAACCCCTGGCTGGCTGAATTGCAGCAGGAGATGTTCGTCGAGATGAACCCGGCGGATGCCAATGACGTCGGCGTGCGCGACGGTCAGGATGTGTGGGTCGAGGGGCCGGAAGGGGGCCGGGTCAAGGTGAAGGCACTGGTGACCCCGCGGGTCAAACCGGGGCTCGCCTTTATGCCGTTCCACTTCGGCGGCCACTTCGAGGGCAAGGATCTGCGATCCAAATATCCGGAAGGGTCTGATCCCTATGTGCTGGGGGAGTCGGTCAACATAGTCACCACCTATGGCTATGACCCGGTCACCCAGATGCAGGAGACCAAGGTCACCCTGTGCCGTTTTCGCAAAGTAGGAGCCTGATCCCATGGCCAGAATGAAATTCATGTGTGACACCAAGCGCTGCATCGAGTGCAACGGCTGTGTGACGGCGTGCAAGAACGAGAACGACGATGCCCTCGAGTGGGGCATCCAGCGCCGCCGGGTGGTGACCCTCAACGACGGCCTGCCGGGTGAGACTTCCATCTCGGTCGCCTGCATGCACTGCACCGATGCCCCCTGCATGGCGGTCTGCCCGGCCGACTGCTTCTATCACACCGACGACGGCATCGTGCTGCACAACAAGGATCTCTGCATCGGTTGCGGCTACTGCCTGTTTGCCTGCCCGTTCGGGGCTCCCCAGTTCCCGAAGACCGCCGCCTTTGGCGATCGGGGCAAGATGGACAAGTGCACCTTCTGTGCCGGCGGCCCGGAAGAGGATCACAGCGAGGCGGAGCGCCAGAAGTACGGTGCCAACCGCATCGCCGAGGGCAAGCTGCCGATGTGTGCCGAGCTCTGCTCCACCAAGGCACTGCTGGCAGGGGATGCGCAGGTTATCTCCGATATCTTCCGCGAGCGGGTTGCCTATCGCGGTGCCAAGGATGCGGCTTGGGGTAATGGCGATGAGCTGTTTCATGATGCCAGCAAGCTGAACAAGCAGGGAGGGTCGGCATGAAAACCTGGCTAATGGCCCTGTTTGCTGCCCTGCTGCTGGTGAGTACCGCAAGTTTCGCCGATGCCGAGAAAGAGGCGGTCGGCTTTGCCGGCGCCGACTACTGGCGGGCAGTGAAGGATGGGCAGGAGGGGTATACCACCTCCCGCTCACCGGAGCACGGGGTGCTGATCTCGGTGCCGGGCCAGCTCTGGTTTGAGGTGAAGACCAAGTGGGTGTCGCCGCTCGGCGCCATCGCCATTTTCGGGTCGCTCGCCATGTGTGGCCTGATGTATCTGGTGGTGGGGCAGACCAAGCTCTCCAAACCGCGCACCGGGCGCAAGCTCAAGCGCTGGAGTCGGCTGGATCGGGCGCTGCACTGGACTACGGCGGCCATGTTCCTGACCCTTTCCGGGTCGGGGCTGGCCATCATCTACGGCAAGTACTTCATTAAGCCGGTGGTGAGCCTCGGGGTGTGGGAGAACTGGATCTGGTTTGCCAAGGTGTTCCACAACTACGTGGGGCCGCTCTTCTTCCTCTGCCTGATGGGGGTGCTCATCAAGTGGTTCCGCCACAACATCGTCAACATGGTGGATGTGCAGTGGTTCATGAAGTTTGGCGGCATGCTCGGCAAGCACAAGGGGAGTCACCCCTCGGCGGGCTTCTCCAACGGTGGCGAGAAGGCGATCTTCTGGTTGCTGATCTGGTTTGGCGGCATTGTGGTGGCGACCGGGCTGTTCCTCGACTTCCCCATCTTCGGCCAGCTGCGCCGCCAGATGGAGTGGGCCAGCTTCATCCATATCGTAGGCGCCTTGATCCTTATCTGCGGCTTTATCTTCCATATCTACATGGGTCTGTTCCAGCTGGAAGGGGCGCTGGAGGGGATGGTGACCGGCGAGGTGGACGAGACCTGGGCCAAGGAGCACCACGACCTCTGGTATGAAGAGGTGAAGCACACCCTCGATGAGCCCAAGGCGGGCAAATCAAGCTGATGGTCGACAAAGAGTAAAGAGAAGGGGCGCTGCGGCGCCCCTTTTGATGGCGGGTCGATGGTGATGGCAAATTGATTGAGCGATGCCGCAAACGGCGATGGTTTTTTGGGCCACCTTGAGCAACAGTAACAGGGGTTCCATTCACACAAGGGATGACAAATGATGAGAAAAGCATGGCTGGCAGCGGTATGTGCATCTGCGCTCTTCGGTGGTATTGCGGGCGTGGCGCAGGCGGCTGACGGGATCAAGACCCAGCAGGTGCAGTTCAAGAAGGGGGAGTCAGGGGCGACTATCAACGGCACCATTCAGGGTAGCCAGACCCTCGATTACAAGCTGACGGCCAACAAGGGCCAGAGCATGGTGGTGATCCTGACCGGCAAGCCCTACTTCAATATTCTGCCGCCGGGCAGCAAGGGGGAGGCGATGTTTATCGGTTCTACCGAAGGGAACAACTTTGAGGCGACCCTGCCCGCCAAGGGCACTTATACCATTCGGGTCTACCAGATGGGGGCGGCCGAGAGCAGCAAGGCCAAGACGCCGTTCAAGCTGGAGGTGGGCATCAGCGGCTAAAGCCAGCAGCTGACAAGCATCACAGAGGTGGCGGCCACAAAGGGCAGCCACCGTTGTTTTATCCTTTCTGTTTTTGCCTCGCCAAGGTTAATAGTCCCCCCGGGAAAGCAGTTCGAAGTAGCGCTTATAACGTCCGCTGGCGATGGCCTGCTGCAACTGCTGATTGAACTGAACCCGCAGTTTGGCTGAATCCGGCATCTTGCGCGGGAACATCACGAAGCTGTCGTTGCGCAGAAAAGGGGTCTGACTGTGGGTGATGAGTGCTGCGCTGGCGGGGTCGAGCTGGCTCTGCAACTCGGCCAGACCGACTCGCAGCTCTTGCGGATAGAGGTCGATCCGCCCGCGCAGCAGCTTGCCGAAATTCTGCTTCACGTCGGTGACTTTTTGTTGGGTTACCTTGCCATCGGCCACCATCTTGTCCAGCTCGGGCCCGTAGCTGTAGGCGATATCGCCCCCGAGGCGCATGCCGACGATTTGCTCAAGGCGCTCGGCCTGCAGCTGCCGTGATTTGAGGGAGAAGAAGACAAACTGCTCCTGCAGCACCGCTTCGCTGAACAGAAAATCCTGCTCCCGCTCCGGTTTGTGCATCCAGACGGCGGTGGCGTCGTAGAGCTGGCTGTTGGCCGCCAGCGAATAGACCCGACCCCAGGGGGCGAAGTGGAACTTCACCTCATAGCCCGCCTCCTTGAACAGATCGCTGATGAGGTGGGCCACTGGCCCGTGCTGTTTTGACTGCTCGGAGACGAAAGGGGGCCATTCACCCACGATGATGTTGAGTACCCGGCCCGGTGCGGCGAGAGCCGACTGGCAGGTCAGAAACAGCCACAGAGCAAGCAGCGGGATCAGGCGCATGGCAGGAAGAAGGGGACGCAGGCTGGCAGAGGCGAGGGCATCAGGTCACTCCCGGCTGTGATGCGGTGAAAGGGGCTGGGTTGCCCGCAATGCTAACATGAGTCTCATTCCTTGCCGTGGATATTTGTCTCGCCGGGGTCGCCGGGCGCCTATTTTGGCCGCAGGGTATGCCCAAGCTCACAAAACCGATCGAGTAAACGTCATATGATTGATTTCATTATGAGTCTTGCTCTCCTGCCGAACGGCAATTTCACGTAAATCAAAGAGAATGACTATGGCTACCGGACAATATCTGCTGTGGAAAGATGCACAGGGACAGGATTTTCGCCCCGTTGCACTGACCGGCACTGATCTGCTTAACAATCGATACCTCAACAAGGGCACGGCCTTCACCGAACAGGAGCGGGCCGATTTTGATCTCGATGGTTTGCTGCCGCCTCAGGTACAAACTTTTGAAGCCCAGCTCGAGCGAGTGTATGAGGGGTTCAAGAGCGCTTGCAGCGATATCGAGAAGTACCAGAACCTGCGTGCCCTGCAGGATCGCAACGAGACTCTCTTCTATGCCCTGTTGTCACGCCATGTGGAGGAGATGACTCCCTACATCTATACCCCGACCGTGGGCAAGGCGTGCCAGGAGTTCAGCCACCGCTTCCAGAAGCCGCGCGGCCTCTACATCACCCCGGACAACGTGGATGACATGGGCAGTCAGGCCCGTCACTTCGATGCCAAATCGATCCGCATCATAGTTGTCACCGACAGCCAGGGCATTCTGGGGATCGGCGACCAGGGTGTAGGTGGTATGGGGATCCCCATCGGCAAGCTGGCGCTCTATACCCTGGGTGCCGGTATTCACCCCGCCTGCTGCATGCCCATCGCGCTGGATGTGGGCACCGACAATCAGAAACTGCTCGATGATCCCATGTATCTGGGCCGCCCGCACAAGCGCATTCGCGGCAAGGAGTATGAGGAGTTCATCGACAAGTTCGTGCAGGGGGTCAAGCGCCACTTCCCCAATGCTGTGCTGCAGTGGGAAGACTTCAGCAAATCCAATGCCTTCAACAATCTGGCCCGCTATCAGCAGGCGCTGCCGTCATTCAACGATGATATTCAGGGCACCGGTGCCGTGGTGCTGGCCGGTATCATAGGCGCGGTCAAGGTCAAGGGGGAGACCCTGGGTCAGCAGAACTATCTGGTCTATGGCGCTGGCGCCGGCGGGGTTGGCGTCGCGGATCAGATCTGCGCAGGGATGATCCGCGAGGGGATGGATCCGCAGGCGGCCCGCGATCGCATCTACATTCTGGATACCCAGGGGCTGGTGTGCGACAACCGGGACGGGCTCGACGAGTACAAGCGCCGCTATGCCAAGCCAGGGTTGCTGCTGGCGGGTTGGGATACCGAGGTGCCCGGCAAGGCCAATCTGGCCGATGTGCTGCGTCATGTGCCCATTACCGTGTTGCTGGGTACCAGCGGCTCGGGCGGTGCCTTCCAGGAAGAGCATATCCAGCTGATGCTGCAGCATTGCGAGCGCCCCATGGTGTTCCCGCTCTCCAACCCCACCGCCAACTGTGAAGCGCTGCCGGAAGATATCTACCGCTGGAGCAAGGGCAAAGCCATCGTTGCAACCGGTAGTCCGTTCAAGGATGTGAGCTACGAGGGGCAGGAGTTCCGGGTCGGGCAGGGCAACAACGTCTTTATCTTCCCCGGGGTAGGTCTGGCGGCCATCGTTAGCCAGATCCGCGAGATCACACCCGATGTCTTCACTACCGCCGCCTTTGCGCTGGCCGAGTGCGTGAGTGAGGTGGACCTGGCGAAAGGAGCCGTGTATCCCCGCATTCGCGAGCTGCGCAGCATCTCGGTGCATGTGGCGACCGCCGTGCTCAAGGATATCGTGCGCCGGGATCCCTCCCACCCGCTGATCGGTCAGGATCTGCAGCAGCATATCCTCAACCACATGTGGGAGCCGGTTTACCTGCCCTATCGTCGGGTATAGGTTACTCACTGGTTTAACTAACATATTGATAACAAAGGGGGATGGTATGGCCATCCCCTTTTTTACCGCAGTGTTCCGTCTTGAATATGGTTTACACCTTTTCCCCACATAAATGGAGAACCCGATGGGACAAGGTGTGAAACGGACACAACGCGATTACTCGCTGGCGCAGGTCGAGCAGATTGAAAAAGGTGAGCTGACTTGTCAGCAGGCACAAGCTAGATATGGCATTCAGGGCAACCCGACCATTCTTGTATGGTTGCGTAAACATGGTCGGCAGGACTGGATCCATATGGATTCTCTGTGTGCGCCTGCAGGAGTATCATCATGTCTAACCCCGCCCGAACAACGTATTAAAAAGCTCGAGCAGCGGCTGGCGCTGATGAGCCAAGAGGCCCAGCTCTTTGAGGCTGTCGTTGGTGCGTTGAAGAGCGACTTGGTGCCGCCCAAGCAGGCGTATTACAAGACCTCCCACAGTTTTCACCGCTTCGACCGTCATCCCAAATTGCTCAAGGCGGGGCAAGAGCAGGTCACGCCGGTGGCACTGGAGCAAGTGTGGATCGCCGACATTACTTATCTGCAAGCTAGAACCTGACCCTGGTGACGGGTGTTTATTTCACGCAAGATAGTGAGCCACCTTGTGCTGCCCAAAGGGATACACGCCGAGTCGGTGCCCATTATGTCTAAAGAAGCACTGAAGCAACGGCGTGGCGGCGAGTAGCTCATCCAACACTCAGACTGCGGAGTGCAGTAATTGCTCGAGTATCAGTCATTGCATTAATGGTACGGGGTGAGATGTTCGATGACGGATGGGCATGACAGTTACCAGAATGCGCTGGCAGATCGGGTGAACGGGATATTGAAAGGAGAGTTGCTGTTGCAAAGCTAGCAGAACCTGGCGCAAGCGGGGCGATGATGCGTGAGGCGGTGGATATTTACAACGTGTAGCGACCGTATCATGCGTTGAAATATAGAACCCCGATGCGATACATCGGGGATTCTGAGTAGAGAAATGCTAGCCGAAATCAGGACTCGACAACGACAGGATTACTGTTTGACTTGCTGCACGCCGGTGACGCGTACTTCTACGCGGCGATCCGGCGCCAGGCAGGAGATCAGCTGAGCCTTGCCCTTGACGCTGTTGCACTGGGTACCGGTGACCGGATTGGCTTCACCGCGACCTTCGATGGCAACTTTGCCAGCCGGCAGACCTTTGCCAACCAGGAAGTCGGCTACGGTACGGGCACGCGCTTCGGATAGTTTCAGGTTGTAGGCATCAGAACCGATACGGTCGGTGTAACCGACGACCACGGCGCTGCCATCTTTCGGCTGAACATCAACGATCTGCTGATACAGGGTGTTCAGCGCTGCGACACCTTCTGGCTTGAGGGTGGATTTGCCAAAGGCAAACAGCACGTCAGAGCTCAGGGCAAAGTTCTTGTCGACCAGTACCGGCTCGGGAACCGGCTCAGGCGCAGGGGCGGCAACCGGGGCAACATAAGAGGTGCGATTCGGGTGCATCACCAGCTCCAGGGTCGCGACGCTCATGTCGCTCTCCCAGGTTTTCTGCTCGTCACCCAGATTCCACAGATAGCGGTAGCGTGCCTGCAAATCGATAAGGTCGGAGAGCTTGGCAGTCAGACCCAGACCCGCCAGCGGCGCAGTGCCGTTGTCGCTGTTGCCATTGCCGTTGACGTGGTTGAAGTAGGCACCACCTTCAGCAAACACCGAGAAGATGTCGCCCAGCGGCAGGCGGGCGATACCGGAGAGGGTGGCACCCTGGGTTTTGAAATCGGCACCGTCCACGCCCGCTTTACCGGCGTAGAGGTAGCCCAGTTCAGCTGCGTAGTAGTCGTTGAAGTTGTAACCGCCGAACAGGCTCAGCGCAGTGGCATCTTTGTCAGTGTCTTTGCCAAAATCATCCAGACCGTGGGCATAAGCCCAACCTGCACCAACACCGGTGTACCAGTCATCGGCAGCCTGAGCTGTGGTGCCTGCGGCGGCGAGCGCCAGTGCAATCAGGGTAGGAGCCATTTTGAGTTTCATCGGTTTATCCTCGTTGTGTTAGCCCATGTCGGGCAATGCACTTGTTTTTATTGCTGCGAAAAATCGCCAGCAAAGTGGATAGCGAAGGCTTTGGACTCTCATGATGCATTGGCGTCATGGACAACAGACCGGACAAGAAGCGCTTTTTAGTGCTTATCCAATACCTTACAGGCGCAACTACTTTATGCTTTCGAGACGGGGCAGGCAAGGGCAGGGAGGCGGGAGTGAGGGATGCAAGCGAGAACGAGACAAACAGAAAGGGATGCCGCAGCATCCCTTTTTTTCGCACTATCTGAACGAGGTCAGATTATTGCTGAACTTCTTGTACGCCAGATACGCGAACTTCTACGCGACGATCCGGAGCCAGGCAGGAGATCAGTTGAGCTTTAGCAGTTACGCCGTTGCACTTGGTGCCGGTAACCGGGTTGGCTTCGCCACGACCTTCGATGGCAACTTTGCTGGCAGCCATACCTTTGCTCACCAGGAAGTTGGCAACGGTACGGGCACGGGCTTCAGACAGCTTCTGGTTGTAAGCGTCGGAACCGATACGGTCGGTGTAACCAACAACAACAGCGTTGCCATCTTTCGGCTGGAACTCAACGATTTGCTGATACAGACCGTTCAGGGCTGCAACGCCTTCCGGCTTCAGGGTGTCTTTGCCGAAGGCAAACAGCACGTCTGAGTTCAGGGCGAAGTTCTTCTCTACAACTTGCGGAGCAGGAGCCGGAGCTTCTTCAACTACCGGAGCAGCTACCGGAGCTACGTAGGAAGTACGGAACGGGTGGTATACCGCTTCCAGGGTAGCAACGCTCTGGTTGGAACGATATTGAACATTGTTATCGGTATGCAGGTTAGAAACATACCACATATAGCGATAGCGAGCTTGCAGATCCAGCGCGTCGTTCACCTTGTAAGTTACACCGGCACCTGCCAGTGGGGAAACTTTAGTGTCGCTTACACCCAGCCCGTCGGTGTGAGCCCAGTAAGCGCCGCCTTCAGTGAACAGTGAAACTTGGTTGTTCATAGGAAAACGAGCGATACCGGAGAGAGTCACGCCTTGATTTTCGTAACGGTTACCATCGGTGTTGCCACGACCTGCATACTGGTAGCCCAGTTCGGTGCCCAAGGTTTCTGTGAAGTTATAACCAACGAAAGCATTTGTGGCAGTTGCATTTTCTTCACCATCTTTAACGCCTTCGACCTTGTTCAGGCCGTTGAAGTGAGTAGCACCGACACCGGCACCGAAGTAGATGTCGTCAGCAGCGTGAGCAGCGGTAGCACCCAGAGCAGCCATGGCGATGGCGATCATGGAAGGAGCCATTTTCATCATAAAAAAATCCTCGTTGAGATCGCACGTTATTCACGTGCTTCACACTTTGTAATTTATGTAAGCTGCAGGCTCCGCCGTACGGCTGGCGTCGAGTCTGGCAGATGACCCGGTATAACCGGGTTGCACACTCTCCTGGTGTGTCGAGTGCGCTGGCATGGCACGCAATGCGTGAGAAACCACTGCCAGGCAACTGATGTCATTCCGATGACGAGGCGCACTCTATGCCGATTTTAAAACATGATCAAGCTCACAAATGAGCCTTGTGGCAAATTGTGTCGTGCTCTTAACTGGCTGTTTATTTTGATTAATTAGTGATCCAGATAGGCCCTGTGCAGTTTCTTCTCCAGCTTCATATAAGCCTGAACCCAGTCGCTATGCGGGCTGGCAGGATTCGCTCTGGCGGCAAAGACCGAGAGGTAATCAGCCTGGGTTGCGCTCTGCAGCAGGGGGGTAAATGTCATCAAGAAATGTCGGGCCAGATAGGGGTCAAGGGGCCAGATGTTGAGGATGGCGCGCGCCACAGGCTGAACCGCAGCTGAACAGATGAAGTGGCGGTGTCCCGCCTCCAGCCAGTCGGCCATCTCGCACATGCCCGATTCGGGCACCAGACCACCATCACCTTGAGTGGTTGCCAGAGCAATCGCCTGACCATTTACCGTGATGAGCTGCTCATTGTTATGCAGGGTGCCATCGTGGCTGCGCAGGGCCAGGTCCGGGCATGCCTGTTCAAGAAACAGGCTGCAGCTCTCCTGCAGGGCGGCCAGCAGCTCGCTGGCGTGGCTGGACATCAAGGCCGGAAGCCAGAATGCTTCGGCACGATATTGTTCACCTTGCAGGCGCTGTTGTGCCAGTTCTTCTGTGCTGGATACGGGGTGCAGGCGAGAGATAATGCCGGGAAACGCCATACTTATTCCTCTTAATGGGTAGCGGGCGGGATTATACGAGTTATTGGGGGAGCGACAATAAAGGTTTCTTTTCGAGACTGTTTACCTGAGGCAACTGAGCGATTACCATCCCCGTTGAAGATAAGGGTTGTCGCCGAAAGGCGCTCATAAGATAGAGGCTCGACCATAACGAGTCCGTACAAAACTGATACACTTGACTACGAGTCGTCGCGAAAAATAAAGACGGAGTAAATCCGTCAAACGGAGTATGGAACATTATGAATTCAAATATCGTCACTGTTGGCAAGAAGATCCGTCAGATCCGCGAAGCGGTCGGTTTGAGCCGTCCGAAGTTTGCTGATTTGCTCGGCGTTCCCCCCACAACCCTGAAAAACTACGAGCTGGGTTATCGTGAAGTAGGTGGCGCCTTCCTGGTCGCTCTTGCTCACCACCCTGACCTGCACAAGTTTACCCTCTGGCTGTTGGCGGACAAAAAAGTTGCAGAGATCGGCCAGATCGGACCGGATGACCTCGCCAAGGGCTGATCATCGATGCGAATAGAAATACCGCCTGCGGGCGGTATTTTTTTGGGCCGCAGATCGATTTTTTATCTAACATGCTTTGAATTATCTATTCAGGCCAACGAGAATAGGCGGCCCCGCAAAATGGGTCCCCTGGTGGTACTGAGCCACCCGAGAACGATTATATTCAGGAAGATATGAGCAATGGGTATGAGCAGTAATGAGTTGGATAAACGCTATGGCTTGATGACAGCCATCGCTATGGTAGTCGGCGTGGTGATCGGCTCCGGCGTCTTCTTCAAGGCCGATGATGTATTGCGTTTGACTGGCGGTAATCTGGCCATTGCGCTGCTGGCATGGGCATTGGGTGCATTTTCAATGATCTTTGGGGCGCTGGTGTTTGCCGAGTTTGCCCAGCGGATAGAAAAGTCCAATGGTATCGTCGATTATGCCGAAGCAGCATACGGCAAAATGTTTGGCTACCTGGTGGGGTGGTTCAAAGGCGTACTCTATTACGCACCTCTCTCTGCCATCCTGGCCTGGGTGGCCGCGCTATACACCATGATCTTGTTTGGCAGCGATAATCCGACCAACTCTGGTGCCACCTGGATGCTGGCGGCTGTCTATATGACGGTCACCTATCTGATCAACTTCTATACCCCGGTCCTGGCGGGCAAGCTGCAAGTTGGGTCTACCCTGATCAAGTTGATCCCGTTGATCCTGGTTGCCATTGTGGGCACCATTTCAGGCTTGCTCAATGGTGTCACCGTGACCAACTTTGTGCAGGCAATGGATGGGATAGGAAGCACCGGAGGTACGCTGGCCACGGCCGTGGTTGCCACCGCCTTCGCTTATGAGGGATGGATTGCCGCTGTGACCATCAACAGCGAAATTCGCGATTCCAAGAAGAATCTGCCCAGAGCACTGGTGATTGGCACCCTGATTGTCTTTGTGGTCTATGTCACCTATTTTCTGGGGATCGCCAGCGTCTTGCCGACGGACGAGATAGTGGCGCAAGGGGATAACGCGGTCAATATCGCAACAAACAGCCTGTTTGGCGGGACTGCTTCGACCATTTTGACCGTGTTCGTGATTATCTCCTGTCTCGGGACCCTCAATGGTCTAGTGCTGGCGACCATGCGTATTCCCTACTCGCTGGCGATCCGCAATCAGGGGCCAGCCCCCAAGTGGATGAGCCGTATTGAACCGCATCACCACATGCCCATCAACTCGGCCCGGGCGGCAGCGTTGTTGTCGGTGATCTACTCAGTGCTGTGGTACTGCAGTATCAACGAGACATTCGGTCGTTACATCGCCCTGGACGAGATGCCGATCGTGCTGATTTATGGCCTCTATCTGTTCCTCTATGTCTGGTACATGCGCACCTTTACCGAGTTGGGCTGGATAAAGCGGTTTGTGATCCCGACCTGCGCCACCCTGGGCGCGCTCATTATTCTGTATGGCGGTATCACCAATCCCAGTCTGGGACTCTATCTGCTGGTCTCTGTGGGGGTGATTCTGCTCGGGTTGCTCTTCTACCGTAAGGAGTGACCGGGTAAGTGAGTTGAAAAAAAAGCGCCGAATGGCGCTTTTTTCATTTTTAAACCACAGCATGTCGACAACTAACTGCCCAGCAACCCGAGGCGGCCCAGTTCATCCTTGAGCTGATCGAGATTGCGCTCGACACAGGCTTCCCCCTCGTTGATGGCATCGCTGGCGCGATGAAAATCCATGATGGAGAAGCTGCCAAGGCGCGGGCAGAGCTGGATCTCCGGCGGGTCACCGGCCATCCGGGCGCGGGTGATGCGCTCCTGCATGATGTTGATGGAGCCACTCATCACGCTCCACAGACCCGGGGTGGCTGGCGCGGATTCACCGCGATTGAGCCACTGGCTGAGCAGGCCGCCGCTGCCGGGTTGATCCGGCTCGTCGGTCCAGGGTTGGTGCATATCGGTGTTGAGGTTGACCGCAATCACCACCTCGGCCCCCATGGCGCGGGCCAGCGAGATGGGCACCGGATTGACCACGGCGCCATCGACCAGCCAGCGGTCGTTGATCCGGGTCGGGGTGAGGATCCCCGGCATGCCGCAGGAGGCGCGTACCGACTGGCGCAGCGGGCCCTGTTGCAGCCAGATTTCGCGGCCGGTATCGAGCTCGGTGGCGATGCAGGCGAAGGGAATGGGCAGATTCTCGAGATCAGGATCCCCCAGATGGCTGGCGGCAAGGCCAAACACCTTTTCGCCGCGAAACAGACCGCCGGAGAGGGCCGGGTCGAGCAGGCTGACCACCTGCAGGCGGGTAAAGCCGCGCACCCAGGTTTCCAGCCGATCCAGTTCACCGGCAGCGTAGGCGGCACCGACAAAGCTGCCGATGGAGCAGCCAGCAATCAAATCCGGTTTGATGCCGAGGCGTTCAAGGGCGCGGATGACGCCGATATGGGCCCATCCTCTGGCGGCGCCGCTCCCGAGAGCGAGCCCTACGCGGGGTTTACGTGGCACGACAGTCCTCCATAAAAGGGGTTGAGGGCTCAGCTTACTCCGAGAGTCAGGAGGCGTCACCCTGCCATCTTTCGCTACGGTTGCGCCCGTTGACCTTTGCCTGATAAAGCGCCACATCGGCGCGGTGTACCGCTTCGTGCAGGGGAAGGTTCTCCTGGTGGGGCAGATAGCCGAGGCTGATGGTGATTTCCAGCCCGGGCTCGATGGCGGCCCAGTCGTGATCCGCCACCGCCTTTCTCAGCCGCTCCGCCAGCTCGCCGATCTGTGCGGCGTCACTGCGGCCAATCAGCAGCAGAAACTCCTCGCCCCCCCAGCGGATCAGGCGATCTGTGGGCCTAATCTGCTGCTGGCAGATCTGCACCAGCCGGATCAGCACGATATCGCCGACGGCATGGCCGAAGTTGTCATTGACCCGTTTGAAGTGATCCGCATCGAACATCAGGATCCCCGCTTGCAGCCGGGCCAGATCGCCCGCCCGCTCCAGCAGCACCAGATAGTGGCGGTTGAAGGCACCGGTGAGGGCGTCGTGGCAGGAGAGGTAATTGAGCCTCTGGTTGAGACGATGGGATCTCAGGTTGGAGAGGGCGGCCAGCAGCAGAAAGAGGATGGCAAGCAGGGTCGGCGCTGACTGGCAGAGCATGGCCCACACCAGCGGCCGCAGGGTGACGTTGTGCGCCAGTCGCAACGGGGTATCTGGAATTGCCATGGTCAGCTGCAATGCCCCTTGCCACCACTGATATTCGCCGGTCGGCTCGGGGTCTTGTGGCACCACGGGCTGGCGTGCGCTGCTGGCCAGCACCTGATGGTACTGATTGAGCAGCAGATACTGACCCAGCGCCGGCGCCAGTTGATTTAGCTGCGATTGCAAGCGTGAGAGCAGGATGTCCATGCTGATCATCCCTACCAGCGAGCCGTCCTTGTAGAGAGGCTGGGACATGGTGACCATGGTGCCCAGTCCGGCAACATCTTCGTAGGGGCGGGAGAGAATGGTGTCCCGGCTGGGGTTGGGTGACATCAGCGCATCCTGCCAGTAGTGCTTGTCATAGATGCTGCGGGCAAAGCGAAACTGGCTGGAGGGGATCCAGGGATAGAGGTAGATAAAGTTGTCCACGCCGGTGAAGTAGGCCCAGGCGATCTCGCTGCCCAGGCGCTGGCTGGCAGTGGACAGCAAGGGAGAGAGGCTCAGGGCCAAATGAAGTTGCGCCTCCCGCGCACTGCCGGGGGGCGGCAGCGGGCCGTCACCGGTGAGGTTGCCCGCCAGTCCGGCCGGTAAATCGCCGGGGAGCTTGTCGAGTGCCAGCCCCTCTGGCAGCGCCTCGATATGGCCATAGAGCTGGCGGGTGAGCACCGACTGGGGGTCGCTGCGCAGTCGCTCTTCGGCCTGACCGCGCATCGCCTCCAGAAATACTTCGGTCTGTTTGAACCGATCCCGCAGGTAGATGGCGCTGTTGAGGGTATCGCTCTGGTAGAGGCGTTCTATCTGTTTCAGGCTTTGCCGCAAGGTCAGACCAATCAGCAGGATGACCACGGCGAACAGGAGCCAGGTCAGGCGTGTGAGAAAGCGGTGGTCAGACATTTTGGGCATAGGCAGTCAGTCGGGTTGCGAAGGAAATTGTCGTTAGTGTATGCGATGTGGCGTGAAAACAAACGGCGCGACCTGAAACAGAGTGAGCTTATCTCGCTCTTGTTACGTTTTGTCACATTTATACATAGTCACGGCATAGTCTGGGGCTAAAATGGCCCCAATCTGGATTTACCCTCTCACTCTTCATGGACTGTTCGATGAAAATGCGTATCTGGCTCGGCTTGGGCCTTCTTCTAATCGTGGTTGCCGGCGTCTGGGCGCTGCGTCACAGCGAACCCGCCGCCAAAGCACCGACCAGACAGGTCAATATCCGCACTCAAACCGTCAAACAGAGTCTGGCCGAGCCGACCCTCAAGCTGGTGGGCAAGCTGGCGGCCAATCGCTCCGTCATCATCAGCCCCGAAGTGACCGGCCGCATCGTCAAGATTGCGGTGCAATCTGGGCAGAGCGTGGCGAAGGGGGAGACCCTGATCGCGCTGGATGCGGGCAAGCAGCTGGCGGAGTTGGCCGAGCAGAGCGCCAGTCTGCGCGACGAGAACCGCAAGCTGAGTGATATGCGCAAGCTGGTGGCCCGTGGCGCCGTGACCCAATCCGAGCTGGAGGGGCAGGAGGCCACCGTGGCCCAGGTGCAGGCACGCCTCGATGCCGCCCGCTACGAGCTCTCCCTGCGTACCCTGCAGGCGCCCTTTGCCGGTACCGTGAGCCTGATTGATCTCAGCGAAGGGGCGTTGGTCAACAGCGGTGACACCCTGCTGCATCTCGATGAACTCGACAAACTGCGCCTCGATCTGGCGGTGCCGGAGCGTTACCTCTCCCTGCTGCGACCGGGCATGGCGGTCACCGCCACCAGTACCGCCTGGCCGGATCAGCAATTCAACGGCACCCTGACCACCCTTGACAGCCGCGTCTCCAACGATACCCAGAACATCAAGGCGCGGGTGATGATCCCCAATGGCAATGGCCAGTTGCGCCCGGGCATGTTGCTCAATGTGGAGCTGGCACTGCCGGCCCAGCAGCTTACCCTGATCCCCGCCCAGTCGGTGGAGTACGCCGGTGAGCAGCGCTTTGTTTATCGTCTCGAGGCCGATGGCCGGGTCAAGCGGGTGCCTGTGGTGCTCGGCGAAACCGAAGGGGAGACCGTCTGGGTCACCGAGGGGCTGAAGGTCGGCGATCGCATCGTGGTCGAGGGGCTGGTCAATCTGCGTGATGGGGTGCAGGTGCGTGATCTGGCCGAGGTGAACGGCTGATGTGGCTCTCCGATATCTCAGTTCGCCGCCCGCTGGTGGCGGTGGTGCTCAGCGCCCTGCTCACCGTGTTTGGTCTGGTCGCCTTCAGCAAATTGACGGTGCGGGAGATGCCCGATGTGCAGATCCCCTCGGTCTCCATCACCACTACCTATGAGGGGGCGGCCCCCTCGGTGATGGAGAGTCAGGTCACCAAGCCCATCGAGGATCAGCTCTCCGGCATCAGCGGCATCAAGAACATCAACTCCATGACCCGCAAGGGGCGCTCGATGATCACCGTCGAGTTCAAGCTCGGCTGGAACATGGTGGAGGGGATCTCCGATGTGCGCGATGCCCTCTCCCGCGCGCGGCCCCGGCTGCCCGATGATGTGGACGAGCCGCTGGTGACCAAGGACAGCGGCAACGGCGATGTGGCGATCTGGCTCAACTTCAGCAGCAGTCAGATGGATCGCACCGCCATGACCGACTACGCCAACCGCGTGCTGGTTGACCCCCTGAGTCTGGTGGACGGGGTGAGCGAAGTGGCGCTCTCCGGCGATCTCACCCAGGTGATGTATGTGCGGCTGCGGCCTGCGGATATGGCCGCCCGTGGCATCACGGTGAGCGATGTGGAAGAGGCCCTCAAGCGGGAGAACATCGAGCTGCCGGGGGGCGAGATCCGCAACAACTCCATGACCATGGCGGTGCAAATCGCCCGGCTTTACCACACAGCGGAAGATTTCCAGCAACTGCAAGTCACCACCGCCGCCAACGGCCAGAGCGTCTATCTGGCCGATATCGCCGACGTTGCGGTGGGGGCCAAGAACGAAGACAGCGCCTATCAGCGCAACGGCAAAGAGAGTCTGGGTATCGGCATCGTCGCCCAGTCCACCGCCAACCCGCTGGCAGTGGCGCAGGGGATCGAGAAGAAACTCGGCGAGATGCAGCGCTTCCTGCCGGAGGGGGCCAAGCTCGAGGTGGATTACGACTCTACCATCTTTATCAAGCAGGCCATCGACGAGGTGTACGAGACCCTGGCCATCTGCGCCGTGCTGGTGGTGGCGGTGCTCTATCTGTTCCTCGGGCAGGGGCGCACCACGCTCATTCCGGCCATTACGGTGCCGGTATCGCTGATCTCTGCCTTTATCGGCGCCTGGTATTTCGGCTTTTCCATCAACCTCATCACCTTGCTGGCCCTTATTCTCGCCATCGGCCTGGTAGTGGATGACGCCATCGTGGTGGTGGAGAACATCCACCACCATCTGCAGCGGGGTGAACCGCCCCTGCTGGCCGCCTGGCACGGCACCCGCGAGGTGGGCTTTGCGGTGATCGCCACCACCGCCGTGCTGGTGATGGTGTTTGTCCCCATCGCCTTTATGGATGGCATGGTGGGGCGGCTCTTTACCGAGTTTGCCATTCTGCTTTCGCTCGCAGTGCTCTGCTCTTCGCTGGTGGCGCTGACCCTGACCCCGGCCATGGGCTCCTGGCTGATGCGCCCGCTGGATAAACCGAACCGACTCACCGCCGGGCTCGATCGCGGGCTGGGCTGGCTGGAGGGGCACTATCGCCACCTGTTGGCGTGGGTGCTGCGTCGCTCCCGCTGGACGCCGCTGGTGCTACTGCTCTGTCTGGGCGGTATCGGCGCCCTCTTTACCCAGCTGCCGACCAGCCTTACTCCGACCGAGGATCGCGGCGTCATCTATGTCTTCGTCAAGGGGGCAGAGGGGACCAGCATCGAGCGGATGAAGCGCAACATGCAGCAGGTGGAGTCCGCCATCATGCCGATGCTGGGCAAAGGGGTGGTGCAGGCCCTGAGCTTCAGCACCCCTGCCTTTGGCCGTGGCGGCGATCAGACCGGTATGGTGATCATCCAGCTCACCGACTGGGCCGAGCGCGACGTCACCGCCACCGAGTTCTCCCGCTCGCTGGGTGCCAAGCTCTCCGGCATTCCCGATGTGATGATCCGCACCTTCCAGCCCGGTTTTCGCGGCGGCTCTACCGCGCCGGTGCAGTTCGTGCTGCAGGGTAACGACTATGCCGAGCTCTACCAGCAAGGATTGGCGCTGCAACAGGCGGCGCAGGGCAGCGGCCTGATGCTGAGCCCGGATCTCGACTATGCCGAGAAAACCCCCGAGCTGCAGGTGACCATCAATCGCGACAGCGCCAGCCAGCTCGGCATTCCGGTCTCCACCGTGGCCAACAGCTTGCAGACCCTGCTGGGCGGGGCGAGCAAGACCACTTATGTGGACAGGGGCGAGGAGTATGACGTCTACCTGCGCGGTAATCAGACCGAGTTCAACGGCATCTCGGATCTCGGCCGCATCTATCTAAAAGCCGCCAACGGCGAGATGGTCAGTCTCTCGACTCTGGCCACCGTCAAGCAGGTGGCGACCGCCAACCGCCTCAACCACTACCAGCGCCAGAAGGCGATCACCCTGACCGCCGATGTGCACCCCGACCACACCCTGGGTGAGGCCCTCGATTTCCTCGATGGCTGGGCCAACGCCAACCTGCCCACCGGCATGACGGTGGATTACGCCGGTGATTCCAAGGATTACCGCGACAATCAGGGGGAGATGGTGCTGGTCTTTGGCCTCGCCCTGCTGGTGGTCTATCTGGTGCTGGTGGCCCAGTTCGAGAGCACCCTGACCCCGGCGGTGGTGATGGTGACTGTGCCACTCGGCATCTTCGGCGGCCTGCTTGGCCTCTGGCTGACGGGGCAGGAGATGAGCATCTACAGCCAGATCGGCATGATCATGCTGATCGGTATGGTGACCAAGAACGGCATCCTCATCGTCGAGTTCATCAACCAGCTGCGCCAGCGCGGCGAAGGGTTCGAGGAGGCGATCATCGCAGGCTCGGTGCGCCGTCTGCGCCCCATCCTGATGACTTCGCTCACCGCCATTATCGGCGCAGTGCCGCTGATGCTCTCCATGGGGGCGGGCTACGAGAGCCGGATGGCGGTGGGGACTGTGGTCTTCTTCGGACTGTCGCTGGCAACCCTGGTCACTCTGCTGGTGGTGCCCGCCATCTACCATCTGATCGCCCGTCACGCTGGCATGACAGGGGCGCGGGATCAGCAGGTAGACGAAGCGCTGGCCGCCAAGGGGGCAGGGGAGTCGCACCCTCCGGCGCCCTGATCAGCACCTTGGCCTGAATCCTGGCCTGAACCCTGACCTGAACCCAAGCGGGGGCCAGTTATCAGCCTCATCATCACAAGGGCGCCTGCGGGCGCCCTTGCTATTGCGGGCGGCGGCCTATTCCGCGGGATCTATAGGGACAAAAAGCCATCGCTCCCCTTGGCCGCAACCGGTATAATGCGCGACCCGAATTTTTCCAGGTGTTCAAAATGCAGCCGGTACCCAACCTTTTCTCCTATCCCCGCTATTGGGCCGAGTGCTACGGCACGGCGCCCTTCCTGCCCATGTCCCGCAAAGAGATGGACAAGCTCGGTTGGGACAGCTGCGACGTCATTCTGGTGACGGGGGATGCCTACGTGGATCACCCGAGCTTCGGTATGGCGGTCATCGGCCGCATGCTGGAGGCGCAGGGCTTTCGGGTCGGCATCATCGCCCAGCCGGACTGGTCATCGAAGGATGACTTTATGCGTCTGGGCAAACCGAACCTCTTCTTCGGAGTGACCGCGGGCAACATGGACTCCATGATCAACCGCTACACCTCCGATAAAAAGCTGCGCCACGACGACGCCTACACCCCGGGGGATGTGGGCGGCAAGCGGCCGGATCGCGCCACCCTGGTCTATACCCAGCGCTGCAAGGAGGCCTTCAAGGAGGTGCCGGTGGTCATCGGCGGCATCGAGGCATCCCTGCGCCGCATCGCCCACTACGACTACTGGTCCGAGACCATCCGTCGCTCCATCCTGCTCGATGCCAAGGCCGATATCCTCATCTACGGCAACGCCGAGCGGCCGCTGGTGGAAGTGGCCCACCGTATCGCGGCGGGGGAGACCATCGACACCATGCAGGATATTCGCGGCACCGCCGTCATCCGCAAGGAGCCGCTGCCGGGCTGGAAAGGGGTGGATTCGAGCAAGCTCGACCAGATTGGCCGCATCGATCCCATCCCCAACCCCTATATGGAAGGGGCGCCCTGCGCCGATGACGCCAGCGAAGCGGCACCCGCCGCGCAAGAGGCCAAACCCGTACTGGTGCAGCCGGCCAAGCCCAAGCCGTGGGAAAAAACCTATGTGAAGCTGCCGGCGTTCGAGCGGGTGAAAGAGGACAAGGTGCTCTACGCCCACGCCTCGCGCATTCTGCACCACGAGACCAACCCCGGCTGCGCCCGCGCCCTGTCGCAGGCCCACGGCGATCGCATCGTCTGGGTCAACCCGCCCGCTTTCCCGCTGGAAACCGAGGAGATGGACGGCGTATTCGGCCTGCCCTACCAGCGGGTGCCGCACCCGGCCTATGGCAACGAGAAGATCCCGGCCTTCGAGATGATCAAGACCTCGGTCAACATCATGCGCGGCTGCTTTGGCGGCTGCTCCTTCTGCTCCATCACCGAGCACGAAGGGCGCATCATCCAGAGCCGCTCGGAAGAGTCGATCCTCAAGGAAATCGAAGATATCCGCGACAAGGTGCCGGGCTTTACCGGCGTCATCTCGGATCTCGGCGGCCCCACCGCCAACATGTACAAGCTGCGCTGCAAGAGCCCCAAGGCCGAGCAGACCTGCCGTCGCGCCTCCTGTGTCTGGCCCACCATCTGCCCGCACATGGACACAGACCACAGCCCGACCATCAACCTCTATCGCAAGGCGCGCGACCTCAAGGGGATCAAGAAGATCCTGATCGCCTCCGGCGTGCGTTACGACATCGCGGTGGAAGATCCCCGCTATATCAAGGAGCTGGCCAAGTACCACGTCGGCGGCTACCTCAAGATCGCGCCGGAACACACCGAGGAGGGGCCGCTCTCCAAGATGATGAAGCCGGGCATGGGCAGCTACTACCAGTTCAAGGAGCTGTTCGACAAATACTCCAAAGAGGCGGGCAAGCAGCAGTACCTGATCCCCTACTTCATCTCCGCCCACCCGGGCACTACCGATGAAGACATGATCAATCTGGCGCTCTGGGTCAAAGAGAACCGCTTCAAGCTCGATCAGGTGCAGAACTTCTACCCGTCGCCGCTCGCCAACGCCACCACCATGTATTACACGGAGAAAAACCCGTTAAACAAGGTGAGCCGCACCGGTGGCGATGTGTTTGTCGCCAAGGGCGAGCGCCGTCGCCGCCTGCATAAGGCGCTGCTGCGCTACCACGACCCCGCAGGCTGGCCGATGATCCGCGAAGCCCTGCTCGCCATGGGCAAGGGCCACCTGATTGGCAACGGTCCCGGCTGTCTGGTGCCGGCGGAAGGGCGCAACGAGCGTGCCGCCAGCGGCAAGGGGATGAAACCGGCCCTGACTCGCCATAGCAACATCAGTCACCAGCGTGGCAATGGCACAGGCAACAAGCCGACCGGCGGCAAGCCGGTGGGCTCCCAGCTGCACAAAGGCGCGGCTAATGGCAAACCGGCCGCACAGGGTGAAGGCAAGAGTGCGGGCCAGAATGCAGGTAAAAGCAAACCTGCCGGAAAACCCGCCCATAAGGGGAAAACCCCGACCCGCGCAGGTTCCTCCAAGCCAGGTGCCAAACCCGCAGCTCAAGGCGGCAAGCCTGCGGCTAAAGGAAATGGTGGCAAGCGACCGGCGCGGTAATACTTCCTGATTGGAAAGCGATAGAAATAAAAAGGCGACCAGATGGTCGCCTTTTTATATTGCTGTTGAATAACATTATTTGGCAAGGTGGTTCTAAAAGCTATTGAATAGATGTGAGGAGTTAACCAAAGTAAAATTCACAATAACATGAAGAAAGATTGGCAAGAATATAATTATATGGAGTTAAGTATTTTTGCATCAAGCCCATCTAAGCTTTTACTCTCTATTATTTGTAAATATTCAACATCACTTTCAACAAATGAGTCAATAATGTTTTTGTAATGTAGTTTACGCTCTCGGCTCATTCTCATACCAAAAACGACTTGGACTAAATTGCCTGGGAAATCGAATAAACCATATTTTTCTTCAACATAACGCCATTCTTTTTCGTACTCCCAAGCGGGAGTTTTTGTGCTGATAGCAGCTCTGAAAGTATCATCTTCAAAAGATACTCTTTGAATATTAGGCATGCCAGTATGAGGTGACATAATGACAATTTCATTCTTAAATTCGTTGTTAAATGATGGTTTTTCTCTAGCATAAATAACTGGTAAGCAATGCCTAGGATCTGATAGCTTACAATCATCCTCTGTGTTAAATCCAAATGCTATACCTTGATGATTCGCCCCATAATGGGCCCACATCAATTCATTAGAACAGGTCTCACTTAGACTAAATATTCCTACTGAGGATATACGCTTACGCATATCTTTAAAAATTTTTTCAGGTCTCGAAAGCTCTACCCCATGTTCAGAATATAAGGCTCTCATTGCTTTAACTTTTCGCTCATGGTTCAATTTTTTAAAACGCTTTAGCCATTGCTTTGTTTCTCGTTCACTCAATGAAAAAAGCTGTTTTGGGGGCATCCCATTGAGAAGGGGGGCTACCATACCCATTAACTGTCCTTGTTCTAAAATCCGGATGTTTTTAGCTTCCCAATCTAGGGGGATTTCTCCAATTCGACATTCTAATGGGTCATTTAACTGTGATGGTGATGAAAGCCAAACTTGTCTGTTTTTTATTAAATCTTCTGTTCGAGTAGAATCATCTCTATATTTAAATAATATTTTAGGTTTTATTTTACTATCTTTGCTCATTTATAAACCCCATATTTATTTTCCTTCCCTACTTTATAATAGGAAAGCTAGTTTATAATTTGAAAAATACACTGTCACTTGAGTATCATCGTTTCTAATATACGCCGCTGATTCGCGGCGGCAGAAAATCATTGCGGCTCAACAGGTGCTGAATAGCTATTGTAAGCCAAATGAAGCTGCTCAGGCGAGCCTTAAAGTGGCATAACAATCCAAAAGAATATTTGGGACACGCAGGTTTTTGACTGTGGCTAAGGACTGCTCTGGACTTGAGAGGTCACAGTTGAGGAATACGCCATGACCACTGCTCGTTTAGGTCAAATCAGTTTGCAAGATACGCCTTACTACCATGTATAGTCGGTGAAGGCTTTCTTATTCTGTAAGGATGCTAATTCCGGTCGGCGAATGGTATGTGTCCCAGCTTGCTTTTTGAAAATTATTTATTCCATACGTTAACAGTGGCTGCATCATAAATTTCAAATCTCTTTTTAGGAAATGCCTCGCGCCACATTTCTACCTTATTCAATATCTTTTTATTATGTTCTTGCTCAAGGTCGCCAAAAACTCCGATAAAAATAGTAAGCTTGTTATTATTCTGGTTTATAAAGTCAAAAACATGATTGTCTTCATCTCTGATTGAATGACCAAATATGAATAAAGTACCTGTAATGCTTTTTAATGACGAAAATGTTCTAGACAAATAACCATTCTTTTTGATTCTTGCCAGTTTGTGGCTTGTAGAACCTTCAGATATGAAAACAGGGAATTTATCTTTTGCAATAGAAGCTTGGACTTGTTCAGCAAGGGGAATACCAGTACTGGAGTAAGATAGTTTCTCTATATCTGAACCATCACTAAAAATGTGCATAGCACCGTGTATATAATAAACAGACTGCCCTTGTTCCATGCCAATTTCCCAATGGAGTGATGTGTCTCTTTCCTCAGGAGGACGATATTCATCTTGATATGGATGTCTAAAACCGTCATCACACTTCAATTTCTGGTCCGGTATATCCATAAAATGCATGTAAACCCAGTACAAAAGGAGATCATAATTGAATGTATATATCTTCCCTCCGTCGAAATTCATTAGAAACTCACGACAGCTATTATATTGTCGATCTGTGATTTCTGATGGTTTAGGTGGGTGGGCCTTACTTATCACATGAATTAATGTTTGTTTTAACTCTTCAATATCATTGCTAATGTGGCCAGATATAACTCCATCTATATCATAATGCTGTATTATATCAAGAGTCTCGAGAAGACGCCGCATAACAAATTCGAAGTCATACGTGCCGATAGATCTAAATAGATCCTTCATCCTTTCTGACTCAATGTTTTCCGATAATGTTTTATAATTAAAAATTTTAGGGAATAGTGATATGCTAAAACCATTACCTAACATTAAGTGTTTTTTAGCATTTCCAGCTATAGCTAAACATTCAGCAAAGCTCTTAATTTCCATTTAATATCTCTCAAATATATTGAAACCAAACTTTAAAGCTAAAAATTTGGGAGGAAAATCTGGCCCCCTTTTTTGAGCAAGGCGTAATTCTACTAAAGCACACGCTACCGCCCGTGGATTACAGCTTCCAATATGCTCCCTTGATCTGCGCTGGCAGCAACCCATCGCAGCTCAACAGGTTCTGAATGGCCATGGTAAGCCAAACGAAACTGCCGAGGCGAGCCTTTAAGTGACATAACCATCAGAAATTAATCATTTTTTGCGCTTGATCAGCAAATGGAACCGGAAGGCGGCTTTATAGCCATATCCCGCTTTGGCAAGCAGGGAAGGGGAGTGAATAGGGGCGACCTGCTGGTCGCCCCTGGTGATTGCCATATCCGGCGTGCGAAGGGTTAGCCGTTATAGCCGTAGCAGCGCTTGAGCTCCTCGAAATCGTAGTAGTGGCTGCCGCTCTGGTAGGGCTGGCAGCCCGTTTTAAAGGCGATCTCCTTTTCGTTGTAGAGCATCTTGACCAGCACCTGCCGCTGCCCGTTCTGGTAGATATCCCACTGAATATTGGCGGTATAGGGGGAGACCCAGCCGCCGCGCCACTCGTTGTTCTGCTGGCTGAACAGCTGATCCGGGCTGGCCCCCTGACGGCTCCCTTCCAGCTTCATCAGGGCGGCGAGGGGGATAATGGCTTCGGCGTGGGCAAAGCGCAGGGTGGCCCGTCGGCTCTGCTCACCTTCCACCACCTGACGCTGCACTTCGCCAAACAGGCCGTCGAGCAGCGGCTGGGCAATGGCGTAGGGGGCGCTCTGGTTGGCAAAGCTCGGCCCCTTCTCGTAGAAATCTTCCGCATCGGAGAGGTAGGAGAACCAGGCAGACTCTTGTGGGGTGAGGAACTGCTCCAGCGCCCAGGGCTCGCTGCCCTGTGCCTGCGCTTCGCGGATCATGCCGGGGCCGATGATAAAGAGGTTGTAGAGCATCAGGGCGGCATCCACCTCGTCGCGCACATAGGTCATGCCGCCATCTTCCGGGTTGACGGCGACAAACTCGACGCCGCCCGCCAGATAGTCGACAAACCCCTTGCTGTAGATACGCTCCAGCATGCTGCGGGCCATCTCTTTGGTCTTGCTCAGGTTTTTAAGCTGCTCCAGCGCCCTGGCCAGCTCGGGGGCCGGGGCGATTGCGGCATCTTCGTCGCCGATAAAGCGCTGGTAGCTCTCATAGGCGGGCAGGTAGCGGGCGTAATCCCCCTCGGGTGTGGTCTTGTGGAAGTAGAGCTCGAATTTGTTGACCAGCTTTTTGTCGATTTTCGAGGGGTCATCCTGTGTGAGGTAGCACTGCGCCGAGTCGCTGACATAGTTCACGTCGCGCTTGAGGCTCTCCATAAAGTAGAAGGCGCTTTCGTTGGCCCTGTCCTTGCCCGAGGTGACCACCTTGATGCAGTGGGGCTCGCTGCTGTTGAGCAGGGTCGGCAGCCGCGCCGCCAGCCGGGTGGCGAGATTGGCGTGCTCCTCCTTGCCCAGCGCCGAGAGCAGGCCATAGCCCAGTTTCTGGTTGGCGGCCGTCACCAGATCGACCTTGCCTCCCAGCCCCTGCCCGAGGGTGGTAAGCGCCCCCTGACGCTGCGCCTCTTCCCAGACCAGCTTGGTCAGCACGTCATATTTCGGGCTGGAGAGGGAGCGCGAGCCGTGGCGCGCCACCATCTCGGTAAAGACCGGGCTGAACCCCTGAGGCGCTGACTCGTAGCTCTCCGCCTGCTGCTGCGGGCTGTAGACCGCTTTGGTGCTGTATTGGTAGGCGGTTTTGCCCTGGCTGTCGGCAGACGATTCGTTCTCTGACTGGCAGCCGCCAAGCAAGACCAGCGAGACGGCCACAGCCACATAAGAAGAGCGCGGGAAAGTCATGATGTTCCTTATCTATCCATATGAAAAATAAGTGAAAAACTCTATAGTTTGAAAATGACCGCGGGATGTCAGCCAGATGACAGGCTGATGACTTCTGATAAAGCAGTAAGCAAGGGAAGGGAGAGAGGATAGCTATAGGGAGGGCAATAGAGGCTCAACCAACCACTGCGCCGGTCACGGCAGAGTGGTCAGTTAGCGCGTTTGGGATGGGGCCTTATTGTCTTACCTCCTGCCCCGTCATCTTGAGCCAAAGGGGGGGCAATTAAAGGTTGCCAATTAAGGGTTGCTCAATACCACGCCAATAAGGCATCGAACATGCGGGTATGGGTCACTTGCAGGTTTGCCGCCTTGGTAGAAATGGCTGCGCTATAGAGCTGGACGCCGGGTTCGTTATGACTCTGCACCAGATAGTTTTTATGGCGACAGGTTCCATAGAGGGAGAGGCTTTTGCTCGCACAGTGGCCGAGAAACAGCACCCCACCAAGGCCGAGCATCAGGCCACATATATCCAGCTGATTGATATCCATCAGGTTGACGGCGGGCAGGGCAAATTGAGCCTTGGCCTGCTGCGCGAATTCATAGAGTGACACGGCAAACATGGCGCCACAGAGCAGCAGTTTGAGGCGGGCGAGGCTGGTGAGTTTGGTCTGCATTATTTCCGGCGAGATAAAATAGAGATTCTCCAGATGTCGCCTCTGTTCCTTGATAAGGATCCCGCGCACATTGACATCAACCTCGACCTGGGTTGATTCGCGATAGACCAATCCCTGTTTTTCCCACTCGTCCGCCAGCATGGCAACCAGCACCGGATAGACGACAATGGCCAGGCCGCAATAGATCGGCAGCGCATGATATCCGCTGGACATCAGTCCAACTGACAATATTGCGAATATATAGGGCGACAAGGCTTTGAGTGCAATTGATGATTTCATCGTTATACATCCATAAATAACGCGTTTTATAAGTGCCGATAGCGCACAGGCAATAGTGGCCGCGCCAATAAGCTGCGGCCAAACAGGGCGTTGGTCAGCGGTAATCCATTCCGGCAAATAGTCTGCAACAGCCCTTTGCACGGCAACAGGTAGAAGAGCGCCATAGTAAGCCAAACGAGGCCACTCTGACAGTGACCCGGATGACATAAATCTGTGTGCCGCCGTCGAAATGAAATCATATTCTGTCGCTACCCCGGTTCCTTTATGCAAAAAGCCCCGAGAGCTGGCGCTTTCGGGGAAGAGGAAAAACATCGACAAGGAATTACAAAGGCATTGGGGTCACACCTGAACCGGATCAGGCATCGACATAGAGCACCTGACCGCTAATAAAGCCATCGACGGAGCGCTCAAACGCCTTGCCGACCAAAGCACCCGGCACCGGCTGGAAGCCCGGCATCATCTCGCCATATACGTCCCACGCCTCTTCCAATACGGTCGGGTTGACCACATTGATGCGAATGCCGCGGGGCAGCTCGTGGGCCACGCACTGGACAAAGGTATCGATGGCGCCGCTGGTGGTGGCATCGGCAATGGCCAGCGGGATCGGCTTGATATTGAGGATGCCGGAGATCAGGGTGAAGGAGCCCCCCTGATTGATGTAGTTGAGGCCGATATTGACCAGATTTATCTGCCCCATCAGCTTGCTCTGGATGGTGGTTTGCCACTGCTCGTCGCTCATCTCGCCAAAGGGGGCGTATTCGCAAAATCCTGCGGTATTGACCACCGCATCGAAGGAACCCACGTTTTGGTAGAGCCGCTCGATAGACTCTCGGCTGGTGATATCCACCTGAAAATCACACCCCTCGCCGGAGCGGCTGGCGGTAATGACCTTGTGCTTGCCCAGACCGCTGAGGGCGGCTTGCCCCATTTTCCCCTGAGCACCAATCAGAATGACAGTTTTCATCGTTAACCTCGCTTTGCTGGAAGAGCTGCAAGGTTAGAGAGCCAATGATACAATGTAAATAATGGGTAATTTGTATGTGATACAACTGAAATTGGTGAGGTGAGGGTGGAGAAGATCGATATCAGGCAGATGCGGGTGCTGGTGCTGCTGGTCAGATACAAGAGTGTGTCGCGGGTGGCTGAGTTGCTGGAGATCTCCCAGCAGGGGGTGAGCAGCCATTTGAAAAAGCTGCGAGATCTTTTTCCCGCCGAGCTGTTTATCCGCCAGAGCGCCGGGTTGCAGCCGACCGATTACGCCTGCGAGCTGGCCGCCAGGTTCGAGCAGATCCTGGCCGATATCGACGGGGTCTTTGTGGCTGCCCCCTTCGATCCCGCCAACAGCCAGCGCACCTTCAGGGTGATGGCGAACGAATATGCCCAGCTCGCCATTATCCCAAGGCTGGCGAGCGCCCTGCGCACTCAGGCGCCCTCCATCCGGCTCGATGTGGTGGACTTTCAGGCCGAGCTGCATCTGGAGGCGCTGGCCAGCGGAGAAGTCGATCTGGTGATTGGTTTTGATGCTTATCTCGACCCGGGGTTGCTGCGCGCCACCCTGCGCCGGGATCACTACTGCTGCGTGCTGCGCCGCGACTCCCGATATCTTCCGGACAACGCCCCGCAGGATCTGGCGGCCATCCCCTTTGTGCAGTTTGCCAACAGCGTCGGCAATTTCGAAGGGCAGATGAGCCCGCAGCAGGTTGCCAGCGCGGCGGTGGCGACGCTCCCCTGTTACACCTCGCTGCAAGCCTTTATGTCGGTCAATGACGTGGCGGCCTGCATTCCGTCGGCCATCGCCGCCCTCGGCGATTTTCGTGTGCTGGAGCTGGCTGGGGCGCTGCAGCCGTTCGAGGTGGTGGTCGGCAGGCATCGCAAAAGCCAGGGCAATCTCGCCATCGAGTGGCTGGCTGATGTAATCAAGTCGGTCAGCGATCTTGCCATGCCCGGATAACGTCGCCGTTTGCACAGAACGGCCGCCACCAGCCAGCGCGCTAACGGCAGGCTGGATCTACGGGGAAAATCCTGCGATGGTGCGGGCAGTTATCCGCTTGTCCCGTTATCGAGTGAAAAGGAGTTGAGATGCGCATTGCCATGATTGGTCTGGGAGATATCGCCCAAAAAGCCTATCTGCCGCTGTTGGCGAGCGACGAGCGGATCACCCCGCTGCTCTGTACCCGCAATCCGGCGGTGCTGGAGAAACTCGCCCGCCAGTACCGGATCGCCGAGTGCTTTACCGATGTGGCAGCCCTTCTGGCCAGCCGCCCCGACGCCGTGATGATCCACGCCGCCACCGCCGTTCACCGCGAGCTGGCCGAGCAGTGCCTGCGTGCGGGGATCCCCACCTTTGTCGACAAGCCCCTGTGCGACAATCTGGCCGAGGCAGAAGCGCTGGCCAACCTCGCCATCGCGCAAGATTGCGCTCTCTTTACCGGCTTTAACCGCCGCTATCTGCCCGCCATGGCCGAGGCCCGCGCCCAGCCGCTCACCGAGCTTAACTGGCAGAAACATCGCTTCGCCCTGCCGGGCAAGGCGCGGGATTTTATGTTCGACGACTTTATCCATGTGCTCGACAGCCTCTGCTTCTATGGCGGCGTGCCGGATGGCGACTTTCATGCGGTATTGCGCCCCTGTGTGCAGGACAACAGCCTGCTGGCCGGGGTGAGCGTCAGCTGGCAGAGCGGCGATCGTGCCATCAGCGGCAGCATGAACCGCAGCGCCGGGATCACCGAGGAGCGCATCGATGCCTACGGCGACAATCTCTCCCTGCACCTTGAGAATTGCACCCGCGGCAGCATCGCCCGCGACAAGCAGGCGCAGATGCTTAGCCCCAACGACTGGCAGCCGGTGCTGGCCCAGCGCGGCTTTGCTGCCATGCTGGAGCACTGGTATCAGCAGATTGAGATCGGCAAGGCGGATAGCGAGCTGATCGCCTCCTACCTGCACGGCCACCGGCTGGCGGAGCAGTTGGTGGCGCTGGCTGACAAGCGGGGATAAGGCCGGCTGAAAGCCTGAGGGATGTGAATACGAGGTGCGCGAAGATAGCGCACCAAACACAACGGGGGGCCGCAGTTGCGGCCCCCCGTTGTTATGGGATGAGATGCATGGGATCAGATGCACTTCACCGGCTTGGGCAGGCCACCAATCTTGGTCGCCTGTTTGGCTGGGCCTTCCGGGAACAGCTTGTAGAGGTAGCGGCTGTTGCCCTTCTCGGGGCCGTACTGTTTTTCCATCGCCTTGACCAGCGCGCGGATGGCGGGGGAGGTGTTGAACTCCAGATAGAAGGCGCGCACAAAGCGCACCACTTCCCAGTGCGGCTCCTCAAGCGTGATCCCCTCCTGCGCAGCCAGCACCAGCGCTAGCTCCTCGCTCCAGTCGTTGCTGTTGAGCAGGTAGCCCTTGGCATCGGTCTCGATGAGTTGGCCGTTGAATTCCAGCTGATGTTTTTCGGACGCAGACATGAGGGCTCCTCGCTAATGGGGCTATCAGGATTGGGCGGGCATGGTAGCGCCTTGATCCCCGGTGAGCAACCGGCTCTCGTTGGCCAGATGCAGCAGCTGATCCGCCAGCTCGCTGATCAGGTTGAGCTGCTGGGTCAGCATCAGCTGCTCCTCGCTGCTGTCCGGACTTATCACCGGACACTGACCGCCGATGGAGCTGGAGGGGTTGCCTGCCAGATGACCGGCGGCCTGCTCCAGGGTGTGGCAGATGTGGTGGCGCACCTCATCCAGCCCGCTGATAGCCTCCAGCTTGTCGCGATGGGCCCCCAGCGCCGAGATATAGGAGAGCAGGGCGTGGTTGCGCCAGGTGAGGGTAAAGCAGAGATCGAGGAAGCGGCGGCGCTTTTGCGGCTCCACCAGCATGCTCTGCCAGGCGGTAGCCAGCTCGCTGTCCGCCAGATGGGCGCTCTTGCGCGCCACCCGATAGTCGATGGACTCGTCCCGCTGCTGCTTGAGGCTTGCCAGCACCGCCGATAGGTAGCGGGCGTTGGCCGAGAGCGAATTGGCGATCAGGGTCGGCAGCCGCTTGTACTGCCAGTCCGGCCAGAGCCAGGCCACCAGCCCGTAGGAGATCAGGCAGCCGAGCAGGGTGTCGAGTAGCCGTGGCCCGAGGATCGCAAAGCCGATGCCATCGAGCAGGTTGAACGCCATCAGCACGTAGAGGGTGATAAAGCAGACCGCGGCGCTGTAGTTGTTGCGCACCTGAGTGAAAAACAGGAAGGCGGCGAACCCCATCACCACCAGCTGGACGTGCAGCTCGGGGAACAGCCAGAGCACCGGAATGCCCACCAGTATGCCGGCGAAGGTGCCGAGCATCCGCTGCACCAGTCGGCGGCGGGTGGCGCTGTAGCTGGGCTGGCAGACAAACAGCACGGTCAGCAAAATCCAGTAGCCCTTTTCCAGATCAAAGGCTTGCAGTATGCCGTAGCCGATCACCAGCCCGAGTGACAAACGCAGCGCATGGCGAAACACCATGGAGTGCAAGGTGAGGTGCTGCTTGAGCTGGGTCAGCAGCGGCAGGCGGGGCGGGCGCGCCAGCGCGGGCAGCTCCTGCTCTGGCTGCTCGGGGTTTTGCAACACTTCGGCGCTGCCCAGCAGCTGGTTGATGCTGGCCAGATTGCGGCGCAGGAACTTCATCGGCGTCAGCAGGGTTTTCGGGTAGTGCTGCTTGAGATTGGTGAACTCCAGCTGATCGCCAAGGGCCTGCAGCGTCCAGTGGATGCGCTTGTTATGGGCGTAGGGCTTATGTACCAAAATGGCGTAGCCGAGCCGCTGACACGCCTCGGAGAGTTGCAGGAACACCTCCTGAAATCCTTCCAGTACTATGCCTTGCTTGAGCTCCGCCTCCAGCCGGCTGTAGGGGTAGTGGCTGGAGGTGGCGCGCTCGTGAATCTCCAGCGCCAGCAGGTAGAGGCGCAGCAGGCTGGCAAGCTCGGGGCTGGCTGGATGGCGGCGGCTCAGGCGGGCGTTGAGGGCCGACTTGGTGAGGGTCAGCGCACTCACCAGATTGATATTGAGCTGGGCCAGATTGTGGCGAATGGCCTGGGCGCCGTGCTCGTCAGCCGGGAAAAAGCGGGATTTTTCCAGCAGGTAGCGACCAAGGGCGAAGTAGCTCTGGGCCAGCTGCTCGTGCAGGGTTTTGTAGGGCAGCAGCCAGAGCCAGATGAACGAGACCAGCCCGTACCAGAGGGCACCAGCGCCGAGGGCCAGCGGCTGGTAGAAGAGATCCGGCGCCTTGGCGGCACCCAGCATGGTGTAGATGGCGATGAGTAGCGAGCCGAAGCTGATGGTGGCGTAGCGAGCGCCGAGTGCCCCTACCATCACGAAGATAAAGGTGGAGCTGGCGAGCCCGATGGCAAACAGCCAGGGGGTGGGGTAGAGATACTGCACGCACAGGGACGCAAACATGAAGCAGATGAGCGTCATGGCGAGGTTCTTGAGGCGCCCCCACAGGCTGTCGTCGGTTTCGGCGATGGCGCCCGCCACTACTCCGAGGGAGAGCAGCACGGTGAGCTGGATATTGCCGGTGGCCAGGGTGAAGGCGAGCAGACCGAGAATGGCCAGCAGCACCTTGAGAGCGAAGTAGATATGACTATCGGTCAGCAGTCGGCGTAACAAACCGGAGAATTCCATGGGCATGCTAGGCACCACCCTTGAGCGAAGCAAAATCGATGTGACTATCAATCAGCAGTCGGCGCAGCAGGCCAGAGAGATCCATCGGCATGAGACAGGTGAAACCCTTGATCGAAACGAGAGCGAGATAGTAACCCGCCAAGCGCGAAGTGGCCCTGATCCAAATCAGGGCCACTTCGCTTCATATCCTTGATTTACAACTTATCCTGACAAAAATCGGCGCCAATAAAAACCCCGCCGAAGCGGGGTTTTTGATTAGTTGCGGTTGCCGCCAAGCAGGCTCAGCAGGCTCAGGAAAATGTTGTAGATGGAGACATACAGGGTGACGGTGGCGGAGATGTAGTTGGTCTCGCCGCCGCGTACGATCTGCTGGGTAGTCAGCAGGATGGCACCGGAGGAGAAGAGCATGAACATGGCGGACAGAGCCAGGCTCAGGGCGCTCATCTGCAGGAAGATGTTGGCAATCATGGCCACCAGCAGTACCCAGAAACCGACGAACAGCATGCCGCCGATGAAAGAGAGGTCACGCTTGGTGGTAAGGGCGTAGGCCGACAGACCAAAGAAGGTGAGCGCGGTGCCACCGAGGGCCGTCATCACGATCTCGCCACCACCATTGTTCATGTACATGTTGATGATGGGGCCCAGGCTATAGCCCAGCAGACCGGTCAGGGCGAAGGTGAAGACCAGACCCATGCCGTTGTTGCGATTCTTCTCGGTCAGGAACATCAGACCGTAGACGCCGATCAGGAACACGGCCCAGTGCAGCGGCGGCATGTTCATCACGGTAGCGACCCCCGCCACTACGGCAGAGAAGCCCAGAGTGAGGGAGAGCAGCATATAGGTGTTACGCAGCACCTTGTTGGTATCGCGTACGGCACTTTGGGTGCCAGTGTAGATAGAACGGGTATCCATCTTGGGTGTCCTCTTGATGTCCGGGTGAGACGGCGAGCAGCTGCCTCGTGATCGCTGTTTGTTACTGCATGTTTACGCATTGTATGTAGAACAAATAGGGATGACGAGGAACAATTTCAAGCCACCTGCCATTTTGCTCCCGCACACTATCCCACAGGAAATATGTATTGCATATGAACAAGGGCTTAGCGTAGTATGCACGCCGTTCGGAGGGGTGGCAGAGCGGCTGAATGCACCGGTCTTGAAAACCGGCGATGGGCGACCATCCGTGGGTTCAAATCCCACCTCCTCCGCCATATTCAAAGAGAAAGCCCAAGCGATTCAATCGCTTGGGCTTTTTTGTATCTGCCGTATCTGGTATTTCAACTGACACGTCACATGGACGATAAAAATGGCTCGGGTTGTCCCTGAGCCATTTTCACCTTGAATGATGGCTTAGATCCGCCCCTGATAGCGCAGGGGGAAGCGGCCCTGACTGTCAGGCTGGCCGAGGAAGGGGAGCCCCTGCTGCATCTGCGGTGGCAGTTCTGGGCCCGGTTTCAGGGTGCCCTGGAACAGGTATTGGCCATTGGGTTGCAGCTCGAGGCGACCCATGGTCTGCACCGCATCCGAGCCCTGCTTGAGTTCAGCCACCAGTTTGGAGTCGAGGCAGGTGAGCTTCAGCTCGGGGTCGGCCAGATCCAGCTTGCCCGCCGGGGTATCGGCACTGGCGTTGTACCAGTCGAGGTTGCCGTAGAGGTTGTCACACCAGGGGTTGCCCTGGGCAAACTGCTCCACTTTAAGCTGCAGCTGGCCGCTGACGGTGATCGGGATCGGCAGGCGCATCGGCACCCGGCTCAGCAACCAGGGGGCGGGGGCGTTGAGGGTCAGATCCCGGCCGAAGACGGCGCCATTCCAGCCGACAACGCCCTGACCATTGAGTCCGTTGCGATCGCCAAAGCGAATGGCCACTTCGGGGGCGAAGCGCAGCAGCGACCAGCCGTTGAGATCCCAGCGCAGCTGGTTCACCGATTCGCTGGCATATTGCAGTCGGGCAATCTGGCCACTCCAGAGGGTGCCGCTCACCCCTTCCAGTTTCAGCAGGTTGGCAACGTTGGCAGGCAGCGGCAGATGGCGAGCCACCAGTGCCGCGGGCAGGGTGGCCAGCAGGAAGAGCAGATAGGCTGCCAGAAACAGGCTGGCAATCAGGATGCGTTTTTTCATTGTGGACGACTCAACTGCAAACGTCTGACCTTGACCAGACCCGGGGCCAGATCCTCGCGGGCGATATCGATGATTTGAACCTGAATACCGTGCTGCTCCACCAGCGTGGAGAGCCAGAGCAGCAAGTCATCGAACTGGACTGTGTCGATCCACACTTGCAGCTCCTGCGCCTGGGGTTGCAGGCGGGCAATCTTGATCTTGTGGTTGAAGGCGGTGCGGTTGACCACCCCTTCCAGGGTGCCGCTGGTGTCGATCTGGCGACCCGATCCCCCCTGCATGGCCAGCACCTCTTCCCCCTTCTCCTTGAGCCAGGCGAGGGTCTGCTGCTGGTTCTGCACCTGCCGCTCCCGCTCCGCGATGCGGTTGGTGATGGGCTGCCAGACGCTCCAGTAGAAGAGACCGACCAGCAGCAGAACGCCGCCTGCGACCACCAGCCGCTGTTCCCGTGCGGTGATGCCGTGCCACCAGCTCTGCAATTTTTCCATCATGATGATTTACCCTTGAGCACCAGTGCGCCCTCTACCTTGCCCTCGGTGCTGCGCACCTCGCCTTGCTGTACCTCGAATTGCTTGCCAGCCAGCTCACGGAACCGCTCGATCTCGGCAAAGCCGGGAGCGGTCACCTGCAGCCTCAGCTCGCGGCGACTGGCATCAAAGCGCATCACCTGCGGCTTGAGGCCGGGTACTTCGGCAAAGGTGGGGGCCAGTTCGGTGAGCATCAGCAGCACGCCGTTTTGCGGGGCTTGTCCCATCTGTTGCAGATGCTGGTTCATCTGGCTGCGTACGTTCACGATGCGGCTCTCACCCGGGAAGATGCGGGTATAGACGGCACGGATCTCCGCCTTGAGGGCCTTGTCCTGCTCGGTGAGCTGATAGAGCTGCACCCCGCGCTGGCCGAGGGCCACCAGCAGCAGCAAGCCTGCGGTGATGGCCACCTTGCGCCACTGCAACCAGTAGCGGGCATATTCGGTCTGGGGTCGATAGGGGCCGGTCAGCAGGTTGGCGCGGCAGGTGAGGGCCCCCTTGGCCAGCAGCAGCATAGGGAGTTCGGGCTCCGCCGCCTGCCAGTTGGCGGCGGCAATGGCGGGCACCGGGGTGTGGCTGTGGATGGTGACCGGCTCCGCTTCGGTTGCCAGCAAGATAGTCAGCAGCGGTTCGTCAGCGACGATCCCCTGACAGGGGCCCTGGCGTACCAGCCACTCGCTGCCGAGTTGCAGCGCAGACCAGCCATCAGCGGCCTGTGGCAGCGCCAGCACATCGGGCAGCAGTTGCAGGCTTTTGAGGCCAGCGGCATCGAGCCAGCCGAGCCACTCGCCCATCTTCTGCCGATCCACCGCCATCAGGTCGACCTGTTGCCCCTCGTGGGCCAGCACCACCAGATGGAGCTCGTCCACGTCGGAGGCGATCTGCTCCTCCAGCAGGTAGGGAAGGGCCGCCGCCGACTGGCGGTTGTAGCGACCCGGCAGGGTGACGCGCCGGAAGATAAGATCGCTGCCCGGCACCAGGGTGACCACGAGGCGGCCACCGGCCCGCTCCTGCAGCTCGCCCAGAGCATCGGCCGAGGGCAGGGTGCCGGAGGCGATGATCTCCTGCTCCTGACCGGACCAGACCAGCCAGGCTACGGGTTGTTGTTTATTGGTCCCCAGTCGGATGACCAGACTTTCGCTCACGCATCTCTCTCCTGCGATACCAGTTTGCAAAGGGCGTTGTGCGCCTTGGCAACCGGTGCGCAGCCCGCAGGCTGCATCCAACATCTCTCGTACCCGCGGGCGAGGGCCTGCAGGTGCGCTGTTTATTCGGCGCCGCTACTGAGGCGGCGCAGCATCACCAGTTTATTGTCCTTGCCCCGCTGGAACAGGGTTTCGAGCCAGGCCCGGTTATCGCCGACCTCGGCCACGACTCGGGCTTCGAAGAAGTCGCTCTTGACCACCAGCGCCTCTTTCAGTCCTTTCACCGAATCGACCGGAGCGAGCATGTCTGTCATCAGCTTGCTCTCTTTCCATCCCTTCTGTGGCCGCTCGTTCAGTACTCGCTTGGCATCATCCAGCCCGATAGTGCCCAGATAGAGGGCGACCAGCAGATCGGGGCGCTGGGGCAGCAGGGTGTTGATATTGATCTTCAGCTTGTCGCTTGGCAGCGTGCAGACATAGGGGGCCAGTTTGGCATAGACCCTGGCCGTCACCCCGCGCACCGCCCGCAGCTCATCCTTGCCCAGCATCCACTGGTTGGCGGTCAGATAGGGTGGCTTGAGCCCCTCGTAATAGGCGTCCTCGGCGCCAAGGCTGGAGACCAGCACCGTATCCTTGTCGGTCCAGTCACGGATGGCATCGGTGAGCTGGGCCGCCTCGTAATCATCCATCGCCAGCTGCTTGAGCAGTTCGCGAAACACCTGCACCGGATAGGGCTGCTGCGCCAGCTCCTCGCCGCTCCCCGCCTTGGCGGCCACGCTCAGGCTGTTGAGGTTGAAGCAGGATTGCAGGTCGGTCACCTCGCCCTTGAGCTGGCCATCGTCCACCGGAAATACAGTGTTCTTGCGGGCCCAGTTCTGGCTGAGGTTGACCACCTCGGGATTGTCCTTGAAATCCTGCGTCAGCACCTTGCTCACCAGCGCCTCTGCCGAGAGGGCATACCACCATGCCTGTTTGCCGGTGGTGATGTTGGCGGTGCGGCGCAGCTCAAGCTGCAGGCGGCCGCTCATATTGCTGGCGATGATCACCATTACCGAGAGGATCAGCAGCACCACCAGCAGCGCCATGCCGCGCTGGCGATCGGGTGCGGCGAGATTAGCCCGCATTGGTGCCCCCTCCGTTCTGGCTGTCACCATTACCGCCATTGGTATTGCCGTTGCCGCCGTTGTTCCCGTTATTGCTGTTGTTGCCGCCCCCCTGGTCGGGGTTGCTGCTCTGGCTGTTCTCTTCGGCGCGCTGGCCACCGGCACCAATCAGGAACTGGCGGCGAATGGTGCCGTAATCTTCCAGATCCAGCTCCACTGCCAGCCCGTGGGGCAGCACGCTGCGCTGGGTCCACTCCTCCTTCCAGTTGCCCTTGTCGAAGAAGTAGAGGCGAAGCGCCGTGACCCCCGTCAGCACCGGCTGGATGCGCGGCTCGGTACCGATCACCGGATCCGGATAGAGATAGCTCAGGCGCTCCAGCTTCTGATCCTTGAGGCGCCAACCGACCCGTTGCAGATGGGAGCGGGGCAGCATGCCGTCCGGGTTGAGCCAGCCGCTGCGCATAAAGGCCATGCCCCAGTCATCGCTCTGCTGGCCGAACCGGGAGGCCGCCAGCAGCACCTTGTTGTTCTCCCCCTCGATGCGACCGCTGCGCGGCACCATCTGGGTGATGTCTCGCTCCAGCAGGGTGAAGGCGAGTTGCAGTTCGTTGAGGCGGGCCTCCTTGCGCTTGGCCACCTCGTCGCTGGTGAGCACCCCCTGAAGCACCTGATAGGCGCCCATGCTGAGGCTGGCGAAGATGGCGATCGCCACCAGCATTTCGAGCAGGGTGAAACCGGCATGGCGGACGGGGCGAGGCGTGCGGGCGGAGTGCTGGGTCATCGGCTGATATAGGTCCGCATCATGGCGACCGGGTTCTCGGCCTTGGCCTCGGTGCGCACTTCCATATCGAGTGCCCGGAAGTTGTTGTCGGCGGTGGCGACGCCGCGATAGCGCCAGTACCAGGTGCTGCCCGCCATCTGCTCATCCCCTTCCACCCAGCTGTCACCAGGCCACTTGTTATCGAGCTTCTGTTGCACCAGCTGGTTCTCCACCACCCAGGTGGCCAGGGTCTTCTGCTCCAGATAGTTGAGGGCCGAGAGGTGTTCGCTGGCGGTTTTCATTACCGCCAGACCCGCGATGGCAAAGACCGCCAGTGCGACCATCACTTCGAGTAGTGTCATACCGCGGGCGTTCATTCGCTCACCTCTTCATCTTCATCGCCGGTGAGCAGGGTGAGGCGGCCGAACTCGTCCCCTTTGACGATGCGGGTGTAGCGGGCATCGTCATCCTGCTGGGTGAAGGTGAGCACGAACGGGCTCAGCTCGCCGCCCGGGAAGATGAGCAACTGAGGCGTTCGCTCCTTCTCGTCGCGCTTCTGTTCGGTTTTCTCGTCGGAGTCCGGCTGCCAGCCAAAGCCTTCCAGCTCCAGCGCCAGCGTCATGTTCTCGGCCAGTTGCACCGGCCCCAGCTGCTTGTCGCCAGTCAGGGCCAGCCACTTGCGATCTTTGGCCTGACGCTGCATAAACTGCCAGCCGTTATCCTCGATGCGAATGCCTACCAGCCGACCATCCATCACCGCATACTCCTGCGCCAGCTGCAGCGTCGCCATCAGGCGACGCGCCTGCTTATCCAGCTCCCGATCTCCTCTGGCGCCTCCCATGCTGAGAGTGACGGCGGTGGCCACCAGCCCCATCAGCATGGCGACCAACAACACTTCCAGCAGAGTAAAGCCGGATTGGCGATGAAAGGAGAGAGACCGCTTCATGCAGTCAGCTCACAAGGAGTGCGGTGGCGGCACATCACTTATTGGAAATCCTTAAGGTTCCAGTTGCCGATGTCGTCATCGGTACCGGCTTCGCCATCCAGACCCATGGAGAAGATGTCGATCTTGCCGAACTGGCCCGGGCTCAGCAGCTGGTACGGGTTGCCCCAGGGATCTTGCGGCAGGCGCTTGATGTAGCCGCCATCGCGGTAGCTGCGCGGCGCCGGATCGATAGAAGGCTTGGTCACCAGCGCGTCCAGACCCTGTTCGGTGGTCGGGTAGCGGTTGTTGTCCAGCTTGTACATGTCGAGGGCGTTTTCCAGCGCCACGATATCGGAGACCGCTTTCTGCTGATCAGCCTTCTCCTTGTTGCCCATCAGGTTGGGCACCACCAGACTGGCCAGAATGCCGAGGATCACGATGACCACCATGACTTCCAGCAGGGTAAAACCGGATTGACGACGTTTGTTCATGAGTTGCTCCGTAACGAATGAGATGGCATAGCCCATCAGAGAGTGATCACTGGGTGGGTTCGACGGGCCGCCAGCGGCGCCACCGAACACCGGAAAATTACATATTCACCATATTGTTGAGCTCGAGGATCGGCTGCAGGATCGACATCACGATAAACAGCACCACCCCGGCCATGGAGACCACCAGCATGGGTTCGAACACCCCGAGGGCGATATTGACCTGGGATTCAAACTCCCGATCCTGGTTGTCTGCCGCCCGCTCCAGCATGCTGTCGAGCTCGCCGCTCTGCTCGCCGGAGGCGATCATGTGCAGCATCATGGGCGGGAAAATCTTGGTCTCGGTCAGCGACTTGCGCAGACTGGTCCCCTCGCGCACCCGTTCGGCGGCTTCGAGAATGCGCATTCTGGCAAAGTCGTTGGAGAGCACTTCGCCGGAGATTTTCATCCCCTCCAGCAGCGGCACCGCACTGGCGTTGAGGATGCTTAAAGTGCGGGCGAAGCGGGCGGTGTTGAGACCGCGGCTGACCCGGCCAATCACCGGCAGACCGAGCAGCACCTGATGCCAGCGTCTGCGGCGCTTTTCATCGGTGAGCCACCAGCGCCAGACAAAGCTGCCAAGGAATATCAGCAGCAGGAACCAGAGGCCGTAGGCCTGCATCAGCTCGCTGGTACCGATGAGAAAACGGGTGGTGCCCGGCAGCTGCTGGCCCATGTGTTCAAACTGGGCCACCACCTTGGGTACCACGGCGGTAAGCAGGATCGAGATAACCCCGATGGCGACACAGGTGAGCACGATGGGGTAGATCATCGCCTGCAGCAGCTTGGTGCGCATATGCTGGCGCTGTTCGGTGTAGTCGGCGAGGCGGTTGAGCACTTTTTCCAGATGGCCCGATTTTTCACCGGCCGCCACCATGGAGCGAAACAGCTGGTCGAACACATGGGGGAAGGCCCCCAGCGAGTCGGCCAGCGAATAACCTTCCACCACCTTGCTGCGCACGGTCGCCACCAGAGAGCGCAAGTGGGCTTTTTCGCACTGCTCGGCCACCGCCTTGAGCGCCTCTTCGATGGTGAGACCGGCGCCCACCAGAGTGGCCAGCTGGCGAGTGATCAGGGCCAGCTCGGCTGTGCTGGCGCCTCGCCGAAACAGGGCGAAGCGGGTCGCCTCCCGTTTCGCCTTCTCGGTGGTCTCGTTCACCTCGAGGGGGGTGAGCCCCTGCTCGCGCAGCAACTGGCGTACCTGACGGGCCGAGTCGCCCTCCATTACGCCGCTCTTGCTGCGTCCCTTGTTGTCGAGGGCCTTGTATTCGAATGCCGCCATCTCAATCTTCCCGGGTCACGCGCAGCACCTCTTCGAGGCTGGTCTGCCCCTTGAGGACCTTGTCGATACCGTCGCGTCGGATGCTGGGGGTGTGGCCGCGGATCAGCCGCTCGATGGCGAGCTCGCCGCTGGCGCTGTGAATGGCTTCACGCACCGCTTCGTCGATCACCACCAGCTCGTGGATGCCGGTCCGGCCACGGTAGCCGGAGTGGTTGCACAGCTCGCATCCAACCGGACGCCACACCTGCTGATCGGGGGCCAGCTCGATGCCCATGGCGAGGCGCTCCTGCTCGGTGATGGGGCGCGGGGCACGGCAATCGGGGCAGAGGGTGCGCACCAGCCGCTGGGCCAGCACCGCCAGCAGGGACGATGAGAGCAGGAAGGGTTCGATCCCCATGTCCCGCATCCGGGTGATAGCGCCGATGGCTGTGTTGGTGTGCAGGGTCGACATCACCAGGTGACCGGTCAGCGACGCCTGTACCGCGATCTGGGCGGTTTCAAGGTCACGAATTTCCCCCACCATCACTACGTCCGGATCCTGGCGCAGAATGGCGCGCAGGCCGCGGGCGAAGGTCATGTCCACCTTGGTGTTGACCTGGGTCTGGCCTACCCCTTCGAGGTCATATTCGATGGGGTCTTCCACCGTCAGAATGTTGCGATCCCGCGAGTTGATTTCAGACAGCGCCGCATAGAGGGTGGTGGATTTACCGGAACCGGTCGGGCCGGTGACCAGAATAATGCCGTGGGGCTTGCGAATGAGTTCGCTGATGATGGTGCGGTTGGCCGCGGTCATCCCCAGCTGCTTGAGCTCGAGGCGCACGTTGTTCTTGTCGAGCAGACGCAATACCACCCGCTCGCCGTAGCTGGACGGCATGGTGGAGACCCGCACGTCGACGGCGCGGCCACCGATACGCAACGAGATACGGCCATCCTGCGGTACCCGCTTCTCGGCGATATCCATCCGCGACATCACCTTGATCCGCGAGACCAGGAGTGATGCCAGCTTGCGATGGGGGCGCAGGATCTCCCGCAGCACCCCATCGATGCGAAAACGGATCACCAGTGCCCGCTCGAAGGTCTCGATATGGATATCGGAGGCCTCCTCCTTGATCGCCTCGCTCAACATGGCGTTGATGAGGCGAATGATGGGGGCATCGTCATCGGCATCCAGCAGGTCTTCGCTTTGCGGCAGCTCTTCGGCCAGCGCGAAGAAGTCCATCTCGTTGCCGAGATCTTCCATCAGCTGGCGCGCTTCGGAGGAGTCGCGCTGGTAGTGAGCCATCAGCAGCTCTTCGAAGGCTTCGTTGTCGAGCTGCTCCACCGCGAAGCTGCAACCCGCTACTCGCCGCACTTCCAGCAGGGCTTGCGGGGTGACGCCGGGGCGGCACTGCAGCACGGGGGCGCCCTCCCGCTCAATCAGGATCACCCCGAAGTTGCGGGCAAAGACAAAGGGGAGCTCGGGCAGTGGCGCAGGCCCGACGCTTCCATCCAGATGGTAGGCACTCATCAGGGCTTACTCTGCACAAACGGGGTGGTGGTCTCGACAGTGCTTTGCTGTCTGCTCCGCATCTCGTTGATCTGCTTCTGGATCTCTTTTTGCAGCTCGGGCGACACCATCACATCCTGGCCATAGGCAGGCAATACCTGACGGGCGGGGGAGGTGAGATACCCCTCCTGCGAGGCGGCATTGAGCTGCTCGGCGCGGAACAGGCTGTATTTGTTGCTGGAGACACCGGTATAGACATCCGCATCACGCAAGATGGTCGGCCGGATAAAGACCATCAGGTTGCGCTTGGAGGTGGTGTTGGAGGTGGAGCGGAACAGATAGCCCAGCACCGGAATATCGCCAAGCAGCGGCACCTTGGAGACCTGCTCCTTGGTCTGTTCGTCCATCAAACCGCCCAGCACCACAGTTTCGCCGCTTTTGACCAGCACCGCGTTCTTGACGGTACGGGTATCGAAAGTGGGGCCAAGGTTGGCAGTACCGGTCGCCTGGGTCTGGGCGACGCTGGAGACCTCCTGCTCGATATTGAGCAGCACCGAATCCCCTTCGTTGATCTGCGGGGTCACCACCAGCTTGGTGCCCACCGTCTTGCGCTCGATGGTGTTGAACACCTGATCGCTGGTGGTGGAGCTTTGCGAACCGCTCTGGACCGGGACCTCCTGACCGACGTTGAAGGAGGCCTCCTTGTTGTCCATGGTGACGATACTCGGGGTGGAGAGAATATCGTTCTTGGTGTTGGAGGCCAGCGCCGTGGCCAGCATGGCCCAGTCGCCGTGATAGAAACCGGCGGCCATGCCGTTGAACTCTTTCAGCAGACCGGCAGCGGTGTCGGTCTTGCCATTCTGGTAATCCTTGCCCGCCGCAATGGCGCTGCCGAGAGGCAGACCTGAGTTGGTGAACTGGGTGCCACCGCCGTTGGCATTGCCCCACTGGACGCCAAGGGTGAGGCCGTCACCATCCTGCATCTCGACGATGATCGCCTCCACCAGCACCTGGGCGCGGCGGATATCGAGCTTGGCCACCACTTGCTCCAGTTCGGACATCACGTCCGGCTGGGCGGTGATGACCAGCGCATTGGTGGTCTCGTCGGCTGAGATGGCCAGCTTGCCACCGCCGATGCTGGCGCCACCTGTGGTTGCGCCGCCGCCCTTCTTGTCGGCCTCGATGCTGGAGCTGACCCCCTTGAGCACCTCGACCATATCTTTGGCCTTGCCATATTTGAGGTAGAAGACCCGGGTGTTGCCCTGGCTTTGCAGGTCGCGGTCGAGCTGGCGCACCATCTGGATGATGCGGGCGCGCGCTTTCGGCTCACCACTCACCACCACAGAGTTGGTGCGCTCGTCGGCCACCACCTTGGGGGAGAGCAGCAGGGAGGCGGTGCCGCCCTGCGGGTTGCCATCCTTGTTGAGGTTGGTTACCAGCCGCACCATTTCACCCGCCGAGGCGAACTTGAGCTTGATGATGTCCACATCCTGATCGCCTGCGCGGTCGACCCGGTTCACCACCTCTACCAGACGATTGACCACGGCGGCGCGGCCGGTGATCAGCAGCACGTTGGAGGGCTCGTAGTGCACCACGTTGCCACCGCCGGCGTTGTCGTTGAGCTGGCGCAGCAGCGGCGCCAGTTCACGGACCGAGACGTTGCGCACCGGAACGACCCGGGTCACCATCTCGTCGCCGGAGCCCGGGTTGCTGCCATCCACCACCGGAATGGCGGAGGTCTTGGCATCCCGCGAGCGCAGCACCTTGAGCACCCCGTTGTCCATCGGCACCACGGCAAAGCCGTAGACGTCGAGCACGCTCAGGAAGAACTGGTAGTACTGCTCCTCATTGAGCAGGTCGTAGCTGCGCACGTTGATCTTGCCGCGCACCGATGGCTCTATGATGATGGTTTTATTGAGGTTCTTGCCCACCGTATTGATGAATTCTTCAATGTCGGCGTTCTTGAAACTGGCAGAGTATTCGGTGGCCCATGCTGAGCCCGCCATCATCAGTGCCGCTGCGATAGTGGCCAGACGCCAGCTTTTCCCTTTAGTGGTCATTATTGGTACGACTCCAAATCATTATTCTGACAAGCGCACATAGATGTCGAACTGTTCGCCCTGTCGCTCGACGGTCACTGTCATTTCCGTTGCGCCAGCCATCTGCTGCATCGCCTGCATGGCTTGCATGTTGTCCCGTAAATCCAGCCCGTTGATGCTGATGGCCAGGTCATTGGCCTGCAGCCCGCTCTGGTTGAAAAACTCAGGATTGCTGCCCGGGTTGAGGCGATAGCCGGTCATGCGGCCATCCACCTGAACCGGTGAAATATTGAGGTAATCGGTGATCTTGCCCGGATCGGCCATCAGCTCGCTGCGCAGGGAGCCAAGGGGGGCGGCGTTGGTCTGCGGCAGCGGCTTGCCATACTCCTCGCCATCCAGCATCAGGGTCTCGTCGCGGCCATCCCGCTCGATGATCACCCGATCCGGATAGACCTGCCGGATCCGCGCCTGGGTGCCGTCAATCATGTCACCGACCCCATAGGAGTTCTGGATGCCGGACATGGCGATGATGGCGATGGATTTGGCGGGATCCGAGCTGGCCAGCACTCCGTTGAGCTGGGCATTGAGCTGGGTACGCGGCGCATTGGCGGCCACGGCGGCTTTGGCCTGTGCCTTGGGGATCGCCTTGCCAAACAGCGCCAGTCGGCTCACCTCGCCCAGTTCAAGGCGCGGGTTGCTCTGACCGCTGACCGCCACTGCGGAGGGTTGCCACGGTTGGCTGATTTGCGGGCTTGCCAGGGTGAGCAGACGCCAGGTAAGGGCGGCGCTCTGCTGGGCCAGCATGAGCAGCAGCGCCAGAAAGGCCACCTGGGTGACTCTGGTCATGGGAAGCCGCCGGCACTGGGCCAGCAGCATGGTCAAGATGTCATCCCTGAATCGTAGCGTCATATTAATCAACAAATTCCAGGCTCTGGGGCGGCTGAGTATTGTGTACGGCCGGTGGCTGTGACACAACGGGTCGGGGCGCGCCAAACCGTAAAAATGGATATTTCATCACACCGTAAACCTTTGAATGCTCACAAAAGTGGCACTCAGGTGAGGTGCATCCTGCTTGCCAGTGAACATCAGGGTACGGTGCGTACTCACCCTCGCCAATCCTGCAGCGCCTTGAGGGTCACGCTCTGTCCGGCGACCTGCAGCACTATGTATTGCTGGTCGATGGTCGCGAGCACGACTCCCGGGGCGATTTCGCTCCCCTCCCGGTATTCCCGGCCATTGAGCACCACGGCCCGCTTGGCGGGGTTGGAGGAGAATACATGAGAGCCATAGCTCAATTGCGGTACCTGCTGGCGCACCGATTGGGGTGCCGAGCCCAGCGCCATCAACTGGGCCGGTTGCACGTTGTTCTGGCCGGTGGGGTGTGGCGTCTCCTGCAATGGGGTTTCATTGAGGGCTTTCATCAGCTGCTCGGCCAGACTCAGCGCGGGGGTATTCCCCTGACTGGTCCCTTCGTTTTTGGCCACTGCTCTGGGTTGGACCACCGGCTCCGGCAGGGGCGGGGGCAGCGGACGGGTCACCATCGCCTTGGGTTCGACCCGCACGAAGGGTGGAGTGATCACCTCTTTCACCTCCACCTTCTCCTCGATGGGGCGCAGGTGGAGCAGATGCCAGCCATAGTTGGCGCCCGCCCCCAGCAACAGGGCCAGGGGGGCCAGCAGCCAGCCGATGCGGCGTGGGCTGCGCTCCTCTTCCCGGGGCATGGGCAAGCCCATGGCTGGAATATGGGCGGAGAGTTGCGGTTGCTGCGCACGGCGCAGCGCCTTGAGCAGGGTAGACATCAGGAGGCCTCCTCCAGTCTGGGCATGGGTTCACCGGAGAGGGCGTTGAGACGCAGCAGGGTGTTGCTGCCCGCGATGCCATCAGGGGTCAGCCCCTGATCCCGCTGGAACTGCTGCAGCTTGCTTTTGAGCTCGCCATCGAAACGGCGCACCTTGCGCTCGGGTTGTTGCAACGCACGGCTCAGGGCATTGTCGAGCCACTGGATCTGGGTCTGACCGGCATTGCTGGCGATCAGGCTCACACCCCCTTTCGGCATACGCCAGAGCAGGGTGTAGCTACCGCCCCAGTTATCGCTGAGCCACTGGCGATCCACCTGCCAGCTTTGGTCGCCGATCATCAGGCTGGCTTTGTTCGGCCCCAGATTGACCAGGGTCGCATAGTAGAGGCCGCCAGTCTGGTCAGTGAGCGTGATCATGGCGGGATACTGCAGGGCGCGCAGCTCGTCAAGGCTTGCCTCTCCCTCCTGACAGCGCAGACCGGCACGGGGGGCGTTATCGCAGGTTGCTTCGAACGGTTCCGGTTCATAACCCCAGACCCGATAGAGATTCTGCATGGCGCTGTCGGGGTCGATGGCCTGATTGATCGCCTCGGTCAGCTGCTCCTGCTGCTCGGCGGTCTCGTCGATGGTGACCGGCACCTCGACCTTGACTACCGGACGGGTGGGGAACACGCCGAAAAATTGCCAGCCCCACCAGCCTGCGGCCACCAGCAGGGCGCCTGCCAGCGTCACCATCAGGCCGGAGGCCCAGCTTCCTTCGTCCCGAACGCCATTGACCTCGAAGGCAGCCTGGCTGATATCGCCGTGGACAATCTTGTAGCTGCCACGGGCGAAAGCGGCGATCAGGGCGCGGTCGCAGATGAGGTTGATGAAACGGGGGATGCCGCCACTCAGGCGATGAAGCGTCTTGATGGCGCGCGGGGTGAAGATGGGTTGTACGCAGCCTGCAACTTGCAGCCGGAAGCGGACGTAGGCATCCACATCGCTGTGAGAGAGCGGCAGCAGGTGATAGCGGGCGGTAATGCGCTGAGCCAGCTGACGCAGCAGGGGTTGGCGCAGCATCTGTTGCAGCTCGGGCTGACCGATCAGCACCACTTGCAGCAGTTTTCGTTCATCGGTCTCGAGGTTGGTGAGCAGACGCAGCTGCTCCAGTACGCCGGGCAGCAGGTGCTGCGCCTCATCCACCAGTACCACGCTGCGCTTGCCTGCCGCCAGGTTGGCCAGCAGGTGATCGCGAATGAGGTCGAACAGCCGCTTGATCCCGGCATCTTCGGGATAGGGGAGTTGAAACTCGTCACAGATGGCGGCCAGCAGATCCCGTTCGGTCAGAGAGGGATTGAGGATATAGGCGATCTCGGTTTCGGCGGGCAGCTGTTGCAGCAGGCAGCGGGAGACGGTGGTTTTGCCGGTGCCCACTTCGCCGGTCAGCAGCACAAAGCCGCCGCCATCCTGCAATCCATAGTTGAGATGAGCAAGGGCTTCGCCGTGGCGCTCGCTCATATAGAGGTACTTGGGATTGGGCGAGATGGAAAACGGGTGTTCCGAGAGGCCGAAGAACTGTGTGTACATGAGGGTATTCTTTTGTAGCCGGCGACAGATGAAAAATGTCTCCGGATGATAGCAAACCTCGCTTTCATTGGAAGCCATCATTGGCGCCGAAGGGCAAATTGCGGCCTTTTCCTGCCATCTTGTGATCCCGGTTGCGTCATTGGCACAAGTCCGGATCACAAAATGACAAAAAATAGCTGTAAATAAAGGGAAATATCAATATGGGCGCGGCGTGGCAAAGGCCGTCAGCATGGCGCTGAATCGGCGATCGCCAGACCTGTTTGTGTACAATTTATGACGCCTGTTGCTCTGTCAGCCATCAGGGCAAGCTGGTCGGAATGTACTTGCTCAGTGGTGATCCTGAAACTGCGCGGCAATCTCCCTGAACTGCGCCTCACAGGCGAGAAACGCCGCGACGATGCCGGGATCAAAATGGCTGCCGCTCCCCTTCACGATGATCTCCTTCGCTTCCTCATGGCTGAAAGCAGGTTTGTAGACCCGTTTCGAGATGAGGGCATCGTAGACATCCGCTACCGCCATCAAACGCCCGGAGAGGGGAATGTCCTCACCCGCCAGCCCAGCCGGATAGCCGCTGCCATCCCACTTCTCGTGGTGGGTGAGGGAGATCTCCCGGGCCAGCCGCAAGAAGGAGTTGGAGCCCAGCTGCGCCTCGGCGCTCGCCAGCGCATCGGCGCCGATCTGCGGGTGGCGCTTCATGATGGCGAACTCCTCGTCGGTCAGCTTGCCCGGTTTGAGCAGGATGGCATCGGGAATGCCCACCTTGCCCACATCGTGCAGAGGGGCCGACTTGAACAGCAGGTCGATGGTGGCGTCATCGAGCGGATAGCGATCCCAATCGCTGCGACTGAGGTATTGCGCAAGCGCTTTGACGTAGTGCTGGGTGCGAATGATATGGGCGCCGGTCTCGTTGTCCCGGGTCTCCGCCAGGGAGGCGAGGCCGAGGATGGCCACGTCGCGGGTCAGGTTGAGCTCGTCGCTGCGGGATTTCAGCTCGCCGATCATCTGATTGGTGCTGGCGGCGATAAGGCCAAACTCGTCATCCCGGGTGACCGGCACCCGGGCGTCAAAGTCACCGCACTGCACTCTGGCCATGGTGCGGGTCTGCTGGCGCAAGGAGAGGCCGAGATTGCGACCATAACCGTGGATGATGAGGGCGAGATAACAGAAGGTCACTGTCATTACGAAGGCGATCTCCCACAGGATGTAGTGCTGGGCATCGACCCTCGGCAGACTGCGCTCCACCGTCACCAGCCACTCCAGATCCTTGTTGAACAGCAAGAAGAAGACGCCCCCCAGCAGGGTGAGGGTCGCCAGGGTAAAGAGGGTGAACTTGCGTGGCAGCGGCATGGCCAGCGGGTGGCTCAGAGTCAGGCTCTGCTCGGCTTGCCGTGTTCTGGCCCGATTCCAATCCCGCTCCAGGGTCAGATCGGCCGCCACCAGAAAGCCGAGGGTGGTCATCCCCAGCAGCACCTTGAGGTGACTCTCCAGCGGAAAGTCGTGGGCCAGCGCGTTGTAGCCCGACAGCAGCAGTGCTCCCAGCAGGTAGAAACCGACCTCCAGTCCAAACCCGTCCAGCCCGTTGCGCGGCAGGGGCCGCCTTGAGAGCAGCCAATTGCGCACGGCGAACATGATGGCGAAGGTCACCAGGGTTGGCCCCAGCAACTGGGGCAGGGTGAGACTCTCGAGAAACGGGCAAACCTGCCAGCCATAGAGACAAAATAGTGACAGGGTTACCCCGTAGTGCAGGGCGCAGCGCCCCGTGATCCTCTGCATATTCCCACCCATGTTGCTGGTTATTGTTATGTCGGCGGGAGGCCCGCCATTACAGGCGCCGTAGCAGCAAGCTACCGATGGAGTAACCTGCACCAAAGGAGCACAGTACGCCGCGAGCCCCCGCAGGAAGGTCGCGATTGTACAGATGAAACGCGATGATGGAACCCGCCGAGCTGGTATTACCATAGCTATCAAGAATGACCGGCGCCTCCTGCTGGCTGGCATCGTGACCGAGCAGCTTGCGGCCGATGAACTGGTTCATGGTGAGGTTGGCCTGATGGAGCCAGAGCCGGTTCAGGCTCTCGGCAGGCCAGCCCTGCTCATCGAGCTGGTTTGCTATCTGGTCGCACACCAGCGGCAACACCTCCTTGAACACCTTGCGCCCCTGCTGCCGAAACAGCTTGTCGTCGCCGTAGCGGGTGCGCGGGCTCAGCCGGTTCAGAAAGCCGAAGTTGTTGCGGATGTTGTTGGAGTACTGGGTCACCAGCTTGCTGGCCACCAGTTGCCACGGATTGGCCACCTTGCAATCGGCCTCCCGCTCCAGCAGCACCGCGGTGCAGGCATCACCGAAGATAAAGTGACTATCACGATCGCGAAAATTGAGGTGCCCCGAGCAGATCTCCGGATTGACCACCAGCGCCACGTTGGCGGTGCCTGCCGCCAGCATGTCGGCGGCTGTCTTGATGCCGAAGGTGGCGGACGAGCAGGCCACGTTCATATCAAAGGCCATGCCGCTCGCCCCGAGATAGTGCTGCAGCTCGATGGCCAGCGCTGGGTAGGGGCGCGGCATGTTGGAGGCGGCCACGATCACCAGATCGATCTCGCCGGGCTCGCGGCCGGCGGCGATCAGCGCCTGCTCGGCGGCGGCCACCGCCATCTCTACCATGATGGAGGGCATCTCATCGGGCCGCTCCGCCAGCAGCGGCTGCATGATGTCGGGGTTGAGCACCCCCTCGCGGCTCACCAGATAACGGCTCTTGATGCCGGAGGCCTTCTCGATGAACTCGCAACTGGAGTGCTGCTTGGCGGGGAGTTGGCCGGCATCGATGGCGGAGGCGTTCTCCTCGTTGTAGAGATCCACATACTGGTTGAAGGCGGCCACCAGCTCTTCATTGCTGACGGCAAAGGGTGGGGTATAGAGGCCTGAGCCACTGATCACGATAGAGGTCATCTTTGCTCCTCGCCGGGTGCGTTCCCGGCTTGTCGGTTTATAGGGGTGAGAGGGTTACAGCTGGTCGATCGCCGCAGAGAGACCCGCCAGGGTCAGCGGATGCATCCGTCCGCCAACCACGTCATTCATCAGTTTGATGGAGGGGTGCCAGAGCCACTCCCGCCGCGGGGTGGGGTTGATCCACACCAGTTTGGGAAAGTGCTGCTGCAGGCGGGTGAGCCACACCTGACACGACTCCTCGTTCCACTGCTCGACACTGCCGCCCGGCCAGGTGATCTCGTAGGGGCCCATGGTGGCATCCCCCACCAGGATTACCCGGTAGTCGCTGCCGTAGGTGCGCAGCAGCCGCAGGGTATCGAACCGCTCCTCAAAGCGGCGCTTGTTATCCTTCCAGACGAAGTCGTAGAGGCAGTTGTGAAAATAGAAGTACTCCAGATGCTTGAACTCGTGGCGCAACGCGGAGAAGAGGCGTTGTACCTCGGCCACGTGGGCATCCATGGAGCCTCCCACATCGAAAAAGACCAACAGTTTCACCCCGTTGTGGCGCTCGGGCCGCAACTTCACATCGAGCCAACCCTGGCGGGCAGAACTTTTTATGGTGTCGTCGAGATCCAGCTCGTCGGGATTGCCTTTGCGCACCCAGCGTGAGTTTGCGCAGCGCGAGCTGGATGGCGCGTTGGCCGAGCGGCGAGTCGTCGCTGAAGTTGCGATAGTGACGTGCCTCCCATACCTTGGCCGCCTTGCCGTGCTGCCCCTCTCCACCCATGCGGACGCCCTCGGGGTGAAAACCGCCGTGGCCAAACGGGCTGCTGCCACCAGTCCCCACCCACTTGTTGCCACCGGCGTGGCGCTCTTTCTGCTCGCGTAATCGCTGGTTAAGGGTCTCCAGCAGCTTGTCGAGCCCGCCGAGGGATTTGAGCAGCGCCTTCTCCTCTGGGATCAGCAGCCGTTCGAACTCCTTGCGCAGCCACTCCTCGGGCAGGCTCTCCGGCAGCAGGGGGATGGCTTCCAGCCCCTCGTAGTATTCGGCGAAGGCGCGATCGAAGCGATCGTAGTGGGCCTCGTCTTTTACCAGCAGACAGCGGGAGAGCTGGTAGAACTCGTCCATATCGACAGCGACCAGCCGGGCAGCCAGCGCGGCGTGCAAGTCCAGCAGCTCGCGCAGGCTGCACGGCAGCTTGTGGCGGCGCAGGTGAGTAAAAAAGTCGATCAGCATGGGTCAGCTGCCGCGCCGGGCCAAAAAGGCGAGCTTCTCGAAGAGGTGCAAATCCTGCTCGGTCTTGAGCAGAGCGCCATATAGCGCGGGCACCAGCTTACCGGGCTCGCGGGTACGCATCGCCTCGGGGGCGATATCGTCGGCCAAGAGCAGGCGGATCCAGTCCAGCAGCTCCGAGGTGGAGGGCTTCTTGCGCAGCCCCTCTACCTCGCGCAGCTCGAAGAAGAGCTCCATCGCCTCGCCAAGCAGGCTCTCCTTGAGGTCGGGGTAGTGGAGCTTGACGATGGCCTGCATCTCGGCCTTGTCGGGGAAGCGGATGTAGTGGAAGAAACAGCGGCGCAGGAAGGCATCCGGCAGCTCTTTTTCGTTGTTGGAGGTGATGATGACCACCGGCCGCTGGCGTGCCTTGACTCGCTCACCGGTCTCGTAGACATCGAACTCCATCCGATCCAGCTCCAGCAACAGATCGTTGGGGAATTCGATGTCGGCCTTGTCGATCTCGTCGATCAGCAGCACCGGTCGCTGCTCGGCGCTGAAGGCCTGCCACAACTTGCCTTTACGAATGTAGTGGCTGATATCGGCCACTCTGGGGTCGCCGAGCTGGGAGTCCCGCAGCCGGGCCACCGCATCATATTCGTAGAGTCCCTGTTGGGCCTTGGTGGTGGACTTGATATGCCAGGCAATGAGGTCGGTGCCGAGATGGTCGGCGACCGCTTCCGCCAGCACCGTCTTGCCGGTGCCCGGCTCCCCCTTGATCAGCAGCGGTTTTTCGAGGGTGATGGCGGCATTGACCGCCATCCTCAATGCATCGGAGGCGAGATACTGGCTGCTTCCTGAAAATCCCATAACGTCGGTTCCTTTGACGATTGGCGCCCGGAGTCAGGGGCCAGAGAGAATAAGATCTATATGTTGTAATGCCATATGGTTATAACGAATAGTCACTTCTCATTCAGAAACCACAGGGTAATCTTGTTTCATCGTCGTAACAAACACAGGGATAGCACCATGAGCAAAATTTTTGAGGACAACAGCCAGACTATCGGTCACACCCCGCTGGTTCGTCTCAACCGTGTTACCAAAGGTCGCGTGCTGGCCAAGATCGAGAGCCGCAACCCCAGCTTCAGCGTCAAGTGCCGGATCGGTGCCAATCTGATCTGGGATGCCGAGAAGCGCGGTATCCTGACCAAGGGGAAGGAGATCATTGAGCCCACCAGCGGCAACACAGGTATTGCTCTGGCCTTTGTCGCGGCAGCTCGCGGCTATCCCATCACCCTGACCATGCCGGCCACCATGAGCCTGGAGCGCCGCAAGTTGCTCAAGGCGCTCGGTGCCAATCTGGTGTTAACCGAAGGGCCCCTCGGCATGAAGGGGGCCATTGCCAAGGCCAACGAGATCCTCGAATCCAAGCCGGGCAAGTATGTGTTGCTGCAACAGTTTGAAAACCCGGCCAACCCGGAGATCCACGAAAAGACCACCGGCCCCGAGATTTGGGATGCCACTGACGGCGAAGTTGATGTGTTCGTGGCCGGGGTCGGTACCGGCGGCACCATTACCGGGGTCTCCCGCTATCTGAAGCAGACTAAAGGCAAGGCAGTGGTCTCTGTCGCGGTCGAACCGGCCGAGTCGCCGGTCATCAGCCAGAAGCTGGCCGGGGAAGAGATCAAACCGGGCCCCCACAAGATCCAGGGGATCGGCGCCGGCTTTATCCCGGGCAACCTGGACCTCTCCCTTATCGATCGGGTGGAGAAGGTGACCAGCGATGAAGCCATCGAGATGGCCCGCCGCCTGATGGAGGAGGAGGGGATCCTGGCTGGTATCAGCTCCGGTGCTGCGGTGGTGGCAGCCAGCCGTCTGGCCGAGCTGCCGGAATTTGCAGGCAAAACCATAGTGGTCATCCTGCCGAGCGCGGCAGAGCGTTACCTCTCCAGCGCCCTGTTTGCCGGGGTGTTCAGCGAGCAGGAGCTGCAGCAGTAACTGATCGGAATCTTTCAAAACAACGGCGCTCCCAGGAGCGCCGCTTCTTTATGGGCTAGACTCAACCCCTGTTAGTGTCACTTGATCCTTATTTTTTGGGGTAAAATAACAAGTTCCGGAGTGAGAAAAAAAGCAGACATTCCGCTCTAAATCTCATATCCTGTGCGGCGTCACGCGGTGTTTGCTGGCTGGGTATCACAAAGTAACAAAGTGTTATTTTTCGTTATAAAATAATTTCAGGCCAGTCCTGATGCGGCTTGTAGCCCAATAACTGAAAATTGCCAACCAGCGCGCCGATTACTGCACAGAAACTTGACCTGGATTAAACCATTGCGGGTCTGCTTTCGTTACTTTACAACATATCCATACTGACACGGTGGGTCAGGTTGCTTCAAAAACGACCAATCCACCAAAAAATATCAATAATATGGGGTGAAACCATGTACGAGAAGTCTGTTGTTATTACTGCTGAAAACGGCCTGCACACCCGTCCGGCAGCTCAGTTCGTGAAAGAAGCCAAAGAATTCCAAAGCGAGATCACTGTGGTCTCCGGTGGCAAGTCCGCCAGCGCCAAGAGCCTGTTCAAGCTGCAGACCCTGGGCCTGACCAAGGGTACCAACGTAACTATCCAGGCTGATGGCCCGGATGCTCAGCAAGCTGTTGAGAAGCTGGTTGCCCTGATGGACGAGCTGGAGTAATCCAGCTTTAGATTCCTCCCCCACAGTCGTTTTAATAGGAAGGATTATGATATCTGGCATTCTTGCGTCCCCCGGTATCGCATTCGGTAAGGCGCTTCTTCTGAAAGAAGATGAAATCGTTATCAATCAGGGCAAAATCTCTGCTGACCAGATTGATGCCGAGATCAACCGTTTCCTCGAAGCTCGTACCAAGTCAGCTACCCAGCTGGAAGCCATCAAAGAGATGGCCGGTCGCACCTTCGGTGAGGAAAAAGAGGCCATCTTCGAAGGCCACATCATGCTGCTCGAAGATGAGGAGCTGGAAGGGGATATCAAATCCTTCATCAAAGAGAACAAGGCTTCTGCTGACAAAGCCATCTATGAGGTGATCGAACAGTACGCCAAGATGATGGCAGAGCTGGATGACCCTTATCTGCGCGAACGCGCTACCGACTTCCGTGACATCGGTACCCGTCTGGTCAAGAACGTACTGGGCATCGCCGTTGTCAACCTGAGCACCATCGACGAAGAGGTGATCCTGGTCGCCAAAGACCTGACCCCGTCTGAAACCGCTCAGATCAACCTGAAATATGTGCTGGGTTTCGTTACCGACATCGGTGGCCGTACCTCTCACACCTCCATCATGGCCCGCTCCTTGGAGCTGCCGGCCGTGGTAGGCACCAACGACATCACCGAGCGCGTCAAGAACGGTGACATGCTGGTGCTGGATGCGATCAACAACCAGATCATCATCAATCCGACCGCTGAACAGCTGACCGAAGCCAAGAAGTTCCAGGCTCAGTTCCAGGCCGAGAAAGATGAGCTGGCCAAGCTGAAAGATCTGCCTGCCATCACGCTGGATGGTCACCAGGTCGAAGTGTGCGCCAACATCGGTACCGTCAAGGATACCGAAGGTGCCATCCGCAATGGCGCCGAAGGCGTGGGTCTGTACCGTACCGAGTTCCTGTTTATGGACCGTGACGCACTGCCGACCGAAGACGAGCAGTTCAAAGCCTACAAAGAAGTGGCCGAAGCGATGCCGGATCAGCCGATCATCGTGCGTACCATGGACATTGGCGGCGACAAAGAGCTGCCCTACATGAATTTCCCGAAAGAGATGAACCCCTTCCTGGGCTGGCGTGCCGTGCGTATTTTCTTCGACCGCGAAGACATCATGCACGCTCAGCTGCGGGCCATTCTGCGCGCCTCTGCCTTCGGCAAACTGCGCATCATGTTCCCGATGATCATCTCTGTCGAAGAGTTCCGTAGCCTGAAAGCTACCGTAGAGACGCTGAAGGCCGAACTGCGTGCCGAAGGCAAAGCCTTTGATGAATCCATCGAAGTGGGTATCATGATCGAGACCCCGGCCGCTGCCGTGATGGCTCATCATCTGGCCAAGGAAGTGGATTTCTTCAGTATCGGTACCAACGACCTGACCCAGTACACCCTGGCTGTCGATCGTGGTAACGAGATGATCTCCGCCATGTACAACCCGCTGTCACCCTCCGTCCTGACCCTGATCAAGATGGTTATCGATGCGTCCCACGCCGAAGGCAAGTGGACCGGTATGTGTGGTGAACTGGCTGGTGACGAGCGTGCTACCCTGCTGCTGCTGGGTATGGGTCTGGATGAGTTCTCCATGAGCGCCATCTCTGTACCGCGTATCAAGAAGCTTATCCGCAACACCAACTTCGAAGATGTGAAGGCAATGGCTGATCAAGCACTGAGCTTTGCCACCGCCGCTGAAATCGAAGCATGCGTAGATAACTTTATTAAGCAGAAAGCAGTCTGCTAAGATCGGCTGCAAACAGCGACAAATCATCTCTAGGAGCTTTATATGGGTCTGTTTGATAAACTGAAGAAACTGGTTTCCGACGATAGCTCTGACACCGGCGGCATCGAAATCTTTGCTCCGCTGTCTGGCGAAATCGTGCCGATCGAAGATGTGCCTGACGTTGTCTTCGCCGAGAAGATCGTTGGTGACGGTATCGCCATCAAGCCGGCTGGCAACAAGATGGTTGCGCCGTGCGATGGTACCATCGGCAAGATTTTCGAGACCAACCATGCGTTCTCTCTGGAATCCGACTCCGGTATCGAGCTGTTCGTTCACTTCGGTATCGACACCGTTGAACTGAAAGGTGAAGGCTTCAAGCGTATCGCTCAGGAAGGTCAACAGGTCAAGCGCGGCGACACTATCATCGAGTTCGATCTGGCCGTTCTGGAAGCGAAAGCCAAGTCTACCCTGACTCCGGTTGTCATCTCCAACATGGACGAGATCAAAGAGCTGATCAAAATGACTGGTGCCGTGACTGTGGGCGAGACCCCGGTTATCCGTATCAAGAAGTAATGCCCGGCTGGCTCACGCCAGTTGCGCAGTAAAAAACCGAAGCCTTGTGCTTCGGTTTTTTTATGGCCGCGAGTCGGCTTCCCTTTCTGGTGATCACTCTATTCCGTCGAAATGACAACCCGGTTACGGCCCTGATCCTTGGCCTGATAAAGGGCCCGGTCGGCCATCATCAGCAGATAGTCGATGCTCTCCTGCCCCTTCATACTGGCACACCCCAGACTGATGGTGAGGGATAGCTGCTTCCCCTGCCATGGCAAGCGGGTGGAACTGACATGCTGGCGCAGCTGTTCGGCGCGCCGTGCCGCCTGTTCAATATCGCAACCTGGCAGGATCAGCAGGAACTCCTCCCCGCCCCAACGGGCCAGACTCTCCCCCGGCAACAGCTGGCCCGCCATAGCGTGGGCGACGGCGCAGAGCGCGGCATCACCCGCAGGGTGGCCGTAGCGGTCATTAATCTGCTTGAAATGGTCGATATCTCCCAGTACCACCGAGAGGGGCTCACCCTGCAACCAAAGGGCCTGCAGCTGTTGCTGGGCGCCGCGCCGGTTGGTCAGTTCGGTGAGCGGATCGGTGCAGGAGAGGCGGCTCACCTCTTCCACCATGCACTGCAGGTCGTGGATATCGCGAAAGGTGACGATATGGCCATCCGGGATGGCATCGGCTCCCAGCTGGGCAGTGACGATAAACCAGCGCGACTGACCGCTCTTGCAGCGGATCAGCGCAGGCATTTCGGCGACCTCCAGCCCTTGCGACAAGCTCTGTTCCACCTGGGAGTGCCAGGAGTCGATGATGGTGCGGCGATACCCTTCATCCGGGTAGGCGACCTGAAACCAGGAGGCCATGTCCGGCAGATCGTCAAGGTTGTAGCCCAGCTGCTCAATGAAGGCTTTATTCAGGAAGCGGTGGCGCCGCTGCGGGATCATGTCGGGTGAGCAGCCATCGTGACGGGCAATGGATTCGGACACCAGAATAGGCAGCGGGATCACATCGAAGGAGCGAAACAGGATCTGTTGCAGTTCTCGGTCATTCATAGGAAAAGCAGCTCCACGATGCATCTTTTACATGCTTTACCATAGGTCAGACCTGTTTGGTGGTAAACCGATTTATAGCGGTTCCGCCGCCGGTTTTTCAGCCAATGGCAAAGGCGAGAAAATGGCGGAGCTGTTTGCCGTGGCCGTATCGGGTGAAAGCTGGGCAGGCTGAGGAGAAGCTGCGGGGCAAAAGGGTCAAAAAAACCCACATGGTCAGGCACATGTGGGTCGGGAAAAACCAGACAGGGTAAAACAGACACTCCCTGTGTCGGTCATCTTCAGCTCAGGTGGAGGTGGTCCATCTGCTGGAGCTTATCGGGCCAGGGCCCCTGCTGGTGGTCACCAAATCTTCACACGCTCGGAAGGTGGCAGATAGAGCTTGTCTCCCGGCTTGATGGCAAAGGCGCGATAGAAGGCCGGCATATTCGCGACGACGCCATTGACCCGGTACTCCAGCGGCGAGTGGGGATCTGTCTTGAGCAGAACGGCTGCAAGCTCGGGCCGGTACTTTCCTTTCCACACCTGCGCCCAGCCGATAAAGAAACGCTGCTCGGCAGTGAAGCCATCGAGCACCGCTGGCAGGCGGTTGCCCAGGGCGAGCCGGTACGCCTTGTGGGCGATGGTCAGGCCACCGAGATCGCCGATGTTCTCGCCAAGGGTCAGCTGGCCGTTGACATGCTCCCCCTTGATGGGCTCGAAACGGTCGTACTGTTTCGCCAGTTTTTGCGCTCTGGCGGTGAACTCCTTGAGATCGGCCGGAGCCCACCAGTTGTGCAAGGCACCGTTGCCATCGAATTTGGCCCCCTGATCATCGAAACCATGGCTCAGCTCGTGACCGATGACCGCGCCGATGGCGCCATAGTTGACCGCATCATCCGCCTTCAGATCGAAGTAGGGCGGTTGCAGTATGGCTGCCGGGAAGACGATCTCGTTGTTGTTCGGGTTGTAGTAGGCGTTCACCGTCTGCGGATTGTCGAACCACTCCTCCCGATCCACCGGTTGATGGAGGCGGGCAAGGTGCTCGTTGTAACGCACCGTGGCCGCTCGCTGGGCATTGCCGACCAGATCATCGGGACGGATCTCGATTGCGCTGTAATCCTGCCACTGGTCCGGATAGCCGATCTTGACCCGTACCTTCTCCAGTTTCGCCAGCGCCTGCTGTTTGGTCGGAGCAGACATCCAGTCGAGCTCGCCGATCTCCTGGCGATAGGCGGCGATCAGATTGCGCACCATGGTCGCCATCTGTGCCTTGGCCTCGGCCGGAAAGTAGCGCTCCACGTAGAGTTTGCCTACCGCCTGACCCAGATAGTCGTCCAGCACCTCCATGGCCTGCTTCCAGGGCTCCCGCTGCCGGGGGATGCCGTTCAGGGTCGTGCCGTAGAAAGCGAAGTGCAGGGCATTGCTCTGGCTGTCGAGATAGGGCGCATAAGTGCGTAGCAGATGGAACAGGCAGTAGGATTGCCACTGCGCAATGCTGGTCTCCTGCATCACGGCGGTCAGCTTCTCCAGATAGTCCGGCTCACTGACGATGATCTCCGTTTCCCCGGCGATACCGGCCTCTGTCAGGTAGTGTTGCCAATCCAGGGGGGGCAGCAACTGACTGAGGCGGGCGATGGGCAGTTTGTTGTAGGTGAGGTTGTCATCCCGCAGCTTGACTCTGTCCCACTGCAGGCTGGCGAGTCGGGTCTCCAGCGCCAGAATGCGATGGGCCTGCTCGCTCGCCCCCTCGACGCCGGCATGGTTGAGCAGGGCGGTAATGAACTGCTCGTAGCTGGCCCGCAGTGTCTTGCTGGCGGCATCTGCTTTCAGGTAGTAGTCCCGGTCCGGCAGACCGAGACCGGATTGCTGCAGGTAGATCCCGTAGCTGTCAGGCTGCTTCTTGTCGGCCATGAACCCGATACCAAAGGGAGCGCCGCCCCCCAGCTTGTTAACACGGGCAAAGTAGGTGGCCAGCGAGGCGCCATCATGGATGGCCATGATCTCGTCGCGCAGTGGCTGAATGGGGGTCAGCCCTTTGGCATCCCGTCCGGCCTGATCCAGATAGCTGGCGTAGAGATCGGCGATCTGCTGGCGAGGGGTTCCGGCTTGTTGCGGGCGCTTGAGCAGCTCCTCCAGCAACACCTTGCGATCCTCCAGCGACTTGTCCGCCAGCAGATTGCCGATGGTCTGCCCCGGCAGGTCATCCGGTATCCGGGTCTGGGCCAACCAGTTGCCGTTGACGTGGCGAAACAGATCGTCCGCCGCGCACACGCTGTTATCCATGCTGGCCAGATCCATCCCGGAGTGGCCGCTGGTGGCACCGGCGCATGGGGCGAGGCCAAGCAGGGCCAGCGCAATGAGGCTGGCGATCATGCTGCGTTGCTGTTTCATCGTGAGTGTCCTGTATGGAGAGTCGGTGGTGAATTGGCTATACCCGCTGGCCAATCAGCTGCGAACGACCGAGAGGAAACGACCGTCGTGATTGAAGGTGCAGGTAAAGTCGACCAGATCATCATCGGTCTCGTACTGGCCATAGACCTTGTATCTGTGGCCACTCTCTTCTGCCGACTCGGTGGTGATATCGCGCGGGGAGACATGGAATTTGCTGGCTGCTTCCCCCGAGCAGTAACGGGGCATCTTGCTGGTGGCCATATGCTGGTCATCGCTATCGTCATGCTGGCCATCATGCTCGTGTTTGTTATCGCTGTGCTTTTTCCCGGCGTAATAGCCAGCGGCGCCGATGGCACCCAGCGCAGCTGCACCTATCAGGACTTTCTTGGTATCCATATTCTGGCAGCCGCTCAATGCCAGACAGGCGGCCAACCCCATTACCATCAAGGAGTGTTTCATCTCTCGGATCCTTTCAATTATCAAATGAGCAAGTCGGTGTCAGCCGAGTGGCGGTCACAGTGCCCGGCGCTGGAATGGCGCCACTTTGCAATGGTCAGGATGAAGAGGACACTCAAATAAAATTAAAAAAAGTTATAAAAATCCGGGAGCCGGAGCGAGCGCGGTATGGGGGGCGCGGTGAGGGGAGAAGGGCGCAGGTTTCATCCATGCGGTAAGTAGTGGTGTAGGGCAAGTGTTTGTTTTTAGACTTTTATTTCTCTTTATATTTTATCAAGGATGATGGCTGTCTGTTATGCGGCGGCCAGCCATGTTGGCAATGGATAACTGTCTCTATCGCCATAAACTGGCATAAAAAAACCGCTCACCTGGGTGAGCGGCTGTTGCTATCAGATTAATGCAGTTCGCTATCAGGCTGGCTGCTTGCCATCTTCCGCGGGCGGCGGCAGGGCGGCGGAGTTGGACTCCACCTTCTGCTCTTCGCCCTGCATGTTCTTGATGTAGACATCCATCTGGTTGAAGGCGATCTCGATGCCGTTCTCGCGGAACAGCTGATCGATCTTGCGGTTCAACTCGTCCACCGCCGGGTTGCGATCCCCCAGTTCGCTCACGAAGAAGCGCAGCTCGTGATCCAGGGTGCTGGCGCCAAAGGTGAGGAAGTAGACGATGGGAGCCGGGTCTTTCAGTACCCGACTGTTTTCGTCGGCCGCCTGTTTGAGCAGGGTGCGGGTCAGTTCCAGATCCGAGCCATACGCCACGCCCACCCGTACGATCACCCGGGTGACGGTGTCACTCAGCGACCAGTTGATGAGCCGTTCTGTCATCAGTTGCTGGTTGGGGATGATCACCTCTTTGCGGTCGAAGTCGGTCAGGGTGGTGGCGCGAATGCGGATCCGCGAGACGGTACCGGAGAAGGAGCCGATGGTGACGGTGTCACCGATCCGCACCGGACGCTCGAACAGGATGATGATGCCGGAGACGAAGTTGGAGAGGATCTCCTTCATGCCGAAACCGATACCGACTGACAGACCACCAGCAACCCACTGCAGCTTGTCCCACTGCACGCCCATCATGGAGAGAGCGGTCAGGGAGCCAAAGCCGATCAGCACGTAGTTGAGCATGGTGGTGATGGCGTAGGCGGTACCCTGAGCCAGGTTGAGCTTGGAGAGCACCAGCACCTCCAGCAAGCCCGGCAGGTTGCGCGCCAGTGACCATGCACCGCCGAGCAGCAGGAAGCCGATCAGCACGTCACTCAGGCTGATGGGGAAGAGCACGGCGTTGGCGCCGGTGCCTTCACTGCGGTGCCACAGCACCATGCTGTCGAGGTAAGAGAATACCGCGACCAGATCGGACCAGAGCCAGTAGAAGGCGACGCCGAAGATCAGCATCAGCACGGTACGGGTCAGACGCAGGGACTGCTGGCTGACATCCTCCAGATCCATGGGCTGCTCTTCGATGGACTCGCCACCTTCCGCATCTTCCGAAGATTTGTGCTCACGCTTGGCCACCGCACGGCGGTAGGCCAGACGACGGGCTGCCAGCTCCAGGCCACGCAGGGCGGTGCGGTAGACCAGGCTCCAGATGATGATGAGGTAGAAGGATTCGATCAGGCGACCGGTCAGCTTCAGCGCGGTGTAGTAGTAACCGAGCACGGCCAGCACGATCAGCGCCACCGGCGCCAGCGCCAGAGCGATGGCGATCAGCGACTTCTGCATGCTCGCCTCGCCCTTGATGCGGGCGCGGGAGATGGGGAACACCAGATAGGCGGCCAGCCCCAGCAGGGTCAGGGTCATGGCCTGGCCGATCACGTCGTTGCCCAAGGTGGAGGGTTCAACTACCGCCTTGGTCGCGAGCATGATGAGCGGCAGCAGTGGCAACCAGATGTAGCGCATGCTGTTGCGCTTGGCCTGCAGCTCCGCTTTCGGGATCCGGAAGTGGGTTTCGGCGATACCGCCCGGGCGCATCACCGCCAGATAGACGCTGAACACCAGATAACCGAGGGCGAGGTTCAGGGTGATCTGGAACATCAGCTTGGGACTGAGCAGACCGCAGTAGGTCAGCAGCAGACCGCCAGCCAGAATGAACATGCTGCCCGGCAGGCGTTGCAGTACGGTATAGAGCAGGGCGCGCGGGGTGTGCCACTGGCTGTCCTGACGGAAACGGCCAAGGTCCTTGGTGATCTTCTTCTCGCGCTCAACCAGCGCCGGACGTTTCCAGACCAGCAGGCCGCCGATCAGCAGCAGCGGGAAGGCGAGCAGGGAGATCCCCAAGAGCTCTTCGCGCCAGCGTTTCCAGTCCGGTTTCAATACCCAGTCGGAGGCCTGTTTGTAGGCCTGGGCGGGCCAGCTGATAAACCACTTGCTGTCGATGGGCTTATTGCTGCTTACCCAGAAGATGTGTTGCTGCAGGGTAAATTCGATAGAGGCATAGACCCGCGCCAGCTGCTGCTGGGTCAGCTGCAGGCTGATGGCGTTGGTGAGCTGGCTGTCGAGTTGGCGGTTGAGCTGATCGAGCAGATTGATACGGGTATCGAGCAGCTTGGCAAGGCTCTCCTTGTCCTCTTCGCTGACCGGATCCTTGCTGCCGGCGATCAGATTGTCCAGATAGAGGTTCTTCTGGAACAGTTGGTCACGCTGCTGGCTCAGTTCAAACTGGGCCAGATGGAGATCGGCGATCTGCTCTTCCAGGTTTTTGACGGCGATGGTGGGGGCCGCCTCCAGCTGCTGGTAGAGCTGATAGAGGATGCGTGACAGCAGCAGATTGCCCTTGAGCATCTGCACCTGTTCATTGAGGTTGCGCTCGGTCTGGATGCCGCGCTCCAGCCAGCTCTTGGCTTGCAGGTTTTTCTGTACCAGCGAGTTGAGGCTGGTGGTGGCACCGATCAGCTGCTGGCTGAGCTGGTGGTTGAGCTCCTGCTCTTTTTGCACCAGCGGGCTGTCTTCGGTTGCCACCAGTTCACCGGTCTGCTCGGCGGTTTTCTCTGTGTCGCCAAGGCGCTTGGCGCTGCTCTGATCCTGCAACAGCTGCAGTTTCTGCTCTTCGCTGGCGAGACGGGCACTCTGGTAGTCGCGCTGCTTGATCGCCAGATCCTGCATGCTGGTACGGTTATCCAGCTCCTTTTGCAGGTGGGCAAGTTGCAGGTCGAGCAGGGCCAGTTCGGCACCGAGCTTCATCTTCTCGGCGCTGGAGACGCTTTCACCTGCGTTGAGGCGGGTACGGATCTCCTGACTGCGCTGGTAGGCACGGCTCATGCTGGCCTGGGCCCGCTCCGGCAGGGTCTGCAAGCTGGTGAGCTGGCTGCCGATGGCGCCGAGGGCCTCCTGGGCCGCCTGCATGTTGGCCAGCACTTCCGGCTGACGGCTGTCGAGCTCTGCCAGACTCATGCTGGCGTATTCGCTCTTGATCTGCTCGGCACTCTTGCCCTTGGTCAGGGCATCGAGCTTGGCGCTGATCTCTCTGAGTTCGGTGGGCAGGTTGCGGATCCGCTGGGCCTGGGTCTTGGCCTTCGCCTCTTCCTTGTCGATGCTGTCGAGCAGGCCGAGGGTTTCGGTCAGCAACTTCTGATCCGCTTGCTGACTGACGGTCAGGGTCTCTGATTTACCCAGACCATCCAGCGCTCGCTGAACTGCGTTGCGAGAGGGGACATCTTGCGCCATGGCTTGCGGGACGCAGAGGCTGGCGAGGAGACAGAGCAGCGGCAACAGGGTGGCCGAGACTCTTTTAAAACGTATTGAGGGCATATAACTTCCGGGTTATTACGCGATATTCGGGAGATTTCCCGCATAGATTAAATTCGCGTGGATTCTAACACCGGGCTTGTCAGGTAAGCAGGGGGGAGGGACAAAAAAAACGGCGCCCGCAGGCGCCGTTTTCAACTCGTTCAGCTCTGATTAAAGAACGTGAACAGAAGCGGTGTTGGTGGTGCCGCTCGGTACCAGAGCACCGGAGACCATCACAACCACGTCACCTTTCAGACCCATGCCGATTTCCAGCGCGGCTTCTTTACCGATGCGATAGAAATCGTCGGTAGAGGCGATGCTGTCAACCACGTGGGCAACCACACCCTTGGTCAGAACCAGCTGGGCAGCAGTTTTCTTGTTGGTGGTGATAGCCAGGATCCAAGCTTTCGGGAAGTACTTGCGAATGGCCTTGGCAGACTTGCCGCCTTCGGTCGCGACCACGATCAGCGGGGCGTCCAGCTTCTCGGAGGTCTCTACGGCGCCTTTACATACGGCTTCGGTGATGCGCAGCTTGTTGCTGTCGTTGGCAGCAGACAGGTTGGACGGCATCACAGCATCGGTACGCTCGCAGATGGTGGCCATGATGGTCACGGCTTCCAGCGGGTACTTACCCTTGGCGGATTCACCGGACAGCATCACTGCGTCGGTACCGTCCAGGATGGCGTTGGCCACGTCGCCAGCTTCGGCGCGGGTCGGACGCGGGTTCTTGATCATGGAGTCCAGCATCTGGGTGGCAGTGATAACCACTTTGCGGGCTTTGTTGCACTTGGCGATGATCATCTTCTGGGCGAAGATAACTTCTTCAACCGGGATCTCTACACCCATGTCGCCACGAGCAACCATGATGCCGTCGGAAACAGCCAGGATCTCGTCGAAGTTGTCCAGACCTTCCTGGTTTTCGATCTTGGAGATGATCTGGATGTTCTCGCCACCGTGGGCTTTCAGGTGCTCACGGATTTCCAGAACGTCTTCTTTCTTACGGATGAAAGAAGCAGCAACGAAATCAACGCCTTGCTCGCAACCGAAGATCAGGTCGCGCTTGTCTTTCTCGGCCAGGGCCGGCAGCTTGATGGAGACGCCCGGCAGGTTAACGCCTTTGTTCTCGCCCAAATCACCGTTGTTCAGCACTTTACAGATAACTTCGCGCTCGGTGATTTCGATAACGTCCAGACCGATCAGGCCGTCATCAACCAGGATGCGGTTGCCGACGCGCAGATCGTTGGCGAAACCTGCATAGGTCACGGCCACTTTGTCTTTGTTGCCAACCACGGTCTGGTCGGTGGTGAAGGTGAAAGTCTGGCCAGCGACCAGCGCGACGTCGTTGCCGCCTTCCAGCTTCATGGTACGGATTTCCGGACCCTTGGTGTCCAGCAGGATGGCTGCGTGCTTGCCGGTCTCGGCCATCACAGCGCGCAGGTTGCTGATGCGGCTGCCGTGCTCGGCGTAGTCACCGTGGGAGAAGTTCAGGCGCATGACGTTCATGCCGGCGTCCAGCATTTTGGCCAGCATTTCTTTGGATTCGGTCTTCGGACCGATGGTGCAGACAATTTTGGTCTTTTTCATGTCAATCTTCATGGTTAAGGAATTTCCGCCGAGCAATATACACCAGTTTTTGGAATCTTTTTATGATCCAGAAACAACGTTTTGACCAGATAACGTTTTCTTTTCAGGGATAACGTTTTCCTGTGAGTCACATTTTAGAGCATACGGCCACAGGTTCGGGCTGAAGGGATACAAATGTTGCCATCTGTGGTTGTTTGGCCGGGTTGAGGTTCAGATGTTGTAAAATGACCACCCGTCCGCTGTCACCGTCTTGTCACCGGCTTGCGCAAAAATGTTAGTTCATTGGCGCACGGGTGAAGGAGGCCGGGATGAAAAACAGCCATGAAACCGGATGGGCTCTGCTCTTGCTGGGCGTCGCCCTGCTGCTGGTTCAGACACTGCCAGCCCGCTACTGGCCTGACAATGCCGGTCTGCTGGCGATCTTCTCCCATCCAGTGAAAGGGGAGGCGGCCGCCGAGGGATTGGCGTGGCGAGAGTGGCAGGATCACAGTGCAGCGACCCGGATGGCGCTTCGTGCAGCCCGACCGCTGCCGGATGCTCCTCAGCCTTGATATCTATTGCCGATTACCTGTCGTGAAGGCGTGAAATTATCAACCATTGGTTGATAGTTCTTATCTATCTTGCTGGATTGTTCACCTTTAATGGCAGTGGGATAATCGATTCCAACAGCGATATCCCCTCCGGTATCGCCCCCTGATACTTTGTTGGAGTCCGCTTTATGTCCCTCGCCCCCGTCTGGTTTATCTCTCACGGCGCACCGGATCTGGTGCTGCGTGAGCAACCCGCCACCCGCTTTCTGCGAACCCTGCGTCTGGGTGAGCTCAAGGGACTGGTGGTCATCTCCGCCCACTGGTTCAGCCGCGAGTTGCAGATCAACGTCGAGCCCAAACCGGCGCTGATGTATGACTTTTACGGCTTTCCCGAACCCCTCTACCGGATGCGCTGGCCTGCCAGCAGCCCCGAGTGGTTGCAGCAAGGGGTGAGCGACCAGTTGGCACTGGCCGGACTGACCGCCACCCCGGTGCGGCGCGAGCTGGATCACGGGGTCTGGTCGCCGCTCTCCCTGATCGACCCAAACAGCGAGATCCCGCTGGTGCAGATCTCCATTCCCGCGAGCTTCACCCCGGCCCAGTTGTGGCAACTGGGAGAGGTGTTGGGGGCGCTGCGTAGCCAGGGGATTGGCATCCTCGCCTCCGGCGCCATCACCCACAACCTGCGGGCGCTGGCACCGGAAGGCTCGCCAGTGCCGGAGTGGGCCAGCCAGTTTGTCGACTGGCTGGAGCAGAAGATGGCCGACGAGGATCGGCTGGCGCTGCTGGACTATCGCCAGCAGGCTCCAGGCGCGGTGGAGTCCCATCCCCACGATGACCACCTGCGCCCGCTCTTTGTGGCGTTGGGGGCGGCCGATGGTGTGGCGCCCACCCGGCTGCACGAGAGCTGGGATGGCGGCAGCCTCTATATGGGCGCCTACCGCTTCGGCTGATAGCCTATCAACAAGACCCCGCCAATTGGCGGGGTCTTGTTATTTTCGGCGTAGTGATTTAGCCGATGGTACTGGTGATTGAGCCGATGCTACTCAGGGGACCACTACCCGGCTCTCGCCGCCGCCGAGGGCTTCGACTCTGATCTGCACGCCAATCCGCTCCACCAGCGTCTGGACGTGGGAGATGACCCCGATCTGGCGACCGGCGGCCTGCAGGGAGTCGAGGCTGGCTAGCGCCAGATCCAGACTGTCCGGATCGAGGGTGCCAAACCCCTCGTCGATAAACAGCGACTCGACCTGGGTCTGCCGTGACGAGAGGCTGGAGAGGGCCAGCGCCAGCGCCAGCGACACCAGAAAACTCTCGCCACCGGAGAGGGAGTCCACCGAACGCACCTCGTCCCCCATGTCGAGATCTACCACTTGTAGCGCCAGATCGGTGCCGGGTACCCGCTCCAGCCGGTAGCGCGGTGACAGCTCGGCGAGCTGGGCGTTGGCCTCCAGCAACAGGCGCTCGAGGGTGAGGCTCTGGGCGAAGGTGCGGAACTTGGCGCCGTTGGCTTGCCCGATCAGATCGCACAGCTGCTGCCAGTGGTCGGCCACCGCCTGCTGGGCGGCCAGCTCCTGTTGCAGGCTACCTGCCTTGAGCGCTGCGGCTTCGGCCTGTGCCAGCTTGCTCTTGCACTCGAACAGCTGCTCTTCAAGGGCGCGACAACGGGCATCGAGTGCCGCCAGCTGAGCGCTCAGATCTACATCCGGCAGGGCGGTCAGCTCGGGGTGATGTTCCCGATAGCGATCCCGCTTGCTCTCCTCCAGCGCCAGCGCCCGTTGCCGCTCGGCAAGACGGGTACGCGCCTCGCCAAGGGCATCTTCCAACCCTTGCAGGGCAGAGCGGCGAGCCTTGAGTTCATCGGGGCTGATGGCGAGCAGGCGGCGAAGGTCGTACTCGGCAATGCCAAGGGTGCTGGCGTGGGCTGCCCAGCGCCCCAGCACCTCCCGCTTGCGGCGACTGCTGGTCTGCTTTTCCTGCTCCACATGAGTGAGGCGGGTCTTGAGTTCGGTCTGCCGCTCCCGCAGAGCGCGGGCGCCGCTTTGCATCAGCTCCAGTTCGCTGGCGAGTTGTTGCAGTCGTTGCTGCCAGCGGCTCTCGACCAGTGGGATCTCCTCGCCACCCAGACAGGCGGCGCGGCTGGTGAGCAGCCCCTGACGCTGCTGTTCGTGCTCCTTGTAGTCCCGCTCGAGTTTGTGCAGCAGCTCGCGCTGGGTCTGCAGGCGCGCCTCCTGTGCGCTCAGGGCCGGGGTGAGGCTGGCGATCTCGCTGGCCAGCCGCTCCCACTCGCTCTGGCCGTGCAGCCAGGCTTCGCAGGTCCGCTGCCACTCGTGCCACTGCTGGCTGCCGAGCCATTGGCGCCACGGTTGGCCACCCATCTGCTCATCGAGGCGGTGGGCACCCTGTTCGAGGCGCTGGCGCAGGGTCGCCTCCTGTTCGCCCATCCCCTTCGCTTCCCCTTCCAGTGCGATGCGCTGGCGGTCGGCCTCCTGCCACTGCAGGTCAAACTGCTGGTGCTGGGCAGTCAGTTGGCTCAGTTGCTGACGCACCCCTTGCAGCTGTTGTTGGCCAAGCTGGGCCTGACGCAGCTGCTGCTGGCTGTGGGCCAGCCCCTGCTCCAGCGCCTGGCCACGGCCAATCAGGGTGCTCATCAGCTCGTTCCACTCAATGGGGCTCTGGCGCAGCGGCAGCGGATGGCCGAGCAGGGTATCGCCCCCCAGCTGTTGCCAGCGCAGGGTCAGCTGCTCGGCGCGGGTTTCCAGCTCCGGCAGATGTTGCTGACGCACCGCCAGCTGGCGGGCCAGCTCCTGACGCTCGCTCTCGCACTGAATGTATTGATGGTTGAGCCGCTCCCACTCCAGTTCCAGACTGCGGGCCCGCTCCGCCAGCTGACCCAGGATCCCCGCTACCTGCGGCTGGCTCTGGCTGTAGGGGTGTTCCCCGGAACCGCACAGCGGGCAAGGTTCGCCATCGCTCAGGATATGGCGATACTGCTCGAAGCTGGCGATGGCACGGGACTGCTCCAGCGCGTGGCGCGCCTCATCCCGCTGCAGGGCGAGCCGCTCGCGGGCGGGGGCCAGCTCTTCGCCGAGGGTGGCGAGCTTGCCCAGCGCCTGCTCCAGCTGGGCAATCTCCTGTTGCAAGCGGCCATGTTGTTCGCCGTGGTTGCGGCCATAGTCGGCCAGCTCCAGCAGCTGGCGCAGCTGGCCCAGCTGTTCGGTCTGTTGCTGCCACTGCTCCTGCGCCTTGGCGAGGCGGCTCTCCCACTGCTGCTCCTGCAGCTCGTTCTGTTGCTGTTGCAGCCGAGCTTGTTCATGTTGCCAGTAGTCGCGCTCCTGCTGGCCCTTTTCCAGCTGGCGTTGCAGCTGCTGCAGGGCGCGCAGCTTGTGATCGCGCAGGGTGAGCAGTTGCTGCAGCTTGTCGGCATCCTCGGCCCAATCCTGCATGGCGGTGAGCAGGGGCTGCCACTGGCGGGCCACCGGTGCCAGCTCCTTGTGCTCTTCGAGCCAAAGTCCCCACTGCTGGTGCTGCTGCTTGAGCAGTTCCACCTGTCTGCTCTGCTCGCGCCAGCCCTGCTCGAGGGTGAGTTGCACTTCTCGCTCCTGTGCCCCCTCCTGCTGGATCTTCTGCAACTGCTGCACTTTCTCCCTGATGCGGGTATCGAGCTCTTGTGCCCGCTTGAGTTCGGGTTGCAGGGCGCCCCATTCCCGCTCGGCGGCGATCTTCTCCGCCAGCAACTGCTGTTCGGTCAGCGCGCTCTGCTGGGTCTGCTCTTCGAGCTTGGCAAGCTCCGGCCCCAGCTCGGCGATCACCTTCTCCTGCTGCTGCACTTCCAGAGTGAGACGGGCCAGCTCGTCGTGATCGGCGCGGGCTACCTGGGCCTGTTCGGCACGGGCAAACTCCTCGCGCTCGGGGGCCGCGCCGCCGTGGGCCTGCAGGGCGGCATCGAGCGCCGCCTGCCCCTCGGCGCAGCCCTGCAGCTGGGCGGCAATGCGGCTGTTGAGGTCGCGCAAGTCCTGCATCAGCTGCTGCTGTTGCTGCTCGTGCTTGAGGGTGGTGGAGAGGCTCACCTGCTGGCTTACCCAATGCTCGCGGGTCGCTTCGTCCATCAGTGCCACGTCGCCGAGGCGCTGGGCGATGGTGGCCAGCTTCTGCTGCTCTTCCCGCGCTCGTTCATAGGTCTGGATGGAGATGGCGGAGTAGAGCTCGGTGCCGGTCATCCGTTCGAGCAGGGCGGAGCGCTCGTTGGCGTCCGATTTGAGGAAGGCGGCAAACTCCCCTTGCGGCAGGATCACCGCGCGGCGGAACTGCTCCCAGGAGAGACCCACCAGCTCGTCGATGCGATCCTGCAGCTCCCGCTTGCTGCCGGAGAAGACCTGCCCTGACTCCACATCGGTCAGGGTGCGCTCCTGCGCCTGAAAACGCCCCTCCGAGCGGTTTCGCGCCCGGCGCACCGCCCAGCGGGCCAGCCAGATGCGGCCATCACAGCCGCGAAACTGCACCTCGGCAAAGCCGCTGGCGTGACCGCGGCTGAGGATGCCGCGCACGTCGTTGGCCTTGAGCTTCTCTTCGTCATCCATGCGGCCCACTTCGGCCACGTTCTTGCGATTGGCGATAAAGCGCGGCATCTCGTCGTATAAGGCCAGACAAATGGCGTCGAGCAATGTGCTCTTGCCCGCGCCAGTGTTGCCGGTGATGGCAAACAGACCCGCGGCGCCGAGCGCCCCCCTGGTAAAGTCGATGGTGAAGGGGCCAGTCAGACTGGCTAGATTCTCACCTGACAGAGACAAGATTTTCATTGGTTTGACTCCTTCACCTGCTCCAGGATCTCTTCGAACGAGGCGACCAGCTGTGCCTCGGGCTCCCCCTCGAACTGGCGCTGATAGCAGAGGCGAAACACCTCGGTGGGGGATAGCTCATCGAGCCTGCGCCGCTCGCGACCATCGGCCAGCCCTTCGCCCGAGCCCTGATACTGGGTGCTGATGCGGGCCAGACGCACCGGTTTGTCTGCGATGACCGCCAGAATGCGCTCGCGGATGCGGGCCTCGGGCTTGGGCAGCAGCAGCCGCACTTCGAGGAAGGGTTGTGCCTCTTGTGGACAGGCAGCCAGCTCGAGCGATGCGATGGCGTTCAGCGCGTCGTCGAGGGTGCTCTGGGGCAGGCGGATCATCTCCACCGCGCGGGGCACCGGGATCCGCTCCAATCCGGTCAGTTTGCCTTCTGCAAAGGTCACCTCCAGCACCTGATGGTTGTAGTTGGCTTCGGCAAGCGAAAGCGGCAGCGGCGAGCCGCTGTAGTGCACCCCCTCGGCCGGGCTCTGGGCCAGATGGAGGTGGCCGAGCGCCGTGTAGTCGGCACCGGCAAAGAGTTCGGCAGGCAGGGCGTGCTGGTTGCCGCCAAGCACCCGCCGCTCCGACAGCTCTGAGAGCTGGCCCGCCGCCAGATAGGCGTGGCCCATGGCGATCAGTGGCAGCGCCTCCCCGCAGCGAGCGCGCCCTTCGGCCAGCACCTCGGCGTAGACCTGTCGAACCCCTTCAATCAGCCTGTCTTGTCCTTCTGCCAGCTGTTCCACCCGCAGGTCGCTGCTGCGCAGGAACGGCACTGCGGCGCACCAGGCGGCAATGTTGCCCTCCTTGTCTTGCAGCGGTACCAGCAGGCGGTCGGTCTCTAGCTTGCCCTCACTGTCGCGGCTGATGCTGCCCACCAGATGCAGGTCAAAGGCGCGCAGCAGCTCGTGGGGGGCATCGAGCTTGGAGGGAGAGTCGTGGTTGCCGCCGATCAGCACCATGTTGAGGTGGGGCATTTCAGCGCGCAGTCTGGCCAGAAAGCGGTAGAGTTGTTGCCAGGCACTAGCGGGGGGATTGGCGGTATCAAACAGATCGCCCGCCACCAGCAGGGCGTCGATCTCGCGCGCCTTGAGAGTGTCGCTCAGCCAGTCGAGGAAGGCATCGTGTTCAAAACGGCGGTCATGACCATGGAGTTGATGGCCAAGGTGCCAGTCGGCGGTATGGAGGATTTTCATTGGAAAGCAGCCCGGTTGCAGGGACGGTGCCTGTGGCACCCGATGAAGACAAGATGAGGATGCCCCGTGCTTTTTTCAAGTAAAACAGGGGGCTTGCATCGATTCAGGCGGGTTCGCAGCACATCCGGTATTGGGGGTGGCCGGTGAGGGGGTCGGACTCCTCGGCCTCAATGACGAAGCCGTGGCGGCGATAGAAACGCACCGCCTGATCATTCTCGACAAAGACCCGGGCGTGGAGCGACGCCCCCTGACGCTTGGCCTCCTGTAGCAGGGCGTAGCCGACGCCGCGGCCCTGACGGTCGGGGCGTACGAAGAGGGCGGCGAGATAGTTGTCCACCATCGCCATGAAACCGAGCAGATCGCCGCGCTCCTCGAACACCCAGATGGCGGCGCGATCGAGATAGCGGGTACGCAGATCCTCCTGGGCCTGCCACCAGCAGGAGGCATCGACGAAATCGTGGGCCTGCAGGGAGGCCAGCAACCAGATTTCGACGATCTCTTCCATGTCTTCCGGGCGACTGGGCCGCAACATACCTTCATCCTTATTAACAATTTACTTTCGCAGTCTAGGAGAACTTGATGAACAAACTGGTGACATAAATGAGACCCTGTGAGGTCGATCGCCCTTTATTTAGCGAGAATGATTGGCTGATCACAAAGCGCCTCTCTAGTACAATGCCCGCCGGACAATCTAGAGACCGAGGACGCCATGTGGTTTAAAAACCTGCAGATTTATCGCTTTACCCGCCCCTTTGACCTGACCGTGGATCAGCTGGAAACCCAGCTGGAAGCCTGTGCCTTCACCCCTTGCGGCAGTCAGGACATCTCCCGTTTCGGGTGGGTCAAGCCCCTTGGCAAATTCGGCTCAACCCTGACCCACTCTGCCTCCGGCCACATCCTCATCTGCGCCCGCAAAGAGGAGAAGATGCTGCCCGGTACCGTGGTCAAGGAGATGCTGGCTGAGAAGGTAGAGGCGATCGAGTTCGAGCAGGGGCGTGCCCTCAAGAAGAAAGAGAAGGAGGCGTTGAAAGAGGAGATCCTCCACACCTTGCTGCCCCGTGCCTTCAGTCGTACCAGCCAGACCTTCGCCTGGATCAATCCGGCCGACAATTTGATGGTGGTGGATGCAGGTTCTGCCAAGAAGGCGGACGACCTGCTGGCGCTGCTGCGCAAATCCATCGGCTCTCTGCCAGTGGTGCCGGTGGCTCTCAAGAACCCGCCCGAGATCACCATGACCGAGTGGTTGAACGAGGGCAACCTGCCCGCCTCCTTCACGCTGGAAGACGAAGCCGAGCTGCGCAGTGCCATGGAGCACGGCGGCATCATCCGCTGCAAGCAGCAGGATCTGATGACGGATGAAATCAAGAACCACCTGGCCAACGACAAGCTGGTGACCAAGCTGGCCCTCAACTGGGGCGAGACCGTCAGCTTCGTGCTGGGGGATGATCTCTCCATCAAGCGTCTGAAATTCAGCGAAGAGCTGCGCGAGCAGAACGACGACGTCACCAGCGAAGATCCGGCTGCCCGTCTGGATGCGGACTTCGCGCTGGTCACCGCTGAGCTATCCCAGTTTATCCCGGCGCTGTTTGCCGCCCTGGGTGGCGAAGAGCAGTCCATCTAACCGGACATGCGCCTGTTTGGCCTCTGCCATCCCATCGTAAAAGCCGCCTTCGGGCGGTTTTTTTATATCTATTGCGGATAGCCATTATTGATAGATGAGTAAGATATTGATCTTGTTCAATAACTTGAGCTACTAGCGCCAATCGTGACATAGTCCCTCTTCATGGTCATAAAACAGACAAGGAGAGTGTCATGTTGCGCAAACCTCTGGGGCTGGCTGTCGCCCTTGCCTTGCTGGCCGGTTGTGCCAGTGACAACGGTTTTCACTACACCCCGCCAGCCCAGACCCTGATCGCGCCGGAAGCCGCCAGTGGCTGGACCGACAAACAGGGCTGGCAGGGCCATGACTTCATGGTGGCGGCCGCCAACCCGCTGGCGGTGGATGCGGGCTACCAGATCATCAAGGCCGGTGGCAGTGCCGTCGATGCCGCCATTGCGGTGCAGCTGGTGTTGACGCTGGTGGAGCCGCAATCCTCCGGGATCGGTGGCGGGACGCTGCTGCTGGTGTGGGATGGCCGCAAGGTGAGTGCAGTGGATGGCCGCGAGACGGCGCCTGCTGCCGCCACCGACCAGCTGTTTATGCAAGATGGCAAGCCGCTGGCGTTTTATGACGGTGTGGTGGGGGGCCGCTCGGTCGGCGTTCCTGGCACCCTGCGCGCCCTGGCGCTGGCCCATCAACGTTATGGCAAGCTGCCATGGGCTGTGCTGTTCGAGCCCGCCATCACGCTGGCAGAGCAAGGATTTGTGATAAGTCCACGGCTGGCCACATTGCTGGCCAAGGATCCCTATCTGGCACGGGATCCGCAGGCGCGAGCCTACTTCTATCAGACGGATGGCAGCCCCAAAACGGCAGGCACCCGGCTGACCAACCCGGCGCTGGCCAAGGTGCTGCGCACTCTGGCCACAGAGGGGGCGGATGCCTTCTATCGGGGGCCGCTGGCGGATGCCATGGTGGCCAAGGTTCGCCAGCATCCCACCAATCCCGGGGTACTGGCGGCCACCGATCTGGCCAGCTATCAGGCCAAAGTGCGGGATGGCCTCTGCTTTGACTATCGCCAGAGCAAGATCTGCGGTTTTCCCACTCCCTCGTCCGGCACCCTGGCGCTCGGCCAGATCTTCGGCATGCTGGAGAGCCGCGATATGGCGGCCCTCAAGCCGATCACCACGAAGGAGGGAGGACAGGCTGCCTCCAGCGAGGCTATCCACCTCTACAGCGAAGCGGCGCGTCTGGCCTTCGCCGATCGCAACCAGTACGTCGCCGACAGCGATTTTGTCAGCGTGCCGGTGCAGGGGTTGTTGGACAAGGGCTATCTGGCCGAGCGGGGCAAGCTTGTCGGTCAGCACTCCATGGGGATTGCCAAGCCCGGTACGCCGCCACTGGCGCTGGCGCGGGGCCAGGATGCGACTCCGGAACTCCCCTCCACCAGCCATGTCTCGATCGTCGACAAGGCGGGGATGGCTATCTCCATGACCAGCTCCATCGAGGATGGTTTCGGATCGCGTCAGATGGTCAACGGCTACCTGCTCAACAACCAGCTCCCCGATTTCTCCTTCACCTCGGTAGATGCTGCCGGTCTGCCGGTGGCAAACCGGGTGGAGCCGGGCAAGCGGCCCCGCTCATCCATGTCACCCCTGCTGGTGTTTGACAAGCCAAGCGGCGAGCTGACCATGACGCTGGGCTCGCCGGGGGGCTCCGCCATCATCAACTACGTGGGCAAGACCCTGCTCGGCACCCAGGATTGGGGCCTGAACCTGCAACAGGCCATCAATCTACCCAACTTTGGCAGCCGCAACGGCCCCACCGAGCTGGAGGCGGGACGCACCCCCATGTCGGTGGTCGAGGGATTGAAGGCGAGGGGACATGAGGTGGTACTGAATGAGCAGACCTCCGGCCTGCAAGGGGTTGAGCGCAACGCTGGCGGCTGGTTTGGCGCAGCGGATCCGCGCCGGGAAGGGATCGCCAAGGGGGAGTGAGGTTTCCATAGCAACAAGGCCAGCATGATGCTGGCCTTGTTGTTGATGGAGCGTGACGGAGCGCTTACTGGATACCCAGCAGCTCTACGTCGAAGATCAGGACTGATCCCGGCGGGATTTTGCCAGCGGCGCGGTCGCCGTAGGCGAGGTTGGCAGGGATGTAGAAACGGGTCTTCTCACCTTCCACCATCAACTGCACCCCTTCGGTCCAGCCAGCGATCACCTGATTGAGGCCAAACTCGATGGGCTCGCCACGGGCGACCGAGCTATCAAAGACGGTGCCGTCCAGCAGCTTGCCCTCGTAGTGCACCTTCACCTTGCTGGTGGCGGTGGGGTGAACGGTGCCGGTGCCCGGGGTCAGCACTTCGTACTGCAGGCCGGAGGCGGTGGTGGTCACCAGCGGTTTGTCCTTGTTGCTGGCGAGGAACTCGGCGCCAATCCGCACGTTGTCGGCCGCCAGCTTCTTGTTATTGCTGCTGGAGTAGAAGTAGTAGGCCACACCGGCGATGAGCAGTGCGATCAGTATGAATTTCATCGGTTTTTCCTGTTCCATGAAATGTAAAAAGTGCAATGAGGGCGTCATCTTATCGCGCACCGCCCCTGATGGCGAGCCACAGGGCGGGAGGATGTGAGCGGGCAGGCAAAGCCCGGCGAGCTGGACGCAAAAAGGGGCGAGTCGGTGACTCGCCCCTTGTCATGGCAGCGGCGCTTACTTGGCGGCCACCATCATCAGGGCGGGCAGGGCGAAGAAGAGACCCGTTACATAACCCAGAGCCAGCAGCTTGTTCTCGCTGCCTACCCGGGCCAGCCCCTCGGCGGCGCGTACCGGCAGGTCACGCAGGAAGGGGATGCCATAGATGATGACCACGGCAAAGAGGTTGAACAGCACGTGGACCAGCGCGATGGTCAGGGCCAGCTGGGCACCGGCTCCGCTGATGGCGGTGGCAGCCAGCAGGGCGGTGATGGTGGTACCGATATTGGCCCCCAGGGTGAAGGGGTAGAGCTGACGGGTGCTGAACACGCCGCCGCCGGCCAGCGGGATCATCAGGCTGGTGGTGGTGGAGGAGGATTGCACCATGATGGTCACCAGCGCACCGGAGGTGATGCCGGTCAGCGGGCCACGGCCCAGCGCCTTGTGCAGCACCTCTTTGGCTCGGCCAACCAGTACCTGTTGCAGCACTTTGCCGAGATAAGTGACGCAGGCGAGGATCTGCAGGATACCGATGATGATGGTCGCGATGGCGGCACCCTTGCCCGGCAGGAAGGCAACGGCGCTGTCAATCAGCTGCTGGGCCGGTGCGGTCAGCGGCTTCATGAAATCCATGCCCTTCATCGACATATTGGCGGAGCCTACCAGCAGGTTGGCCAGCGACTCGGCGCTGTGTTGCAGCAGGCCGAACATCAGCTCCAGCGGCAGGAAGATGAACACCGCCAGCAGGTTGAAAAAGTCGTGCACGGTGGCGGCTGCGAAGGCGCGGCGGAACTCGGCGCGATCCCGCACATGGCCCATGGAGACGATGGTGTTGGTGATGGTGGTGCCGAGGTTGGCACCCATGACCATGGGGATGGCCATGCTGATGGGCAGGCCGCCAGCCACCAGACCAACGATCACCGAGGTGACGGTGCTGGAGGATTGCACCAGCGCGGTAGCGAGAATACCCAGCAGCAGGGCGACAAAGGGGTTGTTGGCAAAGGCGAAGATCTGGGCTGCGCCCTCGGCGCCGCCGGAGAAATCTTTGAAGCCGTGGGAGATGGCGCCCACGGCAACCAGGATCAGGTAGACCAGTACGATGACACTCATCCAGTTGAACAGGGCGCGGGTCGCGGGCGGCTGTGACAAGGAGTGATGGTGTTGCATAAAGCCTCTTGAGACGGTCGTTCCGTCTTGGGTTGTTGATGACCCGCGCATTTAATCAATGGTTAATGACAGAAATATGACAAGGTGACACTTTTATGATGGTTTTATGACTTGCTTTGGTGGTTTGCTCGCCAATAGATGATGGGGATGGCGAGAAATATGGCTGGTGACGCCATCCGCCCGGTCTGTTCCGTGCCTACCACTACGGGTAGGCAGCGGGAGAGTGGCAATAGTCGAGCCCCATTTTCAGCCCGTCAAATAGCAAAAGGGGAGCCATGGCTCCCCTTCTGTCTATCCATTATCCGCAAAGGATCAGGCGTCAGCCGCTTCCTCGTACTGACGGAACGGGATGCGGAACACCGCCAGACGCAGGAACAGATAGGTTGCGCCGAGGCCAGCCCAGATCAGGCCCAGCTCGAGGGAGCTCTGCTCCAGGTTGATCCACAGCGCACCTATGGTGGCGGCACCGAGCAGCGGCATCAACAGGTAGATGACGTGATCCTTGAGGGTCTTGTTGCGCTTCTCGCGCACCCAGAACTGACCAATCACCGACAGGTTGACGAAGCTGAACGCCACCAGTGCGCCAAAGTTGACCAGCGCCAGCGCGGTATCCAGATCAAACGACACGGCGGAGAGGGCCAGACCGCCCACCATCAGCACGTTGATGGCCGGAGTACGGTATTTCGGGTGGATGTAGCCAAACACCCGCTCCGGGATCATGCGATCACGCCCCATCACGTAGAGGATGCGCGACACACCGGCGTGAGCCGCCATGCCGGAGGCCAGTACCGCGACCGTGGTGCAGACCAGAACCACGGACTGGAAGAAGGTGCCGCCAACGTAGAGGGCGATCTCCGGCAGTACCGCATCCGGATGCTGGAAGCGGGCAAGGCTCGGGAAGTAGAGTTGCAGGCAGTAGGAGACCACCACGAAGATGATGCCGCCGATAAGAGCCGTCAGCACGATCGCCTTGGGGATCACCTTGCCGGCGTTCGGAGTCTCTTCGGAGAGAGAGCTCAGCCCGTCAAAGCCCAGGAACGAGAAGCAGAGGATGGTTGCACCGGTAAAGAGCGGCACCAGCTGTGCTGACTCGAAGTGGAACGGACGGCTGCTCATCAGGGTGCCAGCCCCTTCACCGTGGTAGATGCCCCACGCCATCAGGCCGATAAAGAGGGTGATGATGGCCAGCTGGATCACCACGATCAGACCGTTGAAGTTGGCCACAAGATTGATGCCGCGCAGGTTGAGGAAGGTCATCACGGTCACCAGACCGAAGATGAACACCCAGGGCTCAACGCCCGGGAACATGGCGGTCAGGTAGATCTTGGCCAGCAGGATATTGATCATCGGCATGAACATGTAGTCGAGCAGGGAGGACCAGCCGACCATGAAACCGACGTAGGGGTTGAACACCTTCTGGGCATAGGTATAGGCAGAGCCCGCAGAGGGGAACTTGCGTACCAGATGTCCGTAGCTGAGAGCGGTGAGCAGGATGCCACCCAGAGCCAGCAGATAGGCGGTGGCGACCCGGCCATCGGTGATGTCACCGACGATGGCGAAGGTGTCGAAGACAGCCATGGGGGTCAGATAGGCCAGACCCATCACAATCACTTGTGTCAGGGTAAGGGTCTTGAGCAGCTTGGCGTTTTGCGATGCCATTACGCTTTCTCCTCAATCAGTGCCGCAGCACGTGCTTGCAACGAGCGCAGGGATACGATGGATTCGCAAGCCTGTACATCAAGGGCGCCGGGGAGGCGCATACCGGGCTGTACCGGCAGGAAAGCATTAAAACGCCCCATTGTTATCCTCTCAACGTCGGGAGATTGTTTGGCAATCTCGAATATCACTTCCGGAAACGTTCCGGCCTCTTGTGGTGGGTTTGTACTGCACTTCAAAAATACAAAAACCGATGTCGCAGTGAACATCGGTCCTTTATTGGCGGCGTATTGTGCATTCGGTCAGCCCCCTTGACAAGCAAAAAAGGGCGGATTAACGCATTTTTTTGCATACGCACGGGGCAGGTAAGTGGTCACTCGCCCCCTGCAGCCGTCCCCGAGCCGTTCCACCTTTTTCGGGGGGAAGAGAACCCTGTCATGGCGTATGAAAAATCGGCAAATCGGGGCTGCAGGGTGCATAGCGCCTCAACATTGATCCTGATCATATTTGCCGGCGTCCCCCCGGGCTCGAGTCCTGCGAACTTATCGGCTGGCGGGGGATGGGAGGAGTTGAAGTGGAAAAAGAGTGGTTGCATATCCATTCACATTAATGACTGAGGATAGGAGGCGACGAGGCTCGGGCCATGGCACGGCGAGCAGTCCGGCTGGGTAGTTATTTGAAATCAGTCACACTTCCTGCAGAAAGCGCATTTCTGGCAACCCGTGCTGCTGGCAACCAGCGCACCGCAAAAACAACAAGGAGCCCGCAGGCTCCTTGTTCGCTATCGGGGGAGGGGCGCCATTAGTTACTGGGCGATCTCCACCTTGTCGGCGGTATGCAGCGGGATGCGGAACACGGTGAGGCGCAGGAACAGGTAGATGGCCCCCAGCGCCGCCCAGATCAGCCCCAGCTCGAAGGAGGAGGGCTCGAGGTTGAGCCACAGTACCCCGATGCAGGCGGCACCACAGAGCGGCAACAGCAGGTACATCAGGTGATCCTTGAGACACTTGTTGCGGCCCAGCTTCACATAGAAGTGGGCAATCACCGCCAGATTGACGAAGGTGAAGGCCACCAGAGCGCCGAAGTTGATCAGCGCCAGCGCCATCTCCAGATCCAGCGACACCGCAGAGAGGGCCAGCAAGCCGACCAGCAGCACGTTGAACGCCGGGGTCTGCCACTTCGGATGGATGTAGCCGAAGAAGCGGGCGGGCAGGGCGCGATCACGACCCATTACGTAGAGCAGGCGCGATACACCAGCGTGGGAAGCGAGCCCCGAGGCCAGCACCGCCACAGTAGTGCAGACCAGCACCACCGCCTGGAACAGCTTGCCGCCGACATAGAGGGCGATCTCCGGCAATACCGCATCCGGATGCTGGAAGCGGGAGATGTCCGGGAAGTAGAGCTGCAGGAAGTAGGAGGTAGTGACGAACAGCACACCGCCGATCAGCGCCGTCAGCACGATGGCGCGGGGGATCACCCGATCCGCGTCCGGGGTCTCTTCCGACAGGGTACTGATGGCGTCAAAACCGAGGAACGACAGACAGAGGATGGAGGCCCCCATCAGCAGCGGTGACACCTGGATCTGCTCGGAGAAGAAGGGACGGCTGCTGGCCACGGTACCCAATCCTTCACCGTTGTGAACGCCCCAGGCGATCAGGCCGATGAAGATGGCGATGATGCTGAACTGCATCACCACGATCAGGCTGTTGAAGTTGGCCACCAGCTTGATGCCGCGCAGGTTGAGGGCGGTCATCACCGCCGCCAGACCGAAGATATAGGTCCAGGGCTCTACGTTCGGGAAGAGGGCTTCCAGATAGATCTTGGCCAGCAGCATGTTGATCATCGGCATGAACATGTAGTCGAGCAGGGAGGTCCAGCCCACCATAAAGCCGACATAGGGGTGAAACACCTTCTGGGCATAGGTATAGGCAGAGCCGGCTGACGGGAACTTACGCACCAGATGGCCGTAGCTCAGGGCAGTGAACAGCATGCCGATGAGGGCAAACAGGTAGGCGGTCGGCACATGGCCTTCGGTGATCTCGGTGACGATGCCGAAGGTGTCGAACACCGCCATGGGGGTGAGGTACGCCAGTCCCATAACCACGACGAGCCACAGTTTGAGGGTCTTTTTCAGACCAACCTGCTGGGCCGCCATTATGCATGTTCCTCATGCAGTGCCAGAGTGGCACGGTCCATCAACGAAACCGGGAGAGAGGCCCGGGAATCAAGGGCGCCAGGGCGGCGCACACCGGCCATGACCGGTTGGAAAGCATTGAGATGCCCCATGTTGTTCCTCACTAGACTTGGTGTCGGGAGACTGCTGCCAATCTCGCTATCTTTTCCGGGGGTGATCCGGCCTCGTTTATGGGTTTGTTCACTGTCTAAAAAAGAACCGATGCCATTGTTTTACATCGGTTCTTTCAGTGGCGGCGCATTGTGCATTTGCAGGGCCCCCTTGACAAGAAAAAAAGGGGGCAAAATTGCATTTATTTGCACAGGTGAGTGGTCACTTTCCTGCTGGTCAGGCCAGCACGGCCTCCAGTGATTTTTCAAGGAGTTGCAACCCCTCGTCAATCACTGCCGCAGGGGCTGTCAGGGGGGCGAGAAACGTATGACATTTGCGCGCACCCCGCATGAGAGCAGGACCAGACCGCGTTTGCCCGCCTCGGCCACCAGTCGCTTGGTGAGGTCGGGATCGGGTTGGCGGGCATCACGCCGTTTCACCAGCTCCATGGCCACCATGGCACCGGGGCCGCGAATTTGACCTATGCAGTCAAAACGCTCGGCTATGCGTTCCAGCCCCGCCTTGATCTGCTCCCCCTGATCCAGCGCTTTCTGGTTGAGTTTCTCCTCGTCGATCACCTGCAAGACCGCCAGCGCAGCGGCGCAGGCGATGGGGGATCCCGCATAGGTGCCACCCAGGCCCCCCGGCTTGGCCGAGTTCATGATCTCCGCCTTGCCCACCACGGCTGACAGGGGGAAGCCACCCGCCAGACTCTTGGCCAACGTCATGATGTCCGGCTCGATGCCGGCATACTCGGTGGCGAAGGTCTTGCCGGTGCGGCAGAAACCGCTCTGGATCTCGTCGCAGATGAGCAGAATGCCGTGCTGGTCGCAGACGCTGCGCAGCTTCTGCATAAAGCTCGGGGAGGCGGGATAGAAGCCCCCTTCGCCCTGTACCGGCTCGATGATGATGGCGGCAACGCGGGAGGGTTCGATGTCGGCGCTGAAGCAGAGCTCGAGGGCGTGCAGGGCATCCTCTTCACTCACCCCGAGATAATCGGCGGGGAAGGGGATGTGGTAGACCTCGCCCGGGAAGGGGCCAAAGCCGGTCTTGTAGGGCACTACCTTGCCGGTGAGCGCCATCCCCATCATGGTGCGGCCGTGAAAGCCCCCTTTGAAGGCGATGGTGCCGCTGCGGCCGGTGTGGGCACGGGCAATCTTGATGGCGTTCTCGACCGCCTCGGCGCCGGTGGAGAGAAACAGGGTGCGCTTCGGGGTCGGGCCGGGCACCAAGGCGTTGAGCTTTTCGGCAAGCTCGATATAGCCCGGGTAGGGAGTGACCTGAAAGCAGGTGTGGCTGAATTTTTCCAGCTGTTCACGAACTGCCGCCACCACTTTAGGGTGGTTGTGGCCGGTGTTGAGCACGGCGATGCCGGAGGCAAAGTCGATGTAGCGGTTGCCCTCCACATCCCACAGCTCGGCATTTTTCGCCCGGTCGATAAAGACCGGCAGCAGGGTGCCAACGCCGTTGACCACGGCCGCTTCGCGGCGCGCTTGCCACGCCTTGTTTGATTCTGACTGACTCATCTTTCCTCCCTGAGGGGCCGCAGCCCCCGATATTCCCTGAAAATGTGGCAGGCGTTTTGGCGCCCATCACCACCGATCAGCCCATCGGGCCAGATCGGCGGCGCCTTGTCTCTCTGTTGCAGCCCTAGCGAATGGCGCCAAAGCAGAGGTATTTGGTCTCGAGATACTCCTCCAGCCCCTCGGCGGCCCCTTCCCGGCCCAGCCCCGACTCCTTGATTCCGCCAAAGGGGGCCAATTCGGTTGAGATGATCCCCTCGTTGATGCCGACCATGCCGTATTCCAGCTGCTCGGCGACGCGCCACACCCGGGCGATGTCGCGGCCATAGAAGTAGGCGGCCAGGCCATAAGGGGTGTCGTTGGCAATGGCGATGGCTTCGGCTTCCGTCTCGAAGCGCACCAGCGGGGCGACCGGGCCGAAGATCTCCTCCTGCAGGATGGGGTTGGTTTTATCCACCTTGCCCAGAATGGTGGGGCGGTAAAAAAGGGGGCCGGCGGGGTGAGCTTCGCCCCCCAGCAGCACTTCGGCACCGGCGGCGACCGATTGCTGCACCAGCTCGGCCACCTTGCTGGCGGCGGCGGGGTTGATGAGCGGGCCGATCTGGGTGCCCTCCGCCATGCCATCCCCCACCTTGAAGGCCTTGACGGCGGCAGTCAGCTTCTCGGCGAAGGCGTCATAGACGCTGGCCTGCACCAGAATCCGGTTGGCGCAGACGCAGGTCTGCCCGGCGTTGCGGTATTTGGAGGCGAGCGCCCCGGCCACGGCAGCATCGAGGTCGGCGTCGTCAAAGACGATAAAGGGGGCGTTGCCACCCAGCTCCAGCGACAGCTTTTTCATGGTGTCGGCGCACTGGCGCATCAGCAGCTTGCCGATGTGGGTAGAGCCGGTGAAGGAGAGCTTGCGCACCACCGGATTGCTGCACAGCTCGTTGCCCACCGCGCTCGCCTGATGGCTGGTGACGATATTGATGACCCCGGCGGGGATCCCCGCCTGCTCGGCCAGGGCGGCCAGTGCCAGCGCGCAGAGCGGGGTCTCGGCGGCGGGCTTGATGACGATGGTGCAACCCGCGGCCAGCGCCGGGCCCGCCTTGCGGGTGATCATGGCAATGGGGAAATTCCACGGAGTGATGGCGGCGACCACGCCCACCGGCTGCTTGATGGTTGCCAACCGGCGATCGCCGCTAAAGCCCGGGATGGTGCGGCCATAGGCGCGCTTGCCCTCCTCGGCGAACCACTGGATAAAGCTGGCGCCATAGGCCACTTCCCCCTTGGCTTCCGCCAGCGGCTTGCCCTGCTCGCAGGTCATGATGCGGGCCAGCTCGTCGCTGTGGGCGGTGATGGCGGCAAACCAGGCGTAGAGCTTGTTGCTGCGCTCCTTGGCGGTCAGCGCCGCCCAGGCGGGTTGCGCCGCGTGGGCGGCCGCGATGGCGCGGCGGGTATCCTCGGCATCCATGTCGGGCACCTGGGTAATCACGGCCCCGCTGGCGGGGTTGGTGACCTCGAAGGTGCGGCCGCTGGCGGCCTCGCACCACTGTCCATCTATATAGGCGCGGGATGTGATCAAGCTGGAGTGGGATGTTGTTCCTGACATGAGAAGCCTCGAGTGTGGGTCAGAGCAGCTGGTTGCCGGAGTGAGCCGACCCTTCCTGCGCCGCTGCCGTATAAAATAATAAGCACAGAAAGACCATAATTTGAGCTGAAATGTTTTTCAAGTGTTAAATATATTTGAATTGCTGGGGGGCGCCATGCTAGAAAATGGGCTGTATAGCACGTTTCCCCCCGTTCGCTTGCTGGCTGCAAGTGGGCAAACGACCGGGGGATGGTAAATCGGGTGTGCAAAATAATGAACGGCTGTGCTGTGTAACATAGTGAACGGCAAGGGAAAGCTGGTCGGCTATTTTAACCAGCAGGGTAAACAGGCCGCGCCTGATCCGATGCGATCACGCGCAAGCAGGAGAGGCTGATGATGCAAGGATGCAGAGATAGCGCAGCAAGAGGAGGCTTGCGGTGAGCGGGCCACAGAGCCGGGAGAGCGTGGCTCGGCCGTTGAGTGGGGCTGACGCCGGGGCGCGCACCATGGGGGAACGGCTGGCGGCGGTGCGCCATCAGCTGGGGCTCTCCCAGCGGCGGGCGGCCGAGCTGAGCGGCCTGACCCATGGTGCCATCTGCATGATCGAGCAGGACAAGGTGAGCCCCTCTGTGGCCTCCCTGCAAAAGCTGCTCACCATCTACGGCCTGCCGCTGTCGCGCTTCTTCGCCGAGGAGGAGAGCCGCACTCCGGAGGTGGTGATCAAGGCGGATCAGCTTATCGAGCTGGGCAGTCAGGGGGTCTCCCTCAAGCTGGTACACAACGGCAACAACCGCCGCCAGCTCGGCTTTATGCTGGAGACCTATCCCCCCGGCACCGACACCGGCGGTCAGGTGACTCATCAGGGGGAGGAGGTTGGCACTGTGCTGGAGGGGTCGGTGATCCTGACGGTGGCGGGCCAGAGTTATCCGCTGGAGGCGGGCGACAGCTATGTGATCGACACCGGCGAGCCCCACAGCTTCAGCAATCCGTCGGGGCAGACCTGTCGCATCGTCAGCGCCCACACCCCGGCGAGCTTTTAATCCTGACAGTAGTTTGGCAACCGAACCGGTAAGGAAACAGGGATCATGACCGAACATGTAAACAGTTACTACGCAGCCAGCGCCAATAAACACGCGCCCTATCCGACATTGACCGAGCAGTTGGAGTGCGATGTCTGCGTCATCGGGGCGGGTTATACCGGCCTCTCCAGCGCCCTGCATCTGGTAGAGAAGGGCTACAAGGTGGTGGTGCTGGAGGCCGCACGAGTCGGCTTTGGCGCCAGCGGCCGCAACGGCGGCCAGATCGTCAACTCCTACAGCCGCGACATTGACACCATAGAAGCGAACTGCCCGCCGGATCAGGCCAGGCTGCTCGGTTCCATGTTGTTTGAGGGGGGACAGATCATCCGCGAGCGGATCAAGCGCTACAACATCCAGTGCGATCTGCAGGAGGGGGGCGTCTTTGCCGCCGAGACCGAGAAGCAGCTGCACGAGCTCAAATCCCAATACGCCCGCTGGCAGAAGTGGGGCAACGACCAGCTGGAGCTGCTCGATGCCAAGGGGGTGCGCGAGGTGGTGGCGAGCGATCGCTATGTCGGCGCCCTGCTCGACAAGAGCGGCGGCCATATCCACCCCCTCAATCTGGCGTTGGGGGAGGCGGAAGCCATCCGCATCCAGGGGGGCAGATCTTCGAACAATCCGCCGTCACCAGCATCACACCGGGCCAGCCGGCGCTGGTCAAGACCGCCAAGGGGGCGGTGAAGGCGCGCTTTGTGGTGGTGGCGGGCAACGCTTACCTCGGCAATCTGGTGCCGGAACTGGCCAGCAAGAGCATGCCTTGCGGCACCCAGGTGATCGCCACCGAAGTGCTGGGAGAGGAGCGGGCCCGTTCACTGCTGCCACAGAACTACTGTCTGGAGGATTGCAACTACCTGCTCGACTACTACCGCACCTCCGGCGATCACCGGCTGCTCTATGGCGGCGGAGTGGTCTATGGGGCGCGGGATCCGGCGGATATCGAGCGGCTGATCATCCCCAAGATGCTCAAGACCTTCCCGCAACTGGCGGGGGTCAAGGTGGAGTACACCTGGACCGGCAACTTCCTGCTCACCCTGTCGCGGCTGCCGCAGTTTGGTCGCATCGGCCCCAACATTTACTACATGCAGGGCTACAGCGGCCATGGTGTCACCTGTACCCATCTGGCGGGCAAGCTGCTCTCCGAGGTGCTGAGCGGTCAGGCGGAGCGCTTCGATGCCTTTGCCAAACTGCCGCACTACCCCTTCCCGGGTGGTCGCCTGTTCCGTATACCCTTTACCGCCGCGGGCGCCGCCTGGTACACCTTGCGCGACCGGTTGGGGGTATAAGAGCTGCTCTGCGAGAAATGTGTACTGGTGGGGGCCGCTTAGATAGCGCAGATGCCAGCATCAATACCGGAAACAACAAGGCCACCGCGAGGGTGGCCTTGTTGTTTATCAAACTGCAGCGCGCTGATTAGCTGTAGAAGGCTTCAACGGTGCCCTTGAGTTTGATCAGGATGGGCTGACCACGGCGATCCAGCGCCTTGGGGGAGGGGATCTTCACCCAACCTTCGCTGATGCAGTACTCCTCGACATCGGTGCGCTCTTTACCGTTCAGGCGAATACCGATCGGGTGCTCGAAGCAGGCGGCCACATAGTGAGGGCTGCGGGGATTGCAGGAGAGGTGATCCGGCAGAGCCGGTTTGGTGCTGGTATCGCTCATCGATATAACCCGAAATGAATAAAAAGTGGGTCATTGTAGAGAATGCCGCCATGGCATTCAAGGCGGCCATAAAACAGGCAGGTTTTATCTGCCATTGTTTTGGGGATCCTATTCTGCCAGGTTGTTCTAAACGACGTTTCATCGGTAAACAAGAGAATACAATGAGGGATAGATGTTAGAATGCATGAGTAGACTAATTTTTATCGCTAGACGTATCTTCCTGTGACCTTCTGACATAAGGACCAAGACAGGCTTCATACTTCTCTTCCAAACACATTAAGAGTTCATTACCTGATGCAGAAAATTTAAGATAAAAAACGTAATCGTTAAGGTCTGGCATAGGCATATCTAAACAGTCATGCCCACCATTATCTTTTAAAATATGCTCTTCCATCTTATAAAACCCAGCAGATGATGGCTTTTCATAAACAATATATTTTGATTCTAGCTGCTGATCAGCCGCATGACTAAATAGAACACCACCATTTCGAAAATCACGAACTTCAAAACAGTTTGAATCAGGCATTTTAAATTCCCATACGCCAATTATTTTATGTTGATTGGCATAGCTGTTAGCGCTGAAAGCCATTGATACTAGAAAAAACATTTTATTTATCATGTTACTTTCCTTGAGGTGTAAATATGTTAATGAAACTGGTTAATTAAATTAAAGTAGTGGGCGAAGGCTTAACCATCCCCTCATATGAGCGAGGCGTGGCGCGGCTTCTGAGGTATGATCGCCATCCTTGACCAGCTAATACCCAACAGACTATCCCCATGTTTAACCACGAACTAATCCTCAACCACATCGACGATATATTTGGACAGGACATGCATGCTAAGCGTGTTCTTTCCCTCGCCAATGCTACCCTCGGGGTTATCGAGTCAGGTTCACTGGCCATCCACGCCATCGGTAGTGGCCTCTCCTTGGCCAACGGTCTCGAACGTAAACATGCGGTTAAACAGGTGGATCGCCTGCTCACTAACACCAAGCTCAATGTCTGGAGCCTCTTTGACGATTGGGTGCCCTATGTGGTCGGTGAACGTACCGAGATCGTAGTCTCCATGGACTGGACCGAATTCGATGCCGATGATCACAGTACCTTGGTTATCAGCCTGCAAACCAACCACGGTCGCAGTACTCCGCTGCTGTGGAAAACCCATCGGAAATCGTTGCTCAAAGGGCAACGCAATGCCCATGAGAAAGAGCTGCTCACCAAGCTCAAGCAGACGTTGCCAGAGGGTATCTTCGTGACGGTAGTAGCTGACCGCGGCTTTGGTTACATGGAGCTGTTCGAACGCCTGGAGCAAGAGCTAGGCTTTGCTTATCTCATTAGATTTAAAGGAAATGTTTTGGTTGGTTACCCTGGTGTAGAGCAGGTTCCAGCTCGGGACTGGCTAACGCCGACCGGGCGCACCCGAACCCTCAAAGCGGTGGAGCTAACTGGGCAGCGACAGCCTGTCGAACGGGTCTATTGTTGTCATAAGAGTGGCATGAAAGACGCGTGGTTTCTGGCCAGTAACCGGACCGACCTGAGCGCCGCCAAGGCGTTGCAACTATACGGCCAGCGCTGGGGTATCGAGACCAGTTTTCGTGATATCAAAGATTACAAATTCGGCATGGGTATGGGAGATGTGCACATCAGTAATCCGGTCCGGCGCGACCGACTGTTTTTATTCAGTGCCCTGGCCATCGTCTTGCTGACGCTGCTGGGTAAGGCTGGAGACAGTGTCGGTCTAGAGAGAACGATCAAGGTCAATACCAGCAAGAGCCGAACCTATTCGTTCTTTCGGCAAGGGGTCATCTATTACCAGTTGTTACCTAAAATGAAAGAAGCCAATGCGGTCTTGTTGATGGATAAATTTATCTACTACCTGAAGCAACACCGCTTATATACCCGCACACTTGGAATTATTTGAGTCTCTAAAAATGAGGGGATCTCTGAGGGGCGAAGGCGCATCTTTTGATGATGTTATTTGTGAGTCTTCTGCCAATGCATCACCAGCTCGGGGTGGCCGCTTAACCATCCCCTCATATGAGCGAGGCGTGGCGCGGCTTCTGAGGTATGATCGCCATCCTTGACCAGCTAATACCCAACAGACTATCCCCATGTTTAACCACGAACTAATCCTCAACCACATCGACGATATATTTGGACAGGACATGCATGCTAAGCGTGTTCTTTCCCTCGCCAATGCTACCCTCGGGGTTATCGAGTCAGGTTCACTGGCCATCCACGCCATCGGTAGTGGCCTCTCCTTGGCCAACGGTCTCGAACGTAAACATGCGGTTAAACAGGTGGATCGCCTGCTCACTAACACCAAGCTCAATGTCTGGAGCCTCTTTGACGATTGGGTGCCCTATGTGGTCGGTGAACGTACCGAGATCGTAGTCTCCATGGACTGGACCGAATTCGATGCCGATGATCACAGTACCTTGGTTATCAGCCTGCAAACCAACCACGGTCGCAGTACTCCGCTGCTGTGGAAAACCCATCGGAAATCGTTGCTCAAAGGGCAACGCAATGCCCATGAGAAAGAGCTGCTCACCAAGCTCAAGCAGACGTTGCCAGAGGGTATCTTCGTGACGGTAGTAGCTGACCGCGGCTTTGGTTACATGGAGCTGTTCGAACGCCTGGAGCAAGAGCTAGGCTTTGCTTATCTCATTAGATTTAAAGGAAATGTTTTGGTTGGTTACCCTGGTGTAGAGCAGGTTCCAGCTCGGGACTGGCTAACGCCGACCGGGCGCACCCGAACCCTCAAAGCGGTGGAGCTAACTGGGCAGCGACAGCCTGTCGAACGGGTCTATTGTTGTCATAAGAGTGGCATGAAAGACGCGTGGTTTCTGGCCAGTAACCGGACCGACCTGAGCGCCGCCAAGGCGTTGCAACTATACGGCCAGCGCTGGGGTATCGAGACCAGTTTTCGTGATATCAAAGATTACAAATTCGGCATGGGTATGGGAGATGTGCACATCAGTAATCCGGTCCGGCGCGACCGACTGTTTTTATTCAGTGCCCTGGCCATCGTCTTGCTGACGCTGCTGGGTAAGGCTGGAGACAGTGTCGGTCTAGAGAGAACGATCAAGGTCAATACCAGCAAGAGCCGAACCTATTCGTTCTTTCGGCAAGGGGTCATCTATTACCAGTTGTTACCTAAAATGAAAGAAGCCAATGCGGTCTTGTTGATGGATAAATTTATCTACTACCTGAAGCAACACCGCTTATATACCCGCACACTTGGAATTATTTGAGTCTCTAAAAATGAGGGGATCTCTGAGGGGTGGCCGCTATGCTCGCACAACTGCTGCTCACCCTCTTTGAAACCGTTGCGGGAATAGAAGCGCCGCGCCTGCTCATTTTCGGCGTAGACCGTCAACTCGAGTCGATCATATTGGGCTTTGAGGTGTTCGAGCAGTTGGCGACCCAGCCCGTGTGATTGGTGAGTTGGGGAGATAAACAGGGCGGCAATAGACCCTTGATACCAAGAGATAAAGCCCAGTAGCTGTCCATCCTCCTCATAACCCCAGCTCTTGCTGGCGGGCAGATAGATGTCCCGCATCGCTGCCCGTTGCTCATGCCAAAAGGCGGCGGGAATAAAGTCGTGGGCTTGTACCGATGCCTGATACCAGAGCTCGACGGCGGCATCCAGATCGGTTGTTAATAATGGGCGGATCATAGTGGTCTTAATAACAAAGGGTGGAAGTAACGCAGGCTCGATCAGCGCAGCGTAATCGGCATTCGTGGTAGCGAGAGGGGGGAGAGTTCTGCACCACTCCCGGTTCGCCACCTTGGCCAAAATGGCAAGGCTGTGATTTATGCAATCCCTGTTACCGTATAGTGTCGCTCGACATTGACGGTTATTTTCCCCCAGCGGGAGGATTTGACTCTGGCTTGGTGCGCTTGAAAAGCCGCCTGCTCAGCAAACTCTTCATAGACATCGAATCTGCAGGGATTGAGAGGGTCTTGAGTCACCTCAAAGATCAGGCAGTCTTTTTCCGCACGAGTTAAACGGATATGGGCATCAAGCTCGCTCTTGACTATCGCAAGCTCGGAGAGAGGCACAATAATAAATCCCTGTAAAATCACTTTGCCCACATTATATCCCTTAATTCATATTAATGGTTTTTACTGCTTGTGGCTTATACTTTCTGTGCGATTTACTTCAGTATTCAAGGTGGAGACCACATTCACCTCGACAGAGTATTTGTACCAATTTCTGTGGGTCGTCAGTCACTTTATATTCAATATGGATAGTGCTCTTATCACCTAACTATGGTATTCACATGCAGGTTTTTATTTCAGTTATACTTCACTGGTTAATAAAAAATGGTGATTCATTCGCAATAGAGTCATGTGGTTTATGTATCTAAGTTTATTTGTTCTATGAACAGTTATGTGATTTAGCAATAAAAATACTTATTTGTCTATTTTAAATAAAAAGGTAGAGATCTTAACCATCCCCTCATATGAGCGAGGCGTGGCGCGGCTTCTGAGGTATGATCGCCATCCTTGACCAGCTAATACCCAACAGACTATCCCCATGTTTAACCACGAACTAATCCTCAACCACATCGACGATATATTTGGACAGGACATGCATGCTAAGCGTGTTCTTTCCCTCGCCAATGCTACCCTCGGGGTTATCGAGTCAGGTTCACTGGCCATCCACGCCATCGGTAGTGGCCTCTCCTTGGCCAACGGTCTCGAACGTAAACATGCGGTTAAACAGGTGGATCGCCTGCTCACTAACACCAAGCTCAATGTCTGGAGCCTCTTTGACGATTGGGTGCCCTATGTGGTCGGTGAACGTACCGAGATCGTAGTCTCCATGGACTGGACCGAATTCGATGCCGATGATCACAGTACCTTGGTTATCAGCCTGCAAACCAACCACGGTCGCAGTACTCCGCTGCTGTGGAAAACCCATCGGAAATCGTTGCTCAAAGGGCAACGCAATGCCCATGAGAAAGAGCTGCTCACCAAGCTCAAGCAGACGTTGCCAGAGGGTATCTTCGTGACGGTAGTAGCTGACCGCGGCTTTGGTTACATGGAGCTGTTCGAACGCCTGGAGCAAGAGCTAGGCTTTGCTTATCTCATTAGATTTAAAGGAAATGTTTTGGTTGGTTACCCTGGTGTAGAGCAGGTTCCAGCTCGGGACTGGCTAACGCCGACCGGGCGCACCCGAACCCTCAAAGCGGTGGAGCTAACTGGGCAGCGACAGCCTGTCGAACGGGTCTATTGTTGTCATAAGAGTGGCATGAAAGACGCGTGGTTTCTGGCCAGTAACCGGACCGACCTGAGCGCCGCCAAGGCGTTGCAACTATACGGCCAGCGCTGGGGTATCGAGACCAGTTTTCGTGATATCAAAGATTACAAATTCGGCATGGGTATGGGAGATGTGCACATCAGTAATCCGGTCCGGCGCGACCGACTGTTTTTATTCAGTGCCCTGGCCATCGTCTTGCTGACGCTGCTGGGTAAGGCTGGAGACAGTGTCGGTCTAGAGAGAACGATCAAGGTCAATACCAGCAAGAGCCGAACCTATTCGTTCTTTCGGCAAGGGGTCATCTATTACCAGTTGTTACCTAAAATGAAAGAAGCCAATGCGGTCTTGTTGATGGATAAATTTATCTACTACCTGAAGCAACACCGCTTATATACCCGCACACTTGGAATTATTTGAGTCTCTAAAAATGAGGGGATCTCTGAGGGTAGAGATAGCTTTCTTGTCAAGAGATGTATTCTAAAATTGACCAAAATGCGCAATGATAGGGGGGCGAGGTTGGCGCAACACTCCCACTCGGGAATGGTGGAAAGGGTTGCTTCAGCTTTGTATTGATGTGGCCGAATAAAAATAAAGTACAGGCCGCAATTCAGGCGATTGCATTAATACAAGGACTAAAAACAATGCATGTGACGAAATACTCTAGGGTGGCCTTGCTGGTTTCCAGCATGCTGGGCTCAACCAGCCTGATGGCCAGCGAATGGAGCACGGTTGCCGCCAGAGCAACAGCAGACGAGGGTTATGAGGTACGGGCTCATCAGTTCCGGGTCGCCAAGGTGCCGCTCGACTATTTTGCCGGGTTGCAAGCGGGGGCCAGCAAGCTGACCTTGCCACTGCCTGATGGGGGGGAGGTTACCTTTGCACTGGAAGCTTACAATGTACTGCCCGCAGACCTTGCAGCCAAGTATCCTCAGATCCGCACCTTCAAGGGGTACAACCCGGCTCATCCAGTCAATACCGGACGCTTCGATCTGGGGCCGCAAGGTTTTCATGCCATGTTCAGCCATCAGGGCAAGATGGTGTTTGTCGATCCGCTGCGCAATGCCGAGGGGTATGCAATTTACTACCAGCAGGATGCCTACAGCCGACTGGAAGAAGACGCCGACAAGGTGATCGGGGCTGACGCCAAAACGTTGGCTCGCAAGGTGCAAGTGGATGGTAATGTTCGCAAACGTTACACCATCGCTATCTCGGCCGCAGGTGAGTACACCCAATATCATGGCGGCTCCCAAGTGCTGGCCCTGGCGGCCATTACTACCCTGCTCAACCGGGTCAATGAGGTGTACCAGCGAGATGTGGGGGCCGAGTTTCAGCTAGCCAGCGGCAACGATTCTGTGATTTTTACCGATCCGGTAACAGACCCTTTCTACAACGGCGATAACCCTGACTACGTGAGCGGGGTGAGCAGCATCTATGAGGCTGATGACACCAGCAAGAACGTCCTGGTACAGGGAGAAGCCTTTGCCAATGGTGAGCTGGGCGCATTCGATATCGGGCATGTGGTCAATACCGGAGGAGGTGGCCTGGCCGGGCTCGGCGTGCTGTGCACCGCGGACAAGTCGGCCGGGATGACGGGCTCCGATAAGCCGGTGGGGGATGCCTTCTTTATCGACTATGTGGCCCACGAGATCGGCCACCAGTTTGGTGCCGACCACACCTTCAACGGCACCACTGGCAGTTGCGGCGGTGGCAACCGGGAGGCGGCACAAGCCTGGGAGCCGGGCAGCGGTACTTCCATCATGGCCTATGCCGGGATCTGCGGGGACGAGAACATCCAGCCCCACAGCGATCCCTATTTTCACAGCAAATCTATCGAGCAGATGCGGGCGCACATGGCGACCGTGCCGGCCTGTGGCACCACCCTGAATCTCGTCAACAACACGCCCCAGGCGGTGGCCGGAGCCAGCTATATCATTCCCGCCAACACGCCGTTCGTGCTCAAGGGGGCCGGCGCCGATTTGGACAAGGATCCCCTTACCTATACTTGGGAGCAGATTGATCTGGGCGACCCGTCCAGCAGTGCTCTTGACATGATCGATGACGGCTCCCGTCCGTTGTTCCGCTTCGTGTCGCCGACCGGCTCGCCGGAGCGGATTTTGCCGAGCTTGCCATCCCTGCTCTCGGGCTCGCTCGCCAAGGGCGAGGCATGGCCCACCACTAACCGGGATCTCAATTTCCGATTGACGGTGCGTGACGGCAAGGGCGGTGTCGCCAGCGACGATATGAAGGTCCAGGTGATCAACACTGGCAGTGCCTTCCGGTTGACCGCCCCGATTGGGGTGGCATTGACGCCGGGGGCAAGCCTGGCTGTCAGCTGGGATGTGGCCGGCACCACACTGGCGCCGATCAGCTGCAGCAAGGTAGACCTGTTCATCACCCAAAACGAGGGAACCAGCTGGAGCAGTCTGGCGGTCAGCCAGCCCAACAGCGGCGCCGCCACTGTCATCCTGCCAGCGGATCTGGCCAGCTCTGCCCGCCTGAAGGTGGCCTGCAGCGACAACATCTTCTTCGCGATCAGTCCCTCCAAGCTGCCGGTTGTCCAAAGCGGCGGCAGCTCGGGCGGTAGCGGCGGCGGTGGTGCCCTCGGTCTCTGGACTCTGGCGCTGGCACTGCTGGGTTGGCAACGGAGGCGCGGATGAGGGTTGGCTGGCTGATGCTGGTTTCCCTGCTTGGCGGCTGTCAGGCCGATGCCGATACTCTGGAGCAGGCGGTCAGCGCCAGCCTGGCAAAGCAGGATTACCGGTTGATCGTGCGGGCCGGGCGCGGCGAGGTGGCGCCCGGCATCGCGCCGGAGCAGCAGGCCTCGGCCAAGGCGCGCTGCGGTGTGCGCTACCTCGACGGTCTGGGGGATGTCATCAAGCCCGGACAGGAAGAGGCCCAGGCCAAGCTGGCGGCCTACGCGGCCGATTACAACCGGCGCATGCTGGCGCATTGTCCTGCTGTCGCTGGCAGGCAATAAGCCTGCGCGTACCAAGATCGTGCGAAGGGTATATCAAGGAGGGAGGCGTGAGCCTCCCTCTTTTTTTGCAGCAGCCATTTGCTGGTCACAAGGCTTGTACCCATGGCGTGCTCGTCGCACAATGCCAGCACGCATGGCCGCATGGGCGGCAAAGAGAGAAGGAAAATCAAGATGATGGATGTTGCTGATCTGCGCCGTGAATACTCCCGTGGCGGGCTGCACCGGGCCGATCTGCCGGCCGAGCCGCTGGCGATGTTCGAGAAGTGGTTGGCGCAGGCCTGTGAGGCCAAACTGACCGATCCCACCGCCATGGTGGTGGCGACGGTGGATGCCGATGGTCAGCCCTGGCAGCGCACCGTGCTGCTCAAGCACTACGACGCCCAGGGGATGGTCTTTTACACCAACATGGGGAGTCGCAAGGCGCAGCAGCTGGAAGGCAATCCCCGTATCAGTTTGCTCTTCCCCTGGCATACGCTCGACCGTCAGGTTCATGTGACCGGTCGGGTGGAGAAGATGAGCACTTTCGAGGTGATGAAGTATTTCCACAGCCGTCCCAAGGATAGCCAGATCGCTGCCTGGGTCTCCAAACAGTCGACCCGCATCTCGGCCCGCGGCGTGCTGGAGGCCAAGTTCCTCGAGCTCAAGCAGAAGTTTGCCAATGGCGAAGTGCCGCTGCCGAGCTTCTGGGGCGGTTTTCGGGTGCGGATCGACACGGTCGAATTCTGGCAGGGGGGTGAGCATCGCCTGCACGATCGTTTCTACTACACCCGCGATGGGGATGGCTGGCATATCGAGCGTCTGGCTCCCTGATCGCGCTGTTCAATTCTGTTTTCACAAGGAGTGTGTATGCATCTGTATGGTGATCTGCGTTCCGGCAACTGTTACAAGGTCTGGCTGCTGGCCCGCTGGCTGGAGCTGCCCCTTGAGTGGGTAGAGGTGGATATTCAGGCGGGGGATACCCGTACCCCCGCATTTCTGGCCATGAACCCCAACGGCAAGATCCCGGTGCTGGAGATTGGCCAGGGCGACATGCTGGTGGAATCTAACGCCATCCTCTTCTATCTGGCGCAAGGTAGCACCTTGTGGCCAACCGATCCGCGCCAGCAGGCCGAGGTGCTCAAATGGATGTTCTTTGAGCAGTACAGCCATGAGCCCTACATCGCGGTGGCCCGTTTTATCGTTCACTATCTCGGCCGACCCGAGTCGCAGGAGGCGCGGCTCGACGGTCTGAAAGCCGGTGGCGAGAAGGCGCTGGCGGTAATGGAGCAGCAGCTGAAACAGAGCCCCTACCTGTGCGGTGATGCGCCGACCATCGCCGATATCGCCCTTTATGCCTACACCCACGTGGCAGAGGAGGGGGTCTTCTCCCTGCAGGGGTGGCCCGCTATCCGTAGCTGGATCGCCCGTATCGAAGCCCATCCCCGGCATCTGACGCTGCCAGCGGCCTGTCAGGCCAGCTGATGGAATTGCTGATCGAGGCCAGTCTGTGGCAACCGCAGTGGGCTGCGCTGTTGCCGCACTGGCAGCAACAAGGTCATCGCTGGCAGCTGCTGCTGGGCAAAGAGGCGGCGGCCGCCCTCGATCAAACCGATGCACCCTGGGCGAGCAGCCCTCCAGACGGGGTGCTCTGCCCGGGAGCCCTGCTGGCCGCCTGGCTCGATGGGGAGCTGCTGGCGGATTTTCATGTTGATCCCAGCCGCCAGATCCTGATCAGCGCCTCTACTTCCCTATTGACCCTCGCCAGGGAGCAGGGACTGCTCACCCTTGGCCCTGTGGGGGCCGATCTGCCGCTCACCCCCGAGGCCGATTTGGGCGCCGTGCTCAATCGACTGCTGGCGCGCCGTGTGACGGTGCCGACCCTGGCTGAGGGGCATTCGCTATCAGGTGTCGTGTTGCGGCCACTACAGGCCGATGATGATCGCGAGATAGTACGCTACTGCAGAGATGAGGCGCTGGCCCGCTACACCCTCAATATTCCTCACCCCTATCCGCCGGAGGGGGCCCGCGACTGGCTGGCGCTCAGCTGGCGCAAGGCAGCGCTTGGCCTTGGCTGGAGCTGGGCCATCACCTTGCCAGAGGAGCAAGGTGCGGCGTTGCTTGGGGTGATCTCCCTGCACTGGAATGGCGAACTGGCCTGGTGGGTTGGCGTGCCCTGGCAGCATCGCGGTCTGGCGACTCGGGCCGCTGGCTTGGTCAAGGAGTTTGCCTTTGACCAACTGCAACTGCCTGCGCTGACGGCTCGCCATATGCCAGACAATTTAGCCTCTGGCCGGGTGATGGCAAAAGTGGGCATGCACTATCGCGGGCGGCGCCATATCAGTGGTCGCCAGCCGTGTGAGGTGAGCTACTGGCGACTGGATCGCGCACCCTCCTTAACCAATCCCTTGCCCGAGGAGATTGCCTGCTGGCTTGCTGATGAGCGGATCGCCGTGGTGATCCTGTGGGATCCCGCAACGAGCAATCGGCAGAGTACTAACGGCAAGCTGGCTATCTCGCTCTTTGTGGATGAGAGGGGCGCGGGGGAGGAGTCCTGCTCTATTCGCTGCCCGCCGCATCTTGAGAGGTTGCTGGAGCTGCACTGTTACCCCGTCGAACTGCTGGAGCAGGCCGAACCGGAGCAGTTGTCCCATCTTGGCGGCGTCTTGCTGAAAGACAGGGATGAACAGGGGCTGGCGTGGTTGCTGCAACTGGCCGCGCTGCAGCGGCAGGGGCCCGATCTGCTCAGCCGCGAGGAGCGCGTATCACGGCTCCACTGGTTCAACCAATTGATGGCGCAGGTGCTGGGCGGCAACGGTGACTCTTCGCAGATACGCTATCAGCAGTTACGGCTGCTGGTGGAGCTGCCGGAGCTGGTCGATGAGCTGGATGGCTGTTGGCATCAAACACCCGAACTGACCTTTGAGCGCTTGGCGCGGGAGGCTCCAGCCCTCTGGCTGGCCTACCGTGAGGCGATGAACAGGGCCACCCCGGCGACGCTAACCGCCTTGCAGCTGCAGTTTGCAGCTCGTTTTCCTGAGTGCACCCTCCCATTTTTGGACAAAGGTACTCAGAATGACCAGCCGTTGTGTGGAATAATGCCTGCTCTGCTGTACGAGGAGTAATACCTGATGTTGAGAACCGAGCGCCCCGGTGACATGCTGCCGGTTTATGAGCTGCTGAGTGCTGCCTTCGGTCGTGCCGATGAGGCCGAACTGGTCAACCGCCTGCGCGAATGTGGCGCTGCCGTAGTGACCATGGTCGAAGAGGAAGAGTACGAGTTCATGGGGCACCTGATGCTAAGCCCGATCACCATTAACGGCATGGAAGGGCCCTGGCTCGGTCTGGCGCCGGTCGCGGTTCATCCCGACTGGCAAGGCCAAGGGATTGGCTCTGATCTCATCCGTGAAGGGCTTGATACGGCGCTTGAGATGGACTGGAAAGGGGTGGTAGTACTTGGGGATCCGGCCTATTACAGCCGTTTCGGTTTCCGCCCGGCTAGCGAGTTTGGCCTGCACTGCATCTATGAGGTGCCTGCCGACTGCTTTATGGCGATGGAACTGCAGGAGAGTGGTTTTACGGGGGCGCAGGGTGAGGTGCTCTATCACCCCCTGTTTGATGAGTGTCCAGAATAATGAGGAAGGTTGAATTTAGATGCATTTCTTTTCTATTAAAGGACGTCTTCGCCATATCAAGCTTAGCCATAAGCGATTTTTACGGCGTCTTTGCTCAAAAAATTTGAAAAAGTATGGTGTTAGGCGATTAAAAAAAGGTAAGGTCAGTCGTGACATTGTTGTGTTTGCTCCTCATGTTATAGACCTTTATAAAGTTAGGAATCATAAAGAATTTAACCGGTTTATTTATAGTATTGAACAGGCGGCACAGAGGGTTAGGTTGTCAAAAAAGTCCTTGAAAATTAATTTTCGAGATACTAGAGCAATCACAGCATCAGCATGTCTATTACTGATAGCAAAGGTTGATGTTATTATAAAAAGATATGATGGTGTTAAGTTTAAATTGATCAGGCCACATAGCAATCCTACATCTGGAATAAAGAAGCCTATTAATTTGGTTGATGCTGTGTTATGTCAGGTTGGTTTTTATGAGTTAATAGGAAAGAAAATATGTTCTGCCGACATTAATAACCCCAGTGTGAAATGTTGGCGTTTTGCCAGTAGTAAAGAAAGTGATGGAACTATTGCTGGCTCCATTTTGAAAAATATCGATGATGAAAATATATCGCAGTCTGTTCTCTATCGTAGCTGTATAGAAGCGATATCTAATGCTGCTGAGCACGCCTATTCCTCTGATATTAAGGTGGATAAGCCTTTTATTTTAAAAAAATGGTGGATATTTGTTGGTAATATAAATAAAGAGTATGTGGTTATTATTTGTGATGTCGGGCATGGCATCCCGAATACGCTTGAATTAACCCAGCAAACTTCTTTGCTAAATAAAATATGGGCACTGATTGGACAGCAAAATTCGGATTCACATGGTGATTGTGAATATATTAAGGCGTCAACCTTGGTAAAAGAGACTCGAACGGGGTTGTCTCATAGAGGGAAGGGAACTACGGACCTTAGAACTTTTGTTGATAAAACAGACAGAGCAAAGATGGTTATCTTCTCTAACAGAGGCACTTACAGATACTATAATAAAAAATGTAATAGATTATCAACTGCATATGACAATGATTCATCAATTGGTGGTACTATAGTGGAGTGGTCAGTACCAAGTAGCTGCTGAGGGATGTTACTGTGGAAATAAAGATAATTGATTTTAGTGAATTCCCTGGGGCTCGATATAGAAAACTTGGCCCCTATAGTGGTGAAGAATTTAGAGATGATGTGCTAATTCCTGCAATCAAAGATAATAATCATGTTATCGTGAATTTTGATGGTGTTTTCGGTTATGGCTCATCATTTCTAGAAGAGGTTTTTGGTGGTTTAATTCGTTCTGGGATTAAACAGGATGTAGTAATGAATATTATTTCATCAGCAATATCCAACGATGATCCAGATATTTTATTGGAAATAAAGTCGTATGTGGAAGATGCCGTGAAAATGAACAAATAATGATCTGGTATTAGTAATGAAAGATGCTGAGCTAATAATAGCCGTGCTGGCACTTATAGTATCAATTATTGCTGTTCCTATTACACATCGTTTAGGTAGGCAAGCATCAAAACACGACTTCATAAATTTGAAGATTGATGACTTGTCAACATCATTGGACCGAATATTTGATGAGTGCATAGATATTATATCTAATAGTACCTTTGACAATAGCAAGTATTTATATCAGGTTAGTATGTATGTTAAGCTTCAATGGATTGTGAAAGAAATAAATTTATATGATAAGAATAATGAATTACAAAGAAAAGAATGTCTTTTGTCTGTTAAAAAGATAATGACGGATGATATATTCTTTTCAGGCGACAAAAAAAATTGCTTATTAAGTTTGCTAAATCAAATCAATAAATTGAAATCATGTTTTGAACGAAAGTTTTAATTTAAATAGAGTAAGGGCAGTAATTTACCACCCTTATATTAGTATTCTTTTTATGAAAAGAACCAGTACCCGCGGTTGACCAGACGGGTCAGCAGTTGCAGGAAGCCGGCCTGATCGGCCAGCTCCACCATGTCGGCCTGAGTGATGATGTCCTTGTCGCACAGGAGCGAAATGGCTGCCGGATCTTCGCTCTGCAGGGTCCAGGCTTCGCCATCGATGAAGCACTGCTGGCTCTCGCCGCTAAACCAGACGGTGCGCAGACCCGGCACCTTGATGGCGGGCTCGCCCTGGGTCAGCAGGTCGGCCACTTCCTCGGCGCTGTAGTCTGGCTCCACCGGATTGACGTCCAGATCGTGCTTGGCCTCGGAGATCATGGTGCCGAACCACTCCTTGAACAGAGTCTCGTCATCGAGGGCCTGCTGCATCAGCTCGCGCAGACGGTGCAGCTCGTGGGGCTGGATCTCGCCGTGACGGGCGCGGGGCTTGAGATCGGCATCGCCGTAACGCTCGGTACGCACCTCGTTGTCGATCAGGTGATCGGCAAAGGAGGAGATAAGCGCCTTGGCATCCGGTGCGCGGAAACCCACCGAGAAGTTCATGGAGGGCTCGATGGCGTAGCCTTCGTGGGGGAATCCGGGCGGAATGTAGAGGATGTCGCCCGGCTCCATGATGACGTCGATGATCGCCTCGAACGGCTCGCAGTGCAGCAGGGCGGCGTGGGCGGCAAACTCGTTGAGGGGCTTGGCATCGCCAACCCGCCAGTGGCGTTTGCCCAGCCCCTGGGTGATGAACACATCGTAGTTGTCGATGTGGGGGCCGACACCCGCGTGAGGGGTGGAGAAGCTCACCATCACATCGTCAAAGCGCCAGCCCGGAATGAACTGGAACGGCACCGCCAGCTCGTTCACCTCGGGGGCCCAGTGGTTGCAAGCCTGTACCAGAATGGTCCAGTTCTCTTCGCCCAGATGGTCGTAGGATTCGAAGGGGCCGTGGGCAGCATCCCACTTGCCGTCGAAACGGGTGACGAGGCGCGACTCTACCACCTCTTCCATGGCCAGACCGGCCAGCTCGTCCGGGCTGATGGGATCCTGAAAGTCCTTGAAGCCACCCTTGATAAGGAGCGGGCGCTTCTGCCAGTAGTGCTCAAGGAAGTGAGCGATATCCAGATTGAGTTCGTACATGCTGTTTCTCGTGTCTCGCAAAGAGGTTTTGCCCAAGGCCGGCTTGGGAAAAGCCACTCGGGATCCTGCCGTGGCAGGGAAAATAACAGGGGCCCTGTTGCAGATCATGCACAGGGCCCCGGTAGTGTCATTTATCCGCTTATTTCAGCAGATCAACCAGACGTTGGGCGTCACCGATGTAGTTGGCCGGGGTTAGCTTCTTCAGCTCAACCTTGACCGCTTCCGGCAACTCCAGGGTGTCGATAAAGGTACGCATCCCTTCGGCATCGACGCGGCGACCACGGGTCAGCTCCTTGAGTTTCTCGTAGGGCTTCTCGATACCGTAGCGGCGCATCACGGTCTGGATCGGCTCGGCCAGCACTTCCCAGTTGGCATCCAGATCGGCGGCCATGGCGGCGTCGTTGGCTTCCAGCTTGGAGATGCCCTTGAGGGTCGCCTGATAGGCAATCAGGGAGTAACCCACCGCCACACCCAGGTTGCGCAGCACGGTAGAGTCGGTGAGGTCACGCTGCCAGCGGGAGATGGGCAGCTTGCTCGCCAGATGCTGGAACACGGCGTTGGCCAGACCCAGATTGCCTTCGGAGTTCTCGAAGTCGATGGGGTTGACCTTGTGCGGCATGGTGGAGGAGCCAATTTCGCCTGCGATGGTGCGCTGCTTGAAGTGACCCAGGGAGATGTAACCCCACACATCGCGGTCGAAGTCGATCAGGATGGTGTTGAAGCGGGCCATGGCGTCGAACAGCTCGGCGATATAGTCGTGTGGCTCGATCTGGGTGGTGTAGGGGTTCCAGGTCAGGCCCAGAGAGGTAACGAACTCCTCGGAGAACTGGTGCCAGTCCACATCCGGGTAGGCGCTGAGGTGGGCGTTGTAGTTGCCGACCGCACCGTTGATTTTGCCGAGGATCTCCACCGCCATGATCTGCTTGAACTGGCGCTCAAGACGGTAGGCGACGTTGGCCATCTCCTTGCCCATGGTGCTCGGGGTGGCCGGCTGGCCGTGGGTACGGGAGAGCAGCGGCATGTCACGATACTCGTGAGCCAGACGTTTGAGCTCGCTGATCAGCTTTTCGCAATAAGGCTTGATGACCTCTTCGCGAGCGGTTTTCAGCATCAGACCGTGGGAGTTGTTGTTGATGTCTTCCGAGGTGCAGGCGAAGTGGATGAACTCGCTGACAGCCGCCAGCTCCGGGTTCACTTCGACCTTCTCTTTGAGGAAGTACTCCACCGCTTTCACATCATGGTTGGTGGTGCGCTCGATCTGTTTGATACGGGCGGCGTCACTCTCGTTGAAGTTGCTGACGATGCCGTCGAGCAGGGCGTTGGCGGCCGCGCTCAGGGCAGGGACTTCCGGGATCCCGGCGTGGCTGGCCAGTTTTTGCAACCAGCGCACCTCGACTTCGACGCGAAAACGCAGCAGGCCGAATTCGGAGAAGATAGGGCGCAGGGCATCGGCCTTGTCGCCATAACGACCGTCAATCGGGGAAACAGCAGTCAGCGCGGACAGCTCCATGGGGTGAACTCCTGATGATTTGTGTGGGGGATCCGTATCCACTCGCGCGTGGGGCTGAGTCGTCATCAAGGCGGATGTGCGGCTGTTCACCCTGATGTTGACCTCGGCTGGTCCGCGCGCGAGCCGATGATTAGTAACGTTTGGCCAGCTCCACCATCTTCTTGCGAGCGAAGATGATCTGGGTGCGGCTGCCACCGAGCTGACGCCACAGCACGCAGGCCCGAATGCCTGCCAGCAGCAGGGCGCGCACCTTGTGCTGCACCAGCGGTTGCTGCAGGAACAGCGGAGTACCCGCAACCTGGATGCGCGGCCCGATGGGGCTGATAAGATCGCTGTAGATGCTCGCCATGTTGGCCAAAATCTGCTCGTCGAGCAGATCGAAGTGCTGTTGCTGGCGGCCAATCTGGCTGATCCGCTCACCCAGCATATTGAGAATGTCCTTGCGCTTGGCCAGCTTGCGCTCCAGTGCAATCAGGCTTACCACGTAGCGGGTCAGCTCGGCATTCTTCTGGCTGCCGTCGGCACCCAGCTGCTCGACCAGCGCACGGTAGCCGTCGCGAATGGCCAGATGGGTGTTGTTGAACACCTCGAGCGGCTGGCTCGGGTTGGTCACCAGAATGCTGGAGAGGCTCTCGCGCAGGGCGGCCTCGTCACAGCTGCCGTCTCGGGCCACCTTCTGCACCAGATACGCGGCCTGGCAGATGCCGGCAAAGGCCATGGTTCTGTCTTGGAATTTATCGCTCACGTCTGCTGCCTTCTGTTAAGGATTCAAACCGGATGGCTGAAACGTTGTTCGATGATGCCGCCGCCCAGACACACTTCCCCGTCGTAGAAGACGGCGGACTGGCCCGGGGTCACCGCAGCCTGTTTCTCGTCGAAGATGACCCGGATGGTCTCGTCGTCGATGGGCTGGATCAGGCAGGGGATATCCTGCTGACGGTAGCGGGTCTTGACGGTGCAGCGACGCGGCTCGCGAATGGGGGTGCGATCCACCCAGTGCAGCTGGCTGGCGATGAGGCCGTCGGAGTAGAGGCGAGGATGCTCGCCCTGCGCCACCACCAGCACGTTGCGCTCGACCTCTTTGTCGACCACATACCAGGCCTCTTCGGTGGCATCTTTGCGACCACCGATGCCGAGCCCCTTGCGCTGACCCAGGGTGTGATACATCAGACCCTGATGCTCGCCGATCACCTTGCCATCCACGGTCTCGATTTTACCGGGCTGGGCGGGCAGGAACTTGGCCAGGAAGTCCTTGAACTTGCGCTCGCCGATAAAGCAGATGCCGGTGGAGTCTTTCTTCTTGGCGGTGATGAGATCCAGCTGCTCGGCGATGCGGCGCACCTCGGGCTTTTCCAGGTCGCCAACCGGGAACAGGCTCTGACCCACTTGCTTCTCGCTCAGGGTATAGAGGAAGTAGCTCTGATCCTTGTTGGTATCGAGACCGCGCAGCAGGCGCGGGCGGCCTGTGCTGTCGTCACGGCGCACATAGTGGCCGGTGGCGATGTAGGTGGCACCCAGCTCTTCGGCGGCAAATTCGAGGAACGCCTTGAACTTGATCTCCTTGTTGCACAGGATATCGGGGTTTGGCGTGCGGCCAGCCTTGTACTCTTCGAGGAAGTGCTCGAACACATTGTCCCAGTACTCGGCCGCGAAGTTGATGGTGTGGAGTTTCATCCCCAGCTTGTCGCAGACGGCCTTGGCATCAGCCAAATCCTGGGCGGCAGAGCAGTACTCGTCCGTGTCGTCTTCTTCCCAGTTCTTCATGAACAAGCCTTCGACCTGATAGCCCTGCTGCTGGAGCAGGTAGGCCGAGACGGAAGAATCCACGCCGCCGGACATGCCGACGATCACCTTGATTTGGCTGTTGTCTGTCATTAGTCGAAGTTACCAGTTCGTTTAAACGGGGCGTATTCTACCAGAGTTTTGCGCCCCCGGTCACATATCCATGCCGCAGTTCCCATCAGGAGCCTGATAGCAGGAAATCGTTTTTCTGTTGTTGGCCTTTGTCACCGAAAAAGAGTGTCAAATGGCCTCAGATAAAGGCCTTGAGGGCCGAGAGCGGCAGCCGTGTACCCGCCAGATAATCCTGAATGCACTGCCACACCAAGGGGCTGCGCAGGGCCGGTTTGCATTCCGCTATTTCTTCAAGAGTGAGCCAGTGGCAAGCCAGCACATCACCGTCAGGATCCTCTGGATGGTGCTGACCCGGCGCTTTTTCAAGGTCGAAGATGATGGCGGTGCGCACATAGGTGGCCTCGCTGTCGGCCGGTTTGAACAGATAGGTACCAAGCCAGGCGGTCGGTGTGGCGGTCAGACCCGTCTCTTCTTTCAGCTCACGACAGGCCGCTTCAAGCAGGTTTTCCCCCGGCTCCACATGGCCGGCGGGTTGGTTGAAACGGCGCTGGCCTTTTATCTCCTCTTCCACCACCAGAAAGCGCCCCTGCCACTGCACCAGGGCGGCGACCGTCAGGCGCGCCTCCATGCGGGCGTGGCTGGTGGCCGATTGCTCTGCTTGATTGCTCATCATGACTCCTTGTCGCTGCTATTGGGATTGCCCGCACGGGCGGGTCTGCGTGCCGTTCCTCGCCCGCTGCTGCGGGGTTTGCCGCTGGTCGGGTTTGAAGTTGAACGCTCGGTTGGGTGAGTGCTGCGGGGGCGTTCGTCCCGTCTCGGCTGGCTGGCCCGCCGTGGCGCCTCCCCTGCCGGTTTGGCGGTATGAGCGCCTGAACGGGATGAGGACGGACGCGGGCGGCGGGCGGAGAGCGGCGCCAGCTCGGGGGCGGGCAGGCTGCGGCTCTCGCCGGGTGCCAGTCCATCCAGGGTCCAGTCGCCGATGGCGTAGCGAATAAGGCGCAAGGTGGGGTGGCCGATATGGGCGGTCATCCGCCGCACCTGCCGGTTGCGTCCCTCGATGATCTTGATCTCCAGCCAGCTGGTGGGGATCTCCTTGCGCTCGCGAATGGGCGGATTGCGCGGCCATACCGCAGGTTCATTCATAATGCGCGCCCCGGCGGGCAGGGTCATGCCGTCATTGAGCTCCACCCCGGCGCGCAGGGCGGCCAGTTTCTCCTCGCTCGGAATGCCTTCCACCTGCACCCAGTAGGTCTTGGGGGTCTTCTCCCCCGGCTGGGTGAGGCGCGCCTGCAGCTTGCCATCGTTGGTGAGCAGCAGCAGCCCCTCGCTGTCGCGATCGAGCCGCCCTGCGGCATAGATGCCGGGCTCTTTGATGTAATCCTTGAGGGTCTCCCGGCCCGCCTCGTCGGTGAACTGGCAGAGCACCATATAGGGCTTGTTCAGCAGTAGCAATTTGCGATCCGCCGGTGCCAGCTCCGGTTTGCGGGGGGATGCATGGCGGGGTGCGGCGGGTTTGGCCGCCGTGCGCGGGGCGTTATGGCGCGGCGCGCGGCTGACAGAGAGACGGGAGCGGGGAGATTTCATCGGATACACACTTCAGACAGACGATGGCAGCGAGTGTACCACAGGGGCTGAGGACAGGATGAATGGCTGGCGTTACAGCAAGCAGTGCCCAGAGCCAATTCGCCTAGCTTAGCAGGCTCTCGATGACGATAGCCTGACGGGCGGGGGCCGAGCCCGCCAACAGCAGGGCGTGGCTGACCACATCGTCGATCATCGCCTGCGCCAGTCGGGTGAGGGGGCGCAGGGTCTCCCGTCCGCTACCAACCGGCACCGCCAGCAGAATAATGGTCTGCACCGGCCCGATTTGAGAGCCCCACTCGATGGGCTCCTTGCAATTGAGCAGGGTCAGCGCTGGCTGGCTGATCCCTTCGCTCAATACATGAGGCATGGCAAGGCCGGGGCGGATGATGGTGGCCGAGACCTGCTCGCGCCGCTCCACCGCGGCGGTCAGTGTGGCGCGGTCGGTGATCAGCTCGGCGGGCAGCAGATCGATCAGATGCTCGAGGGCTTCGGCCTTGGTCAGCGGTTCGGGGCTGTGGGCCAGCTGGCGCAGGGCAAAATGGTAGTCGGGCAGAGCGTTGGCCAGTCGCAACTCCGCCAGCGCGGCGGTGCGCGGGCGCACCAGCGGTTGACCCAGTTCGCCGCACCAGCAGGTGAAGGCCATGTGGGCGAGCTCGGCATCGCACCCTTCAATCTGCAACTGGCAGAGATCGCCGGGTTGGGTGGCGAGGGTCAACAGGGAGAGCTGGTTGCTGGCGGCAACGGTCTGGCGCCGGGTGAGGTTGGCGCAGCGGATGGTGGATTTGAACATCCCCGCCAGCCGGTTCAACTGCTTGGCCTGGGTGATGCTCAACCCCTGCTGGCAGTAGAAGGTGATTTCGCGGGTCAGCATCAGGCCGGGATCGGCAGGGCCTTGAGTACGGCGTTGGCATCCAGCAGCACGGTTTCCAGTCTCACCTGATGGATGGTGCAGCCGAGGAAGCGCTCTTTCTGCTCAATCTCGATATCGGAGGCAATCAGCACCAGGTCGGCGCTGGCAATATCGCGGGCGGTCAGCATGTTTTCCATGCCCATGGCGCCCTGAGTCTCGACCTTGATCTTGAGTCCCAGCCCAGTGGCGGCTTTTTGCAGGGCATCGGCAGCCATATAGGTATGGGCAATACCGGTCGGGCAAGCGGTGACGGCGACGATCTTCATCTGCTCTCTGTGATGCTGACAAGGGGGAGCAACAAGATAGCGCCAGCGGGGGGCTTTTACCAAAAGCGCATATGAAAAGTGGGATCTTGATGGGGATATGCCCGTCCCTTGAACGGCTGTGCAGGCTCATGCCGGGCCAGTCGGGTGTCTGGTTGCTCTAAACAACAAGGGCCACCCCTGTGGGTGGCCCTGAACAATCTGCGTCTGTTGTTATGGCTATCAGGCGGTCTGGGCGGCCAGCTCGGCGGCTTTCAGTTCGCGCTTGATGCGGCGGATCTTGCGCTCCTCGGCGACCGCGACACAACCCATCAGTACCAGACAGGCGGCGGCTGCGATGTCCAGCGCCGCGAAGGTGCCGGTCCAGCCGGTCAGACCGAAGATGGGGGTGCCATCGGCGATCATGCCCAGACCCAGTTTGGCGAAGCTGTCACCAATCAGGTAAGCAAAGGTCCCCTTGACGCCATCGGCTACGCTGATGCCCTGCTTGGGGACGAAGCCCACAGCGGCGACGCCGATCAGCAGTTGCGGACCAAACACCAGGAAGCCCAAAGTGAACAGGGAGCCCAGGAACATAAACTGGGTAGTCGCATGCTGGTAGAGACCCAGAGTCGCGATGATCAGCGCCAGTGCCACGCAAGCCACCAGACCACGACGGCCATTGGCCAGATCGGAGAGGTAACCCCACATCAGGGTGCCGACCAGTGCGCCTACTTCGAAGAAGGTAAAGCCCTGAATAGCCACGTCTTTGGAGAAGCCCAGCTCCTGGTGGGCATAGACGGTAGACCACTGGTCGATACCGATACGCACCACGTAGAGGAAGATGTTGGCAAAGCAGAGCAGCCAGATCACCTTGTTGAGCAGCACGTACTTCACGAAGATCTGCCACTTGGTCAGCTTCTGCTCTTCGGTGGCGATATCCTCTTCGCTCGCCACTTCGTCAAACAGCTCTTCCACCTTGCCAAGGCCATAGGCTTCCGGCGAATCGCTACCAAAGCGCAGGCCGATAAAGCCGACGATCAGCGCGATGATGGAGGGGAAGATAAACATGCCGAGCACGTTGCCATCGAACAGGTAGTTGGCACCAAACAGCGCCACACCGGCCGCACCGGCACCGCCCACGTTGTGGGATAGGTTCCACATGCCCAGATAGGTGCCGCGCTTGTTGCGAGGGGTCCACTTGGTGATGGTGGAGTAGCTGCAGGAGCCACCACAGCTCTGGAAGAAACCGCTCAGGGCGTAGAAGAAGATCATGAAGTAGAGGCTGAAACCGGTGCCGCCCATGCTGGCACTGAAGCCCAGCATGCACAGAGCGGAGAGGATCAGCATCAGCGGCAGGAACTGCTTGGTGTTCTTGCCATCGGCGTAGTAGGAGACGATGGTCTTGCCCACCCCGTAGGTGATGGAGAAGCCAAGGCCGATCATGCCAAGCTCGGTCATGGAGAGACCGTACTCCTGGATCATGTCATTTTGCGCAATGTTGAAGTTCTTGCGGATCAGATACATGGTCAAATAGCCAATAAATACAACCAGATAAGATTGCATAAACGGCTTGAACCAGAGCTTGCGCCGGGCTTCGACCGGCAGGTCCAGGGTGGGGACCCGGACCTGTTGGAGCAATTTCAACATCTTCGTTCATCCTCTGCGAGATAGACGGTATTTCCGCCGCGCCCCTCATTTGTAGATAGGTTGTTCGAGGTCACGCCACGGAAGGGGGAACGGAACGTCGGGGCTGTCAGCCGTTGCTGCGCTCGACGCTCCATCCATATAAACCCGGGCCCGGCACGGGATGACGGGGCACATTGCCCGTCGCGGTGCGGGTCACGACATCAGGTGAGGTGACTCTAATAAGAGGGGCAAAAAATGGCTTGAGAGCCATCCCTAGTGGGGCTAGGAAATTTTCCTAGTTTTTGCGCTTTCGCGGACAAAGCGTGAGAAACATCACACCGCTGACGCCAGATTGCTGCCATTTCAGCCAGTTTGGCGCTCTGTGTGAGTGCTGGGCTGGGCTGGGCTGGTGGGATGGATAGGCCAGAAGGGAGCCAGGGAAAGGTAAGGGGAAAAGTGAAGGGAGAGGGCTGATTGACCACCAATTCTCAGTTGGCGATATTGGGAAATACGGCCCACCAGCCATCCCCAAAAACAAGAGGCCACCCCGTGGGGTGGCCTCTTGTCATGTTTTACGAGCCGCGATGGCGAGAGGCACTCAGGCCGCCTTGGCCAGGGTTACCTCATCACTCTTTTTGACCCGCAGTTTTTTCAGGGCAACCGCCACCACACCGGTGACGATGGCACCGCAGATCATGCAGAGCAGCGCCAGCAGCGGCTTGTTGACCGCACCCAGCAGGGCCACGATGGGGCCACCGTGGGCAACGCTGTTGGTGATGCCGAATAGGAAGGCCATCACAGCTGCGGTCATGCTGCCCAGAATGTTGGCCGGGATCACGGCCAGCGGATCACGGGCGGCGAACGGAATCGCCCCTTCGGAGATACCCACCAGACCCATGGCACCGGCGGCTTTGCCCGCTTCGATTTCAGAAGCATCGAAGATTCCTAGCTTGCGACCGAGCACGGTCGCCAGCGACATGCCAAGGGGCGCAGCCGGGATGGCGCAGGCCATGGCACCCATGAACTGGGTCTGACCGGAGGCGATCATGCCGACGGAGAAGAGGAAGGCCACCTTGTTGACCGGGCCACCCATATCAAAGCCGGCCATACCACCCAGCACGATACCCAGCAGCACCAGACTGCCACCGCTCATGGAGAGCAGCATGGTGTTGAGGCCAGTCATCATGTCGGCAATGGGAGCGCCGATGATGAAGATGAATACCGCAGCGATAAAGAGCGACCCGACAATCGGGGCGATCAGGATCGGCACCAGCGGCTGCACCATCTTGTGGTACTGACGGGTCGCAATCCAGCGCACCAGATAACCGACCAACAGGCCCGCAATGATGGCACCGATAAAGCCGGTACCGGCGTCAGCGCCGTAGAAGCTGCCGTTGTTGGCGATCCAGCCACCGATAAAGCCCGGTGCCAGCGCCGGACGGTCACCGATGGCGTAGGCGATATAGCCGGCCAAAATGGGGATCATCAGGGTGAAGGCGGCCACGCCGACGTTGAGGATCTGGTTCCACATGCTCCCTTCCGGGATCTGCATGCCGCTCGGGGTCGGGTTGCCGCCGATGGCGAGTGCCAGCGCAATCAACAGACCGCCGGTCACCACAAACGGGATCATGTGCGATACACCGTTCATGAGAAAACGATAGAGATCGGAACTGCCGCCCGCGCTCTTCTCTTCACCTTTTTTATCTTCTTTGCCAGCCACATAGGCGGGGGCTTTCAGGGCTTGCTCGATCAGACCCTTGCCATCCTTGATGGGGGCCTTCACGCCGGTCTTGATGAGGGGCTTGCCGTTGAAGCGGGCCATGTCCACCTGCTTGTCACAGGCGACCACGATGGCGGTGGCGCGGGCGATCTCGTCCGCAGTCGGGCTGTTCTTGACGCCGATGGAGCCGTTGGTCTCCACCTTCACCTCATAACCCAGCTCCTTGGCGGCGCGCTCCAGCGACTCGGCCGCCAGATAGGTGTGGGCGATACCGGCCGGGCAACCGGTGACACCGATGATAAAGCCCTTGCTGGTGGTCGGGGCCGCGCTCTGCTCCTCTTTCTTGGTCAGCAGCAGTGCCAGCGCATCGGCCGGGGTTTTTGCCGCCAGCAGTTTGGCGATAAAGCCCTCCTCGATCAGCTTGCCGGAGAGCTCGGCCAGCACTTCGATATGGTGGTTGGCGCCGCCATCGGGGGAGGCGATCATAAAGAAAATGTGGGACGGCTTGCCATCTTCGGCGCCGTACTCGATGCCGTTGCGGCTGATGCCGATGGCGACCGCCGGATTGCATACCGCTGCACTCTTGGCGTGGGGCAGGGCCACGCCCTCTTCAAAGCCGGTGTTGCCCAGCTCTTCGCGGGCCCACAGATCCTTGATAAAGGCCTGCTCGTCGCTGACCTTGCCTTGCGACGCCAGCAGGCGGGCCATCTCGGTGAAGACCTCTTCCTTGCGTGTCGCTTTCAAATCGAGATTGATCAGATGTTCATTGATCAAGGTGGTGATCATAGCGCTCTCCCCGCTTCCGGTGACGGAAGCTATGCGTGAGTACGTATCGACGTACTGGATAAAAATGACCTGATCATTATCGCGGCTCGCCTGCACCCTCCCTATCGGACAAATGTGCTAATCACTGGATTTTTGTGCGCAGAAAAACGAGATGTGATGAAGATCCCGTTTTCAGGCAGGACTCGCCATTTTCAGTCAACCATCCATTTTTTCTTTAAAAACAGACGAATGTATTGATGTCAGGCTCGCCATCAGATTTGTAATACGCCATATCAATAAATTAATCATCAGAGGAGTCTGGATTTATATGTGGTTAAACGGCGCCATCAGATGTGACCATTCTCACAAAAAGTCGCCATTTCGCCGGGCGGATTAGGATTTTTATGCGCCATTTCTCCCCCTGCCTTTTGCCCTCGCGGATAGCGGATTGGTGCGCCCTGGAATGATGCCAGGGCGAGCTTTAATGAGTCCCCAAACCTCTTCGTTGGAAAAAATAGTTTGTTGCATATGCCATAAACTGAGTGTATACATGGCATATGCCAATTACGGCGGCATCATGATCAGACGCTTATCGAGCCGAATGATGCGTGACTAAACCAGTAAAAGTTGATGCGTACGGCTCTTCATCTGGTTGCTGCAAGAGGCTGGGAACATGGCCATGCCAACCGGCAAGCCTGCGGGAAGATCCTGAACAAGGGGACTAATGCAGAGTGGCAAGGGGCAGGGCCGGAATATCAACAGTGATAGCAGGAGGTCAAATGACCATCATCACAGCCATTCCGATGAATGACGACCATATCGCAGGACATTTTGCCAAGGCAGAGCGCTTTGTATTCGTAGATGAACAGGGGAGCACGCTGGCAGAGATCGCCAATCCGGTGGCTGGCAACGAGTGCAAAAGTGCGTTGGCGGAGCTGCTTCAGGCGCAGGGAGCCCGTCGTATCGTGCTGAAAAATATCGGTAGCAAGATGCTTGGCAAGCTGCTGGGCAGTGGGCTTGCCGTCTATCAGGCCAGTCAGGGGCGTCTCGCTATGGCTGACATGCTGAGCAATGAGTCGGGCAATCTGACCGAGCTGACATCCGCTGAACAGGGCAGTGCATCGCGCTGCGCCGAGGGGGCTGGCCATCACGGCAAGGGAAGCCGTCAATGCGCTCCCCGTGGCCGCCTTGGCAAAGGGGGTTGCTGCAAGTCAGCCTCCGGACAACAGCAGGGCTGTCAGGGCAACCGTCAGCGCAACCACAAGAAATGTTGTGAAGAGTAAGCACAACCGCTAGGCCGAACTGGAGGGGAACGTTGATGGAAAACCTGAATCAAGAGGGTAAGCAAATCCCCTCCATAACCAAGATTGCACATATGCCTGTCACACTCTTTTCAATCATCATGGGGCTGACGGGGGCGGCGATTGCCTGTCGCAAGGCGTTTCCGGATCTGCTGCTGTTGCAGTCGGCAGGGTTCCTGTTCGGGGTCTTGTCATCTCTGTTACTGGCGACGTTTCTGGTGATGTATGGCTGGAAAATTCTCAGACACAATGACGAGTTCCTGCATGAGCTGAAACACCCGGTCAGGATCAATTTCTTCCCGACCATCTCAATCAGCTTGCTGCTGCAATCCGCCTACTGGGCCAGCTGGCATGATGCGGCGCTGGCCCTCTGGTCGGTGGGCGCCAGCTTGCAGCTGCTCTTCACCCTCTACATCATGAGCAACTGGATCCATCGCGACCATTTCACAATCACCCACACCAACCCGGCATGGTTTATTCCGATTGTCGGCAATATTGTGGTGCCCCTGGGTGGCGTGCCGCTTGGCTTTCACGAGATCAGCCTGTTCTTCTTCAGCATTGGCCTTATTTTCTGGTTCTCTCTGCTGACCATAGTGCTCTATCGGCTGTTCTTTCATGAGAGCCTGCCCGAGAAGCTGATGCCCACCATGTTTATTCTGCTGGCACCGCCCTCCATCGGATTTATCTCGTATAGCGAAATAGCCAGCTCCGGCGATCTGTTTGCCCATGTCATTTATTATTTTGCGCTGTTTGTATTTATCTTGCTGATGTACAACACCCTCACTTTTTTGAAACTGAAATTCTTTCTCTCTTCGTGGGCGTACTCATTTCCACTGGCGGCATTTTCCGCAGCCTCAGCCATGTTTGCCGACGCAACCGGGAATATCATTCCATATTATCTGGCCAAAATAGTGGTGTGTGCCCTGATTGTATTGATCATCTGGTTAATCAGCATGACAGTGCAGTCATTCTATAAAGGTGAGATTTTCACACCGGAGAAATAACGTGATGAAAAATTATCGAGAGATCAATAAAGAACAACACAAGCTTGGCTCTGCTTATCGCAAGAGCAGCCCGGATACCATGAATGCGTTTATTGCGCTGCACAAAGCCGTTATGAAAGAGGACGAGTCGCTGGCGCTGAAATATCGGGAAATGATCGCCCTCGGTATTGGTATCGCTTCCCGCTGCGATGGCTGCATTGCCGCCCATGTTGCCGGGGCCGTGAAGGCCGGTGCTTCGCGAGCGGAGCTGATTGCAACGGTAGATGTCGCGGTATTGATGGGAGGCGGCCCCTCCATCATCTATGGCACCCAGGCACATGCCGCCATCGAAGAGCTGCTCTCCTAGCACTCTGTTCTCAACATGCGAGTGGCCAAATAGCGAGTGAATAGATCAAGTGGATGAATATCAATCAGAGAACTATCAACAGACCATGATGTCCCACGCCCGTTGTATGGTGTGCGGCACTCATAACCCGGATTCACTGGGAATTCGCTTTTACCAGGGGGAGGAAGGGACGACGGAAGGGCTGTTTATTGCCGACCAGCGCCATCAGGGTTACAGCGATATTTTGCATGGCGGCATGACCAGCACCCTGCTCGATGCGGTGATGACACATGCGTTGCTGCAACGGGGAATAAGAGGATTAACAGCGGAGCTGACCGTTCGTTTTATTGCTCCCATCGATATCGGCAGCAAAGTAGCGCTGTCGGCCAGAATAGTCGACCGGCGTCACGGTATCTATCGCCTGAATGCCGTAGCGTCGGTCGGCGGGATGATTGTTGCAAAAGCATCGGCCAAATTTATCAAGCCGAAAGCCAATGACAGGAGTTAGCGTGATGAAAAAAGAGAGTGTGGTTTTACCAGAAATGGATATCGGTATTTCAGCAGCCGATCGCAAGAAAATTGCAGATGGATTGTCGGCACTGCTTGCCGATAGTTACACCCTTTATTTGATGACCCACAATTTTCACTGGAACGTAACCGGCCCGCAGTTCAACAGTCTGCACAATATGTTTATGGATCAATACACCGAGCAGTGGAATGCGCTGGATGTTATTGCCGAGCGGATCCGCGCATTGGGCTTCCCCGCTCCCGGCACATATAAGGAGTTTGTCCGTCTCTCCTCCATTGAGGAGGTCGAAGGGGTGCCCTGTGCCAGTGAAATGCTCAAACATCTGGTGTTGGCGCAAGAAGCCACGGCGAGAACCGCCAGAAAACTGTTCGATCTGGTCGATGCCGTCAATGACCAGCCCACCGCCGATGTGCTGACCCAGCGCATCGATATTCATGAAAAAACCGCCTGGATGCTAAGAAGCATGCTCTCCTGATGGCACGGGGCTGCCATATCTTTGGCAGCCCGATCTTCTCTTACCTGTTTGGTCCAACCGGGCCCTTTGGCTGCTGTCGTTTGGTTCGATAGCGATGCACGAGCCAGTCAACTCCCGCCATTGCCGCCGCGACGCCAATCATGATCAGAGTGAGGCGGCCGCCCTCCTGCCATGAGAGCAAGTCCAGATGAAAGTCCTGCCGAATAAATTCCGGGATCAGGCCGATAGGCAAGGTAATAGCCAGATAGGATATAAATTTTCTGAAAAATATATGGTCAGGTTTTGGAGTCTGTTTGTATTGGTCCATCCAGTTTCCTGTTAGCTGTTAACGGTCAGTTGAGTGAGATAGCTATTTACCTCTGCCCGAGTCGTGAAACGGTGCTTGTCGTTTGGGAATCGATCAAACAGCTCGCGATGGAAGTGGCGGGAGCTTTTACTGGCTCGCTGCCCATATTCAGATGCCCACACCAGCAGTTGTTGAAAGCTCTCTTCGGCTGCCACTGTATCCCGTTGCCTGGCACTTTGTGATCCGCGCGATAGCAGTGAATCACGGCATACCGACCAGTCGAGATCCAGAAAAAGCAGGGTATCGGCGGCATCAAGCAGTTGCTCGGCCAGGGCACCAAATACCCCTTCGACCACCCATGATGGCTCTTGAGCAAGTATTTGAATGGCATGATCAATCTCATGCTGGGGCCGTTTTTGGTTAAAGCCGCCCGGTTGCCAGACGATGGTGTCCAGATTGACCTCGCGGATAGTTAATACCTCAGCCAGCTGCGCCGCCAACCAGCTCTTGCCCGATCCCGAGTTGCCAATAATCAGAATTTGTTTCATCTATGAGCGCTCTTTTCTGGAGCATCTCGTAAGTTGGGCCAAGCATCGTAGGTTGGAGCTGAACGAAGTGAAGCCCAACGTTTACCGCGACAATATCTTAATTGCTTACATCGACTTCAATCGCCCTTGGAAATGGCGGTAAACATCATCGTTATTAAAGCCATCCACATTCTGGCTGGAGAAAATAAGCGGGGTGACACCTTGTGCCAGCGCCAGTTTCTGCGCTTCGACTACCAGCGTATTGATCAGCACCATGCCGGAGATGGAGGAGAAGGCGCCGGTAACCCGATCATTGACTTCGCACAGGCCATCGCCCGGCGGCACGCAGTTGTCCAGTACCAGATCGGCCAGCTCCATCAGTTTCTGGCCTGAAGGGTGACGACTCGGATTTTGTGCCGATTGCGCCACCGAGGTAATAGCGATCACCTTGTGGCCGCGTGCTTTGGCAAGCTGGGCCCACTCGATGGGCAGGGCGTTGCGACCCGAATTGGAGATGACCACCATCAGATCCCCCGGCGCAATCGGCTGCTCCTCCCACAGGATGGCGGCAAGCCCCGGCAGCTTCTCCAGCGCCGAGCTGCGCAGGGCACCATCGGCAGTGGTGACGGTGGAGTCGAGTACGGCGTTGATATTGCCAAGGCCACCGGCACGGATAAACCCCTCCAGTCCTACCATATGAGAGTGCCCGGTGCCCAACATATGGATCATCTTGTTGTGGACGATAGCCTCGCTAAACCAGTGGGCCGCCTGCCGGATCCCGGCTTCGTTCTGACTGACCATGGTAGCAATGCGCGCTTGCAGTTTTTCGACGTACTCAAACATAACGGCGGGATCCTTTTCTGTTGCCGGAGAGGGGCACCTCATCCTGTGAACGGGTTCTATTGGGTGACTCTTAAGATCCGCTGAGATTTATCAACCTGCTTGTTTAATTCTTTGAGCTTGTTAAGAGAAATTTGGTATTGACCATTTGAGGGCAGGGGTTTCCCGTCAAACTGCTGCCATACCAAGTTTCCCGGGCCATTAAAAATCTCTTCGAATGTGCCGTTGGGAAGAATTTTGATGGCGATGGTGTGTTCTGGCTGGCTGCGGAAGGCGACTGATTTTGCCTGCGTTGCTTTGATTTCAACTTGCAGCCCGGATGGAGATAAAGCGTCATATCCCTTGTTTGATGCATTCATCAATTCTAACCCGTAAGCATCAGCAACCAGACATTCGCCAATACTGCCGACCATATGGCCATCGGGCGTAAAGTGTCGCCCCGGAAACATTTCTTCAAGCTCCTCTACCGTCGAGTAGAGCTGTTGTACCAATCTCTGGAATCGCTTGTGATCGATCATGTTTTTTACCGCTTTGATTGTTCAGTTTTGTCGGTCGGATTGTCGAAACGTAATTGGACGGTCACGAGGAAATTATCGCTATATCTCATTTCTTGCTGCCATGCTACCGCCCCTGGACGACAGCCTCCACTCTGCTGCTGTTAACCGGTGATGTGGCGGGAGGTGATGGTGCTATGGTGGCCAGAGCGATCTCGGCAACGTCCCTCCCAACCCCGGTTGCCAAGTGAGCCATGGTAATCACGGTGGGGGCAATGCAAAACCGGCAGCAGGTAAAAACCTGCCAAGGATCAACAAACTACTTGCTTGATGACGGGAGTTTATTCAGTTGGTTGTGTGATGGATGACAGACTGGAGCCATCAATACTCCAGAAACTTCTCCCCGCAGCGTTCGCAAATTAGATGTTTTACATGGGTGGTCTGGTAGGCCAGTGTTTCACCAAACGCCCAGTTGGTGATGCTGCTGGAAGTAAAGGCTTGCCAGAAGGCTTTGCGCGGATCCTTGGGCATGATGTCCTGAGTGTGATCGCGGGCGACCAGCACCACGATATGGCGGGTACGCTCGCCGCATTTGTCACAGCGATGGATTTCAGTTGGCGGATTCTGGTCGTGCGGGTTGCTCATAAAGGGGCTCGTGAAGAGAGGGAGGCGCCCATCATATTCCTCTCCACTTGGCTCTCAACCTCTCTGGTCGAGGGAGTGTGCCGGTTGTGAACAGGATCACCTTTTGTGGCGTGACGCAGACTTGGCCGTGGTGGCAGCCTTTGCGACGTGCTCGTGGGAGGGTATGCCCATGCTGGCCAATACCCGAGCGGCGTTCTCTTCACAGGGCATCTCGTCGGGTTTGGACTCCACCAGCCGGATCAGGGTCTGCAACTGCTGCTTGCTGTGGGCAAGCCTGGCCTCCAGCGTCTCTATGTCGCTCACCTTGGCCTTGAGTGCCGCCAGCAGCGGGGCGTGTTGCCAGGTGCTGATATCCGCCGGTACCAGCTGCTTGATCTCGTCGAGGGAGAAGCCTGCCTGCTGTGCCTGGCTGATGATGGTCAGCAACGGCACTGTCTCGGGCGGGTAGTCGCGATAGCCGTTGGCCCCCCGTTGCACCTTGTTGAGCAGGCCCCTGGCTTCGTAAAAGCGGATAGCCGATGCCGCCATGCCGGTCTGTCTGGCCAGTTCACCGATCTTCATCTTGCCTCCTGGGCTGCGGGTTGATGGCCCCTGACGCTAAGGCTGAGGGGCGGGGGCCGGGAGATTCTAGGGTTAAAGCCCGCTTGAATGTCAACGGCTCCGAGCAAGGGGAGGAGCCTTTCCTTGGTCGTAGCGGCATCTCGACAAAGGGCTTGACCTTCAAGTCAGCTTCAAACTTATGGTGGGGTCCTCACTACCGAGGAGATCGCCATGAACCCATTTACTCCCCTGACCCTGCCAAATGGCAGCCAGCTTATCAACCGCCTCGCCAAGGCAGCCATGGAAGAGAACATGGCTGACCGTGACCATGCCCCCTCCGAGGCGCTGATCCGCCTCTATCGTACCTGGGCTGAGGGTGGCGCTGGCCTTATCATCACTGGCAATGTGATGGTGGATGGGCACGCCATGACGGGAGCGGGGGGCGTGGTGCTCGACACCCCGGCGCTATCCCCACAGCTGGCCGGGCGTTTCAGGGCCTGGGCCGAAGCGGCCAAAAGCGGGGGCGCCCAGATCTGGATGCAGATCAACCACCCCGGTCGCCAGATGCCGGCGGCGCTGGGGCAACCTACCCTGGCACCTTCCGCCGTGCCCATGGCGCTCGGCAGTTTCTCCAAACAGTTCTCTCCGCCCAGGGCCATGAGCGAAGCCGATATTGCCGAGGTGAAAGCACGCTTTATCAATACGGCGCTGTTGGCACAGCGTCTCGGCTTTGACGGAGTGCAGATCCACGCTGCGCACGGTTATCTGCTGAGCCAGTTCCTCTCGCCGCTCACCAACCAGCGCCACGATCGTTGGGGCGGCAGCCTTGAGAATCGTGCCCGCTTGCTGCTGGAGATAGTGCAGGGGATCCGTGAGCAGGTGGGGGAGCGCTTCTCACTGTCGGTCAAACTCAACTCCGCCGACTTTCAGCGTGGCGGCTTCAGTACCGAAGATGCCAAGGCTGTGGTCGACATGCTCAACCCGCTCGGGGTGGATCTGGTGGAGCTCTCCGGTGGCAGTTACGAGGCGCCCGCCATGCACGGTCAGGCCCGCGATGGCCGCACTCTGGCGCGGGAAGCCTATTTTCTGACGTTTGCCGAAGAGATAGTGAGTGCCGCTCATATGCCCGTGATGGTGACCGGGGGGATCCGCCGTTATCCGGTGGTGGAACAAGTGCTCGGCAGCGGAGTGGCGGTCGTTGGCATGGCCACCGCGCTTGCCATCGCCCCGGATCTGCCCGCCAGATGGCGCCGTGAGCAGGCGGCAAGCGCCGAGCTCAGACCCATCCCCTGGCGCAACAAGGTGTTGGCTTCGGTAGGTTATATGGCGATGGTGAAATACCAGCTGCGGCGGCTGGGCCGAGGTCAGCCGAGCCACCCCAAGGTTGCGCCATCGCTGGCGCTGGCTTGCCAGCAGTGGCAAACCCTGCTTGGCAACGCCCGTTATCGGCGCTGGATCAAGGCGCAGGAAAAGTGAAGAGAGGGTGGTTCGCAGGCGGGCGAGCCTGCCTGGCGAGCTTAGGCCAACTCCCGCTTTTGCGGTTTGCTGGTGAGCGGTGATGATATGGCGGTTGGGGGTGAGCTCGGGTTGCTGCAGATGGGTCAGCCTTGCCAGCTCAAGCCGACTCCCGCTTTTGCAGATTGGGGGTGATGATATGGCGGTTGGGGGCGAGATCGGGTTGCTGCATCCGGGTCAACAGTCGCTTTGCCGCCTGACGGCCGATTTCGCGGGCCGGTGAGCTGACAAAGGTGAGGGCGGGGGTGGTCAGTTCCGCTTCCGCCACATCGTCAAAGCCGAGCAGGGCCACCTGCTGGCCGATGTAGTTGTCCTTGCCCACGGTGCGGCCGCTCGCCTCGACGCCATAGATGGCGCCGAGTGCCACCTCGGGGTAGTGGCAGAGAATAGCGGTCACCTTGGGGTGCTGGTGCAGCAGTTGGGCGATGGTGTCGGCAGCGCTGCGCTGGGTGCGCTCGCACTCCAGTACCCACTCCGGTTTGAAGGGCAGGCCATATTGCAACAGGCTGGCGCAGTAGCCACCGATCCGCTCGGCGCGGGTGAGGGAGTCGGCCCGCCCGCCGACATAGGCGATATGGCGGTGGCCCTGCTCGATAAGGTAGGTGGTGGCCTGCTTGGCGGCGTGGGTGTTGTCAGGGCCGATAAAGTCCACATCATCCCGATAGTAGGAACGGGCGGCGCACACCACTGGCAGCTCGGAGTCGAGCAGGGTCTCCAGGGTTTTGGCCGCCGCGCCGCGCACCGGATTGAAGATGATGCCCGCCACCCCCTGCCGTGACAGGGAGTGGATGCTCTGCTGCAGCCGCTCCGGACTGTGGCCGCACTGGGTCAGAAACAGCAGATAGCCCTGCTGCTCCAGCACCTCGCTCACCCCGGCGGTCACCTCGGTATAGAAGGGGTCGGTGATGTCGCGCAGGATCAGCCCCACCAGATTGGATTGCTGGCTGCGCAGGTTGGCGGCGGCGCTGTTGGGCACGTAGTCGAGCTCTTTTATCGCCTGCTGCACCCGCTCGGCGGTGGCCGGCGAGATGCGCCCCTTGCCGTTGAGCACCATGGAGACGGTGGTGACCGACACTCCCGCCCGCTGGGCGACATCGGTGATCTTGGTGGCTTTGGCAGAGAGGGATTTGGGCGACATAGGGCGAATGGACGACGGACAGTTGAAAGCGAGGCCCCAGCATACCTGCTCAGATGCTCAAGTGAAACGTTACATCACGATTGGGCCGATCCGGCTCACAAATTTGGATCCTGCTGCCAGCCAGCCCCCTTATTCTGTGATCCTGTCGGCACTTGTAAGTTGATAAAACGTTTTATCATCCAGCAAAACCTGATGCTGACCCGCGCCTTTTGCTTCGAGATTGCCTCGAGCGGGGGAGGGCAGCCGCAGATATTGCTGTCTATTCACAAGGAGCCGTTTCATGGCCAAGCCTCAAGCCAAATCCACCATCTGGGAGTTCCTGCAGAGCCTCGGCAAGACCTTTATGTTGCCGGTCGCCCTGCTGGCCTTCTCGGGTATTTTGCTCGGTGTCGGCAGCTCGCTCACCAGCGATGCGGTCAAGCAGAGCATGCCCTTCCTCGACAATACCGTGCTGCAACTGTTGTTCCTCTGGATGACCAAGGTGGGGCTGGTGGCCTTTATCTATCTGCCGGTGATGTTTGCGGTGGCCATTCCGCTCGGACTGGCGCGAGAAGAGAAGGGGGTCGCGGCCTTTGCCGGTTTCGTCGGCTATGCGGCGCTCAACCTCTCCATCAACTTCTACCTCACCGTGGCCAACGTCATCGGTGACGCAGCGGCGGAGAAGGCCTACGGGGTGAAATCGATCCTCGGTATCAGCTCCATCGACACCGGTATTCTGGGGGCCATCATCGTCGGGGTGATCGTCGCGAAGCTCCACGCCCGTTTCTACACCTACAAGATGCCCGATGCGCTTGCCTTCTTCGGCGGAGCTCGCTTCGTGCCCATCATCACTGTATTGGTGCTGGGTGTCGTCGGTCTGGTCGTGCCGTTCGCCTGGCCCTGGTTTGCCGCCGGCATCAACGGTATCGGGGCACTCATCTCCCACGCCGGTCCCTTCGGCCCCTTCCTGTTCGGTACCGGTGAGCGCCTGCTGCTGCCGCTCGGTCTGCACCACATTCTGGTGGCGCTCATTCGCTTTACCGAAGCGGGCGGCACCCAGCTGGTATGCGGTCACGAGGTGAGCGGCGCCCTCAATATCTTCTACGCCGAGCTCTCCTGCGCTGACACCACCGGCTTCTCTGTTTCTGCCACCTCCTTCCTCTCGCAGGGCAAGATGCCTGCCTTCCTCGGCGGCCTGCCGGGCGCGGCGCTCGCCATGTATCACTGCGCCCGCCCTGAAAATCGCGGCAAGATCAAGGCGCTGCTGGTCTCCGGCGTGGTGGCCTGCGTCATCGGCGGCATCACAGAGCCGCTGGAGTTCCTGTTCCTGTTCGTGGCTCCGGTGCTCTACGTTATTCACGCCATCCTGACGGGTCTGGGCTTTATGACCATGGGGCTGCTCGGCGTCACCATCGGCAACACCGACGGCAACCTCATCGATTTTCTGGTGTTCGGCGTGCTGCAGGGCACCGCCACCAAGTGGTATCTGGTGCCGGTCGCGGCGGCCATCTGGTTTGCCATCTACTACAGCGTGTTCCGCTTCGCCATTGTGCGCTTTAACCTGAAAACCCCCGGTCGTGAAATCGAGACCAGCGAGACTGCCCAGCCCGCAGGCAAGAAGGCCGGCAACAGCGGTTACAACGGTGAAATCATCCTTAACGCCCTGGGCGGGGCCGATAACATCCTCGCGCTCGATAACTGCATCACCCGCCTGCGGATGTCGGTGCAGGACATGAGCCGGGTCGATGACAAGGTATTGAAAGCGAACGGTGCCATCGGGGTGATCAAGCTCGACGAGCACAACCTGCAGGTGGTGATCGGCCCGCAGGTGCATCTGGTGAAAAACCAGCTGCAGAGCCTGATGGGGGCCTGAACCGGCCAATAAGAACCGAACGGGGGGCGCAAGCCCCCCTTGTTTGCCTCTCCCAATATGTCTCCTGTTTATGGAGGGAGAAACTTCATGCACGATATTTATGACTTCGACCGCGTGGTCGACCGCCACGGCACCTACTGCACCCAGTGGGACTATGTAGCCGACCGTTTTGGCCATGCCGATCTGCTCCCCTTTACCATCTCCGATATGGATTTCGAGACCGCCCCCTGCATTCGCCAGACCCTGGCAACCCGCCTTGAGCACGGGGTATTTGGCTACAGCCGCTGGAATCACGACGACTTCAAGGGGGCGGTGAGCAACTGGTTTGCCCACCGCTACGGGGCGAGCCTCGAACCCGAGACGCTGGTCTACGGCCCCTCGGTCATCTATGTGATTGCCCAGCTGGTGAGCCTCTGGTCGGCGCCGGGTGAAGGTGTGCTGGTGCATACCCCCGCCTACGACGCCTTCGGAAATATGCTGGCTGCCAACGATCGGATGCTGCTGCCCTGCCCGCTCAAAAAAACAGAGGGGAGCTACCAGATCGACTGGGCCTGCTTCGAGCAACAGACTGCCCGCCCCGATTGCCGGATTTTGCTGCTCTGCAGCCCCCACAACCCCACCGGCCGGGTCTGGACGCGGGATGAACTCGGCCGGATGGCCGCTATCTGCCAGCGCCACGGGGTCAAGGTCATCTCGGACGACATCCATATGGATGTGAGCTTTGCCCGCTACCTGCCGTGGAGCGAGGTGGCGCTGGACGATCACTGGGCGCTGGTGAGCTCGGGCTCCAAATCCTTCAATATTCCCGCCCTTGGCGGCGCCTACGCCTTTATTGCTAACGCAGCGGCGCGGGCCGCCTATCTGCAGCGGCTCAAGGCGGCCCATGGCCTCTCATCGCCCCCCATTCTCGGGGTGCTGGCCCATATCAGCGCCTATCGGGACGGCGCTGCCTGGCTCGATGCCTTGAAAAGCTATCTGCACGGCAACCTCACCCATGTGGCGGCGCGGCTAAACGCCGCTTTCCCCGCCATCGACTATCGGGTGCCCGAGGGAACCTATCTCGCCTGGATTGATCTGCGCGGCCTTGGCATCGACTCCACCGAACGGATGGATGCGCTGCAAGCCTTGCTGGTGGAGAAATACCGGGTCGCCATCATGCGCGGCGACACCTATGGCCCTGAAGGCACAGGCTATATCCGCCTCAACGTCGGTTGCCCGCGCTCGAAGGTTGACCAAGGACTCGACGCTCTGATCGGTGCGCTGGGGGGGCTGGTTTAACACAGTGCCCCTTGCCAATGCTGGCAAGGGGCACTGAACCATAAGATACCTGTTTACATACAGCGAACGGCTTTCTGCCGTGCGATGATATAGTCTCCCAGCGAGGCGTAACCATCCACCCCCTGCGGGGCTGCGCCTGGGTTATGGCGCAGATTATCTTGGTAGGCTGTCAGCGCTTGAGCCAGGGATGAACAGGTACTTTTTTGATCCTGCAGTTCCTGATAGACAGAGGCTTTTAGTAGCTGCACATTGCTCAACTTGTCGTAAGCGGTTGTTGTATTTAGCTGAGTGGCGGCCTGCTCCAGATATGCTGCTGCCTTGATTGTCCTGTTTTGCAGGTTGACTGTCTGATCTATAAATCCTTGTTCTTTATAGTGTTCTGCCCAAGTAGAACCAACGGAAGAAGATAGGAGTAGCAGGGCATATTCTCTATCTGCCATGGCATGGCAAACCGCGTCTTCCTTGCAAAGGTTTCTAGCTTCGACGATAAGTTTTTCTGCAGCGGTTGGCCGCCCATGTTCAATCAGCACATCTGCTTGGGCCAGATTTTGCCAAGGGTCGTTGCTTTTTACGACGCCAGCAGCAGAACAACCACATAGCAGAAGGGCGATAGCGGAAAGTCCGATTTTTTCCATATCTAATTCTTCCTTGGCATGATTCATATCAGTTTGTAACTCGAGGTTGTATTGTTTGCGGACACGACAAATTGAAAGCAAGTATCTATTGCCAAGAGTGTGATTTATAAGCCTCTTTGGCGTTGTGTCTGATGGCAATACGGTACGGGTTTACGATGATAATCGAGTTGCTCGTCACGTCGGCGCACGTGTCGCTCGATTGCAACTGTTGATGGAGCTGGCGTGTATGACCTTGCTCTCCGGATTGCTCTCTATTCCGCGCCCAAAACAAAACCGCCCCGGAGATCCGGGGCGGTTTTTTATTTTGCGATACCGAGATGAGTCGTGGGCGACATAAGGGCTCAGCGATAGCGGCCACGTACCGAGCTGCTGGCGCGGCCGGCCATCTTGATCAGGCTCTGGCGGGTGTGCAGGTGGCAGAGCGCGACGCCAAGGGCATCTGCTGCGTCCGCCTGCGGGGTGGCGGAGAGTTTCAGCAGATGGGTCACCATATGCTGCACCTGCTCCTTGGCGGCGCCACCGGTGCCCACCACTGCCTGCTTGATCTGGGTGGCAGAGTATTCGCTCACCGGCAGATAAGCGTTGGCCGCGGCGACGATGGCGCTGCCCCGGGCCTGTCCCAGTTTCAGGGCCGAGTCGGCGTTGCGGGCCATAAAGACCCGCTCGATGGCAAATTCGGTGGGTTTGAACTGGGTGATGATCTCGCATACCCCGTCATAGACCTGCTTGAGGCGCTCCGGCAGCTCGCCGCAATCGGTGCGGATGCAGCCAGAGCCCAAGTATTCGGCCTTGCCGCCCACGACCCGGATAACCCCGTATCCGGTGATCCGCGAACCCGGATCGATGCCCAAAATAATGCTCATGGGTGTTGATTGCTCTAAACGCGAGTGATGGCCGCCAAGATAGCAAACTGTGGCCCGTTTGGCTGTATGTCCCGGGTCAAGCGGGCAAAGATTGGACAGCCTGCGTCGGGCGTGGCTACCCCTTGAACAATTCTATGGTGTCGCCATCCTGCAGGCTGCCCGCGCCGCGCACCACCACCCGATCACCCTGCTTGAGGGCGCCGCTCACCGCCACTTGCTGGCTGTCGCCAAACAGCACGGTGACCGGCACCCGATTCACCTTGAGCGATTTGCCGCTTCGCGCCACCTGATAGACCACGCTGCCATCGGTGCCGAGCACCAAGGCGTCCCGGGGCAGCAGCATGCTCTGCTGATCCCCCAGTGGCAGGGCAACCCGTACCGGCGAGCCGATGATGAAGTTGCCTGTTTCCGGTTTTAGGCGCAGCTCGATCAGCCGCGATTTGGGATCGGCGCTGGCGGCTCGCTGGTAATAAACACCGTGACCGCTCAGCTGCTCCCCCTCCACCCGCAGCCGGGTTTGCGGCGCCAGCTGCTGGGCCCAGAGAATGGGGGCCTGCAGGCGGATATCCGGCTGATCCGGGTTGACCAGCTCCAGCGCCTGCTCGCCTGCGTCCACATGCTCGCCGGGTTGGATGAAGTGGTTGTTCACCACCCCGTCGAACGGGGCATAGATGTGGCTGCGGCGCAGCTGTTCTTCAATCTGGTTTACCTGTATGGCGGCCAGTCGCTCGGCCAGCGCGGCCTGCTCCACATCGTAGCTGGCCTTGTCGTACTGGCTCTGGGAGGCGCTCTTTTGCTGGTGCAGTCGGGTGATCCGCTGGGATTCGGCGCGAGCGAAGCGCAAGTTGCTCTGCCATTTCGCCTGCTCGGCGCGGGCCTGCTCCAGCGAGAGGCGCAGTGCCGCGCTGTCGAGGCGCAGCAGCTCGTCCCCTTTTTTGACCCGGCTGCCAAATTCGGCGATCCACTCCACCCGGCCGCTCACTTCGGCGCTTAGCGCAGCTTGCTGGCGACTCGCCACCGTGCCGCTGACCCAGATATTGGCGGCCGCATCCCCTTGGGTCACATCCGCCAGGGTCACCATCTTGCCCTGATCGGCTAATACCGGTAGCGCACTGCCTGCAATCAGCACCGCGCCAGCCAACATTCGGGTAATCATATGTGTCATCGATGAGCTCCTTGCTCAGGCCCGCTGGCGCAGGGGTTGTGGGATCGCCACCTGCTCCCCGAGACGCAGGAAGGCAGGCAACAGGATCAGGGTAAACAGGGTGCTGCAACTCATGCCGCCGACAATGACGGTGGCGAGCCCGCGGTAAATTTCGCTCCCCTCGCTCGGGCTCAGCATCAGCGGCAGCATGCCGAAGATGCTGGTGAGACTGGTCATGGCGATGGGACGCATCCGGCTTTGCAGGGCATCGGCCACCGCCAGCTGGCGGCTCATGCCGTCCCGCTCGGCGGTGCGGGTCTGATGCACCAGCAGGATGGCGTTGTTGACCACCAGTCCCAGCAGGATGACAAAGCCGATGATGGTGAGCAGGTCCATCGGCAGCGGCACCAGCAGCCCGCTCAGCTGCAGCGCCAGTACGCCGCCAACCGAGGCAAGGGGCAGGGTGAGCAGCACCAGCAGGGCATCCTTGATGGAGGCAAACACCCCCCACAGCAGCACCAGCAGGATCACCACGGCGAACAGGAAGATGGTCCCCAGATTGTCGAGCGCCTGTTGCAGGCTGTCGGCATTGCCGGCAATGCGCAGCTCGCCACCAGCGGGCAGTAGGGGGCGGATGGCGGAAAAACTGCGGTTTTTCAGGGTGTCGATCACCTGCTCCATGGTCATGCCCGCCGGAGGTGCTATCTGCAGGATGATGCTGCGCAGCCCATCGGCCCGGAAGATACTGGCCGGGCCCATGTCGTGCTCTACCCGCAGCAGCTCGCCAAGGGGAATGATGCGCCCGGAGGGGGTGGCCAGCGGCACTGCCTTCAGTTCGTCCGGATTGGCGGAGCTCTGCCCCATCAGCATGATGTCGAGCCGATCCTCGCCGTCGAAATACTCGCCAACCCGCAAGCCGTCGCCAAAGGTCTGGATGATGGTGGGCAGGGGCGTGCGATCCCAACCCACTTCGGCGAGACGTCGATCTTGCGGCACCAGTTTGAGCTCGGGAGCGGTGAAGTCGAGACTCGGCTCGGGCCGGATCTGTGCTCCCGGCAAGTCCTTGCTGAGGATCCCCATGCTGGCACGGGCCGCCTGATAGAGCTCGGGCAGGTTGCCTCCCTGCAGCAGCAGGGAGACGCCGTTCTCGCTGTCAAAGCCGCCAAACAGCGACCCCTGACCGCCGAACACCCGGGTGTCGGGAATACCCACCAGCAGCTGTTTCATCAACAGGCTCTCCAGCTCCTTGATGCGGTTTTCGTCTTTGGGGCGCACGCCAATCTGGGCGCCCCCCGGGTAGCGCAAGATGTAGTAGTTCTTGAGGGCAGGCTCTTTCTCCCCCTTCATGTAGGGGGCGAGGCGGGCGATCAGGGTATCGATCACCTCTTCGCGCTGGGCCTTGAGGTTGACCCCGGGGGTGAAGTTCATCCAGACATCCACCGCGTCCCGTTTCACGTCCGGCAGATAGTCCATCTTGGGCAGCAGCGCCCAGGTGGCCAGTGCCGGCAGACTCATCATCAGGGTAATGACCGCCCAGCGCTGGCGTGAGGTCGAGGTCCAGCGGATCACATGACGAGTGGTGCGCTGCCACAGCGACTCATAGGGATCGGTCAGTGTTTCATGTCCCATCCAGCGCGCCGCCACCGCCGGCAGCACGATGACGGCGACCAGCATGGAGACAGTCACGGCGAAGGCGATGGTGAGCGCCAGATCGGCAAACAGCTGACCCTCCACATCGTTGAGCAGCAGCACCGGCAGGAAGATGGCGACCGTGGTGAGGGTGGAGGCGACCAGCGCCGTCCATACCTGACGGGTACCTTCGAGCGCCGCCTCCGCCTTGCTCAAATCCCCCCGCTCGTGGCGCCGGTAGATACTCTCCAGCACCACGATGGCGGCGTCGAGCACCATGCCGACGGCAAAGGCGATGCCCGCCAGCGAGATGATGTTGAGGGTGCGATCCATCACCTTGAGCAGGCAGAAGGTGAGCATGATGCTGATGGGAATGGCGAGGGCAATCATCAGGGTCGCCTTGAGCTGGCGCAGGAAGAGCCAGAGGATGGCGCAGGAGAGCAGTACCCCGAGCCCCAGGTTGGCAGTGACCATGCTGACGGCGCGATTGATGTAGAGGGAGGCATCGAACGACTGCTCCATGTGCAGCCCGACCGGCTCCAGCACCTCGCGGTTGAGCTCGTTCACCCGGGCCTTGATCGCCTCAAGGGAGGCCAGGGCATTGGCGTCGCTCTCCTTGAAGATCTGGGCGGCGATGGCGGTATTGCCGTTCTGGATCCGCAGCACCGGGTTCTCTTCCCTGGCCACCCTTACTTCCGCCACATCCCGCAGATAGATGGGCAGGCCATCGCGCCAGTCCACCACCTTGTCCCCCAGCGTCTCGACATCATAGCGACCGGCGAAGCGCAGCTTGTACTCCCAGCGACCGATGTCGAGGGTACCGGCCGACACGTCCCAGCCGGTGGTGGCGCGGCTGGCCAGCACCGGGATCTCCACCCCCAGCTCGGCGGCGCGATAGGGGTCGAAGCGGATCTGGATCTGGCGCTCGTTGATCCCCTCGACTGCGACTGTCGAGACCCCTTCGATGCGCTCCAGCTCGGGTTTGACCCGCGCCTCGATCAGCGCCTGATGATCATCGATCACCCCTTTGGCACCGGGCAGCTGCTGGATGAAGAAGAAGGTGAGGGTATCGTTGCTGCTGTAGTTGTTGACGTAGGGGCCGCCAATCTTGTCCGGCAGTCCCGAGACCCGGTTCAGTCGCGAAATCACATCGAGTTGGGCCCGTTGCATGTCGGTGCCGAGGGCAAACTCCATGTCGATTTCGGTAAAGCCGGGATAGCTGTTGCTGACAAGGCTCTTGAGCCCTTGCACCCCCTGCATCTCCTGCTCGATGGGGTCGGTGATCTCCGACTCCATCTCTTGCGGCGAGGCGGAACGCCAGCTCACCAAGATGTTGAGGTGTGGACGGTCGATGTCGGGGAACAGCTGGATCGGCAGTCCCCGGATGCTGAGCAGGCCCAGCAGGAAAATCAGCACGATCGAGACCGCCACCCAGATGGGGCGTTCGATCGCCGTTTTGGCGAGGTTCATTCACTCTTCCTGAGTTGTTGTTATCGGCCATTCCGCTGGCCTTGCTTCCAAAGCCCCTGCAACAGGGACTCAAGCATTTAACTGGAATTCTCCCGGCTTGTAAATGCATGGTTAACAAACAAAAAAACCGGCCACGAGGGCCGGTTTGGTACTGGTTTGCCAAGGGATCAGGCGGCGTGCTCGACCTTGTTTGGCTGCTTGTTTGCTTGCTGGGAGAAGCCTTCCAGCTCGCCCGGGGCGAAGTTGTCTACCTGGATCGCTTCGTAGCGCAGGGCATCGGCGGCCAGCAGTTTGTCCGCTTCGTCCTTGCTCAGGATGGAACCGGCCAGTGCGGCGGCAACCAGCTCCGGCAGAGCCAGTTTGCGGGGCAGTTTGCCCTCTTTCTGGGCCTGCACCAGCTTCTTCTCGTAGGGCTGCACAGCGACCATGGCCTGGAAGGCGCGCTCCATCAGGCCGACCGGATCTGCCTCGTCCTTGCCCACATAGCAGAGGGCGGTCAGACGGTCGCGGAACTCGCCCGGCTTCATCATGGCCAGGCAGATGGCGTGGCAGCGATCGTCGGCCGGCATCTTGTAACCGACGCCGAACGGGAACACCACGCGCTTGAGTACGGCACCCACCACCTTGTTCGGGAAGTTCTGGAAGAAGCCCTCGAACGCCTTGCCAATCAGGTAGAGGTTGCGCTCCACCGCGTACTGCACGAACGGCAAATCGGAGACCATACGGCCCTGATCCTCGTAGTGCTTGAGGGTGGCGGAGGCCAGGTAGAGGTGGCTCAGCACGTCACCCAGACGGGCGGAGATCATCTCCTTGCGCTTGAGATCGCCACCCAGCATCAGCATGGAGACGTCGGCGCACAGGGCCAGCCCTTTACTCATGCGGGACAGCTGCTTGTAGTAGCGGGCGGTTTCACCGGCTACCGGCGCGCTGTTGAACTGACCCAGGGTCAGCCCCTGGAACAGGGAGCCGAAGAAGTTGCCAGCGCCGAAGGCGATGTGCTTCATCAGCAGGGCGTCAAACTTCTCGAGACCGCGCTCCACGTCGGTGTCGGCTGCAGCTTCCAGCTCGGCAAAGACGTACGGGTGGCAGCGGGTAGCCCCTTGCCCGAAGATCATCAGGTTGCGGGTCAGGATGTTGGCCCCTTCCACCGTGATGGCGACCGGAATACCCATGTAGGCGTAGCCGGTGTAGTTTTTCGGGCCCAGCTGGATGGCACGACCGGCGTGGATGTCCATGGAGTCATCCATGATCTGACGCGCCATTTCGGTCATGTGGTACTTGGAAATCGCGGTGACGATGGCCGGTGCCTGACCCAAATCCAAGGAACCTGCGGTCATACGACGGGCCCCTTCCAGCTGATAGGTGAGGCCGCCGATGCGAGCCAGCGCCTCTTGCACCCCTTCAAACTTGCCGATGGACATGCCGAACTGTTTACGCACGTAGGAGTAAGCGCCCACGGTGCGGCTCGCCATGTGACCGCAAGCGGTGCCCAGAGCAGGCAGCGAGATGCCGCGACCGGCGGAGAGGCACTCAACCAGCATACGCCAGCCGCGACCGGCGTAATCCGGGCCGCCGATGATCCAGTCGAGCGGAATGAACACATCCTTGCCGAAGGTCGGGCCGTTCATGAACGCCAGACCCATAGGGTAGTGGCGATCGCCGACGCGCACGCCCGGGTGGTTGGTGGGGATGAGTGCGCAGGTGATGCCGAGCTCTTCCTTGTCACCCAGCAGCTTTTCCGGGTCATAGAGTTTGAACGCCAGCCCCAGCACGGTGGCGCGTGGCGCCAGGGTGATGTAGCGCTTGTTCCAGTTGAGGCGAATACCCAGCACCTCTTCACCCTTGTGCATCCCCTTGCAGACGATCCCCTTGTCAGGAATGGCGCCGGCATCGGAGCCCGCTTCCGGACCGGTCAGGGCGAAGCAGGGCACCTCTTTGCCACTGGCCAGCCCCGGCAGCCAGAAATCTTTCTGGGCCTGGGTGCCATAGTGCATCAGCAGCTCGCCCGGGCCGAGGGAGTTCGGCACCATGACGGTGACAGCCACGCTCAGGCTCTTGGTCGCGATACGGGTGACGATGGTGGAGTTGGCAATCGCCGAGAATTCGCGGCCGCCGTAGGATTTCGGGATGATCAGGGAGAAGAAGCCTTCCTTCTTCAGATAGTCCCACACCGGCTCTGGCAGGTCTTTGGTTTCGTTGACGATCTTGAAGTCATCAACCATGGCGAGCAGGGTTTCGACCTGATTGTCGATAAAGGCCTGCTCCTCTGCGGTCAGCTCGGCCTTGCCGTAGCCGTGCAGTTTTTTCCAGTCGGGGTTGCCGCGAAACAACTCGCCATCCCACCAGACGGAGCCGGCTTCCATAGCCTCCCGCTCGGTAGCTGACAAGGGCGGCAATATCTTTTTGAAGATGCCGAACACCGGACGGGTTACCACCTTTTTACGGATGGAGGGTACGCCGAGCACAACGGCTATCGCCAGCACCAGCAGGACAAGCAATGTGATCATACCGAAGTTCCTTCTATTTCACTGTTTCCGTTGATTTATTGTTGGTTGTTACACGGCCAGGGAGAGCCTGGTCGACTCCACGGGCGCCCCGACTCCGGACGCCAGATAAGGAATAACGTTGCGCACCAGCCCTTCCACATCGAGCTGCTGGCCAAAGTCGGCCAGGGCGATGTCGCGCAGCGCATCGGCAGAGGCCATGGTGAATACGACGGTGCCCAGAGTGAAGTGCAGGCGCCAGAAGAGATCTGCCGGCGACAGGGCAGGATTGGCCTTGGAGATGGCCTGGGTGATCCGCTGTAAAATGGGGCCGTAGTGGGCGGTGATGAAGCGGCGCAGGTGGCCCTGGCTGTCGATATAGCCGCGTCCCAGCAACTGCATGAAGATGGCCGGGCCGTTGGCCCGCACCGCCGAGAGCTTCATCAGCGGCTCGACAAAGCTTTCAAACAGTTGCAGCAGGGTCAGCTGCTCCTGCTCCATCAGTACCCGCAGGCGAGCATCGAGATCGGGCATAAACTGGCTCAGATAGCGGTCGAGCACTGCCTGGATCAGCTCCTTCTTGGAGCCGAAGTGATAGTTCACCGACGCCAGATTGACGTCGGCCTCACTGGTGATCAGACGCAAAGAGGTATCGGCGAATCCCCGCTCGGCAAACAGCACTTCAGCGGCGTCGAGAATACGGTTTTTGGTATCGATTTTACTCACTGGACACCTCACTTAAACGAATGTTTAAAAAGTACGTTTCATAACGTGAGGTGTCAAGAGAATGTGAATGAGTGTTAGCGGAATGTTTTTCGATGAAAAAAGCAAAGTGGGCGGAACTTAGTCAAAAAGCAGGACTCTATATCTATGCCACTGCAATTAAACATTAAGTCTCGCCCAACCAGCTCCATGCTAGTTGGGCCTTTTTTTGCGCGTCTGTTACCGGTTTGCGGTTTGCAGGCAAAAAAAAACCGCCGCAGGGAGCGACGGTGGGGAAAGTGAGTTCGCGTCATCCTGACGGCAAACTGTCGATGCGAGTTCAGGCATGTATCGACGGGGGCAGTATGCCAGCCAGAGCCCCTCAGACTATGTCAGCTTCGCGGTATTTTGTGACAAAGTGTGGCAAGCACTGGCGTGGCCCAAGCTGCCGCTCTTTGCTATGCTGCCCTTTCAAAATATGAGGGGAGAGAAGATGAAGTACCCGGTCGATACCCACACTCACACCATTGCCAGCACCCATGCCTACAGCACCATCCACGACTATCTGCCGATAGCCAGGGCCAAGGGGATCAAGCTGTTTGCCACCACGGATCACGGGCCCGAGATGGCCGATGCCCCTCATGTCTGGCACTTTGCCAACTTGCCGATATTGCCAAGAGTGGTGGATGGGGTAGGGATCCTGCGGGGTATCGAGGCCAACATCAAAAACCTCGACGGGGAGATCGATTTTCCCGAGCGTTACGAGTCGCGCCTCGACATGATCATGGCGGGCTTTCATGAGCAGGTATTCCCTCCCTGCGATCAGGCCACTCACACCCAGGCGATGATCAACGCCATCAAGAGCGGCCGGGTCGATATGATCAGCCACCCGGGCAACCCCTCATTTCCCATCGACATTCAGGCGGTGGTCAAGGCGGCGGCCGACTATCGGGTGGCGCTGGAGATCAACAACTCCTCCTTCATTCATTCCCGCCCGGGGAGCGAAGGCAACTGCCGTGCCATAGTCGAAGCCGCGCGAGATCTGGGGGCCTATCTCACTTTCGGCTCTGATTCCCACGTGGCATTTACCCTTGGCGATTTTGACCATTGCCACCGTCTGGTGACCGAAGCGGGCTTCCCGCAAGAGCGGATCCTGGTGCGCTCCCCCCGCGCCCTGCTCGATTTCCTCGAGAGCCGCGGTCGTGCCCATATCCCCGAGTTTGTCGATCTGTAAATCGGGCTCTAACACCATGAGCCAACTCATAAAATCGAGCTGGTTCAATTGACTTGCCGGTCATTTTTTATGAATGTGGAGAGCAACAAGCCGGTATAGCTCAGTTGGTAGAGCAGCGCATTCGTAATGCGAAGGTCAGGAGTTCGATCCCCCTTATCGGCACCATATAAAACAAAGGGTTAGCTTCGAGGTGAAGCTAGCCCTTTGTGCTTTTTGGCGTGGGGTACCACGTGGGGTACCACATCTAGCAAACGGTAGGAACATTACTGTATCCACTTACCTCGCCACCGGCAGGTCCTCCCAGCGTGTGGTGTAACAGGGGCTCAGGTGCGCTTGTCGCATCATCCACTCAGTCGACCCCGCGCCTTGGCTGGCAAAGCCTACGCGCCCCAATCCCTTGGCTTTGATCTGGTCCATCACTGCCATCAGCGCATCTGATTGAGCGGAGGACGGGGCAAACAGGTCGGCCTGTTGCTGCCCCTTGGGGGTGAACTCACTCAGCATGACTCCCCCCTTCTGATAACGGTAACCGTCGCGCCAAATCTGCGGTAGCAGCACGTTCACTTGCTGCAGCAGCAACCGGGTATCATCGCTAGGGCTGACCAGCCGGATGCCCGCCTGCTCACTGTAGTAAGGCGCACGTTCGTCAAAGGGGCTGGTCCGCACGAACAGGTGCACCCGCTGGCAACACATTCCCTCGGCCCGCAACTTCTCGGCAGCACGAGCCATAAAGCTTGACAACGCTTGGGCCATTTCCCCACGGTCAGTCACGCGCTCCCCAAAGGAACGGCTCGAGAGGATCTGCTGCTTCGCCGCCGGTTCAACGGTCAGCTCCGCGCAAGGCAGGCCACGCAGCTCCTGCACGATCCGCTCGACCACCACGCCGTATTGGGCGCGTAACCCTTTGGCATCGCTAGCCACCAAGTCAGCCACGGTGTTGATGCCTTGTGCCACCAACTTGGCCCCCAAGCGCCGCCCTATGCCCCACACCTCATCCACCGGGGTGATAGCCATCAGCCGGGCGCGGCGCAGCTCGTCACGCAAGTCCACGACGCCGCCAGTGGCAGGCCACTTCTTGGCTGCATAGTTGGCCAGCTTAGCGAGGGTCTTGGAGGGGCCGATCCCAACCCCTACCGTTAAGCCGGTCCACTGCCACACTCGCTGCCGGATCTGTTGCCCATAGGCTATCAGGTCCCCGGCAAACGACTCTGACAGAGACAGGAATGCTTCATCGATGGAGTAGACCTCCAGCTCGGGGGCCATGGTCTCCAACGTGCTCATCACCCTGCCAGACATATCTCCATAGAGTGCGTAGTTGGAGCTGAACGCCACACCGCCATGCGCCTCGAACTGCTCGCGGATCTTGAAGTAGGGCCCGGCCATCTTGATACCCATCGCCTTGGCTTCGGGGCTGCGCGACACCACGCATCCATTGTTGTTGGAGAGCACCACGATTGGGCGGCCACGCAGCTCAGGGCGAAACAACCGCTCACAGCTGGCATAGAAGTTGTTTACATCAACGAGCGCTATGGCCATCACGCTGCCTCAGATTGCCAATCACATGGGTGACCACCCCGAACAGCTCCAGGGAGAGGCTCATGCAAGGGTCGATAGGCGCGAACGCCGGATTGGCTGGCAACAGCCGCAGCCTCGGCTTGAGCTGCAAGGTCTTGACTGTGAAGCCGCCGTCAAGCAGTGCAATTACCACATCACCATGGCGCGGGGTCAGGCTCTTATCGACCACCAGCAAGTCACCGGGAAAGATGCCGACCCCAGTCATGCTCTCCCCCTCGGCACGCAGATAGAAGGTTGCTGCAGGGTGCGCCACGCAGTGGGTGTTGAGGTCCAACTTCCCTTCCAGATAGTCGCTGGCTGGGCTGGGAAAGCCACAAGAGGCGCGATGCAAGAACAGCGGGATGGTCACCTCGGCGGGTGATGGGTCTGGGGTTAACAGCTTCATGGTAACAGCACCTGTATTTATATACAGCTATTATAGCGCGCCACCTTTGAACCAGCGCAAGTCCCGCATGCCACTGATGGCGTACCATGGCGCCAATAGATAACAAAGAGGTCAGTATGAGTCACAATCTGTGTGCCCTACCGAAAGAGCAGCAAGAACGGGTCGAGGTCGAGAAGGCCGCCGCGTATGCGGTATGGAAGGAGCGCAACGGTTACTTGGCCAGCGCAGAAAGCGAAGCAAGCCAGCATAAGGGTGAGCTGGGCAGCTACTTTCTTGAGCAAGTAAGTAGGTACAAACGGGGCTAGCCTTCCTGTAGCCATGTTTTTATTCTGGGAACACCTTAAGTCCCTTAACTCTCGCGCAAATCCGGGCTTCGGAGCTTGAAGATGCAGCCCTTGGCTACCAACTCGTCCCGGTTTGCCAGCACCAGCGGGTAGAGCAGCGGATGCTGTTCGTGATCGCCGTTATAGCTCACTTGCATGCGCTCCAGCGCGTAATGCATCAAAGGGATGCGCTGGTTGAGCAGCAGCTTGCCATCTGGCATGGCATAGTCACTGGCAATGATGGCCTGTTGTCCTGCGCTGAGGGTTGGATTGGGTATGACCACCGCAGTGACCTGGGTGTTCCACTCAAGATCCTGATCCCGGCCGTGAGGGGAGGTATCCAGTAGCTCAGGTTCCCCACGAAACCGGCTCATCACAAAATCCAGATACACCCCTTTCTTCTCGCAGTAAGCGCGAACGTGCCAGCGGATCCCGTCATAGACCAGGGTATGGGGCACGATATTGCGGCCGCTTTGCTCCTCTGAGCTGAGGGATACGTAATCGACATCGACCCGCAACTGACCGCGAGCCGCTTGCACCAGACCCCGCACAATCTTGGGGTCGATATGGCGGTTGGGTACATCCAAGATCTCGATATGGCCGTAGCGCAAATCCATCAGCGGCAGGGTCAACAGCCCCGCTTCATGTTGGCGTTGGTGCTGTTTTTCACGATGTAACAGCATCAGGTACTCATCTACCTTTCCTTCACTAAATCGCGGCACGAATTGCTCGGTGGGCTTGTATCCCTTCAGGCTTCGGTCATAGATCAACCCTTCTGGTGAGTAGTAGGTCAGGTAGTGATTGATATCCCGTGATGCTTGCTGGCGGCCGATATTGAAGGCTGTCATTAGGTGATTGGTGGTCAGCCGACCTTCCCATTGCAACACGATCTCTAGCAGGCGAAAGCGTAGGGTCTGATCCCAAGTGAGCTCTCTGGGGGCCATATGTGCTCCAAAATGCGACATGTGTATGTAACCAGTATCGGCATGAGTATACAGGCGACATATACTGAGTTAATCACAGTGTGGTGAAAAAGATTGTGCTGTCTGTACCACGTTCTACCAGCATATTGCCGAAGTGCAGCTCAACTTCGGTTGCTCTCACAATCACAAGGTCATGCCAGGCTTTGCCGCCAGGCCCTATACCTCAGGGCTTTCGGGATGGTGTAGTACGATTAGGTGTATTTATTTAGTGCAAGGGTACCAAGCAGATGAACGTGGTGGAGACTCAAAGGGTGCAGGTAAAGGGATAAGGCAGAGGACGTTGCCACTCTATTCTGCGGCTTACCAGAAATGAAGGTTGAGCTTATTCAGGTGACCGATTGATGGACTTTCAGAATAAAATACCCTTCGCAATGAAGACCGAGACCGGTGCAATTGTCTCGGTCGATGATGTTGAAAGAGGACTTGCAGCCGGTTGTCATTGTCCCAGTTGTAAAGGATTGCTCGTTGCCAGAAAAGGTGAGCAAAACCGCCACTGCTTCGCGCATTACCGTGACAGCAAGGAAAAATGCTTCTACGCCTTTGAAACCAGTGTTCGGTTGATGCTGCTCTCTAAGCTGGAAAGTGTAGTGAAGCTAAATACCCCTGCCCATTACACCTCGTTTGATGGGGTCAAGGAACTAGTTGCTAAGGCCCATGCTGACATTGGCGTTCAATTTGTTCCGCAAGCAGAGACCCATGGTGTTCCGGCAGGGCTATTTCAGTTGATGTCCCGACCAGATTTCCACCTTGCCTTACACTTTCCTGCCGCGCACGAGCCTGTAGGGTTGTACCCGCTGTGGCTGGGGCGATTCATTGCCAAACACCCTAAAACAGGCGTTTTGGCTGTTCGTTATAACCAATTTGGCGACCGGATGTTCGATAAGTCTCGCCCAGCAGGGATGGACACGACGACTTTGATGCTGACTATTCTCAGCGAAAATCCCAACTGCCTGCATTGGCTCTATCACCCACGCGAGGAGATGGCGCTGATCGCCCTGAAGCAGCTTGCCGAACAGCGACGGCAAGAAGCAGAGGAGAAAGCCAGACTGCAGCAACTAAAACAAGAACAACTGGAGGAAGCGCGGCGTCAGTATGAGGCAAAGCAAAGGATGCAACGCGAGCACCAAGCGGCGATTACGGCTCAGATGAGATTGGCTGAACAGGAGCGCGCCGCCCAGAGAGCACGGGACTATGCCGCACGGGCTGCGCAAGACAGCGACAAGACCAGCATTGGGGGGCAGTATCCACGATCTACGCCGACCGCGTGTCGTAATTGCCAACTACAGCACCAACGCCTTGATGCTGACGGCTACTGCTATCGCGAGGTTTGCATCAGATCTCGTGCGAAACGAATAGCAAGAGCAGAAAAGGCAGATGCGTCTACGCGGTATTCCTACGCCAGCATGCGAGGTGGCGCAAATGTAAACAGCACTCCCCAGAAACAGACCAACCCCGTTGCCAGTCCGCAACCCGTGAGCGACACGCAACGCCAGTGGTACTCCTCTATCAAACCGGGTTTCTGCCCACACTGCGGGGGCGATAGAGGCAATGGCCCGAATGGTTGGTGGTGTGAGATATGTAAATAACCCTGTCAATCAGCGTCCAAAATTGACCAGGGTTAGCTGGCTGATTTCATCCTCTGTTTGACGCGGTACGAATCATTTCCCGTCTCGATGATTTCGCAGTGATAGGTGATCCTATCCAGCATCGCTGTTGTCATTTTCTAATCCGTAAATACCTAGCCCCATTCGCTGAAGCTCAGGTTGGTGCGCTCGTACAACTTGCAGAGCAGGTGAAACAGCAGGGCTCCACCGCTTTCGGCAAACGGCAGGTAGCCCAGTTCGTCTAGGACCACCGCATCAATATTGACCCGCCGGTTGGCAAGCTGCCCAGCTTTGCCTGATGCCTTTTCCTGTTCCAGTTGGTTGACCAGAACCACCACGCCGTAGAAACTCACTCGTTTGCCCTGCGTACGGTATTGAGTCCCAGGGCGATGGCTAGGTGGGTTTGACCCGTCCCGGTTCAGCTGCTCTTCACCTCTTCCTCGCTCCAGTCAAACTGATAGGCCTCACCAGCCGCGAATGTCAGAGGGACAAAGGCGGCCACGTTGGCCGGCAGCTGTTTATAGTCACGGGCGAAGCGCTGGACGCTGTCGTAGGCGCCCCGGTAGTCAAGGCGTTGTAGAGTTGTCTTGCACAACGGTTTGTCGCTTGGGCCGCTTTGCATCGAGGTCCAGCCACTGGGTCAGAGTCGGCTCGAACTCGCCGAGCTTGGGTCTGGCAGGCTGCTGGCGTCGATATTTGGGCGGTGCGGAGGACGGTTGGCGAAGGTACTTGCGAACGGTATTGCGAGATAGCCCTGTGACTTTAGTGATGGCGCTGATGGACTGGCCGTCCACCTAGTACATACACCGGATCTTCAATACGGTTTCCATGATTAACACTCCAGGTTATCCGATCCAAAGAGCGGATAGTTGCACCCTCTCAGGGTGGTCAAAATTAGACGCTGAAAACCCCGGAAACCTAGTCATTTTTGCGCGCTGATCAACAGATTTAGAGATAACTGACAGGTGGCAGAGATGATATACAGGGGGAAGTTCTGTGAGTGCTGCATCGGTGCTGTGGCGGACTATGGCAAAAAAAACTGTATTAATATACAGTGGTGTATTCTGCACTACCTGGGGCGATTCAGAACGTTGTCTGTCAAACGTGCTCCGTTATGGACGCTATGCTGTGACGCAATGTACTAAACAACATTAACCTGTTGGTGTAATTATATGTAATTTGGTGCACAATGACACCACTTCTACTATAGGTTTCAAATTTATGGCTCGTTCCCCTATTACGTCTGATCGCAAAAGCGTCAGGACTTCAGTCATGCTACCTGAGGACGTGCATTTTCAGATACAAGCTCTGGCTGATGCAAATCAGGTATCGTCCGCATGGATCATCCGCATGGCGGTGCAGCGTTTCCTAGATGAAAGCGAGGGGCGCTTGGAGCTCACTTTTCGTCCGTCTGCACGGCAGGGTCATGGTTCATGAATAAAGATGTTATTCTCCGTAAACTGGCACGTCTTCAAGCTTCAGATAAGCCTCGTGTACTCGATCTTTTCTCTGGCTGTGGTGGTATCTCATTAGGCTTTGAATCTGCCGGCTTTGAGATGCGGGGCGCTGTTGAGTTTGACCCTGATGCTGCGAGATCCCATGGTCTGAATTTCCATGGTGGTGCGGATGCTCATTGTCAACCGATCGACATAACAAAGACGACTCCAGTTGAATTATGTCATCGGCTTGAGCTGGGTAATGTTGAAGATGCTTTTGACGTTGTTGTTGGTGGGCCTCCTTGCCAAGCATTTGCTCGCGTCGGCAGATCAAAGCTGCGTGAAATAGAAGAACACCCAGAAGCATTTATTCATGATCCACGTGCGCAACTCTACAAGAAGTATCTGGAATATGTAGATGCTTTTCAGCCACTTGCAGTGCTTATGGAAAATGTGCCTGACATTCTTAACCACGGTGGGCAGAACATTGCCGAAGAAACCTGCGAGGTTCTGGAAGCCAAAGGCTATGTCTGTGCCTACACATTACTTAACGCAGCATTCTACGGCGTCCCACAGATGCGGGAACGAATGTTCCTGATCGCATACCGCCGTGAGTTGGGGGTGACAGTTTCGTTCCCTTCTCCAAGCCACTGGTTGATACTCCCCCCTGGTTATGAAGGATCTCGATCTGTAGCTCTGAAGTCACTGCGTAGCTTGGATGATAATGCTCATTCTTACGTTGCTCCCCCATCTGCAAGTCCTGACCTTCCCCCAGCAGTGACGGCTGAGGAGGCTCTACAAGACTTGCCTGCAATCAATGCTAGAGAGCTACTAGCTGCTGGAAAGATTTCCCGTGGTGCGCGGCGATTTGACAAACCAATCGATTACAGTAACAGGAAGCCTTCAGCATACGCAGAACTGATGCGCACTTGGCCTAGTCATGAAGCACCTCAAGACGGATTGACGGATCATGTTATCCGTTATTTGCCGCGGGACTACGAACTATTTGCCCGTATGAATCCAGGCGATCAGTATCCGGAAGCGTATGCGCATGCTATCGACCTGTTTCAGGAGCGCCTAGCTTTTGCGCAAGCCAGAGGGGAATACTTAGAAGAGGGTTCAAAAGAGTATCTTGGCCTGAAGGACTCGATAGTACCGCCTTATGATGCAACGAAGTTCCCTAACAAATGGCGAAAGATGTGGCGTGATCAACCAGCGCGTACACTGTTGGCCCATTTGGGTAAAGATGGGTATAGCCATATCCATTACGATAGCAAGCAGGCACGAACAATTTCCGTACGTGAAGCTGCACGGCTTCAGTCTTTTCCTGATGGTTTTCGTTTCAGCGGCACGATGAATCCAGCGTTTAAACAGATCGGAAATGCAGTTCCGCCTCTGTTAGCAAAGGCTCTAGCTACCCACATGATGCAGACTATCAAGCAAGCAATTACACAAAAGGATATGACAGATGAATCTTGTCGAGCGGCAACGACAATTTCTTGAAGCTGTCCAGAAGGACTTCGGTACGTCAAAGGCCGTTCGACCAAGAGAGCTGTTTGGTGTGTCGAACAGCGCGAAGGTCGTCGAGGGCGGTATCCAGCTTGGGGTTGTCAATCTGGATAATGTTAAAGAAGATGTCGAAGCCCTAATATTTGGCTGTGTTCTTCGGTTTCCCCCGGAAGATGAGGTTTATTTTGCTGTTCTGGTTCGCAAGGACAAAGCTAACTTCCTGAAGCGTCTGGCAGAGATGAAATGTCTCGGCACGATTACAAAAAGTGTGGGGGATGGTTCGGAGCTTGCTCTAGAAGTTGCTGTAGATAGTGACGAGTCGTCAGAATCGCCTGATACCACGATCAAGTACAGCGCTAGGAACAATCTCGTGCCGATCTATCTGGCAAGAGATGGACGCCTTTGGCTGCGAAACGCCAAATTTTGGGATAGTTTGGCTTTCGACCTCACACCTTTCGGGCCCTCCACTGAACCAGACAAAATTGTTGTTGCGCTGTATCCGCCGACGGCGTCCGCAAGGCGTAGCCTTCTTGCCCGTGAGTTCATAGGTTGGTTGGGTAGCTTGGTTGGTAGGGAAAAAATACACGAACTCCCCGTATGGACTGATACTGCAACACTCAGCCAGAAGATGTGTCGTCTGCCGGCAGCAATTCCAATCAGCGAAATCGAAGATTCTATCAGGGCTCTTGGTGGGTACTATCCAAATAGAGAGGTCCGGAGATTTCATGCCGCTCTGAATTTCCTGGACCACAAGCATTTCGTGATCTTGTCGGGGCTCTCAGGTACTGGAAAAACTCAACTGGCACTAAAGTATGCTCGTGCAGTACATGGTTTGAGTACAAATACAGCTTCTGATCCACTACTTTTCGAGTGTCCGGTTCGTCCAGAATGGACCGACCCCACGGGATTGACGGGCTATTACGATGTCTTGACGAACCGATATGTTGTGCCGACTTTTTTGGAAGCTGTATTAGTTGCAACAGCCCACCGAGATTCTCCAGTATTTGTCATTCTCGATGAGATGAATCTTGCACGTGTTGAATACTATTTGTCGGACATATTGTCTGCCATCGAGACTGGTGGATCTTTGCAACTGCACTCTAATGGTGTACCGCTGGAGGGAACCACTGGCGCCAGTGTCCGTGCCGAGATTCCGTTACCCTCTAACTTGTTTATTATCGGTACAATTAACATCGATGAGACAACCAACCCAGTCAGCGATAAAGTACTTGATCGGGCTTCTGTGATCGATATGTCAACGGTAAACGTAATTGGTTTTATGGATTCATTGGCGGCCCATCATCCAGAGTTACAGATTGCAATAAATGCTTCCAAACCAAAACTAGCCGAAATCCACGGTCTCTTAGAGAACTATGGCTTAGGGTTTGGTTACCGAGTAATTGAGGAGTTTGTGCGATACCATGCCTTCGATGCCAAGCACTTGCAAAATCAGGCTGACAGCGTTACTGACCAGTTGCTGGTACAAAAGGTCCTGGTCAAGTTACGTGGATCAGAGCGTCAACGTCCACTACTCAATGCCCTAGAAAAGGCTTGTAAGGGGCTCCCACATGCACAGAAGTATATCCAGAGGCTACTGAATGACCTGGATGAATATGGTTCCTTCCAGGCGATGCGTTGATAAATGACTGCGCTATATATACAGGGAGAAAATGGGGAGCCTGAATGGCAGGTCTGGCCTAAACAGGATGTTATTCCTAGTGGCTCAATCAGGGAGGCATCTTCCTATCTGTTTGAGCTACGCGATTGCGATGATGCTCTTGCAGCCGATCTCTTGATTGATGATGTCCCTATTGAGGCTTTGCGTTCGCGCCAGCCACGCGTTGCGCGTTGGCGCTGGGCACCGGGTTTTCATGCTGGAACTGTGCAAGTAGCATTAAGGCTTTCCGGTATCGGAATACGCCGATTCGAGATCACAACAGACCCGGATCTTCGTAAACTCACTCGTAACGACTTTGACGCAATGGTGCGTGAGGTATTAGAAGACACCTTTGCGCTTTTCTCACTGAGTGCTTTTCGTAAGAGCGTCGCCCGCCAGCCTGGTAATAAGCCACCTCCTCTAGCCCGACTAGAGTTCCTGCGCTCGCGAGCTGAGGATATCACGCAGACTATTGCGACAATCAACCGCTCACCTAGGCATTTCCTGCGTGCAGAACAGGTCACAGTACCTTCTCACTGCGCGGTACGTGCTACAGGACCGGAAATTATCAAGTCGTTCCGCACTGGACTTGTTCGGATGGAATCCAACCAGCCGTCACGATTGCCAGCAGTGCTCCGAGGGCGATTGCCTGCACAGATTACAACACAGAAACGGCGTAACAGCGTAGATATCCCGGAGCACAGGCAGATCAAAACATGCTTACGGTCGTGGGCAGCTTGGTTGTCAAGTGTTGCAGATGTACTTGCAAAGATAAGCCGTAACGAAGATCCAGATATGCTCACTACCGCTGGTAGTTGGGCGGTCCGTACACGACATATTGCGCGCCAGTTAAACGATGCTGCTAGCTCAGGTTTTATGACAGAGGTTAGCGACAGTCCGGGAATGCTGCAGATGTCTTCGTTGTTTCGCAATGACCCTGTTTACCACCGTTTCTATCGTTTATGGCAAGATATGAACTTGGGTCTCGCAGCCCTTTTCGGCGATTTCTTACAGATGCCATTGGCAAGAACGTATGAACTGTACGAACTATGGTGCTTTCTACGCCTTCTTAGAGCAGCTATTCAAGAGTACGGTTCAACTGGTGTTGATTTAGGCAATTTGTTCGTAACTGATGCTGTTGGTGGTGTAACCATATCCGCAGGTGCAGTAATTGTGTCTGTCGGTCCTGATAAGACCCTGTGTTTTCAACGTCAATACCGTGAGTACTGGATAGAGCCAAGCGGTGAAGGTAGCTTCAGTAGAGTTATGGTACCTGACATGGTTCTTGCTGGTAGTGATTTCGGCAGTCTTGGGAAGCAGGTCATAGTCCTAGATGCGAAGTACCGGATTAATGATGGTCTGAATGACGCGTTGACTTCTATTCACACATATCGTGACGCATTGGTACAAGAGGCTAAGAGTGGCGAAATCGAAGGGGTTGTTACGGCCGCCTACCTACTAACGCCGTATGCTCCTGTCACTAGATCTGATTTTAAGACTACCCCTGTACCAGGGCGATTTTTTCATCCTCAGTACAGAGATAAGTTCCGCTTCGGTGCTATCACCCTACGTCCAGGAATGAGCTGTGATGAATTGAGAAGCAGCTTGAAAGCGATTGTTGCCGATGCTGCTAGGAGTTCTGATAACTGATTTACTGATTCAGGTAAAGAATTACTTCAGTATGAGCCGGATCTGTGGGAGGTGATATCAAACCATCGGCTATGAATGCATGAAAATATAGCCTCTGGACTTGCAGGTCCACAATCTATAAATTTAAAGTAGCCCTACAATCAGAGGGCGATAAGCAGAGCGATATCTTTGGAGTTGTGAGGGAACATGAAAAAAAATAGCAATTTGCTAACTGAGATTTCAGTAGACTTGAAAGGCCTTGATGATATCAAGCTTCTAGCGCTGCATGCAGCAGTTGCAAGTGAGGCAAGAAGCCGTGGGTTGAACTTCAATGTCGGCGAAATCGGTGAAAAAATCGCTATTAATCTCTTTAAAGAACGCACAGATCTTCCTGTTTTAGCTCCATCTCCTCGAGGCACAAAAAACATAGATGCAATTTCTCGTGAAGGAAATAGGTATTCTATTAAGACCCTACAAAGGGCAAAAAAATCTGGGACAATATACCCAGATAAATCCAATAAAGAACGGCAGTTATTTGAGTTTATCCTTATTGTGATAATTCATGAAGATTTTACATTAGAGCGCATAGTGGAATTCGATTGGAAACAGTTTTGTGAGGTTCGTAGCTGGGATACTAGAATGCAAGCATGGTATGTCGTCCGTTCCAACCGGGCATTAAACTCGGGGCGGCAGATTTATCCCAAACCTGTAATCCAAGACATACATGCTTCTCTGAGTGAGATTAAACCAACTGTAGTAAGTGCGGTCGAACTTATAGATGCTATAACCTAACTACTCCACTCAGAGTTAGAGGTTTTTTTGCATGAAATATATTGAAATAATTCCATGTAAACTACTTTTTTGCCTAATGTAGTCTGGTAAAAAAGTTATTTAAGGTAATGCTTTTAGTTTCTTGATGTGTTGCATTATTTGGTTTAGTGAGCCAGATAATAGTGTTATTTCAATCCGCTCCTCTCCTTTATAGTAAAATTCGATGAGCTCATAATTAGAGCTGTCTTCATTTTCAAATATAACAATTCCTTTTTCAACAGTTCCACGTATTAACCATGTTTGAAAAATCCAATCTGCGGACAACCCAATCATTGTAAATTTTGAGTTTAGTGTGGTAGCGTGGTCAGAGTTGTACATATTAAACTCTCGAGTGTTGATTTTCCATGATTTCTAATACGCTATACAGTCTTAAACATAAAGTCAAGTTTATGTATGCTGCTGGTTTTATAGTGTGAATAATTAGTTTTGGTTAAAGCATGACATCCTAAGGATTATAATTCAAATCCAATTGACACATCACGTGCTCATTGGGTTTTGCTTATTGTAAGCCTATATGGGTTATACTCATGTATTTTATTGTTGGTGAGTATGTCGCACCAACAATGCATCAACTATAGATTAATAAATGACTACCTCTGTGCATGCACGTTTTTAGCGGGAAGCAGGCCTGCGGCCTGCTCAAACTATCTCAACAAGTATTTACGCCAGATGGAATACCTCAACCAGCTCGTGGCTGACCGGGCTGTTGTCCGGGTTGGAGGGAGGGCATGATCTCTTTCATATAGGTCCACCACTGCTTGCAGATGGCGGTATCGGCCACTGCATTCCAGTGCGCTTCGCTCGCAATTTCTACATAGGCAAATAGTTGATCCCATTTTCTGTGTACTCCTAATGATGGTAAGCCGTTGTAGAGCTCACTGCTGGCAATGCCTTCTTCCTCCATGAGCGGGCCACCTGACCGATGTGGCAGTTACAAATTTCCTCGTTCTGCCAGCGACACCACTCCCTCAGTACCGACGACCAGATGATCCAAAATCCGGATATCCACCAGTGCCAGGGCATCCTGTAGGCGCAGGGTGATCTCGATATCTGCCCGGCTGGGTTCCGGGTATCCCGATGGGTGGTTATGTATCAGTATCAGGGCGGCAGCATTGTGGTGCAGTGCCCGTTTGACGACATCTCGGGGGTAGACGGTTGCAACGGACAGGGTGCCAAGGAACAGCTCCTCGTAGGCCAGGATCCGGTGTTGGTTATCAAGGAACAGTGCCGCAAAAACTTCGCGCTCCCGTGTTTGCAGCAGCCCTTGCAGCCCTTGCTGTGCCGGGTATTTATCGGCTAGAGCTGTGCCCTTGGCGAGTTTCTGGCGGGCAACGGCTTGGGCGATGGTGAGGAGGTCATCGTCGGTGACAAGGTCAGTCACCCGGTAGGTGCCGGGGGTTTCCCCTGCGATCACGCCTTGGCGCAGTGCGTGATGTCCGCGCTTATTGCGGGGGAAATCGCGATATAGACATAGCCGTGGCTGCCAAGGGTATCGGCTTCGCAGGTAAAGCAGCTGTGCTGGATAGTGATGCAGTGCTGACGTTGGGCATCCAGTTCGCCGGTCAGCAGCTTGGCTTCCAGAGCTTTGATGATCTCCGGGAAAGCCAGGTCGAGCTTGGCTATCTGCACCTCACTCCAGTCACCAATCAGACTGGCCCGATCGGATAGAAAATCGAGCCGGTAGCGACTCTGTATCAGACGAGCACCAAAGCGTGGTGAGATATCACGCGGTAGACCCCAGCAAATGCTGGGGAGCGGTGTGAGAGATCTGGAGATCTGGAGAGTGTGTGGCAGAGTATGTTGGATCGGTTGTGGTCATGATTAGCGATACCTCAGTTGAATGTCTATACAGGTGCCGGGTACGTTGTGACGCTGGCGCAATCTGGTCAGGTGCTCGGGAAGGTCGGTCAGGCTTGCTAGCCTCCCCCGATAAAGCCGGGAGAGATTGATGTAGTTGGGATGGCTCACGGTGATGGTCACCTGATGCCCTGGTTGCCAGCGGCCAAACAGGCGAGCTTTGGCTTCCCTGATGGTGGTGATGCCGGGCGCTGGTAACGTCTGGCGGTTGCGCAGATGCAGCTTGTTGAGCTCGGGGGCATAGCGATGCACCTCGAGTCCGTTGATAAGACGGGTCATGTTCGGTGACTCCAATGATGCCAAGGGCCAGCCTGAGAGGGCTGGCCCTTTATGCTGTGTGCGGATGACCAAGATTGTGGGACGTCAACGAGTACAGTCAGCCGTCTCGTTGATAACCGGCTTGCAGTTGAGTCGGTCCAGCAGGTGCCGCGAGCCGTATTGGGCTACCAGCCGGTCTATGGCCATCTGGGCGCAGGCCGTTCTGCTGGGCTTATTCTCAGGTATGACGTAACGCGCGGTGAGCCAACCGCCGAGCAGCGCGATGCGATAGCCACTCGGGATGTGGGTGAGCGACGTCCCTATGCCCCTCCCGTGAATGAGGAAGGGCACGGCTTGGCCGCCGATGTCGATATCCATGCGCTGGCCCTTGAGCTCGAAGGTAGTGAACTCGCCGGTTTGCGGATGTTTGCCGGGCACCTTGATGGTGATGTTTTTCGCCATTTCACACCTCCGGTTTGGCTTCAAAATGGTGGGTCATAACGCCCGCCTCCGGATCGATGCTGATAAACGCCGGGGCTTGTGGGTAGTACTGGTAGAGCCGCTCCAGCTCAGCACGAAACGCCTCGACGTTTGGCGCAATCACATGGCTGGTATCCCCCTCGGCGTAGGTAAAGGTCTCCAGCTTCTCTGTGTTAATCCAGATGCCGAAATACCAGGCGTCTTCCTCGGTATCGTATTGCTGCCAGCCCTGGGCCAGCAGCGTGCGGTCGTAGTAGTAACGGTCTGCTTGATGGCTGCCTCGGTCGATGCGGCAACCCGTCACGGTGAGCTCAAACGGGATACAGCCCGCCTTGTGGGCTTTTTTGACCCGACGCAGCAGCTTGAGGGCTTTGGCTCTGCTGCGGCCATTACCAAGCGGATGCTGCTGTGTGGCCCGTAATGTCAGGTGGGTCATTATCTTCGGCGCGGTGTTGTGGTTGAGCTGGCCGATAGCAGTGGTGATCTGCCGAGCAGTCAGGGTCTTGTAATCACGCAGGTCGTGCATGGTTAGGTTCCTTAAAATGCAAACAGCCCCTCGGAGTGAGGGGCTGCTAGAGGTCTTATGTGTGCTGGTGGCCGTGGTTCAGGTGTGACTACTCCAATCCGGTTCGTCATTACTGCCGTGGTTGACGTAGGCCCCGACAATTACCCGTTGCCACTCACCGACCGGCTGACCCGCTGCATTACAGGCACAGCGAAAGCGGGCGAAGTTAATCTCACGTGGCAGATGCTCACTCATATCCCGTGGACTGACAAAGAGCGTGGTCTTGTGCAACACCGGGTTGGGGGCCACCAGCGGGCCACCAATACGCCGCCCCTCTACATCGTGGGCATAGGCAAAGCCCGGCAGCATCAACTGCTGACAGATGAGCTTGGCGAGTGCAGGATGGGCACACATGGCCTCCGCAACTGCGGCTTGGCTAAAGCTGTCATTGAACTCAATCATTGGTGTTTCTCCATTTCATCCGGTGAACGGTAAGCCGCTGCCAGCAGGGCAAACTGTTCGACCAGGTAACTGATACTGATGCCCAGTTCATCGCTCACCCCATCCCCTAGACGGTGATGCAGGTGTGCCATGTCATCGGCGATACACTGGGCTATATGGGCAGTTGAGCTCGATGGTGAGCTTGTCACCGTCAGGGTGATGGAAAGGCTCATCACATCTCTCCCCAAGGGGCTTGCTCCCACAGTGACAACCGGGTCAGCACGTCTTGCGCGAGAGCCTGTTGCAACTGCTGTAGTACCTTCACAAGCCGAGGTGCCTGCTCAGGGCTCCCGCTCCATTCACTCGATTGGTACAGGGCGCAGCAGGTGAATTTGTACAGCGCCACCAGTTCGGCATCGGTGAGTGGTGTCTGGTGGTAACGGTGGGCAGGTTTAAGCGATCCCAGTTTGGTTGAGCCACGCTGGCGTGGTTCCTTCTGATCTTGCTGGCGTCCTAACTGATAGCGATGCCAGACAGCCCGCCGGTTGGCGAGCATCATCAGCCGTACCAGCCGGTCTACCCGACATGTCCAAGTACTGGTGACCTCCATTGGTGAGTTCCACCAGAGGGAGCGCAGCAGCTCAAGGGTATAGTGCGGTGGCATCGGGGCATTGCAAAAGCGGTGCAACTGCACGGCAAAGGTAAGGTAGTCCTTGCGATCGATCATGAAGGCAGACATGGGCATAGTTCCTTGAAATGCAAAAGGCCACCTGCAGTGAGGTGGCCTTGTGGGTGATGGCGTTGGACCTGATGATCCGGATTGGCTAATCGCGCAGCTGATGTAGCAGCAAATCAATGACCTCGATGCAGTCAGCCTGGGTGAGCTGGTAGCCGTTAGGCAGTGGGCAACGATGGCGGGATCTGCCTGCATCTAGACGTTGTTTGCCAGCCAAAAGCGCAGCTCGAGGAGGATATCGAGGGCGGTGAGGTGTGATGTGCCTGGGACCAAGTTCATAGCTGACCTCTCTCTTTCAGGGATACCACGCCCTCAGCACCGACCACCAGATGGTCAAGCAACCGGACATCCACCAGCGCCAAGGCCTCTTTGAGGGCTTGGGTAAAGACCCGGTCAGAGTAGCTGGGTTCCGGGTCACCACTGGGGTGATTATGCACCGCGATAATGGCCCCGCTGTTAAGCAGCAAGGCCCGCTTGACCACTTCCCGTGGGTAGATGCTGGCACTGTCGAGGGTGCCGCGAAACAGCTCCTCAAAAGCCAGCACGCGATGCTGGGAGTCAAGGAACAGTGCGCCAAACACTTCATGCTCCCGGTCTTGCAGCAGGGTTTGCAGTCGCTCTGCGGCCTCTGTAGTACTGGTAATGGCGGTGCCTTTGGCCAAGCGCTTACGGGCAATTTGGTTGGCGATACGCAGCAGGTCTTGTTCGGTCACGGGTTCAGTGACGACATAAGTGCCGGGGCACTCCCCGGCTTTGAGCTTGTAGTAACGCATGGTGGGTCTCCAAATAAGCAAAACCCCGGCACACAGGAAGCATGTCGGGGTTAAAGGCAAAGAGGTTGTTGGTTCACTATGAGGGGTGTTCAGTTGGCCGTGGTGGTGGCGCCTTCCCTGGCGGTGGGTTCCTGCTTCACCGGCATTAGTGGTTCGGGGACCAGCATGGTGAGCGGGATAGCGAGCGCAACGCTCAGCCGTTCTGCCAGCTCATAGGCAGGACCAATGGCGTTGTGGTCAGCAACCCAGGTAGCCAAGGCCAGCCCGCTGGCCTCCACAGCCCGCAGATAGACGCTGTAGCCTTGCACGGTTAGGCTACTGTCACGCACCACCTGCGTTTCTCCCTCTCGGTTGATGGCTTCCAGCTCAACGGCGATCGGTTGTTTGGGCATCATGTGCCTCCTCTTGGGGTAAGGGGTCACTCTCCACGCAATAGCCGTGATGAATGCAGCTACGCTGCAGGTCGTTCAAAAAGCTCCCCAGCACGCGGGGCTGCTCAGAGAGCGGGACAGGTCCTGCTTGGCAGCGCCAGAAACAGCGACGAGTGGGGTTCACGCAGATTTCATCGACATGCTGACTCATGGTGCGCCAATCCTCGGCATTGGTGAGGGAGAGCAGTTGCCACTGCACGCCAGACCAGCGCAGATGTAGCGTGACGGTGCGTGTATGTTTGCTACAAGGCGTCAGGTGCAGCAACCAGCGCTCGCCCTGGCGAATCGGCAGCAGCTTAGCTTTAGCCGCGACCAGTCCCAGCCACTGGCGTGAATAGTGAGAGAGCGGCAGTCCGTTAGTCATCACACACCTCCTAATCCCCACTGACCGTAACGGAGAAATACCCCAACTGGGCGTAGCTCATGAAATTGCTCTGCCACAGGGCGAACAGTTCCCGCGCTTCCACGCCGGGCAGTGGCCCCCAGCCTTGTAGGTAATGCTCGTCGCAGGAGAGGTTGAAGTCGAGCTCCTTGCAGAGCTCGGCATCCTGGCCCACTCCCTGATAACTGAAGTCGGTGATGTAATCGAATACCCAGCCGTGTAGCCCCCGAATAAGCCGCAGCTCTACCGGATGTACGCCACCCGTTTCGGCACTGTAGTTGGGGCTGCGAAAGTTAAAAGTCAGGGTCGATAGGTGGGTGAGGTCGAGCGGTTGTTCCTGCACGGCGCTGCGCAGCAAGTCAGGCAGCTCGGGGGAAATCGGCAGGGCCATCCCTGCCAGGTGAAATGGCATGGTCATCATGGTGTGTCCTTTCGTATCGAATTTGAGAACCGTTAATCCCTGAACCAGCGCCAGGCGCGGTAGAGGCCGTAGGTTGCAGCCAAAGGCGCCGCCAGCGAGGTGGCCGAGCTCCCCAGCAACGCACCGACTGCGGCGGTCACAGCGGTAGTTGCTGATGGGTTCAGTGCCGTGCTGGTAACCATGCCAGGCAAGGCCGCAAGGGTAGGCTGCCGAGCCACAGTGCGAAGCGCCTGATGTGCGATACACCCCGTGGCAATCAGCTGATTAATCTGCTTGCTGTAGTGAAAGCCCTCGATGCACCAGAGCACGAAGTGCTCGCAGTTGTTAAAGAGCGTGCTGTAGTGCGCCTCTCCAAGACGGGAGTAAGCACGGTCGATACTCTCATCCCGGTTATAGGCGCGTGCGCTATGGTGCTGGATGTGATAGCCCCGCCCTTGGCTAAACTCGGCAAGCGTGGTGATAGCTATCTGACCGGAATGTATTCCGGCACTGATCCCTTGGTAATGGATGACCAGATGGTCCCCCAGATAGAGACCGTGGTGCTGGTAACCGGTGCGGGGGGAAACGAGGTGGTCCCCTGATTGTGGTAATGGCATGAACCGTTCCTTAAATAAAATGCGACATAAAAAAGAGGGCACCCGAAGGTGCCCTGATGGTGGTGAATGTGTGGTGGCTGGTGGTCAGGACTGCTTGCGCAGCGTCAAGCTGTTGGCATCCCATACCCAGCGCTGGCGAGGATTGCCGGGCAGGTCGAGGGTGAAACCGTTGGGGGCAGGGGTCAGCTTGCCTTCATCACTGCAGGTACCAAATGGTTGTGAAAGCATGGTCAGCGCCCCCGTCTGTGCGACCGCCAACTGATAGAGCACCGGGCATGCCACTCCGCCACTGTGCAGCTCAAACAAGACTGCCTGCCCGTTGGCCAGCGGCAAACGGTGTGTGAGTTTGATGGCGTCATATTCATCGGTGCGCAGCAGCACTTCACCCCCATGCCGGATCTCGATGTTGTCATCACCATTTTTCACGATGGTAAATGACGTGGTACTTGATGCAGCTGACGCAGGTGCAAAGGAGGGCTCGAAGTAACGACTGCCATCTGAATAGGTGAGCATAAAACCGTTCAGGGCAACCGGCTGGCTGACACTGGGTATGAGCCTTGGCTCATCTTCATCCAGCGGCATCAACATGATGCGTTCCCCTTTCGAGGTCTCTATCCAAAACTGCATGCTGGCGAAATTTAGGGTGCCCTCAACGTTAGTCGGTACCCGTTTAGTGACCGTTGGCACAGTGAACTGGGGCGCAGCCCAGCTCGGTAAGGCAAACAACGATAACCATGTACACCACAGTGCCAGTTTGATTTTTTCTGTCATGTCACTCTCCAGACGACTTATTCAATGGTGTAAGAGGCATTACCCAGATTGGTAAAGAGGGTGACCTCCCTCAATCGGCACGGTTCGGTCATGACCAGCCGCCAGCTTTCGGTGTAATTGAGCTTGAACGGGAAATGGGTCCCCCCAAGCCGACCACCGATGTAATTGCGCAGCATCACCCGGCATTTACTCTTGCCGCCATTAATCAGTACTTTCTGAATGGTGACTTGATCGTTGAGCGAGGTGACGACTATCTGAGGCCGCCCAATAGCGGTGTACTCCACGTCTAGATTGAATTCTGGGCCATCGGCAGACTCTGCATTGCAGGCGCTCAGTGATAGGCCAGAGGCCAGCAGCAAGGGATAAAGCAGTGTGCGATTCATGATTTCTCCTTAATAAAAATGGCAAAGGGATGCCTGACCGACGAGGCGAGCCTGTCGGACTAACGGGTGTAAACGTAATGGGTTAATGGTGGTGCTGGCTGATAGCCAAATGCCACCAAGGGGATAGATTGAGGTTAGGTCGTGTCGAACTCCTTTCGATGTTGGGGTGACTATTTCACTGAATTAGATCTAATGGGGCGATCCTCATCGCAAAGGGTCCTTAAAGTCAATGAGTCCATAGCCAACCATATGAGTTGACTGGAGGACTTATGACAAACATCAACTCTGAAGAGCTGGCCAAGAGCGTGGGCAAAGCGATTGGACGCCAACGCCACCAGGCGGGGCTGACTCAGGAGCAAGTGGCAGAGCACTTAAAGATAGGTATGGAAGCCGTTTCCCGGATGGAGCGAGGCCTCGTGGTGCCGACAGTCGTGCGGCTCGCTGAGCTGGCTCAGCTGTTTGGCTGTGAGCTTGCAGACTTTCTGCGTGAGACCAGCAACCGCCCCACCGAACAAGGCATTGTGCTCAGCCAACAGTTGGCCAAGCTCGATACAGCGGACAGAGGGCTGGTGCTGGAGATGGTTGATAAGCTGGTGGCGCGACTGGCGCCTTAACAGCTCGCAGTGCGCATCTGTGACTGACTGACACCCGATGCCAGGGTCAATAACTTGGGAGGCCGTAATGGCGCTCCCAAGCAGCTTCACAGCGATATGTGTTTACTCTCCCTTGATAATATCTATCTGAGATCCTTTTCAATCGAGCCACCAAGACGATTCACAGTACATGTTTACTTGAAGCGCATGTCAGAAATGTCAGCAGGAGTAGCACATTTACTGTATTCGTTCGGGCTGACCCTCACCCGTTTTCTGAACACCAGCGAGAAGTAAAGTTGATCGTCATTGTCCACCAGCTGGCCTATGATGGCATTGACAGAGGGGGAGTCTGCAGCAGTTTGGCTCGCAGAGAGTAGGCGTTGAGATATGAAGACCCCTTGGGAAACGTCAGTCACCTGCTGGCCGATCTGCAAGGCAATGGCTAGTTGAACGAGTGTCTTAATAAATTTGGCAAACGCGGGTTTACGCAGCTAGTTGTGAGAAAGGTTTTTTTGGAGGTCAGATGAGCATCTGTGAACTGCAAGCCATTGAAATGCTAGGGCAAGCTGGTGATGGCATCGACCCTATCGCCGACGAGGGCGCATAACAGGGCGATGAGCAGCATCTAGGGAGTAATAGCTCGTTTTCGTATGCAAAAACAACAATGGTGAGCAATGCGTTCGAGCTCGACGGGGGCAAGGAGTTGATTGAGGTAGCAGTAGGCGGCCATAATGGTCATGGCTTCAGGCGTGTCGGTTTTGTTTGGTGATAAACCAGATCAAAAAGCATTGTTTTTATATATATTTCAATTCTTTGCGGCTAGAAATCCTGTGCGTGATGTCAAGATGGCGTAAAGAAAACTGGGCCGGTCAGGACTAAACGCCGAAACACTCGGAATAGAGGCTCAATCAAGACTCGTCAATTGAACGACTTCTTCATCGAAATAAACAGGGTCATGCAGGAAGGAGGCCTATTTGCGACAACTCCAACCGCTCAGATGAGATACCAGATTGACGTCAAATGGGGCATCGACGATGCCCCTCCGACCTGTATTAAACTTTCGGATGACTAATGTAATTGCCAACTCGCAAGAAGGTTTCATGCTTGTTTGGCGAGTAGACGCACAACACACCTTGCTTGTTGGCTGCAATGTGCTGCCAAGTGCCTTCTTCGAGAACCAACTCCGCAAAGGATTCCCCTGTCTGACTCACGTAGAGCATTTCGCGGCCCCAATGTGTCCAAAATAGGCTCAGGTCCTGCAGATGGGTGCAGTCATTGATGCTGATATCCTTGGACTGAAGATTCCATTCGTAGCCATTCTTGTCTGACTTCATCACACAACCCGAATAGAAACATAACAGGCTAGTGCCCATACGTGTGATGAGCGGCGAATCGTAGTTGTCGTCGTCATTGGTCCAAGTGCAGTTTCGCCAGCCTTTTCCAAGAATATAATAGCTGACGAATGAGGATGCGTTGTTCTTCTTTTTCGACTTCGTATAGAACCAGTCGTACTTGCAGAATACGAGCAAGGAGTTTCCGTCGGGCAATAGCTGGAGACTATCCACCACGATCCCCTCAGAAAAGTTAGGTGTGTCCTCCCAGCGCTGCCATTGATCATCTAGGTTCGCTGTGCAGAATACGGCTACCTTGTCGTAGCTGTTGGTCTTGGTCGAATCGAAGATAATGCCTTTTTCAATGTAGGAGTACTCCTTGCTTTCCTTGAAGCGCCAGAGCCACAGGCCGTTGAAATAGACGACATCTTCGGTGCGGGTAAAGTGATAGCTCGGTACGTCTGGAAAGTGACTCTGTTTCCAGTTCTGTGCATCACTGGAGTAATAGAAACCATCACCGTAGCCCGCCATGGCGATCCACATACCGTTCACGAAATCCAATTTGCTGATGTACGGTGAATCTTCGGCGGCGCTAAGGAGCACGGTGTGCCAGTGCTCACGATCAAGGCTGCGATAGACCCGACTATCATTATCGACGATCAGCCAGATGGTGCCGTCTGTCTTGATGAACTGAATTTTCTCTGGATCACAGGGCGGGTGTTCTACCAAATTCCACTCAATGCTGAAAAGATGATCACATCCATCTTTATTAATGGTGACCGATTGTTTTGCTAGTTTATCCTGTTGTTGCTGCTCTAGCCGTGCGGCGTACTCTTTTGCCTTGAGTTCAACCACAGATTCGTCGAATCGACCGTCCTTGAATAAGGACAGCTGCTTGGCAACATAGCTGCAGGCTTCAGAGAAGGAAGTCAGAGTGTTGTCCAGCTGGCGTTCTAAGTGACAGAACTGGTCGTGCCAGTCTTCGTTAGTAGCGGAGTTGTCCAGATCAAAATCTGTGTAGCCGGACTCATCATTGTACGTAATCGAGGGAATGCTCCAACGACTCATGATGCGATTCCCTTGGTGCAGCGTGTTCGAATGCGCAGAGATGAACTCACTGATCTTTTTCCGCATTTCGTTAAGCGAGGAAAGACAAGAACTACGACCAATGGCATATGCTGTTCCGCCGACTTTACTACTGACTTTACTCAGGAACGAGTCATCACCCCAAGTTTCCATGAAAAACGAATAATCCGAGGATTTCATTGCCACCGTCGTTAGTTCGAGAGAAAGACGTACTGAGTCGACGCTGATCTTGTCCAATTGGGTGCTTATCTCGGAAAAGGTTTTTACGAAGCGCAACTCGCGGTAGTGCACGATGTTCTTCCAGCCATGAGTATGCTGCTGCAGCTTCTCCGCAGCATCAAGTATGCTCTCCTCATCCTGCCCGGTGAGCATCGTCATCAGACGGGGGAACTGTTCCTTGAGCTGCGTAGGCTTGAGCACACTAAAGATACGTTGTACATGAGGGCTTTCTATCGGTTTCAGGCACAGCGTCAACAAGAAGAATGCATCGAGTAGCCAAGTGTAGGCCCTGTCATCGCTCTTGAGCAGACTTTGCAAAATCTGCTGATAGTGTTGCGTCTTGAGAGGGTTGTCTGCCAGTACGGAGATTTCAGCTATTACCTGCGGGCACCCAGCCTTGTGCGCCAATAATTCGAGAAACTCCCGGCCTTGTCTGTTCAATGACGCTGAGTTTTCGATGCTCAGAGCTAACAACAAGAGATAATTGTATCGGGCGTCAACATCGTCAGTGCTGTCGAAGAAGGTGTGGGAGTGGATGTCTGGCAATGACGACACCAGTGCAACCGGTTCGCTGTTTGCATTATCGGCGACTTCATCAGGCAGGGCGTTCAGCCCATTCTGATCCTTGTAAATCTCCAAGGTCAGCAGACTACCGCCGATGATTTCCTCGATCAGTTCGCGCACCTTGTACTGCGGGTTAAGGCCGGAAAACACCTTGTCGAAGAATTTGGAAATGATGAGTCCGCGTTTCTCGTCACTATCGCAGAGTTCGCCGTCCGAGATCATATCGTTGATACGCTCATACTCGTCGGAGAGGTAATACAGCGAATTAAACGCCAGACCTGGGATATTTATCTGGATAAAGTCCGAATCGGCAACGTGCTCTTCAAACGACAGCTCGATGTCAGAGCGATAGCGTTCAATGCCACAGACTTCGATCTGATCTATCAAGTCGATGATGAAACTCAACAACTCGACTTCTTCATCGTAGTCCACGTCCAGCTTTCCCAGCGTAACAAGCAGATGATTGATGTCTTTAGTAGTCAGCATTATGCCGGAATGACTGCGTATAAAGTCATACGTCAGGTGCAGTACCAGCAGCGCTTTGGGCATCGACTTGAAGCGGCGCTTGTTCGCCTCGATATTCAAGGACCATTGATGAAAATGGGTGTTGTTCTCAACCCGAATAAGACGACTATTGAGCTTGTCAACCGCCTGGAAGAGGAATTCACGAGTCTCGATAATGTAACCGTTCATCGTGCTCAGATTGTTGCGAATTACTGCAATGCTCTGGGCGCTGATCAGGTTCTGCTGCTGGAGTTGCTGGAGGTAATGCCAAGCACATCTCTGCATATGCAAGGTGTCACGCTGGTTGTGCAACTGGTTTTGGCTGTTCTTGCCACTGATCGCGCCTGCAAACCGCTTAAAAAAACCGCTCTCTGTTTGTTGCTTCAAGCGTTCTTCGCTACATGTGATCAGCCGTGAAGCATCCATTGCCAGTTGATGGGTGAGTGCTGCGTTGTTTCGGTGCTGGGCAACGAGAGCCTCGACCGCTTCCTGTTCCGAGGCATTCAGTTGCTGTTCGAACATGTTATGAGGAGCTGCTTCGATCGTTTCGTTCATTGATAATATCCCTTAAAGATTATCGATCAGATTCTTCAACTGTGTGCTTTGGTTTGCCATGGTCTGGACTTGGTCTGCGAAGTGACGTTCGGACAGATATAACCCCCTGTGGAACTCGGCATAGAAAGACTGCGACATCTGCAGATATTCCAGAGAGTCATGCATAATCATTGTGTTGCTAGCCACTAGCTCGGTGGCTTCCAGAGTCAGGCGGAAGTTTTTCTCAATGTGATTGTCGATGGCGATGCTCATAGCCATTGTGGTGATCAGACCACCGATGATGCCGCCGACCAATGCGCCAATCGGTCCGCCGAGAGCACCGACTGCAGCGCCCACCGAGCTGCCGACAACGGCTGCACCGGACTGCAAAAAGTTGTGCCCAGAACGAGTTTCGAGTTCTTCGCGGGTGATCTTACCTGCCGCGAACAGCACGATGTTCTGAACCACATCCACCGCACACACTGCTGCAGTAGCCACGCCGTTGTTGGCGAAAGTTCGTTTGAAGGCCGTACCTGCAAACATTGCTGGCAATTTCCGTGCGGTCATGCTGACCGCTGCAGTGGCGACACCCGCTTTCAGCGCACTATCTCCAGCGGCGATAGCCGTATCTTGCAGAATTTGGAAAGTGGCTTGTTCCGCAGTGATCTCCCCATCTCGTACACGTTTTATCGATTGGAAGGTGTTGATACTGCCAGCGATAACAGTGGTTATGACCGCAGCTGATTTCGCTGCGCGCAGGCTTTGCTGGACAGTAGACTTATTCAGATAACCGTTCTGCATGTTTTCATGCAGCTCCTTGCCGGTCTTATTCCCGCCACCTAAATGTTCGGCATCCCGCTTGCTTAGTGGGGTCGACTGAACACCATCTACGTCAAGATTACCTGTAGTCTTTTCACGTACCCTTTCGGCAGCTTTGGATACCCCTGGACGAGTTTGCTGGTTTCGCAGCATGTCACGTTCCGCTGCGTCCTTGATCTGCTCTATCTGGTCTGCAGGGCCGATAAAAGCATCGCTGTCCTGATATTGATGGATACCATCTTTGGTGGACCTGAATGCCTTTTGGGTTGCCTCGCCATCTTTGAAGTATTTCAGCTGAGCCCCGAGCAATTGTTCATCGCCTTTCATCACAACGATATCGTGGGTCGTATGGTTTTTTGTGAGTGGCGTATTGGTGAAGTTGTCGGTGAAGGCCCGAACGTCTTTGTCTTTAAGGATTGCGTCTAGGTTAAACGATTCCGCGTGCCAAGTCTCGGCTGCGAATCCGCCCTTTATCGCGCTGTTTTGTGCAGTTCCGGCAACTTTGTCGATAATAGCGTTCGCTTGATTGATCTCGTGCAGCATGTTGCCGATCTGCTCTGATGCTTTAGCAGGCCAGATCGGGCAGAGGCTGATTGAATTGTTCAATGCTCTTTTACGTTCGTTGTTCATAAAATTATCCCTAATCATCGAAATACAGAGGTCGATCGGTGCATGATCACGAGTGAGGTTGGTGACCTGGTTCTGAATAAAGAGTCCTTAAGTTGTTTAACTTCAGCCGGATTTCATCGACCCAGACCTGAGGTGCATAGACCCGAATGTTGTCGTTGAGCCCAAAAATCCACCACAAGGTTTCTCGATCCAGCGTTACCTGTGCGTGCAACCGCTTCCAAGCTTGGTTGGGGAGATCGCTAAGGCTCTGAACTGTGCTAAGCGGAGTCTCGTTGAGCAGGATGGCAATCTGCGGGTGTACGTCAGCAATCAATTCAGTCTGAACATCGGTTTGTCGATGGCTAAAAATCCCAGTGTCGATATAGTCATCGATGTCGAATGTGGCGTGTAAATCTGCAGCGTCATCTAGCACCCGGATCTCACATATGCGATGCAGGGCAAACTGTCGAAGATCGTCGTAGCCATCCACCGACGCCACCAGATAATTAATGGCATGTCGTGACACTAGCCCTGCAGGATGCAGACGGAAATGTTTGAGCTCATTTTTGCTACGGCTCTGGTAAGCCACTTCCAGTATTCGGTGTTCCAACAAGCCGGTTGAAACGTCTTCCCAGACCTGAGGCACAATGTCGGCAGGAATCAAGACTTTGCCACTAGGAATCGCTCTGACCCTCTTTGCCCAATCCGCCAAATCGTTATTGCCAAGAACGCGTAAAAAGTTTCGGGCGCGCCTGAATTGAGGGGCTAGCTGGTCCAGCACTGCTTGTGGGAGCAAAGTGGTCAGATGCCTTTCGGAGAAATAAAGCGCCAGCGCTGTAGGGGTATCCATGTCTTCCAGTTTCAGTGGCGCGTCGCGAGTGAAACTCCAGCGAAAGGGAAGCTCACTGTCATCGCACTGTAGTGAAAAGGGGATTGATAAACTATTCAAATCTCGCTGCACGGAGCGCAGCGTCACAGTAAAACCTTTATCTCGGAGCTTTTCCAAAAGTGTCGTTGTAGCAATACGCTGTGGCTCGGTGGGAATCAGCCGCAGTAATGCAAAATGGCGCAACAGCGTGTCTTTTGTTTGAGACATAGCAACTACCTTACATGGCCAAGACTGTTCTTGGCATCTCGTTTGGGGCCATTATATTCGCGATAGAAGGCCTAGTCTTTCTGTAGGACTACGAATGTTCCGGTCATTACTTCATAAGAGACTCCACTCTTGCTGTTATTGTCCTTATAGGGGCGACAAATGGTGTCGTCCAAGAGTCTTGCGAGTTCAGTTGCGTATTTCGACGAAGTTGAACAGCCATTCCGGCCAAGGTGAACACCCTGCACCGATGCTTAAGCCCATCAGGTATTTTAGGGGCTACCTTCCAGTGCCTCGAGTTGCGCGATGTGATCGTTAATCCGCCCAAGGGTACTGATGGCCATCGATTTTTAATCGACCAAACAGGTGGAATGTGCCGACAGCACCTTGGGAATGTCTCTGGGCATGGGAATCGTTAAAGGCTTGACGCTGGTTGTGGGGACCCTGATGCCACCCATATTGCGCAGCGAATTAGGTCACCTACTCACAACTGTCAGTGGCCAGATTGGTGTATTTGTCGCATTGATCGGTGTAGGCCTAGTCACCTAGGCTGGGCATCAGAAAGAAAGTGCCTTGGACACAACTACCCAAGAATTCAACCTGAAGAAAGGGTTGTTGATGGCAGTGATGTGCGGAATTTTTCCCTCGGGATTTGCCTTCGGTCTGAAAGCAGCAGCCACCATTCGGTAGGCATCGCTGGCACTGGATATCAACCAGCTCTACTGTCAACGCCGTCTTGCCGAGCTACGGCATCATTATGGGCAGTGGGGCCATCGTCAACATGGCCTAGTGCTTCATTCGGCTGGCAACGCGCTCCCGAACTGTCACTGCGCAATGATCTAGCCCAGCCAGCGTGGAGGTTGCTGCTCAATGGCTTGCTGGCCGCGGTCGGTGGCATCATGTGGTATCTGCAGTTCTTCTTTTATGCCTAGGGTGAAGCCAGCATTCCAGACTATCTGTCCTTCGTGAACTGGATGTCGCACACGAGCGGTTATGTGTTGTGTGGCGGTATCGTGGGGCTGTTGATGACGAAATGGAAAGGGGTTGGTACCCATCCGGTTCGTTTCCTCTGTAGTTATCGTCGGTGCCGCCAATCTGGTCGGCATGGGCATGGCATAAGGAGTGACAAGATGATCCGCAAGGCATTCCTGATGTCGGTGCACCTAGGCTGCGAGTAACTGTTCACCGGGGACATATTGACAGCTGTATCTTCTTGTAGGTCGTAGATGAATCATCCATTTCATCGTGCCAATAAGCCGGTAAGGCAGAAAATTCCTCTGCCACTTTGGGGCTGACAGTCCTCTGAGGCGAAAGTCAACCCAGTCCCGGTGAACGGTTACGGCTGCGAGGTGGAATACCGTCGCCGTCACGATGAACTCTGGCCCGAGCTGGCAGCAACCCTGAAGGCGCACGGGGCCAGCAACTACAGCATCTTTCTCCACCCGGAGAGCTGTCAGCTGTTTGGTTACGTCGAGATTGAAGATGAGGGACGCTGGCGCGAGGTGGCCAGCACGGCCATCTGCCAGCAGTGGTGGGCTTACATGCAGGAGATAATGCCATCGCATCCTGACAACAGCCCGATCAGCACAGAACTGACATCACTCTTCTATCTCCCCTAATACAGGCTGTTGTCTGAAGCAATAATAAACAGGGGTGGGCATAATGATTATGCCCGCTCCTTGTGTTTAGGCTAGGTGTATTTTGGGTACCCTTGGTCTGCCAAGGCGAGGTTGGGACGATGGTGTCTCCATGCGTCCGAAGGTCCGGCGTCTGGCTGGCAATATCGCCAATATTTGCGTATCCAGCTTGGTCAGATAACTCAGCGCATTAATCAGGTTTATGCGCTTGGTTGTATCGCTGTAGTGAACCATCCCAATCCCATCAGTGCCCCATCCCCGATATTCCTCCCGCCTGACTTGGCAGTTGTAATAGACCCCGCTATTGTCGGTTATATCCTCCCACCGCTCCCCCAGCGCTCTACTCAGCGAGATATCTCGTTGGTGAATAGCCCCATTAAAAATGAACGTAATATGGGTGTGAAAACGTCTATCAACACCGTACTCCAGTTTCCAGATATAGCCTACCAATGCAGGATAATTGTTCTGTACTCGACGAAGGTAACCATTCCGGTCATTCGTCACGAGGTCTAACGTGAGCTGGTCGTAGTAGTCTTCGTGATAGCCGATATCCAATCGGATGACTAATAGTTTGGCATGCTGGTCGAATAGGCTATTAACATACGTCGCTATACTGAGCTGATTGCGGCTTTCAACGCGTTTAAGGTTCTTGAGGCACTTACGGTGCGCCTTACTCTTGAATTCTCTTAGAAACGCATACAGAACGTTATTGATATCCCTGGCTAATTCGTCACCGACATCACTATCGAGAGATCTCTCATGGATGAGGTGCAATCCATAAACCTCTCGCATATGCGTTAGGAATAGCGCTACCGTTGGATGCGCTGAAGATACCTCCTCATGACAATAAAAATAATCACACACGGTATCCAACGCATTAAACAGTTGGGTTGATAGCCTACGGTCAATGCAAGTGATGCGTGACTTACCAGGGGCTGAATCAACAGCCCTGACAATAGGGAACGTTGTATTTTGGAGCAGGTCTGTTATGGATAGGATATCTAATAGCCTGACTGAATTAAACATGATGGCCTCGCTTAGGCAGGAGTAACCCTACGCTGTGTGATAGACACACGCGCATATAGGGGCGATTAGTGGAGTGGTATTGGCTAACTATGCTGGTGGTAGCATGACCACCACATGGGAGTGGTGTAATGGTACGCGATAGTGGTAATGGTTATTGGTTGTATATGGGGTGGCTGTACATAGCGTAGGAATAGTATTGAATAGAAGTGATATTAAATAATAAATATACCTAAACGTGATACGCCTGCCTCACCTACGAAAATACCAAAAAACATATATAAGAAAGAATGGTTATTTCCCTAATCCATTATCCTATCAAGGCATGACTTATAACACTGGAAGTTATGGAGCTCACTAGGGATGGAAAAGTACATTCAAGACTGGCTTCTACCAATAAGCCAGCTGTCAACATCGTGCTCAAACCAGCCAATAGAGGACTGACCTATCTTGAAGGGTTTGGGGAATGTCTCGTCATAACGAGGAGACTTGGGGTTAAGCCAGTCATAGATAGTAGACCTAGCCATGCCAATCTTGTTGGTGAGGTCCTTAATGCGCAGGACTTTGATAGTGTTGTTCATGGTGTGTACTCCTGATGATGTAGTGGGTTGTTTCATCAGAAGAGCGGGCCAGTGAAAAAAAAGATGGTAGTTCAGCGAGCTGAGTGGTCATGATGCCAAATACAAGTATGTGCCTTCATATTGGTAACTTTCTATGGTTTGGAATGGTCACACCTCTCGGTGCACATAGGTAGCGATAGCCGGAGTAGTAGCCATAGGTAGGAGCATGCACATAGCCCATGGAGAATGAGTGAAAATTCAGATGAGCTTCGCTTTGCCATGCAAAGTCACTTACCATGTTAAGTGTGATCATGGTTATGTATCATGATTTGTAGCTAAGTGTGCAAGACGGACATCTGGAAGTCCGACATTTACTTCTTTGCATTTTTATCGTGATATTCAGCAGGAGTTATGGTTATTTGATAGACAAGTAATTCATCATCACAGCTAGAGGCGTAAAAGGAGAATACTCATGACTGACGAAATTGATGTGATAGCAAAAGAAGAAAGGAGGAAGGTAGATAAGGGAGAAACAGAAGAGATACTTAAAAAGTTTTCAATTTATGAATATAGTGACTCCCTACTGAAAGCAGCCAAAAGAAATAGGACATATGCCCATATTGCAGCTACGATCAGTAGAGGTTTTATGCTCAAAACATCTGAAATTGATGACTATAGACTTCGTTTTATAAAATCTCTTGGGGTGAATAGACGCCATTACCTGAAAAAAAGTCGGATTGTTTCGGGTGACGCTGATTTCTTTGAACAAATTTTTATGTTGCTTAGATATATTGGGACTATTCGAGAATACAGTTATTACCACTTGCCTATGATTGGTCGGCGGATTTTTGAAATAAGTAATTTGGAAGATGAGCAGAGTGTTAATAAAGCATTCGAACTAATAAAGGATAGAATGGCAAGTCAAAAAGATTTATTGCCTGTGTATAGTGCGGTACAGAAGAAAGAGATTAGAAAAATACTTAGAAGGTTAATTTCATCAAATATTAATGCATTTATTTCAGATGAAGATTTTGAGAGGCGTTTCAATGTGCACCCTGCAGTGCCATATTTTATTAAAGCTATAAAGTTTCATAGGCTGTCAATTGGTTGCGATACTGATTTCAATGAATATTACTCAGATGATGTTATTGGTGGGGTGGTAAGCTTTCTTAACGTTGTCTTTGACTCGAATAGCTATAAAGAAAGTGTAAGGGTGAGAGTGTTTAATGTTGAGCAAAATATTAAATCCATATTTGGCTACGTAAAAGAAAAAGAAGAAGGGAAAGCTCGTTATGTGGTCAGGTTTAGCTTGGGTTTCAAACAAAAAATAGAGAATATGTATGCTAAAGATGATGACATCCATATTGAGTCAAGCAATGTAGCTACACAGCCTGAAACAAAAGGCTTGGATAAGGAACCATTGAAAATTGCTTCCCAAACCGAAGGTTTCAAAGATAAGCTAGAAGAGTTAGTAGAAGGACGGCGCAAGCTTTTCATAAACTGCTCGAGAAATCCATTGTTTAGGCATGTAGATGGATATATTTGGAAGTTGGACTATTGCTCTGTCAGAGGATACTACATGCATGTTTTTTTGTTTTTAGGTCGAGGGTGGGAGCATAAACTTGACATAAGAGAGACGATCGGGCAGCTCTGGAAAAGTACTATCATAAAAGACGGCGAAGGGGATGTTTTTGCTTATCCTGGAGATCGGTATGAGTTTAATTTGATGGATGGTGGTAATAGTAGTCATGCTTTATATGAAGAGTTAGAATCTCTATTTAGGCAGGATATTTTAGCCCATGTGGACACAATCCTTCCAAATGGTAAAAAAGCACGTTCTTTTGGTAAGGGAGCGCAACGCAAGCCAGTAAGGAATAGATCTAAATATAAATTTTAGCAACAGCCTAAGGATGAAAGTAAATCCACAAAATTTAGCAATGGATTACTCAAGCACGCTAAAAAACTAAATTCGCAGCTTTTGGCGTTATACTTTCATGGCTCGAGCGAAGTATTGCTCATATCTGTGCTTTCTGGCTGGCCAGAGGCGATAAGGCTGAGCATTCCAAGTGGCAGAAGGTCTATCAGGAGCACCTGCAACAGACCACCTGACAGGCAGGGCTAATGGCCAGGGCAGGCGCCGCATCAGCTATGTGCCCATCAGGTGGCTGCGTAGCATATCAGGCTAAACAGGCTCATAGAAGGAAGCGGCCATCGGCCGCTTCCTTCTTAGGTCTGATTGAGCTGAAAACTCAGCGTTTACCGAATGTCCCTTGGATTACGTTCCCCATAACATCAGGTGATTTTTCTACTTCATGTTGGGCTATTTGATGTTTCACAATATCCCCCCACCGAAGAAATAAACTCCTCAGTTTTTCAGGGTTACGTAAAGCACCCGCCTGATAAGTTCGCAGGAGTTTGTCACTGATCTGGTGGTTCAGCATATGCTCTATCTCTAGAGGTCCTGCACCAAGTTCAATTCCACAGCAGTTTGCAACACTGCGCCGCAGGTCGTGTACGCTAAAAGGCTCAAGTTCAGCCAGCTTACGCTTCTGTAGCCGGTCAAGGGCACGCATAAGTGCGTCACCAGTGATGGCATGACCCAGCTTCGTCGTGGATTCGAACACATATGGACTGGTAGAGGAGGTTATAATTCGCTGCTCTGAAATGATTTCCTGAGCCAAAGGCGACAAGGTCACCACATGCGGGCGCCCATTCTTGGTTTCCGGGATCGTCCAGCGATCACCATCCAAGTGTGCCCATTGCATCGATATCACTTCACCTCGACGAACCGCGCTCAATATGACGATTTTAATTGCATTGGCGACACTTCCAGAAAGAACAGAAGTCGTAGCAATGCCACGGCCACCAGCTGTTAACGCTCCGCCACCTTCAACGCCCTCTTCTAATGCATGCCACAAGGCTCGTAATTCAGAGATTGGTAGCCAGCGATCTCGAGGTGGATTGGGGGTCGCATTGTACACTTTGGGTTTGAGTGCCAACGTGGGGCTCATCTCGATAAGCTGTCGTCGCATAGCCTCCTCCATCACCTGGTTCATTATCCCCATTGCTTTGCGAAGCCCTTCCAGAGAGACCTTCTGTAGCTTCTGATAGTGTTGGTGGAGGACGGCCATGGTGATATCGCAAACTCGATATTTACCAAGGACCTTTTGCAAGTGTGTTTGGTAGATTCGACGATAATCAGTGACGGTTCGAAGGCTAATCTCTGATCGAACGCCATCACGGCGTTTTACGCTGGCCTTGTGGCTAAGCCATTGCTCAAACAGTTCATCAAGCACGAGCATCTGTTCGTTCTTTTGTTTAGCTTCTGCAACAACCTGACGGGGATCGATGCCCTGTTTGACTTGCCCCACCGCAACACAATGTCGCTCACGAGCTTGAGCAAGTCCCATCGCAGGGTATAGTCCAAGTACCATGGTTTGTTGCTTGCCAAGTAGCCTAAATCTATACACGAAGCGTTTTTGCTTACCGGCCCGAACCTCGAGTGATAACCCGTTACCATGTTTAGAGCTGATAGCAAATCGGGTTGCGGTTGCACCTTCTTTAAGCTCTGCTGCCGCGACTTGTCGATCTTGAGAAATCATCCTAAAACCTCGTATTGGGGTACCACATGGGGTACCACATTTGGCATCGTATAGGGTTGTATGTCGTTGGACAAGAGTGAATTTGATGTGTATTTAAATCATTGAATTTAATGTGAATTAATTTGTTTGTTGGATTTATCAAGACAGGATTAAACGTCAGTTTATTGACTTCGTAATGCGAAGGTCAGGAGTTCGATTCCCCTTATCGGCACCAGATCGTGAGGGCATGTTTCATTTGTGAAACCTGCCCTTTTTACATGGCTTTTGCCAAGGCTCGCTCCACATAGAGGTAGCCAATCCCCATCACCTGCTGGGCGCGGCTGAGCTGGCCGAAACGGATATGGGTGGCGTTGACCGCATCGCTGCAGTCGAACGGGTTGGCGCCGGTCTGACTGACGATGGTTTGCAGCCAGGTTTCACCAAAGTGGCAGCTGCGGCCATAGAGCCAGATGCGGTTGATGTTGAGGATATTGAGGAAGTTGTAGAGGCTCAGGCCAATGGCGCGGGCCCCTTCGTCCACCAGGGCGCGGATCATTGCATCCCCCTGATGGTAGAGCGCAAGCAGTTGGGCGGTCTCCAGCTCTACACCAGTCTGCGCCGGGTTGTCGGCACTGGCTTGTTGTTTGAGAAAGACCCGGGCCCGTTTCTTGATGGCAAACAACGAGGCGACTGTCTCCAGGCAGCCATAGCGGCCGCATGCACAGGCGCTGCCGTCCGGATTGATGATGGTGTGCCCTATCTGGCCGCTGCCAAACAGGGATCCTCGGTAGATCTGGTCGTTGATGATAAAGGCCGAGCCGATACCGTAATCGACGTTGATGACGCAAAAATCCCCGTTCCCTTCCCGGTCCTGCCACTTCTGGGCCAGCGCCAGCATGATGCAGTCGTTATCCACCATCACCTCGCAACCTAGCCGCTCCTCCAGCAGGTACTTGAGCTCGACCGGCGCGTGCCAAGGGGCTTGCGGCATGGTTTGCGATACCCCGGTCGCCGGGTTGACCTGACCGTGTACCGCCAAGGCCAGCCGGATCGCCAGTCCCTTGTGGCGGCGCTTGTGCTGGTAGTAGTGCGCTTCAATCAGGTGCAGCAGCTCATCGGGGGTTTGTGGGGCAATCTTCTGGTCGCTGAACTCACCCAGCGGGGTGATCAGGTTATCCACCAGGATGCTCTCCAGATGGGTGGGGCTGATATTGAGGCAAAGAATGGCCCCTTGGCCGCTGGCAATGCGGTAGCTGCCGCCATTGATGCCGCGCTGGGAGAGGTTCTGATCGCTGTGGCTGATGGCGCCATCGGCCACCAACTCGTCAAGGATCTTGCTGACCGCCGGAATGGAGAGCTCGCAGTGGCGCGCCAGGGTGGACTTGCTCGCCTCTTTTAACTGATAGAGCAGGGCAAGCAGCACCTGCTTGTTGTGGTGGCGGACCTTCTGGTTGTTCAACCCTATGCTCATCGCTTCACTAAACTCCGCTTACTGTATTGCGTGATCTTTCAGCAATTAATGCAGGTTTAACCATTCTAATCTGGTCTCACTGAAAACTTTACTAACAAATGTTGAGTGAGGCGAGATTAATGAGAGCTGATGTCAAGGTCTGGGTAGAGACCATCTCACTGCCGACCTACGAGGTAGGCGCCGAAGATCCCAACCCCATGTTTCTCGAGAAGCGGGTCTATCAGGGCTCCTCGGGGGCTGTCTATCCCTATGGGGTGATCGACACCCTCACCGGCCAGAAGCAGATGAAGTCCTATCAGGCGGTCTGGCTGGAGAACGACTTTATCAAGGTGATGCTGCTGCCGGAGTTGGGTGGCCGTATCCACCGTGCCTACGACAAGGTGATGAATCGCGACTTCGTCTATTACAACGAGGTGATCAAACCGGCGCTGGTGGGGCTGGTGGGGCCCTGGATCTCCGGCGGCATCGAGTTCAACTGGCCCCAGCACCACAGGCCCACCACCTTTATGCCGGTGGATTTCACCATTACGGAGCGGGAGGGGGGCGCCAAGACCGTCTGGCTCGGCGAGGTGGAGCCGATGCGTGGTCTGCAGGTGATGGCGGGCTTTACCCTCTATCCCGACAAGGCGCTCATCGAAATCACTGGCAAGGTGTTCAACGGGAACGACACGCCGCGCCACTTCCTCTGGTGGTCCAACCCGGCGGTGAAAGGGGGCGATGCCCACCAGAGCGTCTTCCCGCCCGATGTGACCGCCGTCTATGACCACGGCAAGCGCGACGTCAGTGCCTTCCCCATCGCCCGCGGCACCTACTACAAGGTGGACTACTCCGCCGGGGTCGATATCTCCCGTTACCGCAATATTCCGGTACCCACTTCCTATATGGCGGACAAGTCTGACTACGACTTTGTCGGTGCCTACTGCCATGACGAGCAGGGCGGCCTGTTGCACGTGGCGGATCACCACGTTTCGCCGGGCAAGAAGCAGTGGAGCTGGGGCAACTGTGACTTCGGTCTGGCCTGGGATCGCAACCTGACCGATGACAACGGCCCCTACATCGAGCTGATGACCGGGGTCTATACCGACAACCAGCCTGACTTTACCTGGCTGGATGCGGGGGAGGAGAAGGTGTTTGTGCAGAACTTCCTGCCCTACAACACCCTCGGCACCCTGCAAAATGCCAACACCCGCGCCGCCATCAAGCTGGAGCGCAGCGATGACGGCCTCGTCTGCGGGGTCTATGCGGTAGCGCCACTTCGCGGGGCCCGGTTCGAGGTAAGCGACGAGGGGGGCGTGCGGTTTACGCAACCTCTGGATTTGCAGCCGGGTCAGGCCTGGCTTGAGTCGCAGGCCATCACCAGCGAGGGACGCTTGCAGGTACGCCTGCTGGATGAGCAGGGCCAGCCGATCCTGAGCTATCTCGAGCATCAGCCCGCAGGCGAAGCCCTGCCTGATCCTGCCACCGCGCCGGAGCCCGCCGTCAATCTCGACTCGGTCGACGAGCTCTACTTCATCGGCCAGCATCTTGAGCAGTATCTGCACGCCAGCCGTTCGCCCTTTGATTACTACCTGCGGGCACTGGAGCTGGATGGCGGCGACTATCGCTGCAACCTGGCGCTGGCAACGCTGGAGTACAACCGTGCCAACTATGAGCAGGCGCTGACCTACGTCAATCAGGCGCTGGTCCGTGCCCATCGCCTCAACAAGAACCCCCAGTGTGGCAAGGCGAGCTTGCTGCGCGGCCACATCGAGGAGCGTCTGGGGCAGTTCGATGCCGCTTTCGATGACTTCTACAAGGCGACCTGGAGCGGTAACTGCCGCGACAGCGGCTTCCTCGGGCTGGCCCGTATCGCCATGGTGCGCCGCGATGCCTTGCAAGCGCTGCAATTTGTCGAGCGCAGCCTCGCCGTCAACGGTACCCACTACGGCGCTATCGCCCTCAAGGGGTTGGCGCTGCTGGAATCTGGTGAGCAGGAGGCGGCCATCGCCTATATCGACGAGCAGCGCGTTCGTTATCCACTTCACTATCAGCTGGCCTTCTTGCGCTGGCTGGCAAGCGAGCAGCCGACCGATCTCGAGGCGCTGCGCACCCTGTGCAACGGGCGCGGGGTGAATCTCTGCTTCCTTGCAAACGATCTGCTGGCGCTGGGACGCCCCGAGCTGGCGCAGCAACTGCTCTCAACACTGCCGGTGGAGGAGACCCTGCCGCTGCTGTTCCAGGCTGCATTGTTGCCGGAAGGTGAGGCGCAGGATGCCCTGCTGCAACGGGCCGAGCAGGCCTTTGGCCGCAAGGTGCGCTTCCCCAATACCCTTGGCGAGGTGGCCATGCTGGCGCAACTGCCACACAGCTGGTTTGCCAGCTACCTGCTGGGCTGCTTCCACTACAGCAAGCGCAGCTACCCGCAAGCTATCGCACTATGGCAGCAGGTGTGCGAGCAGGCGCCCGGGTTTGCCCCGGCATGGCGCAACCTTGGCATCTATCACTTCAACAAGAGCGGCGATCCGGTGGCGGCCGAGCAGTGCCTGAGCCGGTCCTTTGCCCTCAAGCCGGATGATGCCCGCTTGTTGTTTGAACTGGATCAGCTGCACAAGCGCTGCGCCATGGCGCCAAGCGAGCGGTTGGTGCTGCTGGAGGCGCATCGTGAGGTGGTCCTCAAGCGCGACGATCTGACCGCTGAACTGCTCAGCCTCTATCACATCACCGGCCAGCTGGAGGCGGCGGCAGAGATCTTGCGGCTGCGCGAATTCCACCCCTGGGAGGGGGGCGAGGGTAAGGTGACCGGTCAGTACCTCATCAATCAGCAACGCCGGGCGTTGGCGTTGATGATTCAGGGGCGCCACGAGCAGGCTATTCCGTTGCTGCAACAGGCGTTGCACTACCCCCTCAATCTGGGGGAGGGACGTCTGGTTGGACAGACCGACAACGATATCCATTACCTGTTGGCGCTCTGCCATCTGGCCTGTGACAACCAGAGTCTGGCGGCCCAGTGCCTGCAACTGGCCTGTCTGGGTCAGGGTTCGCTGGGGGCCAGCCGCTACTACAACGATCAGCCGGTGGATTATCTCTTCTATCAGGGTATGGCGCTGGCACGTCTTGGTCGGGTTGCGGAGGCGCAGCGTCTCTTTGAAGGAATGGTCGGCTGGGCCGAGCAGGCGATGGGCGAGTCGATCGAGGCGGACTTCTTCGCCGTCTCACTGCCGGATCTCATCGTGCTGGATGACGACCCGCAGCACAAACATCGCCAGCACTGTCTGCTGGTCAGAGCACTCGGTCTGTTAGGGCTGGGTCAGCTGGATGGTTGTGAACAGACCTTGCGAGAGCTGCTCACCCTTAACCCGGCTCACGACAAGGGACACCTCTTTGCCCTGATCTGCCGCGAGCTGTCACTCCACTCATAACTCTCATAACAAAAACCGGCGCCCCGCCACGGTGAGGGGCGCCACTGCACCCTACAATCGACAAGATAGAAAGGATGAGTCATGGAACGCACGAAAAATCAATTGGATACGAATGGGCTCAATATGAGCTACATCTGGATGATCTGTTTGGTGGCCGCCTGCGGTGGCCTGCTGTTTGGTTATGACTGGGTCGTGATTGGCGGGGCCAAGCCCTTCTATGAGGCCTATTTCGCCATCACGGATCCGGCCCAGTCCGGCTGGGCCATGAGCTCGGCGCTGGTGGGCTGTGTGCTGGGGGCCGCCATCTCCGGCTGGTCAGCCGATCGCTTCGGTCGCAAGAAGCCGCTGATCCTGGCCGCCATCCTCTTCACCATCTCGGCGTGGGGCACGGCTGCGGCCAGCAACTTCGATCTGTTTGTGGTTTATCGCATCATCGGCGGGATCGGCATCGGCCTGGCCTCTGCGCTCTCGCCCATGTACATCGCCGAGATCAGCCCGGCCAACAAGCGCGGCAAGTTCGTGGCCATCAACCAGCTCACCATCGTCATCGGTGTGCTGGCGGCTCAGCTGGTGAATCTGATGATCGCCGATCCGGTGGCAAGCAATGCGACGCAGGCCGATATTCTGGCGACCTGGAATGGACAGTCCGGCTGGCGCTGGATGTTCGGTGCCGAACTGGTACCTGCGTTGGCGTTTCTGGTGTTGATGTTCTTCGTGCCGGAGTCGCCGCGCTGGTTGGCCAAAGATGGTCAGTATGAGAAAGCCTCCCGCATGCTCGGCAAGATTGGCGGGGATGCCTATGCCAAGCAGACCCTGGCCGATATCCGCCAGACTCTGGTGGGCGAGACCCATAAGGTCTCGCTGGCGGAGCTGGGCAAACCCTCGGTGCGGCCGATCCTCATCATCGGGATTGTGCTGGCGGTGTTCCAGCAGTGGTGCGGCATCAACGTCATCTTCAACTATGCGCAGGAGATCTTTGCCTCCGCAGGGTTTGACATCAACAGCACCCTCAAATCCATCGTCGCCACCGGTCTTATCAACTTGCTGTTTACCCTGATCGCGCTGCCCATGGTGGACAAGATTGGCCGCCGCAAGCTGATGCTGATTGGCTCGGCGGGCCTGACCATTATCTACGGCATGATGGCGGCGGCCTACGCCACAGGCGTACTGGGGCTGCCAGTGTTGCTGCTGGTATTGGCGGCCATCGCCATCTATGCCTTGACCCTGGCGCCGGTCACCTGGGTGCTGCTCTCGGAGATCTTCCCGAATCGGGTGCGTGGGCTGGCGATGTCGGCCGGTACGCTGGCGCTCTGGATCGCCTGCTTCGTGCTGACCTACACCTTCCCGCTGCTCAATGCCGGGTTGGGGGCTGCGGGCAGCTTCCTGCTCTATGGCCTTATCTGTTTTGCCGGTCTCATCTTTATCTATCGCAAGGTGCCCGAGACCAAAGGGGTGACGCTGGAGGCACTGGAAGCCCAACTGGCCCAGGGCAAGGTCGAACTGACGCCGACCAAGGCGAGCGCCTCGGCATGACGGTTTACACATTGGGCAACCCGCATCTTCGGATGCGGGTCTCTGCACAAGGGGCCTGTCTGCTGGGGCTGGAGGATGAGCAGGGGCGCCCGCTGTTGCGCGACACTGACCCGGCGCAGCCCTGGCATCCCGGCCAGAGCGCGCTGTTTCCCATGTTGCCGCTGGCCAACCGGGTCGCAGGCAACCGTTTTGAGTTGTGGGGAGAGGCGTGTGCATTGCCCGCGAGTGAGCTCGATCCCGATTTCTTTTTGCATGGGGATGGCTGGCTACAGCGATGGCAACCGGTGGCGTTGACCGACAGCTCGGTGACTTTGCAGCTCAACAGCCAGAATGGTCCCTTTCACTATCTGGCGGAGATAGACTATCGGTTGCAGGGGGCGAGCCTGGTGGCGCGGATCAGCCTGACCCATCTCGGGGAGAGCCCCTGTCTCTACGGCGCGGGTTTTCACCCCTTCTTCTGGCGCGACGAGCATACCCGCATCTGTTTTCTGGCGAGCGGCGTCTGGCAAGAGGGAGCAGATCATCTGCCGATCGACTGGTCGAGCAAGCTGGCGCCCCACCACGACTTTCGTCAGTGGGCTCGCCCGCAAGGGTGGCTCAACCACTGTTACGGTGGCTGGCGCGGTCAGGCCGAGCTTGACCATCCTGCCCGCCAGCAGCGGCTGCTGGTTTCAAGCGAGTGTGCCTTCCTGATGCTCTATCAGCCCGATGAGGGGAGTGGCTTCGTCTGTCTGGAGCCCCAGAGTCATGCCGCCAATGCCCACCACCTGGCCGGTCACCCCGGTTTGCGGCTACTCGCCAGAGGTGACCGCATGAGTATCGGTATGACCCTGACAGTGGCATCCGGGGGCTGATAATGATCTGGCTTGTGATATTGGTGAACGCAAAGAGCCACCCGTCGGGTGGCTCTTTTTATTGCGGATTATCCTGCGTGTTACCTGATCTCCGGTCAGGCTATCTCCATCTCTGGTTGTTGTGTCGAGGTGTGTTGGCTGGTCAGCTTGTCGATGCGCACCGCAGCTACCTTGAACTCGGGGATCTTGGCGTGGGGGTCGGTGGCATTGATGGTGAGCCGGTTGGCCGGGGCTTCGGCGAAGTGGAACGGGATAAAGACTACACCCGGTTGCATCCGTTTGGTCACGAAGGCGGGCAGTTCGATATGGCCGCGGCGACTGGTGACTTTCACCCGCTCGCTGTTGCTGATCCCCAACCGCTGCGCATCCGCCACGCTCATCATCACCCGCGGGCCGGCCAGCTTGTCGAGCCCCTTGGTCTTGCGGGTCATGGTGCCGGTGTGAAACTGCTCCAGCAGGCGGCCGGTGGTGAGCACGATGGGATAGGTCTCGTCGGGCAGTTCGGCGGCATAGCGGAACGGGGTCGCGACCATCTCCCCCTTGCCGCGGGTGAACTGCTTGCCGTGGAGCAGGCGAGTGCCTTCGGGCGCCGCATCGTTGCAGGGCCACTGTAGCCCTTGCGCTCCCACCTTGTCCCACTGGATGCCAGCGTATTGCGGGGTGACTTGGCAGATCTCGGCGGTGATCTCCTTCGGGTGTTGATAGCGCCAGTCGCCACCCATGGCGTTGGCGATCTGCTGGATGATCCACCAATCCTCCCGCGCCTCACCCGGTGCCTTGAGGGCGGGGGAGATGCGCTGTACCCGCCGCTCGGTATTGGTGAAGTGGCCGCTCTTTTCGGCAAAGGAGCAGGAGGGGAGCACCACATCGGCCAGCTGGGCAGTTTCCGAGAGGAAGATATCCTGCACCACCAGAAACTCCAGCTGCTTGAGCCCCTCGATGACGTGGTGCTGATCCGGATCGCTCAGCACCGGGTTTTCCCCCATCACATAGAGCCCCTTGATGCTGCCCGCGCAGGCGGCATCGATGGTCTCGGTAAGGGTGAGGCCGGGCGTGCGCGGCAAGTCTGGCTGCTGCCAGGCTGCTGCGAAGCGGGCATGTACCTCGGGGTTGGCCACCTTCTGATAGCCGGGCAGGCAGTTGGGCAGCGCCCCCATGTCACAGGCACCCTGCACGTTGGATTGGCCCCGCAGCGGGTTGATGCCGCCCCCTTCGATGCCGATGTTGCCGCACAGCAGTTGCAGGTTGGCAATGGCTCGCACATTGTCGTGGCCGGTGGTGTGCTGGGTGATCCCCATGGAGTAGTAGACGGCGGTGCGTTCGGCGGTGCCGATAAGGCGCGCGAGCTCGATCACCTGCTCGGCCGGTACGCCGGTGACGAGGGCCACCTTGTCCGGTGCATAGGCGGGGGAGAGCACCTCCGCTTGCAGCGCCTCGACCCCTTCCACCCGCTCGGCGATATAGGCCTTGTCGTGCCAGTCGTGCTGGATGATCTGCTGCATCAGGCCGTTGAGCAGCATCACGTCGGTGCCGGGGCGGTGGGCCAGATAGAGGCTGGCATGGTCCGCCATCTCGATCCGTTTCGGATCGGCCACTACCAGCCGCGCCTTGCCCATGGTGACGGCCCGCTTGATATGGGAGCCGATGATGGGGTGGGCCGCAGAGGTGTCGGAGCCGATGATGAAGATGAGATCCGAGTGATCAATGCTCGGGATGTCGTTGGTCATGGCGCCGCTGCCGAGTGACGCCTCCAGCCCGGTGACGGTGGAGGCGTGGCAGAGCCGCGCGCAGTGATCCACGTTGTTGGTGCCAAGCTCCCGGCGCATGAACTTCTGAAACAGGTAGTTTTCTTCGTTGGTGGTTTTGGCCGACGAAAAACCCGCCAGCGCATCGCTGCCATAGTGCTGGCGCAGGGCGGTGAAACGCTCGGCCACCAGGGCGATGGCCTCCTGCCAGCTGGCGGGCACCAGCTCGCCATTTTTACGGACAAGCGGGGTAGTGAGGCGCTCCTCGCTCTGAATAAAGTCAAAGCCGAAGCGTCCCTTGACGCAGAGCAGCCCCTGATTGACCGGTGAGTTGCGATTCCCCTCCACATAGCGGATGCGGTTGTTCGCCTCATCGACGTAGAGGGTGACGCCGCAGCCGACCCCGCAGTAGGTGCAAATAGTATTGACCGGCGTGAGCAGCTCGGTGCGTCCCTGCGACTTGTCGCGGGCATCCACCAGAGCGCCGGTGGGGCAGACTTGTACACAGGCGCCGCACTGCACGCAGTGGGAGTCGCCCATCGAGAGCCCCGTGTCGAACTGCGGCCGGTTCGAGAGGGTGCCATCGTTGTTTTTGGCAAAGCGCAGCACCCCTTGTACCGCCTGTTCGCCACAGGTCTGCACGCACTGGCCGCAGCCGATGCAGCGGTTGGCATCAAAGACGATAAATTCGCTGCTGTTATCCACTGCAAACTTCTGGCACTGGCTGGTGTCGAGAGCGCTCTGCTCGACCTTGTATTCGGTGGCGTAGTCGCGCAGTGCACAATCGGTGTTGGCCTGACAGCCGCACTCGAGGCAGCGGCTGGCTTCGCTGCGGGCATCGGCATCACTCAAACCACGCTCCACCTCGGCAAAGCTGCCCTCGCGATCCTGCTCTGCCAGATGGGGCATGATGCTGCGGGCGACTTTTTTCAGGTGAGCAAACTGGGCGGGATCGACCTGCTTGAGTGTGGGTGCCTTGCAGGCGTTGAAGGGGCGAACCGGATCGATCATGTCACCGTGAAGGAACTGGTCGATGGCCAGCGCGGCCTTGCGACCATCGGCGACCGCTTCGATGGCGGTGGCAGGCCCGCGGCGCAGATCGCCGATGGCGAACAGGTTGCCGTGGCCGCTGTGCATGGTCTCGGGGTGGGACTCTAAAGTCTGCCAGCGGGTGAAGGGGAGGGTGAGGGATTCCCCTTCCATGAAGCTCAGATCCGGCTGCTGTGACACCGCCGCAATCACGGTATCAAACTCTTCAATGAGGAACTCGCCAGTGGGCTCCGGGCGGCGGCGGCCGGAGGCGTCCGGCTCGCCGAGGGCCATCTTCTCGAGGCGCACCTGACAGACGCGACCACGACTGTCCGGCAGATTCTCTACCGGATTGGTCAGCATCATGAAGCGCACCCCTTCGTGCTCCGCCTCGTCGATTTCGTAGGCTTCGGCAGGCATCTCGGCACGGGTGCGGCGATAGATAAGGGTGGTTTCTGCTCCCAGCCTGACAGCCGTACGGGCGCAGTCGATGGCCGTGTTGCCGCCGCCGATCACCGCCACCTTCTTGCCGGTGGTGAGCCGCTTGGCCAGCATCCGATCCTTGAGGTAATCGACCCCGAGATAACAACCGGCCAGGGTGCTGCCCGGGTAATCCATCGGCACCGCCTTGGAAGCGCCAACCGCCAGACAGACCGCATCATAGTCGCGGCACAGCGCCGAGAGGGTGATCTGGTGGCCCAGTCGCTGCTGGGTGTGGATCCGCATGCCACTCTGGCACATCAGGTCGATCTCCTGATCGAGGATCGCCTTGGGCAGCCGGTACTCGGGGATGCCGTAGCGCAGCCAGCCACCCGCTTTGGGCATCGCCTCGAACAGATCGACCTCGAACCCTTCGTAACCCAGATAATAACCGCAGGTGAGGCCGCCCGGGCCGCTGCCGATAATTGCCACCCGCTTGCCCTTGGCGGGCTTCTTTGCCGGTTGATAGGGGGCAATCTCTGCCAGCTCGAGATCGGCGGCATGGCGCTTGAGGTGGCGAATGGCGAGCGGCTCATCTACCAAGGCGCGGCGGCACTCCGCCTCACAGAAAGCGGGGCAGACCCGGCCAATGGAGAGGGGCATCGGCAGGGTCTGTTTTATAACGGCCATCGCCGCTTCGTGCTCCCCCATGGCGATGTGGTGCAGATAGGATTGAATGTCCACCCCGGCCGGACAGGCACGCTGGCAGGGGGCTTCGCAATCGGCGTAGTGATCTGCGAGGATGCGACCGAGCGCCTGCTGGCGGTGCGCACGCAGGGCATCGCTTTGGGTCGTGATCGTCATTCCTGCCTCGGGGTGCGTCTCGCAGGCGCGGCGGATGCCGAGACCGGCAATCTCGACCACGCAGAGATCGCACGGCGTCTTGGGGCCGCTGGTGTTGTCACCGCACAGGGAGGGGATATCAGTCTGGTGCTGTTTGGCTATCTGGAGCAGGGTTCTGGTCGGGTCAACCGTCAACTGAGCCCCATCGAGGGTGATGGTGATCATGGCGTCATAAACTCGCTTTCAAGGCGCAGAAAATGCTGCATCTGGCGGAGCCAGCAGGGGAAGCGACAGGGAGGCCGCTTGCTATACGCTCACCATAACAAAGATTATTTACAACTTTATTTGATTTTAGACAGCTTATTGTTCAAAAGGGAAAACGATTTCAGGTTGTCTTGTCTACCTCATCGGCACGGCGCATCGTTGAGAACCATTCCTGTTACAGCAGGTGATTCATTGTCTTATTGTCAGTTTATGCGTCTGGTAGAAGAGAGGCTGCTCTCGCTCGCGATAGGTGTTATCCGTCAGTAGCACCATTTGTGATGCAACTTATTTTGCATAAATGGTGGCTCTGATAAAGGCATGCGGCGCATGCAGAGCAAAGGGGGGCACTCGGTTGGATAAAAGGTTGGTGGATCGGGGGCGGGCATGCGTGAGTGGCGAGCCCGACACAAAGAAAATGGCCACCTTTTCCAAGGCGGCCATTCACGTTGTCGATCGGCGCGCTGTTGGCCCAAAGGGGTGGTCGCGGGAGATCAGCCGGATATCAGGGTCGGCAGTCGGGCTTGCCAGATCTGATGCCAGTGCTGCAGTTCGCTGCGCGGCATCGGGCGGGCGGTAAAAAAGCCCTGACAGATATCGCACCCCAGCTTGGCCAGCAGTTGCCAGGTCTGCACATCTTCCACCCCTTCGGCGACTGATTTCAGCCCCAGCTTGCGGGCTAGCTCGATGCTCGATTCGATGATGGCCAGACGGGAGGGGTCGGCATAGCAGCGATCGACAAAAGATCGATCAAGTTTGAGCTCGGTAAACGGCAGCAGCGCCAGCTGCTGCATCGAGGAGTAGCCGGTACCGAAGTCATCGATGGAGAGGCCAAAGCCGTGCATCCGTAGCCGGGTCAGCACCTCCAGTGCCTTGCCGATATCCTCGACAAACGAGCTTTCGGTCACCTCCAGGGTGATCAGCTCGGGATTGACGCCCCAGCGCTGGCACTGGTTGATCAGGAAGTGGCAGAGATCTCCCTCAATCAGCGAGGTGGTTGAGAGATTCATAGACAGATTGAGGGAGAGACCGGTCTGTCCCCACAGATGGCAATCCTGCAGCGACTTGTTGATGATGACATCGGTCAGCTGATCGATAAGGCCGTTGTTTTCCGCCAGCGGGATAAACATGCCGGGGGAGATCAGCCCGTATTCCGGATGCTGCCAGCGGGCCAGCGCCTCCATCCCCACCCACTGGCCGGACGCAAAGCCGACCTTGGGTTGATACCAGGGCAGCAACTGGTCGTTGTCGAGGGCGCGTTTGAGCTCGTCCACCGAGAAGGTGAGACCATCCTCTTTGCCGGACGGGGCCGACTTGGGTGCCCAGGAGTCGATCAACTGGCGCAGCCGCTGCGGGCTGGAGGGTTTCTCGATGCGACCCAGCACATGGAGACCATAGGCCGCGCTCATGCGCAGCACGGCCTCCACCACGTCATCTTCCAGCGCGCTGGAGAGGATGATGCCGCCCCGAAAGCCACCCAGCGAGAGGCGGCGCAGCAGCGCCATGCCATCCATGCCGGGCATCCGCAGATCGCAGAACAGGATGTCGACAGTGTGGCTCTGGCACAGCGCCAGGGCTTCGATGCCGTCTGCGGCCTCCAGCAGTTGTTGATAACCGAGCGCCCGGATCTGGTGCATCAGGGTCTTGCGTTGAAACCCGTGATCCTCGACCACCATGATGACCAACTCGTCTGCCGTTCTACTCATCGAGCCACAATCCCATTTCACGTTCAATATTGTTCATCTGTTCTTCCACTCTCTGTGTCAGCAGCGCGAGCTCGCTCAACTGTTTGAGGCGGGCCGCCGATTCCAGTTGCGCCGCCTGCTCGGCCAAGGAGAGCTCCCCGACCATTCTGGCTGCCCCTTTGATGCGGTGGGCGATCTCCACCAGCTCCTGGCTATCATCGGAGGAGAGCGCGTTCATCATAGCGTGGCAATCTTTCCGGTTGGAGGCCAGATACTCCCTTGCCATGCTTTTGGCAATCCCTTCATCGCCAAACAGATCTTGCCAGCGACCGATCATGTCGAGATTGATGGCCTGTCGTGCGGGCACTCTCTCTGTGATCGTAGTCGCGGGCAACCACCGCAGCAGCATCTGGCGCAGTGACTCCAGCGAATAGGGTTTGCACAGCATGTCGTTCATGCCGGCTGCCGTCATATTGGCTGCCGCTTCCTCCGAGGTATCGGCAGTGACGCCGATGATGGGGGCTTGCTCCCCTTGTTCCCGCAGGTGGCGGGTCAGGGTGTAGCCATCCATGTGCGGCATGTGGCAGTCGGTGATCAGCAGGGCGAAATTCCGGGTTTGCCAGGCGCGCAACGCCTTCTCGCCATCTTCCACTACCTCGCACTCCACTCCCAGAATCGCCAGCTGACGGGTCAGCAGGGCGCGATTGACCAGATGGTCATCGGCGACCAGCACCCGCCCGCCCAGTTTTTCGATGCTGGCGGCATGGGGGGTCACGGCTCGCCCGGTGATCAGTTCGCGGCAGCTTTCGAGCAACAGATCGGGATAGAGGGGGGATTGGCCGAGGCGCCACCAGTTCTCCGAGCCCATGCGCCCCCGCAACGCTTCGCGGGGGGAGAGGATGACCCCCTTGAGAGTGCCGGACTGTAGCAAGGTGTGCCAATTGCTCCCTAGTCGGGACTCTAGTGAGGCCTCCTCGGCCAGCAGCAGTCCGTCGAGATCGGCGGTGAGCTGGTGGATATCGAGGGGGCTCAACCGGGCGCCGAGCCGTGCCATGGTGGCCTGCAAGACGGCATCGCTACCCAGCCACCACCATTCGCTGCCCGCAAGTGCGGGTGGTTCCCACAGGACATTGAACAGCGGGATGCTGAAGCGGAAACAGGCTCCTTCACCGAGCTGGCTCTTGACCGTCAGGGTGCCGCCCATCTTCTTCACCAGCTGATCACAGATGGCCAGGCCCAGACCGGTGCCACCAAAGCGGCGATTGATATCGGATTCCACCTGCTCGAACGGGGTAAAGAGCTGCGCTTGCTTCTCTTCGGCGATGCCGATGCCGGTATCTGTCACCGCGATAACCAGCTGCTGGTCGTGATAGCTGGCCTGGATCGAAATGGCGCCCTGCTCGGTGAACTTCACCGCGTTGTTGAGCAGATTGGAAATCACTTGGCCCACTCTTACCGGATCGATATCGGCCAGGTCGGGGAGTTGATCCTCCCACTGGAGCGTGACCTTCAGCCCCTTGCTGTAGGCCAGTGCGGCATGGCCGCGGATCACATCGCACACCACAGGTTGCAGACGGCAGGATTGGCGATTGAGGTGCAGCTGACCCGCCTCGATTTTGGAAAAGTCGAGGATATCGTTGACCAGATAGAGCAGGTGGTTGGCCGAGCTCTCCACATTGCGCAGCAGATAGCGCTGGTCATCATTGAGCTCGCTCATGCGCAGCAGCTCCAGCATGCCGTGCATGCCCGAGATGGGGGTTCTCAGCTCATGGCTCATGGTGGCCAGAAAAAGGCTGCGAGCCTGCATCGCCTGCTCGGCCGCGGCGCGCGCCTCACGCAGCTCATGCTCCTGTTGCTTGATGGCGGTGATGTCCTGCACCACGCCGTTGAGCAGGCGATCATGGCCCTGTTGCGCCACAAAGTTGCCGCGGATCTGGATATAGCGCTCCCCCTGAACAGAGGGCACCAGCACCTCCATATCGAGCGGCTCAAGGGTTTGCGCATGTTTGGCCACCTTATCGATAAAGGTTGCCAACGCCTCGTCGTTCAAGCCGAGGATCACGCCGCCAGACTCGGCTGCCATCAACTCTTGGTGGGTCATCCCGAGAATGTCGCTGGCGCCTTGGGACAGATAGAGGAATTTCCCCTTGCCGGCCCCTTGCCAGAGATATTGATAGACCAGACCCGGCATGCTGTCGGTGATGTCCCGCAGCCTGCCCTCCACTTCCCGCACCTTGTTTTCGGCGGCCTTGAGGGCACTGACATCGGTCAATACCGTCAGCACCCCCTGAATCGCGCCGTCTGCTGCGCGATAGGGCAACTTGACGTAGACCACGTGAAGGGGAACATCCCCATCGCGCTGGGTATAACCCGATCCTTGGAAGATCTCGCCGGTTTCCCAGACCGCACGCTCCTCGCGCAGCATCTGTTGCCGCTCGTCCTCGGTCATATAGCCCCAGCGATCACCTTCTTCCCCATCACCGACAAACAGCTCGCGGTATGCCCGGTTGCTGAGGGTCAGGCGATGATCGCGATCCCGCAGCGCCACCATATTGGGTAGGGAGTCGAGCAGGGTCTGGATGAAAACCAACTGTTCATTGAGCGTCTTCTCGGCCCGTTGTCGCTGCACGATCTCCCGTTTCAGGGTACGGTTCCAGGCCCAGAACAGGGTAAACAGCAGGGTGGCAGCTGCGCCGCTCATTACGAACCAGAACAGCACTGTTTCGTTATTGATGCCGGTCTGCACGCTCATGGAGAGCCAGCGTCTCTCCACTTTATTGAGCTCCTCCGGCGGTATCGAATAGAGCACCTTGGTGAGGATCCGCTGCAGCATGGGATCTTTGCGCGTGGCCATGGCGATCGGCAGGCGCAAGTCTTTGCCGGCATAGACCACCTGATAGCGTTCGCTCACCCGCTTGTTGATGGATGGCAGGGTGACCATCACGTAGTCGGCATCGCCCGTGTCCAGCAGTTCCAGCAAGCGGTTGTCATTGTTGACCTCTACCGGATGGGCGCCGATGTGGGTCAGTAGATCTTTATCCAGCGAGCCATGCACCATGCCGACCCGTTTCCCTCGCAGCAGTGAGAGATCGGTGATATCGGCACTGCGTTTGGGGGCAATGACTACCCGATCGACAAACAGATAGCCGGGGGTGAACAGCGCAAACTGGCCGCGATCGTGGTTGGGGGAGATGGCCGGAATAAAGTCGATCTGCCGCAGCTTCAGCATATTCTGGGTTTCCCCCCAGCTATTGGTGCGAACCAGAGAGAACTTCAGCCCGGAGACTTGCTGCATCAGCGCCATCAGGTCTGCCACATAACCGACCAGCCTGCCCCGGTAATTGAATTCGCTCATGGAGGTCCAGTCCGGAGAGACGCCGTAAGTCAGCTCAGGATGCTGGTTGAGCCACTCCTGCTCCTCAGGGGTAAACTGCACAGACTTCACCGCTCCTGAGTCCGCATGTTGGCTAGTCGTGGTGGCGGCCAGCATATGACGACGATCTTCAACCGGTATCTCGTTGAATGCCTTGCTCACCAGGCTGACCAGTGCCGGGTCGCTCTTGTGCATATTGATGGAGAGAGACGTGCCGCTTACCCATTCCGGAGTGGCAATGGTGAAGCCAGCCTTGGGGTGCTGATCTTTTACCATCACCAGTGACGGCATGTCGGCAAGATAGGCGTCAGCCATGCGCTTTTTGAGCATAAAGGCTGCTTCGCTGCGACTCTCGGCCTCGGTCACACGGAGAAATCCCAATTTTTTCAATTCACTGCAAGCATTGACTCCCGTGACACAGACCCAGTGCAAACCATGGGCATCCTGTCGTGACAACTTCGTTTTGCCATTGTTGAGCAGCACGCCGCGCGGCATGGAGAGCAAAAACGGGAGGGAGACAATATTGGATCGCCATTGTTCGCTTGGCTGGTCGTTCACCAGTATGTCGATTGCGCCGTGGCCAAGCCCGGTTAGCGCATCCACGTAGGAGGGGTAAACCTTGTAGCGCAGGGTCAACCCGAGCGTTCTGGCAATCTGCTGCGCAATGTCGGGGACTGGGCCGGTAAAGCGTTGATCTGCATCTTTATAGCTGTATGGAGGATCACCCATCATCGGCATGCCGATGACCAACTCCTGGTGTGATGACAGCCAGGCGCGTTCAGACAGATCAAACTCGTCTTCATTCAGACTGGTAATGGCGTGCGCCGCCACGCCCCAGAGCAGTAGCAGGAGAAACAGGAATAGACGATCACATTGGCGGAGCATCAGAAGGAATCCAACAGAATTGGGCGCATATTGTAAGTGCATTAAAATGCAGCGGCCAACATCAATTTACTCAATATTGGGTCATGACATGCCACTGTGCGGCTGTGAGTCCGGCTAGTACCGGGATGGCAACCTGATGATAAAGCCTGCGCGGTGATGCGCCTGATTTTTTGCCAAAGGTTAGTTCAAGGGGGATTTTGGAAAAAATCCAACCAGTTTGATATCGGTAAACAACATGGACATGGACAAATAAAAAGGGCCACCTCTTGCGAGGTGGCCCTTTCCAAACGTTTGGGCTGGGGGAGGTTGAACTGGATGGTTAATTTACTGATTTAAAATAAAAATCGCCAATTCAGAAAATTTTAATATGCCTAACCGTATGCCTAACATCAGAACTTCTGCAGTAACATAGTGTTATCGGGGTTGGCATGGCCATATGTGGTTAATTGGCAGTGGAGGAAATGTTAACTCTCACCTTCCTCATAAAGGTAACTGACTCTTGCGAAAGTTGGCGCTCTCTGTTGTATCAGTTCCTCGTTTGGAAAAAAATTCCCCGTCCAAAATTTACCTGTCCAGCGAGCTTTGAATAGACTGTTCAACCTTCGGTGGCTTTTACCTCGCCACCGGCAGGTCCTCCCAGCGGGTGGTGTAACAGGGGCTCAAGTGTTCTTGTCGCATCATCCACTCGGCTGACCCCGTGCCTTGACTGGCAAAGCCTACGCGCCCCAATCCCTTGGCTTTGATCTGGTCCATCACGGCCATCAGCGCATCTGATTGAGCGGAGGACGGGGCAAACAGGTCAGCCTGTTGCTGCCCCTTGGGGGTGAACTCACTCAGCATGACGCCCCCCTTCTGATAGCGGTAACCGTCGCGCCAAATCTGCGGTAGCAGCACGTTCACTTGCTGCAGCAGCAACCGAGTATCATCGCTAGGGCAGACCAGCCGGACGCCAGCCTGCTCACTGTAGTAAGGGGCTCGTTCGTCAAAGGGGCTGGTCCGCACGAACAGGTGTACCCGTTGGCAACACATTCCCTCGGCTCGCAGCTTCTCGGCTGCGCGAGCCATAAAGCCTGACAACGCTTGGGCCATTTCCCCACGGTCTGTCACGCGCTCCCCAAAGGAACGGCTCGAGAGGATCTGCTGCTTCGCCGCCGGTTCAACGGTCAGCTCCGCGCAAGGCAGTCCACGCAGCTCCTGTACGATACGCTCGACCACCACGCCGTATTGGGTGCGTAACCCTTTGGCATCGCTAGCCACCAGGTCAGCCACGGTGTTGATGCCTTGTGCCACCAACTTGGCTCCCAAACGCCGTCCTATGCCCCACACCTCGTCCACCGGGGTGATAGCCATCAGCCGGGCACGGCGCAGCTCGTCACGCAAGTCCACGACGCCGCCCGTGGCAGGCCACTTCTTGGCTGCATAGTTGGCCAGCTTGGCGAGGGTCTTGGTGGGGCCAATCCCGACCCCTACCGTTAGGCCGGTCCACTGCCACACTCGCTGCCGGATCTGTTGCCCATAGGCTGTCAGGTCCCCGGCAAACGACTCCGACAGTGACAGGAATGCTTCATCAATGGAGTAGACCTCCAGCTCGGGGGCCATGGTCTCCAACGTGCTCATCACCCGGCCAGACATATCCCCATAGAGCGCGTAGTTGGAGCTGAACGCCACACCGCCATGCGTCTCGAACTGCTCGCGGATCTTGAAGTAGGGCCCGGCCATCTTGATGCCCATCGCCTTGGCCTCGGGGCTGCGTGACACCACGCATCCATCGTTGTTGGAAAGCACCACGATCGGGCGGCCACGTAGCTCAGGGCGAAACAGCCGCTCACAGCTGGCGTAGAAGTTGTTTACATCAACGAGCGCTATGGCCATCACGCTGCCTCAGATTGCCGATCACATGGGTGACCACTCCGAACAGCTCCAGGGAGAGGCTCATACAAGGGTCGATAGGCGCGAACGCCGGATTGGCTGGCAACAGCCGCAACCTCGGCTTGAGCTGCAGGGTCTTTACCGTGAAGCCGCCATCGAGTAGTGCAATCACCGCATCACCATGGCGCGGGGTGAGGCTCTTATCGACCACCAGCAAGTCACCGGGAAAGATGCCGACCCCGGTCATGCTCTCCCCCTCGGCACGCAGATAGAAGGTTGCTGCAGGGTGCGCCACGCAGTGGGTGTTGAGGTCCAACTTCCCTTCCAGATAGTCGCTGGCTGGGCTGGGAAATCCGCAAGAGGCGCGGTGCAAGAACAGCTGGATGGTCACCTCGGCGGGTGATGGGTCTGGGGTTAACAACTTCATGGTAACAATGCCTGTATTTATATACAGGTATTATAGCGCACCACCTTTGAACCAGCGCAAGTCCCGCATGCCAATGATGGCGTACCATGGCGCTAATAGATAACAAAGAGGTCAGTATGAGTCACAATCTGTGTCTCAGCCTTGAATCCAGCTGGGTGGTTATGTGGATCCCCAGTCAGTTGGAGAGCCGGGGCGATTCATAAAGACACGCTATCTCAAGGTTTCTGATGAGACAGACCAAGTTGAAATCGCTAGAATATGCCAATTTATTTGTGTCATTAAGCAGAGAGCGATGCTCGGGCAACCAATCCATGTAACAAGCGTATCTTCGGCATACGAGCTGCAAGCGGAAGCCAACAAGGCCCTGTTGAGAATGAGTGTCCAATCTAGCGCCTTGGTGCTAGTCATCAACTCACCTACACAAATCATCAGGTCTGCTCGTGAAACAGAAGGGCTGACATATCTTGAGCTTTCAGAACAGTTATGTGAGCGGCTGTTACCGCTATCATGCAATGACCGGTCTCGCCATGTTTCAGACATCATTGCTCAAATGCTGAATGGCATAGCGTCTGATGTTGTATGGCTAGACAGGATCCAAGTTTTGTTTGAGCCAACGTTGGAACTAGACCCACTGCGTCAGCTCCAGGATTTAGCTCGCCTCAAACCTATCGTGGCCATCTGGCCTGGTCAGATTACAGAACGATTTCTAACCTTTTCCGTCCCCGGACGGGACGACTATCAATCTTACTCTGCGAATGATTTGGCCAACGTGCCCATCATTCACGTTACCGAGCAAAGGGGATAAAAATGAAAAAGTACGGGGAGCTCATTCAGTTTGAGCCCGTCACCACCATCATCAAACTCAAAGAGTCGGCAGAACAGTCAAAGGCTCAACAGTTGGTGGCCTCATATGTCATCTCGGACAAAATGTCGCAAAAGCTGGCGGACATCATCATTCCTCAGCTTCAGTTTGACGAATCCGTTGATAACAAATCTCTCTGGGTGGTCGGTAACTACGGTTCCGGTAAATCACATTTGATGTCGGTGATCTCGGCCGTCGCCGAGTTTCCAGAATTGGCCCAATTCATCACTAACGACAAGGTGCGTGTAGCCGCGAACAAGATTGCTGGCAAGTTCAAAGTCATCCGCTTTGAAGTCGGTGCTAGCAAAAAAGCCTTTGCCGATATTGTCACCGACAACTTGACATCAGGCCTGGCTGAGATGGGTATCGACTACCAATTCCCGGCCATGGAGGAAATCTCATCCAATCACAAACCCTACTTTGAAAAGATGATGGCGCTGTTTCACGAGCGCTATCCCGACCAAGGTTTGCTGCTGATCTGTGACGAAATCCTCGATTACCTGCGCTCTCGTAATCAGCAGCAGCTGCCGTTGGATATGGCCATGATGCGTGTGATGGGTGAAGTGATCGATGGTACCCGTTTCCGTTTCATCTGTGGTGTGCAAGAAGCTATCTTTGATAGCACGCAACTTGCATTCGCCACCCAAGAAGTCAAACGCATCCGTGACCGGGCCGAGCAGGTGCTGATTACCCGTGACGATATCAAATATGTCGTCGCCGAGCGTCTGCTCAAAAAAGATGCCCAGCAACTGCATTGGATCCGCGAGTACCTGCAGCAATTCACCCCCTGCTTTGACCGCATGAACGAACGCCTCGATGAGTTTGTGCGCATGTTCCCAGTGCACCCTGACTACATCAATACCTTCGAGCGCGTGCGGGGCGCGGGTATAGAGCAACGCCAGGTACTGCGTAGCCTGTCGCGGCAGATGCAAGCCTTGATGGAGCAGGTGGTGCCTACCGATAAGCCAGGTGTGTTTTCTTACGACACCTACTGGGATGAGCTTAGAGGCGACCCGAGCGCCAAAACCAACCCGGAGATCGGTCAGGTTATTGAGGTCGGTGAAACCCTGTTTACGCGTATCGACCAAGCCTATCCCACCGCTACGGAGATCGATTTTGCCAAGCGCTTGGTCGCCGGACTGGCCATCCATCGTTTGTCCGTCGGCGATGTTTATAACGAGATGGGGGCTACGGCTGCCGAGCTACGTGATTCTCTTTGCCTCTATCTACCCGGTATCGAACAGTTGCCAGGGGAAAAGAGCAAAAACCTGGAAACCCAGATCGTCGCGGTATTGACCAAGATCCGTAAAACCGTCAACGGCCAGTTCTTTTCCAAGAACAAGGCCAACGATCAATTCTTTTTGGATTTGAAAAAGACCGAAGATTTTGATGCCTATATCGAAAACAAGGTGCCCTTGCTGACCGATGACAGCCGTAATGGTGCTTATCGTGAAGCCATGCTGCAGATCCTGGAAGAAACTGATACCCAGCAGCCTAATATTCAGATGTGGCGGCACGAGCTCAAATGGTTGGATCGTAACGTCAACCGCCCCGGCTGGATGTTCCTCGGCTCTCCCAATGAGCGCGAGACAGCCAAACCTCCGCTCGACTATTACATGTACTTTATTCAGCCCTATAACCCGCCCAAGCTGAAAAAAGAGTTTATCCGTAGCGATGAAGTGCTGTTTGTTTTGCAAAACGCCGATGCCGAGTTTGATCGTTGCTTGAACTACTACGCAGCAGCCATCGACTTGCATGCTTCGGCTACCGGTAACGCTAAGAATGTCTACAAACTCAAGGCTGATGGTTATCTCAAAGAGATGCAGACCTGGCTCAAGAGCCACTTCAAAGAGGCTTACATTGCCCAATATAACGGGCAAAACAAGCCGATGATGGACTGGCTAAAAGGCACCTCGGTGCGCAACATCTCCGGACTTGGTGATAGCCAGATCGGCAGTCTCAAAGATATCTTCGAAGCCGTTGCCAGCCATATTTTGGCCAATCACTTTGAAGCGTTGGCACCCGAGTATCCCAGCTTTAGCCAATGGATCACCTACGATAACATCGAAAGCGCAGCCAAGGATGCGTTAAGTGTCGTCTCCGGTGGGGCAGCAACCAAGCGCGCCAATGCCGTGCTCGATGCGTTGGAATTATTGGATGGTGATAAAATCGCTCCGCTGCAATCGCGTTATGCCCAAGCCGTTTTGGCCGTCCTGCAAAGCAAGCAGCAAGGGCAAGTGGTCAATCAAGCCGAATTGCTGGAGGCCATCAACTCCCGCCTCTACTTTAAGCCCGATAGCTTCCGCCTGGAGCCTGAATGGCTGCTAGTGCTGATCGCCTGTTTGGTTTACAGCGGCGAGCTCGAGTTGGTGGTAGTCGGCCACACCCTGACCGCCAGCGATGTGGTCAAGTTCAAGTCCATTGCCTTTGATGTGCTCAGAGACTTTAAACATATCCAGGCGCCCAAGGATTTTAATATCACCGCATTAAAAGCTTTGCTCACCCTGCTGGAGATGAATGATGGCCTAGCCACTTCGATCCAGCAAGGCGATGAAGGCGTGGTGCGGGAAATGTTAAAGCGCACTGAGGCGCTGATTAACGAGCTGGTCAAGGGGCAGCAGAGCGTTAAGGATCGCTTGCCGCTGTGGGGGCAATCAGTACTGGAAGAGAGCGAGGAGCAGACGCTCTCCACCCAGCTGAGCGAGCTGAAGAACTTTTTGGAAACCATTGCGCGCTACGACAAACCGGGCAAGCTGAAAAATCTTAAGGTGACGGCGGCTGACATCGCCACATACCAACAGATGCTGCAGACATGGCACAACTTTGTGCAGCTCAAAACCGTAGTGGGCGATCTAGCCCCCTTCTGCGCCTATCTCAAAGAGGCGCAGCAGGTATTGCCCGAATCTCACGCTTGGCAAGAGCAAGTCAAGCAGGCGCGGGATGCCCTACGCCAAGGTTTGGCCAACCCCTCACTGCGCGGTGATGACAGCTTTAAGGCCGCGCAGCTCAGCACATTGTCGGCGCTGAAAACCGACTATGCCAAATACTATGTTGAGCTCTATATGCGAGCGCGACTCGACGGCAACGAAGAGAAGATCAAAGCCAAGCTGTTGAATGACCAACGCTTGGCTGAGCTGGAGATCTTAAGCGGTATCGCCTTGCTCCCGGCCACACAACTGGCTGAGTGGCGTAAGGAGGCGGCGCAATTGCAAGCCGCCAAGCCTATCGACCCAAAGCTGCTGGCGATGAATGCCAACCCCATGGAGTTTAATGCTCGCCAAGAGAGCGGCAAGGCGCCAGCCAGTGAACAATTAAAGAGTCTGGAACAGCGGCTTGACAGCCTGCAAAGCGATTGGCTCAGTAACCTGAGCAGCCTGCTTGATGACCCCTTTATTAATCTGGATCTGCTCAAAGCCGAACAGGCACAGTTAATTCGTGATTTTATTCAGCAAGGGCAGCTACCTGACCCACTGGATTCCGCCTTTGTTCAGGCGGTCAATCTGGTTCTCGCCGGGTTGGAGGAGGTGCGAGTCAGCGCAGCCGAACTCGTGCATGCACTCGGTCAAGGTTTGCCTCAGGGCCGTGACGAAATCGCTGAACGCTTTAACCGCCTGCTCAGCAAACTCTGTCAGGGCAAAGACATCGCGAAAGTTCGCATCATCATCGATTAATCAAGAGTCGCGGGTGCGGTATAAACTGCACCCGCTATAGGAAGCACCATGCAGCAAGACAGCTTATTTTCCAGTGATTGCCCACAACAAGATCAGACGGCAGGCCCGGTGACCTGCTTGGGCAAAACTTTTGCCAACGATCAGGCTCGCCGTGATTATTTTTTAGGTCTGTTAGCAGAAAAGTTGCAAGATCCTGAGTTTCGGAAGATTGAAGGCTTTCCGATAGGTAACGATGAGGACATTTTAAATTTAAGCGATCCCCCCTATTACACGGCTTGCCCTAATCCTTGGATTGGCGATTTGGTGGCGGAATGGGAAACACAAAAACCAAAATGCGATGAGGAATATCATCGTGAGCCATTTGCCGCAGATGTTAGCGAAGGTAAAAATGATCCAATATATAATGCACACACATACCACACTAAAGTTCCACCAAAAGCAATAGCTAAATATATTCTTCATTATACCAATCCAGGAGACATTGTTTTAGATGGTTTTTCTGGTACAGGTATGACAGGCGTGGCATCTAAATTATGCGGAGATGTTTCTTTTATTCGGGAATTAGGATTTAACGTCGATAATGAAGGTTATATCTCGCAAGCTAACAATGAAAAAATTTCAAAAATCGGATTAAGAAATCCGATTTTAAATGATTTATCCCCTATCGCAAGTTTCATAACGCACACCTACGGTAAATTATTCAATATTGAAGGTTTTTATACAGAGGCATTAAATGCAATTTCAATACTTGAGGAAAGTATTGGCTGGATGTATGAAATGGATTCCGAGAGGGTTTTGAATGGCGTTTGGTCTGATGTTTTCCATTGTCCACACTGTACATCTGAAATTATTTATTGGAGTTCAGCTGTGGTCAGCGGGAATATTGAAAAAACGTTCAAATGTCCATCTTGTAAAGGGGTTGTAGGAAAGGCAACATCAAAAAATGATGGTGCTGCCAAATTGGAACGAGCTTTTGAATATATCTTTGATAAATATACAGGGACCACTGTCAAAAAACCAAAACTAGTATTGGTAGAACAGACAGTCAAGTCCGGTACGAAATCACAAGAAATAAAAATAACACAGGAAATATATAATGCGTTAATTAAAAAAATAGATGATTTACCAAAGCTATCCTCCGTTCCAGTTTGTAAGTTTGAAAATGGCCGACAGACTAATAAATTAATTAATGGCAGCGGAATCAGTCATGTCCATTGGATGTATACGCCAAGAGCACTATATGTTTACGGGTCTTTATGGAAGCTGGAATTATCTAACCCTGACTACACATCATTATTTAGATTTTGCCTTACAGGCATAAATAACTATATTTCCCGCAAGCAAGGCTACTTCGGTGGTGGTGGTGGTGTCGCAGGAACTTTATTTACACCATCAATTCATTTAGAAAGAAATGTATTTGATGTATTAAGACGGAAATTGAAAGGAGTCTCGAGTCTAAGTCGGAATATGACTGGTAATAGCTGTGTTTCAACGCAGAGTGCAGGTAAGCTTGGTTATATTAAAACAGATAGTGTTGATTATATTTTTATCGATCCACCATTTGGCGAAAATTTCCAATATGCAGAACTTAACTCTTTTGCTGAAGCGTGGATAAAAGTAAAAACAAACACACCAAATGACCGCGAATTCAACTTCGAAGTGCAATTCCCGATTAAAAATCAGGCTGCTTTCAGAAGTTCGTCAAAAACCACCTGTGGCTGTTTGAATCCCAAGCATTTGCGCGGCCTGAAGTTCAGCCGCTTTTCGACGGCTGACAGTGCCTCTGCTGTCACCACACTCAAATCACTGCCTTTGGGCACATATTGCCGCAGCAGACCATTGCTATTCTCATTCTGTCCCCGTTCCCATGCACTGTATGGATGCGCAAAGTACACCTGCGCTTCCAGCTCTGCTGCAACACGTTCATGTTCGACAAACTCGCTACCATTGTCAGCTGTGATGGTATGGACATGTGCCTGGTAGGGTTTCAGCATGCTGATAATGGTGTCCGCCACCGCGCTGGCTGTTTTGCTGGGAACGTATTGAACCAGGTAGAGCCGGCTCTTACGCTCCAACAGACTCACTATTGCACCGCTGCCTTGCTTACCCAACACGGTATCGACTTCCCAATCTCCCACACGGCTCCGCTCATTGACTATCGCAGGGCGTTCATCAATCGATACCGGATTGGGAATGACACTGCGTTTGCTGTTCTTACCCTTGCGATAGCGTTTGTGACCCTGACGCAGATGCCGGTATAGCGTGCCACCGTTGGCCTTGTCGCGTGCCACATAGCGGTATATCCACTCGTGGCTAACCGGGCAGTTAATCATGTCTCCAACGCCACTGATTTGCTCGGGACTCCAGTCCGCGACCAGCGCCATGCAAACAAAGTCGATGGTATCAGACGGGACAGTACGCTTCTGACTCGTCAGCCGTCGTGCCGTGGCAAGTTGGTGAGCCTGCTGCGGCTGATAGGCCTGCCCAGCACAATTACGACGAAGCTCACGACTGATAGTCGATGGATGAACCCCGAGCTGTTTGGCAATGCGGGCCTGTGACAGGCCATGGTCACGGAGGCAGGCAATCTGGTATCGTAGCCCCTCGGTCAACTGCTGGTATTTCATGGTGTATCGCTTTGTTTCTTTGGCGAGAAGAAGCGTACCCTAACTGGTAGTTGACCGCCTCTCTCCTATGCACCATGGGCATTGCACTTATTATCTGAATTCACGACTTCGTAATGAATTATGTACATCAAAAAGATCATCTATTTTACATGCACTCTATGAGATCTGCTTTTAAAGAATTTTTCAGAGTGTTAAAAACAGGTCATTGGATGACAGTTGAGTTTTCTAATACACAAGCTAATGTTTGGAATGCCATTCAATCTGGACTTCAAGAGGCGGGTTTTGTTGTCGCAAATGTTGCAGCACTAGATAAACAACAAGGTAGTTTTAATGCGGTAACAAATACGACCTCTGTAAAGCAAGATCTTGTTATATCTGCTTACAAACCTGATAAAAAAATTGAAGAGAAAATTGCTTTAAATTCGGGGGAGGTTAGTATGGTTTGGGATTTTATTCGTTCACATCTAAGCTTTTTACCCGCATCTAAAAATAGTGGGGATCAGCTTCAAAAAATCCCAGAACGAGACCATAGAATTTTGTTTGATCAATTGGTATCCTTTTATGTTAGAAAAGGATACCAATTACCTATTGATAGCAAAGAATTTCAACTTGGCTTATTGGAAAGATTTATTGAACGAGATGGTATGTATTTCCTGCCGGAGCAAGTTGCTGAGTACGATAAGAAAAAGCTGATATCTGGAGAGTTGATGCAAGCTTCGATTTTTGTCAAGGACGAAGCTTCTGCAATTGATTGGCTTCGCCAGCTTCTCAAAAACAAGCCACAGATATCTGCTGATATTAATCCTCAATATATGCAACAACTCAGTGGCTTTAGTAAGCATGAAGTTACCCTAGACCTGCGCGAACTGCTAAGCCAAAACTTTCTCTGTTATGACGGTCAGGATGAGGTACCAGATCAAATACATAGTTATCTATCCAGTAACTGGAAAGAGCTGCGTAACCTGGCGAAAAATGATTCTTCCTTGATAGCCAAAGCCAAAGATCGATGGTATGTCCCTGATCCCAATAAAGCGGGTGACTTGGAAAAGTTGCGAGAAAAATCGCTGCTTAAAGAGTTTGAAGAGTACAAGGCAGCCAAGAAGAAGCTCAAGGTGTTCCGCATTGAAGCAGTGCGCACAGGCTTTAAGACACTCTGGGAACAGCAGGAGTTTGCCGCTTTGATCGCCGTGGCCGAGAAGTTGCCCAGCAATGTGTTGGAAGAGGATCCGGTACTGCTGATGTATTACGACCAGGCCGTGACCCTGAGTCAGGTCGATACCGACGATGAGTGGTAAACCGTCATGTGGCAGGTAGGAGACTGGGCCTGGAGTCAGGCCCATCAACAATATGTCAAAGTGATCGAAACCGCTGGCCTTTGGGGCCAGCAGTTTTATCGCGTCTGGTTGCAGCAACAAGATGTGGTGCTCAAGGTACCGGCTGTCGATCTCACCCCTCGGCCCGCACAGCCAGTGGTGACGGCTGAGGCATTCTGCTATCTAGCCACTGCCGCGAAAATTGCCAACGCTCAGCAAGAAGACACACTGTTAGCCCCGATCGAATCAAATGTGATCCCGCTACCACATCAACTCAAGGCGCTCACCAAGGCGATGAGTAAAAAACAGGTGCGTTATCTGTTTGCCGATGAAGTTGGCCTGGGAAAAACCATCGAAGCTGGGCTGGTGATGCGCGAGTTGAAATTGCGCGGCTTGGCCAAGCGTATTCTGGTCTGTGCGCCGAAAGGGCTGGTTAGTCAGTGGGTCAGCGAAATGCAGACTCACTTTAACGAGTCATTTCAGCTGCTGCTGCCCAGTGAGCAAAAATCGCAACATGATCAGGAGAATATCTGGTCGCGCCATGATCAGGTGGTCTGCCCGGTTGACAGTATCAAGCCCATCGAAAGCCGCAAAGGCTGGACACTTAAACAGCTAAATGAATACAACAAGTTACGGTTTGATGATCTGTTGGCCGCAGGATGGGATCTGATCGTCATTGATGAGGCCCATCGGCTCGGCGGCAGTACCGATCAGGTCGCCCGCTACAAGTTGGGTCAGGGACTGGCCGAAGCCGCCCCCTACCTGTTGCTGCTTTCCGCCACTCCCCATCAAGGCAAAAGCGATGCCTTCCATCGCCTGATGGCGCTTCTGGATGCTGAGGCTTTCCCAGATGTCGGCTCTGTGACCCAAGAGCGGGTTCAACCCTTTGTAGTCCGCACTGAAAAGCGGATCGCCATTGATGGCGAAGGCAAACCGCTGTTTAACCCCCGACAAACCGAACTGGTTGCGGTGGCTTGGCAAGATCAGCATGCCTTGCAGCGTCATCTCTACGAAGAGGTCACCGAGTACATCAAGGAGGGTTACAACCAGGCGCAAGCCAAACAGCAAAATGCCATTGGCTTTTTAATGATCCTGATGCAGCGCTTAGTAAGCTCCAGCAGTGCGGCCATCGCCCGCACCCTTGCTCGCCGACTCAATGTGTTGGAAAACAAGCGGGTTGAAGAGGAGTTGCCCCTTGCCTTTGCCGATGAGTGGGCCGATCTGGATGGTCAAGCCCAGTTAGATGAGTTATTAGCACAATGCCAAGCCTCGCTGGAGAATGAGAAGAATGATGTTCGCCGCCTACTGACGTTAGCGGAGCAGTGCGTCAGTGCCGAAAATGATGCCAAAGCCGAAGCGCTGCTCGAGTGGTTATACCGACTCCAGCAAGAAGAGGGTAACCCACATCTGAAGATGTTGGTGTTTACCGAGTTTGTGCCAACCCAAGAGATGCTAGCCCAGTTTTTTATTGAACGGGGGATCAGTGTGGTCTGTCTCAACGGCTCCATGGATCTGGCAGAGCGCAAAAAAGTGCAAGCCGCCTTTGCTAGTGACATCCGCATTCTGATCTCCACCGATGCCGGTGGTGAAGGTTTGAACCTGCAGTTCTGCCATGTAATTGTGAACTACGATATGCCCTGGAACCCGATGCGCATGGAACAGCGTATTGGCCGCGTCGACCGTATCGGCCAACGGCATATCGTTCGAGCCCTGAATTTCGTGCTTGAAGATACTGTCGAGCACAGGGTTCGTGAAGTTCTCGAGACCAAGTTGCAGATCATCCTGGATGAGTTTGGTGTTGATAAGACCAGCGATGTATTGGACTCCTCCGCCGCCAATCATTTGTTCGATGAATTGTTTATCGCTTCTATCACGGATCCTGCGTTAATGGATCAGGAGCTAGCCAAAGCCTTGGCTACATTAAGAGACGGCGCAGTCGATAAGCGGCAGCAGGATGCGCTGTTTGGCGGTGATGATCCCTTATCTGCCGACGACTATCGCCAAGCCCTGAACCACCCGCTGCCTTATTGGATACAGAGCATGGTTACCAATTACTTGCGTTGGCAACGCAGCATGCAGCAATCCGCGGATTTCATTGAGGATCAGGAAGGTGGACATACCCTAATCTGGCCTGATGGCACAGCATGGAGTGGCGTCACCTTTATGGGTAAAGAGGCCCAGCAACGACCCGAGCTTACCCATCTCACATTGGAAAATCCCAAGATCAGAGGGCTATGTAGCCAATTGCCGGTCTGGAGTGAAGCACAACCGATCCCCTGTGTCAGGGTAAAGTCGTTACCAGCGGGAGCCAATGGTTACTGGGCATTGTGGAGTATCCGCCTGGTGGCAGGCCAAGAGCGTCGCTGCCAATACATGCCTGTCTATATAAAACCGAATGGTCAGTATTATGCTACAGCGTCACAGCGAGTCTGGGATGCGGTCTGTAGTAAAGAGTTCGACATCTTGCCTCATGAGTTGGCCGCCGCACCGGCTGAACATCAGTCAGTCTATGCCCTGCTACATCAGGCAGCGCAACAGGAAGGCAAAGCGATGTTCGAGAGCATGTTGGCAGCCACTCAGGCCGATTTAGATAACCATTATGAGAAAGGCGAATACTCGTTTAACGCACGAAAACGCGCGATAGAGCGCGTTGGATTACCAGAGGTTCGTCAATACCGTTTGCGTCAACTTAATAGTGAATATGCACAGTGGCGTCAGGACCTGGACAAAAAGCGCAACGCGATTCCGGACATGATGCTGCACGCCGTTTTTGAAATTAAAGGATAAATATGACTTGGCAGGATGATGTTATTCAAAAAGTAAACTTGGATGGTTCGTTTGTTTACATCGTTAACGATCCTGATGGACTGCTCTTTGAGCCTAAAATATCCTCTGCCTTGCAAAAAAAAGATGCAATTTTATTTGATGACAAGGATCCTCTCGCACTTCGACTAACGTATGAAGCATGGAGAAAACGGACGAAAAAAAACTCCCTCTTAATCCGTCTGGGTCAAGAGGGAGAGCTATTTATCCCTTGTGACATTCAGGTCGAATCAAGTGAAATTAACTTTCACTTATCTGAGTTTTTTCAAGACATTGATTTATCGGCCATCAGATTGCTCCCGGCGTCGTTACTCCAGTCGGCAATGGATGCACTGAAATTATATACGCCTGGCAAACTAAATCTGCAGTCCAGCCTCGACTTCTTACTTCGTCATATTTATCGCATAGCCCCTGAGACGATCCAAACTAATACAGACCTTGTTAGGCTGTTAATCAGAAAACACTATGTTGGTATTGAGATGCCAACGCAGATTGAAGAGCGCCTCATTCGTCTACTCAGTCTTTCGCCGAAATTTAAATATTGGGACTTTAATGCATTAATTCCAAACAAGAGTGCATTTTTTGATTTCTTGCAGCAACAATGGGAAATGTATCTGCATAGTGAGTTACCTAATGCTATTGCAAGTACTGCGTGGCCAAGCGAGAAACTTGTAGTACCATTTGCAGATAGTGACATTCGTGTTTTTATCGACAACTTGTTTGCCGAGGGCATTATCAAACCGGTGAAAACAGACGGCCTGCCCGCAGGACATTGGGCCTGGTTTGGTATAGCCAAAGAGCCTGAGATAACCGAGCGAGAACGGATAAGCCTTTTATTGAAAAATGCCAAGGTTTACTTTGAAAAATGTGAATTAGAAAGTATTAATACTGAATTTTGGTTTGAACAATCCCACTCGCTTGGGATTATGAATGCATTGTTTTATGAAAACAAAAAACAACCTCCTGTTGCTGCTCTTTTCGAAGAAATAAAGAAATTAAACACCACTGCAGATTTTCTATTTCAAAAATGGCTACGTTTAAATTTTATAAAGTTACAAACTACTCCCACGGTTCGCTATCCTGCAATGTTGCATAAAGTCCCTGATTGGCTATCACGGCGCGTGGATAGTGGCAAAAAAATATGTTTATTGGTTTTAGATGGCATGGGAGCTCGACAGTGGCCATTATTGCGTAATCACTTGCAGTTGTGTGCCAATATATCTTTGGAAGAACATGCCTGTTTCTCTTGGGTTCCAACGATTACATCAATATCACGACAGGCCTTATTCTCTGGCAAGAAACCTTTTGCCTTTGCAGAGTCTTTACTGACTACCAGCAAAGAGGAGCAGCTATGGCTGGATTATTGGCAGGGTAAAGGTTTCGCCAAACGAGAAATAAATTATGCCAAAAAAATTGAGTCGTTATCAAATGACGCATGGCAAGAGTTGATAACTCCACCAAGCGTTAAAGTAGCCGGGTTCGTCATAAATTTTATTGATGAGCAAATGCACGGTATAAAAAATGGAATGTCTGCTTTGAATATGGTCGTAGATGGCTGGCTAACCGACTGGAATTTCAAAGAGAAAATTGCAGAATTATTAGACAAAGGCTTTGAAATTATCATTACTTCAGATCATGGCAGCCAGGAAGCGACGGGAATCGGATATATCAATGAGGGAGTGAAAGCTGATACCAGAGGCGAACGAGTACGGATCTACCACGATCCTGCATTACGTGACAGTACTGCTCAAGCCTGCCATGGATCTGTGATAGCATGGCCTGGTCCTGAACTAGGGCTTCCCAAAGCGACCTACCCACTACTCGCCAATGCTGATTGTGCTTTTAAAGGCAAAGGTGATGTCGTTGTGGGGCACGGGGGGATCAGTCTCCACGAGGTTATCGTTCCATTAATAATAGTTAATAGAAAACAATAAGTTATGGTTAAAACTCCCGGTTTCTGTCGCCATGTTGAAAAAGAGTGGCTTGAACAATCTCTTCGTTGGGTAGCAAACGGGGCTGAATATGCACAACTTAATGATAATCTTGATAACTTTTTAAGCGCGTATATTGTTTCCAAAGAAAACCGCCGTAAAGCGCGGAATTTGCTCACCTCGGTGTGGAGTCAGCCAGTAGACCATTACACAAAGAATTTTTTTGATAAAGGTATTGTATTACATAAAGAGGCTGAATCATTTTCCTTACCTATTCATTGGGGCATGTTAATTGCGAGAAAGCCGTTCTTTGCCGAAGTCGCTCGCTTTATCGGCCGACAATCAAGGCTGAATAATACTTTTACTTATGCCCAAGCGCTTCGGCGTATGAGTATGCTTTATGGTGAAACTGAAGCCACCAGCAGAGCATTAAGTGCCGTATTAAGAACCATAATGGAATTAGGCATATTAAAGCGAAATATGAGTCCGGCCTCTTACTCCATTGTTAGTCAACGAGTCAGCATAAATAGTCATCTAGCAAATTGGCTGCTTGATGCTTTGCTCATTTCATCAAGCAAAGAGAGTATTGCTCTTGATGATGCCTTGAATGATCAGGCTCTCTTTCCCTTCCATCTTGATATTAACCTATCCAATCTTGATATGTCGGCATTTGAATGTCTGCAACAAGGAAACTCAATTGTGATTTTTAAAAAGGAATATTGAGTTATGAAACCAGCTATTGGATTTAATCGGCATTTAGAGATGGACTGGCTAGTTCAAACCGCATCTTGGTCAGCAAATGGGGTTCACGGCCAAGCATTAAAAAATAAAATTGATGTATTACTTGCGCCCAGCTTTGATAGCAAAGTTGCCCAAGATAAGACTAGAAACCTGCTCTTTGGAATTTGGGATTCAGAATCAAATTCCGTACCCAAAGCATTTCATGCCGATGCTTGTAGACTGCTTATTGAATACAGTGAGGTAAATATTGCGATTCATTGGGGAATGATGCTGGTTAAGTATCCATTTTTTTATAATGTTACGGCACAAATTGGAAAAATGGCTAAGCATGAAGGCTTATTTATCTACAAGCAGCTGGAGCAGCGTATAACCGAAGTCTATGGCGATACATCAACTATTAAGCGTTGTATTCAATTTGTTGTTAGGACATTGATCAATTTGGAGTTATTGTCTAATCCCAAGCAAGGTGTATATCAGTTACGAAAGCCCATTTCAATCGCTCATGATGATGTAAAGTCTTGGTTGGCGGAAGTGTCTGTGAGAGCAGAAGGAAACTCAAGTAAAAGTCTTTCTGCTATTAGTAATGACCCGGCTTGGTTTCCTTTTTATATTAACTTCAATGAGAATCGCTTAACATCAAATTTTCGCCTAGATGTCCATCATCAGGCTAATGATGCGATTATTTTTATATAAGTGAAACGATTAATAGCAACATCTATTTAAAGTGGGCTATAAATTAACGCCGGATATTCCGGCGTTTATTTATAGCCAATGAGCGGGAAGCGTGATATCAAAAGACTTCGCTGCATAGCGTAGCATACTCAAAATTTCGCTGTGCCGGGCTTGATCAATAACATGCCCAGCTTTGCGCTGCTCCAACATCGTCTGTAGCTCCGGCAAATTGAACATGCCAAGACGATGGAAGTTGCCCCAGGTAGGCTCGCCAAATAGGTTATAGACCACCACGGTGCTATCTCGTTCACTGGCTAGGCGTTTTTCACCAAGGAGTTTGGTCAGCGCTTCTTCGGCTTCATCTTTGTCATCGTAGGTGTTTAAGAGTTTCATCATCGGATTTTTTGGAGAAAATTAAAGTGCAGAGTCTAGCAAAAATGGTGACTGAACCACAGCGGGAGTGCTCAACCCAAGTACCCTCTCTCGGCTAGCGATACAATCCCCTCTGTGGCAACCACCAGATGATCCAGGAGCCGGATATCGACCAGCTCTAGCGCGGTCTGCAATCGGTGGGTTATTTCGATATCTGCCCGGCTGGGTTCTGGGTATCCCGACGGGTGGTTATGCACCAGCATCAGGGCAGCAGCATTAAGCGCCAACGCACGTTTCACTACTTCCCGTGGGTAGACGGAGGCACTGCTTAGCGTACCGCGAAACAGCTCCTCATATGCCAAGATCCGATGCTGGTTATCCAAGAACAGCATGGCAAATACTTCGTGCTCTCTGCTCTGCAACAGGGTTTGTAGTGCATGCTGTGCCAAGTGTTTGTCGGTAATAGCTTCTCCCTTGGCCAGTTTCTGACGGGCGATCTGGTTGGCGATAGTCAACAGCTCCTCTTCGTTAATCAACTCAGTGACGAGATAGGTGCCGGGGATCTCCCCGGCGATCAGTTTGTGATGCAGCATGATGGTACTCCATACGCCATCGCCCCACCGCGTCAGACGCAGCAGGGTTGGCGAGGTGGTTGGTTAATGGGTTACTGAATGGAATGTGAGCGCTGACTTGGCTGGAAGTGTTCAGGCCGCCAGTGTGTGCTGGGTGTAGTCGTGTAGCGGAACGTGGTAACTGGTGGAGAGCAAGTTACCTACCCGTGTCAGCCAGCAGTGATCCGGGTGGTCGCACAGCCATTGCGCCAGTCTGTCACCCCGTTCGTTTTCATAGCGCAGGTAGAGGGCATAACCGTCTACCTGTGCGCCTCGGTCATGCACCACTTCAATTTGGCCATGGCACTCACGATAAGCCTCCAGCTCAATAGCAAGCACAGCACTAATCATCTTCTGCCTCCTGGTTGGGGATAGGGTCACTCGCCACGGCATAGCCGCGATGGATGCAGATGCGCTGCAGGTCAGCCAAGAAGCTGGCCAGCACGCGGGGTTGCTCGGTGAGTGGCACGGGGCCTGCTTGACTGCGCCAGAAACAGCGACGTTTGGGGTCAATGCAGATCTCATCCACCGTTTGGCTCATTGTGTGCCAGTCCTCGGCATTGCTGAGGGAGAGCAATTGCCACTGCGCCCCAGACCAGCGCACTTGCAGGGTGACTGTGCGGATGTGTGGACTATCCGGGGTCAGATGTAGCAACCAGCGCTGACCACTGCAGGTGGGGGTTAGCTTGGCGCTGGTCGCTACGTGTCCCAACCACTGACGTGTATAGTGGGAGATCGCTAATTCTTGGCTCATGGTGTCCTCCTAATCTCCTGTGACGGTGACGCTGAAGCATTCCAACCGGTAGTAGGCAATGAAGTTGCTTTGCCAGATGTTGAACAATTCCCGCGCTTCGGCCAGCCGCAGAGGCCCCCAGCCCAGCATGGTGTGTTCCCCATCGAGGAAGTTGAAATCGAGCTCCTTGCTGAGCTCGGCATCCGAGCCCAGCCCCTGATAACTGAAATCGGTGACGTAATCGAATAGCCAGCCATCAAGCCCACGGATCAGGCGGATCTCGACTGGGTGCACGCCGCCTTGCTCAGCGCTGTAGCCGGGATTGCGAAAGTTGAAAGTCAGTTGGGTTAAGCGCTCAAGATTGAGCTCGGTTTTAGCGACTTCTTGGTCGAGCAGAACCAGCAATGCTTGTGCAACGGGCAGGGCAAAGCCGTCCCGGAAAAAGGGAATGGTCATGGTGTACTCCTTGTGGGGGTTAATCTTGGCCGAACAGCTCGCGCATTTTTCTGGCCACACGGGCACGGATCTGTTCATCAATAAAGGCGACAATGCTGGCGAGAGCTGCACTCAGTACCGCGATGTCATCGGCGAGTCCCATCGGCAACACATCCGGGATCGCATCAATGGGCGATATAAAGTAGGCCAGCGCACTGTAGATCAGCAGTTTGGCCCAAAGCGGCAGATCATCCTTCTGGCTGGTGTAGTAGAGCAGCAGACAGGTCTCGATCAAAGGCCGACCGGCACGTTTGGCAAAGGCCCAGAGTTTGTGCCAAAAGCCTTGGTGATCGAACGGCTCGCATTCAGGGGGAATACAGGGGGGCATAGTGCGTCTCCTTCACGGGTGAGTGAATGGCAGAAATAAAAAGAGGAGGCAAATGCCTCCTCTTGGATAGGAATGGGTATGAGCTATTGGTCCCACATCAAGCAGTCAAACTCGGGGGTATTGGTGGCGGGCAGCACAGATGCGACCTCTTTGGTTGGCAGGGCCAGTTGCTTGCCGTCAGCCGTTAAAATGCTGATCGACTTGGCCTTGCGCAGCTTGCCCCACATGTCGAAGAAATTGTTCTCACCGACACGGGACTCGGTCTCATAGGGCGCATCGTATTGGCTGCCATCGACGATGATGGTGAAAGCCTGCCCAGCATAAGATCCGTACTCCTTGCCCTGCACGGTGGCCGTCATGCTGACTTTGCGGGTGTCATTACAGGCGATATAGAGATGGTTCTGTTCGTTGACCACCGCCGTATATTCGCTGGTGCCCTGACCCCAGCCGCTGCTCCAGCGTCCGGCCTCGCCATAGGCTAGGGCGTTGTTGCATAGCAGGATGGCCGTCAACGTGATCCAACATTTGTTCATGGTTAGCTCTCCTTATCCAACGTAGTACCCCAACACATTTTGTAAAAAGCCACCTGCCGCGATGTAGCCCACCACGCCCCCGATGAGCTGGGGACCAACTTTCCAAAACAACTTTTTCTTGAACATCTCCTGTGCGCCGTCAGCAAACAGCATGTCTGGTTGGGTAAAGCGGCGGAACAATTCCCCGCCCATCAGGCCAAGTGAGGTGAAAAGCGAGCCAAAGACAAAGTGCCAGATATGGCCCCAGAACCCGAGCTGCGGAGAGCTACCGGTCCAGAGTGAATAAATGGTGACGACGAGAAAAAACAGGGTGGCAATAACGGGATAACGAGCCATGTACTTTTCCTTATGTAACAGAGTAATAGTAACAATGGCAGTCGCCCTAACCGCTCGCGTAAAAGCGCTTTACCCGAGATGGGAGGGGATGCCACAAACGAGGATTGATGTTTGTTGTCGGTGAGGCGGTCAGCGTAGCGATCATCGATTTACGGCCAATTACAACCAACTTAGTTGATACTCGCCTTTTTGAGTCCTTATCGTCAATGAGTCCATGGTCAACCATACGGGTTGACTGGAGGAACCATGACAGATATCAACCTTGAGCTGTTAGCCAAGAGCGTTGGCAAGGCGATTAGCCACAAGCGTACTCAAGCCGGATTCACGCAAGAGCATGTGGCTGAACACCTCAATATCGGGATGGAGGCCGTCTCTCGAATGGAGCGAGGGATTGTGGTGCCGACCGTGGTGCGGCTGGCGGAGCTCGCTCAACTGTTTGGTTGTGAGCTGGCGGACTTTCTGCGCGAGACCAGTAACCGCCCGACCGAGCAGGGCATTGTGCTGAGCCAGCAACTGGCCCGGCTCGATGATGCTGACCGAACCCTGTTGCTGGAAACGGTTGAGCGGTTGGTTGAGCGGTTAGCCCGTCCCGGCTGAACGCCCGCCATTCACTGGGGAGAGGATGGGCTCCCTTTCCCCAATTTGTTGGTGAGTGGACTCCTTCTTGGTTGTGGCCTCTGCGGCATTCTGGTTACTTGGCTTTGCGGTGCGTTATGTGAGGCAACCTCCACTGCCCCTACGTTTCCATTCGCCGTATCGTCGCTGTTTGCTTCAGGATAGAACTCTTCCAGCAGCATCGGCACCTCTTCATCGATATCCTCAAATTGGCCATTGCGCAGCAGGTCGCGAGCGGCCTGCTCCATCTGGTCGATGGCGAGCCCCGCCTCTTGATCACGCCGGGCGGCCTCCTGTGCTTGCCTGACTGCCTCAGTCAGGTTGGTTTCTTCCCGCAAGGTCAAATCCACGTAGTAGACCGGTGTGCGGTACGACTGGGTGGTGCTCTTGGCCCGCAACCGCAGGGTGAGCGGCAGATAGCGGGTATGGCCCCCGCTCACTGCCTCCAGGTACTTCAGTCGAGCCGCCAGAGTGCGCACCGAGTTGTAGCCGGTGGTGCGGAAGATAAAGCTACCCAGCTCATCCCCTTGCCCCTCCACAAACAGGTTCAGTCGTCCGTACAGCTTGCAGCCCTGTTGCCCTGCAAAGGCGCAGCGCTCTGGTCCAGGGCAGCTGACTTCCTCCATGCCTTGTGCCCCTACACGTCTTGCCACCTCCCCATTCCCGACACAGAGCGGCCTGCCGGTTTGCCGGTCAAAGGCGCTGTATTCCGCCCGCAGATTCAAGTCGCTGTCGTTGAACAGCACCCTCACTGGAATGGCGCGGATCTTGGTCTGCTCCTGCCCTTGGCCACTCTTTTGCGATGAGTAGTGTTGATGCAGGGGATGGAGCAACCATCCCCCCTTGTGCTGTATCTGGGTGGTGAGGGTGAAGCTGTCGTCCTTCTCCGGTACCCACTTATCCTGTTTTTGCACCAGCTTGCCGATGCAGATCCGCCCGATCACGGGCGGGGTGATCGCCAGTCCTTTGATCATGGTGTTTGCCTCAAGGGTTGAATGGTGAAACGGCGCACGCCGGGCACCGGTTTGACGTAACGGGTGAGCAGGTCGGGATGATCCTGACCGAGCTTTTCGAGATCCGGTGCTAGCCGGTCTTTGCTGCGCTTCCAGGTGATCTTGCCATCGGCAAACAGCCCGGCTGTCGCTTCACCCAAGGTCGCTTGCAGCCGCTGTTTGAGTTGTGACTCCTGCAGCTCGACAGCTTCCTTTTGCTGACGTAAGCGCAGTAGCTCCCCAAACAGCTGGTTAAACTCGGGAGAATCCGAGAGATCCAGCGTCTGACCATCATCGCGGGGAAAGAGCCAGCTCAGGGCATTGGCGGCATCGCTGGAGCCGTCAGGATCGGGCTGCTGGTCTTGTTGCACCATCTGCCAGAACTGCGCTTCCCGCTCGGTGAGATCCTGGATCTTCTCCTCATCGCGCTCGATGCGGTAAATCCGAAAATCCTGGCCGCCGATCAGCACTGCCACCTCAGCCCAGGCATGGCCGGTAACCGCCAATTGATGCAGTACCTGACACTGATAAGCCACCGGCACACCTTCCTCCCACTGGGGGGCGCTGTGATAGCTGGCGGTCTTGATCTCCAGAATGCCCGGCCCATCGGGATGGCCGACTACCTCCCGATCGAGGTTGGCGAGCATGAAGGGTTGCTCGGGGTGTTGCAGCACAGCATTGACCCGTCGCACACGAAAGCCGGTGCGTTTGGCATAGACCTGCGCTAACACAGGCTCCAGCTCAATGCCCCACAGCACGGCTTCCTTGTGTGAGATATCCTCCGGCTCCTTGCGACCGGTCTTCTCCAGCCAGAGGCTGAGCGGGCATTTGTAGGGGGAGAGCCCCACTGCGACGGCGGCATCGGAGGAACCAATGCCGAGTTTACGGATAGCGAGCCACTGCTCGCGGGTTAACTGGGTAGTAGAGGCTAGCCGCAGGGCTTGGCCATATTTGGCTTTTGCTTTCATGACTATTCCTTGTTGACGGCATAAATGGCTACGCCCGGATTGGCTTGCGCCAGTCCGGGTGAGGTCGTTATGCGATTTGAATGGGGAAGCGTAATTACTGCAGCAGAGTGAGTGCCTGATTCAGGGCTTGGGATTTGAGTTGGGCCCCCTGACCAAACCAGGCGGAGTCGAGCCGGTGATCTTGGCTGCGGGCACGGCGGTGGTGATCCACGTATTCAGTGACCGCATTGACCAGCCCCCAGGCGGTATTGCGGGAACTGGCAAGCTCAGAGCCCATGCCTGCGCCCATATACAGCTCGTGCAGTTTTTGGGCGGGACGACTGAGAATAATATTCTCATCATCGCCAGCCGGATCATTGAGTAGCTCACCGAAGAAATTAAGGGCTTCTACTGGGGATATTGGACGATTGCTCAACGCCGCCATCTCTTGTTGGAAACGATCCCAATTTGCCATGCCAAGGCCCAATGCCTCTTTGACGGCAGCAGCATTAAATTGAGTGGAGTGGGGAACCTTGATCGCCCCGGTATTATCCCGTAGTGCTATTTGCAATGTGTTATTACAGACGACTCGTAGCGAGGTAAATTGTGCTGTGGTGCACAGCGTACCATCACAACTGGTGGCGAGCAGTAGGTAGAATTTTACCCTGTCTCCCCCTTTCAATTTTATATCTTGACCCGTTTTGGCCAGTGCCCATAATTTGCGGCCGCCCTTGAGCGAACCTGCAGTTTCCAACTCAAAGCCGCCTACCTCTACCAAGTCTTGATAAAAGTGCAGCACCTCATGAGGCTGGACCTGTAGTGATGTGATGGACGCCCCCTCCCTGCGCGGTCAGTTTCATACTTAGGCTGACAGCGTTCAACTTGGGGGATCACCACATGAACACGATCAAAGTAGTTGGAATCGATATTGCTAAGTCTGTTTTTCAGGTGTGTGTATGGATGGCTGATGGTTCTGTTGCCTGGAATCGTAAAATATCTCGCCAGAAACTGCTCCACACGTTGCGCCAGTTTCCACCGCAAACACTGATTGCTATGGAAGCTTGCTCAACATCTCATTTCTGGGGACGAGCACTGATATCGATGGGCTATGACGTAAAGCTCATTCCCACACAGCATGTCAAAGCCTTTGCAAGACACCAGAAGAATGATGCCAACGATGCATTAGCTATTTGTGAAACAGCTTGCCGACCAGGGATCCACTTCGTCTCAGTTAAAACTACAGAACAACAAGATATCAAGGCGTTACGTAGTGCTCGCCAGCTCATAGTTGAGCAGCGAACCGCTCTGGCTAACCAACTACGGGCATTACTTGCCGAGTACGGAGTCATTATTCCAGCCGGGTTACAACGCCTGCAACGACAACTGCCAGAAGTGCTTGAAGACGGAGACAATACGATAACCTTCACGCTTCGCCGACTACTGAGCCTGTTACGAGAAGATATGCAGATGCTCACTGAACGGATTGATGTCTTGGATAAGGAACTAGCTGAACTGTCCAGCCAGCAGGTTGCCTATCACCACTTATTGACCATTCCTGGTGTCGGGCCACTGATTGCCGCTGCGGTGGTCAGTGAGGTTGATGCCACCCAGTTTTCCAGCGGCCGTGAGCTTTCTGCTTGGTGTGGCTTAGTCCCTCGACAGCACAGTTCAGGTGGAAAACAACGGCTTTCATCCATGACCAAGAACGGTAATCGTAACTTGAGGACCTTGATCATCCATGGCGCTCGAGCGGTGATGCGTTGTGTGCAAAAACGGGATGACAGTTTAGGGAGATGGGTTAAGGCAATTGAATTGCGGCGTGGCTTCTTGAAAGCCACTGTCGCCCTGGCAAATAAGTTAACTCGGATCATCTGGCGTGTACTAACTGACTCGGTTGATTTCAGTATGAACAGAGCTTTTGCAGGAAGTTAATTTGATATTTGCTTAGAAAATCTACGTTACTGAGTTTGCAGGCACTGATGAAGAAACGGGTACCGTCCTTGTAACAGCCTGAATTAGACCTGGGTATGCATATACCGGTGTAGTGATAAGGAAGCAAGGCTCGGATGACATCATGGCGAGGGAGTTAATCCCATCATAACGCCGGATATATGGTCGCAAACCGTATCAGTTCAGTTCTTGCACAACCCGGGGGCGTCCATATATGGTCTAATCATCCCGGACACCATTTTAGGTGGTACAGTCGCCACCATGACCTGAGGTGTTCAATGACAAGATTACGTCGCTCATTTACTGCCGAATTCAAACTCGAAGCCGCATCCCTGGTGCTCGACCAGGGATATTCTGTCCCTGAAGCCAGCCGTTCACTGGATGTCGGTGAAACCGTACTTCGCCGCTGGGTTCAGCAACTGCAATCCGAACGAACTGGCACAACCCCAATCGGCAAAGCACTGACTCCGGAGCAGCAAAAAATTCAGGAGCTGGAAGCCCGTATCAACCGGCTCGAACGTGAAAAGGACATTCTAAAAAAGGCTACTGCTCTCTTGATGGCGGACGAGTTCACACGTACGCGCTGATAGACCGATTAAGGGAGCAAGCCCCCATCACCTTGGTCTGCTGCGCTTTCGATGTTCCAACATCCTGCTTTTACGACTATCTGGCCCGCAGACGGGCGATTAACCGTGAGCGGATACAGCAACGCAGTGAGTTGCGCCGGTTGTTCAAAGAGAGCAGGAGCTCTGCAGGCAGCCGCGCCTTGATGTCGATGATGCGGGAGTTGGGGTATCAGATTGGTCGATTCAAAGTACGTAACCTGATGAAGGAAGCCGGGCTGGTATCCAAACAGCCGGGCGCTCATCGTTATCAGGTCGCCCAGTCTGAGCGACCGGACATTTCCAATCTGCTGGCTCGCGAATTTGATGTCCAGCAACCCAATCAGGTGTGGTGTGGCGATATCACCTACGTCTGGGCAGGTGGACGCTGGCATTACCTGGCAGCGGTGCTTGACCTGCACACCCGGCGGGTCGTGGGCTGGGCGATGTCTGATAAACCTGATGCAGAATTGGCAATCAAAGCACTGGAGATGGCCTATCAGCAGCGTGGTTGCCCATCTGGTGTGCTGTTTCACTCTGACCAGGGCAGCCAATATGGCAGTAGGGCATTTCGGCAACGACTGTGGCGCTATCGCATGACCCAGAGCATGAGTCGGCGTGGCAACTGCTGGGATAATGCCCCGATGGAGCGATTGTTCAGAAGTCTTAAAACGGAGTGGGTTCCGGCTATGGGATACATGAGCGTGCGGGAGGCAAAGCGGGATATCAGTTATTACCTGATGGATTACTACAACTGGCGGCGTCCACATCAATACAATGACGGGATACCGCCAGCAAAAGCCGAGGTTCGGCCTAACCAAGTGTCCGGATTTAGTTGACCACTACAGTTTCAGACAAGGTTTAAAAATCTTGAATGTTGTATTTTAAACCTTGCTGATCTCAACGCTTAGGTTAAGGAGTGTATGTATGATGCTTTATCTTTAATGTAACCTTCAATGTTTTTAAATCTTTCTCTTACTTTTCTTTTATAATCTTCAGCCGGGATGGTTAGGTCTCTGGATTCATTGAATAAAAGGTGAGTTTCATTAATCGCATCTGCTTTAGATAAACCATCTAAATGGCACCTCTCCCATGCAAATAAAGCATGGAATGTGCCCTCAATGCTATTTAATTGTTTTATATATTCATTATCCCTAACAGGTTTGGATATGAATGGCTTTAATCTTTCAAGGCGAATGTCATCGATGAAATTAATTTCGTGATTATGGTAGTATATCTTGAATTTTTCAAATTGAAAATTGATATCATTTAGTGCGCTTTGCATATCTTTTGTGGATGTTTTATGGCTAAACGAAATGGCAAGGCTATCGTAATTCTCTGCATCTTCGTATTGAGGGAATGCATAGCGCAACCCAGGATAGAGACGTTCAGGGTAGAATGCTGCTAGTTTGATTATGTTATCGATAGCTGTCTCAACAATACATTCATTATCATGTTTTTTATTATCATTGCCAATATGGTTGAGCTCTTTCCATGATTGAATAACGTTATTAATGAGGGGGATTAACTTTTCTATTTTAGGCGCATTAACGATGTCAATAATTCTGATTAGGTGAAGGCACGGGTGAGATTCTTTAAGGAAAGAAATAAAATCTTTCATGATAGATTGTTGTTCAGATTGAAGTTTATGAATAATTAGTTCATCTTCAACTAACTCAACTGAATTGCCAGAGTTTATTTCATATATATATCTTGCGAATCTTTTGTTGATGGCGTCTAGCCTAGGGTTCACATTGATAATTTTTTTAGATATAGAGCGACAATAAGAATAGTTAACTTGGAAAATGTCCAAGGCTTCGTCAACAGCATTTATATCAATTAGGTCTTGCTGAGTAAATCCCGAGTCAACGAGGTAGCTTTCGGTAGCATTTCTGATGGCGGTAAGCACAGAAACTACTTCATGATCGCTCTTCCTTGCGACATATAGAGTGATATAAAAGTCGACTAGTCTGTCTAACACATTAATCAATATGTGCTGGTACTGAGATGCATTAATAGTATCCACAATTTTCACACTTAACTCCTCTGATGAAAAAATATTAATTAGTCCTAAAATACCAAATATATCCACCATTGGATATCTAGAATGTACGCATTTAGGTAGGTGCTCGAAATAAGGAGCCTCACCAGAGGATGTGGCACCACATGGCTGAACAAAAAACAACCATCCATGAACATCTGTGCAAGACACAGGGAATGTGATCGCTTTGGCCTAAAAATGAAATGATTACTTTTCGACACGAGGATCTGGTACCCCACCAGATCCTCGTGTCTAAAGGCGTTGCGAAAAATTATTCTGACTTCATCAATTCACAGGCCTGTATAGGAGAGCCAAAGAAGATGTTGGTGAGTACCAAAGATAAATGTGCAGCACCTAAGCCCGAAGTCTGTGACAGGATTATCAGGCTTAAAGAGCTGCTCCGACTGATCGCACTTAGCCGGGCCACTGTCTACGATCGCCTCAACCCCAAGTCCAAGCGCTTTGACCCGAGTTTTCCCAGACCCATCAAACTCGGAGCAGCCTCAGTGGGCTGGAGTTTGAACGAAGTCATGGCTTGGATCGCCGCACGCCCGCAAGCCAATCCGATCCCTGTACTCAAGGACCAAGTATGATGAATTATTACCACTCTCTTCAACCTGTAGCACCCATTACGCCGAAAATCCCCCTTTCGCAGAATGTTGGGACAAAGCCTGTACCTGTGTTCCCTGTCTACGTAATGCCTGAGGAATTACAAAAGATCATTCGTTATGTCCAGCAGGAAACCCAGGCATCAGCGGACTTGATTGCCACCTCGTTGCTCGGTGGGATGGCACAATCCTGTCAGGACTTCTATGACGTCTCTCCCAAGGCTGGATTGCGCATTCCAATGTCGTTGTATCAGGTTGTGCTGGCTGAATCCGGGGAGCGCAAGTCCACGGTAGACAAGATGCTGATGAAGCCTGTTCGTGACCTCGAAGGAGTGTTGGAGAAGCAGTATCAGGAGGATAAGCAGCGATACAATATCGCGATGCGTCTGTGGCAGAGCGAACAAAAAACATTGGAGAAGGCGTTCGAGCGAGAGGTGGTCAAAGGGGGGGCCAAGACAGAGAGTGAACAGCGCTTGGCAGAGTGTTTGGGTCGTCAACCGATAGCACCACTGCGTAAGCGCCTGTTGGTCAGCGATGCAACCCGAGCGGCGGTAAAGCTGGCGTTGGGTAAAGGCTGGCCCTCTTTGGTTCTGCTCTCGGATGAAGCGGGCAGCATCCTCAATGGCGAACTGCTCCACGATACGCCGCTCCTGAACTCGCTGTGGAGCGCCCAGCCGATTGAAGTGGACCGTGCAACCGGCGATACGTTTCGTATCGAAGATGCCCGCTTTGGGGCTATGTTGATGGTGCAACCCGGCTTGTTCAAGGAGTATGTCAACCGCCAGGGGCGACATGCTCGGGCCTCTGGTTTCTTTGCCAGAACACTGCTGTGCCAGCCGACATCAACCATTGGCGCACGGCTCCACGGTCCGCAACAAGTTTTTCCGCCCCCTGTTTCTGGCAAACATTTGGAATGGTTCCATGCGCGAGTCCTGGAGCTTTTGAATCAATCATTTAAACGTCGGGAAGAAGATGCTGTGCGTACTTGTCTGACACTGTCACCCGAGGCGGCAGCCAAGTGGCATGCCGAGTACAACCGGATTGAACTGATGTGCGGCCAAACGGGCTCATTGCGTGAATATCGTGACTATGCCTCCAAACAGCTCGAACATGTGGCCAGAATTGCGGGTGTGCTGGAGGCGTTTGTAACGGGTAATGTGGTCATATCTGAGCACACTATGCACGCGGCGATTCAGTTGGCTAGTTACTATCTGGATTCATTTATTCACCTGATGGCTGATGACGCTTTGCCAGAAGAGATGGAAGATGAAATGAAATTGGAAACCTGGCTGCAAGCAAACCATCGCCGCTTTAATTATTTCGATATCCCTAAGAATTATATTCGCCAGCATGGCCCGAATCGACTCCGGGATAGTCAGCGTCTGGCTCGAACGCTGGAGCGCTTGCAGATGAAGGGGAAGGTCCAAGTTTATAAAATCAAAAAAACTTGGTTCGTCCACATCAGCCAGAATAACGGCATCGTGACCGGGATTTAAGTTGATAATAAGGATCTAGCTCTAGCTATATCTATAACGGTCACTTTGCAATAGTCTGAGTGATTTTATGGCTCCAACCAGAGAACAGAGGATAAGCTAAGTTCAGAGTAACTTTTTTGCCTTAACATCCGGAGCTGCTGGGGTTTTATTTAAAATAATCACGTGTTCTCCGGTGATTTAGGCGGTCGCCAAGTTCGGTAATAGTATTACTATACACACGAAGTGTATAACAAGGTAAATGCGGCGTAGAGGATATACACACAAGGTGTATAACAAGGTAGATGGTGTAGGAGATATATCGAGGATGATAGTGATACACCACTAGGATGTATCACAGGGTATACCAACGAGAGCATGTGATATATACACGAAGTGTATACCAATCAGATATACATCAGGCTTGTACGTCAGATACAAGCCATTAGCCGTATACATCAGCATAGCGCAGCCTATGCAAAGCACAGAGTGCTAAATGCAGGTTGGTATATCAACCTAGTGGTTTGATAAGAGAGCAAGGTATCAGTTGACCGTAAAGTTTTACGCAGCGGTCCTCATTAATGACGATGAGTACTGTCACCTGAGTATTTAACCAATTGGCATGGGTGTTCCATGTAAATCATAGGGCCGTATATGAAATCAAATGGCGGATATTATTTAATAGGCAACGAGCTAGACAACTTGCGAGTTGTGGCTGAGGCCAAGTATGGTGAAATATCCTTTGGGCAGTTGAAAACATCCGTGGAGGTGATCGCTAACTTCTTGCATCGTTACCCACGAGTATTTGCTGTACGCGTTGATCTGCGTTTCCCTCATATACCAGTTATGGATGATCCGGACATGCCGACAGGCTTTCCACCGGAGGTAGAAGAGGAAAAGGTTATTACGCGCTTTATTGCTTCACTAAAAAGCCAGATACAGGCAGCACGTCACCGTAAGGGTAAGGCTGGTAAATCATTCTTCTTGGGATTTATCTGGGTGAAGGAGCAAGTAACAAGCCAGTACCCTCATTATCACGTGGTGCTACTATTTAACCGGGATGATTACGGTCATCTTGGTGACTACTCTAATCTCGATGGAGATAACATGGCTGCGCGTATCCGTAAAGCTTGGTGTAGTGCATTGAGGCTCGCATACCCTGATTATGCGTCTTTGGTGCATTTCCCTGATGACGCAGAGTATCGATTTGATCACCGAGATGCGGTGCTGCACAATGAGATGTTTTATAAATTTTTGGAGAGGATTGCGTATTTATTTAAATTACGTTCGAAAGTACGAGGTGAACGTAATTTCGGGCATAGTCAACTGATAGGTAATAATCGAACCTAATTCATTTTCCTTAGAATAGAGTCAAAGGGCTGTTATTTCAGGACACACCCGCACAATTGGGCGGTGAGGATTTCCTGCGAGACCTCACCGAATTATGCTCAACCTGCTTTTGTGGTCGGCAGCCAGGTCAATGCAGAGCCAGTTTTCGCTGCTGCATCAATATGCTCTGACCACCAGATCATCATTTTCCTACGGCGTTCCAGATAATCCGTGCGGTTATAGGCGCTACGCACTTCGTCTTTGTCTGAGTGTGCTAGGGCGGATTCGATGACATCTCGATCGAATCCCCTTTCGTTGAGTGTCGTACTACCCAAGGCTCGCAGGCCGTGCGCGACTAAGGTTCCTTCATACCCCATCCGTTTCAAAGCCGCATTGGCGGTTTGTTCGTTAGTGTGTGTCTTGGGATTTCGGATCCCAGGGAAGATAAATTCACGATGGCCGCTGATCGGTCGCATTAGGTCAAGGTAGGCAAGGGTCTGTGGCGTCAAGGGCACGTCATGGCTCCTGCGCTTCTTCATTCGCTCTGGTGGGATCCGCCAGAGTTTCTTCTCCATATCAATCTCTGCCCACCTTGCTCCGGCCGCCTCGCTGGGGCGAGCCAATGTGTGCAGGCTCCACTCGATGAGGCAGCGGGTCTGCAAATTGATGCTGGCCTTGGAAAGTCGGTTCATCAGCTCTGGTAACTGGTTGGGGTTAATACTGGGCATGTGCTGTTTGGCTGGCCGTTGAAACACCTTGCTGATCCCCGAGCAAGGGTTGGCATCGATCAGGCCGGAGTTAACGGCAAAGGTCATGATCTCGTTCACCCGCTGGGTGAGGCGGCGCACGGTTTCGAGTTTTCCTGCTGCTGCGATAGGCTCGATGATCTTGATGGCTCGCTGTGCCTTTATTTCCATAACGGGCACTGTGCCTATCTCGGGGAACAGGTACATTTCGAGCGAGCGCCAAAGATTCTCAGCATATGCCGGGGTAACGGAAGGGCGTTTGACATCAAGCCAGCGCTTGGCAACGGCTTCAAAGGTGTGCTCGCTCTGTGATAACGCAGCGGATGCTTGCTCATCACGATGATGCTGAGGATCAATGCTTTGCAGTAACAGGGATTTGGCTTCGGAGCGTTTTTCTCTCGCTTCAGCCAACGACATCTCCGGCCAGGAGCCAAAGCTGATCATGTTTCTCTGTTTACTAAGGGGGCGATAGTAGCGCAGGCGCCACAGCTTGGAACCATTGGGCTTGATGACGAGCTCCAGGCCTGCCCCGTCACAGAGGGTGTATTCCTTCTCTTTGGGCTTGGCTGCTTTGATCTCGGTTGGGGACAATGGGCGGGTGATACGAGGCATAGGCATACGCTCCGGAAGGCATACAAAACGATATGCCTAACGATATGCCTAAAAGGGCTGGATGGCAACGCACCCCATTGGACAGCATAAGACAACAAAAAACCCGCAAAGCCTTATGCTATGCGGGTTTCTTGGACTTCGTTGGTCACTGTTGGACCGGTATTTGGTGGAGCTGGGGGGATTTGAACCCCCGTCCAAAATTACTACATCCTTGGCACTACATGCTTAGTCACTCTTTACATTCGCCAACCCGCTGCGGAGAGACACGCCACGAATTGACTAGCTCGATTGGTTTTAATGCTTCCGCCCCGAGCAGGACTTCCACACGATCCTGTGAAGGATGACCTTCCGATTCCCTAGGACACAGGCAAGCTAGGGTAGAAGGGCTCTATGCAGGTTATTAAGCTGCTAGTGCGTAGTTTTCGTCGTTTGCGACTATTTTTTTGCGGTTTATTAACGAGGCCTACCGCACCTCGGCATGCACCTTGGGTTTCGTGAATCTTGTCGAATCCAGAATCAGCCCCAAGTTGTTAATTGCGATTGTACGCAAAAATGCTGTCATAGCAAGGCGTTGATACCCATTCCCTCTGGCAGCCAGTCTGTTTGCCGATTTATTGTACGCAGCTGAGCCTGAAGAGCCAGCTGCGCTGGGGGGAGGTGAACCGGCGTCCTGATCCTGCCAGTAGCGGGTTAGCCGCGATGCTTGTTCTTCATGATTCGAGCTTTTTCCCGATCCCACTCGCGGGCCTTGGTATCTTCGCGCTTGTCGTGCTCTTTCTTGCCCTTCACCAGGCCGATCTCGACCTTGACCCAGCACTGTTTCCAGTAGAGGGCGAGGGGAACTATGGTGTAGCCCTGACGGGCAATCAGGCTTTCGAGCTTGTCGAGTTCACGACGGCTCAGCAGCAGTTTGCGGGTGCGGGTCGGGTCACATACCACATGGCTGGAGGCCGCTTGCAGTGGCAGGAAGCTGGAGCCGAACAGATAGGCCTCGCCATCGCGGAAGATGACATAGGCTTCGCTGATGTTGGCCTTGCCCGCCCGCAGGGATTTGACTTCCCACCCTTGCAGGGACAGACCCGCTTCGATCTTCTCTTCGATGAAGTATTCGTGGCGCGCGGTTCTGTTGAGTGCAATGGTGCTGGACCCGGCTTTGTTTTTACTGTTTTTTTTGCTCATGACGGGCGATTTCCGGCAATGACTAGGAGGCTCGTATTATACGTAGGCAGGGGCGGCTGTAAAACGCGCAGCAGGTCAAGTGGTGGCTTTCTGAGCGGTTTGGCTGAGGTTTTACCTCCACAACCCCAAACATGGTGATAAAATCGCGCCGATTGGATGAGGAAAAGCCATGCCCCGAATTACGCGCAGTGCCCTGGTGATGTTCAGTGCCGAACAGATGTTCAAATTGGTCAACGATGTGGATGCCTATCCGCAGTTTTTGCCCGGCTGTGTTGGCAGCCGTGTCCACGAGGCTGGCGATGACTACATGATGGCGTCGGTCGATGTGGCCAAGGCGGGGATTGCCAAGACCTTCACTACCCGAAATCAGCTGGATGTGAACCGCCAGATCAGGATGGAGCTGGTGGATGGCCCGTTCCGCAAGTTGGCGGGCTGGTGGACCTTTACCCCGCTCGATGTCGACGCCTGCAAGGTGGAGTTCGATCTCGATTTCGAGTTTACCTCCAAGCTCATCGAGGTGGCCTTTGGTCAGGTATTCCGCGATCTGGTGAGCTCCATGGTCTCCGCCTTCTCCAACCGGGCGAAGGAGGTATACGGTGTCTGACCAGCTCAATATCGAGGTTGTCTATGCCTTGCCGCAGCAGCAGACGGTGATTGCCCTGCGGGTGGCGCCCGAGACCTGCGTGCAGGCGGCCATCGAGCAGTCCGGCATCGTGCAAAAGCACCCCGAGATCGATCTGGCGGTCAACAAGCTCGGCATCTACAGCCGACCGGTGAAAGGGAGCGAACCGCTGCACGACGGGGATCGTATCGAGATCTACCGCCCGCTCATCGCCGATCCCCGCGAGATGCGTAAAAAGCGCGCCGAGAAGGCCAAAGAGGAGGGAAGAGCCGATAGCGTGACCGGTGGTCGCCCCGATGTGCATCGCAAGCACCGCGAGTAGCGCTCAGGTTTTTCTTGCAGAAAAAAGGCGCCGAGGCGCCTTTTTTTGATCCCGTTAGCCGGTGAGCTGGCCAAGGGGATATCAAGAGAGGGCTGCTTCTATCACACCCAGCCGTGCGCGTGCCCAGGCTGCCAGTAGCTCGACCCCGCTTTGCATCACCCGCTCATCGAAATCGAATTCGTTGTGATGGTGTGGTGCCGCCAGATCGGCCCCCAGAATGAGGTAAGCTGCTTCGCCCCCCTGTTTTTGCACCCGCTCCATCAGAAAACCGGCATCTTCGCTGGCGCCAAAGCGGCGAGTCTGGATGGTGGCGAGCCCCTGCTTGCGGGCCAGCGCCGCCAGCTCGGCTTGCAGCGCCGGGCTGTTGTCGAGGGCAATGGCCTCACCCTGCTTGATGATGCGATAGGTGACACCGTGGGCGAGGGCGGTACCTTCGACGATGCGTTGTACCTGACTGAACATGTAGTCGTTGAGCGCGCTGTCGGCGCCGCGGGTTTCACCGCGTAGCTCGGCATGATCGGGGATGACGTTGCGGCCGCTGCCTGCGTGAAGCTGGCCGACGTTGATGCGGGTCATGCCGTCGCGGTGGCGGGGAATGCCGAGCATGGCGGTGGTGGCCATGCAGGCGGCGGCCAGCGCATTGCTGCCAGCATTGGGTTCGAGTCCCGCGTGGGCGGCGGTGCCCATAAAGTGGACGTCGAACTTGGTGGAGCAGAGAAATTCGGTGGGATTGATCACCAGCTCGCCGCTGCCAGCGTGAATGCCGATATGGAGCGAGAGCAGGGCATCCACGTCATCGAGTGCGCCACCGGCCGCCAGCGCCTTGCCACCGCGGCACCCCTCTTCGGCGGGTTGGAAGAAGAGCTTGATGCGGCCGCACAGCTGCTCCTTCATCGCCATCAGGCGGCTGGCCAGCCCCATGCCGATGGCGGTGTGGCCATCGTGGGCGCAGGCGTGCATCCACCCCTTGTTGTGGGAGGCAAAACCCTCTTGCTGCGGCTGGTGTTGTTCGGCGTCGGACTCTTCCACCTCCACCGCATCTATGTCGAAGCGAAAGGCCAGGGTCGGGCCGGGACGGCCGGTATCCAGCTCCCCCATCAGGCCAGTGACATCGCCGATCCGCTCCAGCCAGTCGGGATGGGCTCCCTGACGGCGGGCGCGAGCCTTCTCGGCCGGCACATCCACATCACGGCCCATCATCAGATTGCTGGCCAGCAGTTTGTCGCCGAGCACGATGCGATAACCGAGCTCGCTCAGGTGGTGGGCAATCAGGCTGGTGGTGCGAAACTCTTTCCAGGCGGCTTCCGGCAGGCGGTGCAGGTCGCGGCGCCACAGGATCAGGTGCTCAAGGGTCATCTTGGCTTCCTTGGTGATTCGATTTGTCGGCTATTGTGCCTTTTTTCCCGGCTGACCACACGGGGCCTGCAGCTGGTCGGGGGAGCTGTGATTGCGAGTGATGTCTGTGAGGGCCGTGAATAGTGGTGAGCGCCCATAAAAAAACGCCTCCACAAGGGAGGCGTTGTCGAGGCGTGGTTATCAGGCCGCGTGATGGTAAGCGGAGGCTTCAAACAGCTTCTTGTTGGCCACCAGATCGATGGGGTCAAAATCATCGACGTTGATGGTGCGCAGGCGACTTACCTCGGCGCGGCGCAGCAGCTCCGCTTCGCTCTGGGTCAGTACGCCAGCGGCCAGGCCAATGTCGGCCACCTTGTCCAGCGCCATGAAGGGACGCTTGATACCATCGCTCTTGCAGACTTTCTCGAACAGCGGCTCGGCGGCCAGTACGTCATCGAGCGCCTGCTCCAGCAGACCGAAGGGGTTGCCCTCTTCGCGGGTCAGATACTGCCCCTTGGCCAGGCGACTACGGGTCTCGCTCGGGGTTTGCAGCAGACGGGCAACCTGTTGATCCAGCTTGTCGCATGGACGGTTCAGGTCACGACCCAGCGGCAGCACCACGGCGCGCAGGGCAAGGCCAATCCAGCGGTTCGGGAAGTTGCGCAGCAGTTCGTCGATCGCCTCTTGTGCCTTGAACATGGCATCTTGCAGTGCCCAGTGCAGCAGCGGCAGGTCGGCCTGCTGGCGTCCCTCGTCCTGATAGCGCTTGAGGGCGCTGGAGGCGAGATAGAGCTGGCTCAGCACGTCGCCAAGGCGGGCGGAGACCCGCTCCTTGCGCTTGAGCTCGCCACCCAGGGTGCCCATCGCCATGTCTGACAGGAACGCCAGGTTGGCCGAGAGGCGGGAGAGCTGCTGGTAGTAGCCCTTGGTCTGGTCCTTGTAAGGAGCCGCGGCAAAGCGTGCGCCGGTGATACCGAGCCAGAAGCTGCGTACCAGGTTGCTGATGGCAAAGCCGACGTGGCTGAATACCGCCTTGTCGAAATCTTTCAGCGCCTGCTCCTTGTCGGGATGGCTGGCAGCCAGCATCTCCGGCAGTACATACGGGTGGCAGCGGATAGCGCCCTGACCATAGATGATCATGCTGCGGGTCAGGATGTTGGCCCCTTCCACCGTCACGGCGATGGGCGCACCCTGATAGCCACGGGCCAGATAGTTGTTGGGGCCCATGCAGATTGCCTTGCCGCCGTGGATGTCCATGGCATCGATGATGCACTTCTGGGCTCGGTCGGTGAGGTGGTATTTGACGATGGCGGAGATGACCGAGGGCTTCTCGCCAAGGTCGATACCGGTCACGGTCAGGTTGGCTGCGGCGCCCATGATGTAGGCATTGCCACCGATGCGGGCCAGCGGCTCTTCAATCCCTTCCATCTTGCCGATGGGCAGCTTGAACTGGCGACGGATGCGGCTGTAGGCGCCGCTCGCCAGGGCCAGCATCTTGACGCCACCTGTGCTGTTGGAGGGCAAGGTGATGCCGCGACCGACCGACAGACACTCGACCAGCATGCGCCAGCCCTGACCGGCCATGGCCGGACCACCGATGATGAAATCGAGCGGGACGAACACATCCTTGCCCTGGGTCGGGCCGTTCTGGAACGGCACGTTGAGCGGGAAGTGGCGACGGCCAATGCCGACACCCTTGATGTGAGTGGGAATGAGGGCGCAGGTGATGCCGAGCTCTTCCTCTTCACCCAGCAGGTGCTCGGGGTCACGCAGTTTGAAGGCCAGACCCAGCACGGTAGCAATGGGGGCGAGGGTGATGTAGCGCTTGTTCCAGGTGAGGCGCATACCGAGCACCTCTTTGCCTTCCCACTCGCCCTTGCAGACGATACCGAAGTCGGGGATGGAGCCGGCATCAGAACCCGCTTCCGGGCTGGTCAGGGCGAAGCAGGGGATCTCTTTACCTACCGCCAGGCGGGGCAGGTAGTAATCTTTCTGCTCGTCGGTGCCATAGTGTTGCAGCAGTTCGCCCGGGCCCAGCGAGTTGGGCACGCCGACGGTGGAGGCGAGCACGGCGCTGGCACCGCACAGCTTTTGCAGGACACAGGACTGGGCGTAGGCCGAGAACTCCAGACCGCCATATTTCTTCTTGATGATCATGGCGAAGAACTTGTTGTCCTTCAGGTATTGCCACACCTCGGGGGAGAGATCCGCGCGCTCGTGGGTCACTTCCCAGTCGCTCACCATGCGGCACACCTCCTCGACCGGGCCATCCATAAAGGCCTGCTCTTCGGCAGAGAGGGTGCTGACCGGGATGGCGTGCAGTTTTTTCCAGTCCGGGTTGCCTGCGAACAGATCGGCTTCCCACCAGGTGGTGCCCGCTTCAATCGCCTCCTTCTCGGTGCGGGACATCTCCGGCATGATCGATTTGTAGATCTTGAACAGCGGCTTGGTTATTTGATTGCGGCGAAATTCCACCAGATTGAGCGGGATGGCGATCACCGCGAACAGCGCCCATACCAGCAAGGGCACATGACCATAGAGGGCGCCAAGCACCAGGGCGGCGCCGGTGACCAGGGTGGAGATGAACAGGGATGCCCGGCGATAGGCTAGGGCTCCGATAACCAGGATCACCCCGAGCAGAGTGAGGGTCGTCGTCATTGCTTGCTCCTTGCGTGGTTAAGTTGCCAACGTGGCGTAACTGATCCAGAGGTCTGACCTGTTGGATATGGCCCCTGTTGTAATTCATACGCACAAAGTTATCAAGCTGTTTACATCTTCATTACCTTCTCTCTGTGATCCCCATAACGCTCACGCGCCGCCAGCGCTGTGGCTCGCAGGGGGGCGACTGTGCGATTCGCTTGTGCGAGAATAGCCGCGATCTACACGCACACTAAAAACAGTGGAAGAGACATCATGTACCAAGAATTGATCCGCAATGAACTGACCGAAGCTGCCAGCGTGCTGCAGGCCTTCCTGGCTGATGAGCAGAACCTGAAAAACATCGAAGCGGCCGCCAAACTGCTGGCTGACTCTTTCAAAGAAGAGGGCAAGGTGCTCTCCTGTGGCAACGGTGGCTCCCACTGTGACGCCATGCACTTCGCCGAAGAGCTGACCGGTCGTTACCGCGAGAACCGCCCGGGTTATGCCGGTATCGCCATCTCAGATCCGAGCCACCTCTCCTGCGTTTCCAACGACTTTGGCTATGACTATGTCTTCTCCCGCTATGTGGAAGCGGTCGGCAGCCGTGGCGACGTGCTGCTTGGCATCTCCACCAGCGGTAACTCCGGCAATATCCTGAAAGCCATCGAGGCTGCCCGCGCCAAAGGCATGAAAGTGATCGCCCTGACCGGCAAGGATGGCGGCAAGATGGCGGGTCTGGCGGATGTCGAGATCCGCGTGCCGCACTTTGGCTATGCCGACCGTATTCAGGAAGTGCACATCAAGGTGATCCACATCCTGATCCAGCTGGTCGAAAAAGAGATGGTCAAGTAATCAGGCCATAACTACCAGATAAGGGCTGCGCCGGTAGCATGGTTCGCCATCGGCCGGTTGTTGCCAGTCACAGGGGAAGGAATTGTGCCTTCCCCTGCTGTCTGTCGAACCAGCGTGCTAGTCGAACATGACACAAGCCAAATCATGAAAGGAGTCTGCCGGATATGTGCGAACTGCTCGGCATGAGTGCCAATGTGCCGACCGATATCTGCTTCAGCTTTACCGGGTTGATGCTGCGCGGCGGCAAGACCGGGCCCCACAAGGATGGCTGGGGGATCACCTTTTACGAAGGGAAGGGCTTTCGCACCTTCAAGGATCCCGAGCCCAGTGCCCAATCTCCCATCGCCAGACTGGTACAGGCGCTGCCCATCAAGAGCTGCGCCGTGGTCAGCCACATTCGGCAGGCCAACCGTGGCTGCGTGTTGCTGGAAAATACCCACCCCTTTACCCGTGAGCTGTGGGGCCGTTACTGGACCTTCGCCCACAACGGTCAGCTGACCGGCTACAAGAAGCTGCCCACCGGCCGCCACCGGCCGGTGGGGGATACCGACAGCGAACACGCCTTCTGCTGGCTGCTCGATCGGCTGGAGCAAAAATATCCCAAGCGTCCGGCCAACTTTCCCGCCATGTTTCGCTATCTCGCTACCCTGTGTGACGAGCTCAGAGCGTTCGGAGTGTTCAACATGCTGCTCTCGGATGGGGAGTATGTGATGAGCTACTGCAGCAACAACCTGCACTGGCTGACTCGCTGTGCGCCCTTTGGCGAGGCGAGCCTGCTGGATGAGGAGGTGGTGATCGACTTTCAAAGCGAGACCACCCCCAACGATGTGGTGACCCTGATCACCACCCGTCCGCTGACCGGCAATGAGAATTGGGTCAAAATGGCGCCCGGCGAATTCAATCTGTTTCGCATGGGGGAGCGGGTGGCGACCAACCAGGTCGCGCTTGAGCAAGATAAAAAAATACCAGGGTAGATACCTACCCTGGTTCTTCGCAGCAGCCATAAAAGGCAAAAGGGATGAGAGGTGTTGCTGAGCATCATCACTCTGACGGCATTGATTGTTGATCAATTGTTAATTTTTGGCAATCAAGTTGTTGTCTTGACGGGCGTTTCAGCATCGCAATTTCGATACTGATCACATTTTTTGCCACTTTATTCCCTGAGCCATCCAATCGGGTGCTTCATCACAGCCTGGTCGTGAGCCACGACATCGAAAACTATCTATAGTATGGTCTGTTTGAATACCGTTCTGGAGGAGCCTCGCATGGAGTGGGTGGATCGCAAGGTGTTGCAGCAGCTGGCAGAGGATATCGGTCCGGATATGCTGCCCGTGGTCATCGCAGTCTTTATTGAAGAGGTGGGCGAGCAGCTGAGTCAGCTCAGGCCCCTCTATGAGCAGGGGGAGTGGGAGGCGCTGGCTCGGGTGGCGCACAGCATGAAATCATCCTGTGGCAGCTACGGCGCCATGCCGAGCTATCAGCAGGTGATGGCGCTGGAGATGGCCAGCAAGCAGGCCGATGTGGCCGAGGCAGAGCGCCAGTTGCAACTGCTGGAGGCCTCCTTGCCCCAGGTGCTCGCGTTTCTTGCCGATTATCAGTAACGGCGCCATGCAGGGATGCCGGGGCGCCGTGACCGTAGCCTAACGCTGGTTGAGCAGTTGCTGGATGATCCGGTCCAGCGCCAGTTTCAGCTTCAACCGATCGTGCCGATGGGGCAGCTCAAGCTCGCCCAGCTCGGCTTCGATCACTCGCCCTTGCCAGTCCCCAGCATCACCCGCGCCTTGTGGGGCCAGGATGGCATCCAGCCGACCCTGACCGACCCGGGATTCCAGCCAGCGACATTGACTCATCAGATCCAGCTGACTGGCAGGGCCGTTTTCCGCCACCAGATTGCAGACGAAAACCAGCATGGCGCTGCTCTCGTTGATGGCCTGGGCGATCTCGGCCAGCAGCAATGGCGGCATGATGGAGGTGAGGAAACTGCCCGGCCCCAGAATGATCATGTCCGCCTGCTGCAGTGCCAGCACCGCTTCCCGGGTCGCTTGCACCTCCGGCATCAGGCCGAGGGATAGGGGAGGGGTTGCCAGTTGATCGATGGATACCTCTCCCAGGATCTGGGTGCCACACTCCATATGGGCGCAGAGATCGGTGGGAAATTCAGACATGGGTAGCAATTGTGACTCGATTTTGAGCATGTCACTGATCAGCTTGATAGCATCAAGAGGACGGACACAGAGATTATCGAGCGCCAGCAGCATCAGGTTGCCAAGGTTGTGGCCCGCCAGCTCGCCTTTGCCGGCGAAGCGGTACTCGAACAACAGGCTGCCGATGCTGGGATCGGTCACCAGCTGGTTCAGGCAGTTCCGCAGATCGCCCCAGGCGATGCACTCCTGACTCTTGCGCAGGCGTCCGGTCGAGCCACCATCATCTGTGGTGGCGACGATGCCGGTGAGCCGTTGACCGAGAAACGAGAGGGACGAAAGCACTCGTCCCATGCCATGGCCACCACCGATGGCAACGACCCGATCGAAGTCATTGATGTTTTTTTGCCACATATGGGCGTCCTGTTATTGGTCTCAGTTGACCGCTATGTTAGCAAGCGAAGCGAGATAATTGTTTGATAAAGGTATGATTTTTGCTTGAGGCAGCCATTCGATAAAACAAGGAGATGGTGTTGAAATTTCTGACCGTTCACTCCCTCGCCCAGAATTCATCGCTGGCGGCCCAAGATATCTGCGCGCAGCTGCGCCACCATGCCGATCAGGCCCCCTCCCTGCTGTTACTCTATTTTACCCAAGCCCATGACGGGGCGATACTGCGCGATGCGCTCAAACGCCAGTTCCCGACGACCCGCCTGCTTGGGTGCAGCTCTTGCGGTGGTGTCATGACCGAGATGGGACACCACGCCCGAGACGGATATGGGCTGGCCGTTGCTGCCCTGTACGATGAGAAAGGGGCATTCGGGGTAGCCGGTGCCAGCGGTGACGGGGTGGATGTGCGGCAGTTGCTGCGCCGAGCCATGAGCGACTGTGGTCGGCCGGGCGAGCTGCCCCAGCTGATCTTGTTTCATGCCAGTCCCGGCAAGGAAGAGGGGCTGCTGGCCGGTATCGAGGCCGAACTCGGTGCCTCGGTGCCGGTGGTCGGTGGATCGGCGGCTGATAGCAGTGTCAGCGGTGACTGGCAGATCTGCTGGGATGAGGCGATGAGTCAGGATGGCATCGGTCTGGCGGTGCTCTATCCCGATTGCCAGCTGGCCTTTCAGTTTCACTCCGGTTATGTGCCTGCCGAATTCAGTGGCGAGATCACAGCCTGCAACGGGCGGGAGGTACTCACCATCGATCACCAGCCTGCTGCCGAGGTCTATGCCCGCTGGTGCGGGCGCGAGCAGCCCTGGCCGGTGGGGGCGATTTTGCGCGAGACCACGCTCACCCCGCTGGCTCGTCAGGTGGGAGCGCTGGATGGCATTCCTTACTACAAACTCTCCCATCCCGAAGCTGTGACCGAACAGGGCGGGCTGCGGCTCTTTACCGATGTGGTGCAAGGGGAGCGTCTGCTGTTGATGTACAGCAGTCAGGAAGGGTTGCTGCAGCGCAGCCTCAATGCCATGCGCGTTGAGCCAGGGTATGGGGTCGATGTGGAATTGCAGCCTATCGGCGCTCTCATCATCTTTTGTGCTGGTTGCCGTTTGGCGCTAGGTGATATGTTGTGCCAATTTGTCGAGCAGAGCCAGGCTCGCCTCGGCAAGATCCCCTTTATCACCCCCTTTACCTTCGGCGAGCAGGGGCGGCTGCCCAATGGCGAGCTGGCCCACGGCAACCTGATGGTATCGAGCGTGATTTTCCTGACCCGTTGAGTCGGCAGAACATAACAGAGCAGGCAACAAGATGATTGGCAACAGTGAACTGGAAGCCCTCGGCGACAAATTGCAGACCACGCTGGTCGACCTTATGCGTTGCCGCGAGCGCGAGGCCAAGTATCGTCACGAGTCCCAGACACTGCTGGGGGGGGTTGCCACCCTCGCCGATGCCAAGACGCTGGAGCAGGTGCTGGAGAGCCTTATCCAGGTGCTCAAACCCTTTATCGGCTTTGATCACGCGGATGTAGTGGCCTGGGAAGGGGAGCAGGGGAGTACCCACCTCAGTACCGAGCCAATGCTATCAGCCCGCAGCTGGCGCATGACCCCGGCATTTGCCCGCGCCATTTCGGGTGAAACCTTGGTGATTTACGATCCCGCCCAGCTGCCTGAGCTTGCGCCGCTGGCGAGCGAGCCGGGCTGGGCCAGCGTGATGCTGACCGGGCTGCAGGCCCCCGGCTTTACCGCTACCCTCATCTGCCGCCACGCTCGGGCGGGCACCTTCGATCTCACCAGCAAGGCCGCCATGGAGCGTTGCCGTCCTCTTATCGCCCAGGCGCTGGTCAACATCACCTATCGGGCCCGCTTGCAGGAGCAGGTCGCGGTAAAAACCGAGGCGCTGCAGGCCAGCGAACGCCGTTTTCGCAGCTTTGCCGCCATGGCTTCGGACTGGTTCTGGGAGACAGATGCCGAGCATCGCCTTAGTTACGCCTCTGAGCCGGGTTATCTGGATGAGATGACCCCGCAGGCGACCCGGCCGACCCTCTATGACTACGTCTGCAACAAGCAGAGCTGCGATGCCCAGAAATACCTGCAGCTTTTGGAGCTGCGCCAGCCGGTGCGAGGGGTGCGGATGCAGGTTGCGCTGCAACACGGCCCCTGCTGGATGGAGGTGAGCGCCGAGCCCTGCTTTGACCATGATGGCCTGTTTATCGGTTATCGTGGCACTGCCCGGGATATCAGCAACCAGATTCGCCGGGAAGAGGAGCTGGCGCGGGCACGGGATGAGGCCGAAGCGGCCAACCGTGCCAAGTCCCAGTTTCTGGCCATGATGACCCACGAGATCCGCTCGCCTATGAATGCGGTGTTGGGGATGCTCGATCTGGTGCAGCATGCCGAGCTGGCGCCGGAGCAACAGAGCCTGCTGCGCCATGCCACCCACTCGGCCAGATTGTTGCAAACCATCATCGACGACGTGCTCGATTTTTCGAAAATCGAGTCGCAAACCCTGGTGTTTCACTGCGAGACTCTGCAACCCGTCCAGCTTTGCCAATCCCTGGTCGAGCCGCTGCAAGCTCGCGCGACCGCCAAGGGGATTGCGCTGGTTTATCGGGTCGATGAGTCGGTCCCCCGGGAGTTGCAGGGGGATCCGATGCGTCTGTCGCAGGTGATGGGCAATCTGCTGGACAACGCCCTCAAATTTACCGAGCAGGGGCAGGTGACACTGCACCTGGGTTGGCAGGATGAGAAGCTGCTGATCTCGGTCTCCGACACCGGGATCGGGATCGCTGATGCGGATCAGGCGCTGCTGTTTGAACCCTTCTCCCAGGTCGACAACTCGGCCACCCGGCGTTTTTCCGGTACCGGCCTCGGTCTTGCCATCAGCAAGCGTCTGGTGACGCTTATGGGGGAGAGATCCACCTGAAGAGCGAGCCGGGCAAGGGAAGCTGTTTCTGGTTCGAGCTGCCCGGCATGGCGTTGCCTTGCCATAGCCAGCCGCAGCGGGAGGAGGGGGCTTCGGCACTGCTGCCCCTGGATGTGCTGGTGGTGGAGGACAGCCCGGTGAACCAGTTGGTGGTGTCGCTGATGCTGCAAAAACTGGTGGGCAAGGTACGGCTGGCAGCCAATGGTCTGGAGGCGCTGGCGCAGGTGGATGAGCAGCTCCCGGATCTGATCCTGATGGATATGCGGATGCCCCTGATGGACGGACTGGAAGCCACCCGGCGCTTGCGTGAGTTGGGATGCACTATGCCTATCGTCGCCCTGACAGCCAATGCGATGGCGGAGGACAAGGCATGCTGTCTGGCGCAGGGGATGGATGACTTTCTCGCCAAGCCAATCACCTTGTCACGGCTGAGAGAGTGTTTGCAGCGTCACTTTGGTCAGCGGTTGCCGACGCGCGGATAAAAAAAATGGTCAACTTTGTGGGTTGACCAGTTCTTCAGCAAATACTGAAGAGAGCACGGGATAAATCGGGTTGTATCAATCTATATGAAAAATCTGTGCCAACTTTTCTGGGACTCTTTTGTGTTCAATTTTGGCCGTTTAGCGCAGCGGCTCTCTCTTGTTATGGTGTTTTGCGTTCCTACTTACTCGCAAAATGCGAATTTCACATTTTCATTGTTGGAATAATTGCATTTTGCAACGCTGTTTTTGTCATTGTGAAATCAGGCGATGCAGGAATTTACGGGCCGCTTCGCTGTTTTGTTTGGCAATCAGCATCTGCTTTTCATAAATCGGCATCGGCAATATCTCGAGCCAGCGTTGGCAGAGCCAGGCGGCATCTTCAAAGCGCTTGTCCGGATAGAGCTCATCAAGCTCCGGATACTGCTCGAACACTTCCCGCAGGCGATTGACCAGCAGCTTGTCGTTGAAATCTGAGTGGGTGCTCGGCCAGTTGGGCAGCATCTCCACCTTGGCCCGGCGCAGGCCCATCTCGTCTGTTTCCATCTCGTGGATACAGAAGCGCTCCAGTCCCAGCACCGTCACCCCCAGCAGGCCATCATTGAGGGTGTAGAAGTCGGTCACCTTGACCCGGGTGCCCACCGGCAGAATGCGGCCGGATTGTCCCGAGGTGGTCGACTCTTCCATCACGATGCCAAAGCCCTGATCGTTGATGAATGACTCCTTGAGCATCTGCAGGTGGCGTGGCTCGAACAGACGCAGAGGAAGCTTGCCGCCCGGCAGTATGTGGGAAGGCAAGGGGAACAGTGCCAAAGGTTGTAGTTTCATGTTCCATCCTCCATTGAGTAGTTGCTGAATATGACAATGCAGCGACTGTGCCAGAGAATGAAAAAAGCCACCGGAGGGTGGCTTTTCGGGCGGTTGAGGGCGCTTAGTTGCGCTGCTCCAGATACATGACAGCCGCTTCCACGCGGCTTTGCGCCTCGAGTTTCTTCAGCAGGCTCTTCACGTGAACCTTGACCGTTCCCTCGGAGATATGGAGCACCGAGGCGACCTGTTTGTTGGAGAGGCCTTTTGCAATTTCGCGCAGGATTTGCATTTCGCGACGCGTTAAGCTTTCCAGCTTCTGCTGCAGGTGATCCAGCTCGTAGATGTTTTCGAGATAGGGGCGCAGCGGTTCGCTCAGGATCTGCTTGCCAGTCATCACGTCGGCCAGCTGGGCCAACAGCAGATCAGGCTCGGTATCCTTGAGCAGGTAGCCGTCGGCACCGGCCTTGAGCAAAGCCACCACATCCTGACGGGCATCGGAGACGGTGAGGATCACCACCCGGGAGGTGATCTCTTCGGCCCGCAGCGCCTTGAGGGTATCGAGGCCGGAGAGCCCCTTCATGTTTAGGTCGAGCAGGATCAGGTCCGGCTCTGATTCTTTGGCCAGCGCCACGGCATCTGTGCCGTTGGAGGCTTCACCGGTCACCTCCATGTTCTCTTCTAGAGCCAGCAACTGCACAATCCCTTTGCGCATGAGGGGATGGTCATCTACGACCAGAACTGTGTATTTCATCTCGTCCATCAGGCGTCTCTCGCTAGACTGGTGGGAAAGGTCAGATGCACGCAGGTGCCTTGTGGTTGCTGCTCGTTGATGGTCAGCAGACCGTGCAGTTTGCTGGCGCGCTCGTTCATGATGCTCAACCCGTAATGGTTGATCGCCGAGCTGGCGAGTCCGATCCCGACACCGTCATCTGAAATCTGAACCTCAATGTTACCACTGGCGAGGGTCTCACAGCTAACATCAATCACTTGCGCGTTGGCATGTTTGATGGCATTGAGCACTGCCTCACGGATCAACTGCAAAATGTGGATATGCTGGCCCGCCTCCAGATCGTTGTCCGCCAGTCCGTAATGGAACCGGATTTCCGCCTGGGTCTGGGGTTGCAGCTGATCGAGCATCACCCGGATCGCTTCCCCCAGATTGGCATCGCCAATGGTGAGACGGAAGGTACCGAGCAGTTCGCGCAACTGGGTATAGGCATTGCTAAGCCCCTCGTCGATCTGCTGCATCGCCTCCTGCGCCTTGTCATGTTGCCCCTTGGCGTAAGAGCGCTTGAGCAGGGTGGACTGGATCTTGAGATAGGAGAGGGCCTGCGCCAGCGAGTCGTGCAGCTCCCGTGCGATCACCGCCCGCTCCTCCATCAGCAGCAGTCTCTGCTGTTGCAGCAGGGTCTGGTCTTTGTGAAGCACCTGAGCCAGCAGCATGGTGAAGTTTTTAATCAACCGCTCATCGATGGGGTGTTGGCTGATGATGTCGAGGCGGCCGAACTCTTGCTCATCCATCTGCAGATAAAAGCTGGCGACCGCATCGAGATCGCCGGGCCAGCCGGTGCGCCCCGAGATGTAGACCGGCATGGCGTTGTGCTCGAAGCGGGTTAGCCGGATATGGTCGATATGCTGGTGGGCGGCAGCACGGTCCAGCAGTTTGATGAGGGTGCGGGTGCTGAGCGGGGCGGCGTGTAGCTTCTGGGCGGTCGAGTAGAGAAACGAGAGGGTGTCATTGGCCTGCTGCAGCTTGGCGGTTTTCTCTTCCACCTTGTTTTCCAGTTCCCGATAGAGCTTGCCCAGCTCGTCGGCCATGGTGACGAAGGCGCGTGACAGTTCCCCCAGCTCGTTTTCGCCGTGGGCGGGCAGCTTAAGATCGAAATCCTGCCGCTGGATCTGGCGGGCGCAGTAGACCAGCTGGTTGAGGGGGGCGACCACCTGCTGGCGGGTGAAGCGCACCGTGAACCAGGCGATGGTGATGATGGCCAGCAGGCCGAGCCCCTCCGCAAGCGCCAGCATCCTCACCTTGAATTCCACGTGGTACTGCATCTGATTAACGAAATTGTCGATGGCCGCCACAAACTGCTCGGTGTTATCGGTGTAACGTCTGGGAGTGCGATCCTCGATGTGCTGGCGCATCACCTGCCACTGGCCGAGCACCTCGCCATAGGTGCGACGCAGGGAGGCAGGAGTGATCCAGCGCTGGGTCTCCTGCAGCTCTTCGGCATGCAGGGTTTCTTCAAACTGGGAGAGGCGCCCCAGCACGCTGTCGCCCCGCTCGATTTCGTAGGCCATCCGGTAGGCCTGCATCCGCAGCGAACCGGAGAGGTTGATCGCCTTGGCATCGGGTACCGAGTAGAAAAGGGTGACCATGGCGACCAGCGCGATCAGGCTGGCCATGAAGAGGATCAACACCATGGCGCGCCCGATGGCACTGCTGACCGAATGGACCCTGAACCGTTTTCCCATACTGATGCGCACCTCTGAATAGTGATAAGGACCCCGCAAGATGCGTGGGAGTGTACTCCAACTTGTGTTAGCATCGAAAAACTAGATGAACTCCGAGCGGTTTTGCCTAAGTCCTAGCGATAGGGGGAAACCAGCCGTCAGCCGACGTTCGAGCTGTAAGGGTCAGGAAAGAAATGCCCTGGCCTCCCGTATTTGGAAAGGTGTTTATGTTGCCACTTGAAGATGGTTTTTCCCGTCGTTTTTACTATTTGCGTCTGTCAGTGACCGATGTGTGCAATTTCCGTTGCACCTATTGCCTGCCTGACGGCTATCGCCCCCCCGAAGGTCACAAAGCGGGGCGTCAACCCTTTCTCTCGATTGACGAGATCCGCCGCGTGGTCAGCGGTTTTGCCGCCATGGGCACCCGCAAGGTGCGCATCACGGGGGGCGAGCCCTCCCTGCGCCGCGATTTCACCGAGATCGTCAAGGTGATTGCCACCACCCCGGGTATCGAGAAGGTCGCCATGACCACCAACGGCTATCGCCTCAAGGAGCGGGCCCAGGAGTGGTTTGATGCCGGACTCAACGCGCTGAATGTCAGTGTCGACAGTCTCGACCCGCGCCAGTTTCACCAGATCACCGGTGAGAACAAGCTGGCCGAGGTGATGGAGGGGATCGAAGCAGCACTGGCCGCCGGTTTCAAATCGGTGAAGATCAATGCTGTGCTGCTCAAGGGGCTCAACGACTACCAGCTTGATGCCTTTCTGGGCTGGATCAGGCACAAGCCCATCGAGCTGCGCTTTATCGAGCTGATGCAGACCGGCGAGATGGATACCCTGTTTCGTGACCACCATGTCAGCGGCGAGCAGATCAAACAGCGCTTGCTGGAGAGCGGCTGGGTGCAGCAGTTGCGGGGCACGGATGACGGTCCGGCGCAGGTCTTTATGCACCCCGATTCGCAAGGTGGGGTGGGGCTCATCATGCCCTATAGCAAGGATTTCTGTGCCGGTTGCAACCGGCTGCGGGTCTCCTCGCTGGGGAAGCTGCATCTTTGCCTGTTTGGCGACAACGGCATCGACCTGCGGGATCTGCTCGGCGCAGATGGACAATCTGATGAGCTGCAACAGCGCATTCGCGCGGCACTGGCGGGCAAGAGTGCCACCCATCGTCTCCATGAGGGCAATGCCGGCATCACCCCTCATCTCGCCTCGATCGGCGGATAACCGCAAAAAATCGCCAACGATTAAATAGCAATCCTCACATGGAGGTATTTTAACCGATACCTCCTTTTTTATTGCGCTGCAAGGCTTTGATCTGGCGCAAGAATCCCCCCTGTTTATCTCCCTGGTGGTATATCCCTTACCTTGTCAGGGCCGCAATATACACCCACTCTTATAATTGGTATCAAGAATGCCAATCATGGACTCGGACTGTCCCCTTTTTCACCAGAACAGGAGTCAACATGCCGGATGAGATCGATCTTGCCCGCCGCGGCCTGTTCCGGGGGCGGCTGAGAACTGCCGAACCGCCGGTGCAGTTGCCCTGGTCAGTCAACTGGTCGGCATTTGTCGCCGACTGCACCCGCTGCGGGGAGTGTCTGGCGGCCTGTCCGGAGCAGATCCTGGTGAATGGCGAGGGTGGTTTTCCGGTGGTCGATTTCCAGCGTGGCGAATGCACCTTCTGCACCGAGTGCGCCACGGTCTGCAAGGCGCCTGTGTTTCGCCCGACCAGCGAGTCCCCCTGGCACTACAAGGCCCATATCGAAGCCAACTGTCTGGCCAATGGTCAGGTGTTCTGCCAGCGCTGTCAGGACAGCTGTGAGCCCAATGCCATTCGTTTTATTCCGGTGCTGGGGCGTGTGCCTACCCCGACGGTCGAGCCGGATCGCTGTAATGGCTGCGGCGCCTGTGTGCAGGATTGTCCGGTTGGCAGCATCAAGGTCGACGGGCGAGCCGCCCCATCCGGTGGTGCGAGCCAGCCCACCCTCAAGCAGGAGTCAGAATGAGTCAGAAGCCGTGTGACACAGAAGCCACAATGGATCAGGAGTTCCATGTATCGAGTCTGGTGGTGCTGACCCAGCCCCCCTTGCGCCATCAGCTCGCCGAGCAGATTGGCGCCCTTGAGGGGGCCGAGATCCACGCCGTCAGTGACGAGGGCAAGCTGGTCGTGACCCTGGAAGGTCCGAGCCAGCGGCCGATCATGGCGGCCATTGATGCGATACAGGCGATGCCGGGCGTGCTCTCAGCCGCCCTGATTTACCACCAGTTCGATGAACTGGGCGGTCACTGAAAAGAGTGATGGGATGCCGGGCGCGCCCTCTGCCGCTGATGGCTGGCTCCCGTTCGACAGATTCGACAACTATTACGCGATAAGCAATGTGAGGATATGCCATGAAGCTGAGTCGACGCGACTTTATGAAGGCCAACGCGGTGGCAGCTGCCGCTGCCGTGGCCGGTGTCAGTGCCCCCACGCTGGCAGCCAATCTCATCACCAGTACCGACAAGACGGCCATCCATTGGGATAAGGCTCCCTGCCGCTTCTGCGGTACCGGCTGCTCCGTGCTGGTGGGCTCTCAGGATGGTCGGGTCGTGGCGACTCAGGGCGACCCCGATGCACCGGTCAACCGTGGCCTCAACTGCATCAAGGGCTACTTCCTCTCCAAGATCATGTACGGCCAGGATCGCCTGACCCAGCCGATGCTGCGGATGAAGAACGGCCAGTTCGACAAGGATGGCGACTTCGCCCCCATCAGCTGGGATCAGGCGTTCGACATCATGGCCGAGAAGTTCAAGGCAACCCTGAAAGAGAAGGGGCCCACCGCTGTCGGCATGTTCGGTTCCGGCCAGTGGACCGTCTGGGAAGGTTACGCCGCCGCCAAGCTGATGAAGGCCGGTTTCCGCTCCAACAACATTGACCCCAATGCCCGTCACTGCATGGCCTCTGCGGTCGTCGGCTTCATGCGTACCTTCGGCATGGACGAGCCGATGGGCTGCTACGACGATATCGAGCAGGCCGATGCGTTCGTGCTGTGGGGCTCCAACATGGCCGAGATGCACCCCATCCTCTGGTCGCGGATGTCCGATCGCCGTCTCTCCAACCCGGATGTGCAGGTGCACGTGCTCTCGACCTTCGAGCACCGCAGCTTCGAGCTGGCGGACAACGGCATGGTGTTCACTCCGCAGACCGATCTGGCGATCCTCAACTATGTCGCCAACTACATCATCCAGAACGACAAGGTGAACTGGGACTTCGTCAACAAGCACACAGTGTTCAAGAAGGGGGCCACCGACATCGGTTACGGCCTGCGCCCGACCGATCCGCTGCAGCAGAAAGCGAAAAACCCGGACAGCGGTGATGCCACACCGATGACCTTCGACGAGTTTGCCAAGTTCGTGGCGGATTACGATGTGGAGTCGGTCTCCAAGCTCTCCGGCGTCTCCAAAGAGAAGCTGGAAAAGCTGGCCAAGCTCTATGCCGACCCGAGCAAGAAGGTGGTCTCTTACTGGACCATGGGCTTCAACCAGCATACCCGTGGCGTCTGGGCCAACAACCTCTGCTACAACATCCACCTGCTGACCGGCAAGATCTCCGAGCCGGGTAATGGTCCTTTCTCACTGACCGGTCAGCCCTCTGCCTGTGGCACCGCGCGTGAAGTGGGTACCTTTGCCCACCGTCTGCCTGCCGACATGGTGGTTACCGAGCCCAAACACCGCGCCATTGCCGAGAAGATCTGGAAACTGCCGGAGGGGACCATTCCCGACAAGGTGGGTTTCCACGCCGTGCTGCAGGATCGCATGCTCAAAGATGGCAAGCTCAACGCCTACTGGGTGATGTGCAACAACAACATGCAGGCCGGCCCCAACATGAATACCGATCGCCTGCCTGGCTATCGCGATCCGCGCAACTTCATCGTGGTCTCCGACCCGTACCCGACCGTCACAGCCCAGGCCGCTGACCTCATCCTCCCCACCGCCATGTGGGTGGAGAAAGAGGGGGCCTATGGCAACGCCGAGCGCCGCACCCAGTTTTGGCACCAGCAGGTGAAAGCGCCGGAAGGGGCCAAGTCCGACTTGTGGCAGCTGATGGAGTTCTCCAAGCGCTTCAAGGTTGAGGAAGTGTGGCCGGCTGAGCTGATTGCCAAGATGCCGGAAGTGAAGGGCAAAACCCTGTTCGACGTGCTCTATGCCAACGGTCAGGTCAACCAGTTCCCGAAAGAGCAGAGCAAGGGGATGCTGAACGACGAAGCCGAACACTTCGGGTTCTACGTCCAGAAGGGGTTGTTCGAGGAGTACGCCACCTTCGGTCGCGGTCACGGTCACGATCTGGCACCGTTCGATCAGTACCACGAAGCGCGCGGTCTGCGCTGGCCTGTGGTAGATGGCAAAGAGACCCTGTGGCGCTATCGCGAAGGGTTCGACCCCTATGTGAAAGCGGGCGAGGGAGTGCGCTTCTATGGCAAGCCCGATGGCAAGGCGGTCATCTTCGCCCTGCCGTTCGAGCCCGCTGCCGAGTCGCCGGATAAAGAGTACGATCTGTGGCTCTCCACCGGCCGCGTGCTGGAGCACTGGCACACCGGCACCATGACCCGTCGGGTACCCGAGCTTTATCGCGCCTTCCCGGATGCGGTGCTCTTCATGCACCCGGACGATGCCAAGGCTCGCGGCGTGCGCCGTGGTGAAGAGGTGATCGTCTCCTCCCGCCGTGGCGAGGTGAAGACCCGTGTCGAGACCCGTGGTCGCAACCGTCCGCCGAAAGGACTGGTCTTCATGCCCTTCTTTGATGCCAGCCAGCTGGTCAACAAGCTGACCCTGGACGCCACCGATCCGCTCTCGAAAGAGACCGATTACAAGAAGTGCGCCGTCAAGGTGATGAAGGCTTAAGGCGGGGGAGTGCGAGATGAGTCGTAGTCGTCGCCAGTTTCTGGCCGACATGGCCAAGGGGGCCTGCGGTGTGGGCCTGCTTGGTGTGGGGCTCGGTGGCGTGGCCCGCCAGCAGGCACAAGCCGTGCCTGCCCAGGCGCTGCGTCCGCCCGCCGCTCTCGATGAAACAGAGTTCCTCAGCGCCTGCGTGCGTTGCGGGCTCTGCGTCGAGGCGTGCCCCTACGACACCCTCAAGCTCGCCCGGCTGTTTGACCCTGTGACCACCGGCACCCCCTATTTCAAGGCGCGTGCCGTGCCCTGCGAGATGTGTGATGACATCCCTTGTGTGGTGGCCTGTCCGAGCGGGGCGCTGGATCAGCAGATGACCGACATCGATCAGGCCCGGATGGGGGTGGCAGTGCTCATCGATCACGAGACCTGCCTCAACTATCTGGGGCTGCGCTGCGATGTCTGTTATCGGGTCTGCCCGCTGATTGACAAGGCGATCACTCTTGAGCTGCAGCATAACCAGCGTACCGGCAAACACGCCATGTTCCTGCCCACGGTACACAGCGATGTCTGTACCGGCTGTGGCAAGTGCGAGCATGCCTGCGTGCTGGAGGAAGCGGCCATCAAGGTGGTGCCACGCCAGCTTGCCAAAGGTGAGCTGGGTCATCACTACAGGCTCGGCTGGGAAGAGAAGGCCAAGGCGGGGAACAAGTCGCTCATCGGCGACAGGCTCACCCTGCCCACCCGCAAACCGGAGGGGTTATGAGTCGTTATCCGGGGGAAGAGGCTCGCATCAAGCTGGGGTGGTGGCGTTCCCACCGCTTCCTGCTGCTGCGTCGCCTGAGTCAGTTCAGTGTGCTCGGTCTGTTTTTGCTGGGGCCGCTGGCGGGCATCTGGATCCTCAAGGGCAACCTCTCCAGCTCGCTGTTGCTGGAGACTGTGCCGCTGACCGATCCCCTCACGCTGTTGCAGTCGCTGGCGGCGGGCCACTGGCCCATCACCACCCTCTGGCTGGGGGCTGCCATTGTGCTGGCCGGTTACTGGCTGGTCGGGGGGCGGGTGTTCTGCTCCTGGGTCTGTCCGGTCAACCTCATCACGGATGCCGCAGCCTGGCTCCGGGGGCGACTTGGCCTCAAGGGCAATGGCCAGTTCAGCCGTGCGACCCGCTACTGGCTGCTGGCCATGGTGCTGGTGGTGCCAGCGGTTGTTGGGGTGATGGCGTGGGAGCTGGTCAATCCGGTGTCGCTCGCCATGCGCGGTCTGCTGTTTGGCATGGGGACGGGCTGGGCTCTGCTGGCGGCGCTATTCCTGTTCGATCTCTTCGTGGTTGAGCGGGGCTGGTGCGGTCATCTCTGTCCGGTGGGGGCCTTCTATGCCCTGGTCAACCGGGTCGGATTTATCAAGATTTCTGCCAAGGGGCGCGAGCGGTGCAACAACTGCATGGATTGTTATGCGGTCTGCCCGGAGCGTCCCATCCTGCGCGGGCCTGTTCACGGTGCCAAGCGCGGTCACGGGCCCTTGATTGCGGCTCAGGAGTGTACCAACTGTGGCCGCTGCATCGATGTCTGCGCGGAACAAGTTTTTGAAATCACTGTAGGTTTTGCCGTCAAGGCAGAAAAAACGTCGGAGAACAAATAATGAAAAAGCTGATTGGAGCAATGCTGGCCTGCCTGATGGCGGGATCCTTGATGGCAGCGGCCCCCGAGATCACCAACAGTACCGGTGGCCTCAAGTCCGAGCGTGGCGCCACCGATCTGGTGACCGATGCCACCGCCGCACCCCTGAAAAACTTCCGCAAGGATGGCGCGCCCTACGATCGCCAGTACATGCATCAGCCGCCGCTGATCCCCCACGACATTCGCAACTACGAGGTGGATACCAAGGTCAACAAGTGCCTGGCTTGCCACAGCTTCAAGAACGCCAGCGCCATGAAGGCCCCCAAGATCAGTCCGACTCACTTCGAGACCCGCGACGGCCTGACCTTGGGTGAAGTGTCGCCGCGTCGCTACTTCTGCCTGCAGTGCCATGTGCCGCAAGCGGATGCCAAGCCGCTGGTGGAAAATACCTTTAAACCGGTTGAAGCGCTGAACTGAGGAATCCATAGATGAAATTACCCGGCTTTATCCAGCGTCTGTGGACCACCTTCAAGTCACCATCGAAGGCGGCTCTCTGGGTCATCCTGCTGATGGGCTTCTTCGGTGGCGTGATTTTCTGGGGTGGCTTCAACACCGCCATGGAAGCATCCAACACCGAGGCCTTCTGCACCAGCTGTCACGAGATGAAGGACAACGTGTTCGAGGAGTATCGCGATACCATCCACTACGCTAACCGCTCCGGTGTGCGGGCCAGCTGCCCGGATTGTCACGTACCCCATGAGTGGACCTACAAGATCATCCGCAAAGTGCAGGCTTCCAAGGAGCTGTGGGGCATGATCACCGGCAAGGTGGATACCCGCGAGAAGTTCGAGTCGCACCGACGCGAGATGGCGGAGCGGGAGTGGCAGCGGATGAAAGAGACTGATTCGCGCGAGTGCCGCAACTGCCACAACTTCGAGTACATGGACTTCTCCCTGCAGGGGCAGCGTGCCGCCAAGATGCACTCTACCAATCTGGCCAGTGGTGAAAGTACCTGCATCGACTGTCACAAGGGGATAGCCCACCAGCTGCCCGACATGACCGGGGTGAAAGGGTTCTGATCCTGCGACGACAGGCCGGGTTTACCCGGCCTGCGTTTTGTTCATATATGGGACAAGCATCAGATTTGTGTGTCTTTTAAATCCCATATCTCGTGAAACCTTTGATAGAATCAGCCCGCCGTCACACGCTTGAGCAAGTTGGTCCCCCTGTCTGCGTCCGTTTTTGCGTCCTGACAGCTGGCCTCTCATACCCCTTCTCTTCCTGCCTCGTTGACGGCCCATAGCCACAAGGAGCTGCCCGATGGGACAGAAACACAACGCATTTATTCCCCTCAAGATCGCCGTGCTGACGGTCTCCGACAGCCGCACCGCCGCCGATGACAGCTCGGGCGACTATCTGGTCTCGGCCCTTACCGACGCGGGCCATCAGCTGGCCGATCGGGCACTCTGTCCGGACAACCTGTTTCGCATCCGCGCGCGGGTGAGCGAGTGGATCGCCGATGAGGGGGTGCAGGTGGTACTGATTAACGGCGGTACCGGCTTCAATGAACAGAACCGGGTACCGGAAGCGGTCGGTGTGCTGTTCGAGCGCACCGTACAGGGTTTTGGCGAGATGTTCCGTCAACTCTCTTTTGCCGAGATTAAAGGCTCCGCCATGCAGAGCCGTGCGCTGGCGGGACTCGCCAATCGCACCCTGATCTGCTGTCTGCCGGGCTCCACCGGCGCATGTCAGCTGGGTTGGGAGCAACTGATCCGCGATCAGCTCGATGCCCGCACCAAGCCGTGCAACTTTGTCTCCCACCTCTGAGAGCAAGTGATGAACCAGACTGATACCAAGCAGACCCAGCCCAACCTGACGCATCTGAACCAGAGCGGCGAAGCCCATATGGTGGATGTGACCGACAAGCAGGTAACCGAGCGTGAAGCCCGTGCCGAGGCGTTTGTTGCCATGTCCCCCGAGACGCTGGCGCTGATCCTGAGCGGCCAGCATCACAAGGGTGACGTGTTCGCCACCGCCCGCATCGCCGGCATCATGGCCGCCAAGAAGACCTCTGATCTGATCCCACTCTGCCATCCGCTGGCCTTGACCAAAGTCGAGGTGGAGATTGTGCCGCTGGCCGAGCAGAATCGGGTGCATATCCGCACCCTCTGCAAGCTCTCCGGCAAGACCGGGGTGGAGATGGAGGCGCTGACCGCCGCGTCGGTAGCGGCGCTGACCATCTACGACATGTGCAAGGCGGTGCAAAAGGACATGGTGATCGAACAGGTGCGGCTGGTAGAGAAAAAGGGCGGCAAGTCCGGCCATTTTCAGCTGGGGTCAAATAGCGGGGAGCAAGCATGATCAAGGTACTGTTTTTTGCGCAAGTAAGAGAGCTGGTGGCCTGCGACGAGTTGAGCCTGCCGTGCGACTACGCCACCGCCGAACAACTGCGCGCGGCGCTCTGTGAACGCGGCGACAAGTGGGCGCTGGCGCTGGAAGCAGGCAAGCTCTTGGTCGCGGTCAATCAGACCTTGGTGCCCCTCGATACCCCCATCAATGATGGCGATGAGGTGGCCTTCTTCCCGCCGGTGACCGGAGGTTGATGATGAGCGAGATAATGACCGTGGATCGCACCACTGAGCTGTGCGGTGGTGACGAAGTGGCCTTCTTCACTTTCTCTCCAGTAACGACCGGAGGCTGAGCCATGAACGTCGTAGCCATCACAGATCGCATTCTGGTGCAGCGGGAGGATTTCTCGCTGGCGGACGAATATGCCCGCCTCGCCACCCGCCCCGACAGTGGCGCTATCGTCACCTTCGTTGGCAAGGTTCGCGACTTCAATCAGGGGGAGGAGGTGAAGGGGCTGGCCCTCGAGCACTACCCCGGTATGACCGAGAAGGCGCTGGCCGATATCGTGCAGGAGGCCCGCCGCCGCTGGCCGCTGCAGGAGTGTACCCTCATTCATCGTATCGGCGAGCTGTGGCTTGGCGATCAGATCGTGCTGGTGGCGGTGAGCAGTGCCCACCGCGACGCCGCCTTTGACGCCTGTCACTTCATCATGGATTTCTTGAAAACCCGGGCGCCGTTCTGGAAAAAAGAGCTGACCGCCGAGGGTGTGCAACGCTGGGTCGAGGCCAAGGAGAGCGACAACGCCGCCGCTGCCCGCTGGCAAGCCTGACCTGTTCATCACGAGGGGCACAGGTTCAACGGGAACCACGGCCCCGCCAAGGGGCGCGGATGTGCGGGCCCCATCAGGAGAAAGGGAATGAAACCGCTGTTATCTGTTGTCATCGCCGGCGTCTGCGCCGCCACCTTGCATACCGGTGCCGTGCAGGCCGATGAAGTAAAAGTGGCCGTGGCGGCCAACTTCAAGGGCACCATAGAGCGTATCGGCAAGGAGTTCACCGCCAAGACCGGCCACACTCTGGCAATCTCGTCTGCCGCCACCGGCGTGCTCTACACCCAGATCAGTCACGGCGCACCGTTCGATCTCTTCCTCTCCGCCGATGCGGCGACCCCCGAGAAGCTGGAAAAAGAGGGCATGGGGAGCGATCGCTTCACCTACGCCATCGGCCAGCTGGGGTTGTGGAAGAAGGGGGGGCCGGCCCCTGACGAGGCGACCCTGCGTAGCTGGAAAGGCAACCTTGCCATCGCCAATGCCCGCACTGCTCCCTATGGTGCTGCCGCCATGGCGACCCTCACCCATCTCAAGATCGATCCCAAGCAGTACCGGTTGCTGACCGGCGCCAACATCGGCCAGACCTGGCAATTTGTCGACACCGGCAATGCCGAGCTGGGCTTTGTCGCCTGGGCCAATCTGGTGGAAGCGGGCAAGACCGGTGAAGCCTGGGCAGTGCCTGCGAGCTTCTATCCCCCCATCGAGCAGCAGGGGCTGGTATTGAAGAAAGGTGCCGCGGTCGAGGCACTGGTGGCCTGGCTCAAGGGGCCGGGTCAGGCGCAGATCAAGGCAGCTGGTTATGCCTTGCCCCAATAAGGGGATGGGCCTGATGCGATACCCTGAGTGGTCGGCCTTCGGGTCGGCCACTCTTTGCAATAAGGATGGATACCATGCCGTTGGGGGCATTTATCAACCGGGAGGTCGGCAATGAGTGAAGGGGATCTGCTGGCGGTCTGGCTCACCCTGAAGCTTGCAGCCAGTACCACAGCGATTTTGCTGTTGCTGGCTCCGCCGCTGGCCTGGTGGTTGTCGCGCAGTCAGAACCGCCTGCGGCCGCTGGTGGAGGCGCTGGTGGCGCTGCCGTTGGTGCTGCCCCCCACAGTGCTGGGGTTTTATCTGCTGCTCGCCTTCTCCCCCGAATATGGTTTCGGCGCCTGGTGGCGCGACACCTTTGGCGCCCCGCTCGCCTTCAGCTTTCTCGGCCTGCTGTTTGCCTCCATCCTCTATTCGCTGCCGTTTGTGGTGCAGCCGCTCACCTCCGCCTTCGTCAACATGGGCAACAAGGAGCTGGAAGCTGCTGCGACCCTGGGGCTCGGCCCGCTGGAGCGCTTTTTCCACATCATCTTGCCGATGACCCTGCCCAGCTTCGTAATGGCGGCAGCCCTCGGCTTTGCCCATACATTGGGGGAGTTTGGCGTGGTGCTGATGATTGGCGGCAATATCCCCGGCGAAACCCAGGTACTCTCCATCGCCCTGTTTGATCATGTGGAGGCGATGGATTACCAGAACGCCCATATTTTGGCTGGCGGCCTGATGGCCTTCTCGCTGGTGATGCTGGTGCTGGTCTATGGTGTGTTGCAGCGCCGACAGCGGAGAGTGTTCGGATGAACCAGCCAGCCACTATTCCGCAAGACAACGCCCTGCACCGCCATGCCCTGAGCCTCAATGCTCGGCGTGAGTTTGGCCCCTTTACTCTCGATTGCGCACTGACTCTCGAACTGGGGGGGATCCTTGGCCTGTTCGGCCCCTCGGGCTGTGGCAAGAGCACCCTGCTGCGCATCATAGCCGGACTCGATCGCCGAAGCGGGGATCGCTTGCGGTGGCTCGGGCGGGAGTGCGCCGCGCTGCTGCCTGAAGCGCGCCGGATCGGACTGGTGTTTCAGGACGCGCGCCTCTTCCCCCATCTGACGGTGCTCGGCAATCTGCAACTGGCGGCCCGCAAGGGGCGAGGGCGCTGGCAGCCCGAAGCGCTGGCGGCTCGGCTCGGTTTTGTCGATCTGCTGGGGCAGCCTGCCCATGCCCTCTCTGGCGGCCAACGCCAGCGGGTAGCGCTGGGGCGGGCGCTGCTGGCCGAGCCTGATTTGCTGCTGCTCGATGAGCCTTTTTCTGCGCTCGATCGGCGCAGCCGCATCCATCAGGCCCATGTGCTAAAGGGCTTGCAGCAGGAGAGCGGCATCCCGATGATCTTCGTCAGCCACGCCATGGAGGAGGTGAGCCTGCTCTGCGATCAGCTGGTGCTGCTGGAAGGTGGCAGGGTGGAGGCGCAAGGCCGGCCGAGCGAGATTTTCGCCCGTACTGACCTGTCACTCGCTAGCCGTGACGATGCCGGGGTGATGCTGGCGGCGACCCTCTCTCACTACGATGAAGAGGAGCAGATGGCGACCCTGCAGCTTGGTGAGCAGCAACTGCGGGTCACAATGACCCAGGTGCCGGATGAGAGCGGCCCCTTGCAGATCAAGGTGGCGGGGCGGGATGTGGTGATTGCCACAGCCCCCATCGAGCACTCCAGTCTCTCCAACTGTCTCGTCACCCGTCTGCTGGCGGTGCGCGAGGTGCGCCCTGGCCAGACCCTGTTGCAGTTGGCGCTGGGTGAGCAGATACTGCTGGCCCGGATCACCAGCCGCTCAGCCAGGCGGCTGGCGCTGGCGCCGGATCAGCAGATCTACGCTTATATCAAGGCGGTGAGTCTGGTCAGCGAAGGCTGATTGGGCGCCGTGCAGTGGCAGGATAACCACGGGTGACATAACAACAAGAGATGGTTCAGGTGATGAGTCGAGAGGCAATACACTGATGCGCCGCAATCAGGTGATGAAATTCAATGGTCTTGCCCTGCGCAGCGCAGGAGAGGGCCCTTTGCTGTTGCTGCTGCATGGGCTGGGCTCCTCCAGCCTCGACTGGCAGGCGCAGATCGAACGGTTTTCCGAACACTACCGGGTGGTGGCGCTGGACTTGCGCGGCCACGGCCAGAGCATGCAGGAGGGGCCGTTTGACGTGGCGACCCTGGCAGCCGATGTGGTGAACTGGCTCGATGCACAGCCAGAACCCGCCTGGGTGGTGGGATTGTCGCTGGGGGCCATGGTAGCGCTGGAGCTGGCGCTGCAACTGCCCCACAAGGTGCAGGGGCTGGTGCTGGTCAACGGTTTTAGCGAGTTTCTGCTGGAGAGCCCCAAAGAGCAGGAGCGTTACGCCCAGCGCCTCAAGTGGCTGCGCTGGTTCGGTATGCGCCCGCTCGCCTGGTGGCTGGGACGCGAGCTCTTCCCGGGCCCGGATCTGGCACAGGTGCGCCACACCTTCCGGCTGCGTTTCGTGCGCAATAAAAAGAAAACCTACAAGGCGCTGCTGGAGGCGTTACCCGGCTGGTCGGTACGCGCCCGGCTTGGCTCCATCTGGCAGCCGGTGGCCATCATCTCCACCAGTCACGACTACCTGCCGCTGGCCAAACGGGTAGAGCAGTTTGCTGCCCTTCCCAATGCCACCATCCACACCCCCAATGGCCACCACGCCTGGCCCGCGGAAGATCCCTCGGGCTTTAATCACCTGTTGCAACGGATCCTCACGACCCATTGAGGAAGGGGTTGTTAGGTGCAGGTACCAAAAAGCCGAACCACAGGGTTCGGCTTTTTTGATCCCGTTTGCGTCAAGGATGGGAGCAGACGGGGCAGTCGGGGCGCTTGGGCAGCTTCATCTCGCGGAAAGTGCCGCTTAGGCCGTCGATCATTAGCAGGCGGCCGCTGTAGCTTTTGCCCATGCCTGCCAAGAGTTTGATAGCTTCCAGCGCTTGCAGGCTGCCCACCAATCCCACTACGGGGGCGAGTACACCCGCCTCGACGCAGGTGAGGGCCTGCTCGCCAAACAGGGCGCTGAGGCAGGCGTAGCAGGGCTCATCTTCCTGCCAGGTGAAGCTGCAGAGCTGACCCTCCAGCCGGATGGCGGCGCCGCTGACCAGTGGCACGCCATGCTGGCGTGCCTTTTGATTCAGCAGGTTGCGAATGGCCAGGTTGTCGGTGCAATCCAATACCAGCTGGTGTTGGGGCAACAGGGTATCGAGCAGCGCATCGTCGGCCACGGCAGCGTGGGTCTCCACGTTAAGCCAGGGGTTGAGGGCACGCAGCGATTGCGCTGCTGAGTCCACCTTGTAGTGACCGATGCGCTCATCGTTGTGCAGCACCTGACGCTGCAGGTTGGAGAGCTCCACCTTGTCGAAATCGACCAGGGTGAGCTGGCCAACCCCGGCCACCGCCAGATACTGGCTGGCGGCGCAGCCAAGGCCTCCGGCACCGATCACCAGCACACGGGCCTGTTTGAGCGCCTCCTGCCCCTCGAAATCGAAGGATTTGAGGATGATCTGGCGGTTGTAGCGCAGTAGTTCGGCGTCGCTCAGGATCTCGCTCACAGCAGCAATCCCCCGAATGGCTCCACGGTCACCGTCTCGCCCGCGGCGACGCGGCCCCGTTCCCGTTCAAGAACGATGTAGCAGTTGGCTCGCGACAGGGAGCTGAACACGGCGGAGTCCTGCGAGCCGGTGCTGTGCACCTCGAGGCCGTTTGGTCCCTGACTCATGATGCCGCGCTGGAAGTCGAGTCGGCCGGGGCTCTTTTTGAGTGGCTCGGCCGCAATGGCTTGCAGCTGGAGCGGGCGCTCGAACTGCTGGCCCGCCAGCTTGGCCAGCGCCGGTTGCACCAGCTGATCGAAGGTGACCATGGCGGAGACGGGGTTGCCCGGCAGGCCGAAGAACCAAGCGTGGGGCAGACGACCGAAGGCAAACGGCTTGCCCGGCTTGATGGCCAGCTTCCAGAAGCCAATCTCGCCGAGCTCGTCCAGCAGCTGTTTGGTGAAGTCCGCTTCCCCTACCGAGACGCCGCCGGTGGTGATGAGTACATCGGCCTCTTTATCGGCGCGGATAAAGGCAGCGCGTAGCTGGGCCGGATCGTCGGGGATGATGCCAAGGTCGAGGCAGTCGCAGCCCATGCGCGCCAGCATGGCCCGCACGCCGTAGCGGTTGGAGTCATAGATATCGCCGTGGGCAAGCGGGGTACCAACCGGCTTGAGCTCGTCGCCGGTGCTGAAGATAGCTACTTTCAGCGGTCGGCGCACCGCGACGGAAGCCACGCCGAGGGAGGCCAGCAGTGGCATCTCTCTTGGGGTGAGGCGAGTACCGGCTGGCAGCACGCAGGCGCCCTTGCCGATATCGCTGCCGGCGCGGCGGATATTCTGGCCCGGTTCGGGTTGTGCCAGAAAAGTGATCCGATCGCCGTCGGCCTGCGTTTCTTCCTGCATCACCACCGCATCGGTGCCTGCGGGGACCGGGGCGCCTGTCATGATCCGCACGCAGTGGCCGGCGGGCCACTCGCCCTGATAGGGCTGACCGGCAAACGCCTTGCCCGCCATGATGAGCGGGGTGCCGCTGGCGAGATCCGCAAGGCGCACGGCGTAACCGTCCATAGCGGAGTTGTCGAAGGGGGGCACGGCGAGGGGAGAGGCGATGTCGCTGGCAAGAACCCGGCCAAGGGCCTCTGGCAGGGGCTGCTGCTCGCTGTCGCAGCAGCAAGCGAGTTGTTCCAGCATCCCTTGCAGGGCATCGCTTAAGGGAAGTAGTCCGCTGGTATCAAATCCCATCGTCATGACCTCTTTCTATGATTGAAGGCGGGATTATCACAAAAATCCCCGGGGATGGGCAGGTTATCTCAAGGGAATCTCGGGGTAATCGGCGCAAAAACGGGGGGAGATGGCCATAAAGTATGAGGTGACGCACAAGTTGACTTGAATCTTGGCGGCAATGGCCGTTTACTATGCCGCCATAAGATGGCTGTCACATCCTGTGTGGCGACCATTACAGCGATACCATCGGCCTTGTACGCCGCAATAACATAAGGGGTTGCTCCTTGAGCGGCCCTCACAGTCCCTGAGCGTGGGAGAGAAGATAATGACAACCTTAAGTCAGGAGGCCTTGTTGGTCAGGGCTGCCCTCGAAGCCCAGGGACTGGAAACCCCCCTGGTCACCAACGAGCTGAACAGCCAGCAGAAGCGGGAGAAGATCGAAGGCCATATGCGCTCCATCATGGAGACACTGGGGCTGGATCTGACCGATGACAGTCTGGCCGAGACGCCGCACCGCATCGCCAAGATGTACGTCAACGAGATCTTCTCCGGCCTCGATTATTCCACCTTCCCCAAGGTGACAGTGATCGAGAACAAGATGCAGGTGGACGAGATGATCATGGTGCGGGACATCAGCCTCACCAGCACCTGCGAACACCACTTCGTCACCATCGATGGCATGGCTCATGTGGCCTATATCCCTCGCGGCAAGGTGATTGGCCTGTCGAAGATCAACCGTATCGTGCAGTTCTTCGCCCGTCGTCCCCAGGTGCAGGAGAGACTGACCCAGCAGATCCTGCTGGCGCTGCAGACCCTGCTCGGTACCAAGGATGTGGCCATCAGCATCAAGGCGACCCACTACTGCGTCAAGGCGCGCGGCGTGATGGATTCCACTTCCTATACCACCACCACCTCCCTCGGCGGGGTGTTCAAGACCCAGCCCGATACCCGGGCCGAATTTCTGGGCGGCCTGCGTGGATAAGATGGCGGTTATTTTGTAACCGCCACGCTGAATAAACGAGACGCCAGCAGCTATTGCTGGCGTTTTTCATTGGTTCCGGATGAGAGTGGCGGCCTGCAACGGCTTGACCCGCGCGGCTTGCCTTATGCAAACGTTATGCATTTTTTCGATTTATTCATCTGAGCGGTATATTTAATCGAGTACGATAAATCCCTCGTTTTCACCTTACAAAAAGTAACCGGACAGACTCTTTCCGAACCGTCACAATCCGGTTACTCTAGCGCCCCCTCACGGCTCTCGCTGCCGCTCATGGAATTCAGAGATATTCATCAAGGTTGGATGGTGCGCCACTGAACAGGTGGCCAGATAGTTCATGCCAGGAGGGCGTGAACCGGACGAGTGCTACGAATTTAACGACCACCAGGATATCCCATGAATACCAGTACCATGACCATAGGTAAAAAACTCACCGCCGGCTTTGCCGTGCTCGGTTTGATGGTCGCCTTTATCGGCGGTTTTGCCCTTGTCCAGTTTGGCAACATGAATGATGTTGCCATCCGGTTTACCGACAGCATCTTGCCAGCGGTCAATCGCACCAGCGCGATCGGGGATTCTCTCGGTGAGTTGCGTCGTTATGAGCTGGGTTATTTCGTGGTGGCAGCCGAGCCGCTGAAAAGGGCTGAATATCGGAATATTGCCAGTCAGCAGCTTAACTCGATCGCGCAGCAGCTGATTGCCCATGACAAGACGATCTGGCCTGAGGATGTGGCGGAGCGCCGTACCTTCGATACGGTGAAATCTGACTGGGATCGTTACGTCGCCCTGCACCAGCGAGTCACACAGCTGCAAGACAGCGATCAGCTTGCCGAAGCCCAACGCATCTTCCTTGAGGAGGGGGTTCCCCTTTATACCGCGCTGAGCAAGTCAGTGGCCTCCCTTATCCAGATTAACCATGGTTATGCGTCTGAATCCCGCAGCGATATTGTCGACTCTTATCAATCCGCCAATCTGAGTGTCACCATCGCGCTGGTGATCGGTTTGATCCTGGTGGTGGTGCTCTCCGTGGTACTGACCCGCCAGATCCGCGACCCGCTGATCATGCTGGCCCGTCAGGCCCAGCGTATTGCCAATGGCGATCTGGGTCAGGGCGAACTGCAGCAGTGGATCCGTGACAGCCGCTTCAACCGCGATGAACTGGGTCAGCTGGGTTCTGCCATCAACCGGATGCAGGGCTCCCTCTCCGATCTGGTGAGCGAGATCGCCGGCTCCGTGAGCCAACTCAGCAGCGCAGTGGAGGAGGTGAGCGCCATCTCCAGCCAGTCAGCCAGCGGCATGGCCATCCAGCAGAACGAAGTCTCCCAGGTGGCGACCGCCATGAACGAGATGCAGTCCACCGTCAACGAAGTGGCCCGCAACACCACGGATGCCATGAGCGCCGCCAAGGATGCCTCCCGCACCTCTGCTGCTGGCAGCGAAGTGGTTCGCAGCTCCATTGCCAGCATCGAGGAGGTGTCGGTCAAGATTGAGCAGGCTGGCACAGTAGTGCAGCAGCTGGAGGCCGACAGCGCCAACATCAGCGTAGTGCTGGATGTGATCCGCGATATCGCCGGTCAGACCAACCTGCTGGCCCTTAACGCCGCCATCGAAGCAGCCCGTGCCGGTGAGCAGGGCCGTGGTTTTGCGGTCGTTGCGGATGAAGTGCGTTCATTGGCCCAGCGTACCCAGGACTCCACCGCCGAGATCAGCAAGATGATCGAGCTCTTGCAGAGCCGCGCCGCCGAGGCGGGCAACGCCATGCAACTGAGCCGTCACCAGATGCAGGAGAGCGTTGGTCTGGCGCGGGATGCCGGTACCAGTATCGAGACCATCAACGGTGCCGTGGTGCGCATCACCGACATGAATACCCTGATCGCCACCGCCACCGAAGAGCAGAATGCGGTGACCGAAGAGCTCAACCGCAGCATTGTCAACATTCACAATGCCGCTGACGAGAATGCCCAGGGCGCTCATCAGATCGCCCAGGCTTGTGGCGAGCTGAGCAAGCTGGCCAACACCCTGCACCATATGACCCAGCGCTTCACCCTCTAAGGGTTGATGCATGGATAACAGAAGGCCCCGCCAATTGGCGGGGCCTTGTTGTTGCTGGCGTTGTGGAAGGGCTCAGCTCAGGCCGACTATCTCGCCGTTTTCATCGATATCGATATGGCGATAAGCAGGCAGACTGCCCAGCCCCGGCATGGTCATGATGGGGCCCGCCAGCGCATAGACGAACCCGGCACCGGCGCAGAGCTTCACCTCGTCGATGGGCACCTCGAAATCGGTCGGTACCCCTTTGAGGGCGGGGTCGTGGCTGATGGAGAGCGGCGTCTTGGCCACGCAGATGGGCAAGTGAGCCCACCCTTCGGCGGAGAGCTGGGCCAGCTGCTGGCGCGCTCTGTCGGAGAGCTGCACTCCGCGACCGCCGTAGCCGCACTCCACCAGAGTCGCCAGCTTGGCGTCGAGGCTCATCTCATCGGGGTAGAGCAGTTTCACCTTGCCGGGTTGCTCGCAGGCGGCCACCACGGCGCTGGCCAGCTCGCTGGCACCGGCACCACCCTGGGTGAAGGCGTTGGAGATGGCCGTACCACAGGCACCGGCTTGCTGCGCTTCATGGGCCAGCAGCGCCAGTTCGGCCTCGCTGTCGGTGGGGAAGCGGTTGATGGCGACCACCACCGGCACCCCGTAGCGGCGGGCGTTCCGGATATGCCAGGCGAGGTTGGCGCAGCCCTGCTTGAGGGTTGGCAGATCTTCCCCTTGCAGGCTGGCTGGCAGCGGCTGGCCCGGGCGGATATCGAGCAGGCCGCTGTTGGCCTTGAGGCCGCGCACCGTGGCCACCAGCACCACGCAGGCGGGGGTAATGCCGGATTGGCGGCTCTTGATGTTGAAGAACTTCTCCAGCCCCATATCGGAGCCAAAACCTGCTTCGGTTACTACATAGTCGGTCAGGCCAAGAGCGATGCGATCGGCGATCACCGAGGAGTTGCCGTGGGCAATATTGGCAAAGGGGCCGGCGTGCACCAGCACCGGCGTCTGCTCGGTGGTCTGCATCAGGGTTGGCTGTAGCGCGTCTTTCAGCAGCACCGTCATGGCGCCCGCTACTTCCAACTGTTCGGCGGTAATGGGCTTGCCGTGAATATCGCGGGCCAGCTGGATGCGGCCGATGCGCTGGCGCAGGTCTTTCAGATCGCTCGCCAGCGCCAGAATGGCCATCAGCTCGGAGGCGGCGGTGATGACGAAGCGATCGCTGCGCTCCACACCATCGGCAGTGCCCCCCTGTCCAATCGTGAGGTGGCGCAGGGCGCGGTCATTCATGTCGAGGGTGCGTGGCCAGAGAATGTTGTCGGCATCGATATCGAGCCGCGGCAGGCCGGTTTTGGCGGTGAACTGGTCGCCGAGTTTGCGCTCATGGAACAGGCGGGCATCGAGGGCTGCCGCCGCCAGATTGTGAGCCGCCGTCAGAGCGTGAAAATCGCCGGTAAGGTGGAGGTTCATCTCCTCCATCGGCACCACCTGAGCGTGGCCGCCACCGGCAGCGCCCCCCTTGACCCCGAATACTGGGCCGAGGCTCGGCTGGCGGATAGTGGCGATGCTGGGCTGGCCGATATGGTTGAGCCCCATGGAGAGGCCAAGGGTAGTCACCGTCTTCCCTTCACCGAGCGGGGTCGGGGTGATGGCGCTCACCAGTACCAGCTTGCCGCGCTGTTTGGGCTGAGACTTGAGCAGGTCGAGGCTGAGCTTGCCTTTGTAGTGGCCATGGGGGCTGAGCAGGTGCTGGGGGATGGCGAGGCGTTCGGCCAGCGCGTGGATTGAGAGACGGGGGGACTGGCGGGAGATTTCGATATCGCTTAGCATCAGCACCTCGTTGGCATATCGGGGTAAAATATGCGGCGCAGTCTAGTTGAATATAACGGGTAATCCAATGACGAAAACGATTTTATTTGGTGAGAGTGAGGTTCGTCAGAATCCTGTTCTGCTGGATCTCAACGCACTCTATCATCCCCCCAAGCAGCCGATGACGGCGCTGGGGATTGTCAGCGCGCTGGTGCCGTTGTTCGGTTTCGGCTGGCAGGCGATGACCCAGGACCCCGAAACCCAGCTGCGCCACGAGATCCGCAAACGGGTCAACAAGCACAAGACCGACGAGGCAAACCTCATTTTGATCCTGCAGCTGGCAGCCATGTTTGACTGCCCCGAGATTGAAGTGGCGCTCCCTTATGCCCTGAGTGAGCAGCAGTTGTCGGTTGTCCGCACCCGTTTGCCACGCTGGCAGTTAAGCCTCGAGCAGGAGCGTCTGCTGGCGAAGCTGGTTCCTGCCGCGGCCCCTGGCCAGCGCTAGGTTTCAGGCCGGGCCAGCAGGCCTGACATTCAGGCCGGACAGTCTGCTCTGGCAATCAGGTCGGCGCATCCCACTGTTGCGGGGCGAGATAGCGCTCCTGCACGAACTCGATAAAGCAGCGCACCTTGGCCGAGACGAAGCGGCGGTGCGGATAGACCGCATAAAGTCCCACATCTCCCTTGTCCCACTCTGGCAGCAGGCTGACCAGTTGCCCTGACCGCAGGGCCTCCCCCACGATAAAGGTGGGCTGCAATATGATGCCCTGATCATCACAAGCGGCGCGGGTCAGCGCCACCCCGTTGTTGGCCCGCAGCGGCCCCTGTGGCCGGATGCTCTGCTGCTCGCTTCCCCGTTTGAAGTGCCACTCCGGCTGGGTCAGGGTGTAGATCAGACAGTCGTGCTGCTTGAGATCCTCGGGTTTTCCCGGTCTGCCCTTGCGTGCCAGATAGGCGGGGCTGGCGCAAAGCTCGACCCGAATGGTGGCAAGCTGGCGCGCCACCAGCGAGGAGTCGCTGAGGTGGCCGATCCGCAGCGCCAGATCGAACCCCTCTTCCACCAGTGCTACCCGCCGGTCGCTGTACTCGATATCGAGTTTGAGGTCGGGAAAGCGCTGGCGAAACAGCGGCAGGGCGGGGGAGAGGTGCAGATAGCCAAAATCCATCGGCACCGAGAGCTTGAGGGTACCGTTCGGCTGCTGGTTGTGGTGGGTCAGCTGGCTGTGGGTCTCTTCCAACTCCGCCAGCAGGGCGAGGGAGCGCTGGTAGTAGAACTGGCCCGCTTCGGTGGGATTGACCTGACGGGTGGTGCGCGACAGCAGCCGGGTGGCGAGGGACTCCTCCAGCTGCTGCATTAGCTTGGAGGCCATGGCGACCGAGATGCCGAGCTGGTTGGCGGCCTTGGTAAAGCTCTGGCACTCCACCACCTTGATAAAGGTACGCATGGCGGCGATCTGGTCCATTTTCTATCCTCAGTAAATAATGAATTTAATAAATCACTGATTATTCATCTTCAGAACGAGGTTAGCATTTTAACCACTGATGTGAACCCCAAGATGAAGGAACGAACGGATGAAAATGACCAAGGCTCTGCTGGCCTCCTGCCTGTTTATGGCTACCCCTCTGATGGCGGCGGATTACGATGTGGATGCGGCGCACACCACGGTGCAGTTCAAGGTGGGTCACCTGGGCTTCTCCGAGCTGGTAGGTCGCTTCAACACCTTCAGCGGCACCTTCAGCATGGATGACGCCAACCCGGCGGCCGCCAAGGCGAGCTTTGAAGTGGATGCCGCCAGCGTCGACTCCAATCACGAGGCCCGCGACAAGCACCTGCGCAGCCCTGACTTCCTCGACGTGAAGCAGTATCCCAAGATGACCTTCGTCAGCTCCGCTTACGAGGGCACCAAGGATAAAGGCGTGCTGAAAGGGACCCTGACCCTGCACGGCGTCGCCAAGGAAGTGGCCTTCGATCTGGTCAAAATTGGCGAAGGCAAGGATCCCTGGGGCGGCTACCGCAGCGGCTTCAACGCCTCCACCACCATCAAGCGCAGTGACTTTGGCGTGAGCTACATGCTGCCCGGCATTCCGGACGAGATGAACATCAACCTGTTTGTCGAAGGCGTGCGCAAGTAATGGGCGCGGAACTTCTGCTGCAAACCCTGGCGGCTCCTCTGGGAGCCGCTTTGCTATCGTGGCGCTGGCCGCGACTGGGTTATCCGTGGGGCGCGCTGGCGCTCTGGCTGGTGGGATCCTGGCTCGGTGGCCTCTATGGCATACCGGAAAAGGCGTGGCAGTGGCTGCCGCTGACCCTGCTGGTGCCCGCCATTGGGGCTCAGGTGAACGATTTGCGTGGCTCGCTGCTGCTCTTTGCGGTGTTCAGTGCGCTGGTGTGGTGGCAGGGATTGGCCTCGGTACTGGCGAGCGAACCCGGGATCTGGCTGGCGCTACTGCCCGCCATCCTCTGGTTTGGCTGGAGCACCTTGCGCTGTGACAGCCGCGAGGGGCTCGGGTTTGCCCTCGGCTTTATCTGGCTGGCGCTGGTGATCGGCATCGATGGCAGCCTGCTGATTGCCCAGCTGGCCGGTGCTCTGGCCGCTTTCGCCGGTTTTCGCGCCCTGCTCGCCACCTTTGTTGGCATCAATGTAGCCCCAGCCGGTCTGGCGCTGGCCCTCGCCTTTGTCCAGATGCTCGCCTGGCAATATGTGGAGGTGCCGCTGGTGGTGTTGCTGCCGGTCTGGTTGCTGCCGCTGCTGGAGTGGGCGTTGCGTGACAAACCCTGGCCAGTGCGTTGGGGGGGGCTGATCTTGCTCGCCGCGGCAGGAACCGGGCTTAGCCTGTGGTGGGTGTGGCCTGCTGCTTCTTTGTACTGATTTTTGCATGAAAAACAGGCAATTACAGTCATTTTTGCATACCCGCTCATACTCTTGGCAGATAATGATTGAGCCACCTATGTGTTTCAGATAAAAAGGTTTTTCATTTTATTTGGACACACACAGAACCCGGCCGCGCCGGGTTCTGTTTGCCTGCTTTGCGGCACATAAGGAGGCCACAGTTGCGCAGTCAAGGATCTGAGCATCTGTTTTTTCGCCATTTCACCGGACAGGGACGTATCGATGGTCTCTGTATTCTGCTGGTCACTCACCTGCTTCCCGATCGCCCCCGTTTTATCGAAGCGCTTTCCCGGATTGGGCGGATTGGTGCCATTTTACCCAAACCGAAATCGGTACACGGCCCGACCCTGGAGTGGGTATCCCAGCACTATCCGGTGCTGCCCCTCAACCGGCGCTGGACCAATGATCCCGACAGTATCATCCAGCAGATTGCGCCGCTGGTGGCCCCTCACGAGCGGTTGCTGATCCTCGATATTGGCGGTTACTTTGCCAAAACTCAGGTGATTTTGAGTGAATACTTCGGCCCCCGTTTCCTCGGGGTGGTGGAGATGACCGAGAACGGCCATCAACGCTATGAGCAGGAGGTGCTGGCGACTCCGGTGGTGTCGGTGGCACGCAGTCCCCTCAAGCAGGCCGAGGATATCCAGATTGGTTTGAGCGTGGTCTACTCCGCGGAGTCGCTGGCCCGCAACCTCAACCGTACTTTCAACGTCTGCGAGGCGGCGCTGTTTGGCTATGGCAAGGTGGGGCGCAGCATCGCTCGCGACCTGCGCTGTCGCAACCTCCATCTCGGGCTGGTGGAAACAGATGTGCTGCGACAGGTCGAAGCGCTCTCTCACGGTTTTCGCTTGATCACCAAGGCCGAGGCGTTGAGCCGCGCCGAGCTGGTGATCTGCTCTACCGGCAACGGCTCGCTGGACTTGGCGGATCTGCAGGCGCTGCGCCCCGGCACCATGGTCGCCTCAGTCACCTCGGCTGACGACGAGTTCGCCTTCTCGCTGGCCCAGTTGCCGTGGCCGAGCGAAGAGGTGTGCCCCCATGTGCTGGCCCTCAACCGGCCGGATGGTACCCAGATCTACCTGCTCAACCGGGGTGAGGCGGTCAACTTCGTCCATGGCGCCGTGATTGGCGAATATGTCTATCTGGTGCTGGCGGAGATCATGGAAGGGATCCGGATGCTGGCGGCAGGCCCTCTTGCTCCTGGCCTGTTCGAGCTGCCAGAATCGGCGATGCGTACCATTGCCCGCCATTGGCTGGCCGATTTTCATGGGGTTGATCAGCACTGATTTGACCGAATCGGGATCGACCATTGGGCGGCAGTACGCCACTTCCCGCCATTGTCGCTTTTTTATGGAGTCACTCATGACCGAGTCTGAAACCCTGATCAGCAAACCCCGCATCGAAATCCGCTACTGCACCCTCTGTCGCTGGATGCTGCGCGCTGCCTGGCTGGCGCAGGAGTTGCTCTCCACCTTTGACAGCGATCTGGGGGAGGTGGCGCTGGTGCCGGCCAGCAAGGGGGAGTTCCGCATTCTGGTGAGCGGGGTGCAGGTGTGGGATCGGGTGGTCGATGACGGCTTCCCCGAGGCCAAGGAGATCAAGCAGCGGGTGCGCGATGTCATCGCCCCTGAGCGGGATCTCGGCCACTCGGATCGCAAGGCGGCCGAGTAACGCCAGATGGGCCGAGCGCCTCGAAAAGGTGCTGAGCATGAGAGCGAAAGGAGAGGGAGGCCATGGCCTCTCTCTCCTTTTTTGCATTTGGCTGTTTGCCTGGCTCCAGCAGGGTTATAAGCGCGACTCGGCCAGATGACTGCCGATATAGCGGGCCCGCTTGTGGGACTTGATGCGGCTCACATCGACCCACACCAGCCCATCGATGCAGTGGTTGAAGTCGGGGTCGATGCCAAAATCCATAAACTGGACGCCGCCCGGCTCGCACAGCTCGGAATACTGCTTGTAGAGGGTAGGGATGGCGCAGCCCAAATTGTCGAGGCGGGCCTTGAGAGCTTTGAGATCGGCGCCGTAATCCACCCCCTCGAACAGAGGTTGCGTCTCGGGGTAGGGACGGCGGGAGGGAGCCAGCGCCAGCTCGGGGGCAAAGTGCTGGCGGTAGAAGCTCACCAGCAGATCCTTGGCCGCCGGCGGCAGGCTGCCGGAGAGCGACACCGGGCCAAACAGGTAGCGGTAGCGGGGATAGCGGGCCAGATAGGCACCGATGCCGAACCAGAGATAATCGAGCCCCCGCTTGCCCCAGTAGGCGGGCTGAATAAAGCTGCGGCCAAGCTCGATGGCCTGCTCCAGCCGGGGCAGCAGCTTATCCTCAAAGCCGAACAGGGTGTGGCTGTAGAGGCCATCCTTCCCCTTGCTGGCCAGCAGCTCCGCCACCGGGGCGAACCGGTAGGCACCGATAATATCGAGCCGGGCCGGATCCCAGAGGATCAGGTGGTGATAGTCGTTGTCAAAGCCATCGAGATCCCGCCGCTTGCCAGACCCTTCCCCCACAGCGCGAAAGGCGATCTCCCGCAGTCGCCCCAGCTCGCGCAGGATCACCGAGTGACTCAGTTCATGGCGGCGGTAGAGGTAGATCCCCTGACCATCCGGGGTGGTGCCGAGCTGTTCGCAGCTTTCGATGGCCTGTTTGAGCTGGCGGCGATCCTCCGGCAGGGCGATGGGGGCCTCGGTCTGCAGGCGCCCCGCCTTGCCACGGCCAATCCGGTAGAGGTGGTTGCGCACCAGCCGCGCCGCCGTCTTGGCGGGCAGCTCCTGAAAACTGCCGAGCGGAATGCGCGCTCCTATGGTCACCGGCAGGGTCTGCCCCTGCTGGCGAAACAGCTGGCGTACCAGCAACAGGGCGGAGGCGGGCTTGTTGAGCCAGGAGGCGAGATAGAACCAGAGGCTGTTGCGCCCCCCCAGATGGATGGGTACCAGCGGGGTGCGGGTGCGCTGGGCCAGTTTGATAAAGCCTGCCTGCCAGGGGCCGTCTTTCACCCCCTTGAGGCCAAGCCGCGAGACTTCACCTGCGGGGAAGATCACCAGCGCCCCTTCATGGGCGAGGTGTTCGTTCATGGCGAGGATGGCCTGTCGATCGGTCTTGCCCTCCATATTGTCCACCGGCAATAGCAAAGGGCGCAGCGGCGCGAGCTGGGCCAGCAGCTGGTTGGCGACGATCTTTACATCGGGGCGAATGCGACCGAGCAGTTGCAGCAGCGCCAGTCCGTCCAGCGAGCCGATGGGGTGGTTGGCGACAAGAATGACCCGGCCGCTGGCGGGAATATGCTCCAGTTGCGCCTCGCTGACCCGATAGTCGAAATCGAGCTGGGTCAGCGCCTGCTCGACAAAGTCGAGGCCGCGCAGGTGCGGGTAGCGGGTGGCAAAGTCGGCAAAGGCACGTTCGTTGAGCAGCCAGCCCGCAGCCGCTTTAACAGCGGGGTGAGCAGGGGGTAGCCAAGCAGGCGGGGGAAGTGTTGGGTTAGCAGGGTATCGATAGTGAACATCTGGAGGGCTCCGGCGATCCGTTGCTCCCAGCATGATGTGACACTGTTCCCGCGACATGTCAGCGGGATGACAGTTTGATGGCAGTGGCAGCCAGTTGCTCCTGAGCGACTCTCCCTGTTTCTCTTTCCTGATGGGGGATGGCCAGATAGCAAGGGGGGGCCGGTTGACCGGCTCCCCCCTTTGCCCTGGTAATGACAGCTACCGATTAACCGCGCCAGGCTGCGGTGAGGCGCACCAGCTCCACCAGGGTGGCGACCGCTTTTTCCATGGATTGCAGCGGGATGAACTCGTGCTTGCCGTGGAAGTTGTGACCACCGGTGAAGAGGTTGGGGCAGGGCAGACCCATAAAGGAGAGGCGGGCGCCATCGGTACCACCGCGAATGGGTTTGATCTTGGGCACCACGTCGGCGGCCTCCATGGCGGCACGAGCCAGCTCGACGATATGCATGTGCGGCTCTATTTGGCTGCGCATGTTGCGATAGCTGTCGGTCAGGGTCAGCTCGATGCGGGCCTTCGGATACTCGGCTTGCAGGGCGGCGACCCGGCTCTGCATCTCGGCTTTGCGTGCGGCGAAGTGCTCGTCGTCGAAGTCACGGATGATGTAGTGGAGGGTGCTCTCCTCCACGGTGCCGTTCATCTGGGCCAGATGGAAGAAGCCCTCATACCCGTCGGTGCACTCCGGGGTCTGCTCGGCAGGCATGGCAGCGTGGAAGCGGGCGGCCAGAGTCTGGCTGTTGATCATGCTCCCCTTGGCGGTGCCGGGGTGGACGTTATTGCCGATAAAACGCACCGTGGCGCTGGTGGCGTTGAAGTTTTCATACTCCAGCTCGCCCAGTTCGCCGCCATCCACGGTATAGGCCCACTTGGCCGGGAATCTCTCTAGCGGGAACAGGTTGGCGCCGCGGCCGATCTCTTCATCCGGGGTAAATCCGACCCAGATATCGCCGCGCGGGATCTCGGGATGGGCCTGCAGGTGGTCGATGGCGGTGAGGATCTCGGCGATACCCGCCTTGTCGTCGGCGCCAAGCAAGGTGGTGCCGTCGGTGGTGATGAGATCCTGACCCAGGTAGTTTTTCAGGAAACGGTAGTCACGGATGGCGAGCACCTCGTCACCCTTGCCAAGGCAGATGTCGCCGCCCTGATAGTTTTCGATGATTTGTGGTACTACGTGTTCCGCCTCGTAGTCGGCGGTGTCCATGTGGGCAATCAGGCCGATGGCGGGGGCGTCCGGCTGGTTGCCTGGCAGGCAGCCGGTGAGGTAGCCGTGTTCATCCAGGGTGACCTGGCTCAGCCCCAGCGCCTTCATCTCTTCTTGCAGGGCGCGGGCAAAGATCAGCTGGCCTTCGCTGCTGGGGCAGGCTGGATTGGTCTCATCGGAGCGGGTATGAAAAGTTACGTAACGCAGAAAACGCTCAAGCAGGGTATCCATTAGTCAGCCTCTAACCGATTGTGAGCGGTCATTGTGGCCAATCCGTGCGGGGTACTCATTGCGTCAGCGCAGGTTTTTCCCATTTTTTGACGCAAGGATAGAGTGGGTGATGTGCGGCGCGCGGCGCAACGTCCGGGAGGGAGATCGCATAAATGTGGCATTTATTACGATATTTAGGCGCTGGCGGTGGCAACCAAATTCCCCTCAGCGACCGCACAGCAAGGCGTCAGCCCAACCATGGCGTTTTCGCACACTTTTCAAGGGGGAATCGGGCTGTCGCATAACCTGCGCCATCCCAGAGCCCGCCTGCCCGCCAGCAAGATTTGATCGACTTATTAAAAGGGGATTTTGAACACTATTTTTTATTGTCACTGCCCGCGGTAAGTGTGTACACTCCGCGCCGATCCAAGGGCAACCCTGAAGCAGGCAGAGCCGCCAGAAACCCGACCGATCATACGCCTATAGGGCGAGGCACGCAGAAACGACAGACACTGCTGGGGAATGGTTTCTTTAATACCGGTTAGGCTCCGGTATCAGGGAGAACAACAGACTCTCATCCTTCATTTGACCGAGTGGGCCACCGGCTCATCATCTTCCCTTGTCATGGGCGGTCACTGACGGTGAGGTGGGCTGTGGTTGTTGTCGTCTATCAACACGCATGCGTGCTGGCGCCTTCGCTTCTCTTCCTTGGAACCCTCTCCTTCTGTCGGGATCGCTGCCGAATGATGAACTGACGGCGTGGCTGATGTCGTCTGTCATCAAAGTACCGCGGCGCTACGGCATAGTGGCACCGCATACCGTTGAGCTTGATGTAAAGCCACCAGCCCCACATCAAGACTCGTTACTTCCCCAAGATCCACCAGGCAGCCTCTGGCTTGCCGCGATGTGCAAAGCGTTGGTTTGGGTGACTGCGTCTCGTGATGGCAGCGCTCGCCGTACTCTGCACTAGATGGTCTGGATGTGATTGAGGGTAACGAAGGCGACTTTGGGTCGCTCATTTGCGAGGCATAGCCCATGACTAACTGGTCCAGCAAGGACTCCTTGAAGGTCTACAACGTTCCCTACTGGGGTGCGGGTTTTTTCAATATCAATGACGCCGGTCATGTGACCGTCGCCCCCGACAAATCACGCCCTGACGCGCATATCGTGCTCTCTGACGCCATCGAACAGTTGCGTCAGTCCGGGCTGACCACCCCCGTGTTGCTGCGCTTCCCCGACATTCTCAAGAGTCGGGTCGATGCGCTGTTCAACGCCTTTGGTCAGGCCATCGAGAAGTCTGGCTATGAAGGGGACTACCTCTGCGTTTACCCGATCAAGGTAAACCAGCAGCGTCGTGTCATCGAGACCATCAGCCAGTCCTACAGCGACAAGCCCCGGCTTGGCCTGGAAGCTGGTTCCAAACCGGAACTGCTGGCCGTGCTGTCCCATCACCATGAGCAAGGCTCGGTGATCGTCTGCAACGGTTACAAAGACCGCGAATATATCCGCCACGCCCTCTTGGGCAACCTGATGGGCCACAAGGTCTACATCGTGGTGGAGAAGCCCTCCGAACTGGAAATGGTGCTGGACGAGTCAGCTCGTCTCAACATCAAGCCCAATATCGGGGTGCGTGCCAAGCTCGCTTCCACCGGCTCCGGCATGTGGGAATCGAGCGGCGGCTCCATGTCCAAATTTGGTCTCTCCGCCTCCCAGATCCTGGCGCTGATCGAACGTCTGCGCGGGCTGGGCAAGCTGGATTGCCTGCAACTGCTGCACTTCCATCTGGGCTCCCAGATCGCCAATATCCGCGACATTCAGGGCGGCATCCGTGAGTGCGGCCGTTTCTATGCTGAACTGCGTCGCCTCGGTGCCAACATCGAGGTAGTGGACGTCGGTGGCGGCCTGGGTGTGGACTACGAGGGAACCCGTTCCCAGAGCCACTGCTCCGCCAACTACAGCCTCTCCGAGTACGCCAACAACGTGGTATGGGGCATCGGCGATGTCTGCCGCGAGTTCGATCTGCCGCACCCGACCATCATCAGCGAGTCTGGCCGTGCCCTGACCGCCCACCACGCCGTTCTGGTCACCAATATCATTGGTGCCGAAGGGGTGGAGATGAACGACATCAGCGCGCCGGACGAAGATGCACCGACCATTCTGCAGAACATGTGGAAAGGCTGGCTGGATCTGCGCAGCGAAGATCCCTCCCTGCTGGAGATCTTCCATGACTCGGTGGCCGATCTGGGTGATGTGAATACCCAGTACACCATGGGCCTCTTGAACCTTGAACAGCGTGCCTGGGCCGAGATGCTGCACCAGAACACCTGTCTGGCACTCAAAGAGCTGCTCAACCCGGTCAACCGCAACCACCGTGCGCTGGCTGACGAGCTGAGTGAAAAGCTGGCGGACAAGTGCTTTGCCAACTTCTCCCTGTTCCAGTCCCTGCCGGATGCCTGGGGTATCGGCCAGGTATTCCCGGTGATGCCGCTGGCTGGTCTCGATCGTCCGCTTAGCCGTCGCGGTATCCTGATGGATATCACCTGTGACTCCGACGGTCAGGTCGAGCACTATGTCGACGGTCTGGGGGTCGAGAGCACCCTGCCAATGCCGGTCTACGGCGAGAACGAAGAGTGCCACGTCGGCTTCTTCCTGGTCGGTGCCTATCAGGAGATCCTGGGCGACCTGCACAACCTGTTCGGTGACACCCACTGCGCGGAAGTGTGGCTGGACGAAGAGGGCAAGATGGACATTCGCAACGTGGTGCGCGGCGATACCGTCGACCAGCTGCTGCGTTACGTCAACATCGACCCGTCCGTTATCCGTGAGAACTACCAGCGGATCGCTTCCCACCCGGCGCTGGACGACGCAACCCGTAAAGCCCTGCTCGACGAGCTGGAGCTGGGTCTGCAAGGCTACGCCTATCTGGAAGACGAATAAGCCTCTTGCTTGTTTACCCCGTCGGTGGAAACAACATGACGGGAATGAAAAAACGGCGCCTGCGGGCGCCGTTTTTGTTACTGGGGGCCATCCGGCGATATGACGGGGCACTCGGCCTGTCTTCATTCGGATAACTATGGTGGCTCGGGGGATCCGTAGGCCACAGATCTGGCTGATATCTGTCCCTTTCAGTCGCTTCCTTTGATCTGCATCAAGCGTGAACCTAGGTGGTTATTTTACGGTCAGGAGTGATGTTGATGGAATGTAACAAAAGGATGTACATATGGAACTGAAAAGGGACCCGAGATGCTATACCGACGTCTGTATCGACGGTAAGTGGTATCACTACGACCACTGCAGCACCAACGTCTACATGCTGATGGGAGGCGCCGCGCCGAGCCTTCAGCTGGCCTATGAGCCGAGCAGCGAAGAGGAGCTGATCGAGATGCTCCAGCAGCTGGGGCGCTTCTGACTTACCGAATTGATGTCTTGCCATATGGCCATCGGGCGCGTTGCCACGATGGCCACTACTCTTCACCGCTGTACCTTATCTCAGCGGTTTTTATTGCCCAATAACCCCTTGCCAATCTCCAGCATGGCGACGGCCGCGGCGTAGCTGCTATCGGACTTGCCTATCTCATCCGCTATATAGAGAAAATTGGACTGGTACTTCTCGACGGCCTCCTGTGGAGTGGTCGCGTCAATAAAGTCCTCCTCCACCTCGAATCCTTGGGTCAGCAGTGCCGCCTTTTCACTCAGAAAAGTCGGAGATGCCATGTCGATAAAGGTGTATTGCTGCCGATTGGACGCCGGAATGGTAAAAAACTGGTATCTGGCCATGGGTAAATCCTCGCTTGAAGCGGGTGATAGATGACGTGACGCTGGTTTTAATCTGTGGTTCGCAGGCGGCTTGGTTTCCCTCGACATCGCAGACCGTGCGTGTCGGGGATGCCGCATTTTGTTTTCGTTCGAGACTACTTTGTTGGCGTTTGCCCAGCAAGTGGGGCGCAGAGATTTTCTGGATGATCCGTGCAACTGAGACGTTGTAGGCAGGGGCGAGACCGGGATAATGCCGGGCTCACGTTGAGCCCGGCTTGTCAGCGCTCTGTTACAGCACGAAGCTCTGTACCATGGCGCGCAGCTGTTCGGTGAGCTGGTGGATCTGGCGGGCGGCATCGCGGGCGGCGTTGGCCACTTGCAGCGCCTCGTCGCTGCCATCCGAGATGCGCACCACGTTGCGTTCGATCTCGTTGACCACGGCGCCCTGCTGCTCGATGGCGCTGGCGATAATGGCGTTGGTATCGACCATCCGATCCACCTTCTCGGTGATGGCGCCGAAGGCCTGCTGGGCCTCCTGGGCCAGACCGACCCCCTCCTGCGCCTCGCGGCTGGCAGCGGACATGGCGCTGACCGAGGCGCGGGCGCCGGTTTGCAACTGCTCGATCATCTGCTGGATCTCGACCGTGGCCCCCTGGGTGCGACTGGCCAGCGAGCGCACCTCGTCGGCCACCACCGCGAAGCCACGCCCCTGCTCGCCGGCGCGGGCTGCCTCGATGGCAGCATTGAGGGCCAGCAGGTTGGTCTGCTCGGCGATGCCGCGGATCACCCCGATGACGCCACCAATCTGGCTGCACTGCTGCTCCAGCTGGCCGATGGCCTCGGCGGTGCGCAGCACACCTCGCGGTTGATGTGGTCGATGGCGGTGATGGTACGCTCGACCACCGCCTCGCCCTGACCCACCACGGCCTGCGCCTCCTGGGTCATGCGGGCGGCTTGCAGGGCGTTGCCCGCCATGTCTTGTGAAGTGGCGGCCAGCTCCTTGATGGCGGTGGCGACCTGATGGGTCTCCCCTTGCTGATCGGCAATGACCTCCTGTGAGCGGCAGGTGCGCGCTTCGATCTCGGTGGCGCTCTCCACCACGGTGACGCCATTTTCACGCACTCGCAGCATCAGGGTGCGCAGGGTCTCCAGGGTCACGTTGTAATCCCGGCTGATGGCGGCCAGCTCGTCCTGACCGACGATCTCGATATGCTGGCTGAGATCCTGTGCGTTGACCCGGGCGGCAATATCACGCACCCGCCCCACGGTGTCGCGCAGGGAGAGATAGGCACCGATCATCAGGTAGAGGTAGAGCAGCAAGCTGACGGTCAGCGGCGCTGTGACCCACCAGAAGTGGCGTTGGTTGGCGGCCAGCCGCTGATGTAAGTCGGCCTCCAGCCGCTGGCGTACCTGGCCTGCCAGTGCGGTGATGGCCTCGTCCATCTTATCCCCCAGCGCTTGCACCTCCTTGGTGGGGAGTTGCACCAGCTGATCCTTCATCATCTTGTTTTCCATGGTCTCGACCCCCTGACGCACCAGCTGTATCAGAGCATCGGTCTGCTGACCCAGCTCGGCGCGGTAGGCCGGTTCAATCTGGTAGAGCAGGGTCAGGTCGGCCTCCAGCTCTTGCAGAGTGGCGCTGATCAGGTCAAGACGAAAACGCAGGCCGCTGTAGCCCTCGGCCTGAAACAGGCCGAAATCGGCGATGGTGGCGGCGCGATCCCGCACCTGAGCCAGCAGGTCGCGCAGTTGCGGCAACCGCTCACTGGCGAGGATCACCATGTAGTAGGTACCGAGCGCCGGATCCTGGATCAGGCTGCTACTGGCGGTAATGTGCTTGTAGAGGTGGCGCACCTCGGTCAACAGCTTGTCGTGGCGCAGGTTGCTCTGCTCCACTTCCAGCTTGCCCGCTTCACTCTGCAGGGCGGCCCAGCCCTGCTGGATCACCTCAAAGGAGGGGTTGTTCTGGCGGGTGTTGGCAAAGGCTTGCAGGCTCTGATCAACTGTTTGTGCGGCTGCCTTGACCTGATCATCACCGACCGGATCCACTTCATAGGCGTGACGGGTTACCAGATTGCGATGGGTGAGCAGGGCTTGCTCGATAGCGGGCACGGGGGTGAGATTGACCACTCCCGCCAGCTCGCGGTTGGCCTGGACGTTGTCATCCTGCAGCCGCCCCAGCAGATTGGTCATGCTGTAGGCCAGTGGCAGCAGCATCAGGCAGGACCAGAGCAGGAATTTGTATTTGAAGGAGAGCTGATTGCCCAGCCGGATGGCGGGGTTGAAAATCCATTTCATGTTAAGCCTCGATACCTGAGTGCGGGCGTGGTTCGTGTTGCCTGAATAGTACTCCGAGCGGCCTCCCTTGGGTGATGGCCGGTTGCAAGTTGTGATCCCCTTGGCTTTTTACTTCCGGGCGGGGGCGCGGTCAGCCGCACCAATAGAAAACGGGCCACCCGAAGGTGACCCGTGGTCGATAAGGGGAAACCGATCAGTTGAACGCCAGGAAGGGCGAGACACAGAGCAGCAGGCCGGTGACGATGATGATGTAGAGGGAGGTGCCCTTGTACTTGTGCAGCGCCGGTACCTGATAGACCAGATAGGCCGGGATGAGGCAACCCACCATGCCGAAGATGGGGCTGCAGATGGAGGTGAAGCTCAGTACCGGTGCGTTGAGCACGATGGCCCCCCAGGAGAGCATGACGGTAAACACCATGATCCCTTTGCCTACCAATCCTTTGTTGATGCGGTTTTCCGGCAGCACCCGGCGCAGCAGGTTCATCGCCAGACCCTGACAGGCTTCACGGAAACCGAGGTAAACGCCGAAGTAGGCGGTCATTACCGCAAAGATGTTGAGGGTGAGGCTCAGGAGCTTGAGGGTCTGGCCGGGCATCCCCTGGGCTACCATGGCCAGCGCGGAGATGTTCTCTTCAGAGGCTTTGACCGCCTGATCGTGGCCCATGGCCAGAGTGAAGGAGACCGCGTAGAAGAACACCACCACGAACAGGATGCCGAAGGCGATATTCATGGCGCGCATCGCCTTGAAGCGGGCCACTTCCAGCGACTTTTCCCGCGAGCGGTAGGAGATCACCATGGGACTCAGGCTTTGAATAAAGAGGATGGAGGTGAGGGTGAAGGGCAGCATGATGATGGCATCCTTCATCCAGTCACCGGCAGCGGGCATGGCGGTGATGTTGGCCGCATCCCACTTGTCCACCATCATCAGGCCGAGCACGGCCACCACGCTGATCTTGGTCAGCACCATAAAGGTGGAGATCTTGAACAGCAGGTTTTCGCCGCGCGAGGCCAGTGCCACCAGACCGCAGATCAGCACCAGACCGTAGAGCGGGTTTTCAGAGAGCAGGCCGTCGGTGACGCCGAAGCTCTGCAAGAAGGAGGCGCTGTCATTGGTGATGGCGGTGGAGTAGACGAAGACCCAGATCACCAGCATCACGAAGTAGAGCGCGCCGAGCAGCACACCCCAGTTCTTGCCAAGGTAGCCGGTGATGACGCTGGGGTAATCCTTGCACTCCGGCGAGGTGGCCAGGGTGTTGATAAAGAGGCGCTGGAACATGTACATGGCGGGGTAGCCGATCACTGCCGAGAGCAGAAAGACCCACAAACCCATCAGACCCACCTGTACCGGCAGGAAGACGATCCCCGCGCCGATGGCCATGCCGATGCTCATGATGATCCAGCCCCAGTCGGTGCTGTCGAAGCGAACCGCTTCTTTCCATTCCAGCGTGCCCATCACGGGGCTGGCGAGTGTAGTGCTATGCGCGTCCATTAAAACCTTCTTTTTTGTAGGGATGTGGGAAAGCGGCGCAAATATAGTTGAATAAAACTGTCATAAACAATGCCCATAAGAGTACTTTTGTTCAAATCAGGATGGTGATCACGGTTTATATTGAGGCCGAAAGGTGTCTTTAAACGCCATTTTTGTATCTTTTTGTTGAATGGATAAAATAAAAAGCAAATAATGTTGAACGGAATGAGATTCATGATTGCAAAAAAAATTGCACAAACAGGAGTGGCTATATGAAACGCATCATCACAGCAGCAGCGGCACCTGACGCTATCGGTCCCTACAGCCACGGCACTGCCTATGGCGACCTTATCTTTACCTCCGGTCAGTTGCCGGTCTGCAAGCAACAGGGTGGTGTGGTGGAAGGGGGGATTGCCGCCCAGACCCGCCAGTCACTGGAAAACCTGAAATCCGTGCTGGAAGCCGCTGGCGGCTCGCTGGATACCGTGCTCAAAACTACCTGCTACCTCGCCGAGATCAGCGATTTTGCCGCGTTCAACGAGGTCTATAAAGCCTATTTCCAGAAAGATTGTCCGGCGCGCAGCTGCTTCGCAGTGAAGGATCTGCCGATGGGCGTCAAGGTTGAAGTGGAAGCGATCGCCCATATCGCTCGTTAATGCTGATAAAAAGGTTCAAGTGATGAAACATGCGTGGCAGCAGTATCTGCAGATTATTCAACAGGTTGTCAAACCAGCGCTGGGTTGTACCGAGCCAATCGCCGCCGCTTATGCCGCGGCTGTCGCCACCCGGCAACTGGGCTGTGAGCCCGGTCGCCTCGAGGTTGCAGTGTCGGACAATCTCTATAAAAACTCGATGGGTGTCTATGTGCCGGGCACCGGCAAGATCGGTCTGGCCATTGCGGCTGCGGCCGGAGCCATCGGTGGCAACGCCGATGCCGGGCTGGAGGTGCTGGCCGCGATCCAGCCAGAACAGGTGGATCGTGCCCAGCAGCTGATCGATGCCGGCAAGGTGCAGGTGAGCCGCACCGCCGCCCCCGAGTTTATCTTCTGCCGCGTGACCGTTTATGGCACTGATGGCAAGGGTGAAGAACACAGCGCCGAAGTGACTCTGTGCGGCGGTCATACCCGCATCGTCGAGCAGCGCCGCGATGGCGAGGTAACCTTCACCGCCGATCAGAGCCAGGGCGGTGCCACCGGTTCCATCTGCGATGGCGTCGATATCAGCATCGCCGCCATCTACGAGTTCGCCACTCAGGTGGAGTTCGAGCAGATCAGGTTCATCCTCAAAGCCTCCGAGCTTAACGGCAAGCTCTCCGCCGAGGGGATGAACAACCCCTATGGCCTGGAGATTGGCCGCACCATGCAGCAGAACATCAATGCCGGTCTTATCGGCGAGGATGTGATGAACCGCATCGTGATGATGACGGCGGCTGCCTCCGATGCCCGCATGGGGGGCGCGACCCTGCCAGCCATGAGCAACTTTGGCAGCGGCAACCAGGGCATTGCCGCCACCATTCCGGTGATGGTGATTGCCGAGCGCTTTGCGGCCAGCGAAGAGCAGCTGGCTCGCGCCCTCATCATGAGCCATCTGGGCGCCATCTATATCAAGTCCCACTATCCGCCGCTGTCGGCCTTCTGTGGCAATACCGTGACCAGCGCGGCCGCCTCCATGGCCATGGTCTATCTGGCGGGCGGCAGCTTCGAGCAATCCTGCTTCGCCATCCAGAACGTACTGAGCGACAGTGCCGGCATGGTGTGCGACGGGGCTAAAGCCTCCTGCGCCATGAAGGTGAGTACCTCCTCCGGTGCGGCGGTGCGCGGTTTCCTGATGGCCCTCAACAGCCACTCGGTGTCGGGGCAGGGGATCGTCGCCGGCGACGTGGATCAGACCATCCGCAACGTCGGCCAGATGGTGAAGGAGGGCATGTCTGCCACAGACAGCACCATTATTGATATCATGTCCGCCTGATGTCCCTGTCGGTTGCTGCCCGGCTCCCATTGTCCGGCAGCAACCCTTGCAAGAAGGTCCCATTGTGAAGCTGCAAGAGTTGAGTCCGAGCGATTTTGAGATCCTCAAGTCGATGGAGAACATTGTGGACGGCATCGCCGCCATGTATGGTCAGCACACCGAAGTGCTGCTCCACAGTCTGGATGCGCGCAATCCCTCGATCGTCAAGATTGCCAACGGCCATATCACCGGCCGCAGTGTCGGCGCCCCCATCACCAACCTGGCGATGATGAAGCTCAAGAGCGGGCAGGATATCTCCAGCCCCTACATGACCAAGTGTGCCACCGGCAAGACGCTGCGCTCCATCACCACCGTTATTCGCAACGGGGAGCACAGGGCCATCGGGTTGCTCTGCATCAACAGCGACATGGATGCCCCGCTGCAATCCGTGCTGCGCACCATGATGCCGGAGTGCATGCATCCCCACGAGAGCCATGCCACCCCGGAGGTGTTCGCCCGCAACATCGACGAAGCGCTCAACAGCACTATCGACACAGTCAGTGCCGAGGTGCGTGGCAACGAGGCGGTGCCCCTGTCCCAGAAGACACGGGTCATCGTCAACCAGCTGCACGATATGGGGATCTTCGAGTTAAAAGACAGTGCCCAGATTGCGGCGCGCCAGCTCGGCATTTCGGTCCACTCCATCTACCGCTATCTGCGGGAGATCAAGAAGGGCTGAGCCGGTTTAATCTGGCCGAATTGGCAGCAAACGGGTCAGCCTTGACCCGTTTTTTACGCCCGTTTTAGCCTCTCTGTTTGGGCCATCCTTCGGGCTCATCTGCTATCATCCCCCCCCTTTATTTTTCTATCTCTCTGAACGTGCTGGAGAAATCATGTCTCGACTCATCTATCTGCTGCGCCACGGCCAGACCCGCTTCAATGCCGAGCAGCGTCTGCAGGGGCGTTGCAACTCCGAGCTGACCTACAAGGGCGAGGCGCAAGCCATCGCCATGGGGCGGCGGCTTGCTGGCGAACTGGCGGAACCCGCCCGTTGGACCATCTATGCCAGCCCGCTCGGGCGTGCCCGTCAGACTGCGCTGCTGGTGTGCGAGCAGTTGGGGCTGGCGGCGGATCGCATCGGCTGGGACGATCGCTTGATGGAGCTGGGGATGGGGGAGTGGGAGAGCTGCCAGATACCGGCGCTGCGTCTTGCCCATCCCGAGCTCGATACCGGCAAGGGGGACTGGTATCTGCAGGCACCGGGGGCCGAGAGCTTCGAGAGCATTCAGCGCCGGGCACACCAGTGGTTGCAGGATCCTGCCATCGCCGAGCGGGCCATCGTTATATCCCACGGTCTGCTCGGTGCCATGCTGCGTGGCGTCTATGCCGATCTCGACTATGAAGCGACCTGGTCACAGGAGTTGCCGCAAGATGCCTTCTATAAGCTGCAGGATGGCCACATCACCCGCATTGCTTGCTAGTTTCGTGGACGTTGCCGCCATCAGTGCATGGACGACGCAGGCTGCAACGCGCTACGGATTTTGCTTTGCGAAGATTAGACATCAACGAAATGATGAATAGACTCAAAAAGCGCATTATCAATAAGGGCATTAGCCCTTCTCCTGCGGTGATGTGTTTAAGGTCTGGTTTTGCGAACAGGTTGCAACTTGCATTGCACTATGGTGCACAGACCGCGCTTTTTAATGAGGTAAGCGGGAGATTGTATTGAAATGAGTGGTCGCGTGATGCTTGGTGTATCAATTGCATATTAAACGACCAGTGGCCTGAGTATGAGGACGACACCATGAAAGGGATCTCGGTTCGTAGCAAATTATTGATGCTGGTTGTGGTACCGCTGTTTTGTATGATTTTGCTGTGCACTCTCTCCCTTTGGGGGATGCGCCTGATGAATCAGGCTGCCCATCAGGTGAATGAAGAGGAGGTGCAGCAGTTATCCGAACTGAAGCTGATTTCAGACTTGTATGCGGTCAGTGTCGTTGATGCGATCAATAAAGCGCATGTTGGATTAATCACCCGTGAAGAAGCAAAACGTTCCGTTACTGAAGCGCAGTTAAAAGCAGCAACGGAATGGAAGCGTTACATGGCCCAGAAGATGTCTGCGGAAGAGCGGGCGATTGCGGAGTCTGCCCAAGTATTGATGAACAAAGCCGACATTACACTGGATGGTATTAAGAGTGATCTTTCATTAAAAGCTCCTCTTGATAAGGCAATTCATCAGTTATACAGCACGGTTGATCCTTTTAATGAGGAGCTGGGCAAGCTGGTTGAACTCCAGCTGAGATTTGCAGATGAGCATGTTGGTACCCTGGAAAGTCTGGCCGTTGATTTTTCATTTGCCTTCCTCTCCATCACCGGGATTGCCCTGTTCGCTTTATCCGTGCTGGGGATCTGGATTTTTCGCGGGATCAGTCAACCGCTCACCGCTTTGCGCAGAGCGCTTTACAAATTGCAGCATGAGCAGGATTTGACCGTCACCGTCCCCGTCATTCGGGAAGATGAATTGGGGCAAGTCGCACGGGCGCTGAATGATATGGTGAGCCATTTCCGCAGATTGATTGGCGAAATGGATGACGTGGCCGAACAGTTATCGACAGGCGCCGATGCACTGAACGAGTTGGGGCTAACCAGTGCAGAGCAAATGGCCCAGCAGCGTCTGGAGACAGATCAGAGCGCTGCGGCGATGAATGAGATGAGCGCAACGGTTAACGAAATCGCCCAGAATACAAATAGTGCTGCAATTGCCGCCCGTCAGGCTGAAAACAAGGCAGAAGAGGGGCAAGCGGTTGTCAAGGAGACCATTGGGAATATGGCTCTGCTCTCTGGTCAATTGCAAAATACATCCACTGTACTGCAAAACCTGGCTATCGAAAGCAATAACATTACCCAGGTGATGGGGGTTATTCGCTCGATTGCCGAACAAACCAATTTATTGGCACTGAATGCGGCAATTGAAGCCGCCAGAGCGGGTGAGCAGGGGCGTGGCTTCGCTGTTGTGGCTGATGAAGTCCGGGTACTTGCTCAGCGCACCCAAAACTCTACCGGAGAAATCCAGAACACCGTCAATCGCCTGCAACAGAATGCAACTATGGCTGTTGATAGTATGAATATCGGATTATCTGAAGTGGAGAAGACGAATACCCTGATGCTGACCTGCGGCGTCTCTTTGGAAGAAATTGTGAGTGCGGTGGATGATCTGAATAATCTCAATGTGCAAGTCGCTGCTGCAGCCGAAGAGCAAAGCAAAGTCACCGAAGAGATGACGCGCAGCATGGTCAATATTGCCGATATCGCAGTACATACCTCGGACTCGGCAGCCCATGTATCGGCCAAGTGTCAGCGTCTTGATGAGATGGCCAAGTCAATGAGAACACAGATTAATCATTTTAAATGGCGCTCACATGCCGCTTGATATAGTTCGATGACATTACCCCCAGGCCCCGAGAGTTCGGGGCCTTTTTGTATCATGTTGGTCGTACTGCACCTGCGTTGAAACATGTCATCGGTTTCCATAGATATGGGAAGATTCATTACCGGACTGATGAAGTGACGTTTTCCGAAAAATTGTGCATTTTTGACGGCAGCCGTCACCCTGAATGGCCATTTTTGCCGCCGTTCAACACATCAGAGCACCTTATCGCGGCAAGATGAGGTATCTTATGCCCCGATTTCATCCATTAAACGGATCCGAGACTCCATATGATCATCAAACCCAAGGTTCGCGGCTTTATCTGCACCACCACTCATCCGGTCGGTTGTGAAGCCAATGTTCGTCGCCAGATTGCTTATACCAAAGCCAAGGGCACCATCGAGAATGGTCCCAAGAAGGTGCTGGTGATCGGCGCTTCCACCGGTTATGGCCTGGCCTCCCGGATTGCGGCTGCCTTCGGTAGCGGCGCCGCCACCCTCGGCGTCTTCTTTGAAAAAGCGGGCACCGAGTCCAAGACCGGTACCGCTGGCTGGTACAACTCCGCCGCCTTCGACAAGGCCGCCAAAGAGGCGGGCCTCTACGCCAAGAGCGTCAACGGCGATGCCTTCTCCAACGAGTGCCGTGCCAAGGTGATCGAGCTTATCAAGCAGGATCTGGGTCAAATCGATCTGGTGGTCTACTCCCTGGCCTCTCCGGTGCGCAAGATGCCGGACACCGGCGAAGTGGTGCGCTCTGCCCTCAAACCGATCGGTGAGGTCTACACCACCACCGCCATCGACACCAACAAGGATCAGATCATCACCGCCACCGTCGAGCCGGCGAACGAGGAAGAGATCCAGAACACCATCACAGTGATGGGCGGTCAGGACTGGGAGCTGTGGATGGCGGCCCTGCGTGATGCAGGCGTGCTGGCCGACGGCGCCAAGTCGGTGGCTTACTCCTACATCGGTACCGATCTGACCTGGCCAATCTACTGGCACGGTACTCTGGGCCGCGCCAAGGAAGATCTGGACCGCGCCGCTGCCGCCATCCGTGGCGACCTGGCTGCCAAGGGCGGCACCGCTCACGTGGCCGTGCTGAAATCCGTGGTGACCCAGGCCTCTTCCGCCATTCCGGTGATGCCGCTTTATATCTCCATGGCCTTCAAGATCATGAAGGAGAAGGGGATTCACGAGGGCTGCATGGAGCAGGTGGATCGCATGATGCGCACCCGTCTCTACGCGTCCGACATGGCGCTGGACGAGCAGGCCCGCATCCGCATGGATGACTGGGAACTGCGCGAAGACGTGCAGCAGACCTGCCGCGACCTGTGGCCGTCCATCACCAGCGAGAACCTCTCCGAGTTGACTGACTACACCGGCTACAAGCAGGAGTTCCTGCGCCTGTTCGGTTTCGGTCTGGACGAGGTCGATTACGATGCGGATGTGAATCCGGATGTGAAATTCGACGTGGTCGAGCTCTGAATCTGACTCAAGTGAAAACAGGGCCCTGCGGGGCCCTGTTTTTTTGGCAAACATTCCGCTAATTAGCGGAATTTTATTATCAGCGATCACCTTTTTCCCATATCAAACCCGCTAGTCTTGCGCTGATCGGATCACAGACGGCATTGCCGAGGAACGGAAGCTATGACCACTCCAAACGAGGCGCCCAAGAAGCGCCAACTCCCCACAGTCTATACCCTGCTTTTCATCATCATCGCCCTGATGGCTGCCCTCACCTGGGTGCTGCCAGCGGGCAAATATGACTACGTCACCGCCAAGACACAGCAGCCGGTGGCGGCAGCGGCCGTGGCCGATTACAGCGGCGACGAGCGGCTGTTGCCGGTGCCCGGCAGCTACACCGAGTTGCCCTCTCATCCGCAAGGGGTGTTCGAGGTGCTCAAGGCGCCGATCCAGGGCTTTCACAAGGCGGCCGACGTGGCACTGTTCGTGCTCATCATCGGCGGCTTTCTGGCGGTGACCATGCAAAGCGGGGCGCTCGATGCCGGGGTGGGGGCTATAGTGCGTGCCTTCGCCGGGCGTGAGCGGCTGCTGATCCCGGTGCTGATCGCACTCTTTGCCCTCGGCGGCTCTACGTTCGGCATGGCGGAGGAGACGGTGGCCTTCTGGGCACTGATCGTGCCGGTGATGATGGCGGCGGGCTTCGATCGCATGGTGGCGGCGGGGATCATTCTGCTCGGCTCCGGGGTCGGGGTACTTGCCTCCACCGTCAACCCGTTTGCCACCGGCATCGCCTCCGGTTTTGCCGGTATCCCCATCGGTGAGGGGATTGGCCTGCGGGTCATCCAGTGGCTGCTGCTGGTGATCTTTGCCTCCTGGTTCGTGATGCGTTATGCCAAGCAGGTGCAGCAGGACAAATCCCGCTCCGTGCTGGCCGACATCACCTATGACGACGAGTTCTCCCAGATGAAGAGCGGCAACCTCGCCTTCACCGGCAAGCAAAAGCTCACCATGCTGGTCTTCTTCGGCACCTTCCTGCTGATGATCTATGCGGTGGTGCCCTGGTCGGATCTGGGCATCGACCTGCTGCCCACCCTGGGCTGGTGGTTCGACGAGCTCTCCACCCTGTTCTTCAGCGCCTCCATCCTGATCGCGCTGATCAACCGGATGCCGGAGTCCAATTACGTGGCGACCTTCCTCAACGGGGCGCGAGACCTTATCGGGGTAGCGCTGGTGGTGGCGGTGGCGCGTGGCATCTATGTGGTGATGGAGCATGGCGTCATCATCGACACCATACTGCACTGGGCCGAGGGGCTGGTGAGCGGGCTGTCGTCGTCGGTGTTCATCCTGATGGCCTATCTGGTGCATATCATCCTGAGCTTCTTTATCCCCTCCACCTCGGGGCTGGCGACCGTCTCCATGCCGCTGATGGGGCCGCTGGCGGACTTCTCCGGCATCTCCCGGGATCTGGTGATCACCGCCTATCAGTCCGCCTCCGGCTGGATCAACCTGTTCGCCCCCACTGCCGCCCATCTGGTGGCCGGTCTGGCGCTCGCCAAGATCCCCTACGATCGCTTCGTGCGCTGGGTGCTGCCCTTTATCATCGGGGTGGCCCTCATCACCATGGCGGTGCTGGTGGCCGGCGCCCTGTTGCACGGCTGATGGCACGGATAAAACCACAGATAACAAAAAGGCTCCCGCGGGAGCCTAATGCCAGTCAGTTAAGCCTGACTGGCATTGTTTTTATTGGCTTTTTGCACCGCATACTTTTGTGGTCTTGCCTTCACACTGCGGGGATAATTCCGCTCCCTTCGCTCCGGTAATACAAACTGCCCCGCCTGCTTATCCAGCTCCGCCACCCGCTTCGGGATACTCCCCGGTGACAGATACGGCATGCAGCTCAGTTCATGGATGAGGTACACCGATGCCATGTGAAAACTCAGCTGGCTCGCCGTGTATCCCTTCAGACTCGCTGCCCTCTTTACCATCTGGCTGCGCAGCAGATTGTACGCCAGCAGCACGCCCCACAGCTCTTGCCGTATCCCCGCCGCCTTCTTGCTGCGCAGGGTCAGCCGGTGTTGTTGCAGGCTGTGCCTCATCTCCCGATAGCCCAACTCGATTTCCCTGCGGTGGCTGTAGAGCTCAACGATGTCGGCGCCCGGGAAACGCGTCGGGTCGACCATTGAGGTCAGCACTTGCCGCTCTTTGCCGTTGATGGTGCGGGTAAGTAAGCGGGCTTCCACTGTATCCGGCAGGTGCGGCCACTTCTTCCTCGCCTGTGGGCTGGTTTTCAGCAAGACCAGTGCATCCTGACGCCCCAGCTTGCGCACCACCTCGTATTGCGTGCCCTTTTTGAGCGGCAGCAGCCAGTGCCGCTCGCTGCCAGTGGTCTGCCAGGCATGGAGCAAACCGAGGGAGTAAAACCCCTTGTCGAACAGGGTCAGCGAGTGGTCCGGCGTGCGCGCGACCAGCCGCTCGGCCAGCACCATCTCGTTGACGGCGCAACTCTCCATGACCGCCTGAACAAGCAGGTGACTGGTCAGCTCCATTTGACAAAGCATGCGCACCTGCGGATAGGTGGTCTCCCCATGCTGGGTACCGGGCTTGGCAAACTCGGCAGCATTGTCCGGGGTATCAGGCGTGCGCGACATCACGCCATCGACGGCGAGCAGTTGCAGCCCGGCCCAACCGGGGTGATTGGCCTGCTGGTGCCAGCCTGCGGCGGTGTCGTGAAACAGCCGCTCAATGCTCTTGTGGCCAAGCTTTTGGCGAGCTTGCAAAAAGGCGCTGGGGGCGACAAAGGGGCGGTCGCCGGGCAAGAGGATATCAAGCTGATTGACCAGCTGGGTCATGGGGATATGGCGGAAGATGGCCATGCCGATGATAGCCCAGACCAGACGCTCCATGGGCATACGACGGCGACGCAGGGTCACGACATCCTCTTCGGCAAGCGCGTCGTGATGAGCTCGGGAGCAATGAGGTCTGAGAGTGACTCAAACTGAGCTGCATTGCTGGCGTGGAGGAAGTCGAGAGCCTGGGCGATACGCATAAAAAAATCCGAAACCAATCAACAGGTTTCGGATTTTCACACAGCAGAAGGAGCGGTCAATGGATCCTTAACTTATCGGCATTACCCGCGGGAGCCTTTTTACTTTCATCAGGTATAAGCCATATACCGTATCAGCTAACCAACAAGAAAGGCCCTTGCGGGCCTTTTTGTCTGGTTCACTTTGTGCGCTTACAGCTGGAATTGGGCCAGCTGCTTGCGTTGCTGCTCGGCGAGCTGGGAGAGTTCGTTGCTGGCACTGGCGCTCTGGCTGATGCCGGCGGCGCTCTGGCTCACGATCTCGTGAATATTGGTGATGTTGCGGTTGATGTCGGCGGTAACGCAGGACTGCTCCTCGGCGGCGGTAGCGACCTGGGCGTTGGCGTCGTTGATCTGGCGCACGGCACCGGTAATGCCGCTCAGCAGGTCCTGCACCTGAGCGGACAAACGCTGGTTATGGCTGAGGATCTCCAAAGTCTCCTGCACGCCGTTGTTGGCGGATTGGGACTGGCTCTGCAGCCGCTCGATGATGGCCTGGATCTCCTTGGTGGAGTCCTGGGTACGGGCTGCCAGCATTCTCACCTCGTCGGCCACCACCGCAAAACCACGACCCGTTTCACCGGCACGGGCCGCTTCGATGGCGGCATTGAGCGCCAGCAGGTTGGTCTGCTCGGAGATCCCCTGGATCACTTCAATTACCTTGCCGATCTGCTCGGACTGGGATTTGAGCTGGGCCACGATGGCGGCGGCATCTTCCAGACTGCCTGCCATCCGGCTGTTGGCGGCGATGCTTTCGGTAAAGAGGGCGAGCCCCTGCTCGACCCGGCCATTGGCATCCCGTGCCAGCTCGTCGGCGATGGCGGCATTGTGGTTGACATTGTCAGCGGTGCTGGATAGTTCGGTTACGGCGGAGGCGACCTGTTCGATCTCGCTGTGCTGCTGCTTTGCATTGGCCTCGGACTGGGTCATCACGGCGGCCAGCTCGGTGGCGGCGGAGGCGACGCTGTTGCTGATCCCGGTCAGGTTCTCGATGGTGCTACCAAGTTGCACCAGAGTGAGGTTGATATCTTTGGCCAGACGGGTCAGCTCGTTGTTGCCCTCCGCTTTGGCGCGCACGTTGAAGCGCCCTTGCGCCACGGCGTGCATCACCTCTTGCAACTGACCGATGGGGCTGACGATGCGCCCGGAGAGGACCCAGCCACAGATCAGCGCCGCCAGCAGGGTACCGGCGGTGAGCAGCAGGGTACGCAGCAGGGTGGCGTCGTAGTGGGCCTGCTCTTCGGCCAGCTCTTGCTGGATCAGCTGGTTGATGTGGGCGGACATGCTGTCGATCTGCTTGATCAGCTGTTCACCCAGCTCGCGGAAATGGAGGCGAGCCGCCTCGTAGGCGACCGGATCGCCGCCACCCTGATGTTTTTGCGCCAGCAGCGGCAGCATGTTGCTGCGGGTATGGCTGAGGTAGGCCTGCAGGGCGGCAGCGACCTGACGGTTATCCTGCTCGGCACCGGGGAGCACCAGACGGCCGAGGATGGCGTTGATCTCCTGCTCGGCGCTGTTGAGGTTTGCGGGCAGTGCGGCAAACAGCTTGGCATCGTAGAGGCCATAGATGGCGCTGGTGCGCAGCCGGTAGGTGGCGTGGATCAGTTTGGCAATATCGTCCTTGTGCTGGACCACGGTCTGGGTCGTCTCATCTATGTCATTGATGGCTTCATCCAGACCCTGTTTGCTGATGGCGATCATCACCATCATCAGCAGGCTGGCCAGCAGCAAAGGTATCAAGACCTGGACACGTATTGATAGATTATTCAATGACATAAATGGCTCTAATCCGGAATTGGAGGAGCCGACATCTTACACATGCACGTCAGGAGCTGTCACAGGCTTTTATTGCTGAAATGTGCTGAAGAAAAGGTTTTTTCTTGTGAGAAAGGAGCCATTTAGGCATGATTGAGCGCTTTATCCCCTGAATATGTGGTACAACTGGCTGGGTTGTGTCAATCCTGTCCCGTTTTCGTGATTTCCCGCTCTCGTCATATGGAGGTGTGTTGTGTCCAGCTGGATCGATCCGGCCATTCTGGCTCTGTTTATCCCGACCTTTTTCTTTGTCTCGGTGACCCCCGGCATGTGCATGACCCTGTCGATGACCCTGGGGATGAGCCTGGGGGTGCGCCGTACCCTGCACATGATGTGGGGGGAGCTGATTGGGGTCGGGCTGGTCTCGGTGCTCTCGGTGATCGGGGTGGCAGCCATCATGCTCAACTATCCGGGGATCTTCGCCGCCTTCAAATATGTGGGGGGCGCCTATCTGGTGTGGCTTGGCATCCAGATGTGGCAGGCTAAAGGGAAGATGGCCATTCCGGCGGATCTCTCGGCCGGTCAACAGACCAGCGCCATGGGGCTGGCGCTGCAGGGCTTTGTCACCGCCATCGCCAACCCCAAGGGGTGGGCCTTCATGATCTCCCTGCTGCCCCCCTTTATCTCTGCCGACAAGCCGATGGCGCCGCAGATCAGCGCGCTGGTGGCGCTGATTTTGGTTATCGAGTTCTCCTGTCTGCTGCTCTACGCCAGCGGTGGCCGCACTCTGCGCCACTTCCTCGCCAAGAGCGGCAACGTCACTCTGATGAACCGCATCGCCGGTACTCTGATGCTGGGGGTGGGAGTCTGGCTGGCGCTCGGGTAAGAGCTGTCAGTGACCCGCACCATACAAGAAAAATGCCACCGGTCGGTGGCATTTTTAATGGGCGCCGGGTGGCTCAGCGAGGCTTGAAACGCTCGACCCAGGGGTTGGCGGTGAGGCCGTGCAGGATGACGCTCAATATGATGGTGCAGAGCACGGTGGCGATGATGGGGCGCTGGCCAATCAGGGCAGGCTCGTTTTGCAGCACCATCACCGCAAAGACGATACTGGCAAGGCCCCGCGGGCCGAACCAGCCGATAAAGAGCTTGAGCTCCGGCTTGAGGCCGGTACCGATGAGGCTGAGCCAAACCGGCACCATCCGCAGCAGGGTGAGGCTGGCAATGGCATAGAGCCAGTATTGCCAGTGCAGCAGCTCCGGCAGAATGGGCATAAGGGTCGCGCCAAACACCATCCAGATCACCACGGAGAGCAGGTCGCCGTAGCCTTCGCAGCTGTCCATATAGGCGTGCTTGTGCTCGCCGAGGCGGTGGCCGATAAAGAGGCCACCGACAAAGGCGGCGATAAAGCCGCTCCCCCCGAGAGTCTGTGCCAGCGCAAAGCAGAGCAGGGCTAGGCCCGGCATGGTGAGCTGGCGCCAGAGCGGCAGTTGCCAGCCGTTGAGATAGGAGATTTTCAGCAGCCGTATGGTGAGGCTGGTCAGCACAAAGGCGACCAGCAGGCCAATGCCGATCTCCTCCAGCATCAGGGTGATAGCCAGCGTCGCTGTGCCTGCATGCTGTTCGGTGGGGGCGATAAGGGCCAGCAGCAGAAGCAGCACCGGTACGCAGATGCCGTCGTTGAGGCCGCTCTCCTGATTGAGCCCTTCACGCACCGGTGCCGGCACCGCGGGGTTGCTTACCACCGCCTTGCCGAGCGCCGCATCGGTGGGCGCGAGAATGGTGGAGAGGATAGCCATCTCCAGCAGTGGCAGGTCGGGGAAGATCCAGTGGCCAAACAGGGTGCCACAAAGCAGGGTGAGGGGCAGGCCAATCAGCAGCAGCCGGATGGGGAGCTGGCGATTGGCCAGCAATACCTGCCAGTTGGTGTTGGCGGCATCGTTGAACAGCACGATAACCAGCGTCAGCTCGGCCAGCAGCTTGATGCCAGCGCTGTCGATAGAGAGGGAGAGCAGCTCCAGCCCTCCCGGCCCCAGCAACCAGCCGGTCAGCAGAAAGAGCAGGGGGCCGTTGACCAGTTTTGACTCGAAGCGTCCCGCGATCAGGCTGTAGATCAGCAAGAAGGCGGCGATCACCGCCAGATTCTGGTAAAGCAGGTGTGCATCCATACAACCTCCTTTCTGCCCCCGCAGGGGCGGTTTAATCGGTCAGGCAGTCGGGATCGAACACATACTCCCCGTCCAGCCAGCGCACGATTTCGTCAACGCAGGATTGGTCACGAAACGGCAGATAGCGCGCCTTGAGGGCGGCAATCTGCTCGGGGGTGAGCTGTGCCAGCCCCAGATCCTGAAACAGCGGCAGGTCGGCCTCGATCATCGCCGAGATCTGCGGGCCGCAGGTGGCGTTGAGGGCGGCATGCAGCGCCTTGTCGGGGTCGTACTGCTTGCCGAGTCGGTAGCTCATCGGCAGGGTAGCGAGGGGCAGGGCGGAGAGTGCTGCCTGCTTCATCGGGTTGACCGCGTGGCCAGAGACCAGCTCTGCCAGCTCGGCAGGGCGATTCTCGAAGGCGCGCAGGTGGAGGTAGCTGCTCGCCTTGCTGCCATCGTTGACCGGGTAGTTGTCCCACAGGAAGGGCTTGCGGCCGAGCAGATCGGTCACCTGCTTGAGGTGTACCGCCGGATACTCGGTCGAGCAGACTTTGGGGCCGGTCCAGAAGATCTCGAAGCGGCGGTCGAGCTGCTCGCCAAGCTCCTCCAGATAGCGGGGAGGCATGGCGCCAAACACCTTCTCCAGCACCGGGTCGGTCGAGTAGTAGCTGGGGCAGAAGATGAGGCGGGTCGCCTTGCTGTGGGCCGCGATGTCGTGGGCGATGGTGAGCTGGTGACGGGCCAGGTCCGGGGTATCTCCCTTCATATCGTCAAACAGCACCGCCAGAATATCGGGCTGGAGCATCTCGTCGATGAGGCGCACTTTCTCAAGCAGCGCCGAGCGTTTGCGATCGTAGTCGTGATGAGCCCCCATGGGGCTCAAGCCCACCCCGAAGGCGAGTCCGTTGGCGCGGCACTGGCGCGCCAGCTCGGCGAGATCGGCCAGCTGCTGCTCGGGCCAGGGGAGGGCCCAGTGCTTGCGCAGATAGCCATCCTCTTTCGGTGCATAGATATAGAAGCCGTAACCATGGCGTGGCAGCCACTGGGCGTAGCGGACGCGGGCCTGCCAGCTCCATCCCTTGCCAAAAAAGCCTTCAATCACCCCCAGATTGGCAGCGGGGGGCAGGGGGCCGGACAGCAAACTTTGATATGGCATAACTCTCTCCCTTCTTGCTGGGGACTTGATACGGGACGGTCGGTCAGACCGGGTCCTCTTCCTGAAAGCGCACCCCGATCTTGCTCGGCACGCTCTCGTCCATTTCGGCCACGGTCCAGATCAGGCCCTGCCATTCGATGTTGTCACCGACCACCAGATTATCGCCCAACTGGCTGGCAATAAAATCACCCAGTGTCTGATCCGCCACCTCGCTCACATCCAGCCCGTAGAGAGGGGCGAGATCCACCAGCCGCGCGGCTGCTTCCAGCAGGAAGTCACCGAAGAAGCGGGGGCCGAGATCCTGCTCCGGCGCTTGGCTAAAGAGCTGGCCGAGGGCAGGGAGGTCACGTTCGTGACCGATCACGCAGAGGATGTCATCGGCCTGCAGACAGGTACTGCCCGAGGGGTGGAGCAGCTCGCGGCCACGAAACAGGGCGCAGATCCGGGTGCCGGCGGGCATCTGCAGATCCCGCAGTGGCGAGCCGATGCACCACTTCTCCTCCCCCAGCTGGTAGACGAAGGTCTCCCACTGGCTGTCGAGATCGATCTCGAGCCCGGAGCGGTTGATGGGCGACGGTGGTGCCGGCACCTCCACCCGCGCCAGTTTTGAGGCCAGCGGCAGCGAGCTGCCCTGCAAAATCAGCGAGACCAGCACCACAAAGAAGGCGACGTTGAAGTAGAGCTGAGCGTTGGGCAGCCCCGCCATCATGGGGAAGACCGCCAGAATGATGGGCACGGCGCCGCGCAGGCCGACCCAGGAGATAAACCAGCGCTCGCGGGGGGCGAAGTTCTTGAACGGCAGCAGCCCGATCCAGACCGACACCGGGCGGGCAAACAGGATCATCCACATCGCCAGCGCCAGCGCGGGCAGGGCGATGGGCAGCAGCTTGTGGGGGAGGCAAGCAGCCCCAGCACCAGAAACATGCCGATTTGGCTGAGCCAGGTCAGACCGTCCAGCACCGACAATGTGGTGCTGCGGCTGCGCAGGGCGAGGTTGCCGAGCAACAGACCGGTGAGATAGATGGCGAGAATGCCGCTGCCACCGACCGCCGTGGTGAGGGCGAAGATCAGCAGACCGCCGCTGACGGTGAGCAGCGGATAGAGCCCCGGCGCCAAGCGGGCGGTGTTGATGAGGCGCCACAGCAGCCAGCCGCCGCCAAGGCCAATCCCGGCGCCAAGGCCAAACTGCTTGACCAGTTGCAGCAGCAGGAAGCCCCCATCCAGCCCTTGCTGGGCGGTGGCGAGCACCTCGATCAGGGTGACGGTGAGAAACACCGCCATGGGGTCGTTGCTGCCTGACTCTATCTCCAGAGTGGCGCTCACCCGCTCGTTGAGGCTGCGCCCGCCAAGCAGGGAGAAGACCGCCGCCGCATCGGTGGAGCCGACAATGGCGCCGATCAGCATCCCCTGCATCAGGTTGAGGTCAAACAGCCAGGCGGCGGCAAGCCCCGTCAGGCCGGTGGTGATGGCCACCCCGACCGTCGCCAGCGACAGGGCAGGCCAGAGCGCCACCCGGAACGAGGAGACCCGGGTGCGCATGCCGCCGTCGAGCAGAATGATGGCAAGCGCCAGGTTGCCCACCAGATAGGCGATGGAGTAGTCAGCGAAGTGGATGCCACCGGGGCCATCCTCACCCGCCAGCATGCCGACGGCGAGGAAGATGACCAGGATGGGAATCCCGAGGCGGGAAGAGAGGGCGCTCAACAGTACGCTGGCTCCCACCAACAGGGCAGCGACAAAAAAGAAACTGTTGATGGTAGCGGCATCCAAGGGCGAACTCCTTCCTGGTAATGTGCAAAGTAGGCACATTATATGCAGTTAGGCCCCCCTTGTGTGGCTTATTTGTGCATCAATTTGCACTTTCTTACATTTTTCATCCTTTTTTTCAGCATGGCCGCGCCATATTCTGACAGTGACGGGGTTAACGAAAGCGGAGTCAAAGGAGCGTCGATTTCAGGATGCGCAGGGAGGAGAGGGCGGGGAAAAGCGAAACGGCACAGCAGAGGGAGAGGGGAGCACAAGGGCGCTCCCCACGGGATGGGGGCGGTATTCAGTCGTCCTCGTCATCCTTCACTTCGCGGATCTTGTCCTTGTAGTTGGGCAACTGCTTCTCCAGCCGTTTCATGTCTTTGATGGCATTGAGAAACAGCCCGAGCAGGAACAGCAGCGGCAACCCTATCCACAGCCAGAGATTCATGGGATTTTCCTTTCGTCAGGACAGGTGGTGACATAACGGGCCAAAATTTCATCAAGGTTGGCCAATATAGTCGACTTGCCTTCAATATCCGCCTGTTGCAGACAAAGCGCCAGTGCCGCGGGATCGAGCCGCTGCTCATCGGACTCCAGCGAGAAGCTGATATGCCAGGGCTCGTAGGCGACCCCGCTCTGTGCCCCGACCGGCTTGGCATAAGGGAGGAAGAAGCCGAAGTCGCTCATATGATCGCTGAGCCACTCGCTGAGATCTGCAAACCAGCCCCCGGCTTCATACTCCCACGGCTCCAGCGCCAGTTTGGTATCGGCGGGCAGGCAGTCCGGGTCGTAGATATCGAGATCGGTCCCCCAGTGGTGACGGCTGGTGCCGGGCAGGGCGCTCCAGCGCAAAATGGCGTGCAGCCGCTCTATCTCGCCCAGTTGCAGGGCATCGATGGGCTGGCTGTTGGCATCGAGCAGTGGTCGTTCGCCGCGCCACTTGCCATTCCAGATGGCGAGCTGGCGCTCAAAGCCCCGCCAGCTGGAGGCCGCCTGCAGGTTGAACCCCTCGTAGGCGGCCGCCACCTGCATGTCGTTGAAGGCCGCCGCGGTGGCGGCGGTCAGACGATGGGGGCCGCGCCCCACCAGAATAAGGTGGCTCTTGTCGAGCCCCAGCAGTTGTTCCTGCGTCATGCCAGCAATCTCTCGAGCACCCCTTGGTACATGTCGGCCAGCAGATCCAGATCGTCCGCCTTCACGCACTCGTTCACCTTGTGAATGGTGGCGTTGACGGGGCCAAGCTCAATCACCTCGGCGCCGGTGGGGGCGATAAAGCGCCCGTCGGAGGTGCCGCCGGTGGTGAGCAGGGCCGGTCGCTGACCATTAACCTGTTCGATGGCCGCCACGGCCGCATCAAGCAGCGCGCCGGTATCGGTGAGGAAAGGTTGGCCGGAGAGGGTCCAGTTCAGCTGATAATCGAGGCCATGTTTATCCAGCAGCGCTTCGACCCGCTCACGGATATCCATGTCGGTCAGTTCTGTACTGAAGCGGAAGTTGAACTGGACGTGCAGTTCGCCCGGAATGACGTTGGAGGCGCCGGTGCCGGCCGAGATGTTGGCGATCTGGAAGCTGGTGGGGGGGAAGTAGGCGTTGCCCTCATCCCACACGGTCGCGGCAAGCTCGGCCAGCGCTGGCGCGGCTTTGTGAATGGGGTTGTCCGCCAGATGGGGGTAGGCGACATGACCCTGCACCCCGCGTACCAGCAGATCGCCGGTGATGGAGCCGCGGCGGCCGTTCTTCACCACATCGCCTACCACGGCGGTGGAGGAGGGTTCACCGACGATGCACCAGCGGATCTTCTCGTTGCGGGCCTCCAGGGTGTCGATCACCCGGGTGGTGCCATTGATAAAGGGCCCCTCCTCATCGGAGGTGATGAGAAAGGCGATGGACCCGGTGTGATCCGGATGCTCGGCCACGAAGCGCTCGACCGCTACCACCATGGCAGCCAGCGAACCCTTCATGTCGGCGGCGCCGCGCCCGTAAAGCACGCCATCCTTGATGGTCGGCTCGAACGGCGGGGTGTGCCATTTCTCCAGCGGCCCGGCGGGCACCACGTCGGTGTGGCCGGCGAAGCAGAACAGTGGCCCCTCGCTGCCACGGCGGGCCCAGAGGTTGGTGGTGTCCTCAAACACCATGGGCTCGATAACGAACCCGATCCTGGCGAGGCGCTCCGCCATCAGGGTCTGACACCCTCCATCGAGAGGGGTAACGGAGGGGCGGCGGATCAGATCCTTGGCCAGTGCGATGACATCCGACATCAGTTGTCCTTAGTTGTCCTTAACGGGAGAAGAGGGATTGGTAGTGATCAGCCTTGAAACCCAGAGTCAGTTCGCCGTCACGGTCGAGCAGCGGGCGCTTGATCATGGCCGGATGTTCCAGCAGCAGGGCGCGAGCCTTGGCGGTGTCGAGTCCCTGTTTGGCCTCATCCGGCAGGGCGCGGAAGGTGGTGCCGCGGCTGTTGAGCAGGGCTTCCCAGCCGAGTTGTGCCAGCCAGCTGTCCAGATCGTCCGGGTTCAGGCCGTCGGCGCGGTGGTCGTGAAAGCGGTAGTCGATACCGGCCTCATCCAGCCACTTGCGGGTTTTCTTGATGGTGTCGCAGTTCTTGATGCCATAGAGGGTGATGGCCATGGGGAGTCCTTCTCTTGTGGGCGCTGGCCGTGGCCGTGCCCGAAAATCCAAATCAACGCAGTGCAAGGGCCCGATTCTGGCATTGTGGCAATCCCATGGCAACGCCGATGGTCTGGCTCGCGGGTTTTACCGGAACTGGTCACACCTGAACGGCGATTTTGAGCACAAGGTCAGAAGCAGTGGGGCTGGCATGCCCAATGGGGTTGGGTATTGCGGGAGAAGATCGACTATTGCAGGAGAAAAAGAGAAGGGGGCAAACGCCAGATAGCCAAAACGCGCCAGCGGGCGCGTTTTGGCCGGCATCATCAAGCACCTCAATCAGTGCAGGGTGGTCCACTCATGGTCAAAGACCCGGGCCCGTTCCCAGGGTGCATCAGGCAGGCTGGAAGAGAGGCCAGTGTATTTGCCCACGTCGTCCACCACGATGGCGGAGAGGATCGGCAGGTTGTTTTCGGTGCAGTACATGCGGATGCGTTGCAGCAGGGTGCGCAGTTCATCCTGGCACTGCTCCAGCCCGGCCTGCTTGGCCAGTTTGGAGTAACGAATGGTAGTGCGTTCCTTTGCAGACTCGACGAGGATGTCCCACAGCTTGTAGTCGCAGGTCGAAGCACCTGCGGTGGCTTGGCTTGTCATAACTCTCTCCGGCGCGAAATGGTCGCTATATGTCGAAGCGCATCTTCGCCAGTTCGGCGCCGTCATATGTTGATCCAACGCAAAAAAGAGGGGAGTCGCGTCACACAATTCCCGGATATGGGGTGATAAAGGTTTTCCGGCAGTTGAAATAACGAAAAATTGTTACATGGCCGACATATTATGCTAATGAATCACGGTGACGGCACCTTTATTGATAGGGATCAAAGGCAAACAGTGGTCAGATCACTAGATTTCGCTCTTCGATAAATTTATCAGGAGTGAATATTGGAACTTTTATTCGTCTTGCTCGTTCTGGTCGCCGTGGTCTACGGCATTATCAAGGATTACAACCCGCAGGCGGTGCTGGCGCTGGCGGGCATGGCCATTTTTGCAGTGGCCTACTGGCTGGGGCTGCACCCTATTCTTCCCGCTGACAAGAGCACCGGCTTTGCCCTGTTCGACCTGTTCGAAGTGTTCAAGGGGATCTTCTCCTACCGCGCGGCGGGCCTCGGCCTCACCATCATGGCGGTGGCGGGTTTTGCCACCTACATGTCCCATATCGGGGCCTCCCAGGCGCTGGTGCGAGTGGCGGTCAAACCGGTGGCGGGCATCCAGTCCAGCTACCTGATGCTCTCCATCTGTTATCTGGTGGCGGTATTCGTCTCCCTGTTCGTCACCTCCGCCACCGGCCTTGGCCTGCTGTTGATGGTCACCATGTATCCGGTGATGCGCAACCTCGGCATCAGCCCGGCCTCCGCCTGTGGTGTCATTGCCACCTCACAGGCGTTTGAAATTGGCCCGACCCAGACCAACGCCATCTTCTCCGCCGGTCAATCCGGCATGGATCCGACCAGCTATTTTGTCGACTACCAGATCTGGCTGGTGGCCCCCATGCTGCTGGTGACCATGGTGCTGCACTTCTTCTGGCAGCGTCACTGCGATCGCAAGGATGGCTGGGATCCTGCGCTGCATCGCGGCGATCACGCCGAGCTGGACGAGCAGGGCACCGAGAGCGTGCAGGCGCCCACCTGGTATGCCCTGTTGCCGATCATCCCCTTCGTGCTGATGATGACCTTCTCCAAGCTGCTGGTGAGCGACATCAAGATGAGCGTGGAGGTGGCCATGCTGCTGTCGGTCTTTATCGGCATGCTGTGCGAGCTGCTGCGTAGCCGCTCGGTGCGTACCGCGTTTGCCGGGCTGTCGAGCTTCCTCGACGGCATGGGCAAGGTGTTTGGCCCCGTGGTGGCGCTTATCGTCTGTGCCGAGCTGTTTGCCGAATCTCTTAAGGCCATCGGCGCCATCGATACCCTGCTGCACTCTGCCAGCAATGCCGGTATCGGCAGCGGTCTGATGACCCTGGTGATGGTGGCGCTGATCATGGTAGCGGCGGTCATCATGGGCTCCGGCAACGCGGCGTTCCTCAGCTTCTCGACCCTGGCACCGGCGGTGGCAGCCAAGTTTGGCGTACCGGCGGTGACCATGCTGCTGCCGATGCAGCTTGCTTCCAGTATCGGCCGCACCGTCTCCCCCATCGCTGCGGTACTGATCGCCTGTGCGGGGATTGCCAAGGTATCGCCCTTTACCGTGGTCAAGCGCACCAGCGTGCCGATGGCGGGGGCGCTGGTGACGGCGCTGACCCTCAACTATCTGCTGTTCATGTAGTGATGTGGGTTATGTAGTGGTGTTTGGAATTTACCGGTCGGGCGGGTGGCATGGCTGCCCGCCTTTTTCTCACTGTGTCGCATTGTTGCAATAGACGATCGGCCATCAACGCTGATTGTCGCATGGAGAAGATAATGACAGTTGTAAAGAGCCCGTTTTCCCTCGATAGCTATCTGGCCGATCTGGCCCCGCTCATCAACCTCGATTGCGGTACTCGCACCCCGGCCGGGGTGGCGAAAGTGGCCGACATCATGACCGAGAAATATGAGGTCATCGGCTGGCAGGTGACCCGCCATCAGTTCGCTGCCGAGTGCGGCCCCTGCCTCGAGATCACCAATGCGCCGGGTGCCGACCACTACGATGTGATGCTGTGCGGCCACATGGATACCGTCTTCCCCGAGGGGACGGCGGCCAAGCGCCCGCTGAAAATCGAAGGCAATCAAGCCTTTGGCCCCGGTGTCTCGGACATGAAGAGCGGCCTGCTCTCTATCTGGTATGCACTCAAAGAGATGGATCCGGCATTGCTTGCCAAGCTCAAGGTGCTGGTCTGCTACAACTGCGACGAAGAGATTGGCTCCCCCTGGTCGAAAGATTGGCTGGTGGAGAAGGCCAAACAGAGCGGCTGCGTGCTGGTGGCCGAGGCAGCTCGTCCCAACGGGGATCTCATCAGCGCCCGCAAGGGCAATGCCAAGTACCGCATCACCTTCCACGGCAAGGCGTCCCACGCCGGTTCGGCCCTCACCGAAGGGATCTCCGCCATCACCGAGCTGGCGCACTGGGTACTGGCCATCAACGAGCAGGTCAACATGACCACGGGCACCACCATGAACGTCGGCGTGGTACAGGGCGGCACCGGCGTCAACGTGGTGCCGGATTTTGCCGAGGCGATCGTGGATTTGCGCTTCTGGAGCAACGAAGAGGCCGCTGCGGTACACGACCGGCTCACCTTTATGGCCAACAACCCCTTCCTCGCGGGTTGTCGGGTCGAGGTGGATCGCCAGACCTTCAAGCCGGCGATGCGACCGAGCGGTGACACCGAGGCGCTGATGGCACTGGTGGAGGCGGCAGCCAAAGAGGAGGGGATCCCCTTCAACTGGCTGGAGGCCGGTGGCGGCTCGGATGCCAACTTCACCGCCGCCGCGGGGGTGCCGTCGCTGGATGGCTTCGGCCCCATGGGGGGCGGTTTCCACTCGGAGGCGGAGTTCCTGCTGCTGGAGAGCATCGAGCCGCGCATCCGCCTGCTGCAGCGGGTGCTGGGCAAGCTGGCGAAATAAGCCGGTTTATCCCTTGTTCGGGTCGTTATTGGCCCGCTCAAAACTGGTCCGCTCAAATCCAAACGGGAGGCTGTTGCCTCCCGTTTTTTTATCTCGATTTTTCGCGCGCTAAGTGAGTTGGCTGCTTGCTTGAGGCCGTTACCTCTGTGGCTCGGCCAGATAGGCCAGGTGATCCTGCCGCGCCACCAGCCAGCCATCGAGGCGCAGCGGGGCGGCAAAGCCCGGGCCGTCGGTCACCATGGTGTGGTACTCCCCTTGCTCGCCGCAGGCATCGAAGCCCTCGTGCTCGGCCAGTTTCTGCAACGCGGCGAGGGTGGCGGCATCAAGGGTGCGTCCAGTCCACTCGGGGGCCAGCACCCGGGTATCGACGCAGGAGAGGTGGGCGACGATGCCGCGGGCCAGCATATCCGCCAGCAAGGCTTGACGAGATTGCTGCCAGAGCGGGGTGTGGACGGTGAGACCAAGCGGGCGGCAGCGCTCGCGGATCCAGTTAGGCGCACCGCCCACGCTGTCGATATCGCCGGTGACTACGCCATCGAGTTGCCACTCCTCCTTGAGCCGTGCCAGTGCCCGCTCATAACCGAGATCGAACGGCGCTTCTATGGTGACCAGCAGATGGGGCAGCCCGAGGGCTTCCGCCTGACGGCGCACGAGCGGCAAGGGGTGAGCCAGAAATCGGGGCTCTGGCGGCGCAAAGGTGGCCAGTGCCATCACCTGATGGCCCGCTTGGCGGGCATGACAGAGGGCCAGCATGGCATCTTTGCCACCGCTCCAGAGCAGGATGACGCGAGACATGGATGAGATTCCAGTGGTGAACGAGGGGGCATGCTACCCAGCGACGGGGGCAGAGGTAAAGGCATAGTGTCCGGAAATGGCGGCGGGGAAGTGGTTGAGGTAACTGAGCGGGGAAAAAAGCAGGCCCCCGAAGTGGGGGCCTGTATTGCAATAGCGTGGTAAACGCGACTGCGATTAGAGCAGGATGCTGGTGAGGATAAAGCCCAGCGAGCAGGAGGTCACCACCCCGATCAGCCCCGGAATGATGAAGCTGTGGTTGATGATGAACTTGCCGATGCGGGTGGTGCCGGAGCGGTCGAAACCGATACAGGCCAGATCGCTCGGGTAGGTCGGCAGCACGAAGTAGCCGTAGCTCGCCGGCAGGAAGGCGATCAGCAGCTTGGGTTCGACACCCAGCGCCAGACCCATGGGAGCGATGGCGGTGAGGGCGGCGGCCTGGCTGTTTACCAGCTTGGAGATGAGGAACAGTACCAGGGCGTAGGTCCAGGGTTGGGCCTGTACCACATGGGCCAGGGTCTCTTTGAGCAGCGGCATGTGGGCCTGGAAGAAGGTCTCACTCATCCAGGCAACCCCGAATACGGAGAAGATGGCGACCATGCCTGCCTTGAAGACGGCACCGTTGGCGATCTCGCCCGGCTTGACCTTGCAGCGCATCAGGATGATGGCACCGGCGATCAGCATCATCATCTGGATCACCAGGTTCATGGAGAGCGGGCCAGTTTTGTCCTTGATGGTGAACACCGGGCGCAGACCTTCGTTGGCGCCGAGCAATACCACGGCAGCGATGGCGGCGAAGAAGATCCAGGTAGACCAGTAGGCCTCTTTCGGGAACTTGGTGTTGAGCAGGGTTTCACCACCGCCGTAGATGAAGGCACGCTGCTCCGGGTCTTTGATCTTGGCCTGGAACTCTTCGTCTTTGTCCAGATCCTTGCCGCGACGCAGGCTCCACAGGGCCGCCACGATGACACCGGTCAGGGAGGAGGGGATGGCGATCATCAGGATGTCGAGCAGGCCGTAAGCCTGACCGATACCGTGACCGGCCGCCAGAATGGAGACCATGGAGACCACGGCAACGGAGACCGGGGAGGCGCAGATGGCCATCTGGGAGGCAACGGAGGCCACGGCCATCGGACGCTCGGGACGGATGTTCTTCTGCAGCGCAATGTCAGCGATGATGGGGAACATGGTGTAGACCACGTGGCCGGTACCGCACAGGAAGGTGAGGGTCCAGGTCGTGAGCGGCGCCAGGATAGTGATGTATTGCGGGTGACGGCGCAGCAGACGCTCGGCCACTTGCATCATCAGGTTGAGGCCACCGGCAGTCTGCAGGGTAGCGGCACAGCCGATCACCGCCAGAATGGTCAGCATTACCTGAACAGGCGGTTCGCCCGGCACCAGGCCGAAGACGAAGGTCAGCAGGAAGAGACCGATACCACTGATGAGACCGAGTCCCATGCCCCCAAAGCGGGTACCCAGCAGCAAGCAGCCGAGTACCACTAAAAATTCCATCAAGATCATTCCGTTACCTCGTGTGATTCAACCCATATTGCCGCGGGTAGCCTGAACCATGAATTGTCATTGTCTGTTTTATTTAGCCCAAAAGGGTTAGTTGCTATTCTGCTCCCCTGAAAAAGTGAAAAAATTGAGTTACTTCAATAACTCGATGAATTTTTGATTAAACCACTTAAAAACCATGTACTAACAAAAACATCATTTTTGTCACCAAGTGGTATCACTCGGGGTCAAGCCATTGGGTGGTCATGGTGGCAGCACAGAGCGGCAACAGAGCTGCAGGGGAGGGGCATAAAAAGGGCTCGATTGCGGCAGAAGAGGGTGAAAAAACCAGCGCTCAGGCTATTTTTGCCAACAAGGTCTGACTTCGGCGGGTTGGCTCACTTGGCCGCAGGTGCTTGCTGCAGATAGCGGCGCTGATAATCCTCGCTCAGCTTGGCAATATCGAGTCTGGCAATGGCCTGTGCCACCCGTTGCTGTAACGCCTGCTGATCGGGACGAAACATGATGTGCAGGCTCTTGTGTTCGAGGATCTTCGGGTGAAATTGCAATCCGGCGCTGCTCAGCTTGCGATCATGGTTGATGAGCCAGTGAAAGACATCCCTGTCGATCACCGCCAGATCGAGCCGGTCGCGCTGTAATTTGCGCAGGTTGAGCAGGTCTGCATCGACGGCGGCAGTGTTGAGGCGCTTGCTGGCCATCAGGGCATCGAATTCACGGGTGTTGACGTATCCCTCCACCACGCCGATCCGGTAGGGGGCGAGATCCGTGAGCTGCTGCCAGGGGATGGGGGGGCCTGAGCGCTGCGCCATGCCCAGCACGCTGTCCCCCACGCTGGGGGAGCTGCGCCACAGGGTGGGCAGGGTGTCGGAGAGATACTCGGGAAAATAGCCGCTATAAGGCTGGGCTGGATCGGCCGCCAGCCGCACCGCCCGCTGCCAGGGGTAGAAGTCGAACGTCACCTCCAGTCCCGCTTCGGCAAAGGCGCGCTTGACGATATGACCGGTGAGGCCGCCATCGGGCAGGCTCTGGCTGGTGTAGGGGGGCCACTCCAGGGTGGTCAGACGAACGGGCTCGGCCCACAGTTGAACAGGCATGCAGGACAGCAATAGCGAAAGCAGCAGGCGATATCCCATAGGCGACGAGTTCCTTGTGCCGATTGATCCTGAGTATCACCCATAATGGTGACAATAAAAAAGCCGACCCACAGGTCGGCTTTTGCAATGCAGTGGCAAGATGCCGCTGATCAGAACTCGGCGGTACGCGGAGTACGCGGGAACGGGATCACGTCGCGGACGTTGCCCATACCGGTCACGTAGACTACCAGACGCTCGAAGCCCAGACCGAAGCCGGAGTGCGGGACTGTGCCGTAGCGACGCAGATCGCGGTACCACCAGTAATCTTCCTTGTTCAGGCCCATCTCGGCCAGGCGGGCATCCAGCACGTCCAGACGCTCTTCACGCTGGGAACCACCGATGATCTCGCCGATGCCCGGTGCCAGTACATCCATCGCGGCAACGGTCTTGCCGTCGTCGTTGAGGCGCATGTAGAAGGCCTTGATATCTTTCGGATAGTTCTTCACCACCACCGGAGACTTGAAGTGCTCCTCGGCCAGATAGCGCTCATGCTCGGAGGAGAGATCGATACCCCAGGAGACCGGGAACTCGAACTTCTTGCCGCAGTTTTGCAGCACGTCGATGGCGTCGGTGTAGTCGATCTGGGCGAAGTCGGAGGAGACGAAACGCTCCAGACGGCCGATGGCATCCTTGTCCACGTGCTGGGCGAAGAACTCCAGATCGTCGCGGCGCTCGGTCAGTACGGCGTTGAAGACATACTTCAGCATGGCTTCGGCCAGTGCGGCGTTATCTTCCAGATCGTTGAAGGCCACTTCCGGCTCAACCATCCAGAACTCGGCCAGGTGGCGGCTGGTGTTGGAGTTTTCAGCGCGGAAGGTCGGGCCGAAGGTGTAGACCTTGGAGAGGGCGCAGGCATAGGTTTCGGCGTTCAGCTGGCCGGATACGGTCAGGAAAGCCTCTTTGCCGAAGAAATCTTCGTTGTAGTCCACCTTGCCGGCGTCGGTGCGCGGCAGGTTTTCCATGTCCAGAGTGGAGACGCGGAACATCTCGCCGGCACCTTCGGTGTCAGAGGCGGTGATGAGCGGGGTCGCAACCCAGAGGAAACCCTCTTCGTGGAAGAAGCGGTGGATGGCTTGCGCCAGACAGTGACGAACGCGGGTCACGGCGCCAACGATGTTGGTGCGCGGGCGCAGGTGGGCCTGTTCACGCAGGTATTCGATGCTGTGGCGCTTGGCAGCCATCGGGTAGGTGTCCGGATCTTCGACCCAACCGACTACCTTCACCTCGGTCGCCTGCAGTTCGAAAGCCTGGCCGCTGCCCTGAGAGGCGGCAATCATGCCGGTCACTTCCACGGAGCAGGCAGTGGTCAGACGCAGCACTTCATTCTCGTAATTGGCCAGGGTATTGGGGACAACTGCCTGTACCGGATGGAAACAGGAGCCATCGGAAATGGCCAAAAATGAGATCCCCGCCTTGGAATCACGGCGAGTCCGGATCCACCCTTTGACAGTTTGGGTGGTGCCGACCGGATACTTACCGGCCAGCACATCTACTACGGATGCGTGCGTCATCGAAATATTGTCTCCAGCTTGTTCTTGCAGCGCTATTTGCAACACTAGGGAGTCTGGCCCGGGCACAGATGGCCCACCATGGCAGACTAAGCCGTCAATCTTACCCGCGCGGGTTTGATAAACAAGCAAAAATGTCGGACTCTGGTGGGGTTTTCGGCATGGTTCACTCAACAAGAGTGTCACGGGCGCAGGAGCGGTGGGTGAAAGATCGGCGGCAGGGGCCAGATTGGCTGACACGGGTGTTGCAGGGGCTGGTGATGCTCTGCTGGGGCGGCTTTATCGTGCTGCTCTCCCTTTACCACTATGCCCGGCCCGAAATTGCCTACGGTTTTCTGGTCTATGGCGGGATCGAGGTGCGCGATTATTGGGACCCGGCTCTAACCCCCTGGCTGGTCTACGGGCTCTGGAGCTGCTGCGCCCTGACGCTGGCGGTGTTGCTGCTGGAGCGCAAGCGCAGCCGCCGTCAGGATGACTCCCGACATGTCAATCTGGCCATCCTGCTATTGGTGCTGATCGCCAGTCTGCTTTTCTACTACGTCGGTTAAGCGTTCGTCTTAGCGGGGCTGATCCGGCTCCTGCCTGCTGGCCTTGGTGCGTTTGCCGAGCTGGCGCTCCACACTGTCGAGCATCTGGTTGTAGGCCACCGCCACCCGGCCAATCTCGTCGCCGTCATCCCCCTCCAGCCGGTGGCCGAAGTCGTGCAAGTCAGTCGCCTCTTCCATGGAGCGGGTCAACTGGTTGAGAGGGCGCACGATCCAGGTGCGGATGACCCAGAGGGTCAGCAGCAGTCCCATCCCGAAGATGCCGGTGAGAATGAGCGCCGAGGTGAGAATATTCTGCTCGACCCGGGTAAACAGCGAATCGAGGGAGTAGTCAAAGCGCACGGCCCCTAACACAGTGTTCTCCGGCACCAGATGACAGCTGGTGCAGTCGGTGCCGCGAAAATCCTTCTTGGCCAGCAGCGGTCGGGTGACCACCAGACGGCTGTGCATGCCGTTGTGCACCACCTCCAGGCTCCCTTTGCCCGCCAGAGCCAGCTCATCAAACTCATCTTTTACCTGTTCTGTCTCCCGTCCCGGGCCGAACTGTTTGCTCACCGCGTCGCCACGAACGATGCGTGCATCCTCCACATGGGCGTGGTCGAGAAACTTGCCGCGCAGAGTATCGCGGGCATCCATCTTGCCGGTCAGCATCAGCATGTTGAGGCCGTCGAAATAGGCTTCGGTCTGCTCGCGGCTCTGCTCCTTGATGAGGGTCAGGATGAGATCGCGCTCGCGCACCGCCTGATAGGCTGCGGAGAAGACCAGTACCATGGAGAAGATGAAGAGCAGGAAAAAGTTGATTTTGGCAGCAATGGAGAGGCGCATGAGCAGTCTTTCTTGATGGTAAAACCGCAGCAGTTTACCCCTCTTGGGGCCTCAGGTCTGGTGTTTTGCTCACATTACGGCAAGTGAAAGCGCACTGAAGTGGATAAAGTTGCCCTCTTTATATATCAAATGCCGGTAGTCAAACGGGCGGCAGCGATGGCCGCCCGCTGCATGCATTAAAACTCGCCTTCGGCGATGGCCTGACGGATGGCGCCGGTCAATACCCGTAGCTCTTCAGGGGTGATGACGAAGGGGGGCATCAGGTAGACCAGCTTGCCAAAGGGGCGGATCCAGGCGCCCAGTTCGACAAACTTGCGCTGGATGCGCGCTACATCCACCCGCTCTTTCATCTCCACCACCCCGATGGCGCCGAGCACCCGCACATCCGCGACCGCCGGGTGCAGGGTCAGCTCTACCAGTTCGGTACGCAGCTGATGCTCGATGGTGCGCACCCGCTCCTGCCACGGTGAGGCCAGCAGCAGATCGATGGAGGCGTTGGCCACCGCGCAGGCGAGGGGATTGCCCATAAAAGTGGGGCCGTGCATAAAGACGCCGGCTTTGCCGTCACAGATGGTGCGGGCGACATGCTCGGTGGTCAGGGTCGCCGAGAGGGTGAGGTAGCCGCCGGTAAGCGCCTTGCCCAGACACATGATGTCGGGGCTGATCCCCGCCCAGTCGCATGCAAACAGCTGACCGGTACGGCCAAAGCCGGTGGCGATCTCGTCGGCAATCAGCAGCACACCGAACTCGTCGCACAGGGCGCGCACCCACTGCAGGTAGCGGGGGTGATAGAAGCGCATGCCGCCAGCCCCTTGCACTATGGGCTCAAGTACGATGGCGGCGATCTCTTCGTGATGATCGGCCATGAGTGTCGCCAGCTCCACCACGCACTGTTCATCCCACTCGGCGTGGAAGCGGCAGCGGGGTGCTTCGACAAAATTGTGCTCCGGCAGGAATCCTTTGTAGAGCTCATGCATGCCGCCGTCCGGATCGCAGACGCTCATGGCGCCAAAGGTGTCGCCGTGATAGCCGCTGCGCAGGGCGACAAATTTGGCTCTGGGCGTTCCCTTGGCGTGCCAGTACTGCTGGGCCATCTTGAGCGCCACTTCCACTGCCACCGAGCCGGAATCGGCCAGAAAGACCCGATCAAGCCCCTTTGGAGTGATCTCCACCAGCTTGCGGCAGAGCTCGACCGCCGGGGCGTGGGTGAGGCCGCCAAACATCACGTGGGACATCTTGCCGAGCTGGGCGGTGGCGGCGGCGTCCAGTTCCGGCACCTGATAGCCGTGCACGCAAGCCCACCAGGAGCTCATGCCATCCACCAGTTCGCGGCCATCGCTGAGGGTGATGGTCACCCCTTTGGCGCTGGCCACTTCATAGCAGGGCAGAGGGTGAGTGAGGGAGGTATAGGGGTGCCAGATGTGGTGCAGGTCGAATTCTTGATTGGTCATTTGTTGTTCTATTGTCAATTGGTTTGATCTGGTCGGTGTTGACAGTCTACGCGTGCTCTCTACACTAGCCAACAATTTCAGCCACTTGGCACTGCGCATCACCCTGAGCGCGCGGGCCCGGCGGCGGGTTTTGTGGCCGTCCATCCCAAGATGGCGGGCGCAGGATCCCACTAATAACAACCGGAAGCCATGTATGAATGCTCTCACCGTGGGCGGTCACGCCCTTCGTCATGACTGGACCCTCGCCGAGGTTCAGGCCCTGTTTGCCCTGCCATTCAACGATCTGCTGTTTCAGGCCCAGACCGTCCACCGCGCCCACTTTGACCCGAATGAAGTGCAGGTGAGCACCCTGCTCTCCATCAAGACCGGCGCCTGCCCGGAAGATTGCAAATACTGCCCCCAGAGCGCCCGTTATCACACCGGGCTTGAGGCCGAGCGGCTGATGGAGGTGGAGAAGGTGCTGGAGCGGGCCCGCGAAGCCAAGGCCAACGGCTCGTCCCGTTTCTGCATGGGGGCCGCCTGGCGCAACCCCAAAGAAAAAGACATGCCCTACATCATCCGGATGATTGAAGAGGTGCGCGGGCTCGGCATGGAGACCTGCATGACACTAGGGATGCTCACCGCCGATCAGGCGGCGCGTCTTGGCGCTGCGGGGCTCGATTACTACAACCACAACCTAGACACCTCGCCGGAGTTTTACGGCGAGATCATCTCCACCCGCACCTATCAGGATCGTCTCGATACCCTGGAGCATGTGCGCAGCGCCGGCATGAAGGTCTGCTCCGGCGGCATCGTCGGCATGGGCGAGCAGGCCAAGGATCGGGCGGGCCTCTTGATGGCGCTCGCCAACCTGCCCCGTCACCCCGAAAGTGTGCCCATCAACATGCTGGTCAAGGTGAAGGGAACGCCGCTGGAGAACGAGGAGAACCTCGATCCGTTCGAATTTATCCGCACAATCGCCGTGGCGCGCATCATGATGCCCGCCTCCCATGTGCGCCTCTCTGCCGGGCGGGAGAAGATGAACGAGCAGATGCAGGCCATGTGCTTTATGGCGGGGGCCAACTCCATCTTCTATGGCTGCAAGTTGCTGACCACCCCCAACCCGGACGAAAACAGCGACATGCAGCTGTTCAAGCGGCTCGGCATTCGTCCCGCCCAGCGGGCCCAGAAGCCGGATCAGGTTCAAGAAGAGGAGCTGCTGGCCGAGGTGAGCCGCCAGAGCGAACCTGCCGAAATGTTTTATGACGCCACCCGCCCCCGTGCAGGGGCTACGCGGTCATGAACGGCCCTGCAGTAACGGGCCCCTTTGGGTTGGGCACTGCGCTGGCCGGGCGCGAACAGGCTGGCCTGCTGCGCAACCGCATCGCGACCGACGGGGCGAGTGGCGGGCGGCTCAGGGTTGCAGGGCGCGAATACCTCAATTTTTCCGCCAACGACTATCTGGGGCTGGCAGATCATCCCGCCATCAAGACCGCCTTCAACGCGGGGATTGAGCGTTATGGTACGGGCTCCGGCGCCTCGCCGCTGGTGACCGGTTATAGCCGTGCCCACCAAGAGCTTGAGGAGACCCTGGCCGAGTGGCTCGGGGTGGAGGCGGTACTGCTGTTCAATTGCGGTTTTTCCGCCAATCAGGCGGTGCTCAAAGCGCTGCTTGGCAAGGAACACCTGCTGTGGCAGGACAAACTCAACCACGCCTCTTTGCAGGAGATGGGCAGCCAGCTCCCTTGCAAGATGAAGCGTTTTGCCCACAACGATATGGCGGCCCTTGAACGGCAGCTTGAGCCCAATCGCGGGCTCATCGTCTCGGAGGGGGTGTTCAGCATGGACGGGGATCAGGCCCCCTGGGGTGAACTCGCGGCATTGGCAGCCCGGAGCGGCAACTGGCTGATGATCGACGATGCCCACGGCCTCGGCGTGCAGGGGCCCGAGGGGCGCGGCACTCTGGCTGCGCAGGGGGTTCCTCCTGCCAGCGTACACATCCAGATGGGCACTTTTGGCAAGGCGCTCGGGGTTGCCGGTGCCTTTGTCGGCGGCAGTCGCGAACTGGTGGAGTATCTGGTCAACTTCGCCCGCCACTATGTCTACAGCACCCATATGCCCGCCGCCCAGGCTTGCGCGGTCAGCAAGAGCATCGAACTGGTGCGCGCGGCTGAGGAGTCCCGCGCCCATCTTGGCCAGCTGATCGCTCGCTTCCGGCAAGGGGCACGGGCGTTGGGTTGGCAGCTTGGTGCGAGCAACACTCCCATCCAGCCGCTGCTGGTGGGGGAGAGCAGTGTTGCCCTGCAACTGGCTGAACGGCTGCGGGAGCGCGGCGTTTGGGTGAGCGCCATCCGCCCGCCCACTGTGCCGGTCAGTACGGCGCGGCTGCGCATCACTCTGAGTGCGGCTCACCGCGAGCTGGATGTGGATCGCTTGCTCGATGCCTTGGGGGTCTGCCCTGCAGTTACAGCGCTTGGGGAGGCTCACTATGGCTGAGCGTTTTCAAACGGTCGACAAGGCGCAGCTTGCTCGCCGTTTCGGCGCCGCCGCTCGTCATTACGATGCCCATGCCCGCTTTCAGCAGGAGGTGGGTCAGGCTCTGTTGGAATGGATGCCAGACAGGCTGGTTGGCACTGATCTGACGGTGAGCGGGCTGGATCTGGGCTGCGGCACTGGCTTTTTCTTGCCCCAACTGGCGAACCGTTGTCACCAGCTGGTGGGGCTGGATCTCGCCCCCGGCATGCTGGCGCAGGCCGCCTTGCGTGACAGCGGCGCCCGCCTGCTCTGCGGTGATGCGGAGCAGCTTCCTTTCGCCGATAACGTGTTCGACTGGGTCTTTTCCAGTCTGGCGTTGCAGTGGTGCGAGCGTCCGGCTCACGCCTTTGGCGAGTTGCTGCGGGTGGTCAAACCGGGCGGCCAGATCTTTTTCTCGACCCTGCTCGATGAGTCGCTTTGGCAGTTGCGAGCCGCCTGGCAGCAGCTTGATGGTCGCGCCCATGTCAATCGCTTCCTCAGCCTGCCACAATTGGAGCAGGCGCTTGCTAGCGCCGGGGTATCTGCTCCCGAGCTGCGTTGTATCACCTGGGATCTCGCCTATCTTGAATTGCCGCAGCTGTTGCGCGATCTCAAGGGGATCGGGGCCAATCAGGTCAACGACAATCAGGGGGGCGCCGCCCCGGCCGGTCTGAGCGGTCGCGCCAGATTGCAGCGGCTGGCGCAGGCGTATGAGGCGTTTCGCCAGCCCGATGGCAGGCTGGTCGCCAGTTATCGAGTGTGCCTCGGCCGTCTCAGCAAGCCTCGCTGAGCGCCGGGAATCGCAGTGTGTGCAGGGTAGTCAACGGGCCCTGCCAAGGAGAGAACCGTATGAAATCATTCTTTATCACCGGTACCGATACCGATGTGGGCAAGACGCTGGTGGCGCGCACCCTGCTGCGTGAATTCAGCGCACAGGGGATCAAGTGCGCGGGCTACAAGCCGGTCTCGGCCGGATGTGCCCGCACCCCGGACGGGCTGCGCAACCTGGATGCCGTTCTGTTGCAGGAGGCGGCGAGCCTGCCGCTGCCCTATGAGGTGGTCAATCCGTTTGCCTATGAGCCGCCGATTGCGCCCCACATCGCCGCCAGCGAGGCACGCCAGCCTATCACCATGCAGGGGTTGAGCGAGGGGCTGCGCAAGATTGAACAGGCCGGGGCCGAGCTGGTGGTAGTGGAAGGGGCAGGGGGCTGGTATCTGCCGCTCGATCGCAAGCATCTGCTGTCGGACTGGGTCAAGCAGGAGAACATGGCGGTGATCATGGTCGTGGGGGCCAAGCTGGGTTGCCTCAACCATGCGCTGCTCACCTTTGCCGCCATTCGCAATGATCAGCTGCCGGTGGCGGGGTGGGTAATTAATCGGCTCCATGGTTCCATGAGCCATTATCAGGAAAATCTGGACACCCTGAGGGGCTTGCTGCCAGCCCCCTTCCTCGGCGAAATTCCGTTTATAAACAATCCACTTGAAGCCGATTTGCAGGGGCGTCTCGATATCTCGCCGCTACTTTGACGGCATATTCAGCGAACATTCATCGAATCTCCCTAGAATGTCGACATTAACATGATCAGGTGGGGATCCCGAGTGATCCCCGGTCATGTCCCTTATCTTCACAAGGAGTCTATATGAAGCGAATTATGCTATTCCTGGTGACCAACCTGGCCGTCATGCTGGTGCTGGGGGTGGTACTCAATATCCTGTTCTCGGTTCTGGGGATCAACAAGTCCAGCATTTCCGGGCTGTTGGTGTTCTGTGCCGTGTTCGGTTTTGGGGGTTCCTTTATCTCCTTGCTGATGTCCAAGTGGATGGCCAAGCGCAGCTATGGCGTCCAGGTCATCGAGCAACCCCGTAACGAGACCGAGCACTGGCTGGTGAGCACAGTTGCCCGTCAGGCCCGCGAAGCGGGTATCAAGATGCCGGAAGTGGGGATCTACGACTCTCCCGAGATGAACGCCTTTGCGACCGGCGCCCGCCGCGATGATTCGCTGGTGGCGGTCTCCTCCGGCCTGCTCTACAGCATGAGCCGTGACGAGGCGGAAGCGGTGCTGGCCCACGAGGTGAGCCACGTGGCCAATGGCGACATGGTGACCCTGACCCTGATCCAGGGGGTAGTGAACACCTTCGTGATGTTCTTCGCCCGTATCGTGGCTGGCGTCATCAGCAACTTCTTCAGCTCCAACAATGAGGAAGAGAGCAGCAGCAACGGCGGTTTTGCCTACATGATCACCGTGTTCGTGCTGGAGATGTTGTTTGGCATACTGGCCTCCATCATCGTCATGTGGTTCAGCCGTCAGCGCGAGTTCCGTGCCGATGCCGGTGCCGCCAAGCTGGCCGGTCGCGATAAGATGATTGCCGCCCTTGAGCGCCTCTCCCGCGGTGCCGAGCCGCAGCTGGAAGGCTCCATGATGGCTTTTGGCATCAATGGCAAGCGCTCCATGAGCGAGCTGTTCATGAGCCACCCGCCCATCGAGCAGCGTATCGCCGCCCTGCGTGGTTGATAGATACTGAATGACGGGGGATGACCCCGAATAAAAAACGGCTGCCTTCGGGCAGCCGTTTTGCATTTCAGCATTCTTTAAAGCTTGAAGTGCCCCATCTCCTGGCGCAGCACCCGTGACAGCTGCTTGAGCTTGGCCGCCTCTTGCGACACGTGGCGGGCGGCATCCCCGGACTGTTCGGAGAGGGAGGTGATGTTGCCGACGGTAGAGACCACCTCGTTGGCTGCGGTGGACTGCTCGCGCAGGGTGTGGCTGATCTCCCCCATCAGGCCGGTGAGGTTGGAGGCGTGGCTCTGGATGCTGGCGATCGCCTCGCCGGTCTGGTTGGCCAGCGTGACCCCGCGGGAGACGTTGTTGACCGTGTTCTCCATGCTGCGGATGGAGGCATCGGCCCCGCTCTGGATCTTGCTGATCATCCCGGTGATCTGCTGGGTTGAGGCCGCAGAGCGGCTGGCCAGATTGCGCACCTCGTCGGCCACCACCGCAAAGCCGCGACCCTGTTCACCGGCTCGCGCGGCCTCGATGGCTGCGTTGAGGGCCAGCAGGTTGGTCTGATCGGCGATACCGCGGATCACCCCGATGATCTCCGAAATCTGCTGGGTATGGCCGTTGAGCTCGGAGATGGTGCTGGCTGCATCCCCCACTGTGGTGGAGATATTCTCGATGCTGCCGAGAGTCTCTTTAATGACCCCCGAACCCTCCTCCAGGGTATTGGCTGAGACCTTGCTCAGCTCGTCGGCATGGGTGGCATTGTCGGAGAGGTGGCTGATGCTCACCACCAGCTCCTCGATGGCGGCGGCCATGGTCTGGGTGCTGGTTTGCTGATCGGTGGCAAACTGGGCGGTCTGCTCGGCAATTTGGGCGATGCTGTCAGCAGAGTGGGACAGCTCCTCGGTGGAGTGGGAGACCTTGGCGATGATCCCCTTGAGGGTGGTCTGCATACCGCCGAGCAGACCGATCAGGCTCTCTTTCGATCCTGGCGGCACCTTGATGGGGCGCGAGAAGTCCCCTTCCGCCATCATATGGAGATCGGTCTTGAGCTGTTCGACCGAGGTGCCCACCAGATCGAGCAGGGAGCGATAGGTGCGCCAGAGGAAGAACATCAACACCAGACCGAGGGCGATAAAGAGATAGCGCAGCATGTCGGTATTGGCGATGGCGCTCTCGACCGCCTCCTGGTTGCGCTGCTCCATCATCACGTAGAAGTCATCGATGGGGGACATGATACGCCCCTTATTCTGGTGATAAGCCTTGTCATGCATCATGGCGATGGCTTTTTGCTGGTTGGCAACCGGGTCGCCATCGGTCTGCTGCACCAGTTTGAAGGCGGCGACCTCGGTGTTGACCAGCGCATCCGAGTTGTTTTTGGCCTCGTTCAGTTTGGCGAGTTCGCCGTCGGTGAAACCGGCATCCTTCATCAGGTCGATCAGACCACGGCGAACATTGCTGTCGGGGCGGGGATTCTGGCCGTTGGCGGCGACAAAGTCCCAGTAGATACGGTTGTAGCCATCCGGTCTCGGCTGTTCGCCGTTGCGAATGGCCAGGATCCGCATGTACTGCTGCTCGTAGGCTGGATCCTTGGTGATGACGTAGGTGCGCCCGAGTCGGGTCAGATCATCGGAGGATTGGCGCAGTTCGTCGGCCAGCAGGTAGGAGACATATTGTTGTCGATAACTCTCTTCCAGTTGTTTACCCGCCCAGCTGTAGGCGAAAAACACCAGTGACAGCAGGATCAGGGTGATGACGGATAGCAGCAGGTTGAGCTGAAAGGCGGGCTTGTTCTGTTCCATGGTATGGGCGTCCTTTCCCTATGGCTGAGTGTCGTATGGAGCATCGCCAAGTCAATGGCTGGCAAGGCTTTTTGCTCTGAGAGTATAGGAAGGGAAACTCACTGATGAAGGCCGTGGGGACAAATTAAGGGCGGATCAGCTGAACAAGTGCGGATAAAGATGACCGCGCTCAATTTCTTTACCAACTGACAGTGAAGGAGTTGCTGATTTTCGCTTGCTGGAGGCGGGGGGCCTTATCGCCTCCTTGAAGAGTGGGGGAAACCAATGCAAGTTTTAGTGGAAAAATGCATTTTTCTATTTTTTGAGGCGATAGAGCGTGCATGCTGTTTGCGAGCGACTCAGAAACTGGCACCCAGATTGAGAAAATGCCTGAATTCGGTCTCTTTGTACTTTTGCTCGAGACCGACGAAATGCACTTCGCCATCTTCCCACTCCATCTCGCTCGACCAGGAGAGGCGCAGGTGGTCGTTGAAGTAGTAGCGCAAGCCCACGCTGCCGGTCACATCTCGATTCAGAGTGATATAGGGGGAGGGTTGATCCAGATAGAGCAGATAGCGCCCTTGACTGAACAGCTCCAGTTTTTCCCGCCATATCGGGATGGGTTGGCGATAATCCCAGTTCATGCTGGCAAAGGGATAGTCGATGATCCGGTTGCCTTTGAAGAGCAACCCAATCCCGCTCTCTTCCCTGAAGTAGGTCTTACGCAGACCCCCCTGCGCTACGAACTCCAGCCGACGGCGCTTCTCGTTCCAGAAGCGGTAACCCGGCCCGGTACCATAGTCGAGGCTGAGGTAGTTGCTCTCCAGCATGTCATATTCGGCATTGAGCGAGCTGCGCACAAACCACTGTTGATCGAAAAAGTAGTCAATGGTCGGGTTCAGTTTGTAGTCGTGGTTATCGGTGACGCTGTCAGACGTTTCGTAGGAGTACTCTCCGGAGAAGCTGTAGCGCCAGTCCAGATTGGCCAACTCGGTCTTGCCCTTGAAGTTGACGTTGTTGGTGTGCTTGTCCTTGTGTTTGAGCTTGATGTTGAGATCGCCACTACCGGTCCAGAGCCAGGCCTTGCGTTCATCTTGGTCATCCTCGAACAGCTTGAGCCCACCCTTTGCCGTTGCCTTGGGTTTGTCCTCTTTATCGATGCGCCAGCGTTTGATGGCATCCCGCTTGACGGTAACGGCACCGGTATAGGGCAAAGAGATGCGTACCGACTCATCGCCAATCTCTTCGATGGTACCGGTCAGACGATCGCCATTGTTCATCCAGAGAATGTCCTTGGCCCACAAGGAGTGACAGGCCAACAGGAGTAGGAGGGGCAGGAATTTCATGAGGTAAGGTGACTCCGGTGCGACTCGGGCGCTGGTGACTTAGCCACTGACAAGTTGGCTGCTGATGGGGCGGGGCAGGCCGTTTTTGCTCTCCAGCGCCGCCGTCACCTCATCCTGCATCACGTCAGGTGCGCTGATAAAGCTCTCTATGGCCGGTGATAACATCAGCGGGGCGCCATTTTCAAGCTCCTCTTCGGTGCGAGAGAGCGGGGAGTGTACCTCCAGCCAGCGCCGACCATCCGGTTCGATGGCTACCTTGACCGGTTGATTGATGACCCGTACCGGCGTGCCGATCGGCACAATCTTGAACAGGGCCTCAATATCGTCAGGTCGCAGCCGGATGCAGCCTGCACTTACCCGCAGGCCAACGCCAAAATCCTTGTTGGTGCCGTGGATCAGGTAGTCGCGCTTGCCATAGCCAAGGCGCATGGCGAACTTGCCGAGGGGATTCTCCGGGCCGGGGGGCACCACGGCGGGCAGGGTGATCCCTTTTTGCTCCAGCCAGGATTTGCGCACCATGGGGCCGGGCACCCAGGTCGGGTTGGGATTCTTCTCGATGACGGTGGTGGTCATCTCCGGAGTCTCGCGGCCGATATCACCAATCCCGATGGGCAGCACGATGACTTCGTTCTTCCCTTTGGGGAAGTAGTAGAGGCGCAGTTCGGGCAGATTGATGACGATCCCCTCGCGAGGCACATCAGGCAGCAGCATCTGGGTGGGCAGCGTCAAGCGGGTACCTGGATTGGGTAAATAGGGATCTACACCCGGATTTGCCTCAAGTAGCGCCAAAAATCCAATTTGCGTATTTTTGCCAACCAGTTCCAGATGTTCATTCTGCTGGATGATGTAATCCTCCAGCTCACCGATAAGGCGACTCCCGGCAGGTGGCAGCGGGTAGCGTTTGGCCTCTGCCGGCGCGGCGCAGAGCAGGATCGCTGCCAGTAGCATGGAAAGGGCGGGCGTTAAGGGTAGGGGCTTGAGTTTCGGCAATCGCATAAGGAGATCCATCAGTTCAATCGGGGCGGAACATCATCAACACAGCCGCCAGAATGGCGCGATTGTTCCTCAATCCGCCCATGATTACCAGCTTGTCGCGCACAAGCAATGATGTGGGGATACATAGGAAACCGGCCAAAATCGGCATCACCCATAAATTTGAGCGCCAAGCAGGAAAAAGAGACGCCTGATGGCAATGGGTGAATATCACGATATGGATAATCGCCGAGTGTGTGAGCGGGTTAATGTCGGGTGGATGCAGGGCTATACAGGGTGGCCTCGCAACGCGAACAGTACGCGCCGCATTGTGAGCCTGCTCCCAGATATCTGATTCAGCCATTTGATATATAAGAAATTTTTATTGCATCCTCGGCCCAGCTTGGGTAAAACTCTCTCCCCACGGAGAGATGCCGGAGTGGCCGAACGGGATTGACTCGAAATCAATTGTGGCAGCAATGCCACCCAGGGTTCGAATCCCTGTCTCTCCGCCACATACCAAGCCCAACCTGTTTAGCAGGTTGGGTTTTTTCTTTTGGTGATGTGCTGAGGGACTATCCGGCCGCCTGTGTATCTGTGGTCATCGATCCGGATGAATGCTGTTGGCTGCTCGTCGTGCCCGCCAGGCCTGAATGCGCGCCTGGGTGCCGATGACGAAGACGAAGAAGACCGGTACGAAGAAGATGGCCAGCAGGGTGCCGCTGATCATGCCGCCAAACACGCCGGTGCCGATGGCATGCTGGGTCTCCGCGCTGGCGCCACTGGCGAGCATCAGCGGCACCACGCCGAGGGTGAAGGCCAGCGAGGTCATCAGAATGGGGCGCAGGCGCAGGCGGGCAGCAGTGACAGCAGCATCAAGCAGCGAGCGCCCTTCGCCGTGCAACTGGCGCGCAAACTCCACGATGAGGATGGCGTTCTTGGCCGACAGACCGATGATGGTGATCATGCCTACTTTAAAGAAGACGTCGTTGGGCATGCCGCGCAGCATCACGGCCGCGACGGCGCCGAGCAGGCCCAGCGGCACCACCAGCATCACCGAGAGCGGGATCGACCAGCTTTCATAGAGTGCTGCCAGAACCAGGAAGACCACCAGCGCCGACAACAGCATCAGCAGGGGGGCCTGCTCGGCCGACTGGCGCTCTTGCAACGACTGTCCCGTCCAGGCCAATGCGAAGCCTGGCGGCAATTGCGCCACCAGACGCTCCATCTCCGCCATCGCCGCTCCGCTGGAGATGCCGGGCGCTGCCCCCCCGGCAATACGCACGGCAGGGAAGCCATCGAAGCGCATCATCTGTTGCGGCGATTCGCACCATTCCGGTGTCACCACCTCTCGCAGGGGGACCATGCCACCGCTGGCATTGCGCACCCGCAGGCCGAGCACATCATCGAGCTGCATGCGCGCCGACGCGTCGGCCTGCAGAATGACCTGCTGCATGTGCCCGCCGTTGGGGAAGTCGTTGACGTAGAGCGACCCCATTGCGGCCGACAGGGTACTGCTCACGCTGGCGAACGAGAGTCCCATGGCTTCGGCCTTCTGTCGGTTGATCTCGAGGTGAATGCTCTCGCCGGGAGGCAGATTGTCGGGATACACATCACTGACTACCCGGCTTTTGGCGGCCAGTTCCAGCAGTTGTGCCTGGGCGGCCAGCAGCGCGGCATCTCCCCGGTTGGCTCTGTCTTGCAGGAACAGGGTGAAGCCGGAGGCGGTGCCCAGCTCGTCGATGGCGGGTGGCAGCAGGCTCATTACCGTGCCTTCAGGAATGTTTGCCATGGCTGCTTGTGCCAGATCTGCCTCTTCGGCTGCCGTGGCGCCATGACGCTGATCCCAATCTTTGAGCATGGTGAAGGCCATGGCGGCATTGGGGCCTGCGCCGGAGAAGCTGAAGCCCTGCACCACCAGGTTGGTGTCCAGCACCTCGCGAGAGGCGACGTGAGCCTCGAAGGCCTTGACCACCTCAAGAGTACGCTCGCTGGTGGCGCCGGTCGGCAGCTGGATGGAGGTCATGAAGTAGCCCTGATCCTCGTCCGGCAGGAAAGAGGAGGGCAGCTGGGCGGCGGCGATGGCTAGCACGGCGCAGAGGGCGGCAAAGGTTGCCATCATCCGTCCGCTGCGCCCGACCAGCCGGGTTACCCGCGCACCGTAGCCTGCCGTGAACCGCTCGAAACCCCGGTTGAAGGCACCGAAGAAGCCGCGCTTCTCATGATGATCCGGACTGACCGGACGCAGCAGGGTGGCGCAGAGCGCAGGCGTCAGGGTCAGGGCGAGGAAGGCCGAAATCAGGATCGACACCGCCATCGACAGGGTGAACTGCTGGTAGATGACCCCCACTGAGCCGCTGCCAAACGCCATGGGGAGGAACACCGCCGTGAGCACCAGGGTGATGCCGATCACCGCCCCGGTGATCTCCTTCATGGCCTGCGAGGTCGCCTCCCTGGGCGAGAGCCCCCGGGTGGCCATCAGGCGCTCGACATTCTCCACTACTACGATGGCGTCGTCGACTATGATGCCGATGGCCAGCACCATGCCGAACATGGTGAGGGAGTTGATCGAAAAACCGGCCAGCAGCATCACCGCGAAGGTGCCAAGCAGAGCGATGGGGGCGACGATGGCCGGGATCAGGGTGTAGCGCAGGTTCTGCAGGAAGAGAAACATCACCAGAAACACCAGCACCATGGCTTCCAGCAAGGTGTGGATCACCTTTTCGATGGAGACCTTGACGAAGGGGGCCGAGTCAAACGGGATCGAATAGGCCATGCCCGCCGGCAGCGTGGGGGCGAGCTGGGCGAGACGGGTGCGCACCGCATCTGCGGTACGCACGGCGTTGGCGCCGGGGGAGAGCTGGATGGCGGCGCTGGTGGCGGCCACGCCATTCTCCCGGTTGGAGAAGGCGTAGGATTGCGCCCCCAGCTCGACCCGTGCGACATCACCCAGCACCAGCTTGGCGCCATCGCCACCGGCTCGCAGCACGATGGCGGCGAATGCCTCGGGGGTCGTCAGCTGCCCTTGAACCGTGAGGGGAACCGTCAGGCGTTGCCCCGGCAGGGCGGGGTCGTCACCGAGGCGCCCCGGGGCAATCTGGATGTTCTGCTGCTCGATGGCCTGCGCCACCTCGCCGATGGTCAGCCCGTAGGCGGCGAGTTTGGCCGGATCTACCCAGATGCGCATGGCCTGTTCGGCGCCAAACAGCTGCACTCGTCCTACCCCGTCGATGCGGCGCAACTCCTGCACAATATTGCGTGCCATGTAGTCGTTGAGGGCAACCTCATCGAAGCGGCCATCCGGTGAGGTCATGCCGACCATCATCAGAAAGCCGGATGAGGCGGACTCCACCTGCAGGCCGGTTTGCCGCACCGCTTGTGGCAAGCGAGGCTCGACCGCCTTGATGCGGTTTTGCACGTCCATCTGGGCCAGCTCCGGATCGGTGCCCGGCTTGAAGGTGGCAGTGATCTGCGCGCTGCCCGAGGCGTCCACCGACGACTCGAAGTAGAGCAGGTTCTTCACTCCCGACAGCTCGCGCTCGATAAGGCTCACCACCGCATCGTTCAGGGTCTGCGGCGTGGCGCCCGGATAGGTGGCATAGAGGGTCACCGACACCGGCGCCACCGAGGGATAGCGGGAGATGGGGAGCTTGGGTATGGCGATGACCCCTGCCAGCACGATGAACAGGGCGATCACCCAGGCAAACACCGGGCGATGGATAAAAAACTGCGGCATGGATAACTCTCCGATTCAGCGAATGCCACCGTCAGCCGGTTGGCTGAAAGCGGGTGGTTGCCAGGGGGAAGCTGTGACCTGAACCCCCGGGGTCAGACGATCGATCCCTTCGATCACCACTTGTTGCCCGGCACTGAGACCGGACGCGATGCGGTACTGGCTATTCACCAGTTCAGCGGTGTTGACCGGAACCAGCTGTGCCTGCCCCTGGCCATCCACCACCCACACGCTGGTCTGACCCGAGGTGCGAACTACCGCCTGCTGTGGCACGGTCAGGGCGTTGGCATAGCGGGCACGGGGGATGCGCGCCTGCACATAGAGGCCGGGCAACAGGCGCCGCTCAGGGTTATCCACCAGCACCCGCAGCAGCACGTCGCCGGTTCCGGCATCGACCTCGATACCGGAGAAGAGGATGTGCCCCTGCATGCCCAGCGGTGTGCCATTGCTGCCGAGGATCTCCACCGTCAGTTCCGGTGCCGTTGAGCCAGTCTGCTGGCGCAGGGATTCCAGCACCGAGGCCGGTTGGCGCACATCGACGTAGACCTGATCAATCTGCTGGATCCGGGCCATGGGGGTGGCATCGGTGGGCGACACCAGGGCCCCTTCACTCACCAGCGCCTGATCGATGCGTCCGGCGATGGGGGCCTCCACGCTGGCAAATTGCAGGTTCAGCTGGTGCCGGGCCAGAGTCGCCCTGGCCTGGGCCACATCGGCGGCCGCCTGATCCCGCTGGGAGATCGCATCGTCATAGGTTTGGCGGCTGATGGCGTCGGTGCGCAGCAGCGGCCGCAGGCGCTCAATCTGGATGCGGGCGCGGGCCAGCACGGCCTCGGCCCGTTGCAATGCGGCGGCGGCGCTGTCGACATCGGCCTTGAAGGGGGCCGGGTTTATCTGGAACAGCACTGTGCCTGCGCTGATCTCGGCGCCCTGCTCGAACAGGCGGCGCTGTACGATGCCGCTGATCTGGGCGCGAATGTCGGCGCTGCGCAGTGCCGCCACCCGGGCGGGCAGATCCTCGCTGATGACCAGCTCCCGACCAGTCAGAGTCAGCACCGACACCTGAGGAAGGGCGGGGGCCTCCTGCTCTTGCGGCGCGACATCGCAACCCGCCAACCCGAATGCGGCAATGACGGCGAGCAGGGCGCCCGCATACCGCTGTTTGACAAACATCATCCACTCACCTCGTTAAACCGTCTCTCCGGTGTGATGTGACCGGAGAGTGCATCGAGCGGCTATTATGGCGAGGGGCTATTGCGAATGATTCGAGGCTTTGTGGAGAATCCATGGAGGCGATGATAAAGTTCAACGCCACCTTTTTTCGAGTCCGACTATGTCCCATCTCAATGCTTCCGCCAGCCCGGCGGGCCAGTCACTGGTACTGATTGCAGAGGATGAAGCCGAGATCGCCGACATCCTCGCCGCTTACCTGCAACGTCATGGCTTGCGCTCCCTGCACGCCGCCGATGGCCGTGAAGCGCTGGCCATGCATCAGGCATTCAAACCCGATCTCCTGCTGCTGGATGTGCAGATGCCGCAGCTGGATGGCTGGCAGGTGCTCAGCGAGATCCGGGCGCGCGGCGATACGCCGGTGATCATGCTGACCGCCCTAGATCAGGATCTCGACAAGCTGATGGGGCTGCGCATGGGGGCGGATGACTATGTGGTTAAACCCTTCAATCCGGCCGAAGTGGTGGCGCGAGTGCAGGCCGTGCTCAGGCGCACCCAGGCCGTAAAGCCTGCCACGGCGAACGTGCTGCGGGTCGGCCAGTTTCAGATCGATCTGGAGAGCCACGAGGCCAGCATTTTCCGCGATGACCAGCAGCAGGTGCTGGAGCTGACCCTGACCGAGTTCAAGTTGCTCGCCTCTTTGATGCGGGCGCCGAAACGGGTGTTCAGTCGCGCCGAACTGCTGACTCACTGCTTGCCGGAGGGGGATACCCAGGAGCGTACGGTGGATAGCCACATCAGCAAGTTGCGCAAAAAACTGGAGACACACGGTATTCAGGGGGTCCCCGCCAGTGTCTGGGGCGTTGGCTATCGCTTCGGGGGCGATGCATGAAATCGGCGCCCGGCCTTCGCAGGCAGATCATCCGCTCTCTGGGCTTGATGACGCTTGGTATCATCTCCCTCGCGGTGATCGGCACCTATGTGTTTTATGGCATCGCCGTGGCGTTTGTACCGGGCAGCATCTCCGAGACCTGGGTGCCCTCCAGAGTCGAGATGTTATGGATCGGCTCCACCATTCTCATTGCATTGGGGATGGCGTTGTACGTGGCGGTTCGCCTCTCTCGCCGCATCCTGACTCCCCTCAACTCGGTGGCAACCAGCCTGCGTGAGGTGGCCGAGGGCAAACTCGATGCCCGTGTGCCGGAGGATGAGCAGGCGATCGGGGAGACGGCGCAGCTGGTGCGCGACTTCAATACCATGGCCGAGCGGCTGCAGAGCATGACCCGCGAGCGGGAGTTCTGGAATGCCGCCATTGCCCACGAATTGCGCACTCCGGTGACCATTTTGCGCGGCCGCTTGCAGGGGCTGGCCGAAGGGGTATTTCCTCCCAGTAGCGAACTCTTCGAGGGGTTGCTGCGTCAGGTGGAGGGGCTCAATCACCTGATCGAGGACTTGCGGGTATTGAGCCTCAACGACAGCGGCCATCTGGAGTTGCAGCGGACCGAGGTTAGGCTGGCCGACGAGCTTGCCGTGGTGCTTGAGGCGTTTGCCAGCCCTCTGGCGGCGAGCGGATTTGTGTTGCAGCGGGAGCTCGATAGCGAACTTCATGTCTGCTGCGATCTGTTTCGTATCCGTCAGGCCCTGATGGCGCTGTTGGAAAATGCCCAGAAGCACGCGCTGCCGGGCCTGCTGACCGTGCGGCTGTATCGCTCGGAGAGTGTGTGCGTCCTGAGTGTGGAAGATGAGGGGCCAGGCATCAGCGAGTAGATCGCCGCCTGTATCTTCGATGCGTTTCGTCGGGGAGATCCGTCACGCTCGCGCAAGAGCGGCGGTAGCGGACTTGGGCTCGCCGTGGTCAAGGCGATTGCAGAGGCCCACGGCGGCAGTGCGGTTTGCCAATCTACCGGACGGGGAGGGAGCCGATTCGTGCTCTCCTGGCCCATCTCGGCCATGTCCGGTTGCCCTGAAACCTAACCTGCGGGCGGCAGGTTCTGATGAAGCTATACAGCTTACAGCTGCCCGCACAGGGGCGTTCGACAAGCGACCGTTATAGGGTTTTCTACCGCTTGTGCCGGGTGAGCAGGAGGGGTTTGGACATGGTTCATTTGGCGCGAAATCATGGTTTTTAGCCGTCAAAAATTGAAACCGTTTTCAGAAATCCTTTTCAACTGTGATCCGCTTCAAAGCTTTTTCGGGCGCCAACCTCTAGCATTGGCTCCACGAATTAGGGGCTAGCGCTCCCGATTTTCCCGCTGTGGGAGGTAACCGGATGATCCGGCTATTTCCTTCGTTACTTTCGACGGTCATCATGGATGGCCGTTTTTTTTTGAGTTATTTCACGGTAAAGGGTCGAGCCGCTGGCGCTTTACCGTTAAAATTCCGCTTTTGCACTTGCCCGTGAGTCTTGATGTCTGCGTCCACCCTCTCTTCGGATAGTTATGCCCTGCTCGCCACCCTGCAATTGCAGCGCGTTGCCAGTACCCGTTTGCTGCAAGAACAACTGGCGATAGGCCATGCCCTGATCGATAAACTGACCCGATTGCAGGATGCGGGGCTGGTCAGATTGCGCGGGGAGCAGCAGTGGAGCCTGACCGCCGAGGGGACGCTGGCGCTGATCCTGGGGGTGCGTGCCGGTCTCTGCCCGGCGCCGGACTGGAGCCGGGTGCCCTCATTGACCGGACAGGATCTCACCCATGCGGTGGTGCGCGAGCTCTGCCGCGGCAAGGCGGGGGAGATCCCCACCTATTTCTCGGCCAGCGATCTGCTGACCCTGCTCGATACCCCGGACGCTCACCAGTTGCTGGCGGGCTCCAGCCCCGCCTGGCAGCAAATGTTGCTGGAGCACTTCTCGCTGCAACTCTTGCTTGATGCCCCCTATGAAGAGCGCTGGCCGTTGGCCAATGCGCTGGTGCGCTGCGCCCCCGAGGTACAGGCCCGGGCCAAAGCGTTCGAGGCGGAGTGGCGCTGGCTCTGCGGGGATGGCGAGAGCACATCGCCAACCGGCGAGGACAAGGATGCCGCCCCCGGCTGGCCAGCCCTGCAGGCGCTGGCCCAGCAGAGCCAGAGCGGCCCGCTTGGCGAGCGGCTGCTCACCGCGCTGGGCCAGTGGCAGGCAACCGATGAGGGTGAGGCGGGCCAGTGGCCCCGTTCATTCAGCGCCCTGCTCTGGCTTGGCTGGTTGCAGCAGGCCGATCCCGTTATCGCCAGCGAACAGCGCAAGAAGTGGCAGCGCAGCCTGACTGGCCAGTTCCCCCTGCTTGCCGACCTGCTCAGCCAGTGGGCGGGTGATCGCCACGGTCAGGCGGTTGGCCTGTTTGATACCCTGCAACTGCCGGTGGAGGAGCTCCACTGGGGCTATCTCTGGCTCGATCTCTGCGCGCTGGCCCGTCACGGTGCCCAGAGCCCGCAGGTGGCCATGTTGCACAAGTGGGATCTCTCCCATCTGCTCGATGCTGAGCCCCATCATCGCCTGATGGCGTTTTGTCAGGATCTGCTGCGCATCTTGTTGGGCGAGGCGGCCAAAGGGGCGCCCCTGTGCCAACTGCGCGGCAGTGAGGAGAGTACGCAAGAGGGCAGTGACGAGCAGGATGATGACGGGGACGAGGATAAAACCGCGGCCTCTGCCAGCTGGCTCAACTGGCTGCAGGGGCTGGGACGCTCCAGTGGCGTACGCAAGCCGCAGGAGCGGTTGGTGTGGCTGCTCCATGCTGACGGCCCCGAGCTGGAGTGCAAGATCCAGAAGCTGAGTACCAAGGGGGAGTGGACCGCCGGTCGCCGGGTCGATCCGGCCCTGCTCTCTACCCAGTATGCCGCCATGCTCGATGAGCACGACTGGGCACTGGTTCGCACCCTGCCACGGGTGATGGGACGACTGCCGCGGGATGTTTGGGCGCCGCTGGCCGATCACCCCCGCTTGTTCAACGCCAAGGGGCAAAAGCTGCAACTGGCCATCAGCGCCCCCCTGCTGCAGGTGGTGGCCACCGAGCAGGGGATGAGCGCGCAGCTCTGCCCCGATGCGGCCGCCCGCGGGGCCCATATCATGCCGCTGGCGCAGGATCTGTGGCAGCTGATCCTCACCCCGCAGCCGCTGCTCGACCGCTTGCCAGCGCTCGAATCCATCCCACTGCTGCCCGCCGAGGGGCTGGCCGAGCTGCAACGCACCCTGGACGCCATTCCCGAGCTGCCCTGGCATAGTCGGGTTGCGGGGCTTAGTGGCAACGCCGAACTGGCTCCCTGGCCGGGCATTCCTTCGGTGCAACTGGATTGGCAGGATGGTCAGCTGTCGGTCAAGCTGGTGACCCGATTTGAGGATCTGCCGCCCCAGCCCCTTGGCAAGGGGGAGGCGATCGTGCGGCAGGGGATCAAGGCGTACCACTACTGGCACCGGGATCTCGCGGCCGAGAAGCAGCAGGCCCAGCTACTGCGCAATCAATTGCCCATCGGCCTGCCCGGCAGCGAGTGGCTGCTGCAGGGGGAACAGGCGCTGGCACTGGTCAATGCCCTGCCCGAGCTGGTGGATGCCGGTGTGGTCATTCACTGGCATCAAGACAGCGCTCGCCTCAAGAGCCTTGATGAAGCGGCTTTGAGCCTGCGCATCGAGCGGCGGCAGGACTGGTTCCAGGTCGAAGGGGCACTGGCCCTCGATGAGCACCAGATCCTCGATCTGCGCCTTATTCTGCGCCAGATGACCCCGGGGCAGCGCACCGTTCAGCTCGACGAGAAGACCAGCCTGATGCTGAGCGACAAGCTGGTAGAGCGGCTCACCATGCTGGGGGCCATGCTCGATGAAGAGCAGCGCATCAACAACAAGCTGGCCTATCCGCTCACTCGCCTGCTCTCGGTCATTACCACCGAAGGGGATGCGGCGTGGCAATCCCTGCAGCAGGAGTGGCAGCAGGAGGTCGATTGCCCTGATGAGTTGCTCACCTCCCTGCGGGACTATCAGAAAGAGGGGGTGCGCTGGATGGCGACCCTGGCCCATCACGGTTTTGGTGCCTGTCTGGCCGATGACATGGGTCTGGGCAAGACGCTGCAGGCGCTGATTGTGCTGCGGATGCGCCAACACCTTGGCCCTGCGCTGGTGGTGGTGCCCAAGTCAGTGGTCACCAACTGGCAGGAGGAGGTGACCCGTTTCGCCCCCGAACTGGATGTGGTGGTGTTCGAGAATCCGGCCGAGCGGGAGGGGATGATTCGCGAGGCCAAGGCCGGTCAGGTGATCCTCATCAACTACGGCATGCTCGGCAGCCTGGCGGAGGCGCTCAAGTCCCGCCGATGGTCTTCCATGGTGCTCGATGAGGCGCAGCAGATCAAAAACGCCGGTACCCAGCGCGCCAAGCTGTTGTTCCAGCTCGACGGCGATTTTCGCCTCGCCCTCTCCGGCACCCCCATCGAGAACCATCTGGGGGAGCTGTGGAGCCTTTTTACCTTTATCAACCCGGGGCTGCTCGGCAGCCTTGGCGAGTTCAAGCGTCGCTTTGGCAAGGCGGTCAAGGATCCCCAGCACATGGCGCTGCTGCGGGCGGTGATCAGCCCCTTCATCCTGCGCCGTCTCAAGCAGCAGGTGCTGACCGAGCTGCCGGACAAGACCGAGATCATCCACCACATCAGCCTCTCCCCTGAGGAGCGCCAGCTCTACGAGGCGACCCGGCGGGAAGTGGTGCAGCAGGTGCAAAGTGCCGATGGCCGTGCCCTGATGCACGTGTTGAGCGGGTTAACCCGACTGCGCCGGCTCTGCTGTTCGCCGGAGCTGGTGATGCCCGAGTGGTCGCAAACCAGCAGCAAGCTGGATGAGGCGATGGCGCTGCTGGAGGAGGCTATTGACGGTGGTCATCGGGTGCTGGTGTTCAGCCAGTTTGTCGATCTGCTGAGTCTGTTGCGGGCCCGCATTGAGCAAAAATCCTGGGACTACTGCTATCTGGATGGGGGCTGCTCCGCCAAGTCCCGTCAGGACTCCATCCTGCGTTTTCGTCATGAGGAGGTACCGCTGTTCCTCATCAGCCTCAAGGCAGGGGGGACCGGCCTCAACCTCACCCAGGCCGATACCGTGCTGCACCTCGATCCCTGGTGGAACCCGGCGGTGGAAGATCAGGCGAGCGATCGGGCCCACCGGATGGGCCAGACCCAGCCGGTGACCGTCTATCGACTGGTATGCGAGCAGACGGTGGAGGAGAAGATCGTCGCCCTGCACGACGAGAAGCGGGCGCTGGCCGATGGCCTGCTGAGCGGCCAGTCCGAGGTGCGCGGGCTGGATGTGGAGAGCCTGCGGGCCCTGCTGATGGGTTGATTGGCGACGCCACCTTTCATACCGCCTATCGATACAGAAAAGGGGAGAACATCCAGAGATGTTCTCCCCTTTCTTATTTGGGGTGCTGATGCGGGATACTTCGTTTATCGCGGCAAGGCGGCCCAGCTATCCCTGATCCAGTCACCCCTGATAGAGATAGAGGTGCAGCCGCTCGATGATGGGTTCACCGCCAATCTTGCGATCCCGCCGCGCCTGCCGGCTCTTGGGGGGATAGTTGCCCAGATGAGTGACCGCGGGCGGGGTATCGGAGCAGAGCAGTAGTGGCAGGCTCGCCTTGATCTGCTGCTTACGCGGGGTGCGCTCCAGCCAGAGCAGATTGATCATCGGGTGGGTCTTGACCGGGCGGCGGATCCGCAACTCGGCATCGGCCGGCAGGCGGCGAATGTCGTACACCTCCTGATCCACCATCTTGCTCCACTCCTCGTTGTTGGAGAGGGCCGGTATGTAGCGGCGGCTGCGCTCCAGCATCTCAAGCACCTGTTCGCGACTGAGGCGATTGATGGTCTGTTTGTCGGCCCAGGTAAAGCCGAGGGATTGCAGCTCCCCCGCCAACAGGGTCAGCTTGCGGTAGACCTGCAGGGTGATCACGCCGGGCAGGGCAGTATGTACCAGCTCGAACTTCTCGTCCCGTCCCCCGCCTGCTGCACCAGCGCCTTGAAATCGAGTTTGTGCTGGTTGATTTGGTCGATCAGCGGTTGCAGCAAGGGGGCTGCGGCGGCAGGAAAGCGCAACCAGCCGGGCAGCCGATGAGTTGCCTTGGTGGAGCAGCCGGGGCGGGCGCTGTGGTCCCGATAGGCGGCGAGGGTGGCCGCCAGCGCGGCTTCACCGTTGAGATAGCCCACCTCAATTTGCTCGATGGGGTCGTGCTCTTCCCCCTGCGCAACCGGAGGGAGGGGATAGACATGAGCCTCCTGCAGGTCGAGCTGACCAAGCAGATCGGCCAGCTGGTTGAGAGCGCCTTCAATGGCGGCCATCTGTTGACGCAGGGCGGCGGTCGGGGTAAAGGTATCCATCGATGATCCTGTGGTTTCATCCGCCGCCGACGGCATAAACGATGGCGTCAGGGCAGGGGAATAAACTACTGTATAAATAACCATACCAGTATGCCGGTTGCGCGCCAAGAGGGTCGTTTTCGGGTCTTCATCGAGGGAGCGGCGAGTGAAGAAAAGTAAGTTTGTTTTATGTTTCATGGTGTTAATTTGAGATCGCAAAAAGATCACCAAATTAACAATTGAATGTAATTACGTGGTTGCCACCAATGGCGAATCCATTGGCGAGTGCATAGGCAATGCGGTAAATTGCATATGTAAGGTGGTGCCATGCAGCACAATATGCTGCGGGCCGTTGATGGTCGAATAGTGACTTAATTATTCTTTATAAATCAAAGTATTAAAATTGTATCAGTCAGTTTATTACTATTAGTTTTCCTAATGTAACGTATCAAAATTCGTCAATTGAGTCGGCCCTGCTCCCTGACTAAGCTTTGCGCATCAAATAAAGCCCAGTGCGTAAACAAATATTCAGAGGAGCCACATCATGGCCAACATGACTTATACCGAAACCGGTTACCAGCATTCCAGCCAACTGAATCTGGCTGCTCGCGTAAAAATGACCGTTCTGACCTGGCTGGAGCGCAGCCGCAGCCGTCGCCAGCTCTCCGAGCTGCCCGAGTACCTGCTCAAAGACATCGGCCTGAACGAAGCTGACCGTTATCAAGAGACCACCAAGCCGTTCTGGCGTGGTTAATCAACCGGGCATGGATGCCTTGTTTTTCTGCTGAGTCGTTTGCTGTTCTGCCCCGTGGCTCCTGGCCGCCAAGTCTGTCATTGTCTGTTTTATATCCCCCGTTTTCCCCCTGTTATTTGTTGGTCCTTTTTCCTCTCCTCTTTATTACACATCGCTACTGCCATTGCTGTCATCGTTCGATTGTTATCACACTTGTATCGTTAATGTTTGAATTTGTTTAAAAACGATTTTAAGCCGCGATGCCTTGCGTATAATCCGGCCATAGTATTCCAGCGCAAGAGGGTGAGACGGATGATTCCCCAGCACGATTTTTTAGCCTTGACCCGCAGCCATGAGTGGCAGCTTGAGCCCTTTGAATTTGCCCTGCCCGATGGTGCGCAGGTCAGCATTTGGGATACTGGCGTACTCTGTCTGGAGCCTGCCAGTGGCGCGGGCGGCCAGCCGGGAGGGCGCAAGGATATCGTCCTCTCCTGCGGTATCCACGGCAACGAGACGGCCCCCATCGAGATCTGCAACCAGCTGCTGAGTCGTCTGCTCTCAGGCGAGCTGAGTGCCCGCCATCGGGTGCTGTTTCTGTTTGGCAATCCGGCGGCGATGAACCTCGGGCTGCGGGAGGTGGAGGAGAACATGAACCGGCTCTTCTCCGGAGCCCATAGCAAGGGAGAGGGGCTCTGCAATCGGGAGCGGATCCGCGCCATGCGCCTCGAGCAGTATGTGAGCCGCTTCTTTGCCGATCCGGCTCGTCCCCGTTACCACTACGATCTGCACACCGCCATTCGCGGTTCGCGCCACGAGAAGTTTGCCGTCTACCCCTTCCCCCACGAGCGGCCTCACTGCCGCGAGCAGGTGCAGTTCCTCGGCGCCTGCGGGGTACGTACTATTCTGCTCTCCGCCAGCCCGACCACGACCTTCAGCTACTACAGCTCCCGCCAGCATGGTGCCCACGCCTTTACGGTGGAGTTGGGCAAGGTGCGCCCGTTTGGCGAGAACGATATGACCCGCTTTATCGAAACCCGTCAGGCGCTGCAGGAGCTGGTCACTCAGGATGAAGTGGCACTGGAGCCGTGGCGGGCGGATGATTTCACCCTGTTTGCCATCGATCGGGTGATCACCAAAAAATCGGCGGACTTTCGCTTCCTGTTTGCCAGCGATGTCGACAACTTCACCGAATTCCCCCAAGGGTTCGTGCTGGCCGAGGATGGCGAGCTTCGCTACACGGTCGAGAAGCCGCGTGAGGCGGTGGTCTTCCCCAATGCCAACGTGGCGATCGGTCAGCGCACCGTGCTGATGGTGGTGCCGACAAGGCTTTGGGAATAGCGGTGATAGTTTTGCCTGCAGAGCGGTGATGCATCCGCAGGCGGCGCCAAGCCATTGTTTTAGTCGGTGGCTCAGACACAGCAGCGGTTAGCCGCAGTAATAAAAAATGGGGCCAGTCAGATGACTGGCCCCATTTTTTATCGGGTTCAAGTGGTGTGTCTTAGCTGTTGTTCTTCACAAACAGGGTCAGCTCCTGGCCGGGCTTGAGGTAATCCCCTTTATCCAGCTGGTTCCAGCGCATCACATCATTGATGGCCACCTGGAAGCGAGCCGCAATGGAGGAGATGGAGTCGCCACGGCGAACCTGATACACCATCGATTTGTCGCTCTTCTTCCCTTGCTTGGGATAGACCACCAGCTTCATGCCTGGCTTGAGCGCCGACTTGGCAGTCAGACCATTCCACCTGGCGAGCTCTTCGTGGGAGACGCCGTGTGCCTGGCTGATGCTCCACAGGTTGTCACCCGAGCGCACCTTGTAACTGACTTTGGCCTTCTGGCTGCTGCCACGGCTTGCCAACTGCTGCGGTTTGCTGGCAGAGCTGGCCTTGCTGCTGACCTGACCGTGGGTCGGGATCACCAGTTGCTGACCGCGACGCAGGTTGTTGCTGCGCAGATTGTTGGCCAGCTTCAGCTCGTTCACGCTGACGCCATGATTCTGGGCGATGCGCGACAGGGTATCGCCACTGGTGACCTGATAGGAGCGGGTACGAATACGCTCGCTCTTGGGCAGATCGGCCAGTGCCAGCTCCAGAGTATCGGCATATTCTACCGGTACCAGCAGGCGGTAAGGGCCACGGGGCGACATCACGCCACGGCTCAGGGCCGGATTGACCTCCTTGAGCTGTGAGGTGCGCAGACCTGCCAGTTGGGCGGCCACATTCAGATCGATCTGGCTGCCAGTCTCCACCACACGCAGCTTCGGCTCGTTGGCGAGTACCGGCAACTGGATATTGTACTTGTCCGCATTGCTGATCATGTCAGCCATGGCGAGGATCTTGGGCACATACATCCGGGTTTCGCGGGGCAGATCGAGCGACCAGTAGTCGGTCGGTTTGCCTGCGCGCTGGTTACGCTGGATGGCGTTGCGCACCCGTCCTTCACCGGCATTGTAGGCGGCCAGCGTTTGCAGCCAGTCACCGTCAAAGAAGCGGTTCAGGTATTCCAGATAGTCGAGCGCCGCATTGGTGGAGGCCAGCACATCGCGCCGTCCGTCATACCAGTTGTCGTGGCGCAGACCGAAGTTTCTGCCTGTCGCTGGCACAAACTGCCAGAGTCCGACAGCATTGCTGCGGGATCGGGCATGAGGATCAAACATGCTTTCGATCATCGGGACAGTAATAAGCTCCATTGGCAGCTCACGCCGTTCAATCTCCTCTACCATCAGATAGAGGTAGGGTTCAGCCCGGCTGGCAATGGTCGCCAGATGCTTATCATTGCGCAACAGCCACTCACGTTGCTGGCGGATGCGCGGATTGTCCGGAGTTTCCAGTTGCATATCATCGCTGATACGCACCCACAGATTGTCCGTATCTTCCATTTCGTCCAGCTGTTCATCGCCAAACAGGAAATGGGAAGAGTGTTTTTTATGCGCTTTTTTCTTGACCTGGGGGGACTTGATCGGCTCGATTGCCGTTAGCGCCCGGTCATCCTGATGGCTCAGGTTTTGGCAGCCGCTGAGCAACAGCGCTGCCAATAAGGCCGTTCGTACCTTCATCTCGTTCCGGTCATTTTTAGGAAAAACAGCTCGCATCATAAGGGGCAATGGCCCCCTGATCAAGGTTTGTTCAAAAAACGTCCTTCCACTGACGCAGGATGGTGAAGGTATCTACCGGATTTTCCACGCATTTTAGTCCATGTTTTTCAGCAGAAAATTTCACTGAATCCTGTTCGCAGCGCAGAAAAATGTTGAAAGTGCGTTCGTCACCCAGCCGGGTTGGCAGACTTGGCAGCCCTTGTTGCCGCAGTTTGCTGATCAGCCCGATCTGGCGGCGGATCGCCGGGTTGTCCGGCTCGACCGCATAGGCAAAACGCAGGTTGGAGAGGGTGTACTCGTGTGCACAATAAATGAGGGTCTCATCGGGCAGGGCGGCGAGTCGTTGCAGCGAGTGGTACATCTGCTCCGGCGTCCCTTCAAACAGGCGGCCACAACCGGCTGAGAAGAGGGTATCGCCACAAAAGAGCATGCCGTTGCCGTGGTAGGCGATGTGGCCGCGAGTGTGCCCGGGCACATGGATCACCTCGAGGGCGAGGCCGTGCCAGTTGATCTGATCGCCATCTTCCAGCCACTGACCGTGGTGATCCGGCATCGGGTCAAGTTTGGGGCCATAGAGCCGGGCGTGGGGGAAGTGGGCAAGCAGGTCGGTGACGCCCCCGACATGGTCGTGATGGTGATGGGTCAGCAGGATGGCATCGAGCACCAGCCCCAATGCCTCAAGCCGCTCCAGCACGGGGGCCGCATCGCCCGGATCGACCACCAGACAGTGATTTTCGTGGCGGATCAACCAGATGTAGTTGTCATTAAAGGCTGGAACTGTGATCACTGGATACATGAGTCTGCTTCTCTTTAGGGAGGGTATCTTATATAACAGGATGGCGTTCGAAACCCCGAGTTGAGCCCTATTATGCAGGTGGCACGTACCGAACAACAAATCGAGATCCCGACCAGCTGGTCTGCATTGCCTATGGGGGACTGGGTGGCGGCCGAGATCCAGGATCGGCTCGACAACTGGTGCCCCAATCTGTTTGGGTATCATCTGCTGAAAATTGGCGCCCTGAGCGCTGAACTCTCCTGCAAACGCTCCTCCATTCGTCACCAGGTCGGGGTCGCCCCCGGCGGGCGGTTGCTCGACATGTATGGCGATCCCCTCGATCTGCCGGTGCGGACCGGCAGCGTCGATGCCTGCCTGCTGGCCCACTGCCTCGATTTCTCTGCCGATCCTCATCAGGTGTTGCGCGAAGCCGAAAGGGTGCTGACCGACGATGGCTGGCTGATCATCAGTGGTTATAACCCCATGAGTCTGGTCGGGATCGGTCACTGTGTGCCGTTCTTGCGGCGCAGAATGCCCTGGTCGGCACGGATGTTCACCCCGGGGCGGGTGACGGACTGGTTGCATCTGCTGGGATGCGAGGTGATGTTCGACGAGCGTTTCGGTTATTCGTTTATGGGAAAACAGAGCTGGCACAGTTGGTGGCGAGAGAGTATCGGGCGGGATTATTGCAGGGCATTTGCATCGGTATACGTGATTGCGGCCCGTAAACGGCGCTTTCCACTGATCCCGGTGCGGCGGCGCTGGCAACTGCCAAAGTCCCTCGCCACACCGGGAATGGCCCGTCAGGGCTGGTAGCCGGTATCCTCGGCCAGATCCTTGCCGCAGGCAGCCTCTCTGGCCAGCTCGTCGCACCGTTCGTTCTCCGGGTGGCCGGAGTGACCCTTTACCCAGAGCCACTCAATCTGGTGGCGACCCACTTCCGCATCCAGCTCCTTCCAGAGATCGACGTTCTTGACTGGCTGACGGTTGGCGGTCATCCACCCTTTCTTCTTCCAGCCGATGATCCACTGGGTGATCCCCTGGCGGACATACTGGCTGTCGGTGGTGAGGCGCACCTTGCACGGTTCGTTGAGGGTGCGCAGCCCCATGATGGCGGCCATCAGCTCCATCCGGTTATTGGTGGTCAACTTGAATCCGGCGGAAATCTCTTTGCGGTGCTTGCCGTAGACCATGACGGCCCCGTAACCACCCGGGCCCGGATTGCCGAGGCAGGAGCCGTCGGTATAGACATCAATCTGTTTTAACATGAGCAATCAATCTGTTTTAACATGAGGCTTGGGGTAAACTAGCGAGTAAGTAAAGCCGAAGTTTGACATAGATTGGATCATGAACACACCCCAACTGAATCGCCAGATCATTCTGGATACTGAAACCACAGGTATGAATACGGCGGGTGGCCCTGTCTATCTGGGGCACCGCATTATCGAAATCGGCTGTGTGGAGGTGATCAACCGCAAGCTGACCGGTAACCACTATCACGTCTATATCAAGCCTGATCGTCTGGTCGACCCGGAAGCGATCCAGGTGCACGGTATTACCGACGAGTTCCTGCGTGACAAACCGTCGTTCAGCCAGATTGCCGACGAATTCCTCGAGTTCATCCGCGGCGCCGAACTGATCGCCCACAACGCGCCGTTTGACGTGAGCTTCATGGACTACGAGTTCAGCAAGCTCGGACTCAACTTCAAGACGGCGGATATCTGCACCATCACAGATACCCTGGCGATGGCGCGGGAGCTCTTCCCCGGCAAGCGCAACAACCTGGATGTGCTGTGCGATCGTTACGGTATCGACAACTCCCACCGTACCCTGCACGGGGCTCTGCTCGATGCGGAGATCCTGGCGGACGTCTACCTGCTGATGACCGGCGGCCAGACCAAACTCAATCTGGCCACCGAGAGCAACGAAAACGAAAGCAATCAGGACACCAGTATTCGCCGGTTGGAGAGCAACCGACCCGCCCTCAAGGTGGTGCGTGCCAGTGCCGAGGTTCAGGCCCTGCACGAAGCGAGACTGGATCTGGTACAGAAGAAAGGAGGAAGTTGTCTGTGGCGGCAATGAGCAAGTGGTGTGCAGGTCTGCTGCTATTGCTCTCGCTGGGGGCGACGGCGACCGAGGTATTTGCCCCTTCCGATATTCCGCTGCTGGATAACCGCTTTCGCATCGATTACGGCGTGAAGGAGATCACCTTCATCATCAAGCGCAAGCCGGGCACTCCGTCCGTGATCCTGGTTCGCCCCGATGGCAGCAAGCTTTACGTGGGCAAGGTCAAACCTGCCGATGTGGGTTGGCTGGCGCTGCCAGAGCATGATCTGATTACCCTGCGCAATCCCATGCCGGGCCCCTGGCAGGCGATTGGCGAGGTGGATCCCGACAACCGGGTGCGCATTCTCTCCGATATCCGGCTCGATATCGCCGCCCTGCCGATGCAGCTCTATCAGGGGGAGGTGGTCAAGCTCAAGGCGTGGTTGCTGATCAATGGTCAGCAGCCGAAAGATAAATACTATCTCTCTGACCTTGGCATGACCGTCAAGCTGCAATCGTTCAGCGATGCCGATAAGAAAGAGGTCGTGCTGGATCAAGTACTTGGCCACTATCGCGATGATGGCAAGGGGCTCGACGAAGTGCCGGGTGATGGCATCATGACGGCGGAAGTGACGCTGCAGGATATTCCCGGTGGCAAGTACCGCGCCATGTTCAGTACGGGCAATCAGGTGTTTGTCCGTGCCCGTTATCAGGATGTACTGCTTTACCCCTACCCGTTCAGCTATAACTTGTCGCCGCCTTCGGATGAGCTCGGTGCCAAGCTCTCACTGCTAATCGACCGTGATGAGCTGGATCCCGCTTCCGTGGTGGTCAAGGGGAGTGTGACCAGCAATGTGGGCGGCCTCTACGAGTTCAGCGAGATCGCCAGCGATCCCAAGCTTGATATCGATCTCTCCAACATCAAGGAGGTCGGTCAGCATGAGGTGAAAGCAACCCTCTATGGCACCACTCGCCTCGGCCGTGAGCTGAAAATCGAGTTGCCGGTGAAAACCTTCAATGTCTTCCCGCCACCGCCGCCTCCTGTAGAGGTGGTGTCGGCCGCCGCACCGGCCTCCAGTGCCGAGGCGACCCATGAAGCTCCGGCAGAGGAGGAAATGGGCTGGCTGATCTGGGCATTGGCGGGTGGTGGTGTGCTGCTGGCGGTATTGGGTGGGGTCGGGTTTGTGGTGATACAAAAACGGCGTGCCCTGAAGCGTGCTCTGGCCGCTGCGCAGGCCGAGAATCAGCAAGCCGGACAACCTGCTGCCAAGCTGGATCTCAATCTGCCAGAGCAGTAACCCTCGTACTGAAGTGGCGTGATGCCAGAGATAAAAAACCGCCCTGATAAGCAGGGCGGTTTTTTTTAGTTCATAAACAGAACAAGCTGGCTATCAGTGTTCGCCGATATAGACATCCTTGTTCTGCTCGCGGATCTCGAGGAACTTGTCCAGATTGGCCATCATCAGCTCGACCAGCTGGGGGTCGAAATGCTGCCCCTTCTCCTCTTCAATCAGGGCCAGCACCTTGTCCAGCGGCCACGCCTTCTTGTAGCAGCGATCCGAACCCAGAGCATCGAACACGTCAGCCAGCGCCACAATCCGCCCCTCCAGCGGAATATCGGCCCCCTTCAAACCGCGGGGATAGCCACTGCCATTCCATTTCTCATGGTGATTGCCAGCGATGGTGGCACCAATCTGAAACAGCGCCAGATCGCTGCCGGAGAGCATATCCTGCCCGAGCTGGGCGTGGGTTTTCATGATCTCCCACTCTTCCGGTGTCAACTTGCCCGGCTTGTGCAAGATGGCATCGGGAATTCCCACCTTGCCAATGTCATGAAGCGGCGAGGCGCGTTTCACCAGCTCGCTCTGCTCTTCGCTCATACCCATCAGGTGGCAGAATTGTTCGGTATAGAGCGCGACCCGCTTGACGTGCAGCCCTGACTCTTTGGAACGGGTTTCGACCAGTTCGCCGATGCGATAGATGATCTCCCGCTGGTTGTCGGCGATCACCTCATTGAGCCGGATATTCTCCAGCGCCACTATGATGTTTTCAGTAAACAGCGTCAGCAGACTGGTATCGATCTGGCTGAGCTGACGGGTGGTCTCGATGTGGAACAGCAGGTGGTGGCGCGGATTCTGGCAGTAGAGCACCATCTGGGTGGCGTTATAGACGTTGCTGCGCTTGCTCATGGCCTGGCGCAGGATCTCCGGCGCTTCTGTGAGGAGCATGGCGGGATGGCCGGGGAGCAGGGGCTCCAATACTTGATCCTTCACCTCATAGGCGTATTGCTTGACGTCGTATATCTGGGTTTCCCCCAGATGGAGCAGGGCGCTGAGCTGCTCCTGGGCGCCTTCGACAAACTGGCGCAAGGCCCGTTTCTCAAAGATCCCCTTGGAGGCTTCGATGACTTTTTCCAGCCCCTGACGGTTACTCTCCAGGGTGCGAATATCCCGATAGGATCGCAGGCTGGCCCGCAGCAGGGTGCGCAGCTTCTGGGAGGTGAGCTCGGTTTTATCCTTGTAGTCGTTGATGTCGTAGTTGGTGACCACGTCATCTTCCGGCGCCTGGCCGGGTTGGCCGGTACGCAACACGATGCGTACCATCTTGTTTTGCAGATCTTCCCGGACGTATTTGACGACATCTAGGCCAGCGTGGTCGACCTCCATCACCACGTCCAGCAGCAACAGAGCAACGTCCGGGGTGGTGGCCAGCAACTCTTTGGCCTGTGCCGCGGAATAGGCATGCAAAAAATCGATGGGGCGATTGTCAAACTCGAATTTGTTCAAGGTGATCTTGGTGATGCGATGCACTTCAGGCTCATCGTCAACAATCATCACCTTCCAGCCCGCTTGCTGTGCGTCGGGGAGGGAGAGATCGTCATCATCAATAATCAGGATCTGGTCATCCATCATACAATCCTGTTTGGCATCCTGTGCTTACATTAACTGCTTCACTAAGGATAGGAAACTTATTGGGAAATAAAATTTGATCTCGAAAAACTATGGTCGAAATAAGCAAATGGAACCCTTTGTAACTGTGGCGTTGTCCGGCTGCTTTCTTTGCCCAATCATGGAGCTAGCGTGCATAAAGCCTCTGTCTGGATTGGGGTGTGGACGCCAGTGGTTGGGGATGTTTGAATCCGGCTTGTAGCTATTAGACGAGAAGCAATCTTATTTGATAGTAATTCCTATTTGCGTGTAGCATGGGCGACACACTCAACGAGGAGCCCCATCGTGTCCCCATCTCTGCCTCCCAATCGTCCCCGTCTGCTGACTGTCAAAGCCATTACCCAGATCACCCCCCATTTGCGTCGCATCACCTTTGGTGGCCGCGAGTTGGCTGACTATCCCTATACTTGCGGTGGAGCCCATATCAAGGTCATGCTGGCCCAGCCCCATCAGGTAGAGCCGGTGCTGCCTGCAATGACCCCGAGCGGCCCGCGCTGGAGTAACCCGGCTGACAAGCCGGTGATCCGCACCTACACCATCCGTGCGTTTCGCCGTGATGAGCAGGAAATTGATATCGACTTCGTGCTGCACGGTGACGGCGGGCCCGCCAGCGCCTTTGCTACCCATGCCAAGCCGGGAGAGAAGGTGATCCTCTCCGGGCCGGGTGGCCCCAACCCCATGCTGCAACCGGCCGATCACTACTGCCTGGTGGGGGATCTCACCGCCTTGCCCGCCATCATGGCGATGTGTGAGGTGATGCCTGCAGATGCCAGAGGGGAAATTGCGATTCTGGTGCCGGATCAGGCCGATGCTCAACCGTTGACGCTACCGGTCGGGGTGCGCTGTCACTGGTTTGTCGGCGAGCCCGAGTCCAGCGGCCTGCTGGAGCATGTGATTGCTCTGCCGCTGGTGCGCGATGGTGGCTTCTTCTGGCTGGGTGGGGAAGAGGCGCTGGTGCTGCCGCTGCGCCGCCATTTTCGTTCCGTGCTCGAGGTGGATCGTCAGTCGCTCTACGCCGTGCCGTACTGGCGCCGGGGCAAGAGTGAAGAGGCCTATCACCAGACCCGTCATGATGTGATGGATAATTAAGCGGATGCGAAAGAATACCTGATTCATCCTTGCAAATAAAAATGATTTGCATTTAGTATTGCGCCGTCCGGGTATTCGTCCGGGCGGCGTTTTTATTTCCGTTGACACAAGAGCGCCCTGTTTTCACGTCGGTTTGGCTGCATGTTGTCAGACCCAACGCAAGGAGTCGTAAAGGGTGGTTAAGTACCAGACCCCTCTGTTCTGGCTGGCATTGTTCCTTCTCTGCACGCTGTTTTGCCTCTCGCTCACCACCGGTGCGGGTGTTTATGGTGCCCGCGAGGTGTTCGGCTACCTGATGGGTGACGCGCCTTGGGCGAGTGACGAGAAGCTCGCCATGGTGCTCAATACCTTGCGACTGCCGCGCACCCTCTGCGCCATGGTGGTCGGCGCCTCTTTATCTCTGGCGGCCTCCTTGTTGCAGAGCGCGACCCGCAACCCGCTGGCGGAGCCCGGTCTGCTCGGGGTCAACGCCGGGGCCGTCTTTGCGCTGGTGGTGGGGCTCACCTGGTTCGGGGTGGAGTCCGCCTACGGCTATCTGCTCTGGGCCGGCCTCGGCGCGCTGCTTGGTAACGTTATTGTGCTGGGGCTTGGCATGATGATTGGCCGCTCCAACCCCCTCAAGCTCATTCTGGTCGGGGTGGCGCTCTCCGCCACCTTCGGCGGTCTCTCCAGCTTTTTGCTGCTCTCCAACAAGATGGTGCTGGAGCAGTACCGCTTCTGGAACCTCGGCTCCCTGTCGGCGGCCAATCTCGATGCCATCATCGCCGTGCTGCCCTTCGTGCTGGCGGCGTTTGTCATCACCCTGCTCCTCTGTCGCCAGCTGACCCTGATGCAGATGGGGGACAGTCAGGCCCAGGCGCTCGGGATCCGCCCAAACCGGGTGCGAATTGGCGTGCTGTTGGCCGCTACCCTGTTTACCGCCAGTGCCATCGCCATCGCCGGCCCCATCGGCTTTGTCGGCTTTCTGGCCGCCTACTGTGGCCGACTGGTAGAGCCGGTTAGGTTGTCGGTGCAGGTCTGTTTCTCCGCCCTGTTCGGCATGTTGTTTCTGCTGTTGGCCGACATTCTGGCGCGCTGGCTGATCCAGCCGTTCGAGCTGCCCAATGGCGTCATTCTGGCCCTGATTGGCGCACCTGTGCTGATCGCCATTGTTCATCGCGGGGGCTTTCGTACCCTGCTGACCGTCAAGTGAGGGGCTGATGCGCACACCTACCGATATGCTCTGTCTGCGGGCCGGCAACCGCTCTGTGCTGGTTCATCTGCCGAGCTGGCGCCGGCTGGTTCTGTTGGCCATGGCGCTGCTGGCGCTTGCTCTGCTGGCCTTGAGCGTTGGCGGCGGCAAGCTTGGCTTGGCCGGGGTGGTCAACACTCTGCTGGGGGAGGGGACGCGGCTTGAGCAGCTCACCCTGTTCAAGATCCGGCTGCCGCGCATTCTTGGGGTCATGGTGGCGGGGGCCGCCATGGGGCTCTCCGGCTGTCTGGTGCAGACGCTGGTTCGCAACCGGCTGGCCACACCCGATATGGTGGGGGTCAACAACGGGGCCTCTCTGGCCATCATCGTCTTCTCCCTCTACCTGACCGTGGGCAGCTGGCCCTGGTGGGCGGCACCTATCGGAGCCATCTTCGCGGCGCTGGTGCTCTATGCCCTCTGCCGCAAACCGGGCGAGCAGGGCTATCTGTTCGTGGTGATCGGTATCGGCCTCTCCGAGCTGTTCGAGGCGCTCGGCCAGTTTGTGATGTCCACCCAGGCCCTGCTGCATTTGAGCTCTCTCTATCTGTGGAACATGGGCAGCTTTATCGCCGTGGGTTACAGCACCATCACCCCGATTGTCATCCTGTTGCTGCTGCTCTGCCCGTGGATCGTCTACCTCTCCCGCGCGCTGGCGGTGCTGCGCTTTGGCCCCGAGATGGCCAGAGGGCTTGGCGTCAACGGCGATCGGGTACAACTGGGCATTCTGGCCCAGGCCATTCTGGTGGCGGCGCTCGGCACCGCCATCGGCGGCCCCGTGGTCTTTATCGCCATGGCGGCCCCCATTCTTGCCTCCTGGCTGGTGAAAGACCGGGTGGTGCCGCTCTGGCTGGCGGCGCTTAGCGGCGCCCTGCTGCTGCTTGCCAGCGATACCCTGGTTCGGGTGCTGGCCAGCCCCCACGAGGTGGCGACCGGCATCATGACCCGCATTCTCGGCGGCCTGTTGCTGCTGTTTCTTCTTGTTAACGATCGCCAGAGGGCTGACTGATGACGCTCACCGTAAATCGCCTCCACTTCGCCTATCAGCAGACCCCCATTTTGCGGGACATCTCTTTCAGCGTGCCGAGGGGCAAGCTGGTGGGGATCGTCGGCCCCAACGGCTGCGGCAAATCGACCCTGCTCAAGCTGTTATCCGGCCAGATGAAAGCCCAACGCGGCGAGATCCTGCTCAAAGGCAAGCCGCTTGCCAGCTACCCCATGAAGGGGCTGGCGCGGGAGCTCGCTTATCTACCCCAGCGGCCGACCCTGCCTGCCGGCATTCTGGTTGAGCAGCTGGTGCAGTATGGCCGCCACCCCCATCAGGGCTGGTTCAATCAGTGGGGTGAGGAGGATGCCCGCATGGTGCGTATTGCCTGCGAGCGAATGCAGCTTGAGGGGATCTGGCAGCAGAGCGCCGCGTCCCTCTCCGGCGGGCAGGCACAGCGTGCGTGGCTGGCGATGATCCTGGCGCAGGACAGCGACATGGTGCTGCTCGACGAGCCCACCAGCGCCCTCGATATCGGTCACCAGACCGAGGTGATGGAGGCGATCCACCGCATCACTGCCGAAGGCAAAACCGTGCTGCTGGTGATCCACGATCTGGCGATGGCGGCCCGCTACTGTGACGAGCTGATCGCCATCGGCGAGGGGACCATTGCCGCCATGGGCCCGGCCCGGGAGGTGGTGACCAAGTCCTTGATCGACCGGCTCTACCAGACCAGTGTCGACATTCTGCATGCCCCCGGCGACGGGGCGCCCATTATCGTGCCCCGTCGCCACGAACATGGCCGTGCCCTGCGTTCGGCGAGTTGAGTCATATGGGCCTGCTCTGTGGGCTCACCGAGTGTATCCACGCGGCCGATTATCCGGGCCGTGCAACGAGAAGGAGTGAGATGATGAAGCGTTTTGCCGCCCTGGCAGCAGCCATCCTGATGCTGGCCGCGCCGCTGGTTCAGGCACAGGAGATGCGTGAAGTGACTGATGCGTTTGGCCAGAAGGTGCAGGTGCCAGTCCAGCCAACGCGGGTGGTGGTGCTGAGCGAGCTCGAACTCGACAGCACCCTGACCCTGGGGCTGACCCCCATCGGCGCCGTCAATGGCCGTGGTCAACCCACCTTGCCTCGCTATTTGCTGAACAAGGCGGGCATGGGGATCCAGGTGATCGGCGATCTCGACAGCCCCAATCTGGAGTCGCTGATTGCGCTGGAGCCTGACCTTATCCTGACCGGCCAGACCCGTCCCGAGCTGCTGACCTTGCTGGGGGAGATCGCGCCGACCGTGGTGACCAGCAAGTGGGGTGAGCCGTGGCAGGATAGCTTCCGCCGCACCGCCCACACCCTCAACCGCGACCAGCAAGGGGATACTTTCTTGCTGCAGTATGCCGAGCGGTTGACTCAGGCCCGCAGCAAGCTGGCCAAGCATCAGGGGGAGAGCATCAGCATAGTGCGCTGGAACCCCAAGGGGCCGAGCTTTATGTATCAGGGCACCTTTGCCAGCAGCGTAGTGGAGTCGATGGGGCTGGTGCGCCCAAGCAAGCAGCAGGGTACCGGCGCGCCCCACTCACCGGCGCTGAGTCTGGAGTCCCTCAATCTGCTGGATGCTGACTGGCTGGTGGTCGGTACTCTGAGCGCCACCGGTGATGCGGTGGATGCCATGCGTCAGGCGGAGCAGACCCCGGCGTTCCAGCAACTGCCGGTGATCAAAGCCAAGCGCTTTGGCGCTGTGGACGGGTCGCTCTGGACCTCCAGCGGCGGCCCGCAGGCGGCCCTCAAGGTGATCGAGGATGTGGAGCAGTTGCTGGCAACCCGCAGCTGAGTGCTATCGCGCGCCAGAGGTTGACCACATGAACAGGTTGATCAACAGAAGAGGGAGGCTGATGCCTCCCTCTTGCGTTGTCACTGTCTATCGTGACCTTTTCGGCGAGCCAGAGCCGTTTATTGCGGCTGGATGGCTGTCACTGTGAGCTTGCCGCTCTGGCTTTCGGCATGAAAGTGGATGGCATCCCCCACCTTGAGCCCTTTGAGCTGGGCCGGATCTGCCACTCGAAAGACCATGGTCATGGCGGGCATCTTGAGATTCTCGATCGCCTCGTGCTTGATGCCGACCTTGCCGCTCCCCTCATCGAGGCGGGTAATGACCCCCTTGGTCATCACCATTGCGCCCTGTTCGCTCATCTCACCCGTCTGACTCATATCGTGCCCTTCATGGTGCATCATCTCTTCGGCTTGCAGGTTGGTCTGGGTGGCAAGGCCAAGCAGCAGGGTCAGGGTCAGCGTCAGCGTCTTGTAGTTCATGATGGTTTCCTCATCGTTCAGTCAATATGGATCGTGAAATCGGGTTATTCGGATTGCGGGTTCGCGCCCTTGCCAAGGCTGCGACTGCGCCACAGGTAGTAGGCCGCGGGCAGCACCAAGAGGGTCAGCACCAGCGCGCTCACCATGCCGCCGATCATGGGGGCGGCGATGCGCTGCATCACCTCGGATCCGGTGCCGTGGCTCCACATGATAGGCAAGAGGCCGGCGATAATGGTCACCACCGTCATCATCTTGGGACGCAGGCGCAGGGCGGCGCCCTGGATCACCGCACGGTGCAGCCCCGCCTTGTCCGGCTTGCCACTGGCCACCAGGTCATCCCAGGCATGGTTGAGGTAGACCAGCATCAAGACGCCGGTCTCTACCGCCACCCCCGCCAGAGCGATAAAGCCCACCCCGACCGCCACCGAGAGGTTGAAGTCGAGCAGCCAGAGGGTCCAGATCCCGCCCACCACCGCCAGCGGCAAGGTGGTGAGAATGAGCAGCACCTCCTGAACGCGGCGAAACGCCAGATAGAGCAGCAGCACGATGATGGCGACCGTCAGCGGCACCACGTAGGCGAGGCGCGCCTTGGCCCGTTCCATGTACTCGTATTGGCCAGACCAGGTGAGGGCGTAGCCCGCCGGCAGCACCAGCTGCTTGCCCACCTCGGCTTTGGCCTCATCGACGAAGGAGCCGATATCGCGGCCGCGAATATCGACGTAGACCCAGCCGTTGAGCCGCGCGTTTTCACTGCGCAGCATGGGGGCTTCATCGCTGATGTAGACCCGGGCTACATCCGCCAGCGCGATGCGCGCCCCGCTCGGGGTCACCACCGGCAGCAGCTCGAGGCTGGCCACCGAATCCCGATAGCTCTGGGGATAGCGTAGGTTGATGGGGTAGCGCTCACGCCCCTCGATGGTCTGGCCCACCTCCATGCCGCCCACCGCGGTGGCGAGCACCGCCTGCACATCGGCGATGTTCAGGCCATAGCGGGCCGCTTTCAGTCGGTCGATATCCACCTTGACGTAGCGGCCACCGGCCACCCGCTCGGCGTAGACCGATGAGGCGCCCTCCACCTTGCCGACGATCTGTTCCAGCTGCTGGCCGAGCTGCTGGATCACCTTGAGATCCGGCCCCGCTATCTTGATGCCGACCGGGGTCTTGATGCCGGTGGCCAGCATGTCGATGCGGGTCTTGATGGGGGGCACCCAGGCGTTGGTGAGGCCGGGGAAGCGGATGAGGGAGTCGAGCTCCTCCTTGAGCTTCTCCGGGGTCATGCCGGGGCGCCACTGATCCCGGGGCTTGAGCTGGATGCTGGTCTCCATCATCACCAGATCGGCGGGGTCGGTGGCCGATTCGGCGCGCCCCGCCTTGCCGAACACGTTTTGCACCTCGGGCACGGTACGAATGAGCTTGTCGGTCTGCTGCAAAATCTCCCGCGCCTTGCCCACCGAGATATTGGCCGCTGTGGTGGGCATATACATGATGTCCCCCTCATCGAGCGGCGGTATGAACTCGGAGCCCAAGTACTTGAGCGGCCAGAAGCCCGCCACCGTCACCACGGCGGCGACAGCCAGAGTGGTTTTTGGACGGGCCAAGACGGCTTTGAGCAGTGGCACATAGCCCTGGCTTAGCCAGCGGTTGAGCGGGTTGGCCTGCTCCGCCAGCACCTTGCCACGGATGAAGTAACCCATGATCACCGGCACCAGCGTGATGGCGAGCGCGGCGGCCGCCGCCATGGCGTAGGTCTTGGTGAAGGCGAGGGGGTGGAACATCCGCCCCTCCTGTGCCTCCAGCGCAAACACCGGCAGGAAGCTGATGGTGATGATGAGCAGGGAGAAGAAGATGGCAGGCCCCACTTCGATGCTCGCCTCGGTGATGATGCGCCAGAGGTTCTTGTCGGTGAGCGCCTCCCGCTCCATGTGCTTGTGGACGTTCTCGATCATCACGATGGCGCCATCCACCATGGCGCCGATGGCGATGGCGATGCCCCCGAGCGACATGATGTTGGCGTTGATCCCCTGCAGATGCATCACGATAAAGGCCACCAGAATGGCGATGGGCAGGGTGATGACCACCACCAGTGACGAGCGCAGGTGGAACAGGAAGGCGAGGCAGACCAGTACCACCACCGCGAACTCCTCCAGCAGCTTGCCGGAGAGGTTGTCGATAGCGCGCTGGATAAGGTCGGATCGATCGTAGACGGTGACGATCTCCACCCCCTCTGGCAGGCTGCTTTTCAGCTCAGCCAGCCGTGCCTTGACCCCGTCTATGGTGTGCTGGGCATTCTCGCCGTAGCGCATGACGATAATGCCGCCCACTACTTCCCCTTCGCCGTTGAGCTCGGCGATACCGCGCCGCATCTGGGGACCGGTGACCACATCTGCCACATCCCCCAGCAGCAGCGGGGCGCCGCGTACCGTGGTGCCGAGCGGGATCTGCTTCAGATCCTCGACGCTCTTGAGATAGCCGTTGGAGCGCACCATGTACTCCGCTTCCGCCATCTCGATGACGGAGGCGCCTGTCTCCTGATTGCCCTGTTTGATGGCGGTCTCGATAAGAGAGAGCGGGATGCCGTAGGCGCGCAGCTTGTCCGGATCGATCCGCACCTGATACTGGCGCACCATGCCGCCGACGGTGGCGACTTCGGAGACCCCCTCAACCGTCTGCAACTCGTACTTGAGGAACCAGTTCTGCAGCGAGGTGAGCTCGCTGAGGTCATGCTTGCCAGTTCTGTCCACCAGCGCGTACTGATAGACCCAGCCCACCCCGGTGGCATCGGGGCCGAGCTGGGGACGGGCGGAGGCGGGCAGATTGGGCGCAACCTGGCTTAGGTACTCCAGCACCCGGGCGCGGGCCCAGTAGAGATCTGTGTTGTCGTCAAACAGCACATAGACGAAGGAGTCGCCGAAGAAAGAGTAGCCGCGCACCGTGGTGGCCCCCGGTACCGCCAGCATGGCGGTGGTGAGCGGGTAGGTGACCTGATCTTCCACCACCTGTGGCGCCTGGCCCGGATAGGAGGTCTTGATGATCACCTGCACATCGGAGAGATCCGGCAGGGCATCCACCGGGGTTTGCTTGACCGACCAGAGCCCCCAGGCGGTGAGCATAAGGGTCAATAGCAGCACCAGAAAGCGGTTGCCCACGGACCAGCGAATAATCGAGGGGATCATGGCTTGGCTCCCATATTGTGCTGGCTATGGTCCATTCCTTCCATCTTCCCCATCTCATCCGTTGCAGGCTTGGCGTCGCCGTGAGTAGCGGGTGCTTTCTCCTGATGGATGGTGGTGATGCGGTACTCATCCCCCTCCTGCATCACCTGAAGATGGAGGGTCTCCCCCTCGACCAGCTTGCTGATGTCGACTCCTTCGGCGACGGTGAACTCCATCTCCATGGCGGGCCACTGCCACTCGGGGATGGGCTGGTGGGAGACCATCAGGGTACGGTTGGCCAGATCGATGCTTTCAACCTCGCCCTGAGTCCACACCTGGGCGGGGCGCACCGCCGTCATGCGCTGAAAGTCCGAATTGATGGCCGATTCGGAGTCGAGCAGGAACTGGGCCGAGCTGACGATGTTATCCCCAGCCTCTACCCCTGCCTTGATGGCCACCTTGTCGCCAAACTGGGGGCCCAGGGTGACAGCGACCGATTTGAAGCTGCCATCCCCCAGCGCCAGCACCAGCCGGTCCTGGCTGCCGGTGCGGATCACCGCTTCGCTCGGCACTACCAATTGCGGCTCTCCCTTGCCCGCCTGAATCGTCACCTTGGCGAACATATTGGGTTTCAGGAACTCGTCCGGGTTGGCAAAGCGCAGCCGTACCTTGAGGGTGCGGGTGGTGGCATCCAGAGTCGGGTAGAGGTAATCGACCCGGCCCTGCCAGTGGCGGCCGGGTGCATAGTCGAGGGTCATGGTGACCGGATCCCCCACCTTCAGCTGGGCGGCCTGACGTTCGAACACCTCGGCGCTGACCCACACCTGTTTGAGGGTGCTGATGTTGAACAGCGCTGCGGCGGGCTCCACATACTGCCCTTCGCGCACCTTCAGCTCGGAGACATAACCGCTGCTGGGGGCGTAAATGCTGATGGTTTCGCGTACCTGACGGGTGCGTTTGAGGGCTGAGATTTGATCTGCCGGTACCTGCAGAGACTTGAGCTTGCCCTCGGCGGCGCGCAGCAGCAGTGGGTTGGCCGTGTTGAGTGCCAGCAGGTATTCGTGCTGGGCGTTGACCAGATCCGGCGCGTAGAGCTCGTAAATAAGGCTCCCCTTGCTCACCTGTTGCCCCTCGCTCTTGATGGCGAGGGTGCGGATCCAGCCCGCCATGCGGGCGTTGACCGCCTCCAGCTTGTCCTCGTCATAGCCGACGTAGCCCACCGTCTCGATCTGCTGGTGGATAGGGAGCTTCTCCACCTTGGCAAGCCGCACCCCCAGGTTCTGCTGGATCTCGGGGCTGATGGTGACAGTGCCCGGTGAGCCGCCCTGTTTTTCCTCATAGACGGGGATAAAGTCCATCCCCATGTTGTCCTTGGCCGGGGCATTGCGCTTGTCGCGCGGATCCATGGGGTTGACCCAGTAGAGCGGCGTCTTCTCCTTGGCCACGGTGCTAGCAGTGGTCTGTTTGGCAGCCCAGTAGCCGCCACCGGCGCCGAGGGCCAGCAGCAGGGCTGATACCAGCAGTTTCTGGCTCATCGCACACCCCCACTTAGTGGCAGGGTGGCAAAGTTCTTGGCGGCGATAAGGCCGGTAACAGGGACAAGTGACATCATATCTCTTCTCTTGTGCAGGCCGCCGGATCGGAGATGGACAAGGCATCACCTAAGGGATTGGCGGCAAACGGGGCGCAGCTGTATCAGCGCGCACGGCTCCCAGTGAGCGGGCCGGTTTGGCCGGGGCACAGGGTCAGGCAAGGCGGCAGGAGACGGGCAAGCCGAGGCTTGCCGCTGCCGCAAGAGAAGATCTTTCTAGTGTCGCAGCACCGACAACATCAGGTGTCGGCGCGGCCAGGAGGGGGGATGGGTACCGCGTGATCGCAGGAAGGGATCCCGCAACCAGTTATCAAGCAGTGCAGTTGCGAAGTTACTGCCAAGTAGCAGGGGGAAGATCAGCAGGGCGACCAATACACCCAGCAGAGCCATCGCGCCGAAGGAGAGGGCATTGACGCCGGTCTGCATCTGGCACTCATCGCCCATGGCCGACCCCTCGTCTCCCTGATGGCAGGAGAGGGCCATGGTATCGCTCGGGTGAGACATTGCGGGCATCGCATGAGAGCTCTCGCCATCCGCCATCGCCATGGATGAATCCAACATCACCATTGGCAGGGGGCTGCTTTGGGTCGGCTCGGAGGAGAGGGGAGAAGCATGCCAGCTGATGCAGAGGGTCAGATTGCACACGAGCAGCAGCGCCAGCAATAGCCGGGCTAGCAGGGCAGAGGGCAATCTTGTCGCAAGCTGGGTGAGTGACAATCCGGTCATCCTTCAGGATCTGGTATCCAGACTCTAAACCTTGCTTCTGGGAGAAGGTCAAGGCGAGGGCTGGCGCTGTTGTTGCAGATAGATGTCGCTGTATTTCTCCAGCAGCTGATCTATCCACTGCCTCATGCCCGGCGCCTGCAGCATGGGTTCCAGTTGTTCCAGGGTGCCAAGATGGGGGGAACGGAGCGAGACGGAAATATAGAGCTCGCCCCGCTGCAGTGGCCAAAGCAGATCCGCCAGCCCGCTATCAGGGTAATTTTCTCTCAGGAACAGTCGGCCGGAAGAGCGGCCATAGGGAACGAAGTCGACCCGGTCACTGGCCAGCAGGCCAAATACCTGCTTGAGGGAGTTGACCCTGTAGATGCGGGTATTTGCTTGCAAAAAATCATCCATTTCGCTGCCAAGGCTGACGCCTATCATCATGGCTCCCCGCAGTCCGGTCAGATCCTCCCGTCGCTGCAGCAAGCGGCTGCCGGGTTGGCGCACGAACACCGCCATGTCATTGATGGCCATGGGGGTTCGGGTAAAGCGGGAGTAGTGCGCTCTCTCTTCGTTGCGCAGCGCACAGATATTGATGTCGACCTCTCCTTTCGCCACTTTCTGCTGACAGCGGGCCCAGGGGCCCACATAGGAGAGATCCACATTGAAACCCAACCGTTGATAGAGGGTACTGACTACTTCGGCACAAACGCCGATGATCTTGCCATCGCTCAGCCAGTTCCAGGGGGGATAATCGTGATGACCACAGGCGGAGAGGGTAGTGGTCGTCAAGGTCGTCGCGAGCCAGAGCTGAGCCAGCATATCCGGATCCTGTGCAAAAAAGTCTCGATGTGTGTCATTGAAGCACACCGCAGACAAAAAAATACCCCCGCACGGGCGGGGGTAGTTTGTTATCGGTGGAACGCCTGGGGAGAGCGTTACTGCTTGGCGCGCTTTTCCGATCCTCTCATAATGAGGCGGAAGAAGAGCGGGATAAAGAAGATGGCGATAAAGGTGGCCGCCAGCATGCCGCCGATGACCGGCCAGCCGAGGGCGTGACGGCTTGCCGCACCGGCGCCGCTGGAGGTGACCAACGGCACACAGCCGAGGATGAAGGCGAGCGAGGTCATCACGATGGGGCGGAAACGCAGGCGCGCCGCCTCCAGTGCTGACTCGATGAGGCTCATCCCCTCTTCGTGCTTCATCACCGCGAACTCCACGATCAGGATGGCGTTCTTGGCGGCAAGGCCGACCAGGGTCACCAGCCCGATCTGGAAGTAGACGTTGTTGGTCAGCCCCACCAGCCAGGTGGCGAGCAGGGCACCGAACAGGGCGAACGGTACCGCGGTGATCACCGCAAACGGCAGGCTCCAGCGTTCATACTGGGCGGCCAGAATGAGGAAGATCATCACGATACCGAAACCAAAGGCCATACCAGCGCTGCCTGCGGCCGCTTTCTCCTGATAGGCGGAGCCGGTCCACTCCAGCTTGGCGTCGTTGCCAAGAGCCTCATTGGCGACCTCTTCCAGCGCGGCGATGGCTTGACCCGAGCTGTAGCCAGGGGCGGGCTGGGCCATGATCTTGGCGGCCTGGAAGATGTTGAAGCGTTCGACCAGTTCGGGGCCGGTGGCATCCCGCACCGTCACCAGACTGCTGAGCGGGATCATCTCTCCCTTGTCGGAGCGGACATAGACGTTGCGGATGTCGCTCTTCTTGGCGCGGTAGTCGGCCTCGGACTGCAACTGCACCCGGTAGGTACGGCCGAACTGGTTGAAGTCGTTGACATAGACCTGGCCGAAGGTGGCCTGCATGGTGTCAAACACCGCGTTGATGGGCAGCCCCAGCGCCTTGGCTTTTTCGCGATCCAGATCCAGATAGACCTGTGGCACGTTGGCGCGGTAGGTGCTGGTGACGCTGGCAAACTCTGGGCGCGCCTTGGCCGCTTCGAGGAAGCGCTGCACTTCGCCGGAGAAGGCCTGGGCGTTGCCGGTGCCACGGTTCTGCAGATAGGCCTCAAGGCCACCTGTGGTGGACATCCCCTGAATGGGAGGCGGGTTGAAGGAGGCGACAAAGCCATCCGCCAGCCCCATCAGGCTCAAGCCCTGGAAGGTCTTGGCCAGCGAGAAGGAGTCCTGTCCGGCCCCCTGACGCTCGCTCCAGTCCTTCAGGGTAATGAAGGTCATGCCGCTGTTGCTGATGATGGCATTGGAGAGAATGTCAAAGCCCGAGAAGGTGATCACATCCTTCACATGGGGGTTGGCCATGGCGATCTTGTCGAACTGATCCGCTACCGCCTGGGTCCGGCTCATCGCGGCGGCATCCGGCAGCATGACGGCGGAGATGAGGTAGCCCTGATCTTCGTTCGGTACCAGTTCGCCCGGCACTTTCAGGAAGAGGCCGTAGATGGAGAGGATTAGCACGGCGATGATGGCAAAGGCGACCCCCACCCGACGGTTCAGGAAGGCCACACCCCGTACATAGCCGCGGGTCAGCTGGTCAAATTTTTCGTTGAACCAGACGAAGAAGCGGGCCGGTTTGTGGTGTCCCTCTTTCAGCAACACGGCACAGAGGGCCGGGGAGAGAGTCAGTGCCACCAGACCGGAGATGGCGACCGAGACCGCGACCGTGATGGCGAACTGTTTGTACATCACCCCCGTCATGCCGCCCATAAAGGCGACCGGCAGGAACACGGCGCAGAGCACCAGCACGATGGCGACCACCGGACCGGAGACCTCCTGCATGGCGAGGATGGCAGCCTCCTTGGCGGAGCACTTCTTCTCGCTCATGATCCGCTCGACGTTCTCCAGCACCACGATGGCGTCATCCACCACGATACCGATGGCAAGCACCATGCCAAACAGGGTCAGCAGGTTGATGGAGAAACCGAGCACCAGCATGCCGGCGAAGGTCCCGATGAGCGACACCGGCACCGCGATACAGGGGATCAGGGTGGCGCGGAAGTTTTGCAGAAACAGATAGACCACCACGAACACCAGCACGATCGCCTCGAACAGGGTGTGAACCACCTCTTCGATGGAAATCTTCACGAACTCGGTGGTGTCGTAGGGGATCTGGTACTCGATATCCTGCGGGAAGCGCTCCTTGAGTCGCTCCATGGTGGCGTGTACCGCATCGGCGACCGCGACGGCGTTGGCGCCCGGTTGCAGATAGGTGGCGATACCGATGGCCGGTTTGCCGTTGGCGCGGGCCACCAGATCATAATCCTTGCCCCCCAGCTCGACCCGGGCGACATCGCGGACCCGGATCTTGGAGCCATCGGGCATGGAGCGGACGATGATGTTCTGGAACTCCTTCACATCCTCAAGGCGCCCCTTGGTCTGCACCGTGTAGGTGAAGTCGATGGGGGCCGTGGTGGGCTGGGCACCGATCTTGCCTGCCGCGAACTGGGTGTTCTGCTCGCGAATGGCGCCAATCACGTCGCTCGGGGTGAGCTCGAGCTGGGCCAGTCGATCCGGCCGCAGCCAGATACGCATCGCATAGTCGGTACCGCCAAACAGAGTTGTATCACCGATGCCGGGAATCCGCTTGAGCTCGTCGATGATGTTGAGCAGGGCGTAATTCGACAGATAGGTGGTATCAAACGAGCCGTTCGGTGACTGGAGGGTAACCACCTGCAGGATGGAGGTCGATTTCTTCTTGACCGTCACCCCCTGCTTTTTCACCTCTTCCGGCAGCTGGGCCATGGCGGCCGAGACCCGGTTGTTGACGTTGATGGTGGCCTGATCCGGATCGGTGCCGATCTCGAAGTAGACGTTGAGGTTCATCTGGCCGTTGGAGGCCGACCCCGACTGCATGTAGATCATCCGCTCGACGCCGTTGATCTGCTGCTCCAGCGGTGCTGCCACGGTCTGGGAGATCACCTCCGGGGTTGCGCCCGGATAAAACGCCGTGACCGAGACCACCGGCGGGGTGATCTGGGGATATTGCTCGATGGGGAGCGCTCGCATCGCCGCCAATCCGCCCAGCACGATAATGATCGAAATCACGCTGGCGAAGATGGGACGTTCTATGAAGAACTTGGAAAACATACGGGCTCCTTACTTGGCCGCAGACTGGCTGACCACCTTGCCGGTGATCGCCTTCATCTCGTCGGCAGAGACAGGTTTTACCACAGCGCCGGGGCGAGCCTTCATCAAGCCTTCGACGATATAGCGCTCACCAGCCTGCAGGCCGTTCTCGATCAGCACGCCGGAGTCGACTGCCGCGCCTAGGGTCACCGGACGGGGCACTACTTTGTTGTCGGCATCGACCACCATCACCATGCGGTCAGCCTGGGACTGGACGATGGCGCGCGGCGGCACCACGATGGCGTTTTTGCGGGTGCCCAGATCGATGGTCATACGGACAAACTGGCCCGGCAGCAGTACGCCGTCCTTGTTGTCGAAGATGGCGCGGGCACGGATGGTGCCGGTCTGGGGATCGACCCGGTTGTCGGAGAAGTTGAGCTTGCCCGCCTCCGGATAGAGGGAGCCATCGGCCAGACGGATATGGGTGCGCCAGGTGGTGGCATCCTTCGCCTCAATCACCCCTTTCTTTACCGAGTTTTCGAAGTTGAGGCGATCCTGCTCCGAGTAGGAGAAGTTGACGTAGAGCGGATCAAACTGGGTGATGGTAGTGAGCAGGCCGTTGTCGCCGCTGGTGGAGATAAGGCTCCCCTCGGACTGGGAGCTCTTGCTCGCCATGCCGTTGATGGGGGCGGTCACCTGGGTGTAGCTGAGGTTGAGCTCCGCCTCTTTCACCTTGGCCTGAGCGGCCTGATGACTGGCGATGGCCGCCTCGTAGTTGGCGATGGTGTCGTCATAGTCCTTGCGGCTCACCACCTGACGCTTGAAGAGGGGAATAATGCGATCCCGATCGGCACGGGCCTTGTTGAGACGGGCCTGCTCCTGAGCCAAAGTCCCTTTGGCCTGCTCCAGTGCCACCTTGTAGGGCTCCGGGTCAATCAGAAACAGCTCCTGACCGGCGGTAACCGGCTGGCCTTCCACATAAGTGCGCTTGAGCAGGATGCCACTGACCCGGGAGCGCACATCGATCTCGCGAAAACCGGCGGTCTCTCCCACCATCTCGGTGGTGAGCGGCACATCGGTCAGCTTGACCTCGGCGACCACCACAGGGACGGCGGGCATGGTCTGGGCCGTCTGGGTCGTCTCGCCGCCACAGGCGCTCAGACCACTGATCAGCGCCAGGGTCAGCAAGCTGCGTTTGTAAACCTCTCTTCCGGCATTGGGCACCTTCATCATCACACTCCTGTTGGATCGATTTCGGCTGCTGCGTTCAGCATGTTTCTCCATACACATCATTAACTTCATGATTAAAAAAACAACTTCTTTATGATTGGAATGGGAGATGATAGGGCGGCAACCTTGAACACAACCTTCTCAAAGTGGCAATTAAGGTTGCCGATTGACGAAAAAAGTCTGACTTTTCCGATATGGGCGGGGGGCTTCGGGGATGTTCATCCCGGGCCAGGGCTTTTCGCAACCGTATCACGCCAGCCACTCCTTGCTGCAAAAAGAAGGTGCCCTGAGGCACCTTTTCTGGATAGGCTGTTTACGCCCTTTTATCGCGGGCAACCGCGAGCCGCTTCACAGTTTACGAATTCGCCGCGGCTCATCGGTTAATCTTGCGCCGCATCAGGCGAAGCAGGCCCAGATGGGGGCGTGGTCGGAGGGTTTCTCGATGCCGCGCAGCTCGTAGTCGATACCGGTCTCGGTCACCTTGTCCTTGAGGGCGTCGGAGGCCATGATGAGGTCGATGCGCAGGCCGCGGTTCTCGTCAAAGCCCTTGGAGCGGTAGTCAAACCAGGAGAAACGTTCGCACTCGGTGGGATTGGCGGCGCGGAAGGTGTCGGTGAGGCCGAACCCTTTCAGGCGCTCCATCCATTCGCGCTCGATGGGCAGGAAGGAGCACTTGCCATCCCGCAGCCAGCGCTTGCGGTTAGCTTCGCCGATGCCGATGTCGAGATCGGTGGGGGAGATATTCATATCCCCGATCAGCACCAGCTGGTCGTCCGGGGTGTGGTTGGCCTCGAGGTAGTGCTGCAGATCCTCGTAGAACTTCTGTTTGGCCGGGAACTTGGTCTCGTGATCCTGGCTTTCACCCTGCGGGAAGTAGCCGTTCATCACCTTGATGAGGGAGCCGTCTTCGCGCTCGAAGGTGGCCATGATCATCCGGCGCTGGGCTTCTTCATCATCGGTGGGGAAGCCTTTCTCCACCTTGACCGGCTTCTGCTTGCTCATGATGGCGACCCCGTAGTGGGCCTTCTGGCCGTGAAACTCCACGTGATAGCCCATGGCCTCCACATCGGCCAGCGGGAATGCTTCATCGTGCACCTTGATCTCCTGCAGGCCGATCACATCGGGCTGGTGCTTGTCGATGATGGCTTGCAGCTGGTGCAGACGGGCGCGCAGGCCGTTGATATTGAAAGAGATGATCTTCATGTCCGGGATGCTCATGTCATTTTTATAAGTGGCTATTGGACTAGGAATCGGCGGTGGATGCAAGTTTGGCCGCGGGCCTGCGTCAGTGGCAGGCACCGCGGGGTGGGCAGAGGTGTCAGCGGGTCATCTTTTTGACGAAAACCACCACAAACAGCGCCAGCGTAAAGCTGCCGGTGAAGGCCTCGAAGGCGGCGAAGATCCTGGAGAGCCCGACCGGAGTGAAGTCGCCGTACCCCAATGTGGTGAAGGTGACCACGCTGTAGTAGAGGCATTCGAGCAGGAAGATGGCATTTTGCTCGAGCGGGGCACCGGGCTGGTAGATGAGGTGCTCGCCCTGAAAATGCAGTCCGCAGAAGAAGTAAAAAATGCTGCAGATAAAGATGAGCAGCAACGAGAAGAGCACCACCCGCATCGGGGCCTCGCCATAGCCGCAGAAGAGATCGACCACCCAGGAGGTGAAGCGCTGGGTCGACCAGAACGGCAGTTGCAGGCGGCGCATGGTGAGCTCCTGCTGGATATAGTTGCCGGACATGGTGAAGATCCCCTGTGCCTCGGAGGCTTTGCGCAGATCCCGGTAGGTCTCTTCCGCCTCCTTGAACCAGATGCGCGCCTGTTTGGGATCCCGTTCGCGGCGCCCCTTGCGATCCTGCATCACCCGTTTGCCGGTCTGCATGTTGTCGAGCCGGGTGTTGTGCCAGCGGATGCCGAGCAGGTTGACGTCATCGAGGGTGGCGCACTGGAGGTTGGCATCACTGAGATCGGCCTTCATCAGGCTGCCGCCCTTCATGCGCAGGCCGTAGAGGTGACCACCGCGCAGGTTGGCGCGATAGAGGTTGCACTGCTCCAGCAAAAATCCCTGATCGGACTCCTTGTTGACCAGATTGAGGCCCGCCAGATTGGCCCGTGACAGCTGCAGGCCGTGGCAGAGTCCGCCAGCGCGAACGTACTGTTCAAGCGCCTCGGCGGTGTGGGCTTCCTGATGGGTATGGTGGGGATCATGCCAGTGGCAGAGATCGTGCTCGCCAGCCTCTTCACTGCAGTGGCGGCCATCGGCCACCAGATAACGACACATCGCCATCTTCGTTTCCCTCGCATTGCCGAACTGGTTTCAGCATAGGCGGGGAAAGGGGGGCGCGGCGGCGTCTTAGCTGAACTGGTTGAACTCCTGACGCAGCTTGCGAAAACGCTCCTGCTGGGCCGGGTTGAGGGGGATGCCGTCGAGCACGTCCAGGGTGTCTTTGCACTCGGCACCAAATTCCGGACTCTTGCGGTTTTTCTGCATCAGTTGCAGCAGGACCTGGATCTTGTTGAGAGCCGCACCGGTATTGGCGGGGGCGCGGCGCAGGGCCTCGCGAAAATGGCCGAGGGCCTGCTCCAGCTCGCCGCTCTGATAGGCCTTGATGCCCAGATCGTTGAGCTGCTGGTAGCGCTGACGTCGCTCCAGCACCGTCTTGTCATCCCGGGTTGCCTGAATGCAGGTGGTGAGCAGCCGATCTTCGTCCTCCGCCAGCAGCCCTTGCAGGCTTTCGGCATATTCAAACTCGCCGAGCTGGTAGAGGGCAAGGATGGTTTCGCCAAGCAGGGCGGGGGGCATGGTGGCCGGTTCATCGAGCCAGTTCTGATTGGCGCGATAGAGCATCTTCTTGCCCTTGAGCAGCTCCCCCAGCGCAATCTGCACCCGGGCCTGACAGATCTGCTCGAACACCGGGTAGTTGAACTCCGACATCATCAGCGAATCGCGGATGCGCGACAGGGCAGAATTGACCTGCTTTTGCAGGTTGGCGATGTGGTAGCTGTCGTTGCTATTGAGGGCGTAGAGGGTCAGGGTCTGGATATAGGCCCCCAGATAATGGGGCGTGCGATGGATCGAGTTGCGCGACAGGTCGATCAGCGACATCAGCACATCCTTGGCCTGGGCGTAGTCGTGGCGCTGCAGGCACACCTCCGCCAGCCGGCGGGAGAGTTGCACCGACTGAGGGGAGATATCCACCGCCCGTCTGAGCTCCTGCTGCGCCTGCTCGTCATTGCCAAGGGCCAGCAGGGATTCTGCCAGCCAGAGGTGAGCCTCCACCATCAGCGGGGTATTTTTGAGGGTCGCCTGCAGATGGCTGACCGCCTCTTCGTGGAGCCCCAGGGTGTTGCACGCCTTGCCCAGCGTCAGGCGGGCCCAGCTGTTCTCCTGCCCGGCCAGCAGCTGGCGCATCAGGGCGCGCGCCTCCTGTGCCTGACCCTGCTTGAGGTGGGTATCGGCCTGCAGGCAACGGCAGTAGTTGGCAAAACGGGGCACCGCATCGGCTCGCTCGGCACAGGCGGTAATGAGGCCTGCCAGATTGTCATCGGCCAGCGCGGTAAAGACGCTGGCCAGGGCGTTGCGCCGGGCGAGGGCACGCTTCAAGCGAAACGAGAACTGCTCCTGGGAGAAGGGCTTCATCAGGTATTCGTCGGGCTCGGCTTCCAGCGCGCTCAGTACCATGGCGCGGGAGCTGTCGCCACTCACCATGATCACCACGCTCTGGGGCGGGATCAGGTCTTTGTCGCGCAGGCTTTCGAGCAACTGGCGGCCATTCTCGCCAACCCCGAGATCGTAATCGATGAGATAGATGTCGAAACTGCCCTTCTGGCAGCGGCGCCGCGCATCCTCGGCGGTATTGGAGTAGGTGATGTTGCTGATCCCCAGATTGAGCAGCATCGCCTTCATCATCACCTGAAACGAGCGCTGCTCATTGACCATCAGAATGCGTTGTGGCTTGGCTGGGCTCTTTTTTTCTGGCTCTTGTTCAGGTGTCTGCATCTGTCTGGGTCGAGGCGCTGCGGGCTGATGGGAGAAAGTGTGCCACCAAAGCGCCCGAAGAGGCAATTGGCCAAGTTGTCGATTGCGAACCATCTCCGTTTGTCCGCCTTTTGTCCGCGATGAGTGAAAGAAAAAGGCCCTGTTGCCAGGGCCTTGAACTCACCGTTTTTTCTCTGCCAGATAGGGAGCAAATTGCGGCGTGTACTCAGCCTTGAACCCCTGTTCGGTCTTGATGATGAGATAGACCGCCAGCTGGTGCTGTTTGGCAAATGCCATCCCCGCTTCAGGCCCCATCACCATCAGCGCGGTATCGAGAGCATCGGCCTCCAGCGCGGTCGGGGTGATGACGCTGGCGGAGACCAGCTTGTGGGTGACCGGCTGGCCGGTGGCGGGATCGATGATATGGGAGTAACGCTGGCCATCCAGCTCGTAGTAGTTGCGATAGCTGCCCGCAGTGCTGAGCGCCATGCCGTTGGGGATGACGATATCGGAAAACGCTCCCGGCTGATCGGAGGGTTCGACGATGGCCACTTTCCATGGCGAGCCCTTGCTGTTGTTGCCCTTGCTGCGCACCGCACCGGCCACTTCGATCAGGTAGTTGCGTACCCCCTTGCCCTCGAGCAGGGCGGCGATTTCATCCGAAGCAGCCCCTTCGCCGAGAGTGGATAGGTCGAGATAGAGATCCGGGATCGTTTTTTCGAGCAGGAAGTGATCACCCTGCGAGGTCAGGGTTAGCTTGTCGATGCCCACCTTGTGGCGGGCGGCGGCGATGGCCGCCTCATCGGGCCGCTTGACCGGCCGTTTGTCCGGGCCAAAGCCCCACAGATTGACCAGAGGCCCCACGGTCACATCCAGCTTGCCGTCGGTCAGCTTACCGGCATCCATCCCCTGCTGGACTATGATGGCCATAGCGGGCGGGATGGCAAACGGGGTGTTGGCGGGCCCCTGATTGAAACGGGAGATGAGCGAACCCGGATCGTAGGTGGAGATCTCCTTGTTCATCCGGGCCAGCAGGCTCTCTACGTCGCTTTTGAGGGCGGGCTCCCCACCGGGGTAGCTATCGCTCAGGGTCACCACATAGTAGGTGCCCATGGTCTTGCCCTGAATACGGGTCTGGGCAGGCGGGGTGGGCTGGCAGCCGGCCAGCGCCAGCAGCAGGGTCAGCAGCAGGCCGCGCAGGGCCGCCACGGGGGTTATCGCAATCATCCGGCGCTCTCATCTGGAGAAGGTTCATATCGGGGCGCTAGCTTAGCCAAGGGGCGCCCTTCGGGCGAGCCCTGATGGGGGGAATCGGAGGGGAAATGGCAGAAAAAATTAAACAGTTTTGAACCTGTGGTGGGAGCGGGTCGTATCGTCCATCCGTGAGGGAGAGAGTGGCGAGTAGAGCACCGTCTGGTGACCTGGCCCGCAGCTTTGGCCAAAAGCCATAGCCGATTGAAGACAATTGAGTAAAATGAAGGTCGATTTAGACGGCATCTTTGCGAAGCGTTCACCGCATCCGCCAAGTCGTTGCCATCCATTGCCAATCAAAGGAGAAGATGATGAAAAAGGCGATTACCCTGCTGTTTCTGAGTACCCTGGCTGCCCCCGTGCTGGCGGATGAGTGTGCACTGGTTATCGAAGGCAATGATGCCATGCAGTACAACCTCAAAGAGATGAGCGTGCTGGCCACCTGCAAGGAGGTGACGGTCACCCTGAACCACACCGGCAAGCTGCCTGTGACCGCCATGGGTCACAACTGGGTGCTGGCCAGCACCGCCGACTATCAGACCGTGGCAACTGCCGGGATGAGCGCCGGGGCCGAGAACGGTTATCTGCCCAAGGATGATCCCCGTGTGCTGGCTCACACCAAGCTGATTGGCGGCGGCGAGAGCAGCAGCGTCACTTTCAAGACCGACGGTCTGGCGGGCAAGGATCTCACCTTCTTCTGTTCCTTCCCCGGCCACTTTGCCATGATGAAGGGCTCCTTCAAGGTCAACTAAGGTGCTGACCGGCACGAGCCGGTTGCCTCAATAGCAAAAGCCGGGATTTCCCGGCTTTTTCATCTCTGCTGTTTGTGTGTGACGTGGCATGACTGCACACCGCCGACTTTTGCGCTATTTAGTCTGCAGGGTAAAGAAGGCGATGGCGGTCTTCTTCTGGCATTCGAAGTGAATGCTCTCTTCACCGGTCACCACCAGCGTCTCGTTGATGGCCACCTCTTTGCCCTGCACGGCCAGCTGGCCGCTCAGCAGGTGACAGAGGTAGGTCTTCTCTGGCTCGAGGGTAAGGGTCAGCGGAAAGGGGAGGTTGAGCACCCGCACGTTGGCGCTGATGCGATCCGGATGGTAGATAAGCCCCAGATCGGTCACCTCTTTTTTCAGCAACTCGCAGTGGGTCTCCTCATCGCCGCTAAAGTGCGCCGCCTCGAAGGTGGCGTAGGGGTGACCATTGAGCACAAAGCCAGCCCCGCTCACCGGCAGCAAAATGCGCTGATAGCCGGGAAAGGAGGAGAAGGGGCCCGCGCTCTTGATGGGGGCCGAGCTCAGTCGATAGTCAAAGTCGAGTTTGGCAAGGTTGCTCCCCTTGGGGGAGATGAGGATCTGGCTGGTGGTTCCCTGCTGGTTTTTCCAGGGCATCTTCTGGTGGTCAGACTCTTTAATCAGGGTGATCACGGGCACTTCCTCACGATAAAAAAACGCAGGGAGCCGGGGACATCAGCCCCGGCTCCCTGATATAGATTGGCGATGGTAAAGGCGATCAGCCCTGACCATCCAGTGCTGCCAGCCGAGCTTCCATTGCGGCGAGACGGCTCTTGAGCTCGTTCACCTCCTGCTCCAGCTCGCTCAGGCGGTCGGCGGCAGGGGAGGCATAGGCCGCGGCGGGAGCGGCATCCATCATCGCCTGAATATCCACTTCGCCGCTAAACAGGTGGGCGTAGCGGGATTCGCGCTTGCCCGGCTCGCGCGGCAGCTTGACCACGTAGGGGCCACGCTCGATAAGCTGGGTCAGCACCGCATCTACTTCGGTGACATCATCGAAGCTGCAGAGGCGGTTGGTGCGCGAGCGCAGCTCCCCCGGGGTTTGCGGGCCGCGCAGCAGCAGTTCGCAGACGATGCCGAGCTCCTGGGCACTGAATTTCAGCTCGCCAAATTCGGTGTTGCAGAATCTGTGCTGGTAGCGGGGCACCCGGGCGTTGAAGCCTGCAGTGTTGACTACCAGCCGCTTGCGGATCAGCTCGTCTACCACGGCGCGGATATCGAGCTCGGAGAGCTCCAGCACCGGCTCGCGGTTGCTCTTCTGGTTGCAAGCATTGACCAGTGCATTAAGGGAGAGAGGATATTGATCCGGGGTGCAGATCTCTTTTTCAATCAGACAGCCGATGACGCGGGCTTCCAGCGGGCCAAGTACTAACTCCATTTCCTACTCCCTTCCAAATCGAGACATCAAGAGCCCCTATCTTAGTCATGGTCCGCGCCGCGTCTAGCGTTGCGCGCCATTTTTGCGAGCTGATCAGGGGGTTGGCGAAAGGCTCGCCAACGCCAGAGACCTCTGCTTTTTATCGCTGCCCCTGATAGAAGCGCGCCTTATTGGCATACATGGCGTCGTCAGCCACCCGGCTCAGCTCCGCCAGCGGGGTCTGGTCGCTGCTGCTCCAGCCGATGGCAAAACGCAGCGGGAAGCTGTGCTCCCCATGCTGCACTGTTGCGTGCTGCTGGCTTGCCTCCAACCTGCCTGCCAGCAGCTGGCTGGCGAGGTGATCCGCCTCCGCCAGCAGGACGAACTCGTCGCCGCCGATGCGGAAAATCTTCTCATCCTGACGGCAGAGGGTGCGTAGCTGGTGAGCCATCTGGATCAGCAGGGCGTCGCCTGCCTCGTGCCCATACTGGTCATTGGTACGCTTGAGGCCGTTGAGATCGAGCATGAAGAGGGCGAGGTGACGCTCGGGATGGCGTGCCAGCACCGCCTGATAGTGATGGAAGGTCTCTTCGAACGCCTGCCGGTTGGGCAGCCCGGTGAGGTTGTCGGTGCGGGCGACCCGCGCCAGCTCGTCGGTGAAGAGGCGCCCCTCGATGCCCACCGCCAACTGCTTGGCAAACAGCCGCAAGATGGCCCTGTCTTCGGACTCCAGCCCTTCTGCGCTCACCATCAGATAACCAAACAGCACGCCACTTTGGCTACCGGGCAGGGTCATGATCTTCCAGAGTGCGTTATCCCACTGGCATTCGGAGTGTTTAACCTCCTCATCCATCAGTTGAGCCAGTTTCTCCTGCAAGGCATCCCGCAAGGGGGCATCGACACCCTGGGTCAGGGAGTAGTGGGGCTGCCCGTCTCGGCGGATCACCAGTCCCCAGCGGTGGCCAGGATAGAGCTGCGAGAGCTGCAGCAGGGCGGAGCTGGCCAGCTCGGCAATATCGATATCCAGCTGCTGGTGCAGACCGAACTGCAACCAGGATTGCAGGATATGGCGGCTGCGCTCTTCCCGGCTCAGGGCCGAGCGCAGGGCGGTCGTTTGCGAGGCGACCTCTTGCTCCAGTTCGTCGTTGAAGCCGAGCAGCCGCTGGTTGAAGGCCTCTTTCTCGCTATTGGCCTGCTGCAGCTGTTCATTTTGCTGATAGAGCGCCCGCACCTGATCCGAGATGGTGCTGGCCATCTCCTGCAGCAGCTGGCGCACCTCGTCGTACTCCACAAAGCGCAGCGGCGCCTGCCGTTGCTGGTAATTGCCCTTGCCATAGCTGCGCACCAGCGCGGCCAGCGAGCGCAGCGGTCGGGTGAGCCAGCGGGTGAGCCAGACGCAGCCGATGGCTACCAGCAGCAACATGACGGCGATGCTGACGGTCAGCAGCTGTTGGGATTTGTTGAGCTCGCTGACCCTGTCATTGCTGTAGCTGTAGAGGGTGATGGTGGGGGTGATCTCCTGCTCCAGCTGGGGCCAGCCAATAGCCAGGGGCTGCGCCATCTTGCTTGGCTCCCTGTCATCCATGGCGTTGGCGCTCTGGTGAGCCCCTTCATAAAGACGGTTCTCGCCCTGGGAGATCACCAGATATTCGCTCCCCTTGAGATAGGGTTCCAGCAACTGGGCCATCTGCCGCCAGGGGAGAATGGCCATCACGAAGCCGGAAGGGGTCTGCATCACCCCAGCGCGCTGGTGGTTGCGATAGATGGGGGCCACCAGCGCCAGCCCGCCGCTGCGGTTTTGCTCCATGTCGTCGACCAGCACGGGATCATCGACGGGCAGTAGCAGATGCTTGCCCTGTTTTGCCTCGCGGGTCTTGCCCCAGGCCATCAGCTGCGGCATCAGGTTGCTCGACTCGAGGTGGGAGGCCTGGCCATTGATGTACTCCACCACCGACCCCTTGTCATCGATGAGGTAGGCCGAGGTCAGCAGGCTGTTGGATTTGACAAAGGTGGCCAGCGCCAGCCGGGCATGGCTGGAGAAGAGAAAGTTGTCTAGGGCCTGATGTAGCACCCGATCCTGGCTGAGCTGATTGAGCTGGGTGCCGATCAGCTCGCTGCGAAAGCGGGCCTCGCGGGTCATGCTGGTGAGGGCCCGCTCCAGCTGCGACTGCTCGCTCTGGGCGATGATCTGGTGCTGGCGGATCAGCAGCACAGTGCTGGCCAGCAGTGCTGGCAGCAAGGCGACGGTGAACAGGGTGATGATGAGGGTCGGGCCGAGCCGAAAGGTGCGATGTTTCATGGTGTTTTGACCTGCCGGTACTGCTGATCGGCCAGCTGCTGCATATAGCGGGCGGTGTCGGCGGCACTGATCCCCTCTTTAAAGCGCTCGAACCCTTTCTCCATCGCTTGCCAGGCGATGGACATGGCGCTGTCGGAGGGCATGGGGGTACTGAGGGTGAACTGCTCCAGCAGCACTTTTTCCTGAGGCGTGGGACGGCGGCTGATGGCGGTAAAAGCCTGCTGATTGACCGGCAGCAGCGCCCCCTGATGATAGATGAACTGCTGAATATCCTGACGCTGGATAAAGGCCACCAGTGCTTTGATGACGGGTTGCCGATCCTCATCATCCATCGCCCAGCGGGAGGCTCCCATCACGTAGGCGCCGCTCATGGAGTGCATGGGATGGCTTTGCCAGCGGGGCAGCAGGGCAACGCCCAGCTTATCCCCCATGTTCTTCACCAGATCATTGAACGCCCAGTCCCCATTGATGAGGTAGGCGCTCTTGCCCTCATTGAAGCGGGCGAGGGCGGTGTCATAGTCGCACTCGGGATCGACCCACTGTTCGCTGGCGACGGTGCGGTAGGCCTCCAGCGCCTGCACCATGGCCGGGCTGTCGAGGGTGATGCGCCCTTCGGTCACCGGCGAGCCGCCAAAGGTGTGTAAAAAGGCGGCGAAGTAGTACATATCGTGATAGGGCCAACTGACGGGGTAAACCCCCTTGGCCTTGAGGGCCGGGGTGATAGCAGTCAGTTGCTGCCATTGGGTCACCGGAGTCGAGACCAGCGCCTTGTTGTAAAACAGCATCAGATGGTTGCCCTGCATCATGGGCATGCCCCAGCGTTGCCGATCTAGGGTGACATAACGCAAGGCACTGGCCATCAATGAGGGGGAAAACCACTCGGCCGGGAGGGGAGCGAGGGTCATCTGGCGATAGAGGCCGATAAAATCGGAGGGGATCAGCATCAGATCGGGCAGTCCCCTGGCCTGAGCTGCCAGCAGAAGATCTGCCTTGATCTTGCCCGGCTCAATCTGGGTGACCCGCACTCTGTGGTTCCCCTCCTGATTGAAGCGGGCGATCACGTCGTCGATCACGTAACCGGCTTGCTGGGAGTGCCACAGCTCCAGTTCAGGCTCCTGAGCCTGCAGGGGGTGGCTCAATGCGAACAGGCAAAGCAGCAAGAGATGATAAAAAGATCGTTTTTTGCTCATGTTATCATCACCGTTATGCCCTGAATTCCAAGGGAAAAATGTAACAAACTACCAGCAAGATCGGTAGGCTCGAGTGTCAACTAATTGACTGAAACAACAAAAAGCCCGGCGCGTGGGCCGGGCTGGGGGATAAATTGCTTATCCGCATATTCTTCGAGGCATCTATTGTGGATGTTGTTTGAGGATGTCGTATATCTCCTCTTTCAGTTTGAGTTTCTGTTTTTTCAGATCTCTCACCTCGGCGCTATAGTCGCTGGCGTGATGCTTTTCCAACTTTCTAATCTCCGCATCCAAGTCGTTGTGCAAGTCAAACTTCTTCTGGAAATGGACATCACTGCTCTTCAGTTTCGAGATGAGTTCTCTGTACTCTGGGAACATGTAATGGAGCCTCCTTTGTTTCGTTTGATTGTGCCTGTAAGACCAAAGCTACCCCTTAGTGCCGGGGATAAATGTGATCCTGATCGGATTTGGGGGCAATGATTTGGAGTATTCGGCGGGATATTTATAACTTGTTGAATCAAAACAAGATAAGTAATTTATCAATCTGAATGGTGAGCCAAACTGTGCGACAAGTCACAACAGGGGCAGTGTTGGCGTGAGGGTGCAGGATCAAAAAAGGGGCCGAGTGGCCCCTTTTTATGGATGCAGGCAACGTTACTCTTTATCTTCGTCCGCCTGCTCTTTTTTCTTTTTCTTCTCGGGTAGCGGCTTGCCATCGCGGTGGATCACCTTGCCCGCTTCAAAGCCAATCTGGGCCGCCAGCTCCTCCAGATCCGCCGACTTGGCCTGATCCCCGATGGCGTAGCGATAGTTGGCGATGGAGAGTTTGTCAGCCACCGGCGTGCCCGGGACGATAGGCTCGCGCCAGCCCTGGCCGATGTGGGCCACCAGGGTGCCGTTCATCAGCAGCTCGCCGACGATCTCCTGGGTCGGATTGCCCTTGCCGTAGGTGAGACCCTGGGGGTGCTTCTTGCCGACCAGCGGCTCGTTGCTGGCGGGGATCAGCTTGGTGCGGATCAGCCACTTAGGCTTCTTGGTGTTGCCCACCGCCTTGCCGGTCTGGTACTCGTTGATCTTGATGGTCTTGATCATCTGGGCCATGAAGTCCTTGGTCAGCGCCTTCTGGGCGTCGCTGGTTTCATCGATGGCGATGGGGGCCACATACCAGGTCTGGGTGGCTTGAGCCTTGGGAGCGGCAGGGGCAGTTTGCGCCATGGCCAGGGGGCTGAGCAGGATGGCAGCCAGCAAGAGTCCTATCTTCTTCATTGTGATTCCGCTTTTGTTTCAACAAGAATTTTGTTTTGCCAGCGACGACTGCGCCAGCGCCAGAACATGGCCAGACCGCGCACCCACTCGTCGCAGGCCAGCGCCAGCCAGATACCGACCAGTCCATAACCCTGCATGATACCGAGGAAATAGGAGAGTGGCACGGCAATTCCCCACATGGAGAGCAACGCCATGTAGAGGGGGAAACGGGCATCCCCGGTGGCCCGCAGGGCGTTGATCACCACCAGATTGAAGGTGCGGCCGGGTTCGAGGATAAGGCTGATAAGAAACAGTTGCGCCACCTGGGTGATGATGTCGGCATCATCGGTAAAGAGGCTGATGATGGTGCGGCCATTGAGGGCCGCCGCCACGGCGATGACGCAGGTGACCGCCAGCCCCAGCTTGAGGCTTTTGAGTAGCTGCTGATAGGCGCGATCGAACTGTCTTGCTCCCGCCAGATGGCCGATGATGATCTCGTTGCCAAGGCCGATGGAGAGGCCAAACAGCAGGATAAACAGGCAGATCTGAAAGAAGTAGGACTGGGTTGCCAGCGCCTTGTCACCCAGCAGTCCGACAAAGGCTGTCACCACCATGAACTGCAGCATCCAGGAGAGGTTCTCCCCCGCCGCCGGCAGGCCGATATGGAGCACCTTGCCCAGCATCTCCCGGCTGGGATGGACGATATCGCGCACCACCAGTCGAATACTGGTCTTGCGGGCTACCAGCCACACCAGCAGCACCACACCCACCAGTCGCCCCGCGACCGTGCTGATGGCGACACCGGCGACACCAAGCTGGGGCAGGCCGAACCAGCCGTAGAGCAGCAGCAGGTTGCCAACGAAGGTGATGAGGTTGACGATGAGGGTCACATACATCGCCTGACGGGTGTGGCCGTGGGCGCGCAGGGTGGCTGCCAGACAGAGGGCTGCCGCTTCCGGCAACAGGCAGAGACCGATGATCTGCAAGTAAAGCGTCCCGTCGCTCATCAGGTTGGCAGGCAGGTTCATCAGCGCCAGCATGGTGCTGGCCCCCGCCATCACGCCAATGGCCGCTACCAGACCGATCAGCAGGTTGAAGCCGATGGCGGTGTGGATCACCACCCGACTCTTCTCCCGATCGCCTGCCCCCAGATACTGGGTGATCACCACGCTGGTACCGATGCTGACGAAGCTGAACAATGTGATGGCGAGATCGAACACCTGATTGCCGACCGCCAGCGCGGCCACTCCCTGATAGGAGACGTGACCCACCATGAAGGTGTTGAGGGCACCGGTCAGAAAGTGCAGGGCGAGATCGATAAAGAGCGGCCAGGTCAGCGCAAAGAGCGTGCCCGGGCCTGCATGGGATTGAGATTGCATGGCATGTCCAACAGCTGGGAGGGCACGGGGGAGTGCCCTCTGGGGGCGCATTTAACACCAAGGCCAAGGCCGGTGCAATCCTTGTGCAGGATTGCACCGGCCAGGGAGCAGGCCAAGGGGTCAGGCAGGCGTGGCGCCCGCCTCCTGTTCGCTTGGCAGGGTGAGGCGAGCCGAGTTGGGCAGGGCATCATCCTGTGGCCAATTCGAGCGGATGGCATCTGTGGTGCTCTCCACCACCGCATCATCCTTGAACACCGGCTCGCGGTAGCAGCGGGTCAGGCGCAGCGCCTGATACATGTCGGGGCAGAGGATGATCCCCTCATCGCCGACCCGCACGCCCGCCTGCTTTAGCCAGTGAGTCATCTGGCCGTGGCGACCCGCCATCACCATATGGATGCCGCGCCGTTTCAGCTCTTTGTGCAGCTCTCCCACCATGCTCATCACGCTGATGTCCTGATGGGTGAAGCAGGCGACGGCATCGATCACCAGACACTTGGGGGCTCGGGGATCCTGCACCAGCAGGGCCAGCACCCGCCGCTTGAAATAGGGGGCATTGAAGTAGGTGAGCGGCGAGTTGAAGCGATAGACCAGAATGCCGGGAATGGCTTTGGCCTGTTCGTTGTCCCCCAGGGTACGTACTACCCCCTCGTCATCCATGCCAAGCAGCTGGTCGGTGGGGCGCATCACATTGCGCAGGAACTGGAACAAGCCCAGCAACACGGCGAGGGTGATCCCGGGGATCACTCCCATGGTGAGCACGCTGATAAAGGTGACCAGCGCCAGCCAGAAGGCGGAGCGATCGGAGTGGCGCAGGGCCCAGAGACCGCGAAAATCGGTGAGCGACAGTGAGGCCATCACCAGCACCACCCCGAGGGCGGCGGTGGGAATATATTTGAGCGGCGCCGTCAGATAGAAGGTGATGAGGGCGATCACCGCCGCAGCGATGATGGAGACCAGTTGGCTCTTGCCGCCGTTGGCGTCGTTGACCGCAGTGCGCGAATCCGCGCCGCTAATGGCGAACCCCTGGGAGACTGCGGAGGCGAGGTTCGCCATACCGAGGGCCCGAAACTCTTTGTCCGCGTCTATCTCATAACCGTTTTTGGCTGCAAAGCTGCGAGCGGTCAGCATCATGGAGACGAAGCTCACCATGGCGAGGTTAAGGGCGGGCAGCACCAGCTCCCGCATCAGGCCGGGGGGAAATTCCGGCATCTGGAACGCGGGCAGGCCGGAGCCCACCGTCCCCAGGGTGGCGATATCAAACTGGCCGAGATTAAAGCCCCACACCAGCGCAGCGGTCACCACCATGGCCACCATGGAGGAGGGCCATGCCGGTTTGTAGCGCTTGGCCAGCAGCAGGGTGAGCAGAGCCACCAGACTCATGGCCAGGGTCGGCAGATGGGTCTGGGTGATATAGGTGGCCCCGCTGGCGATCCGCTCGATGAGGTAACGTTCGCTAAAGGTGAAGCCGAAGATCTTGGATAGCTGGCCCACCATGATGGTGATGGCCACACCATTGAGCAGCCCCATCAGGATCGGGCGGGAGAGAAAGTCCGCCAGCACTCCCAGCTTGAAGCGGCTGGCAATCAGGCACCAGAAGCCGGTCATGGCGGTCATGGTCATCACCAGTTGCCAGTGACGGGTGGGGTCGCCTGCGGCCAGCGGCGTCACCACGGCGGCGATGACCGCACAGGTGGCGGCATCGGGGCCGACAATCAGCTGTCGGGAGGTGCCAAACAGGGCATAGACCAGCATGGGCAGGATGCAGGAGTAGAGGCCGACGATGGCACCCACCCCGGCAAGCTCGGCATAGGCGATGGCGACGGGCAGTGCCACGGCCGCCACCGAGAGTCCGGCGCGAAGGTCTGGCATCAACCAGGCGCGCTGGTAATGCAGCAGGGCGGCGAGGCCCGGTAGCCAGCGATCGAGAGAGAAGAAGTCGCGCATTATTTAACCCATTGAGTTACAACCAGCTTTTCCCCTAGTGTGCCCAAGGTTATCGAAAGATTGCAATCAGGTTATGGCCAGTTTACCTGAAGGTCAGGCCAGATAGCCTGCCAGCGTTTCTCCTTGATGCGCTGGGTAAAAATCTGTTTGTCCTGACGACATTTGGGGTTGGCACTCACTTGCAGCGACCAGTTAATGGCAAAGCCGTAGGGGGCGAGCCACTCGAACTCGCCATCCTGATTCAGGCGCACTCCGATGCAGGTGGGCACTTCGACCCAGTGGCTGAGCGCCTCAAGGCTGCTGGCAAACGGCGTTACCAGCTGACGAGTGTGCATGCGGGCCTGATTGCGTACCTCCCACCGCTGGCCGGGTAGGCGTTTGGCGAGCCAAGCTTCGTGCTCCGCTTCAGCCAGCCCTTGCGGATCGCTTTTATCGAGATAGATAAGGTCGATATCGTTGAGCGGGGTGGGCACCGCCTTGTGGTGAAGGTGATCCCAGATGAGGTTGCGGATAAAACCGGCTCCCAGCGCCCAGTCGGGCAGATTGAGCTCGGCCGCGGCTTGCAGGCAGGCCATCCGCTGCGGATCGGCCCGCAGCAGGGCTTCTGTTTTGGCTTGGAATTGCTGTTCGAGGACGGTGTTCAGAGGTTCAGTTGTTGGCATTGCGGCGTAACCAGACATCAATGTAGCGGCAGCTCGGCACTATAGTGAGCCCCTCCGCCTGAGTCCAGTTGAAGAAGGCACGCGCCAGCTGATCGGCAATCCCCTGCACCCGCAGCTCGGGCGGCACGAAGGTGCTGTAGGCGTCGATGGTCTTGGCATCGAGCCGCCGGTAGCGCAGTCTCGACTCTTTCCCCTCCACCATACAGATGAACTGCTGCTGGTTGGCCTGATGGATGATGTCGCTCATGGTGGGCACCTCTGGCATAAAGTTGGGTCTCTCGGCACAACATAACTGTTAGCCAAGGTATAGAACAGATAGTGGATGATGTATCGATTGTTATCAGGATTATTGAGCCAGCTCTTGCTCTCTGGCTTTTATCTTGGCACGAATCGATGTGGCAATAATCAGCAAGTTCGGAAGAGGTAAAAATGGACACGGTAATGTTGAAAGTTACCCGGAAGGTGTTGGCTCAAAGTCAGAACTGCCCAGATCAGCGGCAGATTGCGATTTCTGATGCATCCAACCCTGAACTCAAGGTTCAGTTTGAAACGGCAGGTAAAAATAGAAAAATTCGGCTGTTGTTGGCCAAGAGAATCTCATTGTGGATGGGGGATACGGGGGCTATTTGGTATAGCCACAACCACGCGAGCAAAAAGAACCAAGAGGATTTTGATCAACTCTTTTCATTGTTGGCGCACCATCCTGATGCGCCATTCCAGTTTATTTGTGAGGTTGCGGCCGATTAGCCACTAGGCCCAGGCTCGCTCCAGCAGGGTAAGTAACTGCTCACGGTCGGCATCCTTGCGATTGAACAGCAGGGCACCGTCGTTGACCGCCAGATCGCGGATCTCGGTCAGTAGCGAGCGATCGCTTACCCCTGCCTCGCTCATGGTGCGCGGCAGCTTGACCGCTTGCCACAAGGTGTCGCGCAGGGTGCGAATGGCTGTGATGGTCGCCTCCGCCCGCTGATGGGCCGGGGTGGCGGCAAAGCGCTCGGCACCTACCAGCGGCAACAGCAGCCGGGCCAGCTCGTTATCCACCTCGGGGCGGTTGTAGTCGAGCACGGTGGGCAAAAAGAGGTTCATGCACAGCCCATGGGGCAGATGGCAGCGGGCTCCCAGACTGTGGCCGAGGGCGTGCACCAGCCCCACCATGGAGTTGGAGAATGCCATGCCAGCCAGCGTGGATCCTTCCGCCAGTTGCAGTCGCAGCTGTTTGTTTTGCGGGTCGTGGATGATTTGCGGCAGGGCGCTGGCGATCTTCTCCACTGCCATCAGGGCCAGCGCATCGCTCACCGGGTTTTTCGCTGTGCCGATAAAGGCTTCGATGGCGTGGGTCATGGCATCCATGGCGGTAGCGGCGGTGATATTGAGGGGGAGCCCCTGGGTCAGGCGCGGGTCGAGCACCGCCAGCTGGGGCAGCAGGAAGGGGGAGGTGAAGGGCACCTTGCGCCCGCTCGCCTCATCCTTGATCACTGCAACCAATGTCACTTCTGATCCTGTGCCCGCCGTGGTGGGTACCACCGCCAGCGGCTTGAGGGGACGGGTCAGGCAACCGGCGCCCGAGTAGTCGAGCAGATGATCACCCCCCATGGAAGTGAGAATGTTGACTGCCTTGGCGGTGTCGATGACCGAGCCGCCCCCCAGCGCCACCAGACTGTCGCAGTCGAGCTCGCGATAGCGTTTGGCGATCCGCTCCACCACGGCGGTGGAAGAGTCGGCCGGGATCTCGTCCCAGATGGCGGCGACCGGCAGCTCCCCCTCGGCCAGCACATTGGCCAGCAGGGTGGCAAGGCCGGTGGCATTGACCCCCTTGTCGGTCAGCAGCAGCGGGCAACGGGCCCCGAGGCTGGCCAGCTCGCTGGCCAGTTGCTCCAGCGCCTGTTCACCGGCCAGCAGTTTGACCGGGCAGAAAAAATCGTAATAGCGGCTCATTTCAAGGCTCCTTGCGCGTTAGCCGGTCACCAGACCCAGATAGATGTTGCAGGCCCGGCCGATCTTGTTGGTCGGGGCGGGATAGTGGCGCAGCAGCGGCCGCGCGATAAAGGCGGGCAGGATCAGGGACTGCAACTGCTCAAGCCCCCGCACCAGATGCATGGCAACGGTCAGGTCTCCCTCCACCAGCAGCCGGTTTTCGCCAAATGCCTGATTGACCCCGAGCCGAAAACTCAGGGCGCGAAAGGCGATATTGGGATGCTTGAAGCGCACCCGCAGCGGATGGATGGTGGCATGAGGGGCGACTGGCGCGCCGGGATACCAGCGCCCACCCTGCTTGTGCATGTTCATGGAGTAGCCGATGCCGCCTACTTCGAGGCGGATTGCCAGCCCGTCCGGCAACGGCGCCAATTCGCGGCGTACCGCCTCATCGGTGCGGGCGGCGCGGCAGAGGGTACGACTTACCACCCAGAGCAGAGTGGTGATCCAGAGGCGGCGGCCAAGGGCGGCCACAGGTTCAAACATCCGTGTTTGCATGGGGATTGGCTCCTGAGATGGCTGACCAGAAGAGGGCGAACGCACTGGCTTGCCAGTAGTCGTCCTCTCCCAGCTCCGGTTGATCGACAAACAGTGATGCGCAGGCGAGGAACTGGCCCTGACACACCTCCAGCAACAGTGGCGCGGGGGCCTGCATCAGCTCGCCGCTGGCCTGCCCCTTTGCCAGCAGGGCAGGCAGAAAGCGCAGGGCATCGTTCAGGATCTGGCTGCGGGCCGGTCTGGCCAGCAGCGGAGAGTGAAAGAAACCCAGCACAAATTTGAGCTCATTGGGGTTAGCCTGCATCCACTCCATCGCCAGCTGCCAGTAGTGGCGGGTCTGGTCGTACAGCGGCAGGGTGGGATCTGCTTCATGGATGGCGCTCCCCATCCGGGTCTTTACATCCTGATAGAGGGCGAGGATCAGTGCCTCCTTGCTCGGAAAGTGGTGGAACAGAGTGCCGTTGGCCACCCCGGCTGCCTTGGCGATACGGGCGGTGGCAGCCCCCTGCAGGCCATCTTCGGCGCAGAGGGCGAGGGCGGCATCCAGGATCTGGCGGCGCTTGTCGGTCATGGTTTGTGGCTGTGGGATAGCCTGATTCATTGTCATCTCCATCAGCGCAGGAAGAAGGCCATCATCAGCCTCTGGATCCAGCTGTGGTAGGGCGGATGGATCAGGGAGCCGGTGGTGAACTTGCCGCGGGTCAGCACGGTTTTCGCCTTGGAGAAGGTAAGAAACCCCTCGTGGCCGTGGTAGTGGCCCATGCCGGAGGCGCCGATGCCGCCAAACGGCACATCGTCGGCCGCCACCTGAAACAGGCTCTCGTTGATCGCCATGCCGCCGGAGTGGGTCTCCCGGGTCACTCGCGCCTGCAGCTCGGGGTCAAAGCTCATCAGATAGAGTGCCAGCGGGCGGGGCCGCTCAGCCACATAGGCGAGCGCCTCCTCCAGGGTGTCGTAGGGGATAAGCGGCAGCAGCGGGCCGAAGATCTCCTGCTGCATCACCTGACACTGACTTGGTACCCCGGTCAGCAGGTGGGGCACCAGCAGGCGACGCTGGTCATCGCGGGCCGGGCTGCCACAGGGGTGGAGCTGGGCACCCGCCTGCTCGGCTTCATCGAGCCAGCTGACGAGACGTTGATACTGGCGGTCGTTGATGATGGCGCCGTAGTCGGCACTATTGAGCCCCTGCGGGTAGAGCTTGCGGAAGTGGCGGCGATAGGCGGCGATAAAGTTATCCACCTCGCTACGGGGCAGCAGCACATAGTCGGGGGCGACGCAGATCTGTCCGGCGTTGAGGCTCTTGCCGAAGATCATCCGCTCGACCGCAGTGGCGATCGGCATGTCGGGGGCGATGAGACAAGGGCTCTTGCCACCCAGCTCAAGGGTGAGGGGGGTGAGCTGGGGCGCGGCGGCGGCCATCACCAGCTTGCCTACCATGGTAGAGCCGGTAAAGAGCAGGTGATCGAACGGCAGTGAGCTGAATGCCGCCGCCATCTGGGCATCCCCCTCGATGATGGCGATCTCGTTTTCGTCAAATACGCTGGTGAGCATGGTGCGCAGCACGGCATTGGTATGGGGGGTGAACTCGGAGAGTTTCAGCATCGCCCGGTTGCCCGCCGCGATGGCGGTGATGAGGGGGCCAAGGCTCAGCATCACCGGAAAGTTCCACGGCACGATAATGCCGACCACCCCGAGTGGCTGGAAGTGCACCTCTACTTTGGCGGGGGCCAGCAGCAGGCCGGTGTGGCGGCGGTGGGGCTGCATCCAGCGTTTGAGCCGCTTCTGGGTGTAGTTGATCTGCATGATGCAGGGCAGCACATCGGCGATCAGGCTGTCGTAGTGGCTGCGCTGGCCATAATCTGCCGCCAGCGCCTTGCACAGCTGCCCCTTGTGGGCGAGCAACGCCTGTTTGAGTTTGGTTAGCTGCACCCGTCGCTCGGCCAGGGTAGGCATGGGGTGAGCCAGACTCGCCCGCTTGAGCCGTGCCAGCTGATCCGGCAGGGACAATTTGATGGCGAGGATATCCTCAGGAGTGTGTTGAAGCTGCGCCGCACCCATGTTGTTCTCCGCATGAAAAATGACCGACTGATTAGTCGGTCTAAATCTAGCTGTTTGTTACCGGAATGTAAAGCTGGCAAGCTGTCTGCCGTTCACCAATATCCCGACGCAAGAGAGAACTGTGTGTCTCCCCACACTTTTGTGGTTTGCTCGTTGGTGGCTTATCTAATAAGGGGTAGTTTTTGGCTATTAACCTACACGGAGAGAGCACTATGACCAGGGAACTGAACAGCTTGTTGGCCCGGCTTGAAGATGTGGTTGAGCGGATGCCGGATTGCTTCAACACCTACGAATTCGCCCAGAAGCTGGCACTGCAATATCAGCCGGAATTCTTTGCCGCGGGCCACTCTCTGGCCGAGCACGAGGGCAAGGTACTGCGGGTGCTGCACCAGAAGATCGCCGAAGCGCTGGCAGGCAGCGAGATGGTGATTGAAGGGGCGCTGCTCCCCTGCGTCACCCCCTGGGGGGAGAAGGCGACCTCACCGCGCTGGCACCGCAAGCACTGAGGGGCGGAGTAAGGCAGATCACTGCCAGATAGCAGATAACGAACAACGATAAAGGGCGCGGTGCTGGCAACAGGGCCGCGTTTTTTTATGCAGATTGTCGTCAGCAGCGTGTCGTTGTCGGGAGCAAAGGCCCGCTCTGTGATCCCATGCCGGGATATGGGGCCGTCAGCCGGGTAGACTCTCCCTTTTGTCGCAGGGTTTGTCACCGTAGGAATTTCTCATGACCCATAAAATCATTCTGGATACCGATCCGGGTATCGACGATGCCATGGCCATCCTGTTTGCCGAGGCCCACCCCGCCATCGAGCTGCTCGCCATCACCACAGTTTTTGGTAACGCCACTATCGACAATGGCACCCGCAACGCCCTCTGGCTCAAGCAGAAGTACGGCATGAAAGCAGATGTGGCCAAAGGCGCGGCTGCCCCGCTGCTGCGCGAGCCGGTTGGCCCCACCACTATAGTCCACGGCCCGAGCGGCTTTGGCGATATGGAGGCGGGGGAGGTGACTATCGCTCCGGATCCTCGCCCCGCTTGGCAATATATTGTCGATGCGGTGAAAGCCGCGCCGGGGGAGATCACCATAGTCACTATCGGCCCGCTGACCAATCTGGCGCTGGCGCTACAACAGGCGCCCGAGATTGTCTCGCTGGTGAAACAGGTGGTAGTGATGGGCGGCGCCTTTGGCGTCAACGGCCATCGTGGCAACGTGACCCCCTATGCCGAAGCCAATATCCACGACGATCCCGATGCCGCCGACCGGGTTTTTACCGCCGACTGGCCGGTGGTGATCATCGGGCTGGACGTGACCCAGCAGAGCTTCTTCAGCAGCGCCTATCTGGATGAACTCAGGGACAAGGCGGGGGAGCCGGGCCGCTTCCTGTGGGATGTCAGCCGCTTCTACCTGCGCTTCTACTCGGAGAAGCTGGGGCTCTCCGGTTGCCACGTTCACGACCCGTCCGCTATCGCCTATGTCATTGACCCGACCCTCTTTACCCTGCGGGAAGGGCCGGTGCGGGTGATCACCAGCGGCCCGGCCATCGGCCACACCCTGCAAAAGTTCGATGGCAAACGCCACTCCCACGATGACTGGGCAGCCTATCGCCCGCAGCAGGTCGGGGTGGCGGTGTGCGATGAAGCCTTGCTGGCGCTCTATCGCGAGACGCTGGTGGGCTGGGGGAAGGATTGCTGAGCAAAGAGGCGCTATTGCGCTGACGCGGGGGCTGTGATCGGCGCCAAACAATCGGAGCGCACGGCCGCTTATACTGCCTTATATCAAGAGCTTGGGAGGGATGAAGATGGCCTGGATTTCCTTGATAGTGGCGATTGCGCTGATCTGGTGGTTGATGAAGCTGGGGCGTGGCGCCCTGTTCGAGATCCGCCTTGCCCCCGGCAAGGTGGTGGTCAAGCAGGGCAAGGTGTCACCCGCCTTTATTGAGCACGCCAAGCAGATCCTGCGCCACGACACGGTGCGTGGGCGCATTGTGGGGCAGCGCGATGGCGATGGCGTGAAGCTGATCTTCTCCCGCTCCATCCCCGAGCCGGTGGCTCAGCGGTTTCGCAATATCTTCCCCTATGGCGATTACCGCCAGCCAACGGCGCCGCTGCCGGGGCCCAAATCCCGCAAGGGATAAGCACCGGAACGTGGTTCATCAATAGCAAACGGGCCTCCAGTGGAGGCCCGTTTTCTTATGGCACTTGGCCAAGAGAGAGCTGACAGCCCTTACTCCTTGCCGTGCAGCTCGCGCTGGGCCTTGACCGCTGCCGCCTTGACGGCGGTGCCTTCATTGCCCCAGGAGGCACGCAGGGTGTTGACCAGCTCGGCGAGCCGCTCGTCATCCATGGTCCAGCCATAGCCCGGCATGTGGTAACCCAGATGGCCGTGGGTGACCGGTGTTTCGGCGCCGTGCAGCAGCACGTTGATCAGGCTCGACGGATCGCTCGCCAGCACGGTGCGGTTGTTGACCAGCGAGGGGATGACGTGGTCATTGCCCTGGCCGTTGACCCCGTGACAGGTGGAGCAGTACATGGCGTAGTCCGCCTTGCCGCTGGCACTGGCGTAGGCGCGGGCCCCTTTCTCCGCCACCGGTTCATCTTTCAGATCGGTCAGATAGGTAGCGATGCTGGCCAGATCGGCGTCGCTGAAATACTGGCTGCTGTGAGTGATCACTTCCCCCATGGGGCCCGCGACCGCTTCATGCTGGCTGCGGCCGGTTTTCAGCAGGTCGATCAGCGCCTGCTTGCTGTAACGGCTGCCGCGAATGTCGGGGGCATACCAGCCATCCAGCGCCGCCCCGCTCAGGTAGACGGGATCCGCCTCGGTCAGCGCTTTCTCCTGCATGCCGAGCCCGCGCGGAGTGTGGCAGCTGCCGCAGTGACCGGCACCCTGCACCAGATAGGCGCCACGGTTCCATTCTTCGCTTTTGCCCGCCACCGGGGTGAAGCGGCTGTCATCGTGGTAGACCCAGTTCCAGCCCATCAGCGGCCAGCGCATGTTGAGGGGCCAGGGGATGTCGCTCTCCTTGTTGGCGATGGCCAGCGGTTGCACCTCCTTCATCAGGTAGTGATAGAGATCTTCGAGATCCTTATCGCTCATCTTGGCGTAGGCGGTGTAGGGCATGGCCGGATAGAGGCGATGGCCATCGCGGGCCACCCCTTCGCGCATCACCTTGATGAACTCCGGCAGGCTGTAGTTGCCGATACCGTGGGTCTTGTCGGGGGTGATGTTGGTGGCAAATACGGTACCGATAGGGGTCGGGAACCCTTTGCCGCCCGCCAGCGGCTTGCTGGTTTCGCTGGTGTGACAGGCAGCGCAATCGCCCAGCTTGGCCACGTATTCCCCCGCCGACATGGCGGGGGCTGCGTTGGCGGCAAGGGCGGGCAGGGCCAGCAGCAGGGCGCTGGCGGTCAGTGACAGGGCGCGGCTCATTGGGCACCTCCCTTGCTCATGGCTACCAGCTCGTTGACGGCGCGCCACGCTTCGTCGATGGCGGCGTGGGCGTAGGGGCTCCAGCCTGCATCCGAGTTGGCGATGGTGATGTTGCCGATCGGCTGGCGACCCAGTTCAATCCATTTTTCGCACTGCGCTTCGTCATCAAACAGGGTGTTGGTGACATAGGAGTAACCGTGAGACCAGCGGTTGACCGTGATGGCGAGGATATCCTGCTCATGGTTGAAACCGGCGCTGCCCAGCATCCCCTGCAACTGCTCGCGGATCATCTGCTCATGCTGTTCGAACGGCATGCCGAGGATCATGGCGCGCCCCTTGCGGGACTGTTCGCGGGCCGAGAGGCCGCTGCCCGGCAGGGTCGGCACATAGACCATGTGAAGGCACATCGGCTGATCCGGGCTCTTGGGATGCTCGTAGCCACCCATGCTGACCGGATAGTCGAGCTTGACCCGGCTGTAGGGTGCGGCGGGGGAGTAGACCTCGTGTACCCCCAGCTTGACGAAAGCTTGCCAGTTCTTGATCACCACTTTGGTGTAGACCAGCGGCGCCTTGGCATTCTGGCGCAGCGCCTCCTTCTGGGGCTCCGGCATCTCGGGCACCATGTAGGGGATCATCATGTTGTAGCCAGCCATGATCGACTGCTTGGCCCGCACCCGGTGCAGTTTCCCCTCCTTGATGTAGGTGACATCCACCGCCAGCTTGCCGTCGGCGAGGCGCACGTTTTTGGCCTGCAGCGCCGTGCTGCCAAGGCGCAGTTGCACCTTGTGCTCCGGCAGGTCGAGCTTGCTGTAGTCAAACTTGGCCAGCACCACATCCTGCATGGTGTGACCCGGCGCCACCTGCGGAATGAGCTTGCGTACCATCAGGCGGGTGAGACCGGCGTTGCCATCGGGGAAGTGGAAGATGTAGGGGTCGTCCAGTTCCGCCTGCTCCTCGGCATCCAGTGGCGTCAGATTGAGGCCGTCGAACCCCGGCAAGGCGCACAGACGCGCATCGGCGCAGGCGGTGGCGTCGATGCCGACCGCCTGGAAATCGTTGGTGCGCTGCTGGAAGTAAGTGATCGCCCGCTCGCTCAGGCCCACTTTATCGCGCAGGAAGGTGGTGTAGCTGTTGCGGGTCACCCACTCGTCCTGCTGCTCGCGGGTCATGCCGCTCAGGTAGTCGATCTTCGATTCGTGCAGGGCCAACAGGGCGGCCTTGTCGGCATCATCGAGGGGGAAGTCACCGATAAACTCTGCCAGCGGACGACCGTTCAGGCGATCGCGGGGGATATCGTCCGCCACGTTGTGACCCGGATCGCCGTTCACTATCTTGTTGACGCCAAAGTGCTTCTCATCGAAATAGACGCCGCGGCTGAGCCCCAGATCCGGATAGAAGGTCTGCTGGAAACCGGCGGCCAGCTCGTCGATGTTGACCTCCAGCGCCTTGAGCAGACCGAGCGCCACCGGGCTGTAGACCGAACGCGGCGATTGCAGGGATTCACTGCCGCCGTAACCCAGACGCAGGCCATCGGGGGTGGTGAACTCGTTGCGCTTGGCGTGGCCGCCGAAGTCATCGTGGTTGTCGAGTAGCAGGATCTTTTTATCCGCGCCGAGCAGTTGCTGGTAGAAGCAGGCGGCGGCCAGACCGCTGATCCCGGCGCCGACGATCACCAGATCGTACTCTCCCTCTAGGGGAATATTGGCAAAATCATACTGCTTGCCGTCACGGGCGATGCTGTGGGCCGGTTCGAAGGAGCCCGGGTGGTTACCGCGCAGGCCGGTGAGGGCGGGCGGGTAGGCCAGGGTTTTATCCGCCAGCGTGCTGCCGCCTTCGGCAGCCTTGAGCAGATTGATGGGGGCGACGCCTGCCGCAATGGTGATGGCAACGCCGTTGAGAAAATCTCTGCGTGTAATACTCATGGCTATCCCTGTGTTAGGAGAAGTAATGAATAAGTGGATTCATTATGGGAGGGAGACACAGATCCTGTTCAGGATTGGGCGCCGAATCTACCGCTATCCTCACGCTGAGTCCATACGATTGCTAATGGATTATTAAGCACCATTTTCCTGCTTGTGACGAGAGTGATGCGCTGATGGGGGTGATTTTCCCTGTTGCAGGGCAAATTATCTTCCGGCTCGGTCGGTCAATGATTGCCGCAGCTGATTAGTTTGGGAGACGTTCGGGCATCATTGTCGACTCGGGGGGATGATCGCGCTAAGCTCTTAACTACTTGTTTTATCGACTCTCTTTTTTATTCATAGGCATAAAGGCCACTCAGGAGGCGCAATGAACTGGTATATCTCGGTCCTCAAGCAATATGCGGTATTCAGCGGGCGGGCCCGTCGCACCGAATACTGGATGTTCGTGCTGTGCAACGTCATCGTCATGCTGTTGCTCGGCATGGTGGACAAGCTGATTGGCGGCGACAATGAGCTGATCAGCTCCATCTATTCGCTGGCGGTGCTGCTGCCATCGCTGGCGGTGGCGTCCCGTCGCCTGCACGATACCGACCGCAGCGCTTGGTGGCTGCTGCTCGGGCTCATCCCCATTATCGGCACCCTGGTGCTTATCTACTTTATGGTTTGCAATGGCCAGAAGGGGCCAAACCGCTTCGGTGACGATCCCAAAGCGGCCCCCTCGCAGGGCTTTATCGTCAGCTAACGGGCGCGGCTTGGCCAATCATCGGTCAATAAAAAGAGAGGGAGGCATCACGCCTCCCTCTCTTTTTCGTTTTGATGGCCGATCAACGCTCGATCAGCGGGGCGGAGCGGTAGCTCCACATGCCGTAGGTGCGCAGGGCGTCGCGATAGATGCCGAGCAGCTCGCTCTCGCTCGGGGTGGCCAGCTCCTCGAGGGGCTTGTCGGGGTAGCTGACGCTCGCCACCTTGAGGTTGGCCGGGCCAATCTGGTCGCAGGCGATTTCCAGCACCGTCTGGCCGCGGCGTACATGGCTAGCGGAGCTTACCAGCACCGCATAGTCAATCTGGTGGCGGGCGAGGGCATAGGCGCTGTAGAGGGCGTTATCCACCGTGCTGGTGGCGTAGTTCTCTTCAATCAGGCGGCTGCGGTCGATGCCGTGGTTGGCCAGCCAGTCAGCCATCAGCTTGCCCTCGGTCTGGCGGTTCTGGGGCACGCCGCCGGTCAGGATGAGCAGCGCTTCCGGATCGGCTTTGGCCAGCTCAAGGGTGGTTTGCAGGCGGCCCAGCAGGATTTTGTCCATGCTGCCGTCGGGATTGAGGGCGTAGCCCAGGGTGACGATGGCGCGTTTGCCCTCCCTGCTGGCCTTGACCTGATCCTCGGTCAGTTCGGTCTGCAGCGGGGCGGCGGTGATCCGCTGCACCCGGGCGATGATCTCCTCCAGATCGGCGGCGCGGCCACTGTTGCGATCCGCCACTTTCGCCAGATAGCTGCGGGAAGCCTCCTTGTTACCCTTCACCAGCTGCCAGATGGCGAGATAGCTGTTGATGTCGAGATCATCGGGGGCGACGGCTTGCGCCTGCTCCAGCAAGGTGATGGCGCGGCTCAGGTTGCCATTGTAGATCTGGGCGTTGGCCGCCGAGATGAGCAGGTCGGTGCGGTAGGGTTCAAGCTGGTAGGCGGCCAGCAGCCGCTCGGTCACCAGCTCCATATTGCTCGGCATCTTGGCGGTAAAACCGGCGTGGGAGATCTTGGCTGGCGACTTGTAGATTTGCAGCGCTTCGCCGAGCAACATGTCCACCGCCTGGCGTTTGCTGACCAGGGTATTGAGGTCGTGCTCCATTTGCATCGAGCTCTCGGCCGCTTGCAGGGCGAGGGGCGAGAGCGCCAGCAGGCCGCCGAGGGTGAGGGCTAGAAGGGTCTGTTTCATCAAAAGGTCCTCTGTCGGGCTGAATCGCGCCGTGGCGCAGCGGCTTGTGGGCCGATGGGATAAGGCAAATGTGCGTCAATTCAGTCTGTTAGTGCCAAAGAGAGGGCAATATACCAGCTAACGGCGTGGCAAACTGTGAGTCGGGGCGAGTCGTCGAGTGATGCCACACCTGTGGCCGCAACGGTTCAGCAGCCATCTGAAAGGGACAGGGGGAGCGTGACTCCCCCTGCTCGGAGGGGCGCTGGCCCCTCCCTCTATCTATCGCGATGCAAGATAGATGGGGTGTCAATCTATCTGCTGATGAGTATTCGCGGTCAGTTCCACATCTGGGAGACGCGGGCTTCCAGCGTCTCTTGCTGCTCTTCGGGCATATCGCTGAAGAAGTTGAGCTGGGTCTGCTCTTCCACCTCGCGTACCGAGACCCGGTAGTCGGCGATCTGGCTGATGGGCACCTCTTCCTGCGGCATGATAAAGGCGATGGCCTGCAGTCTGGCCGGGTCCATCACGATCTTGTAGTAGGCGCTCGGGATCGCCACACCCTGACCGATGGACTCTTCAGAGCCGGTAAAGATGGGGCCGGTGATCACCTGCACATCCTTGCGGGAGACCGCCCACTTGTTCACCTTGTCCTCCAGCACGCGCCACGCCTTCTGGTTGAGCACCCCGATCTGCGGCGTCATGTTGCTCAGCAGGAAGCTCTCTTTCATAGTGTTCTTGTTCGATTTCATGTCCCCCGCCGGGGCCTGATGGCCACGGTCGTAGCCCGAGCCCTTGTAATCGGAGAGAGTGGCGCGGTAGGCAACCGGGATCTCTCTGTCCTCGGCGAAGGCATCCTTGCGCGGCACTGTGCCCTGTGCGCTCTGAGCGGTCATCCGGTAGGAGACCCAGTCCGCCACCTTGTAGTCGTAGTTGTAGCCGACGGCATACCCTTCACGGCAGAGCTTCTGATCCGATTCGGAGGGCAGGCCGAAGCGCACATGCTCACCGCACTCCCAATGGGCGGCCAGCAAGGGGGGGGCAGTGAGGGTGAGGGTAACAGCCAGAACCAATTTATTGATTTTTATCATTTTTGTGATGCTCCAGTTTAGTAGGTGGAGCCATTTGACATGAGATCTGACCAGCGCTTCAATTGCTGTTTTTTTACACGTCACCGTTCTGTGACGGCTCGCCAAGATCCGTGATGTGACTGGTTAATATGTTTTAAATCAGTGGCTTGGTCGGTGGGATGATATGCGGTTGCTCGGCAGGCAACGAAAAGGGGCCCGCGATGGGCCCCTTGTTATAGGTGGTGTCTGACGGCTATCAGGCGGCGTTTGCCTTGTTGCCCAGCGTGCGGGCCAGCAGTGCTTCCGGATTGTGAATCGCCTCCTTGGTCTTCACATCGATGACCTCGATATTGGTGAAGCGTTCGCGGTTCTTGATAGCCACGTCGTGGGCGAAGATGACGCAGCGGGCGTTGGCGACATCCTTGGCGGTGATGTGGTTGATGATGCCGTTGGCTCCCTGGGTCTCGACCTTGATCTTGATCCCCTGCTTGGCGGCGGCCTTCTGCAGGCTCTTGGCGGCCAGGAAGGTGTGGGCCACGCCAGAGGGGCAGGCAGTGATGGCCAGTACGTCCGCTTCTCCTTCCGCTTCAATGACTTCGAAGTTGGTTTGGGTGGCGGTCACGTCATCTTCTTCGCTCACCGGCTTCTTCAGCAGGTTGACGATGATGGCGGTGGTCAGGGCGCCGAGGATGGTACCCAGGATGTAGCCCATCTTGCCTTCAACAACCGGCAGGACAATCCAGCCACCCCAGGGGGCGTGGTTGATACTGTGCATCATGAAGCCGGTGATGTTGCCGACGATGCCGCCTGCGACTATGGCCGGGATAACGCGCATGGGGTCAGCGGCGGCGAACGGGATAGCACCTTCACTGATACCGATCATACCCATGATGGCGGCCGCTTTGCCGGATTCACGCTCCTCTTTCTTGTAACGCTTCGGAGACATAAAGGTCGCCAGTGCCATACCGAGCGGCGGCACACAGATGGCGATGCCGACGCCGCCCATCAGCCAGGGCTGGGTGTTGACCTGAGTCTGGGCAAACAGGGTAGCAACCTTGTTGACCGGGCCGCCCATATCGAAGGCAGTCATACCACCCAGAATGGCACCCAGCATCACTTTACCTGAGCCCGCCATGCTGGAGAGCCAGTGGTTCATCCCTTCCATCATGGCGGCGATCGGGGCACCGATCCCCCACATCACGATGCCACACACCAGGAAGGTACCGATCAGCGGATAGATGAAGATGGAACCAAGGGAGGTCATGGAGTCAGGCAGCTTGATCCGTTTGAGCTGATTGACCACGAAACCTGCGATAAAGCCCACCAGAATGGCGCCGAGGAAACCGGTCTGATAGTGCTGAACGGCAATCCAGGAGCCGATCATGCCCGGGGCCAGGCCCGGCTTGTCAGCCAGCGAGTAGGCGATGTAGCCACCCAGTACGGCAGTAAACAGAGTCAGACCGGCGATACCCATGGTGGCCATGTCTTTGAGGAAGCCCGCTTCCGGCACGGCGCCCTTGCCGCTCATCATCACCGACAGGGAGAGCAGCACACCGCCTGCCACGATGAAGGGGATCATGTGGGAGGTACCAAACAGCAGGTGCTGCTTCATGGTATTGAGGCGATCCTTGAAGGTGCGCTCTTCAGGGGCCGCCGGGGCAGTGGCTGCCGGTTTGGCGGCTGGCGCCGGTTTTTCCGCTTTCGGGCCTTGCTTGAGCAGAGTCAGGGCTTGCTCGACGGTAGTGGCCGCCTTCATCTGCTCGATAAAACCGGGTTCCAGCAGACGGGTAGAGAGTTCGGCCAGCACTTCGATGTGGTGGTTGGCACCGCCATCCGGGGAGGCGATCATGAAGATAAGCTGGGTCGGTTTGCCATCTTCGGCGCCGTACTCGATACCCTGACGGCTGACACCGATGGCTATGGCCGGACGGCTGACCGCCTTGCTCTTGGCGTGGGGCAGGGCGACACCCTGCTCGAAGCCGGTGCAGTCCAGCTGCTCGCGGGCCCAGATATCCTTGACGAATTGCTGTTGATCAGACACGGCGCCATCGCGCGCCAGCATCTGTGCCATCTCGTCGAACAGAGCCTCCTTGCTGGTGGCCTTCAACTCCAGGCAGATGAGTCTGCCGTTGGTCATGGTGGGTAACATATTACTCTCCTGGCTCCGTTGCCGAGCCGCATGATGGGGGGAACGATTGACCTGGATATTGTTCTCCCGTTGGCGCGGTGCCGAAATCGGACAAATGTGCCGTTTACTGGATTTTTGTGCTGTGCAAGTCGTCATGTGACCCAGCTCGCATATCATCATGAAAGCCAACTCATACCGATGTTTTTATTTTTTTAATAAAAACAATTAATTATGAATGCGTCTTGCTACTTGCATGAGTGCGTCGAAAAGGTTTTGCCTTCGGAGGTATGGAGATTTGTGTGCTACTTTGAGGGCGGAAAATGTGAAGGTGCTGGCAAAACGCGTTGAGAGAACAATCAGAAAGAGGGAGAGCAGCTCTTGATGTGAGTTAATCCATCTACTGATCACTTGTTATGTTCATCATCGGTGTCCTTGGGTTTTGCATGAGCCCTTATTTAACAAAGCCCGCCACTTTTATGGATGGCGGGCTGTTTAGTGCTTCAGCCTTATTGAGCTGATTAATGAGGGGAGGAGAATCGGGCGTTATGTCCGAAACTTGCGTACAACCTCCTGCAGTTGTGTTGCCAACAGGTTGAGGTCGTTGCAAGCCTGAGCCATTTGTTTGGCGCCGGTCGCCACTTCTTCCGAGGCATTGCTGATGTTGACTACATTGCGATTGAGCTCCTCGCTTACCGCCCCCTGCTCTTCAGTTGCGGTGGCAATCTGAATATTCATGTGGGAGATACTGTTAACCGAGCTGCTTATTTCGGCAATAGAGGCTCCCGCTTCGCGAGCAGTGTGGACCGTCTCGGACATCATATCCTGACTCTGTTGCATGGTTACGCCCGCTTCGTTAGCACGCTGCTGCAGTTCGGAGATGATGTGGTTGATCTGGGAAGTGGAGTCTTGGGTTCGTTTGGCCAGAGTGCGGACTTCATCTGCTACCACGGCGAAACCACGACCTTGTTCACCGGCTCGGGCTGCCTCGATTGCCGCATTCAGTGCCAGCAGGTTGGTTTGCTCGGCAATCCCCTGAATGACTTCAAGCACCATGCCGATATTTCGGCTGTCATCACCCAGCTGGCGGATCACCAGAGCAGTCTCTTCGATGGCGGTAGCCACCTTTTCAATCCTGCCGATTGAGTCATTGACGGTCTCGCTGCCCTGTGCGGCTGTGTCGCTGGCCGACGTTGCTGCGCTGGCGGCGTCGTTGGTGTTGCGGGCCACCTCCTGTACCGTGGCTTGCATCTCGTTCATGGCTGTGGCCAGCTGATTGAGCTCATGCTGCTGGGCGCCCATGTTGTTGGCCGATTGCTGTGCCACCGCGCTGATCTCTTCGGCGGCCGCGCCCAACTGCACTACCGAGCCGGAGACCTCGTTGACCAGCATGCGCAGATTGGATTGCATCTCGTTGAACCCTTGAGCCAGCTTACCCAGTTCGTCATGGGAGAATTGCTTCATGTCGAGTTGGCTGGTGAGGTTGCCTGCCGCCACCTGGCGGGTCTGCTCCAGCAGGGTCATCACAGGATTTCGGATCTGCCGGATCAGCAACCAGGCCACAATAACGACGAACAGCAAGGTTAGCGCACCGACTGTAGTGCTCAGCAGTTTTGCCCGTTCATAGGAAGCCTCACTCTGCTTGGTCAGCAGGTTGGCAACCCGATCGTTCTCCTTGCGAAGCTCCAGACCATCCTGTCCGGCCTGCTCGAGGGCTGCACGAGATTCGTTTTTGATCAGCGACTGCACCTTGGCAATATCTCCCTGCCGTATGGCTGTTTCCAAGTCACTATGGGCTGAAAAATATTTGGCTGCTGCAGTTTTCAGCTCTGCAAACATGTTGCGATCTCGCTCCGACACGAAAGGCATCGATCCATACCGTTGCTCGGCGGCCATGTACTGACTCTTTGCCGCTTCGAAAGACTGTGTGCTGCTGTTGAGGGAGTCGGGATCCTTGCCCAGTGCATCTATCACCATGTTCAGTTCGGCACGGCGCGCGTCCAGCAAGGACACATGCATCTGGCTGGATGCCCGGATGGAGGGAACGATATTATCGCTGACCTCACTGGCGTCACGGTAAATATTGGAGAGTTGTAAAGTGGCAAACCAGGCAAAACCCAGCATCAACAAAGCGAGAGTGGTAAACGCCATGGTCAGCTTTTGCCCAATTGTCATTTTTGTCAGCATATATCCTCTTTTATCTATTTTTGTCAGGGGATCTTTGTGTGAAATTTATAGCGGCGAATAGATGTGATACCTTAAAAATAAATCAAATAAAAGAGATCTTAATCACAGAGGGTATTTAAGGTCTATTTCTTTACTGCAATGAGGTTTGGCTGGCATATCAAAAAATAAATATCAAATCTCTCATTATCCTGCCTTTAAATTGATTGGATTGTCAGTTAATGCAGCCTGGCTTTATTACGGATTATGTCAGCCTGAAGGTGTGGCGTAAAAGAAAGGAGTTATATATCAACAGCTTGTTTTTTTATTGAGTTATTATTTTCGACAAATTTCGAATGATCTGCTTGGAGTTAAATTATAGAACGACTAAAAAATAGGGCCGCATCTCGAAAATTCAAAAGAGATTCCTTTCGTTTGCATTATTAATGGTTCTGTATGACTACGGCTGCTAAATGTTTACAGACCGAATGATGATGGCCTGGGAAAGGTTTAATGGCGATGCATCAATGTGCTGTTTTAGTTTTCATCAGGGGATGAAAATAGTAGAGAGTAGAGTTGTTATTTTTATTGCCTCCATTTTTTCGGATACTCAGAGTGTCGCCGTTGCTTGTGCAGGCTGGAATTTTCTTCGTTTCAGCAGACCCAGTCATCTGCATCAGGGGTGCGCCAAGCTCAGGCGACAAACCTGTGGAGCTGGTTGTGGTCAGGATGCAGTCAGGGATGGACTTCAGAGCGAGATGCCTGAAGGAAGGTAGGCATAAGAGAGCAGTAGAGATACAGACGGACTTGACTGGTAGGCCATATTGCTCTGTTGGGAGGGGGAGGCATATTCCCCCTCCAACGAGAGTCGGCTCTTATGCTGATTAGCAGCGGTTGCCGGCGCGGGCGACCCGCCCTTCGGCCAGCAGTTGATAACTGCCAGTCGCTGCAGGAATAAAGGCTGATTGCCCTTTATCCAGACGCAGTGACTGTTCGCCTTGCTTGAGGGTCACTGTGTCATCGATGGCAAACAGGATCTCGGCGCTGGCAGTGGTGAGCTGATGCTCGCCAGCTGGGTAGACGCTGAAAGTGAAGTCAGGTACCGGCACGTCGAAGTGCTGTACCGCACCATCACAGCGGGGGGCCAGCAGGATCTGGTCATCCGGCTTGGGCAAGCAGCGGGTGCAATCCAAGAGCTCTGCCACGTCGATGTATTTGGGGGTGAGGCCGGCGCGCAGCACGTTGTCGGAGTTGGCCATGATCTCGAGGCCGGTGCCGCGCACATAGGCGTGCGGGGTACAGGCATCGAGGAACATCGCCTGACCTGGCTCAAGCGTCACCACGTTGAGCAGCAGCGGCGAGAAGAGGCCTACATCTCCCGGGTACTGGGCCGCCAGACTGGTGATGAGGGCAAACGTCTCCTCATCCTGATGGGCGGCGGCATAGGCCAGCAGTCCTTCCAACACATCCTCCTTGCGCGCCCCTTCCAGTACCAGCAGCTGGTGGAAGAAGTGCTGCAGGCCCGCTTCATTCTGGCTGGCGGCAAGGGCTGCGGTCAGATCGGCTATGGCCGCCAGATTGACCCGCTCGAACAGTGCCAGAATGGCCGGGATGGCGCGAAAGCCGTTCATCGCCTGATAGGGGGTGAGGGCAAAGACCAGCTCCGGCTTATGGTTCGGGTCCTTGTAGTTGCGATTGCTCGCCTTGATATCGATGCCTGCGGCCTCCTCTTTGACAAAGCCCGCTTCGGCCTGAGCCTTGCTCGGGTGCACCTGAATGGAGAGAGCCTTCTCGGCACACAACACCTTGAACAGGAACGGCAGGCTGCCAAAACGGGCAAAGGTGGCCTCACCCAGCGCGGCGGCCGGAGCACTGTCGATCACCTTAGAGAGCTTTTGCACACTGCCCGCCAGCGTCACCTCGGAGCAGCCGTTGGGGTGAGCCCCCATCCACAGCTCGGCCTGGGGTTTGCCTTGCGGGTTGGGAATGCCAAACAGGGTGGTGAGGGAGTCATGACTGCCCCAGTCATAGCCTTGAATCGGGTTTTGCATCAACAGAAAGGAGGGCAGATCGCTACTGCTCATAAGGGACGCCTCGTCTAGTTTGAAGAAAATCGGGTGCAGAAAAGGGTGGCATTACTGCTGTGGACCGGACTATAACATGGGCGGTCGCGCGCGCCGCAACCGCTTGCCTCTCTCTTGATCAGGATCACCATGTCTCTCATCTTCAGCCAACTGCTCGACGGAGCCCTGAGCGAACAGGTTCCATTTGACCAAATCTGGTTTGCCAGTGAACAGGGGGTGCCACCCAGTTTCAGCTATCAGGTCAACTTTCCCCGCCTCGAGCTGGTCTTTAGCGGCGAGTATCTCAACCAAATTTGGGACAGGGAGGAGGGGGTCAGAGAGATCAATGTATTGCCGGGACAGGCGCTCTATATCCCTCCCAACGGCTGGAACAAGCCGCTCTGGACCACCGACTGCTCGGTGCTGAGCCTGCTGTTTGGCAAACGCCAGCTGGGGTTCAGTCTGGTGAGCAAGCGCCGTGAAGATCCGGACTTTTTCGATGTGCAAAAGCACAGCATCATGGCGCGGGTGGGCCATGTGATCGAACACATTTTGGCGGCGCTGAACGTACTGACCGAGGATCCCGGTCGCTCCCCCACCGATGATCACCTGCTGCAGGCTCTGCTGGCGAGTGCCCGTCAGCTGTTGCTGGAGTCCGCCACGGATCGGCCACGGGGGGCAGAGCTCTTTCACGGGATCTGCATCTATATCCAGGAGAACTTTCACCGCTCCATCACCCGTGACTCCATCGCCCATCGTTTCAACGTCTCGGCCAGCCATCTCTCCCACCTGTTCCGCGAGCAGGGTCATATGCGCCTTGCCGATTACATCAGCTGGGTGCGGATCGATCGGGCCAAATTCATGCTGAAAAAGTACCGCTTTCGTCTTGAAGAGGTGGCCAGTCGCTGCGGTTACAGTGACGTGAACTACTTCTGCCGGGTGTTCAAACAGAAGACCGGCTTGACCCCTTCCCAGTACCGTTCCCTGAGTCAGCCGCAGGCTGCGGCCAGCGAGCTGGAGGGATAACGGGGCTGTGTCGGGAAGGCGTGGTGACGGCGCACTGGCGGGTGGCTACCTCTTTGGTCTGACATGCTTTCTTGTCGTTTTATTATGAAAATGAATGGGCTAAGATGGCCGCGCGCAACAAACAAGTTGATAACAAACGGAAGTTAGGAGATGCCGATGGAAAGCAAAGTAGTAATCCCGACCCAAGGTCAGAAAATCACAGTCGATGCCAACGGCAAGCTGCAGGTTCCCAACCATCCGATCATTCCGTTTATTGAAGGGGATGGCATCGGTGTTGACGTAACCCCGGCCATGTTGAATGTGGTGAATGCTGCGGTCGAGAAAGCCTACAAGGGCGAGCGCAAGATCGCCTGGATGGAGATCTACACCGGCGAGAAGTCGACTCATGTCTATGGCGAAGGTGCCTGGCTGCCGGCCGAAACCCTCGATTTCATTCGCGAATACTGCGTAGCCATCAAGGGCCCGCTGACCACGCCGGTCGGTGGCGGTATCCGCTCTCTCAACGTGGCTCTGCGTCAGGAGCTGGATCTCTACATCTGCCTGCGCCCGGTGCGTTACTACGACGGCACCCCGAGCCCGGTGAAACGTCCTGATCTGACCGACATGGTGATCTTCCGCGAAAACGCCGAAGACATCTACGCCGGTATCGAGTGGAAGGCCGACAGCGCCGAAGCAAACAAGGTGATCGCCTTCCTGCAAAACGAAATGGGCGTGAAGAAAATTCGCTTCCCCGAGTCCTGCGGGATCGGCATCAAGCCGATGTCCAAAGCCGGTACCGAGCGTCTGGTGCGTGCCGCCATCGAGTATGCCATCGACAATGATCGCGACTCCGTGACTCTGGTGCACAAGGGCAACATCATGAAGTTCACCGAAGGTGCCTTCAAGGATTGGGGTTATGCTCTGGCCCAGAACGAGTACGGTGCCCAGCTGATCGATGGCGGCCCCTGGTGCTCCTTCAAGAACCCGAAAACCGGCAAGACCATCGTCATCAAGGATGTCATCGCCGATGCCTTCTTGCAGCAGATCCTGCTGCGTCCGGCCGAGTATGACGTCATCGCCTGTATGAACCTCAACGGCGACTACATCTCCGACGCGCTGGCCGCTCAGGTAGGCGGTATCGGCATCGCGCCGGGTGCCAACATCGGTGACGGCGTGGCCCTGTTCGAAGCGACCCACGGTACTGCACCGAAGTATGCCGGTCAGGACAAGGTCAATCCGGGCTCCCTGATCCTCTCTGCCGAGATGATGCTGCGCCACATGGGTTGGGTCGAAGCGGCCGATCTCATCATCAAGGGGATGGAAGCGGCGATCCGAAACAAGACCGTCACCTATGACTTCGAGCGTCTGATGGAAGGGGCCACCCTGCGCTCCTGCTCCCAGTTTGCTCAGGACATGATCGACCAGATGTAATCTGCTGCTTGCCAGAAACGCAAAACCGGCGCCATGTGCGCCGGTTTTTTATCGCGAAAGAGTGAAGGGGCTTATTGCGCCTGCTCTACGTGTTGCTGATAGCGTTGCTGCCATTTGCTGGTTTCTGCTTCATCACCCTGGGCCTTCCAGAAGGCGCAGATGGTGTTGGCAAGTTCCGAAGCCATCGCGTGATCTCCGTCACGTCGACTCATCAGATAATCTCCCAGCCAGCTTTGATATTGTTTCATTACCCGATCTCCTTATCTCATGTGCCCTTGAGGGTGCCCACCTTGATGGGAGCCTGTCGGCTCATCCTGGGGGGAGCATCATCAGGCATGATGGTGCAAAGTCACGACCCGGGCAGAGAGCCCGATGGGCAATCTGGCGGCGAACGTGACGCGAGATGTCAAAAAATGAGCGCCATTTTAGCACAAACTGACCAACTTGGGGAAATTGTCGCCATGGATTGCGACAGAACTGCCCCATCCCCTTGTTCCCAAAACAGAAAACCCGCCGTGATGGCGGGTTGATTTGCAGATAAAAGTGGCAAAACAGCCTAGATCTTGGCGCTGGCCAGGTACTTTGCCATCTCTTCGGCGGGCACCATGCCACCGCCGGTGGCCCACACCAGATGGGTGGCCTGTGCCATGGTTGCGGCATCGCAACCGCGCCCGGTGAGCCACTCGGGATTGGTTGCCACCCGCCACGGGCCAGCCATACCCGCCAGAGCAGAAGGTTCGAGTGTGATCTGCTCATCGCGCGCCAGCAGTCCGAGCAGGTCATACATCTCCTGATCGCTCAGGGTGTAGAAGCCATCGAGCAGTCGTTCCATGGCGCGGCCGACGAAGCCGGAGGCGCGACCTACCGCGAGGCCGTCGGCTTCGGTGAGGTTATCGATGCCCAGATCCTGCACCGCAATGGCATCATGCAATCCGGTGTGGACCCCCAGCAACATGCAGGGGGAGTGAGTGGGCTCGGCGAAGAAGCAGTGGACGTTGTCTCCGAACGCGAGCTTGAGACCAAAGGCCACGCCGCCCGGGCCGCCACCCACGCCGCAAGGGAGGTAGACAAACAGCGGGTGGTCGGCATCCACCTTGATGCCCATCTGGTCGAACTGCGTTTTCACCCGCTCGCCCGCCACCGAGTAGCCGAGGAACAGGGTGCGGGAGTTCTCGTCGTCGATAAAGAAGCAGTTGGGATCGCGCTCGGCCTCTTTGCGCCCCTGCTCCACCGCCACCCCGTAATCTTCGGCATATTCGACCACGATGACGCCGTGTTCACGCAGCTTGCGCTTCTTCCACTCCCGCGCATCGGCTGACATGTGGACGGTGACGGTAAAGCCGAGCTTGGCGCTCATGATGCCGATGGACATGCCAAGGTTGCCGGTGGAGCCCACTGCGATGCTGTACTGGCTGAAGAACTGGCGAAACTCGTCGCTGAACAGTTTGCGATAGTCATCCTCTTCGCAGAGCAGTCCCGCCTTGATCGCCAACTGTTCGGCGTGAGTCAGCACCTCGTAGATACCGCCGCGCGCCTTGATGGAGCCGGATATGGGCAGGTGACTGTCTTTTTTCAGCAGCAGTCGACCGGTGACCTCAACCCCGTAGCGCAGGTTGAGCGTAGCCTGCATCGCCGGAATGGCAGCGATCTCGGACTCCAGAATACCGTTGCTGGTGCGGGTCTCGGGGAAGGCTTCGCACATGTAGGGGGCGAAGCGGGCCAGCCGAGCGGAAGCGTCCGCCACATTGTTGTTATCGAGCCCCACATAGGGCAGACCGGCAGCCAGAGTGGTGGTGTTGGGGTTGAACCAGGTGACTGGCTCAAGCGCGATCAGGGATTGCACCAGTGGAAATTGCGCTGTGAGCTGTTGTACGTCGATGTTTTTCATAGTGTTCTCGGTCTTGTTACACGATAAAGGAGAGCAGGAAGGTACCGGCCAGCGCCATCAGGGAGGCGACCAAGGTGGCGGTGGTGTAGTACTTGAGCGTTTCGTTCAGGGTGGCGCCGCAATACTGCTTGACCAGCCAGAACAGAGAGTCAGTCACCATGGTGCAGCCAATGGCACCGGAGCCGATGGCCAGGGTCATGATCTCCGGGCTGATATCCGGGTAGTGCGCCATGATGGGGGAGACGATGGCGGTGGCGCCCATCATGGCGACGGTGGCGGAGCCCACGGCGGCGTGCAGCACGATAGCCACCAGCCAGGCGAGCAGAATCGGGTGCATATCCAACTGTGAGAGGATAGTGGCCAGAGAGTCGCCCAGCCCGCTGGTTTTGAGCACGCCGTTGAAGGCGCCACCCGCCCCGATGATGAGCAGGATATTGGCGATGGAGGAGAAGCACTCCTCGGTCTTGTTGAGCAGCCCTTTCATCTTCATCTGCTGGCGGATCCCCAGCAAGTAGTAGGCGGTGAAGGCGGCGATAAACATGGCGGTGATGGGGTTGCCGATAAACTCCAGCACGGTGTAGAGGTGGCTGGCGTGCTCCATATTGAGCTCGGCGACCGTCTTGGCAAGCATCAGCAGGATGGGCAGCAGCACGGTAAAGAGCGAGGCGCCTAAAGTCGGGAGAGTTGCTTCATCGCGGGCCTTGATGTCGGCAAAGGCATCGGGTACCACCTTGAACGGGAGCCGGTTGCCCAGCAGTTTGAGGAACAGCGGGCCGCCAACCAGCGAGGCAAACAGCCCGACCGCGAGGCCATAGACGATGACGGAGCCGACGTCAGCCCCCAGCTGATTGGTGACGTAGAGGGCTGCCGGGTGCGGCGGCACTATGCAGTGCACGGCCATCAGGGCGGTGCAGAGCGGAATGGCCAGGGTCAGCTGCGAGGTTCTGGTCTTGCGGGCGATGGAGAAGGCGAGCGGGATCAGCAGTACTACCCCGACTTCGACAAACAGGGTGATGCCGCACACCAGACCCACCAGTACCATGATGACATCCGGCGAGAGCCAGCGGCATCTCTGCAGGGCGAGGCCGATGCGCTCCGCCGCCCCTGACACCTCCATCATCTTGCCAAGTATGGTGCCAAGACCAATGACGGCGGCGAGAAAGCCTAGCGTGCCGCCAATGCCCGCTTCCATGGCATTGACCATGTTGACCGGGTTCATCCCCATCAGGGTGCCGACATAGAAGCTCGCCAGCAGCAGGGCGAGGAAAGGATGCACCTTGCCCTTCACTATGGTAACCACGATAAGAATGATGCTACTTAGCAAGGTAGCGATGACCCATACCTCTGAACTCATACTGCGCCTCGACATCTGTTGTGTGTGATTGTTTATGCGCTTATTGAATGAAAATGAGGCGGGGCTGACAAATGATGAAATCGACCACTTGGATGAGCTGAGGTGATGCAAAGGCGCTACATTGGTCACAATTTATCGAAATCACACTCTTTGGGTCTTTTGGTTTCATCCTGAAGGTGGCCTGTGGGTGTATCATCGGCGGCCATTGCGAAGAGGGGGATGAATGTATAACGGGGATAATTACATATCGCGCAACAAGCTGCTGAGTGGCTACCAGCTGGCCAAGCTGCACACCTTCGAGGCGGCCGCCCGCCACGGATCCTTTGCTATGGCAGCTGATGAGCTGTCGCTGAGCCCCAGTGCCGTGAGTCACCGGATCAGCGCGCTGGAAGAGGAGCTGGGGTTCAAGCTCTTTGAGCGTTTTCACCGCAAGGTGGTACTGACGGCGGATGGGCAGCGGGTGTTCTGGGCGCTCAAATCTTCGCTGGAGTTCATCAATCAGGAGATCCTGGAGATCAAGAATCAGGAGCTCTCCGGTACCCTGACCATCTATTCGCGTCCCTCCATCGCCCAGTGCTGGCTGGTGCCCAGGTTGGCGGATTTCTCCCGCCTGCATCCGCAGATCGAGCTCAATATCATCACCGGTAACGAGAACATCAACCTGCATGGTTATGGCATCGATTTGACCCTCTATTTCGATGAGAAGAGCCCGGAGCGGCTTGCCATCCACCCGCTGATGGATGAGTTCATGCTGCCGGTCTGCAGCCCGGAATATGCCGAGCAGCACGGGCTTGTCGGTAATCCCGCCAACTTGTCTTTGTGCCGTCTGCTTCATGATCGGCAGGCATGGGGATTTGACTCGGATACCGATGAATGGAGCTGCTGGGCTCGCCACGCCGGGGTCAGCCTCGAGGCATGCCAGCTGAGCATGGGTTTTGATCGCTCGGATCTCGCCATCATCGCCGCCATGAATCACGCCGGGATCGCCATGGGGCGCAAGAATCTGGTGAGCAAGCGACTGGCACGCAACGAGCTGGTGGCCCCTTTTGCCGGGCTGGAGATCAAGTGCGAGCAGCGTTATTACATGGCGACCCTGCCCAATCGGGCGTGTCCCAAGATCCAGGCCTTTATCGACTGGGCGCAGGAAATGGCTGCCGAGATGGAATGAACAGAGGCTGGTACGCAAGAGAGCAACATGCAGGCGGCAAAACGCGAGTTAACGAAGGTTGCGGTTTAACGTAGCGGGAAAATTGGGGGAGAGGGGTTGGCTGATGGTGGTTGGTCGCGAGTGGCCTTGCTGCCAACCGTGGCTGGCAGCAAGGCAACGGTTGGGATCAGGTGGTCTTTTCCAGATGGTTCTGATAAATCTGCTGCCACTTGTCCAGTTCGTTTTCATCACCCTGCTGCTGCCAGAACTCGCAGATGGAACTCGCCATCTCGCATGCCATGGCGTGGTCACCGTCACGGCGACTCATCAGGTATTGCCCCAGCCAGCTTTGATACTGTTTCATTGCACGATCTCCTTATCTATTTAACCCTTGATACTGCAGCTGTGGGACACCCGTCCGGCAGTGTTGCGCCACACTCCACTTTCGCCGCGCGTGTTGTCAATCAGGACAGAGAGCGTATGAGAAAAAGGCAAAAGTGTTAAAAATTGGCCACCACCTTATCACAAAATGGTGTGATATGCAGGCTTTGGGTCCAATTGAGTTATAAGCGCGGGTTGTGTGTCCCGACATCGCGACAGGGATTGACGGAGAGTATCGGCACGCGACTTGTGCCGCAAGCAGGCGTTTGAGCGGTTACTGGGTCACCCGACGTGCCTGCCAGTAGCGACTGTTCCAGTAGACGTTGTCGAGGCGGGAGCGGATCACTCCCTTGCTGGTGGAGGCGTGAATAAACTCGCCGGCACCTGTGTAGACCCCCACATGGTATTGCTGCCAGCCGGTCTTGAAGAAGACCAGATCCCCGTGTTGCAGCCGGTAGCGATCCACCGGTTTGCCAATGCTGGCCTGAGATTCGGTGGTTCTTGGCAGGTTGAAGCCCAGCACCTGACTGTAGGCGAGCTGGGTGAAGGCGGAGCAGTCTAGCCCCGCGCGGCTTGCGCCGCCCATGCGGTAGGGAACACCGCGCCACTGTTGGTAGAAGCCATCAAAGGCACTGCTCTGCCGGGGGGCCGGAGGCGGCTCCGGCGTGCTGGAACAGGCGGCCAGCAGCAGAGTCAGCAGGGATAGCAGCAGCTTGCGATACATCGGGCTCTCTCCACGGACGGGTCTACCAAACGAGACATTTATCGAGCGCCATATCCTGCCAAATCGTTCTGGGGGCAGGAGGGCACGCGACAACTTTTCCATCATAAACAGGGATCTGGCTCCAGACCTAGTCTCGAGAGGAAAAATGTGGTGGGGAACTGAAAAACGCCAACCCGAGGGCTGGCGTTTGTTGTCACTCGTTGTGGCTGATCAGCGGTTTAAGCAGCTCGGCCAGCTTGTAGAAGGTCTGCACCCGGGTGGTGCTGGGGCGCCAGACCAGCCCGATCTCGCGATAGGAGGTCTCTCCCGGCAGCGGGATGGCCACCAGATCGGAGTTGGCAAGGATGCCAGCATCGATGGCCATCTGCGGCAGGAAGGTGGTGCCAAGACCCGCTTCCACCATCTGTACCAGGGTGTGCAGGCTGGTGGCGGCGAACGGGTTGATCTTGCTCTTGTCCCGCAGGCGGCAGGCGCTCACTGCGTGCTCGGTGAGGCAGTGCTCCCGCTCCAGCAGGAAGATGCTCTGGTTGGGCAGCTCCTTGTAGTCGAACGGGGTATGCAGACCGGCCGCCATGCTGGCGGGCATCACCATGTGGAACGGATCCTGGCCGACGGTCTTGCAGTGAAATCCCCCGATCTCGATGGGCAGGGCGAGGATCAGCAAGTCGAGCTGACCCTGTTCCAGCTGCTTGAGCAGATTGCTGGTGGTGTCTTCACGCAGCAACAATTCGAGGTCAGGATAGGTTTTGCTGCACTCTTTCAGCAGCTTGCTCAGCAGGAAGGGGGCGATGGTGGGAATGCAGCCAAGACGTACCGTCCCCTGCATCACGCCGCCCTGATGTTGCCCGAGCTCCATGAGATCCCGCGCATCGGAGAGTAAATTGCGAGCGCGCTCGACGATTTCCATGCCGACCGGGGTCATAATGAAGCTCTTGTGGTCCCGCTCCACCAGTTGCAGGTTCATCATGTCCTCCAGCGTCTGGATCCCGGTACTCAGGGTCGACTGGCTGACATGACAGGCCTTGGCGGCGCGGTTGAAGTTCTTGTGCTCATCGAGAGCGACCAGATATTGCAGCTGTTTGAGGCTGGGCCAACGTTGCATAGAAAAACCCGATTAATGCTATCTATTTAATTTGATTTAACTAATCTACCACCGGGTCTATAGTTTGTCGCTTGAATTAGATGGACTTGGCTCTAGGTAGCCCAATCCTCACCGGATTGTTCACTTCACATAAAGAGGAATTGAATATGGTATTGGTAGGCCGTCCCGCACCCGATTTTACCGCCGCAGCTGTTCTGGGTAATGGCGAGATCGTTGATTCATTCAACCTGTCATCCCACATCAAAGGCAAAGCTGCCGTTGTCTTCTTTTATCCGCTCGATTTCACCTTCGTCTGCCCGTCCGAGCTGATTGCCTTCGATCACCGTTATGAAGAGTTCCAGAAGCGTGGCGTGGAAGTGATCGGTGTTTCCATCGATTCCCAGTTCTCCCACAACGCATGGCGCAACACCAAAGTGGAAGATGGCGGTATCGGTCAGGTCAAGTACCCGCTGATCGCCGACGTGAAACACGAAATCTGCAAAGCCTATGACGTTGAGCATCCGGAAGCCGGCGTGGCGTTCCGTGGCTCCTTCCTGATCGACAAGAACGGTGTCGTTCGTCACCAGGTTGTCAACGATCTGCCGCTGGGCCGCAACATCGACGAGATGCTGCGCATGGTCGATGCCCTGCAATTCCACGAAGAGCACGGCGAAGTGTGCCCGGCTCAGTGGGAAAAAGGCAAAAAAGGTATGCAAGCCTCTCCGGACGGCGTTGCCAAGTACCTGTCCGAGAATGCTGACTCCCTGTAATCGGGTCGTACTCTCCTTGAAGAACCGGCGTCTTGGCGCCGGTTTTTTTATATCTGAGATTTATCCATCCCCTGACATTGCGGTCACACTCTTCTCACTCCATCGCTATTCCAAGCAGCCGTTCGCTGGCGTACTCGTTGTTTCGAAATGAGGTGCTGCCCCTATGGCTGGATGGGGGATATGCCGACAGACAAACATGAGCCATAAAAAAAGCGCGCCATAGGCGCGCTCAGTTCACAAGCGGAGGTGTTATTCCTCAAAGATCCCGAAGTGATCCTTGGCGAAATTGACCCGCTGCTCCACGTTCATCTTCACCTGCCCCAGCTTCTCGATGGTCTTGAGATTGGGCACCAGGCCGCGACCGTTGGCGATCTGGATGGCAAGGCCGGGACGGGCGTTGAGCTCCAGCAGCATGGGGCCGCGGAACTTGTCCAGCACCATGTCAGTACCTATATAGCCCAGACCCGACATCTCATAGCAGGAGGCCGCCAGGGTGAGCAGGGTATCCCAGTGTGGGACCTTGAGCTCATAGAGGTCGAGGCCGGTGTCCGGGTGGTGGCGCAGCGGATTGCCAAACTGCACTGCCCGCAGGGCACGACCGGTACGCAGGCACAGACCCACCCCCACGGCGCCCTGGTGCAGGTTCGCCTTGCCGTCAGAGGCGGCGGTGGAGAGGCGCATCATCGCCATCACCGGGAACCCTTTGAAGATGATGACTCGGGCATCGGGTACCCCTTCGAAGGAGTAGCCGTCGAACACATCATCAAAGTTGATGAGGCCTTCCACCAGTGCCACGTCTGGCTTGCCGCCAAGCGAATAGAGCCCCGCCAAAATGTTGGAAACATGGCGCTCCAGATCCTGACCGTTGGAGGCGCTGCCGTTGGGCTTGTAGAAGAGGCCATCTTCCTGACGCAGGATCACCAGGATCCCCTTGCCGCCCGAGCCACGAGCCGGCTTGATGCAGAAGCCCGGCCAATCTTTTACCAGCTCGGTGATGCGACCCACATCGTGCTGGGCACGGATGGTACCGATAAGCTCAGGCACGGTGACCCCTGCATCCAGCGCAATTTGCTTGGTCTGCAGCTTGTCATCCACCAGCGGATAGAGGCTGCGCGGATTGTAGCGGCTGATGTAGGAGTGGTTGCGCTTGTTCATGCCGAGGATGCCTGATTGGGACAGGCTCCACGGGGTGGTGTATTTTTCCCAGAACCACATCGGTTACTTGTCCTTACCCGGGGTGACGCCAGATTTCATCTCGTCTACCAGCGGCTTGAAGCGCTTCAGTTCGCTCAGCTTGTAGCCTGTGTAGTTACCCATCAACAGCACGGTCGCCATCAGCACCAGCTGCAGGCCGAGGAAGTTGAAGGTGAGGTGACGAATTAGCTCGTTATCCATGGCCAGATAGGCGATGACTGCAACCAGCAGAGAGCCGCCGCCCTGGCGGAACACTTCTTTCGGGCCCTCTTCTTCCCACAGGATGGACATCCGTTCGATGGTCCAGGAGAGGATGATCATCGGGAAGAAGGTGATCTTCATGCCGTCGGTCAGCCCCAGCTTGAAGGCGAACGCGGAGAAGATACCGATCATCGAGATAACCATGATGATGATGGCCGATATTCGGGCGACCAGCAGCAGGTTAAGCCGCGACAGATAGGAGCGGATGATGAGACCGGTACCGACGATCAGCAGGAAGCCGATGAGACCGGTGACCAGCGAGGTCTGGATAAAGGCGACCGCGATCAGCACCGGCATAAAGGTACCGGAGGTTTTGATCCCCACCAGAACCCGCAGGAACACCACCATCAGCACGCCGATCGGGATCAGCAGCAAGCCCTTGAACAGGGTCTGCTCTTCCAGCGGCAGGCTGTGGATGGAGAAGTTCATCATCTCTGATTTTTCGAACTTCTGCGCGAGAGCAACGCTCACCGGCTGCTCCTGCTCGATCATCGAGAAGCTGACACGGGAGTTGTGACCACCGGTTACGTCCAGCAGGGCGCCGGAGTTGTATTCCCACAGCAGCAGGTTGGCCGGACGACCCTGTTCACCGGTTTGCGGGTTGAACAGCTTGTAGTCGGTCGGGCTGTTGAATACCTGCAGGTAATCCACCAGCTCCTGACGACGGCGGCCATCTTCCAGATTCAGGGCATGCACCACGCGGGTGGGGACGTCAGCATTGTTGAGCAGTTCGGCGATCAGGTTGGCGCGGCTCTTGTGCTTTTTCAGCAGCTCGGCGTTCTGCTCCTGCTTCTCGATCTCCTTGATGATCTCGCGAGTCAGGGTGTAGCCGTCGGCAGAGCGCTCCTGTGCCCGCTCGAGGATCTGCTTCATCGCGGTGGCGTAAGGCTCACTCTCGATCTGCTTCTCGATGGCAGGCGGCTGCGGATTGGCGGCCGGTTTGGCATGGGCATCCGCCATCATGTCGACGCGGTAGTAGAGCTCCTGACGGCCAGAGGCGGTGCGGATGGACCACTCGGCGCGGGCATCGCCATCTTTCTCGACGAAGGAGAGGCCGTAGCCGGGGCTGGCGGCGTTCTCGTTCATCAGGGTGAAACCGGGCTGGGTGCCCGGAATGGCCAGGGAGGCGATCACCGGCTCACCGGTCGCCTCAAACTCCAGCTTGGCTTCGATGGACCAGATCTGGCGCTTTTCACCGGGCGTCAGCGGCACATCCAACGCGATATGGTGATAGATCGTCATCCCCAGGCCGACAATGTACAGCAGGGCTACCAGCAAATAGAACGGCTTACGGGAAACCATGGATTATTTCACATCCTTGAGCTTGGGTTTGGGTTGGATATATTCGCGGGCCACATCAACCACGGCGATGTCTTTCAAAAATTCGCGACCCAGCAGCACAGGGAAGGTCATGTCGCTACGGTCTTTCAGGGTAAATTCGGCTTTCTCGGTCATGTCGCCAATGCGCACGGCCAGACGCACTACCGGACGGCGGTCCAGATCGTCGGCAGAGGCCTGACGCACCCGCACATGGCGTACCAGCGGCGCTTCGATCTGGATCTTGTCGTCCACTTCCTGATGGCTTAGGAAGAAGCGCACCCAGTTTTTGCCGTTGCGCTCGAAAATGGTGATCTCCTGCGCACTGATGGAGGAGGTGGTCGCACCGGTATCGACCCGCGCCTGGAAGGCGTCGTTGGCCGCATCAACCCAGATCCACTCGGCTTCACCGACCATCAGCTTGCCATCGATGGTGTGACCCTGATTGGGGGCCGGGCACTTCTCGGTGGGGATGGCCATCGGCTTGGGCGGCTCGGAGGGGAGGGTGGCGAGCTTGTGGTCTACTTGCTTGACGGACTCTTTCATATTGGTGACATCTGTGTTGAGCTGAACCAGCAGGTGCTGTTGCTGCACATACTGCTTCTGTTGCTGTTCCATGGATGTTTGCAGGCGTTGCTCGCTCTGGCTCAGCTCGCTACGAAGCTCGGCCAGCGTCAGAGCAGGGACCTGAGGCGCTTTTTCCATATTGACACACCCGCCGAGACTAAGCAGGGAGAGCAGGGTCATTCCTTTTAATTTGCTTTTCATGTCATTCATTTAACTGTGCTTCCTGGAATTGGGTCAGTGTAACTTCCTGAATCGCCATCGGCTAGTCTTTGGCCTTGCGGGCAATCAGTACGGCACGTTTCGGCGCCGGGTGTCCTTCTACCGTGAGTGCCGGATTGTCTGGATCCAGATAGTCACTCAGGGATTCATTAATCATCCAGTCGGTACGACGCTGTTCGTCGGTGCTGGTCATATTCTCGTCTACTATCCGCACGTCGGTGAAGCCGCAGCGCTCGACCCACAGCTTGAGGGCGTGGCTTGAGGGAATAAACCAGACGTTGCGCATCTTGCCGTAACGATCGGTGGGCATCAGCACGTCGTTGACACCGCCGTCAATCACTAGCGTCTCCAGCACCAGCTCGCCATCATCTTTCAATTGATTGCGCAGCTGCTCGATGTGCTCGATGGGGGATTTGCGGTGATAGAGCACCCCCATGGAGAAGACGGTGTCAAAGGCACGCAGCTCCGGCAGCTCCTGAATACCGAGCGGCAGCAGGTGGGCGCGCTGATCATTGCCTGCGAAGTGGCGAATGGCCTCGAACTGGCAGAGGAACAGCGGGCTAGGGTCGATGCCGACCGCCAGCTTGGCCCCTTCACCCACCATGCGCCAGAGGTGGTAGCCGCTGCCGCAACCCACATCCAGCACGTAACGGCCTTCGAGCGGGCTGATATGGGGCAGCACCCGATCCCACTTCCAGTCAGAGCGCCACTCGGTATCGATATGGATGCCGTGCACGGTGAACGGCCCCTTGCGCCAGGGCATGAAGTGGCGCAGCAGGCTCTCGACCTTCTTGCGCTCACCTTCGCCAAGGCTCTCGGCCGAGCCAATCTCGACCCGGCTTTTCAGCTCGATGTTGCCGGGAGCCACCTGCGGCAGCTTGTTGAGGGCGCGATTCCAGCGCGGCAGGTCACCATGCTGGTTGTCATGTTGCCAGGCGTGCAGCTGGGCGGGCAGGGTATGCAGCCAGTGGCTCAGCCGGTTTTTGGCAATCAGTTGATAGAAATTGGCAAAGTCGATCATGGCTGGGCGTCGCTGGATTTGATGGCAATCATGGAGCCGAAGTTGAAGCACTGGAACCAGAGATCCTGATGGACGAAACCGGCATCCCGCAGACGGGCCTGATGCACCGGCAGGCTGTCGGTGCGCATCACGTTCTCAAGGGCGGTGCGTTTCTGGCTGATCTCCAGCTCGCTGTAGCCATTGGCCCGCTTGAAGTCGAGATGCAGATCGATGAGCAGCTCGTTGACCGGTTCATCTTCGAAGCGGAACTTTTCGCTCAGGATCAGGATCCCGCCCGGGCGCAGACCATCGTGAATGCGCTGGATCAGGGCGGCCCGTTTTTCTGGCTCGACAAATTGCAGAGTGAAGTTGAGCACCACCACGGAGGCGTTCTCGATCTCGATGTCGCAGATATCTGCTTCCACCAGCTCCACCGGCACCTCGGATTTGAAACCGGAGAGGTGGGCGCGGGCGCGCTCAATCATCGGGTGGGAGAGATCCACCGCGGTGATGCGGCAGCCGGACTGGCTGACATGGCGACGCATCGCCTGGGTCGCGGCGCCCAGTGAGCAGCCGAGATCATAGAGTCGGCTCTCGGGTTGGGCGTAGCGGGCGGCCATCATGCCGATGGCGGAGATGATGTTGCTGTAACCCGGCACCGAGCGCTGGATCATATCGGGAAATACGTCGACGACCTGTTCGTCAAAACAGAAGTCTCCCAATCGGGCGATCGGGGCGGCAAAAATTTGATCTTTGGTATGCATGCTGGCGCAACCTGACAGTCGGGACATCACCCGGCTGTATTGTTCAATTGAGTCGTTGGGTGACACCCATCAGAGTAGATTTATCACCTGTTTACGAACGGGGTGGCTGGTCGTGAAATCCTTTGGACCGTTCCTGTTCGTACGGGCCATGTTCCGGACCCTTACTTGGGGCGGTAGTGTAGAGGATTGATGGCCGTTTGTCTTGACGCCAGGGCTTGCCACGCCACAAAAAAGCACTTTTTTTGCAGCGAAACGATGGCCGCAGAATGGGTTGGCTAAAAGCGCAGCACTCCCTGCCGTGCGCGATCGTTTTCCCCCGGCCAGGGGGCCATCTCCTGCTCCAGCAAGCGGGTGATCTGACGGGCCAGCTCAGGTGCCTGGGCGTTGTCGGCAGTATGTATATAGAGGTAGAGGTCCTTGCCCTCCGCGAGCCACTGGCGCCAGTGGGGGAACCAGCTGGGTAGGAAGGGGTGATTGGCCGCCGGATCCGGCAGGCCGATAAAGCGCACCATGGGGGCGTTGGCGGTGGCCAGCAGATGTACCGGCAGGCGTGGCTTCTTGCCCTGGGCATCGACAAGGGCTGGCGTGGTTGCTTGCACCGAGAAGAGTGGCCGGCTGTCGAGCATCACCCGGTTCACACCCTGTTCCATCAGCAGTCGGTTCAATGCCCGCTCGGCCTCCCCCTTGGCGAAGAAGTCGTGGTGGCGCACTTCGAGGGCGTAGCGAAACGCCCGCGGCAGCCGATCGATGAAGGCCGCCAGTCTGGCCAGCCCCTCTGGCCCAAAACGGGCGGGCAACTGCAGGGTGAGCAGCCCCAGCTTGTCGTGCAGTGGGGCGAGCAGGCGAATAAAGTCGGCGACTTGTTTGTCTGCGCTCACCAGATCGCTCTGGTGGCTGATGGTTTGCGGAAATTTGAAGTTGAAACGAAAGTGATCGGGCACCGCATCGGCCCAGCGCTGTACCGTATCGGGGGTCGGCAGGGCGTAGAAGGTGGTATTGCCCTCCACCGAATTGAACACGGTGGCGTAGTGGGCGAGGTGTTCAGCAGGCTTGGCGCCAAGGCCTAGCAACTGGCCGGGCCAGCTGGGGTGGGACCACTGTGGCAGGCCCAAATAGAGGCTCATGATGGCTATTCTCTTCGCTCTTGGTGCATTCGTGCCGATTTTTTGCCCGCTTTTTGCCATCGAGCGCAAAAAACTGGCGAAAGGAGGCTGCTGGCCATTTTACCCAAAAGGGGGTTTTCCTCTATAATGCCAGCCCTTTTGTTTTTCAATTTCTTGTGACCCATGCCTATCTACGAATATCGTTGCGACGTCTGTGGCCATGAATTGGCAAAACTGCAAAAGCTTTCCGATGCCCCCCTGACCGACTGTCCGGCCTGTAGCAAGCCGAATCTGGTCAAGCTGATATCGGCGGCAGGCTTCCGGCTCAAGGGAACCGGATGGTACGAGACTGATTTCAAACCGGGTAAGAAAAAGAATCTGGCCAGCTGTGAGACAGACGGTGCTTGCCAGTCGTGCCCGGCGGCCCAAGGTTAACCGTCTCTCTACAATTTCGAAGGAAGAAGTCCATGCGCTCTATCTATTGCGGACAGGTCAATGAGGCCCATGCAGGGCAGACCATTACATTGTGCGGTTGGGTTCATCGTCGTCGTGATCTCGGCGGTCTGATCTTTATCGATATGCGCGACCGGGAAGGGATCGTTCAGGTGTTCTTCGATCCGGACAAGCCGGACGCGTTCGCCCTGGCCTCCGAGCTGCGCGGCGAGTTCTGCATCCAGGTGACCGGCGTGGTGCGCACCCGTCCCGAGTCCCAGCGCAACAGCGACATGGCCACTGGCGCCATCGAAGTGTTCGCCCACGAACTCAACATCATCAACCGTGCCGAGCCGCTGCCGCTGGACTTCAATCAGGTCAACAGCGAAGAGATCAGCCTCAAGTATCGCTACCTGGATCTGCGTCGTCCCGAGATGGCCAAGTACCTGAAGACCCGTGCCAAGGCCAGCGCCTTCGTACGCCGCTTCATGGACGAGCACGGCTTCCTCGATATCGAGACCCCGATGCTGACTAAGGCCACCCCGGAAGGCGCCCGGGACTATCTGGTGCCGAGCCGCGTGCACAAGGGCAAGTTCTACGCTCTGCCGCAATCACCCCAGCTGTTCAAGCAGTTGCTGATGATGTCCGGCTTCGATCGCTACTACCAGATCGTCAAGTGCTTCCGTGACGAAGACCTGCGTGCTGACCGCCAGCCGGAATTCACCCAGATCGACGTGGAGACCTCCTTCATGACCGCGCCGCAAGTGCGTGAAGTGATGGAAGAGATGATCCGCAAACTGTGGCTGCACATCCTGAACGTGGATCTGGGCGACTTCCCGATCATGACCTTCGACGAAGCCATGCGTCGCTACGGCTCCGACAAGCCGGACCTGCGTCTGCCAATGGAGCTGGTTGATGTGGCTGATCTGCTGACTGCTGTCGAGTTCGCCGTGTTCGCGGGCCCCGCCAACGATCCGAAAGGCCGTGTGGCTGCCCTGAAAGTCCCGGGCGGTGCCGAGCTTTCTCGCAAGCAGATCGACGAATACACCAAGTTTGTCGGCATCTACGGTGCCAAGGGCCTGGCCTGGATGAAGGTCAACGAAGCCGCCAACGGCATCGAAGGCGTGCAGTCTCCGGTTGCCAAGTTCCTCTCTGACGCCATCGTGCGCGAGATCCTGGCTCGTACCGGCGCTGCCGACGGCGACATCATCTTCTTTGGCGCTGACAGCAAGAAAGTGGTCTGCGATGCTATGGGCGCCCTGCGTCTGAAAGTGGGTCGCGATCTGGGCCTGCTGGAGAACAGCTGGAAACCGCTGTGGGTCATCGACTTCCCGATGTTCGAGGAAGATGGTGAAGGTGGTCTGGCCGCCATGCACCACCCGTTCACCGCGCCGAGCAACATGAGCCCGGCCGAGCTGAAAGCCAACCCGGTGGGTGCTTACGCCAACGCCTACGACATGGTGATCAACGGCTACGAAGTGGGTGGCGGCTCTGTCCGTATCCACAACAGCGAGATGCAATCCACCGTGTTCGATATCCTGGGTATCACCCCGGCCGAGCAACGCCTGAAGTTTGGCTTCCTGCTGGATGCCCTGAAGTACGGCACCCCGCCGCACGCCGGTCTGGCCTTCGGTCTGGACCGTCTCAGCATGCTGCTGACCGGCACCGAAAACATTCGGGATGTCATCGCCTTCCCGAAAACGACCGCGGCTGCCTGTCTGATGACAGACGCCCCCAGCCTTGCCAATGCCGCCCAACTGGGTGAGCTGGCGATTGCAACCACCGTCAAGGGCGACGAGTAAGCCGATACCGGCACCGGAGGCCGCCGCCGTGCGGCCTCTGTGTTTCCCTTGGGTTAGTCATGATCAGTGTTACTGACATTTAAAAAATAACGGAGAGTCTCTATGGCAGGTCACAGTAAATGGGCCAACATCAAACACCGCAAGGCCGCTCAGGACGCCAAGCGTGGCAAGATCTTCACCAAGTTGATCCGCGAAATCACTACCTCCGCGCGTCTGGGTGATGCCGATCCGGCCAACAACCCGCGTCTGCGTGCTGCGGTGACTGCCGCCCTGACCAACAACATGACCCGCGACACCATCAACCGTGCCATTCAGCGTGGCGCCGGTGGTGGCGATGGCGAACAGCTCGAGACCATCGTGTACGAAGGTTACGGCCCGGCTGGCTCTGCCGTGATGGTAGAGTGCCTGACCGACAACCGTAACCGTACCGTAGCCGAAGTGCGTCACGCCTTCAGCAAGTGCGGTGGCAACCTGGGTACCGACGGCTCCGTTGCCTATCTGTTCAGCAAGAAAGGTCTGCTGACTTTCGTGGGCGTAGACGAAGATGCCCTGATGGATGCCGCGCTGGAAGCGGGCGCCGATGACGTGGTGACCGAAGAGGATGGCACCATCGAGGTGTACACCACCCCGAACGACTTCGGTACCGTGCTGGACGGTCTGGAAGCTGCCGGCTTCAAGGCCCAGAGCGCCGAAGTGACCATGATCCCCTCCACCGAAGCGGAGCTGGATGCAGAAACTGCACCCAAGCTGATGCGTCTGATCGACATGCTGGAAGATCTGGACGACGTGCAAGAGGTGTATCACAACGGCTCCATCTCCGATGAAGTCGCTGCGACCCTCTGATCGCTGAATTGTGCTCTCCCGATGGCAGCCTGATAGCTGCCATTTTTTTATCTTTGCATCGTGGCAACTGCTGATGTGTCAGTTGAGCATCCGGTGCAACAATTCTCTTCCCTGACAGTCTTTCCCGCTTTCTCTGCGCATTATCATTGCTCTGTCCCTGCCAGTCGGTTGGCCCTGCACGTACGCCAGTCGCAGTTCTGCTGCGTTGCGTTAGCGAGGCTCCGCTTATCCTGTTTATCACACCTTTAGCTCTTGAGATTGCGTTGACTGCTCACATCTGCCCGTCAGGGTAATTGCGTTGCGGGTAGGGGAGAGGAGGTGATGGGGCGTGCTCTTGTTATCAGAGGTGCCCATCAATACAGAGTCACAGGTTGGGATGTCGATAACGGATTGGCTGGGGCGAGTTGGTTGGTTGGTTGGTTGGTTGGTTGGTTGGTTGGTTGGTTGGTTGGTTGGTTGGTTGGTTGGTTGGTTGGTTGGTTGGTTGGTTGGTTGGTTGGTTGGTTGGTTGGTTGGGACGTTAGGGGCTGCACTACCGCAATCGGGTGGAGAGAGGAGCTCTGTGATAAGTGGCAGATAAAAAAAAGCCCGCGCAGTGCGCGGGCTTGTTATCTCAGGGCTGGTTATCAGGCCTTGGATTTCTTCTTGCCTTCAACCTTGGCTTCAACCGGGGCAGCAGTTACCGGAGCGGCTTCGGTGAACGGACGACCGTAGTAGGAGTCCAGCAGAACCTGCTTCAGCTCGCTGATCAGCGGGTAGCGCGGGTTGGCGCCGGTGCACTGGTCATCGAAAGCTTCGATAGCCAGCTGGTCAACCTTGGCCAGGAAGTCAGCTTCAGTTACGCCAGCTTCGCGGATAGAGGCCGGGATACCCAGGGTAGCCTTCAGCTCGTCCAGCCAGGTCAGCAGCTTCTCGATCTTGGCTGCGGTGCGGTCACCGGCAGCAGTCAGACCCAGGTGGTCAGCGACTTCGGCGTAACGACGACGAGCCTGCGGACGGTCGTACTGGGAGAACGCAGTCTGCTTGGTCGGGTTGTCGTTCGCGTTGTAGCGGATGACGTTGCTGATCAGCAGAGCGTTAGCCAGACCGTGCGGAATGTGGAACTCGGCACCCAGTTTATGAGCCATGGAGTGGCACACACCCAGGAAGGCGTTGGCGAACGCGATACCGGCGATGGTGGCAGCATTGTGCACCTTCTCACGAGCGATCGGGTCGTTGGCACCGTTCTGGTAGCTGGACGGCAGGTACTCTTTCAGCATTTTCAGGGCTTGCAGCGCCTGGCCGTCGGAGTACTCGTTAGCCAGTACGGAAACATAGGCTTCCATGGCGTGAGTCACGGCATCGATACCACCGAATGCACACAGGGACTTCGGCATACCCATGACCAGGTTGGCATCAACGATGGCCATGTTCGGGGTCAGCTCGTAGTCAGCCAGCGGATACTTCTGACCAGACACTTCATCGGTTACTACTGCAAACGGAGTGACTTCAGAGCCGGTACCGGAAGTGGTGGTGATACAGACCAGTTCGGCCTTCACGCCCATTTTCGGGAACTTGTAGATACGCTTGCGGATATCCATAAAGCGCATGGCCAGATCTTCGAACGCAGTGTTCGGGTGCTCGTACATCACCCACATGATCTTGGCCGCATCCATCGGTGAACCACCGCCCAGCGCCAGGATAACGTCCGGTTTGAAGGAGTTGGCCATCTCGGCACCCTTGCGAACCACAGCCAGGGTCGGGTCAGCTTCTACTTCGTAGAACACTTCCACTTCCATATTCTGTGCTTTCAGCAGGCTGACCAGTTCATCGGCGTAGCCGTTGTTGAACAGGAAGCGGTCAGTTACGACCATGGCACGCTTTTTACCTTCCAGGTCGCTCAGAGCGATCGGCAGGGAACCACGACGGAAGTAGATGGATTTCGGAAGTTTGTGCCACAGCATGTTTTCTGCCCGTTTTGCGACTGTCTTCTTGTTGATCAGGTGCTTCGGACCCACGTTTTCGGAGATGGAGTTACCGCTCCAGGAGCCGCAACCCAGGGTCAGGGACGGAGCCATTGCGAAGTTGTACAGGTCACCGATACCGCCTTGGGTAGACGGAGTGTTGATCAGGATACGCGCGGTCTTCATCTTGTCGCCGAAGTACTTGATGCGGTCAGCGTTGCGGTCCTGGTCGGTGTACAGACCTGAGGTGTGGCCGATACCACCGATGTTGACCATGTCACAGGCCATATCAACGGCGTTTTCGAAGCTGCTTGCACGGAACATACCGAGCAGCGGGGACAATTTCTCGTGAGCAAACTCGTCTTCTGCACACAGCTTGACGCCTTCACCGATCAGGATCTTGGTATCAGCCGGTACAGTTACGCCTGCCATCTCGGCAATCTTGGTGGCTGGCTGGCCAACGATGTTGGCGTTCAGGGCACCGTTGATCAGGATGACTTTACGTACCTTGTCAGCATCTTCTTTGGAGAGCACGTAGCCCTTGTGGGATGCAAAGCGCTCTTTAACCTGGTCGTAGATGGCATCAACAACGATGACTGCCTGCTCGGAAGCACAGACCACGCCGTTATCGAAAGTCTTGGACATCAGGATGGAGGCAACGGCACGCTTCACGTCGGCGGTTTCGTCGATAACGATAGGTACGTTACCGGCACCCACACCGATAGCAGGCTTACCGGAGGAGTAGGCTGCTTTCACCATGCCCGGGCCACCGGTGGCCAGGATCAGGTTGATGTCTTCGTGCTTCATCAGGGCGTTGGAGAGCTCAACAGACGGTTGGTCGATCCAGCCGATGATGTCTTTCGGTGCACCAGCGGCAACAGCTGCATCCAGTACCAGCTTGGCAGCGGTATTGGTGGAGTTCTTGGCACGGGGGTGCGGGGAGAAGATGATGGCGTTGCGGGTCTTGAGCGCGATCATGGATTTGAAGATCGCAGTGGAGGTCGGGTTGGTGGTCGGAACGATACCACAGATGATACCTACCGGCTCGGCGATGGTGATGGTACCCATCTGATCATCTTCGCTCAGAATGCCGCAGGTCTTCTCGTCTTTGTACTTGTTGTAGATGTATTCGGAGGCGAAGTGGTTCTTGATAACCTTGTCTTCGATGATACCCATACCGGACTCTTCCACGGCCATCTGGGCCAGGGGGATACGGGCGTTGTTGGCGGCCAGGGCGGCGGCACGGAAGATCTTGTCTACCTGCTCTTGAGAGAAGCTGGCGAATTCACGCTGGGCTTCCTTAACGCGGGCGACCAGTGCATCCAGTTCAGCCAAATTGGTTACTGCCATGTTTATCTCCTGATTATTTGAAAACTGTTTAGTAAGACGTTGGCAATGCCCGGCAATTATAGTCGCCCTGTCAAGACGGTATCGTTGCAACAGCTTTTTCACATGCCTTACTAAATCGCTTTCTGAGTCGATTATAGAGCGGGGCTGACTCAGAAAAACTTGATCTGGATCATGTGTAACAAAAGAACAAAAGAAATTTTATTTCACAATCCTTGTTTGACTGATGTTATCGGAATGTGCATCAAAGGGAAAGGTGAGAGACTTGTTAATGCAGTGCAATAAACCACATTTATCAAGTGGTTAATTGCACTCAGCCATAGTGTTACAGAGCTATTGTGGCGGTATAGGTTAGCAAATATGAGTGAATTGGTTTCAAAATCACCGACAAACGCACTTTATTCCAGCGTTTGTTGCAAAAATGATTGTTGTTTTAATCCATGACTAATCCGCTTTATTCCCCAAGGGGGCCATTTCTGCCCCCTTTCCCGGTTTTTGCATTGTGGCTCTATTGCCGAGTCAATGAAGTGATGTCTGGCCTGAAATAGTAGGAAGGCAAAGCTTGGATTCTCTCGAGTCGCTTGGTCATTCGGTCAGTCATCGTCGGACTCTCTGGTCATGATTAAGCAGGCTTGCGCTCACTTTTCTGGCGCGTGTCGGGCGGTAGAAAGGGCTTTTGGCATCGGTTTATGCCAGTTAGCGCGGATGCATTAGATGAACTAACTAAAAAACCCTCAAAATGGTGAGATTATTTGATTGGTGCCCGCTCTGGCTATGATGTAAATTTACGCACGAAATTAATGGACTGGCCCGCTGGGCCCGAAACTCTATTGGAAGGCGCCTATGGCAGCAATTGACGTCTCGTTGTATCTGAAGTTTTTTGTCGGTTTGTTCGCAATTATCAACCCGCTTGGTTTGTTGCCGGTGTTTGTCAGCCTGACCAGCCACCATACCCAGGCCGAGCGGATGAAAACCAATACCACCGCCAATATCGCGGTGATGGTGATCCTGCTGGTCTCCATGTATATGGGGCAGCTGATCCTCGATGGCTTTGGCATCTCGCTGGCATCGTTCCGTATTGCCGGTGGGTCGCTGATTACCCTGATTGCCTGGTCGATGCTGCAGGGCAAGCTGGGCGAGGTGAAGCACAACAAACAGGAGAAGGGTGAACTGGCTGTGCGCGAGTCTATCGCCGTGGTGCCGTTGGCGCTGCCGCTGATGGCTGGTCCCGGTGCCATCTCCTCGGTGATTGTCTACGCCAGCCAGAGCCACTGGCAGCAGCTGCTCGGCATGTCAGTGGTTGTCGTGGTCTTCTCCTTCTGCTCCTGGCTCATCTTCCGCGCCGCGCCGCTGCTGTTCAAGATCATGGGCAACACCGGCATCAACGTGGTGACCCGTATCATGGGTCTTATCATGATGTCGCTGGGTATCGAGATCATGGTGGCCGGTATCAAGGGGGTTTTCCCCAGCCTGATGTGAGCCAGCTCCGCTTTATGAAAGCCGGTCCTCGTGACCGGCTTTTTATTGGTTGCTTTTTGCCCGGTCTTTTCTAGAATCGGTCGTTTGTGTGAAAAATGAGCGCTTTGCTGGTGTTTTAATACTGAAAAAGCGCATGCTAGCTGATTTTTTGACCAGAAAATGACGATTACCCTGACAATATCTATTGCATTATCGGAATTGGCAGGGAATTATGCTGGGAGCGGGTTTTAACCCCGTCACTTTAAAAACGCATGGAATGTTCTTGTTGGAGTAGGGAAATGACTCATAAAAAAACAATGATTAACACATTGCTGGTGGCTGCACTGTTTGGTGGCGTAAATGTGGCTCAGGCTGCCGATGTCCCGGCGGGAACCAAGCTGGCTGAAGTCCAGCAACTGGTAAAAGGCAACGGCTCCGAGCCTGCGACCCTTGACCCGCACAAGACCGAAGGAACGGTCGAATCCAATATCCTGCGCGACCTGTTCGAGGGTCTCGTTGCTTCCGGCCCGAAAGGGGAAATTCTCCCGGCTGTGGCTGAATCCTGGGAAACCAAGGATAACAAGCACTACGTCTTCCACCTGCGCAAAGATGCCAAGTGGTCCAACGGTGACCCGGTCACTGCCCACGATTTCGTTTTTGCTTTCCAGCGTGCCGTTGATCCGAAAACCGCCTCTCCTTACTCCTGGTATCTGGAGATCCCGACCATTGCCAATGCCTCCGAGATCATCGCAGGTAAAAAGCCGGCTGATACGCTGGGCGTGAAGGCGACCGACGACTACACCTTCGAAGTGCAGCTCGAGAAAGCGATCCCTTACTTCGTCAGCATGCTCTCCCACACCACCACCTATCCGGTACCGAAGAAGGTGATCGAGAAGTTCGGTGACAAGTGGACCCAGCCGGAAAATATGGTATCCAACGGTGCCTATACCCTGAAGAACTGGGTGGTGAACGAGCGCGTCGAAGTGGAGCGCAACAAGCACTACTGGAACGATGGCAAGACCGTCATCAACAAGGTGGTCTATCTGCCCATCCAGTCTACCAACGCTGACCTGAGCCGCTATCTGGCGGGCGAAGTGGACATCACCTATCAGATGCCCATCGAGCGCTTCAAGCAGATGAAGAAAGAGAAGCCGGACGAGCTGAAAGTGACCGGTTATGTTGGTACTTACTACTACCAGTACAACGTCAAGAAGAAGCCGTTTGACGATGTGCGTGTCCGTACTGCGCTCTCCTATGCCATCGATCGCGACGTGATCGCCGACAAGGTGATGGGTCAGGGTCAGACGCCCGGTTACACCTTGGTGCCGGACTTCGTCGATGGCTTCAAGCCGGTCGCCCCCGAGTGGTCGAAGATGACCCAGGCCGAGCGTGATGCCAAGGCCAAGGCGCTGCTGCAAGAGGCCGGTTTCGATGCCAGCAAACCGCTGAAGTTCGAGCTGCTCTACAACACCGACGACAACCACAAGAAAGTGGCTGTGGCCGTTGCCTCCATGTGGAAGAAGCTGGGCGTGCAGGTGAGCCTGGTCAACCAGGAGTGGAAAACTTACCTGGAAACCAAGAAACAGGGTCAGTTTGACGTAGGTCGTGCCGGCTGGATCGCCGACTACAACGAAGCCTCCTCCATGCTGGATCTGATGCAGACCACCCACGGCAACAACGACGGCAAGTACTCCAATCCGGAGTTCGACAAGCTGATGGATTCGTCCCGTGATCAGGTCGATGTGGCTGCCCGCAACAAGCTCTACGTCCAGGCTGAAGAGATCCTGGCCAAGGACATGCCGATTGCCCCCATCTACCAGTACGTGACTGCCCGTATGGTCAAACCCTATGTAGGCGGTTACCCGGCCAACCCGCTGGATAACCTCTACAGCAAAGATATGTACATCATTGCTCACTGATTTAAAGCAACAAGTCGCATAACAAGCAGGGCCCGCCGGACGGCGGGCCTTTATTACAACCGCGACCATTTGGAAGCAGTACAGGACAGGAAATGTCTATGTTGAAATTCATTTTTAAACGGCTATTGGAAGCGATCCCGACTCTGCTGGTCTTGATCACCGTCTCTTTCTTCATGATGCGTTTCGCCCCCGGTAACCCCTTTACCAGCGAGCGTTCACTGCCCCCCGAAGTCATCGCCAACATTGAGGCCAAATACGGGCTCGACAAACCCATTGGCATGCAATATCTCACCTACCTGGGCAACCTGGTGCAGGGTGATTTGGGCCCCTCTTTCAAATACAAGGATTTCACCGTCAATGATCTGGTGAGCCAGGCGCTGCCTGTTTCCGCCAAGATCGGGACCACGGCCTTCTTCTTCGCCGTGCTGCTGGGGGTCACTTTCGGCACCATAGCGGCACTGAAACAGAACACCATCATCGACTATCTACTGATGTCGTCGGCCATGGCCGGGGTGGTGATCCCGGGCTTTGTGCTGGCGCCCTTGCTGGTGCTGTTTTTCAGTATTCATCTGGGTTGGTTCCCTGCCGGTGGATGGCAGGGGGGTGGCATCCAGTTTATGGTGCTGCCGGTGTTCGGCATGATGATGTACTACATCTCTGCCATCTCGCGGATCATGCGGGGCAGCATGATCGAGACCATGAACTCCAACTTCATCCGTACCGCCCGTGCCAAGGGCTTGCCGCTGCGCCACATCATCCTGAAACACGCGCTGCGTCCGGCTATGTTGCCGGTGGTCTCTTATCTGGGCCCGGCCTTTGTCGGCATCATCACAGGTTCCGTGGTGATCGAGACCATCTTCGGCCTGCCGGGGATCGGTCAGCTGTTCGTCAACGGTGCTCTTAACCGTGATTACTCCATGGTGCTCGGTCTGACCATTCTGGTCGGCGCCCTCACCATCACCTTTAACGCTGTGGTCGATATTCTCTACGCCTTTATCGATCCCAAGATCCGTTACTAATTCGGGAGTTCATCATGGTTGTTTCAACTGAAAAACGCGATGCCGTCGAGGCGTTCGCGCAAAAAGTGGAAGTGGTGGAGGGGCGCTCCCTGTGGAAGGATGCCCGTCGCCGTTTCCTGCGCAACAAGGCGGCCCTGACCAGCCTGATCATTCTGACCATCATCGGTCTGGCGGTCATCTTTGGCCCCCATCTGTCCCAATACACCTTTGACGATCCGGACTGGGGCGCCATGCAGTCGCCGCCGGATATGGAAGCGGGTCACTACTTCGGAACCGACAGTCTGGGGCGCGATCTGTTCGTGCGCACCCTGCTGGGCGGTCGCATCTCCCTGATGGTCGGCATCATGGGGGCCATGGTGGCGGTCATCATCGGTACTTTGTATGGCGCGGCCTCCGGTTTTATCGGCGGGCGGGTCGACAGTCTGATGATGCGGGTACTGGAGATCCTCAACGCCTTCCCCTTCATGTTCTTTGTCATCATGCTGGTCACCTTCTTTGGCCGCAATCTGGCGCTCATCTTTATCGCCATCGGGGCGGTGAGCTGGCTCGACATGGCGCGGATCGTGCGCGGTCAGACCCTCAGCCTCAAGAGCAAGGAGTTTATCGAGGCAGCCCACGTCTGTGGCGTCTCCAAGTGGAAGATCATCACCCGTCACATCGTACCAAACGTACTCGGTATCGTGGCCGTCTACGCCACCTTGCTGGTGCCGGGGATGATCATGTTTGAATCCTTCCTGAGTTTCCTGGGCCTTGGGGTTCAGGAACCGATGACCAGCTGGGGTGCCCTGCTGGATGAAGGCTCCAAGTCGATGGAAGTGGCCATCTGGCAACTGCTGTTTCCCGCCTGCTTTATGGTGGTGACCCTGTTTTGCTTCAACTTCCTCGGGGATGGTCTGCGTGACGCCCTCGATCCGAAAGATCGTTAATCGAGCATCGGGTCGACAGGAAAGCATCACGAAAGATCGATAAGGAGTTTTTATATGAAGTTACTGGATGTGAAAGATCTGCGGGTCGAGTTCAAGACCCCGGACGGCAATGTGGTGGCGGTCAACGACCTCAACTTTTCTCTCTCTGCGGGTGAAACTCTGGGGATCGTCGGCGAGTCCGGCTCCGGCAAATCCCAGACGGCCTTTGCCATCATGGGACTGCTGGCCAAAAACGGCATTATTACCGGTTCCGCCAAGTTTCAGGGCGAAGAGATCCTCAACCTGCCGGAGTCCAAGCTCAACAAGATCCGCTCCGAGAAGATCGCCATGATCTTCCAGGACCCCATGACCTCGCTCAACCCCTACATGAAGGTGCAGGATCAGCTGATGGAAGTGCTGATGCTGCACAAAGGGGTGAGCAAGGCGGAAGCGTTCGAAGAGTCGGTACGGATGCTCGATGCGGTGAAGATCCCCGAAGCACGCAAGCGGATGGGCATGTATCCCCACGAGTTTTCCGGCGGCATGCGCCAGCGGGTGATGATCGCCATGGCGCTGCTCTGCCGGCCGCAACTGCTGATCGCCGACGAGCCGACCACCGCGCTCGACGTGACCGTACAGGCCCAGATCATGACCCTGATGAACGAGCTCAAGCGCGAGTTCAACACCGCCATCATCATGATCACCCACGACCTCGGCGTGGTCGCCGGTATCTGCAACAAGGTGCTGGTGATGTATGCCGGTCGTACCATGGAGTACGGCAAGGTAGACGATATCTTCTATCGCCCGAGCCACCCCTACACCGAAGGCCTGCTGCGCGCCATTCCTCGTCTCGATACCGAAGGGGAAGTGCTGCCCACCATCCCGGGCAATCCGCCCAACCTGCTGCGTCTGCCCACCGGTTGCCCCTTCCAGGAGCGTTGCCACCGGGTCAGCGAGATTTGCGGCCAGCAGTCACCGATCCTGACCCCGTTCAACGACGGTCGGGAGCGTGCTTGTCACTGGGTTTCGGATGCCATGAACAAGGGGGCCAACTAAATGGGTGCCGACAAAAAATTGCTGTTGGAAGTGTCTGACCTCAAGGTCCACTTCAGTATCAAGAGTGGCAAGGCGTGGCCTTGGGCCAAACCGTCCGATCTCAAGGCGGTCGATGGGGTGACCTTGCGTCTCTATGAGGGTGAAACCCTTGGTGTGGTGGGGGAGTCCGGCTGCGGCAAATCGACCTTTGCCCGCGCCATCATTGGTCTGGTACCTGCCACCGATGGCAAGGTGGTGTGGCTGGGTGACGATCTTACCAAGCTCGATCAGAATGCCCTGCGCGAGAAGCGCAAAGAGATCCAGATGATCTTCCAGGACCCGCTGGCTTCTCTGAACCCGCGCATGACCATCGGCGACATCATCGCCGAGCCGCTCATCACCTTCTACCCCAACCTGCCGCGGGAAGAGGTGAAGGAGAAGGTGCGCGCCATGATGAGCAAGGTGGGGCTCTTGCCCAACCTGGTCAACCGCTATCCGCACGAGTTCTCCGGCGGCCAGTGCCAGCGGATCGGGATTGCCCGGGCGCTGATCCTCGAGCCCAAGATGATCATCTGCGACGAGCCGGTCTCGGCGCTTGACGTATCCATTCAGGCGCAGGTGGTCAACCTGCTCAAATCCCTGCAAAAGGAGATGGGGCTGTCGCTCATCTTCATCGCCCACGACCTGTCGGTGGTCAAGCATATCTCCGATCGGGTGCTGGTGATGTATCTGGGCAACGCCGTCGAGTTGGGGACCCGCAAGGAGATCTTCGCCAACCCGTTGCACCCCTACACCAAGGCGCTGATGTCAGCGGTGCCGATCCCGGACCCTGAGCTGGAGCGCAACAAGGTGATCCAGATCCTGGAGGGGGATTTGCCCTCACCGATGAACCCGCCGTCCGGTTGCGTGTTCCGCACCCGCTGCCCGGTGGCTGGCCCCGAGTGCGCCAAGACCCGCCCTGTGCTGGAGGGGAACTTCGATCACGCGGTCTCCTGCCTCAAGGTCGATCCGCTCTGATGGGGATGTGTTGAACCTGTTTGCGGGGCTCCTTAATGGGGCCCCGATTTATTTTTGACGGCAGTGAAGATGCCTCTTGGCGTTATCTTTTACCGCTGCTACTATCCGCGCAACAAGGGGAGTAACTTCTCGCCGGTTTGTCGTCATTACGGTGCACCCATTTCCTGCAGTGCACCCGGCAGCCGGGCAGTCGATGCAAATCAGCTGTAAGTGAGACCTTGCCGAGAGGCAAGGTGTATCTGCTCCAAACGCAAACCCACGCCTCTCGGTCGTGGGTTTTGTCGTTTTTGGGAGAAGTGAACATGGGTGAATGGTGGATGTGGACCGGTTTCTTCAGCATAGTGCTGGTCCTGTTATGGATAGACATACGCTTTGTCGGTGGCGGCAAGTCACACAAGGTGTCCCTCAAAGAGGCGGGTGTCTGGTCCCTCATCTGGGTCAGCGTGGCGCTGCTCTTCAACCTGGCCATCTGGCTTTGGCTCGATCACAGCGCGGGCCGTGAGATTGCCAACCAGAAAGGGCTGGAGTTCCTCACCGGCTACCTCATCGAGAAAGCGCTGGCAGTGGACAACGTCTTCGTCTGGCTGATGCTGTTCGGTTACTTTGCCATTCCGGCCGAGCTGCAGCGCCGGGTGCTGCTGTACGGGGTGCTGGGTGCCATCGTGATGCGTGCCGGTATGGTGTTCGCGGGTAGCTGGCTCATCGAGCAGTTCCACTGGATCCTCTATCTGTTCGGCGCCTTCTTGCTGCTGACCGGTGCCAAAATGCTGTGGGCGGCCGACAAGGAGCCTGATCTCGCCAACAACCCGCTGCTGGGCTGGATGCGCCGTCGTTTCAAGGTGACCGAGACCCTGGAAGGGGAGAAGTTCTTCGTCTGGCGTGACGGTGTGCGCTATGCCACCCCGCTGCTGTTGATCCTGGTGCTGGTGGAGGTGAGCGACCTCATCTTCGCGGTGGACAGTATCCCGGCCATCTTCGCGGTGACCACGGATCCCTTTATCGTGCTGACCTCCAACATCTTCGCCATCATGGGTCTGCGTGCCATGTACTTCCTGCTGGCCGGTGTGGCTGATCGCTTCGCCCTGCTCAAATACGGTCTGGCGCTGATCCTGATGTTTATCGGGGTCAAGATGCTGCTGCTGGATATCTTCAAGATCCCGACCGGCATAGCACTGGGCGTAGTCGCGTTGATCCTGCTGGCATCCATGGGGCTGAGTCTGTTTGTGACCCGTAAAAAGGCCGCTTGAGCGCGGCAGACAATTAAGCAATAACAACAAGGGCTCCCGCGGGAGCCCTTTTTCATATCGCGTGATCAGCGTTTGATCTTTTTGGGGTTGGTGTAGCCCCAGATGGTGTACATGTCCGCCAGCAGGGCGCCGTTGTACTCCTCCAGATCCGCCTGTTTCACTTCGGCTTCACCCTGACGGCCAAACAGCACCACCTCGTCGCCGGGTTTCACCCCTTTCAGATCAGTCACATCCACCATGATGGTGTTCATGGAAGTCTTGCCGACCACCGGTACCTTCTGACCCTGGATCAGCACATAGGCTTTGTTGCTGAGGGCGCGGCGATAGCCATCGGAGTAGCCCAGCGGCAGGTTGGCGAGCCAGGAGTCACGCTTGAGGGTAAAGGTGCGGTCATAACCGACGGTGTTGCCCGCTGCATAGTGGTTGACCGAGGCGACCTGGGTCTTGAACGCCATCACCCGCTTGTACTCGGTGTGGGAGGGGATGGAGTCACCGTAGAGCAGGCCACCCGGGCGCACCATGTCGAAGTAGGCGTCCGGCACGGCCAGAGTGGCGAAGGAGTTGGCGGCGTGGATGGTGATCTTGCTGCGATCCAGTTTGCCCGCTTCCAGCAGCCACTGGGAGTCCAGTTTGAACTGGGCCAGCCCCATCTTGACGTCCTCTTTCTCTTCAACCGGGAAGTGGGTCATGATGCCGACCGGGGTGATCCCCTTTAGCTTGAGCATGGCCAGCGTATCCTGCTTGGCATCGGCCAGACGCAGGTCGATGCCGTTGCGGCTCATGCCGGCGGAGTTGAGTGCAATATGCACCGGAATGGTGGTGTGGTGGCGCTGGGCGATATCGGCGATGCCCTGGGCACTCACCAGACTACCGATCAGCTCCTCCATCTTGTAGGGCAGGGCCTGCTCTACTTCATCCGGGGTGGCAGCACGCACCCGCATCAGACGGCCGGTAAAGCCCTTCTCGCGGGCGACGCGCGCCTCTTCATTGCTGGCGATGCCGATGCAGGGGATATTGGCCTTGACCACGGAGGGGACCAGCAGGTCGATGCCATGACCATAAGCGTCGGCCTTCATGATGGCGCAGATCTGCGGGCCCTTCTCGCCGAGGCGATCCTTGAGGGTCTGGATATTGTGTTCAAAGGCGCCCAGATCCACTTCCAACCAGGCGTTGCTGGCGGTTTGCTCCTGGCCGCTGCGATGATCCGTCGCAAGGGGCAGATAGGGAGCCGCAACGGCTTGGCCCGCGAGCAGGCCGAAGATCAGGGTAGCCAGCAGAGTTTTCTTGTGCATGGTGATTCCTTTTTGTTGTTCGCGTTGGATAGTTTGGACGGGGTCGGCCACATTGGTGGTGGTTTAACCACAACTTGTTGTTATTATTATGATCTTTGTCACTCTCAACAGGCGCTGACTGGTTGGGAGTCTACCGCAACACGGGTTCGGCCGACACTCGTCAGGGGAATAAAATGGTCAATCTTGAGTTACGTTTGCCACCACCGCTGATCTTCCTGCTCTGTGCCGGGGCCATGTGGTGGCTAAGAGGGGAGAGCCAGCCCGGCATCTGGGCAATGGCGCTGATGGCTGTGCTGGTCGTGGCGGGGGCCATCATGGGCTTTGGGGCACTGCAACGATTTCGTCACCACCAGACCACGGTCAGCCCCACCAAACCTCAGCACACCAGTCGTCTGGTGACCTGTGGCGTCTATCGTGTCAGTCGCAATCCCATGTATCTGGGGCTGCTCTGCTGGCTGGCCGCCTGGGGCTGTTATCTTGGTGGAAGTTGGGTCTGGGTTGGGCCAATCGTGCTGGTGGCCTGGCTGACTCGCTTCCAGATCATGCCGGAGGAGCGGCTGCTGCGCGCCCGTTTCGGCGACGAGTATGTGGCGTATTGCCAGCGCGTTCGCCGTTGGTGCTGACTGGCAGTGATCTTCGTGAGCTGAGGGATAAGTCGGGCCAGCCGTGCTGGATAAAGAGAACCCCGGGCTGGCCCGGGGTTCTCAAGGGACAGGTTAGAAAAAATCGCCCTTCTCGTCCTTGGTGGGTTCGAGGCTCCAGCCGGTGGCATCGCTGCTGCTGGCAATCTGTCCCTTCTCCTTCCACAGCTTGATCTTGAGGCGCAGGTTGTTGGCCGAGTCGGCGTTTTTCACCGCCTCTTCTTCCTCAATTACCCCTTCCACCACCAGATCAAACAGGGCGCTGTCGAAGGTGACCATGCCGAGGGCCTTGGATTTTTCCATCACCTCTTTGAGGCCGCCAAATTCGCCGCGCTTGATCATGTCGCGGATGGTGTGGGTGCCGAGCATGATCTCCACTGCGGCCCGGCGGCCGCCATCGGTGGTTTTCACCAATCGCTGGGAGACAAAGGCCTTGAGGTTGTTGCCCAGATCGTTGAGCAGTTGTGGACGGCGCTCCTCGGGGAAGAAGTTGATGATGCGATCCAGCGCCTGGTTGGCGTTGTTGGCGTGCAGGGTGGAGATGGCAAGGTGGCCGGTTTCAGAGAAGGCCAGCGCATGTTCCATGGTCTCGCGATCGCGGATCTCGCCGATAAGAATGACGTCCGGCGCCTGACGCAGGGTGTTTTTCAGGGCGGCGTGGAAGCTGCGGGTATCCACGCCACCTCCCGCTGGTTGATGATGCTCTTGCGGTGGCGATGAACGAACTCCACCGGATCCTCGATGGTAATGATGTGGCCGCCGCTGTTGCGGTTGCGGTGGTCGATAAGCGCCGCCAGCGAGGTAGATTTACCCGAGCCGGTACCGCCGACAAACAGCACCAGACCGCGTTTCTCCATGATGGTGTCGAGCAACACAGGCGGGAGTTTGAGATCTTCAAAGCGGGGGATTTCGGTCTTGATGTTGCGGGCCACCAGAGAGACTTCGTTGCGCTGCTTGAAGATGTTGACCCGAAAGCGGCCGATCTGGGGCAGGGAGATGGCGAGGTTCATCTCCAGATCCTTCTCGAACTGCTGCTTCTGCTCGCCATCCATGATCTCGGCGGCGATCCGCGCCACTTCACCCGGCTCCAGCGGCGTTTCGTTGAGGGGGCGCAGGCCGCCGTTAAATTTGGCGCAGGGGGGCGCGCCGGTCGACAGATAGAGGTCTGAGCCATCCTGCTTGGCCAGGATCTGTAACATGTCTCGCAATTCCATTTTTTTGCCTCTTCGATCAATGAGATGCCATGAGCGGGATGATATTGAGTGTACAGCCTCAGGCGCCGGTCAGTTTCTCGCGAAAGACAAAAAAGACCGCACCGAGAATGCAGAGCCCTGCCCAGAGATAGTCCCATTTCAGATCTTCCTTGAGATAGAAGATAGAGAAGGGGACGAATACGGTGAGTGTGATCACTTCTTGCAGGATTTTAAGTTGGCCCACGCTCATCACCGTATGGCCGATGCGGTTGGCGGGCACTTGCAGCAGGTATTCGAACAGGGCGATACCCCAGCTCACCAGGGCGGCAATGATCCAGGGTTTATGGTTCATGCTCTTGAGGTGAGCGTACCAGGCGAAGGTCATAAAGACGTTGCTGCAGAGCAGCAGACCGATACTGGTGAAAATCGGGTTCATAGGGTTCTCCTTGAAAATCCGGCGCATTTTATCCCTGAACCACGGGTTTTCATACGTGGTGCGGGAGGGTATTTTTAACCAACAGGATAAGCCGTGCGAGGTATGCGACGGGATGGGCAAGTTATGCGGGATTGTGTTGTTACTGTTATTTGCCATGCCGGTGCGTGCGGCCCCGACGCTGACGGTGGCCACCGATCTGTGGCCGCCATTTCGCATCCTGCAAGCGGATGGCCGGTTGCAGGGGCTCGACATGGACATCCTGCGCCGGTTGCAACAGGCGAGCGGCATTGAGTTGCAGGTACGACGGATGCCGTGGGGCAGGGCGCTCAAGCAGATGCAGACCGGTCAGGTCGATCTGATGATTGGCCTCGCCTATACCGCCGAGCGGGCGCAGTTTATCGACTATCTGCAGCCTGCCTACTACCAGTGCTGGCCCGCGTTTTATGGTCAGCCGGTCAATGTGGCCCGGATCCACCAATACCGCGATCTGCTGGGGGTGAAGGTGGGCTATGTGCTCAACTCCGCCTACTTTGAGCCCTTCAACTCTGACAGCCGCCTCGACAAGCACGGAGTACCCACCGAAGATCAGCTGCTGCGCATGGTGCAGCGTGGTCACCTGCCGCTGATGATTGGTACCGACTGTCAGGTGGACTATGCCCTGAGTCAGGGAGATGCCAGCCGGATAGGCAAGGCGGACTACCGCCCCGCCACGCCGGTGACCCTCTATCTGGGGATGAGCAAGCACTCACCTCACCAGTCGCTGCGCCAGCCCTTGCTGGTGGCGCTGCAAAATCTGGTGGCCAGCGGCGAGATAAGGGTGATGGCCAAGCGTTACCAGCCTTGACCTTGGGTGGCAAGCCACTGTTATCATGCCCTTTTCTTGCTTCTCCCCCGGCGCTGCGACAGGGCCGGGGATGAAGCCTTGTTATTGTCGGGGATCCTCCTTGTACCTCTCCCTTATCGCCCGCCAGCAGCGCTGGCAGCGGCGCTGGCTCTGTGGCCTGACGCTGCTGACCCTGCTGCTGTTTCTCTTCTCCCTCGTCTGGGGCGAGTTTGTGCTGCTGCCCTGGCAGCCCCTTGGCGATCTCGAACAGCGCATCCTGCTGGAGCTGCGTCTGCCGCGTGCCTTGCTGGCCCTCTTGGCTGGCGCCGCGCTTGCTTGTGGCGGCGCCGTATTGCAGGTGATGCTGCACAACCCGGTGGCCGAACCCGGGCTGCTTGGTGTCTCGAGCGGAGCAGGACTGGCTGCCATGGTGGCGATGGCGGTGGCCAAGTCCCTCGGCCTCTATCTGCCCGGCTGGGGGTTGTCTCTGGCGGCCTTCGGTGGCGCCCTGCTGGTGACCATGCTGCTCATTCGGCTGGCTCGCCGGGCACGCCTCGGCCATGCCCGCTTGCTGTTGTTTGGCGTCGCCATCGGTATTCTCACCAATGCCGCCATGACCTGGCTGATGTACTTTGCCGACGATGGCTCCTTGCGTGAATTCATGTTCTGGATGATGGGGAGCCTCTCTTACGGCAGCCAGCAGTTCGGCTGGTGGTGGCAGGTGCTGCCGCTCACCCTGTGCTGGCTCTGCTGGCAGGGCAAGGCGCTGCAACAGTTGTTGTTGGGGGAGACCCAGGCCCGCCTGATGGGGATGGATGTCGACAGGATGCGGGTGCGGTTGGTGCTGGCGGTCTGTCTGCTGACCGGTGTGGCGGTGTCGCTGTGCGGCGTGATCGGTTTTGTCGGGTTGGTGGTGCCCCATCTGCTGCGGCTCTGCGGTGGCAGCGATCAGCGCTTTCTGCTGCTTGCCTCGGCGCTTGGCGGCGGGGCCCTGCTGCTGGCGGCCGATCTGGTTGCTCGATCCACCCTGAGCGCGGGGGAGTTGCCTATCGGCGTCATCACCGCCTCGGTGGGGGCGCCGCTCTTTATCTACCTGCTATTGAGGCAAACTGCCGATGGTGCTGCATAAATATCTGCATGATTTGGTCGGGGCGCGCAGTCTCCTTATTTACCCGTTGTTGAGGCAAGATGCCGATGTCACCCGCTGATCCCATGCCGGTTTCTTCTCGTGCTGCTGCGCCGCTGCTGGAGGCGAGCGCACTCGCCATTGCCGGACGGCTCTCTCCCCTAGATATCCGCTGGCATGGCGGCCAGCTGGTGGCGCTGCTTGGCCCCAATGGCAGTGGCAAGTCGACTCTGCTCGGGGCGCTGGCGGGGATTTTACCCGCCGATGGCACAGTGCTGCTGGGGGGGGACGTGCTTACTGACATGAGTTGGCCCGAGCTTGCCAAACGGCGCGCCATGTTGCCCCAGCGTCAGCCCCAGCTGTTTCATATTCCGGTGTTTCAGGTGTTGAGCCTGGGGCTCGATGAGGCGGTTGCGCCCGCCAGACAGAACGAGGCGATAAATGCATTGTGCGAGGCACTGGAGCTGGAAGCTTTGCTGGCCCGGGACTTCAGCCGGTTGTCGGGGGGCGAGCAGCAGCGGGTGCTGATTGCCCGCACCCTGCTGCAGGTGTGGCCGGGCCTCAATCCGACCAGCAAGGTGCTGCTGCTGGACGAGCCGCTGGCGGGGCTCGACCTGCATCACCAGCTGGCGCTATTGCGCTTGCTGAAAACCCTGGCCGGGCAAGGCTTGCTGGTGGTGCTCGCCATCCACGATATCAATCTGGCCATCGACTGGGCCGACCGCATTCTCTGCCTGCAACAGGGCTCGGTGGTGCGCGAAGGGGGTGTCGAGCTGGTGGATGAGGCGCTGCTGGCACAGGTATTCCAGATCCGCACCGACCGCATCGAAGCTGCGGGGCGCGTGTGGTTTATGCCCAGTTTGTGAGAAACAAGAAAGGCCCTTGGCGTCAGCCGAGGGCCTTTTTGAAGAATACGACTCGCTCCGTTTCGGCAAAGCCGAGTTGTTGGTGCATCTGCTGCGAGTCAAGATTGTCAATGGCGGCATCGGAGGCCAGTTCCTGGCAACCCAGCTCGCGGCCCCACTGCGCCACCTGAGCGATCAAGGCTTGGGCCACCCCACGCTGGCGCGAGGCCGGTTGCACATAGACCCCTTCCAGATACATCACAGGGCTGCTGTTGCAGCCATTCACGTAATCGTGGCGCAGTGCTGCATCGGCAAAGCCTACCGCCTGACTCTGTTCATCCAGCGCCAGAAAGGCGTTGAGATGTGCATTGGCCAACATCTCAACCCCTTCCTGCAGGTGGGCCGAAAGTGCGTGGTGTGGCCACAGCTGCTGGCGCAGGGTTGCCCACTGCGCCAGCAGCGTCTCGTCGAGGGGGACTATTTGCCAGCCGATATTCGTCATCGGGGCTCAGGCTTGCCGCTTGGCAAGGCGTACCAGTGCAGCCTCTGCCAGCATCGCCAGCAGGGTTTCGGTGTCGCTCCATGACAGGCAGGCATCTGTGATGCTCTGGCCAAAGGTGGCGGCGCAGCCGTTCTCCACATCCTGACGCCCTTCCACCAGGAAGCTTTCTGCCATGATGCCGGCGATGCCGGTACGGCCGCGGCGCAGCTGATCGCAGATATCTTGCGCCACCAGCAGCTGACGGCGGTGATCCTTCATGCTGTTGCCGTGGCTGAAATCGACCACCAGACGCTCCGGCAGGCCCACATCGGCCAACGCTTCACAGGCTTCATCGACACTGGCGGTGTCGTAGTTGGGTCGGTGGCCGCCACGCAGGATCACATGACCAAAGGGGTTACCGGCGGTACGGTAGATGGTCATCTTGCCGTCTTTGTCTGGCGAATAGAAGATGTGGCTGTGACGGGCGGCGCGCACCGCATCGATGGCGATGCGGGTATTGCCGTCGGTGCCGTTCTTGAAGCCGACCGGGCAGGAGAGAGCCGAGGCCATCTCGCGGTGTACCTGGGATTCGGTGGTACGTGCGCCGATGGCGCCCCAGGTGATGAGGTCGGCAATATACTGGCCAGTCACCATATCGAGGAATTCGGTGGCGGTTGGCATGCCGATCTCGTTGATGTCGACCAGCAGTTTGCGCGCCAGTTTCAGCCCTTCGTTGACATCGAAGCTGCCATCGAGGCGCGGATCGTTGATGAGCCCTTTCCAGCCGACGATGGTGCGCGGCTTCTCGAAATAGGTGCGCATCACGATGCAGAGGCTCTCTTTATACTGCTCGCGCAGGGCGTTGAGGCGCTGGGCATACTCGCGAGCAGCAGCGGGATCATGGATAGAGCAGGGGCCGACAATGACCAGCAGGCGCTGATCGTCTCCGGCCAGAATGGCTTCCACTTCGCGACGGGCATCCAGCAGATTCTGGGCAATGGTATCGGTGATCGGAAACGCGTGTGCAAGCTCGCTCGGAGTGATCAGTGACTCCAGGCGACGGGTGCGCAATTCATCTGTGTGAATGGACATACAACTCAAGTCTCGAGTGGGTGGTGTCAGCCGCAAGGGGCGAAAAAGCAAAGAGATAAAATAAAGCAAAAGTCCCCTGATTGAAACCTTGGGGGGCTCTGATAGGATGTGAGGCCAAAATCGATTCCAAATGAGGTAGTTAGCGTGGCAAAGCCAGGGGCAACCGGGGTCACCCGCATCATCAACGCAACCGGTTACAGCATGAAGGGGCTCAAGTCAGCCTGGATTAACGAGGCGGCGTTTCGGCAGGAGCTGATGCTGATCCTGTTGCTGATGCCACTTGCCTTCTGGCTGGGGGATTCTCTCAACCAGATCCTGCTGCTTATCGTCATCAGCTGGCTGGTGGTGATCGTCGAGATCCTCAACTCCGCCATTGAAGCTGTGGTAGACAGGGTTGGCTCCGAGCATCATGAGCTCTCCGGTCGCGCCAAGGATTTGGGCTCCGCCGCCGTCTTTATCGCGTTGGCCCTCAATGCCCTGGTGTGGGGGGCACTGGTGGGCCGCAACCTGTTGGGGTGGTGGTAAGCCATCACGCTGCTTTGAGGTTCTGCTTCATACAAAAGCCCGTCATCACGACGGGCTTTTTACTGCGCAGATAAGGGGCTATCAGTGGAGGATGCGGGCACGGATGGTGCCGTTGATCTCCTTGAGCTTGGCGAGCGCCTTCTCGCTGTGCTCGGTCTCCACGTCGATCACCACGTAACCGATATGGCTGCTGGTCTGCAGGTACTGACCGGCGATGTTGATCCCCTCTTCGGCGAAGATCTGGTTGATCTGGTTCATCACGCCCGGCTGGTTGCGGTGAATGTGCAGCAGGCGGCTGGAGCCCTTATGGCCCGGCAGCGACACTTCCGGGAAGTTGACGGCGGAGAGGGTGGAGCCATTGTCGGAGTATTTGACCAGCTTGTTGGCCACTTCCAGCCCGATGTTCTCCTGCGCTTCATGGGTGGTGCCACCGATATGCGGGGTCAGGATGACGTTCTCCAGCCCACGCAGCGGGCTTTGGAACTCCTCGTCGTTGGACTTGGGCTCGACCGGGAAGACGTCGATGGCGGCGCCGGCGATATGGCCGCTCTTGATGACGTCAGCCAAGGCGTCGATATCCACCACAGTACCGCGGGCGGCGTTGATGAAGATGGCGCCCGGTTTCATCATCCGCAGCTGCTCGGCTCCGATCATGTTCTTGGTGGAGGCTGTCTCCGGCACGTGCAGGCTGATGACGTCAGACATATTGAGCAGCTCGACCATGCTCGGCACCTGAATGGCGTTACCCAGCGAGAGCTTGTTCTCGATATCGTAGTAATAAACCTTCATGCCGATGCTTTCGGCGATGATGCCAAGCTGGGTACCGATGTGGCCGTAGCCGATGATGCCGAGCTTCTTGCCGCGCGCTTCCACCGAGCGGTTGGCCAGTTTTTCCCACACGCCGCGATGGCACTTGGCGTTTTTCTCGGGGATGCCGCGCAGCAGTAGCAGGATCTCGCCCAGAACCAGCTCGGCGACCGAACGGGTGTTGGAGAAGGGTGCGTTGAAGACCGGAATACCGCGGATCTGGGCCGCTTCCAGCTCGACCTGGTTGGTACCGATGCAGAAGCAGCCGATGGCGACCAGCTTGTTGGCGGCGTCGAGGACTTTCTCGGTGATCTGGGTGCGGGAGCGCAGCCCGATGAAATGCACGTCCCGGATCTGCTCGATCAGCTCCTCTTCGGAGAGCGAGGTCTTGAGATACTCCACACTGGTGTAACCTGCGGCACGAAAGGTCTCTACGGTGTTGGGGTGAACCCCCTCAAGCAGCAGAACCTTGATTTTATCCTTGTCCAACGAAAACTTGGCAGTCATGACGATCCCTCTGTATGTGCAAACGTAAGTGCAGATTTGGTGTGCGAAGAAAACCGTAAAGTAGCAAAAACGTTTGGGAGAGGGAATATTTGTGACGAAAGTCAAATTCTTTGAAGTTATCAACGAATGTTGTAAACATCCGTATGCAACTTGTTGAGGGATAAATAAAAACGGCGCCATCAGGCGCCGTCATTTATTCACAGTGCAATGTTTGGGTCATATCCCATCCCGGGGCTCAATCAACGCCGCTATTGCGTCAGGGCTGGCAGTGTGGCGCTGGCGGGCGAGGGAGGATGCCGCTGCACTGTGCTGCCGGTGTCGGGATTACTGGGTAATCACGCCGTCCGGCGTACCGATCAGGACAACATCGGCGCCGCGGGCGGCGAACAGGCCGTTGGTGACCACGCCAACAATGGCGTTCAGTCGCACTTCCAGCGCCTTGGCGTCGGTAATGGCCATGCCTTTTACATCCAGAATGTGGTTGCCGTTGTCGGTGACCACCCCTTCACGCCACACCGGGTTGCCACCCAGTTTGCGGATTTCACGGGCCACGTATTCGCGGGCCATCGGGATCACTTCCACCGGCAGCGGGAACTGGCCCAGCACGTCGACGGTTTTGGTGTTGTCGATGATGCAGATGAACTTGTCTGCGACGGCGGCAACGATCTTCTCGCGGGTCAGGGCTGCGCCACCGCCCTTGATCATGTCGCGGGTTGCGTTGATCTCGTCGGCGCCATCCACATAGACGGAGAGGGCGTCGATCTCGTTGAGATCATATACGGTGATGCCGAAGCCCTTGAGGCGCTCGGTAGAGGCCACGGAGCTGGATACCGCCCCCTTGATCTCGTCCTTCATGGTCGCCAGCGCGTCGATAAAGTGGTTGACGGTAGAGCCGGTGCCCACCCCGACGATGGTGCCGGGAACCACATACTTGAGCGCAGCCCAACCGGCCGCCTTCTTCATTTCATCTTGAGTCATGATCGTTCCTTAAGAAAAAAGCGGGCGCATTATATCCAACCCGGTACCCCATCGCGACCTTGTTGCTCACGTTCCTGGGCAAAAAGAGGGACTTTGTAAATCGTTTGCCTGTTTATTCTGCGTTTGCGCGCACAAAGCCGGGATTGCCGGCCAAAAACAGCCTATTCAAAGCGCCAGCAGTGGCTCGGGGTGATGATCTGGGGCAGCGGCACATCCCACTCCTCTTGCGGGACGGCATCCACCTGCTGGCAGTCGTGGGCAATGCCGAGCGGCTTGGGGCCCAGCTTGTGCTCATGCCAGATGGCGAGAGTGCGATCGTAGTAGCCGCCCCCCATGCCAAGGCGATTACCCTGGGCATCGAAGGCGACCAGCGGGGTGCAGATAAGATCGAGCGTGCTGTGGGGCACCACCTGCAGGATATCCAGCTCCGGCTCTTCGATGCCGTAGCGGTTGCGTACCATGGGGCTGGTGGCGGTATAGCGCAAAAAGAGCAGGTGACCCGGGGTAAAGGGGTGGAGCACCGGCAGGTAGACCTCTTTGTGCTGGGCCCACAGCCAATGGATGGTGGGCAAGGGGTTGATCTCCCCGTCATTGGCCAGATAGAGGGCAATGCGTTTGGCGGCGAGGATCTCGGGGTGTTGCTTGAACTGGGCCAGCAGCTGTTGGGCCGCCGCTTGCTGCTCGGCCGGACTCAGATTTTTGCGGCGTTGACGAACCAGTTGGCGCAGGGATTGACGTTCGGGTTGGGACTCATGCATGGGGAACCTCTGGTATAGCTGCGCATCGATGGCTTGAACGCGCTCTACCTTAGCACATTCACTCTTGACGTTAAGGGGGGCAGGGAAACCCCGTCCCGGACGGCTGATGCCCGGGACGGTGGGATAAATGCTGGCGGATCCGATAGTGAGTCAACAAGGGCCAGGGGGTGGCCCCTGTTGATGGCATGTCGGCGCGCCAGCCTCTGGTCTGTTACTTGTCAGCTTTGCCGCGCATCTGGTGCTTCACAAACACTGCAATGAGTGCCGCTACAGCGAGTGCCATCGGGTAGAAACTCATGCTCACTACCGCCAGCGGTGACAGGGCAAAGATGGAGCCCAGCAGCAGCGCCTGTGCGCCCCAGGGGATCAGACCCTGTACCACGCAGGAGAAAATATCGAGCATGGAGGCGGCGCGGCGCGGGGTGACACCGTGGTGTTCGGCCAGATCCCGGGCTACCTTGCTGGCGACGATAATAGCCACCGTGTTGTTGGCGGTGCAGAGGTTGGTGAGGCTCACCACCCCGGCGATGCCGAGCTCGGCCGCTTTCTCGTTCTGTTCACCGTTGTGCTCGCGAGTGAAACGGGCAATCAGGGCGCTGATGCGCTCGCTGATCCATGCCAGTCCACCCTGACGTTCCATCAGGGCGCCGAGGCCGCCGATCAGCATGGAGAGCAGGAAGATCTCCTGCATGCCGGTAAAGCCCTGATAGATATCCTTGCTGAACTGACCGATGGCGTAGCCGTTGATCATGCCCACCACTCCGGCGGCCAGAATGCCGATCCCCAGCACCACAAACACATTCACTCCGGCGAGCGCCAGCCCCAGGATCAGCAGATAAGGCATCACCTTGAACAGCTCGATGGCGCTGCCGCTGGCAGGGGATTCACCCACTGACCCCAGGGTCAGATAGAGCAGGATCACCGCGATGGCAGCTGGGGCCGCAATCTTGAAGTTTTCGCGGAACTTGTCCTTCATCTCGCACCCCTGGCTGCGGGTTGCTGCTATGGTGGTGTCGGAGATGATGGAGAGGTTATCGCCAAACATGGCGCCGGAGAGAATGGTACCTGCCATCAGCACCGGATCGATACCGGCCGCCTGCGCCACACCGAGGGCCACCGGCGCCACGGCACCTATGGTGCCCATGGAGGTGCCCATGGCGGTAGCAATAAAGGCAGAGATGAGGAACAGTCCGGGCAGTAGCGCCCAGCCGGGGATGAGCGACAGACCCAGCGCTACGGTGGCATCAACGCCGCCGGTGGCCTTGGCCACGCTGGCAAAGGCGCCCGCCAGCAGATAGATAAGGCACATCGCCATGATATTGCTGTGGCCGACCCCCTTGAAGAAGGTCTCCAGATTGCTGTTGAAGCTCTCTTTGCCAAGCAGCAGGGCCAGCATCACCGCAGGCAGGGCTGCAACCGGAGCGGGGAGCTGATAGAAGGCGAATTCGACCCCCTGCAGGGTCAGCCAGGTACCGGTACCGATAAAGAGTGCGAGAAAAACCAGAAGTGGCAACAAGGCCCTGGCACTGGGTTGGATCTGGATCATGTGTTCCTCTGAAATTGAACAATGACCTCCTGTCATAAACTGCTTTGAACCTGTATCGGATAGGGATAGGGGGAAAACAGGGCGGGCATCCTGCCGCATTGGGGTGCCCACAGTAGTGAGTCAACCTCGCTTGGTCAAGATAGACGTCCAGATGGATAGGTGTTTTTGTTTGATGATTCTGGTGTTATTGAGATATCCAAAGAATATTCGGAAAAAGAAGTTGGTGTTGTTTATTGTTCATTGCTGTTCTGGCGCAGTCCGCGGGTATCTGGGGGTATCGCGTGCCTTTAATAAGGAAAGAGGTAAACGATAAGATCTCTGCATGCCATCTTGGGGATTTCTCCCGCTGCTAAACGTCAGCCGCACCTCTCTCTATCTCTACGTGAGCATGGTGAGGATATTCCCAGAACGCGTGGACACAAGACCTGGGCTGTGTGGTTACTGTGTCAATTTCTCCACCGCCTGAACGGCTGTTGTGATGGCGTCCTGTTCCAGCGTCAGCGGAATGTGGCCAATTCCGGGCAGCAGGGTGACAGGCCAGGAGATGCCGAGACGTCTTAACTCAGGTTCAAGTTGATCTGTTTGGAAGGCTTCGTCATTTGCACCTGCGATCACGGCGCAGGGGCGTTGCACATTGCGCAAATTCTGCTGATAGTCGCGCTCTGGCTGAAAGTTCGAGGCAAGGTTGAAGGAGTAGGATGGGGTCAGCAGGGATTTCGCCTCATCATTAAGGGCAAAGTTCAGCACGGTCAGATGGTTGAGTGCGGAAATATGGAAACCGTTGAGGATGCTCAGGGCGATGAGGCGAGGCAAGCCGACACGCACCCAGCCACCGCTGTTGGGCCGGTAGTTGGCGGCGGTGGGGCCAAGATAGGGGGAGAGCAGCAGATAGCTCTCGAACAGAGTTTGTCGCGCACTGCCAGCAACACGCAGGACAAAGCCACCCCCTGACGAGAAGCCGACGAGTGTTGCAGGCTTGTCGGGGGCTACCGACTTGATGAAATCTTCCAGATCGTCCTCAAGCTGGCCGATGTAGGCAATGGTGCCTTTGTTGCCCGATGCGCCATGGCCGCGAATATCGAGGGCGTAGGCGTCGTATCCCGCTTGCGAAAAGGCGCTCGCCATCTTGTGCATGCTCTGACTGCTGGCAGAAGAGCCGTGAACCAGTACCACGCTGCCCTTGACCTTGTTGTTCTCTGCGTGCTCCTTTGCGCCATAGTGCCGATAGGCCAACTGTGTGCCGTCATGCGCCGGGTATCTTGAGAGAGGTGGCATGTTGCTCCAGTCACTCCCCTTGAAAGGGTCGTTGATGCTGGCCATCGCCGGTGCCGGACTCGGCCCGCCAAACAGCAGAGCCGCGGCCAGCATGACCAGGGTCAGTGATATCAACCCCACAGCAAACAGCAATCCTGCGCTCATCCTTGCACCTCATTTGATATCGACACGGGCGTTGCCCTGATTTTGCTTATGCTGGCATTTCACTCGTTCGAACCTATCAGATGGCACCCGGTCTGCCAAATGATGGAGTGAGACGATGAAAAACGGCCTGTGACCAAAAGGAAGTTCTTGGCCAGCCAGCGGGCGCTGCCGTTGGCGAGTGCAGTAAGGAGTGGTGGCATCATGGCTTTTCAAACCCGGCGCGGGCTGGTAAAACGGTCTCTTTCCATAATTAAAAGAGATGAGAGGGTGGAGATGGACAATCCGATCCGTGTGGCCGTGATGGGCTGTAATGGTCGTATGGGCAAGGTGCTGCTGGAGGCCATCACCAACACCGATGGCGTAGTGGTCGGTGCCGCGCTGGAGCGGCCGGGTTCGGCGGTGATCAGCCTTGATGCCGGTGAGCTCAATGGGCTGGGCCATCTGGGTGTGGCCATCAGCGATAGTCTGGACAAGGTGCGCGATGAGTTTGATCTCATCATCGACTTCACCCGCCCCGAGGTGACCCTTGCCAATCTGGCTTTTGCGCTGGCCCACCACAAGCAGATGGTGATTGGCACCACCGGTTTTGACGATGCAGGCAAGGCCGCCCTGAAAGAGGCGGGCAAGCAGATCGGTATCGTGTTTGCCTCCAACTACTCGGTCGGGGTCAACCTGGTGTTCAAGCTGCTGGAGCAGGCCGCCAAGGTGATGGGGGATTATACCGACATCGAGATCATCGAAGGCCACCATCGCCACAAGGTAGATGCGCCATCCGGTACTGCGCTCTCCATGGGTGAAGTGGTCGCCAAAACGCTGGGTCGTGATCTCAAGGAGTGTGCCGTCTATGGTCGCGAGGGGATCACTGGCGAGCGGGATCGCAACACTATCGGCTTTGCCACCATTCGCGCCGGCGATCTGGTGGGGGAGCATACCGTCATGTTTGCCGATATCGGCGAGCGGGTGGAGATCAGCCACAAAGCTTCAAGTCGCCTGACTTTCGCCAACGGTGCTGTGCGGGCGGGCAAGTGGCTTGGTCAGCAGGGTGCCGGCCTTTATGACATGCAGGATGTGCTCAATCTCAAGTGATGCCTCTGAGCGGCACTTTCGTACTACTGCTATCCAGTGAAAAACCCCGGCTTGCCGGGGTTTTTGCTGTCAGTCAGCCAGAGTTTGTGTAAAAAGACACGCTGCCTGCAATTTTTAACTGAACGCCTTATAAATCACACTATTGTGTTATCTACCAGATTTTCCCTTCCTGAATGTCATCACCAGGTAACAGATTTGAGCATCTTTATGGCGGATAAAGCCATTTTTTTACATGGGCTGAAAAAGACTAAAAATTCAAATGAGGAAAAACGTTTTCCATTTTTCATGTTCACTCTTGTCATCGTAAAAGCGTTAAATTTGTCATTAATGTTTTTTGTGTAAAAATAAATGCCATTGTTTTAATTGGTTTTTTTGTTTGTTTTTGTCGTTATCTCTGGCTTGGTGGCATCTTTTGGTGGTGGTTTTTCCTTTTCTTTCGCGGGAGGGGGTTGCAAAGCGATTAAGTGCATAGATAATGGGTAATGTTGCTTTTTTATTGAATTTAGATGCATTTCATCTGAGAAAAGACGTTGAAATGCCACTTTTTTTAAGTAGAATGCGCCCAATTTGCCAGAAATCTGCCGGGTTCGAGTCCTGTCCAAGACCGGAACCGAGCCCGCAATACCCAGGTAAATTGCTGAATTTAAAGCTAAATAACTGGAGGTTGTCTTGAATCACACTGCATTGCTAGTGCTGGAAGATGGAACTGTGTTCAAAGGCGTGTCGATAGGCGCCGAGGGATGTTCCGTTGGTGAAGTGGTTTTCAATACGTCGATGACGGGCTATCAGGAAATCCTCACCGATCCCTCTTATTCCCGTCAGATCGTCACCCTCACTTACCCCCATATAGGCAACACCGGCACCAACAGCGAAGATGAAGAGTCCAGTCAGATCCATGCTCAGGGATTGATCATCCGGGACCTTCCGATACTTGCCTCCAATTTCCGCAATCAGCAATCCCTCTCCGAATACCTCAAGTCTCACAACATCGTTGGCATCGCCGACATCGACACCCGTAAACTGACCCGCATCCTGCGCGAGAAAGGCGCTCAGGCTGGCTGCATTCTGGCCGGGAAACAGGTCGATGAAGCCTATGCTCTCGAACAGGCCCGCGCCTTCCCCGGTCTGAAGGGGATGGATCTGGCCAAAGAGGTGACGGTTGGTGAGGCGTACAACTGGACGACCGGGAGCTGGCAGCTTGGCAAGGGGCACGTCACCCCGGATGCCGACCAGCTGAAATACCACGTGGTAGCCTATGACTTTGGCGTCAAGCGCAACATCCTGCGGATGCTGGTTGACCGTGGCTGCCGCCTGACCGTGGTGCCTGCCAAGACCCCGGCCGCCGAGGTACTGGCTATGAACCCGGATGGCATCTTCCTCTCCAACGGCCCCGGCGACCCCGAGCCGTGCGACTACGCCATCGAGGCCATCAAGGCTTTCCTTAATACCAACACGCCGGTGTTCGGTATCTGTCTGGGTCACCAGCTGCTGGGTCTGGCCTCCGGTGCCAAGACCGTCAAGATGAAGTTTGGCCACCATGGCGCCAACCATCCGGTGAAGAGCCTTGATGACAACACTGTGATGATCACCGCCCAGAACCACGGCTTTGCGGTAGACGAGAACAGCCTGCCGGATTGCCTGCGCGCCACCCACGTCTCCCTGTTCGATGGTTCCCTGCAAGGTATCCATCGCACCGACCGCCCGGCCTTCAGCTTCCAGGGGCACCCCGAAGCGAGCCCGGGCCCGCACGATTGTGCCGGTCTCTTTGACCACTTTATTGAATTGATTAAGCAGTATCGCGCCTAAGAAATAGAGGAAAGAGTTTCATGCCAAAACGTAACGACCTTCAGAGCATCCTGATCCTCGGCGCCGGCCCCATCGTCATCGGCCAGGCCTGCGAATTTGACTACTCCGGCGCCCAGGCGTGCAAAGCCCTGCGCGAGGAGGGCTACCGCGTCATTCTGGTCAACTCCAACCCGGCCACCATCATGACCGACCCGGAGATGGCGGACGCCACCTACATCGAGCCCATCACCTGGGAAGTAGTGCGCGAAATCATCAAGAAAGAGCGCCCGGACGCCATCCTGCCTACCATGGGCGGCCAGACTGCACTCAACTGCGCACTGGCGCTGGAGAAGCATGGCGTGCTGGCCGAGTTCGGTGTCGAAATGATCGGTGCCACTGCCGATGCCATCGACAAGGCCGAAGATCGCTCCCGCTTTGACAAGGCGATGCGCAGCATTGGCCTCGAGTGCCCGCGTGCCGGCATCGCCCACAACATGGAAGAGGCGTGGGGCGTGCAGCAGATGGTGGGCTTCCCCTGCATCATCCGTCCCTCCTTCACTATGGGTGGTTCAGGTGGCGGCATCGCCTACAACACCGAAGAGTTCGTCGAGATCTGCGAGCGCGGTCTGGATCTCTCACCGACCAAAGAGCTGCTCATCGACGAGTCGCTGATCGGCTGGAAAGAGTACGAGATGGAGGTGGTGCGGGATCGCAACGACAACTGCATCATCGTCTGCGCCATCGAAAACTTCGACCCCATGGGTATTCACACCGGTGACTCCATCACGGTCGCACCAGCCCAGACGCTGACCGACAAGGAGTACCAGCTGATGCGCAACGCCTCCATGGCGGTGCTGCGCGAAATCGGCGTCGAGACCGGCGGCTCCAACGTCCAGTTCGGTATCAACCCGAAAGATGGCCGCATGGTCATCATCGAGATGAACCCGCGGGTGTCGCGCTCCTCCGCGCTGGCCTCCAAGGCGACCGGTTTCCCCATCGCCAAGATCGCAGCCAAGCTCGCCATCGGTTACACCCTGGACGAGCTGATGAACGACATCACCGGTGGTCGCACTCCGGCCTCCTTCGAGCCGGCCATCGACTACGTGGTGACCAAGGTGCCGCGCTTCAACTTCGAAAAATTCGCCGGTGCCAACGACCGTCTGACGACCCAGATGAAGTCGGTCGGTGAAGTGATGGCCATCGGCCGCAACTTCCAGGAGTCCCTGCACAAGGCGCTGCGCAGCCTCGAAACCGGCAAAACCGGCTTCGACCCCATGGTTGACCTCAATGCCCCGGACTCCCTGACCCGCATCCGCCACGAGCTGCAGGACGCCGGTAGCGACCGTATCTTCTATATCGCCGATGCGTTCCGCGCCGGTCTCTCCATGGACGGCATCTTCAAGCTGACCAAGATTGACCCCTGGTTCCTGGTACAGATTGAAGACCTGGTGAAGCTGGAAGAAGAGGTGAAAGAGCGCGGCATGGCCGGTCTCGATGCCGACTTCCTGCGTGCCCTCAAGCGCAAAGGCTTTGCCGATGCCCGTCTGGCCAAGATCCTCGGTGTGGCCGAAGGGGAAGTGCGCAAACTGCGCGCCCGTCACAACATCTTCCCGGTCTACAAGCGGGTCGATACCTGCGCCGCCGAGTTCGCCACCAACACCGCCTACATGTACTCCAGCTATGACGAGGAGTGCGAAGCGGCCCCGAGCAACCGCGACAAGATCATGATCATCGGCGGCGGCCCGAACCGTATCGGTCAGGGTATCGAGTTCGACTACTGCTGCGTGCACGCGGCGCTGGCCCTGCGCGAAGATGGTTACGAGACCATCATGGTCAACTGCAACCCGGAGACTGTCTCTACCGATTACGACACCTCGGATCGTCTCTACTTCGAGCCGGTGACCCTGGAAGATGTGCTGGAAATCGTGCGCATCGAAAAACCCAAGGGCGTGATTGTCCAGTACGGTGGCCAGACCCCGCTGAAACTGGCCCGTGCACTGGAAGCCAACGGCGTACCGATCATCGGTACCAGCCCGGATGCCATCGACCGCGCCGAAGACCGCGAGCGCTTCCAGTCTGCTGTCGAGCGCCTCGGCCTCAAGCAGCCGGAAAATGGCACCGTCACCGCGCTGGAGCAGGCCGTGCTGCTGGCCGAGCGTATCACCTACCCGCTGGTGGTTCGCCCCTCCTACGTGCTGGGTGGCCGCGCCATGGAAATCGTCTATGACGAGCAGGATCTGCGTCGCTACTTCGCCGAGGCGGTGAGCGTCTCCAACGAATCGCCGGTACTGCTGGACCGCTTCCTGGACGATGCGACCGAACTGGACGTGGATGCTATCTGCGACGGTACCGATGTGGTCATCGGCGGCATCATGGAGCACATCGAGCAGGCCGGTATCCACTCCGGTGACTCCGGTTGCTCCCTGCCTCCCTATACCTTGTCCAGGAAGATTCAGGACGAGATCCGCGAGCAGGTGCGCAAGCTGGCGCTGGAGCTCGGCGTTATCGGCCTGATGAACGTGCAGTTCGCGGTCAAGGGCGATGACATCTACCTCATCGAGGTGAACCCGCGTGCCGCCCGTACCGTGCCGTTCGTCTCCAAGGCGACCGGTGCCCCGCTGGCCAAGATTGCCGCTCGTGTGATGGCCGGCCAGTCGCTGCAAGAACAGGGCTTTACCAAAGAGATCATCCCGCCCTACTACTCGGTGAAAGAGGTGGTACTGCCGTTCGCCAAGTTCCCGGGAGTTGACCCGCTGCTGGGGCCAGAGATGCGCTCCACCGGTGAGGTAATGGGAGTGGGCAGCAGCTTTGCCGAGGCCTATGCCAAGGCGCAGCTGGGTGCCAACCACGCCGTACCGAAAGAGGGTCGTGCCCTCTTGTCTGTGCGTCACAGTGACAAGGCTCAGGTGGTCGATTTGGCTGCCAAGCTGCTGGAGCTGGGCTACGAGCTGGATGCCACTCACGGCACCGCGGTCGCGCTGGGTGAAGCGAGCATCAACCCGCGCCTGGTCAACAAGGTGCACGAAGGTCGCCCGCACATTCTCGACCGCATCAAGAATGGCGAGTACACCTACATCGTCAACACCGCCGAAGGGCGGGTGGCGATCCAGGACTCCAAGCAGCTGCGTCGCGCAGCCTTGCAGAACAAGGTGGCGTATACCACCACCATGAATGAGGCATTTGCCACCTGCATGGCCATCAGCGTGGATGCCACCGCCAATGTCAACTCGGTGCAGGAGCTGCACCAGAAGGTGAAAAACCGCTAAGAGTTTGCAGCGGGCATCAGCCCGACTTGCCAGACGCCCAACCCCCGCCAGCGATGGCGGGGGTTTCTTTTTATCTGTCGCTAAGCGTTCGGTTCGGGCCGGGTGAGTCATTGAGGAAGGTCATGAGTTCCGCATCGGAGACAACGGATGGCGCGTGGGGTGGCAAAAGCTGGCAAGGGGAGGGGACGCTGCGAGCGCGGGTTTCAACTGCAGCAGGCAATCCTCTACAATGGCCCCACTTTGCTTGTCAGTGCAGTGCCAGCGGCGCTGCCTGTCTGGCCAACAAAAAATGGACATGCTTATGACCGCTTTGCCTTCCTGTCGTCTTCTTGCCTTCTGCTCCGCCTTGCTGCTGGCTGGTTGTGCCAGTGATCCCGCCTCCGCGCCTGCCAAAGAGGTGAGCGTGAGCAACCCCAAAACGCCGCCTGCCATGCAGCCGCGCAAACCGGCGGATATGAAGAGCCGCATCGTGCGCTTCTTGCCCCGTCAGGTGCCTGACAAACAAGGGTGGGCCAACGACGTGGTGACGGCGCTCACCACCCAGGGGGTGACGGTGAATGATCACAATGTCTGTAGCGTGCTGGCGGTGGCGGAGCAGGAAGCCACTTATCAGGCCGACCCCGTGGTGCCGGGCCTTGGCAAGATCGCCTGGAAAGAGATCAACTCACGGGCAGCCAAGCTGCTGATCCCCGAATTTATGGTGCGGGCCGCGCTCTCCATCAACTCGCCCACCGGCAAGAGCTATGCCGAGCGCATCGACAAGTTGCGTACCGAACGGGAGATGAGTGAAATCTTCGAAGATATGATCAGCATGCTGCCGATGGGCAAGACGCTGTTTGGCAACCTCAACCCGGTGCATACTGGCGGCCCGATGCAGGTGAGCATCGCCTTTGCAGAGGCCAACGCCCGTGGCTACCCCTATCCAATCAAGGATTCCATCCGCCACGAAGTCTTTACCCGTCGCGGCGGCATCTGGTTTGGCACCAAACATATCTTCGGTTATCCCGCCGACTACCCGGATACCCTCTACCGCTTTGCCGATTTCAACGCCGGCTGGTACGCCAGTCGCAATGCTGCTTTTCAGGCCGCCGTCAGCCGCCTAAGTGGCAAAACTCTGGCGCTGGACGGGGATCTGATCCGCTATGACTCGGATCTGCCGGGCAATACCGAGCTTGCCGTCTACACCCTCGCCAACCGGGTCAATATGAGCAAACAGGCGATCCACCAGAGCCTGCGCAAAGGGGATACCGCCGAATTTGCCGAGACCGATCTCTACCATCGCATCTTTACTCTGGCCGACAAGCAAGCGGGCAAGCGATTGCCCCGCGCCATCCTGCCCGGCATTCAGCTAAAGAGCCCGAAAATTACCCGCAACCTCACCACCGCCTGGTTTGCCAAGCGGGTGGATGACAGAGAGCAGCGATGTGTGCGGCAGATGGCGACGATTAGGTAGGACTGGATTTGCTTCGAGACTAGTTGCAAAGCGGGTTGCCATTGTTAATGGCAACCCGCACGCATGCTTAATAGACCCTCCAACGGAAGCCTTTCGCTTGCATGCAATCCGTGATTACTTCGTTTTTTTCTTCGGCAGAAATATCGTTAAGACGTATCTCATATCTGCATTGAGATAATGCAGTGAGGGTATCGTCATCTGTAACACCTTCTTTTTTCCATGTCGGTTGTGGTGGTGATGCACAAGCTGTCATTAGCATGCTGATGCTGGCCACTACTGCTAATACCGACATTTTCTTGATGTTCATTAATCAACTCCCTTTGAATAGATGTGTTTTGGTTTGTGAATATGGGTGAACCTTTTATGGTTTTGGCCGTACTTCAGGTCGGTATGTTTATTGGTGTGGTGTAATCCCCCGACATGTTGGATAGCTACTGCATCCCCAAAACCGATTGCCTCGGTTATCCCCCCGTTTGGCGGTACGCAATACCATCGGGTTGCCGCATCTGGGCCATAGTGGATTTGCTTGGGTGAGCGATTCGGTGATGGTTGGCGCGGCGTTCACCACCTGATTGACCACAGGCATTGCAGCTACGGATAAAGGCGGGCGGGGAACCTCGCTGTGACGTGCTTTCCACTGAGCCACATGCTGTTTATGGGTCTGCCAATTGGCGGCCAGTCGTCCCCGCTGGATGGTGTCGATCACTCTGGTGACTTCGACAGGGGTCAACACCTGCGTGGTTTTACTCTTGATATAGCGAATAAGCCCACGGTTCATCACGTTATCCGGCATGGGGGTTTTAAAGGTGCAGTCGCCAATAAAGTAGATAATCGAATGGAGCTGATGATCAGCAAGACCCAGCAAGGATTTGAGCGTCATCAGGTGCAGATAGTTTTGGCGCAGGGGATTTTGAAAGGTATGTCTGCGGCGATAGAGCTGCTGGGTCCAGCTCTTATGGGCCGGATTGCCAAATATCCACCCCTTGATGTTCTTGGTCTCGATCACAAACAGCCCGAAGCGCGAGACGATCACATGGTCGATCTGGGTAGTACCCTGCGGGTTCGGTAGGGTCACGTTCTTGAGCTGGTGGTACTCCCGCTTGTCGAGAAAAAGCCGGATGCCCAAGTTGATAAATGTCTCCCCAACCATCCCCTTGAACCTGGGCGTTTTGATCAGGGTGGCAATCAACAACAGGGGCAGCAGATACCAGAACTGGTCTAGCAGAACAGCAATAACGGGTGTGAAGTCCATTTCAACTCGCTTTGGAATTGGGCTATGAGGTGCCGAATTGAGCCATCCTAACAATTTCATCAACAGGAATATGTGACAGATTGCACTAACTCTGTGACAAGGCTGGATTTTTTGGGGCGGGATGGTAAATCACAGGTGCAAAAAAGCCCCTTGGTGGGGCTTGGTGTCTGGCAAGGCCGGTGTCGGGGTTATCAATCGAACAGGATGCGGCCGCTGGTGCCGGCATCGCTGTCTTTCCAGCTGGCACCGCTTTTGCGCAGGGTGTAAGTGATGGTCTCCTGCTTGAATTTCAGGTAGTCGCTGCCGCTGTGGCTTGGTTTTACCTGATTGCCATCGATATAGGTCTCCCCTGTGGTATCGACGTGAATTTCGGCCACGGTGCGGCCATCGTCAGTGACCGCCTTATAGTTGCCAGCCCACGGGCTCTCGTCACCATACTGCACGGCCCCTTCCTGAGCGTGCTCTTGGGCATGGGTCTTGTGGCCGTGATGGCTTTTGGCCACGGCGCAGCCGGAGATACCGACCGCCAGCAGGCAACCGAGGGTGATATTGAGCAGAGTCTGTTTGGATTTCATCTTCATTTACCTGTATCAAATAATTGCAATGGATAAGGGGTGGAGCCCCCACGGTCGGTGTGGGCCCCGTTGAGCCGTGGCTCGAAATCAGTCCTGATTGATGCCAGAAATATGGCCGCGGGCGTCGGTGAGGCAGTGCCAGAGCCGGTCATGGGGCCCCTTGATATCAATCATCATCCCCGCCTGGGAGTCGGCCACATAGTCGAGGGTCAGTTTGCTGCGGCTGACGCCCGCTTTTCTGGCGACGGCGTTCATGCAGGCGTTCTCGGCAACCTTGGTTTGCGCAGTGCTGCCGTTGTAGGCACTGCTGCTGGCGCTCTCACCATCGCCGTCGTCATCGTTCTCATCGTCATTGAGCTGGCAGGCGCCGCTGTCGCCATTTTTGACAAAATAGGTGATGCCCCAGTCGCCATTTTTCACCATGGAGAGGGTGGTGCGCCCCTTGCTCGCCTCGTAGAAATTTGAATTCACTTTTTTAAGTGGAACTTGCTGGTTATTGATATAAGCCGTGCCATCTTCGACGCGAAGATTAATATGTCCAGGACAGCTGGCGGATAAATCAGGCACCCCTGCATATGCGGTTCCGGTCATGACCAATACAGAGAGAGCAAGCAGCGTTTTTTTCATCAGATAACCTCAAATCAACAAGGATCAGCAAGTGTGATGTCGTCAAAATAACGGTTGCTATGCCTGAACGTTATTTCTGTGCTCATTGCACACCTGTTATCGGTAGCCCGCAGTCAGTCGTTTCAGTGCGCCTCGTCCTGCCGGGATGACGCCAAATTTAGCAGTCGGGTGATCTAAGTAAAATAAAACAGGATTAATTGGATTCATAAAATATGAAAAACTATAAATCATTTAAAACAATGATTTAGGTGCTGTTCAAGTCACTGTGCAAAAGATGGGGGACCTCCGGGTTGGTTCCTTATGGGCATCGATAAGGTTGGCCATCGGTCAGTGATGTCGGGCGTTTGGTATTTTTTCTGTTGCAAGCGGGCGCAGGCTGGCGACATCACTGGGCCACTGAGCCATTGCGTACCGTAAATATACAGATAAAAACTCCAATATTCTGTGTGTGAGGGTGGAAAATTTGGCCTGCCAGCAGGAAGATATTTTTACCTGATATGACTGGAACGTGAGAAATATGAAAGGGGGCAGATCAATAAATCCTCCATCAATACGGGCATAATTATCTGGAGTGTTACTGTGCTTTCTCTGAGGATTGCCCACTCGTGGCAGGAAAATATAACGACTTAGAAACTCATGGCCAACCCGATGGAATAACCGCTGGTGTTGTGGCTGAACATATAGCGGGCAACCAGCCGGGTACGGGCTTAACCATCCCCTCATATGAGCGAGGCGTGGCGCGGCTTCTGAGGTATGATCGCCATCCTTGACCAGCTAATACCCAACAGACTATCCCCATGTTTAACCACGAACTAATCCTCAACCACATCGACGATATATTTGGACAGGACATGCATGCTAAGCGTGTTCTTTCCCTCGCCAATGCTACCCTCGGGGTTATCGAGTCAGGTTCACTGGCCATCCACGCCATCGGTAGTGGCCTCTCCTTGGCCAACGGTCTCGAACGTAAACATGCGGTTAAACAGGTGGATCGCCTGCTCACTAACACCAAGCTCAATGTCTGGAGCCTCTTTGACGATTGGGTGCCCTATGTGGTCGGTGAACGTACCGAGATCGTAGTCTCCATGGACTGGACCGAATTCGATGCCGATGATCACAGTACCTTGGTTATCAGCCTGCAAACCAACCACGGTCGCAGTACTCCGCTGCTGTGGAAAACCCATCGGAAATCGTTGCTCAAAGGGCAACGCAATGCCCATGAGAAAGAGCTGCTCACCAAGCTCAAGCAGACGTTGCCAGAGGGTATCTTCGTGACGGTAGTAGCTGACCGCGGCTTTGGTTACATGGAGCTGTTCGAACGCCTGGAGCAAGAGCTAGGCTTTGCTTATCTCATTAGATTTAAAGGAAATGTTTTGGTTGGTTACCCTGGTGTAGAGCAGGTTCCAGCTCGGGACTGGCTAACGCCGACCGGGCGCACCCGAACCCTCAAAGCGGTGGAGCTAACTGGGCAGCGACAGCCTGTCGAACGGGTCTATTGTTGTCATAAGAGTGGCATGAAAGACGCGTGGTTTCTGGCCAGTAACCGGACCGACCTGAGCGCCGCCAAGGCGTTGCAACTATACGGCCAGCGCTGGGGTATCGAGACCAGTTTTCGTGATATCAAAGATTACAAATTCGGCATGGGTATGGGAGATGTGCACATCAGTAATCCGGTCCGGCGCGACCGACTGTTTTTATTCAGTGCCCTGGCCATCGTCTTGCTGACGCTGCTGGGTAAGGCTGGAGACAGTGTCGGTCTAGAGAGAACGATCAAGGTCAATACCAGCAAGAGCCGAACCTATTCGTTCTTTCGGCAAGGGGTCATCTATTACCAGTTGTTACCTAAAATGAAAGAAGCCAATGCGGTCTTGTTGATGGATAAATTTATCTACTACCTGAAGCAACACCGCTTATATACCCGCACACTTGGAATTATTTGAGTCTCTAAAAATGAGGGGATCTCTGAGGGGTACGGGTGACTATGATGTCGTATTTGCTGCTGTCCAGCTCCAGACCGGCGCCGATAGAGTTGAGGGAGTCAAAGCCAAGCAACCCCCGCTGCTCCCCCAGATATGCGGTATGGGCCCCCTCCAGTACATAGCGCACCGGTCTGTCGAGCAGTGTCCAGTCAAACAGTGGGGCCCGGCGGCGCAGATAGAGGCCGAGGTTCTCCGCCTCGGCGTGACCACGGACGCTGGTCGAAGTGCCGCCAAAGCTCTGCAGGTGCTGGTAGGAGTAGCGCACTTCGATATCGATATCCTGCGTCTTTGAAAAGAGCTCGTAGTCGAGCATCAGCGAGCCCCCCAGTCCGTACATATTGAGCTGTCCACCATCGAGAAAATCCAGCGAATAGCCCTTGGTTCGCTCCAGCAGCCAGTTGCCGATCCGCAGATCGCTGGCCATGGTACCGAGCGAGACGTTGGCGATGGGGCGCAGCACCCAGTGGCCACCGCGCGGGTCTTCATGGAGGGCGATATCCCAGCCGATCCCGCCAGAGGCGGTCAGGCTGTTCCACTTGGTCGGGAGGGTGCGGCTCTCTGTGCCGTTGCTCACCACAAACTGGGGATCGTAGCGGCTAAAGCCGATCGCCCCTTCCAGATAGATGGGCACGGCTTCGCTCATGGTGGCGCCGCCGCCGATCTGGGTCATGTTGAGGGCGGCAGATTGATTGGTGCCGCTGCCGATATCGAGGTTGCTGGCGGTGATGTCGGGCACCACGGTGAAGGTCATCAGCGAGAGCACCGCATTGGCGCGCTCCTGTGCCCACTCCTGATCCTGTGTTGCGGCTTTGACGGCGCCGCCGGATAGCGCCAGCAGCATTGGCAACAACATCTGCCATAAAGAGAAGCAAGAGCTGTGCATGAGTGTGGTTCCCGATAAGCGGCGTCTGATTGCCCTGGCTTTACTGTAGCGAGCTTCCTGCCGGTTGGCACGGAGCTAAGAGGGGGGGAATAAGCGCCGCTTGCGGTCGGTTGCCGCTGAGGGGCAAGCCTTTGCCACACCAACGGCACGTCTTTGCAGTTTGTCGCTAAAGCTTGGCCTCTTGCCGCCGATATCTCTTGTGAGATCGTGTGGAGGGCAAGCAATTGAACGCTTGGGTGTTGGGGTTGGTCAGCATATCCGTGAGTATGCAGTTACAGGCTGGGGTCACCGAATTTGGTGCCGGTCTGGATCAATCCGTCTGGCGTTTGACCTCCGATACCCAGATTGAGTGTCGCCTCGAGCACCCGATCCCCAACTGGGGTACGGGGGCCTTTGTCAGTCGTGCCGGTCGCAAGATCAACCTCGACTTTGAGCTCAAGGGCAAGCGGCCGCAGGCCCAGACCCAGACGGTGAGTCTTGGCATCATGCCGCCGGTATGGCGCCCGGGAATAGCCGGGCGAGAAGTGAGTCAACTGCGTTTCTATCAGCAGTTCGATGGGCTGGTGGAGGGGCAAACCGCCTGGACCATGCTCGACGAGCTGGAGGGGGGGCGGATGCCGACCTTCCAGTATCGGGACTGGTATCGCCAGAACCGCGCGGTGCGAGTGTCTCTCTCGTCGGTCAACTTTCGGGTCAAATATCAGGCCTTTATCGACTGTCTGAGCGGGCTCTTGCCCTACAGCTTCAACGATATCGCCTTTAGCGTGCTCACCTATGACAAGAACAGCGATCAGCTCTCCATCCCCTCCAAGCGGCGGCTGGCGATGATCAGCGAGTTTATCAAGGCGGACAAGAGCATCGACGTGGTGGTGATCGATGCTTACAGCGATAGCTATGGCGGCCGCTGGCCGAACCTGAAACTCTCCGAGAAACGGGCCGATGCCATCAAGAAGGTGTTTGTCGATCTGGGGATCGATCCCGGCAAGATCTCGGTGGAGGGGCATGGCGAGAAGCAGCACGTTGCCTCCAACGAAACGGAGCAGGGTCGTGCCAAGAACCGGCGGGTGGTGATCAGCATGGGGCGCAATGGCGAGATCTAGCGCCGTCCCCGGCAGCCGGATATAAAAAAGAGCGCATCTGCGCTCTTTTTTGATCCTGCCATTAGGCCGTGAGATTAGGGCAGCTTAGAAGCTGTCACCGAGGCCAGTACCGGCATCTTTCTTGGCGATCAGTTCAATCTTGTAACCGTCCGGATCTTCGACGAAGGCGATGACGGTGGTACCGCCCTTGACCGGGCCCGGTTCGCGTGTGATCTTGGCACCGGCGGCGCGCAAGGCATCGCAGGTGGCATAGATGTCGTCCGCTTCCAGCGCGATGTGGCCATAGGCTGAGCCCAGTTCGTACTCGCTCACCCCCCAGTTGTAGGTCAGCTCGATCACCGCTTCATCCTTCTCGTCACCGTAACCGACGAAAGCCAGGGTGTACTTGTACTCGCTGTTCTCGCTCTTGCGCAGCAGCTTCATGCCAAGGACGCGGGTGTAGAAGTCGATGGAGCGTTGCAGATCGCCGACACGCAGCATGGTATGCAGAATTCTCATTGCTCAGTTCTCCGGGTTGGTGATGTGTACTGCTTTCAATCTCGGTTGCGAGGCCATCAGCTTTCTGGATAGACCTTCTCTTTGTATTCGCACAAGTCCTCGATGATACAGGAACCACTGCAGTGGATGTTTGCGAGCGAGACAGGTAGGACGGTTGTGGCGCCCAGTCATTCAGCTCTCTGGATAGACCTTCTCTTTGTATTCGCACAAGTCCTCGATGATACAAGAACCACAACGGGGCTTGCGAGCCAGACAGGTGTAACGCCCGTGCAGGATCAGCCAGTGGTGAACATCCAGCTTGAACTCGGCGGGTACCACTTTGAGCAGCTTCTCCTCCACCTGATCCACGTTCTTGCCCACCGCAAAACCGGTACGGTTCGAGACCCGGAAAATATGGGTATCGACGGCGATGGTGGGCCAGCCAAAGGCGGTGTTGAGTACCACGTTGGCGGTCTTGCGGCCGACGCCGGGCAGGGCTTCCAGCGCTTCGCGGTTCTCCGGCACCTCGCCGCCGTGACGCTCCAGCAAGATGGCGCAGGTCTTGATGACGTTCTCGGCCTTGGTGTTGAAGAGGCCAATGGTCTTGATGTACTCCTTGAGCCCGTCCACCCCGAGCTCCAGCATCGCTTGCGGGGTGTTGGCCACCGGATAGAGCTTGTCGGTCGCCTTGTTGACGCTGACATCGGTCGCCTGTGCCGAGAGCAGCACGGCAATCAGCAGCTCGAACGGCGAGTTGAAGTTGAGCTCTGTGGTAGGGTGGGGGTTGTTTTCCCGCAGTCGCTCGAGGATCTCTCTGCGTTTCTGGTTGTTCATGCCTTGCGTCCGATCATAGTTCGGTCGCCCGGACGCGGGCCGGGGCAACGTTGCAGTGGGCCACGGTAGCGGCCTGTTTGCGGTCCCGCCAGTCGTTGATGGCGTTCTTGGCGGCGATCAGCAGCCCCAGCCCGATAAAGCCGCCCGGCGGCAAAATCGCCAGCAGCAGGCTGGCATCGGCGTGGAACAGCTCGATGCGCAGGGATTTGGCCCACTCGCCCAGCAGCAGTTCGGCGCCATCAAACAGGGTGCCCATGCCGATGATCTCGCGCATGCCGCCCAGTACCAGCAGCACCAGGGTAAAACCAAGGCCCATCATCAGGCCGTCGAGGGCCGCCAGCAGCGGCGGGTTCTTGGAGGCATAGGCCTCGGCGCGGCCGATGATGACGCAGTTGGTGACGATGAGGGCGATAAAGATGCCGAGCGCCTGATAGAGGCCATAGGTGTAGGCGTTCATCAGCAGCTGTACGCTGGTCACCAGCGAGGCGATGATCATCACGTAGACCGGGATGCGAATATCCTTCGGCACCCAGTTGCGCACCAGCGAGACGGCGAGGTTGGAGCAGACCAGCACCGCCATGGTGGCAAGGCCGAGCCCCAGCGCGTTGGTGAAGGTGGAGGAGACGGCAAGGGTCGGGCAAAGCCCCAGCACCTGCACCAGCGAGGGGTTGTTCTTCCACAGCCCCTGACTCATCAGCTCCTTGAGCTCGCCCTTGCGGCTTTCCAGCTCGGCAATCGGGGTTGCGCCCGTTTCAATCTGTTCCATCTGGTTCATGATGGCTCGACTCCGTTAGTTCGCCGCCGGACAAGCCGGGGCGTTGCTGAGCAGTTCGGGTTGCTCCTGCTGCAGTTTAAGCAGGTTCTTCACCGCCTTGACCACGGCTCGCGGGGTGATGGTGGCGCCGGTAAAGGCATCGAATTCACCGCCATCCTTCTTCACCGCCCACTGGGGCTCGTTGTCATGGGTCAGGAATTTTCCGGCAAAGCTGTTGATCCAGTCCGATTTCTTCAGCTCGATCTTGTCACCAAGGCCGGGGGTCTCGTTGTGAGCGAGCACGCGCACGGCAGTGATGGTGCCCTTGGCATCAAAACCCGCCACGATGCGGATCGCCCCGCTGTAGCCATCCGGCGCAATCGCCTCCAATGCATAGCCGGTCACCACGCCATTTTTGCTGGCGGTATAGAGAGCCTGCGGCTGATCGCTGCCGAGATACTTCCTGCTGGTCACCTGCTTGCAGCTGGCCACCAGATCGTTGTCATAGCTCCCCTCCGGCAGCAATACCGAGAGGGTCTGCTGCTTCTCCAGCTGCTGCTGGTGGGCGATTTTATCCTTGGTCAGCTCGTTGGTCAGTACCACCAGCGCGGTACAGCCCAGCGCGAACATCGCCAGAATAAGGCCGTTCTTGCGCATGCTCTTTAACATGTCCGGGCTCCGTCAGCTGTGATGGTGGAAAAGGGCAGAAACATCATTGGCGACGGGCTCCATACACTTTCGGGCGAGTCAGGCTGTCAATAAAGGGTACGCAGAGGTTGGCCAGCAGCACGGCAAAGGCGAACGCATCGGGATAGCCGCCAAAGCGGCGAATGATGTAGACCAGCACCCCGATCAGCACGCCATAGACCAGTCGGCCGCGCGGCGTGGTGCAGGCGCTGACCGGATCGGTGGCGATAAAGAAGGCTCCCAGCATGGTGGCGCCGCTGAATAGATGGAACATCGGCGTGGCGGTCGCATCCGGGCTCACCAGATAGCCGATGGTGGAGGCCGCCAGCAGGGCACCGAGAATGGCGGTGGGAATGCGCCAGTTGATCACCTTCTGTTGCAGCAGGAAGAGGCCGCCCAGCAGGTAGCCGAGGTTGACCCAGCTCCAGCCGATGCCGCCCCAACCCTCGAACAGCGGGCCGCTCAGGATCTCGCCGGTGGTGAGCCCCTGAGTCAGGCCGGTTTTCAGGGTATCGAGGGGGGTCGCCATGGTGAGACCATCCACCCCCTGCTTGAGCTGCGCCATGCTGTAGCCGTCGAGGCTAAAGCCGGTGAAGATCACCGATGCGGCATCGCCAAAGCCGAGGCTGTAGGCGCGCACGCTCTCCGGCGGCAGCCAGCTGGTCATCTGCACCGGGAAGGAGACCAGCAGCAGCACATAGGCGACCATGGCCGGGTTGAACAGGTTCTGGCCCAGTCCGCCGTAAAGGTGCTTGGCGACAATGATGGCAAAGGCCGTGCCCACCACCAGCATCCACCACGGCAGCAGCGGCGGCAGGGAGAGACCGATCAGCACGGCGGTGAGCGCCGCACTGCCATCCATAAGGGCTGGCTTGATGGCGCGGCCCCGCAGCTTGAGCACCAGCGCCTCGCACAGCAGCGCAGTGACCAGCGCCAGCAGGATCTGGATAAAGGAGCCCCAGCCGAAGAACCAGGTCTGGGCCAGCAAGCCCGGCACGCAGGCCAGGATCACCAGCAGCATCAGGGTTCGGGTCTGTTTGCGGTTATGGGCAAACGGCGCAGTCGCAATATTGAACATGAGTCTGTCGATTACCTTGTGGTTGTTCGGTCGGCTGACGGGGCATCTTCAGCGGCGGTCTCTGCTGCTCTGGCTGCCTCGGCCGCCAGCTTCTTCGCCTTGGCGCGGGCCACGGCAGCCGCAATGGCCGCTTTTTTCGGATCAACCGGGGCATCAGCCGCAGGGGCGCTCGCTTCAGGCGTGGCAGTGACGGCAAGTGGTTGCTCACTGCTGGCTGCATCGTGTTGCATCGGCTCAGCCGGCGCGCGCTCACCCTCAGTTCCGGCACTCTCTAATTGAGTACCGGCACTTTCTACCCCAGCACCGGCATTTTCTACCTCAGCACTGGTACTTGCGCTCTGCTGGGCCAGCTTTTTGGCCTTGGCACGGGCGATGGCAGCGGCGATAGCGGCTTTCTTGGGATCGATCGCTTCACTTGCAGCTGTATCGCTTTGGCTGGTGGTTACTTCGCTCTTGGCTACCGTCATGTCGCGGGTCTGTGCGCTGGCAGCTGGCTCACTCTGCGCATCCTCAGCACCGGCACTTTCGCCCTGCTGGGCCAGCTTTTTGGCCTTGGCGCGGGCGATGGCAGCGGCGATAGCGGCTTTCTTGGGATCAACCGCTTCGCTGGCCGCAGATGGCGCATCACTTTGGGTTGCAGCGGATTCGCTGGCGCCAGCATTTGCAGTCAGATCGCCCTCAGCGCTGTCACCCTGCTGGGCGGCCTTTTTGGCTTTGGCCCGGGCGATGGCGGCAGCGATAGCCGCTTTCTTGGGATCAACTGCTTCGCTGGCAGCAGATGGCGCATCGCCTTGCGAGTCTGCGTCTGCTACCGCGCTGTTGGCTGCGCTTACCGGCTCACCACTGGCTTCGGCCTTTTTGGCTTTGGCACGGGCAATGGCGGCGGCAATCGCTGCTTTTTTCGGATCAACCTCTGCCTTTTGCTGATCAGCATCTACCGCAGGGGCAGCAGCGGTTTCGGCAGCCACAGGCTCGGCGCTATCGCCAGCCTGAGCGGCTTTCTTGGTCTTGGCGCGCGCCAGTGCGGCGGCGATGGCTGCTTTTTTGGGATCGCTGGCGGGGTCAACCGCCTCGGCGGATCGCGGCGCTGCGGCGGCAGTGTCGCTGTTTGCGCTCTCCGCCAGCTTGGCGGCGCGGCGCGCTTCCGCTTCCCGTTTACGGGCTTCGCGGGCGGCAATCACGGCGCTGTTGTCAGGCAAGCCCTCGGCGGTGGCGGTAATGGCAGTGATGGGGGCATCCTGCTTGGCCTTGATACGGGCCAAGGCGGCTGCCACCGGATCTTCGCCGCCTGCGGCCGTCATGGTCTGACGGCGCTGGGCGGCGGCCTCGGCGTGGCGCGCTTCGCGGGCCGCTTTCTCCCGCTCGAAACGGGCCTGCTTGGCCTCGAAACGCTGCTTGGCGCGCTCGGCTTTTTCGGCCTCGGCACGGGCTTCGCGAATGTCGTCTTTGGCGATCTTGTAGTACTGCACCAGCGGGATCTCGCTTGGGCAGACCCAGGCGCAGGCGCCGCACTCGATGCAGTCCATCAGGTTGAGCTTCTCGGCCTTGTCATACTCCTTGGCCCGGCTGTACCAGTAGAGCTCTTGCGGCAGCAGAGTGGCCGGGCAGGCGTCGGCACAGGCGCTGCAACGGATGCAGGGTTGCTCCGGGCCGGGGGCGGGCAGTTCGGCCTGCGTCGGCGCCAGCAGGCAGTTGGTGGCCTTGACCACAGGCACCATGGCGTGGGGCAGGGTAAAGCCCATCATGGGGCCACCCATGATCACCCGCTGCTCTGCTTCCGGTTGCAGTTCGAAACGCTGCAACAGCCAGCGTACCGGCGTACCCAGGCGCACCCAGGCGTTGCCGGGTTTTTTGAAGCTGTCGCCGGTGAGGGTGACGATCCGTTCGATCAGGGGCTCGCCGTCGATGATGGCGCGCTTGATGGCAAACACGGTGGCGACGTTGAGCACCATGATGCCGATATCGACCGCGCGGCCCCCCTTGGGTACCTGACGGCCGGTCAGCAGTTCGATGGTCTGCTTGGCACCGCCCGAGGGGTACTTGGTCGGCACCGTCTTGACCAGCACATCTTCGTCGGTGGCGTGGCGGGTCAGCTGCTCGATTGCCTCTGGCTTGTTGTCTTCCACTCCGATCAGGGTGAGTTTCGGTTTGAGCAGGTGCTTGAGCACCCGGATGCCATCCATGATCTCGCCCGAGTACTGCTGCATCAACCGATCGTCGGTGGTGATATAGGGTTCGCACTCCAGCCCGTTGACGATCAGGATCTCGGTGAGCTGGCCGCGGCCATCGAGCTTGCTGTGGGTCGGGAACACGGCGCCGCCAAGGCCCGCTACCCCCGCCTGCTGAATGCGCTCGAGCAGCTCGCCCCGCTCCAGATTCCAGTAATCGGCTTTGCCATTGCGCTCGCCCCACTCATCCTCCCCATCCGGGGTGAGGATGACGCAGAGATCGCCGAGTCCGGAGGGGTGGGCAACCGTGTGGTTGCCAATCTCGGTGATGGTGCCCGAGGTGGAGGCATGGACAGGGACGACCCGCCCCTTGGCATAACGGGTCAGCGGCTGACCCTTCTTGACCTTGTCGCCCACCTGCACCAGCAGATCGCCGGCGGGGCCTGCGTGCTGGCGCAGCGGAATTATGAGGCGCGGCGGCAGACCGGCGTCTACCACCGGGCTCTGGCTTGATTGCAGCTTGTTGTCGGCGGGGTGAATGCCGCCGTGAAAGTCCCAGAGCGTGCCGGCTTTGATACGTTCGAGTAAGGAATGCATGGTTGCTCCGCTGTTTATTCCACTATCTTGACCGGAATCTTGCCCGGAACATGCACGTTATTGAGATCCCACTTCCAGTTATCGACCGTGGTGGGCACCGGGATCATCTCGATGCAGTCGGTCGGGCAGGGATCGACACAGAGATCGCAACCGGTGCACTCGTTGGCAATCACGGTATGCATCGCCTTGGTAGCGCCGACGATGGCATCCACCGGGCAGGCCTGAATGCACTTGGTGCAGCCGATGCACTGATCTTCGTGGATAAAGGCGACCTTCTTGACCGGCACTGCGGCTTCGTCACTGCCCCCCAGCGGCTGGGGCTCGACCCCCATCAGATCGGCAATCTTGCGCATGGTGGCCTCGCCACCGGGTACGCACTTGTTGATCTGATCGCCGTTGGCGAGCGCCTCTGCGTAGGGTTTGCAGCCGGGATAACCGCACTGGCCACACTGGGTTTGCGGCAGCAGGGCATCGAGCTGATCGACGATGGGGTCTGCTTCCACATGAAACTTCACGGCGGCAAAGCCCAGGATAATCCCGAACGCCAGCGCCAGCAGGGTGAGCACCAGAATGGCAAAGAGAATATGGATCATGGTTATATCTTGATAAGGCCGGTAAAGCCCATAAAGGCCAGCGACATCAGACCGGCGGTGATCATGGCAATCGACACCCCGCGAAACGGAGCGGGCACATCGGCGGCGACCAGACGCTCGCGCATGGCGGCAAACAGGATCAACACCAGCGAGAAGCCGGTGGCGGCGCCAAAGCCGTAGATCACGCTCTGGATAAAGTCGTGTCGCTCATTGATGCTGAGCAGCGCCACCCCGAGCACCGCACAGTTGGTGGTGATGAGCGGCAGGAAGATCCCCAGCAGGCGATAGAGGGTCGGGCTGCTCTTGCGCACCACCATCTCGGTAAACTGCACCACCACGGCGATCACCAGAATAAAGGCGAGGGTGCGCAGATAGGCGATATCCAGCGGCAGCAGGATATAGTGCTCCACCAGATAGGAGCTGGCACTGGCAAGGGTCATCACGAAGGTGGTCGCCAGCCCCATGCCGATGGCGGTTTCCAGCTTGCCGGAGACCCCCATAAAGGGGCAGAGGCCGAGGAATTTCACCAGCACGAAGTTGTTAACCAGCACGGTGCCGATCAATAAAAGCAGGTACTCAGTCATCAATTACCGTCACTGAAAGTCGGGTTATCGGGGTTTGAAGGCGGGCGGTATTATCTGACGTTAGGGCCAGTTAAACAACCGCAAGGCCGCATGGTTATTATGCAACTGGATAATTTAGCCGGGGTTTTGGGCAATATTCCGGTGGGTTTTGTGTCATATCCTCACCGGGTGAGAAGCCTTACTAACCAACAGCTAGTTTGGCGGCCTCTTTCCACATAAATGGCGGCATCGGAGTAGTGAGACGCCATTTTATGTTCATCGGTTGGCTGCCTGTGTGGGATACGTACTCCACCTCACCAAAGTTCACAAAGCCAAGGGTGCGGCCAAATTCATCTTTGCTCTGCTCGCGGACGAACAGAAACAAGCGCTTACCTTCTGCTCTGTGGTTTATGTAACTCAGCCCCTTACCCCGTTCTGGGCGAGCGCTGTTTTGGCTCTGCCAATGAAACAGCGACTCGTTGATGGCGTAGTCGTGATAACGGGTAGTGGGGGAGAAGTGCTGTTCCGTTTTGTTCAAGGTCACGAACAGCAACTCGATATTTTGCTCTGCGATGAGATAGACCCCTTCACGAGCCGTGGGTTGCTGCGCGAAGGTGGTCGCGCCAAAGCCAACCAGCACCTGCTCTCTGGCATAGCGAGCATGCAGTTGCAGCGGATTACCGGGAAGGTTTGGCATGGCGCTTTGTTCGTGTTGCACCCGGTTGATCAGCATGGGCAACAGATCTGCCAGCTCGGCCCTTAATTCAGGTTGATTGAGTTGTTTCAGGCTGTGCGCCAAGGAGCTAAAGCCAGCAGTAGGGCCGCTTTGTTGCCAGAAGTCGTAATAGCACATCAAGGCCATGCGTGCATCGTGCTTGGCCGTTAAGGTAAATGCGTCTGCCACCAAGGTTTGTAAGAAGTTCAAGTAATGGAGCGCATCGCAGCCCAATAGCCGGGTTTTGATGGCCCGGGTGTAGAGAGTCGACAACTTCTCATCGCTCATTTCAGAAATGGTATGGTTGCGGGCCTGTTTGACCAAGGTGCTCCAATTGCCGCGCTTGTAGATCTCCTCAAGGCTGATGTGAGGGTAGAACTTCAAAAAGTTCGCCAGCGTCAGTGGTAAATCACAGTCCTGTGAGAAACGGCGGATCAGGCCCATGAGGCGTGAGGTATTGAGGGTCGCCTTTTTGATATTGCTCAGAATTAACTCTTGGGTTTGTTTTGAGAGTTCGATGCGGCAGCCCAAGGGGGCGTGAGGGAAGCCCTGTTTGATTTCGTGGCTGATCGCCTTGTTGGTTTTGCCCACCAGAGCCCGGAATTTCTGGGCAAAGTCATACTCCGCGCGGGCATTGCCAACAAAGTCCAACACGGTGCAGCACTCTTTATCGCTCGCCAGCCGCAGGCCGCGCCCTAATTGCTGTAAGAAGATGGTGAGACTTTCCGTTGGTCGTAAAAACAGCAAGGTATCGACTTCCGGGATATCAACCCCTTCGTTGAAGATGTCCACCACGCAGAGAATATTGATAACCCCAGTGCGCAAATCTTGTTGTTTACTATGCCGCTCGTCTCGATTATCGCTGGTGAGGATGTCAGCCTTGATGCCCTTCAATAAAAATGCCTTGCACATAAAGTCGGCATGTTCACGGCTCACACAAAATGCCAGCGCTTTGATCTTGGTAATATCGGTGACGATCTCATTGAGGCTCTGGACTATCTTCTGTACTCGCTGCTGATTGTGGGTATAGATATTGGTGAGTTCAGTGATGTCATAACGGCCATTTTTCCAAGCCACTTGGCGCAAGTCAGTATCATCATCGATACCAAAATATTGGAACGGACAGAGATGGCGACGATTGATGGCCTCGGGCAAGCGGATCTCTGCTGCGATGACACCACAAAAGTCGGCAAGAATATCACCGCCATCATGGCGCTCTGGCGTTGCGGTTAATCCCAACAGAATGTGAGGTTCAAAGGCGGCGAGCAGACCGCGATAACTGGCCGCCGCAATATGGTGAACCTCATCAATGACGATGTAATCGAAATAGTCTGGGCTAAGGCGCAACGTAGCCAGCTGGTTATTTAAGGATTGCACCGAGGCAAATAGCTGACGGTAGTGGGTCGGCACGGCGCCGCCGACCAAGAGTTCGCCAAAATTGGATTGTTTAAGCACTCCGCGGTATGAGGCCAATGCTTGGCGCAAGATCTCCTCTTTGTGGGCGACAAACAGGAACTTGGCGTCGGGTTTGGTTTTCAGAAAACGCGCAAAATCAAAAGCGGAGATCAGGGTTTTCCCTGTACCGGTGGCCGCAACCACCAAGTTACGGAAGCGCTGGTGTAAAGCGCGCTCCATCGCCAATTGTTCAAGGATCTCCAGTTGATGGGGAAACGGCGTGATATCAAAGAAATAGGCAGGGCTATTTTTGTCCCCATCCCCACGCGCCTCTTGCAGTGCATGCTGCAATTTTGTACGGCTTTCGAGCTTGCCATCAAACAGCTCAAAATCATCGGATTCCCAATAGGTTTCAAAGGTACTCAGGGATTTCTCGATAATATGAGGGATCTCTTGCGAGGTGATTTTTAGGTTCCACTCCAAGCCGCTGGTGAGGGCAGAGTGAGAGAGATTGGAGGAACCTATATAGCCGGTATGAAAGCCGGTATTTCGGCAAAAGAGATAGCTCTTGGCATGCAACCGCTCGCGCTGGGTGTTATAGCTGAGTTTGACTTCGGTATTTGGGAGGCTGGCTAAAAATTCAACTGCCTTGGCATCGGTCGCTCCCATATAAGAGGTAGTAATTACTTTTAATTGGCGGCCGCTGCGAGTGAACTCTTCCAGCTCATGACGGAAAATCCGGATACCTGCCCATTTGATAAATGAGACCAGCCAGCAGATGTTATCTGCAGATAATATCTCCCGTTTAATCTCCGACTCCATCGACAAACCCGCATTGCTGCCACAAAACAGTTCGCTCTGAGTGAGACCTGTCAGAGGGAAAATATCCTCGGCATATTGCTTTAAATTGGCGGAGATGGGGTTATCCAACTGGTAGAGCGCGGTCAGAATTTTCCCCTGACTATCGATGAGGTTCTCGCCAATAAAGTCTGGGTCTTGGGTGCGATCCTTTAGCCAAAGCAATAACTGGTTAGCCAGCTCGATCTGCCGTTGCAGCTGATCCTCTCCAGTGACCGAACCCACCGCATATTCCAAAACCCGGCTCAGAAATCTGGATAACCAAACTGCCGCTTCGGCAGGTTCAAGTTGGCGTTCCCCTACGTAAAAGCGCGCGCGGTCGAGTCGAGATGTCAGCAGTTGAGTAATGAGCTGTTCATAAATACCGCATTGTTGCATCGCACTTTAGCCTTGAACGTTGTACATGAGGGTGGCGAGAAGAGTATCATTTTTTCCAACCAAATCAGTAAGCTGTTGTCGCCTGTTACTCGTTTGAAGATCGCCCTGGTTTTCGGTAAGAGAGCGCGGCAGTAACAACCACAGGGAGGTGGTGATGGATCCGGTTTCCTATCTTTTTTCGGCTTACCTCAATCTGGTACAGCAGCAGGTTGCGGATATCTATGGCACCGAGGCCAAGACGCTGGTGGTGCAGTATGAGGGGGAGTCGGTCCCGTTCTCTTTTCAGCTGTGGCAGATCCAGCAGCCGAGCGTTTGTCGTCCCTACCAGCAGGATGTTCGGCGTTTTAGCCAGTGCACGGTCAAGGCGTCCGCCCTTTTTCACAAGCTGTGTGATGACTTGACCCAGCAGGATGACAGCAGTTGGCAACTGCCCAAATTTCGCACCATGTACTGCTCGGCTGCCATCAGTTATCGGCCGATGATTGCAGAGATTGGGGATGCCAAGCAGAGTCCTGCCAAGCTGGTGGAGCGTGCCTGCAATCAGGCGATTCTGGCGGCAATGGACAGTGACGATGAAGCCCTGCTGGCCCAGCGTGACAAAGCGTGCGCAGCGGTGCAGTAACGCGAATTTATCTGACCAGAACATTTGCGCTCGCTTTGCGCGCCACGGCACACATGGGCTTCCCCTTGCCGGGTATGATGGGGTAGCCCGCTGTAGCGGCAACAGTCGGATGTTTGCGGGCATATGTCGGTCACATCAGCCAGATCACCACCAGGAGGTAACCATGATCAGCCATATCGACCATCTGGTATTGACGGTCAGTGATATCGAACGGGCCGTGGCGTTTTACAGTTCGGTGCTCAATATGGAGGCCATCACCTTCGGTGCGGGGCGCCGGGCGGTAGGGTTTGGCAACCAGAAGATCAATCTGCAACTGCTTGGGCAGGAGCCGCGCAATCGGGCGCAGGTGGGGTCGGGGGATGTCTGCCTTATCACCCGCTGGCCGCTGGAGCAGGTGATGGCCCAGCTTGCCTGCCACGGGGTGGAGATTGTCGAGGGGCCGGTGACCAAAAGCGGCGCCTGCGGGCCGATAGAATCTGTCTATTTTCTCGATCCAGACCAGAACCTGATAGAAGTGAGCATCTATCCCTGAGCCCACCAGGCCATCACTCTCATCGCCATCAGCAACAGAAAGGGGCCGTCAATTGACGGCCCCTTTCTTGTATCGCCATCGACCCAGCGCCAGCGTCGCTTGGTTGATGCGATAGAGACCCCTAGGCTGCGTTCGCAAAATGCTGGTTTTCTGTCTACCAATAGTTTCTATAGGTAATGAATGCAGAAAGTCAGCTGGATAAATGCAGCAACACTTCCCGCCAGCTTTTCATACCTCATCGCTTATGCGGTGAGGTAGAAATAAGGGGGGGACGATGAGTCCTCATGGTGTATTGGTCAATTTGTCGTTGCCAACTAAATCCGGACACTGTGCTGGCGTTAAACCTTTGAAAAATTTAAGTTTTTAAGTTGATATTTTAATTACACTAGGGGCACAGCCTAGTCGCCGCAAGATCCCGCGCAGAAAACTCCACATAGTTCAGTTTTTCATGGATGTTAATGCCGTTTTTCTCCCTCATCATCAGCATCGGTGGGTTCAGCAAGTTGCTCCCACGGGGTCAGTTTAAGCTGCTTGCGCCGTAGCCAGAGCCAAGATGCCATGGTCAGGCCGAAGAATCCCGCAAACAGGGCTGTTTGGCGCAGGGCAAATAGCGGATCTATCCCCTTGGGGTGCCAACTGAAAAACCACATCGCCATGCCCCATACCAGACCAATGCCTACCCCGAATACCAGAACGTTGGTTAGCCAACCCTCATAGTGAGGCGGTTTGACGGGATAACCGAACCTGCGCAGCAGTCTGCACAGCGGTGGATTGTAGTTGGCATGCCATACCCCTTTGTTAGCCAGCTCCTGATGGGCGGCGGCCAGCCGTTCTTCAAATGTCATGGTATTGATCCTTGTGAAATAAGTGGTGCCATACGGTGCTTTTCTGGCTGCATTGTACTGACAAATCGCGGGTATGATGTGGGCTCGCGGTCACGTTCTTTCTCTGTAGAAAAAAAGAACTGGCCTCACCGCACGCTTGCCAATCCACAGCAGCTACGCCTATAAAGGCCCATAACTCTTGTCCGGATAACAGCAATGAAGACCCATTCTGATGAACTGACCCTGTTTGTGGCGGTGGTGGAGGCGGGCAGTTTTCGCCAAGCGGCGGAGAACCTCGGCATGGATAACTCGGTGGTGAGTCGCGGTATCAAGCGGCTGGAGGAGAAGCTCTCCACCGTGCTGTTCAATCGCACCACCCGCCGGGTCAGCCTGACCGAGGAGGGGAGCTGGTTCTATCAGCGGGCGGTGAAGATCCTGACCGAGATGAGCGAGGCGGAGGGGCATCTGTTGATGCGCCGGGAGCAACCAGAGGGGATCTTGCGGGTAGATGCCGCTACCCCCTTTATTCTGCACCGGCTGGTGCCAATTATCGGCGAGTTTCGACGTCGCTATCCTGCCATCGAGCTGCAACTGCACAGCTCGGAGGGCTTTATCAATCTGATGGAGCGGCGGGTGGACATGGCCATCCGCATCGGCGAGCTGACCGACTCCTCTCTGCGCGCGCTGCCCCTTGGCCGTTCGCGGCTTCGGCTGCTGGCCTCCCCCACTTATTTGAGCGAGCGCGGCACCCCGCGCCAACCGGTGGATCTGCTGAGCGGTCACGAGTTGCTCGGCTTTTTGCATCCCGATCACCTCAACCACTGGCCGCTGCTCAGTGCCGAGCAGGGGGATCGCTTTGCCATCACCCCCAGCCTGCGTGCCAGCAGCGGTGAAACCTTGCGTCAGCTGGCGCTGGCGGGGCAGGGGATCGTCTGTCTGTCGGATTTCATGACCGGGCCGGATCGGGAGAGCGGCGCGCTGGTGGAGGTGCTGGCCCGCAGTAACAGCGGCGCCTCGCGCCCCATCAATGCAGTCTTCTACTCCGATGCCCAGCGGGATATCCGACTGCGGGTCTGGCTCGACTTTCTTAAAGAGCAGCTTGGCAGCCATACCCTGTAGTGCAGGTTGGTTTGTACGGTTTGTTTGAACGGTTCGTCGCTGCGGTTTGCTTGGCGAAGAACAAGCCGCGCCTTCGTTGCGGCCAATCAGCATTAGCCTGGTGGCAGATAAACAGACGGCCGACTTGAGGGTCGGCCGCCGGTTCGGGAAGGTGTGTGAGGTGAAGCGCAGTTAGCGGGGCACTTTGCCCCATACCCGGCTGAGCAGGGCGCCGCCGATCACCGGCGGAATGGCCAGCAGCAGGGTCCACTGCCAGGAGAGGCCGCCGACGGTGGCGGCCAGTACGATGCAGGTGAGCACCACCAGCTGCGCCACCATCATCAGGAAGGTGCCTTCGCGGGGGGTCAGTGTCTCTTTTTGAGTGGCGACGTGGGCTAGGGGCGCTTGAGTGGTGGTCGGTTTCATGGCGATATCCCTCTGTTGAGTCTGATATCACTAAGCAATGGCCGTTCCACATTTTTTCATGTTAATTATCAATATCTTGCGAGTTTTTTCGTCATTCCCGTTTCGATAGCGCAGGCAAAATGATTTGCAAAATGAAAACGCCACCCGGTGGTGGCGTCTTGGTTATTGAGAGGGAGAGGTGGAAGCGCCGGGTCTAGCCAATCCTGTATTGGCGGATCTGCTCGTCGATGGCTTTGGCCAGTTCGAACAGTTCGCGGCTGGCGGCATTGCTCTCCTGCGCGTGTTCCCGCTGGTGTTCGGCCACCATGGCCAGCTCGTCAAGCGCCGTTCTGGCTTGCCCCATCTGTTGATTCTGTGCCTGCGCCAGTGAGCTGATCTCGTTGATCTCGAGGGCGGTCTGGTTGATTTGGCTGGTGGCATCCACCAGCACCTCTCTGGCCTGATTCATCCGGTTGTATCCCTCTTCGCTCAGGTTGCGGGAGTCTGCCATCGAGCTGCTGGCCTGCCGGGTTCCCTCCTGCAGGCGCAAGATAAGATCCTGTACATCCTTGGTGGCGGTCTGGGTACGCACCGCCAGTTGGCGTACCTCGTCGGCCACCACCGCAAAGCCCCGTCCCATATCCCCAGCACGGGCCGCTTCGATGGCCGCATTGAGGGCCAGCAGGTTGGTCTGGTTCGAGACATCGCGGATGAGGTTCATGATCTGGGTGATGTTGTTGCTGTCTTTCACCACTTCATCGAGCAGGGCCGAGGAGCTGCCGATGCTGCTGCGCAAGGTGTCGAGTTGCGCGGCGCTCTGGGTCACATCCTGCTCGATGCTGAGCATATGGTTGGCGATGCGTTGGGTTACGTCGTTGACCCTTTCAGAGCGGCTGGCGATCTGCTCGGCGTTGTCGCCGATGGTGGTGACTACAGTGGTCAGTTCCTGAATGCTCTGGGCCTGCTGGCACGCTTCTCCTGCCAGTGCCTGGGCCTGCTGCATGGATTGGGACGACTGAGCGGAGAGGGCGCTGCCCGACTGCTGGAAGCGGGAGAAGCTCTGGTTCAGGCTCTGGATCAGCCGATTGAAACTCTGGGCCATCATGCCCAGCTCCGACTCGTCAGAGAAGTCGAGGCGGGTCGCAAGATCCCGATCGGCGGTGATGTGGTGCATGCCATCGGCTGCCTGACGAATCGGGCGACTGATGGAGTGAGCCAGCCAGGCGGAGGCCAGCATGGCGATCCCGCCGATGGCGAGCGAGACCATGATGATGAGCTGGCGGGATTCCTGCAGTCCCTCTTCCAGCTCGGCGCTGTTGATCTCTCCAATCAGCAGCCGGTTGAGGGTGGGGATGTAACGCACCGCGATGAGGTAGGTTTGCCCCTCCAGTGTTAACGCCTCTACGGCCACCTGTTCCCGGGCATTGGGAATAAGCCGTTTGACGGTATCGAGGAAAGATTGCTGGTGGTGGGCGGCGCCTTCCACCTCCTGCTCTGGGTGGATCTCGATATTGCCCTCCATATCCGCCAGATAGACCTGACCGCTCTTGCCGATCCGGTAGCCGCTGATGAGTTTGCTCAGGGCGCTCATATCGATGGAGGTGCCAGCCACCGCCAGGGTCTTGCCCTCGTGGGTGACGGCGGTGTTGATATAGAGGGAGGCGCGCTTGTCAAAATCCGAGATGTCGAGGTTCAGCTCATAGGGTTTGCTGCGTTTGAGAAAGCCGAAAAACCACCCATCTTTCGGGTCTGATTCGCTCAGTGATTTTTGGGCTGTTGGGCCGCCGCTGAAGTTGATCAGGGTGTTGCTCTGGCGGGGGGCGATAAAGACGTTGCCGCCGATCCGCCGTTGCAGATCCTGAAAGTAGCGCTCCATGGCGGGCCACTCTTGCTCTGGCATGCCAGCGGTCAGCCAGTCGATGACAAAACGGTTGCTGGCCAGCGCCTGCGCTTCGGTCAGGTGCTGGATAAGCTGGGCTGTCAGCTGGTTGGCAATGCGATCCACGCTGCTTGGCAGCTCGTAGCGTTCGACCCGCTGCTGGGCCTGACTGTGGGATATCTGCTCGAGGATCAAGGTGATGCAGCTGATGGCGATGGCCATCAGTATCGCCACGCCAGCGAGGATCCGGGTGCGGATCCCGAGCCCTGACCAGAGTGAGTGCAGTGTAAAACGGTGTATCGCCCTCTCCATATCGCTCTCCTCATAAATAAGGTCGCATATGCGACCCAGATGATGATTATAGATAGAGAACTCAATTGCGTTGTGGCGGATGGTGATAACAGAGGGCGGCAGAAAAACAGGAGGGAGCAATGAGCGGGGAAGGGGGCAGAAAGCGGCAAGGGAAAGCATAAAAAGAGAGGCCGACATTGCGGTCGGCCTCTCTGGTGTTTATCTCAACGGAATGTCGGGTGCCCGATCAATCCTCTTCAGCCCAACGGCGTGAACGCTCGACCGCTTTCTTCCAACCGCTGTAGCGTTTGGCACGGTCGTCGCGGTCCATCTGCGGGATGAACTCACGGTCCACGCTGAACTTGTCTTCCAGCTCGTCCGAGCTTTTCCAGAAGCCGACGGCCAGGCCTGCCAGGAAGGCGGCACCCATAGCGGTGGTCTCGATACGGGTCGGGCGCACCACCGGGGTGTGCATCATGTCGGACTGGAACTGCATCAGGAAGTCGTTGGCTACCGCGCCACCGTCTACCTTGAGGGCTGCCAGCTTGATGCCGGAGTCCTGCTGCATCGCATCCAGCACATCGCGGCTCTGATAGGCGATGGATTCCAGCGCGGCACGGATGATGTGGTTGCGGTTGGCGCCGCGGGTCAGGCCGACCATGGTGCCGCGTGCATACGGATCCCAGTAGGGAGCGCCCAGACCGACGAAGGCCGGTACCAGATAGACGCCGTTGGTATCGCCCACTTTGGAGGCGAAGTAGTCGGTGTCGCGGGCATCGTGAATGATCTTCAGCTCGTCACGCAACCACTGGATGGTGGCGCCGCCCATGAACACTGCACCTTCCAGCGCGTAGTTCACTTCCCCTTTCGGGCCGATGGCAACGGTAGTCAGCAGGCCGTTGCTGGAGCGAACCGGCTCGGTGCCGGTGTTCATCAGCATGAAGCAGCCGGTACCGTAGGTGTTCTTGGCCATCCCTTTTTCAAAGCAGAGCTGGCCGAACAGGGCAGACTGCTGGTCACCGGCAATACCGGCGATGGGGATGCGGGAGCCGCCACCACGGGTGGTGTAGCCGTACACTTCGGAAGAGGGTTTCACTTCCGGCAGCATGGACATGGGGATGCCCAGCTCGTCCAGCATCTTCTCGTCCCACTTCAGCTCGCGGATGTTGTAGAGCATGGTGCGGGAGGCGTTGGTCGGGTCGGTGACGTGCACTTCGCCATTGGTCATCTTCCAGACCAGCCAGGTATCGATGGTGCCGAACAGCAGTTCGCCATTCATCGCTTTCTCACGGGCACCTTCCACATTGTCGAGGATCCACTTCACCTTGGTACCGGAGAAGTAAGCATCCAGCACCAGGCCGGTGTTCTCACGAACGTACTCTTCCAGACCGCGCGCTTTCAGCTCTTCACAGATGGCGGCGGTGCGGCGGCACTGCCAGACGATGGCGTTGTAGATGGGCTTGCCGGTGGCCTTTTCCCAGACAACGGTGGTTTCACGCTGGTTGGTGATACCGATGGCGGCGATCTCTTCGCTGCGCAGGCCGGTCTTGGCCAGCACTTCGGTAAAGACGGAGGATTGGGTTGCCCAGATCTCCATCGGATCGTGCTCTACCCAGCCCGCTTTCGGGTAGTGCTGGGTGAATTCGCGCTGGGAGGTACCGACAATGTTGGCATCCTGATCAAACACGATAGCGCGGGAAGAGGTGGTTCCCTGGTCCAGAGCGACGACATATTTCTTTTCAGCAGACATGATGTTCTCCACGTTTCTATTTTCCACGTTTTTATACGTTGGAGGGGGCCGCTCTTATGCGGCAGCCTCTTCTTTGGCGGTTTGGGTCGCTTGCTCAGTGGTGACGACACGGTTGCCCGGGACGCAGGGAGCCAGCACTTTGACATACAGAGCGGTACCAATCTGGGCGCCAACGATGGGGCCAAGGATCGGAACCCAGAAGTAGGGGTTGTCACGACCACCGGTCAGGGCAACATCACCCCAGCCAGCAAAGAACGCGAACAGTTTCGGACCAAAGTCACGGGCCGGGTTCATGGCAAAACCGGTTAACGGGCCAAGGGAGGCGCCGATCACCGCGATCAGGATACCGATCAGCAGAGCGGCAGCGAAACCTTTGGGGGCGCCGTTGTTGTTGTCACCCAGCGCCATGATGCCCAGCATCAGGACGGCGGTGATCACCAGCTCGACGGCAAAAGCTTGCATATTGGTCAGCAGGGCATTGGGGTAGGTGGAGAAGATCCCGGCGGTGCCGAGGCTCTCGACGCTGCCGCGCACCACGTTATGGGTCACTTCCCACTGGGTGAAAAGGTTACCATAAAGGAAGTAGACAAGGGCCGCGAAGCAGAAGGCTCCGGCCATCTGGGCGATGATGTAGGGCACCACCTTGCGCTTGTCGAACCCGCAGAAGGTCATCAGCGCCAAGGTTACAGCCGGGTTCAGGTGGGCACCTGAAATGCCGCCGGTCACATAGATGGCGATGGCCACACCCAGACCCCAAGTAATGGAGATTTCCCACTGCCCGAAGTTGGCGCCTGCCAGCACCAGTGCCGCCACACATCCGACGCCGAAAAATATCAGCAGGCCGGTTCCGATAAACTCGGCGATGCACTCGCCAAGCAGGGTATTGGGTCTTTGTATGCTCATACTTTTGTTCCTTATATCCACCCGTAGAGGTTTGATGTTCCGTTTTATCTTTTTGTGTCTATCCGTTGCCGCCGAAAACGTTTCCTTGTTGTTTTTGCGTCTTGCGCAAACGTTACGCTCGTTTGCGCTCGTTATCGGTCGTGACAGAAAATAACCCTTCCCAATAATTTCACCATCCCCCCTCCATAGGAAATGTGGACAAGATCCCACTCATTGCTAAGAAAATGTGACGTAAAGCATCTTGATAACCGCCAGTTACCACTTAGGGGGTAGCTTGCAACCCTTGCCACACAAGGGCTGGCGCTTGCTGAGTGATTTCTCATTTGGAGCTTTTATTTGTAATAAAACTGCAATATTTGAGCATGCATCACAGATTAAATGAGCGCATATGAGCACAATAGGCTCGCTTGCGAATCAGCGGACTCACATGATTCGTCGGAATGGTCAGGGCATCCTCAACCGCCCATAACAACAATAAGGAAGCAGAACATGCTTAGTCTCTTCAGGCCTGCGGCACACATCGACAGGCTCCCGGCTGACAAGGTCGACCCCTTCTACAAACGCATGCGTTGGCAGGTGTTTTTCGGGATCTTCTTCGGTTACGCCGGCTACTATCTGGTACGGAAAAACTTCAGTCTGGCGATGCCCTATCTGATCGAGCAGGGCTTCTCCCGTGGTGATCTCGGTTTCGCGCTCTCCGGGGTCTCCATCGCTTACGGTTTGTCCAAGTTCCTGATGGGGAACGTCTCTGACCGTTCCAACGCCCGTTACTTCCTCTCCGCCGGTCTGCTGCTCTCGGCTGCCATCATGTTCATGATGGGTACCATGCACTGGGCCACCTCCAGCATTGCCATCATGTTTGTGCTGTTGTTCCTGAACGGTTGGGCACAGGGCATGGGCTGGCCGCCCTGCGGTCGCACCATGGTGCACTGGTGGTCACAGAAAGAGCGCGGCGAAGTGGTTGCGGTCTGGAACGTGGCACACAACGTGGGTGGCGGCATGATTGGCCCGCTGTTTATCCTCGGGATGGGCTGGTTCAACGACTGGCGCAGCGCCTTCTATGTGCCTGCGGCAGCGGCGGCCGCCATCGCGGTGATCGCCTTCTTCGTGATGCGTGATACCCCGCAATCGGTCGGTCTGCCTCCCATCGAGGAGTACAAGAACGACTATCCGAAGGATTACAACGAGAGCCACGAGCAGGAGTTCTCCGCCAAGGAGATCTTCGTCAAGTACGTGTTGCACAACAAACTGCTGTGGTACATCGCGATCGCCAACGCTTTCGTTTACCTCATTCGTTACGGTGTGCTGGACTGGGCGCCAACCTACCTGAAAGAGGCCAAGCACTTCACCGTCGACAACTCCTCCTGGGCTTACTTCCTCTACGAGTGGGCCGGTATTCCGGGCACCCTGCTGTGTGGCTGGATCTCTGACAAGATGTTCCAGGGCCGCCGTGCACCGGCCGGTATCCTGTTCATGGTGCTGGTGACCCTGGCTGTACTGGTTTACTGGTTCAACCCGGCCGGCAACCCGACCATCGACATGATGGCGCTGGTGGCGATCGGCTTCCTGATCTACGGCCCTGTCATGCTGATCGGCCTCTATGCTCTTGAGCTGGCACCGAAGAAAGCAGCCGGTACTGCGGCAGGTTTCACCGGTCTGTTCGGTTATCTGGGCGGCGCCGTGGCAGCCAACGCCATGCTGGGTTATACCGTTGACCACTTCGGTTGGGATGGCGGCTTCATGGTGCTGACCGTCTCCTGTGTGCTCTCCATCATCCTGCTGGCGATGACCCTCAAGCATGAGAACATTGCCGTTGCGGCCAAGAAAGCGGCTGCCCATAAGGCATAAAACGTGATCCTCAGCTTATTGATCCCAAAGGGGATCAGGTAAACTGCCAAAAGGCCCCGCATCTGCCGGGGCCTTTTTTTGTCTCATCATCGGAGTGCAAGCGTGAAGCAAACCCAACGACATCTGGAGATCCTGGACGTCCTGACGCGGCAGGGATTTGTCTCGACCGACGATCTGGTGACCCACTTTGACGTCAGCCCCCAGACCATTCGCCGGGATCTGAACGATCTCGCCGAACAGAACAAGATCCGGCGCCATCATGGCGGTGCCTCCCTGCATTCGAGTACCGTCAATACCGCCTACAGCGCCCGTAAAGTGATGCAACTCAAGGAGAAAGAGCGCATCGCCCGCGAGGTAGCGGCCAATATTCCCGACGGCTCATCGCTCTTTATCGACATAGGTACCACCACCGAAGCCATTGCCCGTGCCCTGCTCGATCACCGCGAGCTGCGCATCGTCACCAACAACCTCAACGTAGCCAGCATTTTGACGGCCAAGGATGACTTCACCGTCATCATTGCCGGCGGCGAGATCCGCAACCGCGATGGCGGCATCGTGGGGGAGGCGACCCGCGACTTTATTGGTCAGTTTCGCATGGACTATGGTGTCATCGGGATTTCGGGGATCGACAACGACGGCTCCCTGCTCGATTTCGACTATCACGAGGTGAAGATTGCCCAGGCCATCATCGCTCACTCCCGTCAGGTGTTCCTGGCCGCCGACCACACTAAGTTCGGTCGCAATGCCATGGTCAATCTGGGCAATCTCAGCCAGATCCACGCCCTCTTTACCGATCAGGAGCCACCGGAAAAGCTGACGCGATTGATGGCGCAACACCAGATAGCCTGCCACATCTGCTGACGGCGAAACACGCCAAGGCTGTGCCGGTCGCCCGTCAGGGCGGCCTCCTTTCTCTTTCTCTCCCCCATCCCTGCAACCATCTCACCCCTTTATAGGTATTGCCAAAACCACTATTCAATCTGGCTTTTTTGGCTATTAACTCGCCGATGTTGGCCCGACGCCATTTGCTCCGCTGACCTGTCCCCTTTGCCACCTCTGGCGGGCTGTGGCGATCACACTTTCATCATAAAATGTTCGTTTGTTGTATTTTCATGTTCTAAAATGAGCGAAATCAAACATTGCTGTTATAGCAATCATAAAAATGAAAGTAGGTGAACATGAGCGAACATTATGATCTGGTCGTCGTCGGTGGCGGCATCAACGGGGTCGGCATCGCAGCCGATGCGGCAGGACGGGGTCTGAAGGTTGCCCTGTTTGAGGCGCAAGATCTCGCCTCTGCCACCTCGTCCAACTCCAGCAAGCTGATCCACGGCGGTTTGCGCTATCTCGAGCATTACGAATTCCGGCTGGTGAAAGAGGCGTTGGCGGAGCGTGAGGTGCTGCTCGGTATGGCGCCCCACATCGCCCGTCCCATGCGTTTTCGCCTGCCGCACCGCCCGCACCTGCGTCCGGCCTGGATGATCCGTGCCGGTCTGTTCCTCTATGACAATCTGGCCAAGCGCGACAAGCTCAAGGGGAGCTGTGGCGTGCGCTTCCTGCCGCAAGATGGGTTGAGCTCGGGGATCAATAAGGGGTTTGAATACTCGGACGCCTGGGTCGACGACGCCCGGCTGGTGGTGCTCAATGCCATGATGGCTCGTGACAAGGGGGCCGATGTGCAGACCCGCACCCGCTGCATCAAGGCGGTGCGCGGTTCCAAACACTGGACGCTCACTTTGGAGCGTGAAGGGGGCGAGCAGTTCACCATCACCTGCCGTGGTCTGGTCAATGCGGCGGGCCCCTGGGTCAAGACCTTCTACGACGAGAGCCTGCACGAGAAATCACCCCGTGGTATTCGCCTTATTAAAGGCAGCCACATGATAGTGCCGCGCATCCATGAGCGCGAAGAGGCCTATATCCTGCAAAACGAAGATAACCGTATCGTCTTCGTCATCCCTTATCAGCAGGACTACTCCCTTATCGGCACCACCGATGTGGAGCACCACGGCAGCCCGCGGGAAGCGAAGATCAGCGAGGCCGAAATTACCTACCTGTGCAAGGTGGTCAACGCCCACTTCATTCGCCAAATTGCGCCGCAAGATGTGATCTGGACCTATGCCGGGGTGCGTCCGCTCTGTGATGACGAGTCAGACTCGCCGCAGGCGGTGACCCGCGACTACACCCTCGAACTTTCTGGCGAGTCTGACGGTGCGCCGCTCTTGTCGGTGTTTGGCGGCAAGCTCACCACCTATCGCAAGCTGGCGCAGGCCGCCTGCAACAAGCTCAAGCCTTGGTTCAGCCAGATGGGGGATGACTGGACGGCGACCAGCCGGCTGCCAGGTGGCGAGTTTGACTGCTCGGTACGCGAGCTGGCCCGCGCCTTTGCGCTGGAGTTTGACTGGCTCGATGATCGCAGCGCCCTGCGCATTGCCGAAGCTTATGGCGCCCATGCCCGTCTTTGGCTGAAAGAGGATCGCGGCATTCACTTCGGTGGCGGTCTCTACGAGTCGGAAGTGCGCTATCTCATCGAGCGGGAGTGGGCCTGTTCACTGGACGATATCCTCTGGCGCCGCAGCAAGCTGGGGCTGCGCCTGAACGACTCAGAGCAGCAGATGCTGCAGGTCTGGCTCGACCAATACCATCTGGCTCTGCGCAAGGCGAGCTGATGAGTGACGGTGGGCAGTGCGTTGCTGCCCACCGCTTTCCACCGTAAATATGCAACAAACCTCTGATAGAACAATTACCTACACACAATAATAAAGAGCATCACATATGAAAAAACTCGCCGTTTCCCTCATCGCCTTGAGCCTTGGGGCATCCCTCTCATTACCCGTGTTGGCTGCCGATGAAGGCAAGGTGGTTATCGCCCACCGTGGCGCTTCCGGCTACCTGGCCGAGCATACTCTGGAGTCCAAGGCGCTGGCCTATGGCATGGGGGCTGACTATCTGGAGCAGGATCTGGTGATGACCAAGGATGACCAGCTGGTGGTGATGCACGATCACTTCCTCGACGGTATCACCGATGTGGCGGCGCGCTTCCCCGGCCGTGCCCGTCCGGACGGCCGTTATTATGTGGTGGATTTCACCCTGGACGAGGTGCGCTCCCTGCGTATGACCGAGCCGTTCCAGCTGGTGGATGGCAAGCAGGTGCCGGTCTATCCGGCCCGTTTCCCGCTCTGGAAGTCAGACTTCAAGATCCATACCTTCCAGGAGGAGATCGAGATGATCCAGGGGCTCAACAAGAGCACCGGCAAGAACATCGGCATCTACCCGGAGATCAAGGCGCCCTGGTTGTTCCGTCACGAAGGCAAGGATATCTCCAAGGCGGTGCTGAAGGTGCTCAAGGAGTACGGCTACACCGGGAAGGATGACAAGGTCTATCTGCAGTGCTTCGATGCCGATGAACTCAAGCGCATCAACAACGAACTGATGCCCGCCATGGGTATGGATCTGAAACTGGTGCAGCTGATGGCCGAGACCGACTGGAACGAGACCATGGTCTACGACGCCAAGGGCAAGGCGACCCCCTACAACTATGACTGGATGTTCAAGCCGGGGGCGATGAAAACCATCGCCAGCTATGCCGAAGGGATTGGCCCGTGGAAGCCGATGATCGTCACCGAGCCTGGCACTTTGGGCAAGCCGGTCTTCACCGGCATGGTAAAAGAAGCCCATGCGGCGGGCCTGAAAGTTCACCCCTATACCTTCCGTCAGGATGAGGGGCAGATCCCGGCCTATGCCAAGGACTTCACCGACCTCCTTAACATCTTCCTCTATCAGGCCGATGTGGACGGGGTGTTCAGCGACTTCCCCGACAAGGCGGTTGCCGTCATCAAGGCCCATCAAGAGGCGGCTAAATAGCACTCTGGCGCCATTTGAATGCAAAGCGAGGCCAATTGGCCTCGCTTTTTGTTTCAGGTTCCCGTAATGGGAGTGTGCGCCCTGTCAGAAAATAGCCAGTTCACGTCATGGTGTGCCGGATCTGCATCATTTTACGCAGTTTTTACGTAGCAGATCGCTGGCATGAAATCGGCAGAGCGGTTAGTCTAGCGGCGTTGAACCAACCCCATGAGGTACAGATGAAAACCGTATTGCGTTTTAGCCTGCTGGGCGCCTTGTTGCTGGGTGGCCATGCCTTCGCCGCCGAGCCGAAAAAATTTGATATCAGCATGTTCCCAGCCGCTGACGTGAATCAGGAACGTGTGGTGATCCGCCTGCCTGAAGTCGAGAAAGAAGCCGACATGATGGTCGAGCTGCAGGTCGGCAAAAAGATGATGGTTGATTGCAACGTACCGCGTTTTGCAGGCAACCTGGAACAGCACAGCGTCAAAGGCTGGGGCTACAACTACCTGAAACTGGGCAAAGTCTCCGACCCCATCAGCACCCTGATGATGTGCCCGGATAACCAGCAGAAAGAAACCTTCGTCCAGATCTACGGTCAGGGCTTCTTCGTGAACTACAACTCAAAACTGCCGTTCGTGATTTACGTGCCGCAGGAGTATGAAGTGCGCTACCGTCTGTGGCGTGCCGACAACCTGGCCCAACCGGCCATGATTGAGTAAGCATGTTTGAACCAAAGGTTCAGCTGGTTCACCTGATGTGATAAATAAAGCGCCGTATGGCGCTTTATTTTTGCCTGCACAGTCCAAAAAGTGACGTGCAAATTGGCTGCACGTTTACATAAGTTTATTATTTGTCAACGTTTTTTGTGTGTTATGCCACAAAATCGGCGTCAGCTATGGGGCAAAGTGACTTCGATAAAAGATATTTATTAACATAGTGAGAAAATTGATTTTGCACTCGGCGATGGCCTGATGATACTTGCCCGCAAAGGTCAAACTAACCAGAAAAAAGAGCACTATGAGCTTCGAATCAGACAAGCGTTTCAACGACTTCAAACATTTTCCCCGTGGCCTGCGTCGCAGTGGCGAATTCACTGTGGCCGAAGCGGACAGTCTGGAAAAGTATGGTACCGCCATGCTGGCACTCTACCAGGGCAACCTTGCACCCCGTGACGATGTCGAGTCCGCCTTCGTCGAGCAGGTCAAATCCGGCGAAGCCGGTGCCAACCCCCATGCCAAGGTGTGGTTCAAATACCTCAAGGTGATCGGTCCCAAGCGCGTTCATCGCCTCTGCACCGTCGTTGGCGGCGCCAGCGAAGAGAGCAGCGGTGGCGGCAGCTTTGATGTCGGTGGTGGCAGCGGCGGTGGCAGTGACGAGTCCATCGATTAATGGATACCGAGCTGCTTCGGACCTTTATCGAGGTGAGCAAGACCCGGCACTTTGGCCGGGCTGCTGAAAATCTCTACCTGACCCAGTCGGCGGTGAGTTTCCGGATCCGCCAGCTAGAGCAGCAACTGGGTGTCAGTCTGTTTGCCCGTCATCGCAACAACATCCGCCTGACCGCCTCCGGTGAGCGTCTGCTGCCCTACGCAGACGCCATCTTGCACACCCTTGGTCGTGCCAAGCAGGATGTGGCGCTCTCGCCAGGATTCAGCCAGCAGTTGGCCATCGGCGCGCCCGCGGTGTTCTGGGAGCTCGATTTCAACGACTGGCTCAATCACATCTATGCGCTGGCGCCCGGTTTGGCGGTGCGGCTGGAAACAGCCTCCCGCGAGCATCTCTGCCGCCAGTTGCTGGAGCGCTCCCTCGATCTGGCCCTGCTCTCCGAGCCCACCAAGATCGACGAGATTGCCCTGCATCCCATCGGTGAGCTGGTGTTCGAGCTGGTGAGCCGGGATCCGGCCGCCAATGCCGACAACCTGATGCAGATGCCGCACATCCACCTCGACTGGGGCACCAGCTTCGAGCCGCAACCCAGCCGCTTGCAGAGCCTGCAAAAGACCCCGGTGCTGCACTCCAGCTCCGCCAGCATGGCGTTGCAGTTCGTGCTGGCCAACGGTGGCGCTGCCTACCTGCCACGGCGGATGGTCAGCCCCTTCCTCGAGAAGGGGGCGCTCCATCTGGTGGAGGGGGGCCAGCCGCTGAGCCGTCCGCTCTATCTTGCCTATCTGGAGAAATCCGATCGCCGGGAGCTAATCGATCAGCTGCTGACCCTGCCACTGGGTTGGCACGATGCCGAGCTGCGCCTCAACATCGAATAAGCATCGAGTGTGATCCAAGGAAGAGCCCACCCCACGGTGGGCTCTTCTGTTTGGGGAATATTGCAGGGAGCGAGGTCACGTAATTGGCGCGGGAGGCTTGGCGTCATCGGTCTGTAACGGTACCTTTTCAGGCTGTTTGTTTATCCGATTGAGCACTGACAGGGATGGATTGTAATTGATCGACTTTAGTCACCCCGAATGGCGGGCGCTGGCGCAGCAGTTGCTGAGCCACTCACCTGTGGTGATCCGTGGCCGCCAGTGGCAACCGCTGGTGGGCCTGCTCAAGGATAACCAGCTGCTGCTCGCCCATGGCAGCCACAGCTATGAGCTCACCCCGGCCGGGCGGCGCTATCTCACCCGCGAACTGATGCTGGCCGAGATCGCAACTGCCCCCCCCGAGCCTGAGGAGTGGTTGCATGCTCAGGGCTGGCAATTGGGGGAGCAGGTCAACGAGCGAGTGTTGGCGGCGCTCTATCGCAAGAGCGAGGTGAACTTCACCCCCAACGAGCAGATCGATTTCGAGGACAAGGGGATCCGGCTCTGCGCCGATCAGCTTTTGCGCTTGCGCGCCGCCCAGCCGTTCAGCCTCTTTTTTAGCGGCGGCACCCTGATCGACGCAGCCCCCTGGTTGCAGACGCTGGGGGAGGTGGCCCTACCCGAGCGCACTCTGGCGGGTCTTGGCAAGATCCTGTGGGGGGAGGGGAGTATCGAGCGGGTGATCACCACCGACAGCGTTGGCGCCTTTGCCGAGCTGCCTCTTGAACCCGGCACCTTGCTGGTGTGGGCCCCCCCATCGGCTCCTCTAGCCTTGCAGCAGGTGGTGGCCGCCTTGCCCCCCAATGTGCTGTGGAGTCATCTCACCGCCCTCGACCCTGCCGGGGTGGATCGGCTGCAGGCGCTGGCCCAGCGGCTGGGTCGTCCGGCCAGCTGGTGGTTGCCCCGTGATCTGGCCCCCATCCTCAGCGCGTATGCCCAGCCTTTGACTGAGGCTCGGCCCTGGGAGCCGAGCCGGATCCCCAAGCCATTGTTAGCAGTTTGTAGCGGTTTGGTTGAGTCCAATGGTGGCTTGTCGGCCGAGGTGTGTGCGCTGGCGCCAGCGTGGCATGCCGTTGGTTGAAATTGGCCTGAAAGCGAGGCAAAAAGCGGTTTTCCCCCATTGAACGCGGTGATATAAAGAGTTGACGAAGCGCTCGCCAGATGAGCGCTTTTGTTTATCAAGCCGCTTTGCCACCCAACGAACTCAACGGAATACAGGGAATACCATGTTTGAAAAGGTTGTTGCCGCCCCAGCGGATCCGATCCTGGGCCTGACCGAAGCCTTCCGCGCTGACTCTCGCAGCCACAAGATCAATCTGGGCGTAGGGATCTACAAGGACGAGTCCGGTGCCACCCCCATTCTTCACTGCGTCAAGAAAGCCGAGCAGAAGCTGCTGACCGACGAGAAGACCAAGAACTACCTCGGTATTGAAGGCAATATCGAATATGGCCGCATCGTGCAGCAACTGCTGTTCGGGCAGCACTCTGCGCTGGTTGCCAGTGGCCGCGCCAAGACCGCGCAAGCGCCGGGCGGTACCGGTGCCCTGCGTATCGCGGCCGAATTCGTGGTGCGCAACGGTCTGGCCAAGACCATCTGGATCTCCGATCCCACCTGGGCCAACCACGTAAGCGTGTTCCAGGCCGCGGGCCTGACCGTCAAGTGGTACAAGTACTACGACGCCGCCACCAAGGGACTCGACTTTGCCGCCATGCAGGCCTCGCTGGCCGAAGTGCAGCCGGGTGAGCTGGTGCTGCTGCACGGTTGCTGCCACAACCCGACCGGTATCGACCCCACTAGCGATCAGTGGCGCGCGCTGGCCAAGCAGAGTGCTGCCGCCGGCTGGCTGCCGCTGTTTGACTTCGCCTATCAGGGTTTTGCCCGTGGTATCAAAGAGGATGCCGAAGGCCTGCGCATCTTCGCCGAGTGCCATGACGAGCTGCTGGTGGCGAGCTCTTTCTCCAAGAACTTCGGCCTCTACAACGAGCGGGTCGGCGCCTTCACGCTGGTGAGCGCGACCAAGGAGATCGCCGATGTGGCCTTCACCCAGGTCAAGACCGTCATTCGTGCCAACTACTCCAACCCGCCGTCACATGGCGCCGCTGTGGTCACCGCCGTGGTGAGCGATCCGGCTCTCTATGCCGAGTGGGTCGAAGAAGTTGCCGCCATGCGGGTGCGTATTCGCGAGATGCGCGAGCTGCTGGTAGAGAAGCTGGCGGCCCTCGGCGTGAGCCAGGATTTCAGCTTTATCCGCGAGCAGAACGGCATGTTCTCCTTCTCCGGTCTCACCAAGGATCAGGTGGAGCGCCTCAAGAGCGAATTTGCCATCTACATCGTCGGCTCCGGCCGGATCAGCGTAGCCGGTATTACCCGCGCCAATATCGATCCCCTGTGCGAGGCCATTGCCAAGGTGCTGTAATCGCATCACCTTGCGCTCTGGTTCTATGCCATGGAAAAGCCCGTCACCTTGGTGACGGGCTTTTTTGATCGCCAACGGCTGATCGCCAAACAAGGGTAAGGGCGACTCAGTGGTGGCGGGCACCTTGCCACAGCTTGCGCAGTTGCAACAGCAGCGCGGTCAGGGCGCCGCCGCTCAGGGCGGTGAGTACCGCCAGCAGCAGGCTGCCGAGCAGGAAGGGAGGCACCAGGGTGGCAGCCTCCTGCTCCAGCCAGTGCAGGGTCCAGCTGAGGTGGAAAGGCTCCGGCGTCTGGTGCAGTACCAGACAACCGGTGCGATAGGCGTAGAGATACATGAACGGCAGGGTCAGCGGATTGTTGAACCAGACCGCCAGCAGCGCCAGTGGCAGGTTGAGGCTGAATGCCAGCGCCAGACCGACTGCGATGAGCGAGTGCATCGGGATGGGGAACCAGCAGGCGAAGATCCCGGCCGCTACGGCGCCGCTCAGGGCGCGGGTGCCCCCTTGCCAGAGGGCGGGGGCAAGCAGCCGTTCACCAAACAGGGCAAACCACTTCTGCTGGCGCAGGGTGTCGGGATCTAGCTTGAAGCGGGCAAACCAGCGACTCAGCATGGGCGGGCCATCTTGCGTTTTTGCCACTGGCGCACCGTGCTGATCCGCCAGAAGGTGCGGATCAGGGTGTAGCCGATAAGGGAACTGAGCAGTGCCAGGATCAGCGAGCCCAGCAACAGCGGCGGTGCCACTGTGCCCAGTACCGAGACCAGCCACTCCCAGGTGAACTCAATCTCTATCTGCTGCGCCGAATGTCCCAGCAACTGGCAACCTACCAGATAGGCGCCATAGAGCAGGGGCGGCATGGTAAAGGGGTTGGAGAGCCAGACCAGCGCCACCGAGAGCGGCAGATTGACCCGGCACAGGATGGCGCCACCGGCGGCCAGCAGCATCTGGCAGGGGAGCGGCACCCAGGCCATGAAGAGGCCCACCGCAAATGCCCCGGCTGCCGAGCGGCGGTTGAGGTGCCAGAGGTTGGCATCGAGCAGCAGTTTGCCGAACAGCCGCAGGTGCTTGTGTTCTTTCAGGGTTTGCTGATCGGGCATCCAGCGTTTAATGAGTCGTTTGGGCATATTGAAACCTTGCTAAATACTTGCTCCATGGATCTGCGTCTGTTGTCGTTTGCCCTAGGGGCAAGCTCCTCACTGCTCTGGCCATGGTTACCTTCACTCGCATGGGGGGGCCTGTTGCTGTCCCTGCTGATCCCCCTTGCATATTGCCGTGCCTGGCGGTGGCTGTTTCTCCTGCTCGGCATCCTCTGGATGCAGGCCAATCTTGCCTATCGGCTGGCCTGGCTGGAGCGGTTGGGCGATCAGACGAGCCACATGATAACCGCACAGCTGCAAAGTGCAGAGCCCGAGGGGGATAAATTTGTCCGGCTGCTGCTACGGGTGAGCACCCTCGACGAGCAACCGGTGACACCTGAGCCCCTGATCCGGGTCAATGCCTATCAGGCATTGCCCGCCATGACAGTAGGCAGCCGGATCACCCTGGTGACCTCATTGAAACCGGCTCACGGTCTGGCCAACGAGGCGGGGCTGGATGGGCGGCGTCTGCTGCTGGGCAAGGGGATCACCGCCACCGGCAATCTGCGGCGGGTGATCGACATTCAACAGGTACCTGCGGGTTGGCGCGAACGCTGGTTGGGGGCCGCGACCGAGAGTTGGCGTCCGGTTGATCATGCTCCCTTGCTGGCGGCGCTCACTTTTGGCGAGCAGAGCGGCATCACGGATGCCCAGTGGGAGCTGTTTCGCGGCAGCGGCCTGACCCATATCATCGCCATCTCAGGGCAACACATCGCGCTGGTGGCGGTGCTCGGATGGTGGCTGGGCAGGTTGTTTGGTCTGCGCGGCGCCATCATCACCTCCCTGCTGTTTGCCGCCGTCTACAGCGCGTTGGCCGGATTTGCGGTGGCCACCGAGCGGGCCCTGATCATGGTGCTGGTGTGGAGTGTATTGCGCTGGAGCCGGCGAGAGTGGCCGGCCTGGCGCATCTGGCTGTGGGCCTTTGTGGTATTGACCCTCTGGGATCCATTCGCCCTCTATTCGGCCGGCTTCTGGCTCTCGTTTCTGGCGGTGGCCATCTTGCTGCTAGTGGGATATGTCCACGACAAGCCGGGGCTCTGGCAGATCCAGCTCTGGTTGCTGCTCGGTCTGCTGCCGCTGCAACTGGCGTTGTTCGAGGGGATAGCGCCCCTTGCCATGGTGATCAACCTGTTGGCGGTGCCGCTCTTTTGTATCGCCATCATACCGCTGGCGTTGATTGGGGTGCTGCTGGCGCCGATCTCCACTTTGCTCGCCTACGGCCTGTTCTGGCTGGCGGATCTGGGGCTCGGGTGGGTGCTGACGATCCTGAGCTGGCTTTCCGATCAACTGCAACTGTGGTGGCCACTACCCGCCTGGTGGCTGCCACTCTGCACCTTGCTGTTGCTGCTCTGGTTCGCCGCACAGTGGCGCCCGGCACGCTGGCTCTGGCTACCGGGTCTGTGTGCGCTGTTGTTGGCGCTCTGGCCAACGCCAGTCCGCTGGCAACTGCGGGTGCTGGATGTGGGGCAAGGGTTAGCGGTGCTGATCAGCAAGGGGGAGCGAGCCATCCTCTATGACACCGGCGATCGTTATCCCGGAGGCTACAACATGGCGGATGCGGTGATCCTGCCCCAGCTGAGCCATCTGGGGATCCGGGTCATCGATCGCCTCATCATCAGCCACAAGGATCGGGATCATGCAGGCAATCGCAAGCGACTGCTCAGCGCCATGCCGGTGCGTCACGAGCTATCCTCTTACCCCTTCAGTGAGAGAACGACGCTCTGCCAGCGTGGGCAACAGTGGCGCTGGCAGGGGCTCTCGTTTGCAGTGCTCTGGCCCGAGCGCCCCGGTGGCGGGCGTAATAACGATGGCTGCGTGGTGCGCATCAGCGATGGGCAGCGCAGCGTGCTGCTCAGTGCAGATATCGAGCGGCAGGCCGAGCAGCGGCTAGTGGCGCTGGAGGGGGAGGGGTTGGCCAGTACCTTGTTGGTGAGCCCCCATCATGGCAGTCGCACCTCCTCCACGCCCCCTTTTGTTGCGGCGGTAGCGGCAAAGGAGGTGATCCACAGCGCCGGTTTTATGAATCAGTGGGGCTTTCCCCGTCCCGATGTGGTGGCCCGCTATCGGGATGCCCGCCAGTGGATCACCGGTCAGCAAGGGGCGATGCTGGTCGAACCCACCGCCGCGGGCTTGAGCGTCACCGCCGAGCGAGATCTGGGGCCCTGGTATCGACGAAGTGGTGAGTGGTGGCGACCGCGAGTGTGGTTTGAGCAATAATCGGCCATTTCTGCCGTGTAGGAATGCGATATAGGTGGCGGCGCTTGGTGTAAGCCTGCGCTTTGGCTAGAATAGCCCGTCATTTCCATTACTAACGGCTATTCATGCAACAAGAAACCTCACAAGAGAGCTGGCCAGTATTCAAACGCCTGCTCGGTTATGTCCGTGATCGCAAGCTGGGCCTGGTCGGTGGCATCATCGGGATGCTGGGCTACGCCGCCGTGGATACCACCTTTGTCTACTCCATCAAGCCGCTGATCGATCAGGGCATCAATGGCAACGACAGCACCGTTTTGAAATGGATGCCTTTCTTCGTCCTCGGCATCGTGGCCCTGCGCGGTGTCGCCAACTTTCTCTCCAACTACTGCATGGCCTGGGTCGGCAACCATGTCGTGATGCGTCTGCAACAGCAGGTGTTCAATCACATGGTGGCGATGCCGATGAGCTTCTTCGATCGCCAGAACACCGGTCATCTGCTCTCCAAGGTGACCTATGACGCCAGTCAGGTCTCCTCGGCGGCGAGCACCACGCTAGTGACCCTGGTGCGGGAAGGGGCGACCGTGGTCGGTCTGCTCGGCCTGATGTTCTGGCACTCCTGGCAGCTGTCAGTGATCTTTTTGGTGGTTGGCCCGCTGGTGGGCATCATCATCGGCCTTATCAGCCGCCGTTTCCGCCAGATCAGCCGTCACATCCAGCAGGCGGTAGGGGATATCACCACCTCCACCGAGCAGATGCTCAAAGGGCACAAAGAGGTGCTGATGTTTGGGGGCCAGAAGGTGGAAGAGAAACGCTTCTTCCAGGTCAGCAACAACATGCGCCAGCAGACCATGAAGATGGTCGCCGCCGATGCCATCGGCAGCCCTGTGGTGCAGATGGTGGCCTCCATCGCGCTGGCGGCCTTCCTCTACGTCGCGACCATTGACAGCGTCAAGTCAACTCTGACGGCCGGTACGTTTACCGTCATGATCACCTCCATGATGATGCTGCTCAAGCCGCTGAAAAGCCTGACCGACGTCAACAACCAGTTCCAGCGTGCCATCACCGCCTGCCACAGCCTGTTTGGCCTGCTCGACACCGAGCCGGAGCAGGATACCGGCACCCGTACTCTGGAGCGTGCTCGCGGCGAGATCGAGTTTCGCAACGTCACCTTCACCTACCCGACCAAGGATACCCCGGCGCTGCACAACGTCAGCTTCAAGGTGGAGGCGGGTAAATCGGTGGCGCTGGTGGGCCGTTCCGGCTCTGGCAAGAGTACCATTGCCAGCCTGTTGACCCGCTTCTACGACATCGATCAGGGCGAGATCCTGCTGGACGGCATCAACATCCGCGAATACAAGTTGAGCGAGCTGCGCAAGCAGTACGCGCTGGTCTCCCAGCATGTCCACCTGTTCAATGACTCGGTGGCCAACAACATCGCCTACGCGGCAGAAGACAAATACAGCCGCGACCAGATCGTGCAGGCCGCCCGTATCGCTCACGCCGACGAGTTCGTCAGCAAGATGAGCAACGGGTATGACACTGTGGTTGGCGAAAACGGTGCATCCCTTTCCGGCGGTCAGCGCCAGCGTGTTGCCATTGCGCGCGCCCTGCTGCGCGATGCACCGGTTCTGCTGCTGGATGAGGCCACCTCGGCCCTCGATACCGAATCCGAGCGCCACATTCAGGCGGCTATCGACGAGCTTTGCAAGGCGCGTACCTCGCTGGTGATCGCCCACCGTCTCTCTACCATCGAGAAGGCGGACGAGATCCTGGTGATCGACGAAGGTCATATCGTCGAGCGCGGTAACCACGAAGCATTGATGGAGCAGCGTGGCACCTATGCCCAGCTGCGCGCCATTCAGTTTGGCAACGCGGGAAGCAAGGCCTGATGCTGGAACGGCTCTGGTATCGCAAAAGTGGCTGGCGCTGGTTGCTGGCCCCCTTTGCCCTGCTGTTCGCCGTTATCAGCGGCAGCCGCCGCTACGCCTATCGTCATGGCTGGCGCAGGGGGTATCGCGCCTCCTTGCCGGTGATCGTGGTGGGCAATATTTCGGTGGGGGGCAACGGCAAGACGCCGGTGGTGGTCTGGCTGGTGGAGCAGTTGCAAGCCCGCGGCTATCGCCCCGGGGTGGTGAGCCGTGGTTATGGTGGCAAGGCGCCCCATTACCCCTATCGGCTGGATGAAACCAGCACCACGGCGCAGGCGGGGGATGAGCCGGTGCTGATTGCCCGGCGCTGCGGCTGCCCCGTGGTGGTTGCCCCAAAACGGGCCGACGCGGTACGACTGCTGGAGCAGAGCGGTGAGGTGGATATCATCATCACCGATGACGGTCTGCAGCACTATGCGCTGGCCCGCGACATCGAGCTGGTGGTGGTGGACGGAGCGCGCCGTTTCGGCAACGCCTGCTTGCTGCCGATGGGGCCGCTGCGCGAGCCGATCACTCGTCTCAAACGGGTGGACGCCATCATCTGCAACGGCGGCGAGCCGGGCAAGGGGGAGTACCCCATGCAACTGGTCGCCGACACCCCGCGCCGGGTGCGCGACGATGCCCCGCTGGCTGCCCCCTTGTCGGGGCCGGTCGATGCGCTGGCGGGGATCGGTCATCCACCCCGCTTCTTTGCCACCCTGGAAGGGCTCGGCTATCAGCTGGATCAGCAGGCCGCCTACGGCGATCATCACCCCTTCGATCGGGATGAGCTGGTGGGGCGCTTTGCCAGCAAGCCGCTGCTGATGACCGAGAAGGATGCGGTCAAGTGCCGCGCGTTTGCCCTCGATAACTGGTGGTATCTGCCGGTCAGCGCCGAGTTGCCCGCCTCCCTGCTCGATGCCCTGCTGCACAAGCTGGGGGCGAAGGCAAAGGGCGCGGCCAGGGCGCAAGATTAAGCTCTCTCGCCTCGGCGGGGGAGCAGGGGCTTGATATGCCCCGCATGGAATATCTGGTTGCTCGACATCCATCGCTGGCGTGATGAAGCCGCCAGCGCGACATCGTTGAAGGAGTATCGTTTTGGCTTTGGACATCAAGTTGCTCGACATCATCGCCTGCCCGGTCTGCAAGGGTAAGCTGCACTACAACAAGGCCGTGCATGAGCTGGTCTGCCGCTTTGACAAGCTGGCCTATCCGCTGGAGGAGGGGATCCCGGTGCTGCTGGAGAACCGTGCCCGTCCGCTCAACAGCGATGAGCTGCCGTCATGAGTTTCGTCGTCGTCATTCCTGCCCGCTATGCGTCAACTCGTCTGCCGGGCAAGCCGCTGGCGGATATCCATGGCAAGCCCATGGTGCAGCACGTGGTGGAGAAAGCCCTGCAATCGGGGGCCGATCGGGTGATCGTCGCCACTGACGATGCCCGGGTACAGCAGGCACTGCTGAGCACCGGCGTCGAGGTGTGCATGACCTCACCGGATCACCAGTCCGGCACCGAGCGTCTGGCCGAGGTGTGCCGTCACTACGGCTTTGCCGCCGATACCATCATCGTCAATGTGCAGGGGGATGAGCCGCTCATTCCGCCCGCCATCATTCGTCAGGTGGCGGATAATCTGGCCGCCGCCACGGCGCCGATGGCGACCTTGTCGGTGCCGATCAAGGATGCCGAAGAGGCGTTCAATCCGAACGCAGTGAAAGTGGTGACTGACAAGGATGGCTACGCCCTCTACTTCAGTCGCGCCACCATCCCCTGGGATCGGGATCGCTTTGCCAACAGCCACGAGCAGATTGGTGACCACTACCAGCGTCATATCGGTATCTATGCCTATCGTGCCGGCTTTATCCAGCGTTACGTAGACTGGGCACCGAGCGTGCTGGAGCAGGTCGAGGCGCTGGAGCAGCTGCGGGTGCTCTGGTACGGGGAGAAGATCCACGTCGCCCAGGCCCTTGAAGCGCCGCCGGTCGGGGTGGATACCCAGGCCGATCTGGAGAAGGTGCGGGCCTTTTTGGCCAAGTGATGGCCACAGCACTAACGTCATGAAAAACGGTGTCGCAAGGCACCGTTTTTTGTTTTGAAAATTTATATAATTATTTGATTTTAAACGCTAAACATGGGTTTTCTCAAACTTTTGGCGTGCATGGTTTGCCAAAGCGACGAGTTTGGTTATGATGCAAGACGCCCTGTTAACCCTAACCGGGCGGCTAAAACGAGATAAAACGGGGTGTTTGGGTGATAAATGTATTCCTGGTCGATGATCATGAGCTGGTGCGTACAGGGATAAGACGCATTCTTGAAGATGTGCGCGGGATCAAGGTGGTGGGCGAAGCACAGAGCGGCGAGACCGCAGTCACTTTCTGTCGCCAACACCATCCGGACGTGATCCTGATGGACATGAACATGCCGGGTATTGGTGGTCTGGAAGCGACCCGCAAAATTCTGCGGATCCGCCCCGATGTGCGCATCATAGTGCTGACCATTCATTCAGAAAATCCGTTCCCCACCAAGGTGATGCAGGCGGGCGCCGCCGGTTACCTGACCAAGGGGGCAGCCCCCGACGAGATGATCCAAGCGATCCGGCTGGTGCACTCCGGTCAGCGCTACATCTCCCCGGAGATTGCCCAGCAGATGGCCCTCAGCCAGTTTGCCTCCGCTGACGAGAATCCCTTCAAGTCCCTCTCCGAGCGCGAGCTGCAGATCATGATGATGATCACCAAGGGGCAGAAGGTGACCGATATCTCCGAGCAGCTCAACCTGAGCCCGAAGACGGTCAACAGCTACCGCTATCGTCTGTTCAGCAAGCTGGGGATCAACGGTGACGTGGAACTGACCCATCTGGCCATTCGCTATGGCATGCTGGATGCCGATACCCTCTAATCGGGTGGCGTGTGGTCACAAAGGCGGCGAGTGCCGCCTTTTTGCTTTTCTGCCCCTTTGCTTTTCGGGCTGCGAGGGCAGTATGCTCTGCCCGTTAATTTTTGCCTTTGTGTGAGCCGAGTAGCTGATGACCCTCTCTCCCGAACCTCTCTTCGACAGCAAGGCGTTTCTGAGCGCCGTCACCCATCAGAGCGGCGTTTACCGCATGTATGACAGCGGTGGCACCGTGATCTATGTGGGCAAGGCCAAGGATCTGAAAAAGCGGCTCGCTTCCTACTTTCGCACCAACGTCGACAGCATCAAGACCCGCACTCTGGTGCGCCAGATCGCCGATATTCAGGTCACCGTCACCCACACCGAGACTGAGGCGCTGATCCTCGAGCACAACCTGATCAAGCAGTACCAACCCCGTTACAATGTGCTGCTGCGGGACGACAAATCCTACCCCTGGATCATCATCACAGCGCACCAGCATCCACGCATCGGCGTGCATCGCGGTGCCCGCAAGATAAAAGGAGAGTACTTCGGCCCATACCCCTCTGGCGGTGCGGTGCGCGAGAGTTTGCATCTGATGCAGAAGATTTTTCCGGTGCGCCAGTGCGAGGATGCGGTCTATGCCAACCGCACCCGTCCCTGCCTGCTTTATCAGCTCAAGCGCTGCGCCGGTCCTTGCGTGCCCGGGTTGGTGAGCGAAGCCGAATATGCCCAGCAGGTGGAGCTGGCCAAGCTGTTTTTGGCGGGCAAGAACCAGCAGGTGATTGGCGAACTGGTGGGCAAGATGGAGTCCGCCAGCGGTGATCTGCGCTTTGAAGAGGCGGCCCGCTATCGGGATCAGATCCTGGCGCTGCGCCGGGTCACCGAGCAGCAGTCGGTGAGCGGCAACGTGCTGGATGAGCTGGATGTGGTGGGGGTCGCCTTCCAGCAAGGTGCGGCCTGCATCCACGTGCTCTTTATTCGTCAGGGCAAGGTGCTGGGTTCGCGTAGCTACTTCCCGAAAGTGCCGGCCGATACCCAGCTCGACGAGGTGGTGCAATCCTTCCTGCTGCAGTTCTATCTGTCGGGGCAGGGGGGACGGCAGATCCCGAGCGAGGTGCTGCTCGACGTGGCGTTGGAGGACGAGAGCGTCATCGCCGAGACCCTGAGCCAGACCGCCGGTTACAAGGTGCGGGTGGTGAGCCGAACTCGCGCCGAGCGGGCCCGTTTTATCAAGCTTGCCTCCATCAATGCCGAGACGGCGCTGCGCTCGCGGCTTGCTCACAAGAGCACCATCACCGCCCGCTACGACCAGCTGGAAGAGCTGCTGGAGCTGGAGCGCCCCATCGCCCGCATGGAGTGTTTCGATATCTCCCACACCATGGGGGAGCGCACTGTGGCCTCTTGCGTGGTGTTCAACCGGGAGGGGCCGCTCTCATCGGAATATCGTCGTTTCAACATCGACGGCATCACCGGCGGTGATGACTACGCGGCGATGGAGCAGGCGCTGGAGCGCCGCTTTGGCAAGCAGCAGGAGCCGGACAAGGTGCCTGATGTGCTGTTTATTGATGGTGGCCTCGGCCAGTTGCGCCGCGCCGAAGAGATCCTGGCCCGTCAGCTGGAGTTTCTCGGCGGCAAATATCCGCTGCTGGTGGGGATTGCCAAGGGGGTCACCCGCAAGGCGGGGTTGGAAACTCTCATCATGGGGGAGAGCCACGAAGAGCTGCATTTGCCGGCAGATATGCCCGCTTTGCACCTTATTCAGCATATTCGCGATGAATCCCACCGTTTTGCCATTACTGGCCACCGGGCCAGACGGGCCAAGGCCCGCACCAGTAGCAGTCTGGAGGATATTCCGGGGGTGGGGCCAAAGCGGCGGCAGGCGCTGCTCAAATATCTGGGCGGCCTGCAGGAGGTCAAAAAGGCGAGCGTGGATGAACTGGCCAAGGTACCCGGCATCAGTCAGGAGCTGGCCCAGACCATCCACGATGGCTTGCACAGCGCCTGAGCAGGGTTAGCGGCATGGCAAAATCGCTAACTCCTTGATGCACAAGAGCCGTGACGCGGGGGGGCCGTAAATGCCATAATGGCCCTCGCATTTTGAGAAGATTGATGGATTAAAAAGACCAAGACGGGCGCCAGTGCGGTTGCATCGCAAATCGGCTTTGGCGCACTATGTAGCGACGTACAAGAAGTGGCTGAAAATAATGACAAACATACCTAACCTGTTGACGTTTTTCCGGATTTTGCTCATTCCCGTCTTCGTCATCCTGTTCTATCTGCCTTATCAATGGTCCTATCTGGCTGCCGCCATCATCTTTATTCTGGCCGCTGCCACCGACTGGTTTGATGGCTATCTGGCTCGCAAGCTCAATCAGTCCACCGCCTTTGGCGCCTTCCTTGACCCCGTTGCCGACAAGATCATGGTTGCCGCCGCGCTGGTGGTCATCGTCGAACACTACAACACCATCTGGGTTACTATCCCCGCCATGACCATGATTGGCCGCGAGATCATCATCTCCGCCCTGCGTGAGTGGATGGCCGAGCTCGGTAAACGCTCCTCGGTGGCGGTCAGCTGGATTGGCAAGTGGAAGACCATGATCCAGATGGTGTCGCTCACCGGTCTTATCTGGCAATACAACGTCTGGATGGTGTGGCTCGCCTATGTGATGCTCTATGTCGCTACCGTGCTCACCTTCTGGTCGATGTTCCAGTACATGAAGGCCGCCTGGGGCGATTTGACCCACCACGCCAACCTGTGAGTCACTTGCGCCGCAAGGTGAGGTTTCCGCTGATTTGAGACAGGAAATGAGCAAAGGCGCTAAAACTGTTCAAAAAGGGCAAAAAATGCCCGAACGATCAGGTAATTAAATATTTCTGGTTGACTGGACGAGGAACATCGCTAGAATGCGTCCTCGTAGTCAGGCAGTCAGCCAGACCAATGCGGGAATAGCTCAGTTGGTAGAGCACGACCTTGCCAAGGTCGGGGTCGCGAGTTCGAGTCTCGTTTCCCGCTCCAAATTCAGACAATAGAGAGCCAACTCTCTTTTGCATGGCGCGTTAGCAAAGCGGTTATGCAGCGGATTGCAAATCCGTTTAGTCCGGTTCGACTCCGGAACGTGCCTCCATATTGACAAGCCCGCCACGCGAGCTTGATACCGATTGCGGTGCCCGAGTGGTGAAATCGGTAGACACAAGGGATTTAAAATCCCTCGACGTTCGCGTCGTGCCGGTTCGATTCCGGCCTCGGGCACCATTAAAATCAAAGAGTTACGAAAGGCCACTAGAAATAGTGGCCTTTTTCTTTTTCCTCCGAGTCCACATTTGAGCCACACAGGTGTAGTCCGGTAGAGCCTGCGGCTTTTACTTGCCAGCTCAAGCTCACTATCAGGCTTGCCCACCTCCTGACTCGGTGGGGAATACAGAGCGAGTACAAGGGATACTGCGGCCAGTTTGAATTCCTCCGTGCAACGTTTCAGCTTGCTCATAACACTTGTTGAATGACGTCAATTTGAGGCTCTTGAAGTGTCAGAGAAAGCGGGGCGATTAGTGTTGATATGTTGGGTGTTTTTATATCGTCAGTGACAGATGGATGCGGTCTGTTAAAAAGGGCGAGATCGTTCAGATCTCGCCCTTTTGTATCAATAAACCCGTCATCTCTGTCTTATCAGGTCAGGCTCCCTGCTCCGGGCGGGCGTCCGGGATCAGCGGAGCGGCTTTGCGGCGGCGCAGCAGGCGTATCAGAGGGGGCAGGGTGATCACTGCAATGGCCAGTACCAGCAGGGTCTTGCTGATGCCGCTGCTCCACAGGATGGCGGTGTCGCCATTGCTGATGGAGAGGGCGCGGCGCAGGTTCTGCTCCAGCATTTCACCCAGCACGAAGCCCAGAATGAGCGGTGACATGGGGAAGTGCATCTTGCGCAGCAGGTAGCCAAAGACCCCGAGGCCCACCATCAGCAACAGGTCGAAGGTGGTGCTGTGCACCGCATAGACTCCCACCGCCGAGACGCTGGCGATGGCGGGTACCAGAAACCAGAGCGGGATGGAGAGCATGCGGGTAAAGAGCCCCACCATGGGGATGTTCATCACCAGCAGCATGACGTTGGCCAGCAAGAGGGCGGCGATCAGTCCCCACACCACATCGGGCTGTTCGGTGAACATGGTGGGGCCGGGGGTGATGTTATAGAGGGTCAGCGCCCCCATCATCACTGCTGTGGTACCCGACCCCGGCACTCCCAGTGTCAGCATGGGGATAAAGGAGCCGCAGGCTGAGGCGTTGTTGGCCGCCTCCGGTGCGGCAACGCCGCGAATGTCCCCCTCGCCGAATTTGGCATTGGGCCCCGCCAGGCGCTTCTCGGTCATGTAGGTGATGGCACTGGCGATGGTGGCACCGGCGCCGGGCAGAATGCCGACGAAGAAGCCGATGGTGGAGGATCGCAACATGGTGCCGGTGCAATGGACCAGCTCCTTGAAGTTGAACAGCATCCGTCCGGTGGTGCGCACCAGCTTGCCGCCGCCACTGGTGTGCTCCAGCATCAGCAGGATCTCGCTCACCGAGAAGAGGCCGATCACCACCACGATAAACTGCACCCCGTCCGAGAGGTGAACGCTGTCGAAGGTGAAGCGATAGACGCCGGTGTTGGCATCCACTCCAACGGTGGCGAGCCCGAGCCCAATCAGCGCCGCCATAAAGGATTTGAGCGGGTTCTGGCTCATCATGCTGCCGAGGCAGGCGATGGCGAACACCATCAGGGCGAAATACTCCGCCGGGCCGAAGGCGAGGGACCAGCGCGCCAGCGCCGGGGCGAACAGAATGATCCCACCGATGGCGAGCATGGAGCCGACAAAGGAGCTGACCGCCGAGATGGAGAGGGCCACTCCCGCCTTGCCCTGCTGGGCCATGGGGTAGCCATCCAGCGCGGTCATGATGGCGGCGGCATCCCCCGGCACGTTGAGCAGGATCGAGGAGATCCGCCCGCCATACTCGCAACCTATGTAGACGGTGGCGAGCAGAATGAGCGCCGATTCGGGGGGCAGTTTCAGGGCAAAAGCCAGCGGCAACAGGATGGCGACCCCGTTGATGGGGCCAAGGCCCGGCAGCAGACCGACTACGGTGCCGACAAAGCAGCCGATCAGGGCAATCACCAGATTTTCCGGGGTGAGTGCCACCGCAAAGCCCTGGGAGAGGTACATCCAGGTATCCATATTGACTCCTTAAGAGAACCAGACGCCGAGGGGCAGGGTGACATCCAGCAGCCGGTCGAAGGCGAGATAGAGCACCAGACCGCCGACGACGCCGGAGAGCAGGGCGGCTTTGGCAGAGGCGCCAAACAGGCGCCCCAGTACAAAGGTGAGCAGGGTGGTGGCCAGCGGAAAGCCCAGCCACTCGAAGCTGGCACCGTACCCGGCCAGCGCCACCACCATGATGGCGAGGTGGCGCAGGGTACGCAGCGGCGGCCAGCTGACGGTGTCCGGCTGGCGGCGCAGCAGCAACAGGGCGCAGAGCGCCATCAGGCCGATGATGCCGAGCGGGAAGGGGCGTGGCCCCAGCGGCTCATAGCTGTATTCACTCTGGATCTGCCAGGCGATGGCGGCGCCTGCCAGACAGAGCAGCAGCCAGATGGCGGCGAAGATGCGATCGCTCATAGCAGCGGCTCCTATTTGGCCAGACCGAAGGCTTTGGCCTGCTCGCGATATTGCGCCACCTGCTCCTTGACGTAGCTGTCGAGGGCCTCGCCGGTGAGGTCAAACTCGAACAGGCCGCGCAGATCCCGCTGCGCCTTGAAGGTGTCGGTCTTCACCAGCTGATCGAAGGTCTGCTTCCACCACTGGTATTCGCTGTCGCTCACCTTGGGGCCGACATAGAAGCCGCGGATCACCGGCCACACCAGGTCATAACCCTGCTCCTTGGCGGTGGGGATAGTGGCCAGCTTGCCGGGCAGCCGCTCGTCAGAGAACACCGCCAGCACCCGCAGTTTGTCGCCGCCGATATAGGGCACCATCTCGCTCAGATCGCCGGAGACCGCCTGCACATGGTTGCCAAGCAGCGCGGTGACCGGCTCGCCACCCCCTTCAAAGGCGACGTAGCGCATCTTGTGCGGGTCAACCCCGGCCTGTTTGGCCAGCAGAGCCGTCTTCATCCAGTCCTGACTGCCGATGGAGGCACCCGCGCCGATCACCACGCTGTTGGGATCGCGCTCCATGGCGCTCACCAGCTCCTTGAGGTTCTGATAGGGGGCATCGTGGCGCACCGCAATCATGCCGTAATCGGTGCCCACCGCCGCCAGCCAGCGCACATCGTCCACCCCGTAACGGCCAAACTTGCCCTGGGAGAGGTTGAGCAGGGAGCCACCGGAGAAGGCGACCACAGTCCCCGCCTCGGCGGGGCGCTGGGCCACGATGGCGTTGTAGGCCACGGCGCCAACCCCGCCCGGCATATAGGTGACCCGCATCGGTTTGTCGATGGTGCCGGTCTCCTGCAGGCTCACCTGCAGCAACTTGCAGGTGAGATCGAAACCACCGCCCGGTTTGGCCGGTGCGATGCATTCGGTACGGCTCGGGGTCGTGGCACTTTCGGCCGCCTGCAGTGGCAGGGCGCCGAGCAGGGTCAGCAGGGCGAGGGCATGACGTGTGCGTTGCTTCATGGTTGTGTGCTCCATCTTGTCGTTGTTTTTCCTGGGTGTGACTCCGTCGATAGACGAAGTGATGCGAAATTGTTAAAACAACAACCTTTCATTCACCTTTCAATCACTGACCAAGAGCCGGGAGTGTGACCCTGATCGCACCTTCTCCCGCAATGGCAGTGACGAAGGGATGCAGTTGAAGCAGTGCGGCTGAATGCCGTGGTTAGGAACAAGGGGAGAGGGATGCGCTTGCTGTTGGCGGAAGATAATCACGAACTGGCCCACTGGCTGTCGCGGGCACTCACCACCGCCGGTTTCGCGGTGGATTGGGTGGCTGACGGGGCTCAGGCTGACCACCTGCTGCGCCACGAACAGTACTCGCTGGCGGTGCTCGATATCGAGATGCCCAAGCTCGACGGGCTGGCGGTACTCGGCCGATTGCGCAGTAGGGGGCAGGGGGTGCCGGTGCTGCTGCTCACCGCCCGCGGCGCGGTGGAGGAGCGGATCTGCGGCCTCAATGCCGGTGCCGATGACTATCTGGCCAAGCCGTTCGATCTGGGGGAGCTGGATGCCCGGTTGCGAGCCCTGCTGCGGCGCAGCGAAAGCGGTGGTGCCGAGCTGCGGCTGGGGCGCCTGACCCTGCACCCCGACGGCTATTTTCTGCTGGCCGATGCCCGCCTTGCCCTGACTCCGCGCGAACTGGCGCTGCTGACCGCGCTGATGTATCGCCACGGGCGGCCCGTCGCCAAGGGGCAGCTGTTCGAGCAGGTGTTCAACCTCGATGACGAGGTGGGGCTCGACAGCATCGATCTCTATATCCACCGGCTGCGCAAAAAGCTGGTGGGCAGCGGGGTGGCGATCACCACCCTGCGCGGGCTGGGCTATCTGCTGGAAGCGGCGCCGGAGGCCTCCCATTAGTCGCTCCCTGCTCCATCAACTGCTGCTGTTTCTGGGGGGCCCCCTGCTGATCCTTTGGGCTGCCTCGGCCTGGTACAGCTACTACGGCGCGCTGGCGGCGGCTACCTCGGCCTATGATCGCACCCTGCTCGCTTCGGCCCGCACCGTCGCCGAGCGGCTGACGGCAGCCGAAGGCAGCCTCAGGGTGGATGTGCCCTACGTGGTGCTCGACAGCTTCGAGCGCAACATGCGCGATCGCCTCTTCTATCAGGTGCGCGGCATCGACGATAGGGTCATCTCCGGCTTTGACGATCTGCCCCCCATGCCGGAGGGTACGCCGCTGACCGACCGCTATCCGGCGCTCGCCTACTTCTACGACGGGCTTTATCAGGAGGCGCCGATCCGTGCCGTGATGCTGCTGCAACCGGTAGGTGAGGGGGGCGTCAACGGCATGGCCCGCATCACTGTGGCGGAAACCCTGCTCGGCCGCCAGCAACTGGCGGAGCAATTGCTCTGGTCGGCCCTGCTGACACAGGGGGCGCTGGTGGTGCTCACCCTGCTGCTCGCTTATCTGTTGCTCAAGCGGCTGCTCACCCCGATGCGCCGTTTGTCGCGGGAAATCTTGCGCCGCGATGCCGCCAATCTTGCACCCTTACCGGATTTGCTCCCCTGGCAGGAGACCCGGCCGCTGGTGCAGGCGTTCAACCGCCAGCTGGCCCGATTGCGCCAGCTGGTGGCCCGGCAGGAGCGCTTTAGCGCCGATGCAGCCCATCAGCTGCGCACCCCGCTCACCATTTTGAAAACCCAAGTTGAGGTGGCGCGCGGCAGTGGCGATCCGGTCCTGATGAGCGAAAGTCTCGATGCCATGGCCGTACTGCTCGATCACACCATTGCCCTGACCGAGCGGTTACTGCTGCTGGCCCGGCTCAAATCGGACGAGTGCTCCGGGCTGCGCCAGCGTGAGCCCATCGAGATGACGGCGCTGGTGCAGCAGGCCTGTCTGTCACGGCTGGCGCAGGCCCGCAGCAAGGGAATCGATCTCGGTTACGAGGGGGAGGAGTCCGCCATCATGGTGGCGGGGGAGCCGCTGTTGCTCGGGGAGCTTTGCGCCAACCTGCTCGACAACGCCATCAAATACACCCCGCCCCACGGCACCGTGACGGCGCGGGTGGTGCGAAGCCACGGGCAGATCTGGCTGGAGGTGGAGGATAGCGGCCCCGGCATCGCCCCCGAGTTGGCGGAGCGAGTCTGGCAGCCGTTCCAGCGCCTCGAGCAGGGGAGCGAACAGCCGGGAGCGGGGCTTGGTCTGGCGCTGGTGCGCGATATCGCCCACTACCACCACGGCGAAGTGGTGTTGCTGCCAGCGACCCAGCTGGGGGGCTTGCAGGTGAGGCTGATCTTGCCGCTGGCAACATCGTGAGGGCGATAAAAAAGAGAGGGCACCTCGCGGTGCCCTGTTTATCTACACATAGATGGCGTTGGGGGTCAGCTGCGGATCTTGTTGAAGACAAACAGGACGATAAGGGCACCCACGGTCGCCAGCGCGATGCTCGGGATATTGAAACCGGTCACCGAGCCCAGCCCCAGCAGGGTACCCACATAGCCGCCAACCATGGCACCGACAATCCCCAGCAGGGCGGTCATGAAGAAGCCACCGCCATCGCGGCCCGGCATGATCCACTTCGCCAGAATACCCACCAACAGTCCCAATACGATCCAGCTGATAAAGCCCATGGATTAATCCTCTCTGTGTGTTTGAGCCCGCATTATAGGCAGGGATGCCGGGATGCGAAGGGCCGGACGGCGCTGGCTGGTCACAAGCTGTCGGACGGCGGCCGGCGCTGGTCGGGCTGCACAGTCCGGTTATGAGAGGTTGAATGGCGGTATGTGCGCCGCCAAACAGGGGCGGGGATGGCCCACGTAAAGGCCAAGATGAGAAAAGCCCCGCGAGCGGGGCCGGGTTTGTGACGGGGTTGCCCCCTCACTTCTTGAGGTATTTTCTGATCGCCTTGCCTGAGGTGCCGACTGCCTTGACCGCCCGTTTCAGCTGGACTTCGGTGCACTCGAACATTTTGATCCACTGCTTCATCTCATAGGGATCGTTGACATTGATCTTCTTGGCATCGAACGGGTGAGCGACCGCATTGCTGTCAGGCATATAAACCTCAACTTGTTGAAATAGCTGGCGAGAAAGATGTTTCTGCCTGAGCGCCATCATCCTCTCAATTGGCAAGGGGCAAGGTGACGGGGTTCACACAACCCGGGGACTGAAGGAGGAGTGCAGGTTTGCTTTGCTGATCTGTGAGCGATCACCACTTATTCGCTCGCGCCTGATGCGCTGTGAACCGGATAGCGCGAACGATGGGGAGTGATGGGGGGCCGGCGCTTGGTGGTCAACCGGACTGGCGGGCTATCAAGCCTCTGCCAGCGCCCGCATTTCCAGCCGCTGCTCGCCGGGGCGACAGACCAGCACCGAGCCTTGCTCGAACCAGTCTCCCAGCACGATGCGGCGGGCGGGCTGGCCATCAAGGGTGAAGTCGTGGATGGCGGGTCTGTGGGTGTGGCCGTGGATCATCATCCGGCAGTCGTGGGCGCGCAGGGTGTCGTCCACCGCCGCGGGCGTTACATCCATGATGATCTGGCTCTTGTGGGCGTTCTCCATCTGGCTTTGGCCGCGCATCTTGCAGGCGATGGCCTGACGGCGGGCAAGCGGCAGCCGTAAAAAGAGCCAGCGCAGCCATTTCAGCTGGGTGATGCGGCGAAACTTCTGATACCCCTCATCCAGGGTGCAGAGCAGATCGCCGTGGCTCAGCACTACCCGCTCCCCATAGAGGTCGATGACGCAGGGGTCACCCAGCAATGTCATCCCCGCGCGCTTGGCAAACTGCTGCCCCAGCAGAAAGTCACGGTTGCCGTGGATAAAGTAGATGGGCACGTTCTGCTGGCTCAGGGCCAAGAAGGCATCGGCCATCTGTTGATGAAGCGGATTGGGGTCATCATCGCCAATCCAGAATTCGAAGAGATCCCCCAGCACATAGAGGGCATCGGCGCCGGGGGCGTCGTGCTCGAGAAAGCGCACCAGTGCCGCGGTCATATCGGGCCGCTGGGCAGAGAGGTGAATGTCACTGATAAAAAGGGTGCTCATGATGTGGGGGTCGGGCTCTCGGTCGAAACAGGGCAAACGGGGGTGGCAGAGGTAGTAGAAACAACAGCGGACGAATAGTGCGCTGCGGGCGCCATCGCGCCAGTTAAGGTATGGATATCGTCACGGGATGGCGGCTGCCATGACAGCTCGGCCAGATTGCATCCCTCCAGCGTCAGCAGCGCTTCATAAGGATCGCCCGCCAGCCCCAGCAACCGGCACATGGCTGCTTCCCCTTTCAATCCATCTTCAAGGCGCAGGCGCAGCACTTCGCGGTAGAAGGCATCACCAAACCGCTCGAGCAAAGTTGCCATCAGGGTGAGGTGGCGCCAGCCGTTCAGCGTCTCGATGGGAGCTGGGGTCACGTAGAGCTCCAGCGGCCAGCGGGCCTCGCTCTTGGAGCAATCGCTATCGATGCTCTTTTGGTCGAGGCAGGAAAAGGTGCGCTCCAGCAGCCAGATATTGTCGCCCTTGGGGCTCGCCTGCCAGCCTTGCTCTGCAAAAGTAGCTGCAAATGCCGCCGGATCGGGATGCTGGCAGAGAATATCGAGATCGCTGCCGGGCCGATCGAGGCCGATGGCCAGCGTGCTTACCAGCGCCAGATCGGCGCACTGCGCTGCCAGATCATCCCACACACCGGCGGTGAGCAGGGCATGGGCCGAGCGCTGACGCGGGTTGCCGTGGGCCAGATAGTCGAGGCGGCGCCAGTTCGGACTGGCTGTGGGCGAGGCAGATGGAAAAACTGCGGCCGGGGCCGCAGTTTTGTCAGTGCCGAGTCGGCAGAGATCAGTCAGCAAGAGTCACCTTGGTGATCACTACATCTTCTACCGGCACGTCCTGGTGGATGCGGCCGTAGTTACCGGTCTTGACGCCCTTGATCTTGTTGACCACGTCCATACCGGCAGTCACTTCACCGAATACGCAGTAGCCGAAGCCCTGAGTGGTAGCGGATTTGAAGTCGAGGAAGTCGTTGTTGTTCACGTTGATGAAGAACTGGGCGCTGGCAGAGTGCGGCTCCATGGTGCGGGCCATGGCGATGGTGCCGATCTTGTTGGAGAGACCGTTGGCCGCTTCGTTCTTGATGGGGGCGCGGGTGTCTTTCTCTTCAAAGCCCGGGGCATAGCCGCCGCCCTGGATCATGAAGCCGTCGATGACGCGGTGGAAAATGGTGTTGTCGTAGTGACCGTCACGGCAGTATTGCAGGAAGTTGGCCACGGTTTCCGGGGCTTTTTCAGCATTCAGGGTGAGGGTGATGTCGCCGTGATTGGTGTGCAGAGTGACCATGATATGTCCTTTCATTTGATGCGGACGACGAAGTGCCCGCAGGTGTATGGCATAAAGTGGTGGCAATTCTAGCCCATCAGGGGCTGGCGGCATAGTCTCTCTGGCGCCGTAACCGTGCTGGCAGGCGGGATTGGCCCTCTTTTCTGCCTCGTTTTCTGCCCCTGAACGGGGTATTATGACCAACCATTTTACTCACAGGCAGTGGTTAGAAGATGCTGAAGATATACAACACACTCACTCGTCAAAAAGAAGAATTCAAACCTATCCACCCGGGCAAGGTGGGCATGTATGTGTGTGGTGTCACCATCTACGATCACTGTCATATCGGCCACGGCCGCACCTTCGTCGCCTTTGATGTGGTGGCTCGCTACCTGCGTTACGCCGGTTATGACCTCACCTACGTGCGCAACATCACCGACGTGGATGACAAGATCATCAAGCGCGCCGCTGAAACCCGCGTCACCTGCGACGAGCTGACCGAGCGTCTGATTGGCGACATGCACGCTGACTTCGACGCCCTCGGCATGGTGCGCCCGGATATCGAACCGCGCGCCACCCAGCACATCGAAGAGATCATCGAGCTGGTGCAATCCCTGCTGGAAAAAGAGCACGCCTATGTGGCGGATAACGGCGATGTGATGTTTATCGTCGAATCCTACGCCGACTACGGCAAGCTCTCCGGCCAGGATCTGGAACAACTGCAAGCCGGTGCCCGCGTTGACGTGGTCGATGCCAAGCGCAACCCGCTCGACTTCGTGCTGTGGAAGATGTCCAAGCCCGGCGAGCCGACCTGGGAAAGCCCCTGGGGCCCGGGCCGTCCTGGCTGGCACATCGAGTGCTCCGCCATGAACTCCAAGCACCTTGGCAACCACTTCGACATCCACGGCGGCGGCTCCGATCTGCAGTTCCCGCACCACGAGAACGAGATCGCCCAGTCCTGCTGCGCCCACGGTGGCGACTACGTCAACACCTGGATGCACAGCGGCATGGTGATGGTCGATAAAGAGAAGATGTCCAAATCCCTTGGCAACTTCTTCACCATCCGCGATGTGCTGGCTCACTACGACGCCGAAACCGTCCGTTACTTCCTGATGTCTGGCCACTACCGCAGCCAGCTCAACTACTCGGAAGATAACCTGAAGCAAGCCCGCGCCGCGCTGGAGCGCATGTATACCGCCCTGCGCGATCTGCCGGTAGCCGCGGCTGCCGGTGGTGACGAGCAGGTGGCTCGCTTCAAGGAAGCGATGGACGACGACTTCAACACCCCGGAAGCCTACTCCGCCCTGTTCGATCTGGTGCGCGAGATCAACCGCCAGAAGGGTGAAGACATCGCTGTCGCCGCTGGCCTCGGCGCCCGTCTGCGCGAGCTGGGCGCCGTGCTCGGCATCCTGCAGCAAGACCCCGAGGCTTTCCTCAAGGGTGACGAAGCGGACGAAGAGGTTGCCGAAATCGAGCGCCTGATCGCCGAGCGCAATCAGGCCCGTGCCGACAAGAACTGGGCTGCTGCCGATGCCGCTCGCAACCGTCTCACCGAGATGGGCATCGTGCTGGAAGACAGCGCCGGCAAGACCAGCTGGCGCCGTGCCTAAGGCCGGTTGGCCTTGTTGGCGTCTGGTGCCAACAGGTTGAGCCAATAAAAAACCGCAGCCCTAGGGCTGCGGTTTTTGTTTGTCTTTTCCCTAGACACCTTTTAAGCCTCGGTGGCCTAGGCTCTGATCCCCTCTCCCCTTGTGGGAGAGGGTTAGGGTGAGGGGGCTAACGTCATTTCTCGGCTGAATATCGTCCTACGCCTTAATGGCATGGCCTCGCCATGCAGGATGCGAGGGCGCTGCCCTCGAAGGTGTTTCGCCCGCCCTTCGGGCTGGGGCGAGTGACTTTTGAAAGACCAAAAGTCACCAAAAGTCTTTTCCCCCGGTAAACCGCCCGCTTCGCGGGTTCCCTCGTCTCGTCCAACGGGTCGCCGCAGACTGCACTTTGTCCTACGCCATCCCTGGCTTCGACCAAAGCCCGCTTCGAACCTCCTTGTTCTCGCGCCAAATCGGGGACGAGCAGTGCTCGCCCTGATCCGATTTGGCCCATATGCCGACTGCGGCTGCGCCATCATCCCTGATGGCGCTCCTGACCCGTTGAACTCGACCAAGCGGCTTGAAGGGGGAACCAATACCGTGCCCGCCCGTGGTTTTATTTTTCTGGTCGATGGTTTATTACTCCGCAGGGGAAGAGCGGTGCAAGGGGTTGACGAAATAGTTTTTTAGTGGGGGTAGAAGCGTGTTTGGCGAATTCAATCGCCATAGGTTATGAATTTTTCCATGGTTCAATTTTTTTGAAAATTTTATTTAGACCACCTTCTATTTCATTAATGTCATCTAAATAAAGAACCCATAAATTTTTAATCGCCCTTGAGCACGCAACATAAATTAAATTTCTAGTATTGAAAATGTCATCATCATCAGGGGTGGGCAAGGTAGTTTCATCTGTTGATGCTCTGTATAAGAAAAATTTTTTAAATTTATCCCTCCCTTTACTATTTCGACCAAAGCTATGTTCCATAATAATAGCTACATTACTATATTCTTCACCTTTCGTTCCGTGGTATGTGTGATATCTTATAGGGCCAGGAATAGTTTCGTTAATATAATTGACCCAGAGGGCCCATGTTTCGAGTCTGATATTTAGAATGTTGTCGACTCTTGCTATCTCTAGGTCATCATTTTCATGCCCGCCTTCACTACGGGGCAACATTAGTTCTTTCAGTAAATACTTTATAAATGATTGAATATTTTTATGTTTCAGTACATCATCAAAATTTGAACCCAAAAAAGAATTTATAAAAATATTTAAAGGGGGGGGATTGGGACTATCAATATAGTAGTTTGAAATTTCAGATAGGAAGTCACCTAATGTTATGGCTTTAAATGCACGCATCTTTTTTAGAAAATCATTAGCTTCCGAAAACTTAACTATTCTGCCCTTATCACCAAAAAGTTCGTAGTATGTTGAATTATGATTATTAACCAATAAATAAAGATTGACTATCTTATATATGATTCGTATGGTGGGGTCTAATTTATCAAGTTCATTGGATAATAATTTTGTGTTCAAATCATCATAATATATATTCTCTGCCAGTTTAAATGCATGATAAATATCACCAAATCCATTCATCTCAGCCATTAATTTGTTTGTTAGTACCAAACAGTCAATACCATCATCATCTCCGACTTGAACTATATACTTCTCTATAAATTTCTTTGCTATATCAACTCTAGCCTTATCATTTTCAGGTGGTGCGTAATAAAATATGACATTTCCTTGGTTCCTGCCATCATTGATTGGGACTTGAGATATATCATCATTTCTTATTGCGTTAGCTGTATCGATGATTTGTAGATGTGAACGGCGATTATATATTTTGGTTATGGTTTTTAAATCGCTATAAATAGTTTCAAGTTTAATGCCTATGCCATCAGGATAGATGGTCTGAGCAGTATCACCAAAATATCCTACTAACCAATCCCTTTTATTATTGATAGAGAAGTCATATATTAGCCTTATCAAATTCACTACATGTTTATTAGTGTCTTGGTATTCATCAATGAAAAAATATGGATATTTGTCAATAATCAATCTACTTAGCAATGGATAAGTATTAATGAGGCTATAGGAATACTCTAATAAAGTATCGTGACTAAATCTCATTTTATCTAATCTATCTGCGTTAAACTTATTATCGTAAATGACCGCTGTATAGCCATTTTTATATGACTTTATATTTTCAATGCACTGAGTATATCGATCTTTTCTATATATGCGCTTTGCTACTTCTTGAAATACCTTGTAGTTCCTTAGCCATGAATGGATTTTACTTTTACCGTACTTATCTTCAAAAGGTGTATAAGCGGCTTTGAAAGTTGCTGAATTTGAGTTCTGATGTGCATAATAAATTTCTTTGGTATTTCTGATTAGTTCGATACAAGAATTTTGCTCTTCTAGTGATAAAAAAGTAAAAAAACCAAGTTTGTCATTTGGATCACTCGATAACTCCGCATCTAGTTTCTCTAGTTCGCTACTGATCTTGCTAAGATGAATCAAGACAAGCTCTGACTGAAATCTTTGAATAATTGACCAGAGCATCTCATGTATTGTTGAAACTATAACAGTATCTGAATTTCCGAGTCGAGTTCTTATTTCATTTACAGCAACGTTAGTATATGTAATACATACCATTTGTTGATTATTATTGCGAAGGCGTTCAAAGTTATTCCTTAGTATATATTTCAAACATTCTATCAATGCGTAGGTTTTTCCTGAACCTGCACCGGCACTAAATATGAAACTATCATTTCTGTCTATGGTATCAAATAAGGTCTGAGTGACTTGAGCTTCATCTATTAATTTATTGGACATTGCCAACCTCATATAAGGCTATTCTGATAATTTATTTTTTACCCAAGCAAATCCATCCAAAATATATCTAGGTAGTGTTGGGTAGCTATTGTCGTCTGAAATGATAGATTGATAGAGTAACTCACCAGAAAAGTCACTTTTACTATCTGAAAGTGCACGTTGAATTTCAAACGACCTGTGTTTCAATGCCTCGAAATTTTTAGTGCTTTTAGCTTTTACAATCTGATGATATGTACGTGGCTTGCAGGACTCTAGAGCTGAATTTAGGATTGAGTTATTAAAGTTTTCAAGTATAAATGCTTCTTCCAAGCTAGTTGCATAATAATCATTGATTATGTCTTTCTGAAAAACAACAAAAATATTTTCATCATTAATATAGTCTATGTTTTTCAGATCTTTTTCTGTAGATACAGAAGGTTTTTTGCTCATGAAAAATTTTATAGTTGCATTTGTAGTCTGGAATCCATCCAAATCTTTTATCTGAGAGTAATTTATTTTTTCTTTAATTTCAGGGGTGTCAGCAATGTCTTTCTTATGCCCACAAATTATACAATCGTCATCAGATATATTATGGGGCTTGTTTTTTTGACAGGGAGACCTTTTAATGTCTAAGTCCGTGATAATTAAACATGGGATTTTTAACTTTTTTGCTAATGGGAAATAAACTTTCCCATGCGCTCCATTTATATTAAAAATAGATATGTAGCTATTTTTTAAAATCGGGTCTTTATCTATGTAAAACTGAAGAAGGGTTTCTTCAGTTGCACCTTCAACAAAAATAATTGCATCAGCGAAAAATAGCTCGGAAACTTTATATTTTATATGTTTTTTAATAAACTTAAGATCTTTGCTATCATCTAAATCAGCTGATATAACATCATCATTTAAATTTATAACGTTGGCTGATTTATCTATAATGTTGAGATAGTTAATATTATTAAACGAGTTGCTGCTATGTATCTTACTATTGACAATGTGAGATGAGTGGGTAGTTATAGCTATTTGGCAATTTAATATTTTGCTATCCTCATCAGAGCCTTTAGAAATTTCCAAAGCCTTTTGTACTGCATTATCAATTCTGTTGATGAAAAACTCTTGCATCTGAGGATGCATAAATGCTTCTGGCTCTTCTATAAACAGTAAATTAATAGAACTGTTTTGGCTATCTTTTTTATAACTATCAACATAGTAAATAATCTCGCCGATAATGTTTAAAAGATTGATGTAGCCTAGTCCAAACTGACTTTCAGGTATGTAATCGCCATTATCAGAAAAATTATACTTTATTAGTTCTTTCACGACTTTATCATAAGTAACGTTGCCACTTAAATTCAAGTCGACATGGTTTTTATCCTCTATTTGTGTGAGCACAGATGAAACATTATCACTTTTTGCCTTTATTTTTTCTGTTAATACTTGGTTTATACCACTGACTTCCGTTTTCAAAATCCCTTTGTTAGTTAAATCATTGTCAAACTGGAATTTAATAATTTTATTGAAAACCTCACTTAAAACACCATCTTTTAAATGCCTGTTAGCTTTAATTTCTCTAAGGTTAATTAGTTCTTTTAATGAAAACTTTTTTGCCTCATGTCCATTAGAATTGTAGTATTTTATAGTGAAAAGTTTTTTCTCAGAGTCCTGATTTAGAAAATCAGATGATTGATCTAATAACTCGTAAAATAATTGAATGCTTTCATTGCGGCTTAAACTATGCCTCTTGGAGTATTCAACCAGTTTTATTATTGCATCTTTATAAACTGATGCTTCAGTAATCTCTATTCTTATTTTTATTAAAATACTGTTCAATCCATCAGTGCGAGCTTGTGTATGGGCAAATTCTATTAAGCCAGACATAAGGTCGTTTTTATCCATGTCGACCACGACTTTAATAGTAAAAGCTAACTCTGGCAGGCTAATGTTTACATCGTCTGTAGTAAGGTATTGATCGTGTAGTTCTGATAAGTAGTTATTATTGAAATCGGTAGAGCGGGGTTGCCGATTCTCGTGTATTAGTTTTAATGCATTGGCTATAGTTGTCTTGCCAGCATTATTTTTACCAATGATAAGCGTTGTAGATGGGCCAATAACTGATTTGGGGTTATCTACATTTTGTTGCGTAGTAGTAATGTTACTTGGCTCTACAAATCTCACAAGATTGTTTTCGTTTCGAAACTTTCTGTAGTTTTCAATTTTAAGGCTCTCTAAATACACTGTAATCTCTCCTAATATATTGTTATATATTATTTCAGGGTCGTAGGTTCGATTAGAACGTTCGAGAAATAAGGTCGTTATCACTACTAAACACTCACTATCGGGCCTTCAATAAAAACTGTTTCCCGATAGAGATGTATGCCACTTGTACTGTACCCAATATGATTTTTCACCTATGCAATCATGTCGATGGTGCTTGTTGCATAGCTGCGACAATCTGCTCTCGCCATGGGGTGGGCTAGGGGTTGGCTGCGAGATAACAACCCGCCCGATCTTTGCCCCGAATAGGCAGGGAAGTGTTAGCGCGGTGCAATGCGCTGCGCTTATTGCACCCTACGCTTGTTAACTGGCCTCGGTGCTGCGGGTTGGGTGTTGCCCCCTGTTGTTCGCCGAGGTGAGGGCACAAGGTCAGGAGCGCCGTCATGGACGACGGCGCAGACGCAGGCGGTACAGGGATGTACCGTCTGTGTCGTTCCGCCAACCTTTTGCCTGAACCGAGGGAACCCGCCGTAGGAGGGCGAACAAGTGGGGGTGGCCTTTCTTTTGGTGACTTTTCTTTGGCCACGCAAAGAAAAGTCACTCGCCAAGCCGCGCAGCGGCGGCGAAACCCCATCGAGGACGGAGTCCTCGTGTCCTGCATGGCGAAGCCATGCCATTTAGGCTGGCGATATTCCGCCATGTAATGACGTTACCGACCCCCCTCACCCTAGCCCTCTCCCGCAAGGGGAGAGGGGACGGTTACCGCGGACGATTACGCTTCGCTAATCGACCCTACGTTAAAGTGGCTACCGCCCCTGACTCTCGCTACCAGATTGCGCCGTTGACCATTGATCTCGGAAAAGGGGTCAACAGACGCCCGTCGCCATATTACGGAGCCAGAGTGGTCTTATCTATGGTTTTGATGAGCTAACTATCAGAAAAGAGTGATTTTTTGCGCTGGCACAAACTTTTATTAATTCGCGATTAGTTGATGATTGTCGGGGTTTGGTCGTAGCGGGGCGGTGGGATGACGCCGCGAGGGGGACGCAAAAGGTAAAAAGAGGGGAGCGCAAACGGAAAAAGCGAAGGGGCCCGCAATGGGCCCCTTGTTGTTGGCGCTCGACTCCGCGCCGCTATTTGGCGGTAGGGGTTGGGAAGTATTTGCTGTGCAGAAGCGGGTATTCGCTGCTCGCCAGCACCTGGGTCAAGCCGGTCTGGAACTCCTTGACCAGCTCGTCGCTCACCGGATGGCTAAAGGCGAAGCAGAACTGCTCCGAGCTCAGTACCCACTGCTCCTTGAAGCGGGCGGGATCGAGTTTTTGTTCGACGATCAGCTGCTCCATGGTGGTCTTGTTGGTGGAGACCAGATCGACCCGGCCTGAGGTGAGCATCTTGAGCGCCTGTGCCAGCCGGTTGGCGGCCATCAGTTTGGTCTCGTCAAAGCCGTTGTTGAGCAGCAGTTGCTCCCCCACATCGGCTCGCACCGCCCCGATATTGAACGCCTTGGCATCGTCGAGCTTGGTGATGGTGATATTGCGATCGGCCAGCCCCACCAGCACGATCTCGGCATACCCGATGGGGCAGGCCCACTTGAACAGGGGATCCCGCGCCTGGGTGCGGGCGGTGGAGAAGAGCACCGCATTGGGCTTTTGGGTCAGCAGGTAGTAGCCGCGCGCCCAGGGCATGATGGTGATGGGCTGCGCCGGCGTATTGGTCTTTTTCCACACCAGTTGCAGCAGCTCGACCGCGAGGCCGGTGGGGGCACCGCTGGCATCGGCGTAGTTGTAGGGTTTGTACTCTTCGGTGATGTAGTGCAGTTTGCCGAGCTCAGGACTCGCCTGTGCGAGGGTGGCCAGCAGCGCCCCGGCCAATCCAATCCATGGTTTCATTTTTGCCATCCTGATCAAGGGAATATCTGCTCAAGTGTGACCAAGCTGGCCGATTTCGCCAAGGCGATGGAGCATGTTTGGCAAAAAAGCGCGAGGGGCGGCCGCCATCTTGCGCCCTGTGTCGGCGGCGATCAGGGCGTTAGCGCAGTGGCAGGTATTTGGCTTGCAGGGCCGAGAAATCTGCCGAGGCGACGACCTGGGTCAGCGCCTGCTGAAAGAGGGCGACCTCGCTGTCGGGCACCTGACGGCTGAAGGCGTAGCAGAGCGGTCTGGCATCCAGCACGAAGGCGACATGAAAGTCATCCGGCTTGAAGCCGAGCTGCTGCAGGGTTTGATAGCCCGCGAGCTTGTTGGTCGCAAAGAGATCGGCGCGACCTGAGGTGAGCATTTTGGCCGCCTGGGTGAGGCGGTTGGCCAGCATCAGCTGGCGCTCATCGATACCGCGTTCGAGCAGCAGCTGTCTGGAGACGGTAGAGCGCACCACGCCGACCTTGTAGCGGCTGATCTCGGCCACGGAGCCTAGGGTGATGTTGTCCGCCTTGCGCCCCAGCAGCACAAACTCCGAGTGATCGATGGGGCAGGCCCACTTGAAAAGCGCCTCCCGCTGCGGGGTGCGGGCGGTGGAGAAGAGCACCACATTGGGTTTTTGTTGCAGCAGGTTGTAGCCCCGGGCCCAGGGCAGAATGCGGATGGGCTGGGGCGATACGCCCCGCGCTTTCCAGATAAGCTGCATCAGCTCCACCGACAATCCGGTCGGCATCCCTTGTTGGTCGCTGAAATTAAACGGGGGAGAGATTTCGCTCAGATACTCAAGCTTGCCCGGATCGGCCTGCGCGAAGGTGGCCCACAAGAGCAGTAGCAGATGAGGTAGGTGCCATGTCCGCACGGGAAAGATCCTTCGCAATCAACTATGTAGCCCAGTTTGACTGCTTGCGGCGGGAATAGCTAGCCACCTCTATTGCATCTTTCATCAATAAAATGGGCAGCGAACTGCTGCCCATCGGGTGAGTGCTCAGCGCACCGGCAGGTATTTGGCCTGCAATTTGCGAAACTCCTCCGAAGCGAGGGCGCGGGTCAGGCCCTGCTGAAAGAGGGTGATCTCGCTGTCTGGCACCTGACGGCTGAAGGCGTAGCAGAGCTGCTCGGCGCTCAGCACCATGGCCACGTTGAAGTCGTCGCTATTGAGCTTCAGTTCGCGGATGGCGTCATATCCCGCCAGCTTGCTGGTGGCGAGCAGGTCGGCGCGGCCGGAGAGCAGCATCTTCAACCCCTGCGACAGGCGGTTGGCCGGGATGATGTTGTTGTCATCCATGCCGTTGTTGAGCAGCAACTGCTCGGCGGCGTCCGAGCGCACCGCGCTGATCTTGTACTGGCTCATCTGTTCGAAGGCGGTCAGGGTGATGTTTTGCGCTTTGCGGCCGAGCAGTATGTACTCCGAGTAGCCGATGGGGCAGACCCACTTGAAGAGATCCTCCCGCGCCTGGGTGCGGGCGGTGGAGAAGAGCACCACGTTGGGCTTCTGGGTTAGCAAGTAATAACCTCGCGCCCAGGGCAGGATGCGCACCGGCTGGGGTGTCATGCCGCTGTGTTGCCAGATCATCTGCAGCAGATCGACCGCAAGGCCGGTGGGCTGGCCTTGCGGATCGCTGAAGTTGTAGGGGGGGTACTCTTCGGTGAGGTACTCGAGCTTGCCCAGATCAGCCCGGGCCGTCGAGGCCCAGCAGAGCAGCAACAGATGACAGATCAGCCATATCCTCATTGGGAACATCCTTAGCGATCAACCTTCTCTTGAGTGTGACCATGAACAGCGTAAATAGCCACTCACTGCCGTTACCAGCGGGCGCGGATCTGCCCGATGGGTTGGTAGGCCTCATCCCGCAGCCCCACCAGCAGGGTCTTGCCATCCGCCTGCAGCCGGAACTCGCCGTAGCGGGCTCTTTCGTACTGCCCCCCCGTGCCCTCTTCAAAGAAGTAGGCATCGGGGCCAATCTGCCACTGCCGCTCGCTCTGGTGCACCTGCAATAGCCGCTCATCGCTGGCGAGTCGATCCGGTTTGCCAGCGGCCACCAGAGTGGCTACCTGATGGGCATCGAGGCGGATCACCAGGGTATCGCTGCCCTTGTTTTGAGTCGCACGGGCATCGCGGCTGGTCAGCTCGCGGGCAATCTCGTAGTTCAGCCGCATGTAATCCCCCTGCATCAGAGAGCGGGGATCGACCGGAGCGAGCCGCAGCAGCACCACTTCGCCGCTGCTCATGGCGTGCTCATAGCGCCAGACGGTGGCATTGATGCCTGCCAGGATGGCGAGGCCGCTCAGCAACAGGGCGAGTTGTCGGGTGACAGGTTTCATGAGTCGCTCCTTGCCGCAAAGGTGGTGAGCAGTTGGCGGGCCCCCAGCAGCAGGATGCCGGAGCCCAGCAGCAGCCAGGATTTGGTCATCAGGGTGAGCCCCAGATCGTAGTAATAGAGCGAACCATAACCGAGCAGCAGCAGGGCCGAGAGGGTCATCAGCCCCAGACTGCCGGCATAAAACCCGAGGATCAGCACCAGTGCGCCTGCCCCCATGCCGGGGATAACGGCGCTGATCAGCACCAGTGGCAGGCCAAACAGCAGGGGGAGCTTGAGTTTCACCATCACCGCCAGCAGCAGGGCGGCGCAGAGCAGGGGATTGAGCCAGAGCGGCAGGCGGGACAGCCCCAGTTCGTCCAGCATGCTGCTGCCGCCGTCCCAGAGCGGGTGGTGCAGACGGCCCAGCACCAGCAGGGAGAGGGCGAGCCCCAACGTGATGGAGTGGTAGAGCTGGTGACGCTCTGGATCCCTATCTGCCCGCAGCCAGCAGAAGGTGATGGCCGCCATCACCAGCGGCAGGGCCAGCAGTTGCAGCCCGAGGCAGGCGAGGCCAAGGGTGAGCAGCAGGGCCGCCGCCACGCTGTGAAACAGCCGCACCAGCCAGTGATCGAACAGCACGGCGATGGCAAGGGACAGCAGGCACAACCCAAACCAGAGCAGGGCGTGATGAAGGTCCAGCTGATCGAGCAGGCCATAGAGCAGCCAGGCATCAGCCGCCAGGGTGAGGGCCAGCACGAACTGATCCCAGAGATCGCCGCTTTGGCTGCGATTGAGGGCGTAGGCCCCCGCCAGCAGCACGGCCCCCAGCAGCAGGGCGCTGTTGGCCTCGCGGGTCAGCTGTTCGAAGGTAAGAAACAGGAAAAAGAGCAGGAACAGGGCGGCAATCCAGCCCACCAGCCCCAGCAGAAAGCGGCTCGACCAGTGGGGCTGGTTGTTGCGGGGCATCTCCCCTTCTACCAGATTGGCCTGTTGCAGTGCTTGCCAAAAGGTCAGATCACTCATGAGACCTCCGTTGTTGTTGCAGCCAGCGGGCGGCGGTGACCGAAAGGCCGATGGCAATCAGGCTCAGCAGCAAGAAGCCGTTGATGTCGGGCTCCATCCACTTGCCCAGCGCCGCGAGGATGACGGCAATCAGACTGAGGCACCCCATGGCGAGTCCGGCGATAAATTTGTGGTGCCACAGGGCATAGGCCGCAGCGAGCCAGCCAAACCAGAGCGGCCACACCAGCGGGGAGGCGGCATCAAACAGCGCCAGCAGGGTGAGCAGGGTGGCCCCCAGACCGGCAGCCAGACCCGCCAGCCAGCTTGGCATCAGGCGCCAGCGGTTTGGCGCCAGCAGAAGCAGACCCCAGAGGGCGGCGTTGAGCAGGGTAAGGCACCAGCCCAATCCCTCTTCATCAAAGGTAAAGAAGAGCGTGAACAAACCGAGCCGCCAGTAGAGCACCAGCGCCAGCTGGCCGAGCAGCCAGCTTAAGGTCCAGAGCAGGGGGCTTTGGCCAAATACCGCCAGCGGCACCAGCATCAGCGCCCAGGTGGCGAACAGCTGCCAGGGATCGGCGCCGGTCTGGTAGGTCTGACCCACCAGCGCCAGCAGGGCGCCGATATTGAGGGCGATGGCGAGCAGCAGCGCCTGACGGGGGGTATCCCCCAGCGGTTTGCGCCACAGCAGAAGCAGCATGGCGAGCAGCGGTGCCTCCAGCAGGGCGAGGCGGGAGACCCGGCCCAGCTCTTGCCAGTTGAAGGCGACGAAGAAGATGAGGCCAGCCCCGATACAGATGGCGCCGAGCCAGAGCAGCAGCCGGTCAAACAGCCACTGCCAGCGCGCCGGATGGGGGGAAGATCGGCGAGGGTCAGGGCGTCCGCCAGCTTCTCTGGCGCCAGCCGTCCCTGTTTGACCCATTCGAGAAGCGTCTCTCTTGATACGTTGTGCATGGGGGGACTCCACGAGGTTTGCCCCATTATGGCATGAGGCACCCGCAACCGTGCACTGTCCCTTGGCTCTGCGGCTGGTGGTTGCGACAGCGGATTACGTAGCAAACAAAGCAGCAAACAAAAAAGCCCTCCACAGGGGAGGGCTTGAGCAGCGGAAAAGGCGATCAGGCAAAGATCAGAGTGCTCACCCCGAGGCCGACGAAGAGGATGGCGCAGGCGATGCGGATCCCCTTGAGCGGCAGCTTGTCTGCCCCCAGCTTGCCGATCAGCACCACAGGCACGTTGGCCAGCATCATGCCGAGGGTGGTCCCGGTAATGACCTGCACCAGCGAGTCATATTTGGCGGCCAGCAGCACGGTGGCAATCTGGGTCTTGTCGCCAATTTCGGCAATAAAGAAGAGCACGAAGGTGGCCATAAAGGGGCCGTATTTATCCAGCGAGCTCTCCTCGTCATCCATCTTGTCCGGCACCAAAATCCAGATAGCCATGGCGATAAAGGCGATGGCGACCAGCCAGGTCATTATCTTGGGATCGAGCCAGCGGCTGATGAACTCACCAATCCAGGCGGCGCCCGCATGGTTGAGCAGGGTAGCCGCCAGCATGCCGGCGATGATGGGCCAGGGCTTGCGAAAACGGCAGATGAGCAGCAACGCCAACAGCTGGGTTTTATCGCCGATTTCGGCAATAGCGACGCTGAGGGTTGAGGTTAACAAGGCTTCCATAAAAATGACCGGGGGACGGAATTGTTATAAACCAAAGACAAGCCTGCGCCATCCGTCCCCGGTATTGGCACTGGCCCGTCAAAGGTCTTGTCAAATCCATGGTTGGCATGGATCACCCTGACCATGGTGATTTGGCACCAAGTATGTTGATCAGGGTCGCAAACCGGTATTCATGCAATGGATGGCACCGGCGTGCGAGACTACTCCCCCTCGATGGGAGCGGGCATTCTAGGGAAAAACCGCATGAGTGACAAGGGGATCAGCCACCCACCAGCTTGACGCTGAAACCGGCTTTCTCCAGCTCGGTTTTGATCAGGTCCCGTTTATCCCCCTGGATTTCGATCACTCCCTCCTTGATACCACCTCCGGTGCCGCACTTTTTCTTGAGCAGGGTGGCCAGGGATTTTTGCTGATCGGCGGGTACGCCATGAATGGTGATCACCCCGGCGCCCTTGCGCCCCTTGGTCTCGCGGCGAATGCGCACGGTGCCGTCGGTGGGGAAGGGGGAGGCGGATTGGGGAGCGCTCTGCTCCTTGATCATGCCGCCATCTGTGCTGTAAACGAGGCGGCTGTTGTTGTCGTGACTCATGGCAATACTTTATGGGTTAGCTAAGCGGAGTTTGATTTTACTCAAATAAAAGTTGAAGACACAGCTTATAATGCCCCAAGTAAAAGCGAATTATTATTGTTTAACTTCAGGAGTCAGTCATGGTACTCACGCAGTTGTCACCGGGACAGAGTGCTCGCATCAAGAATATGAATCAGCTCGCCCGGCCGCTGCGCCGCAAACTGATGGTGATGGGCCTGTTGCCCCAGACTGAAGTCATCTATCTGCGCTCCGCCCCCCTGGGGGACCCGCTCCAGATCCAGTGCCAGGGGATCTGTCTCTCCATGCAAAAGAGTCTGGCCCAGCAAATAGAAGTCGAGCCGGTATAACCCCCTGCTCGGCTACCGCTCCGGTCAAGAAACGTCACCGGGAGCGGTTCAGAGACAAGAAGTCGAACCTGCAAAGCGGCTTGCCACACACGCGGCGGGTTCAGAAGAAAATAGAGGTAGAGCTGGTATGAATTATTCTCTGGTAACGGTAGGTAACCCCAATAGCGGCAAGACCTCCCTGTTCAACGCCCTGACCGGCGCCCGCCAGCAGGTAGGCAACTGGAGTGGCGTCACCGTCGACAAGAAGATGGGTGAGTTCAGCGCGGGTGAGCATCACTTCAAGCTGATGGATCTGCCCGGCATCTATAGCCTGGCCAGTCAGGATGGCAGTCTGGACGAGCAGATCGCCAGCCGCTTTGCCCAGGGCCAACAACCCGACCTGCTGCTCAACGTCATCGACGCCGCCAATCTGGAGCGCTCCCTCTACCTCACGCTGCAACTGCGCGAACTGGGCCTGCCCATGGTGGTGGTGCTCAACAAGCTGGATATCCTGCAAAAGCGCCGCATCGTCATCGACGAGAGCAAGCTAGGCAAATCCCTCGGTTGCCCGGTGGTGGCCCTCTCTGCCCACAACAGCAAGCAGGTTGCCGCCTTCAAGCAGCAGATCCGGCAGTTTATCGGTCAGCCGCAAGCCGCCTTGCAGCTCGATTACGGCCACGCGCTTGAAACCGATTTGGCGGAGCTGGAAACCCTGCTCGCCCCGCATCACCTCACTACCCGTGGCCGCGCCCTGCGCCTGCTGGAAGAGGATGCGGTGATGCAGGAGACCCTGCTGCCCGGTCAGCAGGCGGCCGCAGCTAATGTAGTGGCTCGCGCCCATCAGGGACAGGATATCGACCTGCAACTGGCGGATATTCGCTACGGCCATATCCACCAGTGGGTACAACAGGCTCGTCAGCAGAAGGGCAAGCTCACCGAGGCCCAGAGCGAGTGGCTGGATCGGGTGCTGCTCAATCGCTGGATTGGCATCCCCTTCTTCCTGTTTGTCATGTACCTGATGTTCCTGTTTGCCATCAACGTCGGCAGCGCCTTTATCGACTTCTTCGACATCATGGGTGGCGCCCTGTTTGTCGATGGGGTGCATCACCTGCTGGGGCTGGTCAATGCCCCCGAATGGCTGGGCGCCATTCTGGCTGATGGCTTTGGCGTTGGCTTGCAGACCGTGGCCACCTTTATTCCGGTGATTGGCTGCCTCTATCTCTTCCTCGCGGTGCTGGAGAGCTCCGGCTATCTGGCCCGTGCCGCCTTCGTGGTGGATGCCCTGATGCGCCGCCTCGGCCTGCCGGGCAAGGCGTTCGTGCCGATGCTGATGGGCTTTGGTTGTACCGTCCCCTCGGTGATGGCGACCCGTACCCTCAACTCCGAGCGGGAGCGGCTGATGACCTCCGCCATGGCGCCTTTCATGTCGTGCGGTGCCCGTCTGCCGGTTTACGCCCTGTTTGCGGTGGCTTTCTTCCCCGAGTCTGGCCAGAACCTGGTGTTCGGTCTCTACCTCATCGGCATTCTGGTGGCGGTGCTCACCGGCCTGTTGCTGCGTAGCACCCTGCTGCCGGGCAAGAGCGACTCCATGCTGATGGAGATGCCGGATTACGAGTGGCCGCGTCCGGTCAACGTTGCCATCAAGACCTGGCAGAAGCTCAAATCCTTCGTCTTTGGCGCCGGTAAAACCATCGTACTGGTGGTTGCCGTGCTGAGCGTGCTCAATTCGCTCGGCACCGATGGCAGCTTTGGCCATCAGGAGCAGGAGAGCTCGGTGCTGAGCAAAATCAGCCAGGCCGTCACGCCGGTGCTGCACCCCATCGGTGTGCGCGATGACAACTGGCAAGCCACGGTCGGTATTGTCACTGGTATCTTCGCCAAAGAGGCGGTGGTCGGTACCCTCAACAGCCTCTACGCCGGTGGTGGCGCAGATGAAGAGGAGGCGAGCGAGTTCTCGCTGGTGGCCAGTTTCCACGAGGCGATCGATGCCGTGGCGGCCAATCTGGCGGAGATCAACCCGAGCGACCCCATGGGGCTTGATGTTGGCAACCTCGACGATCAGAAAGCTGCCGCCGAGGCGCAGGAGGTGGATGTCTCCACCTACGGCAATATGCAGACTCACTTCGACGGGGCGGCCGGTGCCTTTGCCTACCTCTTGTTCGTGCTGCTCTACATGCCCTGCGCCGCCGCCATGGGCGCGCTGGTGCGGGAAACCGGTCGCCAGTGGGCGCTGATGACGGCGGTATGGTGCAACTACATGGCCTTTATGTGCGCCACCCTCTTCTATCAGATCGCGACCTTTGCCGCTCATCCGGAGCAGAGCCTGTTCTGGATCGTCAGCTACGGCCTCTCTCTGGTACTGCTCTGGTGGGCCGGTCGCCGTCACGGTGACATCGTCGCCCGCAAGGTGGTGACCTTATGATCCTGCGCGAGCTGGGGGATTACCTCGCCGCGCAGCAGAAGGTGAGCCGGCGTGATCTGGCTCGCCACTTCCACACCTCGGAAGATGCGGTGGAGGCCATGCTCGGCGTCTGGATGCGCAAGGGGCGGGTCATCAAGCGCGAGAGTCGGGTTTGTGGTGGCAGTTGCTGCGGCAAGAGCGAGGAGGTGATGTTCGAGTGGTGTGACGCGGGCCAGATTGGCATCAAGATCCGCTAAACGACTACCAGACCTCATCACCAAAGAGCGAACAATAAAAAACGGCAGGCCCTGCATTAAATGAGGGTCTGCCGTTTTTATTGCTGAAGACAGGCGGGATCAGGCGCTCTGGCGGGCCTCGCCCAGCAGTGCCAGCGCCGGTTGGGCGTTGTCTGGCATCAGCCGGTAGGCCTTGTGATGTTTGACCAGGGTGGTCTTCTTGTTGCCCTGGCTCAGCAGCAGGCCGTGCTTGAAGGCCGCCTCAGCCAGCACCTTCTCGTCACCGCGCACATAGAGGGTGAGGGGTTTGACAAGCTCACCGTCCTCGATATGGCCTTCATATTCGCTATGGCTTACCACCAGACTCGCCTGACCGCCCGATTGCAGGCGCAGCTTGGCGTTCACCTCGCTCTCGGTCAGCACCAGCCAGCCTGCCGCTGAGAGCTCCTCCAGCAGCGCCGCCAGCTTGGCCCCCAGTTGCTGCGGATTGGTCATGGCGCACTGGTATTGGAAGGCGATGCGCTCCAGCAATCCCTTGAGATCGGCGCCCGCACCCAGAGTGCGGCCAAGCTGCACCCAAGCTTTCAAATCTTCCATCACCAGACGGGAGAAGCGCTTCTCCTTGAGGGAGTCGGCCATCCAGGTGCAGAGAAAGTGGCTCTCTTGCGCCGGAGTGCGCTTGCCCGCCTTTTGCTCGGCGGTGCGGGCCAGTTCGGCCAGGCTCTGGGTGGCCATCTCGAGCAGGGCCTGATTGTAGGTAGGAGAGGTCATAAGCAATCCTTGAGTTGACCACCTGGGGCCAACACCGATGACAGAGATGGCAAAGGCGCCAGTGGCGCCTTTGCGGTTCAATAGAGCAACGGCCCGCCTTATTTCGGCTGACGGGGCTTCTTGGCTGCAGCCAGACGCTTGAGGCGCTGACCCTGCAGCTTGGCTTCGGCCATCACCTGGGCCACGGCGTTATCTTCACGCTGCGGGCGCTTGCCAAAGCGACGACGCTCCTGCAATTGCTTGATCAGCTCGTCACGGCTGCTCACCTCATAGCCAGGCACCATGATGCGGCGGATCTTCTGGCCGATCAGGGCCTCGATCTCCAGCAGGGTACGCTCCTCTTCACGGCTGACGAAGGAGATGGCCATGCCGCGCTTGCCGGCACGACCGGTACGACCGATGCGGTGCACGTAATCTTCCGCCAGGAACGGCAGATCATAGTTGATCACGTATTCCAGGCTCGGGATATCCAGACCACGGGCGGCCACTTCGGTGGCGACCAGTACCCGTACCTTGCCTTCCATGAATTCGCGCAGGGCGCGGCGACGGTTGCCCTGGGCCTTCTCGCCATGGACAACGGCGGACTTGATGCCGTCGAGGTTCAGCTCCTCGACCAGCACATCACAGCTCTCGCGGGTACTGGCGAATACCAGCACCTGCTGCCAGTTCTGCTTGCCAATCAGCTCTGAGAGCAGCTCGCGCTTGCGCTTCTGCTCGACCGGATAGACGGTGTGGCTGACGGTGTCGGCGGTGGAGTTTTGCTTGTTGACGCTGACGATCTGCGGGCGATCCAGCATCAGGTTGGCCAGCTTCTTCACCGCGTCGGAGAAGGTGGCGGAGAAGAGCAGGTTTTGACGGGTCTTGTTGACCGCTTGCAGGATCTTCTGCACATCGGCACTGAAGCCCATGTCGAGGATGCGATCCGCTTCATCCATCACCAGACACTCGACGCCAGAGAGGCTGAGGTTGCAGGCGGTGAGGTGCTCCAGCAGACGGCCCGGGGTGGCCACAATGATGTGAGCGCCCGCTTTGAGCTTCTTGGCCTGCACGTCCTGCTTGCCACCGCCGACGATGGTGATGGTGGTGATATCGAGATACTTGGCGAAGTCATTGATGTTGCTCGCCACCTGAGCCGCCAGCTCGCGGGTCGGGGTCAGGATCAGCACACGGGCGTTGGAAGGCTGGACCGGAGCCGGATTGTCTACCAGACGCTGCAAGATGGGCAGGGCGAAGGCGGCGGTCTTGCCGGTACCGGTCTGGGCGCTGGCCAGCACATCGCGGCCACGGCGAATGGCCGGGATCGCCTGTTGCTGCACAGGGGTCATCTCCTGATAACCGCAATCTGAGACAGCACGCAAAATCTCGGGGGCAAAATCGAACGATTCAAATCTCATAATGGGTTCCTGTGTTCCAGCTGGGCTGTGTTTGGCTTGGTTAGCTCGGCATGAGCGAGACGGAGGTTGTAACCACCGACGGCTGCGCCTGACATCAAGTCAGAGAGTGAGCCGGAAAATGGCGGGCGCGAAGTGTAACAGATAGACGTCACAAATTCTGCCTCAAATGGTTGTCCTTTTCTCATCCTTTGTGGTGTGAATGGCGGTTGAAAGCAATCATTTGACTCCCAAATGCCAAGCTTGGAGGTGTGGGCTAACGGTTTTGGGCAAGGACGAGAGGGATATCAATGGAACTGGAACAGTTAAAACGCCAGCTGGAGCAGCTTGGCGAGCGCAATGACAGCATGCAGCAGGCACGCCACCGCAAGCTGCTCAATATCACCCGCGACACGGGGGAGTTGCTGTCAGTGCTGGTGCAGACCCGTGGGGCGCAGGCGGTGCTGGAGATCGGCACCTCCAATGGTTACTCCACACTCTGGCTGGCAGAAGCGGTGCGTCGGCTGGAGGGGCACGTTACAACCATTGAGCTGGATGAGGATAAGCGCGTGCTGGCCCATGACAACTTTCAGCAGGCAGAGTTGGCCCCCTGGGTAACCTTGCTGGCAGGGGATGCGGGCGAGTTGCTACCGACCTTGCCGCAAGGCGGCTATCAGCTCATCTTCCTCGATTCGGATCGTCAGCACTACCGGGCATGGTGGCCGCAGATCCGCCGCCTGCTGGCACCCCGTGGCCTGCTGGTGGTCGACAACGCCATCTCCCATCGCAGCGAGATGGTGGAGTGGATGAACGAGGTCGGGCAGGATCCGGCCTTTGCCACCTCGCTGGTGCCGGTCGGCAAGGGGGAGTGGCTGGTGGTGCGTGTGTAGGGAGAGTGAGTATGGAATTGAACACCATGGAGCCAAAAGCAGTGGTAGAGGCCTATTGGCAGGAGATGCAGAGCAATGACTTTGCGAAGGCGGCAAGCTGGCTGGGAGATGATTTTTTCTGTGACTGGCCCCAATCGGGAGAACGGATTGTGGGGCGAGAGAACTTCATCAAGATCAATCGTCGCTACCCCGCAGCTGGCCTGTGGCGCTTCGAGATTGTCCGTCTTCTGGCACAAGGGAGTGAGGTGGTCAGTGAGGTGCTGGTCAGCGATGGGGTCGTAAATGCTCGCGCCATCACATTTCACCATGTTGCGGAAGGTAAAATTCAACAGCAGACCGAGTATTGGCCCGATGAGTATGCCGCGCCAGAATGGCGCAGTTCTTGGGTTTGTCCGATGCCAAAGAGTTAGCCATCGCTATTCACTGGCGGCATGTCAAAGAAATCAGCCCCGCATTGGCGGGGCTGATAGTGAAAGTGCATCACGGTCTTGGCCGGTCGGATCAGACCGCCAGATAGTCCATGATCCCTTCGGCCGCCTTGCGCCCTTCGTAGATGGCGGTCACCACCAGATCGGAGCCACGTACCGCGTCGCCACCGGCGAACACCTTGGGGTTGCTGGTCTGGAAGGCATACTCCGCCTGCTCGCGGGCCTTGATGCGATCCCGGTTGTCGAGCTCGATGCCGAACTCCGCCATCCAGGGCTGGGGGTTGGGCTGGAAGCCAAACGCCATCACCACCGCATCGGCAGCCAGCACCTGCTCGGAGCCCTCGATGATCACCGGATTGCGGCGGCCATTGGCGTCGGGTTCACCCAGCTCGGTGCTCACCACCTTGATGCCGACGGTGCGACCATGGGCATCCAGCTCGACAGCTACCGGTTGCAGGTTGAACATGAATTCAACCCCCTCCTCGCGGGCGTTTTTCACCTCCCGCTTGGAACCCGGCATGTTCTCCTCGTCGCGGCGATAGGCACAGATCACCTTGGCGGCCCCCTGACGGATGGCGGTACGTACACAGTCCATGGCGGTATCGCCACCGCCCAGCACCACCACCTGCTTGCCGGCGAAGTCGATATAGTCGGCTTGCGCCTTCTCGAACCCCAGCAACCGGTTGGCGTTGGCGATGAGGTAGGGCAGGGCATCATAGACGCCCGGCGCCTCTTCGTTGGCAAAGCCGCCCTTCATGTACTTGTAGGTGCCTACCCCGAGGAAGACCGCATCGAACTCGCCGAGCAGATCGGCGAAGGTGACATCACGGCCCACCTCGGTCTCGAGACGAAACTCCACGCCCATCCCTTGGAATATCTCGCGGCGACGCTGCATCACCTCTTTTTCCAGCTTGAAGGAGGGGATGCCGAAGGTGAGCAGGCCACCGATCTCCGGATACTTGTCAAACACCACCGGGGTGACGCCGTTGCGTGCCAGTACGTCGGCGCAGGCGAGACCCGCGGGGCCGGCACCAATGACGGCGACCCGCTTGCCGGTCTTGACCACGTTCGAGAGATCGGGCTTCCAGCCCATCTCGAACGCCTTGTCGGTGATGTATTTTTCGATGTTGCCGATGGTCACCGCGCCGAAGCGATCGTTGAGGGTGCAGGAGCCCTCGCAGAGGCGATCCTGCGGGCAGACCCGACCGCACACTTCCGGCAGGCTGTTGGTCTGGTGGGAGAGCTCCACCGCCTCCAGAATGCGCCCCTCTTTGGCCAGTTTCAGCCAGTTGGGGATGTAGTTGTGGACCGGACACTTCCACTCGCAGTAGGGGTTGCCGCACTCGAGGCAGCGATCAGCCTGCATCTGTACCTGCGGCTGATTGAAGGACTCGTAGATCTCCACAAACTGGATTTTGCGGATCTTGAGCGGCTTCTTGGGCGGGTCGACCCGCTGGACATCGATAAACTGAAATACGTTCTGGCTCATAGGGTTCCCTCCTTATTGCGCCTGGATTCTGAGTTCTGCACTGGAACGGCTGGTGTGACCCAGCAGCGATTTCACGTCGCTGGACTTGGGTTTGATCAGCCTGAACTTGGGCACATAGGAGTCAAAGTTGGCCAGGATCTCCTCGGCGCGCGAGCTGCCGGTCTCATTGAGGTGCGCCGTGATGATGCCGCGCAGGTGCTCCTGATGGATGGCGAGATCCGCCACGTCCAGCAGTTCCACCAGCTCGGGGTTGGTGCGCTTGGCGAAGTTGCCGCACTCGTCGAGCACGTAGGCAAAGCCGCCGGTCATGCCCGCCGCGAAGTTGACGCCAGTCTGACCGAGCACGGTGACGATGCCGCCGGTCATGTATTCACAACCGTTGTCGCCAATTCCCTCGACCACCGCCAGGGCGCCTGAGTTGCGCACCGCGAAACGCTCGCCGGCAGTGCCCGCGGCGTAGAGTTTGCCGCCGGTGGCGCCGTAGAGGCAGGTGTTGCCGATGATGGCCGCTTCATGGGATTTGAACGCCACGCCGACATGGGGCTTGATCACCAGCTTGCCGCCGGTCATCCCCTTGCCCACGTAGTCGTTGGCGTCACCGGTGAGGATCATCTCAAGGCCACCCGCGTTCCAGACGCCGAAGCTCTGGCCCGCGGTACCGTTGAAGTGCACCTTGACCGGATCCGCCGCCATCCCCTGATTGCCGTGACGTTTGACGATCTCGCCCGAGAGGCGCGCACCCACCGAGCGGTCGGTGTTGCGAATGTCGTAGCGGAACTCGCCACCGCTTGAGGTTTCCACCGCTTCCAGCAGATCTTCCACCATCTTGAGGTTGAGCGGCCCCTTGTCGAAGGTGGGGTTGTGCTGCTGGCTGAACAGGCTGGAGCCTGCTGGTGCTACCGGACGGGCCAGAATGCCAGAGAGATCCAGCTTGGCCTGACGAGCGGTGAGGCCGGGCAGGGCTTCCAGCAGATCGGTGCGGCCAATCAGGTCGGTCAGCTGGGTGACGCCGAGCTGGGCCATCAGCTCGCGGGTCTCTTCGGCGATGAACTTGAAGTAGTTCATCACCATCTCCGGCAGGCCGGTGAAGTGCTCGCGACGCAGCTTCTCATCCTGAGTGGCAACGCCGGTGGCGCAGTTGTTCAGGTGGCAAATACGCAGGTATTTGCAACCGAGCGCCACCATGGGGCCGGTGCCAAAGCCGAAGCTCTCGGCGCCGAGGATGGCCGCCTTGATGATGTCGAGGCCGGTTTTGAGACCGCCATCCACCTGCAGCCGCACCTTGTGGCGCAGACCGTTGGCGACCAGCGCCTGCTGGGTTTCAGCCAGACCCAACTCCCACGGGGAGCCGGCATATTTGACCGAGGTGAGGGGGCTCGCGCCAGTGCCGCCGTCATAACCGGAGATGGTGATGAAGTCGGCATAGGCCTTGGCCACGCCGCAGGCGATGGTGCCGACGCCAGGCTCGGAGACCAGTTTCACCGACACCAGACAGCTCGGGTTGATCTGCTTGATGTCGAAGATGAGCTGGGCCAGATCCTCGATGGAGTAGATATCGTGGTGCGGCGGCGGCGAGATCAGGGTCACGCCGGGCACGGAATAGCGCAGCTGGGCGATCTGGGCGGTGACCTTGTCACCGGGAAGTTGGCCACCCTCGCCGGGCTTGGCCCCCTGCGCCACCTTGATCTGCACCACATCTGCGTTCATCAGGTAGTGGGGGGTGACACCGAAGCGGCCGGAAGCCACCTGCTTGATGCGGGAGTTCTTCTCCGTACCGAAGCGCTTGGGATCTTCGCCCCCTTCGCCGGAGTTGCTCTGACCACCGAGGCGGTTCATGGCGACAGCCAGCGCCTCGTGGGCCTCAGGGCCGAGGGCACCGATGGACATGGCGGCGGAGTCGAAGCGGGGGAACAGCTTGTCGGCCGGCTCCACTTGATCCAGCGCGACCGGATTGTCGACTTTCTTCAGGGCCAGCAGATCGCGCAGGGTGGCAACCGGGCGCTCGTTCACCAGACGGGCGTACTCCTTGTAATCGGCATAGTTGCCGGAGCGCACCGCGGTTTGCAGGGTCTGCACCACATCCGGGTTGTAGGTGTGGTACTCGCCGCCGTGGACGAACTTGAGCAGGCCGCCATGGGGGAGGGGCTTGCGCACCAGCCATGCCTGACGGGCCAGATTGTGCTGATCCTGCTGGATGTCTGCAAAATCGGCACCCTGAATACGGCTCGATACGCCGCGGAAGCAGGTATCGACCACCGATTTGGCCAGACCCACTGCTTCGAACAGCTGGGAGCAGCGGTAGCTGGCGACCGTGCTGATGCCCATCTTGGACATCACCTTGTAGAGCCCCTTGTTGATGCCGCTGCGGTAGTTGACCATGGCTTGGCGCAGGGACATGGTGAGCACGCCCTCTTCAACCTGTTTGGCCAGGGTTTCGTAGGCCAGATAGGGGTAGATGGCGGTCGCGCCAAAGCCCAGCAGCACCGAGAAGTGGTGCGGATCGCGGCAGCTTGCAGTCTCCACCAGAATGTTGGCGTCGCAGCGCAGGTTGTTGTCCACCAGGGTGCGCTGCACTGCACCCACCGCCATGGCGGCCGGGATCGGCAGGGTGTCGGCGCTGATATCGCGATCCGACAGCACCAGCAGCACGGTGCCACTCCTGGCAGCGGTTTTGGCCTCGTTGCAGATGCGCACGATGGCCGCTTCCAGCCCCTCTTCGGGCTTGAAGTTGAGGCTGATCACCTGATGACGGTAGTACTCACCTTCCAGTGCCAGCAGCTGGTGGAAGTCGGAGTAGAGCAGAATCGGCGACTGGAACAGCACCCGGTGGGCGTGGCCGAAGGTCTCGTTGAAGACGTTCTGCTCGCGACCGATACAGGTGGCCAGCGACATCACGTGGTTTTCCCGCAGCGGATCGATGGGCGGGTTGGTCACCTGGGCAAACATCTGGCGGAAGTAGTCATAGAGGGTACGCGGGCCGGAGGAGAGCACCGCCATCGGGGTATCATCCCCCATGGAGCCCACCGCTTCCTGACCATTTTCACCGAGCACCCGGATGATCTGATCCAGCTCCTCGAAGGAGTAGCCAAACAGCTTCTGATAGGTTTTCAGCTGGTCGTCGGAGAACTCGCGGCTACCGGTCTGGCTGTCGTCCATCTGCTCGAAGGGGACCAGTCGGCGGCAATGTTTATCCATCCACTGCTTGTAGGTGTGGCGGTTTTTGAGATCGTCATCGATCTCGAAGCTGGTCCACACCTTGCCGTTGCTGGTATCCACCACGAACAGCTCGCCCGGGCCGACCCGGCCCTTCTCCAGCACTTCGTCCGGGGTGTAGTCCCAGGTGCCGACCTCGGAGGCGAGGGTGATGAACTTGTCCTTGGTGATGACGTAGCGGGCCGGACGCAGACCGTTGCGATCAAGTGCGCAGGTGGCGTAGCGACCGTCGGTCATGACGATACCAGCGGGGCCATCCCACGGCTCCATGTGCATGGAGTTGAAGTCGTAGAAGGCGCGCAGGTCGTCATCCATGTTCGGGTGTTTTTGCCATGCAGGCGGGATCAACAGGCGCATGGCGCGGAACAGGTCCATACCACCGGCGAGGAAGAGATCCAGCATGTTGTCGAGGCTGGAGGAGTCAGAGCCGGTGGTGTTGACGAAGGGAGCCGCTTCCTGCAAATCGGGGATCAGCGGCGTCGCAAACTTGTAGCTGCGTGCCTTGGCCCACTGGCGGTTGCCGGCGATGGTGTTGATCTCGCCGTTGTGGGCCAGATAGCGGAACGGCTGGGCCAGCGGCCAGCGCGGGCTGGTGTTGGTGGAGAAACGCTGGTGGAAGACGCAGATGGCCGCCTGCATACGGATGTCGGCGAGATCCAGATAGAAGCGCGGCAAGTCCACCGGCATGCACAGTCCTTTATAGACGGTGACCAGGTTGGAGAGGCTGACCACATAGAAGTAGTCGTCGTTGACTCGCTTTTCGATGCGGCGGCGCACGATATAGAGGCGGCGCTCGAGATCCTTGTCGACCCAGCCGGGCGGGGCGTTGACAAAGACCTGTTCAATGCTGGGCAGGGAGGCTTTTGCGATAGTACCCAGTACGTTGGTATCGACGGGCACCTTGCGCCAGCCGACCAGACTCAGGGTCTCTTTTTCCAGCTCTTCGTCGATGATGTCGCGGGTCTGCTGGGCCAATACGGGGTCAGGGTTGAGAAACAGCATGCCGACCGCATAGTTGCGGCCAAGGTGCCATCCCTTCTCCTCGGCGACAGCTCTGAAGAAGCTGTCCGGTTTTTGCAGCAGCAGACCGCAACCATCGCCGGTCTTGCCATCGGCGGAGATCCCGCCGCGGTGCTGCATGCGAGCCAATGCTGACATCGCGAGACGGACAAGCTTGTGGCTGGCTTCCCCTTCCATGTGGGCCAACAGGCCGAAGCCACAGTTATCCCTCTCCAGCTTTGGATCATATAGTGACATTGCATTTCTCCCTTGCTCGGCCTTGCATCGCACAGTCATCACCTGACTGCATAAATTGCGATTGGCTCTTGTGGTTCCGTCTGCCTGACGTGGCGAATCTCCAAACTAATGGGATTTTCTGGCGAGGTCAATCGCAGGTCAGGTTTGTCTTCATGGTTACATTCGCATAACAAAATGTCGGGTTAGGGGGATTCGCTCGCAGTTATGGAGTATTTATTCTGTGTTGCTTGATTTTGTTGGTTAAATATATCGCCATTGACGGGCTCAATGGTGCGCTCGGCGACGATGGGCGAATGTAGTAATTTTACCAACCCGATGTGGCCGACAGCGGAAGGGATCACATTTTCAATATCCCATGCTTGCAATTGTGTGCTGTCGGGTCTCTTTGAATTTTTCATTGTTCAACAGTGGGTTATCAGGTCTCATTTTCATATGGATGTTTACTGTTTGAATCGTCAAAGAACTGTAAAAATCCTTTTTTTGCGCTTTTTCTCTATATTTATTCAAAATTGGTCGGGTATTTATATGTTTTCCCCTCTCCGCTAGCTTGATCCAGCTCAGCCCCTGTTTTGCGCAAGCTCGTACAATGGCGCTCCTTTAGCGGAGGTGTCATGCAGTTACACGAACTCGTCAATACATTCGGTCAGGATCTCAAGCAGCGTCATGGTCAGAAGATCCACAAACTCTCCATCCACGGGGCCTTCACCTGCCCGAACCGTGACGGCACCCTGGGCCGTGGTGGCTGCACCTTCTGCAACGTATCCTCTTTTGCTGACGAGTCGGCTCAGCAACTCTCCGTGGTGCAACAACTGCTGGCTCGCCGGGACGAAGTCACCCGTGCCAAGCGCTATCTTGCCTATTTTCAGGCCTATACCAGCACCTATGCCGAGGTCGAATATCTGCAGCGGATGTATGAAGAGGCGCTGTCAGTGAGCGATATGGTGGGGCTCTGTGTGGGCACTCGTCCCGATTGCGTGCCGGATGCGGTGCTGGATCTGTTGGCGGGCTATCAGGCCCGGGGTTACGAGGTGTGGCTGGAGCTCGGGCTGCAAAGCGCCAACGACAAGACTCTGCAACGGATCAACCGCGGCCATGGTTATGCCGCCTATGAGGATGCGGTAAGACGTGCCCATCAGCGCGGCATCAAGGTATGTGCTCATCTGATCGTCGGCCTGCCGGGCGAAGTGCCGATGGACAGCCTCGATACCCTGCATCGCATCGTTGAGACCGGTGTTGAGGGGATCAAGTTGCATCCGCTTCATGTGGTAGAGGGCAGTACTCTCGGCAAGGCGTGGCAGGCGGGGCGCCTTGAGGTATTGACGCTGGAGCAGTATGTGGAAGCCGCTGTCGCCATGATCCAGCACACGCCGCCCGAGGTGGTGTATCACCGGATTTCGGCCTCCGCGCGCCGTCCAACTCTGTTGGCGCCAGCCTGGTGTGAAAATCGCTGGACGGCCATGGCGGATATTGCCAAAGCACTCTCATTGAGCGGCCCGCAAGGTCACGCGTTGGGCAGACCCTTCATACTTCCTGACCTATAATTGAGCACCAGATTATTATTTTCACGTAAAACATAGGGTTATATAAAAAACTTCATACCCTAAACTATAGTTTTGGTACGTGCCGGTTGATATAGTGGTGCGCCATAATAAATGTCATTATCAATTAACTCCGACATTCACCCTGATTGCAGTGTTAGCATGGTATTGATGAGCCGATTATTTTTACCAATAACGAATCATGCCGCCATTGCTGCTGTGCCGGGAAATTGGCGATGAGTGTCGCGATCTATCTGGACAGGTTTATCCCCTGATCAGTCTCATCAGCGGGAAGGCCACTCGGTTTTAGCGTGGCTATAGCAGGGAAATATGAGCGATGAACGCTCTTATCTACCTCATTTATGCAGTGACAGGATGCTATGCAAGCAGAAACAAGTCGTATTGATGAGTTATTGGAGTGTCTGGTCTTCTTGACCCGTTTTTATGGTGTGCCCAACAGTCAGGATGCCCTGACGACCGGGTTGCCACTGGTCTCCGGACGCCTGACAACCGCACTCTTTTGCCGTGCTGCCGAGCGGGGCGGGTTATCCGCCCGTGAAGTGATACAGCCACTGGCTGATATCTCTCCCTTGCTGCTGCCTTGTGTATTGCAGATGCGCAGTGGTGGCGCCTGCATTTTGCTGGAGTGGAACGAAGATCGCAGCCAGGGGAAAGTGATTTTCCCGCAGGCCGGTGATGCCGCGCAATGGCTGACTTCAGCCCAGTTGGGTGATGAGTATCTGGGGCGCCTCTTCTATGTAAAGAAGCAGTTCAAGTTTGACGAACGCTCGCCCAAGGTGCTTGAAACCCGTGATGGACACTGGTTCTGGAGCACCTTGTTCGAATCCCGCGGCATCTATCGCGATGTGCTGATCGCCTCCATTCTGATCAACCTGTTTGCCATCGCCAGCCCTCTTTTCACCATGAACGTCTATGACAAGATTGTGCCCAATCTGGCGTTTGATTCACTCTGGGTGCTGGCGGTCGGGGCTATGGTGGTCTTTACCTTTGATTTTGTGATGCGGCAGTTGCGCAGTTACTTTATCGATATCGCTGGCAAAAAGTCTGATGTGCTACTGTCCGCCAAGATTTTCGCCAAGGTGATGGGCATGAGGATGGAGTCTCGTCCCGCTTCCACTGGCGCGTTCGCAAAACATCTGCAGGAATTTGAATCGGTGCGGGAGTTTTTCACCTCCGCAACGGTTTCTACTCTTATCGATCTGCCCTTTGCCGTCTTCTTCCTTTTTATTATCTGGATGTTTGCAGGCGTAATGGTGGTGGTTCCCATCGTCGCCATGCTGATCCTCATCGCCTACAGCTTTTATATTCAGGAGCCCCTCAAGCAGTCCATCGAAGAAGGGTCGCGCCTTGCGTCCCAGAAGAACGCCAACCTGATTGAAAGTATTTCCGGGCTGGAAACCGTCAAGATTTTCGGCGCCGAGAGCATGTTCCAGCATCGCTGGGAACAGGCCGTTTCCCATATTTCCACCTGGGGCGTACAGACCCGCCGCATTACCAACTCCATGTCCTCGCTAGCCAGTTATATCCAGCAGGTGGTGACGGTCGGTCTGGTGATCGTCGGTGTTTACCAGATCTCAGAAGGTTTGGTCACCATGGGGGGCATGATTGCCGCCGTGATGCTCTCCAGCCGCGCCATTGCGCCCATGGTGCAACTCTCCGTGTTGTCGACCCGTTATAACCAGGCCAAGTCAGCACTGGATATTCTGGAAAAAATCATGCAAACCCCGGGGGAGCAGGAGGAGGGCAAGCAATATATCCATCATCCGGTGATTGCCGGTCGCATTGAATTTGAAAATGTATCCTTCAAATATCCGGGAATGGAAACCAGCACTCTGCACAATATCAATTTGCGCATTCAGCCGGGCGAAAAGGTGGCGATTATCGGCCGGATTGGGGCGGGTAAAACGACCCTCGAGAAGTTGTTGATGGGACTGTATCGACCGACCGATGGCTCGGTACGTATCGACGGCTTTGAACTCGATCAACTGCCACCTGCGGTGATCCGTCGCAATATCGGCTGTGTTCCGCAAGATGTCATTCTCTTTTTCGGATCGGTGCGGGACAACATCATGCTGGGTAATCCGCTGGTGGATGATGTGAGAGTCTTGCGCGCAGCCAAGCGGGCGGGTGTCACCAACTTTACCAACCGGGATCCTAACGGGCTGGATCGGCAGATAGGCGAGGGTGGCCGTCAGCTATCCGGTGGCCAGCGTCAGTCGATCCTGCTGGCACGCGCCCTGCTCAATGATCCCCCCATTCTGGTGATGGATGAGCCGACCTCCAACATGGACAACCAGTCCGAGATGCAGGTCAAACAGGAGCTCGCCAGACTGGGCCCGGAAACCACATTGATCCTCATCACTCACAAAACCTCGATGCTGGATGTGGCATCGCGAGTGATCGTTATCGAGCAGGGGCAGATCGTTGCTGATGGCCCCAAAGAGGTGGTGTTGCAGCAGTTGAAGGAAGGCAAGGTGCGCGTGCAGGAGGTGTCCCATGGTTAAGGGGCTCATGGACTGGTTCAAGCGCAGCAAAAAGATGCCTTCCGGCGAGGTATTGCCAGCACCCGAGCATCTGGAGTTTGTCGATGACGGCGCGGCAGCTGTACTGCTGACCACGCCGACCGGAGCTCGCATCCTGTTGTGGTGCTGTTTCCTCTTTTTCATGAGTGCCATCGTCTGGGCGGCCTGGGCCGAACTGGATGAAGTCACCGTGGGTCAGGGCAAGGTTATTCCATCCCGTCAGCTGCAGGTGATCCAGAACCTGGAAGGGGGGATCGTCAAAGAGATCTTCGTCAAAGAGGGAGATATCGTCGAAAAGGGGCAGCCGCTGCTGCGCATTGATGACACCCGTTTCCGCTCCGACTTTAGAGAACGGGAGCAAGAGGTCGTCACCCTGAAGGGGGATGTGGCCCGTCTGCGCGCCGAGATGGCCAGCGTCGAGGTGAAAAACGACCCGGCACTGGGGTGGCGTGAACAGGTCGTGGTAGGTGAAGCGCCAATCCAGTTTCCCGATGGTTATGAAACCGTCTTTGCCGAATACGCACACCGTGAGCGGTCTGTACAGCGGGATCGCCTCAATAACCTGAAGAACCAGCTCTATATTCTTGGTCAGCAAATCGAACAGAAAGAGCAGGAGCTGATTGAACTGAATGCCAAGATCCGCACCGTGAATCGCAGTGTGGATCTGGCCAGACAGGAACTGAATATTAGCCGCCCGTTGGCGAAAGAAGGTATAGTGCCTCAAGTGGAGCTAATCAAGCTGGAGCGGCAGGTCAACGAGATGCAGGGGGAGCTGGAGAGCAACCGTCTGCTGATCCCAAAACTCAATTCGGTACTGCGTGAGACCATCTCCAAGCGTAATGATATTGCGCTAAAATTCAGAGCAGACTCCCAGACTGAACTGAACGAGAAGCAGGGGCGACTTGGCCAGTTGTCAGAAGGGCAGGTTGGCTTGCGAGACAGGGTCGACAGGACCAGCGTGATTGCACCGCTCAAGGGCACCATCAAGAAGCTCAAGATCAACACCCTGGGCGGCGTGGTTCAGCCCGGCATGGATCTGATGGAGATTGTGCCGCTGGAGGATACTTTGCTGGTAGAAGCCAAGGTGTCACCGAAAGATATCGCCTTCCTGCGACCGGGGCTGGATGCCATCGTCAAGATTACTGCCTACGACTTTACAATCTATGGAGGATTGCATGGCAAGGTTGAACAGATAAGTGCGGATTCTATCCAGGATGAGGAGGGGAACTCCTTTTATCTGGTTCGTGTTCGAACAGAGAAGAGTTACTTGGGCGATGAGCTTAACGCACTTCCCATCATCCCCGGTATGTTAGCCAGTGCTGATATCATTACTGGTAAAAAAAGTGTCCTAGACTATTTGCTTAAGCCGATTTTACGGGCAAAGCAGTCGGCACTGAGAGAACGATAAGCCAACAATCTAAAAACAAAACATGACTGGAGATAACATGAAAAAAACGATTGTTGCCATGCTGGTCAGTGGCTGCATCCTGATCCCGAGTTTGGGTCAGGCCCAGACTCTGGAAGAGTCGGTGGCACAGACACTTGCTACGCATCCCAAGATAAAGGAAGCGTTTGATCTGTATCAGGCACGACTCTATCAGCATGATGGAGCCAAGGGTGGCTATTATCCTACGATCGATCTGCGTGGCGGCGTAGGCTATGAAAAAACTGATAGCCCTTCAACGCGTCGTGATCCAACTAGTGATGACTCGTTGACTCGCAAAGAGGCTGGACTCAGCCTGCGGCAAATGTTGTTTGATGGCTTTGATGTCAGCAACAACGTCTCCAGAACCGAAGCAGAAGCCAATGCCCAGCGTCTGGCGATGATCTCTGAAGCAGAGAATACCGCGCTTCGAGTAGCTGAGGTCTACCTCAATATGCTGCGTCAGCAGGAGATCCTGGAGCTTTCCAAACAGAACCTGGAAACCCACGAACAGATCCGCAGCGACATCAGCAAGCGGACTGATTCAGGGCTTGGCTCTACTGCGGATCAGACCCAGATTGAAGGTCGTGTTGCCAGGGCCTATTCAAATCAGGCTGCGGCTGAAAACAACTATCGCGACGCAGAGAGTGAATTTATTCGTGTCGTGAACGAGGTGCCCAAAGATCTGGTTCAGCCGGTTCCCAATACCGAACTTATCCCGACCAGCCTCGATAGTGCGCTGAAAACGGCGACCGAAGTCCACCCGACCCTGCTCTCTTCCCTGCAGGATATCGAAGCGGCCAAGTATCAACATGAAGGCGCCAAATCCGGTTTCTACCCGAATGTAACATTCGAGGTCGATCAGAACTGGAATGAGGATATCGATGCGGTAAAAGGGCGCAACGATGATCTGACCGCAATGGTGCGGATGCGTTACAACCTGTTCCGTGGCGGTTCTGATGTGGCAGAGAGCAATGCAACATCGGCGCTCTATTCTCAGGCGAAAGACATTCATTTGAATGCGTTCCGCCAAGTGGAGGAAGGCACTCGTCTGGCCTGGAACGCGAAAGAGTCGTTGGCCAAGCAAAAGACCTTCCTGAAAGAGCATGTTGACGCCAGCTATGACACCGTACAGGCGTACAAGAAGCAGTTTGGGTTGGGTCAACGGACATTGCTGGACGTATTGAACACCGAGAACGAACTGTTTGAGGCGCGTCGCAGCTATATCACTGCCGAGTATGATGCACTGCTGGCGGACTATCGCATTCTCAACGCGACAGGCAGCTTGCTCAATGCATTTAGCGTCAAACAACCCGCTGAATGGCAGGCCAGGCAATAACCGTTTGTTCATGATCCCGCAGGGATCATGAACGCCAACATGGTGACTGCTGCTGGCAGTCACCATGTTTGGCTAACGCAGGTTGTTGTACGGGCTTTGAGGAGTGCAGTAGTAATAATGCAGCAGGAATATGACGTGACACTCCAGCGTGGTACCGGTAGCCGATGGTGTTATCTTCTCAATGAATGGAGATACCGATCGCTACGCGCTTTGCGCCACTCCTTATGGATCCTGCTGTTACCCTTCTCACTTCTGCTCTGTGCCAGTCAGCCTCTGCCACAGGAAGATCTCAACTTGATCAAGCGGGCGGAGCAGACCTATGGCGCCAGAGCCGGCAAGCGTGTAACCAGTTGGCGTATGTTGGTCATGGAGACGAAGGGCAGGGCCCTGAGCGAAGAAAAAAAGCTTGAGCGGGTTAATAATTTTTTCAATCGGATGCGTTTTATTGACGATATCAAGTTGTGGCGCAAAAAGGATTATTGGGCAACCCCGCTGGAATTTTTGGGAGCCGCCGGGGGAGACTGTGAAGATTTCAGTATCGCCAAATACTCTACGCTGCTCGAGCTTGGGATCCCGGATGATAAAATGCGGATGGTGTACGTCAAGGCTCTTGATTACAACCAGTTTCACATGGTGGTGGCATATTATGAGACACCCTCTTCCGTTCCGGTGATTTTGGATAATTTGATAGGCTCGATTCGCCCTGCCACACAGCGGCGTGATCTGGTGCCTATTTACAGTTTTAACGGTAGTCACTTGTGGTTGATGAAGGCACGAGGCCAAGGGGAACTGGCTGGTCAATCATCCCGCTTGGGATTATGGAATGATTTACGCAATCGCATGACCTCGGGGCGATTGGCTCGGCCAGTGGTGAATTTGGATGATTAACCTATGACGCTCTATCGACAGTTATTAGCCACTATGCTGCTGCTGTTTGGATTGTTATTTGCGGCCACATACTGGGTGCAATTCAATTCAACCCGCACTTATCTGGCGCAGCAACAGGAAACAACGGTCATCAATACGGCAACCTCACTGGGGCTTGCGCTCACCCCCTATCTGGAAAACGGTGACAAGGTTGGTGCCGAGTCGGTGATCCAGGCCATTTTTGATGGTGGCTATTATCGACTGGTTCGCCTTGATCTGCTGGCATCAAAGGATGTCATCGAGCAGGAAAATACCAACAATATTCAGGGGGTGCCGCAGTGGTTTGTGAAATTGGGACTGTTTCCTGAGGTATCTAACGAGTCAATTCTGACGTCTGGCTGGTTGCAGCTTGGAAAATTAAAAGTAGTGGGTCACCCCGGCCAGGCTTATTACGAGTTGTGGCGTGGGATGAGTGAGCTGGCGAGCTGGTTTCTGGTCGGCTTTTTGATCACCACCATTTTGTTGATGAGAGCACTCAACTACTTGCTCAAGCCACTCAAACAGATCTGTGATCAAGCCGTAGAGATCGAGCTGCACCATTTCGGTCATACGATCCCGGAGCCTAAAACTCATGAATTGAAGCAGGTCGTTCAGGCGATCAACACCCTCTCAAGCAAGTTGGCGTTGCAGTTCAAAGAGCAAGCCGATGAGGCCGAGAAATTGCGTGAGCGGGTTTATGTCGATGCCGTGTCGGGGCTTGGCAACCGAGCCTATTTTGTGGGTCAGGTAAACGCATGGATAGCGGAGGCTGGCCAAGGTGGCGTCATGCTGGTTGCGGTCGACATGCTGGATGATATCTATCGCGATGAAGGCTTTGCTGCCCGTGACAACATGGTCAAATCGATAGCTCAGGCTTTGAAAGAGCAATTAAAAGGGTGGGATGGCGCCGCCTTGGCACGGATCTCCGCGACGGAATATGCGCTGCTCTGTCCAACTGACGATCTGACTCAGCTAAAAGAGTTGGCTGAAGTGATTAATAGCCGCATTGCTGATCTGGTGGTGAATCCAATGGGCGAAGGGGATGCGCTCTCCGTCATTGGTATTGCCGGTCGTGATGGCAATGATGATCTCTCTGCCTTGTTGACCAAAGCCGATAATGCGCTTGGCAAGGCGCGCAATGAACGCCGCGGTGCTGTGGTGATGGAAGGGGGGACTGAGCAAGGTTTGATGGGGCGTTTGGCCTGGCGAGATCTGGTACAAGATGCCATTTCACGTCAACTTTGGCGCTTCAAAGCCCAACCAGCTTGCCGGTTTGATAATGGAGCAAGGTTGCATGCCGAGCTGTTTGCTTCTATCTCTCGGGATGGCACAGATTATTTTGCCGGTCAGTTCTTGCCCGCGATTGAACAGTTCAAATTGGGGGGCGAGTTTGACCAGGCGGTGCTTGATGCTTGCGTTCCATTACTGCAAAAACAGTCTGATCTGGTACTGGCGATCAACATCACTGCTGGCTCGCTCTGCTCGGATGAGTTTTTAACCTGGCTGACGCGCTATCTGACCGAACATGCAGAGCTCAAAGAGCGGTTGTTATTTGAAATACCTGAAGCTGCCATCATGAAACATAAAGACAACGTGGCTGCGTTGGTGGGCACCTTGCAAGCTCATGGCTTCCAGTGGGGGGTTGACCACTATGGTCGTCACTTCCAGTCTCTGGGCTATCTGGAGGAGTTGTCGCCTGCTTATGTCAAGGTCGATCACGGTTATACCAGTCAGGTCATGGAGCCGGGGGCAGACACCTCATTCCTGGCAGCAGTGTGTCGCGCCGCACACAATGCCGGTGTGACCACCATTGCGACCCGTGTCGAGGATCAACATCAAGTGGAACTGCTTTCCAAGTTGCATATCGATGGTTACCAGGGATTTGTTCATCCTGCCTTCCCATTATCTTGAACTAAATGCTGAAAATGGCCCCGATAGGGGCCTTTTTATCCATTCAGGCGAGATCGACAGTCTTCACGGATGTATTAAGTTGGCGCTTTTAGGGACCAGAGTGATATCAGTAATGACAAGGGGGCTTTCAAGCCCCCTCGATATTTTAGATATAGATGCAGACATCAAAGTGGTTTCGTATTTTCCATCATTTGCCTATTTTGGCTGCTGTTCGGCCCCTGACAGCTCGATCTGCACATTCACCCCTTCGCTCTTGAGCTTGGTGGCGATGGCGTTGAGATCGGTGCCCGATTTGGCCTCCAGCAGGGCGATGCCGCCGCTGCTCTGCTTGAAGTTCAAGCCGTGGCGAGTCGCCAGCGCCTTGGCGCTGGCATCGTCAGCTTCCACCAGCAGGGTGCCGCTTACAGTCAGCTCCGGGCTGGCGGCCCCTTGCATCAACACGTCACCGCGGCGCAGGGTCTGTTGCGGGACCTTGCTGTCAAGGCTGCGGGCGACCCGCTTCTTGCTGCCGTTGTCAGGAATGAGGTAGGTCTGGCCGTTCACCTCTATGGTGCTGTACTGCTTGCCATCCATGGTGATGGACTCCTGTGCGCAGAGCTGTCCCGAGAGGGGGGCCAGCAGGGTTGCCAGAAGCAAGGTAACAGGTTTGTTCATGGTAATACTCCTAGCGTGTTAGCTGCGGTTGGCATCGTGACCCAGGACCCGCAGGGACCATGAGATCAGCTTGCCCGGTTGGCGATTGTTGCGCTCGGTCAGGGTGGTACGCTCACGAGTCTCGCGATTGAGCAGAGAGACCTGACGGGTACCGTTGGCAACATCGGTTACTTCCAGTCGCCATGTGCCTTGCGCCGATTCGCCGTAGAACTTGTTGGATAGCATCCGCATGTCGCGCAATCCCTTGGTTCGTACAAAGCCCAGCTGCTGCTGGTCGAGAGATTGGCCGACCAGGCTGTTGAAGGGGCTCAGCAGGATGCTGCGGGTGCCGGCGGGGGAGACCAGTTCGATCAGCAGATCGGGCAGACGCTGGTGATCCAGGCTCACCATCACCTGAACCGCTTCTACCGTCAATGGTGTCGCGATGCGGGTTGTTGAGCTGGTCGGGCTGTTGCCCACATCCGCAATGGCGGCGGCACTGCCGGTGACATTGATCTTCTGCCATGGCAGCTGTACCAGCGGGGGCAGGGGCTGGTGATTGGCAGCCAGCTCAAGGGCCTTGTTGACGTCGATCAGACCAAAACCGTAAGTGGGGCTGAACCACATGCCGGCGGCATTGCGCTCCCACCCTTCCAGCCCTTTCACATCACGCACCTTGCCGGTGCTGCTGGTGTAGCTGACCATCACAGGTTTCTGTGTGGCATCGACCCGGGTTGCGCTGCGCGCCAGCAGATCCCGCAGGTCACGTACCGACAGATCCGGGTAGGCGGACATCAGCAGCGCCATGGCGCCGGAGGTGCTGGGGGTGGCGGAGGAGGTGCCGTTCATCACGCCGTTGTAGTCGCAGCTGGCATCCAGTTGCGGGTTGCCGTGCAGCCGGTTGGTGCTGGGATCGTCGGTGCGGTTGTAACCCATGTCGCAGCCGGGCAGATCCGTGGTCACCATCGCCGGAGAGTCGGTACCGTACTCGCCGCCGGTCGCGCTCAGGAAGATGTTGCTGCCGACGCTGGAGTAGGAGGATCTGACGCCATCGGCGTTGAGAGCGCTTACCACCAGGTTCCAGAAGTTGCTGTTGGAGGGATCGAGGTTGCTGTTTTCAAACGGCAATTTGGGGCCATTGCCGGTGCGGTTAAGCACATAGCCGCCCGCCGCTATCTTGTTGAAGCCGTTGCCGGCAGCCTTGATATAGGCCGCGCCCTGCGCCTTGAGGGTCTGCTGTTCAAACAGGCGATCAAGCTGGGATTGATCCAGAGAGTTGGCAGAGCGGGGATCCACCACACTCATGCCGTAGCTCTGGTTGAACACCCGGTTGTCGCGGCTGGCATCGCTGTCGCCAAGGGCGTAGAGCCAATCTTTCTGCAACTGTTGGCTGTTGTCATCCAGCAGGTTGAAACCCTGCAACTGGGCTCGCGGGGCAATCCCCTTGGTCCCGATGGCGTTGTCCACCGCCGCAATAATGCCGGAGACCGAGGTGCCGTGGGCCGTATCCGGATCGGTCGGTGTCGGGTCATCGCTGCCGGTCACCACGTTTTTCGAACCCGGACGCACGTTGTCCGCCAGATCCGGATGGGCGATGGCCAGACCATCATCCACCACGGCCACATTGACTCCCTGGCCCAGCACGCCGGTGCGATGAGCCCACCAGAGGTTGAGATCATTGCCCGCTATACCGCCACGGGCGCTGAATCCATCCTGGCCGCTGTTGAGCAGATACCACTGCTGATCCTGCAGGGGATTGGCACCTGGCAGGCAGCGCTCGGTGCTGCTGCGTCCGATATCCATGCCGCTCTCCTTGCCGGTGAGCGGCGCACAACCTTCATTTGCCTGAACGAGCGCACTGGGCAGGGTCGACAGCAGTGCTGTGATCGCCAGTGCTAACGATGTTTGCTTCATTATTTTTTTAACTCCATCTTGGATCGCACCATCCTGAGTGCGACGGAAATCTATACACGGGTGGCAGGGGTTCAAAAAGAGCCATTTTCAAAAAACGCAATGAGGTTCAAAGAAATCCGATCTGGTTTATGGTAGGTATTCCAATGACGCTGGTTATGTGTTCTATTGAGAATGGTTCTCACCGCCCACTACTGATCTTTTTATCTGTAATTCACTCCTCTCGCGACTCTCCTTCGCCGCAGCCATCCCGATTCGGGACAATCCCGAGGGGAGCTCGTGCGCTCTTGAACGTGAGCGGCATGGTTGTGTGTGCCAACGTGAGAGCCGCTATGCATTCGGGGATGACAGCAAGGGTGATGAGGTGGAACCAGCAGTTTATTGCTTGGCGGCGGTGGATGGCTCTGTTATGGTAATTGAAATGGCCGTTTGGATGGCTAGATTGCTGCGGTGTGAAGGGCGTTACTTCTGAGGGCGGCCCCGCCGCAGGCCCATAGCTTGATGCGTACCTGACAGGGAGTCCCTATGCCGTTTCGTTCCTTCTTACCTTCTTCTTGCACTGCTTCCTTGCGTGCCACTGCTGGCGCCAGCACCTTTATTGCCGCGATGGCGGTCGGGAGCCTCTCTTTTTCCGCGGTTGCCGCCGATGCGTCCTTGCCGACCAAACAGGAGATTGTGATTGGTACTACGGTGGGGGATTTTGCCGACATGGTGACCGACTCCATCAAGCCGCAGCTGGAGGCCAAGGGGTATAAGGTCAAGCTGGTGGAGTTCACCGACTATGTGACTCCCAATATTGCTCTGGCTGACGGATCACTGGATGTGAACTGCTTCCAGCACAAACCTTATCTGGAGAGTTTTGCCAAAGATCGCGGCTTGTCGCTGGCACCCATTACCCAAGTGCCAACTGGCCCGATGGGGCTCTACTCCGGCAAGCTGGCGGCACTCGACAAGGTGAAAAAGGGGAGCACGGTGGCCATCCCCAACGATCCCACCAATCAGGCGCGGGCTCTGCTGATGTTGCAGGATCTCGGTTGGCTGACCCTCAAGGAGGGGATCAACCCGCTCAAGGCGAGCGAGTTTGATGTGGTGAACAATCCGCACAATCTCAAGCTGGTGTTGCTGGAGGCGGCGCAACTGCCCCGCTCGCGCGAGGATGTGGACTTCTCGGTGATCAACGGTAATTTTGCCGCCTCCAGCGGAATCCCGTTCACTGAAGGACTGTTTCTGGAGCGCAGCTACGATTTTATCAATTGGGTGGTGGTGAAAAGCGCAGATGCGGATCAGCCGTTTGCCAAAGATGTGGCGGCAGCCTACAACTCGGCGGCTTTCAAAGCCTATGCAGCCAAGCGTTTCGTCGGCTACAAGTACCCGCAAGGGTGGGGTGGCTAACTGTCGTGAACGTGGCCGGCTATACAACGAAAAACGCCCCGAATTCGGGGCGTTTTTTATGGTATCAAGCCATCAACGGGCGCTTCACTGGTTGCGATAGAAGCGGTTCAGCTCGTTCATCACCTGGATCATGGCGCCCATATCCGGGGTGCCGTGCTTGATCGGGCGATAGCTGTTGCGCTCCAGCAGTTCGAAGTCACCTTGCTTGTTGAAGTGGGTGATGGTCTCCCCTTCATAGATGGCGAAGTCATTCTGATCCCCGGCCAGCAGCCAGTTGCGCGGGCTGGTATCAAACAGCGAGCGGCCAACGCTGTAATCGCGCGCCGGATTGCGCACGCCCAGCATCCCCTGCATCAGGGTCGGCGCCAGATCGAAATGGCTGCTCGGTTGCTCCCGAACGTCACTGCCGCGCCCCGGCCAGGCCAGTACCAGCGGTACCTGCACCTGATAGGGTGAGTAGTTGCTGCCTGCGCCCCAGCTGTTGCTGCGGGTGTCGTTGAACTCCTGACCGTGGTTGGAGGTGATGACGACGATGGTGTTGCTGTCCATCCCCTGCGACTGCAATTTGGTCAGCATCTGTTCAAGCAACTGGTCGGTATAGAAGACCGAGTTCTTGTAGCGGTTCTCGAGTTTTTGCAGGTTCTCCGCCCGATAGGCGGTCGCCGGATTGAAGTTGGCGAGCTCCGGTTGGAACGGCCCCTTCATGGTGGCGGGTAACTGGTAGTCGCCTGGGCTCGAGAGATAGACCAGCGAGAACCAGGGACGCTCGGGAGAGCGCTTCTCCAGCCACTGTTGCCAGTCGGTCAGCAGCTTGCCATCGTCACTCTGCTCTGAGACAAACACCTGTTTGCGCAGACCGGCGAGGATGCTCTTGCGATACTTCTGGGCATCTTCCATCGCGCCGAACAGCCCGAACTGGTAATCCTGGCGCAGCATCTCATCGAACAGCACCGGCGGACGCTTGTCGCTGCTGATGTCCTTGTAGTAGTGACCGGGCAACCCGTAGAAGAGGCTGAACATGCCCATCAGGTCGTCGTTGCTGCCACTCAGGTGATTGCGGAACGTCAGATGCTGATCCGCATAGCGCTGCAGATTGGGCATGTTGATGTTGTTGAGCATGTCAAAGCGCAGCGAATCGACCACCACAATCAGCAGATTGTTGTGAGTCAGGGGGGCGTTGACGTTGAGCGGGCGCAGCGGATAGTGCATCCGGCTGTCGCTGTTATCCCCCTGGGAGGCCGCCTGCTTCTCGTACTGATCCAGATCCAGCCAGCCATGTTTGGCCAGGAAGGAGCGGGCCGTCATGGGGTAGGAGAGGGGGAAGTTGGCTCTCTGCATGGTGATCGGCTGATAGAGGGTCGCATCCGCCCAGCTGTTGACCACGTGGGTTAGAATAAAGCAGATCAGCAGGGCCAGCCCCACCTGATTGCCGTACTGGCGGCGCTTGCGCTTGTTGATCTTGCGCCAGACATAGGCCGACAGCAGCAGTTGCAGCAGGAAGATGGTGGGCACGGCAACGAAGATGATGCTCCAGATTGAGCCCTCTTCGGTTTGCGCCTGATCCAGCAGCAACTGCCATACCTGACTGTTGAGGTGGAACTTGAACAGCCGGAATACCTGGGTGTCGATCAGCAGCAGCACCAGCGCCAGGGTGGCGATGATGGCCGAGATGAACCGCAACGACTTCTCCTTGGGCAGCACGAAGCTGAGCGGGAAGATCGTCAACAGGTAGGTGACAAAACTCAGAAACGAAAAGTGGCCAATCCAGCTTACAACGAGGTAGATCACGCCAAGCGTGGTCGATGGCCAGCTGATGGCACCCAGATAACGGGTGGCGATGAGCATGGCCAGAATAATGTTGAAGAAGGAGAACCAATGCCCCCAGGTGATCAGGCGAGAGACATTATCACGATAGGGGTTACCGGTTTCGACCATAGTGATCCATCTGCGTTGAGAAACGTCAAATCAACAGAGTCGGGGACTCAGTGTGCGTCGTGGCGATTATCGACCGATGCGGTCAGGGCCTGGACAAACTTTTCAGTGATGGCCTGGCGCTGGGCCGGTGCCATACCGTTGATGATATTGGTGGTCAGATTGCCAAGCACCATAAGGCTGAGATCTACCGGCGCTTTATGCTTTTCCAGCGCGGTGATCAGGTCGTTCATCAGGGCGTCAAATTGCTCGTTATTGTACTTTGATACGATAGGCATAATCTTCAGTTCATCTCGGTTCAAAGCGCCTTATAATACTTCACCCTTTCGGCTAACACTATGGCTTTGTGACATGAGTCTCGATATCGACAAGATCATTCTTCACTCCTTGCGCCAGGGCGGCGATGGTCAACCCCACGCCGATACCCGCAGCCAGACCCTGCTCCCTGATGAGGCGGTACAGGGACTGATGGCGGAACTGCATCGGATCTACAACGGCAAGGGTGGCAAGGGCTTTGGCTTCTTTGCTGACCCCGAGGCCGCCGTCGCCGAGCTGGCCGACGGTGAAGAGGCTCCCAAGCAGCCTTCACCCGCGTTTCGTATCGCCCTCGAACAGCTGCTCGACGAGCAGACCGAATTCGTTCCCTTCTCGGTCACCGTGACCCAGATGCTGGTCAAGCAGCTGGTGGAGCACGCCCTCGATGAGCAAGGGGTGCTGCTGTTTGCCAAATATAACTACGTCGGGGTCGATTATCTGCTGATTGCCCTGCTGGAGGGCAAGGAGAGCGTCACCGTCAGCGAAGCGCTGGAATTGCGCCATATCCAGTATCTGGATATCGGCAAACTCAATCTGGTGGCCCGCATTGATTTGACCGAATGGAAAACCCAACCTGATTCGCGCCGTTATATCACCTTCAGCAAGGGGCGCATTGGTCGCAAACTGGGCGACTTCTTTATGGATCTGCTGGGCGCCCGCGAGGGCATGGATGCCAAGGTACAAAATAAAGGCTTGCTGCAGGCGGTCGAAGATTATTGCGACAGTCGTCAGCTCGAACCGACCGAGCGCAATGACTATAAAAAGCAGGTCTTCAAATATTGCACCGAACAGGCGAGTGCCGGTGAAGAGATCGAAATCAAGGAGTTGTCTGCAGAATTGCCTGGCGACGGTGACCTCGATTTTTACAGCTTTATCGGTCAGGAGTATGAGCTGGAAGAGCGCTTCCCGGCGGATCGCTCTACCCTGCGTGGTTTGACCAAGTTTGTTGGCTCCGGCGGCGGTCTGACTCTGAGCTTTGAGCAAAGCTGCTGAACAGCCGGATCTTTTACGACCCTCAGACCGACACCCTGACCATCAAGGGTGTGCCGCCCAATCTTAAGGATCAGCTGCTGCGCCAGTCGTAGTCATGCTCCCGAGTGTGATCAGGTCGTCATTTCTCGCAAAAAGAGACTCCGCCCCGGCGGGGTCTCTTTTTTTATTGCGCCGGGCAGACCTCGAAACTGGCGCGGTACTTTGTTAACAAATCAAACAAAATAAACCATCTGAAAGGGTTTTCATTGAGGTGAAAACCCTTTCACTCGTGAAATTTTATTTCATTTTGGTAATTATTATTCTGTGGTTGTCTGGAATTAAGCCGATAAATGGCCGTAATTCCCTGAAATAAGAAAATGTTTTCAAAACTTTCTGGAAGGAAATACGTAATTGCATTTCAAAAATGCGAGTTGCGTCATGTGAGCCGTTTGCCGCTTGGGATAATATTCATCTCGCACACAATGCTCTTACAGCGCGGAACTAATACAAGGAAAGGCTCATGAAAAAGAAATTGCTGTCATCCCTGATCGGTCTGGCCACTCTTGGCGTCGCTTGCTCTGCTACTGCTGCCATCGATGAAGGCCAGCTGACCATCTGGATCAACGGTGACAAGGGATACAACGGTCTGGCTGAAGTGGGTAAGAAGTTTGAAGCAGAAACCGGCATCAAGGTTACTGTGGCTCACCCGGATCAGGTTGAAGTGAAATTCCAGCAAGCCGCCGCCACTGGCAACGGCCCGGACATCTTCTTCTGGGCTCACGACCGTTACGGTGAGTGGGTCAAAGCCGGTTTGCTGGTTCCGGTAACGCCGAACGCTGCCACCAAAGGCAAATTTGAACAGCTGGCATGGGATGCCATGACTGTTGATGGCAAAACCTATGGTTACCCGGTTGCCATGGAAGCTGTCAGCCTGATTTATAACAAGGACCTGCTGCCCGAGCCGCCGAAAACCTTCGAAGAGATCGCCAAGATTGACGAGACTCTGAAGAAAAACGGCAAGCGCGCCATCATGTGGGCTTATGACACCCCGTACTTCAGCTATCCGCTGGTGGCTGCCAACGGTGGTTACGCCTTCAAGAAAACCGCTACCGGTTATGACGTCAAAGATACCGGCGTGAACAACGCAGGTGCCAAGATGGGCGTGGGCTACATCTCCGAGATGATCAAGTCCGGTCACCTGGAAAAAGGCATCGACTACGGTGTGATGGACGCCAAGTTCAACAAGGGCGAAGTGGCCATGATGATCAACGGTCCCTGGGCCTGGAGCAACCTGGACAAGAGCGGCATCAAGTACGGCGTAGCGCCGCTGCCGACCCTGAACGGCAAGCCGGCCAAAGCCTTCGTTGGCGTACTGGGTGCCACCATCAACGCCGCCAGCCCGAACAAGGATCTGGCTATCGAGTTCCTGGAAAACTACCTGCTGACCGATGCCGGTCTGGCGCCGGTTAACGCCGACAAGCCGCTGGGTGCCGTTGCGCTGAAATCCTTCCAGAAGACCCTGGAATCCGATCCGCACATCAAGGCCACCATGCTGAACGCCCAGGCTGGCGAGCCGATGCCATCCGTTCCCGAGATGAGCCGTTTCTGGTCTTCCTTCGAAACTGCCCTCAAGAACGTGACCTCCGGCCGTCAGGGTGTTGACGAAGCTCTGGATACCGCTGCCAAGCGTATCGTTCAGTAAGCACGCACTACCCGGGAGGCCGTCATGGCCTCCCACTCTCTCAAATCTCTCTTGGCGTTATAAAGGTTAATTGGCATGGAAGTAGTACCTTCTGTTGAGTCCTATGCCGGTCCGAAGGATAAGCACACCTGGCTTAAGTGGACCATAGCGGCCCTGGTTGCCATCCTCAACGGCTACGCAGCCGTGATGATGTACGCCAGTGGCGAGTGGGTATTCGCGCTGCTGGATCTGGTGGTGGTTTCCGTCGGTCTGTATGTCTTCATGAACAAGAAGACCTATGCCCATCGCTACATCTTTCCGGGTGTTGCGGGCATGGTTGTGTTTATCATCTTCCCTCTTGCCTACACCATTGGCATTGCCTTCACCAACTATTCGGGGTCCAACTTGCTCTCCGTGGAGCAGGCGCGGGACTACCACCTGAAGAAAACCTACAAGGTGGCGGGCGGTGAATTCGATTTTACCCTGCTGGGTGGCGACAATGGCCAGTTCCAGCTGCTGCTGACACAGGATGATCAATCCTTTATCAGCCAACCTGTTTCCCTGATGACCAACAAGGCCCGTGAGCTGGCGTCCCGCGAGGGCCGTGTGCAGAACACCCAGCAAGTGGTCGAGCTGCAGCCCTTCACTGGCGAAGCTGCCAGCAAGGCCGCACCGATCCGCGCCATTGTTGAGCATCGTACTCATCTGAGTGACCTTGATCTGGTACTGCCGGATGGCGGTACCCACCTGACCCTGAGCAGTCTGCGCAAGTTTGCCGCCCAGAAGCAGCACTACACCCGTCTGATGGATGGTGCCGTGCTCAAGTCCGGCGTGGTGATCAAAGACAGCAACCTGCTGCGTGATACCCAGAATGGCGAGCTGATGCTGCCCAATGGTGAGACCGGCTTCTATCAGTACATCGACGAACAGGGTCAGTTTGTCGGCAAGGGCATTGCTCCGGGCTTTGTGGTGAGCGTCGGTTGGAAGAATTTCGCGCGCATCGTCACCGATCCGGGCATCCAGTCACCCTTCCTGCAGATCTTCATCTGGACCGTGATCTTCTCAACCTGCTCCGTCGCTTTCACCTTGGCTATCGGCATGGTGCTGGCCTGTCTGGTGCAGTGGGAAGAGCT
>NZ_JBQBFC010000002.1:0-10574 GCF_051919235.1 Aeromonas sp. 95A
ACCGGCATTCGTTCAGAGCTCGGGCTATCTGGTTGAGGTTGTTGCTCATCCCGGCCAACTGGCGCATCAACTCCGGATCGGCATCGTTGCTGGTATCGCGGACACGGACGGGACGGCGCTGGGGCGTCGGCAAATTCGTCTGCTGATTAGCATCCACCGCCCCCCGGATCCAGTCAGACAAACTGAGTCCAGAGGCGCTAGCACGTTCACGCCATTCGGCCGCGGTCGGCTTGTCGATCCTAACGCTGACGGTAGTTATCTTTTGGACCTTGGACACGCGGCCTCCGGCTGTGGTGTGTGTGGGGATTGAAGGGGCATAGCCCCTCACCAGCCCCGTGTTACGTTGAGCCGCGAAGCAGGCTAAACGTAATACGGGTGGGCTGGCTTAATACCAGTACAGCAAAAAAATAGAGGGTCGGCAACTTGCTAATTATCGTCACAGTGACGCATAATTAATTACCGTTACAGTGACAGGAAATGACACAATGAAGGACACCACGGATCAGGGTACTGGGGACATGTTTGGCATCAAACGCGGACGAGGTAGACCAAAGACCGGAACAGCCAAAAGCGGGGCAGAACGACAAGCCGCATACCGGGCCAAACAGCAGGACAATAACGTTACGGTGACGATAAATAGAGCACTGATGGAGGGGTTGGATGCCCAGTTGCAAGCTATCCGGGATAGGGGCTCAGCCGTGGTTCTGACCCCCGAACAGGCTGGGGAGATACTGCAAGCACTACGAACGGCAGAAAACAAACAGCTCCGGGGATAAGACCTATTGCCCACAGGCCAAACTCACGGCCTGATGGACAACCCTTCGGGAACGGCCTTATCCCCCTCGCACCGAGCCTCTCTCTTCAATACTTTTAAGGGCTCAAAGAACCCCCTGCGGGGGCTATTATCTGATAAGGCTTGTTTTGATCACTCACGATCACGGCGAAGGTAATTGGACACACTGCCCGCCGAAATTTGCAGATCCTCGGCAATGTCACGGTTGCTGTAACCCTGAGCCTTGAGCCGTAGCACCTCCGGCAGAAGGTCTGCGAGGGCTTTACCGCTATTGCTGGGCCTCCCCCCCCCCTTAGATAGCCTGCCTCCCTTGGCCCCTCTGGCGGCCTGTACCGCGCTGAACCCTGCGGGGGTTAGGTTGCGGTGCGTCCACTTCGCAATGGATTTGGCGGTGTGCCTGACCTCGTTGGCTGGGAGCGGCTGCTCGAACTGGACGTTGTACCCGGTCGCCCGCTCGATCACGGCAGCCTGCCAGCCATCAAACCCCGGCCACCCCTGTCGAATCGCCTTGTAAGCCCATTGGCGCGTTTTCTCGAACAAGGTGCAGTTACGCCCCAACCCGTAAGCAGGAAGCTGTTTGCGGCCATTGTAGGGGCTTAAATCGAGGTAGTCGGCCAGCCAGTTCAGATCATAGGAGTAGGGCTCCCATACCTGGACAAGCCAGTGGGTATGCAGGGGGTTCTTGCAGAGCAACCCGGAGTAGCCCAGATCAGCCCCCAGTTTCTCCCGGAGGGCGGCCTCGATGGCGGCGGCATAACGCAGCGGAGCCACGTTACCGTCCGGAGCAGTGCGGATTGGGGTCTCCAATCCGTAGATCAGGTGGGCATGGCCGTTGGCCTTGTTCGTGACGCTGATGTTCGGTGCCGGAGCGCCTACGTCATCCCAAGATAACGTAGCGGCTGGCTGATCCACATCGAACACGATCCAGTGCCGGTGTGTCGGCCCATTCGGTTGGATGTAACGCGCCCCAAGGGCACGACTCACATCAGCAATGGACAGGCCCGTGGTGAGTTCGTCGGTATAGTATGGCTTCCGGGGCAGGCGCTCCCGAAACAGCTCAAGCTGTGCTCGATTCAATGACCACCGCGCTTATTGGCGGTGCTAAAGGGTTGTCTGGCGTGATCCATGTGATATATTTCACCTGTTACATGAGTACGGCCCCGAACTCTCTAAGCCATCCGCCAAGATTGCACTTAGAGATTCGGGGTTTGTCTTTTCTGGACAGTACGTTACTGCATCTTGTCATATTTGAGCAATGCACTTAAGCAATCGCTTTAAGCTGTCAACAAAACCATCACAGCCATGACATAAAGTCAAAAAAACACACCGTTCTTTTTTTCGTCAATAGATTTTGCTATAGCTTTGGCTTCTTTGATTTTTTGAAAAACATAATCATAATTTTGATATACGAGTATGTTACCCTGCCCTTTATATCGTCCACCAAGTACTATGACTGCGTACTCTGGCTTAGAATTAGAACAGGTGTCTTTTATAAAGGATATAGTTTCGTATATATTGTCTATTCTATATTCTTTTTCGCATTTTAATACGCCGATAACATTAACGGCATTAAAAATAAAATCAGCGCCATCATTTCTAGTTAATTTAACCATTCCTTTGTCAGACGTTAGCACGTCAGAAAACATCTGAGATATTGACATGTCCATTGTGGTCATCGATGGTTCACTCTTGACTTTTCTTAACCCACCCAAAAGGTGCTCACACCTTGGAACATCTACCACTTTATCCCACTCTGAATTGTCAAAATTCAGAATTGTGGTTTTGTGTTCGAAGGGCATCAACCTATTTAAATTTAAGTCGCCATCACAGGGGTTAGTCGAGTCGGTAACATTAAGACGAGAGCTTTCATTGATGGCTCGCTCAATAGATTTAATAAAGAAATCATCTAGTTTAACACCAAGCCGATTAAGCGCGGAATGAAATTCAATCTCCTGACTATCATCAACTATAAACGATATTTTCCCCATAATTAAACTCCATCTAACATTATCCAGCTAAAAAATAATCATCAAGCATATACCTCACTCCTATGCCCTATCATCACAGCAACAATCACCAGTTCGTTATCTCTAATATCACACACAACCCGATAATCTCCCACGCGATAACGCCAGTAAGTCCGCAAGTTCCCCGTCAAGGCTTTACCTGCATCCCTAGGATCTTTAAGCAGCATAACCCGCCGCAGGTACTTGGTGATCCGCTGAGCTTGGGTTTTATCCAGCCGTGCTAACTGCTTCGCTGCGGTGTCGGTCAATTCAACTTTCCAAGCCAAGGTCGCGCTCCACATCATCCAGTGAGAACAGGCGCTCTTCGCCCTTACGAACTTTCTCCATAACCCGCTCTGCCAGATAGTAATCTTCCATCTCTTCCAGATGAGTCAAAATGGCCTCTCGTGCATAGAAGGTCTTCGTTCTCCCCGTCTCTTGCGCCAAATTTGCCAAGCGCTCTTCGATATCCGAAGGCAAGCGTATCGCTAACATAATCCACCTCAAACACTATTGATATACACGTATATCATACACTAAACACCAGCCCCAGCAACGAGAGTGACTAGCGAAGTCTGTCAATCTTGTTGTCGGGGCCGCCAAGCGGAGCGCGGCAGAACGGGCTAGACCTTCATCCACCGCAGCAGCAGGGCCAACAACGCTATCCATGCCGCCACGCCCCAAGAAGGCCCTGCTAAAGTGCTGTAGAGCGGCCCAAGGCCCAACCAGTCCGCAACCCAGTACAGCAAGGCTTTCGCCGCGAACACAGCGGCCATTGCCGCCACCGTATGCCACAGCATCAGCCCCGGAAACCGATCACTCAATCGCACCTCAATCCACCTCCACGCCTGCATCGAGCAACAGTTGCCGCCATGTATCGGCGGACAACAGGGCATAATGGGCCACATGCTGGCGCAGGTATTCGGTATCAATGACGATCCAGCGGCTGCCGTCGTCATCGATCAGCCAGTCGATGGTCGCATCGAGGAGGTCGATCAGCGGCTTTCCATCGGCCCATAGCCACGGGGAGCCTTGATAGCTCGCCAGTTCGTACTCAACCGGGGGGAACCGGCGAATATGCGCCACCGTGTCAGGAGTACCCAACCGACCTGATTTCATACCCGATCTCCTTGATTATTGTCACTGTGACGATATATCACATGCTCAAGCCCCGGCGCTGCTCCCTGCGCAGTTCTGCCGCCCTGTCGGCGATCAACGCTGCGCCTTGATCAAGCTCTCCAGCGAGCTCTTGACTCCGGCCACACTGCTGTTCAATGACCCAAGTGCTGCTCCGGTAGCCAGGTTGGTCTGGTCCAAACTCCGGCCCATGCTGTTCAATTCGCTCTTGGTGCTCTTCTCGAGTGCCACGAATGCTGTGTGTAAGCTGGCGCAGTGCATCTCGTACCCTTTCAAGGTGCTCCCCCACTGCCTTTGCAAGTTCTCCAAAGACATCTGTTGCGCGTAGAGCTGCTGCCGCAAGTCCATCGTCTCGTTGTGGTGCCGCTGCTCCATCTGCTCCAGCCGCTCGATCAGTATCCGCTCCAGTTCGGTCATTCAGTTCACCTCCACGGCCATTTTGTCGCTGTCCTTCACCTTGAACGGTTTCCCCATGCTGGGGGCGAGGATGTAGCCCTTGCCATCCTTGCCCTTGGCGTAACTCACCCCCTTGGGGAGTTGGGCCAGCGTAGCTTTCGCGCTGCTGATCTCGCTGTTCAACCGCTGAACCTCGCTGCCCATCCAGCTCAATATCCCCCAGCTCCCCAACCCGAGCCCCACGGAGGTGCATACCCCGACCAGCAAGGCTTTGAGCCAGACGCTGGAGATCAGCTTGAGGGTGTTGGCCTCGCTCCGGGCCTGCTCCAAGACCGCCTTCAATGGGTCGGTCGAGTCGGTGATCTGTTTGGGCAATCCCTTTATCCCGTCTCGGATAGCGCCCACGGTTGTATTCAGCTCGCCGTTTACACGCGTCTCTAAGTCTTTCTTGAGCTCGTCGAGAACCGCTTTCGCTAACTTCTCCACCTCGCCCAATTCCTGCTCTTGCCGCAGCTTGAGCCTCTCGCTCAAGCGTTCTTTCTGCTGTCCAAGATGCTCCATAGAGTTCCCCTTTTAACCGGATGGCTTTGGGATAGCCCTCCGGCTTGATGCTGGTGTAATCGGCCCCCGTGCGCGTGATTTCGCACCCGAGCGAGGTTTGTAGGTAGTCCCGCAGCTCCGCCGCATTGGAGATCACTCTCTGCTCGGCGGCGGCGAATAGGTGGTTGGTGATCTGTTTTTTGATGGCGGTCTTATCGCTCTTGTCCTTGAACGCCTCGAAGTCTGGCCGTAGCAACCGCGCCCGAAGCGGGTCGTCTGGCCGCGCCCAGCCCTTTTCGTGGTTGTGTTTATCCCTCACTGCATCGAAGTCTTTACGGTGACCTGGTGGGGCCGGGTTGAACGATTTGCCTGTGCCCAGGTGAACGCGGGGGATAAGGATGTGGACATGAACCCCGCCATCTGGTTCGTCGTGCTGGACGGCAGTCAGGTGGACGTCTTCCGGCTCCAACCCAGCAAACGCCACTGCCTCGAAATCCTCCAAAACCGCAGTAATCTCGTCGGCGGTCGGGGCCTCTTCCGTCGCCCACGAGATCACTGCGCTGGCGTAACGATGCTGGAACGGAAGCGAGTCGGCCACCGCCGCGAACAGCACCGGATCACCCCGCAGTACCGCCACACCTGCCCGTGGTGCACCAGTGTGATCGTGCAAGCCCATGAGGTAGGCCGAAGCACGGGCACCGCTGCCCGTACCGTGGGAAAGGAATTTAATGAGCATCGTCACGCCCCTTGGCCATAGGCTTTGGGGGCGGCGGCAACTGAGGCAGCAGGTGTCCCGCCTGTACCTCTATGCTGCGCAGCAGGGCCAGCACTTCCACCAGTTGCACCGACGAGCCGGCCAACCGGCATTCGTTCAGAGCTCGGGCTATCTGGTTGAGGTTGTTGCTCATCCCGGCCAACTGGCGCATCAACTCCGGATCGGCATCGTTGCTGGTATCGCGGACACGGACGGGACGGCGCTGGGGCGTCGGCAAATTCGTCTGCTGATTAGCATCCACCGCCCCCCGGATCCAGTCAGACAAACTGAGTCCAGAGGCGCTAGCACGTTCACGCCATTCGGCCGCGGTCGGCTTGTCGATCCTAACGCTGACGGTAGTTATCTTTTGGACCTTGGACACGCGGCCTCCGGCTGTGGTGTGTGTGGGGATTGAAGGGGCATAGCCCCTCACCAGCCCCGTGTTACGTTGAGCCGCGAAGCAGGCTAAACGTAATACGGGTGGGCTGGCTTAATACCAGTACAGCAAAAAAATAGAGGGTCGGCAACTTGCTAATTATCGTCACAGTGACGCATAATTAATTACCGTTACAGTGACAGGAAATGACACAATGAAGGACACCACGGATCAGGGTACTGGGGACATGTTTGGCATCAAACGCGGACGAGGTAGACCAAAGACCGGAACAGCCAAAAGCGGGGCAGAACGACAAGCCGCATACCGGGCCAAACAGCAGGACAATAACGTTACGGTGACGATAAATAGAGCACTGATGGAGGGGTTGGATGCCCAGTTGCAAGCTATCCGGGATAGGGGCTCAGCCGTGGTTCTGACCCCCGAACAGGCTGGGGAGATACTGCAAGCACTACGAACGGCAGAAAACAAACAGCTCCGGGGATAAGACCTATTGCCCACAGGCCAAACTCACGGCCTGATGGACAACCCTTCGGGAACGGCCTTATCCCCCTCGCACCGAGCCTCTCTCTTCAATACTTTTAAGGGCTCAAAGAACCCCCTGCGGGGGCTATTATCTGATAAGGCTTGTTTTGATCACTCACGATCACGGCGAAGGTAATTGGACACACTGCCCGCCGAAATTTGCAGATCCTCGGCAATGTCACGGTTGCTGTAACCCTGAGCCTTGAGCCGTAGCACCTCCGGCAGAAGGTCTGCGAGGGCTTTACCGCTATTGCTGGGCCTCCCCCCCCCCTTAGATAGCCTGCCTCCCTTGGCCCCTCTGGCGGCCTGTACCGCGCTGAACCCTGCGGGGGTTAGGTTGCGGTGCGTCCACTTCGCAATGGATTTGGCGGTGTGCCTGACCTCGTTGGCTGGGAGCGGCTGCTCGAACTGGACGTTGTACCCGGTCGCCCGCTCGATCACGGCAGCCTGCCAGCCATCAAACCCCGGCCACCCCTGTCGAATCGCCTTGTAAGCCCATTGGCGCGTTTTCTCGAACAAGGTGCAGTTACGCCCCAACCCGTAAGCAGGAAGCTGTTTGCGGCCATTGTAGGGGCTTAAATCGAGGTAGTCGGCCAGCCAGTTCAGATCATAGGAGTAGGGCTCCCATACCTGGACAAGCCAGTGGGTATGCAGGGGGTTCTTGCAGAGCAACCCGGAGTAGCCCAGATCAGCCCCCAGTTTCTCCCGGAGGGCGGCCTCGATGGCGGCGGCATAACGCAGCGGAGCCACGTTACCGTCCGGAGCAGTGCGGATTGGGGTCTCCAATCCGTAGATCAGGTGGGCATGGCCGTTGGCCTTGTTCGTGACGCTGATGTTCGGTGCCGGAGCGCCTACGTCATCCCAAGATAACGTAGCGGCTGGCTGATCCACATCGAACACGATCCAGTGCCGGTGTGTCGGCCCATTCGGTTGGATGTAACGCGCCCCAAGGGCACGACTCACATCAGCAATGGACAGGCCCGTGGTGAGTTCGTCGGTATAGTATGGCTTCCGGGGCAGGCGCTCCCGAAACAGCTCAAGCTGTGCTCGATTCAATGACCACCGCGCTTATTGGCGGTGCTAAAGGGTTGTCTGGCGTGATCCATGTGATATATTTCACCTGTTACATGAGTACGGCCCCGAACTCTCTAAGCCATCCGCCAAGATTGCACTTAGAGATTCGGGGTTTGTCTTTTCTGGACAGTACGTTACTGCATCTTGTCATATTTGAGCAATGCACTTAAGCAATCGCTTTAAGCTGTCAACAAAACCATCACAGCCATGACATAAAGTCAAAAAAACACACCGTTCTTTTTTTCGTCAATAGATTTTGCTATAGCTTTGGCTTCTTTGATTTTTTGAAAAACATAATCATAATTTTGATATACGAGTATGTTACCCTGCCCTTTATATCGTCCACCAAGTACTATGACTGCGTACTCTGGCTTAGAATTAGAACAGGTGTCTTTTATAAAGGATATAGTTTCGTATATATTGTCTATTCTATATTCTTTTTCGCATTTTAATACGCCGATAACATTAACGGCATTAAAAATAAAATCAGCGCCATCATTTCTAGTTAATTTAACCATTCCTTTGTCAGACGTTAGCACGTCAGAAAACATCTGAGATATTGACATGTCCATTGTGGTCATCGATGGTTCACTCTTGACTTTTCTTAACCCACCCAAAAGGTGCTCACACCTTGGAACATCTACCACTTTATCCCACTCTGAATTGTCAAAATTCAGAATTGTGGTTTTGTGTTCGAAGGGCATCAACCTATTTAAATTTAAGTCGCCATCACAGGGGTTAGTCGAGTCGGTAACATTAAGACGAGAGCTTTCATTGATGGCTCGCTCAATAGATTTAATAAAGAAATCATCTAGTTTAACACCAAGCCGATTAAGCGCGGAATGAAATTCAATCTCCTGACTATCATCAACTATAAACGATATTTTCCCCATAATTAAACTCCATCTAACATTATCCAGCTAAAAAATAATCATCAAGCATATACCTCACTCCTATGCCCTATCATCACAGCAACAATCACCAGTTCGTTATCTCTAATATCACACACAACCCGATAATCTCCCACGCGATAACGCCAGTAAGTCCGCAAGTTCCCCGTCAAGGCTTTACCTGCATCCCTAGGATCTTTAAGCAGCATAACCCGCCGCAGGTACTTGGTGATCCGCTGAGCTTGGGTTTTATCCAGCCGTGCTAACTGCTTCGCTGCGGTGTCGGTCAATTCAACTTTCCAAGCCAAGGTCGCGCTCCACATCATCCAGTGAGAACAGGCGCTCTTCGCCCTTACGAACTTTCTCCATAACCCGCTCTGCCAGATAGTAATCTTCCATCTCTTCCAGATGAGTCAAAATGGCCTCTCGTGCATAGAAGGTCTTCGTTCTCCCCGTCTCTTGCGCCAAATTTGCCAAGCGCTCTTCGATATCCGAAGGCAAGCGTATCGCTAACATAATCCACCTCAAACACTATTGATATACACGTATATCATACACTAAACACCAGCCCCAGCAACGAGAGTGACTAGCGAAGTCTGTCAATCTTGTTGTCGGGGCCGCCAAGCGGAGCGCGGCAGAACGGGCTAGACCTTCATCCACCGCAGCAGCAGGGCCAACAACGCTATCCATGCCGCCACGCCCCAAGAAGGCCCTGCTAAAGTGCTGTAGAGCGGCCCAAGGCCCAACCAGTCCGCAACCCAGTACAGCAAGGCTTTCGCCGCGAACACAGCGGCCATTGCCGCCACCGTATGCCACAGCATCAGCCCCGGAAACCGATCACTCAATCGCACCTCAATCCACCTCCACGCCTGCATCGAGCAACAGTTGCCGCCATGTATCGGCGGACAACAGGGCATAATGGGCCACATGCTGGCGCAGGTATTCGGTATCAATGACGATCCAGCGGCTGCCGTCGTCATCGATCAGCCAGTCGATGGTCGCATCGAGGAGGTCGATCAGCGGCTTTCCATCGGCCCATAGCCACGGGGAGCCTTGATAGCTCGCCAGTTCGTACTCAACCGGGGGGAACCGGCGAATATGCGCCACCGTGTCAGGAGTACCCAACCGACCTGATTTCATACCCGATCTCCTTGATTATTGTCACTGTGACGATATATCACATGCTCAAGCCCCGGCGCTGCTCCCTGCGCAGTTCTGCCGCCCTGTCGGCGATCAACGCTGCGCCTTGATCAAGCTCTCCAGCGAGCTCTTGACTCCGGCCACACTGCTGTTCAATGACCCAAGTGCTGCTCCGGTAGCCAGGTTGGTCTGGTCCAAACTCCGGCCCATGCTGTTCAATTCGCTCTTGGTGCTCTTCTCGAGTGCCACGAATGCTGTGTGTAAGCTGGCGCAGTGCATCTCGTACCCTTTCAAGGTGCTCCCCCACTGCCTTTGCAAGTTCTCCAAAGACATCTGTTGCGCGTAGAGCTGCTGCCGCAAGTCCATCGTCTCGTTGTGGTGCCGCTGCTCCATCTGCTCCAGCCGCTCGATCAGTATCCGCTCCAGTTCGGTCATTCAGTTCACCTCCACGGCCATTTTGTCGCTGTCCTTCACCTTGAACGGTTTCCCCATGCTGGGGGCGAGGATGGGGAGTTGGGCCAGCGTAGCTTTCGCGCTGCTGATCTCGCTGTTCAACCGCTGAACCTCGCTGCCCATCCAGCTCAATATCCCCCAGCTCCCCAACCCGAGCCCCACGGAGGTGCATACCCCGACCAGCAAGGCTTTGAGCCAGACGCTGGAGATCAGCTTGAGGGTGTTGGCCTCGCTCCGGGCCTGCTCCAAGACCGCCTTCAATGGGTCGGTCGAGTCGGTGATCTGTTTGGGCAATCCCTTTATCCCGTCTCGGATAGCGCCCACGGTTGTATTCAGCTCGCCGTTTACACGCGTCTCTAAGTCTTTCTTGAGCTCGTCGAGAACCGCTTTCGCTAACTTCTCCACCTCGCCCAATTCCTGCTCTTGCCGCAGCTTGAGCCTCTCGCTCAAGCGTTCTTTCTGCTGTCCAAGA
>NZ_JBQBFC010000003.1:0-9556 GCF_051919235.1 Aeromonas sp. 95A
CAAATCGCTCGGAACATCGAGCGTGTCCAGCGGACGACCGTGGGGGCCAATAGGTGAAGCAAAACAGAGTCCATCAGAGTGGGGCCACTGGCCCCACCTTGGAACAGATCGCTCGGATAGCCGATCACCCGCTCGCCCCGTTGCGGTGGGGCGGGAACAAATCGCTCGGAACATCGAGCGCGTCCAGCGGACGACCGTGGGGGCCAATAGGTGAAGGTTCGGGAGTCGGCAAGCGCAGCGCGGCAGCCTTAACGACTGCTTAGATCCACCTCGATGCGGCGAAAACCGATGGTGTGCGCCGTGTTAACCCCTGCATCGATGGTCTTAAAGACCCGCCAGCCTCCGCGCTGGCGTTCCAGCACTTCCGTTTCTGCATTGCGGCCAAACTTCACCAGGTGAAGATGGTAGCCGGCACCCATCGGGGTCGGGGCGATCACCGCCTTGGCAAAGCCCCCTTGTTCAAATACCCACTTCGCCTTGATCTCTTCCATATCAAAAGCCCGTTTTGATGGTTCATATCTACGTTATGACACCAGCGCAGCCAAACATCAAATTATAATTACGAACCATCAAATTCTAATTTTGATTGGCATCACTCAGGTTCGTAGAACCGCACTCGGGTTTCAAAGGGGCGCCCCTTTGGCACGCCGATAGGATGCAGGCACGCCGACGGTACAAACGCAGTTTGTATACGCTCGGTCTCGTGCCTGTATACAGTCGGTGTCGTGCCTGAAGGCAGTGAATCATTTTCTAACGGGTGGGCAGTGGGATACACAAAGAGACACAAAAAAGGACACACACCACAAAGCACAGGACACACAAAGAGGCACATAAAAGGACACGAAATCAGTTAGTTGGACACAAAACAGGGCACACAATGGGGCACATTCAAGACTTACGGGGTTGTATGAGGGAGATCCAAAAAGAAAGTGTCCATAGGGAATGAAAAAACTGCTCAACCACCAACCCCTACAGATCACCTACAGAAAGCCTACTAAAGCCCTACCGTTCACCCACAGAACACCTACTGCATACCTACGGAATGCCTACAAAATGGATTACAGAATGAAGTACATGGAGCTAAGGGAGATGACAAAATAGGGTACAAAACGGATGACAGGTTACGAGCCCACAAAAAGACCTACAAAATAGCCCACACCTCACCCAAGCGACCCACAAAAACCCACAAAATCGGATGGCTAATTTGATGAATCAAAAAGGTAATTTGAAGGGCGTTCCAGAGGAGCAATTCAGTAAGTACGACGTTGCGGACCATTTGACTAGCCGTGTGGAGATCGCGGCATACCTAGAAGCCGCCAAGGAAGAGAACGATCCATCCCTCCTTGCTGCTGTCATGGAGGACATTCACCGAATCGAAGCACGGCAGAGCTACGGGAAGAGATGAGGGCTGCCGGAGAATGGGCGAGAACGGTCTTAGGGCAAGAGCGGCGGCAAACGCCAGCAGTTTGCGAATCCTGCCCTAGCACCTCAAATTTCGTACGTACGAAAAAACCAACCCCGCTCCGTGGATAAGCCCTACTGCCCACAGGCCAAAAACACGGCCTGATGGACAGCCCTTCGGGAACGGGCTTAACCACCTCGCCAAGATCCTCTCTCGATTATGAAGAGCTCAAAGAACAGCCCAAAGACCGCGCAAAAAGGATGTCGCAAAGCTCCCCAGTTAGCAGGCTCTCCTATCTTTCCGCTGCGCTTCAAGATAGGAGAGCCCTCCTGCTTGGCTACGTTAAAAATGACGTAGTTACACAAGATTGACTCGCCTTGCTCCGGACTATCGAGACCGCTTGCGGCAGCTCCCTCTCACGCGCTCCAGAGACACACCCCGTCCTTGCTGCATCTGCTTTAGTCCCCGCCTGATGGCCAGACTGCCGCGCCGTTTTTTAAGAGCTGGCCGTGGTTGGTTCCCCGTTACGCTCTGCTTGCAAATGCCCCACGGTTGCGAATCGTGGGCGGCTGTGGTGCGCGATCGCACGCTGGGCAGTATGTGAGATTTCCCCGTTCTGCCCGACCAACCACACCCACACACGGCAACAAACTCATGCTTCCAATCCGTGCGGGTACGACAAAACGCCAGAGGTGGTGGCCTTCGGTAACGGGTCGAGTTGCGGGAAAAGCTTGATTGAATGGCCGAGTGGCCGCTAAACTGATTAGGACTTTAGGTAGCTGCTTCCCGCACGGAGCCGTTACCAGGTGAAGTTAGTTCCCCAACTGACTACACCTTCGAACAAACCGCCTTGCAGGGCGGTTTTTTCGTTTCTGGAAGACAGGTTACGCTGGATCAGAACGAAGGATCAAGCAGGATCCTTCCATTTGACCAAACTCAGACACCAAGCAAGCGCTGGCTATAGCCTATAGTCCGCAACCTCTTTTCTGTCCAACTCGCTAGCCGGAACAAGCTGATAATGCCGCTCTTCAACTAATTTTATTTGGTCACCTTCTATTTTTAACTCAAACAAAGCTATCAGATCGCTTGTTATAAATTGTGCAGAAATAGCTCTACATCGAATGCCCGGATACTTTTGATTACACCAAGCGGTATCCTGTGATGTTTGCACCATGGAAATTTGATCTGAACCACCCTTAGCTTGAACTGGAATTACATAGTGGCACCCATACTTATCAATACCTATATATAATTCATCTATTTCTATTTGCCCAACACCTTTCACGCTAGTTCGAAGGTGATTCTGAAGAGAATATGTAGTTAGACCAAGGAATATATCGATCAACCTGTTATACCTAACCTTGGCTAACAAAGCTTGCTCGTCATCCAATGCATATGCACTAATAACTTCCGGTGTATTATCAGGGATTTTTATAACCGCCAAGTTTTCATTTGGAACAATCCGATTTATTTTGGAAAGCCGAATCCTATACTTAGAGCGCCCAGCCAACTCAATAACCCACTCTCGATCATGCGGCTGAGTTTTCAATATACTATCAGGCATTGGTATTCTAAACCTAATAGCATAAAGTACATCCCCTAGATTGCTAGGCAACTTAATCCCAAGAACCTGAGCAGCCAAGCTTATATCTTCTCTTTCAAAATTTATTTCTTCATCACCATCCTTGTATCGGTCGAAAAATATTTTTTCAATCAGCTGCAAGTATCTATTACTTCCCTTTACGCTCATGCTGCCACGGCTCCCTCGGTAACTTTATTTTTACTTCTTTTTGCAATAACAGTACTAGGCACCCCAAACATGGCAGCAGCATCAGTCATTGATATTGCAATCAAACTTTCATTGCCAAGATCGATAGCTCGCGTAGGTTTATCTGGATGAACACCTAACGCCTTCATTATCTCAGCACCGACAGCTCTAGCCAGCATTGGCGGCACACTGTTACCTACTTGCCTGAACCCGTGCCACTTGGTCACATGAAACCGAAACCAGTCCGGATAGGAGTGCAATCTTGCAGCCTCCCTAACAGTAATAACCCTCGCAGCAGTGGGATGAATTGGTCGTGGAGAAGTAAAAGCCCCACGATCACTTGCTGTTCCGGCACGAAGAGTATTGCAAAGACCATTGAAATCTAACTTTTTAAATCTACTAATAGGCTCAACATCACCTGGTTTCGTATCTATAAAGCGACTTCTAGACAGCTCGGAGTGATCAGTTAACAAAGAGCCGGTGAGTAACGCCTTGTCAAACTTCCTCTTATAACCAAAGTCGGTGGGATCATCTTGCATGCCTCTTAAATGAGAGGCATATTCAGATGGCTTGCCATATTTAACTTTAACCCAATCTCGACCCCATAATTCGGTATATAACTCCGCATCGGGGATATCGCCAATAGCCTCAAATACGGTAGTCCTAACACCATTCGGTTCTGGATACCTCGGTAACGGCAACCCTTTTCTTGCTCCCATCAGGAACAATCGACGTCGATCTTGTGGCACACCATAATCAGCGGCATTCAAAACCTGATATTTGGTAACAACGTCATAGCCACACCGTTGAAATTCATCCATTATCTCAAGTAAGAACTGCCGATGTTTTCCAACTGTAAGCCCTTTTACATTCTCAAAAACAAAATATTTTGGTTTTAATTCAGTAACCAACCGAACATAGTGATAAACAAGCTGATTACGATCATCATCCAATGCTCGCTTACCTATTAATGAAAAACCTTGGCATGGGGCCCCGCCAATAACTACATCTATATCTCTATCACCAATCCCAGCAGCAATACGCAAACCACTACCAGTTATATCAATAACACTTCCGCAAATAGTTTTGCATTTGGGAAAGTTGTACTTGTGAGCAGAGCAATGTATGGGGTCTATATCCACCGATGCCACAATATCAAAACCAGCTTGTTCAAAACCTAAGCTGAGGCCCCCAGCGCCAGCGAACAGGTCGATTCCAATGGGTCTAGTCAATTTATTCTTCCTTTGCATGCAGCAAACAACTTAAGCGCACATGCTACTAAAAAACGATCGCTTTGTCGATCGCTCATGGTTGTGACACGACACTTTTTTCGAGCCAGAAAAACACTGTTCAGTAGGTGCGCATAACGCCTTTTATGTTAAACCGCGAATTTTAGCGGCTAAAACGGGGCGCTGGCGGCAAACAGGCCGCCTGTATCGCGTTTTGGGGCGTTTCGACACACAAGACAGGGCATTTACTGCCTGAAAGTTTGCAACGCTTCTGAGGCGGTTTGAGGGCCGGATCCTGCGGGGTATGGTTTCGGCCTGTTTTTGCATCCTGCGGCCTGTTTCGGTATCTTGCCCCACCCTTCGAGGTGCACCCGATCAGATAAGCCGCCTCGATGGTGGGAAAGTGGGGCCGCTGGCCCCAGTTTTTCGCCCCCGCCTCGCCCTGCACATGTCCCACTTCTGTCCCTGTTTTGTACCGGTTCTGTCCCACTTTTGTACCGGTTCTGTCCCGCTTTTGTACCGGATCTGTACCGCTATCCGCTTCGCGGTGTTCCAGTACCCCCTAACAGTGCAACCCTTAACGACATAGCCACTCTTCACGCCGTCATTCTGCCCTTAAAAACGGTGGTCAACAGCCATACACATTACGCACCAGCAAAGCTGGTGTAATGCATTGAAAGAAAAGAAGTATTTGATCAGAAGCGCATCGTGAAAATGGTGGCAAAAACGCCATAACAGCATGATCTTAATGCTGTTTTTATGGTTGCACTACCACCCCGAGAGGAACAAATCGCTCGGAACATCGAGCGTGTCCAGCGGACGACCGTGGGGGCCAATAGGTGAAGCAAAACAGAGTCCATCAGAGTGGGGCCACTGGCCCCACCTTGGAACAGATCGCTCGGATAGCCGATCACCCGCTCGCCCCGTTGCGGTGGGGCGGGAACAAATCGCTCGGAACATCGAGCGCGTCCAGCGGACGACCGTGGGGGCCAATAGGTGAAGCAAAACAGAGTCCATCAGGGTGGGGCCAGTGGCCCCACCCTGTGGAGATCAGGGCAGCACTCCCGAACGGGGGCGACTAGCGTAGTCTGTCGCGCCCCGTTCGGGAGTCGGCAAGCGCAGCGCGGCAGCCTTAACGACTGCTTAGATCCACCTCGATGCGGCGAAAACCGATGGTGTGCGCCGTGTTAACCCCTGCATCGATGGTCTTAAAGACCCGCCAGCCTCCGCGCTGGCGTTCCAGCACTTCCGTTTCTGCATTGCGGCCAAACTTCACCAGGTGAAGATGGTAGCCGGCACCCATCGGGGTCGGGGCGATCACCGCCTTGGCAAAGCCCCCTTGTTCAAATACCCACTTCGCCTTGATCTCTTCCATATCAAAAGCCCGTTTTGATGGTTCATATCTACGTTATGACACCAGCGCAGCCAAACATCAAATTATAATTACGAACCATCAAATTCTAATTTTGATTGGCATCACTCAGGTTCGTAGAACCGCACTCGGGTTTCAAAGGGGCGCCCCTTTGGCACGCCGATAGGATGCAGGCACGCCGACGGTACAAACGCAGTTTGTATACGCTCGGTCTCGTGCCTGTATACAGTCGGTGTCGTGCCTGAAGGCAGTGAATCATTTTCTAACGGGTGGGCAGTGGGATACACAAAGAGACACAAAAAAGGACACACACCACAAAGCACAGGACACACAAAGAGGCACATAAAAGGACACGAAATCAGTTAGTTGGACACAAAACAGGGCACACAATGGGGCACATTCAAGACTTACGGGGTTGTATGAGGGAGATCCAAAAAGAAAGTGTCCATAGGGAATGAAAAAACTGCTCAACCACCAACCCCTACAGATCACCTACAGAAAGCCTACTAAAGCCCTACCGTTCACCCACAGAACACCTACTGCATACCTACGGAATGCCTACAAAATGGATTACAGAATGAAGTACATGGAGCTAAGGGAGATGACAAAATAGGGTACAAAACGGATGACAGGTTACGAGCCCACAAAAAGACCTACAAAATAGCCCACACCTCACCCAAGCGACCCACAAAAACCCACAAAATCGGATGGCTAATTTGATGAATCAAAAAGGTAATTTGAAGGGCGTTCCAGAGGAGCAATTCAGTAAGTACGACGTTGCGGACCATTTGACTAGCCGTGTGGAGATCGCGGCATACCTAGAAGCCGCCAAGGAAGAGAACGATCCATCCCTCCTTGCTGCTGTCATGGAGGACATTCACCGAATCGAAGCACGGCAGAGCTACGGGAAGAGATGAGGGCTGCCGGAGAATGGGCGAGAACGGTCTTAGGGCAAGAGCGGCGGCAAACGCCAGCAGTTTGCGAATCCTGCCCTAGCACCTCAAATTTCGTACGTACGAAAAAACCAACCCCGCTCCGTGGATAAGCCCTACTGCCCACAGGCCAAAAACACGGCCTGATGGACAGCCCTTCGGGAACGGGCTTAACCACCTCGCCAAGATCCTCTCTCGATTATGAAGAGCTCAAAGAACAGCCCAAAGACCGCGCAAAAAGGATGTCGCAAAGCTCCCCAGTTAGCAGGCTCTCCTATCTTTCCGCTGCGCTTCAAGATAGGAGAGCCCTCCTGCTTGGCTACGTTAAAAATGACGTAGTTACACAAGATTGACTCGCCTTGCTCCGGACTATCGAGACCGCTTGCGGCAGCTCCCTCTCACGCGCTCCAGAGACACACCCCGTCCTTGCTGCATCTGCTTTAGTCCCCGCCTGATGGCCAGACTGCCGCGCCGTTTTTTAAGAGCTGGCCGTGGTTGGTTCCCCGTTACGCTCTGCTTGCAAATGCCCCACGGTTGCGAATCGTGGGCGGCTGTGGTGCGCGATCGCACGCTGGGCAGTATGTGAGATTTCCCCGTTCTGCCCGACCAACCACACCCACACACGGCAACAAACTCATGCTTCCAATCCGTGCGGGTACGACAAAACGCCAGAGGTGGTGGCCTTCGGTAACGGGTCGAGTTGCGGGAAAAGCTTGATTGAATGGCCGAGTGGCCGCTAAACTGATTAGGACTTTAGGTAGCTGCTTCCCGCACGGAGCCGTTACCAGGTGAAGTTAGTTCCCCAACTGACTACACCTTCGAACAAACCGCCTTGCAGGGCGGTTTTTTCGTTTCTGGAAGACAGGTTACGCTGGATCAGAACGAAGGATCAAGCAGGATCCTTCCATTTGACCAAACTCAGACACCAAGCAAGCGCTGGCTATAGCCTATAGTCCGCAACCTCTTTTCTGTCCAACTCGCTAGCCGGAACAAGCTGATAATGCCGCTCTTCAACTAATTTTATTTGGTCACCTTCTATTTTTAACTCAAACAAAGCTATCAGATCGCTTGTTATAAATTGTGCAGAAATAGCTCTACATCGAATGCCCGGATACTTTTGATTACACCAAGCGGTATCCTGTGATGTTTGCACCATGGAAATTTGATCTGAACCACCCTTAGCTTGAACTGGAATTACATAGTGGCACCCATACTTATCAATACCTATATATAATTCATCTATTTCTATTTGCCCAACACCTTTCACGCTAGTTCGAAGGTGATTCTGAAGAGAATATGTAGTTAGACCAAGGAATATATCGATCAACCTGTTATACCTAACCTTGGCTAACAAAGCTTGCTCGTCATCCAATGCATATGCACTAATAACTTCCGGTGTATTATCAGGGATTTTTATAACCGCCAAGTTTTCATTTGGAACAATCCGATTTATTTTGGAAAGCCGAATCCTATACTTAGAGCGCCCAGCCAACTCAATAACCCACTCTCGATCATGCGGCTGAGTTTTCAATATACTATCAGGCATTGGTATTCTAAACCTAATAGCATAAAGTACATCCCCTAGATTGCTAGGCAACTTAATCCCAAGAACCTGAGCAGCCAAGCTTATATCTTCTCTTTCAAAATTTATTTCTTCATCACCATCCTTGTATCGGTCGAAAAATATTTTTTCAATCAGCTGCAAGTATCTATTACTTCCCTTTACGCTCATGCTGCCACGGCTCCCTCGGTAACTTTATTTTTACTTCTTTTTGCAATAACAGTACTAGGCACCCCAAACATGGCAGCAGCATCAGTCATTGATATTGCAATCAAACTTTCATTGCCAAGATCGATAGCTCGCGTAGGTTTATCTGGATGAACACCTAACGCCTTCATTATCTCAGCACCGACAGCTCTAGCCAGCATTGGCGGCACACTGTTACCTACTTGCCTGAACCCGTGCCACTTGGTCACATGAAACCGAAACCAGTCCGGATAGGAGTGCAATCTTGCAGCCTCCCTAACAGTAATAACCCTCGCAGCAGTGGGATGAATTGGTCGTGGAGAAGTAAAAGCCCCACGATCACTTGCTGTTCCGGCACGAAGAGTATTGCAAAGACCATTGAAATCTAACTTTTTAAATCTACTAATAGGCTCAACATCACCTGGTTTCGTATCTATAAAGCGACTTCTAGACAGCTCGGAGTGATCAGTTAACAAAGAGCCGGTGAGTAACGCCTTGTCAAACTTCCTCTTATAACCAAAGTCGGTGGGATCATCTTGCATGCCTCTTAAATGAGAGGCATATTCAGATGGCTTGCCATATTTAACTTTAACCCAATCTCGACCCCATAATTCGGTATATAACTCCGCATCGGGGATATCGCCAATAGCCTCAAATACGGTAGTCCTAACACCATTCGGTTCTGGATACCTCGGTAACGGCAACCCTTTTCTTGCTCCCATCAGGAACAATCGACGTCGATCTTGTGGCACACCATAATCAGCGGCATTCAAAACCTGATATTTGGTAACAACGTCATAGCCACACCGTTGAAATTCATCCATTATCTCAAGTAAGAACTGCCGATGTTTTCCAACTGTAAGCCCTTTTACATTCTCAAAAACAAAATATTTTGGTTTTAATTCAGTAACCAACCGAACATAGTGATAAACAAGCTGATTACGATCATCATCCAATGCTCGCTTACCTATTAATGAAAAACCTTGGCATGGCTTGTTCAAAACCTAAGCTGAGGCCCCCAGCGCCAGCGAACAGGTCGATTCCAATGGGTCTAGTCAATTTAGGGGCGCTGGCGGCAAACAGGCCGCCTGTATCGCGTTTTGGGG
>NZ_JBQBFC010000004.1:0-4321 GCF_051919235.1 Aeromonas sp. 95A
GAGCAAGGCCCGGGGTTGCTGGGCAAGATCGGGTTGCGGCCGATGGTCGAGACCCCACTTGGTGTAGCGGAGCGGCTCAACGCCAAGTTTGCGAAGGCGTTCAAGGTTGTCGCCGAGAAAGCCTCTGAAAGCGATTCTCAGCGCGGGGCGGCGGTTAGGGCTAGGATGGCATTGGCCGACACCCAGAAACAGCTCCAAGCGCTTCAGGAGCCGTTTAAGGGGCTATCCAAGGATCAGGTGGCGGAGGTTCTCAAGCAAGCCGTGGCGATGCAGCAGGACAATCAGCGGAGGCAGCAGGAGCAGGATCTGGCTCGCAAGCTGGAGGCGGAGATCCGGCGGAAGTTGGGGCCACAGCAGGGGTCAAACCCGAGCCGTGGCTTTGGTCGTTAAGGCGCCCCTTACGCCGCATCAACTCGTTGTTCGCCTGAATCGGCAATCAGTCGTTCCTTCTGGACATCAACGAAGGGGATGTGGGTTAGTTTTTCTTTGGCCCGTTCGTGGAAGTCGCTGTCTTGTTCTGTCTCTGCAGCAACAACTGTAGCACTGAATATCGCGTATTTGCGCTGGTTGCGGCCAGCCTGCCAAAAGACTCGTTCATTCACGCAGTATGCCGTTGCACTACCGATCTTGACTGTCTGGATCCAGCTCTCGTCCTTGAGGACTTTGATTGCTGTTGCAACGCTCCTGCGGCTGTAACCTGTCACTTCTGTCAGGGTCGCATAGCTGCAAACGACAGCGTTGGTTGTGCGGCCCATCTTCTCAACGAAATACATCAGCACTTCGGCGGCTAGGCCGTTCTTCCGTATCAACCCTCGCCAAGCCTTGAGGTATCCCCTCGATATCTGGACAAAGTTGTAGTTCTCATCTGCCTGAGACTGCTCAGTCTCACCCTTTGCACTCATCGGTGTAATCTCCTGCACACTATGTGTCGTTGAACTGCACCCATGGTGCACCACATTGCACACCATGTGCAATATTACTTCACACAACGTGAACCCGAGTGCAATTAGCTATTGCACTCTGGAGTGCTGCCCCACTGCACTCTGGATATGAAAACCACCTTAAAAAACAACAACTTAGTGAGTGCACTATTCTATCTCTGATCGCGCGCGGGATTTTTGCACCGTTGCACCCTGGAGATCACCCTGTGGATGGGTGGACAATCGCCTTCCAGGCGAACGGCCCTCAAGGGGCATGGACAACCCTATGGACAGGGGTGGACGGGCCAAAAAGACAGCCCGCCCACTGCCCTGACCACAGGGATTGCCCACACCCACGGGCCTTTGCCCACGCCCCCCACAGGGCCAAGGGAGTAACAGGATCTCCCTTCGGGTTTGTATTAGGGGAGGGACTTGTCTCACAGGGAGGTCAAATCGACCTCGATGCGCCGGAACCCTATGGTTTTGGCAGTAGAGACAGCAGTATCGATCGTCTTGAAGACTCGCCAGCCTCCCCTCTGGCGTTCCAACACGCTGGTTTCCGCCCCCTTCCCGAACTGGACGAGGTGGAGGTGGTAGCCGGCCCCCATCAGGGTGGGCACAACCAAGGCTTTCGAGAAGCCCCCCTGATCAAACACCCACTTGGCCTTCTGCTCTTCCATATCAAAACCCCTATTTTGATTAATCAAATCCCGAAATTGATACTACCCCCTCCCGCATCAAAAACAAGGTTTTGATGTATCAAAAACAGCTTATTGATGTCCGGTTTTCAGGGGCGCAGCCCCTACAAGCCGCCCCCTGCAGTGGATAGATCCACCGGAAGGCGGGCGGCGGAACACGCCCATATGAACCCGTGGCGAGATCCCCCCCTTCCCTGCAAAACCGGCTTTTGAGGGTCTCCGGTTCTGGGGGAGGCAAACGCCACAGCGCCCCCCGATCACCCTATCTTTTGCCCCCCTTCAGGGGGAGCTATCAGGGGGTTGATCTTTCCTCCGGCACCCTGCCGGAGCGAGCGACTTTACGAAGTAAAGTCTAGTGAGTACTCTTGCCTGTCAAGAGGCCCTCCGGAGGTCGCCATGCTGTCGCCCCCCTCAAGCCTCTCCGACAGTCCACCAAGAGGGGAAGACACATGGCCGCCTTTGCCATCATGCGTTGCAAGAAACTATCGGGGATGGGCTCGGTTGCAGCCTCCCTAAAGCACTGCTTTCGGGAGCGCGACACCCCCAATGCAGACCCCGAGAGACTCCGGCACAACATGCACATGGCCGCCCGTTCCACAGACGAGGCGATGGGCAAGCTGCGGGAGAAGCTGCCGGAGAAGCGGCGCAAGGATGCGGTGCTCGCTATCGAGTACGTCCTGAGCGCGTCACCGGAGTGGTGGATCAATGCCGATTCCGGCCGGAAAGCGGACTTCTACCAGAGCTCTATGGACTGGCTGGCCGAGAAGTACGGGCGGGAAAACATCCTGGTATCGTCGATTCACCTGGACGAGAAGACCCCCCACATGTCGGCGTTCGTGGTCCCGATCACCAAAGATGGGCGGTTGAGTGCCAAGGAGTTCATCGGCAACCGCACCAAGATGAGCAACGACCAGAGCAGCTATGCCGAGGCCGTCAAGCATCTTGGACTGGTGCGGGGCATCGAGGGCAGCAAGGCGACCCACAAGCGCATCAAGGCGCATTACAACGCGCTGGGGCAGCAGATCCCCGTGCCGCCCGAGATCCGGGAGGAGGATCTCAAGCCGCAGAGCGAGCAAGGCCCGGGGTTGCTGGGCAAGATCGGGTTGCGGCCGATGGTCGAGACCCCACTTGGTGTAGCGGAGCGGCTCAACGCCAAGTTTGCGAAGGCGTTCAAGGTTGTCGCCGAGAAAGCCTCTGAAAGCGATTCTCAGCGCGGGGCGGCGGTTAGGGCTAGGATGGCATTGGCCGACACCCAGAAACAGCTCCAAGCGCTTCAGGAGCCGTTTAAGGGGCTATCCAAGGATCAGGTGGCGGAGGTTCTCAAGCAAGCCGTGGCGATGCAGCAGGACAATCAGCGGAGGCAGCAGGAGCAGGATCTGGCTCGCAAGCTGGAGGCGGAGATCCGGCGGAAGTTGGGGCCACAGCAGGGGTCAAACCCGAGCCGTGGCTTTGGTCGTTAAGGCGCCCCTTACGCCGCATCAACTCGGCTTTGGCCCATTTGCTGGACTGGCGCATATCCTCCCGCAGAGCGTCAATTTCTGCGGGGGTTAGCTCGCGGAATCTACCCATCAGTCGAGATCCAAGTCCTGTTGATCCGGTGGTGGCAGTTGTTCGCCTGAATCGGCAATCAGTCGTTCCTTCTGGACATCAACGAAGGGGATGTGGGTTAGTTTTTCTTTGGCCCGTTCGTGGAAGTCGCTGTCTTGTTCTGTCTCTGCAGCAACAACTGTAGCACTGAATATCGCGTATTTGCGCTGGTTGCGGCCAGCCTGCCAAAAGACTCGTTCATTCACGCAGTATGCCGTTGCACTACCGATCTTGACTGTCTGGATCCAGCTCTCGTCCTTGAGGACTTTGATTGCTGTTGCAACGCTCCTGCGGCTGTAACCTGTCACTTCTGTCAGGGTCGCATAGCTGCAAACGACAGCGTTGGTTGTGCGGCCCATCTTCTCAACGAAATACATCAGCACTTCGGCGGCTAGGCCGTTCTTCCGTATCAACCCTCGCCAAGCCTTGAGGTATCCCCTCGATATCTGGACAAAGTTGTAGTTCTCATCTGCCTGAGACTGCTCAGTCTCACCCTTTGCACTCATCGGTGTAATCTCCTGCACACTATGTGTCGTTGAACTGCACCCATGGTGCACCACATTGCACACCATGTGCAATATTACTTCACACAACGTGAACCCGAGTGCAATTAGCTATTGCACTCTGGAGTGCTGCCCCACTGCACTCTGGATATGAAAACCACCTTAAAAAACAACAACTTAGTGAGTGCACTATTCTATCTCTGATCGCGCGCGGGATTTTTGCACCGTTGCACCCTGGAGATCACCCTGTGGATGGGTGGACAATCGCCTTCCAGGCGAACGGCCCTCAAGGGGCATGGACAACCCTATGGACAGGGGTGGACGGGCCAAAAAGACAGCCCGCCCACTGCCCTGACCACAGGGATTGCCCACACCCACGGGCCTTTGCCCACGCCCCCCACAGGGCCAAGGGAGTAACAGGATCTCCCTTCGGGTTTGTATTAGGGGAGGGACTTGTCTCACAGGGAGGCCTTCCCGAACTGGACGAGGTGGAGGTGGTAGCCGGCCCCCATCAGGGTGGGCACAACCAAGGCTTTCGAGAAGCCCCCCTGATCAAACACCCACTTGGCCTTCTGCTCTTCCATATCAAAACCCCTATTTTGATTAATCAAAT
>NZ_JBQBFC010000005.1:0-3659 GCF_051919235.1 Aeromonas sp. 95A
ACGTATTGCTAAGGTTAATAGGGAAACACGATAGAATCCGAACAGCACCTGCTTACGGTTCACTACTCACGACGATGTTTTTTTTGGTACCTTTTTTTTCACCGGAAAGGACCCGTAAAGTGATAATGATTATCATCTACATATCACAACGTGCGTGGAGGCCATCAAACCACGTCAAATAATCAATTATGACGCAGGTATCGTATTAATTGATCTGCATCAACTTAACGTAAAAACAACTTCAGACAATACAAATCAGCGACACTGAATACGGGGCAACCTCATGTCAACGAAGAACAGAACCCGCAGAACAACAACCCGCAACATCCGCTTTCCTAACCAAATGATTGAACAAATTAACATCGCTCTTGAGCAAAAAGGGTCCGGGAATTTCTCAGCCTGGGTCATTGAAGCCTGCCGTCGGAGACTAACGTCAGAAAAGAGAGCATATACATCAATTAAAAGTGATGAAGAATGAACATCCCGCGTTCTTCCCTCCGAACAGGACGATATTGTAAATTCACTTAATTACGAGGGCATTGCAGTAATTGAGTTGCAGTTTTACCACTTTCCTGACAGTGACAGACTGCGTGTTGGCTCTGTCACAGACTAAATAGTTTGAATGATTAGCAGTTATGGTGATCAGTCAACCACCAGGGAATAATCCTTCATATTATTATCGTGCTTCACCAACGCTGCCTCAATTGCTCTGAATGCTTCCAGAGACACCTTATGTTCTATACATGCAATTACAACATCAGGGTAACTCATAGAAATGGTGCTATTAAGCATATTTTTTACACGAATCAGATCCACGGAGGGATCATCAGCAGATTGTTCTTTATTCATTTTGTCGCTCCATGCGCTTGCTCTTCATCTAGCGGTTAAAATATTACTTCAAATCTTTCTGTATGAAGATTTGAGCACGTTGGCCTTACATACATCTGTCGGTTGTATTTCCCTCCAGAATGCCAGCAGGACCGCACTTTGTTACGCAACCAATACTATTAAGTGAAAACATTCCTAATATTTGACATAAATCATCAACAAAACACAAGGAGGTCAGACCAGATTGAAACGATAAAAACGATAATGCAAACTACGCGCCCTCGTATCACATGGAAGGTTTTACCAATGGCTCAGGTTGCCATTTTTAAAGAAATATTCGATCAAGTGCGAAAAGATTTAGACTGTGAATTGTTTTATTCTGAACTAAAACGTCACAACGTCTCACATTATATTTACTATCTAGCCACAGATAATATTCACATCGTGTTAGAAAACGATAACACCGTGTTAATAAAAGGACTTAAAAAGGTTGTAAATGTTAAATTCTCAAGAAACACGCATCTTATAGAAACGTCCTATGATAGGTTGAAATCAAGAGAAATCACATTTCAGCAATACAGGGAAAATCTTGCTAAAGCAGGAGTTTTCCGATGGGTTACAAATATCCATGAACATAAAAGATATTACTATACCTTTGATAATTCATTACTATTTACTGAGAGCATTCAGAACACTACACAAATCTTTCCACGCTAAATCATAACGTCCGGTTTCTTCCGTGTCAGCACCGGGGCGTTGGCATAATGCAATACGTGTACGCGCTAAACCCTGTGTGCATCGTTTTAATTATTCCCGGACACTCCCGCAGAGAAGTTCCCCGTCAGGGCTGTGGACATAGTTAATCCGGGAATACAATGACGATTCATCGCACCTGACATACATTAATAAATATTAACAATATGAAATTTCAACTCATTGTTTAGGGTTTGTTTAATTTTCTACACATACGATTCTGCGAACTTCAAAAAGCATCGGGAATAACACCATGAAAAAAATGCTACTCGCTACTGCGCTGGCCCTGCTTATTACAGGATGTGCTCAACAGACGTTTACTGTTCAAAACAAACCGGCAGCAGTAGCACCAAAGGAAACCATCACCCATCATTTCTTCGTTTCTGGAATTGGGCAGAAGAAAACTGTCGATGCAGCCAAAATTTGTGGCGGCGCAGAAAATGTTGTTAAAACAGAAACCCAGCAAACATTCGTAAATGGATTGCTCGGTTTTATTACTTTAGGCATTTATACTCCGCTGGAAGCGCGTGTGTATTGCTCACAATAATTGCATGAGTTGCCCATCGATATGGGCAACTCTATCTGCACTGCTCATTAATATACTTCTGGGTTCCTTCCAGTTGTTTTTGCATAGTGATCAGCCTCTCTCTGAGGGTGAAATAATCCCGTTCAGCGGTGTCTGCCAGTCGGGGGAGGCTGCATTATCCACGCCGGAGGCGGTGGTGGCTTCACGCACTGACTGACAGACTGCTTTGATGTGCAACCGACGACGACCAGCGGCAACATCATCACGCAGAGCATCATTTTCAGCTTTAGCATCAGCTAACTCCTTCGTGTATTTTGCATCGAGCGCAGCAACATCACGCTGACGCATCTGCATGTCAGTAATTGCCGCGTTCGCCAGCTTCAGTTCTCTGGCATTTTTGTCGCGCTGGGCTTTGTAGGTAATGGCGTTATCACGGTAATGATTAACAGCCCATGACAGGCAGACGATGATGCAGATAACCAGAGCGGAGATAATCGCGGTGACTCTGCTCATACATCAATCTCTCTGACCGTTCCGCCCGCTTCTTTGAATTTTGCAATCAGGCTGTCAGCCTTATGCTCGAACTGACCATAACCAGCGCCCGGCAGTGAAGCCCAGATATTGCTGCAACGGTCGATTGCCTGACGGATATCACCACGATCAATCATAGGTAAAGCGCCACGCTCCTTAATCTGCTGCAATGCCACAGCGTCCTGACTTTTCGGAGAGAAGTCTTTCAGGCCAAGCTGCTTGCGGTAGGCATCCCACCAACGGGAAAGAAGCTGGTAGCGTCCGGCGCCTGTTGATTTGAGTTTTGGGTTTAGCGTGACAAGTTTGCGAGGGTGATCGGAGTAATCAGTAAATAGCTCTCCGCCTACAATGACGTCATAACCATGATTTCTGGTTTTCTGACGTCCGTTATCAGTTCCCTCCGACCACGCCAGCATATCGAGGAACGCCTTACGTTGATTATTGATTTCTACCATCTTCTACTCCGGCTTTTTTAGCAGCGAAGCGTTTGATAAGCGAACCAATCGAGTCAGTACCGATGTAGCCGATAAACACGCTCGTTATATAAGCGAGATTGCTACTTAGTCCGGCGAAGTCGAGAAGGTCACGAATGAACTAGGCGATAATGGCGCACATCGTTGCGTCGATTACTGTTTTTGTAAACGCACCGCCATTATATCTGCCGCGAAGGTACGCCATTGCAAACGCAAGGATTGCCCCGATGCCTTGTTCCTTTGCCGCGAGAATGGCGGCCAACAGGTCATGTTTTTCTGGCATCTTCATGTCTTACCCCCAATAAGGGGATTTGCTCTATTTAATTAGGAATAAGGTCGATTACTGATAGAACAAATCCAGGCTACTGTGTTTAGTAATCAGATTTGTTCGTGACCGATATGCACGGGCAAAACGGCAGGAGGTTGTTAGCGCAAAAAAAAAATTCCAAAAAAAAAATTCCAAAAAAAAAAGCGACTAACAAACACAATCTGATGGCAGGTGCTGTTCGGATTCTATCGTGTTTCCCTATTAACCTTAGCAATACGTA
>NZ_JBQBFC010000006.1:0-20150 GCF_051919235.1 Aeromonas sp. 95A
AAGGCGTTGGCGCTGCCACAGGCCGCCTGCACGGCGTTTGCCCAGGCGTCGTACCCATTGGGCAGCCAATACCCCCTCACCGCGCCATAGGCCCATTCACGCACGTTATCGAACAAGGCGACGTTACGCCCTAGGCCGCTCGCCTCTTGGCGGCTGCGGCGGCTGTAGGCCGCCAGCTCGGCATCCGGGCAGAACTCGGCGAGGTAGTCGAGGCTGTAGGGCTCGATTTGGTGCCAGACAGTGAGCCAATCGCTATGGGTAGGGTTTTTGGTGATCAGCCCTGAATACCCCATGTCGGCCCCTAGCCGCTTCGCTAGAACATGTTCTATGGCCGCCAGATAGCGCAACGGCTTTTGCCGTGCTGCACTGGTTCGGGCTACAGGGGCCGCCAGCATATACCCGATATGGGCATGGCCGTTCGTGCGGTTAACGCTGATCCAGTGCGGGGCTGGCAAGCCTGCATCCTTCCACGCGTGGTAACCGTCCGGCTTGTCCAAGTCGAACACCAAGCATGCGGAGGCGGGTTGTACTGGATGTGGAGATAGCCCAGTGCGGTAGCCTGCGGACGAATGAGCAGCCCTGACGATTTATCATTAGTGCAGTAAGGGCGACGAGGGAGACGTTCGACGAATGCAGCAGCTAGAAGCGCTGGTTTTACCATCTGGCACCGCGCTTATTGGCGGTGCAGGAGGGTTGTTTGATGTGATCCATGTGATAGACTTCTCATGTGATTAAGTCACGGCCCCGAACTTTCTGCACTCTTCCGCCAAGTTGATCGCAGAGATTCGGGGTTTGTCTTTTCTGGACAGTACGTTACCGCACTGCTGCCGCTGCCGCAACGTCCGCAAACCCGCGCAGTGCCTGCGTTATCCGCACAGGATAAGCAGGGGCATTTATCAGCTATTCACACGCGATCCCGCGTCCAGATACACCTGCTCCCGCTCTCGTTTCCCCACCGCGACCACGAATACCAGCACCCGCTCATCCTGCACCTGGTAAACCAACCGATAACCCGCCCCACGCAGCTTGATCTTGTAGCAGTCCGGCAGCCCATGCAGGCGGTTGGCCTCGACCCTCGGTCGCTCCAGTACCTCTGCGAGCTTCTTTTTGAACTGCTGGCGCACGGTATCACCCAGCTTCTTCCACTCCTTCCACGCTCGTGGATCGAACTCAAGCTCAAAGGTCATCCAGCGACACCCTGATCCCTTTCTGGGGGCTGGCCAGCCGCTCACGAACGAGGGCAAGCAGCGCCTCCTCATCCTCCGTTACCACGGTCGTCCGAAACGGCAACCGCTCCTGGGAAGCAACATACTCCAGGGTTTGCCGCAGCAGCTCCGAGGGGGTTACGCCCAGTTTTTCAAGGACAGCATACGAACGAGTCTTAAGATCGTCGTCGATGCGAAGATTGATCGTGCCCATAGCCATACACCAAGTAATTGCATTTGTAATTACACAATAACATCGGTCACGCCATGCTGCAAACCCGGTCAACGTGCGCCGCACAGGCCCCACCAGAGCTGTTCTGCTCCGTCTGAGTGGCACTTGTTCGCATGATAACGCAGGACCCATCCAGAAAGCGTCGCGGGGGTCTCAAACCGGCGCTGGATGGATCAATGTCCACGGCCGACATTGCACGTGATGGGTCCAAAACCCGGTGCGCATAATCGCTTTTATGTTTACCTCTACCAGTGGCTGGGTAGGCGCAAGCGAGTATGAAACACCCTCAAAATGTGGATCTCTTCGCCCTTTACTCGATACGGAATGAGGAACGGATAGGGTTGCACCACAAGCTCTCGTGTACCAGGAACGCGCCCTGGCCGTCCCATTGCTGGCTGATCTACCAACAAGTGAACCAAGCGATACACCTCTAATACAAACTCCTGGGCCACCCTGGAGTTCTCTTTTGCTAAGTGATCGTGAGCATCCTCAAGGTTCAGTGCAGCCTTACGCAGCCATTTAACCTGCATTGATACCCCACCGATTGAACTTCGCCATCATCTCCTTTTCAGGCACAAAGTCGCCCGCATCCGCTTCACGCAATGCGGCTTCAACTTCCGTGATCTGCCAGGCTTCTCGCGCCAAATAATCCTGGATAGCTTGGTTTGCCAACCATGATTTGGTTCTGCCTGTGGACTGGGCCAATTGCCCCAACTGCTGCTCTACCTCATCCGGCAAACGGACAGACATAACACTCATACACACCCCACCAAACCACAATGTTTACATGATACTACACCTTTACTGAATGACAGGCACGGACAACAGGCAGCAAAAAGGGCGTCCGATTTAACGTAACGCCCCCTTATGCGCGGTAATGGTGTATCGTGCACGGCGCTGGATGCGCCCGTGATGCCCAAATTATCGAGTTGTTCGCAAGCCTCCGCTCACCCAATCGATACAGCCTATCTGGAAAGCTTCAACCTCAATGGCCAAGGGAAGGTCGCAAATCGTAATGAAATGCCAACAGGAACTAAGACCATGAACCGCACTTTTTGGAACAAGCCACATATTCGTCGATGGGCCATATTTGCCCTGCTGCCCCTGTTGGCCGCTACCTTGCCACTACTGCTAGAGGCGAGCTATCGCGCCTACCTGAACCTTGGAACCCATTTCAACAAAGGGGAAGGGCTGTTTATCTGCGCTATCTTCTATTTTATCGCCCTGCGGGTACGCAGTCGCGGGTTCAACATCATCACAGCAGCGCTGTTTTTCTACTTCATTTTCAGCCAACTCGCCCACCTCGGGATCTATCACTCCTGGCTCTCACCAACCGAAATTTTGCTCTTTTTCGAAGAGTTTTCTGAGGTCTATCGCACCGGTATCACCATGCTACCCAGCTTGCTATTACCGCTGCTGATCGCTCTGCTCTCTTTGTTACCTATTGTGCTACTACGTCATGCCACCATGCCAAAAAGCGACAGCCGCCGCTTGATCGCCTTTTTTTCGTTAATCTTGATTGCCCCGGTAATTCAATCCGCTCTTGCCAAGAGCAAGAGTGAAGATGCTCCCCATCTACGCTACTCAGCACTGCGATCAGCCATTCAAACCTCGTCAATATTCCTAGGTAAAACGGTTCCCGACCAACTAAGCGGTCAAAGTAATGTGGATAAATATGTAAAAGAGGCCCCCTCCATCCAGACTGGAGCAGAGCAGAGCAGAGTTATTATTCTGATAATGGGTGAAAGTCAGAACATCGATAACATGTCAGCATTTGGCTACAAACTCGACACGACCCCCTACTTGCGCGAGCATTCCAACGAGGGAGTATTGAAGAAAACTGATCACAACCATTTAAGTTGGAAACTGGCAGATCAAAGTATTCAATGAGTTAACGATACCAAATGTGACATTTAAGTTGGAAACTCAAAAGTAATACTACATCTGCTCCGTGAGCAAACAGGACATTTAAGTTGGAAAACAGGCTCTATTTGACGTGATGGGGAGGGTGCGAACAAATCCTTGACACGAGATCATCAGATTTTCTTAGTACCATGGATGAGAACCAACGTGAGCCATCAACTGACCTTCGCTGACTACGAGTTCAATGGCAAACACCGCCAGACCCGCAAAGAAATCCCCCTCTTGTTCGGATCTCCCTAATTTATCAAAGGCTATGCACATACACATTTTCAAGAATATTTGTCGCGTGAAAAATAAAAATCACTGGCGATAGATTTAAAATTACTACCGTTAGTACTGCCCCATAGACAGCATCATTTATTATTACCCTGGATGGACATATATTTTTCATCTAATTGTGCAGAGAATCCAACTATTAATGATTTCAGCCCGAAATGGAAGGCCGTTTCAGCAGTGGTTCTCGTCTGAACATTAAATGCCTCCTGTAATAATGGTGGCACAGCGTCCATCACTGTATTGTATTCTGTCGGGTTTGTGGCTTGCTCTTCCAATACTGCACCCAGCGTAAAATGGCTGATAGATTGCAGAATGAAAAGAGCCTCCTCGACCGAAAACCCTGCATCGCATAGACAGCGTAGTTGCGCCTCTGCTTGTTCAAACTGGGGGGCGTAGGAGAGGTCCCTATATGCAATCGGGCTCCATCACGATGGACCAATAATGCTTTACGGAAACTCAGAGCATTTTCCTGGAGAAACTGCTGCCAACTCTCAGTCGGTAACGGTACTGAACGGGTGTGATGCTTCACCAGTATTGCCTCTGAAAGCATGTTCATAAGGGTCTGCTTGTTGCGCACGTGCCAATACAGAGTCGGTTGCTCAATTTTGAGGGACTGCGCCAGCTTACGCGTAGTCAGGCCCTCTAGCCCCTCTCTGTCCAGCAGGGTGAGCGCCATTGAAATTACGTCGTCCAAGCTTAGTCGTGCCATCACTATCTCCTTTCGCTGTTGACAATCTATCACTGATAGAGTTACTTTTCAAACCCTATCACCGATAGAGAGCGTTAACTATGAACCGCACTGTGATGATGGCACTGGTCATCATTTTTTTAGATGCCATGGGGATTGGCATAATTATGCCTGTCTTACCGGCGTTATTACGGGAGTTTGTTGGAAAGGCTAATGTTGCGGAGAACTACGGTGTTTTATTGGCGCTGTATGCAATGATGCAAGTGATTTTTGCCCCTCTTCTCGGCCGCTGGTCAGATCGCATAGGTCGTCGCCCTGTATTATTACTTTCACTTTTAGGTGCAACACTGGACTACGCATTAATGGCAACAGCCAGCGTAGTGTGGGTGTTGTATCTGGGACGCTTAATTGCTGGTATTACCGGTGCGACTGGAGCTGTTGCAGCCTCAACAATTGCCGATGTCACACCTGAGGAATCCAGGACACATTGGTTTGGTATGATGGGTGCCTGTTTTGGTGGCGGTATGATTGCTGGACCAGTCATTGGTGGTTTTGCAGGTCAACTTTCGGTACAGGCACCGTTTATGTTCGCTGCTGCTATTAACGGGCTGGCATTTCTGGTCTCCCTATTCATTTTACATGAGACCCATAATGCTAATCAGGTTAGTGACGAGATAAAGAATGAAACAATCAATGAAACCACATCCTCCATACGCGAGATGATCTCCCCATTATCGGGATTGCTAGTTGTCTTTTTCATCATTCAATTGATTGGCCAAATCCCTGCAACATTATGGGTTTTATTCGGAGAAGAGCGCTTCGTATGGGATGGCGTAATGGTCGGTGTTTCATTGGCTGTGTTTGGGCTTACACACGCACTGTTTCAAGGACTTGCTGCTGGTTTTATCGCTAAACATTTGGGAGATCAGAAAGCTATCGTGGTTGGCATCTTGGCTGATGGCTGTGGCCTACTTTTATTGGCAGTCATTACGCAAAGCTGGATGGTTTGGCCAGTTGTGCTGTTACTCGCTTGTGGTGGCATAACTCTTCCCGCTTTGCAGGGAATTATATCTGTTCGTGTCGGTCAGGTAGCACAAGGACAATTGCAAGGGTTGCTGACCAGTTTGACACACCTCACGGGTGTAATCGGTCCACTTATTTTTGCATTTTTGTATAGTGCAACCCACGAATCTTGGAATGGTTGGGTGTGGATAGTTGGATGCGGATTGTATGTAGTTGCACTGACTATACTGAGGTTTTTCTATCCCGGCAGGGCTGCCCACCCGAAAAATCAGAGCAATTCACAGCCATTTCTTTAAATGGTAATGGTAACTGTATGCCCCCAATTCCTAGACGTGAAACCGACCGTTGCACAGCATCAGAAATTGTGAATGTAGCACATTGGACTACTACGAGAACCTACAATGCAAGCCATACTATTTGAGTAGTATTAACGCTACTCCATAACGACTGTCGCCATACTGAAAGTATGGTAAACAGAATAAAGAACTGTCTTCCACAATTGCAAGCCACCATGCCAATCTGTCAGCGCATAATGCCCATTATGTTTAATAGCCGACTTCACCTGGCAAAATCGACACCCTGCCGAAAATCGACCGCCTGAGCCGCATTCTGGCGCGTTTCTTCCCCCTGCCTGACCCGTTTATGGCCTGAAAGTTTGCGACGCATTGAGGGCCGTTTGAGGGCCGGATCTTGCGGGGTTCGGTTTCGACCAGATTTACATGCCAAGCCCCCCAATCCTTAGCCCCTTCGCCTTCTCCACTTTCGCCAGTGCCGCTACTTGCTCCGCGCATTGAGCAAGGTATTCAGCGCGCCCATCAAGCTCCCGACACTGGTGTTCAATCGACCTAGCGTTATCTTGGTCGTGGCCTCTGATGTCTCCACGGCGTTCAACAGCTCCCCGAAGTCGTGCTGTAGACCCCCGCACAGCGTCTCGAAGTCGCTGAGTACCCCGTTTAAGTGCTCCTGATACTCGGCCAAAGAGCGCCTCTGCTCCTGTAATTGCAGCGTCAAGGCCGCGGTCTGCTCTCTGTGTGTCGTCTCGATTTGCTCCAGCCTGCCGACCAAGATCCGTTCCAGTTCCGTCATTCACTGCACCTCCACGGCTTTGCGACCGTCTTTCATGTTGATCAAAGTCCCGAGTTGGGGGGCTGCTAGGTACACCTTGCCGTTGCTCTCGATGACCTCCACCCCCTTGATGGCTTCGAGCGTCGTGATCCGCTGCTGGATCTCGCTGCCGAGCCAGCTCAACAACCCCCAGCTCCCGAACCCGAGCCCCAATGACAGGCACGCGCCGATCAGACACGCTTTCCACCAAATGCCGGAAAATCGCCTCAGCAACAGGGCCTCCCTCCTGGACTGCCTCATGGCCGATCTCAGCGGTGCGGTCGCGGCCTTCATATTGCTGACGGTTGTATCCAGCTCGCCTTTCACAAGCTTTATCAATTCGCTCCTGACAGAATCGTGCAGCTCCCTTGTCCACCGTTCCGCCTCTACCTGTTCGGCGAGCTTCTGCTGCGCGATCCTCTCGCTCAAGAGTGTTTTCGACTGTCCAAGATGCTCCATAAATCTCCCCTTTGAGTCTGATTGCCTTCGGGTATCCCTCTGGCTTGATACTGAGATGATCGGCACCGGATCGCGTGATTTCGCATCCCATTTCCACGACCTTTCGCCGCAGATCAGCGGCGTTGGTGATCACCCCTTGGGCGATGAACCCCAGCAGGTACTCCGAGACCTGTTTCTTGATTGCCTTGCGGTCGTTGGCGTCCCTGTAGACGTCAAAGCTGGGCTGCACAGGCCGCCGCCTGAGCGGGTCGTCTGGCCGTGCCCAGCCCTTTCCGTAGTTCCATTTGTTCCGCAGCGAATCGAAGTGGCTCCGTTGACCTGGCGGGGCTACGTTCAGGGATTTTCCCGTGCCCAGGTGAACGCGGGGGATCAGGATGTGGACATGCACACCGCCATCTTCCTCGCGGTGCAGGACGGCGGTCAGGTGTACGTCCTGCCTGTCCAGTCCGGCAAAAGCCAACTTCTCGAAGTCGTCCAGCACGGCGTTGATTTCATCCTCTGTCGGTGCCTCTTCGGTAGCCCAAGAGATAACGGCGCTGGTATACCGCTGCTGGAACGGCAGAGAGTCGGCCAAGGCACCGAACAACACCGGGTCTCCCCGCAGCACCTCAACGCCTGCCCGAGCAACCCCCTTGTGGTCTAGATCCCCCATCAGGTAGGCACTGGCAGCAGCGCCAGAGCCTGTGCCGTGGGCCATAAACTTAATGTGCATCGTCGTCCCCCTTTGCCTTTGGTTTGGGTGGGGGCGGTAGCCGGGGGAGCAACTTGGCCGCCTCGGCCTCGATGCTCCGCAGATAGGCCAGCGCCTCTAACACCGGCATCCGATCACCCTTACTCCGGCACTCGTTGAGTGCCCGAGCGACCTGATTCAGGTTCGAGCCAAGCGCGGCCAGTTGCCGCATCAAAGCGGGGTCAGCATCGTTGCTGGTATCCCGTGGGGGGCGTGAGGGGCGCTTGCGGGGCGTGGGGATGTGCGTCTGCTGCCCAGCATCGACCGCCCCCCTGATCCAGTCCGATACACTGAGGCCAGCAGAGGTCGCCTGCTGGCGCCATACCTCCGCCGTGGCCTGGTCTATTCGGACGCTCACGGTCGTGCTTCTCGGGACTTTGGCCACGGTGCCTCCGGTGTGGTTTTGGGGTGGGGGATTGAAGGGGCAGCGCCCCTCAACAGCCCCGTATGTAGTTGCGCAGCAACGTAATACGGGTAGGCTGGCTTAATGCCAGTACAGCAAAAAAACAGGGGGTCGGCAACTTGCCAATTATCGTCACAGTGACACATAATCAATTACCGTTACAGTGACAGGAAATAGGTCATGAAGGACACCGCAGATCTGGGCACAGTGGACATGTTCGGCGTGAAGCGGCGCAGAGGCAGGCCAAAGACCGGGGGCGCCAAGAGCGGGGCAGAACGTCAGGCCGCCTACCGTGCCAAACAGCAGGGAATTAGCGTCACAGTGACGATTAATCGGGCGCACCTGGACGGCCTATCGGCCCAGCTCCAGGCGATCCGGGATGGAGGGTCTGCTGTAGTGCTCACCCCGGAGCAGGCCGGGGAGATCCTGGCAGCCATCCGAACCGCAGAAAGAGGACAGCTCCGGGGATAACAGCTGCCGCCCACAGGGGGACAAGCCCCTGATGGACGGGCGGACGCAGTTACCCCCCTCGCCAAGCCGCTCTCTATAAAGATTCATTTAGGGCGATAACAACGCCCTGCGGGCGCTGTTATCTGATAAGGCTTGTTTCTGGATCACTCTGGCGAGATTTTGGAGAGGTAGCGGCTAACACTTGCCGAACCGATCCCTAAATCCTCGGCAATGTCCCGATTGCTGTACCCCAACCCCTTGAGCCGCAGTACCTCCGGTAACAGCTCAGCCGCTCTGCCGCTATCCCTTGGCCTGCCCCCGCCCTTCGATACCTTGCCCCCCTTGGCTCCTCGATGCGCCTGCACGGCGCTGAATGCGGCGGGGTTGAAGCGCTGCCAGACCCAGCGGGCAATGCTCTTGGCCGTGGCCTTGATCTCGTTGGGAGGCAACGGCCCGCCCTGCTCCAACCCAAAGGCGTTGGCGCTGCCACAGGCCGCCTGCACGGCGTTTGCCCAGGCGTCGTACCCATTGGGCAGCCAATACCCCCTCACCGCGCCATAGGCCCATTCACGCACGTTATCGAACAAGGCGACGTTACGCCCTAGGCCGCTCGCCTCTTGGCGGCTGCGGCGGCTGTAGGCCGCCAGCTCGGCATCCGGGCAGAACTCGGCGAGGTAGTCGAGGCTGTAGGGCTCGATTTGGTGCCAGACAGTGAGCCAATCGCTATGGGTAGGGTTTTTGGTGATCAGCCCTGAATACCCCATGTCGGCCCCTAGCCGCTTCGCTAGAACATGTTCTATGGCCGCCAGATAGCGCAACGGCTTTTGCCGTGCTGCACTGGTTCGGGCTACAGGGGCCGCCAGCATATACCCGATATGGGCATGGCCGTTCGTGCGGTTAACGCTGATCCAGTGCGGGGCTGGCAAGCCTGCATCCTTCCACGCGTGGTAACCGTCCGGCTTGTCCAAGTCGAACACCAAGGAGGATACATGCGGAGGCGGGTTGTACTGGATGTGGAGATAGCCCAGTGCGGTAGCCTGCGGACGAATGAGCAGCCCTGACGATTTATCATTAGTGCAGTAAGGGCGACGAGGGAGACGTTCGACGAATGCAGCAGCTAGAAGCGCTGGTTTTACCATCTGGCACCGCGCTTATTGGCGGTGCAGGAGGGTTGTTTGATGTGATCCATGTGATAGACTTCTCATGTGATTAAGTCACGGCCCCGAACTTTCTGCACTCTTCCGCCAAGTTGATCGCAGAGATTCGGGGTTTGTCTTTTCTGGACAGTACGTTACCGCACTGCTGCCGCTGCCGCAACGTCCGCAAACCCGCGCAGTGCCTGCGTTATCCGCACAGGATAAGCAGGGGCATTTATCAGCTATTCACACGCGATCCCGCGTCCAGATACACCTGCTCCCGCTCTCGTTTCCCCACCGCGACCACGAATACCAGCACCCGCTCATCCTGCACCTGGTAAACCAACCGATAACCCGCCCCACGCAGCTTGATCTTGTAGCAGTCCGGCAGCCCATGCAGGCGGTTGGCCTCGACCCTCGGTCGCTCCAGTACCTCTGCGAGCTTCTTTTTGAACTGCTGGCGCACGGTATCACCCAGCTTCTTCCACTCCTTCCACGCTCGTGGATCGAACTCAAGCTCAAAGGTCATCCAGCGACACCCTGATCCCTTTCTGGGGGCTGGCCAGCCGCTCACGAACGAGGGCAAGCAGCGCCTCCTCATCCTCCGTTACCACGGTCGTCCGAAACGGCAACCGCTCCTGGGAAGCAACATACTCCAGGGTTTGCCGCAGCAGCTCCGAGGGGGTTACGCCCAGTTTTTCAAGGACAGCATACGAACGAGTCTTAAGATCGTCGTCGATGCGAAGATTGATCGTGCCCATAGCCATACACCAAGTAATTGCATTTGTAATTACACAATAACATCGGTCACGCCATGCTGCAAACCCGGTCAACGTGCGCCGCACAGGCCCCACCAGAGCTGTTCTGCTCCGTCTGAGTGGCACTTGTTCGCATGATAACGCAGGACCCATCCAGAAAGCGTCGCGGGGGTCTCAAACCGGCGCTGGATGGATCAATGTCCACGGCCGACATTGCACGTGATGGGTCCAAAACCCGGTGCGCATAATCGCTTTTATGTTTACCTCTACCAGTGGCTGGGTAGGCGCAAGCGAGTATGAAACACCCTCAAAATGTGGATCTCTTCGCCCTTTACTCGATACGGAATGAGGAACGGATAGGGTTGCACCACAAGCTCTCGTGTACCAGGAACGCGCCCTGGCCGTCCCATTGCTGGCTGATCTACCAACAAGTGAACCAAGCGATACACCTCTAATACAAACTCCTGGGCCACCCTGGAGTTCTCTTTTGCTAAGTGATCGTGAGCATCCTCAAGGTTCAGTGCAGCCTTACGCAGCCATTTAACCTGCATTGATACCCCACCGATTGAACTTCGCCATCATCTCCTTTTCAGGCACAAAGTCGCCCGCATCCGCTTCACGCAATGCGGCTTCAACTTCCGTGATCTGCCAGGCTTCTCGCGCCAAATAATCCTGGATAGCTTGGTTTGCCAACCATGATTTGGTTCTGCCTGTGGACTGGGCCAATTGCCCCAACTGCTGCTCTACCTCATCCGGCAAACGGACAGACATAACACTCATACACACCCCACCAAACCACAATGTTTACATGATACTACACCTTTACTGAATGACAGGCACGGACAACAGGCAGCAAAAAGGGCGTCCGATTTAACGTAACGCCCCCTTATGCGCGGTAATGGTGTATCGTGCACGGCGCTGGATGCGCCCGTGATGCCCAAATTATCGAGTTGTTCGCAAGCCTCCGCTCACCCAATCGATACAGCCTATCTGGAAAGCTTCAACCTCAATGGCCAAGGGAAGGTCGCAAATCGTAATGAAATGCCAACAGGAACTAAGACCATGAACCGCACTTTTTGGAACAAGCCACATATTCGTCGATGGGCCATATTTGCCCTGCTGCCCCTGTTGGCCGCTACCTTGCCACTACTGCTAGAGGCGAGCTATCGCGCCTACCTGAACCTTGGAACCCATTTCAACAAAGGGGAAGGGCTGTTTATCTGCGCTATCTTCTATTTTATCGCCCTGCGGGTACGCAGTCGCGGGTTCAACATCATCACAGCAGCGCTGTTTTTCTACTTCATTTTCAGCCAACTCGCCCACCTCGGGATCTATCACTCCTGGCTCTCACCAACCGAAATTTTGCTCTTTTTCGAAGAGTTTTCTGAGGTCTATCGCACCGGTATCACCATGCTACCCAGCTTGCTATTACCGCTGCTGATCGCTCTGCTCTCTTTGTTACCTATTGTGCTACTACGTCATGCCACCATGCCAAAAAGCGACAGCCGCCGCTTGATCGCCTTTTTTTCGTTAATCTTGATTGCCCCGGTAATTCAATCCGCTCTTGCCAAGAGCAAGAGTGAAGATGCTCCCCATCTACGCTACTCAGCACTGCGATCAGCCATTCAAACCTCGTCAATATTCCTAGGTAAAACGGTTCCCGACCAACTAAGCGGTCAAAGTAATGTGGATAAATATGTAAAAGAGGCCCCCTCCATCCAGACTGGAGCAGAGCAGAGCAGAGTTATTATTCTGATAATGGGTGAAAGTCAGAACATCGATAACATGTCAGCATTTGGCTACAAACTCGACACGACCCCCTACTTGCGCGAGCATTCCAACGAGGGAGTATTGAAGAAAACTGATCACAACCATTTAAGTTGGAAACTGGCAGATCAAAGTATTCAATGAGTTAACGATACCAAATGTGACATTTAAGTTGGAAACTCAAAAGTAATACTACATCTGCTCCGTGAGCAAACAGGACATTTAAGTTGGAAAACAGGCTCTATTTGACGTGATGGGGAGGGTGCGAACAAATCCTTGACACGAGATCATCAGATTTTCTTAGTACCATGGATGAGAACCAACGTGAGCCATCAACTGACCTTCGCTGACTACGAGTTCAATGGCAAACACCGCCAGACCCGCAAAGAAATCCCCCTCTTGTTCGGATCTCCCTAATTTATCAAAGGCTATGCACATACACATTTTCAAGAATATTTGTCGCGTGAAAAATAAAAATCACTGGCGATAGATTTAAAATTACTACCGTTAGTACTGCCCCATAGACAGCATCATTTATTATTACCCTGGATGGACATATATTTTTCATCTAATTGTGCAGAGAATCCAACTATTAATGATTTCAGCCCGAAATGGAAGGCCGTTTCAGCAGTGGTTCTCGTCTGAACATTAAATGCCTCCTGTAATAATGGTGGCACAGCGTCCATCACTGTATTGTATTCTGTCGGGTTTGTGGCTTGCTCTTCCAATACTGCACCCAGCGTAAAATGGCTGATAGATTGCAGAATGAAAAGAGCCTCCTCGACCGAAAACCCTGCATCGCATAGACAGCGTAGTTGCGCCTCTGCTTGTTCAAACTGGGGGGGCGTAGGAGAGGTCCCTATATGCAATCGGGCTCCATCACGATGGACCAATAATGCTTTACGGAAACTCAGAGCATTTTCCTGGAGAAACTGCTGCCAACTCTCAGTCGGTAACGGTACTGAACGGGTGTGATGCTTCACCAGTATTGCCTCTGAAAGCATGTTCATAAGGGTCTGCTTGTTGCGCACGTGCCAATACAGAGTCGGTTGCTCAATTTTGAGGGACTGCGCCAGCTTACGCGTAGTCAGGCCCTCTAGCCCCTCTCTGTCCAGCAGGGTGAGCGCCATTGAAATTACGTCGTCCAAGCTTAGTCGTGCCATCACTATCTCCTTTCGCTGTTGACAATCTATCACTGATAGAGTTACTTTTCAAACCCTATCACCGATAGAGAGCGTTAACTATGAACCGCACTGTGATGATGGCACTGGTCATCATTTTTTTAGATGCCATGGGGATTGGCATAATTATGCCTGTCTTACCGGCGTTATTACGGGAGTTTGTTGGAAAGGCTAATGTTGCGGAGAACTACGGTGTTTTATTGGCGCTGTATGCAATGATGCAAGTGATTTTTGCCCCTCTTCTCGGCCGCTGGTCAGATCGCATAGGTCGTCGCCCTGTATTATTACTTTCACTTTTAGGTGCAACACTGGACTACGCATTAATGGCAACAGCCAGCGTAGTGTGGGTGTTGTATCTGGGACGCTTAATTGCTGGTATTACCGGTGCGACTGGAGCTGTTGCAGCCTCAACAATTGCCGATGTCACACCTGAGGAATCCAGGACACATTGGTTTGGTATGATGGGTGCCTGTTTTGGTGGCGGTATGATTGCTGGACCAGTCATTGGTGGTTTTGCAGGTCAACTTTCGGTACAGGCACCGTTTATGTTCGCTGCTGCTATTAACGGGCTGGCATTTCTGGTCTCCCTATTCATTTTACATGAGACCCATAATGCTAATCAGGTTAGTGACGAGATAAAGAATGAAACAATCAATGAAACCACATCCTCCATACGCGAGATGATCTCCCCATTATCGGGATTGCTAGTTGTCTTTTTCATCATTCAATTGATTGGCCAAATCCCTGCAACATTATGGGTTTTATTCGGAGAAGAGCGCTTCGTATGGGATGGCGTAATGGTCGGTGTTTCATTGGCTGTGTTTGGGCTTACACACGCACTGTTTCAAGGACTTGCTGCTGGTTTTATCGCTAAACATTTGGGAGATCAGAAAGCTATCGTGGTTGGCATCTTGGCTGATGGCTGTGGCCTACTTTTATTGGCAGTCATTACGCAAAGCTGGATGGTTTGGCCAGTTGTGCTGTTACTCGCTTGTGGTGGCATAACTCTTCCCGCTTTGCAGGGAATTATATCTGTTCGTGTCGGTCAGGTAGCACAAGGACAATTGCAAGGGTTGCTGACCAGTTTGACACACCTCACGGGTGTAATCGGTCCACTTATTTTTGCATTTTTGTATAGTGCAACCCACGAATCTTGGAATGGTTGGGTGTGGATAGTTGGATGCGGATTGTATGTAGTTGCACTGACTATACTGAGGTTTTTCTATCCCGGCAGGGCTGCCCACCCGAAAAATCAGAGCAATTCACAGCCATTTCTTTAAATGGTAATGGTAACTGTATGCCCCCAATTCCTAGACGTGAAACCGACCGTTGCACAGCATCAGAAATTGTGAATGTAGCACATTGGACTACTACGAGAACCTACAATGCAAGCCATACTATTTGAGTAGTATTAACGCTACTCCATAACGACTGTCGCCATACTGAAAGTATGGTAAACAGAATAAAGAACTGTCTTCCACAATTGCAAGCCACCATGCCAATCTGTCAGCGCATAATGCCCATTATGTTTAATAGCCGACTTCACCTGGCAAAATCGACACCCTGCCGAAAATCGACCGCCTGAGCCGCATTCTGGCGCGTTTCTTCCCCCTGCCTGACCCGTTTATGGCCTGAAAGTTTGCGACGCATTGAGGGCCGTTTGAGGGCCGGATCTTGCGGGGTTCGGTTTCGACCAGATTTACATGCCAAGCCCCCCAATCCTTAGCCCCTTCGCCTTCTCCACTTTCGCCAGTGCCGCTACTTGCTCCGCGCATTGAGCAAGGTATTCAGCGCGCCCATCAAGCTCCCGACACTGGTGTTCAATCGACCTAGCGTTATCTTGGTCGTGGCCTCTGATGTCTCCACGGCGTTCAACAGCTCCCCGAAGTCGTGCTGTAGACCCCCGCACAGCGTCTCGAAGTCGCTGAGTACCCCGTTTAAGTGCTCCTGATACTCGGCCAAAGAGCGCCTCTGCTCCTGTAATTGCAGCGTCAAGGCCGCGGTCTGCTCTCTGTGTGTCGTCTCGATTTGCTCCAGCCTGCCGACCAAGATCCGTTCCAGTTCCGTCATTCACTGCACCTCCACGGCTTTGCGACCGTCTTTCATGTTGATCAAAGTCCCGAGTTGGGGGGCTGCTAGGTACACCTTGCCGTTGCTCTCGATGACCTCCACCCCCTTGATGGCTTCGAGCGTCGTGATCCGCTGCTGGATCTCGCTGCCGAGCCAGCTCAACAACCCCCAGCTCCCGAACCCGAGCCCCAATGACAGGCACGCGCCGATCAGACACGCTTTCCACCAAATGCCGGAAAATCGCCTCAGCAACAGGGCCTCCCTCCTGGACTGCCTCATGGCCGATCTCAGCGGTGCGGTCGCGGCCTTCATATTGCTGACGGTTGTATCCAGCTCGCCTTTCACAAGCTTTATCAATTCGCTCCTGACAGAATCGTGCAGCTCCCTTGTCCACCGTTCCGCCTCTACCTGTTCGGCGAGCTTCTGCTGCGCGATCCTCTCGCTCAAGAGTGTTTTCGACTGTCCAAGATGCTCCATAAATCTCCCCTTTGAGTCTGATTGCCTTCGGGTATCCCTCTGGCTTGATACTGAGATGATCGGCACCGGATCGCGTGATTTCGCATCCCATTTCCACGACCTTTCGCCGCAGATCAGCGGCGTTGGTGATCACCCCTTGGGCGATGAACCCCAGCAGGTACTCCGAGACCTGTTTCTTGATTGCCTTGCGGTCGTTGGCGTCCCTGTAGACGTCAAAGCTGGGCTGCACAGGCCGCCGCCTGAGCGGGTCGTCTGGCCGTGCCCAGCCCTTTCCGTAGTTCCATTTGTTCCGCAGCGAATCGAAGTGGCTCCGTTGACCTGGCGGGGCTACGTTCAGGGATTTTCCCGTGCCCAGGTGAACGCGGGGGATCAGGATGTGGACATGCACACCGCCATCTTCCTCGCGGTGCAGGACGGCGGTCAGGTGTACGTCCTGCCTGTCCAGTCCGGCAAAAGCCAACTTCTCGAAGTCGTCCAGCACGGCGTTGATTTCATCCTCTGTCGGTGCCTCTTCGGTAGCCCAAGAGATAACGGCGCTGGTATACCGCTGCTGGAACGGCAGAGAGTCGGCCAAGGCACCGAACAACACCGGGTCTCCCCGCAGCACCTCAACGCCTGCCCGAGCAACCCCCTTGTGGTCTAGATCCCCCATCAGGTAGGCACTGGCAGCAGCGCCAGAGCCTGTGCCGTGGGCCATAAACTTAATGTGCATCGTCGTCCCCCTTTGCCTTTGGTTTGGGTGGGGGCGGTAGCCGGGGGAGCAACTTGGCCGCCTCGGCCTCGATGCTCCGCAGATAGGCCAGCGCCTCTAACACCGGCATCCGATCACCCTTACTCCGGCACTCGTTGAGTGCCCGAGCGACCTGATTCAGGTTCGAGCCAAGCGCGGCCAGTTGCCGCATCAAAGCGGGGTCAGCATCGTTGCTGGTATCCCGTGGGGGGCGTGAGGGGCGCTTGCGGGGCGTGGGGATGTGCGTCTGCTGCCCAGCATCGACCGCCCCCCTGATCCAGTCCGATACACTGAGGCCAGCAGAGGTCGCCTGCTGGCGCCATACCTCCGCCGTGGCCTGGTCTATTCGGACGCTCACGGTCGTGCTTCTCGGGACTTTGGCCACGGTGCCTCCGGTGTGGTTTTGGGGTGGGGGATTGAAGGGGCAGCGCCCCTCAACAGCCCCGTATGTAGTTGCGCAGCAACGTAATACGGGTAGGCTGGCTTAATGCCAGTACAGCAAAAAAACAGGGGGTCGGCAACTTGCCAATTATCGTCACAGTGACACATAATCAATTACCGTTACAGTGACAGGAAATAGGTCATGAAGGACACCGCAGATCTGGGCACAGTGGACATGTTCGGCGTGAAGCGGCGCAGAGGCAGGCCAAAGACCGGGGGCGCCAAGAGCGGGGCAGAACGTCAGGCCGCCTACCGTGCCAAACAGCAGGGAATTAGCGTCACAGTGACGATTAATCGGGCGCACCTGGACGGCCTATCGGCCCAGCTCCAGGCGATCCGGGATGGAGGGTCTGCTGTAGTGCTCACCCCGGAGCAGGCCGGGGAGATCCTGGCAGCCATCCGAACCGCAGAAAGAGGACAGCTCCGGGGATAACAGCTGCCGCCCACAGGGGGACAAGCCCCTGATGGACGGGCGGACGCAGTTACCCCCCTCGCCAAGCCGCTCTCTATAAAGATTCATTTAGGGCGATAACAACGCCCTGCGGGCGCTGTTATCTGATAAGGCTTGTTTCTGGATCACTCTGGCGAGATTTTGGAGAGGTAGCGGCTAACACTTGCCGAACCGATCCCTAAATCCTCGGCAATGTCCCGATTGCTGTACCCCAACCCCTTGAGCCGCAGTACCTCCGGTAACAGCTCAGCCGCTCTGCCGCTATCCCTTGGCCTGCCCCCGCCCTTCGATACCTTGCCCCCCTTGGCTCCTCGATGCGCCTGCACGGCGCTGAATGCGGCGGGGTTGAAGCGCTGCCAGACCCAGCGGGCAATGCTCTTGGCCGTGGCCTTGATCTCGTTGGGAGGCAACGGCCCGCCCTGCTCCAACCCAAAGGCGTTGGCGCTGCCACAGGCCGCCTGCACGGCGTTTGCCCAGGCGTCGTACCCATTGGGCAGCCAATACCCCCTCACCGCGCCATAGGCCCATTCACGCACGTTATCGAACAAGGCGACGTTACGCCCTAGGCCGCTCGCCTCTTGGCGGCTGCGGCGGCTGTAGGCCGCCAGCTCGGCATCCGGGCAGAACTCGGCGAGGTAGTCGAGGCTGTAGGGCTCGATTTGGTGCCAGACAGTGAGCCAATCGCTATGGGTAGGGTTTTTGGTGATCAGCCCTGAATACCCCATGTCGGCCCCTAGCCGCTTCGCTAGAACATGTTCTATGGCCGCCAGATAGCGCAACGGCTTTTGCCGTGCTGCACTGGTTCGGGCTACAGGGGCCGCCAGCATATACCCGATATGGGCATGGCCGTTCGTGCGGTTAACGCTGATCCAGTGCGGGGCTGGCAAGCCTGCATCCTTCCACGCGTGGTAACCGTCCGGCTTGTCCAAGTCGAACACCAAGGAGGATACATGCGGAGGCGGGTTGTACTGGATGTGGAGATAGCCCAGTGCGGTAGCCTGCGGACGAATGAGCAGCCCTGACGATTTATCATTAGTGCAGTAAGGGCGACGAGGGAGACGTTCGACGAATGCAGCAGCTAGAAGCGCTGGTTTTACCATCTGGCACCGCGCTTATTGGCGGTGCAGGAGGGTTGTTTGATGTGATCCATGTGATAGACTTCTCATGTGATTAAGTCACGGCCCCGAACTTTCTGCACTCTTCCGCCAAGTTGATCGCAGAGATTCGGGGTTTGTCTTTTCTGGACAGTACGTTACCGCACTGCTGCCGCTGCCGCAACGTCCGCAAACCCGCGCAGTGCCTGCGTTATCCGCACAGGATAAGCAGGGGCATTTATCAGCTATTCACACGCGATCCCGCGTCCAGATACACCTGCTCCCGCTCTCGTTTCCCCACCGCGACCACGAATACCAGCACCCGCTCATCCTGCACCTGGTAAACCAACCGATAACCCGCCCCACGCAGCTTGATCTTGTAGCAGTCCGGCAGCCCATGCAGGCGGTTGGCCTCGACCCTCGGTCGCTCCAGTACCTCTGCGAGCTTCTTTTTGAACTGCTGGCGCACGGTATCACCCAGCTTCTTCCACTCCTTCCACGCTCGTGGATCGAACTCAAGCTCAAAGGTCATCCAGCGACACCCTGATCCCTTTCTGGGGGCTGGCCAGCCGCTCACGAACGAGGGCAAGCAGCGCCTCCTCATCCTCCGTTACCACGGTCGTCCGAAACGGCAACCGCTCCTGGGAAGCAACATACTCCAGGGTTTGCCGCAGCAGCTCCGAGGGGGTTACGCCCAGTTTTTCAAGGACAGCATACGAACGAGTCTTAAGATCGTCGTCGATGCGAAGATTGATCGTGCCCATAGCCATACACCAAGTAATTGCATTTGTAATTACACAATAACATCGGTCACGCCATGCTGCAAACCCGGTCAACGTGCGCCGCACAGGCCCCACCAGAGCTGTTCTGCTCCGTCTGAGTGGCACTTGTTCGCATGATAACGCAGGACCCATCCAGAAAGCGTCGCGGGGGTCTCAAACCGGCGCTGGATGGATCAATGTCCACGGCCGACATTGCACGTGATGGGTCCAAAACCCGGTGCGCATAATCGCTTTTATGTTTACCTCTACCAGTGGCTGGGTAGGCGCAAGCGAGTATGAAACACCCTCAAAATGTGGATCTCTTCGCCCTTTACTCGATACGGAATGAGGAACGGATAGGGTTGCACCACAAGCTCTCGTGTACCAGGAACGCGCCCTGGCCGTCCCATTGCTGGCTGATCTACCAACAAGTGAACCAAGCGATACACCTCTAATACAAACTCCTGGGCCACCCTGGAGTTCTCTTTTGCTAAGTGATCGTGAGCATCCTCAAGGTTCAGTGCAGCCTTACGCAGCCATTTAACCTGCATTGATACCCCACCGATTGAACTTCGCCATCATCTCCTTTTCAGGCACAAAGTCGCCCGCATCCGCTTCACGCAATGCGGCTTCAACTTCCGTGATCTGCCAGGCTTCTCGCGCCAAATAATCCTGGATAGCTTGGTTTGCCAACCATGATTTGGTTCTGCCTGTGGACTGGGCCAATTGCCCCAACTGCTGCTCTAGGTGCTGTTCGGATTCTATCGTGTTTCCCTATTAACCTTAGCAAT